>JAGDZU010000013.1:0-525 GCA_049115575.1 Bacteroidia bacterium | reverse complement strand
ATGAAGAAGATGCAGCAGGTAATGAGAGTTCTGTTGTAACTAATAGTGTTGCAACAGATGTAACAGCACCAAGTTTTGAAAATAGCACACCAAGTGCCGCAAGTATAGGAACAACTAGTTTTACTTTAAATACCGATATTGACGAGGCAGGAACCATCTTTTATGTAGTGTTAGCCGATGGAGCCACCGCACCAACTTCAACAGAAGCAGTCAATGGGACAGGAAATGGCGGAGCAGCTGCGGTAACATCAGACAATGCAAGTGTCACTACAGGAGGCTTTACCAATGCTTTTAGTGTCACAGGATTGACGGCTGGAACGGATTATGATGTGTATGTAGTGGCGAGAGATCAATTATCCAACCTACAAGCATCACCAACATTAGTTAATGTTTCAACAAGTGCAATACCTTCTTTCTCCGTGAACGACCCAAGTGTTTCAGAAGGAGCATCAGGAAGTACGACATTAACCTATATAGTAACCTTAAGTTCTGGAGCCCCAGCAGGAGGAGCTACAGTAGACTTTG
>JAGDZU010000012.1:0-5888 GCA_049115575.1 Bacteroidia bacterium | reverse complement strand
TGAGCAATCATGCCAATGGCTTCTACTATGTGAAGATGCAAGTGCGTGGCACGGTCATCACTAAGAAAGTAATGTTGAATCAATAAGAATCAATATTCTAAATACTAAAAAGGAGAGACTTTGAAGTCTCTCCTTTTTTTATGTCTAAAGAATTGAATTTTTATTTAGGCTTAAACAGTTTTAGTTTTCCGTGATTGATACTCACGAGATAATGTGTTTGACCATTTATGGAAATTGGATAGATTCCTTTGGCTACATTAGGTACATAAAAACCGCTACCATTGCTGTGATACAAATTACCATCCTTATCAAATTTTAAATAAAGACCATTGCTCGATGCAGTCCAACCAAATTCTACTTTATTGTCGTAAGAATTACCTACACCAAGAATAATGGATTCTCCATCTTGTTCTATTGGTAAAAAGTCGAACATGGGTGAAAATTGAGCTTCAGCTGGAAGAGTATGAGCAATAAAAGAACTTCCACCATTTTCAAAGTAGATACTTTGCATAGTGTTGGCAGACAATCGAGTTACTTCCCCTTTTACAACATCTAAGAAAGACGCTGTAGTTGCTTTAGAAAAATCTTCATAAAATTTGAAGTGAGTATTCATGAAATAACGCATTTGAGCACTCATTTCATCTTTAGAATAGATAGGCGCTAGTACATCATCATAGTATTGACTTACCATAGCGTCAAAACTTCCATTGCCATCCATATCACCATAGTCAATATAAATAGGCTTTTCTGTGCTGGCCATAAATTGAGAATTCAGTCCAATATTTCCAGCCATTATATCTATATCGCCATCACCATCAAAATCTGCAGCCTTGGCACTGTTCCACCAACCAATATAGTCGCCCAATCCAAGAGCAGAAGATTCATCTTTATATGCATTTCCAGAATTTGTAAAAAGTTTAGGTGACATCCATTCTCCTGCTATTAGCAAGTCCAAAGAACCGTTGCCATCATAGTCAACAAATTGAGCTGTATTTATTAAACCTATATCTTTCAGAGATTCATTCCACTGATCAGTAACATCTGAGAATTTACCGCCATCGTTAGTCAGCAAGTAAGATCTATGATGTTTTGGATACTGACCTGCAATTACATTTCCACCTACAAATAAATCTAGATCTCCATCGCCGTCTATATCTCCGCTTGTTACACAACCAGAGTTTATAATCATACTCGGCAAACCATCGGAAACAGTGAAGTTTCCAGACCCATCATTTATGTATAACAAATCCTGATACCTTGGGTCTTTTGGATTGCTATACTCATTACTGCCACTTGCCAAATAAAGGTCTAAATCACCATCGCCATCACAATCAAAGAAATGCGATGCCACGGTTTCCACTTCAGCCAATGTAGACCATGGGCCTTCTTTTTTGGTAAAGCTTCCAGCGGTATTTTGAGTAAATAACTGAGGAGCACTTACAAATGAACCAGACATAATAAAATCCTCTAAGCCATCTCCATTAACATCAGCAACGGAAATCCCAGGACCTCGTTTTGAGAACATATGCGGAATCAAAGGCTCTCTTTTGTAATCCACATATCCAGATTCACTATGAGAAATATCTTTTAAGACTTCTTCACTAACATCTACAAAAGATGCATTATCCTCCTTTATATATATATGTAGTGCTTTTGCTTCAGATTCATTTATTTCTAAAACCTGGTTAATTGTTGGCTGATAAACCACGGACATTTTTCTTGAGGGCCATATCACTTTTATAGAATCTATTTCATTTAGTTCTCCTAAACCAAAGTGCATCAAAGGAGAAACAGAAGAATTGTAGCCACGAACGGTGAAGTTTTCAGCAAACTGCATTTTCCCTCCACTATATACTGTGACTTTAGCTCCAATTCCTTGCTTATTACTTACATCTCCTTTAAGTTTAATATCTACATAAGATTTATCAGGACTCGTGTTTTCATATATATGTGCCTCCTGATTCATATTGCAAGCAATAAGATCAAGTTTACCATCATTGTTTAAGTCGGCATATGCAGCGCCATTCGAAACCGTTTCTATGTCAAGACCCCATTCTGCTGACACATCACTAAAAGTTAAATCTCCGTTGTTTTTAAACGCATAGTTGGCTGTCCTTTTATTTGGGAGCTGCTCTGCCAATTCATTAATGGTAAGGTTTCTGTTGTTTTTCTTTAAAAAGTTGGCCTTATAACTGATGAAATCCATATTGGTTACATCTCTATAATACCCGTTGGTTACGTATAAGTCTTTCCATCCATCATTGTCATAATCTGCAAATAGGGGAGCCCAACTCCAATCTGTTGCCAGTATCCCACTAAAACAACCAATTTCATTGAACTGGCCACCTCCAGAATTTATTTGTAAAGTATTTTTCATGTTCTGATGACCGTAGTTATTCTTGAGTCGAATTATATAGAAATCAAAATTTGAAGGCCCACTTAATAGCTTTCTATTGTAATTGTCTTGGGGTAACATGTCAAGTACAACCAAATCAACCAGTCCATCGTTGTTAAAATCTGCAGCATCGCTACCCATAGCATTAGTGCTGGCGTGCTTAAACAGTTCTTTATGAGATTCTGTGAAAGTTCCGTCACCATTATTTATGTAACAGAAGTCCATACCGAAATAATCATTACATACATAAAGGTCTGTAAACCCATCTTGATTGAAGTCTGTTGCAGAGGTACTCAAGGTAAACGAATGAGAAGCAACACCTGATTCCATAGTGTGGTCTGTAAAAGTGCCATCTCCATTATTGAAATAAAGCCTATCAGTGCTTTTATCATCATTGAGTTCATAAATCGAAAATTTTCGAATATCTCTTTCAAACTCTATAGGGTGGTTACCAACAAATAGATCCAAGTCTCCGTCGTTGTCTGCATCAAAGAAGTTAGCAATAGAACTGTAACCGTTGTCATTTACGCCATAGCTCGCTCCCTGCTCGGTAAAAGTCATATCTCCATTATTAATAAACAGCAGATTCTCTCTTAAAGAATCATCAAAGAATGGATTGTCTCTACAAACATAGATGTCTGTATAGCCATCATTGTTTACATCTGCCATAACCGTTCCTGTGCAAAAACCTGATGTCTTTATTCCAGAAGATGCTGTTATTTCACTAAAGCTAAACTCACCTTCATTTACATACAGTTTGCAATCTCCTTGATTAGAAGTAAAGAATAAATCTAGCAAACCATCATTGTTAATATCGCCTACAGAGACCCCATTGCCATTATATATGTATTCATAGGTGCCAATGTTCATTTCATCTGTTTCAATAACCTCATTCACAAAATCAATTCCTGTGACGGAAGCATCTAGCAGCTTAAACATTGTCTTGCCATTGTCGGCAGTCTTGCCATTGCATGATGCTAATAAAAGCGCAATTCCAAATATGTAAATTGATATCCTCATTATTTATTAGATTTAAATTTTACTCTTGATAAAACTAATTCTCCCACCTGATTACCCATGGTTATGCCGTTGTCAATAGCAGGCATAAAGTGAATCCCACCATACAAACGGCTTATAGCTGCCTCATCAGAAGCGGCTCTGAAAGACTTAAAGCTTCTGCGTGGCAAACCAAAAGGCACTTCAGTAGAATCTGTAAACTCGTAATTGTCTCCTATGTGAGCTGTTAATACAGTTGCTGCAGATGCAGAAGCCACACTATGACCACTGGGATATTCTGGGAAAGCGGGTGTCTGCAATATGGGTTCCCAGTCCTTATCTAAATGATCCTTAATGACTGTTTCCGGTCTGATATAGTTGCTATTGTATTTTTCGGTCCAGCAGGCGATAAATGCATCGTGCAGAGAAATTCCAACTAAAGACATAGTGGCTGCACCCTCCATTATGGTCATATTTTCTGCATCAAGAGTTTGTAGTGCTATATGAACCCAATGCCCTCCAGGAGATATTTTTTGCAAGAAAAACATGAAATGGCCATGATGATGTGAAATATTAGGGTTGCAGTCCCAGAATTGTGCAATTGCTGTATCTTCTTCATCTGCATTATTTACAACCTCCATTACTTCTAGAGTCTCTTCATAAAAAGGAGAACCTTCTTCCTTATTATATTCCGTTGGTCTATCTGGTTCAAACTGATTTGCAGAATCCAGTACAAAGGGTCTGATTTTATTCCAATGTGGTTCAATGGCGGGCATGTAATCCGGAGATGTTGGTTTCCAATGGCCATCGAGACTTGCTGTCTGAAACTCACCAAAGTTGCGGGTTTCTTTGTACATGTCTTTATCGGCCCAAGCTAATATTTCCTTGGCCACCTCATCACTATACTCCATAGAGCGTGCAAACACTCCCTCTTGAAGTTGGGATTGATACAGTAACAATTTGTTTTTTCTATAGTTGGAAACAATAGTATCTCCGTATACCAATTGTAAAGCAACCTGAGTAAATGAATTAAATGCCACTAGTTCTAAATCATACTCTTTATCAAGATTGGGCTTTACATCTATGTTCATTTCTTTCAGTTGACCGCTTAAGCTTTTATAATCTGAGTAAAATGCCTGTAAAGCGGTATAGGCTGCCACATTTGGATAGGCATAGTTCCTCGCAGCAACTGGTGGCGTAAAATGTCTTTCGACTTGAGCTGTTGTCAAGTTTTTGTTGCATTCAATTAATATCTGTGCGTCTGCGTCTAGGTGTTCATTGGCTGATTTCTCCTTGCATTGCACCAAGAGCAATGCCAATAAAAGGATTAAAGAAAGTTTCTTCATGTTTGAGTATTGCATACTGTGGTTGCGAATTTAAAGCTTATGTGCCGCATCTAGTAGGCTAGTAAAAGAATAAATAGCAAGATTACATTGTCATTAAGGTGTTTTTTTCGGCTCTAGAACAAAAAAAATGTAAAAATTTATGCAACCTTTTTGCTTCTACGTATCTAATTCAATAGATTTGGCAGCTTAACTGCCCTTTAAAAGACAGTTAGTGTAAGTATCACAAGACGTTAATTTATGAAAAAAACAATTACTTTATTAGAAAAAAGCTTTCGACTTTATGGACTAAAGAGTGCCTTATTTTCAGCAGTAATGCTGTTCAGTGTAATGGCTGCTTTTGGTCAGTATGTAGAGCCCAAACACTATTTTGGATGTAGCTGGAACAATACCAACTACTATGCTCAAATTGAAGAAGTTACTGTAGAAGACGATGCAGGCAACTTAATGTATCAAAAGGCGGGTGATGGTTGTAATCAAACCAACACTACCACCTCAACTTATACCCATCACTATAACAAGATTACCTCAACTGCGTCATTTCAAATGACTGCCGGTTCTTGGTATACTGTTAAAGCTAAAGTGGTTAACCCATCTGGTCTTAGTACCACATATGGTGTTGCTGCAGGTGTATGGATTGATTTCAATGCCGATGGAGATTTTGCAGACCCAGGAGAATTTTGTGGTACTGACAAAGGGGCAAGTGGTCATGTAGTGACTGTTAACTTCCAAGCGCCTTGCGATGTTTCTACTTCCACTGAAGGTAGAATGAGAATTAGGTCCACCTGGAACTATCCTTACAGCAATTTCTATGACATCAAGTGGAATCATCACAGTAATCAAAGTAACCAACCTTGGTATTATGGAGAGACTGAAGATTATACTTGTGACTTCAAGAAGCCATCAGGGGTTTCAGCGGACTTTTTTGTCCCTGACACTGCTTATGTCAACACTATTGTGAATCTAGTGAATTCGTCAACAGCAGCCCATATCAACAATTGGGATGTGAATGATGATGGTGTAATAAATTATACTACTAGAAATGCTGTTCATGTTTTTAATGCGACAGGAACATTTGACATTAAACTTCAGATTGAAAACTGTGCAGGAAAAGATTCTATAGTTAAGAAAATCGTCATTGTCAATCCAACGGC
>JAGDZU010000011.1:0-1582 GCA_049115575.1 Bacteroidia bacterium | reverse complement strand
AGTTTTTGCTTTATTGTTTCTAGCCGCTCGAGTAGATGTATTTCAGAATCGACTTTTTTCTTGGCAATCTTGAGTTGCTCTTTTGCACCCTGCAGAGTGTAACCTTTTTCCTTAACCAGCAGACGCACCTTGGAAATTTCTTCTATATCCTTTTTGGTATAAAAGCGAGTTCCTTTGCTATTTCGTTTTGGTTTAATTGTTCTGAATTCAGACTCCCAATATCTCAGTAATGAAGGGGCGAGCTTAAAGTGCCTAGAAACCTCAGAAATGCTATAATATAATTTGTCTTGGAGCTCCAACTTAGTCAAAAGACTGATTAGGGTTAGAAGAAAGTCTCAATATCTCTTCATATTGCTCTGCAGTAAGGTCATTGTAGAAGTAACCAATGGGGTTCACCTGGGTACCATTTCTTGCCACTTCATAATGTAAATGAGGGGCAGTAGATTTCCCCGTGCTTCCAACTAGTCCTATGAGTTGTCCTCTGGTTACCTTGTCTCCACGTCTTACACGCGTTGCACTTAAATGGGCATAAAGAGTGGTGTATCCATAGCCATGGTCTATCACTATGTGCGTGCCATATCCCCATCTCATTCTCTTCACCTTTTTTACTACACCATCACCAGTAGCATATACTTCAGTTCCCTTTGGAGCAGAAAAGTCAAGTCCCTTATGCATTTTTCTGGTACGGTAAATTGGATCTATCCTATATCCAAATCCAGAAGCCACCCTTCTAAGATTTTTGTTTGCAACCGGTTGAATGGCCGGAATACTTGCCAAGACTCTTTGTTTCTTCTTGGCTAATTCCATAAGCTCAGCGTAAGACTCATCCTGAACTTTCATTTGAGTGCTTAATCGGTCTAGTTTCTGGTGAAGTTCTTTCAGTTTGGATCCATTCTTGAAAAACTCCAGTGCTTCATATTTATCGGTACCACCAGTACCTGCAGTTCTGAATTCTTTAGGAATAGGGTCAGCACCAAATATTTCTCTATATAGTGAATCATCTTGACTTATGAGGTAAGCCAAGTATTCGTCAACGTTTTCTGCTTTTTCGCTCAAGAGATTGACTTGAACTTCGTAATCGGTGAGCTGAGCTTTTAATTTTTTCTCATTAGGTGAGCTCACCAATTTATGAGACAGAGATACCCCTGTAACAAAGATGATGGCAACAAGAGATAAATAGCCCAAAACCTTGGATAATACTATCCATTTTTTTGTTTTTACCTTCTCGTATTCAAGAGTTTCAGTATTAAATCTGAATTTCGTTTTGCTCATTGTATTTTTGTCCCTTGAAACTGCGTGCAAAAGTACGTAAAACTGGTGTAAAATCAAAGGAGATCAAGCGTAAATGACTACAGCATCCGAGGTACGAAAGCAATTTTTGGACTACTTCAAATCCAAAGGACATGAGATAGTGGAATCAGCACCCATAGTTCTTAAAAATGACCCTACACTAATGTTCACGAATGCGGGGATGAACCAATTTAAAGATTACTTTCTCGGAAATAAAGTTGCAAATAATCAGCGAGTTACAGATACTCAGAAGTGTTTAAGGGTAAGTGGAAAGCACAACGATTTGGAAGAA
>JAGDZU010000010.1:0-3262 GCA_049115575.1 Bacteroidia bacterium | reverse complement strand
TAGAAGCCATTGGCATGATTGCTCAAGTCTACTTCATATGCGCCTTTGCTGATGCTGCCGCTCATTACTTCTGTTACTTTCTGACCCATGGCGTTGTACACATCTACGCTGATCTCCTCGTTCTCTGGTAGATCTACGCGGATAGTAAACAATCCACTAGTTGGGTTTGGTGCTACGCTCATCAACTCTTCTAGAGATAGTTCGTCGATGCCAACTTGAAGTTCGCTTCTAGAAACTACTACGTAAAGGGTGAAAGGATCTGATTCGTTACCTGAGTTATCCCAAGTTCTGAATGTAGCCTCATACAGTCCTTCTTCGTAAGTGTTAATGTCTGTAGAGATTAATTCTGCATTTGCTTTGATCTCTTCTGGTTGATCGTAGTTATCACTGAAGACCAATCTTTCGATCGCTGCAAACTCAGAGTATAATCCAACTCTCAAGATAGCACCATTCTT
Organism: Bacteroidia bacterium; assembly: GCA_049115575.1. GTDB lineage: Bacteria > Bacteroidota > Bacteroidia > NS11-12g > UBA9320 > JAHEKB01. The sequence goes on along the minus strand of JAGDZU010000010.1, from coordinate 2,807 downwards.
ACCTTCAATAGAAGGCGCTTTAGTATCCACTACTTTCACATAGCGTGTTCTGCTGCTTACATTTCCTGATGCATCTGTAGCAGTATAACTGTCTTGGTAAGTTCCCAATAAGTATGGGTTTACATTACTAGATGATGTTAAACTGATCTGAGTGCTGTTATACAAGTTATCGCTCGCTGTAGCATTCACTGGATTGTACTCCGTGTTCACCTCGTGCCATACTGTATCTAATGTATGTAAATCAATCACTGGTGGTACGTAATCCTCTACTACATACTTGATCACTTGCATCGTGTTGTTTCCGCTCTCATCTGTGGCTGAATACGTTACCGTAGTCGTTCCTTTGAATCGAGTATCAACGGATGCTTCCATTCCTATTCCTGGAGTGGCTGTTACTGTCAAGTTATTGCCGATAGCATTATAGTTATCACTGAAGGCTGTTACGTCAACAAATACATTCTGTAGTTGTACGTCTACAATCCAAATACTTGGATCAGATCCATCTGGATAAGCACTCGCATTAGTAATTACTGGTGCTTCTGTATCCACTACATGTATGGTTCTAGTTACCTCTGAACTGTTGTTCTGTGCATCTTGTACATAGTAAGTCACTACGTAAGTACCTAAAGTGTTTACATCTACTGTACCTGTTACTATGATTGCTCCGTCTAGGTTACCATCTTTATTGTCAGTTGCTGTTGCTCCTGCATCTGTCCATGGTGTTCCTACCTCTATGGTCTCTACTGAACTTCCGTTCAAAGTGATCACTGGTGGAGTTTGATCTACAACTACATATACTGTTCTTGTCACACATGGTGCTTGGTTACCCGAAGCATCCTCTACACAATAAGTCACTTGGTAAATACCCGTTAAGCTCTCATCTACGTTTGAAGTTTCAACGATGTCGCCTGTGATGTCTCCTTGTGATGGATCCCATGCTGTAGCGCCTAAGTCATTATAAGTAGAGAACTGCTCTACATATACCGTGTCGGCTCCTATCATAGTAATTACAGGATTGTCTCCGTCATTAACCATACGTATCGCATAGTCTTCGAACTCTCCAATTCTGTTGGCGTTTGGTACTCCACTTGACGCGCCACATGGCTCGTTTGGATCTGTACCGTAACTCACACCTACTCGCATGATGGAATTCGCCTCAAAGGCATCTGCTGCATCTGGTGCAACAAAACTTCCAGACCAAACCATTGTGTTTCCTGATGGCTCTGATGCTACCTCTTCTCCGGCATCATCAAAATCTCCATCTACGTTCCAGTCAATCCAGATCTTTCTGTTCATTGGGTTGGTATTGCTTGAACGCTCTACGCTAAAGCTATACTCTCCACCAAAGTTCAAGTCTACTGTTCCTAAGTCCGTGAAGTCTTCGTAATCTACTCCTGTGATACTTGGGTTGTCTATTAAGGTAGTACTGGTTGAGTTCTCTGCTAGTTTTACTGAAGAGATTCCAACATCTGTACTTGTAGTTACACTTATCACTGGTCTACAGTGGTCTACTACAATAATGTAGTTCGCCTTAATGACTGTATTCTCTGATGATAATGAATCTACCACATTATAAGCCTTACACTGTACCGTATATTTTCCTGGTACCGTAAAGGTGAAGTCGCGCATTGGTAAGAAGTCACTCACTGGTGCTTCTGCTATTACGCCCGTATTAGGGAATATGCTCCACTCCCACTTATTGGCCTTGTCTGAAGTAGCTGTGAATGTCACTGTCTCTCCTGATCTTGGTCGTCTGTTGTTGGCTTCAAAGTCAAGATCCGTTGGTGTACCTGGATGTGCTACCCAGATGTTAATCGTCTTGGTGTTCACTGTTCCATCACACGTGATGATCTTCAAGGATATGGTATGAGCTCCATTGGTTAATGGTAAGTAACCGTTGTAGTCTTCTGAGAATCCTACTTGTGCTCCGTCTACGCTCCACTCATATACTGTATTACCTTCTGCATTTAAAGAAGTGTTGATGAAGTTATAAACTACCGCGTTAATCAACGTATCTGTTTCCAGTATACCTTGAGCTCCTACGATATCAAAGTCCGCTACCGGTGCAGCACCTGATCCTGCTACACTTGTCCAATTGGCTATAAATCCTGAATCCGTTGCTCCTACTGTAGAATTCCACAATAGATACATCAATCCTGAATTAGCTGTGATAGGTCCTGTTGGTGGGGCGCTCTCTGTAAATCCTGATCCTGGATGCAATGGAGTTCCCAATGCATTCTGACCATCATAGATCTTCAAGTTCGCGTTTGCTAACAACTTGAACTGCTCAAACTCTAAAGTTACACTCTTAGCTCCACATGGGGCAATTAACGCCTCCAAGTTAGCCTCAGGTACCGTATAGTTATTGATTGGTCCTCCCTTGTCGTAAAGAGTTCCTGTCTTAGCTGTGATAATATTGTTTGGTAATGAAGTCTCTGGACCCATGTTGAATGAAGTCTTCGTTACTTCTATATAATCCGTCTTACAGGTAATGGCTGAAGATCCCAATCCATTACTTGATTGTAAACATACCGTCCATAATCCGCGGTCTGGGAACAACTTCGGCCCTGGTGGGTTCGTTCCTGTAAATATCATTGGATCTTTATGCGTGAATGGATCACCGCCTTGTAGTCCTGGCATATCCGTAGCATCGATCGTGTCGTTACCATTGGTTAAGAACCAGTTCCAATACGTCGCTCCATTGCTACTCAAGTCTATCAACTGGAATACGTCGAACAACTCTACCACGTTCTTGGTAGCTACAAAATCCGCTACCGGTGGCGCCGTTGGATTGACAATGACGATTT
>JAGDZU010000009.1:0-829 GCA_049115575.1 Bacteroidia bacterium | reverse complement strand
GGTAAGGCAGCTGTAGTGAAGTTATCAGGATCTGGTGTAAATGCTGCTATTGGTAATGGATACACTTCTACATTGGTAGTGGCATCTGCATCACAACCTCTATCTGTGGTATAGGTTAAGGTAATTAGGTTATCTCCATCCACATTATAGGTAGCCAATGGATTGGCTAGAGTAGATGTAGTGGAATTACCTAAATCCCAGAAGTATGCATTGGTTGGACTTGGCAACACCTTATTGTTAAAGGTGACTATAAAGTCTGTCTCTACTGGATTACATCCATTAGGAATAGTTGGAGCTATTGTAAAGTCCGGTACTGGATGTATGTTCACAAAGACCAAATCATCATCTGCAGGACACTGTGCTCCGTTACCCGTAGATACCGATACAAAGAATCGATGTGAAGTATCATTAGACACAGTGAAAGTAGCCGTGATGGTAGAGTCTGTAGTTGTACTAAAAGTACCAGACTGACCTGTCAACGGAACTACACCCCATGTTAATGGATTAATCACATTCTCATGAGTTGAAGTAATGTCTATGTCTATGGTGTTTGAACCATCAGGCTTACATACGTGGAATTCATCATCTAAGATATTAATAGTAGGACTGGCCTCTACAAATGTCTTAATGGAATCTCTCTCATCGCAACCTGTGTTTGGACTCTGGTAATCGTAGTACAACCAGATGTCTTGGTTCTTGTCTGCCTGAGGTACACTTCCAGGGCTAAAGGTTGCTCCGCCAACAATGGAAGCAGGTACCGTACTGGTCCAAGATCCACCGTTTGGTGTGGCAATCAAAGCTTCATCAGCATCTGCATCACAATAAGCAG
>JAGDZU010000008.1:0-367 GCA_049115575.1 Bacteroidia bacterium | reverse complement strand
CCCCATCGTCTAGAGGCCTAGGACTGGGGTTCGAATCCCCTTGGGGACGCCATTTTCCGGTGTCACAGTCCGTAACTGTGAAATAGGCCGGTAGTAATTGAAAAGTTACTATCAGCGACAAAGATTTGTTTTTGTAAGGTTATAATGTCGCTCAGCTCGCAGAGCTCGCTTCACCTTACAAAAAATCTCAAAAGCGTAGCTTTTGAGTTAAGTTAGGCCGGTAATCTTTGAAATTACCAGTGACAAAAGTTTAGTACTTCTGTAAGGCAAGGTCGTTCGGTTCGCAGAGCTCACCTCTCCTTACAGAAATTTAGTGAAGTTTTACTTCACTAGCAAAATTTCTGTCCCCATCGTCTAGAGGCCTAGG
>JAGDZU010000007.1:0-876 GCA_049115575.1 Bacteroidia bacterium | reverse complement strand
ATGAATATGGTTTTTATACAGATATTGAAAGTGAAACGTTTGCAAAAGGACTCAATGAAGATGTAGTTCGTGCGATTTCTAAAAAGAAAAACGAACCGGAATGGATGACCGAATGGCGCTTAGATGCGTTCCGTGTTTGGTCTAAAATGGAAGAGCCAGAATGGGCAAATGTTACGTATAAAAAACCTGAATTTCAGGAGATTGCTTACTATTCAGCTCCAAAACAAAAGCCAAAACTTAATAGTTTAGATGAAGTTGATCCAGATTTATTGGCAACTTTCGAAAAATTAGGGATCTCTCTAGAAGAGCAAAAAAGGTTGGCAAATGTTGCTGTAGATATTGTTGTAGATTCTGTTTCTGTAGCAACTACTTTTAAAAAGACATTAGGAGAAAAAGGGATTATTTTTATGCCTATCTCCGAAGCCATTCAAGAACATCCAGAATTGGTTCGAAAGTATCTTGGAACTGTAGTTCCTACTACTGATAACTTTTATGCAGCTTTAAACTCAGCTGTTTTTTCTGATGGCTCATTCTGTTACATTCCAAAAGGCGTTCGTTGCCCAATGGAATTGTCAACCTACTTTAGAATTAATGAAGGAGGAACAGGGCAGTTTGAAAGAACATTGGTTGTCGCAGACAAAGGAAGTTTTGTAAGTTATTTAGAAGGATGTACTGCTCCAAGTAGAGACGAAAATCAATTACACGCAGCTGTTGTAGAATTGATTGCCATGGACGATGCAGAAATTAAATACTCAACCGTACAAAACTGGTTCCCAGGAAACAGTGAAGGTAAAGGAGGAGTTTACAACTTCGTAACCAAAAGAGGTTTGTGTGAAACCAATGCAAAAATCTCTTGGACTCAAGTAGAGACAGGTT
>JAGDZU010000006.1:31917-50907 GCA_049115575.1 Bacteroidia bacterium | reverse complement strand
AAAAGGATAATTTTTGGGAGATGGGCGAAACTGGCCCATGTGGACCTTGTTCAGAGATTCATATGGATCTTAGACCCGAATCTGAAAGATCTGAATTAGATGGAAAGGAACTTGTAAATCAAGACCATGAACAGGTCATTGAATTATGGAACCTGGTGTTCATCCAATACAATAGAAAGGCCGATCGCAGTTTAGTGAACTTACCGGATCAACATATAGATACAGGTATGGGTTTAGAGCGGGTTCTCAGGGCAATAAATGGGCAACATTCCAATTACGATACAGACCTCTTTATGGAAACCATAAAGCAACTTGAACAGTTGAGTGGAAAGACCTATGGCAAGAATGAGAAAGAAAATATCGCATTTAGAGTTATTGCAGATCATTTGAGAGCAGTATGCTTTACTATAGCAGATGGCCAATTACCTTCAAACGAGAAAGCGGGTTATGTTGTTAGAAGAATTTTGAGAAGAGCGATTAGGTATGGCTATAGCTTCTTAGGTATGGAGCACGAGTTTATCTACAAATTAGTGCCTGGCTTAGCTGCTAAATTTAAAAACGTATTTCCAGAGTTAGACAAGCAAACAGAATTTGTATCTAATGTAATAGAGCAGGAAGAGAAGTCATTCTTGCACACCTTGAATAAAGGTTTGAAGCTATTCGATCAGTTCAAAGGTGAAGATGGAAAAAGCATTTCTGGACAACACGCGTTTGAACTTTATGACACTTACGGTTTCCCAATTGATTTAACTGAACTAATGGCTAGGGAGCAAGGTGTAAATGTAGACATAGACGGATTTAAACAAGCTTTATTAAAACAAAAAGAACGTTCTAGAGCTGATGCGAAAAAAGAGTCTGGTGATTGGGTTGTTTTAGCTGATGATGAGTTAGAGGAATTCATTGGATATGATTATACAGAGGCTGAAGTTAAAATAACTCGGTATAGAGAAGTTAAAGTCAAGAACAAAAAACTTTACCATTTGGTGTTTAATCTTACGCCATTTTATGGTGAAAGTGGTGGTCAAGTTGGAGATACAGGATTACTCATAGGAAAGCAGGATAATAGCAAACTGAGTATTCAAGATACACAGAAAGAAAATGAGCTTATAATTCAAATTAGCGATGAACTTCCTGCCAACTTAAATCAGGCATTCACTGCACAAGTAAATTCCAAGAAAAGGGAGGAAATTAAAGCTAACCACAGTGCAACGCATCTATTGCATGCGGCACTAAAAGAGGTGCTTGGTGAACACGTTAATCAGAAAGGTTCTTTAGTGAATCACAAGCATTTGCGTTTTGACTTTTCACATTTTCAGAAGTTGAGCAAAGAAGAGCTGCATCAAATTCAAAGGTTGGTTAACCATAAGATTCAACAAGGAATAGAACTTGATGAGGCCAGAAATGTGCCTTTTAAGAAAGCTCTTGCCAAAGGTGCAACTGCCCTTTTTGGCGAGAAATATGGTGATGTAGTTAGAGTAGTCACTTTTGACCCAAAGTTTTCAGTAGAGCTTTGTGGAGGCACACATGTTGCAAATACATCCGAAATTGGAGACTTTAGAATAATTCATGAATCTTCAGTTGCAGCAGGTGTACGTAGAATAGAAGCCATTACTTCAGACAGAGCGCTGGAATATTTGACTAGCCGTTTGGATTTACTTGATGAGATTTCTGACAAACTCAATCATCCACAGGACCTACTCAAAGCAATTCAAACTATACAAAAAGAGAATCACGATCTCAAAGATGTTCTGGAGAAACAGGCAGACCAGCAAAGTATTAGTTTGAAGAACGAACTTAAAAATCAGATTTCTACACAGAACGGAATGTCTTCTTTAGTTGCTATAATTCAAGTTGCTCAGGCGTCCCAAGTAAAAGACATAGCTTTTCAATTGAAAAATGAAATAGAAAATCTGTTTTGTGTGCTTTTGGCAAAGGTTGATAACAAACCTAGTTTGAGCATCATGATTTCTGAATCTCTAGTTAAAGACAAGGGTTTAAATGCAGGCCAACTCATAAGAGATTGGGCCAAAGAAATTAAAGGCGGAGGTGGTGGACAAGCCTTTTTTGCACAGGCTGGAGGAGCAGATTTGAACGGTTTAGAGAAAGTAAAAAACATTGCTGAAAACTATATAAAAGGGCTTTAATGTTAAAAGACAACAAATACGAAGCAGTTATTGGTTTAGAGATACATGCTCAACTCAAAACAGAGTCTAAAGCGTTTTGTTCAGACCAAGTGAGTTATGGCGATTTGGCAAATAGTCTGATAAGTCCAATAAGTCTAGGTCATCCGGGCACACTTCCGGTTCATAATAAGAGAGCTGTTGAAATGGCGATAATACTTGGACTTGCTTGTCACTCTGAGATTAGAGAGTACAATATGTATTCTCGCAAAAACTACTTTTATGCAGACCTTCCCAAAGGTTATCAGATCACGCAATTTGATACCCCTATTTGTAATGGTGGTGAAGTGGAAATTAAATTGAACGGCTCAACTAAACTGGTAAATCTCACCCGCATACATATGGAAGAGGATACTGGTAAAAGTTTACACGATTTAGATATAGAAAACACTTTATTAGACTATAACCGGGCAGGAACTGCCTTAGTGGAGATGGTAACTGAGCCAGATTTGAGAAGCGGTGATGAGGCCTATGCTTTCTTAATGGAGGTTAGAAAGTTAGTGAGATATTTAGGTGTTTGCGACGGAAACATGGAAGAAGGAAGTTTGAGGTGCGATGCTAATGTTTCTATTAGGCCAATTGGAGCTTCGGAGTTTGGAACCAAGGTAGAGGTCAAGAACATGAACTCCATGAGCAATGTGAAGAAGGCAATTGAATATGAATTCGGACGTCAAGTAGCATTGATAGAGGCAGGAGAAGAGGTTCAACCTGAAACAAGAAGTTTTAAGGCTCTAGATGGAACCACATTTAGTATGCGGAGTAAAGAGATGGTGAATGACTATCGCTATTTCCCAGAGCCAGATCTTCCACCTTTGGTTATTAATAAAGAATGGATAGAGAGGCTAAGTTCTTCTATGCCTGCTTTACCAAAAGAGCTTTTTGTGCGTTTTACTACAGAAATGAGTTTGAGTGAATATGATGCTCAAATTCTAACAGATTCCAAGGAAATTGCAGACTTCTTCTTAGAAGTTTGCGAACACAATAAAAATTACAAATCTGCTGCAAACTGGACCATGGGAGCTGTTAAAGGCTGGGTAAATTCCAATGCAGAACATATTAGCAATTTCCCGATTTCTGCAGAGCAGATATCAGATATAATTGTAGCAATTGATGATGGCACCATAAGCTATAGTGTAGCTGAACAAAAACTATTTCCTGCATTGTTGGAGCACCCTTCTACAAGAGTCTACAAAATGATAGAAGAGCTGAACCTAGCTCAAGACGGTGACGACGATTACCTACAAGAACTAATAGCAGAAGTACTTAATTCCTTTCCAGACAAAGTTGAAGCTTATAGAAGTGGTAAAACAGGTTTGTTGGGTATGTTCATGGGGCAACTCATGAAAAAAAGCCAAGGGAAGGCGGATCCTAAAAAAGCCAACGAACTTTTAGTTAAAGCACTAAGCAACTAATTGCCCACTTTATATGTTATGTATTCAATGGGGTTTATAAAGTCGGTTTTCATATGGGGTGTTCTGTTATTTTTCACACAACAATCAAGAGCAAATGATACCACCTTTGCTTTAAAAGGAAAACTTGCCGTGAAGGAGCAAACCATGGTGGTTGTTAGCAAAATCTCAGCTCAACAAGTAAGTGTAATTGATACTATATATACCAAGAAGAATGGAAAATTTAAATACAGTTCTTCTTCTGAAAAGGATCAATTGTATTATCTCACATTTGGCTCAGCTCAACCTCCTGGAATTCCAGTTGTATTAAAGAATGGTGATCATGTAAAAATGAGAGCTAGTTTAGGTGAAGGGTTTCCATATACTATTGATGGTGGAGCTTGGAATGATGACATGCGAGAATTGCACAAGATCTATACTCACTATGACACGGCAGTTAAGAATTTTACCTTAAGAATGAACAGTGTAGACCCTGCAGCACTTAATACACAAAAGAAGCAGCAGATTAATGAAGACTATATAGGCTTAATTACATCTAGAACAAGATCAATCGAGAAGTTTGTAGAAGAGCATGAAGCTTCTCCGGTACTTTTCTTTGCTGCGCGATTCCTATTCTCAAGGCCAGAACCGAGAATCATCAATAAAGTGCTTGTTAAGTTGAGTGAGAATATGCCAAATTCCGAATATACCCAGGCCTTATTGGCGATTAGGAGTCAATTTAAACCATGGGATGAAGGAATGATGGCGCCTGATATTGCATTACAAAGCACAGAAGGAGACACCGTAAAATTGTCTTCATTAAAAGGAAAAGTAGTGCTTTTAGATTTTTGGGCGAGTTGGTGCGGGCCATGCAGAAAAGCCAATCCTCATGTTAAGACCATCTATGACAAATACAAAGATCAGGGATTTGAGATTTATGGAGTCTCTTTGGATCACAAAGAAGCTCAATGGAAAATTGCCATTATGCAGGACAAGTTGTCGTGGATACATGTTAGCGACCTGAAAGGATGGAGTTCTGCAGCTGCTAAAATATATGATGTGCACTCTGTTCCTCAAACCTTTTTGATTGATAAGAATGGGCGAATATACAGGGCCAACCTACATCATTCTGAGCTAGATGAGGAAATCGGCAGCTTATTAAATGCCAATTAAGCGCATTAGTTAATAATCAATTAACATATAAACAGGAAGTATACTAAGCTATCCTCTTAATTTTGCCGTATGAGCACCAAAATCTTAATCGTAGATGATGAAAAGGATATACTCGACCTTCTTAAATACAATTTAGAGAAAGAAGGGTATGAGTGTACTACTGCTCAGAATGGGTTGGATGCTCTAGAACTTTTGAAAAGCTTCAAGCCGAATTTGGTTTTATTGGATATCATGATGCCTGAAATGGATGGCATTGAAACCTGTGTTAGAATTAGAGAACAAAATGAGTTCAATGGGGTTTACATAGTCTTTTTAACCGCTAGAAGTGAAGAATATTCTGAATTGGCTGGGTTTGAAGCAGGTGCGGATGATTATATTTCTAAACCCATAAAACCCAGATTGCTAATAAGCAGGATCAAAGCGATTCTCAAAAGGGAGAAAAATGCAATGGAGCCAGATAATGCTTTGGAATTAGGTAATTTGGTCATAAATAAAAGCAGCTATACGGTAAGTGTAGATGGCATAGAGTTGAATTTGCCAAAGAAAGAGTTTGAGCTTCTACATCTTTTAGCTTCAAAACCGGGAAAAGTATTTACTCGTGAATCTATACTCAGCGAAGTTTGGGGAAATGATGTGTTTGTGGTTGACAGAACCATTGATGTGCACATCAGAAAAATTAGAGAAAAAATTGGAGAAAAAAAGATCAAAACCATTAAAGGAGTTGGATATAAGTTTGAATTGTGAAAGCCAATCCAGGACCAGCATATATCGCATTTATTGCCAGTTTGTTTGTGGCACTTATTAGTGCTATTATACTGTGGTTTTTTGAAAAGGATTCTTCTACTGTACTACTTGGAGCATTCATAATTCTAATATGTTCGTTTGCCGTGTTTTACCTGCTTCTTCAATACTTTATTCAACAGAAAGTCAAATTGATTTATCAAAACATTTATAGATTTAAGGCAAGAGACAAAAAAATCTTAAACATGCTTGACAAGCCTCTAGCTAACCCCTTGAGCGATGTAAGTGACGATGTCTTAGAGTGGATGCAAGACAATAAAAAAGAATTAATGCAGCTTAAGGAGCAAGAAAAATTTAGGAGAGAGTTTATTGGAAACGTATCTCATGAATTGAAAACTCCTGTCTTCAATGTTCAAGGGTATATTCATACTTTATTAGATGGAGCTCTAGAAGATAAAGATGTTAATCGCAAGTTCTTGAGAAAAGCAGCTCGTGGAATAGACCGCTTGGCCGAGACTGTTGAAGAGCTAACTTCGATTTCTGAAATTCAATCTGGAAGATTGCAGCTGAATTTAGAAGAATTCAACTTAATTGAATTGATTTACGAAGTTTTTGAAACCGTTGAAAAGATGGCCAATGAGAAAAACACGGACTTAAAACTTCATAGACAAGGTTTAAGAAATGCTTTAGTGTATGNNTAAGGATAATGGCACTGTTGAAGTGAGTTGCTCCTTGCTTCACGATAAGGTCCTAATCTCTGTTTCAGATGATGGTTTGGGTATAGAAGAAGAGCATCTAAATAGGCTTTTTGAGCGTTTTTATAGGGTGGATGATCATAGGAGCCGTGAGCAAGGAGGTAGCGGTTTGGGATTATCTATAGTTAAGCATTTGATAGAAGCTCATGGCGAGAATATTAACGTCAGGAGTGAATTGGGGCAAGGCACAACCTTTGAATTCACATTGGCCAAAGCTTAGGCATTATTCTTTAATGAGCTTACTTTTGCAGCCCATTTGACCTCAGTTGCAATACATACCCTTGGGTGCAAACTCAATTTCTCTGAATCAAGTACCATCGTTCGCCAGTTGGAAGAAAACGGTTTTGAAAGGGTGGATTTCACGGATAGGGCAGACATGTATATAATCAATACTTGCTCTGTAACAGACAATGCCGACAAAAAATGCAGGTCAACTGTAAGGCAAGTTCTCAAGAGAAATCCAATGGCTTATGTGGTAATAATTGGCTGTTACGCACAGTTAAAGCCAAAAGAGATTTCGGAAATACCTGGTGTTGATATGGTTTTGGGTGCTAAGGAAAAGTTTAATATGATTGAGCACCTCCATGATTTGCGTAAAACGGAAAAGGCAATCGTCCTCGATGGTAAGATAAAAGAAGTGCAAGATTTCAGTCCAGCCTTTTCTCACGGAGATAGAACCAGAAGTTTCTTGAAAGTACAAGATGGCTGTGATTACTTCTGTAGTTTTTGCACTATACCATTGGCTAGAGGAAAAAGTCGCTCAGCATCTGTTGCAGAGACTGTTGCAAAAGCTAGGGAAGTAGGACAAACAGACATAAAGGAAGTTGTATTAACAGGAGTTAATATCGGAGATTTTGGTGTTGGAACATCTGAAGGATTATTAGACCTTCTAATTGAATTGGATGATGTTGATGGTGTAGAGCGTTATAGAATCAGTAGCATAGAACCCAATCTCCTCACTAATGAAATAATAACGTTTGTGGCAAACTCCAAGAAGTTTGTTCCCCATTTTCATATTCCCTTACAAAGTGGTTCAGACGAGGTTTTAGCTAAGATGCGCAGGAAGTATGAGCGATCTTTATATGCAGACAGGGTGAAATTTATAAAAGACCTTATGCCAGATGCATGTATAGGAGTTGATGTAATCGTGGGATTTCCTTCGGAAACTGAAGATCATTTTTTAGAGACCTATTACTTCTTGAATGAACTTGATGTGAGTTACCTACATGTGTTTCCATACTCTGCTAGGGCGAACACTACAGCTAAGAAACTTCCGAATCAATGGAGTAAAGAAGTGAAATCTAATAGGGCTAAACAACTTAGGAGTCTATCTGAGAAGAAAAAAAGGTATTTCTATAAAAGTCAAGAGGGAAGAACCCATGCTGTTTTGTTCGAAGATGAAAAATTGGGAGGTGGCAGAATGCAAGGTTTCTCGGAAAACTATGTGCGCTATGAAGCTTCGTATAATCCTGCTTGGTGCAATCAATTAGTGAAAGTTAAAATGAAAGGCATAGATTCAGATGGATTTGCAGACTTTGAATCCATAAAAGAGCTCCAATATTAAGAATGAACTCTCAAAAATAGAGAGAATTGAGACTTAAGCAAATGAGATGAAATCTGTAAAATGCAGATAATTAGCTATTTGTGAATAATTGTTTGAAATCTTACTAAGTGGTATACCGATTGAAGTTTATGTTATACAATAAACTTCATGATGAAAACTAAAAAGACCATAACCGGAGGTAAGCATAGCCTATATGCTCCTTTATCCCCTAATTACACTTTTAATCCAGATCAAACTATACAGCTTCGCGATGAGATCATCGATCAAATGGCTTTGTACTGTGCGGAACTAAGTCAGATGCTACTTTTTGACTTTGCTGAAAACGTGGCCTCAGGATTTCTGAGCTTGCCAGTGAACACAGGTCTAGACACTTGTCTATACGACTATAAGCAAACCATTGATAGAAAAGGCCTTTATCAGGCTGGTGAAGACATACTGGAAAGTATGAGAAAACTGATTGCCGCTTGATTTAGTCAATAGAAATCCATTATTGTTGGATTAATGGTCGAGATTAGCTGTGGTTTGGTTTATTTCGCGTTCCACATATGTATCCAACTATTTACGATGCTTTTCTGGATCTCTTCGGATGGGATATCCCGTTCCTTAAGATCGTCATGACTTTTGGTTTTTTTGTGGCTTTGGGTTTTATAGCTGCGAATTGGGCTATGATATCTGAGCTGAAGCGCAAGGAAGCAGAAGGAGTCATACAAGCTATTCAAAAACCCAAAGCTAAACCCAATGCTAATTCAGAGTATCTGAGCAGCGGTTTAATTGGTTTTATCCTGGGATGGAAAGTTGTTTATCTGTTCTTAAATTTTTCAAGCCTAGCAGATAATCCACAAGCTTTCCTGCTTTCACGGGAAGGTTCTCTTTTATGGGGAGTCATACTGGCAGGTGTTTCAATCGCATTTAAATACTATCAACTTAAAAATAGACCTGCTTTTAAAGAAGGTGACACTTACACTTTCCATCCATACCAAATGATGGGAAATGTTACCATGATCGCAGCGGTTACTGGATTTCTAGGTGCTAAAATATTTCATCATTTAGAAAACTGGGGTGAATTTATTCAAGATCCAATAGGAGCTTTAGCAGAACCATTCAGCGGATTAACTTTTTTTGGTGGTTTGATTTGCGGTGCAGCTGCGGTTTTGTGGTATGCAAACAAACAAGGTGTGAAATGGAGGGTGATGTTAGATGTAGGTGGACCGGCTATGATGCTAGCTTATGGTGTTGGTAGAATGGGGTGCCATTTCAGTGGAGATGGAGATTGGGGAACAGAGAATTTAGCGGATAAGCCAAATTGGTTAAGCTGGCTTCCAGATTGGGCTTGGTCTTATAGTTATCCCAACAATGTTTTAGGAATCACATTAGAGAATCCTGTGTGGCCTACACCTTTGTATGAAATTATTATGGCATTTATACTATTTGCCATATTATGGTCTATGAGAAAAAGAATAAAGGTAGCCGGTGTCTTATTCAGTATTTATTTAATCTTTTCTGGTATTGAGAGATATATTATAGAAAAAATAAGAGTGAATCCCGATTACCATTTTGCGGGATTAAACTTTACTCAAGCTGAGATGATTTCTGTGTTCTTTGTGCTTCTTGGTACGGCTGGTATAATCTGGTTTAAAAAGCTTGAAAAAAACTAACTCAGTAACTAAGTACCTGTCTGCTCTTCTTCCTGAGCCTTTTTAATTCGCTCCTTAATCCTTTTTAATTTGGATTCCGCCTCTTCTGCTTTAGCTTCAACTTCGTCAATTTCCTTCACTTTCTCTTCATATTCCTCATCTGATATTTCGCCTTCTTCTCGTTTCTTTCTCATTTTTTCTCTAGCCTCTTCAATTTTCCGTTTAAGTGTGCCTACACTTTCCTCAGTCTCTGCAGCTTCTTCTTCATTTTCCTTAATCTTGACTTCTTTTCGCTCTCTTGCCTCTTCTTTGGTTTCACTCTGATGTTTATTCTTTTGCTGACCTAAATGTTTACCTGGGTGATCTTCAGAACCAACTCGTCTATCATGATGCTCTTTGTTCTTAGGTTTTTGAGCCTTTACTTTTTCTGAATCTTCATCATCCCCATTGTCGGCATCCTCATTCTTATTTTTTTCTTTTTTGGGCTTTACATCATCTTGCGGTTTTTCACTCCTGTCTTTCTTCTGCTTTTCTATTCTTTCTTTTAACCCTTTCTTTTTGTTCTCTTTTTGGTTGCCATTTTGAGCAAAACTGGCTCCAGCCGTAAAGAATAAAAGGCTTATTATCAATGCAATTGTTTTCATTTTATATTTCATTTAAAATGCTATCTAACTCTTGAATGTCCTCCTGAATGCTTTCCAATTCAGTTCTACTTTGGTCTAAGGTTTCGGAAATGGAATCAAGTTCCATAATCTCACTCTGTTCTTCTTGATTGTCGGTGTTTTGATTACATGACAAAAAAACAAGCATTAAACCGCCGCAAACTAGTGTTATATACTTCATGTTATATGATTATTAATTGACCACTAATATAGTAAAAGCAATTATCTTAGCGGCCTTTTATGAAACGATACCTACCTTTAATCTGCCTCATATTAAGCGCGTTTGGAAATGCGCAAGCCGATACCTTGTTTGTGACCTCTCACAATAGTGTAAACATGGTCTGGCACGAGAGTTACGATAGAACAGCATATTTCCCCACAGTTGGGAAAGAATACAGAAAGATTCTCATGTATTATACGGTTGGTTGCCCTAGCACTGGTTGCAGTGATTGGGACTATGATGTGCTTACATACATCATGCACGAACCGGGAAGCAAAGACAGCACTATAACACGTTTGGATACGATAAGCACCAATCCTTTACAAGTAGATACTGTCTGGAATGTATTTAATAAGGTGATTGATTATGAACTTGGAAGATACATTACCCCCTATGGTTCTTATATGAATTTTAGGAATCCAAGTTACAGGACGGCAGGATATGACAGCAGTTGGAAACACACTTTTGTATACGACGTTACGGATTACGCATCCCTACTAAAAGACAGTGTTAGAATTAGAACTAAGTACAATGGATGGAGTAGTGGTTTTAGTGCCGATATCACTTTTGCATTTATAGAAGGAGAACCTCAACGTAAGGTTCTTGGAATTGAAAACATATATAGAAAAGGTGGCGGGTATCAGAATACTACTCAGTTTGAAAACAATATTGTACCTCCTGTAAAAGTGGCTATTCCAAAAGGAACTACACAAGCACAGGTTAAAGTTATAGTGAGTGGCCACGGTGCCAATTCTGGTACCGGTTGTGGTGAATTTTGTGATAGAGATTATTATATTAAAGTAAATGGAGAAAAGAGATTCACTCACAGAATGTGGAGAGATGACTGTGGAACAGTTGCAGTTTCCCCTCAAGGCGGAACCTGGATTTTCTCAAGAGGAAATTGGTGTCCTGGAGATAAAGTTCATGAGCAAAGAATTGAAATATCAGATTATTTAGCTGGTGATTCTGTTACTATAGATTTAGATATTGAACCTTATACTTTAAGTGGAAATGGAGGGTCAAGCCATAGCATAACTACACAGTTGTTCTTTTATGGTGAAGACCAGCATGAATTTGATGCCGAATTGCACACCATTATGGCGCCGAGTAATTTCAGCGATCATACCAGATGGAATCCCACATGTGGCAATCCAATTGTGGTTCTGAAAAACAACAGTCATACAGCAATGACTTATGCGGTAATTGAATATGGTGCAGTTGGAGGTTTGAAAAATAGCTATGTCTGGGAAGGCAATCTTGGGTTTGAAGATAAAGACACCGTTTACTTGCCCGCACCACGCTGGACGGGAACAGACCTAAGTCAGACACGCTTTTATGCCAAGCTGATTACCCCTAATCACCGATATTTTGATGATGTACCTGATAATGATAGATATGAAGTTGGTTTTGAAATGGTGCCGAGATGGGAACCTTTTAGACTATTAATGAGAACCAATGGTCAGGCCCAAGAGAACAGATTAACTATTACTAATGAGAAAGGCGAAGTTGTATTTGACACTTCAAATCTGGCGAATAATTCTACTTTAAGTAGAAATTTCAACCTTCCTTTTGGCTGCTATGAATTGCTATTAACAGATGCGGGAGGAGATGGATTAGACTTTTGGTACTATCGACAGACTGGGCAAAACACCAGAATCAATGGATATATAAGAGTATTTAAGCAATCGGGTGGTATCTATGAAAATTTTGGAGGTGACTTTGGCGGTGAAATTAGATATAGTTTCATAGTGGGTTCCATGGATATACCTGAAGCTACCATAGTGCCAAATCTCGAATTGGCTGTGTTTCCAAACCCAACTTCTGGGAAAGTGAATGTGGCACTTCCAGAAATAGACGATGAAGTAATTGTTAGTGTAGTGGATAGATTAGGAAGGGTGGTATTTGAAGACAATAATATTCCTTCGGATCAATCCTATTGGTATGAATTGAATCTGAACGGACTGGAAAATGGTCTTTATATAATTAAAGTAAAAGCAGGGAGTCAAGAACTTCAAGAAAAGATAATATTAGCGCAATAAGATGTCTGCACAAAATCAAATGAGTACAAGTAAATATGCCAATATGGTAAATGATGCTCTTAAAGCATTAGAAGAGAGAACGTTTTATACTCCCTATCCTGAGCATCCCAAAGCATATGCTCCAGAAGCCAATGAATTGGGTAAAACAGCATTCGGAAGAAAACTAAATGAAAACTTTGNNAAACCGGTTTGGGGATTAAATACCCAAGTATAGCAACAGAAGATTATGTTAAACTGAGCGAGAAGGCGAGTTCTTCTTGGGCTTCTTTGTCTATAGACCAAAGAGCAGATATCCTAATTGACTCACTAGAAGGAGTAAAAGAGAGGTTCTTTGAATTGGCTTACGCTACCATGCATACTACAGGTCAAAGTTTTATGATGTCTTTTCAAGCATCTGGTCCTCATGGAAATGACAGAGCATTAGAAGCAGTTGTAATGGGAATTAAGGAGTTAAAAAGATTCCCTGAAGAAGTGAATTGGGTTAAACCTATGGGTAAGTTTGATTTAGCTATTAGAAAAAACTGGAAGGCGATACCAAAAGGAATAGGTTTGGTTATAGGTTGTTCCACCTTTCCTACATGGAATAGTGTTCCTGGATTATATGCCAATTTGATTTGTGGTAACACTTCCATAGTTAAACCACATCCAAAGGCTGTCTTGCCAATTGCTATGGTAGTTTCCGAGCTTCGCAAAGCCATGAAAGCTGCTGGAGTTGATTCCAATGCGGTGCAATTAGCCATTGATTCACAATCTAGTCCAATTACTAAAGATTTAGCGGAACACTCTCAAGTGCAGCTTATAGACTATACAGGAGGAAATGCTTTTGGAGATTATATAGAAACCCTTCCTAAAACAACATTTACTGAAAAGGCTGGCGTTAACTCAGTAATTATTGATTCGGTTCAGGATTTGAAAGGAGTAGCCCAAAATATTGCTTTTTCGGCAAGTTTATATAGCGGACAGATGTGTACCGCTCCTCAAAATGTATTTATAGCCAAAACGGTTAAAAGTGCTGATGGCGAATTAAGCTATGATGAAGTAGCGGATGCCATAAGCAATGCAGTTGCTGGATTAGTCAATCACCCCAAAATGGGCGCTGGAACTCTTGGAGGAATTCAGAATGACCAAACCCTACAACGCATAGCCGATGCTGGTGATTTCGGAGGTGAAATTAGTTTGGCACCCATAGAAGTGGCCAATGAGGAATTTGAAAATGCCAGAATTCAAAGTCCAACCGTTGTTAAGATGAATGCAGACAACAAGGACAATTACAGCAAAGAATGTTTTGGTCCTGTTTTATTCTTAATTGAAACTGAGAATACGGATCAATCAATTCAACTGGCTTCTGAATTAGCTATAAACAAAGGAGCAATTACTTGCCTTGCATTCAGCACGGATGAGTCAACAAAAGATAAGATTGAAAATGCCATGAATAGATCCTTTACACCTGTGTCATTCAACTTGTCTGGTGCATCTTTTGTGAATCAACATGCGGCATTCTCAGATTTTCACGTAAGTGGTGGAAACCCTGCAGGAAATGCCTCCTTTACAAATCCAGATTATATCAACAGAAGATTTGTGTGGGTTGGAAACAGATACATGTAGGCTAAGGCGCTAGAAATAAACCAATGAAGATAGAACGTATAATAGCTATCGAATTATGTTTCATTTTATGTATAATTGCCTAGAATCAAAACCGAAATGAAGTACGCCATAAGAATTGTTCTTGTATTGCTAATAGCCTTTTTGGCTTATAAAACTTATAACTCAGTTGCAGAACCTGTTAAGTATGCTAAAGAGGTAGTTATTAAGGAAGACGCAGTTATTCAAAAATTAAAAACCATTAGAGATGGTCAGATGGCATACAAAGAAGTTCACGGGAAATTCACTGGCAGTTTTGATACTCTTTTGGATTTTATGAGTAATGGTCAACTTGAAGTAATAAGTGCCTTTGGTGATCAAGATGATTCCACTACTGTTTTTAGTAAATCTATCAGTTTTGTGAGTGTGAAAGATTCTATGTTTAGCGATGTTGATATTTCTAATCTCCGATTCGTTCCTGAAAAGGACACCCTGCAATTCTTGATTGAATCAGGAAAAATAGAGAAAAATGGTGTTTGGGTTCCCGTTTTTCAGGTGACTGATCCAGATCCTTATTCCAAAGAGAGATTAAAGGAAGACAATCCTTTGAGAGTGGGTAATATGTATGATGCAGATTACAGCGGTAACTGGGGCAACAGATAATTCATGAACAGTTCCAACTATCAGAATGCGGTTAGCGACAAACTGATAGTGCTCAACCAAAACGAGCAAGTATCAGTGCTTGTTTCTTCTAAGAATTCAGAACCAAAGTATTATAAAGCTTTTATTAGTTCAGAAGGTGAACACGAAGTAAAGTCTGTTCTAAGCACATCAATTTTTGAGTCTACCACTGTGATTGATGTGAATCCTGATTTTGTATTATGTCCTATTGGGTTGAGCCAAGAGGAACAAGGAAAGCATTTTCAATTGAGCTATGAAAAAAGTGGTGAATTGCTTAGTCAGCCTTTATCTCAAGAAATAGATATAGTTTACCCTAGGCAGGAATTGCCATTTGATTTGGCTTCATTTCTAGTGAACCCTATATCAAGAGTAGATATACAATTATTACATGAGTATAAAAGCGGGTTGCAAACTAAAAATGCAGTATACATCAGTTCCATAGATCAGCAGTTATTAATAAGAATCTATAGCGGGCAAAACCTTCTACTGTGCAATAGATTTGATACGCAAAATTTAGAAGAGATTAGGTATTTTGTTCTTTTCGCTGTGGAAGAACTGAATCTGGATATCAGTGCTCTTCATTTTGAGTTCTTAGGATCTCAAAAGGAATATGAGCCATTAAAAGAACTATTTAATCCTCACTTACCTATGTTACTAAAATTGCCTGGTAAATCGTTTGATCAGTTTGACTTGAGCAGTCAGACCATAGATGAATTGGCAGATAGGTGGTTTACTTCTATTTGTTTGGAATGCGTATAATAGGAGGTAAATTCAAAGGGCATCGCTTTCCTTCTCATAAGCTGAATAAAACCAGGCCTACTACTGATAGAGCTAAAGAATCTTTAATGAACATCTTAAGCCATCAATTGGATTTAGATGGAGCTGTAGTGTTAGATCTTTACAGTGGCACTGGCAACATTGCTTTTGAATTCATATCAAGAGGAGCTGAGGATGTTACAGTTATTGAAGCCAATCATTCAGCTATATCTTATATTAAAGCACAGGCGAATTCCTTAGACGTTGAACTGAATATTCTAAAATCTCAAGTGTTAAAAGCACTGCCTAAATTGAACAAAAAATACGATTTGATTTTTGCGGACCCGCCTTATAATTCCCCAGATTACGAACTGCTGGTTTCCAGGATATTTGAACTTGGTCTTCTCAAGGAAGGCGGCCAACTTATAGTTGAGCATGATTCTGCTAGAATACTAAAACACAAGTCATTTAGAGACAGCAGGCAATACGGGCAAAGTACATTTTCTTTCTTTACCTTTGAGTTAAATGAGCAATAAGTCATTATTTCCGGGCACCTTTGATCCCTTTACTTTAGGGCATTTAGACATTGTAGAACGAGCATTGGAGTTGTTTGATGAAGTTGTGGTGGCGGTAGGAGTGAATGCTAACAAAAAGCATCTCTTTAGTTTGGCACAAAGGCAATCTTGGTTAGAAGATTTGTTTGCAAATGAACCAAGAGTGAGTGTTGCAGTATATGAAGGATTAACCGCAGTTTTTGCAGCTGAAATTGGGGCTAGCCATATTATAAGAGGGTTGAGAACCACTCAAGATTTCACCTATGAACAGCAAATTGCATTTGTTAATGAAGAAATGGCGCCAAGAGTGAAACATGTCTTTATTCTTAGCGATCAAAAAAATAGCTCTGTAAGCTCAACCATAGTCAGAGATTTGATTAGGTATAATGGAGAATACAGCAAGTATGTTCCACCGATTATTGATCAACACATCAAGGCTAATTCTTAAAATTTTTGTATTCCTGTAGTATCCATTTAATGGCTGGATAAGTATCTAGCTTTTCAGGATTCAGCTTTTTGAATTTAAACCACTTTGCTTCTTCAATATCTTCTTCTGCTTGTGGTACTAAATTCTTGTGCTTCTTACAATCCATGATGTACCAATACGTCTTCTTCAAATGCCATTTATTGTATCGGTAATAGGTGTGATAAGTTTCTGTAAGGTGATCAACAATACTCAAACCAGAAGCACCAGTTTCTTCTTCTACCTCTCGCATTGCACATGATTCGATATTTTCACCTTTCTTAAGTTTTCCTTTCGGCAGATCCCACTTTCCAAGACGTTTTATGGCAAGAATTTCATCTTTGTGATTAAATACTAAACCACCTGCAGCTTCAACCAACTTGAATTCAGACTTTATCCTTTTCAGCAGTTTCTTAGGTTTATCCACTAGTATAATGATCAATGCTTTAGTTGAACTTTTACTTATGCTCAGCATTTCTTTGATCTGTTCTTCTGTGGGTTTTTTGAAAACAAAATCTGGCTGATAGGCAGAATGATCTTCATCAGAACTGGCCAATATTAGTAAATGCTTACCACGAAAAATTCGATACATTTGCCTGCAATTTTAAACAAAATAATGCAGAACGAAGTTGCTAAAATTCTACTTGAGACCAATGCGGTAAAACTTAGCCCAGACAATCCTTTTACATGGTCAAGTGGCTGGAAATCACCAATCTATTGCGATAACAGAACTTTGCTGTCCTTTCCAGCTGAACGAGATTTGGTTAAGAAAAGCCTTGCATCAGCAATTGCTGAAAAATATCCACAAGCAGACGTGATAATTGGTGTGGCAACTGCAGGTATAGCAATAGGGGCATTAGTAGCCGACGAAATGGGTTTGTCATATGCGTATTGCAGACCTAAACCCAAAGAGCATGGACTTAAAAAGCAACTCGAAGGAAGAGTGGCTGAAGGCAGTAAGATTGTGGTGATGGAAGATTTAATATCTACAGGTGGCAGCAGTTTAAAAGTAGTAGAGTTCTTAAGATCTGAAGGTTTTGAAGTAGTGGGATTGGCGGCCATATTTAGCTATGGTTTTGCAATTGCTGATCAAAATTTTGAAGAAGCCAATTGTGAAAAACTGGTTCTAAGTGATTACAATCAGTTGCTGGGTCAAGCAACCTCAAGCGGTTACATCAACAGTAACCAAATAGAAGCTTTAGAAGAATGGCGCAGAGCACCTCAAGATTGGGGCTAATTATTCGGCACCCCAGCTGTTTTCTTCTTTTTTAACCTTCTTCACTTTTTTACCCTCTTTCAGCTTTTTGCTCACCGCTTCATAAGGGCCAACTATTACTTGGTCAATACTGTCTAAACCAGATGCTATTTCAATATATCTACTGTCTTGGATTCCGGTTTTAATAATGTGTTTAACTGCTTTGCCATTCTCCACAGAAAACACCACTTCATCCAATTCATCTTGGCTGTTGCTACTGTCTACTTCAGCAGGTCTTGTGGTTACGGCTTCTATTGGTAGGCAGGGTACTTCAGTTACAACTTTAGTTTGAATTTCAACACCTGCACTCATTCCAGGTAAAAATGGAGTCTCTACACTTTCTGTCAAATCCATGTAGCTGCTTTTAGTAATCCTGATCTTGACTTCAAAATTGGTTACTTGATCTGCAGACATACTCATAGCAGTTAGACCAGAAGCAGATCTGGCAATTTCAGTTACCACCCCTTTAAATTTTCTATCCGGATAAGCATCAACTTCTATTACTGAGGTATCACCCTTGCTGATTTGAAGAATGTCATTTTCGTTCACATCAACAATGACTTCCATATTGTCGAAGTTTGAAATTACAAGAATCTCTGTTCCTGCCATTTGAGCTGTACCAACTACTCGTTCTCCTTTCTCTGCGTTTAGTGCAGAAATGACTCCATCCGATGGTGCATGAATGGAAGTTCTCATAAGGTTCTTTTGAGCTTCATTGAGACTTGCTTGTGCGTTGGCTATGCCAAATTGAGCAGCAGATACCCTCTCTTTTGCAGCTTTTACATCGTTCTGAGCAATCGCGTAAGCTGTTTTAACCGCATCAAACTCAGCTTGGCTTATTACATTTTGTTCAAAAAGCTTGGAGCTCCTATTAAAAGAAGCCGTTTGCTCTATAAGTCTAGATTCTGATTGAGCCAAAAGAGCTTTGTTGGTATTGTAGCTAGATTGAGAACTACTTAAATTGGCTTTAGCCCTGTCTAGAGCTGACACGTACAAATCGGGGTCTATTTTCAACAACAATTGACCTTCTTGAACGGTATCACCTTCGTTAATGTATAATTCAGTAATTTCACCAGAAACGTCCGCACTAATTCTCACTTCGCCCTCAGGTCTAATTTTTCCGTTAGCTGAAACAGAAGAAACAATGGTCTTCAGTTCAATTTTAGACATATGAACTTCAACTTCATCCTTGTTCTTTCTCTTACCAACAATAATGATGGCAGCTAAGAGGACTACTGAAGCCCCTATGATGATGATATTCTTTCTAGACATTTCTTATAGTGATATAGTATTTCCTTTATAAAAATCAATAACCATATGCCTTACAACATATTCGTATTTGGC
>JAGDZU010000006.1:27188-31901 GCA_049115575.1 Bacteroidia bacterium | reverse complement strand
CATGAGTAAATCGGTCGAGTTAAGCAGGCCGGCATCAAACCGTTGTTTGGCAAATTCGTAATTCAATTCTTGTGCTTCAAGATTGAGCACCGCTGCATCATAACTACTTTTACCAGCCAACAGGTTGGTGTATGCAGTGGTTATATCTGCGCGCAATTGATTCTTCACTTCTAAAGCATTGAGTTCACCTATTTTCATGTTCAATTTTGCATTTTGGGCATCTGTTGCTGTTCTGTAGTTGTTAAAGACGGGTATGGATACGGAAAGCCCTAAAGATTGCCCAATATTATCTTTCAGTTGATCAGAATAAGACTTGCTTTTATAGTTGTTGATGGGCAATAAACTAACTACTTCTTCTTGTGAGCTCGGCAAATAACCTATAGTTACCAGTTCAAAACCATCTGATACATATTCACCACCACTTTCAGAATATATCGTATTCATATTCCCATATGCACTGAGAGTGGGGTAAAGTGCACTTCTGCGGATTTTGTAGTCCAAATAAGCACTTCTCATATTAACATCGGCTTGCTTTAACTCTGGCATTAATCCCAAAGCAGA
Organism: Bacteroidia bacterium; assembly: GCA_049115575.1. Classification (GTDB taxonomy): domain Bacteria; phylum Bacteroidota; class Bacteroidia; order NS11-12g; family UBA9320; genus JAHEKB01. Next base: position 31,340 of record JAGDZU010000006.1, on the reverse strand, counting down.
TTCATATATTTCCACAAGAGATTCCGTTGGCATTTCTGGTAAATTCGCAATGTTAGGTAACTCGATTTCAAATTCAGTCTCATTATCTAACTGCAAGAGATTTATCATGTTTAGGTAAGCATTCTGAACCTGATTTTGGGCTTGAACTACTTGGAGTTGATCAGAAGCTAGTTGAGATTTAAGACCAAAAACAGCTGATTTATTATCTGCTCCGGCAGCCACTCTTTTTTCAGCTAATTCAAGCTGTTCTTTGCTCAGAACTTCTTGAGCTTCCATAATCTCTAAATTTCTTTCGGCTACTACTATATTTAGAAAAGCAAATACTACAGACCAGCTAGTTTGGTTTTTCGCAATTTCAACAGCAAGTGTTCCTGACTCATGCTGGAGTTCCATAGACTTGATGCCATTAGTAATCCTATTAGCAGAGAATAGGGTAACACCAAAATTGATTGAAAATGTATTTGACTGTATGCTTTGAGGAGTAAAGGTGTTCGTAAATGGATCAATAGAGTAACCAATATTGTAATTATGACTTGCAGAACCAGAAACGGTGGGTAATCGGTTCATTTTGGATTGCCTCAGATTGTTTGCCAATATTTCAGCCTGAACTTCACTGCGCTGCATAGAAGTATTATGACTAATAGCATAATCCAAACATTGCTGTAGATCCCATTTAGGGCTTTGTGCCGAACTAATTACAACTACAAGGCAAGCTATAGATGTCAGTAATTTTCGCATTGCTTTTATTTAGACCAAAGGTATATGCCTTTAGCCCAGAGTTGCACTAGCTTCGATTAATAATAGGGATTAATAGATTATTACCTTATCAAAGGTTTTATTTTGCGGTAGTGAATTTAAGCTATCAGATTGGAAAGCGAGTTTACCCGAGCCTTACATGGCGTATACCCACGGAAGAATCCAAGGTGTACATTACATTCGATGATGGACCAGAAGAGAATATAACACCTTGGGTCTTAGATGAGTTGGCTAAACACAATGCCAAGGCCACATTTTTCATGGTTGGCGAAAACGCCAAATCCAATCCGGAGTTAGTTAATCGTATAGTAGATGAGGGTCATGGAATCGGAAATCATACCTATCATCACATCAAAGGGTGGGGCGCGGATACTGTAGAATACATAGAAGATATTGCTAAGTGTAAAGAAGTTATTCCTCCAACCAAACTATTCAGACCACCATATGGTAGAATTACAAGTAAAAGCATAGATCTTCTTAAAGACTATCACATTATCATGTGGGATGTTTTAAGTCGTGATTACAAACCCAACTTAAACCGAGACAAGGCAATAGAAAAGATAGTGGAGCAGACTTCTCCTGGAAGTATTGTTGTTTTCCATGATAGCAAGAAAGCAGCTGAAAACTTAAAGTATATGTTGCCTAAATTCTTGGATTATTTATCTAAAAACAATTATAAAATGGAGGCTTTGTAGTCATGTTAATTGCTGTTGCTCTAATTGTCAGTCTCTTTTTTCTTGTTCAAATTTCTTGCCTGTTTTGGATACTTGCCGAAAAGCAAAACGAGAAATTGGTATGGCTACTAAAAACAAAGAAGAGCGAACTGGATAGTTCCAAAGAATGGCCCAAAGTGTCGCTTTTTTTAGCTGCTAGAAATGAGGAGAAATTAATCATGAGGTCTCTAGAAGCGATTTCCTTGTTGGATTATCCAAAAGACAAATTAGAAGTTCTCATAGGAAATGATGACTCAACCGATAAGACAAAAGAACTGGTGTTGGATTTTATAAGTGACAGAGAAAATTTCAAACTTATAGACATCAAACATAATTTAGGAAAGGGAAGAGGAAAAGCCAATGTTTTGGCTCATTTAGCTCACGAAGCGTCAGGAGAATTCTATTTTATTACGGATGTTGATGTGCAATTGCCACCGAGTTGGATTAAAGGAATGTTGTCCAATCTCAATGAGGAAGTTGGAATAGCTTCGGGTATGACCATGTGTGAAAGAGGCTCCTGGTTTGCAGACATGCAAAGTATTGATTGGTTGCACTTTATGGGTTATATAAAAGCATTTGCCAAGATAGATGTGGCTTGTACTAGTGTTGGAAACAACATGATGGTAAGGGCAGATGCATATTGGCAGACAGGGGGCTATGAGAATATTGATTTTTCAATTACAGAAGATTATAAACTTTTTAAAGAAGTGACTTCTAATGGTTGGAGATGGAAGAACGAGTTGAACTCAAAAACATTGGGATTAGCGTGGTATATACCATCTGTAAAAGAAATGCTTCATCAGAGAAAGCGGTGGCTAATTGGGGCTAGAGAACTTCCATTGAACTGGAAGATTCTTATAATTCTTTACGGATTATTCATTCCAGCATTGTTTCTCTTATTTATGTATAGCCCTTTATTAGCAGGTATTACATGGTTTCTCAAGCTGATGGCTCAGAGCTTGTTCATCACCATTTTGTGTCAGAAGTTAAAAGTCAAACCCTTTAGGTTTTATCAGTTACTTTTTTATGAGATTTATGTGATTATAAATACCTTAGCAACCGCTGTATTTTATTTGTTACCTATCAAATCAGTTTGGAAGGGTCGTAAGTATAACAGTTCAAATTTGACAACCTAATATGTTTCCTAAACTCATAGAATTTGAGACACCCAAGTTTTTACAAGGATTACTCCCAGACCATATAAGTGTTTACTCTTATGGATTCATGATCGCATTGGGGATACTCGTGGCTTTTATCATCGCTCTGCGAATGAGTCGAAAGTTTGGAGTAGATTCAGACAAGCTCAGCAACCTCTTTTTTTGGGTGATTATAGTAGCTTTTATAGGAGGGAAGTTGTTTTTCTACCTAGAAGACCCTCAGCGATACATTGAAGATCCGGGAAGCATGCTCCGTCTATCTGGTGGTGGTTTTGTTTTTTATGGTTCACTAATTTTTGCCATACCAGCCATTGTATGGTGGTTAAAAAGACAAAAAATTCCCATTAGACCATTTCTTGACATATTGGCGTTTGTTGGCCCAGTAGTTCATTCCTTTGGTCGAGTGGGTTGCTTTATGGCCGGTTGCTGTTATGGAGAAGTTTGTCATAATGCATTGGGAGTGACATTTAGCCATCCTGAGACCTTAGCAAGTCCGGTTGATACTCCACTATATCCAACTCAATTATTCGATATCGCCGTTAACCTCATTATTCTGGCTACGGTATTACTAGTTCAGAAGAAAAAAGCGTTTGAAGGGCAATTGTTTTTAATCTATTTGATGATGTATGGTGTTGGAAGATCCATAGTAGAACTATATAGAGGCGACGAGGCGAGAGGCTATGTAATTGATAATGTTCTTACGCACTCTCAGTTTATCGCTATAATTATCATTGCTGTTTGCATTTTCTTTTGGATGAGATGGCGTAAGCCTAAAACAACAACTTGATCTTCCTATCATAGCGAATCACATAGCTGTGATCAAATAGAAGCTCTCCGTCTACATGGGCGGGTACATTTTTCTCGGAATAGATAGAACAACTTTCAACGCGTTTATAGTCAACCATAGGTAAGTCCAAATGCTTTCCATTCTTTAATTGGAGCAAATGCTTAATCCTTTGTAAAATACTTGTCTTACCAATAGACACCCATTCAAGAAGTTTGTCTGTCATATCAGCCAGGGGTGCAATAAGAAATCCTCCGCCAAATCGATCGTTGTTAGATAAAGAAAGAAGGAAAATGGACTTTTTTTCGTTATTGACTTCTATGTCAATCTCTTTATAAGCAAATAATACTCGAAAAATAGCAATCCAATAAACTAGGGCTTTCGGGATATATTTGTTTCTGTTTTGCTCATTAATTTGGCAAACTCTCCCATCAAATCCAATTCCAAAGCAGCTCACAAATCGTTTGTTGTTACACAGCCAGCTATCAATCTCCATCACTTGCCAATCTAGCAGCTTTTTGAAATGTGCATCCAAACTTGGTTTGGGAGATATTTTAGATACCAAATCGTTGCCTGAGCCACAGGGAATTATGTGCAAAGGGATGTCGCTTTGTCCCAATGCATTTGCAACTATATTTATAGTGCCATCACCACCCATAACACTAATCACGTCAAATTCTCTATGTTGAATCAACTTTTCAATATTCTCGATATCATGGTGCCCGGTTGTGTGGTAAGGGAA
>JAGDZU010000006.1:0-27171 GCA_049115575.1 Bacteroidia bacterium | reverse complement strand
GCCATAGTGTTAATTACAATAAGAGTACTGTTGATTCCTTTTTTCAAGCTTAAAATTTAGTGAAATAGAATGAATTAAGCGCTAAATGCAACAATTTGAGCAATTTAACGGTCTGTGATAGGCAGGTTGTTCTTGTGCTGTAAACTGAACAGTCAAGTTACACTTGGAGAACTTAAAAGGCTTACAAGAATGCTGATTCTTATTTTTGCCCTTTGTTGACACTACTTATGTTGAACTGTACATGTTAAGGATTATTTCAATACTCGCTTTTGTACTAGCCTCGGTATTTGTAAAAGCGCAATGTCCGTCTGTAAACGTCACTGCGTCTGATACCTTCTATTGCCATTCTGATTCTGTGAAGTTTGCAGCTGCAGGCATACCTGCTGGGAGCACTATTGAGTGGAATTTGCGAAATAATTGGGATACCGCTACTGCTATATACACCACCATAAGCACTGATTACGGAATCATAAACCTCAGACTGCGAATAACACTGCCCAGTGGCACCCGTTGTTTGTATACTTTTAACGGTATAACCGAGGTTCAAGCACCTTTGACTCCTGCGTTCACAGCCTCAAGGTTGAACTTGTGCTATGGCCCAGATACATTTGTTCTGACTGATCAAACTGTTGGATCCTCAAGCAGGAGCTGGGTAATTGATGGACAAACCTTTACCAATACTCCTATTAATGCCACAGTACAAGCACAGCAAACTGGGAGACATGATATAAGCATGATTGTAGACGATGCTGAAGGCTGTAGGACTTTCGAAACGTTCTTTGATACCCTTGTCGTTCGTAAGGATATCAATTTGTCATTCAGCTTTGCTGATACTTCTAATTGTTTGCCTTTTGTTACTTCATACAGTGCAGTCTTTGACAGCGGTGTGTCGGTGCAAAACATTGACTGGTATTTTCAAGGGGCAACAGATAGCACTTCAACATTGCAAACAGTTAATAATGTTAGCTATAGCAATCCAGGATTTTTTGNNTGTCTTTGGGTTATGCTCAGAATCCTGTTTTAACAACACCCAAATCAACAGTCTGCTTGAGTGAAGAATTTGTAGTGACTCAGTCTACCAATCCTGTATATGGGAATTTTAGATGGTTGAGCTCTGCGGGAAAGTTTGGAAATAGGAGAAGATATTATTCAGAATTAGCATTAACAGATACGGGGTATCAGAGTGTTTCATATTTGCTCAACCACAATAGATGTTTAAGCAATGTCACCATTGATTCATTTATATACGGCAAAGGTTTAAAGTCTGACTTTATTTCTAGTAACAATATTCACTGCGATACGCCATATACTGTTAATCTGGTAAATGCATCAGACACTGTGAGTTCAACTGTAGCCTGGTTTGAGTGGAATGTATATGATGAGAATGACAGTTTGCTATATACTGATTCAACAAAAAATATAGACTTTGTTGTTACCCAGCTTCCAGCATTATATGATGTGGAATTGATTACAGCAGATGTGCTTGGGTGTAAAGACACCATGTATAAAAGAAATTTTATCGATATTGACAGATATGATTTACGGGTGGATCCATTGCCTCCCATTTCTTGCCCTGGAACAGAAGTCAAATTTGTAAATAGAACCTCATCTAGGACTATAACAGGAATCGAAACTTATGAGTATACCTTCTATGATACAGATGGTGTTACTGTTCTTGGTACTCAAGTAACTAAAAGTCCATTTTTCACATATAATGATACTGGCTTTTACGATTTCAAAATCAAAGTCTCTAATAGTTTGGGTTGCACCGACTCATTGAGAAGCAATAATGCTGTACAAATCCTGGATATGACTCATAGTCTCAATCTCATTGATTCTATTGTTTGCTCCGATGATTCTTTGGGTTTTTCAGCTTCCACTTTGCCTTTGGCTGCAGATATGATATACAGATGGGAAGTTTATGATACAGCTGGCTCAAGGGTCTTTCAGAAGAATGGCGATACTGCCAACATTCATTTTGACCCTGGAGGTTTATATACATTAAGCCTTAAGCATAGGGTGGAAAGCGGTAATGTTTTAGACGCTTGTTTGGATTCAATCCATCAGCAGATATACTCTAATGGAATACTAGGCAATGTAGCCTTAGATGCGGCTAGTGGATGTACCCCTTTAACTTTAAGACCTCAATTTGCAATTGCATATAATTTGCACGAAGGCGACACAAGTTCGGCCCTGCAATACAATTGGTCTGTATCACCAATGACCGGAGTTACTATTTCAGGAGCAACAACGGCAAACCCTGTCATAGTATTAGACCAAGAATTGAGTTATAGGATATCTGTTTTTGTTACCAATTCTATGGGTTGTGGCTATTTTGATGAAGACGGAGCGGTTATTCGTGTTGGTGTTCAAGCAGCATTTCAGCCTGGCCCTTCTGTATTGGCATGTATTAATTCAGAAATGCTCTTTACCAATAGATCTAGAGGAGAGCCTGATAGCGTTAGATGGGATGTAAGCCCTTCTAGTTATTCTGTTAGACAAATTGACTCGGTTACTTATGGAATAACCTTCCGAGATACAGGTTCTTATTCAGTCAAAATGTTTATCATGAAGGATAACAATTGTTTTGATAGCCTTGAGCGTACATACAGTGTTATTCCTTTTAAAGCGGACTTTGATGTAAGTGATACCCTTCTATATTGTGCTCCACAGACTTTCGATTTTTACAATAGATCTATAAATGCAGATTCATTGTTTTGGTTTTTTGAAGATGGTGGAACCATAAGATCTGATACTTCTTCAGTAAGTCACAGTTTTACTACCAATGACACCTTTGATGTAAGCATGGTTGCTTATAACTCCTGGGGATGCTACGATACCATTAATAAGCTCAATTTAGTTGAGATTGTGGGTCCTACTGCGGGTCTCAGTCTCAATAATGCCAACGGATGCGCTCCTTTGCAAGTGGGTTTCAATAATGATTCAAGAAATTATACCCTAAGCTTTATAGATTATGGCGATGGATCTCCTCTAGATTCATCAGGTGCAGCAAACCATAGTTATCAGATTGGTAATGGAGATAGCATACAATATTTCAGTCCAACTCTCTATGTAGAAAGTGTGAATGGCTGTTTAGAGAGCATTACCTTAGATAGTGCTATTGTGGTCTATGAAACTCCGCTACCTCAAATTAATTTTGTGAGCAACGACACTATTTGTTTGGGGGAAGACATTATTTTCAATGATCCTATGGTCTATACCGATATCGTAAGATGGTATTGGAAATCAGCTTTCTATAGCAACAAAGTTCAAGATACTATTACACCTTTGGATACCGGTTTGCATATGCTAAGTGTGCATTCCAGAAATGGTCAGGCGTGTGAGAACCACGATACCACTTTTGTTTACGTTCATGCCATTCCAAGCTTTGTTTTTGATACCACTTACTATATGTGCGCAGATGCTCCTCAATTAAAAGAAGTGATTCCTGCAAATCCTGGATTAAGTGCACTATATAGCTGGGATATGGGAGAACCTAGCAATCCAACCAACCAGTTCACTATAGATTCTACAAGAGCCTGGTTTACTTATTTGGTATCTGGGCCAAAGCAAATAAATGTACAAGCTGTGTTCNNTATTAAAAGCGACTCTACTATGGTGTTTGTAATTGGAGCGGATAGCCTTCCACCTGCATCAATTAATTATGTTACTGTTAATGAAGCAGGAGAAGTGTTTCTAGATCACACTACAACGAGCTACGCCTTCTTTGATTATTACGAGTTGAGAAGGGGAGGAGTAAGTATTTTACAACAATCAGATCAGAAATCAAATACACATATAGATCCAGCAAATGTTAGCTCTGGAAACACTTATTGTTATGACATCAGCACTGCAGATGTTTGTAATCATCAAAGTCCTTTGTCTATAGAACATTGTGCTATAGTTTTAACCACATCGAGTGTAGTTCATAAGAGAGTAGATTTAAGTTGGACACCTTATATTGGATGGTCATCGGTGTTGGAGTACAATATTTTCAGAAAAACGGCTTCAACTCCATATGCACTTCTAGCAACAGTAGATGGTAATACATTTAACTATGAAGACCCAAATCTGTGTGAAGATGACTATACTTATTATGTGCAGGCTATTCAAGATTTAGGTCCATATGTGTCTAGAAGTAATAGCAGCACAGTTCGCTCATTATATGTTATGAATAGTAGCTTACCTTCTATAAGGGTAGCAACAGTAAATAACTTAGAAGAGGTTGAAGTATTCTGGAGTCCGAGTTCCTATGACTCGGGAACCTATTTTGAGCTCACTAAATATGAAGATAATCTCACCAATCAAGTTGATTTTTATACTTTGACAGGAACCTATCTTTACGATGCCGATGTTGAAACCTCTGTACATAACTATTTATATTCATTGGTTGAAGTTGACCCTTGTGACCTAAGAACAATGACGGGACGCTACGGCAAGACTATATTGCTCACAGCGGAATACAAAACTGGGGGAGTCCATTTAGATTGGACTTCTTATGAGCAATGGCTCAATGGTGTAAATAAATATCAAATACTGGTGTTTGAGTTTGGAGACTATCAATTAGTTGATGAAGTAAATGGAGGTACAAACTCCTATATAGATGGAGGAATTCATCAAGAAAATGCAGATGGCAAATATCAGTTCAAAATAAGAGCCATAGGGGTTGATGGAGACTCGAGTATGTCTAACGTGGCTTTTGCCGGAGGACAAGCTAGAGCGTATACTCCAAATGCCTTTACGCCAAACGGGGATGGAATAAATGAAGTGTTTAAACCATACCTAAGGTTTGCGGTTAATTCATCAGAATTTAGACCTACAGACTTTGAATTGGATATCTACAACCGATGGGGAGAATTGGTATATCACAGCAACCAAAGAGATGAAGGTTGGGATGGTAACTATAAAGGTTCACCCGCACAACAAGGCGTTTATTTCTACCAATTAAAAGTTTCGGATGCCTCAGGTAGAAGCTTCTACGAAAATGGCAACGTTCACTTGCTGAGATAGTTTATTGGACTATCCATCTAGATCTGCTCACTTCATCTTTGTGAATCAGCTCAACAATGTATGTTCCCGCACTTAGATTAATGCTCAGCTCTGGAGTTTGTAAATCCATATTGAATACTTCAATACCCTGCAGATTATATATCTTTAAAGTCATTCCCGATTCAAATTGCTTCATAAGCAGATTCAAAGAGCCTCTACCAGGATTTGGATATACTGTGAATAAGGATTGAGTATGCTCATCAATTGCGGAAACAAAGTCGTCTATTACTATGGAGTAATCTTCTACTTCTCCAGTTTCGCTTCCGCAAGGATTTGGACTGTTATACCAATATTGATTTCTAACTCGCATTCTTAAGGTGTCTCCTTTAACTGCATTAGCAGGAACTGTAAAAGACCCAAAACTGTTGTGGTCATCATCTATTGGGCCCATTTCTATCCATTCAGTGGTGTCGAAAGTTCCATCTAGATTGAAATCTATCCAAGCAGCTGTGGTGTCTGGATCCCAGTGATATTGCATACCAATTTCAAGTTCATAGGTGCGCGTTGCTTGCAGGTGAACAACCGTATCCGTGAAATTTCCATAGCCTTCTTTATCGCTAGTGTTCACCATGCCGTTGAGTTTAACTGAGTTGATATAATCTGAAGTGGTTGAATTATCTCCTGTGGCAAAGCAATATTGAAATGGCTTTACAGTGTACATGAACCTATAGGTTTCGGTAGTGTCTTGGTTCTCCCCAACGGCAAATACCTTAAAGTAGATTTGATCCCCGCCTTGTCTGCTCCCCAGCTCTCCCTGACTAATCCAGGTGCTGTCAGAAACATATATCATTTCAATTCTGGAATCCAGAGCTATGCTATTAACAGAATACATTAAATATACTGAAGTCAAATTTCCTTCATATGATATCTTAGAAGTTATGGTTTGGTCTTGTCTGGTGTTTGGGTAACGCTCATCAAGAACATCTTCTGTGGTTGTTGAAACAATAGAAGGAAAATCTATTCTTCCAATAAGGCTGTTTTCCCATAAACCTCTTCCCCAGGTGGTGGCTCTTATAGTATTTGTACCGTACAGTATGTCCAAATCAAGTATGCTCACATTTGGTAAATTTTTATTGTACAAATTCCATCTGGTCCCCAGCATGGATTTGTAGTAAATACCAATTTCAGTTCCTATATAAATAAACGAAGAATCTTGGTGGTCAACAGCAACAGAATAAATAGGCATATCGCCTAAATTATAAGTGATATTTTGCCAGGTCTGACCTTGATTATATGAGATGTAAATCTTTTTGTTGTTTGCCACATAACTCGAGTAAGTGATAATCATAGTTTGATCATTCTTGGGATCAAAACAAATTCTTGAAATCCATCCAGTATTATCTGTGTTTGGAATAGGAGAAAAACTCCAACCCCCATCTTTACTGATTCTCAAATCTGAGTAACTAGAGGCAGCAATAATATTTGAATCATTTTCAGCTATAGCTGCCAAACGCACAGAAGATGAGTTGGCAGATCCCCTTTGCTCCCAGCGATCTCCGAAGTTATAGGCTTTGTGAACATTAGAGCTGAAATGAAAGAACTGTTGATGATTTAACGGATTTAAAAGCAATGGAGATACCCAAGAAGCGTGGCTAGATCCGGATTGGGGTGTGCTAATTCCATGTCTTGATTGTCCGCCATCTTTTGTTCTATTTCTAGTACCATATTGCCAACTTCCAATCATCCAGTCTTTGTTGAGCGGGTGAACTATGGCCTCCATTCCATCTCCTCCATTCCATTCTATCCAATGATTATTGCTAAAAATACTTGTGCCATTATCCTGTGACCCACACATGTTTACCCAAGCATTGCTTTGTGAAATCCCTGATCTATAGTTTTCTCTAATCCCAGTTCCTCGATTTAATTTAGTCCACGTTGTTCCATTGTCATTAGTCTTGCAGAAATAACCATCGGTGCCTACATAAAATACGCCATTCAGAGATTCAATATTGCGCAGATCCGCATGTACATATGATTCACTTCTTGGAGCAGACCACACCGTGATTTGATTAAAACTATCTCCGCCATTTAAACTTCTTTCTAAATCTACATAACCGTAAATAATAACCATGCTATCTACATCTGAGACTTCCATTCCCTGGCAGGACTCATTAGGGTTAATAAGAAAGTTAAAGCTGGTTCCTTTGTTATTAGATTTCCAAAGCCCAGAGTTTGAAGCAAAATATACGGCATCAGGATTGTCTTTTGTTGTAGAGACGAAACCTGAAGATCCATTACCAACCAAAGGTCCTGAGGTATGAAAGTTCAAACCTTGATTGGTAGATATGTTAATAATTCCAGCCACTGAGAAATCACTGACATATATGATTTGATTGTCGGTAGGATGAAATTCAATATCTCTGGTATTCCCAGATTTAACCAAAGTGTATGTTTGTAAAGAGTTGTCAGACCTATATAATCCTCCATTGGTTCCCACAAAAACTAAATTGGGTAAGCGAGGATGTATCTTGATCATATTCACTCTAAAGTTTGATCCTAATCCTCCTTTACCCAATTGGGTAGGGTTGAAATTGCTCAAAGTCCAAGTGATACCTCCATCAGTAGATCTATAGATTCCATGAGTGGTGGAGTTGTAGGCATTTCTCAAATTGATTAGAACACTATCACTATTAGTTGGAGATGCGTCCATGGTATTTACACCTGACGCAGGCAAATAATCCGTAGTGTTCTGCCAGTTTTTTCCTTCATCAGTAGTACGCCAAAAACCACCACTTCTTGAGCCCATGTAGATTTTCATGGTATCTAAAGGGTCTACATAAAAACATTCAACTCGTCCAATTCCCGCACTGTAGTGTGAAGTGATACTATCTGCGCTGTACGGACCAAGGTCTATCCATTCATTATCGTAATCTGTTTTGTGTTTGGCAGATTGTGCTTGTTTTACAAAATCTGAGTAAGATTTACTCACCATAAAAGGATCTATACCAGACCTGTCGCCGCTTGGATAATATTTAGGTTCATTGTGATACTTCCACCGCAAATACCCAATATATCCAGAGCCTTTACCTCTAGGGTGAATTGAAAAGTGCTTTTCAGCAGCGTCTACAACTTCATAGAAATTAAATGATGGATCATCCATCATTTGTTTATAATCGACTTGTGCTCTTGCACTTATGGCAAAACCAAAAAGCAGAATCAACAGAGCGTATCTTATCTTAGCTAGTGTATTATTCATGGTAAGGCTGCAAAGATAAAATCCATCTGTAGAACAGATGTTTTTTTTATGTCAAGAGCTGTTACTCCCCTGTAGCGAAATGTTTATAGAAGTGAGGAATGGTCTCTATTCCTTTATAAAAATTGAAGAGTCCATATTTTTCATTCGGAGAGTGAATAGCATCTGTATCTAAACCAAATCCGAACAGTACAGTCTTTAGACCCAACACTTCCTCAAACAATGCCACTATAGGAATTGAACCTCCACCTCTTGTTGGTACTGGAGCTTTTCCAAATGCTTCTTCCATAGCTTTAGCTGCTGCCTGATATGCTTTGCTGTCTGTTGGGGTAACTGCAGGTTCGCCACCGTGATGCGGTGTTACTTTTACCTTTACTGATGCAGGAGCAATGGACTCAAAATGTTTCTGAAACAATTCAGTAATTTCTGCTGAAGTTTGATTTGGAACCAATCGCATGGAGATTTTGGCATATGCCTTACTTGGAAGAACTGTTTTAGCTCCTTCTCCTATGTATCCTCCCCAGATTCCGTTTACATCCAGTGTAGGTCTAATTCCAGTGCGCTCAATAGTTGAATAACCATTTTCACCCAGTACATCATTTATATCCAATTCTTCCATATACTCTTGAATATCAAAAGGGGTTTTAGCCATAGCAGCGCGATCGGCATCGCTAACAATTTCTACATTATTGTAGAAGCCAGGAATGGTGATATGCCTGTCTTCATCATGAAGCGATGCAATCATGGTGCACAGTACGTTTATGGGGTTAGCCACTGCACCTCCATAGGTTCCGGAATGAAGATCAATATTAGGCCCAGTTACTTCTACCTCAACATAGCTAAGACCTCTTAAACCAGTATCAATAGATGGGGTATCATTTGCAATCATTGCAGTGTCTGAGATAAGTACAACATCAGCAGCTAATTTGTCTGCATGTGCTTTCACATATGGTCCAAGATTGGTAGATCCTACTTCCTCTTCTCCCTCTATCATAAACTTGACATTGCAGCTTAGAGTGTTGGTTTGCATCATGGTTTCAAATGCCTTTAGGTGCATATAGAATTGTCCTTTGTCATCACAAGCGCCTCTTGCATAGATGTTGCCATCTCTAATCGTTGGTTCAAAAGGTGGCGTATTCCAAAGTTCATCTGGAACAGAAGGTTGAACGTCATAATGGCCGTATACTAAAATAGTCGGTTTGGAAGGGTCTACCATCTTTTCACCATATACTATTGGATTGCCTGAAGTTTCTTCTAAAGTCACATTATCAGCACCAGCTTCCTTCATTTTATCAGCTACAAATTCAGCGGTTTTGCGAACATCATCTTTATAGCTAGAGTCCGCACTAATACTGGGAATTCGAAGTAAATCGAAAAGTTCTTCTAGAAAGCGGTCTTTATTTTGATCTATATATTCTTGTTGTGTCATGACTCAGCGAAATTAATTCACTTGACTTACATTTAGCACGCATTTTGTCTTAATTTGTGCAAACGTCATTATGAAAAAAATTCGTACTAAAACACTTCTTGTTTTGTTGGTCAGCTTCTTTGTATTTGAAGCATGCTCAAAAATTCCGATTACAGGTAGAAAGCAATTTAGAATGTTGCCTGAAAGTACCCTAATGGAAATGAGTTTAACCTCTTATAAACACATCTTGGATACCGCTGCAGTGGAATACAATACAAACAGAGCCAATATGGTAAAATCCGTTGGTCAAAAGATAGCTGGTTCAGTAGAAACCTATTTAAAAGGAACGAGGTATGAAAAGCGTATAGAAGGTTTTGAGTGGGAGTTCAATTTAATTCAGGATACTCTTATTAATGCTTGGTGTATGAGTGGAGGAAAAGTGGCGTTTTATACTGGAATCTTACCCATATGTGAAACAGAAACTGGAGTAGCTGTTGTTATGGGTCACGAGATTGCTCATGCTATTGCGCAACACGGAAATGAACGTGTTAGTCAGGGACTAGCGCTTCAGATGGGAGGGGTGGCCTTGGATGTAGCTGCAAGTACTAGAACAGAAGAAACAAGAGCTCTAATACAAATGGCCTATGGCCTAGGTGCTAATGTTGGAGTTATGTTGCCTTTTAGCCGAAGGCACGAAAGCGAGGCAGATGAGATGGGTCTCATGTTTATGGCAATGGCCGGTTATGATCCTCAAGAAGCTCCTTTATTTTGGGACAGAATGAATGCTATGGGAGGACAAAGACCTCCAGAATTTCTAAGTACTCATCCTGATCCAGACAAAAGAAAACAGAATTTGCAGGAGCTAATGCCAGAGGCTTTGGAGCTTTACAACAAGAACAAATAAGTATGCCTAAAGCTGGTGTTGTAATCATACTTTTTTTATTTGGATTCAATTCTGATAATCTGAATGGAATTGAAATACTGAAAAAGTCAGAATCGCTATATCAAATAGGAGATGTGGTTGGAGAAGTGCAAGTTGAATTGATTCGCCCCAGTTGGAATAAGACTTATTCTATTAAGATATGGACTAAAGGAGACGATCATGCTTTGGCCTATGTGTTGAGCCCGGAAAAAGACAAGGGAACTGTAATCTTAAAAACAGCAGATGAGGTATTCAATTTTATTCCTCGAATTAATAAAATAGTTAAAATGCCTATGAGTCTTATGAGTCAGAAATGGATGGGTTCAGATATGACCATGGATGATTTACTACGAGGCACTAACATGAGCCAAGATTATCATGTTCAATTGAATGGTAATGAAATCATAAATAGGAGAAATTGTCACGCCTTGATTTTGAATCCCAAGGAAAATGCACAAGTACTTTGGGGAAGAATCGAATTGTGGGTAGATAAAACTACCTTTAATCAAATGAAGATGGTCTTCTATGATGAAGACATGGAAGAAGTACATAGGATAATAGGTGGGCAAATAGAAAAAATGGGAGGCAAATGGGTTGTGAGTAGTTATGAGATGATACCCGCAGTTAAAAAGAATCAAAAAACGCTGTTCACTTATAAAAGTCTAGATTTCAGTCAAAATTTACCACTGGATATGTTCTCCAAGGAGAATATGAAACAGCTAAGACCTTAAACGATATATTTGAAACCATGAGAAAAGCCATACTGTTAGCTGCCCTTCTTTGCTCTATTGTGATTGTAAAAGCACAGTTTACTTATGATTTAACCAAAGATTTGCCAGCAGTAAAAAGTTGGACAGTTAATTTCTCAGATGAAGAACTTCAGCTCAGTAAACTTAAAAATAATGAAGCAGCACCAGAAGTTGGGATGGTTTCTCAAGATCTGAAGGCAAGAATAGACGCTAAAAGAAAGCGCAGATATTCCCACAAACACAAGGAGTCATCTTATGATGAATTAGGTTCTGACATTGCACCTGAAATTGAAAGAAATTTCAATGGAAGACCCATTGGATCATCTGGTGTGCCTAATGATAACACCATGGCTATTAGCAATGATGGCATCATTGTTAGCGCAATAAATACTACTGTTACCATCCTTGATTCTGATGGAAATATGTTGAAATTTAGAACACTCAGTGGCATGGTAGCAGGTCAACTGGGAATTCTGGATAGATACTATGATCCAAAGGTTTTATATGATCCTATAGCAGATCGATTTATTCTCATGTTCTTGGAAGGAAGTAGGAGTGATGATACAAGAATTATTGTTGGGTTTTCTCAAACCAAAGATCCAACAGGACTTTGGAATTTCTATCAGATCTCTGGAAGACCTGATGGCGGAAGTGTATGGAGTGATTATCCCATAATTGGGCATAATGGAGAAGATTTATTCATTACAGTTAATCTTATTGTTGATGGTGGATCTTGGCAAGAAGGTTTTATAGAATCTTTTATTTGGCAGATTAGTAAAGAAGATGGTTATAATGGAGATCCTTTAGGGAGACAGCTTTACAGTGATATAAAGTATAAAAACAAGGCTATCTGGAGTATCTGTCCTGTTCAACCAGCTACGGACTTGAGTAGCGAGGAAATGTATTTCTTGTCTGTAAGACCAGGTGACGAAGCTAATGACACGGTCTTTCTTCATCATATTAACAATACTCTTAGCTCCAATCAAGCGGAGCTTGAAACTAGTATACTTACTACCAATATCCAATATGGTGTTCCTCCAACTGCTTATCAACCAGATGTAGGTTTCAGATTGCAGACCAATGATACTCGAGTTCTGTCTGCTACACTTTTGGGCGACAAAATACATTACGTTCAATCTACTATGGTGCCTACTTACTATACATCAGGGATTTTTCATGGAGTAATAGATCAAGTGGGAACTTCGCCAAGTGCAAATGCTTTTATAATTTCAGATGTAGAACAAGACTTTGCTTATCCATCCATAAGTTACAGTGGAACAGGAAATGAGGATGTAAATTCTATGCTCATTACCTTTTCACATGTTGGTGAACAAAAATATGCTGGAACTAGTGTTGTTTTTCACAATGGTATTGGTGGCTTAAATGGAATCTATTCAGATGTGTTATCAATAAAAGAAGGAGATGGTCTTATCAATACTTTCGTCCCTGATACAGCTGAACGTTGGGGAGACTATACAGACATACAACGTAAGTATAATGAACCGGGAGTTGTTTGGTTAGCAGGCTCCTATGGAGATGAAAATGATTTGAATAATGTGTGGCTGGCTGAAATTAAAGTAGACAATGAATTGAACATAGTTAATCGCTCAATAGCATACCCTAATCCGGCTAGGAATTCAGTTAAAGTTGCTGCCAATTTTGATCAAGATGAATTAGTGGATGTTGAGCTAGTAAACATGAAAGGTCAGCTCATTCAATCGNNGAATACAACAGGCTTGGCTAAGGGCGTTTACATACTTAGTATTCGCAACCAAGACAGAAAGGTATTACATAGTCAACGCATCTTAATTGACTGAGATAAAAAGTGCATCTTTGAGCCCAATGAACAAGTTCTTGGTAATAGGCGGAGGAAGCTGGGGTACGGCTCTAGTGAAAATCCTTCTTGAGAATCCTGAATGTAAAGTTGATTGGTGGGTGAGGCAAGAGTCCATGGCCGAATTCATCGGAAAAGAGGGGTCTAACCCAAAATATCTTCGTTCTGTTAGTTTGGATTTAGAACGTCTAAAGGTGTCTATAGATTTAGAAGGACTTATTAGAGCTAATGATACATTAATACTTGTTACTCCTTCGGCCTTTATTTATGATTTAATTCATCCTCTTGAAAATGATTTGTTCAGGGGAAAGAAAGTAATTTCGGCCATCAAAGGAGTGGTGCCTCAAACATTACAGATTCTAGGTGATTATTTATTTACAGATAAAGAGCTCGGACAAGACCAATTTGGGGTAATTACAGGACCGTGCCATGCAGAGGAAGTTGCACAAGAACGCTTGTCTTATCTCACATTTGCTTCTACAAATGAGAACTTTAGTAATGCAATGGCTGCCCAGATGAGCTGTGACTATATTAGAACAACAGCAAGCGCAGATATTTACGGAACAGAAATCACAGCGGTACTGAAGAATGTATATGCAATAGCCGCTGGCATCTGTCACAGTTTAGGGTATGGAGATAATTTTCTAGCTGTTTTGGTAAGCAATGCCATAAGAGAGATTAAGAGGTTTATAGAAGCTGTTCATCCAATTGATAGAGATACTGATGGCTCTGCCTACTTAGGAGATTTGCTAGTGACAGCCTATTCTCAATACAGCCGAAATAGAACTTTAGGTGCCATGTTGGGAAAAGGTTATTCTGTTAGAAGTGCATTAATGGAAATGGAAATGGTAGCTGAAGGCTATTATGCCGCTCAGACCATCTTTGATCTCAATAAGAAATACAAAGTAGATATGCCTATTCTAGATTTTGTTCATGAAATCATTTACGAAGGAATTCCGGCTAGAAAGGCAGTGAAGCAGCTCACAGTATTGCTGACGTAATGTTTAGGGTCTAAGGGCAGAAGTTCAAAATGCTCGTAGAAGTAATACTCCGTTAGGATTTAATTCTTCCTATCATACAACTCGCATAGCTCTTAGCTTGGAGAAGTAAGCCGTTTTCTTCTGTGGCCTCAGGATATCCCAAAGAATGAAGCTTGTCTATGATTAGCTTACGTGTGCTGTCATTTTCATAGTCCACCGTTACTGCTCCTTCATCTTCATTCACATTTAAGACCTGAACATCTCCTATTTTATTCAACCTGTCTGTAATGGTTGCGGCACATCCACTACACTTCAAATTGGCTATATGAATGACTTCTGTGTTCATGATTGATTCTTGTTTGTCTTTATACCAAACGGTAGGTAGATTAAGCATGTACTCACCATGCTGGTTAAGAAAAAGATGATACCAACTAGCAATAACACCAAACCCAATACTCCTGTAATGCTGCCATTAATGTAAAGTACCGCAACCACCAATGCAAAAAGTATGCGTATAAAGCGGTCTGTAAATCCCATGTTTGTTTTCATAATCTTTGTTTTAACCAAAGGTCATTAAACATTTCAAATCTCTATGTGATTTGAGTTACCTCTGCTTATGACTTTACTCAATTCTATAAATAGGGAGCTGCATATGTGAGGCCTCGTAATGTGGGCTTTGTTGGTAGATCCAGTATAGTTGCCATTGAGGGTTTTGAGCAAATCCTGGCGTAGATGCCTTCATCATTTCGAAAGACTCCTGAAGATCTTTGTCTTCAGATAGAAGAGCAAATGCTTCGTCTTCAAATACATATGGGCTATACCATTCCTTTTGTTGCAAAATGGCATCATAGAAATTCCAGTTAAAATAACTGTCTGGCCCATCAGGTTCCAATAATTCAACCACCATTCTGTCCTTGTAATTTCCCAGTTCTATAATGCAGTCTCCAGTTACAAAGATCTTTAGTATAGTATCTCTACTGAAAGTTGTGTTGTGATGAAAGTAATGTTTTTCAAATGGAGTTGGGGATGTTTCAAATGAAGATATTCTGTATTCAACTACTTCTATAGTGGTGTCGGCCTTGATGATTTGCATATGAATTCCTAGCTTATTCAATCTCTCAATTACATCCTTGTATCCGCCGTTCAGTACGTAAGCTTTTGGCTTTTTTCTTTGAATGGTGGGTTTCATAAATTCATAATATTTCATGTTAATAGAACTAGGTGCAGAGCGGTCATAATAGAGGCGGTCATAACCTGTTGTTAGGCTTTTTTTGAAACCGGCTTGATAAACTGTAAAGTCTAGATCTCTCCAGCGCGTTGAATCTATTTTCCAGTCCAAAGCGAAACTATCTGCTGTACTTACGGCTTGTCTTGCATCATGTCTTGCCCTTTTTATTGCCTTTTGCTCAATAAGCGTAATCTCACCGATGCTTTCTATAAACTTATATGTTGCTTGAACCCTATCGTCATAAGGCTTAAGCATATGAGATTCTGTGATGTAGGCAAAACTCTGACGCAAAGCCATAAGCCCTGTACTATATCTTGGTGAATCATAAAAGGCGGTGTAACTGGAGTCCAAAGGAATACCGTGTACGTTTACATAAGGAACTATTGGAAAGGCGGCTTTTAACATGTTCTCTTCCAATTTAGGATTTAACAACTCTCTTTGAATTTTATCCATGCCATATCCCAATTTATCGGCTTGGGTAGGTAGATATGTCATTACATAAGGGTAATCAGCTCCATTGCTAACATGAGTTTCAACATAGACATCAGGGTCGATGATTTCTATAAGATTGGAGAAACTCAAAGCATTTCGAGAGTCACACTTAACAAAGTCTCTATTTAAATCTAGATTTTGTGCATTTCCTCTAAACCCATAAGCCTTAGGACCATTTTGATTGGCCCTTGTATGACTATTAATATTCAGGGTTCCACCAATGTTATAGTATGGAATACAAACAATCACCAAGTCTTTGAACTTGTTGGCATAGTCGTTGTTAGAAGCAAGTTTTCTAAAGAACGCCATACTTGCATCAACACCATCTGGCTCTCCAGGATGAATGGCGTTATTAATTAGTAGAACGGGCAAGCCGCTTCTTTTGATAGTACCCAGCTCTACATTTTTATTAGAGAATATAGCTAAGTGCAGGGGATATGAAGCATCTGTTTGTCCAAAAGTCTGTAGACTAATTTTTTCTGAATAATTACTTAAGCTATCCCACCAGGCAATACCCTCGTGGTAATGATAAGTCTGATTTGATCTTATTGGATCCTGAGGTAAAGTTAATTTGCTATTGTTCGAACATGATAACAAAAAAGCCAATGAGAAAAGAAGAAGTGTTTGCTTCATCTCACAAAAATACCCGAATAGGAATTTGCCGCTATTCAGCATTAAGGCAATCAGCTTTATTACATTTGCTTTATGCGTTTTGAAGGAAACCTTAGAAAAATGCAGTCCGAGCTTGATGCAGATGGATTGGTTCACTATTTCTTACCCTTGAAAGATGTACTTGAGCCGCTAGATGTAGTGGATATGAATGCATTAATTGGCAAAATGTTGCTTATTGAGTATGAGGGGCATATCAACAGTGTTCTATCTGGTGAGAAAATGAAAAAGGCTTATGGAGAAGGACTCACATATAAGGAATTTATGGAAAGTCCAATGGCAAGTCCTTCAATAGTAAGACCTGAGTTAAGCAGAATCCATGAAGGAATTGCATTGCGTGACTATGAGTGGGAAATGAAACATCATATGCAGCCACATGTGGTTTATATTTCTTTGACCAATGGATATAAAGTTGGAGTTACTAGAGATACTAATATCCCATATAGATGGANNTTAATAGAGGTCTCGTTAAAAGCCCATATTGCAGATAAAACTCATTGGCAGAAAATGCTGAAGGGAATTATTGATAATAAGACAGATATCCTGGATGTGAGAAAGCAAATGATGGAATTAGTTCCAGAAGATTACAAGGAACATCTCAGCGCGAATGATAAGGTGACATATATCAAATACCCTTTAGATGTTCATCCGGAGAAAGTAAAGAGTTTGAAGTTAGATAGAGAAGGAAGTATTCGCAAAAAGCTGGTGGGAATTAAAGGGCAGTACCTCATCTTTGAAGATGGCGGTGTCATGAATGTGAGAAGTCACTCAGGCTATAGAGTTCAAATAGAGACTTTGGAGGCACCTAAAGGGCCAAGCCAGCCCCAATTATTCTAGGCAATAACGAACAATTTGCATTCTCTTTCCTTTATTTACTATTAACTAATTTCGCAGACTTGGGACAAACCAAAACATCCGAACGAAAAAAAGATCATATAGAACTGGCATTTCAGTCTGTTGTTGAAGGTCATGATAAGCGTTTTGACTACGAACCTGTATTCAATGCTCACCCTGAAAAATTGAATTGCGAGTTAAGTATTGCCAATAAGGAAATGAATGCTCCTCTTTGGATTAGCAGTATGACTGGTGGTACCAAAGAAGCGGCCACAATTAATAGAAATTTGGCTAAAGCAGCAGGAGAATTTGGTTTAGGCATGGGCTTAGGCTCTTGTAGAATTATACTGGATGATGATGCATATCNNATGGAAGATTTGTTTGCCAATAGCCAAGAAGGAAAAATTAAAGAACTTATTTCAAAAACCGAAACTGACGGATTAATTATTCATATTAACCCGTTGCAAGAATGGTTGCAGCCGGAGGGCGATAAGATTAAGAAATCCCCTTTAGACACCATTAAGCGAAGTCTTGATTTAAACATTCCAATAATAGTTAAAGAGGTTGGCCAAGGCATGGGCCCCGCCAGTCTTAAAGCGCTAATGCAATTGCCGCTGGAAGCCATAGATTTTGCGGCACATGGGGGCACCAATTTTAGCAAGTTAGAGCTGAGCAGAGCTAGTAGTATACAGCATGAAGTGAATGATGCGGTATCTAGATGGGGGCATTCAGCAGACGAAATGGTTGAATGTTATAATCAATTGAACGAGGAATTGGGACCATTGAACCAAACTAAATCAGTGATAGTAAGTGGTGGCGTTAAGGGCTTTGTAGACGGATACTTCTACGTAGAAAGAATAAAAGCCAATGCAGCTTACGGGCAGGCAAGCGCATTTTTGAAACACGCTAGAGCTGACTACCAAGAATTAAAGAACTTTGTTGAACTACAATTGGAGGGATACAAATTGGCTCAAGCATATTTAAGAGTTAAAGACTGATGTCGTATATCAAAGGATTTTCTAAACTGAGTAAAGAAGCCAAAATGGAATGGCTTATAGATAAGCATTTCAACGGATCGTCAGATGCCATGCAATTGCTCAAAACTTACTGGCATTCAGATGCTAAAAGGCAGAAATTGCATGATGAGTTTATAGAAAACACACTTAGTAATTTCTATTTACCTTTTGGAGTAGCTCCAAACTTTCTAATCAATGAAAAGTACTATACCATTCCAATGGCTATAGAAGAAAGTTCTGTGGTAGCAGCAGCGGCAAAGTCTGCCAATTTCTGGTTTGATAAAGGAGGATTTAAAACCAAAGTATTAAGCACTACCAAAGTGGGTCATGTACATTTTTTGTGGAAGGGACAAGACTCAGGGGCATTGAATCAATTTGTAGAAGAAATTAAGTCTAAATTTCTACAAGAAACTGAAGGAATAACTGCCAATATGAGAAAAAGAGGGGGTGGAATTCAAGAGATTAGATTGGTAAATAAAACAGAAGATATTCCTTATTACTATCAAATAGAGGCAGAATTTGAAACCTGTGATAGTATGGGTGCCAATTTTATTAATACCTGTTTGGAGAAATTCTCTGAAGTCTTGCAAAGGGAGATAGAGCAAAGCACTTTAAACCACAAGGAACTAGAAGTGGTTATGTGTATTTTAAGTAATTATACCCCTAAATGCTTAGTTAGATCTGAAGTGAATGCGCCAATTGAAATGATGGTGGAAGGTACAGACATTAGTGCCAAAGATTTTGCCGAACGATTTCAGACAGCAATTAAAATAGCTGAAACTCAACCCTACAGAGCCGTTACACATAATAAAGGCATAATGAATGGCATTGATTCTGTAGTGGTTGCTACTGGCAATGATTTTAGAGCTGTAGAAGCATGTGCACACGCATATGCTGCTAAAGATGGTCATTATGGTAGCTTAACTCATTTGGATTTAAGCGATGGTCAATTCAAGTTCTACATTGAAATACCAATGGCATTAGGTACCGTTGGAGGAATTACAACTTTACACCCAATGGTGAAATTTGCTCATCAGTTAATGGGTCATCCTGGTGCTGAAGAGCTCATGCAAATAGTAGCAACGGTAGGGCTAGCTCAAAACTTTTCGGCCTTGCGCAGTTTAACAACAACGGGTATTCAACAAGGTCATATGAAAATGCACTTGTTGAACATCTTAAATCAACTGGAAGCTACAGAATCTGAAAAAGCTCAAATAGTCAAATACTTTATTAAACATACACCACATCATGCTGAAGTAGTGGAAGTTTTTAAAAGAGTTAGAGGTGGTGAAGTGCTTAATGGTTAGTGATTAATTATTAGTTGTTAATTGTTAATGATTAATTCCATCTTTAGACCCTCAAGAATTAATAGCTGATAACTAATCATTATATCTACACTGTAGTTAATCTGTATGTCTTCTTTGTTTTTTGTGTTTCTATTGATTGTAAATTTCCCCTGGGGTAATGGGGAACCCGCGTTAAGAACCAAAACCACAAATAACCAAATCTCATAAATCTGTAGTTGCGTGAACACAAGAGTTAATATGATGTTTAACAATCCGCTTACAAATGGGACATTTTTATATTCTAATTTTACAAGCATGTTAAGACCTCTATTGTTCATGTTCTTATGTACAGGAATAGTATTCTTGGAATGGGGCTGTTTTAAGAAAGAAGGGATTTCATGCAGTGGAGGTAAATTTTATGAAATTTATGGCTTCCGTGGTGTTGCATTAGAGAGGTATAATAATGATGATTTTGACTATATAGTTAAAGATTCAACAGACATCAACGAATTGGTATTCAGGATTAATTTAGATGTCGCTAGAATAAGTATGATTCCAAAATCGTCTTTTCTTTATGCATCAGCTTATCCATATGATCCAATCTTTATTGATTTTGATTCAGTGATAGTATTTCAATCAGGCTTTGAATTCAAAGGGACGGTTAGCATTTTTGAAGGGCAGGAGTTTTATCCAATGTCGAGAAATAGTAAATTGGGTGATGATATACCTTATACTGAAGACCCGATTTTGAGGCTCACTTGCTTGCCAGATTCGATTCCAAAGCTACTTGATTTAGAAATGCACTTTTACAAAGGCAACGATTGCTTGATTGCTGACTTTGATCCGGTAAATATCGCCAAGTAGATGAATAAATCTTATTTAAGTTGCTCCTTGTGATTTTGGTTCTTGTATCTTGAATCAATTCATTGCTTCTTTGCCCTCATGCAAACTTTCTATAGTCCGGGTAAACTTTTGATAAGTGGCGAATATGTTGTGCTTTCTGGTTCTGAGGCTCTAGCCATTGCTACTAAGTTTGGCCAGAAGATGATAGTGAAAAACAGCGAACAATCAGACCTAATTTGGAATTCTTTTAATCATTTAAATTCAGAATGGTTCCAAGCGAGGTACAGGGCAAAAAACTTTGAGATTGTAGATTCTTCTAACGAGGATACAGCTAGCCAACTAAAGAGCATCTTGGTCAAGGCATTTGAGTTAAATCCAAATTGGAACGTGGAAGCGCATAAAGTAGAAACATATTTAGAATTTCCTCTTGATTGGGGCCTAGGAAGTAGCAGCACTTTAATATGCAATATTGCTAAGTGGGCAGAAGTAGGTGCATTTGAATTGTCTCAAGCTAGTTTTGGAGGAAGTGGTTACGACATTGCCGTTGGTATGGTTGGGAGTGAGCTGATTTACAGTTACCCTCCAGCTTGGGAAGGCTTTGTTTGGAACCCACCATTTAGAAAAAACCTCTTCTTTGTTCACCTCAATAAGAAGCAAAACAGCAGAGAAAGTATAGCGAGTTTCGAAGTTGATGCAGTATCTGAAGACGATAAACAGATGTTTAGTGCTATTACCAGAAGAATGGTGGTTTGTGAAGAACTAAAAGAGTTTGAGCACTTAATAAATGCACATGAAGAGATGCTTTCAGGTCTTTTGGGAAGGTCAAAAGTGAAAGATCTCCATTTCTCTGACTATCCTCATGCCATTAAATCACTCGGAGCATGGGGTGGTGACTTTGTATTAGCGGTAGGAAATGAACAAAGCCCTGAATATTTCAGAAACAAAGGTTTTGATACCATCTTAAGCTTTGAGGAAATGGTTCTCACTTGATTACTTAATCTTTTATTTGCACTAGAATGATTTATAATTCTACATGGAAAAGTCCTTCCAATATTGCTTTGGTAAAATATTGGGGAAAGAAGGAAAATGGGATACAATTACCAGCGAATGCGTCCATTAGTTTTACTTTAAATCAATGCCAGACAACTACTCAATTGACTATAGACGATGAAAGAGTGGGAGTAGAGGTGTATTTAGATGGCGAATCGCAACCAGATTTTGTACCAAAGATTGAACAATTCAAACAACGAATTGCTGACTCATTTCCAAGTTTGGTTAAAGCACATTGGACAGTGAAAACCAGCAATAGCTTTCCTCATAGTTCAGGTATAGCTAGCAGTGCAAGCGGAATGAGTGCATTAGCTCTTTGTTTGTGTGATATTGCTGTTCAACAAGGATTGTTGCCATCTGAAAACCTAGAAGATAAAGCATCTGAACTTTCCAGGCTAGGGAGTGGGAGCGCTTGTCGCTCCGTGTTTGGTCCTATGGCCGTATGGGGTACACATCCAGAATTTGATGGAAGTTCAGATTTAAATGCAATCGCATACAATCAAATAGATGAGGTTTTTAAGACCTATTGTGATACCATTCTTCTAATTCATAAAGGAAGCAAAGACGTAAGTAGCACTCAAGGGCATAATCTAATAAAGAACCACCCTTTTGCAGAGCAGCGCTTTTCTCAAGCACAAGGCAATATGAGTAAGCTTCAAAAAGTTCTTAAGGAGGGTGATTTAGATGAGTTTATAGAGATAGTGGAACAAGAAGCTTTAAGCTTACACGCATTAATGATGACCTCCACTCCGTCATACATTTTGATGAAGCCCAATACTTTGGCTGCCATAGAAGCCATATGGAAAATAAGAAAGGAGAAGGGCTATAAATGGTGCTTTACATTAGACGCAGGTGCAAACCTTCATTTCCTTTTTCCAAAGACTGATGAACCATTTGCTTTGGAGTTTGTTGAAAAGGTATTGAAACAGTATTGCCAAGATGGTGCGTATATTTGCGACCAGGTTGGCAACGGCCCACAGAAATTATGATTAAGCAGTCCTTATTTTATAGTAAAATTCTTCTCTTTGGAGAATATGGCATAATTCAAGATGCAATGGGTCTGTCTATCCCTTATAATTTCTATAAAGGTCAGCTTAAGAATACTAAAGATGGCAATGAATCATCGTTCAAATCACTAAACGAGTTCAGAAATTATTTATACGCTTTAAAAGAAAGTGGTGAGCTTGCTTTTGATCTGGATCTTACCAGTTTAGATTCTGATTTACACAACGGCCTTTCATTTGATTCTACTATTCCACAAGGGTTTGGAGTTGGAAGCTCTGGGGCTTTGGTTGCAGCTATCTACGACAGATATGCATTAGATAAAATTGATGCTGAAACGGTAAGTAAAGATGAGTTGGTGAGTTTGAAAAAGATCTTTGGCCAAATGGAATCTCATTTCCATGGCAAGAGCTCTGGTTTAGACCCACTAATTTGCTATTTGAACTTACCTGTATTGATTAATTCAAGCGAGGATTTAGATACAGTAGGAATGCCTTCGGCAACTTCTAACAGTAAAGGAGCAATTTTCTTATTAGACACTGAAAAACCTGGAGAAACCCAACCTATGGTTCAGATCTTTATGGAAAAGATGAAAGAAAGCGGATTCCGTACTATGCTTAAAACAGAATTTAAGAAGTACAACGATGCTTGTATCAAGTCTTTTGTTAAAGGAGATGTAAAACCCCTATTCAGTAATTTGAAACATTTATCTGCACTTCTTCTACAAAACTTCAGTCCGATGATTCCGGATGCTTTCAAGGAAGTTTGGAAGAGAGGTATAGAAACAGGAGACTATTATTTGAAGCTTTGTGGTTCAGGAGGAGGAGGCTATATCCTTGGTTTCACTCAAGACTTGGATAAAGCACAAGAATCCTTGAAGGATTATCGACTTGAGCTAGTCTATAAGATTTAATGTGGCCACTTCTCAGGCAAATACACCTTACTTAAAACTTGCGGCATTACTTACCATTGTCAAATGGAAAACAGTGGCTTTAACTGCATTAGCACAGTACTTGGCATTCCTGTTTGCATTTAGTAATGCATCTGAATTATGGCATTCACTCTCAGAAGTAAAAGTTCATTTAATCATTTTGGCCACTGCACTATTTTTAGCAGCCGGGAACATTATTAATAATTTTTACGACGCAGAAAGAGATTTAATCAATAGACCTAACAAAGCCAGATTTCAGCATTTGGTTAGCAAAGCATTTAGCTTACGTTTTTATATGCTATTGAATGCCATTGGTACTTTGGTTGCTTTCTACGCATCTTGGCGTATAGGAATTTTCTTTGTGGTATACGGATTTGCGCTTTGGTTTTACTCACATAAACTATCAAAACTTGTTCTGATTCGGGAATTTGCTGCGAGTCTTTTGGCAGTAACCGCTTTTTTTAGTCTGTTGTTGTATTTCAGAATGGCGCCCTTAACATTCTTGGTATATGGATTTGCCATTTTCTTGGTGGTTTTCAGTAGGGAGGTTTACAAAGACATCCGCTCCATGAAAGGTGATGTTATTTTGGGTTATAAAACCATAGTCACTCAATTAGGAGTGGTTCCAAGCATAAGAATATTTCAGGTACTTATGATTACCAGCCTTCTGCCAGATTTACTTTTATTAACGGTCATGGATAAATCTGCGTGGCTTGGACTAATGCCGGTCATCGCTGTCTTAACCTTGATAGCCGTCTTGATCTTGCCAATTGAAGTAGTAAAACGGAAGAAATGGGTTCAAGGTCTACTGCAATTGATTATTGCGCTCTATATAGGAGGCCTAGTCTGGTTGTAATTACTCTATAATCAACTTTTTAGTATACCAACTTGAGCCTGATTTCACTCTTAAAAGATAAACACCACTTGAAGTTTCAAAGTCAAGAAGCTCTCCATTAAACTCGCTTTCTATTCGCTTTCCGTCTATGCTGTACACATCAATTTGATCTATTGGATTCGAACTGATGATTCGTAAAATAGTACCAGCTTTAGAAGGGTTAGGATATATTTTTATGTGAGTTTGTAGTGCTTCTATAGAGCCTAAGTTTGTTTTGATGTAATCATCGCTTATGAAGGAGCACAAGGTATCGCCATCTACTATTCTGTAAATAGTAGCGCTCAAGGTGTCGCCCCATGTAAAGTCATCTCTATTGAACCATCCAAGGGTATCTGAGCTTGAACTTATGTCTGCCTTGTTAAGCTGCCATTGAATTGTCAGAGTAGATGGCATAGCATTTAAATCATTGACTACCATTTGGTCTTGCAGAGAGATATACTTAATGCTACTATAGCTTAAAGTGTCTAGTTTAATTACGGAGGGAACGTAGAAGAATTCAACGCTGATGTTTTCAGGTGAATTACAGCCGTTTTCATCTGTAACCACAAAGTTGTAGGGGTTAACTTTCACAGCATCATCACTGAAAAACACAGGTTCAGATGAGTCTTTGGTGTCCACTTCAAAATAGAAATCTGGCCAACCTACTGTTATGTTTGAATCCAATTTGAATCCTAATGACAGCGAATCTCCAGCACATTCATATATAGAATAGTTATCTGGAATATGCCCGAAGGGAAGTGGTAAAGGTTTTATAAATACACTGTCATATCCCATACAACCTGTTGAATTGGAAACTATTGAGGCATATAACACCAGATTTAACGGGTGAATACTAGGTCTGATCAGAAGTGGAAATTGAGTGGTATCTATATCTCCATTTTTGGATGTCCAGCTATAGTCCCAATCTTGATCAAGAGGAAAGAAAAATGACTTCTGCACTCCTGTACAAGATGAATCCACAATGGTTCCGCTTTGCAGACCAAAACTTGGGGAAGGGTTTACATGAACATAGACACTATCGTTTCCAGCACATGTCAAAGAAAAATCACTGAATACTACCTTTAATGTACGGCTTTGAATGTCGAAAAAGTTAGGATTTCCAATGCCAATATTACTCAATGAATCAGAACCAGACCAGCTGAAGAAATAGGGTAGTCCATCAATCCCTACATCTATTGAATCTCCTTCGCAAATGACGAGAGTATCTGCTAGCTGTGGAATGCTTAAGTTAGGTCCAACATTAACCAGCACTTCTTCTACAGCGGTGCAGTTATCCAGAGTATCTGTTTCAGTTAATTCTAGTTTATAAGATCCTATCGGTGCACCACTAAATAAGGGGTTGGCTTTTGTTCCATCGTCTAAATAAGTAGATGGATTCCAACTGTAGGTGTGATTACTACTTGCCGCTTGTCCTAAGACTATGCTGCTGCCTGTACAAATAGCAACTGTATCGGCAGAATAGGTAAATGCGCTAGGTGCCAATGTGAGGAATAGATCTTTTTCTAAAAAGCTAATTACCTCTGGTGAAGTAGATCTATATCTGTAAAGATGGCCAGTATCTGCATATGTTCCTTTGGGAAGCCTTGTGTGAAAAAAATCGGGAATGGTATCACTCATTATACTGTCTATAACTAGAGCATTTGTGAAATTCCCGGCACTATCAGAAACTTCCAAAAGGAAATAGTTGTCTGAATTATAGGTCCCGATTCCCCAATAAGTAGGGTCAAAAGATGTAAAAAATGAGTCTGTTTCGCAACTGTTTACATCCAGAGCAGGTACAATAGCGTGAAATGTTTTGTATTCTACCTTATTGCAGTTGTAGCAACAGATGGCTAGGTAATCAAACTTCTTGTTTACATACATTCCAGAAGGATTATTGAACGCAATTTGTTTTAAACTCTGAGTGAATCCTGAATCTATTCTATGCACATAATCATCTCCCCATGAGGTCACATAGAAATTACCTTCATTGTCTTGAGAAATATCATTTAGATTGTCAATGTTTGATGAATAAACCACAGAATCATATCCGGTACTCATATCAATCCAATGAATGTCTCCATCGATTGTATCGCTAACTACCAACAATCTACCTCTACTATCAATAATCATTCCTGCAGGTTTCGAAATATTGGATATCAAAGTGCTAAACGTAATTGGGTAAAGGGGTGGTGCCCCAACTGTGGCTTTAATTATTTTGTTACCCGCTCTATCACTGATAAATATCTCATTGGCGTTATTAGGGTTAATTAAGCCGTCATGTGCTTCAACAGCACCGGTAATTGCAATATTTATAAATGAAGCAAAAGTGCCTGCATTGTAAAGCTTAACCTGATTTGTATCTATTACAGCAATAGTATTGGTGCCCGCAAATGTTCCAAAGAATATGTCGTTAGGAGAGGTTAAGCCAGAAATGGCAGTTGAGGTTGCAAAATTGCTGTCTATTTCTACCACCGTTCCATTTCCTTTATTGCTTACAAAATAGCTTGAGCCATCATAGGTAATTCTGTATGGGTTATTCCATTGAGACCAGCTTAATGTGGAAAGAAAGCAAAACAGGACAAGGTATAAATTTCTCATAGTGATTCACAAATGTATTGAAAAGAGATTATGAATTCAGGGCGATGATTAGTTATGAGATAGTGGTGATAGATATGATTTTAGGTCGAAGGGTTGATGGGTCGATAAGTTTAATATCCATTAAACTTAAATTAGCTCACGTTGATTGATTGATTCCATCAAATTGTATTTAGTCTATTGGAGTTTAGTAAATTCCCCTTGGGGATATGG
>JAGDZU010000005.1:279-24707 GCA_049115575.1 Bacteroidia bacterium | reverse complement strand
CCTGAGCCAGGATCAAACTCTTCATAGTAAAAAATTTTGATCTGTATCACGACGATTTTATTCTCAAGTTATTTCTTGGTTCCCGCTATTTCAAACAAACATTTCAAAGAACTTAATTTATCTAAAAACTAAGATAAAATTCTAATTTTTTCAAAAAAGGACTGCAAAGCTAATTCGTACTTTCTAATCCCCAAATTATCGGTTAAAATAATTCAAGTTTTTTTCAGTGCTTCACAGAACGTTTTTCTTAAAGGGCTGCAAAAGTAATTTTAATATTAATCTGTGCAACATTTCTCGAAAAACTTTCTTCTTTTTTGAGCGCCTCATAGAACGTAATTCCTAAAGCGGCTGCAAAAGTAAATCTATATTTTTCTTGTGCAATAGGTGCTGTAAAAAAAAGTAAAATATTTTTCGCCATTCTTCTGCAGCCCTTGTACAGCCACATAGGACTACTATATTTGGTGAGGACATATTAGGCGCTTAACACTCTATCCATGAAATTCACAGGACATATAGACATAAGCAAACCAAAATCAACGGTAGCAGATTACTTCATAAACCCAAATTATCTGGGCGAATATCAAGATGGTTTTGTAAGCAAAAAACTCAAAGAGGGAACAGCTAATCAAGAGGGAGCCATATCTCAAATGTTTTACAAATACGGTAAGCGAGAAATGGAGCTTACAGAAACCGTAATTTCCAATAATTTGCCAGATTCATTTGTTGGTCATTACCACCATAAACATATGGATAATTATATGAGGTGCACTTTCAAAGAAATTGATGAAAATAATACTCGCTATGAATATGAATTTGAATACACCCGTATTAATTGGTTTATGCCAAAACTCATGGCTATACTTTTCCCTAGCATGTATCGGAAACAAGGAGAAAAATGGATGAGGCAATTCAAGGAATTTGTGGAGAGGCAATGATTAGAAAATCACAAAACCAGCCTACCGCAGGTAGGAATCAAATTCAGAAAGAACACTTACTCAATATAAATGACCATTAGACAATTGAATTAAACCCATGGACATATTAAAATCATCCACAGATTGGGCAAAGTCCGAACTCTTCTCAACTCCATTTTTCATTCTTTTCGGAGTGGTATTCATGAGTGCCAGTCTTGGATTCTGGCAATTGGGCAAAACCGAAATGGCCAAAGCATACATTATTCCCGCTTTAATTGCAGGTCTACTTTTATCAATAATTGGCCTTGGGCTGTTTTCACTAACAAATCCAGAGTTACGCAATTTGAAAAAGATTATAATTTTGATGCATCCGCGTTTGTAGCTGCTGAGGTTGATCGAACAGAAGCAACCTTAAAAGAATACAAAACAATCGTATTTACTGCTATCCCGCTGATTATTGTAGCTTGTGCATTGGTTCTCTTCTTTGTTAAAGCGCCCATATGGCGTGCCAGCATGATTACTACCATAGCTATGTTGGCGGTTATTTTAGTGATTGATGGCTTGGCGCACGCTCGAATAGCCGAATACAACAAGCAACTTTTAGTGGCTGAACAAGAATTGAAAAATACCAATCAGTAAAACCTTAATAAAAATGAAACCAACACACTCCGTATATAAGAATGCAGAAAAACTAGATTTCCCTAATGTTCTCTCTTTAAAAGTATTACTTGTAGGTGCTCAAACAAATGGACAACTAGCTGTTTTTGAAGATATAGTTGAACCAGGAGTTGGTGCTCCAAGACATATACATCATGAACAAGATGAGACCTTTTTCTTCTTGGAAGGAACTTTTGATGTTGAAATTGGTGGTGTCCTTTACCATATGAATCCTGGCGACATGGCATTTGTTCCCAAAGGAAGCATTCATGCATTCAAAAATGTAGGGAAAGAAAAAGGGATTTTACGTTACGCTTTTTCTCCTGCTCAAAACATTGAAGAAATGTTCAGGAGTTTTTATGAAGCTAGTCTCCGTGGAGAATTGAGTGAAGAGGACATGACCAAAATTGCAGCAAAGCACGGTCAGGAAATTGTTGGTCCTCCTATATAACCACCCAAATCGATGAGAAATCTCCCTACATCACAAATATCCTATATCCATTATTTCATCTTGGGATTACTCCTATTATCTGGTTGTAAGAAAGACAATATCATGGGTGATGAAAATTGTTATTTAAATTCAAATGCTCAAGTAGTTCAACATGATAATGAAGACAGAGAATACGTATTATACAAACCCGATTCATACGACGGTTCAGCTCCTATTCCACTTATGCTAAATTTCCATGGGTTTGGAGGAAGTGCCAGGGATTATATGGCTGACGCGGATATGCGATCATTGGCGGAATCTGATACTTTCATATTAGTCTACCCTCAGGGCAGTTGTTTAGATGGTTTTTCTCATTGGAATGCTTGCCCAAGTGGAGGAGACAATAAGAGTGACGCCGATGATTTTGGATTTGTTGAAGCTATGATCAGTATAATTAGTTCTCAGTACAGTATAGATATCGAAAGAATATATGCTGTAGGTTACTCAAATGGTGGTATGATGGCCTATGGTTTGGCCAATTACAAAAGCGAATTAATTGCCGCTATAGCTTCGGTCTCTGGAACCATGCTTGATTGTATGGGCCCCACAAAACATCCAATGCCTGTGATACATCTTCATGGAACATCTGATGGTGTTCTACCATATAATGGCGATCAATATTACAGCTCTGCCCAAAGCGTCTTGGACTATTGGATTAACTTTAATAATACAAACACAACGCCAATTAAAACTTCGGAAAACAATGGAGGAATAACAATTGAGCATTATGTCTATGACCAAGGAGACAGCTCCGTTTCAGTTGAACATTACAAATACATTGGTGGAGATCATGTTTGGTTTAAGACTGCTTACCAAGGACAAAGCACCTCTGAGTTGGTTTGGAATTTTGTATCGAGATATGATATTCATGGATTGAGATAAGGACTAAAAGTGCATCAATCTTAAGAACAATGACCAAGATTAAAACTAAACGAATACTTAAGATAGTTTTCATAATGGCATCTTTATCTTCTCTATATTTTGTGCCTTGGTTATTGGTTAAGGCATGGATTCTTCCACTACCTGATACAGTTCAAGAACAATTAGATGAAGCCATTGGTCATGGTTTTGACGGTATGATTGTTTATATAGATCAAGCTGGTCAACCACCGCAGCATTTAGCATCAGGTTGGCATAATAGAGAAACTAAATTGCCAGCCAAAACAGACGCACTTTTTAAGATTGCAAGTATTAGTAAACTATATGACGCCGTTGCTGTAACTAAATTGGTAAGTGACGGTAAACTTTCTCTAGATAAAACCATCTCCGAATATTTACCTGAGCTAACAGGTCAAATCCCTAATGCGGAAAGAATCACCTTGAGGATGATGGTTCAGCATAGAAGTGGTATTCCAAATTTCACAGATGCACCAGATTTCTGGGCTGCTCCAACAGAAACATATGAAGAAAGTCTAGCTTTAATTCAAGGTAAGCAAGCCAACTTTGAGCCTGATCAAGACTATGAATATTGCAATACAAATTATCTTCTAATTAATAAGATCATGGATGATCAACTGGGGTACAGGAACTTCAACTTCATAAAAGAAGAAGTATTAGTTCCACTCGGATTGAACCATACTTTTGGTTCTTTAGATGAAGTGGATATGGTAAATGTAATGAGTGGTTACCATGTTGGGCATCCCTATGATTTGAAGAATGACGATCATGGCATGTTAGCTACAGCTCAAGATGTGGGAGCTTTCTTAAGAGCATTGAACAACGGTTCTGTATTTGAAGCAGGTGAACAAGAGATATATGCTTCAATTTATAAGTTTGAGCATGCTGGTTGGGTTCCTGGTTACCAAAGTTTTGCTTCATATCATAAAGACCTTGATGCCGTAGTTGTAACATTCTACAGTACAACTGATCCTAAACTGTACAATTGGAACTTGTCAGAATTAATAAATAAGAGAATTGTGAAAATCTTGAGATAGGCTACAATGATGAAAAGACCTATTCGTGATTTGGAAATGAAAGNNTGAAAGAACTCTTTCATAGCATTGAGATAGGTGTTTTATATTCTTAGTAATTTTGAAGTGACTGTGCATTTAAACATTCTGCATTAAGCCTAAAGAAAATTTGGATAAAGAAATTGGTAGAACCTCAACCATCAATTGAGCTATTCGGACTTGTACTGCACGAGCCGGTTACAGCATTGACTGATGTTTTCGTTTCCATCATCTGCTTAGTGGCTTTTCAAAAGCTAAGAGCCATACCTCAACAAAGCCAAGTCCACGCACTATTTAAGTACTATTTTCTCTCCATGAGCCTGGCTACATTCTTAGGTGGAGTTCTTGGCCATGCACTGGGACATTATCTGCCATTTTACATGAAACTCCCTGGCTGGATCACAAGCATGTTATCTGTTGCTTTGCTTGAACGCGCGGTAATACAATATTCACGAAAGTGGATTGATTCAAAAATTGGTGTATTCTTTTCAATATTGAACATTATAGAGTTAATGGCTTTCCTTATTCTGTCACTAGTCTATTTGAACTTCCAATTTGTACTTATTCATGCCGCCTATGGAATGGCTATTGTTGTTACTGGATTCGCAGGTTTTGTATTCTATAAAACAAGAAGTAAAGGCAGTAAGCTCCTTCTACTTGCCGTCTTGGTCAGCTCTTTCGGTGCTTTCTTTTTTGTTTTCCAAATTGGTTTGGATAAATGGTTCAACCATGTAGACATAAGTCATGTGTTCATGATGATCGCTTCAATCTTGTTTTACAAAGGAGCTCGAGATCTGATTGAAAGATGAACAACCCAATTAATTAAAATAGAAAAAACGGAATAGAAGATCTATTCCGTTTTTATAACTTCATTTGACAAGCGTTCCTTAGTCTCTTTTGAACCCAAAAATACTCGGCGCAAAAGTGGCGTTCAGACCCATTCCAACAGCGGCTTGCTTCATTTCCTCAGGAATCTCTCCACAAAATAAGAATTCCCCTGGATCAGCAACCTGTACCAAATCGGGCCAATGCTGTCCAGCAGTAGTTCCTAAATGAAAACCTACTGCTCCTGCGTCTGCAAAAAGATCCATAACTACCAAAGCAGATAAGTTTTCATCGAAATAGCACTGTACATTCAACGCTCCTGGTTCTTTCGCTTTCATTTGGCCTTCTACATCTTTATAAATAGCCTTTAATTCTTCTGATTTTCCTTCTTTAGCAGTCCATTTGTAAACTACCATTACTTGTTTGTTTTCCATTATGTCTTTATTTAAGTTGATTTTTCCTTCACTCATGGTTCCTCCATCTTGAGTGTAATGACTTCCTTGACTTGAATAAGTAGCAGGCAGCCCCATAAATTTAGAATATGTTCTTATAGTCCAAGAAACTGGCCCTCTAAAGAAATAGTTCTCTGGTGCTGCAATTTGATCAATATCCTTCTTGTATTTGGCTGCCATGCCTTTGGTCAAATGAAATTGTAAATCCTTACTCGTTTCAAATGTCTCATGGATAATTAAGGCCTGTTCCCCAATTACTTCATATGCTTCAAATCGAGCCATTCCCTTTTCCAGATCATAAGCATCGGTTCCCACTTTGAGCCACCAATGTTTTAAGTCTTCCACGCTCTCACCTTCTTTGCAAGTCCACTTAGCCGTAACCTGTATAGCTTTAGAGGGATCTGGTTGCCGATTTCCTTCTCGTACAAAGCCAAATGTATATTCTGCAAATGTTCCATTAACACCTTTACTTTCTATAGCACTTTTCACTTGTTCCGTTATGGACATACCTCTAACAAGATGAAAACCTGGTTTGGCAACTTGGTGTAACGCTTCAGAGTGTTCATTGGCAGTTTGAGTGAAGTAGTTTATCAGAGAATCATGGTTTTTGAAAATGTGGTGCACTAAAACCGCATCCTGCCCTACTGCGTGATTTATTTCAGTTGATAACATACCTTCATGATTTTTAGCATCTTCATGAATATTCTCCCACTCCACTAACATTTCCCTAGAGTCTTCAGATTTTTTAAAAAAGACACTATTTGACTTAGGCATCCATTTGCCCGTAATACTTATCTCATTACCAAGCATAATGTTTTCTTTCATAAATGCAGGCAATTCTAATTGTTGTGCTTTCATAATAATGTTTTAAGTTTTTAAATTAATACCACAAATATCATGTCTATTACGCACCTCTTCAGGGTGCGTTTTTGACTCTCTACAGGGTTGTTTACGACAATTTGATGCTTTACTTTTGTTGTCATGAAGCACATTAGCATTTTGGTTCCAAGAGGAAATAGCATAGTTGACACCATCATCGCACCTTACAACATGCTAAGTATGGCTAATAGACAATATCAGCAAGTGAATAAACTTGCAAATCCCTTGTACACAATAGACTTAGTAGGCATCACAGGTGAACCTGTGGTCTACCAAAACTTATTTACTGTACAGCCTACGGCGAATTTAGATTCTATCGAGAAATCTGATTTAATTATTATATCACCAATTAGTGGTGACATAAATCAATCAATCATTGACAATCACAAAATGGTTGAATGGATTAAGAACCAACGTATTGCTAATAACGCTGATATAGCCAGTTTATGTAAGGGTGCATTTTTACTAGCTGAAACGGGCTTGGTTAATGGTAAGAGTTGTGCCACTCATTGGACTGCTCATAAAATATTTAAAAAGAAATACCCAGAAGTAAATCTGATTCCTGAAAGTATAATATGTGAAGACAATGGTATTTTTTCCAGTGGTGGAGCCTATTCCATTCTAAATTTTACTCTATATCTTATTGAGCGCTATTTTGGCAGAGAAGTTGCCATTTGGGTATCAAAAATCTCTGAAATAGAATTTGATAGAATTAGTCAACGTGAGTTCATCGTATTTAGCGGTCAAAAAGATCATACAGATGAAGCTATACTGAAAGCACAGGATTATATTGAAACCCACTTTGAAAGAAAGCTTAGCATCAAAACCATTGCTGAGCTAGTGCATCTTAACGATAGAAGTTTCTTAAGAAGGTTTAAGAAAGCAACCTCAAATACTCCACACGAATATGTACAAAGGGTAAGAGTAGAGGCCGCAAAAAAGAAGCTAGAATCCACTACAGAAACGGTCATGGAAATTATGTTTGAGACAGGATATAATGATGAAAAGGCATTTAGAACTACCTTTCGGAAGTTTTCAGGACTTTCACCTAAAGAATACCAGAGAAAGTATAATAGAGAAATGGCCTATTCGTGATTTGGAAATGAAAGNNTGAAAGAACTCTTTCATAGCATTGAATTATACCTATTTCAAAACCTCTGGTTCAACTAGATAGTCAAATGAAAAGAACAACACTTTACCTCATACTCACCATTGCTGGCTTTATAGCCCCCAACATCCTGGTATTTAATGAATCTATAGAAACTGGTAATATCCTGCTCTATGGTCATCCCATGGCTACCATGGAAGGCATGTTTGCAAACCGCATTTCTTCTGCATTCATTATTGATTTGCTCGTAGTTGTGATGGTTTTTTTCATGTGGTCTTATTCAGATGCGAAAAAGCAGGGTGTTAAAAGAATTGGATTGGTATGGCTATTAACCATGCTTTTTGGAATGGCAGGCACCTTTCCTTTATATCTATATATGAGAGAAAAAGCAATAGCGAAAGATGAATAGCAAAACTGCATTAAGAATACTTCTATTAATAGTTGGCCTTACAACCGTCTTTCATATTTGTATACTCTTAAAGATTATTCCTTATGAAATTACTTGGGGAGGAAGATTAAAAACAGACTCAGAAATGTATGCTTTTGAAAGCGTCTCTTTGCTCATAAATTTATTCTTTGGTTTAGTCCTTCTTATAAAAGGAGAGTTTATTAAAGCGTTAATTCCAATGAGAGCGGTGAATGTAATTCTATGGATTTTTCTTGCGCTTTTTGCATTGAATACCTTAGGTAATGCAATTGCCAAAACTAACTTTGAAAGGTACTTCACCATAGTAACACTTTTAACAGCCATACTAATTTGGATTGTATTAAAGGTTAAGAATAAAAAATCATGAAACAAATCATCTTCATTCTAAGCATACTAGCTTTGGTCAGTTGTCGCAGTAACACCACCATAACTTCATCTACATATAAAACCATGATGATTAAGTCTGTTGGAGAGGTAGAAACAAAACCTGATCTGGCTTCTTTCTATATTAACCTCACTTGCTTAGACAAGTCTATTGAAAAGTCTAAACAATGCTTGGTTAACAAATCCAATGAGCTTCATACTCAACTCCTCTCATTTGGAATCGCCGAAGAAGACATTTTAACAAGCGCAGTCACCTTAAACAAGAGCTATTTATGGAACAATGGAACACGCATATTTGAAGGTTACAGAAGTACTAGTCAAATTTTTATCACGGTTAGAGCTATTGATAATTTAGACGCTATTTATACAGAATTACTTGGCAATGAAAGCTTGGAGCTAGCAGGCCTTAACTATTCTCATACCCAAATGGACAGTTTGAAAAATGAGGCTTATATAGATGCATTGAACAAGTCAGACGCCACAGTAGATAGATTATTGGAACAGCTTCCTGAATCTAAAAAAGAGGTTATGCAAATAGGAAANNATTAAAATAGGAAAGTCTACTGGTTATATAAGTCCATAATAATTCATCAATTAATTATCTTCCACACCTTATGTTTAAATATAAAACACTCTTAGTAATTATAAGTCTAGCTTTTATTGGTAACGGATATGCACAAACCCAGGCAGAGTTTGTTCCCAATCAATTGATAGTGAAATACAGTTCTGCGGATAATGTAATTACCTCTGCTGAAGCATTCAATAACCAAATACTGTTGAACTTCATTTTTGGAACGGATATTAGTGTTGAGAAAATAAAAGCCCTTGGGAACAAAAATGCGCATCTGGCTGTGATCACATTTAGTGGTGAAATAAATCCAGAAGCGTTGTCAGATCAGCTCAATGAGTCTTCATTAATTGAATTCGCAGAGCCCAATTACATTGGTTATGGAGCGGGTGTAAAAGCCACCACACAAACTTTACCAGACGACACTTATTTTTCAAGACAGTATAATATGCACAACGATGGGACATTTTCTTTAAGTCCTGCAACTGTGGACGCAGATGTGGACATGGATCTTGCCTGGGACATTGAGACGGGTGACTCTAGTATAGTTACAGCAATATTGGATTCGGGCATTAAATTAAATCACCCAGAATTCGCGGGAAGAATATGGACGAACCTATCTGAAGCTTCTGATGCAACAGATACTGATAACAACGGATATATCAATGATTTCAACGGTTGGGATTTTGCAAATGAGGACAACGACCCATCTGATGACCATGGACATGGTACCAATGTTGCCGGCATAGCTTGCGCAAATGGCGATAACAATTTGGGTTACGCTGGCGCAGATTGGCATTCTAAAGTTATGAGTCTAAAGATATTAAATAGCACTAATTCTGGGCTGTATTCATGGTGGGTTGATGCCATATATTATGCCGTTGATAATGGCGCTGATATTTTGAATATGTCTGTAGGCGGTTCTGGTTTCTCCCTTGCTATGAAGAATGCTGTTGATTATGCTTATGTGAATGGGGTAACCATAGTGGCCTGTATGATGAATTTTGACAACAGTGTGCCTTATTATCCAGCGGCATACGCAAATACCATAGCAGTAGGTTCTACAGATCCTAATGACGAACGTACTTCTCCTTTTTTCTGGAGTGCAACTAGCGGAAGTTCCTTTGGTTCCCATATAGATGTATGTGCCCCAGGAAATTACATATATGGTCTCAGTTACAGCTCCAACACCAATTACGGAAGCTATTGGGGGGGCACTTCGCAAGCAACACCTCTTGTATGTGGAATTGGCGCCTTACTCATAGCTCAAGATACAAGTAGAGGCCCAGATGAAATTAGAAGTATACTACGATCTACCGCTGAAGATGAAGTGGGAAGGCCCTCAGAAGATATTAATGGTTTTGATGTTTATCACGGATATGGAAGAGTCAATGCTCATGCAGCACTCACTATTCCAAGTGTTGGCATTAAAGATGATGTGCTAGACAACATTCAAATCTATCCCAATCCAGCAAGCCATACGGTAGTAGCAAACAACATCCAAAAGGTTGATCATATTGTTGTTTATAATTCGGTAGGAGTTCAAATTCTGGAAATAAAAACCTCCAATCTTTCTCAAACTTCTATAGATGTTAAAAACTTGGCTTCAGGGAATTACCACTTACAATTTATAGACCTAGACAGTGGAAGCAGTTGGAGTACCAATTTGGTAGTGACACACTAATTCCCCTAGGTTCATTTAATCCTTCAAGAACGGTTAAAAGTAGTAGTTTAAGAAAGCTTGTTTAACCCTTGCCCATATTTAGGACCCAAGCAACAACACCACCAAGTACTGCAGCCATAACTGTTGAGGCAAGCACATCCACAACCATAATGGTCAAGTCTCCATACATGGTAGTCATAGCATATTGCCCCATAGCCATAGTAAGTGCGAACAACAGGCCGATAATGGCACCTGAAGTAAGTCCTTTCATTGCACTAGAAACACCCGACCAACTAAAAATAATTGCGAGCAGTAAAGCAAAGAGTAAATTAGATGCTATCATAGCCCACCACACAAATTCGTCCTCTCCTCGCATAGCACAGGTGTTTGAATTAGCACCCATGTAATCCATCAACATCATCCCATACACCAGCCATCCTAAGAAAAAGTAGACTACGCCCCCGACGATAGTCGCCATAATGATTTTGTTAGTATTCATGATTTATTGATTTTGGTTGCTACAATGTAGCGACAAGAATTCATCAATTATTCACATAAAGACAACAGCTGTAGTAAAAGATAGCTTATCAGCCATTTATACCTGCTTGAGTATTTAGATATTCGATTTGGCCCAAAACACTACCAAAGAGGTGCTTTAATTACCAAAATCGGTAGTCTTGATTTACGTTTTCAAATCTAGTTGTTGGTTGCTGCATTCCTCCTGTAAGGCGCTCTACTTCGTTCTGAACCGTGATCTTTAATTCAGACAGCTGAATTTCGCCATCACCATTTAGATCTGCACTTCCATCTTGTAGGGAATTCAATAGAGCATAGGTGAAAACACCGTTTTGCCATTTTTCTCCTTCATATGCATATTCACTTCCGCCGGCGCTTGCAATTATGGTAGCACCAGAATTATTTCTCAAATCAGAAAATAGAACTCCCATAAGACTGTATACTTCATCTTCTTCTAAACCAGTAGATTCTATAACTACACCCCTACTATCATTTTCAGAAACTCCAGGCGCCAAGGTTTCAGATGTGGTACTTACTTCATCTGGATCCACTTCACCTGAATGACAAGCATCTATAAAGACCGTTCTAGTTCTAGGCCTCAATCTTGCAATCTCATCTTCAAACCAACTGTAATCCAATCCTCGTTCTTCTGGATTATCAAAATCCATGTCATAAGTAGCTAAATAGTAATTAAGATCTGGATCGAGTATTCCATGGCCAGCTATGTAAATCAACACATGATCATACACTCTTGCACCGGAAATCCGCTCTAGTGCATCTTTTATGTTTCCTCTGGTGACAGCCTGATTCATTAGGGTATCTATAAAGACTTGTCCGTACAATCNNCATATTTCAAGTCAAAACTTGAATCTTCATATTTTGAAGCTCCTATTCCCAAAATGTAGAGATTGGGTTTTACATCTACGGTATCAAAAAAGATATATCTGGTTTCACGCTTGGAGTGTATTCCTTTAGTATTGGAACACCATATTTGAACTTTATTCATACCTGGTGATAATTCTGTATGCATGGTATTAATCTGCATAGCCGCAGCTTCACCAGGAATACCCAAACCATTCACGCCAAATACAGGTACT
This sequence comes from Bacteroidia bacterium, assembly GCA_049115575.1. GTDB lineage: Bacteria > Bacteroidota > Bacteroidia > NS11-12g > UBA9320 > JAHEKB01. The sequence continues at coordinate 12,778 of JAGDZU010000005.1, read as the reverse complement.
CCATTAATAGTAACGTGCTCCTGTTCCACACCATGTTCAAAATCTTTCATAGTATGATAAAAACCAAATCGAGAACGATCCACCCTCTGGTTGGCTGTTTTTACTTCTATTTCAGGGGCTTTTATTTGACCACTAAAATCCTCTGGCTTTAGCCCTAATTTTCTCAGTCTCTTGAGATATGCCAAGTGATACATTTCTTTTAATTCAGGACTACCTAAATCCAAAACATCTAAAACCAAGTCTGGCCTATTCCATTGCAAGTCATATTGTTCAAAAGTGAAAAAATCTGCCAGTGTATCTGTATGCAGATTTTGATGAAACCCAACCATGCTCCCACCGTAAAGGGAAGAGGCGTAGTAATTCTTATCCGTCCAAAGCGCCCAGTCTTGTTTGTCGCTTACAAAGAGACTTGCTTTGGGAAAAACTAATTTAGGATAACTCTTGAAATACAAATTCTCAAAGAAGATCATTCCTTTATCTGTTATTAGGCCGTCAATGGTCTCATCCCCATAGTCATTGCGAACATCAAGCATGAATTCGTCGAAATTCATTTCCCTTTGCCCTTCTTCATTGAGGTTCCACAGTTTTACCGTTTGATCCCCGCTTGCAGAATACATGGTTTTACCATTTTCGGAAAATGCCAAGGAGTAAACATCACCATGATGTCCTCTAAAACTTCTGAGCAATTTCCCTTCTTTGGTGAACAGACTCAAATCATAGTTTGAGCCAACTGCTATGTCACCGTTAGGCGTGAATGAGTAACAGTTTATTCTTCCATCAGTACCGGGATCTAATTCAATCAAATCATATTCTCTGTTTTCATCAACACATGCTAATCGATATGCTCCGGCACTTTGCAGGTAATAATTGCCATAGTTTAGCTGTTCAGATTCAAACTCTGTAAAATCGGGATCTCCTGCTGATAATTCCAATCGGTCTAGATCTAAAACCACATTGAGCTCTCCATAATCATTTACACCAACTGGGGCTTTAGGTTGAGTACTTATCGCCAGCAGTCCATTTGAACTACTTGCCACTTTATACACCCTTCTTCCGGCTCCAACTAAATGCCCTAATTCATCTCCTGTATAAGCATCCCAAAGATATATGTCTCTGTTCTCGCCACCTGCAGTAGCCACAGTCCTATTCCCAAAGATGTCGCAAGCTATCACCGTATTATCATTGCCCTTAAATTCTGCCAAAAGATTTCCATCTGGAACCGAATATGTCATGGTGTTCACCCCGCTTAATTGACGGGTGCCTATGACCAATACTTTGCCGTCTGCGGAAAATGCAGCTGTATGAATGTCGCCAACACCGGTGTAACCTTGGTCATCCAAATGAACTAATTCTTTTATTAGCACACCGAGGCTATCATAGAGAAATGCTCTTTGATCATACCCCACCGTTACAAAGTATTTTCCATCTGGAGAGAAACATGCATTTCTTATTTTGTCGGTATGATCTCGTAAAACCTTAACATTGGGTTCTCCTGTCTCCATCATTTCTCTGAAATTCCAAAGTATGGCTGTACTATCATAAGAAACAGTCAATAATCGCTGACCACTTGGAGAAAATTTGGCAGCATAGACTTCATCATTGTGTCCACTTAGCTTAATGCCTTCACCTGTCTTCAAGCTCCAGAGTCCAATTGTTTCATCGCTACTTCCACTAGCTATATAATCTTCTTGAGGGCTCACATCTAGCGATACCACAGGAGACTGATGCCCTCTAAAAACGAACAACACTTCTCCACTTTCAGCATTCATTAATCGGATTTCTCCAATGTCATTTTTGTTCTTACCCAGAAACCCACCGGCAACTATCCAATCTCCTGATGGACTAACCGTTCCCGAATTAAGCATGCCTGTTCTTCCAACTTCTGCATAACCTCTAAATGTTTGTACGCATTCCTCATATTCCACACTCCAAACTCTAACTGTTTTATCGTCAGAAAAAGAATATAACATGCTACCATCTGGGCTGAATTTCAATGATTTAATGGAAGCTAAATGCCCTCCTGTATTTAATACAACCTGAACATCGCTGTTCTCTTGTGCCCAAACTATCAAAGGGCAAATGAGGAAAATACTAAGCCAATTTCTTAAATGCATATCAGTTTATTCAAAGAAGTGCACTCAAAGTAAAAGCTGCAGATGTCATTAATCTGCCATTTTGAGACCCTCTGCTTTGGTCTCCAATTTAAGAAAATCTCTGTAAAACGCTTAAAAGCGAGTCTAGTGTTTGAAGTGCCTATTGCCAGTAAACACCATACTCATTCCTTTCTGGTTACATGCGTCTATAGACAATTGATCTTTGATAGACCCTCCTGGTTGAACAACAGCCGCTATACCATCCTCAGATGCTATTTCAACACAATCTGGAAAAGGAAAGAAAGCATCTGATGCCATAACAGAGCCTTGCAAATCGAATCCAAAAGCTTTTGCTTTAGCAATGGCTTGCCTAAGTGCATCTACTCTAGAAGTCTGGCCTGTTCCACTGGCCAAAAGCTGACCGTTTTTAACCAATACTATGGCATTGGATTTAGTATTCTTCACAAGTTTTTCAGCAAATAACAGATCCTTTATTTCTTGACTACTTGGCTGTTTGTCTGTTTTGCAAACCAATTCAGATTCTTGGGCATAGACATCATCTCTACCTTGAACAAGGGTGCCGTTGAGAATGGTTCTGTGAATATCTCCTTTGAGCTCTTTCATATTCCACTCTAACAATATGCGCTTGCCTTTGGAAGACAAAACTTCTAAGGCCTCTTGAGTAAATGAAGGTGCTATGCAGATTTCATAGAACACTTTATTGATTTGTTCAGCTGTAGCTAAATCTATTTGATGGTCCGTGATGAAAATACCACCAAATGCAGACACAGGATCTCCAGCCAATGCCGCTTCATAGGCTCCTAAAACAGTGTCGTGCTTTGCACAACCACATGCGTTATTGTGCTTTAAAACTGCAAATGATATCTGGGTCTCATCTTTGATATCTAGCATTAAGTTTACTGCCGCATCAACATCTAATAAATTATTATAAGAAAGCTCTTTCCCTCCCAATTGTTTAAAGAGATCATTCAACTGGCCTTCGAAATATGCCTGCTGATGTGGGTTTTCGCCATACCTTAAAACCTTGCGTTCTACACCCATGAAGTAATTGCTAATGGCACTATCATAATGTCTGGTTGTCTGAAAAGCTTCACTGGCCAATTGGCGTCTAAATTCTTCGGTAGTTGACCCTCCATTTGCATTATAGTGGGCTTCAAAAGATGCATACTGCGCTTTGGAAGAGATAATGGAAGTATGAGCATAGTTTTTAGCCGCAGCCCTAATTAATGAAATTCCACCTATATCAATTTTTTCAATTATTGCTTGGTGGTCTGCCCCAGATGCAACCGTGTCTTCGAAAGGATATAAATCTACAACAGTTAAATCTATAGATGGTATTTGATGTTCCGCTAATTCTTGAAGATCAGATTCATTGTCTCTTCTGTACAATATTCCGCCAAATATGGCAGGATGTAGTGTCTTAACCCTTCCGCTAAAAACTGCAGGGTAATTTGTGTAGTCTTCTACAGCTTTAACTTCGAGGCCAAGGCCTTCTAAATACTTTTGAGTTCCCCCAGTGGAATATATAGTTACCCCATTGGCTGCCAAAGATCTGGCAAGTGAATCGATACCATTTTTATCGAATACGGATATGAGCGCTGACTGAATTTTCATGCTGGGGCAAATCTATATTCAGCTTTGAATTTGCGCTAGAATTTTAAGCGAATCTTCTCCCTATTTTTAAACATTCTAGAATAACAACTTGCCTATGGACAAATGAAATATTCCATCTCTGAATGTATTGTTCTCAATTCCGTGGGCATAATCCAANNCACGGATCGCATGCCAACTCCAACCGAACCAATCAATGGATTTCTAATATTTCTAACCTCTACAGTAAAACTGCTTCCTGGTGTATCAAAAACTTCTGTATTGAGTGCATTGGCTTTGTCGTATATGGATTTACCGTATAAGGAGGTACCTATATCGCCAAAAAACACCAATTTAAAATTGTCTAACAACTCCGAAAACATAGGCCTTTTATAGAAATGAGCGAATGTTTTCCACTCCATTTGTGCGTTTATGACTCCATATGTATTTCCGTTTCTGTAATTGCTATTGAACCCACGTATGCTAAAAACTGTTTGATAATAAGCCGCATCTTTATAGCTTGAGAATGAGCGCTCTTCGGTATTATTTAAAATATCTGTGCGTTGTCCCCCAAGAATAAAAAACGTAGGTCTATTGCCCAAAGAAGTTCCCGCAGCAAATCTGCTATTGAACCTCCAAGCCCTGCCCACACTTTTTGTAGCTCGCATTTCCGTAATTAAGTTCAGTCCCCAATCAGAGCCATTGGTCATAATGTAAGGTTGAGTTTGGTATAGCATTTTCCATTGCCAGCTCCTATTCCATTGCTTTGATGCATTTAACCTACTTAGATTTATTAGTATACTGGTTGAAACTCTGGCCTTTTCATCATTATCTTGTCTTAGAGTTTCTCTGTTGGTGCCTAAATGAATTTGTGCATCTTGTCTAAAACCCAACACATGTTCTACTTTCAAATTTTTATAGTTGAATAATTGCCATTTGAAACGAATGGCATTGGTTCTGTCCTTATCTACGTCTAACTCATCTACTATGCTCAACCTTTGCCTATGCCTAAAATTTATACTCATTGGTATTTTGGAATTCAGAGCATAGCTAATGCTGGCATCCCTATTTTGCCAAAATCGAAATCCCACATAGTTGACAGTTAAATTCTTAGTATTAAATTGATTACCCACGCTTCCACCGAATCTCAAGCCTATAACATTGGGCATATAATTCTCAATTGAAGTGGCAAAAGGAAGGTCAACTTCATCAGAGTGCTCATTGAACAATTGTATATAAAAACGGGTCGGTTTATGTTGGTCTGGAGCCAAGCTAATGCTGGCATTTGCTCTTCGCCTATCTTCTTCTAACTTCTTGAGTGAGTCATAATTAGACAAGGTGAAATCTCGATGAAGAGGCACAGGAGACTGTAAAACATAATCTGGTATAGAATCTTGAACAGGGTCATATTCCGAATCCACTCTTTCATTAATTTCTAGTTCTCGTGGGATGCTGAAATATGTCGGACTTATTGAATCATAGATGTATAAATCTTTAAGATCTACCGATTCTGTAATTAGTAGCGCTGAATGATCTAAACGCAGAACATATTCCGCAAAAAATGAGTCCGAACTCTGATGAAAAGCAATATCAGATCTGTAGTCGGTCAAGTATTGAAAGCTTCTATCTTCAATATCAAATCTCACCCCATTGTACACCCCATTTCTATTAAAGTTAAAAAACAGACTTCCATCCTCATTACCAATTAAATGATTAATTCCGTAAACGGATTTAAATAAACTGAGTGTATCCACAGAGTAAAGCATGAGCTCATTTATTCCTTCCCAATCTGATTTTAATACAATCCATCTGCCATCAAGATCAATGGTAAAATCTGAGACGTAACCATCAAAAGAGGCCTCTAAGGAAGAACTAACTCTTAATTTAGAATTTGGGGCAGGACCAATTTTATAAACTTTGCTTTGTTTAAAATTTGAATTCATGGCATATAGCTCATTATCCAAATGTTTGATTTTAGTAGGAAAAAAGCTCAATTGGTAAACCGTAGGCGTTTTTGTTCCTACCGTTTTAATCATATAGCTTTTATCATCTTGAACGGCTAGATAAACCTCTTGACCCATTTTCTGAATGGCACCACTAAAGCTGCCTAGTGGCTTTTCATGATCACTTAAAGTATATACCAGCTGATTCTTCTCGCCTTTTTTATGCCAAAGTTGAGTTTTGTTCAATCTATTGAGGAGCACATAGTACTCATCAATGCCAACAACTAACATATCAAGAAGCTGGTCTTCTGCATAAATATCCCCGCCTACTGGAATTCGTTTCCTTTGATCTTGCAAGTAGGCATCTGTATAATACAACTTCCATTCTCTATACACCTCAACAGGACTTCTCTGAAATGAGTAATATAGAGCTGTGTGAAATTTTCGAGTTAGTCTAGACATATACAGAACTGTTGGAAGTGCATTAGCTCCATAATTATCCATGATGAATTTGATAAATGATGCTCCTTTAATGGCATCATACTTATCGGGTAATAAGTTGAAATGTGTATAGCCATATTGCTCATATACCATTCTCCAGCGATTGTCTGTAGAGGAACTCCATTGATCTGCCAAGTAGAACTCCAAGCCTTCAACCAACCAATCCGGTAAATACAACAAATTCGCATTTCTTATCTGATCCTGAAATCCAACACCATACATCATTTCTTGAAATATGAGCATTCCGCATTGTCTTCGAAATTCTCGAAGTATGCGTTCAGGTGAATAGTTCAGATTGATAATTAATTTAAATTGATATGCTTCTACTAATCCGGCTCTACTCCCTTTATGTTCAAATGGATTTGAAATTAACTGCTCTGCAGTTGATTCAGCTTCTACAAGGAAAATATCAATCTTATTTGTGAGGTGATAATTCAATTGATTTTGCAGAGCAAATAACTGCTGCTTAAAAGGTGCCCTGATTAGATCTATATCTTCCGTGTTTTGATTCTGATAATAGAAGTTGAAATCTTCTATGGTATATAGGTGCCAACTGTCATTTTTAGCTTGAACATGAATGCTCATAAGCGCTAGTATGCAGTATAGTATGGTTGTTCTATAGTTCAAATGCTGGTAATGCAATATAGTATTAACGTTAAGGATAATGAAATAGCATTAGCTATTTTTGCCACATGCAACGCAAGCCGGAATATTTCATAGATTTAGAGTACAAACATGGTGCACATAACTACAAACCTCTTCCTGTAGTTTTAGAAAAAGGTGAAGGAATTTATGTGTGGGATACTGAGGGTAAAAAATACTTTGATTTCTTATCTGCATACAGTGCAGTAAATCAGGGTCATTGTCATCCAAGAATTATTAAAGCCTTAAAAGATCAATCAGAGAAACTTACACTCACTTCAAGAGCATTTTATAATAGCTCCTTAGGTGAATATGAAAAGTTCATGACTGAGTATTTTGATTACGAAAAGGTATTACCAATGAATACTGGAGCCGAAGCTGTTGAGACTGCATTGAAACTTTGCAGAAAATGGGCTTATGACAAAAAAGGAGTCCCTGAAAACCAAGCCGTCATTGTTTTCACTTCTGAAAACTTCCACGGAAGAACAATTGCTATTATATCAGCATCAACAGACCCAGACAGCAAAGGCGGTTATGGTCCATACAATCCAGGTATGGAAATTATAGAATACAACAGTATTGAAGCTTTGGAAAAGGTACTAGAAAACCCAAATGTTGCAGGTTTCATAGTTGAACCCATTCAAGGAGAGGCGGGTGTAGTTGTTCCGGACGAAGGATATTTAACCAAAGCTGCAGCTCTTTGCCGAGAGAAGAACGTACTTTTTATTGCAGATGAAGTCCAAACCGGTATTGCAAGAACTGGAAAGCTCCTTGCGGTAGATCACGAGGGTATTAAACCAGACGTTCTGATTCTTGGAAAGGCATTAAGTGGGGGAGTACTTCCAGTTTCCGCTGTGCTTTCTAGTGATGAAATCATGCTTTGCGTTGGACCCGGAGAACACGGTTCAACCTTTGGAGGGAATCCTTTGGCATGTAAGGTAGCAGAAGCAGCGTTAAATGTAGTCAAAGACGAGAATTTAGCAGAAAATGCTGAAGCAATGGGTCAAATCTTTAGAGACCGCATGCGTAAAATAGATTCTTCAATAGTAGAATTGGTGAGGGGAAAAGGATTGCTCAACGCTATCGTTATTAAGCCTTTTGGTGAAGGCAAAACAGCTTATGATGTTTGCCTTGCCATGCGAGATAAAGGTCTATTAGCTAAACAGACGCATACGCACATCATTCGATTTGCTCCTCCTTTGGTGATTAATGAGTCAGAAATAAACCAAGCTTGTGACATCATTGAAGAGACTATAATGGAGCTTACTCCACAGATGGCCTAAAACTTATAAATACTGGGTTCTTTCAAATTGTATTAAATTTCATGTTCACAATGCAGCTTGCTGCCTGTCATTTTGAACCAAAAACTGAAGACATCTATTGAATTCACAAAGAATCTCTTTGTTACTGGTGCATTCATGGAGACTAGCAGGAAAGTAGAACTTGAGATTTGTAGGCATTTACCTAAAGTAGATCAAGCTGTAGTAGTTGAGTTTGGAATGGGGCATGGAAATATTACTCAGCAAATTCTAAATCAATTGTCCTCAAAATCAAAGCTTTATGCTTTTGAAATTAATCCGGATTTCTGTGAGCATGTTAAAAATAAGATCAATGACAATCGACTAATCATTATTAATGATGGTGCTGAGAATTTGAAACTTAGGGTGACAGAACCAATACACAGTGTTATTGCTTCCATCCCTTTTACATTCTTCTCAAAAGAGAAGGCTATGGGAATTATTCAAGATGCTTATGACAGCTTAGTGGATCAAGGATACTTTAGTCAAGTACTATATACCAGGTTTAATTTCAGGAAGTTCAAAAAGATATTTGATGAATGTGAAATATTAAAAGTTCCAAATATTCCAACTGAATATGTATATCACTGTAAGAAAAACACACTCAGATAAACGTTCCACGGTTTTCTGGATCCAAGTATTTACCACTAAAACTATTTCTTTACTTTAGCAGATATGAAGACAATATCTCTAACCTTTCTTCTCCTCTTCTCATTCTTATGTAATGCACAAATAACAGGAAACGTACTTCAATTTGATGGCGATGATGATGGTGTTGATCTTAATTCACCAATCCTCTCCACCACCGATGGTAAACAACCATATACCATAGAAGTTTGGATAAAAACCTCGGAAGGAGATGACGATTGTATTCTATGTCAATACAACTGGCCAGGAAATATGCGATTTCAATTTGAAGTGAGAGATAATAAATTAAACTGGTGGAAAGGAATAACTCAAAATGACAAAATTTTCATTTATTCAAATGATTCCATTACTGATGATTCTTGGCATCATGTGGCAGCCACGAGAGATTCATTAGGCAATGTTGTTTTATATATTGATGGCCAAGTACAAGGAAACGGGATTGACAGCTTACCTTTTGTAAATTACAATACCAGTATTGGAAGTAGACTTAGTTCTAATGAAGGAGAATTCAATGGAGTAATGGACGAATTGAGAATCTGGGATTTTGCCAAAAGCATTTCACAAATACAAGCTCAGAAAAACCGGAGAATGCAAGGGGATGAATCTGGTTTGCTGGCCTATTACAATTTTAATCAAGGCACAGCAGGAGGTGATAACAGAAGCATTACGGAACTTGAAGATTTGTCACCGAATCAACATGACGGTTCTTTTGTTGATTTTGCCTTAATAGGAGATAGCTCCAATTTTATTATGTCTACTCTAGTGTTATCGAATCATGAACCAGAAATTACACTTTCAGGATTTACAGTGCAACCAAATCCAAGTTTAGGAGTATCGAAGATTAGCTTTCCAGAAGTTGTGCGGGGTGAATTGCATGTTTCAAATGGACTAGGACAGGTCATTGCCTTTCTAGAAATTGACAATAAAGCTGANNCTTTCATTGCAGCCAAAGGGAATATACTTTTTATGTCTAAAAACAAGCGATTACCAGATTAGCACCAAGTTAATAAGGCACTAATCTAGGACACTCCAACCCCAATTAAGCTGGTTGTTGTAGATCTGGTGATTTTAACATCTACATATTCTCCCTTTTTATAATTCTCTTTAGGGAAAATGCACATGATGTTTTGTTCTGTTCTACCCATCCAATCATCTTTGCTTTTTCTGGACTCTTTTTCAATAAGAACCTTATAGATTTTGCCCTCGCGTTGGCGGTTTTTTTCTTTAGCTACTGCATTCTGAATTTCAATAACCTCTGCTAATCTTCTTTTTTTAACGTCATAGGGCACATCATCCTCAAATTTCTTAGCAGCTAGGGTTCCAGGGCGTTCTGAATAGAAGTACATATAGCTGAAATCAAATCCGGAATTGCGCATTAAATCCAAAGTGTCTTGGTGTTCTTCTTCTGTTTCTGAACAGAATCCACTTATGGTATCACAGCTTATGCCACAATCAGGCATTAGTTCTCTAACACGTCGAACTTTTTCATCATACCATGCTCTGGTATAATTCCTGTTCATTTTTTCCAGAATTCTATCGTTACCACTTTGAGCTGGCAAATGAATATTCTTACAAATATTCTTGTGCTTCATCATGGTAAACAACACTTCATCTGTTATATCTTTAGGGTGTGAAGTAGAAAATCGCACTCTGAGGTCTGGAGAGACAGAAGCTACTGCATCTAGAAGCTTGGAAAAGTTCACACTAAGTTCCTTTTCTTCTTCTGATAGATTCTTAAAATCCTTCTTAGGGCCTCCTCCATACCATAAATATGAATCCACGTTCTGCCCTAACAAAGTCACTTCTTTATAGCCTTTAGCTAATAAATCTTTTGCTTCATTCACTATACTTTCAGGATCTCTACTCCGCTCTCTTCCCCTAGTAAAAGGAACCACACAAAACGTGCACATGTTGTCACAACCTCGAGTAATTGATATAAAAGCCGTTACACCATTTGAATTTAATCGTGTAGGCTCTATTTCACCATAAGTTTCTTCCAGCGAAAGAAGAACATTCATGGCTTTTTTTCCATCAAATACTTCTGTGAGCAATAGTGGCAACTCTCTGTATGCATCTGGTCCCGCAACGATATCTACCAACTTCTCTTCATCCAGCAGCTGCTTTTTTAACCTTTCAGCCATACAACCAAGTATACCAATGGTTAAATCTTTGTTTTGCTTTTTATTATGCCTTAGAGCTTTAAGCCTATGTCTAATCTTTTGCTCTGCATTATCTCTTATACTGCATGTATTGATAAAGATGATATCAGCTTCTTCCTCATTTTGAATGGTTTCAATTCCATTTTGGGCCATTATAGATGCAACAACCTCGCTGTCTGCAAAATTCATTGCACAGCCATAACTCTCAATGTAGAGCTTCTTGGTTTGCAGTGGAGTCAATACGTCTTGCATAAAGGATGGCAAAGGTACAATAGAAGATTACATGAATCTGGACAAAAAAATCTTCTTCTATGTTATACTTGCATAGCATGAAATTCACAATCCACACACTTATTGTAATGGTATTCCTTAGCATAGGATTTTCTTCTTGTAAAGATGAGCAGGTAGATGAACCAGAACCAGACAAGAAAGCATTTAAGTGTTACNNAAAACCCAGACCGAAGGGAATGTGGTGCTCACTTACCATTACGAAGGCAAAAAACTAACCATGGCCACCTATGATTTTGGTGACACCACGAGATTTGAATATGATGCAGCCGGTCTTATGGATAGAATAGAAGATCAATATGGTCATGCTGAGTTGATATACAATGCCAATAAACAGGTAGAGTCAATAGTGAAATATTCTTTTGGAGTAAGATCTAACTTTTATGAGTTGGAATACGACGGAAAAAACGTAAGCAAAGTTAAAAGCTATAGCGTTGTTGATAGTGTAAATGCAGCTCAAATTCTTGGAATCACTTACACCCCAGATTCGGAAATGGAAAGTTTATATCTAGACGTTTATGAGAGCTCAATTTCTGACTATTTGAGATTCTTAGAAGCGGATAGTTTAGTTACTGATGGAAAAATAAACCCCTACTCCATAAATATTGGTTACATCTATATGAATTTGGAGAATCCATTTGCATATGGACCCAGTAATATAGTGGACGGAAATTTAGAAGTGTTAGCTCAACCTACCGCCATAGTTACCAATTACGATTATAACGAACACGATTATCCAATTGAAGTTGACATAGATATCCCAAGCTGGGACAAGCACACCTTCTTTACCTACGAGTGTTATTGACGCCAACTAGCTAGGATAAACGCTTCAATGAAATTCAAACTTGATTTTGAAATTGAAAAAAGACCAATACTGTCTAAGTTTGGTGCAATAAGTTTATTGGGCTCATGCTTTGCTCAAAATCAAGCTCTCAACTTCAGTCGATCAGGGTTTGAAACCATGAGCAATCCATTTGGGGTTTTTTATAATCCTGTAAGTATAGCGCAATTACTGTCCAGAATGGATGGCAACAAATTGTACAGCTCAGAAGATTTCATTTCTAATGGTGAACAGTATTTTAGCTTGGAACATCACGGTTCGTGCAAATTCAACCAGCTAGATGATGCAATAAATTCATCAAACCAGATTCTTCAAGATTTCGAAAGCCATCTTAAAAAGAGCCGCATTCTTGTTTTGAGCTTTGGTACTTCATTGGTATATAAGCATAAAGCTAAAAACAAAATAGTTGCTAATTGCCATCGATTGGCTTCAAAAGAATTTAATCATCAACAACTGAGCTTGGAAGATTGCCTAG
>JAGDZU010000005.1:0-226 GCA_049115575.1 Bacteroidia bacterium | reverse complement strand
GAATAATCTCAGCAAAGCCGTCTTAAGAGTGGCTTTGGAGCAGAGTCTGCTACATCAAGAGTATTTTCCTTCATTTGAAATTTTCATGGATGAATTGAGAGACTACAGATTTAGTAAAGAGGATTTTAGTCATCCGACTGCCCAGGCCACGGCTTACATATGGGAAAGGTTTAAATCCACCTATTTCCAAGAAGAATTATTGCAAGCAGTAGATGCGGTTGAAACA
>JAGDZU010000004.1:0-654911 GCA_049115575.1 Bacteroidia bacterium | reverse complement strand
TGAGCAATCATGCCAATGGCTTCTATTATGTGAAGATGCAAGTGCGAGGCACGGTCATCACTAAGAAAGTAATGTTGAATCAATAAGAATCAATATTCTTGATACTAAAAAAGAGGGACACTTTAGTCCCTCTTTTTTTTTGTTGAAATTTGCAACCATTCGAAAAACGTGTGTCTAATCTAAAACAAGGGTACTTTGATCAGTGAAGAAGAATTAATAAAGCGCTGTAAGAATAACGATCGAGTTGCCCAAAAAGAGCTCTTTGACATTTACTCGGGTAAAATGATGGCGATCTGTCTTAGGTACTGTAAGAACCAAGAAGATGCGAAGGATTTATTGCAGGATGGATTTTATAAAGTCTTAACTAAAATCAAATCTTTCAAAGGCCAAAGTAAACTGGAGACATGGATGACACGTATCTTCATCAACCTTTCTTTAAACAGCTTCCGTCACGGAAGAAAGAAATATTATCACAGCGAGCTGGATGATAACATTAGGGAGGAAGAAGAAGAGTTGACTGAGGTAAGGGACCCCAAAAGGGTTGTAATGGCTCTGAAGGAGCTCCCAGACATATACAGAATAGTCATTAACATGTATGCCATAGATGGTTTAACACATAAAGAGATATCAGCAATGCTTGGTATTTCAGAAGGATCATCTAAAAGTAGACTTTCTCGAGCGCGCAAATTGCTCAATGACAAATTGAAATAGAGTTAAAGATTGGATAAATTACGTTATATCGACGAATTGCTTAAGACTTCACTAGGAGACAGTGGTTACGCCACCTCTGTGTCCTCTGACGATTGGCTTGCAATTGAGAAAAGATTAAAGAGGAGAAAGAACCGCATTTACGCCATGTGGTTCTCTCTCTCTTTAGTTGTTTTAACGTCAATTGGACTTTGGATAGCCAATGTTCAGCAATCACAACCTATCACAGAAATTACACCTGTTGAAATCAAGCAGGAGAAAATCATAAAGGAAACACCAACAGAAAATCCAAATCAGACTCCTGAATCAGCATTGGAAATCAATACAGAAACACCTATTAATTCTGGTACTCCTAATGAGGTACGGAATGTACTTTCCATTGAGAATGAAACTCCAATTCAAGAAATTGCGGTTGAAGAACTGCCAGAAAATCAAACATCAGATGAGCTTGATGTTATTGAAGGGAATACTGATGCTGAACCTTTTGAAACAGACGGGCTAGTAAATGAAGAAATAGAAGCCAATAATTTTGTGAATGATATTATTGAAAAACCGGCCATTGCTCTTGCAAATACTTCAAATCAACCTAAGATAAAAGGTGGTATAAGCCATATGGAGTTTGGAGTATCTGTGACTCCTTCTTTCGCCAGCAAATTCTTGGCAGAGGATAGCAAACTAGGAGGTCTAATCAACAAGAACTTCTTTGGCATAGTAGACAATTCGGAGCAAGCAGCTTTCGCTACTAATACACATTTCAACGCAGCAATGCATTTCAACAGTGGAGTTTATTTAGGGTTTGGAATAGGTTATGTGCAGCGCACAGAACAGATTAATTACAATTATGTAATAGATCATTTTGTGGATGTTGACCTCACAGAAAACAAAATAGTTGATTATACGGAGCTACCACCTATTGCTTGGCAGACTGTAAATTACCAAGGGTCAAATTCTTATCATTTTGTAGATATACCGGTTAGAGTGGGATACAGATATAACGTTCTTCCGAAATGGAGCGTAGGTCATGAATTATCACTTTCTTATATGCTACTAATCAAGCAGGTAGGACAAAGAGCCGATGTTACAGATTTGAACTTATATGATATAGGAGAAGCTGATTTCTATAATAAAGCTAATCTTGGCTCTAGCTTCAAGACAGGACTTTATTATAATTTTAAGAACTTTGTTATTGGTGCCGAGCCTGTAGCAGGGATGAATTTAAATTCCCTGAGCAACGATCAATCAGCCTTAAAGATTAGACCATATAATTACGGTTTCAATTTAACTACACAAATAAAGATCGGAAGGAATTAATGAGGAGACTATTATACATACTGTTGGTTTGCTGTACTGTTTTTCAAGTAAAAGCGCAGGTTATTGAACCTTTGGGTTATGGTCTTATCTATACTCCAGAACTCATATGTGCTACGGATAATGGCATAGCTGCAGTTTATATTGACGATCAGAATGAATTTCAAGTAAGTATATGGAACGGTCATTTTTGGTATACCACTATTCAACCAAATTTGCCCGAGGCTGGAATGAATTCATTTGGTATGCTTGAAATTAAAGATATGAAGTTCTTGAATGGGCATTTATATCTCATGGCCGAACATACATTGGATCTTTCGCAAAATGTGCCAAACTATGTATTGAAGTGGGATGGATCAACTTGGCAGGATTTGAGCTCGGATAAGATTGACAACGCTCTGGTATTGAATGAAATGATTTGGTTGAAGAACAGCTTGCAAGTAATAGGTATATTCTCAGGCAATTCTCAGCACTATAATATTGCGAAATACAAGAATAACTCTTGGGCATTAGAAGGAAACTTAATCACTAAAAATATAAATAATGACTCCTTTGTAAGCACTACCAGTGCGAACGACAAAACTTATGCAACGGGTTCTTTTACTGATCCTTCAATTGGAACGGTAAGTATGGTTGAGTGGGATGGAGCAGTATGGCAAAACACATCTTTCCCGCCTTTCTTAGACCATAACGATGTTGTTGGACTTTATGGAAGCAACCTAGTGGTCTATGGTAACAATAATTTCAATACGGAAACTGTAAAAGTTCAAAACGGAACATCATGGTCTGATATATCTAGCGGACTTGAGAATTTTACTGTTAACGGCATTGATCATTTTGCTTCGGCTAACGGCAAACTCTACGCTACTGGCGACATTAAGAACGGGAATAGTGAAACCGTTAAGATTTTGGTTTATGACGGTCAGGAATGGTCTGAATTAAATACCAACGTAAATCATGTAGACCATGCCATAAGCATGAACAATCAGCTCTACGTCTCCGGAGACTATGCAGACGATAGACGCCTGAACCATGTAGGAAGGTTAATGGAGAAAGGAATGTTAATCGCTAATGTGTTTAACGATAAAGATGGTGATTGTGTTAAAGATGCAGGTGAAGAATTCTTGGTAAACTATCCATTGGTCTTAGACAACGAAATTGAATATTTATTGAGTGATAAGAACGGCATGGTCTATTTGCCAGCCACTGTTGAGCAACATAAGCTAAATGCCTCAGCACATCAATATTGGCAACCAACTTGTTCAGATGTGAACATAGATGTTACTGAACAAGCGGTTTATAGCGGGTATTTAGTTGGAGTAAAACTTCAGAGCAATATTGTTGATGTGAGATCGTGGATTTCAGACAACCAAAGCTATGTTCACAATGAAGGCGAGTACAAAAGAGCAATGGTTTGCGCCATTAACGATGGTAGCTATAAAGCCACAGCTGCAACCCTTACTTTGAGTCACGATGCGGGCATAAGAAGCTTCACTAGTGAAAGAAGTTATGATTCTTATACCAACAATATAGCCACCTGGACATTGGACATTGAGGCCAATTCTAAAGAGTGTTTTTATGTAGACTTTAGAAGTAATACTAAAGAAGAGATTACTATCAATACAGATGTGGAACTTAATGGTCAATCGGATCAAAACTCTGAAAACAACAGTTCAGCCTTAAAGTATAAGACCGGTTCAACTCTGGTGAATGCTAAGGCTTCTACTAGTGGTGAGTACATTCCAGTGGATCAAGCATTTATGAATTATAAAATTGGATTCAAGAACCAGGGAATTAATAATGCGGTTGAAGTTAAAATAGTTGATGTACTAGATGAAGATATAGTACCAAGCGTTAAGGGAATGGAGTATTTGTATAGTCATTCATGTGAAATGTTACCTGTTCAGTATACCATACTTGACAATGGAAAATGGCAGTATAAATTCATTTGGGAATACAAAGACATAGACCTTTCCAATAATACTGGAGACGAGTCGGAAGGATTTCTAGATTTCAAAATTCATATGCATCCTAACACTTTGGAAAGAGGAGGTGAGTTATGCAATGATGCAGAGATTTTCTTCAGCTATAAAGCAGGTTCTTATAACGAACCAATATATACGAATGAGGTATGTAGCAATATTGGCGGAAGTGTAGGAGTTGATCCTATCTCTATTTCGAGCATGTTTGAAGTATCACCGGTACCAGCCGACGACGTATTAAACATCGTTAATAATTCTGGCCAAGATCAAGAAATAAGCCTCATTAATAACTTAGGTCAAACCGCTTTAACAAGCTTTGTTTCTACAAATACTGCGGTAGATCTTGACATATCTGAATTATCAGCCGGTGTTTATTTTGTAAGGACTAGAGACTATTTAATTCAGCGAATAGTTGTTCACTAAGGAGCATAAGCAAGGCCGGCCAAGGATATTTCAACTCCATCTATATTCAGTATAGATAGAGCACATGCCTCCATGGTGGCACCTGTTGTAATTACATCATCAATTAAAAGCACTTTCTTATTTTTAAACTTCCAAGGTTTAATGCACTGAAAACTTCCTTTGATGTTTCCCCACCTTTCTTGCCTGGATTTCTTTGTTTGACTGGATACATGTTTCGTTTTAATAATAGCATCTTCTATAAGCGAACAATTAAATTCTTCACTAATTCCACGTGCTAGAACAGTACACTGATTATAACCTCGTACAGATAGTTTTTTAGGATGCAATGGCATAGGGACAACTACATCTATCTCAAGAGTGGGCTCTAAGTTCTTAAGGTGCTTTGCAAAGCTTAAGGCCATTTGTAATCCTACATCTTGATTACCATCATACTTTAAAGCGTGCAAAATTTGTTGAGCCGCATTTGATGGTTTCAACTGTAAATAGCACGAAACCCATTTGGCTGGAATTCTTCCCCAAAATGATTTTGCAACTGAGTTATGAGTTAAGGATTCTTCCTCAAATAAGGGCAGGTCAAATTTGCAACTGATACAAAGAGGTTTTTTCGGGTCCTTAATCACGGATCTACAGCAAACACAGTATACTGGATAGCACATATGTAACAGTGATTCTAACCAAATATTCATATCACTCAAATGTATTTGAAAAAAAGCCTCACATTTGCCCCTGCTATGTTCGAAAACAAGGAAAAAACACCCCTTGATCAAATTGGAGAGTTCAAGTTGATTAATCATCTTACAGAACCCTTTAAAACAACTCATAAATCTACAATCATAGGAATAGGAGATGATGCAGCTGTTTTAAATACAGACAAGCATATAGTGATGAGTTCAGACCTGATGGTAGAAGGCACCCACTTTGATCTCATGTACACACCACTAAAGCACCTAGGATACAAAGCAGTGGTAGTTAATATGTCCGACATATTGGCAATGAATGCCAAGCCAAGCCATATGATGGTTTCTATGGCAATCTCCAGTAAATACACACTTGAAGCTGTAGAGGAGCTCTATGCGGGAATTCTAACTGCCTGTGAAAAATACAATATAGACCTGATAGGAGGAGATACCAGCTCTTCTCCAAAAGGATTATTTATCTCAATCACCATGGTTGGCCAGATTGATGATCCAAAGAATTTAGTAACACGAGCAGGGGCTAAAGAAGGTGATTTAATTTGTGTAAGTGGCGACTTAGGCGGGGCTTATGCAGGATTACAAATGTTAGAGCGGGAGAAAAGAGTATTCTTGGAACAACCTGAAATGCAGCCAGACTTAGAAGGCTATGATTACGTAATAGGAAGGCAGCTAAGACCAGAAGCAAGAGTTGATCTTATAGAATTATTAGACGAGTTAGAGATAGTACCAACCTCCATGATAGATGTTTCAGATGGGATTGCAAGTGAAACATTTCACATTTGTAAAGCTTCAAAAGTAGGGGCTAAAATCTATGAGGAGAAAATTCCAATAGACACAACCACCTACAATACAGCGAGGGATTTGCATATGGATCCCACGCTTTATGCCTTGAATGGTGGTGAGGACTACGAACTACTTTTCACTCTAAAACAAGCTGAATACGACAAGATTAAAAACTCACTAGACATTAGCATTATTGGCTACTGTTGCGAGGAACACGAAGGATTAAGCATGATTTCTAAATCAGGTAATGTTCATGAGCTTCAAGCTCAAGGATGGAATGCTTTTGGAGATCAACCTACAGATACGGCTGAATAATAGCCTCCATTTCTTCTTGGCTATGGTAGTTAATTTTACTGTGAATCTGCTCACCCTTATGATATACTTTAACCATAGGAATTCCGCTAATTTTAAAATGCTCCGATAGTGCACGGTTGTGATCTACATTCACTTTCAAAACAGTGAGTTTATCTCCATATTTCTCTTGAAGATTTTTAATACTAGGAGCCATTCTCTTACAAGGACCACACCAATCTGCCATGAAATCAACCAATAGCAATTCATTTGAATCTACAATGGCGTTGTACTCCTCCATGGTATAGCTCAAATTTGTAGGTTTAACTTTACTTAGGGCAACCGGATAACCAGCTCTATCCCAAGACAGCATACCACCACTTAAATCTCGAATATTTGAGAAGCCGTTATTTTCAAGAACTTTAGCAGCTTGGCCACTGCGTCCACCTGATTTACAGTAAACAAAAACCGTTTTAGATTTATCTAGATCATTGATGTCTGCCTCAAAAGTTTCGGAGTAAATGTCTATGTTAATGGCGTTTTCAATATGGGCCATTCCGTATTCTTGAGAAGTGCGAACATCTAATAGAATGGCGTCTGGAGTGCTTTCAAGTTCAGCTTTAAATGAAGCTGCATCAAGTTTAATTGAATCGCCTGAGGTACTACAGGCCATTGATAATACTATAAAGGAAAGTAACCAAATACGTGTGCTCTTAATTTTCATGCGTCAAATTTAAGTATGTCTTCTAATATTTTTCTATTATTACTCAATCTAGGCACCTTGTGCTGGCCACCTAATTTGTTCTTGGATTTCATCCATTTATAGAACGTTCCATTGGGTAAAATGTTTAATTGAGGTTTTAACAAAGCTAGATTCCCAGCTCTTTTCGCTTCGTAATCGCTATTCGTTTTTTTAAGTTCATCATCCAGTATGGTAGCAAACTCTTCTAGATCTTTAGGGGGCCTATCAAATTCGATTAACCATTCATGTGAACCTTTGTCTTTAGTGCTCAAGTATACAGGTGCTGCGGTGAACTCAGCAACCAAACAATCGCATTTTAATTGTGCCGCTGCCAAAGCAGTTTCAGCATTGTCAATCATTAATTCTTCGCCAAAGGCATTGATAAACAATTTGGTTCTACCTGTAATTTTTATTCTGTATGGGGATTTAGATGTGAATTGAATAGTGTCTCCAAGGATATAGCGCCATAAGCCTGCATTGGTTGTAATAACCATAGCATAATTGGTATTTAACTCTATCTCATCTAGCCATATGGTTGGAGGGTCTTTTTCTCCAAAATGTTCCATTGGTATGAACTCATAGAATATCCCATAATCCAACATGAGCAACATATCTTCACCTTCCTTGTCTTGGACTCCAAAGAATCCCTCCGAGGCGTTAAATGTTTCTCTGTAATTCATTTTATCAGAGCCAATTAAAGCCTTGAATTGTTCGCGATATGGGTTGAAATTAACTCCTCCGTGAATGTATAGTTCTAAGTTGGGCCAAACCTCTTTGAGCGTTTTAGCTCCAGTTTTCTCAAGTAGTCGTTTAATAACCAAAAGAGTCCAACTAGGAACACCGGAAATATTGGTTACATCCTCGTGCATTGTTTCAGCAACGATTCTATCCATCTTTTCTTCCCAATTGTCTAAAAGGGCTATTTCTATACTTGGCGTGGCAAGATAATTGGCTATAAATGGCAGATTGTTCATCATTACAGCAGATAAGTCACCATAGAATGAATTGGGAGAAAGTTCATTCACTTGATGGCTACCTCCTATGATTAAGCCCTTACCTTGAAACACTTTAGCATCTGCATTCTGATGATAATAAAAAGCCAATGTATCTCTACTCCCTTTGAATTGGCATTCATTCAAGGCATCAAAGCTCACTGGTATGAATTTGCTTTTGTCTGATGTAGTCCCTGATGATTTAGCGAACCATTTAATGTCCCCTGGCCAAAGTACTTTTTGCTCGCCTTTGATAGTTCGCTCAATGTATACTTTGATTTGATCATAAGTCTGTAAGGGAATGGCACTTTTAAAATCGCGATAAGACTTAATAGATTTGGCCTTATGCTCCTTGCCAAAGGAAGTTTTCTTGAGCTGAGACAAAAGGTCATCCAATGTATCTTGTTGCACCTCAGTGCCGTTCTTCATTACGTAATGCAAACTTTGTACTCTCTTTTTGAGGTACCAAGACATAAAGGAATTGACAAAATTTAGCATAAAGACTTGTACTAATTTACTTCATTAAAATGGAGTATAAAATCTCTTAACAATTTAAAAGTCTGATCATAGTACGGTCCTAGCTCTAAATTATTTGCATTGTCTTGAGGAATGTGGTAGTGAGTATAGGCCCCCATAGTATAAATGAAAAATGAAGGTATACCTTTTTCACTGAAGAAGTAGTGGTCGCTATTAGCTGCTTTACCTCTTGCTTTTATTTTAGGTAAGTACTCCTGCTCTTGATTAATGTCTACTAAAGTGTTGTAATAGCTTGTAAAAACTTTGCCGTTTACTATAGTTGCTCCATCTTCACCATTGCCCATTAAATCCATATTGAACACAAATTTCACCTGATCCATTTTGCATAAAGGAGGGGGCGAATACACAAAGTTTCTAGAGCCAACTAGACCCGCTTCTTCACCAGCAAAAGCCACAAAGGCAATGCTATATTCTTGTGGGTTCCTATAGAAATAAGATGCCATATCCATGATCATAGCTATTCCACTGGCATTGTCATTTGCACCATAATATATGGCGGATCCCATTTTCCCCAAGTGATCATAATGACCGCAGAGAATAATAAAACTATCTGGATATAAAGTCCCAGGTATGTAAGCCGCAACATTTTGAGATTGATAATTCTCTATAAATTGAGATTGTACATCTAACTCTATATAGTCACCATCTTTTAAATTGAGCTCGGGGTCTAACCATAATTCTGCATTTGTGGTTTGAGTTCTTCCCACAGTCCACGTTAAAGGACTGCGCATGAATACTTTTAATTCCAATTTCGCGCATTCCTCAATTTCCTTAATGGACTCGGCTACTTTTTCATTCTTTCTATCATATGGTGCAAATACTGGGATGAGTCCCTTGCGCACAGCCTTTTTAACTTTCTTCGCTATTTTCTTTTCCAATAGCATTTCTTGAGTAATAATGAATAACTCTCCTTTGTAACTACTGCTTGGACTGGAAGGGCCAACGGCAAATTCTATACCTGGCTTCATGCTTTTTCCATTTAAAGTCAAATGGCATTTTTCTATGGTATTTACATCCAATTGAAAAGAATGGTAGAAGTTATCAGCCAATGGTGATAAACCAATTTCCTGGAATTGTTCTTTGATATATTCAGCTGCAATTGAATCACCTTTGTTAATATAGCCTCTTCCTGCCATCTGATCAGTGCAGAGATCACTTATATATTCTTGAGCTTGTATTCTGTTTTGAGAATAGCTATTCAGATTCTGAAAAAGAAAGATCAGTATGATGACTGTTCTAATTTGATGCATGAATGTAGTTTTGTTTGGCAAAATAATGGATTTAGACTCAGCATTGGTATTTCTGGAATGGAGCAGCGTTCTATTGAATGTGGTATTTATACTGTTGCTCACCAAAGAAAAGGCGATTTGTTGGTTGTTTGGAATTATGGGGTCTCTAAGCGGATCAGTGTTGTTCTTCTATCAAAACTACTACTCGGAGTCTATACTTTACTTGTTTTATGCCATAGTTGGGCTATATGCTTGGATACTCTGGACCAAACCCAAATCTCATTTGGTGGTGAAAAGAATCAAAGGGATTGCTACTGCCTTATTAGTTGGACTTGGGCTTGTAGTTACCCTCATTCTTGGCCGTTTGGGAGATCTATTTAATGGAGATAAACCCTATTTCGATGCTTTTAGCACGGCCTTCGGAATAATTGCTACCTTTTTAGAAATGTACAAATACCTCAGTGCCTGGGTATATTGGATAGTGTTAAATCTGTTTTCAATTTGGCTTTACGGTATTAAAGGCCTTTGGGTCTATGCTGCATTGATGCTGGTTTATGCTGTTCTTTCTGTAAATGGATTTGTGCAATGGCGCAAGAAGCTTCAAAAATGAAAGTGTTAATCCCTTCATATCTGAAATTTATACTTCTAAAAAGTGTATCAGCCATTACCATTTGGCCATTTGTATTCTACAAAACCAATGAATCCATGAAAAATTCGAGAATTTGGAGTCATGAAGAAATTCATCTAAGACAACAATTGGAACTCTTTATTTTACCTTTTTATCTCATCTATATAACAGAGTATCTAGTTTTGAGAATCAAACACGGAAACCACCGCCAGGCCTACCAATCCATCTCTTTTGAAAGAGAAGCTTATAAGTATGATAATTCGCCCTTATACCTCAAAAGCAGAGAGCCTTTTGCTATGTGGCGC
This sequence comes from Bacteroidia bacterium, assembly GCA_049115575.1. Lineage (GTDB taxonomy): Bacteria > Bacteroidota > Bacteroidia > NS11-12g > UBA9320 > JAHEKB01. The sequence continues at coordinate 644,288 of JAGDZU010000004.1, read as the reverse complement.
AAATAATCTCATTTACCTTTTTGTAGCTCCTCGTATGAATGAGTAGTGATTCAAAAGATTTTGCCAAATTTTTTATCTGAATTGGAAGACCCGAGATACTTTCAAGTATTGTATCTCGGATCCTTCCTGTTCTACGGTATTAACTACCTGGGATGGGATCAGAACATTCTGGTCTATAGCGCTTATATAGTAGCAGCAATTGTGAGTCAACTCGTTTGCGAGTTCTTTACAAGAAAGAGATACAGTTCTGTGAAAAGTGCGCTCATTACAGCACTCGGTTTATCTCTCTTGCTTCATGTAAGTCATTGGTGGGTAGCGGTGCTGGCAGCAGTTATTGCTATAGCATCCAAATTCATAATTAAATCCAAGGGAAAACACATATTCAATCCAGCGAATATTGGGATTGTAGGCGCTATTGCATTAAGTAATCAAGCTTGGATTTCTCCAGGGCAATGGGGCAGTGAAACCATTATTTGGTTCTTCATTGGATCAGCGGGATTAATAATGATTTTAAAAGTAGGAAGATTAGATACAGCATTTACATTTATCTCTGTATTTGGACTTCTCTTACTCATAAGACAGGTAATCTATCTAGGATGGGATTTGCCTGTATGGACTCATATGATGAGCAACGGCACTTTGTTGTTGTTTAGCTTTTTCATGATAACCGATCCAAGAACTACGCCTAACCACAGAGTAGCCAGAATTATTTGGGCATGTATAATGGCCATAGGTCTGTTTGTCTTGTCTAACTACTTCTACATTCAAACAGCCGCTATCTGGTTACTCTTTTTTATAAGCCCACTAACACCATTGTTTGACAAATTTTTTAAAGCCAAACAGTATCAATGGAAACCCCCTGAGCAGATTAAAACTATATCGACATGAAAAAAACAATTTTAACATTTACACTGATTGCCTCAGTTATTGGGCAACTACAGGCTTTTTGTGGCTTCTATGTAGCCAAAGCAGGAGCAGAATTATTTAACAACAAATCAGAAGTGATTATAGTTAGAGATGGGCATAGATCCATAGTAACTATGAGCAGCGATTTCAACGGCAATGTAAAAGATTTTGCCATGGTTATTCCAGTCCCGAATGTGCTTCAAAGGGAAGACATACGCATAGTGGAAAGAAGTTTATTTCAAAAATTAGATGCCTATTCCTCACCCCGACTGGCAGAGTACTACGACAACAATCCCTGTAACCCTCCAATACCAAAATATTATTTGCGCTCTACTATGGTAGCAGACGAGGTAATGGAATCTAGTGTTGACATGCTAGAAGAAGACGCTGATTTAGGAGTGACTATTGAAGCACAGTATGATGTAGACGAATATCAAATTATGATACTCAGTGCAAAAGAATCTGGTGGCCTAAAGATTTGGTTAATAGCCAATGGATATGATATCCCAGAAAAAGCAGATGACGTCCTAGACCCTTATATAAAAAGCGGTTTGAAATTCTTTGTTGTAAAAGTGAACCTCAATAAATATGATCCAGCGTCAAATGGTGGCTACTTAAGACCCATTCAAATTAGCATGGAAACTGAAAAGTTTATGCTTCCAATTCGTTTGGGAATGGCCAATTCTGTGGGTGATCAAGACATGATCGTATATGCACTTACCAAAAAAGGCAGAATAGAGACAACCAATTACAGAACAGTTAAAATCCCAACCAACAAGAATGTTCCAACTTTTATAAAGCAGAAATTTAGCAAATTCTATAAATCTGTATTTGACAGATCACATAAAATGCAAGGAGAGAATGCAGTCTTCTTGGAATATGCTTGGAATGTTTCTCCAAGTTGGGCAGGCGTTAAGTGCGATCCATGTGTTGGAAATCCACCCTATATGGATGAACTAACGCAGGCAGGAGTGGATTGGTTAAACCAAGGAGAAGGAGTGTTCTTCACTCGTCTTCATGTAAGATATGGCCTATCTAAATTTCCTCAAGATCTCTTTTTTCAAGTAACGCCAAATAAAGAGCATTTTCAAGCTCGCTACGTGGTGCATAATCCTGCAACGGGAGACTTGCAATGCACAGAGGGATTTAAGTATATGAAAAAGCTACGTCAAAGAAGGTCTAAAGAGCTAATGGAAATGGAAGCTCTTTCAGGTTGGGATGCCACAGATCATACAGCCTATATCTATATAGGAATGGATGTAAAGACCAATGATGATGAAGGTAAGGCAATACCCGTTATCTCTGGAGACTTGCCAAAAAATCCAAAACCATTGCTCATGATGAGTACCATGCTTTTTATGGTATTTGCTGTCTTGAGAATCAGAAAAATTTATAACCTAAGTAACATTTAGAATTACGTTCTTTAAAGTCAAATTAGATATTATTATCTATTTAACATTCAGGATTAGGGCCATTATTGGCCCTTTTTCGTTTTATATAGCTTATTTGCAGCCGTATTAAAATGAACAGAGCTCAGCTACAAGATGGCATCCAATATTTCAAGTCTTTAAGACCAAGAAGACTGTGGAATGCAACCAAAATTACAGCGAGCTATTTACTGAGTAAATGGACTAAGAAACGTTACCATTGGGGCGACCCCATTGCCTTATCAATAGAACCTACAACATCATGCAATCTGCGCTGCCCTGAATGCCCAAGCGGGTTAAGAGCATTTAGCCGACCCATTGGAATGTTAGATGCAGATCTCAATAAGAGAATCATTGATGAGCTTAAATCTACCTTGAGTTATATTACATATTATTTTCAAGGTGAACCTTTTCTAAACCCCTCATTCACCCAAATGGTAAAGTATGCATCTAAGCATAAGATATACACTGCAACTTCTACCAATGCACATTATCTCACTGATGATTTATGCCAAGAAGTAGTGGATTCAGGTTTGAGTAGAATGATTATTTCTGTTGATGGAGTGGATGAAGAGAGCTATTCTAAATACAGAATCGGAGGGTCTTTAGATAAGGTTATTGAAGGGTCTAAGAGAATGGTAAGTTGGAAGAAAAAACTCAATAGCAAGACCCCATTCATAGTTTGGCAATTCATTGTTTTTAAGCATAATGAAAACGAAATTGAAGAAATTGAAAAGCTTGCAAAGGAAGTGGGAGTAGACCACCTAGCTATCAAGACCGCCCAACTATACAATTTTGAAGACAAGGCAGATATCCTTCCTACTAAGCAGAAGTACAGCAGGTATAAACAAGGTAAAAATGGAGTTCAAATTAAGAATAAGCTATTTAATCATTGTTGGCGAATGTGGCACTCATGTGTAGTAACTTGGGATGGAAGAATAGCCCCTTGTTGTTTTGATAAAGATGCAAGTCATCAGTTAGGTCAGATTAGAAATGAAGGATTTCGTAAAATCTGGAGGGGGAAATCCTACCAAAGTTTCAGACGATTAGTGCTGAAAAGCCGCAGTAACATTGACATTTGTCAAAATTGTTCTGAAGGCACCAAAATCTGGGCTTAAAATGCAAATATTTTTTGCAGTTAATCAATATTCAGTTAATATTGCTTTCTATCAAATAGGCTTTTGATTATGAATAAACACCTACTAACCACATTAATTGCAAGCATTTTTCTTATGCTTGATGTTAGTGCTCAATCTTCTGATTTTAAATACGGAATAGAGTTGAATGGTGGTCTTAGAGAATATAATGGTGATCGAGGATCTACTATGTATTTTGCTTCTGGCCAATCTTTCAACTATCAAGCTATGGGTCTTGGATTTAATTACTATTTGAATCCATCATTTGATGCCACCATGTACGCCTCTATAGGTGACCTTGGATATTATGACAAAGAAGGCTTAGGTTTTAGAGCACGAATCACCGATGTAGTATTCGGTCTGAATTATAAATTTAACAATGGGTATCTCATGAGTGAAGATGCAGCATTCAAACCATACATTCGAGCAGGGTGGGGTGGTATGCAATCTGTAGCTCGTATCATTCACGGAATACCAGGATGGTCTCAAAGCAGAACTTGGTTCGCGTCTCACTGGAGTGCGGGAATTGGTGCAAGAATTAGACTGACTCCAACGATTGATTTACAAATACAGGAAATGTATAACTACAGTTTTGACGACAATTATGACGGACTTCCATTCCAGTGGTCTAGTGCAAGATTGAATGTTGGAACTGATGGCAATAAGCCTTTACATGATGCATACCTCTATCATTCAATTGGGTTTGTTTACAGTTTTGGAGGAAGTTACTCAGGTGGTTCTCCTTCTATTAAAGACAACGATAACGATGGTATACCTAACAGCATTGACTTATGTCCTAAAACACCAGAAGGTGCTGAAGTTGATTCTGTAGGATGTTCTCTTGATACAGATGGAGACGGTGTTGTAGATGAAGCAGATGATTGCCCAACTGTTGCAGGTGTAGCTCAATTTAATGGCTGCCCAGATACAGATAGCGATGGTGTTCCTGATTCAAAAGATAAATGTGTTGACGTTCCAGGAGTAATCGAACTTGATGGTTGCCCAGATTCTGATAAAGATGGAATCATTGACTCTGAAGACAAGTGCCCATTAATTGCAGGTACTGTTGAAGGAGAAGGTTGCCCAGATACGGATGGCGATGGTGTTTATGATCATAAAGACATCTGCCCTACGGTTCCAGGAATAGTTGAAAATAAAGGTTGTCCTGCTATTGAAGAAGAAGTGGTAGAGCAAATAAGGTTAGCTGCTAAAGGAATTTTCTTTGAAACAGGAAAAGACGCTATTAAGGCTGAATCTTTTGAGAACCTAGACAAACTGGTTGAAATCTTGAATACTTACCCAGGTGCCAAAGTGAAAATCGAAGGGCATACAGATGATGTTGGAGAAGATGCAGATAACCTGCTACTTTCTCAAAACAGAGCTGATGCCGTTAAGAGATATATGGTAACTAAAGGTGTGGAAGAAAGTAGAATGACTGCAACAGGTTATGGTGAAACACAACCAATTGCGGACAACGGAAGTGCCGAAGGAAGAGCTCTAAATAGAAGAGTAGATTTCAAACTCGAATATTAATCGAATATTAATATATAACTAAAAGCTAAGTTGAGAAGGAGGGTTTAGGCCCTCCTTTTTTTGTTTTAGAATATGGAAACAAGCTGGATTTACGGTCTATTACTGGGTATTGGGTTAAGCTCAGCAGTAGGATTTCGAATTTTTGTACCTGCATTGCTTACAAGCATAGCGGCATATTTTGACCAAATCACCTTAGCAGCAGAAATGCAGTGGATGGGAAGTATGCCCGCTATTATTGTATTTGGAGTAGCTACCATAGCTGAGATTTTGGCTTACTATATTCCTTTTGTAGACAATGCCCTAGATACGTTAGCAGCTCCACTCGCTGTGATTTGTGGCAGTCTATTGGTAGGGTCAACTATTGTTGAAATGGAACCTTATGTGAAATGGCCTATTGCCATAATTGCAGGAGGAGGAACCGCTGGTATTATACAAGGAGGCACTTCTTTAGTTAGACTAAAAAGCACTAGCTTAACAGCGGGAACAGCCAACCCTGTTGTCTCTTCTGTTGAAGGGATATTCTCCGGAGTAATAAGTGTAGTTAGTATAGTGTTCCCAATTATTGGAGCACTCATAGTAGTCTTACTTTTTTATTGGGTCTTTAAAAAACGGTTTAAAAAGAAAGCTCAGGAATAAATGTTGTTATATTATCTCAAGCAACTTTCAAGACCAAACTAGACTGTGCTCGGTTTTGGGAGCAAATGTCCCTTTCCAATTCGCTCTGCAGCAAAATATGCCACTATCTGTCCAAGCTCTGGTAAATGATCCTTGAGCCAAGAAGCTTGTTCAGGGCAGGTAAGGTCACCCAACTCAAGAACTAGTTCTGCATCGTTTGTTATGGTATACTTGAAATTATAGTAGTTACTTAAGTTCTTAGTGAAATTGTCTGGCTGCCATTTGAATTTGAAGAACTTGCTGTAATAAGATTTCCAAGCAAGAGCAGCAGGTTGATCTGTAGGGTCATCATATCCTATAGAGGCACCGGTGGCGCAACCTTGTTCACAGCCATCAAAATGTATAGATAGCGCTAAATCTACTTTGCTAAAACGCTTCCTGTCTGCTTTAGATCTAATTACAGTTATTCCAGCCTCTCGTAGCAATCGAGTAGCTTCATCTGCAACTATCGGTGTCCAGTCTATTTCTCTACCGAATGAACTCTGTGTACCGGTAGCTCCACTTGTTCTGCCTTCATGCCCTGCTTGTATATAGATTTCAGCATAATCTACCTTGTGCATCCTGAATCGGTGAACAGCAATTTTCTTGTTGCCAAGGGTGTAGAATAATGCACCTATGATAAGAGCGGAGATGAAAAAAATCCAACGTTTAGCCATGAATACTAAACGCAAAATAAATGGATACTATTATTTGAGACTTTCCAAATTACTGTTCTTGCGCCATTGTCTATAGCGTTTGCAATAATTGGTGTGATAGTGGTGAGATGACATGAATTTAATCTGAATCTCATTCCATTCAGAAATCTTCAATTTTGGATTGAAGTGTTTAAGCTCCTTATACAGTCTATTGCCAATGCGTTCAAAATCATTCGATCCAAGATATTCCAAATCAGCATCAGCGATCACATTTTCCATATCGTTGTTAGGACGCTGAGGGATTTTTGTGGCCATAATCATACCACAAATAGATTCAATCTCCTTATCTGTATATCCGTGTGCAGGCAATTCCTTTTTTACTATTTGTACTCCTTTTTCCTCGTGATCCTTGTACACCTTGGTAAATCCAAAGTCATGATACAGCGCAGCGGTTTTAATGAGTTTGATTTTAGCTTTACTTAAACCTTCTTTTTGCGCGATATATTCAGAGCGTTCAATTACCAATTCTGTATGTTCCACACAGTGGTAAGTGAGATGAGCAGGAAGCTCCTTTCTCATACGGTCAATAACGCTATTTTCCAGGTCTTTAAACGCTGTCATTTAATCTTAATGATGCTTCCTTCTTGATAAGACACCTCCCTTGGCTTCTCTTATCGTATGCACATACATAAATGCTTTGGGGTCTAGTTTAGTAATCGCTTGTTGTAAGGCTAACAATTCTAATCTTGTTACAATTGTAATGATAATATCGCAATCTGTTTTAACATCAAAGGAACCTGGTAAGTAACCGCGTTCACCTTTCTGGACTGTTATACCTTTATTAAAATCATTTACAATAAGAGATTTAATATCATCGCTCATTGAAGATATGCAATGAAGTGCAGTATACTCTTCAATGCCATCTACTATATAATCAAGCGCTCTCATTGCCGTAAAGTATGTGATAATAGAATACATGGCAGTTTCAAGCCCTTCTCCCTTGATTCCTCCTTGGAACGTAAAAGCCACAATTAAGAAAAGAATGGAGTTGGTGTATAAAATAACTTCTGTTGTTGTGAAACCAATTTTTTTAGTTGTGAAAACTGCTAATATTTCTATGCCGTCTATCACACCACCACCTCTAATACAGAGTCCCATTCCAGCTCCTATTAAAAAGCCGCCAAAAACAGCAATCAGTAATTTGTTATCAGTTACAGAATCAAATATCTTAAAGCTCAAACCAAGAGCTAAAAGAAGTACTGCTAAGACGGTTTGAACTGTAAATGTTTTTCCAATCCTCTTATATCCAAAATAGATAAAGGGAATATTGATAACTATAATCAGTATGTTCAAACGGATGTGAAATAATTCGTGGATTAGAATTGAGATACCAGTGACTCCACCATCAAGGAAGTGATTTGGCACCATAAATCCTTGTAAGGCAAGTACAGCCATTAATACTCCTAAAGTAGTCAGTATTAAATTCTTTGGGTTGAAGACCGCTGACCAGTCTACAGATTCATTCTTTTCTAAACTCATCTAAGCTTAACTCCACAATAATAATATAAAGCACACTAAATATGAATAGGATTACAAATACAAAGAACAATTCTTTTGAGCTGCTTGTTGCTAAGTTCTGGATAGGCGTAGCATATTTGCAGGGCTTTGGCAATGAAGGGTATTTGGGATAAATGGAAAAAGAAGTGGAACGTTCAAACGGATCAAAGAATGCTCTGGATATTCTTGATTTTCGCAATTACGGGGAGCACTACTGCTTTGGTTCGTAAATCTGTATACAATGTTCTAGGAATAAATATAGATAATGTGGTGCTGGACGTGTTTGTTCGGATCTTGGTAATTTATATTTTTTACCAAATATTGCTTTTTGTTATTGGGTCTCTTCTAGGTGAACATAAATTCGTCAAGTGGTTTCTCATCAAAATGAACAAAAGATTTCTACCAAGAAAAAAAAGTCATGAGTGAATTAGAAGATAAAATTTTAAAAGCGCTGTCTCACGTGGAAGATCCTGATTTAAAAAAGGATCTTGTTAGCCTGAACATGATTCAGAATTTGAAGATTGCAGGTAAAGAGGTTCATTTTGACCTCATCCTAACTACACCAGCTTGCCCCATGAAAGAGGTACTTCACAACGCTTGTGTCACTGCAATCAAAACCATGGTTGATGATGAAATGCAAGTTCATATTACTATTGGATCTCAAGTGACTAGTAATCGAGCATCTGAACAGGTAATGGTGGGAGTGAAGAATATCATCGGAGTGGCCTCAGGTAAAGGAGGGGTAGGTAAAACTACTGTAGCTGTAAACCTTGCCAAGGCATTGCACAATCAAGGTGCAACTGTAGGAGTGCTAGATGCAGATATTCACGGACCTTCAGTTCCGGTAATACTCAAGACGGAGCAAAGTCAACCTATTATGGAGGGAGAAAAGATGCAACCTATAGATAAAGACGGCATTAAGCTTATGTCCATAGGATTTCTGGTCCCAAAAGAGCAAGCAATTGTTTGGCGAGGACCCATGTTGGCTTCAGCGCTCAAGCAATTTGCAAATGACGTTCTATGGGGTGAGTTGGATTATTTAATCATAGACCTTCCTCCAGGAACGGGAGATGTGCATTTGAGTTTGATTCAGCAAATTCCAGTTACCGCTATGCTTATGGTCACTAGCCCAGATGACTTATCCATAGCAGATGCAGGCAAAGCTATTAATATGTATCAAAATCCTCAGCTCAAACAAGAGATATTAGGTGTAGTAGAAAATATGAGTTATTTCCAACCATCTGGCAAAGAGGATAAATACTATCTATTTGGACAAAACGGAGGAACTGTCTTGGCGAAACAGTGCAATCTGCCTCTGCTAGCCCAAATCCCAATAAGCGAGAAAGGGAAAGAGCATGAGCTTGATTCAAACTATCAAGAATTAGCAGGAGAAGTTGCACGTAAACTGTCTGTGATTAATGCTAATCTCGAAATTGCCTAAATTTGAAGAACTAAATGACAACAACAGACAAGGTTAATCAGGCATTAGAATCTATCAGACCCTTCTTGAAAGCGGATGGCGGAGATGTGGAGTTAGTCACTATAGAAGATGGAGTAGTGAAATTAAAGTTGCTTGGAGCTTGTCAAAGCTGTGATATAAGTCATATTACCATGAAGGCTGGAGTTGAAGAAAGCATTAAAAGGGCCTTGCCGGAAATCAAAGAAGTAGTTGCAGTGAATTAGTGTTTTGCCTACACATCACAACAGAAATCTTAATAATCTTTCCTCTGTAGAGTTCATAAATTCATTCAGTATCTGGGTTATACTTGGTACACCTCTGAACTATCTTTTTTTTAGCGAACTATTTCAATCTGGTTTTCATATTCCAACAGCAATTGTACTCACTTTGGCTGTATGGATTATATATACCTTGGATCATATTATTGATGGCTTTAAGAGGAAAGAGTACAGCTTAAGTTTACGTTATTATCTTCACCATAGGTATCACAGATTTTTATTGGCATTGATAACCATTGCTTCGTTGGTTGCAGCAGCAATAAGCTATGCATCTTTACCTGTATCCACACAAAAGTTTGGTTTCATACTATTAAGTGCTCTTGTGCTATACTTTATTATTAATCGAGTTTTCACTCAAAATAGAAAACACAGTCTCCCATTTAAAGAAATAGGTGTGGCATTAGTAGTTACTCTTTGTTTTGCCTACATACCCTGGAGCAAATCAGACAGCATTCATGCGGATTCGCTTGTGTACATCATATATGGATACGGCGCTATCAACTTAGCCAATCTTTTGTTATTCTCTCATTTTGATTTTGAATTAGATAAAAGGAACGGCTTGAGTTCTTTGGGGAAATTCGTTGGGAAAAATGGGTTAAAATGGATGTCAGTGGTATTTGCGCTTGCAGCTATCGTCATTTGCACCTACGTTTATGTACAGTATCTCATTCCATTTTCAGCTTGGCTAATTTTGATAGCTATGAGTTTGCAGCTAGTGCTTATAGTTGTATTTAACCGATTTTTTAAAAAGAATGAACTCTACAGATTTTTCGGAGACTTGATTTATGTCTATCCCATAGTCTATTTCTTGCTTCTCTGAAGATAGCAAGCTCTGCAAAGTGCATCATATTGTTCTTTGCCTCCTACTTGAACTTGTGCTTTTACATTAGACAACCTAACGGTAAAGCCTGCCAAAGATCCGCAGTTAGAACATACAGCATGTAGTTTAGTTAAGTGTTCAGCTTGCGCCATTAAAGCTGGCATATAGCCAAATGGTTTTCTGTTGGCATCCATATCTAAACCTGCCAATAAGACTTGTTTGTTTTGGTCAGCTAAACTGCGGCTTATCTCAATAATTTCTTCGTCGAGGAATTGAACTTCATCTATGGCTATCAGTTGATGCCCATCTAAATGAATATGAATATCAGAGGCCTTTTTTATAGGTATACATTTTTCAAAATTGCTATCGTGACTCTGAACTCTATCGCTACCATATCGATCATCAATTTCAGGTTTGAAAATGATACATTTTATTTTAGCATGTTGAGCCCGCCTAACCCGTCTCAATAGCTCTTCTGTCTTACCTGAAAACATGGACCCACATATAACTTCTATCCAACCTTTATCCGACTTGTAATGTGGTGGTGTAGTCTGCATAAGCCTATAGTCGAAAGTAATAATATTTCTTTTTATTCGTAGCTTATTATCATGAGCAGATTAGACATTCATAAACACATCGGGGAATTGTTGGAATCCTTAGCTATCAACAATAATAGATTAAGCCTACACGATGAGGCATTATCTGAGTTGGATTTAGCCGTATTGAGACAACATTGTGTAGCCTTGTATAATGCAATTAATCAACTCAATAGTGCTCCAGTTGTTTCACAAATGGAACCCGAGAGCGAGTCCAACACTGCTAATGTGGAACCAAAAGCAGAACCACCAGTGGAAAACCCTGTGCTTGAAGAAGAGCCAAAAATAGAAGCTCCTGCGGAAGTGAAGGAAGAAGAAGCTAAATCTATACATATGAGAATGCAAGATGAAGCTGAAATGGTATCTCTATTTGAAAAATTTAATTCTAAACCAATCGACAATATCTCAAAGTCCATAAGCATAAGTAAGCGTTTTGAATTCCAGAACAATTTTTTTGATGGTGATGCAAAAGAGTACAAGGAGTTTATTTCACTAATAGATGGAGCTGGAGATAGAGAAGCTGCATTTGAAGTATATCACGAATACAAGAATCGTCTCAATTGGGAAAACGAAGATCTCAAAGACGAATTAAAATCGCTGCTTTATAGAAAGTATGCCACTTAAATGAGTATTACTCAACGCATACCTCTTTTAGGTTTTGCGCTGAGTCTTTACACTGGGATTGCTTTAGCATCCTACATCCATTATGATTCAAGTCTAGTATTTGGTTTCAGTATGCTTTTATGTGTGAGCAGCCTTCTTATGCATATTTTCCTTAAAAGGAAGGTTAATGTAATTGCACAATTGAGTTTATCGGTGGTCATCTATTTGTGCAGCTTTCTATTAGGCCTGTTAATGTATGATAGCTCCATTGAAAGCTCTCCAGAAAAAGAAAGAAACGCTCTTGTCTTGCTCACGGATTTTAAGAACAAGACTTCAAAGAGCAAGTATCAACGTTTAGAAGCCAAGGGGAGAATCCTCAATAGTGAGAGACAAAGCCAAGAATTTGGAGTCTTGTGTTACTCAAATGATATAAATATAGATTTAGGTCAGAAGGATTTTCTTATGGCCAATCTACAATTGAAACCCTTTCTATCTCCAGAGTTATCTCATCATTTCAATGCTAAAAAGTACTATGCCAAAGAAGGTATAAAATACTTTGCTTGGTTGACAGACCGGAGATACGTACTCAAAGAATCAAATGTGCAATCCCTAGAAGAAAGGACCTCTCTGTTCAGTCAAAGAGCAATGAGAGTATTTGATTCTTTAGGACTAGAAAAGGCTGGGGTAGTTAAAGCAATGCTAGTTGGAGATAAAGCCTCACTACATCCAGAAATTAAGCAGGGATTTATTAATAGCGGAACAGTCCATCTTTTGGTTGTATCTGGACTTCACGTAGGGGTAGTCTTTCTCATGATTAATGGACTGTTGTTTTGGCTAAAGTTCAAACGCATCAAATTGGTTTTGTCAATATTGGCTATTTGGTTGTACGTTATACTTATAGGGTGTTCTACACCTGCAGTACGAGCAGCCATTATGATTAGTTTAGTACTTCTTGGAAAAATGATAGGAAGATCTTCCTATGTTTTGAATTCCATAGTCCTGAGTTCTATGATTATTGTTTTTAGTAACCCACAAAGTCTATTCTCTTTGAGTTTTCAATATTCATATGCTGCTGTGTTTGGAATTATCATCTTTTATCCAATTCTCAAAAAACGCATGATGGTTCAAGACTGGTTGTTGTCTAAAATGATCTCACTTCTATTAGTAAGCCTGAGCGCACAGGTTTTTACAACGCCTCTTGGCATTTACTATTTCAATCAAGTACCTGCCTTTTCAATTGTAGCAAACCTGATAATTCTTCCCCTCATGCTTGTGGAATTCTATTTGGGGATAGTGGTTACATTAACCAGTTCAATACTTCCTCAATTGAACCATATTCTTTTATGGGTTATGGATGCCTACTTAGATGTGATTATTTTAATAAATCAATTTATCAAAAACATTGATGCATCCACCTTAAAACTGCCATCTTCACATGCATACAAAGCAATAGCAATATATCTAATAATTGCTCTTTTCTATATTGGCTGGAGAAGGAAAAATTTGGGGTCTACAGTTATGTCTTTAGTTTTCATTGGTGTTTTAGTTTTGAGCCAAAGCAAGCAGCAAGGAAACAAGCTATATACACTTAGAAATAAAAGTAAGATGGTAACAGTCTATATAGCTAATCATGAAGCATACATTTTTGGTGAGAGTGCGAGTATCCTAGATTCGAAATTTTATAACTTTAAACTCCAACCCATATTGATCAATTCGAAAATAAAAAAGCAATATAGAATTTCAATTGACCTCATGAATCTGCAACAAAAAATGGGCGAGATACATTTAGTAATGGAAGGTGTTTTCTTGCATAAAAACAAGCTTGTTTTTATGAGGTGTTTCATGACCAAACCATCAATTGAAATGGGCCTAATTCAGGAAATGGTAAATGAAAAAGCCAATAACCTGGAACTATTTGATTTAAAAAGGGACACAACAAAAAGAGATCAGGTAATCGTAATGTAATAAAGAAGGTAATAGTGAGGTAGGAATGTCACTTTTTGAAACAATACCAGAGTTTTCTCTTTAAAAAGTTTGGAAATTCATTCAAATTCCTAAATTTGGTGCACTTAAATTAATTGAAACGTAATTTATCAACGTAAGCGTATGAAAAAATTTTACAACAAGAATTGGCTTTTTAACCGAAAAACGGTTGCCACTTTAGTAGCTCTCTTATTTACAGCGGGCATGGCTATGGCGCAGTATTCGGGGACCTTAACGGTCGACTCGAGCTCTGCTCCGAGTGCAACAAATTTTCAAAGCTTCTCTGACTTATCAGATTCACTGGAAACCTATGGCGTAAATGGGGCAGTGACTGTTAATGTTACAGCAGCTCCTGGAGGATCTTACAACGAAAGTGTAACTTTCAATGTAATCTTCGGAACAAGTTCAACAAACACAATTACTATTAATGGTAATGGTGCTACAATCACTAGAAGCACAGCTGGTGCGGTTATCGAATTAAATGGTGCCGACTACATGACTTTCGACAATTTAGTTGTTGACAATGCTGCAGCAACTGGAACGGGAATTAGATGTTTTTGGATTCACAATTCATCTGATTACACCACTGTAGAAAACTGTGAGTTGATTAGTTCAGCTTATGCAAGTCCAACAAGTTCTGCATCAGGATATGTGGTGTTTAGTGGATCTGCGACTCTCGGACATTCAACAGGTTCTCACGGTATGAATTGTGTTATTGACAATAACACAATGTGGGGTGGTTCTCTTACTGCAACTACTGGAATGTACTACGGGATTTTAGATTATAGATCTACTAGTTATACTGGAGGAACTATAATAAGTGATAACGACATTATGCACATGAGGTATAGTGGTATTCGCTCTAATTATGTGGCAGATGCAGACATTAGTGGTAATACAATCTCAAATAACCACAGTACAGCAACGAGCTTCTATGGTATCCTATCTTCTGGTTGGGGCACTCATAATATTGAAGGAAATACTATAGAGAATATCAGCAAAACCAACACTTCGTTTTTCTACGGTATTAACTGTAATGGTAGTGGAAGTTCAGCAACTCCATTTGTAATTAAAGACAATGTAATTGATAATATCACCACTAGCGGTGGATGGAGAGGTATATATGTATACTTTGACAACTATTGGGATATTACAGGCAATGAAGTATCAAATGTTAGCACAAGTAACAACTACTCTGAGTCTCATGGTATTTATGTATACTACGGATCTAATGTAAATGTGGTTGACAATAATGTACATCACATTGAAACTTATCACTATAGAGGTTCTGGTATTTTCATGTACAGAACTTCTAATGGAAACATTACAGACAACACTGTCGACAATGTTTTCGGTAAGTACTATGCTTCATATGGTATTTATACTTATTTCATGAGTAATGGTCATGTAGACAGAAATACAGTAACCAACATTACACAAGATCCAAATTATGGATGGGGTTATTCTTATGGGATTTATTTCTTCTATCCTAATAACTCAACCTGTAATAACAATATCTTATACGGTTTGAATGGAACGTATTATTACTATAATATCTATGCTTATGGATATGGTAGTTCTTATACCAATAACACTGTTGCAAACAACACTATAGATATTCAGAATAAGCCAGATAATCATATTGGAAATATTTACGGTATCTATTGTGCACCAAACAATAGTTCTGAAATAGACCTTCTTAACAATAATGTATTGGTTTCATACAATTCATCCATATTCAGTATTTCATATAGAATGACTACTGGTATTGAGGAAAACAGAATGGACTATAACAATACATCTTTTGCAACTACTGTTGCTCCATTAACTTATGGAACTGTAGGTGGAACAGGTTATACTACATTAGCAGGATTCAATACTGCAACTGGTGCTCACAATGGACACAACATGGGTTACGATCCTGAGTTTGTTGATACGGCTAACGGAGATTATACTCCACAATCTGTAGAAATGGCTAACAGAGGATTAGGAAACATTGTTACCGATGATGTAACTGGCGCTTCAAGAAACACTTGTGGTGTAGATCCAGGAGCTATTGAATACTATACAGACTTCAGTGCTTCTAACTTCACTCTTTCAGGTGCTGATAGATGTGGTGGAACTTCAGACGACATTGTTTTTGATGTTACAAATAGCTATTCAGATAGCCGTTCTTTCTTAAGAGTATATTATACTTTAAATGGAGATCAAACAGATGAGCAAACAGATACTCTGTTTGGTAACTCAACAATGACCTACACATTTAATGATATGCCGGTTTATCACGATCCAGGATTAAATACTGTTACAGTAGGTATTCTTTGTGATGATAACAGCGCTAACAACGAATTGACTCAAACATTCAATGTAGTTTCTTCTCCTTCAGGAGGTGATATTGTTGAAAGCGGAACATTTGAAGGTTACTTCAATGCTGGAAATCAGACTAATCCTGATATCGCAGTTCCAAACACAACCTCTATATATGACATAGTAGCTCCAACTAAGTACGGTCCAAGTGGATACGGAACAGATTGGGATATCACTGATAATTCTATGACTAGTGGCGGAATGGCTACTACAGGTCTTGGAGTTACAGTTGACGGTTCTGCTATGACTGTTACAGTTGATCCTGATTCTTCTTTAACAGATTCATTAATCTATGTTTCTTTCGTTATCAACGATTTGAACACAGGTTGTGATTCAACTGTTGGAAGATGGATGTATGTACCATTTACTCCAGATGTTGATTTTGACATTGCAGATGTTTGTTTAGGAACAATTGCTACGTTCAAGAACAATTCTCAAATGGGTGGAAATGATTTCATGATTTACAAATGGAACTACAATGATCCAAATTCAAATGAAGATACTTCTGAAATCAAGAATGGTTTCTGGGATTATTCTACATTTGGAACATTTGATGTAACTCTTGAAGTTAGAAATCAATCTTATCCTAAGTTCGCTTATAGTGTAACTAAGCAAATTACAGTTACACCTACACCAAATACAGATTTCTCTGTAATCAATGCGTGTGAGGGTGACTTAATTGTGTTTAATGATGCAACTACAGTAGATATACCAGGTGCAGTTACTTACGATTGGGACTTTGGAGATGGAAATGGTTCTACTGCTCAAAACCCAACACATCTATATGCCGCTGCAACTGCGCAAGGTTATGATGTGACTCTTAAAGCTACACAAAACGGTTGTGATGCATCTGTAACTAAGAAAGCATATCAATTTGCTAGACCAGTTGCTGGATTCTCTACAACAGGAGCTTGTAACTTGGAGGATATCCAATTTAACAATAGCACAACTCTTGCAATTGGTAAAGCAGGATTCACTTGGGATTTCGGAGACAATGGTGTTTCTACTCTATCTGATCCTACTCACGCTTATTCTGCTTCAGGAAAGCATACTGTTAAATTAATAGCTTACTCTGAGTTTGGATGTGAGGATGAAGTTACAGTAGAGATTGATCTTTTAGAATCTCCTGAAGCTGATTTCACTTATGACGCAACTTGTAACTTGACTCCTGTGAACTTCACAAGAACTGGTTCTGTACCAGCAGGTATTGCAAGTGACTTCATTTGGGATTTCAACGGAGAAGGTAGTTCTACAAATGAGAATCCTTCATTCCTATTCTCTGAAGTAGGAAGTAAAGAAGTTACTTTAACTATCAATTCTGTGAATGGATGTTCAAGTACTTATACTGAAGAATTAGATGTAGTACTTCAAGCAGTTGCTGATTTTGAAGTAGCTGACATATGTGAAGGAGACGAAGCGGTATTTACTAACAAGTCTAGCGTTGCTGCTGGTGACTTAAGTTATACTTGGTTATTTGGTGCACCAGACGATCAAGGTGTTACTACTTCTGACCACGTTTCACCACGTCACAGATACGCAAGTACTGGTTCTACAAGAATTGTAAACGTTACATTGGTTGCTGAGGTAGCTGGAGGTTGTGATGCAGAGTTAACTTTGCCTCTTACAATTAACGCTGCTCCTGACGCTACATTTAGCGCGGACGTTCAAGGAAGAACAGTTGTATTAGACGCAGTTGCTGGTCATTCTATTTACCAATGGAGATTTGGTAACGGAGGTAGCTCTACAATGGAAGATCCAGTTTATACTTATAACAACGTAGATGAAGGTGAGTTCGAGATTTGCTTATCAGTGAAAAACGATGAGTGCTGGAACGAGTCTTGTGATATGGTTAGTGTAGATCTTGTAGGAGTTGAAGAACTTACTCAAGACAATGCAATGATCAATGTATATCCAAACCCATCTACAGGTGTATTCAACTTAGAAGTTGTGAATGCTACCGATGACATTACGATTGCAGTATCTGATGTTCTAGGTAACCAACTTGATGTGAATATCACTGACAACTTGAACGGAAGCTTTATAGTTGACCTTTCAAATGTTGCTGACGGAGTATACTTCGTACAGGTTAAAAACGGTGATTATTACGCAACTAAGAGAATTACAGTTTCGAAATAATTAATTTATTATTCATAGAAAGCCCGGACATTCATTGTTCGGGCTTTTTTTTGCACTTATGGTAACAACAGAGATCAGAGGAAGAATTGCGATAGTTAGCCTAGATAGAGCTGAAAAAAGAAACGCCTTTAATCCTGAATTAGTCCAGGGCTTAAAGCACGAAGTTGAAGAACTCAATTCCAATGATACTATTAGAGCAATAGTTATTAAGGGTAATGGCACTGCTTTTAGTGCAGGAGCAGATTTGGATTATATTCAACAGTTGAGATCAAATACCAAAGAAAAGAATGTTCAAGATAGCTCTGCATTGGCCCAAATGTTTGAGGCTATTTATTCATCGCCAAAGATTACTGTATCTGCAGTTGATGGGTACGCCTTAGCAGGAGGTTGTGGTCTGGCCATGGTAACCGATTTTTGTTATGCCAGCTCTAATGCACAATTTGGTTTTACTGAGGTCAAAATAGGATTTATACCAGCCATAGTTATGGTATACCTTCTGAACAAAATGAGTCCTCAAAATGTGAGAGAACTACTTCTTACAGCTGAAATTATTTCGGCTCAAAGGGCTGAAGAATTAGGCATGATAACGGAACTAATTGATGGAGATTTCTATAAAGAAGTAATCCAAAGAGTAGAATCATTAATATCAAAAACATCAGGTCAAGCAATTGAATTGACTAAAGAAATGTTAAGAACAGTTCCTGGCATGGAGCATGCTGCAGCTCTGGAATACGCCGCGGAACAAAATGCCAAAGCAAGATCAACAGAAGACTGCATCAAGGGAATGGATGCATTTTTATCTAAAAACAAGATAAGCTGGTAATGATTGATTCTCATGCCCATATATACGCAGATGAATTCAATGACGATTTGGAGCAAATTGTACTGAATGCACAAGAAGTAGGAGTAAGTAAAATTCTTCTGCCAAACATTGATTTGAAAAGCATTAAAGGTATTGAGTCTCTCATAACTAAATATCCAGGTTTTGCTTTTCCAATGATGGGCCTACATCCGTGTTCTGTAGATTCAAATTATCTCAATGAATTGGAACTCATCAGGAAATCTCTAGATGAGTATAACTGCATAGCAGTAGGAGAAATTGGGGTAGATTTATATTGGGATAAAAGCACTCAGGATATACAAATTGAGGCATTCAAAATACAATGTGATTGGGCCATTGATAAAGACCTACCAATTGTAATACATTCAAGAGACTCAATAGATTTGATTATTGATATACTTGAGAATAATTTTAAAGGAAAAATCACAGGGGTTTTTCATTGCTTTACAGGAAGCATAGAGCAAGCAAGACGCATTGTAGAATTAGGAATGTATGTTGGATTAGGAGGAGTGCTCACATTCAAAAATTCAGATTTGAAAACTGTTGTTCCATCCATACCTATAGAAAGGATAGTTCTTGAAACAGACTCACCCTATTTAGCTCCAGTACCATATAGAGGCAAGAGGAATGAACCCTCTTATATAATTCATGTACACAATTATTTAGCAAATCTTTTGGGTATTGATTCACAGAAACTAGACGCGCAATTAGAAGCAAACACATTGCGGTTGTTCAAAATTTAATCATCTTTGCAGCCTTCCACGGAGAGGTGCCAGAGCGGTTTATCGGGCTACCTTGGAAAGGTAGTGTACTCGAAAGGGTACCGGGGGTTCGAATCCCTTCCTCTCCGCAAAAATTAGTAAGCCTAACAAGGTAGTCGTTTGGTTCTCCCATTGGGAAAACGCGACTGCCATCCTTTGCTAGAGCTTCGGAGGGTGGAGAAAGGAGCGTAATCCCAAACTCCACAAATCGAAAACCGGGAGCCGGAACCATGCAAACCACTAAGAACTTCAAATCCTTCTTCAATAAATCAGGCACCTTGAACAATTGATTTCCCAATAATCATTGAAGTGTAGTTGGGCAATGTAAATTCCCCTTGGGGATATGGGGAACCCATGTCAAACACTAAGGGCGAAATCCATACATTAACTTTTCTTTCTCAAAATTCTCATAGGTATAAGCCACACAGATTATTGCTATCTTTGAATGAAGCTCATGAATAAAAATGCCACCTTAGTTTTAATCTTTTTTATACTGTTTATGGCTGGGGGTGCTTGGTTCTATCTCTGCCATGTGAAACAAGTATGTTCACCCACAACAGAGGGAGATATGCAAAGCCTTTCTTCTAATATAGAAGAATCCATAGTTTTTGAATGGGAAAGCGACCTTGTACTTAAAGGGAATGCATTTTCAGCTATGAGAACTCAATTACTAAATGAGCTGCAAGCTAACCACCAGTTACAAATCATAGGGTTATATGACCCCTTGGAGAACAACCAAACTGGTTTTATCAATCTAGGGCAAGCTAGAGCTCAAGCGGTTAGACAATTATTTCCGGAAGTGTCTGATTTGCAAGTTGAATTAGGTTCTGAACAAACAGATCTAGAAGAACAGAATGATTATATCAAAGCGTCAAGGATTAATATTATCTTCGGACATGAAAGAACACCCCATTCAAATGACACATTAGAATACAAGGACTCATGATTATAGAAGCAGTTTTTCAAGGACCAGGAGCGGGTAATTTCAATCAATACTTGCTCGAGATTATCCTCATTATTTTCGGCGCCTTTCTATTGGGATACCTTTTTAGGCATTTCTTGAACGACAAACTCAAAAGGAAAGTTACCAGCTTAGAGCAAGAACTTTCTGAACAACAGAAATCGGAGCATATGAATAATGTTCATCAAGAAGAAATCTCCCAACTTAAAGCAGACTTAGAAAATTCAAGAGAGGCTTATTCAAGAGCGGTTTCTGAAAAATTGAGTTTACAGACTCAACTTGAAGATGTAAAGAGCAATCCCTCTAAAGAGGATGATATTAAAGAACCAATGGCGAGCTCCTCCTCAGAGTCAACTAAAGATGACCTGACTATTATTGAAGGTGTTGGTCCAAAGATTCAAAGCTTATTAAATGAGGGTGGTGTTCACAGCTATGATCAAATAATTCAGATGAACCCTCAAGCCATCAGAGATATTCTTATAAAGTCAGGCCCAACCTATGCGGTTCATGATCCTACGACATGGGCAGAACAATCAGTATTGGCCAAGAACGGCGAGATTGAAAAATTGAAAATGCTTCAAAAGGAGTTAAAAGGAGGAAAGAGAAAATCTTAGGCTTTTTTCACCTTATCAATAATGTGCGTGCTTGAGTATCCTGCTAAGAACGGGATGATTCTAACTTCTCCTCCGCTTTTAAGTATTTCATTGGCACCAACAATTTCAGACATCTCATAGTCGCCACCTTTAACTAACACGTCTGGCTCAAGCATTTTAATGAGCTCTAAAGGCGTTTCCTCACTAAATAGAACTACCGCGTCTACAAATGCTAAAGAAGCTAGCTTAACAGCTCTGCTGTGCTCATCAATGATAGGCCGATTGTTTCCTTTTAGTTGAGATACCGAGCTATCTGAGTTTAATCCTATTATGAGTCGATCTCCGCAATCTGCAGCTTTGGCCAGATAATCCATATGACCTAAGTGCAAAAGGTCAAAGCAGCCATTAGTAAATACCACTTTGTCATTGAAAGTTTGCCATTTTGCAACCTCCAATTTCAATTGGTCTGCATCTGCATACAGTTTGTCAGCTATGATCTGTGACCACTCCATTTTTTTTCTTTTTTTGGGATTTGATTACAAAGTATCCTACTGAGATTAATCCTACAGCTAAGATAAGTATTACCTGAACAGCATGAGTAATAATAGCATAACTCTCACCAATTGCTCCTACCACACCATATAAGGCTAAAGCTGCCGGAACTAAAACCTCAAAAGTTCCTAAACCACCTGGTACAGGAATAATCATGGCAAAGGTTCCAAAAAGCAACACCGTTAATCCAGCTGCAGCTCCCAAATGAGATGTGCCTTCTAACGCAAATAGAACAAAGTACGGCATGAGGAAGTACATGAACCATATCAGAAGGCTGTAGGCAATAAACATTCCTTTCTTCTTTAGTTGTGTTATGGTTTTTAACCCATCTACTACACCTTCAAAGAAGCCTTTGAATTTTGAAATTATAGGGAGTTTATAAATCCATTTTCTGTATCTGATTCCCAACGCAAAAAGTATAAAAAACAGACCAATGCCTATTCCGTATTTTACTAGATTGTCACCTCCAGAAGCTACCAATTCATTTAAGAAATCAGCAATCAATTGAAACTGCATAAAGACAATGGCAACGGCTATAAGGAGAGTGATAATTAAATCAACAATTCTTTCAAGTAACACTGTTCCAACTAATTTGTTGAATGGGATATCCTCGAGCTTTGAAAGCATAGCAGGTCTAGTTACCTCACCAAGGCGAGGCACAGCCATATTCACCATATAACCTACTATGGTGGAGTGGAAGGCTCCAGCCGACGTAGCTTTAAAGTTCATAGGTTCAATTAACAATTTCCATCTCAATGCTCGAAACAAATGACTTAATATTCCACAAAACATGGAGAGCGCAATCCATTTGGCATCTGCTTCTTTAATATCTTGAATCAGTTGATCCAAACCTACATTAGATGTAGCCCATATGAATAAAGCAACACCAATTACAAGGAATAGAATGGTGTTAAGGCTTGTTTTAAGTTTTTTATTCAACGATAGCTTGGTTTAATTGATCAGGGAATACCAGATATGGTGTAAATGCCTTTGCTTCTTCTGGTTCCATATGCGCAAAAGAGATGATAATAACTACATCGCCTTTAGCCGCTTTTCTGGCAGCAGCTCCGTTGAGGCAAATCATGCCAGATCCTCTTTCGCCAGCAATGGCGTAAGTTTCTAACCGTTCTCCGTTGTTGTTGTTTACCACCAATACTTTTTCCCCTTCTATCATATGTGCGGCATCCAATAGATTTTCATCTATGGTGATGCTACCAACATAATCCAGTTCTGTTTGGGTGACTTTAGCTCGATGGATTTTAGATTTTAATACTTCAATCAACATATAAGAAGAGGACAAAATTAGTCAATCTTTGTTTTGACCTCTACAACTTAATGAAGCGTTTGGTATATAATTCCCCTTCTATCTGTAGTTGAAGCACATACATGCCCGGAGGATAAGACTCCGTTGAAATAGAATTAAAAGACGCTGACTGAACATTCATCATTTGTCCATTCATGGAATAGACATTAATAGAGTACTCTGTAGGTTTTTCCAACTCTATGTGCAATTCTTCGTTTACAGGATTGGGGTAGATACTAATTTGGTCAAGCTCTAAAAGAGGACTAGTTGATGCTAACTGGTTGTTTACTATGGCATATACCCAATTTGTAGCTTCTTCCTCGTAATAGTCAAATACCACATTAGCTCTGTTAGTGATAACAGTGCCTTCACTTATACCCGAATTCAATCCTAGTCTGAAACTTACAAATCCTTTATGTGCTACTATCTCAGGGTTATGATCTGGATTTGGTAGAAGGTTAATATTTGGGAATGACCATACAATAATACCCAAATCTTCTCCCGGTAAACCTGGGAAAGCTTCTCCAACCACATAATGGCTCGCACCTGTGGTTTGAATAATTGAAAGGCTGTGATTCAATCTTATGGTATCAATTACATATACATTGAAAATAGTATCTGATGTGTAATTGGCAAAGCTGACTTGATATTCAATGTCATCTGTTGAATCATTTATATAGGCAGTATCACCTATTGTACCCAATATTTCTTTCTTGAAATCATAATCGCCTTCATTCAAATTTTGCACCAACTCGGAATGATTATCAATTGTAATTTCCTCTTCGTCTTCCAAAGCTATGTCTGCAGATAAATTCAAGATTTGTCCTGTTTTATCATTGATTTCAAAAACACAAGAAATCATGCGTTCCTCTCCTGCGAATAGATCAGTTATTAACCATACCGCACTGTCCCCAACAGCTTCATCAGGAGCGGGAAATGCTTTTAACCCTCCGAGCTTTGGGTCATAATGTAAGACAACCCGTGTGTTAGCCACATTTTCAGAACCCTTATTTTCATATTGTATGTGGTAGGAGATGTCTGCATTTTTATCTATGGACTGCCCGGAAGAAGAAGAAAGCTTTATAGCTAAATCTCTAATTCCCGCTTTTTGAGTCACGGGAAAATTCAAACTGGTTTGAACAGCTTGTTTTTCAAGTTCTACATTTAAAGACTTGTTGGCACAGGAAGTAACTTCCCATTTGGGAGTAGTTAATAAGGTTACCGTATAACTTCCTTTTGGCATAATGGCTAAATAACTTCCATTTTCAAATGTCTTCACATATCTGGGCCCTGGAGTAATCAAGACATTCATTTCATTGAGCAACTCGTCTCGAGCGTTCAGCAAACAGTTTTTGTCTTTGTCGAAATATATTTTACCACTGATTATTCCGTGGTTTGGAAGGTATCGCGCAATATGTCTGTAATTGATTCCATCATGGTAAGTGAAAAATCCGCTAGCAAAAAGATGTTCTTTATGTTCAAGCAATAATCTTAGACCCAATAGATTGCCATTCTCAACAGCAGTCCATTTACCGTTGTCTAACTTTACAAGGCTAACAGGATTATCTGCTCCATTCATATAAAATTGGCCTGATGCATAAATTACACCATTCACAACCACCATGTCGTAGACTTCTGAAACTTCAGTCAACCCAAAATCAATGGTGTCTATGAGTCCATTATTTACTTTAAAGAAATTCTTGGCTTTGGTTTTTGAATCTAAACCGGCAAAGTATACATGACTACCAACCGCCACTACATGTTTAGGGATGAACGCATTATTGCTAACCCTAAACCAATGGTTTTTGTAAAAGTACGCTAGGTTCACAGTTGCAGTATCATTGGCTTTGGTTAATCTACCACCAATAACAAGCATGTTTTCATTGCTAAATACATCATTGATGTTCCCCCTGATTCCTTTACCAAATGCTGCATTGCTAGCCGCAAGTAAACTCACCCCGTTAAACAGTGCAATACTCTCTCCATAATTGGCAGATGTAGTTACAAATGGCCCTGAAATGAGCAATTGATTGTCGAAATCATTTAATCCATTGATATAGTTGAAGTTGCTGATATTGCCACTCAAGGCACTGAGCTTTTCATATTTTCTATCTTTCCATCTGATGATGTGTTTTGCTCCTGCAACATCTTTGAACTCCGAAACTTTTCCAGCAATATAGAGAGATCCTTTATAGAATTTTAGCGCTAGAATAAGCGAATTTGAATCTGCGTAGATAGGAGGAAGATTTAGCCAATAGTAGCCGTTCCATATGCTCACCTTATGCACTCTATAACCTTTTTCATAACCTGTTACTTGAGCAGTTGCAATTAGATTATTATGACTGGTGATAGCCGTTGGAGTATTGTCTAATCCTCCATCAAGGGGTTGCCATACTTGTGCATCTGCAAAAAGCATGAAACCAAAAACGCTTAGTGTTAATATTATTCCTCTCATATACTGCTACTTTAATCTATAGTATAGTCCCAGTTTCAATCCGTATAAATCAATATGTTGTGTGATCTCGTCATTCTTACTCATATCTATGAGATCATACTGCATTCCAGCTTTAGTCTGTAATTGCCACCTTGGCATTAGTTGATAGTTATATGCCACTTCTAATCCTGTTCGCAAGTTGAATCTGTTTATACCGGCGGTAGAAACATCATAAACTCTCAAAGATGGTCCAGCTACTTGTCCGCTAGCGCTGAGCAAGTATTGAGGTCTTAAATTGAATATTAATTCAACGCTTGATCGAGGACCTAAATTAAATGCCTTTCCTACACTTATTGGAATGCTCATGTAGTTATAGCTTGGGTTGTTAATGCCTGTCTTTATTACGCTATCTCTGTAATTCCAAGGCAACCAAGTAGTATCATCGTTAATATCTACAAAGGCAATGCTGTCATACAGTAAAACTCTAATCTCTGGATTATTGGAGTAGGCTTTACCAAGCGATTGCTGTGTGCTCACATATCCTAATCCTGCGCTATAGGAGAAACCTTTAAACTCGGTTTTAAGATCCACTTGTACTTCTGGCCTGAAACTTTGTTTTTCGTTCAGTGTCCTATACGTGATTAGTTCGTCTTTATTCGAATTCATTCTTTGCTGGTTAATATTTCCACCTACATTAACACCTATATGCCATGGTAGCGAAACGCTAATTGGTTTCATCTTAGATGTTTGAGAAGGAACGCTCTTTAAATCAGACGAATCAAGCGACTTAAATGTGGCATTATAGTCTAAAATGAGAGCGGTTTTTGAGAATATTTCAACCAATAAATGGGAGTAGTCAACAATCTTAACAGGGTCAACGTCAATAGCGATTGGCTCAACTCCATTTGAATGAATTGTGCTTGTAGCCTGTTCATTTGAGCTATGTTCAGTAGCCTCTGTTTCTTCCACTATACGAATTACATTGGTGCCGTGTTCGCGCTCAAATGGTGTAAGTGTAGATTCTTCAGTATCTCTTTCTTCCGAAGCGGTTATTTCTGAGTTATCTGCATTGTGATTATTAGTGTTGTCTTTATTGTATTCATTTCGGTCAACAATAGTTTCCGCATCCACTTCTTGATTTGAAGATGGATTAAACAATGCCCAAAGACCAAAAAGTGCTAGAGGTAATAGCAACCACCACCACATGAACCTTCTTTTTCTTTTTGGTGCTAAGGCATGTTCAAGACGAGACCATTCCGTCCCATCCAAAGGAAGATCCTTATGAGCTAAGTTCTCCTTAAAAAAATCATCGATATGTTGCTTTTTCTTAGCCAAGATTAATGTTCTCTTTAACTAGTCTTTGCAGCTGCTTTCTGGCCCTAGCAAGTTGAGATTTTGATGTCCCTTCGCTAATACTCAACTGAGCAGCAATTTCTTTATGCGTATATCCTTCAATGGCGTATAGGTTAAAAATAATCCTATAACCGTCAGGTAATTTATTGATAACAGCAATTAAATCGGCCATTTTCACTTCCTTATCTTCGTCAAATTCTATATAAGTGGCTTCTTCGAGCTCGCGTGATTCAGGATTGTATTCCTTGAATTTGATGCTCTTTTTAAAGTGATCAATAGCAGTATTTATCATTATCCTTGTCATCCAAGTTTCCAGTTTTGCATTTCCTTTAAAGCGTTCAATTTGATGAAATATCTTGATATATCCCTCATGAAGAGCGTCTTTGGCGTCCTCCATATTGGGGCAATATCTAGCACAAACCCCAAGCATTTTGCCTGCATACTGGTTAAATAGTTGTTTTTGAGCGTTAGGTTCTTTCCTTGCACAGGCTGTAATAAGTTCCTGGTCATTTTTCAAACTATTCGCTTTGCTCATTAGTCTTGGGTTCATCCCAATGGTTGCATGGGATTGAAATATTTTTTAAAGGAAAGGGAAGATTTACAAATAAACTGTGGTTTTTACCCACAATAACAGCTTAGAATTTAGCTATGTGCAGCTTGATATACAATTACTTAGCACTAAAGAGCATATCAATGCATTTTCTAATATTATCCTGTTGAATTAACTTGATTTTATACTGAGTCTTGTCTAAATCCACCTGATCTGAGACCATTGCATGAGTATATCCCAACTTTTCGGCCTCTTTTAGCCTCTGTTCAAGCCTGTTTACACCCCTTAGCTCCCCGCTCAATCCCAATTCTGCGGCAAAAACCATTTTAGCAGGTACCGCAATACTTGTAAAAGATGAACAAATTGAGGCTGCCAGAGCTAAGTCAGCACCCGGGTCTGCAATCTTAAGACCACCTGCAATATTTACAAAGACATCATTTAACCCCATCTGCATTGCAGCGCGTTTTTCAAGTATGGCCAAAATCATATTTAGGCGTTTCAAGTCAAACCCATTTGAATTTCTTTGTGGAGTGCCATATACTGCTGGGCTAACCAAAGCTTGGGTTTCAACCATAAGAGGTCTGTTTCCTTCAATAGAGGCCAAAACACTAATGCCAGACAAATTCTCTTTGCGATCAGTAATTAGAAGTTCAGATGGGTTTAATACTTCTCGCATTCCATTTGAATTCATTTCATAAATACCGAGCTCCATAGAACTGCCAAATCTGTTTTTCAAGGTTCTCAACAAACGATATGCATATTGAGTCTCCCCTTCAAATTGTAAAACTGTATCCACCATATGCTCTAATAGCTTTGGACCGGCTAACTGACCATCTTTGGTGATATGACCTACTAGGAATAATGGGATATGGTGTTGTTTAGCCATTTGGATTAACAATGCACTTGTTTCTCTGATTTGAGAAACTGTTCCAGGGGTAGATTCTAAATACTTGGAGTACAAAGTCTGAATTGAATCAATAATGGCAAATGCGGGTTTAATTTTTTTTAAGTGATTAATAATTGATTCCACACAAGTTTCATTTAGCAGCAGACAATCATCATTCTTGATCCCAATTCTATCTCCTCGCATTTTGATTTGATTCAAGCTCTCCTCTCCACTTACATAGATCACAGGCTGGTTCATTCTCAATGCCGTCTGAAGAAGAAGGGTTGATTTCCCTATTCCCGGCTCACCACCTAAAAGAATTACTGAGCCTGGAACCAAACCTCCACCTAGAACTCGATTCAATTCTTGACCAGGCACTGAAATCCTTGCAACTTCCTGAGAGTCAACGCTCCTTATTGGAGTAATGTGTCCTTCTATCTGATCTCTCGTTACGGCATTTGAAGACTTAGTTATTTTTTCTTCATTGATTGTATTGAAAGACCCACATGAAAAACATTTGCCTATCATTTGTGCGTAGTTGGCTCCACAATTAGAGCAGGTATAGACTGTTTTTGTCTTGGCCATAGTTCCTTTGGTAAAGCGAAAATGGCTGTTTTTATATTGCTATTCAACTTTTACGCTAAACCAAAGCTTTCGCAGTTAGTGAAATAAGGCAACATTAAATACGCGTTAAATTGTCGGATGACCTTTGATGGACACTAATTTTTTCTATTTTTGTCCGCAATACGTCAATAATTTTATAATAAACGATGAAAAAATTCACAAGCTTACTTATGTTACTTTGCCTATTGGCAATTAACGTACAAACCGTTTTCGCGCAGGAAGATCCAGCAGCAGAGGAAGCAACAGAAGAAGTAGCAGAAGATACTGCAACAACGGAATCCGCAGAAGCAGATGAAGCGACAGAGGAAGAAGTAGAAGCTGTAGAGGAAGAAGAAGTAGAAGAATCGGGTTACCAAGCAATTAAACAGAAGTTTATTGAAGGTGGGCCTTTATTTATGTCACTTCCTTTAATGTGTTTAATTCTTGGACTTGCTATAGCTATTGAGAGAATCATCTCTTTATTCTACATGTCTATCAACACAGACAAGTTTGTGGCTGAGATTGATGCAGCTATTTCTGCTGGAAATGTAGAAGGAGCTAAGGAAATCTGTAGAAATACAAGAGGACCAGTAGCAAGCATATTCTATCAAGGGCTGGACCGAACAGATCAAGGTTCAATTGACGTGGTTGAAAAGGCCGTTGTTAATTACGGATCAGTTCAAATGGGTCAACTGGAAAAGGGCTTAGTGTGGCTGTCATTATTTATTGCACTTGCACCAATGCTTGGTTTCTTGGGAACTGTAATAGGTATGATTGAAGCATTTGATGCGATTAAGAAGGCAGGTGATATTTCTCCTGGTGTAGTTGCTGATGGTATTAGTGTGGCATTATTAACAACAGTTGCGGGTCTTATCGTAGCAATCATTTTGCAGATATTCTACAACTATATTGTTACTAAGGTGGATAGCACGGTGAATAAAATGGAAGATGCTTCAATAGCATTGGTAGATATATTGGTTAGAAACAAAGTAGTTAAGGCATAATCCTATGGGAAGAATAGTAAAAATTGCATTCTTTTCTATAGTGGTCGTAATGATCCTGTACGGAATAATGTATTTAATCTGGGGAGACAATGGCAGTGAGTCAGGTGCTAATATTGGCTTGACGCTTGGTGTTGTCCTTATGATTGTAGCTGCGGCTGGAGTTCTGGTTGCATCAGCTTCTAATCTAATACACCATCCTAAAGCTGGTCTTAGGGTTTTAATTGGATTGGTGATTTTCGGAGTACTTGCGCTTATTGGCTATTCTGCTGGTGGGGGACAAGTTTTGGAAAGTTATTATGACTATGGAGTAACAACCGTGGGCGAATCAAAAAGAATAGATGCAGAATTATATGTAATGTATGGTTTAGGGATATTAGCATTCTTAGCAATCATTGCATCCGAAATTTCTGCAGCAATAAAGAGATAAGATGGCCAGAAAGAAAAGAGGTATACCAGAAATAAATGCAGGTTCGATGGCAGACATTGCCTTCTTACTATTGGTGTTTTTCCTGGTTACAACTACTATGGATATTCCAACAGGTATTCAAGTTCAGTTACCTCCAATTACTGATGAGCCACCTGAGGAATCAAAACAACGTAAGAAGGAAGTTTTAGAGGTCTTGGTAAATGCCAAAGATCAGTTACTGGTTGAAGGTCGGCTTTTGAGAGTGGATCAATTGAAACAAAAAACAATCGATCACTTGACTAATGAGGGCAAAGATCCTAACCTTTCCACTACTTCAACTTCTGCAATTGTTTCATTAAAGAATGATAGAGGTACATCTTACGATATGTATCTAAGTGTATATAACGAACTGGAAGCAGCATATAAGCAGGTGAGGGATGATTATGCTATGCAGAAATTTGGCTTGGAATTCAAAAAACTGAGGACAACGGCTCAAATTGATGAAGTTAAAGAAAAGTATCCTAAGAAATTATCAGAAGCGGAACCAGTTAATGCAGGAGGAGAGTAATGTCAAAATTTAAGAAAAAACAGGGCGGGGGCACACCTCATATTAATACATCATCCTTACCGGATATTGTATTTATGCTGTTGTTCTTCTTTATGGTTGCTACCAAAATGCGTGACAAGGAAATGAAAGTTAGAACTCAACTTCCACAAGCAACAGAAGTAGAGAAGCTTGAAAAGAAATCAAGGTTGCATTACATTTTTGTTGGCCCTCCTTTAGACATTAGGTCTGGAACAACTCCTCGTATACAATTAGATGATGCCTTTGCAGATGTAAACCAAATTCAAGAGTATATTACTTTACAAAACTCTAAAAAGGATGAAAAAGAAATTCCATTTATGACCACATCTCTTAAGGCAGATAAGGTTGTGAAAATGGGAATTATTCAAGATATCAAGCAAGAACTAAGAGAGGTAAATGCTTTGAAGTTGAGTTATACAGCTTCCAAAAAAATTGTAGAAGAATAATAAGAAAATACCCTACAGAAAAAAGGAGAGCAATTGCTCTCCTTTTTTTGTTTAACCATAGGCGAAGCGTAATTTGCATGCTCTGATGGCCAAAGCCTTAGATTTCATAAAATCTCCAATAGAAGAAGAGCTCAAAATCTTTGAGAACAAGTTCAGAGACAGTATGAGAAGCAAAGTACCCTTACTAGATACAGTAATGAATTACATAGTGAAACGAAAGGGGAAGCAAATGAGACCTCTCTTGGTTCTTCACTGCGCTAAACTGTTTGGTGAGATTAATGAGGCTACCTATAGGGGGGCTGCTTTGGTGGAATTATTACATACAGCTACTCTAGTTCATGATGACGTTGTTGATGATGCAAATCTCAGAAGAGGATTCTTCTCCATTAACGCACTATGGAAAAACAAGATTGCTGTGCTTGTTGGAGATTATCTGCTTTCTAAAGGATTACTATTATCACTGAGAAACAAAGATTATCAAAGTTTAGAAATTCTTTCTAGCGCAGTTGAGCAAATGAGTGAAGGGGAACTTTTACAAATGGAAAAGGCGCGAAGACTTGATATTACTGAAGAAGTTTATTTTGAAATTATATCTAAAAAGACGGCGTCACTTTTAGCCAGTTGCTGTGGAATTGGTGCAGATAGTACCTGTGATAATCAGGAACAGATAGACAAGGTGATGGAAATGGGCATGGACATTGGCATCGCATTTCAAATTAAGGATGACCTATTCGATTATGGAGATAACAACATAGGTAAGCCAACTGGAATTGATATAGTTGAAAAGAAGATGACGCTGCCATTAATTCATGCTTTAAGCCAAGTATCTAAAAGTGAAAGCAGAAAGATTATAAGGCTTATTAAAAAACCTAAGAAGAGCAAAAAGGAAATTCAGTCGGTAATTGCCTTTGTCATGGACAATGGAGGTATGGAGTATGCTACACTCAGAATGCACGAGTACAAAGAAAAAGCGGTTGAAACCCTTCATTCTCTTGATGTTTCCTCTTCTGTGGAGTACATTAATAGCTTAATCAACTATGTGATTGAGCGAAAAAAATAATCAAAACACCCAGATATTCAAGGAGTTACAATTTATTTATTGATTCATGTGCAACCATTGTGTCTTTGACCAGACCAAAAGGGTAAGAAAACAAAATGCTATGAATCAATTAAACTTATTGAAGACTGGTTTACTAGGTAAAGCGCTTCTACTTCAGTTATTATTAATCATGATGATCCCAGCCATGGGACAATCCACTAATTGCAAAGCAGATTTTGATGTTAAGATAGATCAGAACACCAAAACTGCCGTTTTTCATGCTAGGTCAAACAAGAAGCCTGTGGCTTTTGGTTGGACTATCAGCGATGGATCTGCTTATAGAGGCAGTGCAATTAAACACCAATTCAAAACAGCCGGTACATATAAAGTTTGCTTAAAGGCAATTGCTTTTGACAGCACAACTAATAAAAGATGTACTACAGAAGTTTGTAAAGCTATTACTATAGTAGACTGTAGTAGGCTAGAAGCAAAGTTTGATGTAAGGATAGATGGCAAAACAGTTAAACTAATAGGTACTTCAAATAGTAATCATGCCGCTTATGGGTATGATTTAGGCGATGGTACGGTTAAAAGAGGAAACCCAATTAAGCATACTTATAACAGAGCAGGAGAGTATGAAATCTGCTTTATTGTTAAAGATACTTTGCATGGGTGTATCACCAAAGTTTGTAAGAAAATCAGAATCAAGAAAGATTGCGACTTAGAGGCAAAATTCATCTATAGACAAGATGGTAAAGACTTCAAGTTCATGGCAAAAGCCAACCAAGATCCTGCTCGTTTTGTCTGGGATATGGGTGATGGAACCACGCTTTATGGTGATGAGATTAAGCATTCCTACAAGAAACCAGGAGTGTACAAAGTATGCTTGACTGTATATGGTAAGAGTACAAATTCAAACGAAATTTGTAAAGTTGAAATATGTGAACGTGTTGTTGTAAAGAAGGAAAATCACTGTGAATTAAGAGCTGATTTTGACTTCAAAATTAAGGATAACAAGATTTATTTAGAGGCCAAGGCCAATGAGAAAGACGTACATTTCTTCTGGACATTTGGTGATGGACATGACGCAACTGGTAGAGTACAAAAGCATAAATACGCAAGACCAGGTACTTATGAGGTTTGTTTAATTGTATTCAATCCTAAAACAAAATGTAAGGTTTGTGTATGTAAGAGAATTAAAATTGAAAAACCATGTAACCTTAAAGCGGAGATAAAAACTCGCCAAAGCTTTAACAAGGTATTGTTCAAAGCAAGATCTAATGCGTCTAAGGATGCAACTTACAGCTGGGATTTTGGTGACGGAACCAAAGGTAGCGGTAAAGCAATTAGACACAAATATGCCAAGAAGGGTGTTTATTTAGTAACTCTTGTAGTTGCGGATAAAAATGCGGATTGCAGAATTGTAGTGAGAACTAAAATATATGTTGGTGTGAGAAAAGCTAACAAACTTGATGAGCAAATCGCTGATGAAACTACAGACTTGGATAAGCCAAGAGAAGATTTAAAACCTGAGTGGAAAGCATCTGTATCACCTGTACCTGCTATAGGTAAGATTGACGTGAGTTCAGATGACAAGAGTCTAACGAAAGTGAAGATTTATGGCGCGGACGGAAGCTTGGCTCTTGAAGTTGATGAAGACTTGAATAGTATTGACATATCCATTTTGACAAAAGGATTTTACTATGCCCATGTGTACGCTGATGACGGTACAGTCAAAGTGTTAAAATTCATCAAAGAATCTTAATATGACTAATGCTTTAGATGTAAGAGGGGCCTGCAAGGGCTCCTCTTTTTTTAGTACATGTCGTTGGGAATAAGTATGATAGCCAACAATTTGTGTCATATGAATCTAATAAATACGACTGAATCGAATATCATATTAATGTCAGCCGTATTTGGTGTTATACTTGAAAATCAATTACAGATATGTTTGGAATGAATAAGATAAAGGAAGCTCAAAAGAAGGCGGAGGAATTCAAAAACTCATTGGCTTCTATGAGCTTTGAAGGTGAATCATTGAACGGAATGGTTAAGGCTGTTTGTAATGGAAACAAAGAGTTCAGCGCAATAAACGTAAATGAAAGCATCTACAAAATCCGTGAACAAGCAGAGGTGGAACAGATGATAGTTGAAGCGGTAAATGAAGCTATTTCGAAAGCAGATATTGAAGCTAGAACTCAGATGTCTAGCATATTGCCAAATATCCCTG
This sequence comes from Bacteroidia bacterium, assembly GCA_049115575.1. GTDB lineage: Bacteria > Bacteroidota > Bacteroidia > NS11-12g > UBA9320 > JAHEKB01. Next base: position 609,629 of record JAGDZU010000004.1, on the reverse strand, counting down.
GGTTAAATCTTTAACTCCTGATTGGGATCCCAAAAGACTTTATCAAACTCTTGTACTTGATCGTCTACAATGGTGATTCCTTCTTTCTCCAATAGTGATTTCATTTGACCTTCATTTCCAAAGTGAGCTTTCCCGCTTAACATACCCATACGGTTAACAACTCGATGCGCAGGAACTGAAGGAAACACTTGATGAGCATTGTTCATGGCCCAGCCAACCATACGTGCAGACCTTTTCATTCCAAGGTATTGAGCAATGGATCCATATGAGGCGACCCGACCTTCTGGAATAAGTCTTACCACTTCGTAAACCATTTCGAAGAATGATTCGTTCTTATTAGGCATAATTCTTGAATTTAACTCTTTGACGTGCAACGAATTTATAACTAAAGGTATCAACTATTTTTGTGCACCTATTGAATAATCTATATGAATAAGATCATTTTACTGATAATTGGCATTCTTTCATTTTCTCAGCTGTCTGCTCAAGGCTACGATATTTCTGTTAAAGTAAACGGTTTGAGTTGTGATGAAGAGCTATTGCTGGCTAACCACTTTGGAGATAAACAGTACATAAGAGATACTTCCGAATGCGTCAATGGGGAATTTCATTTTAAGGGAGAGAATCCCTTAGAATCAGGCATCTACTTGATTGTCCTTCCAGACAGAAGGTATTTTGAAGTGGTTATCTCTGCATATGAAAATCAAAATACTTATGGTTTTGAAACTGATACACTCTTAGAACCGGATAAATTAGTTACAAAGGGCTCAATTGAGAATAAGCTGTTTTATGGTTTCAACAAGTTTGCTGCAGAAAAAGGTATGGAAGCAGCAGGTATTCGAGAAGCTATAGAAAGTGCTGAGGACGATAAAACCAAGAAAAAATTGCAGAAGGAATTATCTGAAATTGGTGAAGAAGTAAAGATATTTAGACAAAAAATAGTTGATGAAAATCCGGCTACATTTATTGCTAAGGTCTATAAGGCAATGAGAGAAATCACCATTACGGAACCTCCAGTGGAAATGACAGACTCTCTTAAGAGAATAAGAGGCTATATGTACCTCAGGAAACATTTTTGGGATAATATAGACAATGGAGAAGACGGCTTAGTTAGAACTCCTATCTTTCATAGAAAACTCAAAGAGTATTTCGACAATTATGTTCCTCCTGTTCCAGATACTTCCATTGCCATGGCAGATGAATTGATTAATCGAATGGAGAAAGAAGGGAGCTCTGAACAATTCAAGTATACGATTCACTTTCTGTTGACCTATTTTCAGAAATCCAAATACATGTGTTTTGACAAAGCCTTATACCATATAACCAATAATTACTATTGCTCGGGAAGAGCATTTTGGGCCGATTCCAGTCTAATAGCAGACATGTGTGAACAAAGCAGAAAAATGGGCCCCACTCTTTGCGATTTGGTAGCTCCTGAAATGAATATGCCAGACACCGCATTCAATCGCAGGTATAGTTTGCATTCCATGCCTACTCCCGTGACCGTATTGGTGTTTTGGGATATCAACTGCGGTCATTGCAAGAAAGAAATGCCAATTATAAAGCAGTACTATGATAGTGCAAACCACGAAGAGGTGTCTGTATATGCAGTTTACACTCAGGGTGATTGGCAAGGCTGGAAAGACTATATCAAAGAGAAAGAACTCAATTTTCTAAATGTAGCAAATGCGTTTGGCGAAGATGATTTCAGAAAAAGCTATAATATCATAAGCACACCACAAATCTATATCTTGGACAAAGACAAAAAGATTCGCTTTAAAAAGATTGCCGCCAAGGATATCCATTCCACTGTCCAGCACCTTCTTGATGAAGAGGCTGAGGTTCAGTAAACGCTTTCTTTATACTCCTGTACAAAGGAAAAACAGCAATACTTATCCCTAAATTATAATAGGGACTACTCATGCTTAGTGATTCTTTACTTCCTAGACTAATTCTATAACCTACACCTGCTTTTAGAATGAACCAAGGGAGCAATTTATAATAGGCATTGATTCCACCTTCTATAGGAACAACCCTGTCTTTGTCCCTTAGAATCAAGAAACCCTTATTGTGATAATCCTTGTTCACACTGCCAATTCCGATTTGAAGCGGGGCTCGAATATTGAGCTTTCCTTTGTGTCTTATACTATACTCGGCCCCAATACTAAAATAACTGAGACTCGTTGTCTTAAGTACAGAATCAGCTTGAAATAAGTCGCTGTTTATTACCCACTCTTTGTTTTCATTGCTGAATCCATAAAGTGCTATGAAGTATTTGATTTTCTCATTGTAGTCCATACCCGCTACAAGGCCGTAGATCTTTACTTCTCTTGTATTTACAAATGTGTTTCGATTGTGAAATCCCAATACCAAACGAGGCTTGTAAGTCATAGCGGTTTTAATGCTATCTAGGATTGGTGCTTGGGCAAATGAGCTTTTTACAAACACCAAAATTAGCAGTATATAGAGCAAGCGAGACAAAGCCGATTATTTTTGTCTTGCAAAATAAAATCTGTGTTATTCAATTCAGTCACATACCTGATTTTTTTACCAATAGTAGTGCTGCTTTATTATTTGCTCCCAGTAAAATTCAGATGGGTGCTATTGCTAATTGCTAGTTACTTCTTTTATGCCTATTGGAAATGGGAGTATTTAGTTTTGATACTGATATCCACTGGGGTTGACTTTATTGCATCTAATCAAATACAAAGGTTAAAGCAACTTTGGAGCAGAAGGATTTGGCTTTTATTAAGCATATCCACGAATTTGGGCCTACTGTTTCTGTTTAAGTATCTCAAACTGTTCTTACCACCCAAGGAGTTGATGCACCTTAGCATAAAGGCAGCGGAAAGCCCTATGCTTGGCGAGCTTCAGTATGCTTTATATTTAGTGATTCCTGTTGGAATTTCTTTTTACACTTTTCAAACCATGAGCTATACTTTAGATGTTTATTGGAGAAAAGTCAAGGCGGAGAAACACTTGGGTAAATTTGCCCTTTTTGTATGCTTCTTTCCTCAATTGGTTGCGGGGCCTATAGAGAGATTTTCTCGATTGAGACCCCAGTTGAATGGAACTCAGTTATTCAACAGCGAAAACATAAAGAATGGAATTCGCTTAATTCTTTTCGGTTTTTTTCTCAAGCTCTGTATTGCAGATAATCTTGCTCAAACTGTAAACCCTGTCTATGAAAATCCTGAGCTTTTCGGCTCACTTCAACTACTCATTGGTACTTTTCTCTTTGGACTTCAGATATATGGAGATTTTGCTGGCTATTCACTTATTGCACAGGGGAGCGCCTTGTTGTTAGGAATCAAGCTCATAGACAATTTTAAAAACCCATATCTATCTACGTCAATTTCTGAATTTTGGTCTAGGTGGCATATCTCATTAAGTACATGGTTTAGAGATTATTTATACATTTCTTTAGGTGGTAACCGAACCAAATGGTATAGGTGGATACTAAACATAATGTTAGTTTTTGCCATAAGTGGATTTTGGCATGGTGCCGAATGGACTTTTCTGATTTGGGGTGGCATTCATGGCCTACTTTACCTCATTGAACGTTTGCTTAAACCGTTTTCTATGAGCGGCAAAGTTTACAAAATGGCTTCAGGTGTTTTCACCTTTATTTCTGTAAGTATTGCTTGGGTGTTTTTTAGGGCCAGTAATATGGATAATGTCCAAAACATCTGGAATAGTATGTTATCTAACAAAGGAGAAGAACAACTCTATTTTAGTGATTATGTAATAATACCTGCGATCATTTTTGTGCTCTTTGAAGCTCTGCTGTACAACGGAAGATTTGACCACTGGGTATCTGGGAAGAAGGCGCCAATCAGGTGGATAGTTTATGCTATCTTATTGTTCTGTATAGCAGTTTTAGGAGGTGCAGTTAATCACCCTTTCATTTATTTCCAATTTTGAAAATCACGTTAAAACATATCAAATATTTGGGATTGCGAGTTCTTGCGATTGTGTCTTTAGCTCTATTCTTTAATTATATATATGAGCGTTTCTTTTGGGAAGATGATCTCCATAAATATGATGCGCATGTATTATTGGAACTCATGGAAAGAGAGGATACTGCAGATATTCTCTACCTTGGTGAAAGCTCTAACTTCTCTATTCATCCCAAAGACACTCAACGATTAAGTATTAGCCAGTTAATAGATATACAAGTTGATGATAGAGTAGCAACACTCAATAAAGGAGCATACCATGTAGGAATTTATACGGATTTAATCAAGCGCATTAAGTCTAAGAGCATACATACGCTTATAGTGACTTTGAATATGCGAACATTTAACCAGGCCACTATTCATGCTCCAATAGAAACAGCTTTGCAAAAACAAGCTCGTCTGTTCAAAAATCAACCGCCATTGCTAAATAGAATACTGCTGACCTTAAATGCATATGATGATGCTAGTTTAGCCGAAAGAGATAAAGACATGTGGCATGACTGGACCTATGATACATTAATATCTGATGTTGTTGAATTCCCAGCACCAACCATAAAGACATGGTGCGCGCAACCAAAATTTGTAGACAGCTTAGGGGTGGAAAACATGGAAATGAGGACCCTTGCAGACCATTATATCAAGGCCTATGCATTTAAGATAGGTGAAGACAATCCGCGATTGTTGCAACTGGATGAGTTGGCACAGCATTGTCATGAGAATGGTTATAGACTTGTTCTGAATTTGCTTGCGGAAAATGTGGAGTATGCAGACAGTTTGTGTGGACCTGCATTGAGTTGGCAAATGAAAGCAAATAGGAATATGTTGGTAAACAGATATAGAGGTGGAGACCTAATTGTGGTAGATAACTTAGAAGCGGTTGCAGGAAGACATTATACAGATCAGCACTGGACAACTGAGCATTATGATGAGGTTGGCAGACAGATCATAGCCGATAATGTTGCTAAAGCCCTATTAGTTAAATAGACTTAGGGCATTCTCGCTAAAAAGCTTCACCGAGATTGCCAATAGAATAATGCCAAATACTTTCTTAAGTACTCGAATTCCGGTAGGTCCTAGAATCCGTTCCACAAACTTTAAAGACCTTAGTACGACATAGATTGCCAGCATATTAATAATAATAGCCACAATAATGTTGAGGGTCTCATATTCAGCCCTGATGGATAGAATAGTTGTTAAAGAACCTGCACCAGCGAGCAATGGGAAAGCAACAGGAACAATAGAAGCTGTGGCAGTGTCTGCCGCATCCTCCTTAAAAAGCTCTATGCCCAATATCATTTCAAATGCAATAAATGCCATTATGATAGATCCGGCAACAGCAAATGAATTCACATCCACACCAATAAACTTAAGAATTGACTCCCCTAGAAATAAGAAGGAAATCATGATTAATGCAGTTACTATAGTTGCAATACCCGCCTTAATATCCCCTGTTTTTTCCTTGATGGATATGATAAGAGGAACTGCTCCAATAACATCTATTACCGCAAATAGGACTATAAATGCACTAGCGATTTGGTTAAAATCTAACATAGGCCGGCAAAGGTCTTGAAAAATCTCAATGCGACGGTATATGAGTCAAGAAATTTAAACGGGCTTGAACCCCTCAAAGGCTTGTCTGCAGTTGTTGCAATAATGGAGACTTCTGCATAAAGTAGGACCAAAAGGTGATTTCAAATCTGTATTGTCACTTCCACAATAAGGACATTTGGTTTCTTCTAGTATCTCCATAGTTATAGAAGAGCAATTGCGTTTAGGAGGGGCTAGGCCATGTTGCTGAATAGCTTTTCTTCCTTCTTCAGAAATTAAATCAGTCGTCCATGTGGTCTCAAAGCTCGTTTCCACACTTACATTTTCCAATTTCTCCACCTTATTAAGGCGATCGATTACCATAGTTTCCATGAGCTTGAGAGCAGGACAACCGGCAAAAGTTGGAGTTAAAGTAACATGTACATCATTGCCTTTGAGATCGATTCCAGTAACTATTCCAAGATCCACTATAGATATAGTTGGAATTTCTGGGTCTTTAACCTCCTTGAGGAAGTTTCTGATATCGTCTTCAGTCATAATCTTACCAGTCTGCCGAAGGGTCTATGCTATACACTTCTGTCATTTCATCCAAAAGAGGTTGTAAATGAGTTGTGTGTTCGCCTTTTCTGCCTCCATAAATAGGTTCGCTGTTTTCTGGGATGACCAAACCAGATTCTTTTAAAATAGGACTTATGCCTTTCAGCCATTTGGCCTGAAGTGATTTTTCTCCTTCAAAAATACCTTCAGAAACAAGCAGATCTTCAGCCGCTCCCTCTTCAAACATTCCCAGTGCATAAGGCCAGCTCATATCAAGTGCCGCTTGCATTCTTTGATTGCTTTCTGCATTGCCTTTTCCCAATTGTCTTACCCAAGTGGAAGCATGCATGAAATGATACTTTATTTCCCCAAAGAATTTCTTAGCTACTTGTGCTAGAGGTTGATAACTAGAACTCATTAACGACTCAAATCGCAATAATTCTGCATAGTCGAATAAGAGGTGTCTTATCAATGAAAAATCATATTCACCTATTGGCAATTCTACAAACTTGGAGTTGTGAAATTGAGGCGCATTTCTAGTGAATGCCACCGTATCCGCATCTGCTTCACCTAACTGATTTAATAGATTGTAAAGGTGTTCGCTTTGCCCCAATTTGTCTTGAGCCATGGAAGAAAAGGCTATGTCTTCTTCCAGTATAGGACCAATTCCTGTCCATTCGCTATTTCTATGGCCAATGATTAATTGATCATCTGCCATTTTGTATAAAAGGTCTTTTAATGCGTCTATTGAATTCATGATTTCTGTCTCTCTTTAAATGCTTGTATTCTATCCATAACCTTATAAGTACCAGGGTCTCTGTGAATTTTTTCAGGTGTGGTTTCAAATATGTCTGAATCGTGGTAAGAAGTGGCAAAAACAGAAACAGAAGGGACTACCCAAATATTTGTTGTCTGACCTCTTCTTGCATATTGTTCTTTGGCATATAACAGAGCCATTTCTGGGTTTGGAGCGTGAACTATTCCAACATGAACATGTTGTGCACCTCTTTTCAGTTGATGAAATACCTCATAGGTTTGAAATTGATCTAGATTCTCTAGAGGGCTAATGCCATCATAATTAATAGCAGCTCTTGTAATCCTAGGATCTAGAGATTCTATGGTTTCAGAATCGTGCTTTTCCATTGTCTATTTGAATTATTAAATGTGAGTATGTATATACCCTTACTTAGGTCGCTCAAGTTGAGTTGATGCGTTCCTGCGTGAAGGTTCATTGTTCTGAGAATTTCTCCTTTAGTTGAGCTGATGGTTAACTGATAGGATTCCTTTAAATCTAAATTAATTCGATCCGCAAATGGATTGGGATAAACTCCTATACTGGCCTTAGGCTCATCTATTGATGCAGAATGAGGTTCCATAACGAGGTCTAAATCGTCTAGAAGTAAAAAGGAATGCTGACTTTGAGGTGTGCCGACCCCCGACCAAGCAATTATACATGCACTATCTGGAATACTGTCTTGAAAACTGCCGTAGTAAGTAATAGGCTGAGAAAAGAATGTCCAGTTATTGGTTGGCCTTAAATAGAAGTTACTATAAGACCTTTGCACTCCATTATAGAAAGTTCTGAACTGTATACGACCTGAATCATTTGCATCAGTAACGTATTTGTAATAACCCTGTAGATGCTTGTACCTTTTATATACTTTGAAAGCGGGAGTGTAATAATGATCGTTTTCCGTACCTACATAGGCATATGAAACCCTATTCGCATTGGTGTAGTAATTGCCTACCTTGAGCGATCTTTCACCGTTGAAAGCATCTGTGGAGTAAGTCACTCCTGTGTCTCCCAAGAAGTAGTTATAACTTGTTAAAGTAATTAAATCAAGTGGTCTCCACGAGACTGGATGATCTATACCATCATTTACCCAATCTTCAAATCCAAAATTGGTAATATCGGCAGCTCTTTTGCCAATGTTTTCAAAATGAAGATCATCTACTATTATAAATCCATTGCCATCAACATTGTTATGTATGTTAGAATATATATAGATTTCAACTATGTCTGGTGTTCTTGAACCATACCAGAAAATAGGGACTTTGTGATTATTAAATTCATCCCCGCTGCTTCCCCACATATAAAAGTCAACAAAACCTTTTGTAGCGCCATTTTCTCTAAATCGAACATAGATTCTGGCCGTATCACCTATTGCCAATTCATATTTGGCACTAAATGCTAGAGACAAAACATCATCATAAAACTCAAATCCATCTTGACCAATAGATGTTATTCTGTTCTGAACATAGCAGCGTCGCTTAGTGAGACCATCTTCTGATACGGTGTTGTCTAGGCGTAATGCATAGGCACCTTCCATATGATCAGTGGTCCTGCTTACATTAATAATGCTGCTGCTCCAGTAGTCTTGAAGAGCATAGTGATTATATCTGGTCCAGTCTTCAAAATCCCCATTTGGAATATTCTGAGAATAAAGACCAAGTGAAAATAGGAGGGCTGGTATTATTAATTTGAACCTTTTCATAGCTTGATGATTTTTTGGTTAGACAACAATGAATCTTTACCCCATACCTGAAGATAATAGGTTCCAGATTCAATTTCACGAAGGTTCAGGAGACTATCTGTAGTCCTTATTACTTCTCTTCCATCAAGTGTGTATAGTATAGATTCTTGAGCATTATGGCTGGAAATGTTTAACACATCTAAACAAGGATTTGGAAATACCTTTAATTCCGAGCGTTCAATTTCTTCAATAGTTAAAGTGTGATTGGTAAAGGACAGATCATCTACCCATAATGTTGTGTTGGTTCCTACTGGGTTCTCAATATTTCCAGTTGCAATTATTATAGAAGCACTATCTGGTATCCCAGCGGAAAAATATTGAATTTCACCAGAGAAGTATTTGTAGTCATCCAAATGATCTTCAGTAAAGTCGACTTGGGCAGCACCTATTAAAGCCCCATTTAGGAAGAATGTAGCAGTCACATTTGCAACATCCGTGCTGTCTTGATCAAACCAGTATAAGCCATGAATATGTTTCCAGCGTTGATTCACTGCAAAACTTGGTGTTGTTAAGCTGCTCAACCCGTCACCTGTAACTGCAATTCCTGGTATGAGGTCACCATCAACATCCACGTTTCTCAGTTTAATAGCTCCATTGCCACTGTGTGGGTTAGTAGCTTTTGTAACGGAATTTAAAACTATTGGTAAATTGAATTCTTCTTTCAAGAACAAGTCTGTAGTAAACCATGAATTCGGGTGTTCTATGTCAATCGATCCCCAATTTTCAAAACTATTGTTGTCTACAGAGTCTTTTTCTGTGCCAAAATTTCTAAAAGTGATGTCGTCAATAATTACATATCCATTTCCATTCACATTTGGGTTTTCAATGTCTGTGGAAGCCATCACTACTATAAGAGTATCCGGGTTAATCTGGGTAGTCCATTGTACGGCATAATTAAAGCGCACAAATGTATCTGCGCTATTGCCATTGATAGTAAAATCAACAACACCTAATGCAACACCTTGTGCTTTAAATACGGCGTAGATCTTACCTATATCTCCTGGGGCAAGATCGTATTTGCACGAGAAAGACATGGTTAAAGGGATGTCTGTATATGGTTGACCACCGGTAAATTCGTCATTTAAATCAGTGTTGGTAATACCGCCGAAGGTTCCAAGAGCACTGTCGTTAACTAATTTTATAGCTTTAGTTCCATCTGTTGCATCTGTGGTAAGTTCCACATTACCTAATGAATTCCAATCCTCCAATTGGGGAATGGAGACTGCAGACCAATCCTCAAAGCCAGAATTTGGAATCTGAGCATTTAAGATTGCACATACACATATGAATATGGTTAAAAGAGTTGTTCGCATAAGCATGGGATTTTCCCAAATTTAAGCAAATGGCTGCACATATGCTGCCCCTTCTCCAAGAATAGCTCGTCTTACCCAGCGGCCTTTTTCTTCTGCCATTCTCCTAACAGCCAGCCTTTCAGCATTACATGGACCATCTCCATTTATCACTCGTTTGAATTCTTCCCAATCCGGTTCTGTATATTCCCAAAGCCCAGATTCATGGTTTTTGTGAAGATTCGGATCAGGTAATACCAAACCTAAGTCCCAGATTTTTGGAACGTACATATCCAAGTATTGTTGACGCATAGCATCATTACTCATCATTTTCACTTTCCACTTCATAAGTGTCTCAGTATGAACAGATGCCTTGTCTGAAGGACCAAAGAAGTGCATTATTGGAGGCCACCATCTTGTGAGCGCTTCTTGTACCATTTCTCTTTGTTTCTTAGTACCAGTTGCAAGGTGTACCACATTATCGTGCCCATACTTCAAGTGAAAACTCTCTTCGTAACAAATGCGTTCTAAAGCTCTACAATAAGGGCCGTAAGAGCCTTTGCTATTGGCCAATTGATTTACTATTGCCCCTGCATCTATGAGCCAAGCAATGATTGCACTGTCTGCCCATGTTAAGGCTGGATAGTTAAAAACATTACTGTATTTTGACTTACCAGTTATTAAATCGTTGATCATTGCCTCTCTAGTTTTACCGAGTGTTTCAGCAGCAGAATAGAGCAGCTGAGCATGACCCACCTCATCTTGTACTTTGGCCATTAAAGCCAGCTTTCTTCTAAAGCCTGGAGCGCGAGTAATCCAAGTTCCTTCTGGGAGTGCACCTATTATTTCAGAATGGGCGTGTTGTTCAATCATTCTGATGAGCTGCTTCCTGTACAATGCTGGCATCCAGTCATTGGGTTCTATTTTTTCTCCGGCTTGAATGCGAGCTTCAAACTGGTCTAGTAATTCCTGGCTTTCTTCTTGAGAATCCAGTTTTTCGTTTGGGTCTATATATGCGTTTCCGTACATGATGTTCTAAAATTGTTGTGAGGCTTTGCCAGATTTTAATCCGCTCAGCACAAAGTTGCAGAGTTTCTCTGCTATTTCATTTGGTCCTAATTTTCCATCTGGTCTGTACCATTCTACTATCCAGTTGACACTGGATAAAATGGCAAGAGCGGCAATTTTTATGTCAATATCATTGAAGTTACCTTCTTTAATTCCCTCTTCAATAATGTTTCTAATTCCTTCTTCGTAAGTATTTCTTTTCTCAACGAACTCAGCCTTGGCCTCCGGACTTAAGTTTCTCCAGTCTCTAATGAAAACTACAGCCGCATCTATGTTTGAAGTGAGTATTTCAACATGGAGTTTTATGGCCAATTTTAGTTTCTCATCTGCATTGAAATAAATATCATTTACTTCTAGAATGGCGTTGTGGAATTTGTCAGCCATTTCAAAGCAGGTAATCTGTAGAATGTCTTCCTTGGTTTTGATGTGACTGTATAAGCTTGCGGGTTCAATATCTAAAGCTTTGGCAATGTCTCTTACAGATGTAGATGCATAGCCTTTTTCTTTGAAAAGCCTTTGTGAGGTTGATAGGATTTCTCTTTTTCGCTCAGTAGTTTGCAACATAACTATCGTTCGTTAGGCAAATATACTAATTTGAAGAAAAATACTAGGAAAGCTCTAGGACCTCATCTGATTTTCCAGCCATGGTAAATTTATAGCCTTGTTCCTGACCAATAAGAAGCTGACCAATTGGCGAAGATGGAGAAATTACAAAGACATCCGTGTTGTCTATGTGAATCCTACCTATGGCAACGGCAATAAACAAACGCTTTGATTTGGTTTTGACTAAACTCCCCAATTGGATATGATCAAATTTTTGATTTATATCTATGTTCAAAAGAATCTTGTAATCCTGTTGCTGTTTCAAAATTTGAAAATTGAGTTGCTCCATTTCTTTTTGGGCCATAGCTCTGGCAGTTTCAAATTTGTCTCCAGCTGAACTCTTTTCTTCACCCGCTATACTCTCCTTAAGGTTTTGCATGTTCAGGTTTAATTCCTCCAGCTTTTCCTCAATGATAGAAGTACAAGCATTATAGATATTTTGCTTGGAGAGCATAGCTATTCAAATATATAAAATTGTCTATTTTTTTTGTTGGTAACATAGATTACAGCAAATGTGAAGTCTATGACGGAGCTTTGTACTATGTTTAATTTCTTAAAGAAAGCATTTGGACCTGGAGTAGACTTAAAAGAAAAGTTACAAGATGGAGCGGTAATAGTAGATGTGAGAACCAAAGGAGAATTTGCCAGCGGACACGTCAAAGGATCTAAAAACATTCCTTTGAATAACATCGACGGAAAATTGAATCAAATAAAATCTTGGAATAAACCTGTAATTGCTTGCTGCGCTAGTGGTATGCGAAGTGCATCTGCAACGGGTATTATGAAAAGAAATGGCATAGAGGCTTATAATGGCGGAAGCTGGGGTAAGGTGAACAACATGGTGTAAGCACTAACAGCATTCAACGTCTGTTAATTCAGAAATGGCAAATTTTAAAGAAATAGTAAATGCTCATAGTAAAGTTCTAGTAGATTTTTCTGCAGAATGGTGTGGACCTTGTAAAATGATGACCCCGATTTTGACTCAAGTAAAAGAGGAGCTTGGAGATGAGGTCAAAATACTGAAAATTGACGTAGATAAGAATCCCAGACTAGCAGGGGCCTATCATGTTCAAGGAGTCCCAACTTTAATGATATTCAAAGATGGCAAGTTAAGTTGGAGAGAAAGTGGGGTGAGGCAAGCCTCTGAAATAATCCAACAAATTCAATTGTAAACTATTTAGTCTTCATTAATTAAATTAGTGGCCTATGTCCACTAAACCAATTCTTCATTCCCCAGAAGAGTATAGAAGTACTTATGAAAAGAGCCTCCATAATCCTGAATTGTTTTGGGCCCAGATAGCAGAGAAGGATTTCAAATGGCATTCGAAATGGGATAAGATTCTAGAGCATGATTTAGAAAATGCCTATGTAAAATGGTTCATCAATGCCAAACTGAATATCACTGAAAATTGTATTGATAGACACCTTGCAGATAGGAGAAATCAAACTGCTATTATTTGGGAAGCAAACGATCCAAACGAAGTATCTAAACACATCACATATGGTGAATTGGCATCTGAAGTAAATCGAGTTGCCAATATGCTCAAATCCATTGGTGTTGAGAAAGGCGATAGAGTATGCCTTTACATGCCCATGGTACCGGAGTTAACTTATGCGGTATTGGCTTGTGCTAGAATTGGAGCCGTGCACTCCGTGGTATTTGCAGGATTCAGTTCGCGTTCTTTAGCTGATAGAATAAATGATGCTGCATGTAAGGTCCTATTAACAGCAGATGGAGGTTTTAGAGGAGACAAAATTACACACCTAAAAGATATAGCAGATGAAGCTTTAATGGACTGCCCAACTATAGAAAAAGTAGTTGTGCTGAATAGAGTGGGTAATGAAATCAAAATGGCAGAAAACCGGGATGTCTGGTGGTCTGATGCTATTAAAGGATGCTCCATCGAATGTGAAGCTGAAATTATGGATTCAGAAGATCCTTTGTTCATATTGTACACTTCTGGTTCTACGGGAAAACCAAAAGGGATGGTTCACAGTAGTGGGGGCTATATGGTCTATACTAATTACACCTTTAGAACGGTATTCCAGTATCAAGAAGGCCAGGTATACTGGTGTACTGCAGATATTGGATGGATTACAGGTCATAGCTATATAATTTACGGTCCTCTAAGCGCTGGAGCTACAACGCTTATGTATGAAGGAACTCCATCTTATCCAGACTTGGGTAGGATGTGGGATATAGTAGATAAACACAAAGTAGAGATCTTTTACACAGCACCTACAGCAATTAGAGCACTTGCACAATGCGATATCTCACTTGTTAATAAACACAGTTTGGATTCACTTAAGGTTTTAGGTTCAGTAGGCGAACCCATTAATGAGGAAGCATGGAATTGGTACAATAATCATATAGGCAAGGGGAAGTGCCCCATAGTAGATACCTGGTGGCAAACTGAAACAGGTGGGATAATGATTTCACCAATACCTGGTGCAACTCCTTTTAAACCAACATATGCTACATATCCTTTACCGGGAATACAATGTTGCTTAGTAAATAAAGATGGGGAGGAATTAACAGAAACCGAGGCAGAAGGAGGACTATGCATCAAGTATCCGTGGCCCTCTATGGCAAGAACCATATATGGTGACCATGAGCGTTATAAACAAACCTATTTTAGCGATTACCCCGGTAAATATTTTACAGGAGATGGTTGCAGGAGAGATGCCAATGGTCAATACCGAATAACAGGAAGAATGGACGATGTGGTTATTGTTAGTGGGCACAATTTGGGAACTGCAGAAATTGAAAATGCCCTGGATGAACACCCCGATGTTTCTGAATCAGCTGTTGTTGGCTATCCACATGAACTCAAAGGCAATGCAATTTATGCATTTGTTCAAAGCAGTAAAACTATTGAAGACCCTGTCGCATTCAAAAAAGAACTCCTAGATTTAGTTTCTCATCTTGTGGGTCCAATTGCTAAGCCAGAGGTGATTCAGCTTGTTTCTGCCTTGCCCAAAACTAGGAGCGGCAAAATCATGAGAAGGATATTGAGAAAAATTGCTGCGGGTGAAAGAAAACAATTTGGAGATATATCCACTTTATTAAATCCAGAAGCGGTACAATTGATACTAGACGAACTAAATCAACAAGCGAGCAACTAAAACATGTTATTACATTATTCAACAAATTCGTTTAAGAGGACATATGGAATTTTTTACTACAACAGGATTGCCATATTCATTCAGTTGTGTTGGGCGGCCATAGTTTGGTTAATTCATAATCAAGTTGGATATGACCTTTCGGTTTCTGTAATTCCTGTTACCATACTGGGTGGCGCTCTGGCTATATTTCTAGGTTTTAGAAACAATTCAGCCTATGATAGATGGTGGGAAGCCCGCAAAGTTTGGGGTGCAATTGTTAATGTAAGCCGAAATTTTGGAACTCAAGTGGTTGCATATATAGATGATAAAGAGGATCAAAACACATTAATACACAGGCATATAGCTTGGCTGTATGTGCTTAATATGCACTTGCGAAAAAACATAGATCTCAGCACGGTAAGTCATTATATGGACGATAAGTTTTGTAAGATGCTACAAACAGCTAAAAACAAACCGGTCCAGATTCTTCACAGGCAAGGTAAAGTTGTTACAGAGTTGTTGCGCAATGGTCAGATTACCGAATTTCAGCATTCCATGTTGATGGGAGATATTCGGATTATGTACCAAGAACAAGGCAAAGCAGAAAGAATAAAGAACACCGTATTTCCTTTCTACTACAATTATTTCACTCGCTTATTTCTTTGGGTATTCATCTTACTTTTACCTTGTGCTTTAGTAGACGGAATGAATTTCATGCTAATCCCTATTACTGCAATGGTCTCATTCGTGTTTTATATATTAGATAAATCAGGGGAAGTCACGGAAGAGCCATTTGAGGGAAGAGCAGCCGATACTCCAATGTCTAGTATTTGTAGGGCTATAGAAATTGATATGCTTCAACAAATAGACGCTGAGGATTTGCCAGACACTTTACCAATACAGTATACCAAATACGGTGCTGCCTATATTGATTGATCAAAAATTATTGACCAATGAGATATATGCAGGGTCGCTTGTGCAGGTCTATCTCTTTAGCCGACCATTCACTTACTTTTTTGGAAATGATAATCTCACGCTCAGATTCAAGATCACATGCGATACAAAGAGTAGTGCTTTTTTGAAGATTCTTAATTAGGAAGCTTAGAAAGTCATTATTTCTATAAGGAGCCTCCATGAAAATTTGCGTGGATTTGCCAGAGAACTTTTCCATCTCTTTGAGTTTCTTTAATCTTTGAGATGAGTCTATAGGGAGATATCCGTGAAATCTAAAATCCTGACCATTAAGACCACTAGCCATCAAGGCTAGAAAAATGGATGATGTACCTGCTAATGGTACAATCTTAGCACTTTTTGAGTGAGCGTAGGCAATTATGCTAGAGCCAGGATCAGCAATGGCAGGCAAACCTGCTTCAGAAAGCACTCCAATGTCATCAGTTGATAAATGCTGGTCTACAAAGCCATGAAAATTGTTGTAGTTACCATGCTTGTCGAGTTCATGAATTACGAAATCTTGCTGGGCTAATGGATGTTGAATAGCTTTAAGAAATGCTCGAGCAGTTCGCTCTCGTTCCACAATAAAATGTCTTATAGAATATATTTTGTCAAGAGTTCTTTGAGGTAAATTTCCTTTCTCTTGGACACCAATAAAGGTGGGTATGAGAACAACTTGCATTGCCATGAAAGGCAAATAACGAACATTCATAATATTCTAAGCTCGAACTTTTAGAATTAGTTTTATTCTTGTGCAATGCAAGCGCCGAAAGCAAAGAAAATACCCAAAGAACTCCTGATTCATGGAGATCTTCGAATAGACAATTACTACTGGCTAAATGATCGTGAGAATACTGATGTTATAGATTATCTTAATTCTGAAAATGACTATACCAAAGAACAACTCAAGCATACAGAAAACTTCCAAGATGAGCTATATAATGAAATCATAGGAAGAATCAAGAAAGACGATACTAGCGTCCCTTACTTCAAGAATGGATACTGGTATTACAGCAAGTATGAGAAAGGAGATGAACACCCCATCTTTTGCAGAAAGAAAGCTTCTTTAGACAATGAAGAAGAGATTTTTCTCAATGTAAATGAATTGGCAAAAGAGCATGCCTATTACCATGTTGCTGGAATGAGTGTAAGTCCAGACAACCAATGGCTTGCATTTGGAGAAGATACTGTAAGCAGGCGCATTTATACTATTCGACTTAAGAATCTAAAAACAGGTGAGATTCTCACATCAAAGTTAGAGGGAACAACTGGGGGAGCAGCGTGGGCAAATGATAACATTCATCTTTTTTTTACCTACAGAGATGAGCAAACACTGAGATCACACAAAGTGATGCGTTATAATTTAGAAACCCAGGAGACGGTGGAAGTTTATAGAGAAGAGGATGACACTTTTTATTGCAACGCATATAAGAGCAAATCAACCGACTATATCATAATTTCATCTTCAAGCACATTAACGGATGAATATAGATACTTAAGCGCGGATGAACCGCTTGAAGAGTTCAAAGTATTTCAAGACAGAGTTAGAGGAATGGAGTATGGAATAAGCCATGTGGGTAATCAGTGGTATGTGCTCACTAATTGGGATGCCACAAATTTCAAATTGATGGAATGTCCAGTCGACAAAACCGAAAGAGAGCAGTGGGAAGTGGTAATTGACCACAGAGAAGACACACTAATTGAGGGCATAGAAACTTTTAAAGATTTTTTAGTGGTGGAAGAAAAGACAGCAGGACTAGATCAGCTCAGAGTAATCAACCAACAAAACGGTCAAGAACACTATATCAAATTTAATGATGAAACATATAGCTGCTGGACTGGAGTTAATCCAGAATTTGACACTAGAATTTTGCGTTATGGCTACAGCTCTTTGACCACTCCAACAAGCATATTTGACTACAATCTAGAAGATAAAACGCAGGGACTTAAGAAACAGCAAGAGATAGTAGGAGGCTATGACCCCAGTGAATACGAATCAAAACGAGTGATATGTGAAGCCAGAGACGGAACAGCTGTGCCAATATCATTGGTGTATAAAAAATCTCTGAGGCAGGACAAAAACCCTTTGCTTTTATACGCCTATGGTTCATATGGATATTCCATGGATCCGTATTTCAGCTCTGTGCGATTGAGCCTACTAAATAGAGGTTTCATATTTGCCATTGCACATATAAGAGGAGGAGAAGATCTGGGTAGAGAATGGTATGAAAATGGAAAACTACTTAGTAAAAAGAATACATTCTATGACTTTATTGATTGTGGTGAATTTTTAGTTCAAGAAGGCCTTACCAGCAAAGAAAGTCTATATGCAATGGGAGGTAGCGCTGGAGGGCTATTAATGGGGGCGGTTATCAATATGAAGCCGGAAATCTGGAATGGAGTGATTGCGGCGGTTCCTTTTGTAGATGTGGTTACTACTATGCTTGATGACAGTATACCCCTCACCACAGGAGAGTATGACGAATGGGGAAACCCCAATGAAGTGGAATACTACAATTACATCAAATCATATTCACCTTACGATAATGTGGAATCCAAAGAATATCCATCTATGATGGTTACCACAGGCCTCCACGATAGTCAAGTACAATACTGGGAACCTGCTAAATGGGTTGCAAAACTTAGAGACATGAAAACGGACAATAATTTGTTGCTTTTACATACCAATATGGAGACAGGACATGGTGGAGCAAGCGGAAGATTTGCAGCTCATAAAGAAACGGCCATGGAATATGCATTTTTGTTTATGCTGGAGGGTATAAGTAGTTAAATTTGTCTTATGAGAATAGTCCTGCTAATAGGAATAGTTTTAAGCCAGATTCTATCATTTGGCCAAATAGAAACTGATAGGCCAGATTTCACGGAAAGCCCAAATGTGGTACCTAAAGGTGCTTTGCAGATCGAGACAGGATTTGTTTATGAGTCTACTGCAGCGCGGCAGCCATGTATTGAAGAAATTACGAATGATGTTACCATAAATACTACCTTACTCCGTTATGGCGTGAGTGAGCGTACAGAATTAAGACTAAATTGGTCTTATAATCACATAAATACACATCTTCAGAATTGGGATGACGGTATAACATTTTGTCCAGAGATCCTTATAGATGAGGATTCTAGCTATTCAAGTTTATCTCCAGTTTTTGTTGGAATCAAGCAGAACCTTCATCAAGGAGACATAGTGACCATTGGTTTCTTAGCTCATGTTTATTTGCCTTTTATAGCAAGTAGGTCTATAAGACCTAAAAATGCAGCTCTTGAATTTCTTCTTCCATTTTCTATAGCAGTCTCTGATAAGTTTTCTGTATCTGCACAATTTGGTATGTCTTGGGATGGAGATAATCCTGAGCCAGAGGCGAGCTACACTTTATCTTTGGCCTATTCTATCACAGATCAATTAGGAGCCTATTTTGAGCCCTATGGTTATAAGAATACCAGCCATGCTTTTGGAGAAAGAGATAATAGATTTAATGGAGGTTTTACTTATTTGGTCAACGATAAATTTCAGTTGGACTTAAGTGTTGGAACATTTAATGGAGATGGTGGTTTTGGAAAGAATTATTTTGTCAGCGGTGGATTTTCTTATTTATTTCAACCATGAGAATTGCAATTATCTTATTTGGCCTATTAGCTACGGCTTGCAACAGCAGTAAACAGTGGGATCAACGATCTACACAAGAAGAGTCTACACCACTCACTTATCAAGACAAGATTCTTCGTTATCAAGATAGTATGAGCTATGATTTTACTTCTGGTAATAACGGAGTTCTGATGGAGAAAGATTTAGAAACAAGTAAAGACTTGGAGTATTTTGCTCCGAATGAAGAGTATAGAGTAAATGCCAATTTTGTCCGCTTGTTAAACGGTAAAGAGTTTGAGATGAAAACTAATACAGACCGATTGCCACATTATATTGAATTTGGACAGATGCATTTTGAGCTGAAAGGAGATAGCTTTCTGCTGCATGTTTATCAAAATGTGGCCCATCCAGAATATTTGTTCTGCCCATATAAAGATGAGACCAATGGCAATGAAAGTTATGGTGCTGGTAGATACTTAGATTTTGAGTTATCAGACACCTTGAATCCGATCATTGATTTCAACTACAGTTACAATCCATTATGTGCATATAATTATAATTATTCTTGCCCTATTCCATTGGATGAGAATTACCTGCACACCCGCATTGAGGCAGGGGTTAAAAAGTGGGAGCATTAGCCCAATTTTCTTACTTTCGCAGACATTTTATGAGCGACAAAGTACTCGTTATAGGATCTTGTGGGCAGGTTGGAACTGAACTAGTAGAAAACCTACAGAAAATGTATGGTCCTAATCAGGTAATTGCCAGCGATATACGCAGGTCTGACAATCCAATCTTTGAGGCTTCAAGCTTTGAAATCATGGATGTTTTAGACAAAGACAAAATAGCTGAAGTATTTGCAAAGTACCAGCCGACCATAGTTTATCATCTCGCTGCTTTACTTTCTGCTACTGCAGAAGCAAACCCTAAGTTGGGATGGGATTTGAACATGAATGGAATGTTCAACATTTTTGATGCTTGTCTGGAATATGGGGTTAAGCGAGTTTTTTGGCCAAGCTCAATTGCTGTTTTTGGTCCAACTAGTCCAAAACAAAATACGCCTCAAACAACCATACTTGAACCAAATACTATTTATGGAATAAGTAAATTGGCTGGAGAACGATATTGTGAATACTACCACAATCGCTACGGACTAGATGTTAGATCCATTAGATATCCAGGTTTGATAGGCTGGAAATCTATGCCTGGAGGAGGCACAACTGATTATGCCGTTGATATATTCCATCGTGCATTACAGGATGGGAGTTATGAATGCTTTCTGAAAGAAGACACAAGCCTACCTATGATGCATATGGAAGATGCGGTTAGAGCAACGATTGAGGTGACTAATGCGCAAGAGGATCAGATTAAAATAAGAAGCAGCTACAATATTTCAGGCTGTAGTTTTAATCCGGCAGAATTGTCTACTGAAATAAGAAAGCATTTACCAGATTTCGAGATTAGTTATAAAATTGATCACCGACAGAAAATAGCAGAAAGTTGGCCGCAAAGTATTGACGATCAACAAGCAAGAGAAGACTGGAATTGGTCTCCTAAATACAATATTGAAGCCTTAGTTAGCAATATGCTAGAGAACCTTGGCTCCTTAAAGAACAACTAAACATGAAACTATTAAAGATTATTTCTTTAGTTCTACTGGTGATTGCAGCACCAAATAGTTATGCTCAAAGCAATTTGATTAACAATAATAAAAGTATGGCTTTTGCCAACCCTGCTCTTCAAAATATGGACTTTGAAACGGGCTATGTTAGTACATCTTTATTACTAAATCCTCTATCTGAAGAGTCTAATTTTAATTCATATCTGGCAATAGCAGAATTCAAGGCGACGGAATATTGGAGAATTGGATTTCACGGCAGCACGGTTGAGAATAGATTGAACAAACTAGATATGTATAAGCTATACACTTCCTATAATTTTAAAATGGAAGAAGGGAGCTTTTTGTCATTAGGGCTTGAGGTAGGTTCATATAAAGATCAAATCAAATCCGATCAGTTTAATAGAGTGTATACTCCAACACATTATGAATTCACAGATTCCATTTCTAATGGAATAGATATTGGTTTAGGATTTGGCTATAGCAACCAAGGATTAGAACTTGGCTTGTCTCTTCACAAGCTAAACAGACCTCTCGGTGTACCTTTTCCGGTTCAGAGATGGCAGTTTGTAGACAGTACAAATCGCGTTGTAAAGAAAGATACTTCTATTACCTGGGGTGAAGAAGATTTTCTGAAATACAGCATTCAAGCCACTATGCTCGCTATTTACAAATGGGAGCCTAGCAAGAATACTAAGTTAATACACAGTCTTCATGTGGTTAATCCCACCGCCAATGGAGTAGATTACATAAGCTTTCAAAATTTTCTAGAATTCAATAAGAAATTCACCATAGGATTGGGGATATATGAAAATGGCTCTTTAGGATATATGGGTTCTCTGAGTTATCAGATTGGATCTAGTATTAGAATTGAAGGAACTGCGTTTTTTCACCAAGATGCCGCTTACAACCCAAACGCTGAATATCCGGTTAAGAAAACTGACAAAGGCTACCTTATCATTGCTTCTGGCGCTTATGAAGATCAGGGAATGATTCCATCATTTGAAGCCAACTTGAGCTTCCAGTTCTAAAGATCCATCACAACATATGATGGACAATGGTCTGATTGCATAGCCTTAGGCCTGATTTCAGCACCGATTAATTTTTCACTCAAATTACTGGTTATACTGATATAATCAATTCTCCATCCTTTATTATTAGCTCTGGCATTGGCTCTATAACTCCACCAAGTGTATTGATCCGTCAAGTCGCCATTAATGGCTCTAAAGGTGTCAATCAAGTCTGAAGCAAACCATTTATCCATCCATGCTCTTTCCTCCGGTAAAAAGCCAGATGATTTCTCGTTCCTTTTAGGTGCGTGTATATCAATGGCTCTATGGCATATGTTGTAATCACCGCAAATGATCAAATTTGGAATCTCTTTTCTCAAAGAGTTGATGTAGTTATAAAAGAAGTCTAGGAATTCATATTTGATTTCTTGTCTGTGATCACCACTGCTTCCCGATGGGAAATATATGCTCAACACTGAATAATCATTAAAATCTAATCTTAGAACTCTTCCTTCAAAATCAAAAAGTTCATGTCCGCAACCGTACTCTACATGAATAGGTTCTTCTTTACTGAATATTCCAACCCCACTATAGCCCTTTTTTTGAGCTGAATAATAGTATTTGTGGTAATTCAATCCATCAAACGCATCTTCTGGAATCTGGTCTTCATTTGCCTTTAATTCTTGATAACAGATAATATCAGCGTCTTCTTCTGATAAGTAATCTCCTAAACCTTTTTTTAAAGCTGCCCTTATTCCATTTACATTATAGCTAACTATCTTCTTCATTTTGCTGAGGGCTAATAATCAAGCAATTCTGCCATTTTAAGACTCACTTTAGAAACAGTAGGTAACATTACTTGTTCCATTTCTTTGTTTAGAGGAACAGCGGGAACATCCTCTGAACCCATAATTGATACCGGGGCGTCTAGGTATTGAAAACAGCGTTGTTGAATTCTGCCCGCTATGGCTTGAGCAAATGAATTGGTAATTGTTTCCTCTGTTAATATCATAACTTTACCATGCCTCTCCGTTGCCTCATAAATAGCCTGATTATCACATGGACTTAAAGTTCTTAAATCAATAATTTCAACTTGTCCAGGGTAATCTTTAGATGCGGCTTCTGCCCACCAAACTCCCATGCCATAGGTAATAACAGCCATAGTCTCACCGTATTCTAGTCGTTCACTATCAGCTTCTTGGTGTACTCTTGCCTTTCCAAGAGGGATAATGTACTCCTCATCTGGTTCTATTGATTTGGCACCTTCAGTACCGGGCACTTTGCTCCAGTAGATTCCTTTATGCTCAAACATAACAACTGGATTGGGGTCATAGAATGCCGCTTTCATTAGACCTTTCATGTCCGCAGCATTACTGGGGTAAACAATCTTGATTCCTTTAATTGGTAGTATAGAGGACTCCACAGTACCAGAATGATAAGGTCCGCCCCCTCCATAAGCTCCAGTTGGAATTCGTATTACTGACTGTACTGGGAATTTACCAGCTGATAGATAACTGCTTTTGGAAAGCTCTGTGATTAATTGGTTCACACCAGGCCATATGTAATCTGCAAATTGTATTTCAACTATAGGTTTGCAGCCAACTGCACTCATTCCTGCTGTTGAACCAACGATATAAGCTTCTTGTATAGGTGTATTAAATACTCTGTGCTTTCCGTGTTTTTCTGCTAGAGTAGCTGCTTCTCTAAAAACCCCACCTAATCTAATGCCTACATCTTGTCCATATAGTATGGCTTCAGGATGTTTTGCAAGTATCTCATCCATGGCATGTAATGCGGCATCAACCATTATAACTTTTTCTGCCCCCTCAGGATGGCGCTCACCTAGCTCTTGAACAATGGAAGTTGGAGCTAGTATATGATCTTTCAAACTATTTTCATCCGGGTCATCGGAATCTACAGCTCTTTGAAAGTCTTCTTTTATTTGAGCGATGGATTCCTGTTCAATTTGGTCAAGTACATCTTGCTCAACTCCTACATCCAATAATGCTTGTTTTAAAAATGGATATGGGTCATCTAGTAAATGTTCATCTAAATCATCTCTATACCATTCACGTCTAACGCCCGAAGTGTGATGGCCTAATAGAGGCACTTTGCAGTGAATTAGCATAGGTTTTCTGTGTTTGCGAACCCATTTCAATGCTTTACCTATATCAGTATGGCACTCCTCAAAATGACTGCCATTAATTCTTATTCTTTTTAGCCCTTTAAAACCAGCACCGAATTCATATGCGTCCATGGCTCTCATTTCATCACCACTAGCTGAAATACCCCAATCATTGTCTTGCACAAAATAGATGATGGGTAATTGGTGGAGGACAGCCATTTGAAGTGCCTCAGAAACTTCACCCTCTGTCATTGAGCCATCTCCAATGGAACAAACCACTATTGGGTCTTGTTCGTAAGATAAGAGCTCTTGTTTTCTCAAGTATTGTATACCTTGAGCAATTCCTGTGGTAGGGATGGCTTGCATGCCTGTTGCGCTACTTTGGTGGGCCATCTTGGGTTTGTCCTCATCTAAAAGAGATGGGTGGGAGTAGTAACTCCTGCCCATGCTAAAAGGATCATCTTTTTTTGCCAACAGTTGAAGCATTAATTGGTAGGGTTCCACACCCATTCCAAGTAACATGGATTCATCTCGGTAATATGGCGCTACCCAATCTTCAGGACGCAAGTGATAAGCCATGGCTAGTTGCGCAGCTTCATGCCCTTTAGAGGTAGAGTGCACATATGATGTGATTTGCCTGTTTTCATCATATATCTCAGCCATCGCTCTGGCTAAAGACATATGTTTGAATGCTTTTAATTTGATGTCAGTTTTGTTCAAAGTAGCTCGTTCCAATGCCCTTATTTCTTTACAGTGTGCAAGTTTAGGTCTAAAAAAGAACAATCGAAAGTCTATAAATGCTAGTGTCCAGGCCTATATTTGTGTACAACTGCTACTCAATGTATTCCATTAATTCAGATGCACAGCATCGGAACAAGAGGTTCTCTTTAAGCCGAATATTTGGCCGATCGAGGACAGATTCTTTTAGGGAAATGAAAGATGTACTGTCCACCGTGGAAGAAATCCGTGGAGAATCATACTATGCCAACATCATAAACTATATTCCTCATCTCATCTATGGCAGAGACGTAGATGGTAGATATACTGTAGTTAATAGAGCATTTGCAGATTTTGCTGGCCTGGAGCCACATGAAATTATTGGTAAAACAGATATTGAGCTGGAAATATTCTTAAATCCAGAACAGGTTAAAGACACAGACGATGTCTTATTCGAAACCAAACAAAAGAAATTTGTTCCACTAGAACCATTTACAGACAAATTCGGGAACTTATATTGGTTTCAGACCATGAAAACTCCAGTTTTTAACCAAGAAAAGGAGGTGACGGAGGTGCTGATTGTTTCCACAGATGTAACGAACAAAGTTGAAACCGAACAGAAGCTGACTAAAAGCGAGCTGCGTTATAGGTCCATTTTTGAAAGCAATTACAGCGGAATTATTGTGGTAGACAAGCAGCTGAACATATTAAATAAGAACAAAGCATTTGAAGGCTTGGTAGATGGAAGCCATTCTTCAGGATATGACCTAAAGGCATATTTATCTGAGGCTGATAGACGAGATTTACTTGATTTATTAAATGGTCTTAGCACAAGAAATTATGAATTCTTTGACATTGACTTAAGGCTCAAAACTGAACAAGATCGATTGAAAAGTACCATCTGTTTTGTGAGTGGACTGTATGACACGAATAATAATTTCACAGAGGCGGTTATTACATTTCAGGATGTCACGGATATCCAGATTAAGAAGAAAGAACTAGAAGAAAGTGAACTGAGGTTTAGAACTGTTGTTGAACATGCTACCGAGGCCCTTTTGCTATTGGATTACGACAATAAGAGATACATAGAAGCAAACCCAAGCGCCATAGAACTCTTTGGTTATAGTAGAGCTGAATTGCTAGGCTTGGAACTAGGTGAGCTCAGCCCGAAAGAGCAAGAAGAAGGAGTTAACAGCCTACAGCTATCACAAGAATATATGAATAGGGCGGTTAATGGAGAATCCGTGGTTTATGAATGGATAGTTAAAAGAAAAGATGGCGAGCTTCTATACTGTGAAGTACGCTTGGTTAAAATGCCTTATCCAGACAGAACAATAGTTAGAACAAGTGTTGTAGATATAACAGTTAGAAAGAAGGCGGAAGAATTGCTCAATCAAGAAAAGCAAAAATTACAGGACTCCAATAAGGAATTAATAAGTTTGAACTACAAATTAGGAAATCAAACAAAGCAGCTTCAAGAATTTGCATACATCGCCTCTCATAATTTAAGATCACCAGCAGGAAATATAAAAGCATTATTGGACTTCTATTATTCAGATAGGACAGAGGCTAACCTTGAAATCCTTTTAGAAAAATTGGATGTAGTTGCAGATGACTTGATGGAAACTATTAATGATTTGGCGGATGTGGTCAAAATCAAGAATGAAATTAGCAAAGACACAAGCAAAATACTGTTGAACAAAGTTGTTGAGAAGACATTAGAGAGTTTAAGTCAGAAAATCAATTCAACAAATGCAAAATTCAACATAGACTTTGGGTCAAACAAAGTGATATATGCTGCAAAATCATATATAGAAAGCATATTTCTCAACCTTGTTTCCAATGCGCTTAAGTATTCCGATCCTGAAAGATCACCTGAAATAAGTATTACTGCTTTTCAAGAGGGCAATCAATTACATATTAGGGTTAAAGACAATGGTCTAGGTATAGATCTAGAAAAGTATGGAAGTAAGATATTTGGTTTGAGAAAGACTTTCCATAGACATACAGATTCTCGAGGAGTTGGTTTATTTATAACTAAGGCACAAGTTGAAGCCCTTGGCGGTGAAATATCTGTGAAGAGTAAAGTAGATGAGGGCACAGAATTTACTATTAGTCTACCCAGCGAAATTTTGAATAAAGAGAAATGAAAAAAATAGCCATTGTAGATGACGATCATATTTTTCAGTTCACAACCAAGGTGAAGATTGAAAAACTCCAATTGGCAGATGAAATAAAAATCTTTAATGATGGAGAAGAAGTTTTTGAATTTTTGAAAAACTCAAGCGAGGATGATTGGCCAAATTATTTACTTTTAGATATTAATATGCCAATTGTAGATGGTTGGGACTTCTTAAAACTTTATGATCAACTTTCATCTGAACTGAAAGACTTTATAAGCATCTATATGCTGAGTTCTTCTATTAACCCAGTTGATTTAGAAAAAGCAGATAAGCACCCATATATAAGAAAGTACGTGACTAAACCACTTCACGATGAAGTGCTCAAAGTGATTTTAAAGTAAAAAGGAGCCGAAGCTCCCTTTTTTATTTGATGAAATTATTCAGACTTCGTATGCTACTACTAAAATCGAATGTTTTATTGACCATGAAATAGTTTTCAGGATCTACAGTGTATTGATATGCATATTTGGCAAAAGCGAGTTTGTTGGTTTCAAAATCCATAGCGTCTGCCATTTGCAAAACTTGAACACTGGTTACGCCATTGCTTTGTACGTATTGTTGGGCAATTGAAAGCTTATCACCGTCAAAAGATGCATTGTTCATTACCCCTAGCAAAGCGTCAAAAGAAGAAGCATTTCCATAATTTCCACCTCTTCGATCTCCTCTATTGCGATTTCTGTTTCTATCACCTCTGTCCCAATCGCGGTCATTTCTGTCCCAGTCGCGTCTATCTCTTCGATCGTAACGAGGATTGTGTTTTCTTCTATTGGGTCTATGACGAACAGTGCGTTCAATCACTAAATGTCCTCTAGGTGTTAGCCTAGCATATACAGTGCTTCTTGCAGGTAAATGAATTCTTCCTTTGTATACAGTACGCATACTGCCTCTACGGTGATTCATCTCTCTGTAACGATAACCTCTGTGGTTCCTGTGTCTGTGATTTACTCGCTGCCTTACGGTAATAAAATGATTGCCTGGCCTAAGATCATTTATGGCGATTGATCCTCCAGATACATTAAATAATTCACCGGAAATATTTACTTGAGCATATCCTCCCGATGCGGTTCGTAGGTAAAGATTCGAGGCCTTAACTTGTGTTGATGTAATACTAAAAACTAGAAATGTTAAAATTGTAATAATTGATTTCATAATAGGTCCTCCTTTTCTAAAAGTAGATTCAAAGCATGGACCAAAGTGTCTTTACAGCCGTAACAAGCTGAAAATCAACAATAAATAGAATTAAGTAATAGTTGAAAAGTGTCTAGATGTATGGTTAGCGTGCGAAAATTATTCTACAGTTACCGATTTAGCAAGATTTCTGGGTTGGTCTACATTGCATCCTCGCATTACAGCAATGTGGTATGAAAGCAATTGTAATGGAATAGTTGCCAAAAGAGGAGTTAAACAAACTTCAGTGTCTGGAATTTCTATGACGTGATCAGCAATAGCCTTAACTTCTTCATCACCAGCTGTGACAATTGCAATTATTTTTCCTTTTCTGGCTTTCACCTCTTGAATATTACTCAGGACTTTTTCATAGTAGTTTCTCTTCGTCGCTATAACCACTACTGGCATTTCCTCATCAATGAGTGCAATTGGACCGTGTTTCATTTCTGCAGCAGGATATCCTTCTGCATGGATGTATGAAATTTCCTTAAGCTTTAACGCACCTTCTAGGGCTACCGGGAAATTATATCCTCTTCCCAAGTAAAGGAAGTTTTTAGCATCTTTATAAATGGAAGCAATATGCTCCACTTGATCTGCACAACTCTTTAGCAAATCTTCTACTTTTTGAGGTATGGTATCTAATTCAGCAAATAGAGATCTGAGGTCTTTGCGTTCCATTTTACCTCTGATTCCCGCCATTCCTAATGCGATTAGTGTGAGAACAGCAACTTGTGTTGTAAAAGCTTTAGTTGAAGCCACACCAATTTCAGGTCCAGCATGCGTATAGGCTCCTGCATGAGTCATTCTGGGAATACTTGAACCAACTACATTGCATATACCATATATGGTTGCACCTTTTGATTTAGCTAATTCTAGTGCAGCCAAGGTGTCTGCTGTTTCACCTGATTGAGATATAGCAATTACCATATCCTCTTCAGTTATGATAGGATTTCTATAACGGAATTCAGATGCATACTCTACTTCAACAGGTAGCCTGGCAAACTCTTCGATGAGATACTCACCAACAAGGCCGGCATGCCAAGATGTTCCGCAAGCAACTATGATTATCCTATCAAGATTTCTAATCTTGGATTCGTATTCTTTCAAGCTCGCCATGGCAAAAGACAAGGTTTCGGAACTGAATCTTCCTCTCATGGCATCATGTATTGCCTTGGGTTGCTCAAATATTTCTTTAAGCATGAAATGCTCATAACCCCCTTTTTCAAGAGTCTCTAAGCTTATCTCAAGATTATCGATAAATGGAGTTTTAGTTACATTTTCAATGGTCTTGATGGTCATTTCACCATGATGAATGCTTACGATTTCACCATCTTCTAAGTATGTTACTTTCCTAGTATATTCCACTATTGGAGTAGCATCACTTGCTATATAAAATTCACCTTCTCGATCGCTTATCCCCACCACTAAAGGACTTCCTTTTCTTGCAGCAATAAGTGTATTAGGATCTCGCTGGCTCAGAATTACTATAGCGTATGCGCCAACTACTTCATTTAAAGCAAGTCTAACTGCTTCAAACAAATCCACATCTTCAGCTTTTTGAATTGCATCAATTAAATGAATTAATACTTCAGTATCGGTATCACTTTTGAAAACATTGCCTCTTTCTATAAGGGCTTTTTTTAAAGTATCATGGTTTTCAATGATTCCGTTGTGAATTAAAGCGAGATCACCGTCTGGGGATAAATGAGGATGAGCGTTAATGGAATTTGGTTCTCCGTGGGTTGCCCACCTGGTATGTCCAATTCCCCTAGTTCCAGAAATGTCGTTTTTAGAAGCGAGCTCTTCTAGTTCAGATACTTTACCCTTATTCTTATATACTCTTAGGTCGCCATTCAGAAGTGCTACTCCTGCGCTGTCATACCCTCTATATTCTAAGCGATGAAGACCCTTGATTAGAAAGTCATATGCTTCGTCGGGTCCATAATATGCTACTATCCCACACATAGTCAAGCAAATGTAGTACTCTGCCTACTAGGGCTTTTCACATTTGTTTAGAAGTGTATGATTTTTTGGTTTAATGACAATGAAGTGATTAAAGCTTAAATGCTTTTTTCAGTTCAGCTACTCCATCTAATTCTTCCCAAGGAAAGAGCTTCACTTTCATTTTTTTGGATTGACCGCTACCGTCTACAAATTCTTTAGTCACTACTTGAGTTTCTCTTCCCATATGACCATAAGCTGCTGTCTCGGAATAAATTGGAGTTCTCAATTTGAAGCGTTCTTCAATGAAATAAGGACGCATGTCGAATCTTTTTAGCCCCTGTATTTTCTTAGCGATAGCGCCATCAGACATGTTAACTTTAGCAGTTCCATAAGTATTCACATATAGGCCAACTGGTTTAGCTACACCTATAGCATATGCCACTTGAACTAATACTTCGTCAGCAACACCAGCAGCAACTAGATTTTTTGCAATATGCCTAGTAGCATAAGCTGCAGATCTATCCACTTTACTTGGATCCTTACCTGAGAATGCTCCACCACCATGGGCTCCCTTGCCACCATATGTGTCTACAATAATTTTTCTTCCGGTTAGTCCAGTATCTCCATGAGGTCCACCAATTACAAACTTTCCGGTTGGGTTAATATGATATTTGATTTTGTCGTTGAATAAGGCTTGTATGTGTTTAGGAAGAAGCTTCTTTACTCGAGGAATAAGAATCTTAACCATATCCTCTTTGATTTTTTTGAGCATAGCCGTTTCTTTTCCAAAATCATCGTGTTGAGTTGAAATTACAATAGAGTTTATCGCCTTTGGTTTATTGTCATCTCCGTATTCTATTGTAACCTGAGATTTAGAATCAGGTCTCAGATATTTCATTTGTCTCCCTGCCTTTCTAATGGCAGCTAGTTCTCTTAATAGTATGTGAGATAATTCCAGAGGGAGAGGCATGAATGAATCTGTTTCATTGGTAGCGTATCCAAACATCATTCCTTGATCACCAGCACCTTGATTTTCTTTCTTCTTACGCTCAACACCCTGGTTAATATCTGGTGATTGCTCATGAATAGCAGATAAAACTCCGCAGGAGTTAGCTTCGAACATATATTCACTCTTGGTATATCCAATCTTGTTGATGGTATCTCTGGCAATTTTCTGAACATCTAGATAAGTAGAAGACTTCACTTCACCAGCTAAAACTACCTGTCCGGTAGTAACCAGAGTTTCACATGCAACTTTTGAATCTGGATCAAAAGCGAGAAAGTGGTCTATCAGTGCGTCTGATATTTGGTCAGCTACCTTGTCTGGGTGTCCCTCAGAAACTGATTCGGATGTAAAATAATAGGCCATAATTGATTTTAATGGCGCAAATGTAATGAATCATAGGCATTGGTAAAGCTATGTTTTCAGCAGGATGAATGTCAAACGGTGGTCAATAGCTCTAACACTAATCAACTAAATCTACCAACCGTTTGGTAAAATGAATAAAATTCAGTATGTTTGGGGTGATTATGCCAAAAGTTAAAATAGATCGAAAAACTCTACTCAAGAACTCACTATCTGTGTTCAAGGAGAAAGGTTATGCGGCGGCTTCTATGTCTGACCTAGCCGCTGCAAATGGATTATTGAAAGGCAGCATGTATCACTATGTTGAAGGCAAAGAAGCATTAATGAAAGAAATACTCATTGCATTAAAAGATCATTATGTAGACAAAGTATTTTCTAAGGCATATGACGAGGATCTAAGTCCAGTACAGCGCCTAAAGGAATTGGCCAGCAGAGCTGAGGAAATTTTTATGCATGAAGAAGGTGGTGACTTCTTTGTGAATATCGGCTTGGAGACTTCTAAATCAAATGATGCTTTCGCGGCAATTATTCGTTCCTTCTTTGCTGAATGGATTAAAACGTTACAGCATTTATATGCTTTTGTCCTGAATGGCGATGATGCAAGAGTCAAAGCCGAAACTACGGTAGCAGAAATTGAAGGAGCTGTTATACTTATGAGGTTGTTGAAAGATGGCAATTATCTAACTAGAACCAATGAGAACTTGATGAAAGAGTATAAGGAATTATACAGTAGGCAAAATCAAGACACGGAAATACCTTATTGAGAAATGGAAATGCAAGAAAAAAGAAGAATTAAGAAAGTAGCCGTTTTGGGTTCAGGAATCATGGGCTCAAGAATAGCATGCCATATGGCGAACATTGGTTTAGAAGTGTTATTGCTAGATATAGTTACTCCTGGCTTATCAGAAGAAGATTTGGGCAATCCTATCAAACGCAATTCCCTAGTCAATAGTGCACTGAAAACTGCAACTAAATCAAGCCCTGCACCTCTATATCGTCAAGGTTTTGTAAAGAGAATTCAGACCGGAAATTTCGATGATGACATCGAATTAATTAAGGACGCCGATTGGATCTTAGAAGTGATTATTGAGAAATTGGAAATCAAACAAAGTCTTTTCGAAAAAGTGGATTTATACCGCAAGCAAGGAACCATAGTTAGCTCCAACACATCTGGTATTCCAATAGAGCTTATGACTCAAGGTAGATCTGAAGATTTTGTTACACATTTTTGTGGAACTCACTTTTTCAATCCACCAAGATACCTCAAGCTTTTGGAGATTATTCCTTCCTCTAGAACTAAACCAGAGGTAATAGATTTCCTCATGCATTATGGCGACCTTTATCTTGGTAAGACTATGGTGAAATGCAAGGATACACCTGCATTTATAGCCAATAGAATAGGAGTATTTAGCATCATGGCTATTTTTAAAATGATGAAGAAATACGAGCTGAGTATTGAGGAAGTGGACGCCATCACAGGGCCCATTTCGGGAAGACCAAAATCGGCCACGTTTAGAACCTGTGATTTAGTTGGACTTGATACTTTAGTTAAAGTGGCTCAAGGAGTCTATCATCATTGTCCCACTGATGAAATGAAAGATTGGTTTACCATTCCAGATTTCTTAGAAAGCATGTTACAGAACCAATGGTTGGGAGACAAAAGCGGTCAGGGATTTTATAAAAAGTCAAAAGATGCAGAAGGGAAAAGAATTATTGAAGCCCTAGATTTAACAACACTAGAGTATTCACCAAAAGCTAAAGTAAGAGCGGAAAGTACAAGGCAAGCAAGACAGTTTTCTTCACTAAAAAAACGAGTTCATTTCTTGTTTCAAGGTGGAGACAAGCTAGCAGAATTTTTCAAAGATGTGACAACAGCTATACTTCTTTATTCCGCAAACAGAATTCCTGAAATAGCCGAAGAAATTTATCCTATAGATGATGCTCTTAGAGCTGGTTTTGGATGGGAAATGGGCCCATTTGAAATGTGGGACGCCATTGGGTTTACCGCAGTTTTGGATCACGCTAAACAGATGAATCTTCCAATTCCAAATTGGATAGAAGATAAGGTTCAGACCAAAGAAGAATTCTTTTATAAAAGAAGTAAAGGGGTAAATAATTTTTACCAACTCAGCGATAGTTCTTTTAGCTCCGTCCCTGGCACAGAATCATTTATTCAATTGGATTCATTGAGAGACCAAAAACCAGTTTATCAAAACAAGGAATGCACCTTGCACAACATTGGGGATGGTGTTTTGTGTTTAGAATTTCACACCAAAATGAACGCCATAGGATCCGGAATACTTCAAGGAGTAAATAAATCTATTGAGATTGCTGAAAACGAAAACTGGAACGGTCTGGTTATTGGAAATGATGCGGCTAATTTTTCCGCTGGAGCTAATCTGGCCATGATGCTTATGTATGCCATAGAGCAAGAATTTGACGAGCTCAATATGGCCATTCGCTATTTTCAGAACACCGTAATGCGTCTGAGATACTCAGCCATACCAGTAGTGATGGCACCTCACGGGCTCACTCTTGGAGGGGGTTGTGAAATGTCATTGCATGCTGATTCAGCGGTAGCGGCAGCAGAAACCTACATTGGTTTGGTAGAAGCTGGAGCGGGGCTAATACCCGGTGGAGGAGGAACAAAGGAGTTTGTTGTTAGACTTTCAGATAGCTTTTATGCAGGAGATCCTCAAATACCAAGTTTGCAGGAGCGCTTTACAACTATTGCAACAGCCAAAGTGGCCACCAGTGCATTTGAAGCATTCGACAATGGTGTTTTGCACTACGATAAAGACGAAGTAGTGATTAACTCAGACCGCCTTTTATCCGAGGCCAAAAAGAAAGTACTGGAATTAGCATCAGATGGCTATACTCAAGCGGTTCAACGAGATGATATTAGAGTTATGGGCAGAACAGCTTTGGGAGCATTGTATGCTGGTGTTGAAGCATTTGGCATTGGAAATTATGCCAGTGAACACGATATGAAAATTGGAAGAAAGCTGGCATTTGTTATGGCTGGTGGAGATTTAAGTCAAGCCAGTCTGGTTACAGAGCAATACTTACTCGACTTAGAACGAGAAGCATTCCTTTCACTGCTAGGTGAGCGAAAAACTCTGGAACGAATACAGCATATTTTAAAAACAGGTAAACCATTAAGAAATTAGAAGATGAACGAAGCATATATAATAAATGGATACAGAACTGCAGTAGGAAAAGCCAATAAGGGGGGCTTTAAATTCACCTCTCCGGTAGATCTTGGAGCAGCAGTAATAGATTACCTCATTGAGAAAACTCCAGGATTTGATCCTGCTGTTGTAGATGATTTAATTGTTGGAAATGCAGTACCAGAAGCAGAACAAGGATTACAAATGGCTAGATGGGTTGGAGTAAAATCTAATCTGCCTCTTGAAATCCCGGGTGTTACTGTAAATAGGTATTGTGGGTCTGGCATAGAAACCATTACTATGGCTGTTGCTAAAATCAAAGCGGGATTAGCAGACTGCATTATTGCCGGAGGTACAGAAAGCATGAGTCTGGTGCCTACAATTGGATATAGAACTGTTCCAGCATATAGCGTTTCCAAAGACCATCCCGATTATTTCTTGGGAATGGGATTAACAGCTGAAGAAGTTGCTCTAAAGTATAAGGTGAGCAGGGAAGACCAAGATGAGTTTTCATACCAATCTCACCAAAAAGCAATGAAGGCGATAGAAGAGGGGAAATTCAAAAATCAAATAGTTCCATTCACCGTAGAGGATGTGTATTTCGACAAAGCCAGCGGTAAAAGAAAAAGCAGATCGTATGTGGTAGACACAGATGAAGGACCTAGAAAAGACACCTCGGTTGAAGCTCTTTCCAAACTGAGACCTGTTTTTAAACAAGGAGGATCTGTTACAGCGGGGAATAGTTCTCAAACTAGCGATGGAGCCTCTTTTGTAATTGTAATGAGCGAGAAGATGATGAAAAGTTTGGGTCTAGAACCACAAGCCCGATTGTTATCATCATCTAGTGTCGGTGTTAATCCAAGGTATATGGGAATTGGTCCAGTAGAAGCGGTACCTAAAGCGCTAAAGCGAGCAGGATTAAAATTAGGAGACATTGACCAGATTGAGTTGAACGAAGCTTTTGCAGCACAAAGTTTAGCTGTGATTAGAGAATTGGGATTAAACCCAGACATAGTGAACCCGAATGGAGGAGCAATCAGCCTCGGTCATCCTTTGGGATGCACCGGAGCAAAGCTCACAGTTCAAATACTAGATGAAATGAAAAGAAGGGATCAAAAATATGGTTTGGTCACAGCATGCATAGGTGGGGGACAAGGGATTGCTGCGGTACTAGAAAGATTGTAATAAAAGATTAAAAGGTAGACAATATGAAAAAGAAGATGTTAAAAGGAGGAGAGTTTCTTATTGCAGAACAAGATGCTCAATCCGTATTTATTCCAGAAGAATTGAATGAGGAACAAATCATGTTTAGAGACATGACAAGTGACTTCATAGATAAAAAGGTAGCTCCGCTAAGAGCTAAAATA
Organism: Bacteroidia bacterium; assembly: GCA_049115575.1. Taxonomy (GTDB): domain Bacteria; phylum Bacteroidota; class Bacteroidia; order NS11-12g; family UBA9320; genus JAHEKB01. Next base: position 573,767 of record JAGDZU010000004.1, on the reverse strand, counting down.
GACAAGCAACTTGAAAATCCAGATCTGATTCCTGAACTGATGGAGGAAGCTGCGTCTTTGGGTCTCCTTAGCGCCACATTACCAGAAGAGTTTGGTGGAATGGGAGTGGATTTCAATACAGGTACTATTCTAAGTGAAGAGCTAGGTAAAAGTCAAAGTTTTAGTGTGGCAGTGGCTGCGCATACTGGAATCGGGACCCTTCCCATTTTGTATTTTGGAACTGAAGAACAGAAGAACAAATACCTACCTGGTTTAGGTGATGGTAGCATTAAGGCCGCCTATTGCTTAACCGAACCCGATAGTGGTTCTGATGCTTTAGCTGCTAAAACAAAAGCAGTATTAGAAGCGGATGAATGGGTGCTCAATGGCCAGAAGATGTGGATTACCAATGCCGGATTTGCAGACCTCTTCACAGTCTTTGCTAAAGTTGATGGAGAGCATTTCACCGGTTTTCTTGTTGAGGCAGGCACTCCCGGTTTGACTTTAGGAGATGAAGAAGTGAAGCTAGGCATTAAAGGAAGCAGCACTAGACAGGTCTTTCTGGAGAATGTTCGTATTCCCAAGGATAATCTGCTTGGAGAAATAGGCAAGGGTCACAAAATAGCATTTAACGTACTGAACATTGGTAGGTATAAATTATGTGCCATGGTAATGGGAGGAGCTAAAAAATCAATTGATGTTGCCGTTAACTATGCCAATGAGAGGCACCAATTTGGAGTTCCAATAGCAAGCTTTGGAGCTATTAAACACAAAATAGCAGAAATGGCAATTAGAACCTATGCAGCTGAAAGTGCTACATATAGGGTATCTGATATGATCAAAGACAAGATTGATGAGCTAGTTGAGGGAGGAATGGACAAGGCACAAGCCAAGTTAAAGTCTGCAGAGGAATACAATATTGAATGTGCTATTCTAAAAATTTTAGGCTCTGAGGTATTGGATTATGTGGTGGATGAAGCAGTGCAAATATTTGGCGGAACAGGATACTCCGAGGAATACCCTGTGGCGAGTATGTATAGGGATTCCAGAATCAACCGAATTTTTGAGGGGACCAATGAAATTAACAGAATGCTGGCCGTTGGTCAAGTTCTTAAAAAAGCACTTAAAGGAGAGTTAGATATTATGGGACCAGCCATGAAGATTCAAGAAGAGCTGATGGAGATTCCAGATTTTGGTGAGGAAAGTGATGGAAGCGAATTCTATTGGGAATACAAAGCAATAGCGCAAGCTAAAAAAGCAATACTCATGACAGCTGGAGCGGCAGCTCAAAAATTCATGATGGAGCTTGAAAAGCAGCAAGAAATCCTAATGAACATTGCAGATATGGCCATAGATGTGTTTGCGGCTGAGAGCGCTATATTGAGAACAGACAAACTGATTGCCTCACATGGGAAGGAAGAAAACACACTTCATATTCAAATGACAAGAGCGTTTCTTTCAGATGCTATGGAGCGGATCAACCTGTCAGGAAAGCATGCTATAACTGGGTTTGCAGAAGGAGATGAACTAAGAATGATGTTACTTGGACTCAAGCGTTTTACAAAATATGAGCCATTGAACACCATAGAGATTAGAAAGAAGGTGGCAGACAAAATTATAGAAGCTAATCTATACTGCTTTTAGGTTCTAGACTGGATTAAGGCCAAAGAGGCAAGAGTAATTTTCCCGTATAAAGAATCCAAAGCATGCTTGCTATACCAATGGCATTCATGCCATATCCAAACAGATACATTTGATTTAGTGTATAGCTTTTGCTTTTGAATAGTATGAAGATATCGAGCAATAGCCAAAGTACAAAGAGTGCTAATACGGAGGCAAGAACATAGTCTTGAAACCAAAAACTTAGGATGTACACTTCCGCACACAACAAAATTACCATCAACCATTTAGCCTTTTGTCTTCCTAGAACGGAAGCGGTTGTGGTCTTTTTGGCGAGTCTATCTGGGTCTATATCCATGATTTCACCTGCTAAATGAGCTTGAAAACAAAAGAAAACGAGATAGATGAAAGCTTGCCATGGGATTAAGGCCACTTCATTGAGCACCGAACTGAATACAGCTGTGAGGATATACCCAATTTGAATAAACAGCTCAAATGGTGGTCGACTTTTAATTCTCCATGGAGGGAAATTGTAGATGTAGTTTATAAGCACAATTGCTCCAAACAATACAAGCATTTTCCATCCTGAGATAAAATAGAATAACAAGGCAAAAATGCCTAAAACCCAACTTCCAATTTTGCAGGCCTTTACTAGCTTTTCTTTTGATGCTTTTGCTCCAAAAAGAAAATTCCCTTTTCTAATGTTAAATGCGTCTGCATCTACATCTCCTAGATCATTTAAACTGTATACAAATAGATTTAACGGAAATAAAACAAATAGTAAACCCAACCAAAACTCAATATGATTTAACAGATCTAATTGCCCACCTAAAGGAAGAATATAAATCCATAAAGTTGGGAACCAGAGTCCCGGTCTAGAAATCTTTAATAGGGTGCCAAATTTCACAGCGAACTTCTTTTCAATAATCGGTCGTTGAAGTTGCTTACACATATAGCGCTGAGCATTGAACTGCTAAAACACTTTCTACTTGCCTGTTCTCTATAAGGAGTTAAAACCGGATAAGGGTAAACAGTCAATTCGAAATTATGGTCTAATAAATAAATGCCATTTGACAAAGGTTCACTTGTACCACCAAATAACCTTCCAACCAAAGCATAGAAATGATTCTCACCCCGCTTTTTTATTTCATCAATTTCAACATCAGAAATTATCCTATAAGCAGAATAACTGTAGTATTTATGGAAAATGCTGTCGAGCAATTCGTTGGTCATGCTATCTGAACAAGCTCTGTTTATTACATAAAGCGTGTCAGATTGTAAAGCCTTCAGTTTGGAAACCATAAGCTCTCTTTCCGCCAACTTTGGCCTTTTCTTGTTGAAATAAATATTGACTCCTAGATTCACACTATTAGGCCTTCCGTCTATAAAGTCATCATTAAAAGTAGTATTCACAAAGTGAGTATAAGAAAGCTCCAATCCTGTATTGTTGGCAACAGGAATTTCTACTCCTAAGCTAATGCCTAGGTCGAAACGGTAAACAGCATCATTATTGTAATTGGCCACTTGATTTTTTTGACTGCTGAGAAAACCTCTAATGTTAGAATAAGTGGGAATAAGGTGTAAACTGAAAATGGTAGAATCCATTTCCGGAACAAACTGTCTTATTCCCAAATGAAACTCTAAATTATCTGCATTGATATTGAATCCACTATTGTTGTTTGTATAGCTTAGTCGATTAAACTCATACTTATTAGACAACTGAGTATTTCTAGCGAAAGTGTAACCCAAGTTAACAGAAAGACCATATCCTCCTAAAGAAGAATAACTGCCCACATCTCCCTTAACTAAAGGAGCATTAAAGTTTACACCAATCCCATAGTCGAGATTGAGCTGTGCAATTGCGGTAAAATTTATAGTAAGTAGAGCTAGAAGGACTTTGAATCGCTGAAGCATTATTGCTTTCAAAAGTAAAGAAGTCCATGATATATTGTGCTGAAAACATGTCATATACAACATGTAATTGAATAATGGATATACAGTTTGCAAGGGCAGGTATAAATTCTAATTTTGTTGCTCCATTTTATAGTATTGAGGGGAGGGTTTAAGTCAGAAAAAAACAGATTATGAGAACATATAATATCATTGGGGTAATGTCGGGTACGTCTATGGACGGATTGGATATTGCACACGTCAGCTTGACGGAACAAGAAGAAGGGAAATGGGACTACACCATTAATGCCGCAACTACCATTCCTTACGGAGATAAATGGAGATTGCGTCTATCAAAACTACGCCATCAGAATTCGCTTATATTTTATAAAACAGACCGATTTTTTGGGCAGTTTATTGGTGAAAGCATAAATGATTTCCTAGCCGAAAACAGTTTGGAAGCAGATCTGATAGCATCACATGGCCATACTGTATTTCATCAACCGGATCAAAATATTAGTGTTCAGGTAGGTAATGGAAATGCCATCTACGGCATGACCAAGATTCCAACGGTTACTGATTTTAGAGCTTTAGATATTGTGCTCGGAGGCGAAGGAGCTCCACTTGTAGGTATAGCAGACCATTATTTGTTTGGCGAATTTGATATGTGTTTGAATCTAGGTGGATTTGCCAATATTTCAGCGAGCATTAGCGGTGTGAGAATCGCCTATGATGTTTGCCCTGCAAATATTGTATTGAATAGGATAGCGAGGGAGTTTGATCAAGAATTTGATGAAGATGGAATCATAGCAGCAAAAGGAAGTATAGACTATGACCTATTGGCTGAATTGAATGACATACCATTTTATGAGCAAGAGCCTCCTAAATCTTTAGGAAGAGAATGGATTAGCCGAAATTTCTGGCATATGGTTAGAAATAGTTATGCTAAAAAGGAAGACAAAATGAAAACGCTTTGCGATCATATTGCACAGCAGGTTGGTAACAACATCTTTGATCTTTCAAGTGGAGATGCCACAGCTAAGAGGGTGCTAGTTACAGGTGGCGGCGCATTCAATAGTACTTTGATTGACCATTTGAAAAGCCATACAGACGCAGAGGTTGTTGTTCCTGATGATATGGTTGTTAAATATAAAGAAGCATTGGCATTTGCATTGCTTGGAATTCTGAGAGTACAAAATAAAGTTAACGTATTAGCCAATGTGACAGGCGCCAGTTCAAGTACGGTGTCTGGTTCACTTTATGGTGATTTTTCTTCAATAAACGAATGATAGAACTTTTAAAACAGTTTGAAAACAAGCAGCCTGAGATAGTCTTTGAATGGAAAGATTCCGAGACAGAGGCAGAAGGTTGGGTTGTAATTAACTCTTTGCGAAATGGGGCTGCCGGCGGTGGTACTCGAATGCGTAAGGGTTTAAATAAACGTGAGGTTGAATCCTTGGCCAAAACCATGGAAATCAAATTTACAGTTGCAGGACCTCCTATCGGTGGGGCAAAGTCGGGTATTAATTTTGATCCATCAGACCCAAGGAAAGAAGGTGTTCTAAGAAGATGGTATAAAGCCGTTGCTCCTTTACTCAGGAATTACTACGGAACAGGTGGAGATATGAATGTGGATCAATATGCAGAGGTTATTCCATATACGGCAGACCTTGGTGTATTGCATCCTCAAGAGGGTGTTGTACATGGCTTCCATGATGAATATACCAAAGTAGAACAACTGCAGGCTATCACCAGATTGCAAACGGGTGTTCTCCTTCCAATTGTAGATGAAAGATTTACTCCAGATGTTTCTAAGAGATATAATATTTCAGATATGATTACGGGTTGGGGCGTTACTGAATCTGTGAGGCATTATTACAATATTTGGGGTGGAACCTTGCCTCAGAAAAGAGCCATTATTCAAGGCTGGGGGAATGTTTCTGCAGCAGCAGCATTCTATCTAGCCAAGCACGGAGTTAAGATTATCGGAATAATAGATAGAGCGGGTGGAATCATCAGTGAAGAGGGACTTGGCGAAGAAGAAATCACGGCTTTGTTCATCAACCGAGACGGAAACCAACTGAACGCAGAAAATATGCTCAGCTTTGAAGAAACCAATAAGCGAATATGGAGTCTGGGAGCAGAAATATTTATTCCTGGAGCCGGATCTAGATTGGTAACCAGAGATCAAGTTCAGGCCATGATAGATGGTCAAATTGAAGTAATCAGTTGTGGAGCTAATGTGCCATTTGCAGATGAAGAAATATTTATGGGACCAATCTCCACTTTTGCAGATGAAAACATTGCAGTAATTCCTGACTTCGTTGCTAATTGTGGAATGGCCAGAACATTCGGATATCTTATGAGTCACGATGCGGAGGTTGAAGATATTTCAATACTTAAAGATTCAACGGAAACCATTGAAAGACAGATGATTAAACTTCACCAATTCAATCCTAAACATACAGGGTTGAGTAAGAAAGCATTGGAATTAAGTTTAACGGAGTTAATGCCAAAGGCAGCGGAACAGGCAAGCAGATAGTGGTTAATGATTAGTATTTAATTGTTAATTTTTCTTCTGTGATATGTAGGTCTACTTGCTGAAAGGCAGCTTTAGTTTACCAAAATGCTGGGACTACGTCAACCCCTCCCCGATTTACAAGATAATTCATATCCATCTAGTTGCAAAACCAGAAATATGTGTAGTGTAGATATGGTTGATTAAAGGCAATCTAGCTTTTCACAAAGGGATACATTGCCTAAGAAGTAATTGAAACTTTAACTGGCCTCTTTGAGTTTGGCTTCTAGTATTTTCATTTCATCCCGAAGTCTAGCCGCCTCCATAAAATCCATTTCTTTGGCTGCTTTTAGCATATCCGATTTGGTTCGCTCAATAGCTTTCTTTAGGCCATTTGCATCCATATAGTTGATAATTGGGTCGGCAACTTCTGCAAGCTCGCGGGGAACGGATTTTGTTGATCTTCCCTGGCTTAAAGCAGAACCCATGTCTTTTCTAATGGTCTTGGGAGTAATTCCATGTTCTTTATTGTACTCCTCTTGTAGCTTGCGTCTTCTGTCTGTTTCGTCTATGGTTTTCCTCATGCTGTCAGTGATTTTATCTGCGTACATTACAACCTTGCCGTTCACATTACGCGCTGCCCTACCAATAGTCTGCACCAAAGATCTTTCAGATCTTAGAAATCCTTCTTTATCGGCATCCATAATGGCTACCAACGAGACTTCAGGAAGGTCTAAACCTTCTCTTAGAAGATTTACGCCAATTAGAACATCTATCTCTCCTGTGCGCAATCGTTCTAGAATCTCAACCCTGTCTAATGTCTTTACTTCTGAATGTATATAGGTAGAGGAAATACCTAGGTTACGGATGTATTTATCAAGCTCTTCAGCCATCCTCTTGGTTAATGTAGTCACCAGTACCCGATCTCCCATTTTCACTCTTTCGTCAATTTCCTCCAGCAAGTCATCAACTTGATTGGTACAAGGTTTAACCACAATTACTGGGTCTAATAATCCGGTTGGGCGTATCAGTTGCTCTACTATTACACCTTCACTTTCGTTGATTTCATAGTCTGCAGGAGTAGCACTTACATAAACTGTTTGGTCTACTACATCTTGAAACTCCTCAAATTTCAGAGGCCTGTTGTCCAAAGCTGCAGGGAGTCTAAAACCATAATCTACCAGGTTAATCTTACGACTTCGATCCCCTCCGTACATGGCTCTAACTTGCGGGAGTGTTACATGGCTTTCGTCCACTATGAGTAGGAAATCTTCTGGGAAATAATCAATCAGGCAAAATGGCCTCTGGCCAGCTTTACGATTGTCCATATATCGACTATAGTTTTCTATTCCATTGCAGTAACCCAACTCTCTCATCATTTCCATATCGAATTCAGTTCGTTCTTCAAGGCGTTTAGCCTCTAAATACTTCTTATTCTCTTTGAAAAATTCAACTTGTTTTACTAGGTCATCTTGAATGGCCGATATGGCTCTCTGCAAACGTTCTTTAGGTGTAACAAAAAGATTTGCCGGGAATATGGCCACATGCTCCAGTTCTTCTAGAGTGGTGCCAGTTTCAGGATTGATGCTACTAATTTCTTCAATTTCATTTCCAAAAAAGCTCACTCTAATAGCAAAATCGTCATAGGCCAAATGGATGTCTACGGTATCTCCTTTCACCCTAAAGTTGCCACGTTTAAACTCAGCAGAACTTCTCGAGTATAAACTGTTCACCAAGGCCAACAGAAAACTGTTTCTGTTGATTTTTTGACCTCGTTCAATCCGAATAATAGAGTCTTCGTAATCATCTGGGTTTCCTGCTCCATATATACAAGAGACAGAAGCTACTACTATCACATCTCTTCTGCCAGACAATAATGCTGAAGAAGTTTGCAACCTCATCTTTTCAATTTCCTCATTGATGTTGAGGTCTTTTTCTATATAAGTGTTCGTTGTTGGTAAAAATGCTTCAGGTTGATAGTAATCGTAATAGGAAACAAAATACTGTACCGAATTTTCAGGAAAGAAATGCTTGAACTCGCTGTATAGTTGAGCTACTAAGGTTTTGTTGTGGCTTATAATGAGCGTAGGTCTTTGAACCTGTTGTATCACATTAGCCATGGTAAAGGTTTTACCCGAACCTGTAACCCCAAGTAAGGTTTGAGCAGGCAGCCCATCATTGAGACCTTGAACTAACTGTTTAATTGCTTGTGGTTGGTCACCTGTAGGCTTAAATGGAGATTGTAGTTTGAATGGCACGGTAATTCGAATTAACAATATATTTCGGTTTTATTTGTTACCCTTATAAATGAAAAGAGTTTTCTTATTTATCCTTCTCGCATTTCCTTGTCTAGCGCTATTTAGTCAAGCTGATTGGTATCACCACAATTGGAGTGAATCTCGCATCAATTTGGAAATAGACAAAGTCCTTAATCCAACTAAAGTGCTCTACGTAGCGGCACATCCAGATGATGAAAACACACGTCTGATTTCATGGATGGTAAACAACCTTCACGCAGAAGTTGCTTATCTGTCATTAACAAATGGCAGTGGTGGTCAGAATTTAATAGGAGAAGAAATCGGTGAAGATCTTGGATTAATTAGAGAACAAGAATTGCTCGCCGCGAGAAGAATAGATGGGGCATCCCAATTTTTTACCAGAGCCACTGACTTTGGTTATTCAAAAAGTTGGGAAGAAACTTTTGAAAAATGGGGTAGGGACAAGACATTGGAGCAGATGGTATACAGAATTAGAAAATTCAAACCAGATATCATTATCACTCGTTTTAGCCCTAATACAGATGGTCTAAGAAGAACCCATGGGCATCACACCGCAAGTGCTATTTTGGCTGTAGAAGCCTATAAGGCAGCTGCAGACCCCAATAGGTATCCTCACCAATTGGCAGAAGTAGAAGTATGGGAAGCGGATGCCATTTACTGGAATACCTCATACTGGTCTTACGGAAGCAGGGAGTTAATGGATAGCGTGGTCAATGCAAATCCAGAATTCTATGTAACTATAGATGTAGATGAGGATGTAAGTGAAAGAGGAATGACTAGTTCAGAAATAGCTGCAGCCAGCAGAAGTATGCATAAAAGTCAAGGTTTTGGAACTATGACTAGATATGGTGAGAACAAAGAGTACTTGCAGTTGCTAAGAGGAAAAGCTCGAGCAAGAGAAAAACTCCATGCAAGCTATGTAAAGCTCAGTTCGTATAGCCATCAGTATTTAGAGCAAGCTAAACAAAGAAAAGATAAAAGCGAGCTTATTCTCCAGGGCATGGAGCAGGCTAAAAAAGACGGCAAGTTAAGCAGCGAGCAATACCGAAAGCTTCAACAGATTTGGTTAAAAAGCATAGGTCTTAGAGTATTTGTTACAGCTGAAGAAAGCTTAATTCAAAAGGGAGAAAATGAAATACAAATTCAACTCATACATTATGGTGAGTCTAATATCATATTACAAGATGCATATGTGAGTCATAGTTTTCAAAACATACAAACACAAATAAAACCAGGAGAAAACTTTACTCATAAGTTCATCGCGTATATAGACGAGGAGTATACTACTCCGGAAGTGAAATTAACAATAGATGGCATTGAATTAAGTTTACCTCTCATATATCGCACATCTGACCCAGTAAAAGGTGAGATTATCCAACCTGTGTTTGCCGTTAACCTAGCTATGGTTGACTTCAAGAACCCAGATCTAATCATTATTGAAGGACAAGAACAGCCTAAATTAGTTTTTGAAATTACTCCAGTTTACCCAATCAAACACCTCACTATTGGATTGGACGGAGCTAAGAAACCTTTGCTAGACAAAGAAGTTGATCTCTCTCCAAATCAGACCTATCGATTTGAAGTAGAACAAAATATTTCAGAAGGAATAAAGTTTATTCTCAACAGTCAGCACGATATAAATAGAAAGATCACAGTTACCTTCAATAAAAAATGGACGATTAACAAATTCGTGAGCGTTATAAAACACGAGCATATTCCATGGATATATAAAGTCAGCGAGAACAAGCTTACTGCACATTTAGTAAGCGTAGAATGTACAGCCGAAAAAGTAGGTTATGTGATGGGAGCTGGAGACAGAGTTCCCGAAGCCATGAGAGCTATGGGTGTAGAAGTGGTATTGTTAGATTATAAAACAGTTAAACTTTCTGAATTAAAAGAATTTGATGCTGTGGTATTTGGAATAAGAGCACTGAATGTATTGGATGAAATTGATGCTCATATTCAAAAGTTCTATGATTATGCAAAATCTGGAGGAACTCTTATAATGCAGTACAATACATCTCACAGATTAAAAACGCGACAAATAGGTTTAGAAACCGACGAGATTTTGCTATCGAGAGGTAGAGTTACCCAAGAAGATCAATTGATGAGCGGCACAGGAGAAGGAAAAGATTTCATGAAGGGTGTAAACACTATAAACTCCGAGGATTATGATTCGTGGGTACAGGAACGCGGTTTGTACTTTCCATCACAATGGACTAATGACTATAAAGCTCCATTTTCTATGGCAGATGCAGGTGAAGAACAGTTGTTAGGTTCATTAATTTATAGGAAGTGCGGTGATGGCTATTTCATTTATACTGGTATTTCATTTTTCAGACATCTTCCTGCTGGAGTACGCGGATCTTATAAAATATGGGCGAACCTAATAAGCATGGGCGTTGAAGACTAATAAGATCCAAGGGGTTTCTATGGTGTTTTGCTCGGATTTTGAGCCCAGATTGGAAAACTTTTGATGCATCTATCACAATTAGGCACTTATTTTGCAGTTTTAAGATAGAATATGATGATTAAGAAGATTTGCCTAAGCCTAGCAGCGGTACTACTTATAAGCCTAAATTCATTCGCACAACACGGAACTCATCTGCTTATAAAAGCTAATAAAGCTTCTTTAGAGAAACGCTATGACGAAGCTATTGGCTACTACAGCCAATATATAAAGCTGAACCCCAAAGACTTCAGGGGCTATTTCAATAGAGGAACAACAGAATATAATGCGGGAAAACATTCAGATGGAATTGCAGACTTCAGTACCTGTCTTATGCTGAATCCTATATATAAAGAAGCCTATTATTACCGTGGAAAATGTAAAGAAGCTATTCGAGCGTATGACAAAGCTGTACAGGATTTCACTCACGTGTTGTCCTATGATTCGCTAAATGTTGGCTTTTTGAAAGCAAGAGCCAATAGTTATTTTAAAATGGAGGAAAATGAATTGGCTTTGAAAGATCTTAATACTGCTATTTCCGTGAACAAACTAGATGGTCATATTTATAATCAACGCGCCAAAGTAAAAGTAGCCATGGGTAGGTTGTACGATGCAATTGTTGATTATGACATGGTTGAGATGATGTTGCCTAAGTACCATATGGTTCACTTTCTAAAAGGAAATCTATACAAAGAGCTTGGAATGATGGATGAGGCTTGTGAGGAATGGCACATTGCTTTAGATCATGGGGTGGTGGTTGCAGATAGAGACCACGAGAAGTTCTGTCATGAGTAGTTAAAGTTGAAACAAGCAGTTTGCTTTATTTGACGAAAATCAGAGTATTAGCTGAATATAGAAACCATTAGAATTCGCTACTATTGCTACCAGTGAAGCGACTGACCTCCATATTCTTTATTGCAGTTTTAAGTTACGCAGGTCTGTCAAATCTGTTTCATTTGGCATTTGAAGAACAAGACCATTGCAGCCAGAATCAAGAACACTTTTGCTCCATTGAAGGACACCACCATTGCTCATTATGTGATGTCACTTTTGCAGGTGAATTTGAACACCCAGACAACCTATTTAGCATCACAGACTGCCAGTGGAGTATTATCAAAACAAGGCATGTTAAGAGCGAATATGCTTTTAAACAACTCGCAGAACTGTCAAGAGGACCCCCACTAAAAGAGGTATAAATTCATTTCTCTTTCACTTCAATTTAAAATCACAGTAATTACAAAATAATGCGAACACTTTTCGCTTTGTTCTGGCTAATAAGCCTGAGCAACTTAACTTATAGTCAAGTTACTATTTCGGGCATCATTCTGGATAGTGCTACCCACATTCCATTGGGTCTTTCACTAGTGGCAACAGCAAACACTCAAGTTGTGGCTAATGAACAAGGTGAATTTGAATTATTGGATTTGGCAGTTGGTGAGCATGAAGTGCATGTGAGTCATATTGGATGCGAAACGAGAACATGGGTGTTCAAAGTGAACAGTGATACTTTTATCACCCTATTTCTTCCTCACCATCTTCACGAATTTGATGAAGTAGTTACTTATAGGCACAGCCACAGCCAAGAACCGGATGCAAGGCTGGTACTCAATATGAGTTCTTCTAAACTTGAATCATTAGCAGCCATAAGTTTGAGCGATGCCTTGAGAAACACCAATGGGGTTCAATTTTTAAGAACGGGTAATGCCATAGCAAAACCAGTGATCCATGGTATGCATAGCAATAGAATTTCTGTTATAAATGACGACAGCAAACACGAGGGACAACAGTGGGGTAGTGAACATGCCCCAGAAATAGACCCTTTAAGTGCAGGGAAAATTGAGCTTATTAAAGGAGCATCAGGCTTGAAGTATGGAGGTGATGCTATAGGAGGGGTGATTAGAATTCTTCCAGCTGGGTTTAGAGATTCTAGCTATAAACAGATTTCTATAGTGGCCAGAGGAGAATCCAATACTGTTGGAGGTCAACTTGGTATGAAATTGGAACATTTTAATGCAAAAAGTCAGTTTGGTCAGCGCTTTGTTTTAAATGTAAAGCGAAATGGTGATTCAAGAGCAGCAGATTACGTTTTGAGTAATACCGGTTTTGGCCAATTAAGTGGTTCATACTATGGCAGCATGAGCAAGGGATCAAATAATTTTTCTATTACTACCTCTGCCTTTATTCAAAGAATTGGAATATTATCTTCATCGCATATTGGGAATTTAACGGATCTAGAGGCGGCCTTAAGCAGCGACACTCCTTTGACTGTCAATCCCTTCACCTATGTAATACAAGCACCCTCTCAGTACATACGGCATTTTGCAAATAAGTTGAAATGGCAGCATTCAAATCATGAACTCGGGAGATTGAATTTAAGCTATACGGTTCAAAATAACATAAGACAGGAATTTGATAATCACAACAGTGAAGAAGAAGCAGCTTTGAATTTGAATTTATGGACACATCAACTAAATATGTCTATAGACAAGCATTGGCTGAACAAAAGAGTGCAATATGGTCTGATGGGAGAAATGCAACAAAACACTTACTCGGGCAGGTATTTTATACCGAATTATCTCAGATATAAAGGAGGTGCGTTTTTGATTGCTACTTTAGAGATGGACCATAGTCTACTTGAGGGGGGAATTCGCTATGACTATCAGACCTCAACCACATACCGCTACGAGCAATCTGCACTTGTGGTCGACAGTTTTGAGTTTGGTGGATTTTCAGCAAATTTGAGTGGATGGACAATGCTCAATGAAGATTTGAAAATACATGGATCTTTGTCTACACGATTTAGAAGTCCAGACGTTAACGAGCTATTTAGTAATGGCTTGCACCATGGTTCAGCCGCTTTAGAATTTGGGGATTTAAGTTTAAAGCAAGAACGCTCATTCTCTTTTACAACAGCTTTGAATTACAACCACAATCGATTCCGAATTGTATTAGAACCTTACTTCCATTATTTTAACAACTACATTTATCTTAGGCCTACTGGGGAAACTCAGCTGAGCATAAGAGGTGCATTTCCTGTATTCAGATATGTGCAAACTAATGCGCGATATGCAGGCATAGAGCTCGATATGTTATACAAGCTATTCGGGAGCTGGACTAGTCAAATTAATGTAGCAACCTTATGGGTTAAAGACCAAATCACGAATGAATTTATTTATGGAATTCCAGCTCAGAATTTTCAGGCTAAACTTAAATATTCATTTGCAGAAAAGTTGTTTATGTATAATGGCTATTGGTGGTTGAATGCCAGCTATACTTCATCACAAAATAGGGTGGAACCAGGTGCAGACTTTGCAGATAGCCCACCAAGCTACTTTCTTATAGATACCGAAATTGGAGCTCAATACAAAGAGACTTCAATGCGATTTAGCATAGGAGTTAGAAATTTACTAAATACCACTTATCGCGATTATATGAACCGTTACAGGTATTTCGCCCATGATATGGGCATCAATTTTTATTTAACAATTAATTACACTTTAAAAACATGAAAAACTCAATAATATATAGCATAATACTAATTTCTTTTTTCGCCTTCTCCATTTGTGCTTGCACAGATAAAGTAGACGATCCACCCAACATTAATGAGGAAGAACTTATAACTACCGTGGAACTTACTTTCACAAATGACAGCAATTCAAATGATGTACGCATGTTTCAATTTGCGGATACAGACGGGGTAGGTGGCAATGAACCTACTGCTCATGACACTATACGCTTAGATACCAACAGCAGCTACACACTTCAAGTTCGCTTTCTTGACGAAAGCGGTAGTACTGTAGAAGATATTACAGAAGAAGTTGAAGAAGAAGCAGATGAACATTTGGTATGCTACACTTCTAATGGAGCTCTTAGTGTGTCAATTACAGATATAGATGGAAACAGTTTACCACTGGGTTTAGAGGCTATTGTTACAACAGGACAGCAAGAAGTGACCGATTTGAATGTTCAACTGAAGCATCAACCAGACGTTAAAAATGGAAGTTGCGATCTTGGCGAAACTGATGTTGAAGTTCTTTTCAGGGTTGAAGTAGAATAAATTTTCACGGGCTATGGAATAAAGTATCATAATGATACCAATTTCATAGCCCCTTTTATATTTGACCTATCTCTCGTTTTCAAAACTTATATCGCAAATACATTAAAAGAATGAGCCGAGAGGAGATTATGCGAGATAATCGCATAAAATCTCCCTTTCAATTTCTGAATAGGCAAACTCAAAGCTCAGATTTGGTGATATTGGTTTGTGGTTATAAACAAGTGTTGTGGCCATATTTCTTTGGGCGCTTAGAGAAGTTTGTATCAAAGAATTTAGATGTCTGTATAGTTTGTCCTGGTTTTAAATCACATCCGGAACTAGAAGCCAAGGCAGATAAGAATGGTTGGAGCATTTTGCTTTGCCATCAAAACAAGATTTCCATAGCGATTAATTTAGTTATAAAGGAACATCCTCATGCAAGCTTCATTCATAAGTTGGATGAGGACATAATTATTTGTAAGGGATATTTCGAAAGAATGTCGGCGCTTCTTAAACTTTTGGATAATGATAATTCTCATGATTATGCTTTTGCTGCACCCCTCATTAATGTGAATGGTTATAGTTACCATCGCTTATTAAGACTGCTAGGCAAAACAAATGAATATGAAAGCCAATTTGGAACAGCTAAATCTGCATGTATGCAAGTGGAAGCGTGGTCTAATCCTAAGGCAGCTTCATACTTATGGGACCTTGTCACACCTATAGATAAAACAGCAACGGAGTTGTTTAATAGTGGCCAAAACTATAGCATATGCCCTCATAGATTTAGCATAGGAGCCATGCTTTTTCATAGATCTTTATGGGAAGACATTAACTATTTTGAAGCAGGAAAGGAAGCGCAACTAGGAATAGAAGAAAAGCAATTGGCGGAGTTTTGCAGCAATAGATCTCAACTCATTGCCGTGTCTGAAGAAGTATTGGCAGGTCATTTTTCTTTTGGCCCGCAATATGAAGGTATGTTGGATAAGCTTAATGCTAGTGATGCCTTTTTAAGGATTCAGGGTTAGAATAGGAAGTCTACTTCTTCCTAATCACCATTAAACCATCACGAATAGGCATTAGTACATTTTCTACTCTGCTGTCTGCTTGGATGAATTTATTAAACTCATGAAGTGCTTTGGTTTCTAGGTCGTTTTCTAAAGACTGAGGGTCTAGCACTTTGCCACTCCAAAGCACATTATCTGCAATGAGGATAGCACCTGATGGTAAATCGTCAATCAACATTTTGTAATAATTCAGATAGTTCTCCTTGTCGGCATCAATAAAGACAAGGTCAAAAGAAGTTGCCAAGGCTGGTATAATTTCCAATGCGTTACCAATGTGGAAGTGGATTTGTTCGGAATAATCAGATTTATTAAAGAATGAGCGTGTTCTATCCTCTAACTCCTCATTTATGTCTATGGTATGCAAGCTCCCTCCGCTTTGAAGACCTTCTGCTAGACAGAGTGCCGAATAACCTGTATAAGTGCCTATTTCCAGCACAGTTTTCGGTTGAAGCATTTTAGAAATCATGCTTAAAACTCTGCCTTGTAAATGCCCTGATAGCATTCTGGGAATTAGAACATTGGCATAAGTGTCTCTATTGAGATCTGCAAGTAGAGAGGATTCAGGACTTGTGTGGTCTTCTGAATATTTAGAGAGTTGTTCGTTTAGAAATTCCATTAAAAATTAAAACTGGCTTTAATCATTTTGTGATCCGATAATACATCTGTGTGTGAGCTATAAGATTGGCAATCAAAGAAATCATCATATAGAATGAAATCTATGCGCAATAGAGGAAAAGGTTCTAGAAATGTGGTTCCCATCCCTGATCCTTTTTCAATAAAAGCATCTTTCCTGCCATTACGAAGCTGTTGATAGGCATAGCTTTGAGGTGTGTCATTGAAATCCCCCATGATAAGAACGGGATAAGGACTGTCATTAATTACATCCAATATTTTTTCAGTTTGTATAGAACGGCGAACCATTGATTTGCGAATTCTTTTTAAAGTGCTTTTTGCATGATCTTTATAATTCTCGTCAAACTCTACGTCTAAGAACTTGTGATAATCACCAGCTGCCAAAGAGTTCGATTGGAGGTGAGTGGCCAAGACCCTAATGATGTCATCTCCAACTTCTACATCGAAAAAGGCGGTTAAGTTGTCTGAGACATGACCATAGTCTACCCTCTCCCAATGTAGTATCTTATGTTTCGAAGCCATCATGAGACCGTAGTCATAAATATTTCTGCCCGATTCCAGTCTTACAAACTGCTGATGAGGGTAGGATTGAGTGTTTATTTTACCTTTTTTGTTTAACCACTCTACAAATACCACTAAGTCTAAATCCTCAGATTGAACATATTCATTCAATTCATTGGAAGTATTGCCTTGATTATAAACTTGTAAAACACGTGTGTTAAAAAAGAGTGTTTTGAATTGACCTTCTTCTTGAGAGGCGCTTCTAAACTGTATATCTCTAAGTATGAACTGAAACCCTACAATCAACACCAAGAAGTTGTACAACCACAACCTTCTTTTGAGCAGTAGCCAAAAGAAAACCAGAATAAGGTTGGCAACAAGCCAGGCTTTGAAACTCAAACCAAAAAAACCAATAAACCAGAATTGTTCGGGGTTGGAATAAGAAGATAAATAGGCAAGAAGTAAACCGATCACGAAGATCATATTGAATACAAACAATATGTTCTTTACAATGTATTTCACGAATCGCTGGCCTTGAATAGTATTTCCTTTTCTTCCTGACTTAAACTGTCATAGCCAGACTGACTAATCTTATCTAGTATAGCATCTATTTGCTGTTGATCAGGTTTGGATTTTCGCAGATTTGCTCTAACCTGTCTTTTGCCTTCATCTCTGTAAACCGTTTTCATTTTAGACCTCTTAAATGAAGGCAATTCAAATGATGGGATATTAATCCTCCCTTGCAAGTTTAGTATATAGAGCGCTCCAAATAAGGCTCCTCCTAAATGGGCAAACAAACCTCCAAAATTGGCACTGGCCGGCATATTTAATAGGTCTAACAAGACCAAGATTGCTGCCAACCATCTCATTTGAATTCTAAAAACTCCAAAAGGTCTTACTTCATAATAGGGTAGATGAACTCCTGTTGCCACTATTATAGCCGTTACTCCACCAGAAGCTCCCAATAGTACCATGCGGCTTACTACATCTGAAAAGAGTGGGAAAACATTGGCCATTACCACGAAGAACAATCCTCCCACCAAACCACCTCCAAGAAAGATGGTCCACACTTTAGATCTATCAAGAAAATCTTGCAGTATCCTTCCAATGAAATACAGCATAATCATATTTCCCAATATGTGCCACATGCTGCTCATTGAGTGAAAGAAAATATTTGTTAGGAATGTCCAAGGTCTAAGAACCAAAGTTCCAAGATCCGACGGCAAATAAAAGTAGCTAAAAAAATTTGCGGGATTAACCTGCATGAGTTGCCCAAAGAGGTTGATTAATAAGGAAATCACAAATACTCCCAAATTAATCATGATAATCTGCCTTATGGCAGAATTCCCTTTAGTATATTCATATTTTATGCGGTCTGTAAAACTCATGCTTTAATACAACGAGCTTCTGTTGTTTTTGTTCCAATACTTCACCAATAAAAATCCGAAAAGTGCTCCGCCCAAATGAGCAAAGTGAGCTACATTATCTCCTTGAAAATTGGCTACACCACTAAACAATTCAAATGCTGCGTAGAATAACACAAAGTACTTTGCCTTAATTGGAATAGGAGGAAAAAGTAACATTAATCTGGTATTTGGGAAGTACATAGCAAAGGCAGCAAGCACTCCAAAAACAGCTCCGGAGGCACCAACTACATTTACGTTGAGAATTTCGTTGAGTTTGCGCAAGTCAGGGTCTGAATAGTTTCTTCCTCTCAACAATAATTCCCGTCCATTTTCATACACTTCTTGATAATCAGAGGCGCTTATGATGGGCATTAATTGTTGTAATTGAATAAACTGCACCAATGCGTGCAAGAGAAATGCACCAACAGCTGTCACTACATAAAATGTGAGGAAACGCTTTGGTCCCCATACTTGTTCAAGTCTTGAACCAAACATCCAAATAGCAAACATATTCACTACCAAGTGCATAAGACCTCCATGCATAAAGAAGTGGGTAACCATTTGCCAAGGTCTGAACTGTTGTGATTCAAAATAGAAAAGACCTAAATGCTCAGTAAGATTTATTCCTACCCTAGGGAGGGCCCATGTTCCCAATAAGAATAGAGCATTTATTATTATGAGATTTTTAACAACCTCTGGAGTTGAGAATTGATTGCTTCTGAATTGCATATTACTTGCGAAAGAATCCCGCTAAACTCTGTCCATCAAATTTCACAACAATGGCAGCACCGCTTGGATTCCTGTTGTTTGTTTTGCAATGTAGCAAATCAGAGACCAATTGCCTCATTTGGCTATCATTGAGCTTTAGCCCTGACTTAATGGCAGCATTCTTGGCTGTAGCACGGATAAGGGCTTCCTTTTTGTCTGACTTCAATTCCAGTTGGTTTTCCTTAAAATCATCTATGATTTGACGCAATATGCCAGCTCCATCCTCTTTTGAAAGTTCTGCTGGAAGACCATTGATGATAATGGAATCTTTCCCAAAATCGCTAATGTCAAAGCCCAATTGATTGATTTGATCCATAACTTCATGAACCAATAAGAAATCAGAATTACTCAACTCTAAAGTTCTCGGAAAAAGAAGCTGTTGAGAGCTAATGGTTTTGTTATTACTGCGTTTATACCTCTCATATAATACTTGCTCATGTGCCCGGTGTTGATTAATCAACCACAGCTCTCCATTGTGCTCGTAAATGATGTAGGTATTGTTCAACTGAAAAATGGAACCTTCAGCTTTTATATCTGAGCTCAGCTCTTCAAAAAATTGCTGTTGGCTAACGCGTTCTTGAGGTAGTTCACTCTTTAATAATTCATCAAGCTTTTCCCATTCAGTTCTAGTTTTTTGTTTGCTGCTCCCAAAAGGATTGAATCTCGGATTTGGTTCGGATGTACTAAAAGCTCCCGCATCTCTTTGAGTCTCGCTTGGTACCGATAAATGAAGCTCTTCTGGCGTAGGGAGGACATAAAACTGGCTTAAACATTTTTTAACCACCGAAAGAATAAGTGAATAAACGTGCTGCGCATCTTGAAACTTTACTTCGTGTTTAGTGGGGTGAATATTCACATCTATTTTACCAGGATCTACATCTAGCACTAACAAGAAGAAGGGGAATTGTTTTTCGTCTATGATTCCCGCATAAGCAGTCTTGATAGCGTGATTCAGATAATGATCTCGGATATACCTTCCATTGGCAAATAAGAACTGCAGCCCTCTGGTTTTTTTAGCAAGCTTTGGGGATCCAACATAACCGTGGATATTGACAATTTCCGTTTCTTCATTACAGGCTATAAGCTCCTCTTCATTAATATTTAGGAGCTCAGCTATTCGCGAGCTGAGTGAGGCCGCTTTTAGTTTATATACCAGCTTATCTTGATTGAAAAATTCAAAAGCCAATTCCGGGTGAGAAAGAGCAATTCGTTGGAATTCATCAATGATATGTTTTGTTTCTGAGCTAATGCTCTTTAAGAAATTCTTGCGTGCAGGAATATTGTAAAAGAGGTTCTTAATAGTAATAGAAGTGCCTACGGGATGCGCAACAGCTTCTTGTTCCATTATTTGTCCGGCTTTTAAATGAAGCATGAGTCCCTTATCTGCATCCTTGGTTCTGGTCTTCATATGAATATCAGAAACAGATGCAATACTGGCAAGAGCTTCACCTCTAAATCCTAAGGTTGTTAAATTATATAAATCTTCTGCTTTAGATATTTTGGATGTGGCATGTCGCTCCCAACACATAATAGCATCTTTCTCATTCATGCCTATGCCGTTATCCTCTACTTGTATATGAGTGCAACCACCATTTTTGATAAAAAGTTTAATGGTATCAGCCTTGGCATCTATGGCGTTCTCCATGAGTTCTTTAACCACAGAAGCAGGCCGTTGAACAACCTCGCCGGCAGCAATCTGATTTGCGGTCTTCTCTGGTAATCGTAGAATTTGAGCCATTACTTGCTGAAGCTCTCGAAGATAATTTTAAGGGCATCAGAAGTCAACAATTTATAGAGAATTGTTGCTATGATGGACGCTATAAAGACAATTTTAAGTGGGTAGAACCTATTTGACCTTACGCTTGTAAATCGATCTGAAGGAATTCGTTCAGAAAAAGCCCTTCTAATGTTTTCTTTGGCAGTATAATGATCAGAGGGATTCTTACTCATCTCTCTTTTAATGCGATCTACCTGAGCCTCTAACTTTTCCTTATTCTCATCATAATAGAGGGGCTTATAGGAAAATTTCCTATGTCTTGGGAGACGTGAAAATCGCAGATTTAGCATCGACTAACAAAGGTAATATAAAACGGAGAACAGGAATCCGTAACAGGGGAACGGATAAAAAATTCTCGATACAAATCGTTTGCGCTGCTCGATTCACTCGAAATGATCTAGCGGCAAGTTCAGGATTCCGAAAGCCATTAGTGAATGAGTGTTGGTTTGCGGTTTCGGTTTACAGTTTGTCGTGAACATGCGTTCCCCATTACCCCAAGGGGAAATTATAAAAACTCATGAGACAATAAACGTTTTAAGGCAATTGGTGAATGGAAGTGTAGGTATAATCTTTAAACGAGATGAATTATTAATCCACCTTTAGACCTAAATACTTTTAGGCTGTTACCTCTTCTAGCAGTGCTTGAAAAAAACCAAGTCCATCTGTGTTGAACAGATCTTCGGATGCGGCTCTTTCAGGATGAGGCATCATGCCAAACACATTGAAGTTTTCATTGGCAATACCCGCAATTCCTTCTTTTGACCCATTTGGGTTGTCTTTGGCATTTACATTACCATTCTTATCTGAATAACGGAAGATGACTTGACCATTGGCATTGAGTTTAGCCAGTGTATCTTCATCTGCATAATATCTTCCTTCTGCATGAGCTATAGGAATTTTGTATGCATCTGTAGTGTTTAGCAAACGAGTGATGGCTGTTTGATTGTTTTCGCATTTGAGATAGACATTCTCACATATGAACAGTTGATTTTCATTTCTAAGCAGAGCTCCAGGAAGCAATCCCGATTCACAAAGGATTTGAAAACCATTGCATATTCCCATTACAAATCCACCTGCATTGGCGTGAGCAACCACCGATTCCATTACTGGGGATAGTTTGGCAATTGCGCCAGACCTTAAATAGTCACCATATGAGAATCCTCCTGGGATAAAAATATGTGTGCAATTTTTAAGATCAGTGTCTTTGTGCCAAAGCTCTTCAACCGCATTCCCGCTCACTTTTTCGAGTACGTCTATTAAGTCGTGATCACAGTTTGAACCGGGGAAAATGACAACACCAAATTTCATGAGGCAAAAGTAGAATAAAACATGTTTGAGAAGGTGTTTTGAGACCGAAAGTTTTACTTGCCTTCTACATAGTCTCTCAAATACTCAAAATGCGAATTTAGATTGCCATTGAATGTGGTAATACTCGCTTTGTCTAGTATTTCATTTTGAGGATCATTTATAAGTAATGGAATAATATGATCCAAAAGTAAATGGCCAAATTCTTGACTGGCATTCTTTGGCATTTCTGTAGGCAGATTGGTAATAGCCATGATGTCTATAGTATCATCACCATATTTCTCAACCTGGCATTGCTGGCTTTTAGACCATCCAAAGGTAGGGTTGTATATGTCAGTTGCCTCCATAGTTATAGGCACACTGCCTTCAACATCACATGTGATATCAGCAATTACTTGTAATGCAAAGTCTTGTTTTGAGGTATCTTCTTTTGTAAAAAGCGCGGGCATGTCATCTTCCCAATACATACCATTAATGAGCATATCTGTTTTGGTTAAATAAGCACCAAATAAACTTTTGTATTCGCTGTGGTTGTTGTAGAAATGGGAATCATTCCAATCCTCACCATCTATTCGCTCATAGAGGTCTTCATTCTTAAGTTGAACAAATACTGTTTCATTAAATGTTCTATGCAGAAATTCTTCTGGACTAACCTCCTTTAATTGCATGCTTTCTAGCACTTCTCTAATTCCATTGGCTACCCGTCCATTTCCAGTGAAAGCAATTCGAACACTTTGTGTTTCAACGCTCTTTAATAACTCCATACATTCTTCATAACCAGATGTAGTATGAGCAGGCGGGAGATTATTGCTTTTTTGCTTTTCACCCAAGGTCAAGAATGCGTTATATGCACCAACTATGCCAGCCCATTTCCCAAATCCCAATATTCTCCCACCTTCAGGCCAAACCAAAGGTTCATAATCGATCAGTCTAATCTTATTTGCCAGTATATTTTGCAATAAATTGCGATTGTACTCTTGCGCTTTTATGGTATGAGAGAAAAAGAGGTAAGTCTTATTCGGAATGAGGTTTTCTATAGGTACTTCTTTAATACCCAAAAGAATGTCGCAGTCACTCATGTCGTGTTGCACCGCTACTCCAATCCATTCGTATTCAGAATCTGTGAAAGTGCGGTCTATTGAAGCTTCAATAACCAACTCAACATCTGGGAATCGCTCTTTAAACACTTCGCATAAGGCAGGGGTTAATGCCACGCGTTTATCGGCAGGTTGCTTCCACTCTCTAATAAGTCCTATTTTCATTCGTCCACTTTTACAATCCTTTTGAGCAATTTGCCCATATCGGTTTGCAATTCTACAACATATAGACCGGAAGGAAGAGCGCTTATATCAATCTCAGAAACATCTGAAGAACTCTCCCAAATCACTTTGCCCTGCATGCTAATCAACTTGAGATGGTGAATTGGAATATCGCTATTAATCTGTAGTGATTTACTTGCTGGATTTGGCGATAAATGAATAAACTGTTCCAAGACCTCCACACTGGCAGATTGCATAGTGACTTTTACTGTGTAGTTTCTAGAAGTTCCATCTTGTGCTGTTACTTTATAAGTGACATTGCTGCTAAAATCCTGGCCATTAACTCCACTCACTTGAACTTGATTTGAAACACTCACTATGGAAGCAGAACTATGAGTAAATGTTGGAACCATATCGCTCAAATTTGTTCCTGCCATAACTGTTACATTAATATTATTGCCACTAATCACACCTTCTGGTTGCCCAGCTAATCCAGGAAAACCAAAACTCAACATTTCTTTCTTATCGCTTAACAAACTTCTACTGCCATTGGCGTACCAGACACCCCATTTACCATCTGAAATAAACACCGAAGCAGAGCTTCCGCTTTTAGGATTGATTTTATCCGTATCCATATCTATTTTGGCGATTACTGCATCACCACCTGTATTTCTCGCGTCGAATATGAGAGTTTCATCATCTGTAGAATAGTTTGGAAAACCTAAAACGGAATGCGAGAAGATGGTCGCGGTTGTATTTGTGATAGTGTTTGTGGCTAGAACCGCATAACTATTTGTATTGGCATCGATATAGTCAAAAGCGATGATATATGGACTGTTTTTGGCGTATGTGGCATTTCCAATGCTTACTCCATCGTCTAGAGATGTAAAAACTTTTTCAACGGTTCCATCGCCCCAATCATCTGTTGCCAAATCCCAGACTCTAATCTCCCCAACATCCCAATAATCTATATCAGCACCTCCAGTGTTCTCAATGATGTTTCTAGCATCATATAGTATATACTGGCCTGTATGATCAAACTCAATGGCATCTGCATATAGCACATTTCCATTGTTCACTCCTTCTGAATAGGTTGGGTTGTAGAGCTTAAATTGACGCCATTCTGCCTGTTGAAAATCATATACAAAAATGGATGAGTCTATTTCTGTAGTAATGGCGGCCAATAAGCGTCCATCTTTAGAAATAGCTACATTATCCCAATCATCAGGGCTAATCAATGATTCCGTAAATGGAGATGATAATTGTATGCGATACAAACCGTCATCTGCATCTGAGATATAGTACATATTGGCTCCATCATCAGTAATACTACATTTACGTTTAGGGTCTGTGGTGCTCAAATCTTGCCATGCATCTGGAACTGTGCTGCTTCTGTAAAAGGTATTAGCATCAAGTGGGTTTACATCCACGCTTACTATAAATTCAGTACCTGGGTTGGCAGGTAAATCATCTCCTTTATCTCCATTACCTGTGTTGCCAGATCCCGCGTTGGGGTCATATATTTCAACGGCATCAAAGGCATCCTTAACTGCGTTAACTTCTGTGGTGCCATACAAATCATCAGCAGCATCTTCTACTGCATAACGCAAGTCTAAGAACTCTGATCTAGAAGTCAGGTAAACGGTTAATGCTCTATAATAGATTCGCTCAGCCTTGACTTTGCCTATATCTGTGGCTATTAAGTAATATGCCTTATTTACTATACCGCTGTTAATATGCACTCCTCCATTGTCTTGAGTGCCTGTATAATACTCACTCATTTTTTCAGGCTGGTAGCCGTTGTGATTTAAATTGCTACCTCCATTATGTGGGTTTTGAAGATCTCTTAAAGCGCCAGAAGGAAACACCGCAGTTTTCACTACATCTTCTCCCATTTTCCAATCATCTCTGTCTATCATAGCACCAAAAATGTCGGCCATGCTCTCATTAATAGCTCCACTTTGATCTTGATATTCCAAATTGGCAGAATTAGATACCACGCCATGAGTTAATTCATGACCAGCAACGTCTAAAGCACCTGCCAGTGGTTTAAAAGCGGTTCCTCCATTTCCGTAAAACATAGCTTGCCCGTTCCAATACGCGTTTTCCAGACTGCCGCCGCCTTCTTTAGCCACATTCACCACAGATATAATGGTTCCTCCACTTCCATTTATAGAATTTCGGTTGTGTGTATTCTTGAAATAATCATAAGCTAATCCTGCATTATAGTGTGCGGATACGGCGCTTTTATCTGACCAAGTATTATTGCTGCTACTCACATGAACTATGGACTCTGCAGCAGTATTTTGAGCATCAATAGTCCATATGGCGCCAACAGGGTCGTCTGGTAATGTGCTTTGAGCCGATTTATACATAGTTCTAGAAGCATCTATCATATAATAAGTACTTCCAACTTGATAGGTTTTGAAGCTCCTACTTTGGTTGTTCAGGTCTGTTCCTGTGGCTGACTTAGAACCATCAACGGTACACAAGAGGTCTAATACCTTAAGAACCTCAGCAGACTTAGCATCAACCCATACTTTGTAGTGATGTAAAAAGGTAGGTCTTATTTCTACTACATAGCATAAAACGGGTTCCAGGCTTGCGGTAACACTATAGTCAACAACTAAGTCTGCAGAACTCTCAACATGGATGTAACTATTTTCAAAAATGGCTCCTGATCCAGGGTGCATCTCTCTGCCAACTTGTTGTGCTTTGGATATTGCCAAGTCCTTTGTGATCTCCGCTTCTTCTTCACAATCATATGTGGGATAAATTTTTCCATTGCCACTTATGACTTGGTCGCCTTGGCTATGTAGCATCCATTCTCCTCCTGCAACTTTTACTCCTTTATAGTATTGCTGGTAACGTATATGAGTTATGCCTATATCATCGGTGAATATTTGTTCTTGTTGAAGTGATGCATCGCGATTCCATTGAAACAAACCGGGTAGATCATTGAGCACATTGGACACACTTCTGTTTTCATTGAATGTACTTGTTCCCAATCCTCCCGTTTCTTCCTCTTTGCTTATCTCGAGATAGATTGGAAGTCCTTGGTTTGGACTATATCTCAATTTGTATTGTATGCTTTGTGCTTCTGGAACATTAGCATTTAAACTTCTAGGTTCTTGTTGCTGAGTTTCCACTTTTCTGCCATCAATAATTTCGGCTTCAAAGGATCGAGGATTATTGGTGGGGCTTTTAAGAGTTCTGTCTTCAAAAGCGCTTTGAGCCAAAAGGGCAGTGCTGGCAAAAAGTGCAATGATTAATGTTGCAATTATCTTTTTCATAGGGATTTATTCAATAGGATCTTTACTCATTTCCATCATCAAATTATTTAAATATTTGGACAGCTCTTTGGGTACATCAACGCCATCCGTCCAAATTAATTTGTGATCTATTTTTTTAGTTTTAATTCTCAGATAGTAATTCATATTTCCAGGCTGGTCCAAGGTCATATCCATAACTCCCATTTCTTTCAGTTCTTTGAGAATAGATTTGAAATCCTTTTTGGTACCACTTACTAACTCTTTATTTCCTGAGATGCTATGGCTGTACAATCTTTGACCATTGGGGAATAGATAAAAGCTTTCCGTTGAGCCAGCAAACCCTCCAAAGTTTCCCATTTCAATAAAACTTTTTGGGAGGTTCTCTAAGCTGTAAGTTTTGCTCTTACAGGCTGCTAGAGTTGCTATTATGGCAAGTAGTGCTAGAAATTTTTTCATGAGTTCGGAAAGATACTGAAAAAGTTAATGAAGATATCCCATTAAAGGAATTGTTATCTTTGGTTTATGCGCCTCTCTGTTGCCATATTGTTGCACGCTTTTTTAATAAATGCCCATGCGCAGACAAGAAGTCTTTCTTATCATTTGAATCAATATAAAAGTCAGTATAATTTGGTTCTAAACGCAAGGGGGATGAGCGATATAAATCCCGAGTATTTTAAGCAAAGCGACTTAGAGGAGTATTTAGGCTACTTAGACGGAGGGGCAATTTCTATGCGTGGTGCCAAAAGGATCTACAATAACGGAATTGGTAGAACATCTTACAATCTTATTGACAGCCAAGGCAATGAAATCACAAGGGATTTCCAACATAAGTATCTAACAGAGGATGAAAATAGACCACATCATGTGGCCTTACTTTTTTACGCCTATGATTCAGACTCCTCAAGCCTCAATTGTTGGCTGATTAATAAAAGCGGCATACATGCTTCTGGTTCATCAATTATAGATGAACAAACACTAATCTCATTAGAAAGGCAATTCTATCTACACCTAAAGAAACAGTCTACAAGTTTGGTGAATAGGGGAGTGTTTGTGGAAGATGAATATGAACCAGAGGTCTCCATGAATATAGATTCCATGCTCAGTAGCATTTTATTTCCTCAAGGCGTAGATACATGCTTGCTATACTATTCTACTTTAATGGTAAGCCCAGTTTTGAATATTGGCACTTTACCCTGGTATTGTATTAAACCATTCATTGGCGATGAAGAACAAATGATAGACTACTGGAATATTCAAATACTGGAAAGCATTAATCATATGTCCATTGTTGCTAGAAAGGATATTTACGATGGTTATCCCACTAGAGGTTGGGAATATGATTATTTAGAGGGGGAGTTTACACCAGAGTCTCCAATAGTAGTAGGAAACCCTAGATATGGCGATTGTAACTTACCAAACCTGAAAGGAGCAGAAGAGGAAGCTGAATTAATTGCTTCCAAATTGAATTGTCAAGTTCTAGGAGGCATGGATGCCCATATTGACTCTATGTTGTACACAGATTGGCACGGAACTTTTTTCAAAGGTGACTTTCTGTATTTCGCTACTCATGCCATAAGTAGCTCTACCAATCCCATGGACAGCTCATTTATTTATTTGTCGTCTCAAGACGATGAATGCAATGCTCTTAGTGCAAAGGCTATACTTATGATTAATAAACAACCAGAGACCATAGTTATAATGAGTGCTTGTGAATCTGGCAAAGGGAGAACAGTTACAGGAGGGGTGGTAGGTCTAGCTCGGTCATTCTTAATTAATGGAACCAATGATGGATATGGAAACGAGTTTTATGGTGCCAGAAATGTGATCATGAGCTTGTGGAGTATAGATGATGAAAGCACCTATGAACTTATGAAGCTTTTTATGGAAGAATTGAGTATCCCGCAATCCTATTTTCCGGTTTCTCCTTTGCGACAAGCCATACTCAGGTACAGACAGATAAACTCAGACCCATTGCACTGGGGAGCATTTCAAAGTATGGGACTATCCTATCCTGGTACTATGATTATGCATATTTCCTATTGAAAAGCTAACTGACAGGACTAAAATTGGCATTACCTTTGCTACTCTATGTATGCTATTTAATGGCAGTATATATTACGTTCTTTAGAATTTAGTATTTCACATTTAATGTTTGCCCGCATTGCGGGAATATATTGGGGCTGTTCTGGCTTTTGACGTATTGGGCAATAGATGTGTAAGCACGTAGAGCATTGGAAGTGTTGCTCTTAAAACCACGTTTCCAAACCTAAAAGGCGAATCTAATTTTGCCATGGCTGCCTAATCTAGAGATTAGCTAATGCCATCCGCTCTCCTGAGTCTTGTCTGGGCGAGGAGGGGTTCAGAGCGGTCGATCATGCTCAGATAGTTGTTGCCCATTTCTAGCAAGCAACACCTTATTGTCTAGGATAAGGAAGTGATCAGGTCTGACCTGCACCTTACACCTCCCAACAATTAAGCAAGTCTAAACGTGTAGAAGGCGCTCCCTATTCCAATATGGACCCGGGTTCGACTCCCGGCAGCTCCACACATAAAACACTGATATAGAGAGGTTTGAGGTTTTTTGTTACTGACGCTTTATTAAAAGCGTCAGTAATTTTCCCCGGACGCACCCCTAACTGAGCAGACATGAAGCAAAAATTCAATCTAGACAAAGAACAAACTAGGATTTTTATTAAGTATTTCACAGCTGGCATGAAAGAAAACGGAAATCTAATATTACCTGCAAATAGCAGTGAAAGGTTTGAAAATGGCTATTTTCTGAGCGAACAATCTGTGAATTTCAAGATCAACGGAGAAAGTGTCTTTGTAATATGGTTATTGACGTTTAATTCGGATCATACGCTTTCTTCTATAGCCAATTTAAATAATGAAGGCAATTCTGATTTTGAATTGAAAATATCCGGATTCCTAAATGACATTCTTCAAAATGTGTTAAGTCTCAAGAGGGATAAATTTTTTCAAAGAATAATTTATCGTGCATTTTCAGGGACTAATTTTATGGGAGAATACTGGTTACAAGGAATAAGATTCGCTCAACTAATTCCAGAAGATAACGGGACTTATATACAAGGAGCGGAACGATTGCTAGTCTTCGATTTATGCGTAGATGCAATTGATGAATCTAATGCCAAGGAGATTGCTCAAGAAAAGGTTTCTGATCTGAGTTCAATTTTATCGTTTGTTATGAACATTGGCTTGGAAGTACCATACCAACAGAATAGATTCTTTCTTATGCATAAGGACAACAAATTCTGTATGCGACGTGAATCCACACAAATTATTTCTTCAGATCACTATGTTGATGAAATGCCTACAAAGGGACAACTTTCCTCATTAGGAGAGTTTCAAGGAAGCGTCTTTGATAGGCTTCCTCAAATGTCAACATTGATTTGTCCCATAGAAACTAGAAAAATATTGAAAGGAATCACTGAAGCTAGTGAGGAACATAAAGACGCATTTCGCAGGTGTTGTAAGCTATACCAACTTGCCCTCAATATTGGGAAAACTTACCCAACCGTCAGAATCTCCTACTTGTGTGCTGCTGTTGAAGCAATTGTTAAAACGAATCAGGAGGAATATGGCAGCTTTTCTCAGTTCATGACAAACTATAGCGGAGAAAATAATTCAATTCATGATTTCATTTATTCTTCTGTCAGATCAGCACATTTTCACTCAGGAAGTTTCGAGTTAGGAGAGTTTAATTTTGATGCCCTAACGATGAACCCGAAATCTTCTAGAATTGACGAAAATGCTCTTAACGCAGAGGCCAAAATGCGGTTTGCAATCTTTAATTGGTTAAATGAAAAAATTGCTTTTGCAGATAGAAGAGATCAACACTTTAAGCCATTTGAAACTAAAAGGTTCAGTGTTTATGGAATGGCAACACTAGGTAAAAATGAGACAGATTTAAATGGAACATGAACTATGGCGTATATGCGTTGTAACATCACTAAAACGTTGTAAGTAATTTGAATGACAAATAAGAAAACCAAATATGACCATGAATTAATTGATAAAATATCTAATGAAGTGCAATGGCCTAATATTGATTCTTCTTTAATTGTCAAGTTAATGCAAATTGCCAGCAATGCGTTCCATAAGAACTCCGTTGAAGGCAGATTGTCTTCGGTGTTGATCTATCATCAAATCGTGGAAGAATTTCTTTTAAACTTAGTGAAATTATCCAATTTATATGTTCAAGCTGAAATTTGGCCAAATAGACTATACCTCAAGATTGATGACAAATTAATGTTTGGTCAAATATTGAAAGAGCATGAAAAAACAATTGATTTTGAGAGAAAAGAAGAGCTCTTATTAAAATGCTCAAAATTTAATCAGACTAGAATTAAATACGTTCACAAACTTTTGAAGTTCAAAACTAATGAGCAGATAATTTCAGAGGCGGGAAAAATACATGATGATTTCCATGAAATCACTGAATTATATCTCGAAGCAAGTGAGTTTTTTCAGTGGTTACTCGGAGATTTAAAAGAACGTGTTGCTTGGAAAGAGATGAAAAAAGAAATTTAAAATCGACTTGAACCTGTGTGCATGTTGAGTACTTAATTTGGAAGCCGTATTTCTGTACAAGGAAATGATATTTCTTAATAAGGAAATGAGTGTAATTGATTGATAACAAGCGTTATATTCTAACCATCAGGCATTTAAAGGTCTAAGAGGTGATGTATTGTCATTTTATTTTCTTAGCTTTTAATCAAATAAATGCGCAAAAACGTAGTCATAGCACAGGATTGCACGTTGCGTCAGTAGCGTCAGTTGAAAATGTCACAAGTAAAAATTTGTCGAAAGGCACTGTGGGTAAGGGTTAACGGTACCATGAAAGAGGTTGATGTAGATGGGTTCGACTCCCGGCAGCTCCACTTTTTCTTTTCGACTTCTTTCGAAGTCTTTCGTTATCAGCACTTTATGACAAACAATATTTTGAATTTCTTTCAAAATGTTTCACCTTTATGGGGTAAATGTTTCACTTATGCTTCACCAAGGCTGAAAAATGTTTCACTTAAATATTTTAAGTTATGAAGACACCTTCCCTAAAATTCTACCTTAAACCCATTGAGCATCCACGTTATTCCCATACGGTGATTCTTAGGATTGTTTATGCAAGAAAGAAAGCAGAGCTATCCACTAAAATGCGTTGTAAGCAAAAGGATTGGGACTTTAGTAAAGAACGTTTTAAAAACAACATTGTCTTTAATCAGCGTCTTGCAGAACTAGAATCCAAAGTGTATAAATGTCATCACGAATTAGAAGCTTTAGGGAAATTCTTTGGTCCAAAGGAAATCAAGCATATGATGGGAGAAGGGAGAAAGCCTACTGTTGCTTTAAGTGCGTTTTATGGCAGTTATTTAGAGAAACAAGAAAAGAATGGTGAGGTAGGAAGGTCCACCATGTCTAAATACAAACAGACTTATGATTATCTATTGAGATACCTTGAGAGTACATCCTCTGATTTGGCAGTTAGAGATATTGATTTTCATTTCATAGCAAAATGGGATGATTGGTTAAAGTATACTCCATACAACGAATTTGGCGATAAACTCAAAACCACCACAGTCAATAAACATCATTCAAGGTTAAAGGCTGTTTTGTTTGAAGCTGTTAAGCAAGGAATCTTGCGTCAAAACCCATATGTAAGCTTCAAGTTGAGGTTCCCTCAAGCCAATAGAGAGTACCTAACTAGAGATGAATTGGAGCGTTTTCAGGATGTGGATTTGACTGAATACGAAATAGCTTCTCAGGTTAGAGATATCTTTTTGTTTTCCTGTTATACAGGACTTCGATTTAGTGATGCTATGGCATTGACTATGGATAATATTGCCAAGATTGGTGAAGAAGTGTATTTGCGTTTAGATCAAATAAAGACTAGAGAACGAAGAGAGATTCCATTGTTAGGCCCTGCATTGAATATAATTGAGAAATACTCCTGGTGTAACGATAGAATGTTACAAAACAAAGTCCTTCCAAAACTCAGCAATCCTAAAGTAAATCAATATCTAAAGTTTATTGCTGAAAAAGCCAAAATCAAAAAACGACTTACACATCATGTAGCTAGACATACCTGCGCTACAACGGTGTTGTTGGATAACCATGTTCCTTTAGAAACGGTGAGTCATTGGCTTGGGCATAATTCGGTTAGAACTACACAGATTTATGCTAAGATTTCTCATAATAATTTGAGTAAGGAAGTGAAGAGATTAAATGAGTTGACTAAACTAGTATCTAAATAGATATTGACCATTCATTTCTAGTTTTATAATTTAGTCGAGTGGAATGATTCGGCTAAATTTATCAAGTATTTAGAATTATACATTTTCCCAAGTACGTAGTATTGATTCAATGAAACTCAATGAGAGAATTCTTCCAAAGATTTAATGAACACATGTGAAACAGGAGATCCAATCAAATATGAAATATATAGAAAAGATTAAAATCCAAAATTTTGGAAGATTTCGAAAGTTGTCAATTGAATTCGATAATGTATTGAACTTGATAATTGGAGACAATGAAGCGGGCAAAAGCACTGTTTTATCGGCCATTGACATAGTACTAAGTGGAAGTAGAAACAAAGTAGAAAAGTACGGAATAGATCATCTATTCAATAAAGAGGTAATTGAAGAGTTTTTATCTTCTGACAAAAAATATGAAGACCTTCCAATATTATTTGTTGAATTATACCTGAACAACCAATCAAATATCGTTTTAGATGGACATTACAATTCAGCAGGAATTCCTGCTCATGGTCTATTGTTATTATGTGAACCAAGGGACGAATTGAGTAAAGAAATTGAAGATATTTTAAGTCAAAATGACGACAATTTCCCTTTTGAATACTACTCAATCAGTTTTAAAACCTTCTCAGGAGAAAGCTATACAGGCTATAGAAAATTTGTGCAACATCTTCTTCTTGACAATACTCAAATTAACAATGAATATGCCACCAAAACATACATTAAAACACTATACCATAGTAGTATACAGGATGCAGAAAAGAATAAACATCAAAATGAATACAGGAAGCATAAAGAGAATTTTCGTGCAGATGTCTTGAAAGAATTGAATGACAGAATAACGGACTATTCATTTTCAGTCAGGACAAATTCAAAAGCCAATTTGGAGTCTGATTTAACAATAAAGGAGGACAACATAGAAATAGAAAATAGAGGTAAAGGTAGACAGTGCTTTATAAAAACTGATTTTGCTCTTCAAAAGAATGAAAATGAACTTGATATTATTTTGATTGAAGAACCTGAAAATCATTTAAGTCATGTTAATATGAAGAAATTAATCAGAAGAATAGCGGATTCAGAAAACAAACAACTATTAATAGCAACTCATAGTAATTTAATAAGTTCAAGACTTGATTTACGGAAAGCAATAATGCTTAACAGCAATAGTTCCAATCCTATTTCCTTAAAAGCACTTTCAGAGAGTACAGCTAGATTCTTTATGAAAGCACCTGACAACAATGTTCTTGAATACATATTGTCCAATAAGGTTATTCTGGTTGAAGGGGATGCTGAATACATATTAATGGAAGCATTATATAAGAATGTGACAGGTGAAAGTTTAGAAGAAGCAAATGTTCATATTATTTCTGTAGGAGGTACGAGTTTCAAAAGATATTTAGAAATTGCTCTATTGCTTGGTATAAAAACAGCTGTGATTCGTGACAATGACGCTGATTATCAAGCATTTTGTGTTGACAGATATCAAGCTTATATCTCAAATGAGATTAAGCTGTTTTTTGAGGAAGATAATTCTTTAACAACATTTGAAATTTCGTTTTATCAATCCAATAAGAAAGTTTGTGATGAGTTGTTTTCATCTCGCAGAAAAACTTTATCAGTACAGAAGTATATGTTGGCTAATAAGACGGATGCGGCATTTGAATTGTTGGACAAAAAGGCAGAAAAACTTGTTGTTCCTGAGTATATTAAACAAGCCATCGAATGGATAAAAGCATAATTTTAGCAGTGGCTGGTTCAGGCAAAACAAGTTTAATCATTGAAAAACTGAATTTAGTCAACAGATTTTTAGTTATTACCTATACCAGAAATAATACCAGAAACTTAAAGAAATCAATTATTCAAAAATTTGGCTTTCCCCCTGAAAATATTCATTTGTTGTCATATTATAATTTCTTGTATTCATTTTGTTTTCGACCTTTTCTAGGATACACTTTAAAACCAAAAGGAATCTATTGGGATTATACTCCACCATATACAAATAGGTTGCCTCTAAATAATCTTAAAAGGTATATGACTAAAAACAAATTATTGTATCACAATAGAATAGCAAAATTATTAGAACAGTGTGATGTTTTGGAAAACATCAATAAACGTCTTGAAAAATATTATGATTTTTTATTGATAGATGAAATTCAAGATTTTGCGGGTCATGATTTTAATCTACTTAAAAATGTCTGCAAATCTGATATTAGGATATTGCTAGTAGGAGATTTTTATCAGCACACGTTTGATACTAGCAGAGATGGAAATACAAATGCGTCATTGCATAAAGACTATAACAAGTACCAAGAAATATTTGAAAAAGCACATGTGAAAACAAATACAGTTCACCTAAATGAAAGCTACAGATGTTCAAGGAACGTCTGCGAATTCATAACCAACCAAATTGGCATTCAAATTCAATCACGTAAAGAAATTAATAGTACAGTTTCATTTGTTGATAAAAGAGATGAAATCGAGAAGATTTTTAATGACAACGACATTGTAAAACTCTTTTACAGAGAGCATTATAAGTATGATTGTTTTTCCAGAAATTGGGGAGATTGCAAAGGCGAAAATCAATACCACGATGTTTGTGTAGTATTGAACAAAAATACTATGTCTAGTTTTTCAAGTGGTCAGTTATCTGAATTGAAACCTGTAACCAAAAACAAGCTTTATGTAGCATGTTCAAGGGCTAATAATAATTTGTATTTCATAGCAGAAGAAGACATTAAACAACATAAAAAGTAAGACTGCTTTGTTGTGAGCCAAGTCTATCAAATAAATGGGGGTATGTTAATTCATGGAATAAAACATTGAGCGAATTAAGTTTAACTATATAGCACATGAAATCCTTCGACACATTTGTCTTCATTCATTTTATTGTTGAAACTCAAAATTTATAGTACCAATTAAATCTGACGTTGTAGTAACCTTGACAACACGGTTGCCATCAGGATAATTAAATAAACAAAATAGTTCCTCATCACCGTTGAGGATAACGATAGGTAAAGTCAACCATATTTCTTTACAGCCACTTTTTGTTGTCTGTTTCTTAATAAATTG
This sequence comes from Bacteroidia bacterium, assembly GCA_049115575.1. Classification (GTDB taxonomy): domain Bacteria; phylum Bacteroidota; class Bacteroidia; order NS11-12g; family UBA9320; genus JAHEKB01. Next base: position 537,670 of record JAGDZU010000004.1, on the reverse strand, counting down.
GTTGTTATCGCAAACTATATCAATGTTCTGCCGTACCTTACCATTCATGTAACGGACAATTCCTAAAACGCTTTCATCATTATCATATGAATGCTGAATTGTTCTTTGAGGCTGTTCCTTATTCATTACATGGCGCACTAAATTGGAGTTTTCGAATACCTGTATGTTAGGACATGTATTAAATTGTCCATACCAGATTAAGTTTAGTTTTTGATCATCCAAAGATTCATAAGCTATTATGGTATCTAAGTACCTCGTAACATATCCATTTACATTTTGACATTCGATATTAAAATTTTTCTTAAGAACATTTGAAGCATCATCAATATTTGTTGGAGGAAACAAATATTGGCAAGCACTTAAAGAAAGTACCGTTAGAACTACACAAAAATTTTCTTTATTCATGCTTATTACACGTTCTTAGAAGGAAGCGAACAATTTTCGAACTTCTAATAGCCTCATTTAACTCAATTTTAAATACTGGAAAATCTTGAATACAAGACTTATTCCAAAAACTATAATTAAGATATACTGCCAACTGGACAATGGTGAATAGTTTATGACCAAATATGGAATAAAGAGAGCAGTAAAAACAATAAGTAATATCAACCTAGTTAAAAGAAATCTCTTTGATTTTAAAAATTTGAACTTGACTACACTCTCTATGAGCAAGAGAATTATAACAGATGCTGTAATCAATTCTATCATTAGGCTCCGATTGAAATTAATCTTCTAGGCAAGAACTTATATTGTCCTGTGCAATCAGTTTATGCAATTTATAAGATAAAATCCTAAAATCAGATAATCCGTAACTTTATAGCACATGAAATACTTCGACAAATTCATTATGGAGTACCTTCCTGATCAACTTTACTGTTTATTCACCACCTAGTAGAACGTTTGAAGAAATTTGAAAGACATTGTTGTATGCTGCCATTTTTTATAAGTTTTTTATCATCCAGTGTTTAGGATACTTTCTTTTTAAGTCTGCTAATTGTTTTTTCTTCTTTGCTTGGTCTTGTTCAAGTTGATAATTATAAACTTGTAATGGAATTGAATTTGGATAGAATTGTAAAGACATTATAAAATGCTCTCTTGCATTATCTATCATTCCTGCACTTTGCAATGCTTCTCCCATATATACACAAACAATTACCGGAATGTTGTTATATAGGGATACACATTCACCTGCTAATGATTTCATAAGTGGAACGCAAATCTCTGCTGGTGCTTTTTCTCCCTTTGCTGCTGCCTCTGTTATTATCGTTTGGTAATTGTCAAAAAGTAAGGCAATATGTCTATTTGCTAAAGTTGTGTCTGTTTGATATTTTTTATATTCTATAATTGTTTTTTCGTCAAGTTCTAAGTCATTTGCCTGCAACGTTTCTTCATACATTTTGTCAAGTAATTCGAGAATTGTCTTGTCCGAAGAAATAATTTTTGTCTTGTTTTTCACAGTCCATAGTGGTAATAAAAAAAAGTCAGAACTTTTGTCAAGTATTGAGTTGTTTTCCGTATCAAACATAAAAACATTAGGTGCTTTTGTTGTAAAAATGCCTATTAATGTAGTGTCCTGCAATGCAATGAAAACAAAATCGCAATCATTGATATTTGGTTTTGCCGCGATAATAAGCATATCAGAGCCTTCTGTCCAACTTGTAAAACTTGGTGCAGAAAAATAAAAGGGCTTAGTCATTTTTCTAAATTCCGTTTTTAAATTGTCACCCTGCTTTATGTTTTGAGCATAAGTTGTGATTGTCCCTAATATTGTAAATAAAAGAAGTATTTTTTTCATATAAAGGTTCTATTTCGCAGATTGTGTTTTATTTATTGTTGTTATGCGTTCATTTTATTTCCATGTATAACTTCGCATCACTAAGAACATGCTTTTCAACATCAATTGATCTTGTGCTATTCATTTCCATTTGTTTCATTTCTGGATTCAACCACCTGATAAGATTATTTTCCTTAAAGTAATACCGATTCTCTAAACTATTAAAGTCATTTGAATTATAGTTATCGTCCCATTTTTGTTTGTGATATTCTTTCTTGACTTTAAAGCAAAAAAAGAGATTATCATCCTTAAAGTAATATTCAGAAATTAAATCCTCACGGTCTCCGTTAAAACTAACAATAGCCTTTTTCAGTTTTTTGCCATCATAATACCTAATTAGGTTTATGACTGCTAGCCGATAGATTTCTTCACTTTCATAAGAATAGTTTTTGGGATTTAGATCCTTATATACATTAATATCCTTATCTTCATTTATAATATATCCTTGTTGAGACGAGTTGATTTCATTGTACCATTTTCGGATGTCAAGAATATCTTCTGACTCTTGTTGTGCTTTCTTTTCCTTAGTGCTTATTTTTTCATCTAATTGCGATTCGCGCTTTTCTAATTCAAGTTCTTTTTTTGTTAACTCTAGTTCATTTTTAAGCAATTCATTCTCTTTATGAAGTGAGCTTGAGTCTTTTATATTGTCATTGGCTTCAGTTTCATTTGAGTTTGAAGAAACACAGGAACTGAAAACAGCAATTGAGATAAAAAAATATGCTATTCTCTTCATATTTTGAATTGTTTATGCACCACAACGGTTTGGCTATGCGCAGTGTCCCGAAGGGCATTGCGTATAGGTGTTGTTGTGCAACGTTTTTTATTGTTTTTTACCACGAATGAAAGTAATACATAAAACTTCCATCGTTTTTTAAGTATAGTGTAAATCTTTCTCCTTCCGAATACATATGAGCAACAGTAGCAACTGAATTATATTCCATTGGATTCTCAGTAAAATGTAATTCGGTTAAATTTCTATCTGACAATCCTGTTATAGTCTTTCGCCAAATTATATTTCCATTTTTATCGTTACTCGTAAGTATCGTTTTATCAGCGGTCTTTGAAACAACTAAAGTTCCAAATTCAGTTTTCTGAGTTTTAATTGGTTTTAAATCTGATTCCTCATTATAGTCAACCCCATAAAATGGACCGTCATCAAAGGTTGCAGTCATTTTTGGCAAATAATCAACATTCTCGACTTGAGAATAGAAGTCATCACGTAAGAAATCAATTTTTTCATTAATGGATTTTTTTAAAAATTCGGTTGAATCAATTTCTCTAACTTTTAAATAGATTTCTGAAATCTTATTGAAATAATTGGTGTCAATATTCTCGCTACAATCCGGATGATATTCTTTTAGTTGATAGACAATCATCGGAACTATGAAGTTTGTTTTAATTTCTGATTGACCTCTGTCTTTGGCAAAATCCATTTTTAAAAGTCCTTCAAGTTCTGATTCCGGCCATTTTATTATCTCCATCTGGTCTAATCCAAAAAAGTCGAGATACTTAATTTCATAACAGTCTTTAGACGCTTGTCCAAATAAGGTCAGATTTATAGCTAAAAATAATATTGTTAAAATTCGATTTCTCATATTTGGTCAAATGTTGCACAATGGTCTGGCTAAAAAGCGTTTTAATGCTTTTTAGGTTTTGTTGGCGGTAGTCTTTTCTCTTCCTTTTTCAAAGAGTCTATTAGTTCAGAGTTTAATCTTATTAACAGAGTGTCCTGAGATTGAAGGGATTCCTTAATAAGGTCTAATTTGCCATTCGTTTGTTCAAGATTTGGTTGGCTTTTTAAAAGTTCTTGAAATTGCTTTGAGTTCAGAGTTGAAGGTGAAAAAATCGTTATAAGAATTTGAGCAATTCCTACAATTATCGCGATACCTAAAGCCCAAATTGCGATTTTTTTAGCATCAGCACTTGATTCCCTTGATTCAATTAGTTCAGAATGTTGAAGAAGTATTGACCGTCCATGCATACCAAGGAATATCAATTGTTCACCGTCTCTTTGTGAACCAGTTCTTATCAATATTTTACCCGCATTTCCTGCTTCTTCGTATGCCCAATCAATTGAGTTTCTTTCAAGGTCTAATTTTTCCGCAATTTCAGACTGAGTTAATCCATTCGGATTATCCTTTAGCAATTGAAGAATTCTTATGTGAGTGTCGTCTTTCATTTTTAATTACCGCCAACGGTCTCGGCTATGAGAAGTTGCGTGGTTCAGAGGTTAACTTTGCAAGTACACACCAAACTGAATATCCGCGAGGATTTTCAGAATTAGGCGAGAACAAGCAATTACTTATAGCCATTGTTGTATACAGTTATTTTTTTAGGTTTTTAATCTTATAATATGAACAGTTTTTATTTCTACTTATTTGAGAAAGTAAAAAATTACTGTATTTGGTCATTTCTTCTGCGTTATTGACTGATATTGAAGCAAAATTTTCAAAAAAGTCATCTTGGTTCCATTTATTTAAGATGTCTATATAGTCAAACGAATTAGATATAGTAGCGTTTTTAAGTTCCTCTGATATTTCTCGGTTTCTTAAATGAGACGTGTAATCAATCATTGTCTCTTGGATAATTATATACCTTATTGCTACGTGAGGATGAGATTTTTCTTTGTAATAGATGTTCTTTTCGGCATTTAGGTTGAAAAGTTTAAAAATTCCAATACCTGCTACTGCCAAAGAAATTAAATTACATAAAAATTTATCAGTTCTATATTTTTCATCAAAATCCTTCCAAATTCTGTGAATGTCTTGACTTAATTTCATTGAAGCGAATACATCAGAGTCAACCTCATATATATGATTGTCTACATCAAATTCCTGATTATCTGCAATCGATTCATTTAGTTTTTTTTCGGAATTCTCATTATTCTGAATTAGATGCCCTATTTCGTGATTCATTAAAAAAATTACTGATGAATGATACATAAAATTCAAAATAGAACTTTTCTTTTCAATTAGGATTTCATTCAGTTTTTGAACTGATTCTCCAAATATCTTTTCGGTCAATTCATCATTGTTGAGAAAGAGGTTCCTTAACTCGTTAATAGTTCCAATATTTAAGCTAATTATCGAACTATCTTTTTTCGCTTGAGCCCAAGCATTGACTGTAGTTTTATTATTAAAAAAAAAGTAGTTAGGTTCAACAATCTTATACAAATCAGAGTTGTTCTCGATTAGCTTCTTATAGTATAAAAAAAGACTATTGCAAAGCTCTTCAAGTGGTGTTTCAAAGTAATCAAAGATACTGTCGGCACTTACAAGTTCTTTTTGTAATAATTCTGATGTTTCTTTTTTGTAAGCGGTCATTCTACAATTGTATACAACAATAGGGTATATGCTAATTTTAGCATATACCTCGCATATGTCGGTTACCGCAATTTAGCGAAATATGACTGTGTTTTCAATTGATTGGATGAGTTTAGGAATCGCGACATACTCTGTGGAACATATAAACTTAATGACTTCAATAATTCGTAACTTTATAGCACATGAAATCATTCGACAAATTCATGCGAAAGTTGGTAAAAGCTACTTTAGAGGCTCATCCAAAAGTGGAAACTAAAGAAGGGTTAGAAGAGTTATTTCAAACGCCGCAAACCAAATTTGAAAACCCTACTCAACAGGCAGTGGTCAATCAATTGACTTCTGATCGAATTTCTATGTTCAACAAGTTTTGGTATGTCATTCACTTGATAAAAGCGAATGGGATTATAGATTACGACCCATTTTATAATAAAGCATTAAAATACTTCATCGATTGCAGGTCGTTAATTGAATATAAAGTAGGCGGACAAATTCACACAATGGTTAATGATGAATTGTCTTTAAATGGCTTCAAACTCACAAAGGTTAAAAGAGAGAAAGTTCACGCTCATATACAAAACATAGTGTTTGTTAAAATCAATGAAAAGAAACTAAAATTTGAACCTGAAATAGTAACAACAATTAAGGACTGGGCTAAGAGGGTGTTGGACCATAACCGAATAAGATATGAGTCCATCCTAGTTGGTCTTGAACCAGAAGAATTAGACAAAACAGGTAAATTAACCTTGACTATAGGCCAAAAACACATTCCGATGTATATGAATCAGGAAATATTAGCTCTGGTAAAGGAACATCATTCAATTCATGACCCATTTGTGGAATATATTAACGAATTAACCAAATGGGGAGAATCCAAATCTAGAAAAGAGTACTCTAATTTTCTATTGAATCTCTCTCAAGAAATGAAGAGAAGTTTTAGAGTAGAAAAAGTTGCCATTGAAGAACTTTTTGAACTGCTATACAAGGAAACAAAATCAAAAGGCAAAAGAGGAAACAAACAGAAGGCATATGATTTTATTCATAAGGTACTCAGGCCTTTCTACAGTGAACTTCATTCAAAGGAGGAACATGATAAAGTAAGAAAGCATGCCTCGCATGATGCAAGATCTTATAGACAACATAAAAGAGATTCAATTGATGCATTGATGTATTGATTGTCAGATAGAATTCATACCCCCTCCAGTTTCTACCCTACTTTCTGAATTACCCTTTTCGAGAGATTGCATTCAATTTTAAATTATAACACTATGAAAAAGATTGAAAACAATCAACGAAGAATTCTCAAGAAGCTTGATGAATTGAAAAGAAAAATTGAAGGAGACAAGCAAGATCTATCTGACTATGTTTCAGAACAAGAAGCTAAAAAGCTTTTGGGACGTGGAACTACATGGTTTTGGGAAAGAAGAAAAGCAGGGGTATTGCCATATACTAAACATGGAGGTCAGGTTTATTATAGACGTGCAGATTTGGTGAAGTATATGGAAGATGGGTTTAGGAAGGATTAAGCTTTTACTTTTTGCCTTAGAAACTCTTCAAATAGAGTTTTATATAGTGAATCAGACAAGGAATACCTGATTTCTTTAGATAACTCCAGCAGTCTTGTTGCGATCCAATCAATATGATATTTACTTGGATACAACTTTCTTACAAACAAGTATTCATCAATAGAGGGTATGTGTGAATATGGACCTTTATGATATTTTATCCAATCTTCAACCAAATCATATATTCTAAACTCAAATGAATCATCTTCTACCTTCTTAACTGTAACGTTACGTCTCGTTCTATATGCTTTTTGACGGCAGGCATTAGAGCAATAGGTCTTTTTGCCAGATGTTACGGTGTTACAGGTAGGGCAGGTGTTCATCACGGTAAAAATAGCTTCAATTCAGCGTCAAATTGTATAGTGAAAGAATATGAATTTAAATGAAATATTTTGTATCCTTGGAAGGTAAATTCATGAGCACCAAACCGATACCAAAGAAGCCTGAGCCAAGGAAAAAAGAAGAATTTGATAGGGGAGTACGTATTCCTCCAAGAACAAGACCTAAACCAAAGCCAGCTCCTAAAACGACCAAAGATTAATAATGCAGAGCAAAATACCAGCAATCATTAAAATAGTGGAGATTATGTTTAGCACCAATGTTAGATTATTAAATAAATTGGCTCTTCCAAAGTGTTTATTCAATAAATCATTTACTTCTTCATCTCGATCTGCTTCAGTTGGGTATAGCAATAAGTATTTCCAAAATAGATAATCATCATAATGGGCAGTTGAACTGGTCCACTGGGATAGGAAATTAATGATGATAGCAAATGCAAAAAAAACTCCTGCTAATTTGATGTAAAGAGAATTGAAGCAGCATAGTTCTTGTGCATGTTTGAGTACCGAAATACTAAGATATATTCCAGCTCCTGAAATGGACACAAGAATGAGATCCATTCGCCTCTCACTATAGAACCATCCTTCAAAAGACTTTTCTTTCATATCTTTAGAGTCCTCTAAATACTGCTCATTTAGATTGAATGATTTATCTTTTTCAGCCATATTATTTAAATATTATGTATCCAATAGAAAGCCTCCCATTATCATGTAAATTGTTCGGTAAATCATCCAAAACGATTTGAGGGATTAGACCATAGTTTAAATCAGCTTGAATGAAAAACTTTTTTCCAATTTTATAGCTTACTGAAGCTCCAATAGATAAATCAATACTTTTTAAACTATTATTAAACTTTTCTTGGCTATATATTCCAAATTCAGTTAAGGCCATGCCGCTTGTTTGATCAACCAAAGTCCCAGTCCGTACTACAATGCCGATTACAGGGCTAACAATCCATTGTTTTCCTAGAGCTAGACCATAAGAACAATTAATAGAAGAGTAAAACAAAGTAGCCTTCCCGCTAGTTTCTTCTTTGAATGGCACCTCAGGAAAGTAAGTAATAAACTCACTTCTGTTATAGGAAACTAAAACCTCTACTCTTATTACGTCGCATTTACGACTTTTTGAAACAGAATCAATCACGAGCCCAGCTCCAATAAATGGAGTAATAGTGGGTTGAATCCATCTGTATTTTGAGAGTTCTTGTCTTTTTTGAGAAGATGAAGGTTCAAACGTATTGTACGCTGCACCTAATCTAAAACTCGGATTCATATCGGGGCCTTGACCATAAGCAGAAAACAACAGCATTTCAAAGATTAGAAGTGTAATTAATTTCTTGTTCATCTTGTTAATTTGTTACAGTAATTACATCAAAAATGCATGGGCAATCTTTTTCGTTAGGGTCATTGTTCACACAACCTGGTCTATAATTACTTCCTGTATTGCCACTGTTGTCACAATCATATTTTATCCAACCGTATTGCTTGCAGTATTTGACTTTACAAAAACAACGCCAATCAAATCTGTATTTAGTCCAATCCGTACATTCCCACCTTGCTTTGTCATAATTTGTTGTAAAGTTAGCACTAGAACAATTTCTTAAGCTTAATCGCCATGGATAAGTTCCATTTGAGACAAAATTAGACGTGCCAGAAATTTCGCCATTCCAATCTATGGAACCATTAGAGAAATTACCATTATTCCCAATTTCTTCAAATATTTTTCCTCCCCACATATTGAATACTTCTAATTTGTAATCAGTGGCATTATAAGCCGGTTGTGCACCAACTGCGAGATATTCTTCATAAAATGCTAAATCCTTGTTATTGTTATTTGCTTGCATCACATTTGGATATCCAATAACCGGGAACGCGCCAAAGTATTCAGGTGATTTGTCTATTACAATGGTATCGGCGATAGTTCCGCATGGATTTGTTGCTGTTATAAAAATTGTTATTGGGATATTTTCAGATGCTATCAAACTTATATATTTACCCGAACCTGAATGTAGAACTGACTGGTCATCGTAATAAAACCATGTAATCGTTTCAACAGAATTGATATTTAAGGTAATGTCTTTATGGCACACGCTTGAATCATCATAATGCACACCAATCAATGGAGGGTTAAAATAGATTTCCATTTCATCGGTTGCTACGCATTCACCATCATTTGCAGTCACGGTATAGACTACTGATGTTTGACCAGTTCCTAATGGACTTGTATATGTCGGGTTGCTTAATGTGTTATTGTCCAAGTCAGAATTTGGACTCCAGCTGTATGTGTAACCATTCAAAGGATTTGATCCAATCTGTACTTGGCATGGTACCCCTGAACAACACTTATCTGGTCCAGCATCCGCTATAGCACATTTTATGTAAATGACTTTGATTTCTTCTACCCAACCTGAACAATCATTGTGACCTGCTAACTTGATTCTATAGAATTTACCACAATCAAAACTTAAGCCGTTGCTCGCATAGATTTCAGACAGGTTGATATTTGGAATTTGGTAGTCCCTAAACCAGCCTGTAACTACTTCTGGTTTACCAATTCTTGTTCCATTTTGATCTGCACACTCTTCAATGGTCCATAAATAATTCGTGAAATCCACACTTCCATTTCCATTAGCTATTATTTCTTCACCATCACAAAATTCATTGTCCATATTTATAGTAAAATCTGGAGTTAAATCAAAGCAAAAATCCACATATGCGTAACCAAAGTGAGCTGAGTGAACACAATCTGCAGTTGTCAACTCCAAAGTAACAGTTTTACCTATGTACTTTGATAAATCAACATTCATACATCTCCAATCTCCAATTAAGTAAGCACCAGAAGAACGTAAATAGCTATCACTTCGATCCGCATATATAATTACATCTGGAATAACACTTCTCATTCCTCCCAAAAATCGATCTCTATATATCCTTATTCGAAAAAGACTTCTGTCATCACCATCATGTTCCGGATCCAAAACAACAGCATAATTGATTTTGAATTGACTGTTAGTGGAAGTAACAGTAAATGTTTTAGTTACTTGTTCTGCTTCACTGTTTACAGAAGAATTACCTAGCTTTAAGGCATATTGACCTCCATCAGGATGCACCATATCTAATCCATATATGTCAGTCCCAGACGAAACAACCTCGTGCCTGTCAGTAACTACTCCTACATGAGTCATTTCAATCAAGTTTGCGTTAAGGTATTTTCGTGACGTTGAGGAGCGGGCGCCAGTTTTACACAACCAATAATCTAAAGCAGTTGATGGCCCGTCTTCAAAGCCGTTTTCAATTGTTTCACAAAAAGAACCTTCTTCCTCTTCAAGTAACGATTCATCACATAAAGTTGTGTCGGGGTCTAGTTTAAAAAAGAATGGGGGTGAATACCCTTGGTTATTCATTATTGGTTCAGTTCTTTCAATGTTTTTAAATGAACGTACTGTATAGGCATAATTTAAGTCTGGAGTTAAAGACAAGGTGGGGAATTTGTCAGATAGTATGAATCCGTTAATTAAATCGCTATGACTAAGATCTACTGTTATATGAGAAGGGCCAGAATTTATAAAAGAGGATTCCAAGTCAGATTTAATTAAATCATCGTTTTCAATTTGTATAATCTCAAATCGATGGAATGTTGTTGCATCAAAGTCACCAAATGTAAATACCATATCTGGCAGCTTATTGACGCAAATAATACTATTATCATAAGGAAACCTGTTATTAGCAGTTTGAAATGGTTCAACCATTAAGCTAGTAATTGCTGAGTCTTTAACTATACTCAATGTTGTATCCATGAACCAAACTTTTAAAACATATGATCCTGCTGGAATGCCAATGTGGTCTACGAAATAATTTCCGTATGTGGTATCAAACAACATACGATTTTCATCCGCGAGAAAATCAAAACTAAAAGTATCATTAGGAGCAAATTCTTGAAAGTAATTTCTATCAACCTCGAATCCGGACTCATAGTAACTTCTTCCGTCTCTAGTTAAAAAAACAGAAACGCCAACGGAGTCAAATAATTCAATTATTATAATACCTGTATCTGAAACTGTAGCATTGTTAATCAACTGTACTTGGTTGTATCTAGACCAATCATATAATTGCGTTGATACTGTTGGTTCAACAGAAAATGTCAAGTTTTGTGCTTTTGATATTTCCGTTGTAACTATTAGCACAAACAATAATGGAATGACCTTCTTCATGATAAATTGTTTTAGCTTATAAAAATAGCAACTACATAGCCAAATAAGTATATCTAAAAGGATGTAAAATTTATATCTAAAAAGATGTGTTTCTTAATTAACAAATGTTTGAAATAATAAGAACTAAAATAGATTATCTTAGTATTTCAACTCCCATCTGCACCACAAACTTGGAGCAGCAAAAATCGTAAAAAATGTTTCACTTTGGTCAAATGCAAAACAGCAAATAACACTAAATCAAGCACTTATAAGACGAATACGGGTCCCGGCAGCTCCACTTGATGATCAAAGTCTTAGCGCAATGTGCTAGGACTTTTTTTGTTGCTGTGAATCAAGCTTGTTTGATTTCATTTGCATATAAGTCCGATAGCCTTAATGAATTTGATTGAGTAAGAAATACTATGACATATCTATTTGGGTCATATTGATTGTTGCAATTGCCTTTAGAATTCTTTTGGCAGTATTCAATCAAGGTTATAATGATGACCATATCACACCCATCCTTTTATGGAGTGAATCGGGTTCTTATCCAGACCTATCAGATTGCCACGAATGCTTTCAACCTCCTGGTTTATACTTTGTCATCCTCAAATTAAGTCAAGCTTTTAACGCGGAAACATTTGATCAGGTGAGAATAGTATTTCAGTATTTTAACCTGCTATGTTCGCTAGGTGTGGTATTGATTATTTACTTGGCCATTTCCAAAGAGAAAATTAAGAACATTTGGAAAATTGCGTTGATTGGATTCTGGATTCTCAACCCAAAGTTGATAGGAATTGGAGCTCAAGCTACCAATGATATATCACTTATTCTACTGGGAATGCTTTTTACTATTTCATTAATTTCTTTCTATAGAGAACGGCAATTAAGTATGCTGTTTGCGGTTCTATTAACTGCCAGTTGTGCTAGTCTAATAAAGGGTTCAGGACTTGTTTTATTAGTTATAGCGGTTATAACCATAATAATCTACTGTATTCAGAAAAATCAGATTTGGAACAAGGTTTTTGGAGCTATATTAGTCACAATAGCCTTATTGACCGTCGCAAGTATTGGCAATTACAATGCAAAGTATATTGACCATGGAAATCCATTCACCACAAATAGAGAAGTGGCTGTTTCGCCTCCTTTATTTGGGTCGGATTCATATGAAGGCAGAAAGGGAATCCAAAATATTTCAGAGGGCTTTTTTACATTTAGATTAATTGGCCTTCTTAAAGAACCCTACATAATCAATGATGGAAAAGAATATCCAAAACATCGTGAATCCTTTTGGACTCAATTATACGGTCAATTTAGCAATGTGCTTTTCGAAAGACATCCTTACAGTTGGATTTCAATAAACAATGACATGCTTAATTTTTCTAGAGTTAACTACCTCATTCTATTTCCACTGTTTATTGCTTTTCTTATCTTTTACTTCATGCGGTTATTTAAAAGCACAAAACAACTATTAGTTAATAAGACAATTAGTCCTGAACTAATTCATTCATTGTTAATGGGCCTATTCTGTTTGTTTCTAATAAAGTATACTTATGATTATAGGGGATTTTCATACATGAAGTTGATATTCATTTATCCGGTGCTATTATCTTTCATAAATGTAACTACAAGTTTCAAGAGTAAAGGATTACTCGTTCTAACATTCTTAGCAATTCCGCTATTCATGTTGAACACAATTTATTTGGTGCTTCTGTTAGTTTAACTACCACCCTCCTAAAGGCATAATGGAGGTAGACATTGATTTTGCATAATTCAATTGATTTATTCAACTTGTTGGCATAATATGCAAAACCTTAATGGTTTAAATGGTTCATATTTGAGCATGTTAAAATTGATCAAACCTACCCGCCTAATTCTTATATTTCTAGTAGGGTTTTTCGGTTCACATGCTCGTGCTCAATCAGACATAGTCGAAAATTCTAAAGGAAACAGTTCATGTGATAGAATTATTCTTGAGAATGGAAATGTTATTGAAGCACATATACTAGAAGAGGATTCAACAGGAGTGAGCTACAAAGAGTGCTACAGTGATGAAGCCGAAGTGCAGTTCTTACCATCATCTTCAATTAAAAAAGTAAAGATATTTCATAAGGCAACGAATAGTATATATGTTACAGGAAATTTAAGTGTATATGCAGCTTTGATGGTTAACGCAGAATTTAAATTATTTGAGTCCTCTTTTGCCTCATTGCCACTCAATCATTTTTTGCGTTTGTCTCTAGGTCGGTTTGAAGAAATTATAGAAGGCGGGTATGATGGTTTAGGTGTTGCGTATACTATAGTTGAAGGACATGGTAATCACCACTTTGACTTTAGCGCAGGAGTAGCGATACCTATAAGAGACTATAATGACTCTAATCTATTTCCTGAATTTGACGACTACATATATCCTTTTCCAATCCTGGATTTAGGATATAGATACCAAAAGCCAGGAGGAGGTGCAGTGTTCAAATTTTATGCAGCTAATCTAGGTTTAGGTGTTGGATTCGGCTGGGCGTTTTAATTTTAAGATACCATCATTTCCTTTTAAAAACAAAAACCCACCTCATTTCTGAAGTGGGTTCTACTACACGTTCTGTTAATAATAACGAGAACATCTTCAAACTCTTAAATGGTAAACGTTAGGCTTTTGTTGATGATGATCTCGCGTTCATAACATGATATTTTAGTAATTTATGAATAGAGCTGAAAAGTTAGTCAGCTACTTAACTCTAGACAATATCGGAATCAATACAATTTCAGTCACCAATTAGATATTTTTAAACGGACTTATTTCAAGATTCTCAACTTTTTAGTCTATCCAGTGTTAATTTAGCATCCAAGCCATGAATATTTTAATAGCAGGAGGGAAAGGATTAGTTGGTACCGAATTGAAATCGTTCTTGACAAGACATGGTCATGATGTTTTTGTATTGAGTAGATCGAGCTCAAATCAGGCTGAGAAAACTTGGCATTGGAATCCATCAAAGAATGAAATAGATCCTAAAGCTTTAGTAGGGCAAGATGTGATTATTAATCTAGCAGGGGCTAGAATATTACCCAAACCATGGACTAAAAAAAGGCGAAAAGAACTGGTGAGCTCTAGAGTAGGTAGCACAGAGTTCCTTGTTTCAGAAATCAATAAGGTAGATAAAGAGCCGTCACATTATATTCAAATTAGCGCGATAGGTTATTATGGAAATAGGGAATCTGAGTTGTTGACTGAAGACAGCGGTGTAGGCAAAGGTTTTCTTCCTGAATTATGTGAGGCATGGGAAAAAGCGGGTTCCAACTTAAATGCAGAAGTGAAGAACCACATCTTGAGGCTGGGATTGTATATGCATAAAGATGGTGGCTACTATCCTATAAATGCATTGCTTGCTAAATTTAAATTGTTAACCAATTTCGGAAATGGAAAGCAGTACTTAGCGTTTACCCATAAGGATCAATTGAATGGTGTACTACTCAAATTGATGAGTGGTGAGCTAGATCCAAATACTTATAATGTAGTTGCAAAATCGGCTTATAGGTCTCGTGAGTTTGTGAAATTGATGGGTGGGCCAAGCTGGTTACCAAATATTCCAGGTTTTCTATTGAAACTCATTATTAAAAGAACAAGTGAGGCATTTTTATCCAGCACTAATGTGGAATCAAAGTATAAAGAAGTAAATGAGTGCGACTCTTTTGATTCACTAGAGCAAATGATAGAAAGCCTACATTAACTAGATATGTACCCTTATCACAATAGAATTAAGCAAAGGATTCATAATAATGAGCTTGACCATTACGAGTATGTTGAGACCTATAAGAAAATCTCACCTTGTCTGCTTCTATACTTCAAAACAGAGCCAAAAATCAGGCCTATAAGACAACATAGATTTGACGAGTATGAAATTCTATTTAATAGAATCACTTTCAATAAATAGGATGCCACATTGGCAACTAAACCACTTTCTACTTTCTTTTGTTATTTTTAAATCATGCATACACGCAAAACTTACACCACCTTTCAAATGGCTTGGTGGACCAGGTTAGAGACTTATTTGTTCATTGGAATCATAACAGTATGGGTAATTTTATACTTTTTTCTAGACTTAGAATGGCTTAAAATTCCATGGACTCCTTTGGCTTTAATAGGTACTGCTGTAGCATTTGTTATTGGATTTCAGAATAATGCAGCATATGGAAGAATTTGGGAAGCAAGAAAGATTTGGGGAGGTATAGTCAATGCTTCCAGAACATTTGGAATGTTTGTGCAGGATATGGTGAATAATGAGCATAGCCATAAGGAAAAGACAGAAGATGAGCTTAAGGAAGAGATAAGGATACTCACTTACAGGCACATTGGTTGGATGACTGCGCTTAGACATGCCATGCGAGCACCTAAGCCTTGGGAGACAAGCTTAGAGCATAAAACTAATCGGGAATGGGACATAAGACCTCCAGAACTTGAATCATCTTTAGAGGTAGACCTCAAACCTTATATTTCTGCTAGCGATTATGAATACGTAATGAGCAAAAACAACAAACAGACTGCTCTTATGTACTTACAATCTCATCACCTAGAAAGGCTAAAAATGGAGAAAAGTATCTGGGAATTTTCATTTTTGGAGTTGGAAAATGTCTTGAAAGAACTAGTTGCTCTTCAGGGGAAATCAGAAAGAATTAAAAACTTTCCATACCCTAGACAATTTGCTACATTGAACCATTTCTTTATGTGGATTTTTGTCTTGCTTCTTCCTCTAGCTTTGGTTCCTCAATTTGCAGAAATAGGTCATGGATTTGCAGACAGCTATCCTGTAATTAGTAAATATTTCATATGGTTTACTATACCTTTCTATGTAATAGTTGCTTGGGTTTTTCACACCATGGAGCGCATTGGAAGAACAGGCGAAAATCCATTTGAAGGTACGGCTAATGATGTTCCAATATCTACCATATCTAGAGGTATTGAAATAGATCTCAGACAAAACTTGGGAGAGTCGAATGAATCAATTCCTGAACCATTCCCTGTAAAACTCAATACTGAGTTTTAAGAGTGTATTAGTTGTTCATTGGAGGAATAATCACGGAATTAGTTCCAATCTTAAATTTTCGCTCACTCAACTTATAACCTCCAATGATGAGCCCACCACCTGCTCCAATTATTGCTGCTCCTATTCCGGTTGCGTCATATTCTACTGCACTAGGAAATACAGCAATACCAAAGCCGACTAAAAACCCTCCAATTCCACCTATGAGATAGGAACTAATTTTTCTCGATATTTTTATTGTAGGTACCTTAATTATTTCGACATCTTCAAATGCAACTCTATGTTGGATGTTCTTATTTTCAATAACCATTGAGTGCGCAAAGAATTCTTTTATTATTCCATTGAAAATGGAATCCGAAGTCTTAACAGTTATTTTATCTTTTTTATATAAGACCAAGTATTCAGAGCTTTTTGTACCAATTAGCAGGCTATCATAGGTTCTTGTAGAAGTGTCTGTAGAATGTGCATTGTTTTGTACAGTAGGCTTAGGGTTACCACTTGACAAAAGGGGTTTAGAAAACAGAATTAGTACAAAAAAAATATGAAGTTTAGATAAGTGCATTCTTCGAAAAATAAAGTTGAATAGATTCACACAATGATAAGAAAATTAGACCCTATAGACTTATTTCATCTCATTTCTATGAGTTTTAGTCGAGTTCAATCTGATTTATGTAACTTCTTGGGATGGCCCACGTCTGACAGTCAAAATCTAGAATCATGAAAACAAATTTTACAAGAATGGCAGGCTTGGCTTTAGTTGCGGTAGCACTAATGAGTAGCTGTACATCAGAGAACTTATGTCTTAAAGGAAATGAAGGCATACAAACAAGAGAAATTAAATTGTCTACCATTGATGGCATAGACATGCAAATTGCGGGCAATGTTCAAATTCATCAAGGACCTCAGGCAATTAAGGTAACTGGTCACTCCAATGTGATAAATCAATTAAGTGAAGATGTGAACGGAGAATTCTGGGCAGTTAAATTCAAAGACGGATGTTATAAGAACTATGAATTAAATATAGATATTACGGTTCCAGACTTAAGCAAAGTAATCTTGAGCGGGAGCGGAGATATTGAAATTGGGGATTTTAACAATCAGGAAGGTTTAGATGTCTTAATTGCAGGCAGTGGCAATATTTATTTGAACAGTTTTAATAACGCTACCTCATTGAACAGCGCAATTAACGGAAGCGGAAACATTTTATTTAATAAGGATTTCAGTGTGCCGCATCACAATGTATCTATATATGGTAGCGGAGAATATAAAGCATACAAAGTGTCTTCTAAAAATGCTAAAGTGACCCTTAGCGGGTCTGGAAATTGCTTTCTAAATGTGAATTCCTTTTTGGACGTGAAATTACATGGATCAGGGAATGTTCATTACAGAGGAACCCCAAAAGTCAATTTCAGCATTGATGGCTCTGGACAAGTAATTATGGAGCAGTAGTATTACAGGTATTCAATTTACGAAAACAGAAAACCTAGATTTGGGTGGAGGTGTTTGGACTCGGGAGTCTCTTACATCTTCACCCTTTTCTTATCTTCGTTTAGTTGTAAATGAAACCCGCCACTATTGTTCAAATAAAGAAGGAGTTACAAACCAAGTCTGAAAGCGAGATGCTTGAGTTGACGCTCAAGCTAGCACGTTTCAAAAAGGACAATAAAGAACTGCTCACTTATTTGCTTTTTGAGGCAGATGATGAAGAAGATTACATCAAAGAAATAAAGCTTGAGATTAGTGAAGGTTTCAAAGACATAAATACTAGTTCATATTACTACATTAAAAAGACAGTGCGCAAGGTCCTGCGCAATACCAAGAAGCATATTAGATATTCCAAACTCAAACAAACAGAGGTTGAACTATTACTTCATTTTTGCCTTGAGCTTGCGGATATGGAACCTTCCTTTACTGGAAACATTGCTCTAAGAAGTTTAATGGATAGAACAAAGCAGCAGATTAAAACCGCTCTAAAAGGCCTACACGAAGACTTGCAATATGAGTACAAAAGAGATTTAGATAAGCTGAAAATGCATCTTCAAAACTAAGGCCGATACATTAGTCTGAATACAAGCTGTTGACTGTGGTATTGGTTAAAAAACAAGTTATACCTATGGAGGAATCCTATTGTTATTGCTGAACTATAACTCCATCTTATTCCAGCTGTTGAGCTTAAACCCATATCAATTCTTGAACCAGAAAAGTCAGGAGCATTGTCATCTTGTAAGGGAAATACCGGTGAGTCCCACTTGACAAGATCTGCTAATAATCCAGCTCCAGCTACAGGACTCCAGATTGCTGTGTTTTCGTAAAGAAATGATAAATCTAGTCCAGTAGTTATTACATTGTTAGTGCCCACCAAACTACGAGATGATTCTATAGATTCTGGAGGGCAAGTTGGGCATGGAGGTGGCATAGTAGTTCTATAATTTGCTGACTCCGTAGATGTCCAGTTGCTATTGCTATAATGAATATTAATGTTTAAATGAGTGAAATCGCTAGTGGGAATTCTGAAATTAAAACCAAATGCGGTTCGTGTAGCACGATCGTATTCAGGTGCTCCTACATCTTGAAAATATTGAGTGCTGTCTTGAACAATTTCAGAAACAACTTTACCAATAGTGCTTCCATTAAAGTAATCAACCCCATCTTCTACCCCAAACCATCTAAATCCTAAGTCCACTCCAATCATATAAGGAGGTGATTCTATTTTGTCTATTGGTTTCCAAATAGAATTATTAGTGTATGAAACTACAGTGTCTTTCTGTAAATGATCATGTTGAAGCGCGTATTCTAAAGGAATAGGGTGAAGAATAACCTCACGTGCTCTTTTTGGATAACGAGGCGTTATTTCCGCTGGTCTGTTGTCCTTAAGCTTACCACAATAACAATCACCAAATCGTATGCTGAGATTTACGGTATTACTATCCGATGTTTTGATTTCATATTCTAACTTTCCATCTTCAAAACTGCCTTCTTGAAGATTAAGCCCTAATGCCTGATTCGCTCTATTTAAGGCATCCGATGCGTTTAAAGGAGCAGGGCCATTTAGACATAAATATTGCTGGGGCGCCATCAATGAGTTTAGGGTATTAAGCAAATGCTGGTATGTTTTTAGAGCAATGGCATTTTGCATATAGGAGTTGAGCGTATTATAGTAGAACCATTTAGTATTTAGCCACCACCTGTCTTGTGCATAGGTTATTCTTCCTGTGGCATCTAGAGATACTAGTAAATGCATGAACAATTGAACCGAAGTCTCAGCTATCGCAATGGCATCGAACGCTTTTCCAATCTTAGCATTTGATTTTGGCAAAGCATCAGCGGCCTTTTTAAGATTCTTGAATTTCTCAGGGTAATTTTTCACTAAATCTTTAAAATTCTCTCTCAAATCCTTCACCGTAAAATCTCCGAAAAGAACCTTAAAAACATCTGCCACATCATCTCCCAAGCTGTTTCTGATTGCATTCTGGAGGCTGGTCATGTCGTTGTAGTCCTTTATCATTTGTTGCACCTTTTCCAATTCCTCCTCATTAATTAGACCTTCACTTATTAATGCATCTGTCACAACGCCGCCGAAACTCAAGTTTTGGAGTTTTTCCAAGTCTTTTTGTATGTCTCCAGTAAATGCTCTGTATTGCTGAGCGAACCAAAGAGTGGACTCTATGTTGGTTTGTTGTAACAACAATAGGTGATCCAAATAAACTTGCAGCTGATTTAAAAGGGTGATGAGTTCATGGGCCGTTTGAAGGTGAAAGTCCATAGGTGCATTTTCATCACAACAATCTATTTTAATTCCCCTCTGATTATTGTGGTATAATTCCAGTATGCGATGCATGATATCATCGGCCTGATCCAGTATTCTATTTAATTCATTTCCTTGACCACAAACACCATCTGTAGCATTGTTGAATTTTTGCTTGGGCATGGTTCTAATAATAGAACAGTAATAGTCCAAAGAGGCTCTTGCTTCTTTTAAGGCCAAGTCAAAAGCCCTCATTCTTCTGAAATGGGCTTTGGTGCCACTGCCATCCATTTTTTCATCAGGATTTAGATCATTTAGTTTTTTTAAAGCTTTATTAATCTCTTCTTCCGTATTGAAATAGAGCGTGTCTCTTCCCCAACTAATGTACTCTATCTCTTCTAGTTGTTTATTTGTGGACTCTAGGTTTTCGAATGCGGCTTCATTCGCACTCATTTGCTCAGACATGACAAGCAGTTTGGCTAAAGGATATTCACTCTTATTGCTAACGCATGGGAGACAATCATTGGCATCATTTAGCATATTTTGATTTTCACATTCTTGAGACCAAGAGTGCAACAGCATAAAGCAAAATGTAATCAATATAAGGCTGCGACTAGCCATATTACAGCTTACAAGTTAGTAAATAAGATGCAATTGAGATTAATTCGTAAATCGTGACCAATTACTAATTTATTAAATTGCATGCCAAGTCCTTATTATCATGAATCAAAAAGTTAGCATATTCTTCCTAGTGATTTTTTCTCTAAGTATGGCATCCTGTTCTATACAGAAACGCAGATACAATAAGGGTTTCCATGTGGAATGGTTCCATCTGGAAGGTAAAAAACAAGCCGAGAATCAAACCAAGATTCATGATGAAGATGCAAAATCTCAAAATCACATACTCAGAATTGAACATGTTCAGAAAAGAAGTCTTTTCAGTTTGAATTCCCAAAATATAGAAGGGGTCAAAGATTTGCAGAAGATTAGTTACCTAGAAAATGAGCAATTCAAAATTGAGGAAAGAAGAAATGTAAAAACCGTTATTCCAGCATTTAAGTCTGGAATTAAAGAAAAGAAGAAGAAAAGTGGCGATGGTAAAAGCCAGATGATGAAAGGCATCATGTATATGATTATTGGAGGCATTATATTTTGGTTTATAAGCATACTTGCCGGAGGAATTCTTATGGCCATTGGATTTATACTTTTCTTAATTGGAGTCTCAAATCTTGGAAAAGAACCCAAACCCACCACTCAACCAGCTGCTCCACCTCCGCCTCAAGATGAGAAACCAGAATACCAAGATGTGGTCTATTTAAAGAATGGGAGTATTATCAGAGGAATGATTATAGAGCAGATTCCAAACGTTTCCATTAAAATTCAAACCGCAGATGCCAACGTATTTGTATTCAAAATGGACGAAATTGAAAAAATTACCAAGGAAGTGAAACCTTGAGTTCTGGGCTATTAACTAGACAGAAATATCCTTTTAGATATTCCTTTTGTATATAAAAGGATATAGTTAAGTGAAAAAAAATACCGAGATTTGTACCAACCTGAGGGTTAGGGCTTTATGTTCTAACATTGCTTAGGTAGTTGGAAATGAAGACTGAATTATTCTCAAAAGGTGAATTTGAATTGGCTCGCAGTTCATGTAGCAAACTAGTTTTTACTAGCCACCGTATCATTCAACAAGATAAGGAAGGTAACTTGGTCAGTTCCATTGAACTACATCAGATACAAAACATTTCTAGAACCTTTAAGAGGAGCATAGGGCTAGGATTGGTTACAGCAATTCTGTGTGGTGCAACGCTCGGTTTTGGGATTCTTTATGGTTTTCATCTGTTTACTATTTCATCCGCTATCTTGGTTTTGCCTGCAGCATTCTTGTTTAGACGATACCAGAAGGAAAATATTTGTATTCTCACAACAGATGGTAATCAAATAAATGTAGTATCTAATTGTTTGAAAGAAGATTCTCAAAAGCTAGTAAATGCTATTGAATCTGCTAGATTTCAGCAATTTAATCAGAAGTACAAATCATCTAAGGAGCCCAAGAAGGACACCAAGGTGGTTAAGATTACAGCCTAATCTGCAAGACGCGCTTAGACCTTTGCATAAGCACCTTTACTTTTTCTGATTCTACAACTCACAACTTTGTACTCAGGACACATAGCTTCAGAACAGTGCTCGTCGGAAGTGATAATGTTCAGCATCACCTCAGGGAAGTGGAATGTTGAACTCAGAATTCCAGGTTTCATTTCATCCGTTAATACGGCTCTAATGTCTACTTTACCTCTTGGACTTTCTACACAAACCAAGTCACCATCGGCGATTCTTTCTTTGGAAGCATCATCTGGGTGAATCAATAATACGTCTTCAGTCAAGATGTCAACATTTCCAGTTCTACGTGTCATTGCACCACAGTTGTAGTGTTCCAATTCACGATTGGTTGTAATGATATAAGGGAAGTCTTTTTCGTGGCGTTCAACCTCATGCGACTTCTCGTAATTAAAGAAATGGAATTTTCCCTTTCCTCTTTTAAACTCTTGGATGTGTAACATTTGAGTATCCGTACCATCCGCAAGAACTGGCCATTGTAGACCGTTATCTCCAAGGCCCTCCCAAGTAGCACCTTTGAAGAAAGGAACAATTCCCGCAACTTCTTCAAGTACTCCTGCTCCTGAATAGTCATCTTGAGAATACCCCATTTTATTCATCATGTCAACAATAATCTGACCATCAACTTTACATCCCGGAATTGGTTCAACAACTTTATTTACACGTTGAATTCTACGTTCACCGTTTGTAAATGTTCCATCCTTTTCAAGGAATGAAGCCCCAGGTAGAATAACTGTTGCTCGCATTGCAGTTTCAGTCATGAATAACTCCTGAACTACAAGAAGCTCGAGATTTTCCATTGCTGCGATTACCTTATTTGTATTGGGATCGGTTTGTACAACGTCCTCTCCGATAATCCACATTGCTTTAAGATCACCTGCAATTGCCGCATCAAACATTTCTGGAATTTTGTATCCAATGTGACTTGGCACTTCAGAAACTCCGTAATATGTGTTGTATTGGCTGTTCACATTAGGATCAGTTACGTCCATATAGCCAGCACCTTGATGAGGTTGTGCCCCCATATCTGCTGCACCTTGTACGTTGTTTTGTCCACGAAGCGGATTCATTCCAGCTCCTTTAATTCCAATGTTTCCAGTAATCATTACCAAATCGGCAATCAACTGAACCGTAAAGGTTCCTTGCAAGTGTTCTGTAACTCCTAAACCGTGGAATTCCATAGCCGCTTTTGATGCAGCATAGGCAAGGGCCGCTTCTTTTACTAAATCCTTATCAACCCCAGTAATTTCTTCAAGCTCATCCATGTTCAATTTCATGATTTCTGCCTTCATCTCTTCGTAACCTTCAGTGCGGTTTTCTATGAATTTTGCGTCTTCCGCACCAGCTTCAATAATGTAATACAACATCATGTTTAACATGGCAACATTTGTACCTGGCTTCAATTGCAAGTGGTAGGTAGCATATTTCGCCAATTCAATTCTACGAGGATCAATCACAATGCTAGGAACTCCTTTCATCATTTTTTGCTTGATTTTCGCCCCAGTAACTGGATGCGCATCTGTAGGGTTTGCTCCGATTACTAAAATGAATTGTGCGTAATCTAAATCTTCTATTGAATTGGTTGCTGCTCCTGTTCCGAATGAGCGTTGCATACCAAGCGCTGTTGGTGAGTGACAAACACGTGCACAACAGTCAATGTTATTTGTTCCAACAACTGCACGAATGAACTTTTGCATCAAATAGTTCTCCTCATTTGGAGTACGAGCTGATGAAATTCCTGCAATCGCATCTGGTCCGTTTGATGATTTGATCCGAGTTAATTCACTTGCGATATGATCGTAAGCTTCATCCCAAGATACTTTTTCAAATTCACCATTACGTTTAATCATTGGGCTATCCAATCGGTCTGGATGGTTGTAAAATTTAAAAGCATAACGCCCTTTAAGGCATGTGTGGCCTCCATTCGCTTCAGCATCATACGGAGCTTGAATACTGAGGATTTCGCCATTGCTAGTTGATACTTCCAGATTACATCCAACTCCACAATACGTACAAACAGTCCTTGTTGTTTCTTCAACATGAACAGCTTTGGATTGGAAAACATCAGAGATTGCGGAAGTTGGACATGCTTGAGCACAAGCACCACAGCTAACGCAATCTGATTCCATGAAGGATTGATTTGTTCCTTTAATAATTTGAGAGTCAAAACCACGACCTGCCATGCTCAAAACAAATTCCCCTTGCACTTCGTCACAAGCCCTAACACATCTATAGCAATTGATGCATTTTGATAGGTCAGAAGTCATATAAGGATGGCTTAGGTCCTTTTCCCGGTCTAAATGGTTCTTTCCTTCAGGGTAACGAACTTCTCGAATACCAACGGTAGCCGCAACGTCTTGCAATTCGCAATTTCCATTCACCTCACAGGTGAGGCAATCCAATGGATGGTCTGTAAGAACCAACTCAATAATATTTTTACGCAGTTTTTGTACACCCTCTGAGCTTGGATAGATATAACTACCTTCCATTACTGGAGTATGACAAGAAGCCTGTTTCTTAGCTTTTCCACCTTGTTCAAGTGCAACATCCACGCTACACACTCTACAAGACCCAAATGGGTCAAGATTAGGTGCATCACAAAGGGTAGGTATTATATTTTCTCCTTGAATGCGCTTTACAAAATTTAAAATGGTTTCACCATTTTCAATCTCGTAAGGCTGGTCATTTATATAAGCAATCTTACTCATTATTGTCTTTAAAATATTGTTTCAATTCATCTTCAAAATACATCAAGGCATTCTTTATGCCTAGAGGCAATCCTCCACCAAGGGCGCAAAGTGAACCCACTTCCATGGTTTCCAATAAGTCATCCATTAGTTCGCGATCTATCTTATAATCTTCTTCTTGCGCTTTAGCGAGCATTTCTTGCCCCCTAACTGAACCCAATCTGCACGGGAAACACTTTCCGCAACTCTCATCAGCAGTGAACTCAAATAAGTGTTCCAAGTATTTAATCATTGGGAAGTCCTTCGGAACGGAAACTATACTGGCGTGCCCAAGCAGGAATCCATTATTGGCAAATGATTCAAAATCCACAGAGAGGTCATCAATTTTATGCATTGGAACTATCCCGCCCAACGGTCCTCCAATGTGAAGTGCTTTTACTCCTTTCTTAAATCCACCGCCTAATTCATCAACTACTGTTGAAAGTGGTGTACCCATATCTACCTCGTATAATCCTGGATTTGCAAAAAAGCTATCTAAGCAAACTAGCTTAGTACCAGAGGATTTTCCAGTTCCAATTGCCGCATAAGCCTTGCCACCTTTTCTCAGAATAAATGGCAGAGACGCCAAAGTCTCTACATTGTTCACCACCGTTGGTTTGTTGAACAATCCTTGTTGTGTAGGGTATGGAGGCCTAACTCTAACTTCGGGCCTTTGACCTTCAATAGATGAAAGCAAAGCAGTTTCTTCGCCACATATATATGCTCCGGCTGCTTCAATTACTTTGAACCAATAATCAAAGCCTGATCCTTGTATATTTTCTCCTAATAAACCAGCTGCTGTTAGATCTTCAACTGCTTGTTTCACTATGCTAACTGATTCAGGGTATTCTGCTCTTATGTAAACTACACCTTTATTGGCCCCAGTTACATAGCCAGCCAACATCATACCCATTAGTACTGAATGTGGTTGATGTTCTAATAAATATCTATCTGAATAGGCACCAGGGTCTCCTTCATCTGCATTGCACACTATAAATTTCTGATCCGCTTCTGTATTTCTGCAAGATTCCAATTTAAAGCCCATGGGAAAACCAGCTCCGCCTCTACCTCTGATTCCAGAATCTTTAATTTCTTGAAGTACGTCTGCAGGATCTGTTTTTAATGCTTGTTTGAATATTTCGTAATAGCTTTCAATTCCAGGAAAATCTGCTGTAAGTACCTGAACTTCTGAATGGCAATGAATTCTGTATGAATCACCGCTTATGGTCTTATTCTCAACTATGTCTTTAATCTCTTCAACTGATTTTGCTGAATAATTGTTCCCTTTATAATGAAAAGCGGAATTTTCATGACACCTTCCTAAACAGCACATATGACCAATTTCTTCGTCTTTAAAATGTGTATTGAGGTCTTTTTTTAGTTGATCTTGAGTGCCAGCAAGGAGACAAGTGCTCCCACTACACATATAAACTTCTTTATTCTTATTCTCGGGCTTTAAAAAATCATAAAATGTAGCAGCACCATAGGTAATGGCATCGCCAATCAGGAACTCATCAGCTAATGCTTTCAATGATTCTTGACTAGGGCTCCCTTGTTCTTGTTTGGCCTTATTTACTAAACCCTCAAAAAGATTGTTTTCTAATCCTTTTCTCCCCGATAATTCACTTAAGTTGTCACTCATATATTAATACCTCTTAGGTTCTTTTAATTGCATTTTGGTTTGCGTAACAAGTTGCTTTTCCATCTCTACAAAAAGAGAGCAAACTTATTCCTAATTGCTCTGCATATTCAACAGCCAAACTAGATGGTGCCGAAACGGAGGCAAGATAAGGGAAATCAGACATAAAGGCCTTTGTAACTATCTCATAACTTACTCGCCCACTGACCAGTAAACACTGCGCCATATCTAGAGTTTCCTTTTCTAGCAAACCTCCAATGACTTTGTCCACGGCATTATGTCTGCCAATGTCTTCTTGAATTTCATACAAAGTGCCCTTGGTGTCAAAAGCAGCAGCGGCATGACAACCTCCACTCAATTGAAACGCTTGCTGTTGTTCGTTCATTTGCTTGAACATTTGATCAAGCACCTGTAAATCCAATTTATGAGGGTGGCTTAAGGCATCTCCTTCAACGGCAATGTCATCCAACTCCCTTTTACCACAAATCCCACATGAAGAAACAGATAAAATGTTTCGTGTAGGTATATAGCCTTTACCCAAATCTTTTTCGTCTATAACCACATTTACGGCAGTCACATCGCCTCCTTCATTCAGGCCTGTGGTCATCATTCGAAAAGGAATGTCTGTTCTGCGATAAATGTCTTCTGAATACAGCAAACCTCTTACTAATTGGCGATCACTTCCAGGCGTACGCATAGTCACCGTATAGGGTTGATCATTGATGCCTATTTGAATAGCTTCCTCTACTGTGAGCGTATCAATAACATCGGAAAAAGATCCATTTTGGAACTTCAGGCCGTCGTAAGTGTTGGTTTCCATGAAGAGGCGACTAAGATAATGGATTAAATAGAAATTATTAAGTCAAAAAAATCGTTATATCTTATAGGACATTACGCTTATCTTTGACTTATGAATGAGTTGAAGTTCAAGATATGGGTTGAGGGGGAGGAAGGTGTTTTTCTAGGCAATGGAAGAGTGCGTCTGTTGGAGGCTATATCTAAAACAGGATCTATTACTGCCGCAGCAAAAAGCATGAATATGTCTTATAAGAAAGCTTGGGAACAAATAGATCATATGAACGAATGTTCCGATGAACCTTTGGTTACTACTAGCAGTGGAGGCAAAGGAGGTGGTGGAACTTCACTTACAGCTAAGGGTGAGCAAATGGTAAAACAGTTTATTCTAGTGAAAGAAAAATTTGAAGAATTAGCAGTAAAAGAAAGATCAGAACAGCGTTTTTAGAATGAAGAAATTAAACTTGAAATATTTTGGAATGATAGCCGAACAGATGGGCTTAGATCAAGAAGTGCAGCAATTAGTAGTGGCGCATACCGAAGAGTTGAGACAAGAGCTCGAATCTAGAAATTTTATGCTTAAATCCATTCCTTTTCGCTTTGCTGTTAACCAAGTACTGGTGACAGAAAACTACCCTTTAAATGAGGGTGATGAAGTAGCCCTATTACCACCATTTGCAGGTGGATAGATTTTAGTTTCCATGACAGAAGAGCGATATAGCAGACAAGTATTACTTTCTCAAGTAGGTGAAGAAGGGCAAAACAAACTAAGGAACTCCAAAGTACTTATAGTTGGATTGGGAGGATTAGGTTGTCCTGTTGCTCAATATCTCGCAAGCAGCGGAATCGGTTTTATTGGTTTGGCAGATGGAGATAAGGTTGAGTTGTCGAACTTGGCAAGGCAACCCCTATATGGTCAGGATGATATAGGTAAGGCCAAAGCTGAAGTTGCAGCTTTGAAGTTAAGGGCACTGAACAATCAAATCCAAATAGAGGCCGTCCCTGAGTTTATTATTGAGTCCAATTCTGAACAATTATTGGAGTCTTATGATGTGATAGTGGATTGTACGGACAATTATGCAACCAGATATTTACTCAGCGACACCAGCGAGAAATTTTCTCAGGCTTTGGTGTTTGCTGCATTGTACAAATGGGAAGGGCAATTAGGTGTGCTTAATTATAGAAATGGCCCATCCTATAGAGACCTATTTCCCGATGAAGAAGCCATGCAGAAAATCCCAACTTGTGTTGAAGTTGGTGTTATAGCATCTCTAACTGGAATAATAGGTAGTATGCAGGCCAACGAAGTCATTAAAATAGTATTGGGATTAGACCAGGTTATGAGCAATAAGCTTCTCACATTCAATGCTCTGAGCATGTCAACATATATAACAAATCACAAAGAATCAGAAATTCATGAATAAAACGAAAGCCATAAAAAATGTATTCAAACAAGGAGCGATTACATCAGATTTTATAGCCGATAGCATTAAGAAGCATCAACCCAAAACAGGTATAGGAGCACATGATATTTTTCTTGGTCAAGTTCGCGCAGATGAGATAGATGGCCAAAAAGTGCAGGCCATAGATTATTCAGCTTATGAAGAAATGGCAAATCAAGCTATCCATGAAATTCGAGAAAACGCTTTTCAAAAATTTGATTTAAGCTGTATGCATATTTATCACAGTTTGGGAAGAGTAGAAGTAGGCGAGTTGTGTTTGTTCGTTTTTGCATCGGCGCCTAGAAGAAAAACAGTGTTTAGAGCCATTGAGTATCTAGTAGAAGAGATTAAAGAGAAGGCCCCCATTTTTGGCAAAGAACTATTTGAAGATGGAAATCATCAATGGAAAGAGAATACTGATAAGTAGACCAGAAAACAGAGATAATGATTGATATTACACATAAAAGGAATACACTGCGAGTGGCTAAGGCAGAAGCCTGGGTGCATGTTGGCAATCCTAAGACCATAGAGGCTCTTGTTAATAAAACAGTTCCTAAAGGAGATGTACTAGAAGTAGCGAGAACAGCTGGATTATTCGCAGTGAAGAATACGGCAAATTCCATCCCGGATTGCCATCCCTTACCTGTGGAATACACTCATATCGACTATGAAGTGGACTCTGAAACTCAGCGAATAAGAATTCTAATTGAGGTTAAAACAATTTATAAAACTGGTGTAGAGGTTGAAGCCATGCATGGAGCTTCGGTGGTTGCTCTTACTATATACGATATGCTCAAACCTATAGATAAAGAGGTTGAGATTCATCAGATACGATTGTTGAGTAAATCTGGAGGAAAATCAGATTTTCTTGATAAAACCAAAAGGAAATTCAATGCTGGGGTTGTTGTTTGTTCCGATAGCATTTCCAAAGGTCATAAAGAAGATAGAGCGGGATTGATAATTCAAGATAAGCTAAGTTCTCGTGGTGTAGAAGTGGTTCATTATGAAGTTATAGCTGATGAAAAGACACTCATTGAACAAAGTCTATTAAAACTGGCCAAAGAAGAGATAGATTTAATCATATACACTGGAGGTACAGGTTTATCTCCAAGAGATGTAACTCCTGACAGCATACAACCACTTTTGGAAATGGAAATTCCAGGCATTGCAGAAGCAATTAGATCTTACGGAATGGATAGAACACCCCTTTCAATGTTGTCGAGATCGGTAAGTGGAACCATAGGACAAAGCCTGGTGCTTACACTGCCGGGTTCATCAAAAGGAGCTGCCGAAAGCATGGACGCCATATTCCCAGCAGTACTGCACATTTTTAAGGTATTTAGAGGAGAAAGACATGAGGTCTAGTGCACTGATAGATTCATATGGACGGACGCATGATTATTTGCGCATATCACTTACTGATAAGTGCAATCTGCGTTGTTTCTATTGCATGCCAGAAGAGGGCATAGAATTAAAAAATAGAGACAGCTATATGAGTGCCGATGAGGTTATTCAAATTGCCACAACATTTGTAGATTTAGGAGTAAAAAAGATCCGTTTGACGGGTGGTGAGCCTTTGGTACGCAAAGATGTTGGTGAAATTATTGCGAGACTTTCAGAACTACCTATTGAACTATGTTTAACAACTAATGCCATCTTACTTCATAAATACATTCCGTTACTTAAAGAACATGGAGTTAGTAAGCTAAATGTTAGTTTAGATAGCTTAGATGCGGTTAAAAATCTATTCATAGTTAAAAGAGATGAGTTCACTCGTATTATGAACAATATTGAACTCTTGATGCAAGAAGGCATATACCCCAAATTGAATGTGGTATTGATCAAAGATTTGAACGACGATGAGATCATTTCATTTGTTGAGTTAACTAAGAAGTATCCAATAGATGTTCGCTTCATAGAGTTTATGCCATTCAATGGAAACCAATGGAATATGGAGCGATGTGTTAGTGATGCAGAAGTATTGGAAAAAGTGCACCTTCACTATGGGCCTGCCAGTGTGATTCCAATCAAGAACGAACCCAATTATACAGCACGGGAATATAAAGTGGAAGGTTACCAAGGAAGTTTTGGACTCATCAGCACAGTAACTGAGCCTTTTTGTGCTAGCTGCAATAGGTTGCGTTTAACAGCAGACGGGAAATTAAAGAATTGCCTATTTGGCATAGACGAATCAGATTTGCTTTCTGCATGCAGAAATGGATTAGATTTAGTGCCTTTAATTGAGGCCAATGTCAAGCAAAAAAAAGCAGAACGAGGAGGGCTAGATTTTGGCTCCGAACTAGATTTAATTGAAGCCGAAAAGAATCGATCCATGATTAGCATTGGGGGCTAAATGCTTCAATAATTCAGGACTATTGCCCATTTGATTTTTTGCTGTTTAGTGCTGTTTTTCTATATTAGGGCACCAAAAACCAACTAAATCATGAAAAAAGTCCTTACGGTTGTACTAACCATAGTAGGGGTGCTAGTACTCTTTGTAATCTATGCCCTACTGTCTTACAACCAAAAATTTGATGTAGAATATCCAGAAGTTCAATTGAACTCAGACTCAGCTACTTTGGCTCACGGTGAGTACCTCGTATATGGTCCGGCGCATTGCGCATCTTGCCATGTAAGTTTAGAACAGTTTGAAGCAGTTGACAATGGTGAAAAACTTCCATTAACTGGAGGGTTTACTATTTCATTTGCTTTGGGATCCTTTACAACATCCAATTTAACTCCAGATACAGAAACTGGGATAGGTCTAAGATCAGATAAAGAAATTGCTAGAACACTCAGGTATAATGTAGACCATGAAGGTGCGGCTATTTTGCCTTTTATGCCGTTCACCAATATGAGTGAATATGATATGAATGCAATTATCTCATACTTAAGGAGCCAACCTGCGGTAAAAAAAGAAGTGCCAAAAACTACTTATACTGTTCTTGGAAAACTAATCAAACGATTTGCTCTTAAACCAGCGGTTCACGAACAAGAAATTCCAGCAATTGTTGAAGCTGGCGAAACGGTAGCCTATGGAGAATATTTGGCTCATAGCGTTGCCAATTGTTATGGCTGCCATACAGAGCTTGATGAAAAAAGCGGAAAGTTTGTTGGAGAACCCTTTGCTGGAGGCATGCGTTTCAAATCCGAATTTGTGGAAGGTAGAACCTATTACTCACCAAACATAACACCTGATCCTGAAACAGGGATAATGGCTGATTGGACCATGGAGAAATTTGTAGAAAGAATGCAAAACGGTAGAGTGCATCAAGATTCACCTATGCCTTGGGGTCCCTTCTCAAGAGTTAAGGAATCAGATCTTAAGGCAATCTATATGTACATTTCTAGCCTAGAGCCAGTTAATAACAAAGTCACTATTGTGGTTGATGAAAGCTAACTAGAAATTGGCTTCAGTTAAAACAGAATAGTTTTCCAGCTTACCGTTGCTTTTGTAGCTCTCAGAGCGAACCATTCCATTTTCAGGTGAATACCACTCTTTGCTTGTAGTTGACTTGCTCATCATCCTATTTTGAATTTCAGTTGTTTGCTCAATCACATAGCATTCGAAAGTACCAGCAGGTGTAGTAATAGTTTCGATAGCTGTTACCTTTCTATCTTTTACTACTACGGTCATAGTCATAAATGTAACGCCATTCATTCCTGCAGTTACTGTTATTGAGGCTTCAGGGAGTACATCTCCTACATTTAAATTTGAAGGTATTTCAATTTGATCAGACTGCACTTCAAACTCCATTCCTTGCATTTGTTCAATCATGGGTCCTATCATACGATCCATGTCTACATAGACAGTTCCATTTATACAGGCCATTTCATAAGTTAAATTCATGCTCTCGTCTTTCTTATCTGTAACGGTCATGTCCAATTCAACTATTGAACTGTCATCTGATTCTCTAGTATTAGTTACCTTATAATCAATAGAACCTTCTAGTTTGTCTTTGGCGTTATAGGTGTTGTAGGCCCATTGATCATCCTTATCCAAACGATCCATATACCCGCAGTCTTGGGCATTTGCTTGTAGGATAAATAAAGATAGAATTAATGTAAATAGTTTTTTCATAATATTAAGGTCTAGCCAAATGTAGTGATTTTCTATATTCGCGACCTTATGACAGATTTATCCATAGCACAATCCGTTGAAATGGACCACATAAGAAATGTGGCTAGCAAACTAAATATTACTGAAGACAATCTTGAAATGTATGGAAAGTACAAAGCAAAATTGCCTTTAACCTTAATTGACCAAAATAAAATTGATCAGAGCAAACTCATACTGGTTACAGCACTTTCACCTACTCCAGCAGGAGAGGGGAAAACCACTGTTTCTATTGGTTTGAATGAAGGACTTAGAGCCAATGGAAAAAATTCAGTGGTTGTTCTAAGAGAGCCATCTTTAGGGCCGGTATTTGGAATCAAAGGAGGAGCAGCAGGAGGAGGATATTCTCAAGTTGTACCTATGGAAGACATAAACCTTCATTTTACAGGTGATTTCTCTGCGGTTGAAAAAGCGAATAATTTCTTGGCTGCAGTGATTGACAATAATATTCAATCCAAAACCAGAAGCTTGGGAATAGATCCAAGAACAGTGGTCTGGAAACGTGTGATAGACATGAATGATAGAGCATTGCGAGATATCGTAATTGGGCTTGGGGGTACTGGTAATGGAATTCCAAGACAAGATGGTTTTAATATTACCGCTGCGTCTGAAATCATGGCTATACTTTGTATGGCAAACGACAGAGAGGATCTCAAAGAAAAATTGGGAAATATTTTTGTTGGATATACCATGGATCGCAAACCAATTTATGCTAGAGATCTAAATGCACAAGGCGCCATGAGTATACTGTTGAAAGACGCTCTTCAACCCAATTTAGTTCAAACTTTAGAAGGAAACCCTGCTATTATTCACGGTGGGCCATTTGCCAATATAGCTCAAGGTACAAACACAATAATCGCTACTAAAATGGGCTTGTCTTTAGGAGATTATGTAGTTACAGAGGCTGGCTTCGGAGCTGATCTTGGTGCAGAAAAATTCCTGGATATTAAATGTGGCTACGGTAATTTAAGACCAAATGCCATTGTAATTGTGGCTACTATTAGAGCACTGAGACATCATGGAGGAGCTCCAAAAGAAGAGTACAATACACCAAGTTTGGAGCGTGTCCAAGCCGGATTTGTAAACCTGGAGAAGCATGTAGAAAACATGAAGAAGTTTGGAATCAATCCAGTGGTTGCTGTTAATAGCTTTATTTCTGATTCAGATGAAGAAGTCAATTGGCTTATTCAAAAATGTGAATCTTTAGGAGTTAAAGCAGTGTTGAGTAAAGGTTGGGCAGAAGGTGGAAATGGAACAAAAGAGCTTGCACAAGCTGTAACCGACCAGATAGCTGAAGAAACTGATGATTTCAAAAAGCTGTACGACTGGGACCTCAGTGTTAAGGAGAAAATTGGGAAAATCGCTACAGAAATTTACGGTGCGGATGGTGTAGACTATGCAGCCAAGGCTGAAAGAGACCTGCGTAGCATAACTAAACTTGAGTTGGCACATCTGCCAATTTGTATGGCCAAAACGCAGAAATCATTCTCTGATGATGATAAAAAGGTGGGTAGACCAACAGGCTTTAGAATTACAGTTAGAGAATTCGAAATTGCTGCTGGAGCGGGATTTTTGATTCCCATTTTAGGAAATATGATGCGTATGCCAGGCTTACCGGCAGTACCTGCATCAGAACATATGGATATAGATAACAACGGAGTAATCTCTGGATTATCATAGCCCTAATATTGCTATTTAAATAGCAGATTATCAATTATTTAAGATAATTAAACTTCTTCATAGTTGAGCTCTATTCTAAGGAGTTATTAAAGCAATATGTAAGGTATTTCACTACATTTGATAAGCAATACCCATTTATTGGTGCAATTGTTGAACTAATATGGTCACCTAACGGACTGGCACTTTTAGTTCACCTTTTTAGTAGAAGACATGAAAAACCTTATTATTACATTAGTCCTATCCGTATTATATCTTTTTTCTGCTGCTCAAGCAGATGAAATGGAAATCATATGGGGGGAGCCCTATCAATCTAAGAAGTCTGTGGTCACAGACATTATCAGTTCCGATGATGGAGAAATCTTTGCCATTAAAAGGAATCTGGGATTATTCAATCAAGACATATTTATTGAACGTTACAACAATCTCGAACCAAGCATCTCAACAGAGATTAAGTTTGACCAAAAGGAACGCTTTGATGTAATGAAGAACATCATTAAACTGGGCCAAGATCTTTGGATGTTAAATTTCAAAACCAATTATGACGAAGCCAGTTTAGATGCTCATTTTGTAGATAAGCAGACACTTAACCCTATGGGTGAAGTTGTTCCAATTTTTGATCTTTCCATTGAAAGAAGATTGAGATACAGTTATGGGGGATTTGACTATGTCATTTCTAGAGATGAAATGAAGATTGCATTTGTAACCCAGTATCCAGGTGATAGAGATGAAGCAACTGCATTAGGTGTGCAGGTACACGACCAACGTTTCGATTTGCTTTGGGAGAATGAGTTAACTCTACCTTACGAACGTCAATATGTGGAATTGTCGAGCATTGATGTATCTAAACAAGGAAAACTGTTTTGCCTTCTCAAAGTATACGAGTCCAAAGAAATTAAAGGTGTAAGAAAGAACAAATCATTCGACTACCATTTGATATCTGTAGATGCCAATGGAAATCAAACAGATGAATTAATTGCACTTGAAACAGGTGAGCGCATTCAAAATTTACATTTTGAAGTCAGCGAAAATGAAGAAGTAATTATTGCAGGTTTCTTTGGAACTGGATGTTGTACCATGGAAGGAACCTTTTTTATGAAGCTTGATAATAACAACCAACTTATGAGCAGTAGCACTGAAAATTTTGCTTATGAGTTTGTTTCTGAAGGAATGACCGATAATCAGAAAGAGAGATTAAGTAGAGAGGCCAACAATGGCAAGAGCATGGGATTGGATAAGGTTGATTTCAGAGAATTTATAATGCGTGAAGATGGAAGTGTGGTTCTTATTGGTGAAATGTTTGCGTTCCAGATGACTCCTAAAAATGCGGCTGGAGATCAATATCCTATTCATTTCAACTATAAGGATATAGTGGTGGTTAGCATAGATCCAGAAGGGCGTATAGAATGGAGTAAGAAGATTTTAAAAAGACAGCTGACCACTGAAGACGGTGGGTTCATGTCTAGCTTTGTTCTGGCTGTGAATGGAGACAAACTTCACTTTATCTATAATGATCATAAAGACAATCTGAATATAGAGACCGAGAAGGACCTCAATACATATAACCGCAAACGCAATAATTCAGTTGTTGCAATGGTGAGTTTAGACAGAGATGGCAATCAAACGAAAGAACATCTCATTGAGCAAAAAGAGTTGGGATTAGAGATTAGACCACAAAGCTGTCAGCAAATCTCAGCCAATGAACTTATACTGTTCGGAATGAATAAATCAGAGAACTTATTGGCTAGATTGATTTTTTAATCATCTGGCCATAAAGTCTTCTATTTCATCTACTTCAATTATCATCCCGACTTCGTCCATCATATCTACAGGGCCATTCTCTGTGATTAATATTTGATTTTCTATACGAACTCCGATTCCCTCTTCCTTAATGTAGATTCCTGGTTCGCAACTAAAAGTCATTCCATCTTGCATAGGTTCATAACGCATACCTGAATCGTGAACATCAATACCTAAGAAATGTGATGTTCCATGCATAAAGTATTTTTTCACTGCCGGCCAATTTGGATCTTGATTTTGAATATCTGCTTTGCTTAGCAATCCCAAGGCTTGGAGCTCTTGTTCCATCAATCCTTCAACCTCTTTTTGGTAATCCATTAACATGGTGCCAGGTACCAATTTGGTTCTCGCTTGCTTCATCACAGAAAGAACAGCGTTATAAACCTCCTTTTGCCTTGAAGTGAATTTGCCATTTGCAGGTAAGCATCTAGTCATATCACTGGCGTAGTTCGCATAATCAACACCACAATCCACCAAAATCAGATGGCCATCCTCCACTTGTTTATTGTTATCTATATAGTGTAGAACACAGGCACTAGGACCAGAAGCCACTATAGGTTCAAAACTGAATCCATTGGCTCTATTAGAAAGAAACTCGTGCATAAGTTCCGCTTCAATCTGGTACTCTTGAACGCCTGGCTTGGTAAATCTCATAATCCGTTCCCAACCTCTTTTAGAAATCTTAACGGCTTCTCTCATTACATCTAGTTCAGCAGCTGTTTTTATTGATCTCAATCTCTGAAGAATCTTTCCAGCTCTCAAATAGTTGTGCAATGGATACAATTGCTTGATTTGGTGAGCCATATCCATGTTTTTGTATGGAGAAAGTGGGTTATATCTATCATTTTCATTTAATGGCAAATAGATGTTATCAGCCATTTGAATTAGAGGGCGGAGGGTCTGCATATAATTGGCATTCCAGCTTACATTCCTAATGCCACTAGTTGCAGTAGCTTCTTCTTTAGTGTATTTATGGCCTTCCCAAGTTGCAATATGCTCATTGGTCTCCATAATGAACAAACACTCTCTGAATGATTCTATGGCACAATCTGGATAAAGCACCAAAACCGAATCTTCTTGGTCTATGCCACAAAGCCAAAAAATATCTGAGTTTTGTTTGAACTTATACATGGCATCACCATTCCAGCTGTATTGGTAATTGCTGTGAAAAATGGCAATACTTCCTGGCTCCATCTGAGCCATAAATCTTTTTCTGTTTTCTGTGAAAAGCGCCGAGTCTAATGTTGGATACTTCATATTGATTGTTGAAGCAAAGCTATTGTTTTAGGCTCATTCTATCAAAGAGTAAGTCTAAGCATTAATTCAATTTGGTCGTATTCCTATTCTTCTTCATCAAAATCATATAATTTTACAGAGCACTCAAACATTAATCTTTTATGGACCGCAAAGAATTTATCCTCAAATCTGCTGGTGCAACAGCCGCACTTGCAGCAAGCAAATTGTTAATAGCAGGCAATCTTCTGCAAGATGAAACCGAGCTATACAGCTATGTTAAAAAGACAGAAGAAATCAGGGATGATATAAAGTATGAGGTCATGTACGAGTTCAGAATTGAATCAACGGTTAAAGACAACTCTATGGGAGAAGTGCTTCTTACAATTGAACAAACTACAGAAGAAGGCACTTTCAACGATAAAGCTAAATATTCATCTGTAGTTACTAAAATTAAAGACAAAGAAAAAGAAGGCGAAGGAGTTAAGCTGGTATATTCAAAACCATTTGAATTACAGGAATCTAATGATATACTGCCACTTTCAAGTCTTGGTACTCTGAGAAGAAAGAAGTACTGCATACTTTATTATCCAGAGACAGAGGAAGCCAAAGGAAAAATTAAAATATTAGATGCCAAAGGCAAAGAGCTTCTCGAACTGGAGAAATACATTTTTAGCGCTGAGAATGCAGACTGCTTCTTAACTACTGTATGTGTAGACCATTTGGGAAAAGCAGACGACTGTAGGGAATTGAGTTTATTGAGAAAACTTAGAGATGAGTATGTTTTAAACCTTGAAGAAGGTTCAGAGCTTGTAAAAAGCTATAACATATATGGACCTATGATGGTAGAGAGGATCATGGCCAACTCTAAGAGAAAAGAGGTATTGGATTGCATGTATAGAGATCTGGTCTTGCCAACTGTAGAATATGTAGAGAACAGGCAATTCAAGAAAGCCTTGGAGTACTATGTAAATTACAGTCGTAGTTTAAGTAAAGTCCTA
The DNA here is from genome assembly GCA_049115575.1 of Bacteroidia bacterium. GTDB lineage: Bacteria > Bacteroidota > Bacteroidia > NS11-12g > UBA9320 > JAHEKB01. Next base: position 499,091 of record JAGDZU010000004.1, on the reverse strand, counting down.
TCCTAGATTTACAAATGATGTCCAAACAGTATTAACCATAAAAGGATTAAATGAGAGCTAGTTGGATTATCTTGTTTTTATGGAGTATTAGCTTACATGGTCAGCCTCCAGAATTGGTTATTCAAAGTAGCCACAACAATGATGTGAGCCACTGGGAGTTTAGTCCTGATGAGAGGTTCATGGCTACTACCGCACAGTATGATGGTAACAACATACTGATAACTGAACTTAGAACAGGTTTGATTTATGCCAATATTCAAGATGCCACAGATGATATTACCTCATTTAAGTTTACAAATGACAATCGGTTGGTATACGGAAGTGACGATGGATTTATAAGAGTATTTGACTTAGAAAAAGCACAAACCATTTTCAGATTTGAAACCGAACGAGGAGCTGAACACATAGATGTGCATGGGGATAAAGTTTTGGTTGGGCAATACAGATTAGAGATCTATAATCTAAGTACAGGCGAACTTCAAAACAGCCTAGATAACGAAGTTCCTAGATCGGCTATTTTTCTCAAAGATGGCCGTATAGCATCCAATCATAAAGGTGCATTACGAATATTGAATAGCAAACTAGAGGAGCAGGGCAGACTCCAAATTTCCAATGAGTACATATCTGAAATAAAAGAACTGAACAACTACCTATTGGTCAAGGCCTATGAGAGTACTGTTTTGGTAAATAAGAACAACCTCATGGATAGCATTCATTTGAATTTTGAAGGAAGGTTTAGACCAGAAGATGTTGATGTGTTTGAAGATTTGGTATTGCTAAAGTATGATAGAAGACTCATCGTATACAATGCCAAGACCAGATCTGTCATTTATGATGTACCAAGACGCAAAGATTTGAAACTGAGCTATATGGACAGAGCAAAGTTTTACAGAAACGCAAGTCAGATTGTACTTAATCTGAGTCCAACGGAATTTCTGATTTATCAGCTGAATCAGGATCGAATCATTAGGGAGATTGAGATGTCTCAACCTAATAAGGTCTTCGGTTTTGGTTTTACAGAAGATGGAAAGAAAGTGTATTTAGGCACATTCAGAGAGTTATGGAGCTTGAATTTGAGTAATGGCCAACTCAATAAAGTCAGGAACATTGATGGCATTCCTTGGCAAATTGAAGTAATAGGAGATACTATATGCGTTTTGCATTCCGATAAATTGGCACTTTACTATAGACCCACTTCTGAATTAATTAGGGAATACACATTTTCAGATGGAATTAAGCAGTACCAATGGGGCAAGAACCACAAATCATTATTTGTATTAAATGATGATGGAGAACTTATTCAATATGACGCCATAAATTTTCAAGAGCAAAGAACTTATAGCTTGCCTTCTGATGAAGCTTTGAATTTTGATCTAAGTCGTGATAATAAATTATTAGTAGTGGCCATGGGTTTTGACAAGAATGCATTGCTATTTAGTGTTCAAAACGGCAAGAGGATTAAAACACTTATACCACCTAGACATATCAGCAAAATACCAAGAGACCCAAATGTAAATGCTGCTGCATTTGAACATATGGAAAATGCTGAGGTATTTGAAAATGAAATTCATATCTATGGGCCGCCATCATTAAATGTAATTCAAGTAAAATTCAGCGATGATGGTAAAAAGGTAACTGCTATAGATGCTCAGAAAATGTTCATTTGGGATGTAGAATCCGGGGGAATAAGTTCTAGAAAAGATGAAAGTGGTCAGCTCCCATGGAAATTGGATATGAACACTGCGGGTTTAAGCGCTGTCTCAGGATTGGGTAATTGGCCAGATTTGGAAATAAGCAATGAAGAGTTGTTTTCTATTCACATATATGATCAAAGAAACAAGGAGTCTATTCAACAGCTCAAAGGGCACACAGACATGGTTCAATTTGTGAGATTTTCTCCAAGTCAGGATTTTCTAGCTTCTAGTTCAGAAGATGGGAGTTTTAAAATATGGGATGTGAAGAATGGAATCGCTTTATGGACGGTCAGCCTAATAGACAATGGTCATGTGGTAGTTGACAATGAAGGCTATTATTTAACAACTAAAGAAGGCCTAAAGATGATTGCATTTAGAAAAGGGGGAAGTATTATTTCTCCTGAACAACTTGATCCCTTATACAACAGACCAGACCTTGTGCTAAGTAAACTGCATTTAGCAGATGCAAACATGATCAAAGCGTATAACAGAGCATACCAAAAGCGATTGAAGAAGCTCAACTTCAATGAAGCTATGTTGAAATCCGATTTTAATGTGCCGGAAATATCCATTTTGAATATGGATGAATTGAGCTCTGAAACAGACCTAAATGAGTTGGTCTTAAAGGCTAAATTTACAGAGAGCACCTATGATTTAGACCGTATAAATGTATGGGTGAATGATGTGGCCATTTACGGAATTTCGGGTAAAAGTCTGAGAGGAGTGAACCGTAAAGAATTAATAAAAGAACTGAAAATACCACTTGCAAGAGGAAGCAATAAAATACAAGTAAGTGTTAGCAATAGCGCTGGGGTAGAGAGCTATAGAGAAGAAGTGAACATCAGATCTTCAGCTGGTAAGTCTAGACCAGACCTCTATGTAATAAGTATAGGTATTAGTCTATATGAAGACAGCAGGTTCAATTTAACATATGCTTCCAAAGATGCCGTTGATGTTGTGAACTCATTTGTTGATCATCCATATTATGGACAGATATATAGTAAGAGCCTCCTCAATGATGAAGTAACCATTGAGAACGTACAGGCATTGAAAGATTTTCTAAATGAAGCAGACATCAATGACCAAGTATTGATATTTATAGCTGGACACGGATTACTAGACAAGAAAATGGATTATTACTATGCTTCTCATGATATGGATTTTGAGCATCCAGAGTTAAGAGGAATTTCATATGAGACCATAGAATCAATTCTTGATGGAATCAAACCTTTGAGGAAGCTTCTATTCATGGATACATGTCATAGTGGAGAAGTAGATGAAGATGCGAAAAGAGACGAAAACGGTTCAAAAGAGGATAATCCACTTGCATCAAATGTTAATAGCAGAGCTGTTGTAGTTGATGATTGGGTTACAGAAGATGAACAACTTGGCCTTCAAAACACAACTGAACTCATGAGGAGTATGTTTGCCGATTTTCGTAAAGGAACAGGGGCTACTGTTATCTCAGCAGCTGGAGGATTAGAATACGCTCTTGAGAGCAATGAATGGAAGAACGGTTTGTTTACATATTGCCTTCTCAGTGGAATGAAATCTAGCTTGGCTGATTTAGATGGTAATGGTGAAATCTGGTTAGGAGAATTACAGGAACAAGTGTTTGAACGTGTGATTGAGCTAAGCGGTGGAAGTCAGAGACCCACTTCTAGGATAGTGAATAGAGCATTGGATTATCGGGTTTATTGATTCAGTATCCTCAAAGCACTGTGGTCATTTATGAATTATAGGATAAATCTGATCTGTAAATAGTTTTCCTTTTAGTCGGTCATATTCTTCTTGATCAATAAAAATTATATCACCTTTTATGCTCCAATACCGCTTAAAATGAGCGCTGTTTATGGATGCCAGGTCCATATTCTCTAGGAGTTTTATAACAAGTACTTCCTCGCCTATTCCCATCTGGTTGAAACAAGCTTTGCAGAAAGATGGACTTGCTAGCACAACAGCGCTATAATTCTTTTCTGCGAGTAGGTAGGTTTGGATTTTAGGCGAGAGCACAGATACCGGAATCGACTGGGCGTTGTACCATTTCCACACTTCTATCACATAGCTAAAACTTGAATCGGACATGCGTTTTAGACTTACCAAAGGAAACTGATATTCAACATTGGGATAGCAATTTCTACTCCAACTCAAAGGAGAGAATTTATGTTTGGAGTGTGTGAAACTATCTATGTATAGATAAGCATTGCCATTAGAAGAAAGCAATCCCATTTCAAATTGCTCTCTAAATGAAAGCCTTTGAACATAAAGCAGATTGCTGTCATTTACATACATCACCTTTTGCGCGGCTTTTAAATCTTTAAGAACAGAATTTCTATAGTGGTAAATTAAGTCAGATGGTTTGTGTAGATAATAGGGTGCAGCCTTATCACTTATGATAGAATCAACGATTCTGGAATTTTTCAAGGAAGTCTCTTTATTCAATATCACAGATTCGATCTCTTTAAAATCTTTATTGAACAGGGTCTTTTTATGATCCAGACTAGTTGTAAAGCAAAATTGATCTTGATTAAATGCAAATTGCTGATGACTCATAGGTGCAAATAGGATGTCCTTTCCTAAATCAAAGCTTTTTGCTTTGACGATTCGGTTTTTTAAGGGGTCATATTTGATAGCGTACATATGATCCCAAGCTTGTTGCTTTATATTGTTGTTATTGTAATAACAGAAGAAGTATGCATGCTTTTCGTCTGTAAATGCATATGTGCAACTCAAGTATTTAGATCTCCATTTCAGAGGTGTATTGTGTGATTTCCAAAGAACTAATCTGTCTTCATATATTCTATAAGAGCTGATTACACCACCTTTACATCTGATTAAAATATCAGAACCAAATATGGCTGACCCGTTGGGGTCAATATTAATGTGCTTCGGAATCTTGTGTCGATGAAATCCCTCTTGATCTAAAAGTATAAGTTCAGAACCTAAATAGCTTTCCGCTAGAAATGCAAATTGCATTGGAGCGTATAGCTGATCTATATCTTCAATATCTGCTGGATTGAGATCATGCAAAGTATCGGTAGACCATTTAACCCAACCTTGGCCAAAGCTTGACCAAGGTAAGATTAAAAGCAGGAAGACATAGACCGTCCTAGACTTCATTAATTTCAATTCTGTATTCCAGTAAGCCTTGGCTATTAACTATTCCTTGCCAGCTGTATGTTGCTGCCACGGTGCCCCCAGACATAAGATGACCAAGACCAGTTTCATCTCCATTGAGTATAGCTTGCTCCACCTGGCTTATGAGTCCATCTACGGCTACTTCAAGACCGCCTATAGTCACAATTCCAACCCTTGGACAGGAGTTCCTTCCTTCTCCTTTGCACTTTTGAGTGTAGGAGTCATCTAAATCTTTGATTTCAATGTAGTCATAGCACACTTCTTTGTTGAACAAGCCACATCTTTTGCCGCCTTGTTTAATAATAACAATTGGTCTCGCCATTGCTTCAACGGAGAGTCCGATTAATAAAAGTAAGATTAGTTTTTTCATATGTATAGCAGCGATTTAATATTAATAGTGTAGACAAGTGATACTACTATTTGGCAAAGACTTTGTACGTGTACATATACTTCAGAAGAGTGATAATCCAGACATTTGGCTTGTTTCTATGAATTTGCTAGGTTTGTTCTGACCCTCTCTTGACATAAAAAGTGTTTACCAAAGTATACAAATTGCAATTAATAGGTATGAAACGAATCACACTACTAGGCTTATTTATATGTTTAACATTGAGTTACTTCAATGCAAACCCAACAGTAAGAAAACACGCTCTAATAGTGGCTATTGGAGATTATCCGGAAGAAACCAACTGGAAAGATATTTCATCAATCAATGATATTGATTTGGTGCAAAGTGCTTTATCTAAACAAGGCTTTGATAATTTCATAGTACTGAGAAATGAAGAGGCGGATAAAAAAGGAATTATTGCTGCCTTGAGACAACTCAAAAACAACGTTTCTAAGAACGATATAGTGGTGGTGCATTTTTCATCGCACGGCCAACAAATTGAAGATGATAATGGAGATGAGATTGATGGTTATGATGAGGCCATAGTAGCATATGGAGCACCTGCTCTGTATGACCCAGCCTATAATGGTGAAAATCATTTGAGAGACGAAGAACTGGGTGATGAACTTGAGAAAATTCGATTGGCTCTGGGTCAAGATGGAGATTTGTTGGTATTGGTTGACGCCTGCCATAGCGGAACGGCAACCAGAGGGCAAGCAGTAGCTAGAGGTGGCGTTGCTCCATTTGCACCTGCCAATTATAAACCGGGCAAAACAGATGAAGATGAAGTTGGGGTATTTGAAGTAAGCAAATCCTCTACAAGAGGCAATGGTTCTAATATGGCACCTATGGTAGTGATTAGTGCTGCTAGAGCAGATGAATTGAATTATGAGTACAACGGATATGGTTCACTCTCAGTGGCCTTTCAGCGCGCGTTTGAAAACTTGAATAATCAGTATTCCTACAGATCGCTATTTAGTAAAATAGTAAAGGAAATGTCCGTGATTGCTCCTAAGCAAACACCAGCCCTAGAAGGCGATATTGATCGCTTGTTATTCGGAGGAGCAGTGGTAAGTCAAGAACCCTACTATAAGATGATGTCTCTTGATGGTGATTTTATAACTATAGAAGGAGGAGCGTTTACAGGTTTGAATAAAGGAACCACTATAGAAATATACGAAGCGGGAACCTTTAGCTCTAAGAACGCAGAACCTGTGGCAACAGGCACTATAGCTTATGCTGGGGCATTTGATTGTTCAGCAACCTTAAGTGCAAAGCTTGAAGGAGATGCAAATTCTTATTGGGTGTTTGCTAAAGAAAGAACTTTTGGAGATGTTTCTGTAGCGGTATCGCTGTGTAACATATCTAAGAAAAAGCTCAAGAAAGAATTGGCAGAAGCATTAACTGCTTTCCCATTGGTTAAAATAGATTCAGACAACCCTACATTCTGTTTGAATGATCATAATGACACTTCTATCAATATTGTCCGAGTTCAAGATGGTGAGATATTCAAGTCAGCGGTAAGCATAATTGATGAGTTTGAGAGCTTGAAAGAGCAGTTCTCAACTTATGCTCAAGGAAAATTTTTGAAGGATTTAGAGATTAACAATCCGGATTATTCAATTGAACTTGAACTAGTACCTGTAAAAGTGGAGAACAGACGTATAGTAGATACATTAGATGTTCGAATGACCCAAGACGAAGGAGGGATTCCCCAATTCGTTCCAGGGGAAAGGGCTCTCCTTAAAATTACAAATAATGGAAGCTTCCCTGTTTATTTCAATATCATAGATATTTCTGCTGACGGCAGCGTGAGCCCCGTTATGCCCAACCCAAATAAGAATGAAAATCCAAAGGATTTTAGAATTGAGGCAGGTCAGGTTTACTATGTTCCAAGAAAGGTTCTTGGATTTCAACCTCCATACGGTTTGGAAACTTTTAAGATTTTCGCGAGCTATGAGCCCATAAATTTTGCTCCTATTCTACGCACCAGGGGAGAGTCAAATAGCAGAGGTTTAACAAATCAACTGGAGAATTTATTCCAAACGAGTTATAGTATGAGCAGAGGTCCGGTTGTTGAGACTTTGGCCGCCGATACAGATGCATGTACATTTTCATTCACCTTTAAAATTGTAGAACAAAGATGAAAGCAATAAGATATTTTACCCTCATTGCCCTCTTGAGCTGGGGAGGATTGGCCCTGGCTCAGGAAGGTGATACAAGCAATGTTCAAGTGCAGTATCCATTTGGTGAAAAAGGATCAGATAGTAGAGGGTTCTACGGCAATGACGACAGGCAAGACGTAACCACGGTTAGGGGTTATGAAGATCTGGTTGGAGCTACTTTGGTTAAAGTGAGCAAGAGTGCAATTCAAGGCAATAGGATTTATACTTGGAGTTTAAGAGAATCGCTTTCACAACGCTATGGGGTGAACAACTTTGACGAAAACGTAGCATTCCTTGATCAACCTACCGCCGGGAGCTGTACGGGCTTTTTTATTGCCCCAGATATTATGGCAACAGCAGGACATTGTGTTAACCAAGAAGGGAGTTGTGAGGATTATGTTTGGATAGTTGATTATACCAATAAGCTTCAACATAGAAACTCACAGAATTACATTGAAATAGATCCAAACGACATCTATGAATGTGAAGAGATAATGGATTGGGATTACAGTGATGAAACCTTATTGGACTATGCGTATATGCGCATGAATAAAAAGACAGAAAGAGAGCCATACATGTTCAGAACCGATGGAGACGTACAATACTGGCAAGATATATTTATGATAGGGGCGCCAAATGGTTTGCCTCTCAAACTGGTAGACGATGCGAAAGTGACATCTACTTTAAGTCACCCTTTACTCTTTGTAACTTCACTGGATCATTTTCCTGGAAATTCGGGAGGGCCTGTTTTTGATAAATCAGGTTGGATTGAGGCTATACACGTTAGAGGTTATACAGCAACAGATTTTGACAATAGCCAGCGCTCAGACTACATATACGACCCTACATGCAACTGCATTAAAACAGTAAGTTTTGAAAGCTATTACGGAAAAGGGAGCTATGAAATGCGCATAATAGAAACCAACTATGACATATTAATTCAAGCTATCTATGAGAATATTGAATATGCTATAGAAAAAGGCAACCTAGAGCGTTTTAATAAGTGGATGACTTATAATTGGATTTTAGAGACTGAATACGCTCAGAAAGAAGGAAGACTTGAGCTATTGGCAGCAGACTCCAAACAATGGGACATGTTAGAGAAGATGTTGGAACTTGGAACTAGCAAGAATATTACAGATGACATGGAAAGAAATCTGTACTACTATGCGGTATTAAACAACAATACTTCATTGATAGAAACCTTAGCTAAAAATGGATTTAATTTAAATAAACAGGATAAATTTGGGGAATCAGCTCTGTTCTATGCAATTGAAAGACAGAATGTTGAGGCCGTGCGTTTGCTACTAAAATATGGAGCAAGTGTGAGCGTGGCATCTAATTTATATGGTTATACACCATTGCACTATGCAGCGAGAATTGGAAATATTGAAATTGCGGAAATGCTCATTAATAAAGGAGCCAATATCATGGCAAAGTCCTCCTCTGGTTGGAATACAATCAAATTGGCTAAAAAGAGCAAGAACAAAGCCATGAAGAAATATTTAAAAAGAAGAAAAAAACAATCAAAATGAAATCAATAAAAACCCTATTAATGTTATTGTTTGCGGTAGTAAGCACTACCCTAAACGCTCAAGTTAAAGACACTACCAGAGGAGAAGCTGGACCAACTGTTGACCCATTTGACCTTAGTGGAGAGAACTCCAGAGGCTTTTACGGAGAGGACGACAGACGAGATGTAACAGATGCTTATGGCTATGAAGATTATGCAAGGGCAACCGCTGTTATGGTGAGAATGGACAGAATTGGAGATGACTATATGGATTGTCCTTCTCTTAGAGATAAATTAAGTAGCAGGTATGGAACCAGTAAGTTTCATGAAAATGTGAGCTTCTTGGATCAACCCGCATGTGGTACATGCACTGGTTTTCTCATAGCACCTGATATTTTGGTTACTGCAGGGCATTGCATAGAAAGCATGACTGATTGTGAAAATTATGCATGGGTATTTGACTATACTAAGGAGCTATTGCACCTAGATTGGGCTGATTATGTAAGTCTTGAAAGTGAGAATGTTTATACATGTGAAGATATTATTAGCACAGAACTCGTAAGCGGTGGTGGTGATTGGGCAGTGATTCATTTGGATCGCAAAAGCGATAGAGACCCATACAGGTTTAGAATCAATGATAAAATCGCGGATTATGAGGATGTATATATGATAGGTTCTCCAAGTGGACTTCCACTTAAGCTAGCTGATGATGCCTGGGTAAGTTGGAATGGAAACGATCAATACTTCGAAGCAAATTTGGATGCTTTTGGAGGCAACTCAGGAGGACCAGTTTTCGACGAAGCGGGTTGGATAGAAGGAATATTGGTACGTGGTCAAACGGATTATATATACGATCAAGAATGTGAATGCGTTAAGGTTTCGGTTCAAGGAAATTTTGCATACAATCAAGAATCAGTACAGCGTATTACCAAAGTCCCATTTGATGCTCTACTTGAAGCTCTATACAATAATGTTGAATACGCCATAAGAGAAGGAGATATAGAACGTTTAGAGAAATGGATGGTATACGGAGGACTGGTAGATCACTCATATGTGGTTGAAAGGGGGAGATTTGAGAATATTGCTTTGGAAGTGAACAATATGGATGCACTCATGATGATATTGGAAAACAGCGAAAGCGAAATGTCGGGAATGATGGCCTTTGCTATTGAGAGTAAAAATCTTGAGTTTGTAAAATACTTGCTGGAAAACGGTACTAATCCAAACGAAGCCGACGAAGATGGTAATACAAGTATCTTCTGGGCAATACAGCATGGCAATACGGAGGCACTCAAATTGCTTTTAGAAAGAGGAGCCAATGTAAATGTTACTAATAACCGAGGTGAAACAGCGGTTTTTGAGGCTATCAGAAAGTACGATTATTCTTCATTGAGGATATTGGTAGACAATGATGTAAATCTTTTCAAAGTAGACAACAATGGTTGGACAGCTAGAAAGTACGCCAAAAAGAGAAAATATAAGACCATGAAGAAGTGGCTTAAGAAAGCTGAGAAAGGCAAGCTATAAATAAACATTTAGATCCATGAACCTCATGAAATCATATATAAGAATTTATCTGCTAGTAGCTCTATCAGCTGTGATGGCCACAATGGTGAACGCGCAGATTGATTCTTCTAGATTGTATTATGATATGTATGAAGAGGCCATGGATTCAGCGGAATACACAGATGCTATTTTAAATCTGAGTAAAGCTCTTAAATATGAGGCTGCTAAAGAGAATCCAGACAAGAAATTTTTAGGAGATATTGAATACACAATGGGGACCTTATATGAAGGTACTGACTACGCTTACGTCTCCTATCCTGCTTTTTTGACTTCAATCCAAGACTATACTGACGCTGGTCTAAATGATTTGTCTTTGAGATCCTATAGCCATCTGCCTAAACTTTTTTCAAGAATTAGCAGCAAGGAGTTGCCTCTCAAAGAAGAGGGTCTAGGCAATGACAATGAAAAAGATACGATTGGAGCATTCTTCAAGGTGTTAGAAGTTTTGCCTCAAGAGAATCCAGATGGCAGTTCTGGAGACATGCATGTAAGAATACGAGCAGGTTTAAATCAAGGTGTATTTGTTGGTAGCAAGGGGGGAATTTTATCGGGAAGCAATGACAGTCTTGATGAACGTGAAAATACAGTATTGGGTGATGCTGAGGTCATAGAAGTTTACAGTCATAGTTCATTGGTGAAAATCAATTTCTATACCGGTATGTCTTCATATGGGGTAATTGCGGACGATTTGGTTAAAGTACAAATTGAAGTAGCGGATAGTCTGGAACTTGGAGTGTTTAACTCACTTCTGACCCATGATATAATCATGACCAATTTAAGCGGTGAACCTTTCTATTCTCCTTTGATACTTCAGTACAAGAGCTCAAAACATTTACCTGACCTCATAAAGAGGTCAATATTGGCGCACTTAGTAGAGGTTGGAGAAATGATCCTCAACAATGAAGATTTCAATTCCAATAAACCGGAAAGTGGAAAGTATAAGGGAGTAAATTGGCCTGAAGCCTTAATGTCCGCCGATATGATTGATGTAGAAAATTTCTTGGATTATATGTCTAACTACCCATTCAGTTATATGGGTAAAGATTTTGCATTTGCCAATGTTTATGCAACCTGGATGGATAATGGAACAAATGCTACAGGTCTAGATGGATTTAAAGAGAAGTTAATTTCTGAGATTAAAGCATTGCCACATGATGAAACTAGAGCAGACGAGTATAGTTCAACATATTTATTCTATTTAAATGAGGTGGTGGGTAGCGATAACAATTATCTCAATGAGCTATACGACAACTATAAAGATGAACCAGCCTTAACAGATAGTTTTATAAGTAAGATTATGTGGATGAGCAAGGGCAAAAGCGATACTCTTTATAACAATATGTTGCTAATGAAAGGTTATTTGAGAGATGTAGAGAAAGACCATGAAGAGTCTAGCAAATACTTTACTCAGCTCATAGAGAATGGCTTGTTCAAAGAAACCGGCTATTGGTATAGATCTGGTGCTTTGTTTGAGTTAGGAGATTATAAAGGTGTTGTTGATGACTGTGATTCAATAATTGCTCTGGGCGATTCTAGCTGGATACCTTTTGCTCAAGGAACAAAAGGTGCAGCATTGTTTAGAATGGGAGAATGGAAGAAAGCAAAACCTCTATTTTGGGCTTCATATCAAGAAGATATTTACAACCCAATCAAAACCATGAATGTAGGTATATCTCATTTGTTCAGTGGTATAGAAGATAGTGCAAAACACTATTTCGATCTTGGATTTGAACGCATGAGTTATAAGGGGGAATATGAGGCATTAGAAGATGCATTTGAGTATAATATTAGCAAAGGATGGATGGAGTCTTTAAGCATGAAGTACCAAAGCTATTTGAAAGATAAGTGGGAAGATGAGTATAAAATGAAAGTCATGTCAGACGAGCATTGGGAGCTTTCACAGACTGCGTATAAACTGAGTAATTTTGATCGTGCTATTGCTCATTTAGATACTGCATTATATGCAGAACACAAAAACAAAGAAATAAACTACAGAGATATAAGAGCTTACCACAGATGGTCTGCATTTTGCTATTATAAGCTGAAAGACTACGACTCTAGCTTACATCATTATCAAAAAGCACTTAAAGTGAACCAGAGCCATATTAAGGATGAAGCTCTCATGGTTGATGATTTTGACGATGTAGGTAATCTCTACTCGTGGCTAGATGATGATTTGAATGAAAACATATATGATGGTTTGGAATATGGCTTGGCACATAAACTAAAAATGGATACGTTCAGACCTAAGCTTTATCTGCTAGGGATCTCCAATAGCAATGATCAAACTCCATTCAATTATTGTCATAAAGATGTAGAAGATTTTTTTAATGCTATAGATCACAAACACAATAAACTTTATAGTTCAGTAAATAGGATTCACCTCAAGAATAGAAGTAAATCAGATATACAGCAAACATTCAGAGAGCTAGCATCTAATGTGAGCAATGAGGATGTGCTCATAATACATCTAGCAGGCAATTCGTATAATATAAACGGTGAAAAAGGCCTGGTTTTAGAATCGGATTCAATCAGTCTTAAACGCTTGTTCACGAACCTGAGTTACGTAAATGCCGATCAGATATTAGCAGTAGCAGATATACCAGGAGTACATTTTGTAGAGGAGTTTGTAAGCTTTAAAAACCGCTTGAATTTTGATCAAGATGAGATTAAGAATTTTCAAATTCTCTGCCCGGCAGATGTGCGAATGGAAAACCCTGAAAGCAAAAATTCAAGCTTCATTATGCCAGTTTTGGAAAGTCTTGAAGATACAGGGAGAATAAGCACTCAAGATTTGGGATGGGCTCTACTGCAAGACTACACTCTAAAAGGGCCTAGACTAGCGGTTTCTTCATACCAAACAGGTAGACCATTTGACATCTTTAATTCAGATACGAGTAGAAAAAAAGCACCAGTTATAAAAAATGTAAGCCTTACAAGAGGTGTTATAGCTGAAGACTTTGGAGATTTCAACACTGGAGGTTCACAGGATTACGCTTTACTCTTCGCAACCAATGAGTATGATCAATGGGGCGATTTAAACAATCCTATCAATGACGCCAGAGCATTAGAAAAAGTGCTTACTGAACATTATGGGTTCAAAGTTGAGTTGGTTATAAATGCCACTCAGCGCGAAGTAATGAGAAAGATTACTGAGTATAAGAAGAAAGAGTTCAACAGCAATGATCAATTGCTTATCTACTTTGCCGGCCATGGTTACTATGACGAACAAGAAGAGGAGGCTTATCTGGTTTGCAAGAATTCCATATTGTCTGATGAGGAAGAAGAAGATGGCTATCCGTCTTACTTACATTACTCATATTTAAATAGTGCCATCGGGCAAATGAGATCATGTAAAAATGTATTTATGATTATGGATGTGTGTTTTGGTGGTACCTTCTTTGATTCTGAAACTCCGTCTGCTACTTATAAGGGTGTTGCAGCCAGTGAAATTGACCAGCTCATCAATAATAAAAGGGGTATTCAAACTAGAATTTATCTTACCAGCGGAAATAAAGAATATGTGCCAGATGGTCGACCAGGAGCTAATTCACCATTCTCATCAAAACTTATTCAAGCTTTGAATGAAAGAGCTGCTCAGAATGGAAAGCCTAAAGATTATGTAACCATGGAAGATATAGTGAGCTATATGCATGGCCTTACAACCAAAGTACGATACGGTAGCTTTGGAATCCATAAGCAAAATGGGGACTTCATCTTTGAGTACAAAGCGGATGACGCACTTGAAGGTTTGCAACAGTTGGTAGGCAATTAGGTAAACTTCTTTAATTACAACACAAATCAATGCTCCTTGATTATCTTTGAATTCTGAATAATCATGGGTAAAACAGTTGAAGAATTATTGTTTGATCTGGGTGTTAAACCAGTGAACGAAAGCATTTGTACAGGTAGAGAATGGGTTAGTTCTATTGGTACAGAACACAAGGATGTACACAGCCCTGTTGACGGCTCCAAACTTGGAACAGTAGTCTATGCTTCTCAAAGCGAATATGAACATGTGATTAAAAAAGCTCAGGAAGCTTTTGAATGGTGGAAGAAGCAACCAGCTCCTGCAAGAGGGGATATAGTCAGAAAATATGGAGTTAAACTCAGATTGAGGAAAAAGGATCTTGGACGCTTGGTTAGCCTTGAAATGGGTAAGAGCTATCAAGAAGGATTAGGCGAAGTGCAAGAGATGATAGATATCTGTGATTTTGCAACTGGTCTGTCTCGTCAGTTATATGGATTAACCATGCACTCTGAAAGACCAGACCACAGAATGTATGAACAATGGCACCCATTAGGCATTGTTGGAATCATTTCTGCATTTAATTTTCCGGTGGCCGTTTGGGCGTGGAATGCTATGCTAGCAGCCATTTGCGGAGATGTATGTGTGTGGAAACCAAGTGAGAAAGCACCCTTGTCAGCTATTGCTTGCCACCAACTTATGAAAGAGGTTATTTTAGAAAATGACCTTCCAGAAGGTATTTTCAATCTAGTAATAGGAGATTATAAGATAGGAGAGGCCATAGCAAAAGATAGACGTATTCCTTTGGTGTCTGCAACAGGTTCAACACGTATGGGTAAAAGAGTCGGGCAGATTGTTGGAGCTAGATTAGGTAAATCACTTCTGGAATTAGGAGGAAATAATGCCATTATTATAAGCAAACATGCAGATTTAGATAAGGCTCTTCCAGCCGCGGTGTTTGGTTGCGTTGGAACTGCTGGACAGCGCTGCACAAGTACAAGAAGGCTATTGATTCATGAAGACATAATAGAGAGATTTAAGGCCAAATTGGTTAAAGCATATGATCAATTGAGGATAGGAGACCCATTGGATGAAAACAATCATGTTGGTCCATTAATAGATAAGGATGCTGTTCAGCAATTTCAGAATGCCATTAAAGAGGTGGAAGAGGAAGGTGGTCAAATTGTTTATGGTGGTGAAGTGCTTAGCGGTAAGGGGTATGAAAGCGGATGTTATGTGAAACCATGTATTGCAGAAGTTCAAAATCATTTTGAAATTGTTCAGGAAGAGACTTTTGCTCCTATCGTTTACTTAATTCCGTTTAAAACTTTGGATCAAGCTATTGCCATGCAAAATGATGTTAAACAAGGACTTAGCTCAGCTATTTTCACTGATAACTTATTAGAGGCAGAGAAGTTCTTGAGTTCTGTAGGAAGTGATTGTGGCATTGCCAATGTAAATATAGGAACTAGCGGGGCTGAAATTGGAGGAGCATTTGGAGGTGAAAAAGAAACTGGTGGAGGTCGTGAATCAGGTTCCGATGCCTGGAGAACTTATATGCGCAGACAAACCAATACTATCAATTACGGGGAGGATTTACCTCTAGCTCAAGGTATAAAGTTTGATTTGTAATTAAGAGTCAAATCGAATTTTCTCGAATAGCTGCACCATAGATTTCAGAAGTTCTTTTGGATTTGTTAGAATCTGATAATGATTTTGACCAAACATTTGAGGTAAATAATACTTCGCTTGAGCTTCGATAGCTAAAGCGTATGAATTGATTCTTCTCTCGTGCAGTTCTCTTAAAGCCTGCTTTACATCATTAATTCCATATTGACCCTCATATCTGTCAAAATCATTTGGCTTTCCATCAGAAAGGAGAATAATCCATTTGTTTTTTGATTCTTGTTGGTCTAATAGTGCCCCTGCATGTCTTAAAGATGTTCCTATTCGAGTATAACCTTGAGGTTCCAAAGCCCCTACCAAAGTTTTGGTTTTGTCCCATGAATCTTCAAATGATTTCACTTCTATAAATGAAGAGTGATTTCTGGTTTTTGAAAAGAAGCCATGAATTGAAAAATTCACATTGAATTCATTCAGTATTTCTCCAAACAGAATGGAGACCTCTTTTTCAACATCAATAACACGATTGCCAGCCGCGTAGGAATCGCTTGATAAACTAACGTCAAGAAGGAGTAGAATGGATAAATCCTTTTCATTTTTTCTTTTATCGAGGTAGATTTTTTCAGAAATAGATTGATTCACTTTTAAATCAACAACCATATCTGTTAAGGCATCCAAGTCAAATTCATCACCTTGGTTTTGATACTTTAATTGTTTGAGCTTATTATTAATGCTAGTCAAAGATTTTCTCAATGA
Organism: Bacteroidia bacterium; assembly: GCA_049115575.1. Lineage (GTDB taxonomy): Bacteria > Bacteroidota > Bacteroidia > NS11-12g > UBA9320 > JAHEKB01. The sequence continues at coordinate 482,500 of JAGDZU010000004.1, read as the reverse complement.
GCTAAGCACGGTTCTATTGTTGTTTAGAGTTTTGGAATAATAGTCCTTCTTAGATCTTGTTTCTTTATAAGCATAAAGGCTGCAAAAGTTCTTCTTATAAGCTTTCTTCTGATAATCCCATTCATCATACGAATACTTAGTTCCTTTTGATGAGGCTGTGGCACTTTCTTGAATACTTGTATTCTCTAAAAATTCAGCTTGATATACAGAATGAGCGGTATCGTCAACCCTTACTGTGAATCTAAGATTGAGTTCATCAAGTGAATTCTCATGAGCTTTTAAATCGTCGTCGCCGTCAAAATCACGCCAGACACCGCTGTGTTCTTCTGCTGTTTCAACTTTCTCAAAATTGTGGGTGAGCACATAGTCCTCTTGTTGCTTCTTGTCTACAGTAACTTGTTTTATTTCCTCAACAGCTTTAGCTTTAATAGTGGTAGTTGGGCTGGTTCCAGCTTTAGTCTTATTATCAAAATTTTCTAGTTTGTCTTTGTTCTCGACTTCCGCAATGCTGTTCCTCATCCATTTTCCATATATCCACCACAATTCTTGCCCGTGTTTTTCATTCGTGAAATTCTCAAGTATTTCTGAATATATGTGTTCACAAAGTGGGTATTCTGAAAAAAGAGCGTTGAGAATCTGCTTTGAACTAGCAAGAGCTTCTTCTCTCGATTCTTCTAGACTAGCTTCCTGATCTGGCCTCCAATTAAGATTGAGGTCCCTTTGAGTTACCAGATATAGAATTCGAAAAAAGTAGAAGGCGAGATTGAGTGATTCAGAGCCAAAAAAGCTTACTTTTTCAGGAAGAAAGAAATTATGGTCCTTATATCCGCCTTCTTTTTCTGCAGGATAAATTTCAATAGCACTACCTGAGGTGGCACGTGCTAAAATAGTGAGGCGAGATCTTATATTTTCAAGTGATACGCTGCCTTCTACACTAGATTCACGTTCATTACTACGCCTTTTAAAAAAGCCAACAATTTTACCATAGATAAACTCGTCTAGAGCCATTAGATTAGTAAATCACAGAGGTCTGACAAGGCTTCACTTACTTCCGGGTCATCTGTAAGAGGTTCTACAACGGCTACTTTCACCGCTAACCTTTTTGGTAATCCGCTTTGAATTAGTTTTCCGGCATCAACTAGCAATCTGGTTGAAACTGTTTCGGCCAATCCAAGTTCAGTCAAGTTCCGGATTTTGGTTCCGATTTGAGATAAGCGCTTGGCATCAGCTCCATTTACACCGCTTTCACTTATTAATATCTCACTTTCAGTTTTAGAGTCGGGATATCCAAAACTCAAAGACACAAATCTTTGCCTGGTAGAAGGTTTTAATTCTTTGAATCCTCTTTGATATCCAGGATTGTATGAAGCCACAAGCATAAAATCCTCATGAGCTTTTACAGTTTCACCTAGCTTGTCAATATAAAGTTCTCGGCGATGGTCTGTGAGTGAATGTATAGCTACAATAATATCTGGTCTAGCTTCAGCTATCTCATCAAGGTAGATAATCATCCCACTTTTAACTGCCCTTGTTAAGGGCCCATCAATCCAAACAGTCTCTGCACCTTTTATTAAATATCTACCAATTAAATCGGTGGCAGAGGTTTCTTCATGACAAGCAACCGTAAGTAAATCTGCCTGTAATTGATATGCCATGAACTCAATAAATCGTGATTTTCCGGTACCTGTAGGTCCTTTAAGCAATAAGGGCAATTTATTCTTATAGGCATGTTCAAACACCTCAATTTCACGGCCTACTTTATGATAGTTTGGTTTGTTCATATCAATAAAAAACGCACAGGCCAAAGACCTGTGCGCTTATTTTTATTATTCAGTTATTAGAGCTTCATCGTTCGGTCGCCCATACTTAATAAATTCATAGATATACATGCAAATACCTACAGTAAACATAGTAGCGCAAAGCACAAGAATTAGAAAGTGAACTTGAATTTCTGTCTGCACATCTCCAAAGTCCATACCTACTTTACGTTCAAGATATACTTGTGCAACTCCAGCAACACCAAAGGCTACGGTCATTCCAAGCATTCCAATATTTGAAATCCAGAAGGCCAACATACCTCGAGTAGTATTATACAGCTTTCTGCCGGTGAGATTTGGCATTGTATAACTAATGATTGCAAAAACTATCATACCATATGCTCCCCAGAAAGCCATATGACCGTGCATGGCTGTAACAAGTGTTCCATGAGTATAAAGATTAACCTGTGGCAAGGTATGCGCTAACCCAAGTAGACCCGCTCCAACAAATGAAACTATGGCAGTACCAAGCGTCCAATTCAAAGCTACTTTATTGGGATGCCGTTTTTCACCCTTCCTGTACATACTAATAGCAAATAGGGCCATTCCTAAAAATGCAAGGGGTTCCAATGCTGAAAAGATTCCTCCAACAATTAACCAAGTTTTACCAGCACCTATATAGTAGTAATGGTGACCAGTACCCAGTATACCAGAAAGGAATGTAAGACCTACGATTACGTAAAGCCATTTTTCTATTACTTCCCTATCAACTCCGGTAATCTTAATGAGCAAGAATGCCAGTATACCACCCATTATTAATTCCCATACACCTTCTACCCAAAGGTGAACAACCCACCATCTAAAGAAGGAGTCCATGGTTTGGTTGTCAAACCAGATCATTCCAGGCAAATAGAGTAAAGCTGCAAAAACTAATCCCATAGTAAGTACCAGAGATGTTGTAGTTCTTTTCTTCCCTTTGTACAAAGTGGCGAGAATAATGCCGAGAAATGTGAGGACATTTATAACCACCAACCAGTCTAAAGGTCGAGGAATCTCAAGAAACTTTCTTCCTTCCCAATAATTAAAGTGATATCCTACAATTGCTACTACCCCGACTAATGCCAAAGTAATTAATTGAATATAGGCAAGCTTTGTGCTGACCAACTCCTGTTCAGCCTCTTCTGGTATAATGTAATAAGCTGCGCCCATAAATCCTGTCAGTAGCCAAACTACTAGTAGGTTAGTGTGAACAGCTCGTGCAGTGTTGAATGGAATGAAATCGTGAAGACCATCCATTCCCATATGAGCAAAGCCCATAATGAATCCATATACTAGCTGCAAAACAAGCAGCAACATAGCCAGCGCAAAGAACCAATAGGCTACTTTTTGTGATTTGTATTTCATGTCAATTTCGTTTTAGTTAGACTTAAGATTAGGCTCAGGTGGGAAACCGTTTAGATCCGTTTCACCTATCCATTTAAAAAAAGCTACAACATCTTCGGCCTCTTCCGCAGACATATTGTAAGCCACCATTTTTCTGCCTCTTGGCGCCCATGGCTTTTCAGACATCAAGGTAGCCTTGATGTAACCCGGCCCTCGCCTTTCATAAACTTTAGTTAGTTCTGGTGCATAGTATGCACCTTCTCCTAGAATGGTGTGGCAGCCCATACAATTGTTAGACTCCCAAATGTGTTTCCCTCTGACAACCTGTTCAGAAAGGTTTTCTTCATGCGTTCTTTTGGGGACCTCCTTACTCAAAGATTGCCAAGACAATCCAAGAAAAATTGCAAAAGTTAGAATCGTACCTCCCAAGAAGAAAGCTCTTGCTTGTGATTTGGATAACATGATTTTGGTTTTAAATTGATTTTAAATGGGTAAAGGTAGGTCTGAGCCTAACTCTAACCCTTACCAAATGAGTTGAGATTACTCATATTTATAGCTGATATCGAGTGTGTGAATACACCCAATTGAGAGCACTTCTGGTGAGAAAAACGGTATTACAATCCTTAATGCATAGGGTTATCCTTCTCGTCCAGCCATAAGATTTTACCAGTACCCATATCAAAATATGCGGCTACTAGTTTGATTCGGTCTTCTTGCTCCATGCTGTTTAGAATGGCACTGTGCGCCCTAATATCATCTAAGGTCATTAGAGCATTGTCTTTAGTAATAAGCTCTAGAAAATCAGGATTGTCTACGGTTCTTTCTCCTGGAAATTCCTCATGCTTGTCTAGCACAGGTTGCACATGAGAGAGCAGCTCCGTAATATTTCCCATGTCAACGCCTTTTACGGCACTTTTAATGGCACCACAGTATTCATGGCCTAGAACTACTATAACTTTAGCACCGGAAACTTTGCAGCCGTATTCTAAACTTGCAAGGTTGTGATCATTGTCTATGTTTCCCGCAACTCTAATTACAAATAAATCTCCTACCCCTTGGTCAAACACTTCTTCCACAGGAACCCTGCTATCAATACAAGATAATACCACTGCCTTGGGGTGTTGGCCACTTTCTAAATATTCCAATTGGGCTACGTTGTTTCTTCGGTACATATGATTCTCAACAAAGCGTAAATTACCTTCTTTTAGTTCTGATATAACATCATTGAAACTCATATTTGACTGCTTATCTGCAGTCATTACTTCAGTATGAAGAGTATCAGTAATAAGCGTATTTTCCTCTATAGAAGAAGATTGTTGGCACGAGTAAAGAACTACTGAGAATACTAAAAATACTATCTTATTCATTCGGGATTAATATCTATTTGAGGCTTATTTGGCAAATCATTTTTAAAGACAATTGTTCTATAAGGAAAAGGTATTTCTATTCCTTCCAAATCAAAGCGCGCCTTTATGCTTTTGTATAAATCACTTTGAATTTGAATTCCTGCTCTGGCGTTATTGGTCCAAACATAACACCTTAAATTAACGCTGAAATCCGCATACTCAACTACGCGGACATTAACCTTGTTAGGGTAATCTGTTCCAGGTTCTCGAACTACATTCGGATGTTTATCAGTTTCTTCATGAATTATACGGGTTGCTAATTCTATATCGCTATCATAGCTAATCCCTATATCCATCCATTTACACAATAAACCAAAGTATATACTTTCATTAATAATAGTAGCGGCACTTATTACGGAGTTCGGAATAATGATCAACTGATTTTCCAAATTATTAATGACTGTATGTCTTAGCGTGATATCTTCTACCATGCCAAAATGTTCTCCCTCCACACTGATTACATCTCCCACTTTAAATGGTTCGAATATGATCATAACTATCCCGCTTATAATATTTGAAAATGCCTTTTGAGCAGCTAGGCCAATTATTGCAACCATAATTCCAGCACCTGCAAAAAGGGTAATGGCTATCGCTTTTAAACGAGGGATCATAGAAACAATAGCTGCAAATGCCAAAATCCAAACAATGATGGACAAAGCATTTTTTACAAAGTTGAATCTGGTTGTATTTATTGCGGCTTTAGATGCAACTGTGGAATATAAGCGATCTGCTAGCCAGCGTGTAGCACGTGTAAGTAGAATTGCACCAATTATGATGATAATTATCATCACACTGGTTTTCCAGTCTAAACTAAATTCACTCATCCATTCGAGATTGGATCCAATATCTTCCATAAGCAACTGCTCATGCCAAATATAGACAAAATTGGATTCTAGGCTTATTATATTTGAGGTGATGCATGAGCTAAAATTCAAAAGGTATTCTCAAAGTGCTTTAAACAATTATGATTTAAGTGTATTAATTCCAAGCTGGAACAACTTGGGCCACTTAAAGCTCTGTGTTTCAAGTATTAGAACTCATTCTAGTTTAAAGGTTCAAATTATAGTTGTTGTTAATGAGGGATCAGACGGCACCTTAGAATGGTGTAAAAATGCAGAAGATTTAGACATAGTTTATTTCGAGCAAAATGCAGGAATATGTTATGGCCTAAATGCGTGTAGAGCCTTAATCAAGTCCGATTGGATTGTTTATATGAATGACGATATGTATGTTTTGCCTAAATGGGACACTAGACTATACCATAGAGCTCTTGGTTTTCAATCCAAAGCTGTTGCCTTAAGCGGAACCCTCATTGAACCTGAAGACACGGGCAATCCATGTGTTGTTATATCTGATTTTGGAAGGGATTTAGAGACATTCAATGAAAATGAATTAATCGCATCAGCAGAAAAGTTAAAGAAAGAGGACTGGTCTGGTAGTACCTGGCCACCTTTGATGCTGCACATTGATTATTGGGATTTGGTGGGTGGAATGAGCATAGAATTTAGTCCGGGAATGTATTCCGACCCAGATCTCAGCATGAAATTATACACAGCTGGGCTTAGAGATTTTATTGGAGTCGGATCCAGTTTAGTGTATCATTTTGGCTCAAAATCTACAGGAAGAATAAGAAAAAACACCGGAAGAAAAGCGTTCTTATTAAAGTGGGGTATTAGTTCTAGGGAGTTTTATAAAAACCAACTATTTATGGGAGAATCGGTTCGTAAAGCTTCTACTCACACTACTGGTTTTATTACGCGATTAAAGAGAGCTTGGTTTGCCCTTAGATCTAGATCTTAAAGATCCCAGTATTGGTACAGCTTATTGAGCATCCAGTTTTCATCCTGGTCTATCTTTTCATCCGCATTAATAAGTTTGATGGCAAAATCTACAAAATGCAATCTTTCTTTTTCAGTAGAATCTGCATAGAAATCTTCCGCGCATTTTTGAAATAATAATGGGTAGTTAGACTGATCTAGCGTACTTAATTCTTCTAAAGCATTTTCTAGATTTCCCCCTAGCGGGAAGCTTTCAGATACATATTCCGCAATCACACTTCCTTCACTTGCATTAAAGTCTCCATCAATTTCTGCAAGAATGTTCAATATCAGGTATCCTGCTATGTCTTTGTTCCTCCTTTTAGTATCTGCACTCATAATCTATGCAAGTTATTTATTTTTGAGCGTATGCAGAAGTACTTAAGCCTCATTATTTGTATTTTTTTATTTGGGGAGCTCAGAGCCCAAGGTTATCAAGCTGAATTATTATTGGGTGCGAATTTCTCACAAATTGATGGGGACCAATTAGCAGGCTACAATAAGCTAGGTCTAAACACTGGGATAGCTATTAGCAGAAAAGTAAAAGAGCCTTGGGAATGGTCTTTTGAAATATTATATACCCAGAAAGGAAGTAAAAAAGTAATAGATCCAGAAGTCTTCACGCCTACATTGAAAATTGATTATCACTATGCCGAAGTGCCCATTTTGGCCAGATATAATTTCAATAAGAAGATAAGATTCTTTGCAGGACCATCCGTAGGTATTTCTGTTTTTAACGAAAGAGATGATAATGGTTTTATTGCTAAAGAAGAGGCCCTATTAAAATATGAAGTGGCTTTTCATCTTGGCGGAACCTATTTCTTTACAGATCATTGGGGAGCTGAATTAAGACATTCATATTCAGTTTTAAGTATTAGAGACTACCCTATAGTTGTAAACAGTCCTACTTGGTTTGGCAGGGCAGGTTGGTACAATAGACTTTACACCATTGGTTTGAGGTATAATTTGGGGACGTAACGCCTCAGATAGCAAAAGGATACAGTTTAATTCAAACTTATTGAAGGCAGTCAACAGTCAACAGTCAACCAGAATTGGAGCCTGAATCTCTTTGAGAGGAGCAGGATCAATACAAATTAATAACTAACCATTAATAACTAACCGTTAACATAGGTTCCCCATATCCCCAAGGGGAATTTACTATTTCAATACAAATCAGAAATTAATCTAGGTTTGAATTTGTTGAAGATGCTGAGATACAACACAAGCGTCTTCATTTATCAAAACCAATTAATAATTAACCATTATCAACTAAACATTAAAACCCTAGCTCTTTATCTCCCACCATATTTTCGGGTTTAACCCATTCGTCAAACTGTTCGGCGGTCAGTAATTCTAAGGCCAAAGCTGCCTCTTTAAGGCTACTATTGTCCGCATAGGCTTTCTTGGCAATTTTAGCTGCATTATCATAGCCAATATGTGTATTCAAAGCGGTAACAAGCATGAGTGAATTGTTAAGCTTGTTCTCAATTTCCACATGATTTGCTTCTATCCCAGATACACAATTGTTGTTAAAAGACAAACACGCTTGTCCTAGTATTCTGGCAGATTGTAAAAGGTTAGCAGCAATCATTGGTTTAAATACGTTCAATTCAAAGTGGCCGTTACTGCCCCCTACACTTACAGCAACATCGTTACCCATCACTTGTGCGCAAACCATGGTCAGAGCTTCTGCTTGGGTAGGATTCACTTTGCCAGGCATAATTGAAGAGCCAGGTTCATTAGAAGGAATGATAATTTCACCAATGCCACTTCTAGGTCCTGAACTCAGCATTCTAATATCATTGCCAATTTTCATAAGACTTACAGCAGCTCGTTTTAAAGAACCGTGCAATTCAACCATGGCATCATGTGCCGCTAAGGCTTCGAATTTGTTTTCAGCTGTGCGGAATGGCATTTCCATTTCGTCTGAAATCTTTTGAGCTACTAATTCTGCATAACCTTCTGGAGTATTTAAGCCTGTTCCAACAGCTGTACCTCCCAAAGCGAGTTCTGTGGCGGTATACATGGCCGTTTCTATGGCACTAATACTCAACTCCAACTGTCTCCTGTATCCTGAGAATTCCTGACCTAAAGTAATAGGTGTTGCATCCATGAAATGAGTTCTGCCAATCTTTACAATATCTTTAAACTCTCTAGCTTTCTTTTTGAACGTGTCTTTTAAGACTTGAAGACCTGGAATAGCAAAGTCCACCATTTGCTTATAGACTGCTATGGTCATCGCAGTTGGGAAGGTGTCGTTGCTACTTTGAGACTTATTTACATCATCGTTGGGATGAAGTACTTTGTTTTCGTCGGTTAGCTTGCCTCCATTTATAACATGAGCTCGGTTAGCAATTACCTCATTAACATTCATATTGCTTTGAGTTCCACTCCCCGTTTGCCAGATAACCAAAGGAAATTCACTGTCTAACTTTCCAGCAATAATCTCATCACAAGTTTCAGAGATGAGCTTCATTTTTTCTTCTGAAAGTACCCCTAATTCATGGTTAGTTTGAGCAGCGCATTTTTTTAGTACTCCAAACGCACGTATAATTTCAATTGGCATTCTTTGATTACCAATTTTGAAATTCTGTAATGATCTTTGGGTTTGAGCTCCCCAATATTGTCCGGCAGGTACTTTTACCTCACCAAGACTGTCTCTTTCAATTCTTGAGTCCATTGTATAAAAAACAGGTGGCAAAGTTAGTTATTAACATTAGTCTGCGTTCACTCACCCTCTTCAATTCTTAGTTTTGTTCAAAATTTAGAATTAATGAAAAATACTATGCGATATCTACTTCTTTTTACTTTGATGATTTTTATGGGAAGCTTATCTGCTCAAACTCTTACTAAGCAAGAGCGAAAAGCGCTTAAGAAAGAAATTAAAACCTATAAGAAAAATCCAGAAAAATGGGTCGCAATGTTAGCTCGTCATGAGAATGAAATAGCTGCATTAGAAGCTGAAATTGAAAGTTTGCAGGCCAAACTAGATGCTGCAGAACGTCAGAATGAAGAAATGCTGATTAGTCTTCAGCAGTTGGAGCTAAAATATCAGAACCTATTGGCCAGTATGCCCACTACTGATTTGCCAGAAGGAACGGTCTATCAAGTGCAAATGGGATACTACCAACAATTGGATCTAGTATCATTCAACAATAAGTTGAAAGTAGTGAAAGCCGAAGAAGTAGACGGGGCTAAGCGCTATGTTATTGGATACTTTGAGGATGTAATGGACGCTTTGCAGTTTGCTAGTGATATAAAGGCATTAGGCATAGAAGATGCTTTTGTTACTCAATATGTAGACGGAGAAAGAAATATGGAGTTCGACGCTCTTGAGAACATCGACTAGACTTTTTTCTTGTAGATAGGAACCGTAGAACAAGGTTCTCCAAACATTAGACTCTTAACATATGGCATGAGCTTAGTGCTCAGCGAAACAAAAGCGTGATTACTTATTTGGCGCTCACCGCATCCTTTAATAACCACTCTTGCATCTGCATATGACGATGCATCTAATTCTGCAATAGCCCTTTCAGCCACCAAATGATCAAGGCTCTCTTGTTTGCAGAAGTAAATCTCGGTGGTATGTGGCTCCAAGGCTTTAGTTAATAGCATATAGGCCCATGTAGGGATTATGGCATCTGTTGAACAGAAAACAGCCACTCTATGGTCTTGGTATTGTGACCAATCATGCTCAGAAATAAAAGTTCTAAAATCTTTTTCTCTTAGTATTAAGCCTTGAAATAGTTGATCTTGAATATCAATAAGACTCACTTTTTTATCTGGAATTATATCTTCCAGGTCTATGGTGATAATGCCACTATTGGCAACTTTATTGATGATTCCTTTTTCTTCCATTATCTCACCTTGGTGATTTTTAATGTGTTGGTTTTTCTCTTTTCTTGAGCTGGCATAGCTGCCGTATTAATTACAATATCGTCTTTCTTGAGCCAATTTAGTTCCTTTAATGTCTCAATTACACCTTTTACAGTATCATCCGTATTGGTCCTTTTATCATAATAATAGACCTTCACGTTCCATACTAAACTGAGTTGAGTTAATAATTGTTTGTTGGAGGTAAAGATGAAAACATGGCAATTTGGTCTACAAGAAGCAATTTTATAGGCGGTATATCCTGTTTGAGTCATGGAAATAATCGCCTTTGCATTAATAGTGTCTCCCAATGTTACTGCCGTATAGCAGATTTCGTCTGATAGAAATGTTTCAGAATCAGGCATGGGAATCTGGGCTTTATTGTAAATATTCCAACCATCTTCCGTACTTCTCAGTATTCTCTCAACGGCCTCTACTGCCTTAACGGGGTATTGTCCAATGGCTGTTTCTGCGCTGAGCATCACCGCATCCGCGCCATCCATCACGGCGTTTGCCACATCATTTGCCTCTGCTCTTGTTGGGGTAGGGCTTTCAATCATGGACTCCATCATTTGAGTGGCGATGATTACAGGCTTGCCGGCTCTATTACACTTGAGTACCGCCTTCTTCTGAATCATAGGAACTTCTTCCATTGGAAGTTCAACACCTAAATCACCCCTGGCAACCATGATACCATCAGTTACATCTATAATCGCATCTATGTTCTCTACAGCTTGTGGCTTTTCAATTTTGGCAATGATGTTGATTGCACTTTCGTGCTCACTCAATATTTCTCGCAACTGAATTATATCTGAAGGTTCTCGAACAAAAGAGAGAGCTACCCAATCAAATTTGTGCTCAATGGCAAAGTCAAGATCTCTGCGGTCTTTTTTGGTAATACTCTCGACACTCAGATTAGTGGAAGGTAGATTGAATCCTTTTTTGGATAGAAGTGTCCCGCCTGTAATCACTTTCGCTCTCACATGCTCAGGGTCAATAATTTCCGTAAATTCCAATTCGAGCTTACCATCATCTAACAACACTTTCTCACCCACTTTAATATCGCGAGCAAGTGAAGGGAATTTCACATGAATGGCTTTGTCTGCCATGTCGCTACTTGTAGTAAGCACTACTTCGGTGCCTTGTTCCAACTCTAGGCTTTTTTCCGGAAGGTTACCTATCCTCATTTTGGGCCCTTGAAGATCCCCAAGTATGGCAACATTGGTACCCATATCACTGTTCAGAGCTCTAATCAGTTTAACAACATGTAAATGCGACTCTAAATCACCGTGCGAGAAGTTGATTCGGAATACATCAACTCCAGCAAGTATAAGTTTCTGGATTACTTCTCTCGTTGAGGTTGCAGGGCCAAGAGTTGCAACTAGTTTTGTTTTATTGAATTTAGGTCTTGCTTGCTTCATAATAATGTTGCAAAATTCATATCGTCCGGTTTGTTTACCGGATCTAAAGCTAAACACAAACTTATGTCCTTAAGTTTTCTTATAAGTGTAATGCTTTCATTATGAATTTGCAATTCAGGCGCAATACTAAAAAGCAAAAAGTCGAATTCCTTGTATTTCCTATAGAAATAACCTTCTGTACCTTTGTTTTTAACCAAACACAATAAGGTATCATTGTCTAGATCTTGGATTTCATAGTTTAAATGATAACCCTGATTTACATAGTTCTGAATGTCTTCTTCTTTCCGTACAGAAAAATAGGGTAATTGGTTTAAAGACCACGCTAATTTATAGGCGCGCAAAGAGCTTGCAATCCCATATACATCAGGGCATTCAATCTCAATCTCTTCGCTACTTAGAAACAATTCCACCATGTTTAAATCATTCGCAAATAAATTTTGTCTATTATATTTAAAAAATTGTTCTTTGCACCCATTAACAAATAAAATATAACATGTCTGAAATAGCTGAAAAAGTTAAATCAATTATCGTTGACAAACTAGGGGTTGAAGAGTCTGAAGTGACTACTGAAGCCAGCTTCACTAATGATCTAGGAGCAGATTCTCTTGATACTGTAGAATTGATCATGGAATTTGAGAAGGAATTCAACATTGCTATCCCTGATGAACAAGCCGAGAAAATCGGGACTGTTGGTGAAGCGGTTAGCTACATAAGCGAAAACGTTTAAATAAAAGAACTGCAGAATGCAATTCAAACGAGTAGTCGTAACGGGTATTGGTGCCTTAACACCACTGGGTAATACCGCTCCAGAATACTGGGATGGTCTTGCTAGTGGAAGAAGTGGGGCAGCGCCAATAACGAGATTCGATACAGAGAAATTCAAAACCAAGTTTGCATGCGAGGTAAAGAATTTTGATGTAAGAGATTTCATTGACCGTAAGGAAGCTCGTAAAATGGATGAGTTTACTCAGTATGCCATGGTGGTTGCTGATGAAGCTGTCCAAGACTCCGGTATTCATGAAACCTCTCTAGCTCCTGAAGAAGTAGGAGTTATTTGGGGTTCTGGAATAGGAGGATTGAATGCATTAACTAAAGAAGTAAAGGATTATGCCATGGGAGACGGAACTCCTAGGTTTAATCCTTTCTTTATTCCTAAGATGATCTGTGATATCGCACCTGGATTTATATCTATAAAGTACGGTTTCAGAGGTCCAAATTTTGCTACTGTTTCTGCCTGTGCATCTTCAAACAATGCCATAGTTGATTCTTTTAATTACATCCGTTTAGGAATGGCTAAGGCCATAGTAACTGGAGGATCGGAAGCCTGTGTTGCAGAAGCGGCAATTGGTGGATTTAACAGCATGAAGGCATTGTCTGAACGCAATGATTCTCCTGAAACAGCATCGAGACCATTTGACAAAGACAGAGATGGCTTTGTACTTGGAGAAGGAGCTGCTTCTCTAGTATTAGAAGAATACGAGCATGCAAAAGCAAGAGGCGCAAAAATCTACGGAGAAATACTTGGTGGAGGTCTAACAGCAGACGCTCACCATATTACTGCCCCACATCCAGAAGGATTGGGAGCAACCAACGTAATGAAGTTTGCTTTAAGGGATGCGGGAATTGCACCCGAGAAAGTAGACTACATCAATGTTCATGGTACTTCAACTCCACTTGGAGATATAAGTGAATCCAAAGCAATACTAAGTGTTTTTGGAGAGCACGCTTATGATTTGAATATCAGTTCAACTAAGTCAATGACAGGCCATCTACTTGGTGCAGCGGGAGCTGTAGAAGCTTTAGCTTGTCTTATGGCTATTAATAAAGGGGTGATAGCCCCGACTATAAATCACTTTACAGATGATGAGAGCTTTGATCCTAAATTGGATTTTACTTTTAATAAAGCTCAACATAAAGAAGTCAATGTGGCACTGAGCAATACCTTCGGTTTTGGAGGTCATAATGTCTCCGTGATCATGGGTAAGTGTGATTAATGTTTAGCCGCACATTCAAGCGATTTTATTACCTCAACTTTTCAGATCACAAAAAGTTCTATCGGAATATTTTCCGCCTACTCGGATTTTTCCCAAAGAACATTCACCTCTATAAGCAAGCATTTATACATAATTCCACTGCGGAAAAGTTCAAAGGCCTGAATACAAAAATCAGTAATGAACGATTGGAGTATTTAGGGGATGCGGTTTTGGGTCTGGTGATTGCTGAATTGTTATTTAAGAAATATCCTTTCAAGGGTGAGGGTTTTCTAACAGAAATGAGGTCTAAATTAGTAAGCAGAAAGAAGCTATCTGAGATTGCTTATAAAATGGGAATCCATCAATACCTGACTTTGGATACTAGTGTTAAAAAGAATAAAATGGCTATTCGAGGAATATCTGGAAATGCGCTGGAAGCCTTGATTGGTGCCGTTTATCTTGATAGGGGATATTTCTATACCAGGCGATTCATCGAGAAGAGAGTATTGAATCCCTATGTAGACTTGGACCATTTGAAAGATTATACAGACAACTTTAAAAGTATTTTGAATCAATGGGCTCAGCGCCAAAGAAAAACATTGGAATTTAAGGTGCTAGACGAAACTGGAAAGAACCATTCTAGAATGTACACCATAGGTGTGATTATAGATGGTGAGGAATTGGCGAAAGCACAAGGAAAATCTAAAAAGGTTGCTGAACAATTGGCTAGCGAACTAGCGTGTAAAAATCTTGAGATTTTTAAGTCGCAGGGAAGTTCGTAACTGCTAAATCTATTCTGTTTTTGACTTCGGCTGCTCCAATTAATGACAACACATCAAATAGAGGAGGGCCACCAGCTTGCCCACTCACTGCCCATCTCAAAGGTTGCATTAACATTCCCTTGCCAATTTCTTTCGCACTTGCATATGATTCCAAAACAGTTTCAAATTCTTCTGCAGAAGAAGCGTTTTCAGCAATCAACTCATTGGCATATCCCTGAAGTAAAGAAGGGGTATCTCCTCTCCATTTCTTTCGTTGCACTTTTTCGTCGTAGCTAGCTGGGACTTCAAAAAAGAAATTCGCATTGCTCAGTATTTCGTGAGTGAAAGAAACTTTTTCTTTAATCATATTGATCACAGACATCAAATAGGACTCTCCTTTAGATAAATGTTTGTCTTCTAAATCGGGCTTTAATATGGATAGCAATTCTTCGTTAGAAGTTCGCATAAGAAATTGGTGATTAAACCATTTGGCTTTATCCTGGTCAAATTTGGCGCCACTCTTAGATACTCGCTCTAAACTGAATGCCGCTACAAGCTCTTCTAAACTGAATAGTTCTTTATGGTCTGATGGATGCCAACCTAAAAATGCGAGCATATTCACCACGGCTTCGGGGATATATCCTGATTCGCGATAGCCAGAAGACATTTCTTGGGTTTTTGGATCAATCCAATTGATAGGGAAAACAGGAAATCCAAGACGATCGCCATCTCTTTTACTGAGTTTTCCTTTACCATCGGGTTTAAGTATGAGCGAAAGGTGAGCAAATTCAGGTCTGTCCCAACCTAGACTTTCATAAAGCTTAACATGCAGAGGAGCAGACGGTAACCATTCTTCACCTCGAATTACATGACTGATTTTCATGAAATGATCATCCACGATATTAGCTAGGTGATAGGTAGGCATGCCATCGCTTTTCAAAAGGACTTTGTCATCTAATTGATTGCTGTTGAATACTACCCAACCTCTAATAAGGTCGTGAAATCTTATTTCCTCGTTCCTCTCGAATTTGTATCTAATCACATACTCATCACCTCTTTCCAATCTGAGTTTCACTTCATCTTCACTCAGCGTAAGTGAATTCTTCATGCTCATTCTGCTAGAGACATCATACTTAGGAGGCATTTTAGCAGCCTGCAGTCTAGCTGTCATCGCTTCTTTCTCCTCATGAGTATCGAATGTGTAATAGGCATGTCCGCTCTCCACCAATTGCATGGCATACTGCGCATACATGTCTTTGCGTTCACTTTGTCTATAAGGTCCATATTCGCCTTCTTTTCCCACTCCCTCATCAAAGGGAATCCCTAACCAGTTTAGGCTTTCAACTATATATTCTTCTGCACCTGGAACAAATCTTTTCTGATCTGTATCTTCTATCCTTAAGATGAATGTTCCACCGTGTTTTTTGGCGAATAGGTAGTTGAACAAAGCAGTTCTAACTCCTCCAATGTGCAATGGGCCAGTAGGGCTAGGTGCAAAGCGTACTCGAATGTCTGTAGGGTTCATTTTATAAGGCCGCGAAGATAATACAGCAATTCCTTTTTAATGCAGTATAAAGCAGCTACAAAGCTTTACAAGCAGATAAACCGGCAATGGATTGTTGCTCAATGGAATCTTTAAATTCTTTATTGTTTTTGTAGCTATTGGCCTTTTTATAGTATAGCTCTGCATTTGACTTGTCTCCAATAGACAAATAGTATGAACCTAGTTGAAGACAGGCGTAAGCTGCATAATACTCTTCGCTTTGTACACCAAACTTAGTACTTGCTATAAAAAACAAAGAAGCAACATGGTCATTCCCAAGCATTTGAAAAATTCTACCTTTACGATAGGAGTATTCCGCTTTTAAGTCATTTGTGCTAAAGTCATCACTGCTGAGGTTCTTTATAGCATTAAGCGCTTGTTTATAATAACCACCATCAAAGAGCAATCTTGCTTTTAACAATGCTTTGTGCGGGAGAACCTTGGAAGCATAGTGCATAGCAAGCTTATCTTCTTCATTTAAATCGCTGCCCTCCTTTTCAATGCGTGATTTATATACTAAGGCCAATTCTTTTTCATCAAACAGTAAGTAGAACCAAGACATTTTGTGCAAACATGCTTTGATGTAGTGTTTGCCTTTGGTTTGATTATAGAAAGCCTTTAAATGTTCAATTGCAGATGGAGAAAGCGAGTTTAAGTGAGCAACACCTAACATATAATCCAATATTGGAAAAGCCTGATAAGCCTTACCTTTTGGTCTATTTTCCAAAATAACTATTTGCTCTTCATTCATATGTAGTCTACCCGCTAGATTGGCTCTGAAGAAGGTTGCCAAACCGCTGGTGCGGTAGTTCGTGGTATTCCCTTTAATGCTTATCCAAGCCTCTTCTTTTCTATTGGCAACATGACTCAAGGTGAATGCATAGAGGTATGCTCCTTCTGTAGAATATACGCCATAGGTAGCATTCTCATCCAAGGCAGATACCTCCTTTAAATAGCTAAGTCCTTGTTCAAGGTTTCCCTTAAAACCAAGCAGTTTCATAGCCCAATCATAATTCTTAGGAACAGAGGAAAGGTATGCATTGATTAGACCGAGTGTCTTCTTATTTAATGCAAAATCCGGATGCTGTTTGTGATTGGATTTTAAAAGTTTGTGTGCATTGTTTATTAACCTAGCCGCACTATAAAAATCATTCTTCTTCCCTTTAATCAGCGCCAACTGAAAATCCAGTTCTGCCATAGCAAATTTGCGGTGGGCAAGGTGAGAAGGGGCTATGGCTATGGTTTTGTATGCTTTGGCATGAAATGATTTTAATTCGGCATAAGATTCATCGTCTTCGGTTACGAATGCCTTTAAGGTTATTCGTAAATGTTCAAGAAGTAAAACGCTGAGGTTGTCAGGGTCTGCAGCCTTGCTTTTTTCTATAAGAGACTGGGCATCATCCAAACGAAGCTCATAGCAAGCTTTTTGAGCTTTGATGCAATCAGTTGTATAGCTGAAATGTACATCAGCTATTAAAAACAAAGGAATAAGAAAGCTTAAGAGTAGGGTATAAAAACGCCTATTAGCTTTTCTTTCTAACAGCTCTTCTACGAGTTTTTGGCTTTTCTTCTTCAACCGCTTCTTCAATACCTGCCATACGCGCATCGATGTTGATACGACCACAGTTTTCGCAAATTACGATTTTTTTAGATTGGCGTATATCACTTTGAAGCTGAGGTGGAATCTTAGCAAAACAACCGCCGCATGCACCTCTTAGTACAGGAGCAACAGCAATTCCATTTCTAAAATTCTCACGTATTCTGTCGTAAGCCTTAATGAGCTTTTCTTCAATTGTCTTTTGAGCTTTTTCACGCTCACTTTGAATTTGAGCTTCTTCCTTCTCTGTTTCAGTAGTAATCTCCTCTAGCTCTTTCTTCTTGTTTTCAAGATCTTCTGTTCTTTCATCAATTCTGCCCTGAAGTTCTGTGATTAACTCATTCTTCATGGTGATAGAATTATCAAGCTCACCTAATTTCTTTTCAGCGGCCTGTATAGTAAGATCTTGTATCTCAATTTCTTTATTTAATGCATCGAACTCTCTATTGTTCTTTACATTGTTCAACTGAGTGTTGTACTTTTTTATCAATTCCTGAGAAGTTTTGATTTGTTCCTTGTTCTCGGTAATTTGAGAATTGAACTGCTCAATCTCAGAATTGAAATTACTCAAACGAGTATTTAATCCTTCTAGTTCATCATTGAGGTCTTCAACTTCTATAGGCAACTCGCCTCGAATTGCTCTTAATTGATCTAGTTTGGTATCTATTGTTTGAAGCTTGTGAAGCTGCTCCAGTCTTTGTGCGATAGTTTTAACTGCCATATTAATGAAAATACTTGATGGGATTAGTATCCCCTTCCGTTTTAAGGACGGCAAAAGTAGCAAATTTTTCGGTCAAAATATCATATAAAAGGTCTATGGTGAATTTTTCACTTTCATAGTGCCCCAAGTCGCAAATCATGAGTTGATTTTCTGCGTCAAAGAACTGGTGATATTTGAAATCAGCAGTAACAAATGCATCTGCACCTGCTTGTTTAGCAGCTTCTAGTAGAAAGCTCCCAGAACCCCCGCAAACAGCCACTTTGTTGATAGATTCATTATATGGTGTAAAGCGTATTACGTCACATTCCATATGTTTTTTAAGGTACTGTAGGAATTGTTCAGCACTCAGATTGTCATTCATAACTCCAATAAGTCCGGAACCTACTTCTTGGTCCGTATTTAGAGTAGGATAAAACTCATATGCTACTTCTTCATATGGGTGAGATTTGATTAATGCATTCAAAACTTGATACTGAAGCTCCTTTTTAAGTATGACTTCAATCTTTTGTTCATTTTCGGTGTGCTTTACGCCTTTTTTACCTTTTACTGGATTGCTATGCTCGTTACCTTTAAATGTACCAAAGCCATCTGTGCTGAAAGAACAGGCACTATAATTTCCTATTTTACCTGCTCCTGCTGTAAAAAGAGCATTCAATACGGCTTCTGTGTTTTCTTTGGGAACATAGGAGGCCAGCTTTAATAAACCTCCAGTTTTGGATTGAAGTATGATTCGTTCTTTTAGATTTAATCTATCTGCAATTCTGGAGTTAACACCGCGGTCTAGAACATTGTCTAGATTGGTGTGAATAGCATAAATGGCAATGTCATACTTGATAGCCATTTCAATGGTCCTCTGCACATAATTGCTGCCATTGAATCTTTTTAGGCCTTCAAATACGATGGGGTGATGAGCTACTATAAGATTGCAATCCTTTTCCATTGCTTCCAACACTGTAGATTCAACACAATCTAAACTAACTAGAACTCCAGTTACTTCTCTGTTTTTGCGACCTACAATAAGACCACTATTATCATAATCCTCCTGATAAGCAAGAGGAGCTATTTCTTCTAGATGTTTGCAGATGTCTTGAATTTGCATGCTGAGCAAAGTTAATGGACTTCCTGCTCATTTCCTTTTATTTGCATGTGCACCAAGCAGTTAAATACTTATTGTGGCCATTTTCACTTCTTTATGGAGGCATGATGTGGTTGCGTAACTTGGCTTTTGATATAGGAATCTTTAGATCAAAAAAGTATGATGTTACTACAGTTGTAGTGGGTAATATTCGAGTTGGAGGAACCGGAAAAACTCCTATGATTGCTCATTTAATTCAAGCGCTTAAAGAGGATTATAATGTGGCTGTTCTCAGCAGAGGTTACGGAAGAAAGACCAAAGGCTTTTATTGGGTTCACACCTTTGATAAAGCTGAAAAAGTAGGTGATGAACCGCTCATGCTAAAACAGAGATTTGAAGGCACTTTGGTAGCTGTTTGTGAAAACAGGAGGGAAGGCATAGAACGCATCTTGTATGAGCAGCCTTTAGTTAATGTTATTCTAATGGACGACGCATTTCAACACAGATGGGTAAAAGCGAGATTGTCTATACTTCTAACCACCTATGACAAACCGTTCTTCAAAGATCATCCGTTTCCAATGGGTATGCTCAGGGAGTTTAGAAGGGGTTATAAACGAGCCGATGCCGTTGTGGTAACCAAATGCCCAGAAGAATATAGTAGCGAAGACTTCAGGAGTTACCTCAGATCAAAACCGCTCTTTTTCAGTCATTTGGATTATGTACAACTCACGCATAAAGATATTTATGGTTTCAGTGGGATTGCGGAAAGCGAATTGTTTAAAAGGCATTTAAGCGATAATTACAATCTCCAGGGATTCAAAGATTATGGAGACCACTATGATTATTCTCAATCAGATTTAAACTACTTGATACAACAAGCTGGGGGTAGCACATTAGTTTGCACTCGTAAGGATATGGTTAAAATGGAAAACTTCGATGGCTCTGATCAAATTGAGGTTTTAGATGTAGACATGGACTTTGATTCAGATAACGAATTCATTTATTGGGTCAGAAATCAGATTGATAAATGAAAGCAAAAAAGCATTTTGGACAACATTTCTTAACTAATGCTGATACAGCCAAACAAATTGTTGAATCTCTAGATGAATTAGAAGAAAACAAAGTTTTAGAGGTAGGGCCAGGAATGGGTGTGCTCACTGAGTTTTTGATAGAAGGCGCAAAGAGATTAAAAGTAGTTGAGATAGATGAGGATGCAGCCAATTATGTTCAAAATAAGTGGCCAAACTTAGAAATCATTAGAGGTGATTTCTTGAAGATCTCGCTGGAATCATGCTTCGATTCTAACTACTCCATAATTGGAAATTTTCCATACAATATTTCAAGTCAAATTGTATTCAAGATTATAGAAAATTCGGAGTATATAAACCAATGGGTTGGAATGTTTCAACTGGAGATGGGCAACAGACTAATTGCTGTTCCGCATAATAAGCAATATGGAATATTAAGCGTCTTACTTCCTTTCTATTATAGAGCAGAAAAAGTGATGACTTTACCGCCAGGTGCATTTAACCCGCCGCCAAAAGTGAACAGTATAGTGCTTAAAGCTACCAGAGTAAAACACCAATTCAAATGCGATCCCAAATTGCTCAAACGAGTGGTGAAAACTGCTTTTAATCAAAGGCGTAAAGTGCTGTCAAACAGCTTGAGTAGTATTCTGCCCAAAGAGGTTCTAAATACATCTCAATTTGCTAACTTGCGACCAGAAAATCTTAGTCCTCAACAATTTGAAGAACTAAGTGAATTTATAGAAAGGAATGTCGGCAATTGAGATCACCAAAGAATTTATCGAGGAGTTTATCCAACTGATAGACAGTCGGAATGCAGTTGAATTGCATCCTGTCTTGGAGAAACTTTATCCTCAGGATTTAGCTGAGATTTTTGATGACGAACTCAATTTGGATCAGGCTGTTTATGTAGCCACACTTTTAGATGAGCAAAAGAAAGTGGATGTAGTTATAGAGCTGGAACCTGAAGTAAAACACAAGTTTTTTAAAGGCTATTCTGCAGAGGAATTAGCCGATTTGTATTTCGCTTATATGGAGTCTGATGATGCGGCGGATATATTAAATGATCTCCCTACTGATTTAAGTAAAAAAATTCTTCGAAAAATAGAAGACAAAGAACACAGCCGAAATATTGCTTCACTCTTAAAGTTTCCAGAAAATACGGCTGGAGCTTTAATGGCTAAGGAGGTGATTAAAGTCAAATTGAATTGGACTGTGAAGAGATGCACAGATGAGATAAGAATACAAGCAGAATCCGCTTCTAATGTGGTTACCGCATATGTTGTAAATGATTATGATGAATTGGTGGGATGGGTATCTTTAAAACGTATCCTTTTGGCTTCAGAAGACACTTTGGTACACCATATATACCAAGATAATGTCATTCACGAAATCACTTATACATCGGGAGAAGAAGTAGCTGCGACGCTTAAGAAGTACGATTTGGTGGCCTTGCCTATTGTAGATGCCTTTAACAGGCTAGTAGGTCGTGTAACATTTGATGATGTCTTGGATTATATGCAAGATGAAGCCGAAAAGGATTATCAAATGTTATCAGGTATTTCTGAAAGCGTTGAATCATCTGATTCAATCTATCTATTAACTAGAGCGAGATTACCCTGGTTAGTTATAGGATTGATAGGGGGGATAGGCAGTTCCTTAGTTATTGGGAATTTTGAAGCAGATTTAAAGCAAAATGTACAATTGGCCCTCTTCATGCCCTTGATTATGGCTATGGGTGGTAATGTTGGAGTGCAATCGTCATCTATCATGGTTCAGGGTTTGGCAAACAATACCATTAAAAGTAGTGGATTGCTAGCTAAGTTGGGAAAGGAAATTGTGGTTGCCCTATTGAACGGCTTAGTTTGTTCCCTACTCTTACTTGCCTATGGGGCTTTATCTGGAAATTCTCAAGACATCATGTTCACAGTAAGTGTAGCGCTCATGGTGGTTATTCTTATTGCTGCTATGGTTGGTACAGTAACACCGCTATTGCTCGACAGATTCAAAATTGATCCAGCCCTAGCCACGGGTCCGTTTATAACTACCTCAAATGACCTATTAGGCTTATTTCTCTACTTCATAATCGGAAATGTACTTCTGGGAATGTAATGAGTAAGAATTACTTCTTGACAGTCATTCTTTTGGTGATTTTCTCACCATCAGCTTCTAAAGTATAAATGTAAACACCTTCTGGATAATCGGTGACATTGATCATGTATGTTCCAGAATGTCCAAGAGTTTCTTGCAAAAGCATTTTACCCAAAACATTATACACTTTTAAACTAGCAGTAGGAGTATCGAAGGTTACCTCAACATAGGTTTTTTCCTTGGCAGGATTAGGATAATTCTGACCAAGTTTGATATCGTTACCAGCAATTGCTGCTAGCATCGCAAATACCAAAACTATAGATATGTAAATCGATTTTCTCAACGTAGTTGTTACAAATTTACTGAAAAAATAGTACCAAATGTAAAAATAGGGTGATTTTGAGCTTGATTTATACTAAAGTGACAATTTAATCGTACAAGGGTGCTGAAATACTAGACAAAAGGAATTCATACTAGTTATTAATGGTTAATTACCAATGGTAAGTTGTTAATATGGTATCCGGTTCCGTCCGGTGGGTAAGCCCGGTTCTTGGTATTCCGTTTTCCGCAAAGCTGGGACTACGTCAACCCCTCCCCGGAATTCAAGATAATGTTTGTTCTGACAACGGCCAATTAAAGTATAGCCATGTAGTTGGATTAGTTGAAATACGAGAGATAGCGCAATTGATGCTTAACAGTTTAGAGCTACTCTTAAAAAGGTTTATAGCTCATAAAACCGTTTTCTAATGTCAATCTAGTCGGAAAGTTATTTTTATACAGCGATCCTGTACCCAAACCTTGATGCAATCTGCTGTCATATTGACTCACCCACTGGGCAATGGCATTTAGACCAATATTGCTTTCTAAGGCAGATGTAGCCCACCAAGCAATGTCGGCATTCCCAGCTAAAGAAATCCATTGGTTTGCTTTTTCTAAACCACCTATTAGATTTGGTTTAAGTATTATGTATTGAGGTTGAATGTGTTGCAGCATCTTTTCAGCATCATTAATATTCAGACCTATCAACTCTTCATCCAAGGCAATATCTATGGCAGGTTTAGAGCATAAAGAGCCCATTTTATCCCACTGATTTACTTTAATAGGTTGTTCTATGGAATGAACATCAAAACGCTTTAATTCTTTAAGTTGCTTATCCGCTTCGTCTGCCAAGAATGCCCCATTGGCGTCTAACCTTATCTCAACTTTGAATGCATTATGGTGTCTTCTAAATTGTTCCAGCATTCTGCACTCTTCATCGAAATCAAGTGCACCAATTTTGAACTTAATGCAGTTAAATCCCTCATTTACTTTGTCCAATGCTTCTTTGAGCATAGCCTCGCTGTGATCCATCCAAACAAGTCCATTGATAGGAATAGATTTCAAACCATTAGTAAATGGGGTGTCATACAATCTGTGATCTGAACTTCTCATGTCTAAAAGGGCGGTCTCTAGTCCAAACTCTATGCTCGGAAATTTAGTTAAGTCCAACTCTTTGAGATTAATACCATTGGCTATTTGCAGACTAAAATACTCGAGTTTTTCTCGGTAATTGGGGATGTCATCTATACTCAACAGAGAAAGTGCAGCCGCTTCACCAATGCCCTTTTTCCCGCTGAGCAGATCTTTAAACTCAAGTGTGTATATAGTTCTTGATTCGAAGCTATTTCTAGATGTTTTAGCAGCTTTCTTAAAGTCCAGTCGATGTTCCGAAATCTGGTATTCTAACATCAGAAATAAAGCCTAAGAGTGAATAATAACACCACACCTAAACTTCCTAAAGACAAGAATTTCAGTAGTGCATTGTATTCTTCAGCAGATTGTGCTTTGCGAAGCTGGATGAGATGTAAATACCCAAGGGCCGCTATACCAACAGGAGCTAAACTTAAATATCCACTGATCAAATGGTGGGCACCCATAGAAAGAAAAGCAGTAATCATGAGGAATGCCTGGTAATTTAGCGCTCCTTCTCTTCCCATTTGAGCAGCCAGAGTAATCTTATTATTCAATACATCTTTATCTAAGTCTCTAATGTTATTGATGTTCAATACGCCAACGCTCAAAGCACCATAAGAAATGGCTGGTAAAAAGTATTCTGCAATAAGGGTTTGTTGGTATAGATAAGCTGTTCCAACTACGCCAACCATTCCAAAAAAGATGAATACAAATAAATCTCCTAAACCATAGTAACCATAGGCTCTATTTCCTATTGTATAGGTAATAGCTGCAGCTATGCTTCCCAAACCAAGAATAAGAAAAACTATCCAATACTTCCACTCCGTTCCAAATGCAGTATAAAGTAAAATCAAACCACTAATCAGAGATAGAGTTGCTGTAATCACAATAGCTATCAGCATAGATTTAGCGCTGATTTTCCCCCCTGCTAATTGCCGATCTGCACGATGACTATCCGTTCCTTTTTTAAAGTCTCCATAGTCATTGGCTAGATTAGATAGTATCTGTAGCAGAACTGCTGAAAGGCAGGCCCAAGCAAAAATTTCTACGTCAAAAGATAGTTTTGGAAGCCTGCTACCCAAAATGATTGCGCCAAGAGCAAGTGGCAATGTTTTAAGTCTTAAGGCGGATATCCAGCTTTTAAGCATATGCAAAGATAATCGCTCAGTCCTTCAAAAGGTCACTGACTAAATCCAATTCATATAAGGTTTCTATTTTGGTGCATGCCTCATGCATTTGCTTGCTATACTTCTTGGCTTCAGGAGGTAAATTGCTTCCTGATTGTTCCCAATGTTGTCTGCTTGGCCAACGGGCATATGCCAAATATTCCGTATTAGATTTTTTGTGAAGTCTGGATCCCAAACTTCCTTCATGCTTATATATCAATTCAGTGAGATTCTCCCATGATGAGATGAATTCTTCCAAATCGTCTTCAAGAATATTGAATTGATAGATAACAGCAAATTGATCAGCTTTCATTGTGTGCATTTAGGTTTTGTCCAGCATAAAAACCAAGATCCTCATTCTTTAACATTTTTGTAAGCAAAGCGATTTGACCTGTATGATAAGAGAAGTGTTCAACAACATGAATAATCATGGCGATGCCACTTAAATGAAAGCCTTGCACCATATGAACTTTATTCAATTCCAAATCATCACATTCTAGTATAGTCTGTTCTGCTTTTCTAACAGTTTGAGTAAGCATACTTAAAAGTTCCTCTTTGCTATATCCTCCTGCGGTACTGAATTCCAAATCGCGTTGTCTATCATCGGCCTCAGCACCTAAGCCACAATGAATATATTGTCTGATATTTCCACATAAATGCAGAATGAGATTAGCTATACTGTTTGTTGCACTATTTGGCTTCTGCCAGACCTCTTCTTCTGATAACATATTTAGGCATTTTGCAACCCTTGGGGTGTTTTCATTTAGCCTAATTATGCATTGAGTGATGAATTCTTCTTTCACATTGCTAAGATACAAAAGCCTTAGCTAAAGATTACTCCAATGGCAAGCAGCAAAGCAATGGTAGTTCCTAACACAATGCTTATGACGGCTTTACCTTTTCCATGGAAGTTTCTTAAAACTACTTGTGAAATAAGCAGTTGAAAGAAAAAGATTAATGTGAAATAAATAAGAAAAGCAATCCAATTCCCCACACTGCGCATCCAATGGAAATTGTAATAGCCTTCATCAATAAAAAATAGAAAGAGTGTAATCACCAAAGTTGCAGCAGCCAATAGCCACACTTCGGTGTTTTGTTTTGTTAAGCTTAGTTTGTTCATTAGTCAGATTGTCCCAAATTTAACGACTGTTGATTTTATTATATTGCCACCTCATGGCTAAAATTACAGAAGGAAAATTTTGGGTTGATCTCTTAAAGAAAATTATTAAACAAGTACTTAAAAAACAAGGGTTCAAAGTCGGCCCAAAAACACATAATCAACATGTAGTTCCTCATGAAG
Source organism: Bacteroidia bacterium (assembly GCA_049115575.1). Taxonomy (GTDB): domain Bacteria; phylum Bacteroidota; class Bacteroidia; order NS11-12g; family UBA9320; genus JAHEKB01. Next base: position 456,139 of record JAGDZU010000004.1, on the reverse strand, counting down.
AAGGTTGGGCTGTAAAAGGTGAAGGCAATGAAAGATATAGCGGCACCTATGAATACCAAGATGATGCCATTAGAAGGGCAAAAAGAATTTCCAAAAACTATGGTTCTAGCGTTGTGATCCACAGAAAAGATGGTTCTATTAGGGATAGGGTAAGCTATAAAAAGAAGGATTGAAATGCACAATTCATCGTTGTTCTTGTATGGCTAAAACATATTTTTGCCACCAATATTTACGGGGTGTAGCTTAGTCCGGTTAAAGTGCTGGTCTGGGGGACCAGAGATCGGAGGTTCGAATCCTCTCACCCCGACAACCAATAGCCTAAACACGATAGTGTTTGGGCTTTTTATATAGCTCAACTTGAGTTCGCTCAAGAGTTGAGCTATATAAAAAGACCAATAATGCGAAGCATTAAGGCTATTGGTTGAATCACCCCCATCCAGGATCACGACCGTAGCAAAGCGAAGGGAGTAATCCAACTGACTTGAAGCCTTTCTTTCTTAAAGACCAATAATGCGAAGCATTAAGGCTTTTAGTTGAATTACCCCATCAAGGATCACGACCGTAGCAAAGCGAAGGGAGTAATCTGCTTTCAGCACAAGCAAAAAATCAAATTACATGTTATCTATATGAATTTCTTTTTTTAAGTGAAATAAGGAAGTAGATTTAACTCGTCTAAGGAAAAACAGTGATAATAAAGACACATACTGAACTTCAAACAGGCTTTAGGGAAGTCCGTAAAAGAACGGAAGACATTTGCAGGTCACTTAAAAAAGAGGATTATGTATTGCAACCTATTGTAGATGTTTCACCTCCCAAGTGGCACCTGGCCCATACTACATGGTTCTTTGAAGAATTTGTTCTGGCTAAACAAGAGAATTATCAGCGCTTTGATGAGGAATTTGCTTACCTATTTAACAGCTACTATAACAATGTAGGAGAGAGAGTACTCCGCCCTAATAGAGGATTGATGAGTCGTCCGGAAGTAGATGAGATCTATGCTTATAGGGCATATGTGGATAGTCATATGGAGAAATTGCTTAGCTCAAGAATTGATGCTGAACTTAAGGAAATATTACTGTTGGGTCTAAACCATGAACAACAACATCAAGAGTTACTCATTACTGATATTAAATACATCTTAGGGCATCAAGTCGGGTTTCCTGTTCACAGGAAATTGCAAGATAGATATGAAGTTGATTGGGAATGGGCGGCCATTGATGAAGGCATTTATGAAATTGGTGCCCAAGAAGGCTCATTTGTTTTTGACAATGAACTAAACAGACACAAAGTGTATTTGCAATCAGCATTTATTAGGGCAAGTTTGGTGAGCAATAAGGAGTATTTAGACTTTATGAATGCTGGGGGATATGAAGATTTTAACCTATGGCATGCCGAAGGCTGGGAATGGGTTCAAGAAAACAAGGTACAAGCACCCATGTATTGGCATTTTGAAAAAGGAGAATGGATGCATTACGAATTAGACGGATATAAACCTATAGATAAGAAGGCAGCAGTAAAGCATATCAGTTTCTACGAAGCAAGTGCCTTTGCAACCTGGAAAGGGATGAGACTACCAACGGAGTTTGAATGGGAAGCCGCAAATGAGAAATTCAATTGGGGTCTTAGATGGGAATGGACCAATAGTGCTTATCTACCCTATCCTGGTTTTGAAAAAGCAGCCGGCGCCATTGGAGAGTACAATGGTAAATTTATGGTGAATCAGATGGTACTTAGAGGTGCATCAATAGCTACCTCACCTAGGCACTCTAGGTCAACTTACAGGAATTTTTTCCATCCTGAATTGAGATGGCAGTTCACAGGGATACGATTAGCTAAAGACAAATAATGATTGAGCATTTTATAAAGGAAGTTGACGAAGGATTATCCATTTATCCCAAGAGGATTAGTTCAAAGTTTTTGTATGATTCAAGAGGTGGTGAGCTATTTCAGCAAATCATGGAGCTACCGGAGTATTATTTAACCCGAGCAGAAGAAGAAATCTTTAAATATCGGTCACATGAGATTATAGATCAACTTGGATTGCTGTCTCAAGTGAACATCTATGAACTTGGCGCAGGAGATGGGACTAAAACGTCTATTTTCCTCAAGGCTTTACGGTCACGAGGAATAATGGTGAATTATATTCCGATTGACGTTTCAAAAAATGTGCTTGAACAGCTTGAGAATCACATAAATGTAGAGGTAAAAGGAGTTAAAGTTAAACCACTGCAATACACTTATTTTCAGGCTTTAGACAAATTAGAAATCGAGGATGAAACGCCAAATATTTTTCTTTTCATGGGTTCAAATCTTGGAAATTTAGACCACGCAACAGCCATCAAGTTTTTGAGTGGGATTTCAGAAAATATGCGTTCACAAGACCATTTTCTTTTAGGTTTAGACAAAATGAAAGAACCTGAGAAAGTACTGGCAGCATATAATGACCAGGCAGGAGTTACCAAAGAATTTAATCTCAATTTATTGGAGAGAATGAATCGTGAGCTGGGTGCCAACTTTGAAATGGATAATTTTATTCATCAACCCATTTACAATCCTGAAACTGGACTAGCCAGTAGCTATTTGGTAAGTACGGTGGAGCAAGATGTATTTATAGAAGCGACTGGTAAAACCTACCATTTCGACGCTTGGGAAAGCCTGCATACTGAAATTTCACAGAAGTATAATATGCAAACTATTGAATGGTTATGCGAGTCGTCATCTTTGCGAATTAAGAATGTATATCAAGACAACGAAGAGCAGTTTCTTGAATGTTTATTGGAAAAGAAAGATTGAGTTACAATTCAATTAGGAGTAATAAAACTGTTTTTAATATCAAAGCTGCCCATTGTTTTCTAGCCACTATAGTTGAGCAATAGCTTAAGGAACTCAGCTATGTCGGCTTCATTGTTATAGTAATGTATACTAATGCGAATCTTCTTATCTCTTTCCACGCATTCTACCCCAGATTTATTGAGGTAATCAATAAGCCCATCTTTGGATTCTAAAGTGACTATTCCAGATCTATTTTTTTCAGGAAAGGGTCCTACAAATTCTATATTGTTTCTAGTCAATTCACCAATTAATAAATCCATGAAGTAGCTAATTCGAGCTTGGATATTAGTCACGCCTATGTGAATGATTCTATCCAATGCAAATTGCATTCGCTTAAACGCTTCATGATCATGATGTCCTGGTTCATAACTTCGAATACCTGCCGTATAATCGGTATTACCTTGAAGAAAGGAAGTGCTATTAAATCCAGCAGATTTAGGTCTATGTTTATCCAATACCTCGGAGTCTATATACATAAATCCATTTCCAAATCCTGCGCAAGCCCATTTATAACAACTCGCTGCTAAAATATCTACTTCTGACTTTTTAAGGTCTATTTCCAAAGCGCCAAAACTCTGTGTGGCATCTGCTAAAAGAAGGCAATTGTTTCTCTTACAAAGTTGGGAAAGTTCATGCAAATCAATGGCGTAGCCATTAAGCCATTGTACATGACTAATGGCTAGCAGTTCTAGGTTGTTTTGAATTATGAATTGCTCTATTGAATTTAAGTCAGTATTTATTAAATCATCTAGAAAAACAACATCGAGAGCTGATTCCGTAAAGGGTAAATTCAGAGATGGATAGTCTCCTTTAATTAGACCAACCTTTTGAATTTGAAGGGAAGGAAGCAGTAAGTTCAGCCCAATACTGAAATTTGGTACCAGTGCAAATTGCTCCGGTGAAGCATTTAGTAAGCTGGCAAGTTTTTTTCGGATACTGGGAATTGAATTCAAAATGAACTCATTTCTATAAGCCGAAGGATTCTTCATAAATTTGTTCTGCTCATCATTCATAGAATGTTGAATAGAATGAGGGATTAAACCATTAGAGGCTGTGTTTAAGTATAAGCTACTAATTTCCTTTATGTGGTCTTGCCTAATTTGATTCCAATTCACGCTGGAAATCTAGGACTTTAAAAAGCAATACTCAACTTAATCATCCAATTAAATCCAGCCATGGGATAGACGTAGTTGAAGGAATTTCTATCACCATCTATTACGCCAGAAAAAGTATAACCATTTGGCGCATACTTCTCAGCTGTAATATTATTCATGTATGCTGTTAAACTTAAGTTTTTAAGTGTTGACTTCTTACCCGATTTATAACGTAAATAAGCGTCTATTGTGCTAAAAGCATCCAGTCTGCGATCATCTGATTGAGTGTTGTCTAGATATTGAGCGCTAACATATTTAGAAGATACGCCTAGACTTACCCCTTTTACAAGTGCCATTTCCATAATAGCCGATGCTACTGCATTAGGTGAAAATGCAATATCCGTATTCTCATAACTATAAGCTATTTGCCCACCGTTAGTCCAGTCGTCTACATATTCAGTATAATTATCAATTTTGTTGGAAGACAGACTTAGGTTTCCCATAATCTGGAGATTGGAAGACAGATTCGTACTCACATCAAATTCAACTCCTTTTCTAAGGGCAGATTCAACATTAATTCTTGTAAATGCCCCAACGTCATTCACCTGACCATTTAAGACCAGTGCATTATCATAGTTCATTTGATACAGGGTCATGGAAAAATTGAAATTCACCGATCTGAACTGCAGATTGAATTCAGCGTTTTTTAGATGTTCGTGAGAAGGTCTGCTGCTAGGGGAAGAGTTTATAAGATCATCTCTAACGGGTTCTCTGTTGCCTATAGCGTAAATAGCCTTAATTGAAAGATTGTTGAGAATATCAAATGTTAAGCCAAACTTAGGATTAAAAAATCCATAATTGACTGTTTGTTCTTCCGGGTTTCCACTGTCATCTATCCCTAAGAATTGGTAGTTAATTCTTCTGTATTGAGCATCTACATAGGTCTTTAGTTTACCAAATGATCGCAAGTATTTTATATAAGCATTGCCGTCGTTTTTAGTAGCGTCGTTATCATAATAAATGGCGTTGAGAGATTCGTAAGAAGTAAACTCTGTTTGTATGGCTTCACCAAAATGCCGACCTAAGTATTGATTTGCACTGAGACCAATAGTTAACTCATTACTTCCAGCGTGACTGTGAAAACTCAAAACGGTTCCATAGAAGTGGTTGTCTAGCCACCTTCTTCTCACCACATCTGCATATTCAAAAGTGTCTGTGCCAACTACATGATTGGGGATTCCATAATTGCTGAGCAAATCTTCGGAGATGAATTGCTCGAAATAACCCTTTCCTCTGGTATAATGAGCCGCTGTTTTGAGCAGAGATTTAGGTTTTATTTGGTATTGATAGAACAACTGATAGTGATCTTGACCATAATCATCTACCTCGTTTTGGTAAGTGTAGTAGTTGTAAGTCTCGGGCTTTGAATTGAGTAAATTTTCTTTATCTGAACCCGTTATCCATAGTTGATTAATAAAATTCTCTATTCCGTCTTGGTCTCCCTGAAACTTGACTTGCGGTACTCCCCACCAGGCCTGATAAGTGCGTTCCCTTCCCAACATTATATTGGCTTTGAGTATGCTTTTTTTACCGTATTTCCCCACGGTAAGTTGTCCTGATTGAAGATTGGTTGAAGCGCGATCTATGAAGCCTTCTGAGGAAATATAACTTCCTCTTGCTTGCACTCTCCATCCACCACCTAATTCACCGCTTCCTGCACTTAAGGAATACCGCCTAGTGTTAAATGAGCCCATACCTATAGTAGCATTGAGGTATTTATTTTTAGACAGAGCATCTGTTTGAATATTAACACTGGCCCCAAATGCTGCAGCGCCATTGGTAGATGTGCCAACGCCTCTTTGAATCTGAACAGATGCAGTTGAGCTAGCCATATCGGGAAGATTTACCCAAAACACACCTTGACCTTCCGCATCATTGAGCGGGATATCGTTTATAGTCACATTCACCCTGGTGGGGTCTATTCCTCGAATTCTAATACCAGTATAACCAACGCCATTTCCTGCGTCTGAGAATACCACCGTTGATGGACTTGAGTTTAGCAAAAACGGAAAGTCTTTAGACTGATCTAAAAGTAGGATCTCGCTTTTAGAAATATAGCTCGTAGTGCTAGGTACTTTTCTGTTCACTCTCAAAGCGGAGACTTCTGTAACTCCGATGAGATTATTGCTTTTACTGAGATAGTATATTTGACTTGAATTCTCTTTGAGTGTGATGTTTGATGTTGTGGGTTGATAAGCAATATGGCTAAAAGTTAAGCTGTAACTGCCAGCAGGAATATCCAGCAGAAAATTTCCGAGTTCATCCGTAGTTGCACTATAAGAAGAACTCTCATTAATCACAGAAACGTTTACAAGTGCAATTGCTTTGCCATCCAAAGCATCAATTACTTTACCACTTAATACAATTTGAGCTTGTAAATCCTGGATAAACAAGCAAAGACCAATACATAAAATTAATTTCTTCATACTCCCTTTTATAGGGGGAGGTAAGTTGATACAATCCCTACGTCGGTACTAGCCGAATCAGGTTCCTCTCAACGGAGTTGAGAAAGGGTATCATCTCAGCCTTTTCAGGCACCCCTTTGTAGGCACAAATCTATTTCAATTTGGCAATATTAGAAAGTAAAAATCAGTGAGACATGGCATTGAACATATGATATAAAAAACAGTGGAAATCTAAGCTCAATAAATGTGGTTGAAAATTCGGCTATAAAGCCGCGCTTAGCTAATTTCGCGGCTCATATTTTCAGCATGAGCACAGCACCACAAGAAGCTACACTAGCACAGGCGATTGAGCTTGGAATTAACGAGGAGGAATTCAACAAGATTAAAGAGGTCATGGGAAGAACTCCAAACTTCACAGAACTGAGTATTTATTCAGTAATGTGGAGCGAACATTGTTCTTACAAAAACTCCATAGTTTGGTTAAAGAAATTGCCAAAAGAAGGCCCAATGATGTTAGCCGAAGCCGGTGAAGAAAACGCAGGTTTGGTAGACATAGGTGATGGATTGGCATGCTGCTTTAAAATTGAATCTCACAACCATCCTAGCGCAATAGAGCCATATCAAGGAGCGGCAACAGGAGTTGGAGGAATCAATCGCGATATTTTTTCAATGGGAGCTAGACCAATTGCTCAGTTAAACTCTTTGCGATTTGGAAATATTGATACAGATAGAACCAAATGGTTGATGAAAGGAGTAGTAAAAGGGATAGGAGATTATGGCAACAGTTTTGGAATTCCAACTGTTGGCGGTGAAGTGTATTTCGACGATTGTTATGAGACCAATATTTTGGTGAATGCAATGAGTGTTGGAATAATGAATGTAGGAGATGAGATTTCTGCTATTGCCGAAGGAGTTGGTAATCCAGTTTATATATACGGTTCTGCCACTGGAAAAGATGGAATTGCTGGAGCTGCTTTTGCAAGTAAAGATATAGGCGAAGATGCGATGGATGATCTTCCTGCAGTTCAAGTGGGCGATCCTTTTTGGGAGAAATTGATATTAGAGGCCACTATGGAATTAATGACCACAGGTGCTATAGTTGGATTACAGGATATGGGTGCCGCTGGAATTACTTGTTCTACTTCGGAAATGAGTGCGAAAAGTGAAACAGGTATGCGTATAGACCTGTCCAAAGTTCCATTGAGGCAAGATGATATGAAGGGTTGGGAAATTTTGCTTTCCGAATCACAAGAACGCATGTTGGCTGTGGTTGAAAAAGGTAGAGAGAAAGATGTTGAAGCCATTTTGGATAAATGGGATATTACATACAATCAAATTGGTGAAGTAACCGATACTGGCAATGTAGAATATTGGAAAGATGGTGCGTTAGAAGCTGAAATCCCGGCTGAGAGCTTAGCACTTGGAGGAGGAGCTCCGGTATATCACAGAGAATGGGAAGAGCCTGCATATGTTAAAGATGTAGAGGCCTTTGACGCTAATTCTATTGATGAACCATCGGATATGGTTCAAACTGCAAGGGAATTAAGCATGTTGCCCAATATTGCTTCTAAGCGTTGGGTTTACAGACAATATGACTCCATGGTGGGTACTGTAAATCAAAGCACAAATAAGAAAAGTGATGCAGCCATTGTAAAAATAAAGGATACAGATAGAAGCCTTGCTTTAACAGTTGATTGCAATTCAAGATATGTACATGCTAACCCTGAAAAGGGAACGGCAATTGCCGTATCAGAAGCTGCGAGAAATATTGTGTGCTCAGGAGGTGTTCCCAGCGGAGTAACGAATTGTTTGAATTTTGGTAACCCTTATGACAAAGGAGTGTATTGGCAGTTTAAGAATGCAATTGAAGGCATGAAAGCTGCATGTCTAAAGTTCAATACTCCTGTAACAGGTGGAAACGTGAGTTTCTACAATCAAGATTCCAAAGGAAATGCTGTATTCCCAACACCAACAATAGGAATGGTTGGGGTGGTTGAAAAGCCGGAATATGTAACCACACTTGGATTTAAAAACGAAGGCGATGGCATTCTTATGCTTGGCGAATCTGTGGAAGACATTGGGAGTTCACAGTACTTAGCGAAGATTAAAAAAGTAGCGCTTTCACCTTGTCCTGCATTTGACCTCGATAAGGAACACGCCTTACAGACAGACCTATACAGTCTAATTACATCTGGATTGATTGAGTCCGCTCATGATGTGTCTGAAGGAGGTTTGTTCATCACACTTCTAGAAAGTGGCATGAATGGAAATCTAGGATTCGATGTGAATCAAGCATCGGAGATGCGTAAAGATGCATATTGGTTTGGAGAGGCTCAGAGTCGTGTTGTGATTTCTGTGAAAAGAGAGAATCTCGATGCGGTAAAATCTGCTCTATCTATTCCTTTTGAAGAGTTAGGTGTGGTCAAAGGTCAAGATTGTGTTGTTGATGGTAACTCCTGGGGAGATTTAAGTTCATTTGAGGTAGGTTATGAAACCGCCATTGAAAACAAGATTAAGTAAGAAACATGTCGCAAATTATTAGATATACCAAGACGGATGAAGCGCCGGCTTTGGCAACGTATTCCTTTTTGCCAGTTGTTCAGGCTTTTACCAAGCAAGCAGGAATTGATATTGAGGTAGAAGATATTTCTTTAGCCGGTAGAATTCTCGCGGTTTTTCCTGAGTATTTGGAAAACGATCAAAGAGTGACTGATTCGCTTTCTCAACTAGGTGATTTAGCAAAGCAACCAGAGGCCAACATTATAAAGCTTCCAAATATTAGTGCTTCTATGCCACAATTAGAAGCAGCTATAGAAGAGTTGCAAGCCAAAGGTTATGCAGTACCTTCATATCCGCATAAGACTAATTCAGACAAGGACAAGGAAATAAAATCGAGATACGACAAAGTGAAAGGGAGTGCTGTTAACCCAGTTTTGAGAGAGGGAAATTCAGACAGAAGAGCACCTATGGCAGTGAAGAATTTTGCCAAAAAGAATCCTCATAGTATGGGGGAGTGGTCTTCTGATTCTAAATCTTATGTGGCAAGTATGCAGAACGGGGATTTCAGATCTAATGAGGAATCCGTCTGTATAAATTATGCAACTTCCTTGAGAATTGTATTGGAAGGAAGTGATGGAGAAGTACAAACTTTAAAAGAGGATATAGCTATACAAGAAGGTGAGATTTTTGATATGACTTTCATGAGCAAAGACAAGCTTGTGGCCTTTCTAGATCAACAAATAAGGGATGCTAAGGAAAAGGATATTTTGCTTTCTCTGCATATGAAGGCTACCATGATGAAGGTGTCTGATCCAATCATTTTTGGTCATGCGGTCCGTTCTTACTTCAAACCCGTTTTTGAACAGTATGGAGATAAATTAAAATCAATTGGGGTTAATGTGAACAACGGCCTAGGTGATTTGTTGGCCAAAGTGAATGAGCTACCAGAGACTGAAAGAGTGGAGATATTGGCAAGCGTAAATGCCTGTATAAGCAATGGTCCAGATTTAGCCATGGTTAATTCTGATAAAGGGATTACCAACTTACACGTTCCCAGCGATGTAATAATAGATGCGTCCATGCCTGCAATGATTCGAACATCTGGCAAAATGTGGGATAAGGACGGTAACGCTCAAGATGCAGTAGCAGTGATTCCTGATAGCAGCTATGCCGGTGTTTATGCGGCTACCATAGATTTCTGTAAAAAAAATGGCGCCTTTGATCCAACAACAATGGGCACTGTTCCAAACGTTGGATTAATGGCTCAGAAAGCAGAAGAATATGGCTCACATGACAAAACATTTGAAATACCATATAAAGGCACAATCAAAGTGATTGATGATCGTGGTGAAGTCTGGGCTGAAATGAATGTGAGTCAAGGCGATATATGGAGAATGTGTCAAGTGAAGGATGCTCCGGTTCAGGATTGGGTGAAATTGGCGGTGAGTCGAGCTAGAGCAACTGGTTGGCCAGCTATCTTTTGGTTAGACGAAAATCGCTCACATGATGCTCAATTAATAAAAAAAGTAAGTGGTTACTTACAAAATCACGATACATCAGGTCTCGACATCAAGATTTTGTCCCCGGTAGAAGCCACACATTATACTTTAGACCGCTTAAATAAAGGAATGAACACCATATCCGTTACAGGTAATGTCTTGAGAGATTATTTAACGGATTTATTTCCAATCTTGGAATTGGGAACCAGTGCTAAAATGCTGTCTATTGTTCCTTTGATGAATGGTGGTGGGTTATTTGAAACAGGGGCGGGTGGTTCTGCACCTAAACATGTTCAACAGTTGGTTGCTGATAATTATCTCCGATGGGATTCTCTAGGGGAATTTCTTGCTTTATCTGTTTCTCTTGAACATTTGAGTGAACAATATGGAAACTCCAAAGCAAAGGTTTTGGGAGAAACATTAGACCAAGCAACAGAAAGATTGTTAGAGAATAATAAATCACCGCAGCGTAGATTGGGTTCTATAGATAATAGAGGAAGTCATTATTTTATTACTTCTTATTGGGCTCAAGAATTAGCAAATCAAAATGTAGATGCTGACTTGAAAGCGCATTTCACTCCAATAGCAGAGGCGCTTTCTTCAAATGAAGCTACCATAGTTGGTGAACTAAATGCTGTTCAAGGAAATTCTGTAGATCTAAAAGGGTATTACTTGCCAGACGATGAGGTCGCCTCCGAAATAATGCGTCCAAGCCAAACCTTCAATTCTATTGTAGAAGGCCGTTTAGGAAGTCAATAATTAAGAATGGATAGCTCGGTTGCTTGTAGCAGCTAAAGCTGCCTCTTTAGTTACTTCACTTGTAGTTGGGTGAGCGTGACATATTCTGCCAATATCCTCAGCACTTGCTCTGAATTCCATTGCTACAGCCATTTCAGCAATTAGATCTGCAACTCGTGGCCCAATCATGTGAGCCCCTAGAACTTCATCAGTTTCTTTATCTGCAATGATCTTAACAAAGCCGTCTAAGTCCATACCAGCAACAGCACGCCCATTTGCCCTGAATGGGAATTGACCTATTTTGTATTCCTTGCCCGCTGCTTTCAACTCTTCCTCAGTAGCACCTACACCTGCCACTTCTGGCCAAGTATAGACTACCCCTGGAATCAAATTATAATTAATGTGTGGCTTCTCACCGGCGAGTAATTCGGCAACTGCTACTCCTTCTTCTTCAGCCTTATGAGCTAGCATTGCGCCTTTTACCACATCGCCTATGGCATAAATATTAGGGATATTAGTCTGTAAATGTTCATTCACTTCTATTCTACCTCTATCATCCAACTGAACGCCTGCTTTGTCTGCATTCAAACCTTCTGTATAAGGTCTTCTGCCAACAGCTACCAAACAGTAATCACCTTCGAGTATTACTTCGCCTTTCTTGCCTTCGGCTTTAACTGTGACCTTTTTTCCTTTAGAGCTTACAGAAGTGACTTTATGACCCAGATACATTTTCATTTTCTGTTTCTTCATCACTCTGCCTAATTCCTTGCCCAAGGCTGCATCCATAGTTGGAATAATGCTGTCTGCATATTCCACAACAGATACTTCAGATCCGAGTCTTCTATAAACTGAACCCAACTCCATTCCAATAACTCCACCACCAATAACTATCAAGTGCTGTGGAATTTCCTTCAAGCTCAACGCTTCTGTTGAACTAATGATTCGTTTCTTGTCAATCTCCATTCCAGGCAGTGAAGAAGGTTTGGAGCCCGTAGCAATAACAATGTTTTTACCACTAATTTTTTCTGTCTTTTCGCCTTTGATTTCTATAGTATTGGCATCAACAAATGAACCCACTCCAGTAAAGACGTCTACTTTGTTTTTCTTCATAAGAAAGTCTACACCCTTAGTCATTTGATCAACTACAGATTGTTTTCTGTTCACCATTTGAGTGAAATCCACTTTAGGTTCGTCTATAATGATACCATGTGCAGGAAACTTTGATTTTGCCGCGTGAAAATTTTCCGAAGAATCCAAAAGAGCCTTGGAAGGAATACAACCTACATTTAAACAGGTTCCACCTAATGTATTGTATTTTTCAATAATGGCGGTCTTCATTCCCAATTGTGCTGCTCTGATAGCGCAGACGTAACCACCTGGCCCAGAACCTATGACGATAAGATCGTAAGTATTCATATTATAAGATCTGTTCTTGTTGTATAATTTTAATGCCTGCTGACTGAACATGTTCTACCGTTTCAAGTCGCATATATTGTGATAGTTTAACAGTGTAAGTCCCTGCTTGTTTGAACATTTTTCTATTTGGAAATGGCTCTTGAAAAGTTATTACATTTCCTATTCCGCTTCCAAGCCATTTACCTGATTTTTCAGCCAGCTTTACCGAAATAATCTCCTTGCTTATGGTGCTGTCTGGAGAGATTGTGCTCATAAGCAAATGAATGTTGCTATATGGGTAATCCGCATTCAATCTAAGATTGCTATAAAACTGATAATAGGTAGTGGTGTCTGTAATCTCAAACTCCATAATTAATTCTTGTTCTTGAGTCCAGCCTGAATCTGGCAAGTCTTGATACTCATCGAGTATGGCGTTTTCTGAACAAGAAAACAGAGTGCTGAGCACTGCTAAAGTGAAAAGAAATTTTAGCTTCATTGTTTAGCGCTAACAAAGGTATTTTTTTGTTACACTAAAGTCCTTTAGTCTTCCAGTTTTTTCTGTAAGTCCTTTGGTAAAGCATCTACATGAACCATAAAATTGATGGTTTTGTATGCCACATATGGCATAGAAGCATAGAAATAACCGTCGCAATCGTTGTGCTTGGTTCCCCATGAATTCTTAACGATATAGTACAAATCGCCGTTTTGATCTTTTACCAGTCCCGTGAAATGCATTCCATGATCATCTGTGGTGAGGTAATTATCGAAAGCTTCTTGTCTCATTTCCTGGGTGATTTCTTTTTCCTCACCAGGACTGTCAAATTGAGTTCCTTCTTTGTCTGCTCCAGCATCATTAAAATGTTTGCTGTCTTTACCTTTAACAGTAAGCGCTTCATCATCTGTTGGGACAATAGCTAACCCATTCTTAAAGCTAAATCCTTTTTCACTAACGTCGGCCGCCCATGCCACAGAATATCCATTGCTCACAGCGTGGTTCATAGCATTCATCATTTCATCCAAGGGCACATTGTACACTTCTTCCATTACCCAATTGTCCGGTACTTCTAATACAAAATCATCATAAAAAGGATGGTGTGTAAATGAACTAATCACTACATAATCATCCATGTCCAATTCTAAATGCTCTGCAAAACTTTTAGCGGTATAGTTGCTTCCTTGGTACTCAAATGTTTCAGGTAGTTCTCCTAGATAAGCATCCAATACTGCATTATATGCTTTCATCCAGCTGGTTGTTAATTGTCTTTGCTTATTGGCTATAACGGCATCTAATATTCCCTTTAATACCGCTTCCATTTCACTGTGATTATGCGTTTCTGAACCGTAATTTAGACCTTGATAAGCCTCTTGTGGCATAATGCCATACTTTTCAATCACATGTGGGATGTCATGAAAAGCACCACCTTGACCAAAATTGCTAACTCCATGCATTCTAACATAGTTTTCAGCTTTATCCATATAAGCCATTCTCACTATGAACATCTCACTCAATTTGTGAGAACCTTTTCCCATCCTTATCAACTCAGATTCCATAAAACTCAAAGCTGAAAAACTCCAGCAGGTTCCAGTTCTGTTTTGATTTTGAACTTCATTGGCTTCTATGTCATGCTCAACAGTAAACAGATAATTTCCACCTTTCTTATTTCTTAAGGTGTCTTGAGCTTTTAGTTGCAGATGAAACATGAACATACTCGCTACTAAGCAGATACTAACAAGAGAAAATTTTGTCATAAGGCGGGCAAATTAATTAAAACTACCAAAAAATGAACTCCTTTTCGACCAAGATGAGCACTCCTACCATAAGTTTGTAAACGTGAGGGTCCTATTGACATTTATTCTCGGATTGGCTTTTATAGTCTCTTCTTTTGCACAAGACCATTTTGAGGCTTTGGTAAAAGCTGAACAGGACCATTATAAAGTCAAATCAAACATTAAGTATAAAGCGAGTGGACCGCAATATGATTTGGTTTATCAGCATTTAAGTTTGAAGATAGATCCAGCTGTACGCAGTATTGAAGGCTCGGTTAAAAGTAGCTTTGTGACTCTTGAATCTGGCTTCACATCTATCGCTTTTGATTTAGATGATCGGATGACCGTTGACTCAGTCATCTACCAAGGAAATTCTGTGGGATTCACCCATAATGCTGATGCAGTTCAAATTGGACTGGCAAGTTTAGACAGCGGAAGTTTAGCTCAGGTTGAGGTGTTTTATCATGGAGATCCCTCAGTAAATGAATACAAAGGATTTAGCTATGATGTGCATATGACAGGTCCCATATCTTGGACATTGTCAGAACCTTATGGCGCTTATGGTTGGTGGCCATGCAAACAACAACTCGCAGACAAAATTGACTCATTTGATATGAGTATACAGGTGCCTAAAGGTAATAAGGCGGCGGGTATTGGGCTTTTAGATGCGGTGGATACATTAGCAGACAGCAGTTTAGTGTTTCACTGGCAACACAGATACCCATTGGCAACATATCTGGCAGCTGTTGCCGTTACCAATTATGAGGAATTCACTCATTATGTGACCTTTCAAGATGGAGACTCCATGCCTATACTGGAATACATCTATCCAGAGTTTATGTTCATTGCCGACACCCAAGCGTATAGGGTGGAAGATATGCTATATCTGATGGATAGCTTGTGTGGACCATACCCTTTCAAGAAAGAAAAATATGGGCATGCTCAATGGGGTAGAGGAGGAGGAATGGAGCATCAAACCATGAGTTTTATGAGTGATTTGGATTTTAGCCTAATGGCACACGAGTTGGCTCATCAATGGTATGGAGACAAAATAACTTGTGGCAGTTGGCAAGACATTTGGTTGAATGAAGGCTTTGCTTCTTATTTAACCGCAGTTGCTTATGAGCATCTTTCATCTCGTGCCGCATGGGAAGAATATATGAATATCACTTTAACCAGAGCTACCAGTGAAACCTTTGGGTCTGTCTTTGTTTATGATACAAGTAGCGTAAGCAGAATATTTAGTGGTAGGCTTTCATATAGCAAGGCTTCTATGGTAATTCATATGTTAAGGTGGGAATTAGGTGATGAGGATTTTTACCAAGGCCTCAGAGATTATACTTCGGGAGCTGGAATTTGTTATGAATTTGCTAGAACCCCTGATTTGCAGTTTTACATGGAGCAGGCTTCAGGGAAAAATTTAGATGAGTTTTTTGATCTGTGGATTTACCAGCAGGGATTCCCAAGCCTTACCATCACTTGGAACAGAACCACAAATACTGCGATTAAATTTGATATTTCTCAAGTACCGAGCCATCCATCGGTATCTTTTTTCCCTTTGAATATAGAGTTTAGATTAAAAGGAAATAATGGGGAAGACAGCTTGTTGGTAGTTCCTCACAGCAAATTGGCAGAGCAGTTGGAATTTAATGTAGGCTTTAAAGTCACCTCGGTGGAGTATGACCCTAATATCTGGCTTTTGGCTAAAACCACTTTGATAGAAGGGAATCACAATGATTTATCATCCATATCTGTTTTCCCTAACCCGAGTTCGGGTAGTGTGGAGGTTTATATGAAAGACAAACGTATTGATGATGTAAAAATTTACAACAGACTGGGTCAATTGGTGATGGAACAAGAATTGAATTCAAGGAAAAACGAAAGCGTTCATTTAGACCATTATCTAAATCCCGGTATATACTTTATAGAACTGAGAAGTGGGGATGAATCATCAATCAGCAAATTTGTAGTTCAATAATCAGGATTTGATTGCTTCCAAAAGGACTGCATCTTTAGGCTTCACCTTGGCATCAAAATAATGGGTTAATTCTCCATTTTCATTCACCAGAAATTTATTGAAATTCCAGCTGACTTTGTAGTCGCCTTTTCCATTGTATTCTTTCCGTGTAAGCCAGTCATAGACGGGGTGTATGCTGTCGCCTTTCACTTTTATCTTAGTGCTCATTAGAAATTCCACATTGTAGGTTTGTTTACAAAAACTGTCTATTCTTTGATCTGATCCGGGTTCTTGAAAAAGGAACTGATTGCATGGGAATCCAATAACCACCAAATCTTCACTGAACTGCTCATGCAGACTTTGAAGACCTTTATATTGATAAGTATAACCGCATTTGGATGCAACATTTACCAACAGCACTTTCTTTCCATGAAATTCACTGAAATTTATGGTGTCTGTACCATTAATATGAGGAATGGAGAGTTTGTAAAAATCCTGAGGAGTCATTATCTCATTGATAGTTTTAAGTTCACTTTTTGGCTGACTACAAGACAGCAAGATTAGACCTATGATAAAAAACAAATGCATTTATGTTCTATATAACAAGTCTTTAATATTTATGTTTTGAGTTGATCCAGTTCATCCAACATGCTCAAATAATTAATGTACCGGCTCTCTGCTATGTATCCATCTTCCAATGCTTTTAGTACACCACAGCCAGGCTCTTCAATGTGAATGCAATTATTGAACTTGCAGTTCTTTGAATGTATACCAATCTCTGTAAAGTAATAACCTAAATCTTGTTTGTCAATATTAATCAATCCAAAGTCTTTCAAACCCGGAGTATCAATGATAAAACTGTGATCATCTATGGCAAACATTTGAGCAAAAGTGGTGGTGTGTTGTCCTTTGAAATAGGATGTAGAAATATCTCCTATCTTCTGGTCTAAACCTGGAATTAGCCCATTTACCAATGTAGATTTTCCAACTCCTGAATTTCCACTTATAAGGCATGTTTTACCATAAGCATAAGATCTAATGGCTTCTATATCTCTTGCTCTCTTAAAACTTAAATCAAGGCAACGAACTCCAATTCTCATATAGGTTCTTATCAGCTCCCTTCTGTATTTCTTGATTTTTTCACCCTCAAGATCGTTCTTGTTTATTACAATAATTACAGGAATATGGTATGCTGCTGCTGTAATTAAGTAGCGATCAATAAATCCCATAGGAGTGTACGGGAAACCAGGAGTTACTACCAAGAAAGCCAGGTCAATATTGGCGGCTATAAGTTGATATTGTTTAGATAGCTTATTGGATTTGCGAATGATGCAATTCTTTCTTTCATGGATAGTAGTAATCACATAGTCTTCACCATCAAGCTCCAGTTCTACTTTGTCTCCAACAGTTACAGGATTGGTTGCCTTTATATCTTGTTTTCGGAATTTTCCCCTGAGGCGGGCGTCAATTTCTTTACCTTCTACAAATACTTTGTACCAACTACCAGTCGATTTGCTGACCGTGCCTTCCATTAAAAGATTTTACTTACAATTTCTTTAGTAGCCGATGAAAAACTCATAGTATAAAAGTGCAATACAGGTACGTTGGCTTTCTTGAGTTCTTTACATTGATCTATACACCATTCTATACCAATTTGGCGAGCCGTTTTATCGTCTTTGGCATTTTCTAATGCACTAGCAAGATCATCTGGTAAATCAATATTGAAAATCTTTGGCAGGGCATACATATGCGCTTTTTTGGTTATTGGTTTAATTCCTGGAATTATAGGAACATGTATACCGGCAGCTCTACAATTCTCCACGTATTCAAAGTACTTCTTGTTATCAAAGAACATTTGAGTGGTAATGAACTCAGCTCCAGCATCCACTTTTTGTTTCAAGAAGCGCATATCTGAACTCATATTGGGTGCATCTATATGCTTTTCTGGATAACCAGCAGCTCCAATACAAAAGTTAGTTTGGGTAGAGTTTTCTAATTCTTTATCAAGATAGATCCCTTTATTCATATCATCAATTTGCCTAATGAGTTCCAATGCATTGGCATTGCCATTGGGTTCAGGAGTAAAATTGCGCTCATCTTTTTGGTTGTCACCTCTAATGGCTAATACATTTTGTATCCCGAGAAAATTGAGATCGATAAGGGCATTTTCCGTATCATCTTTTGAGAAACCACCACAAATAAGATGAGGCACTGTTTCCACCTGATACTTATTCTTCAATGCGGCACATATGGCTACTGTTCCAGGCCTTTTTCTCTTGGATATTTTGTCATATCCACCGTCTGGCCTCTCCTTTAGTATGTACTCCTCTCTGTGATATGTAACATCAACAAAGGCCGGTTTACACTCCATCAAGGGGTCTATGGCCTTGAAAAGTGAATCAATGCTTTTTCCTTTTAAAGGAGGAAGCACTTCAAATGAGAACAGAGTCTCGTCTTTATTTAAATATTCGGTTAGCTGCATTAAAACGTTACTTCTATCTCTAAAAACTCTTCACCTCTTTTTATCTGCACTGGAATAGTGTCACCGGGGTTTAACTCCATAAGTACCTTCATATAGTCTTGCATTCCAAGTATTGGTTTACCATTCATTGAAGTAACTATATCTCCTTTTAGTATTCCGGCATTGCTAGCTGGCTTTCCTTCTTTCACACCATCTATTCTCATGCCTTCTCCATCATATACGTAATCTGGCATTACTCCCAGAGTTACCTTAAATTTCATCCTGCCTTGACTTTCATCTTTGGTTTTGGTGAATTTCACCTTGCCCTGATCATCCATAAATTCCAGCCAACTACAGATGTAGTGTATCACATATGCTTCACCTGTATAATTCACAATTTCAACATCGTCTGTTGTTTTGTGGTAATGCTCATGCTGCCCTGTAAAGAAATGGACAGCAGGCATATCCGCCAAGTAGAATGGGCTGTGGTCTGATGAACCTATACCGCTCTCTGTGGTGGATATTCTAGCAATCTTTTTGTCATTGTATTTCACTTCTTTCAATGCGCGTTTCCAAGAAGGAGATGTACCAACACCATTGATAACCAAAGTCTTTTTTGTAGAATCTAACTTTCCTATCATATCCATATTCACCATATAATTAATAGTATTGATTGGAATTGTAGGGTGAGCTACAAAGTGTTTAGATCCGAGCAAACCAAGTTCTTCAGCGGTGAATGCAATGAACAAATAATTGTTGTTTGAGAACATTTTAGGATTCTCCTTTATAATGATGGCAAGCTCTATTAATCCAGCAATTCCACTGGCATTATCATCTGCTCCATTGTGTATGCCTCCTAGTTTTTCTTCTCTAGATCCACCGTTCTCACCTCTTCCAAGATGATCGTGATGAGCTCCAATTACAACCGTATTGCTAGCCCCGTGATCAATAAAGCCTATTACATTACTGGCAATAGATTTTAGACTCATTATAGATACAGTAAGGTCAATAATAGGGCTGATTTGTGTACTGAGATCCCGTTTAACAAAGATTACTGGGAGTTCTGCGCTTTTGGCTATTTTCTTGAGTTCACCTGTGGGTTGATGGTCTGCATCTGTGGTATAAAATATTACAGCAGTCGCTCCTTTTTCTTTGGCAAGTTCAACCCTTCTTTCTATTCCTGACCATCCAGCAAACTTACTGTGAGGGTTGTCTGCCTCAGGAGTCTCCATTTTTATGATGACTGCTTTACCTGTAACATCTGCATGCTCATAATCATCCCAACTTAAATTTTCATCGGTTATTCCACTCTGAACATTTATTGCCATTCCTCTATAATCACCATTATCTGCACTAATGCTTAAAGGAAAGAAATCTTGAAAAAGCGTATAAACTTTATCGCCCATCATGAGTGATGTATTTGCTTGTGCAATACGCAAAGTAGTTATATCCAAATTTTGGTAATAACCCTTTTCACCTTTGGGTTCTAGACCGATTTTCTCAAATTGATTTTTAATGTATTGAGCAGATAATTGCTCTCCTTCAGAACCGCTTGAACGCCCTCCTAAATCATCTGAAGCCAAATAGACTATGTGCTTTTCAACACTATGCGCCAATCTTTTTTCCTTTTTATTGGGTTTCTGTGCATGAGCACTTTGAAACGCGAATACAAATAGCAGAGCAGTAGCTCCAATTCTTATCTTATTTAACAATGCTGACAATGGTATTAATGATTACAATAATGACTAGTGATGCAAATATAATTTTAAGCACTTTATCTGATGTTTTCTGTGCACTGGCTACACCAATTGGAGCTGCAAATAATAATCCAGCAACCATTGGTAAAAAGAGTTCGGGCAATATGTATCCCATTTGAGTCTCTTGCACCAATTGTAATGGGCTGCTTATTAGATAGGTGACCAATACAGGAATTAGAATTAAAGGGATAACTCCAATAGAGATAGCCGAAGAGGACTTCATATCTATTTTTATATATTGATTGAACAAAGGAATCATAATCACTCCTCCTCCCAATCCACTTAGTGAAGTGACAATGCCAGTGAGAAAACCGGTAATTAAATATTTAATCGAAGGAGTCTCTTTTACTTTATTGGTATGCGAAGGTTTCTTATAGACAAAGCGAAACACCGTGAAAACGAGCAGGGCTAAAAAAACGATGCTAAATGCCCTTTTGCTATACCATGATTGTGCAGTAATTAAATAAGTAACCACCGTGCTGCTTACCACTGCTAAGCTTGCCGTGATCAGTATTTGTTTGGGATAGAATTGCTGAATTCTGTATTGCTTATAAGTACTAATAACACCAGCAAAAAAGATGGTGGCAAATGAATTAGCAAGTAAGTATCGAACGTATTCTTGAGCTTCAAGGTCAAAGGGACGGATAAAAAAACTAATGATGGGTATGAAGATAATTCCTCCACCTACACCTAGAAGTCCACTTAGGAACCCCCCTAACATGCCGAAAAATATGAGTATGATGAATGAAGTGGCTTCCATTATCGCCCTAGGAGCTCATTCATTTTTTGAGGCTTTGAGAGTAAATCCAAAGCCGCTTTGAGGTCTGGGTCATCATCAAAGGAACTTTCAATTTTTCCTCTTTCCAGATAATAATTTGAAGCAATTTCATATTCGAGTAGTTCCATCAACTCTTCTTTATGGTGTTCCAAATCGTTATCCTTATGAATTTCAATGGCATTTTCTAAGGCAACTATATCTTTAGACATATGCTCAGACATCTCTTCTGCTTCAGCCTTTTTAATCAAATTTTGCAGGGCAAGCTCGGTGGCCGTTTCATATTCATATTCCTTGTCTGAGAGGTAGGAAACAAAGTTGTTGTATAAATCTTCATCCACATTGAAATCAATGGGTGTAGGAATTTCAACATTTGAATTGCGCATATTCACTGCATAATTGAAAGCGTGATTATTGCTAATAATACTTTGAGCAATCTTAGTATAAGGGCTCATCTCTATTTCAATATCTGGTTGAATTCCTTCACCGTCTACAACAGCTCTATTATTGCGCGTATAAAATGTTTGTTTAGCACTATCGGCTACTGCGCGGACTCTTCCATTTACTCTATTGCCGTAATCTAGTCTTTGGATGAGCCTTCCACTTGGCAAGTAATATTTGGCAATAGTTACTTTCATTTGGGTATTATAGGTGAGCTTCTTAGTACCCTGCACTAGGCCCTTACCAAATGAATTTCTTCCTATAAGTACTGCCCTGTCAAAATCTTGAAGTGCACCAGTTACTATCTCGCTGGCAGAAGCAGACCTGCCATCAATAAACATAACCAACGGAATCTCAGTATCAACTGGGAAATTGAGGGTTTTATATATTCTATCTTCTTCCTTTAGTTTGCCTCTGGTTACCACTACTGTTTCGCCTTTGGGTACAAAAAGATTGACAATGTTAATGGCCTCATGTAATAATCCTCCTCCATTTCCTCTCAGATCTAGTATAATGCTTGCAGCTCCTTGGCTTTTTAGATCTACCAAAGCTTTCTTAACTTCATTCGCAGCACCAGGAGTGAATCCTGTAAGTTTTATATACCCTACATTGCCTTTAATCACTTTGGCGTAAGGCACATTCTTGCGTTTGATTTGTTCTCTTTCTACATTGAAACTCAATTCACCTGCGCCAGGCCGCTTAACTTTCATATTTAATGTGGTACCTGCTTTTCCTTTTAAGTGGTCTGTAACCTCTGATGTGCTTTTACCTAACATGGATTTACCGTCAACAGTGAGTATAATATCTCCCGCCCTCAAACCTGCCTTATCCGCAGGGAATCCACTAAAAGGCGCATCAACCACAACGTTTTCACCTACTTTTCGTATGGTAGCGCCAACTCCAGCATAGGTTCCTGTTACTTGATATTTGTAGTCTTCTTGTTGTGCCTCTGAGTAATAAACCGTATATGGATCTAATGATTTGAGCATGCCATTGATAGCGGCTCTTATTAGCTCTCCGGGTTTGACTTCATCCACATATGAGGTGTTTACTTCCTTATAAGCGGAAGCGAAAATGTCGAGGTTTTTGGATATTTCAAAATAGTCGTCTGCCGCTTTAAAGGAGAAGAGACCAAGTCCAAGTACTGCCAATATATAAATAGTCTTTTTCAATGTATTTAACTTAACAAAGATAACGCAGACTTAGCTGTCTGGATTGTCTACCGCTTCTTTGGGTTTGGGTTTTTTCCAATACGCCTCATCGGGTGTTGTAATTGCGTTGTTTTGCCTCTCATCATAAGTGCCAACAATCCCTATGGATGTATTGCCTTGAAAACAATCAATATCATAGATTTCTTCGATGATGTTTTGAAACTCTAAAAACCCTAGGATCATTCCGGAACTTAAATCAACGGCCGTAATAGAACAGTGTTCAGCTTTAACGCTGTCATCCAATCTAGAGAAAGTGGTACTTTTTTCTCTAACCTTGGATATTCCAATAAAGGCTGTGTTGTTTATTATGGTTAGTCCGCGCACCAATCCTTGAAGCCTTGTTACTGTTTCAACTTTGTAATTTCTTCTGTCTATTCTTACTAAGGCACCTCTTGCCGATTCAAGCAAATAGATATAGTCACCTACTATTTTAGGGGAGTGTGGCATAGCGAGTCCATCTATCAATATTTCATTGTCTGGAATTGACATGAGAATTCCTCCATTAGTAATATTTTCTCTCCAACCTTGAGTTCTATCATTGCTTCCCAAAGCGGTAATGTATAAAGGCTCTCCATTTTCCACGGCCATTCCATTTAGATGGCACTTATCCTCAGGTGTAATTGACTTTATAAAATGTGGTTGCCATCTAGGTGTAAAGTTGTATTGATGGTCAAAAGAGCAGATACAAGAAAATCTCGTGTTTACACCCCATACTTCATCTCCGATAAATCGGACGTCGTGCATATCCAATGGGCCTGTGTGATAAGTGGTTCTTGGAAAGAAGACCTTTTCAAATTTTTTACCGTTTAACTCTATCCTTTCTGAAAGCCTATCTGATTGGGCATAAATATGCAACTCGGTTTTAGTAGCTATACTCATGCGGTCACCATCTATGTCTATGCCCATAGGTTTAGGATAACTTATTGGTGTAATCTTAATGCTTCCTTCATCCGTTGCATTCAGTAAGATGAGCTTACCTGCCTGATAAACGCTTATAACCAAGGCGCTACCCGTTGATGCTAATACGTTTTGAAATTCAGGACTGTAATGAATTTTTAGGTCTTTCATATAATAAAAAAAAGCCGGCTAGCCGGCTTTCAACAGTATTCTTTAAGATTTATATTTTCTCCATTTCCCAATCATCACCATCCTCATCCTCTGCCTTGAGTTCCTTATTTGTGAGTCTTTTAATTTCTAGTTCATAGTTGAAGCCACCATCAAAATCCAATTCCAAACTTTCCTTTCCATTGCCCCATTCCCATTCTCCTTTTATAGTATTGGAATAAGAATATCCCCCATAATCGTACTCAATTTTCAGCTCAATATCACCATCTTTTTCAAATTCCATTTCATATATGGTGTTATTCGTGGCTTTAGTTCCAGCCAATTCTAAAACATTCCATTCTCCAACAAGTCTTCCGGTTTTAGACTTTAAACTAAAAGTTGGCCCATCTTCATAGGTGCAACTAGAGAAGTTAAAAATGATTGTTGCCGTTGCAATAGCGGCGAGTGGTGCTGAGTGTTTAAGTTTCATGGTTGAGATCTATTGAGTATCAAATATAAAAAGATATAACTCAAATATTTGTTTTGATTATCTATTGCAATAAAAAAGCAAGACAAGCCAGCTTTTAATAGTGCTATCCAATATTAAATTTTTTCAAATTCCCAATCTTCGCCTTCATCGTCTTCAGCCCATAATTCCTTATTGGTAAGTCTTTTTATTTCAAGTTCATATAAAGCACCATATTCAAATTCCAGTTCAACACTTTCTTTTCCATTACCCCATTCCCATTCTCCTTTCAGATCATCAGAATAAGAATAGCCCCCATAGCTATATTCAAAAGACAAAACGAAGTCTCCATCTTTTTCGAATTCCATTTCATAGGTGGTGTTACTAGGAACTTTATTTCCGGCCAATTCAATAATCTCCCATTCGCCAACAAGCCTTCCTGTTTTAGACTTTAAACTAATAGTTGGCCCATCTTCATAGGTGCAACTAGAGAAGTTAAATACAATAGTAGCCGTTGCAATTGCGGCGAGTGGTGCTGAGTGTTTAAGTTTCATAACCGTGATTTTAGGATATCAAATATAATCCATATTTTAGCTCAAATGAGAAGCTATTGCAATAAAAAAGCCGGACAAGCCGGCTTTTAGTTTCTTAAGGAATAGATTACTTCTTTTCGAATTCCCACTCTTCTTCATCCTCATCTTCCATCCAAAGTTCCTTATTGGTCAGTCTTTTAATTTCAAATTCATAAACGTCTCCATCAAAATCCATTTCTAGGCTTTCTTTTCCAGAACCCCATTCCCATTCTCCACTTGAGCTGTAGTCATAAGAGTATCCGCCATATGAATAAGTTAGAGTAAATGAAAAATCTCCGTTTTTCTCAAACTCAAACTCATATTCATAATTGCTTGGAATTTTTTGTCCTTCAATTTTGGTAGCTTCCCATTCACCAACAAGTCTACCCGTCTTAGATTTTAAGCTAATAGTAGGGCCGTCTTCATAGGTGCAACTAGAGAAGTTAAAAATAATAGTTGCCGAAGCTATGGCAACAATAGGGGCTGAATATTTTAATTTCATAATGTTTTAATCTTAAACCAAATATAAAACATTCTAAGTCTATTAAGTCTGAGAAGAAGCAATATTGGATTAATATCATAAAAAAAGCCGGACAAGCCGGCTTTCAGTTATTTCTATGTGATTTGGATTATTTCTTTTCCATTTCCCATTCATCTCCTTCTTCATCCTCCATCCAAAGTTCCTTGTTTGTTAGCCTTTTAATTTGGAATTCATATGTATCTCCATCAAGATCTAACTCAACGCTTTCTTTTCCAGAGCCCCATTCCCATTCACCTTCTGAATCATAAGAATACGAATATCCATAGTAATCATAGGTAATGTGAAATGCAAAGTCTCCATTCTTTTCGAATTCCATTTCGTATTCTACTCCGGAAGGAACGTTCTCACCAGCAAATTGGGTAATTTCCCATTCGCCAACTAGACGACCGGTTTTAGACTTTAAACTGATAGTTGGTCCATCTTCATAAGTACAACTTGAGAAGTTGAACACAATAGCTGCCGTTGCAATAGCAGCTATAGGTGCTGATTTTTTTAATTTCATAGTGGTATAATATGCTTTCAAATATAGGGATTGCATATGTAATTAATTCACAACAGACTGATTAATAGTCTAATTAAATTTAGTTACGGAACAGGATCGTGGCCATGCCCTCCCCAAGGATTGCAACTGACTATTCGTTTGATGGCGAGCCAACTCCCCTTTAAGGGTCCATGTTTTTGTAAGGCTTCCATAGCATATGCTGAGCAAGTGGGAGTATACCTACACGTTGCGGGTAGTATAGGAGAGATTAATTTCCTGTAGATACGTATAGGAATCAATAATAAGAAGACCACTAAATCACGAATGCCTTTTAATAAATTCATCTTTTATACTTTTAAAGTGGTGCTCAATGGTATTAAAATCAAGAAGCTCATTATCTAAATACAGCAGAGCTAGCGCATATGTTTGTTTCTCTGCTTCTATGGCCTTATAAATTTCAGGCTTGCTGAGCCGATAGACCTCTTTTAGCAAACGCTTAATTCTATTGCGATCTTTTGCTTTATTGAATTTGCGTTTGGATACCGAGAACAAGACTTGTGCCGGATATGGTTCATCTAAATCTGCTTTGAGATAAACAAACAACAAAGGACCAGACTTAATAGTCTTGCCTTCTTTATTGAATATAGCATCAATAAGGCTGCGTTTATTTAAACGCTCTGATTTTCCTAATGTATAATTTTTCCCCATTCTGATAGGGGAGAAGCACTAGCGCTTGTGTTTAGCTTCGCTAGAGACAGATAGTTTCTTGCGCCCTTTTTTTCTTCTAGCCGCAAGTACTTTTCTACCACTCAGACTAGCCATTCTGCTTCTGAATCCGTGCTTATTGCTTCTCTTTCTTCTACTTGGTTGAAATGTTCTCTTGCTCATTACTTCTACTATTCTAAATCGCTTTCGTTTAAAACGGCCTGCAAAAGTATAAAAATCTTAAACAAGTCAAGCATTTGCTATTCGTTTTCTAACATTTCTTTTGCGATCTTCATTTCCTCTACAGCTTCTTGGTCTACTTGAGGATAGTGCAGATTCAATTCTTCTAATTTTTCAACCACAATTTCAGCAACTAAAGCTCTCATATAAGTTTTATTATCAGCAGGGATTACGAACCATGGTGCAAATTCTCTGGCAGTTGCTGATATGGCATCTTCATATGCTAGCTGGTATTCGCTCCATAAAGCCCTTTCTTTCATGTCGCCATAGCTAAATTTCCAATTTTTCCGAGGAGTGTTTATCCTGCTTAAGAATCTGTTTTTCTGCTCTTCTTTAGACACATTGAGAAAGAACTTCATTATTACCGTGCCATTGGCAGCAAGATGTTTTTCCCAATCTGAAATTTGCTCATATCGGGCATTCCAGAATGCAGAATTCAATTTTGAAACCTCTGTGATACCGGGGATGTTTTGACCTACTACATATTCAGGGTGTACTTTGCAAACCAGAACCTCTTCATAATGTGAGCGGTTAAATATTCCAATCCTCCCTCTTTCGGGCAGTGCTTTTTGGCATCGCCATAAGTAGTCGTGATCTAATTCTTTTTTAGATGGGGCTTTAAAACTGCTCACCTGAAATCCCGTGGGATTTAATCCGCTGAACACAGATCTTATGGTGCTGTCTTTACCCGCTGCATCCATGGCTTGAAACACAAGAAGTACAGAATGATTATCAGCAGCATATAGTTTTCGCTGAAGATCGTTCATTTTCTTATTGGCAAGCTTGAGCCGAATCTTTGCATCCTTTAGGTCCTTAAAATCGGCTTTATAATCCGTTTTGAATTGAGAGAGTTTGATTCCAGCTGTTTGATGGACGGCAATTTCTGGATCGTTTAGGAGTGAATGCATTGCTTTTTAAATAGATTTGAACTCCAAAATTAGAGGCTTAAAACTAATTTTCTTATGAAAGTGAAATTTTGTGGCGCCGCGCGCACAGTTACTGGAAGTTGTCATCTCATCACCACAGATGACGGCAAAAAAATTCTCTTGGATTGTGGACTGTACCAGGGTAACGATCCGGACTTTGATGATTTCAATCAAGAATGGTCTTTTGATCCTACAGATATAGATGTTTTGGTTTTAAGTCATGCTCATATAGATCATGCAGGGAGAATTCCAAAATTGATAAAAGATGGATTCAAAGGTGATGTTGTCTGTACAAGCGCTACTAGAGATTTAGCGGCCATTATGCTACTTGATAGTGGCTTTATACAGGAAAAGGATGTGACCTATGTAAACAAGAGAAGAGCTAGAATTGGATTGCCTCCCATGGATCCACTTTACACTGTAGCCGATGCACAGCACGCCATGTCTAGCTTTATCGGAATTGCTTACGATCGATGGTTTAAAATAGCTGAGAATGTAGAGGTAATGTTTCAAGATGCAGGCCATATACTCGGCAGTTCTAATGTTACATTGAAAGTTGAAAAGGACAACCAGCATTTTGAGTACATTGGTTTTACTGGGGATATTGGAAGACCAAATAGGCCAATTTTGAGAGATCCTCAACCCATGGTAGATTGTGACTATCTAATTTGCGAATCAACATACGGAGGGGAGGAGCATGAAGGTGAGCCCAATAGTGAAGATGACCTTTTAAAGGTGATTCAAAAAGCATGTGTAGACAAAAGAGGAAAGTTGATTATTCCCGCTTTTAGTGTTGGAAGAACACAGGAACTAGTATATATGATGGATAGGTTAGAATCTAGCGGAAGAATGCCTAAGATTCCCGTCTTTGTAGACAGCCCTTTGGCCGTGGATGCAACTGATATCTTTATTCTGCATCCTGAGTGCTACGATCTTGATCTGTTGAGATATATGCAGCGAGACCCCAATCCTTTTGGTTTCAGAAAGCTCAAATATGTGAGAACAGTTGAACAATCCAAAAGCATTAATCTACTTGAAGGCCCTTGTATAATTATTAGTGCCAGTGGAATGATGCAGGCCGGAAGAATCAAGCATCATTTAAATAATCATATAGAGAATCCGAGTAATACCATATTAGTAGTTGGATTTTGCGCGGATGGAACTTTGGGTCGAATGATAAGAGACGGTGCTGATGAGGTTCGAATATTTGGTCAAAAGAAAAAAGTAAAGGCCGAAGTTTTGGTTATGGACAGTTTCAGTGCTCACGGAGATCAAGAAGAAATGTTAGATTTCTTAGACAATCAAAACAGGAAAAAACTCAAGAAGCTTTTCTTGGTTCACGGAGAAATCGACCGCCAGAAAAAGTTTAAAGAATCCTTACTGGATAAAGGATTTAGAAAGGTTGAAATCCCGGTCCTAGACCAAGTTTACAATATGGACTGAATCAATAATTGTTAATTATTAGTTATCAATGATTAATTATTAGCAGCGAGCGGTTTTTCTTTTCTTGCCAACTCTATCTGCCTTCACTACCTTTTCTATATAGTCTGTGGCTAGTGGAACTTTGCAAGCCGTTCCACCCATATTCACTTCAACTTTTCCTATAGCTTTAGCCACTTCCTTTGACTTGGCTGTAAGGTCTTTAATAAAAGTACCAGTAGCAATCACAAAATTGTTCATGGCATATCGAACTCGATTTTGAGAATCGTGAATTTCTCTTTCAACCCTATCCATCAGTGCGCTATATGCATTTAAATCTAGATCTTCATCTTGGGTAACACGGGCATAGCTTGAGAATACCGACCAGCCAGCCGCTGCTATAGGCTCTACTTTGGACTCTATCCATTCAAGTCCCAATTCAAATCCATATTCAGTTTCAGCTGCAACCCAAGGTACGGTGTATTCACTGAGATAATACCAATAAGCCTTTTGAACCCAGTCATTTAAAGTAGCTTTAGTTATCTGTTTTTCATCGGCCATGAGTCCCGCTAAATACATAGCGTCAGTGTTTCCAGTATCATAGAGCTGTAGGGATAGTTCGTGGTTCTTTTTAGTCTTTTTTAAGATTTTTTTTAAGTCTCCCGCTTTTACCCCATAAAAAGGTTCTTTGGCACCATGTCTTAAGTAAGTCTTCTTGGTTTGCGCATCACCATAAGATTCCAACTCGCTCATTACTTCTTTAAATGTCATAAGGGGGGAAAGATAATGGTTAGAGATTAATTGTCAATGGGGCTCTTATTTGTTATTGCTTTGAAAGGTTCAGGGAGTGTTGAGGGTCCGAGTTCGATTCCGCTTCCCTCTACAATCTAAAAGCTACCTTTTTAATAGTATATGCTCTTATCATAAACTCCTTTTATATCAACAACTAAAAAAACACTTATAGAACACACTTGTGTTCGATAAATCGAGCTTCTAGTTTCGATATTATAGTAAGTGTATATCATTCTAGGTATATCTGCAAACAAGTATTATTCTGATTGATAGTTCAATATGAGTTTAGCTATCTTTGATTTTACACAGTTCTTTTGAAAAATAGAATATTACAAAAGCAACACTTAACTATTGAATTATTTGGCAGGAACCGATTCTACAGCGGGCTTGTTGGTGGTGTTCTTTTTTGCTTAATATTTGGATGGTTTACTAATTTATATCAGGAAGTCACAAGGTATATGTTTTCTGACTTCAAGAAATATGAATATACCCATGAAGATGTTGTGTTTACCAACTACTTCATAGCTATTATTTCAACAGCACTAGGCCATTCGATTACTATAGCTGTTTGGTTTAGTAAGCGGTTTTACAACATGTCCAGAAGAAGAATGATGCACTTAAAATTTGCACGGACATTCATATTTGTACACATAGTAGTTTGGCTTCTAGTTTTGAGCAGATGGAGTTTTGTGATATCCATATTTTCGAAAGGGTTGTTCGGTATTTCGATTGTGGAATACAACAGCTTTTACGCTCTTCTTTCAGTTCTTTTTGTAATGGTCCTATTAACCAGCAATTGGATTTGCTTGAGAATGGTTTTTAAGCTAAAAGGATGGCCTTTTTATTCTTTTATGTGCTGTGTTATTCTTAGCATCGTAACATTCAATCTGCTCCTCGCTACAAGTTAAAAGCCACTCATGATTGGCTTTTATTACTATCTTCAATCCAAGTGCTAATTAAATACGATGGAATAATAGAACTATCTTTTGTATATTGTTGACATAATGAAACTTTATAACAGCTTGTCTAAAATCGCAATCATTGTTGTAATCATTACTTCACTAAGTTTATGGCTTTTTGCCAAACCTGTTATTAAGAAATATAAAAACACCGACACTCTTATCAATAGAATTGGAGTTAAATTTTATGACCTAAATACGGTAAGTGTTGACGTTAAAAATGAATTGAGTCTATCAAAAGTTTCCATAAAAGAAGGCGGCAAATTGGTGTTTAGTAACGGGGAGTTACAAAGCAAGATTGGTCATTTACACGGTCTTATGGATTTCGAAATAAGATATGATGGGATGCCGGTTGCAAGAGCAGGGCATTTTAGACGAAACAACTGGTATGCAAATGACTATTATTTTACTGTGTTCAAGAATGATGGTGTTATAATGGCAGAAAACAAAATTTTAGGGCCAGATTCAACTTATAAAGGATATCTAATCAATTTGTTAGAGGATGCAGAAAGAAGTGACTCATCTGGTAAGTTTTTATTATTGAACAGAAACTTTGAGTCTTTTGATTCTATTGCTGGAAGGGTTGTTGACCAGAAGTCTTGGTCGGACAAAGAAGGTACATGGTTTTCCATACTCACTGAAACTGTTGACATTCCAAATGAGACAGCAGTATTCAGAATGTACAAAATTCGTGAATCTGACGAAGATGGCTTAGTAATTCATGACATTTACCATGATTCATTGAGTTGCGGGGATGCAGATATAGTTGCAAAAATTGACTCTGGAGATATACTTATTACTGATTTAAATAAAGATTCTATGGCGGAAATGATCATTGTTTACACTTTAAGTTGTACCTATGATATTTCTCCACAAAAGCGTGTGCTAGCCATGAACATAGGCAACCTTTGGCATACCCTTGAAGGGTTCACATTAGATTATATATCTGATGTTCCAGCTTCTGATGATTTAGACTTATCCAATTATAAGCAAAATGAAAATGGACATTGGACATCTTCCCAAATGGCTGGGCGGTATATTAATGAAGATTCTTTCATTGACCAACCAGTTGAATACATTGATTTTGCAAGAACTGTTTGGATTGACATCTTAAAACGAGACCACGAATTAATGTTAAAATCCAATTGAATCTTTATTTTGAAGTTGAGAGGACCATCTTACTGGTCAGCCAATACTTTTTATAACCAAAGAAGTAATCAGGTAGAACATATAATGTAAATCTGATATTCCGGATTTAGGGCGTTCTGTTACATTAGCTTCTATTTGCATTCTTATATATTCTTGGTGCACCTTCAATGTACATCAGGCCAACACTCTGGTTCGCAACTAGCTTACTTCCTGCACTTTTCACGACCCTGCAACTTCCTGTATTGAAAAGTTGCCCAAATCAAAAGTTCGATAATCGTCCGCTTCCCTCTACATGGACTCATCCGCAAATGGCGCGGATTATTAAGTCCGCTTCGTACTGGTGCATGAAATATCTGATTCTTCAGAGGTTGGTTTTGAGAAATCTACTCAACCTTGACAGCTTTCACTCTGAACCAAGGAAAGAAATTGATATATCCAATTTCATTCGTGGGCTCATCCGTCTCGAACTCAATTCTAAGCCAGAAAGTTCCATTTATTAAATGCTTGCTCAAGTCATCCTGTATACTAGTTCCAAAACCCATTCCTTGTGAATTGGTATACACTGAATCTCGTTGAACAATTAAGGTCTCTGGTTCATACGTTGATTGTATAAAGACCTTAATATTTTTCATGAAATTCATATTGAGATTGCAGCCATCTGCTCTCCAAAGATCGACCTGTGTCACATTAACAATTTGAATGTCTTCTGCTATTACGTTGTATGCCAACAAGGAATCATGAGCATTCACATTCACCACTTCACTTTTCAAGCTGACTAATTCTCCTGAATCCAATAGAGGGATGTTATTCACAGGGGCTTTAAAGCGCGTTTTGAATTCAAGCTCAATGTTCTGTTGAATGTGGTCATTCTTTTTACACGATAATGTAGAGATAATTAGCATACAAACTACCATTATGGGTATAGCTTTTATTTTTGAGTTCTTTACTCCCTTAATACAACTAAATGTAGCGAAATTGTGTACTTTCGGCTCAGTCGGGTTTACTCTTTCAAATTGACAATTCTTAAGAGTTTCCACTTTGGTTCTGTCACGTCCTGATGTACAATTGTCCATTTATTCAACTAGTTTTTCTATGATCGCATTAATATCGGATTTTCCAAAATTCACTGATTGCTTATGGCTTATGGCATAGACGATATCTCCATTTGTTAAATCAATAATTGAATAATGTGTCGTTCCAAATGTCCGTACAAAATAAAGTGCAAAATTTGGTTCGGTTGTATTGCGAATTGAATCCATGAGCTCTGTTTCATTAATCACGTTGTACTTAAATGGATATGATTTGAACACCTTCTTTGGATTCTTGCTCCCATATTCATAGAACCCTATAGGATGGGTCCTAATCAATGCATTCGTAGGCACCAACAATGTCCCATCCTTCAAATCTTCTAATCGATCTGACACATACTCATTTTTAGATCCGACTTTTTTTGCTTGGCGCAAATGGTGTTCTGTCGTTTGTAGAAACAAGGCTAAAAATGCTGGACTCCAGTTGTGTATTTCAGCTTTGGTATATAAGTTCTTGACTCCCTTCATGGAGAATCGATAGGGTTCAGTATCAGAAGGAAAATAATTTCGATTAGGTTGGGCAATTGCGAGAATTGAGTTTTCTGAGATATCATCCAAATGCAGTTTTGTCCGGGCAATAACCTCTTTTTCACCTCCGACAAGACGCCACAGATCTAGATGAACCCATAGGCTACGATCTATAGTTCGAGATGCGGGCCCATGTGTCTCGGAAACTTGGCTTGTATAGTCAATACTAATATAGTTTACAGAATCACTAACAACTGAATTAACTATTCTATCGTACTTGACTATTTTAAAAGGGGTTAAGGTCCATTGTTCATTGAAGATTCTCCTTAAAGCAGAAGTGTCATCAGTGTTTCTTGCAATAAAAGTAGTTTTAGCCTTTAAGAAATTTTGGAAAATTGAGTCTCCTGGAGAAGCATTAACTTCAATCTGAGGAAACGCATGATTCGAAAGAACCATTAATGTTGCAAGTATAATATGTCTATAGCTTGATTTTGTTTTCATGACAATCTTTATACCCGTTATAACGCTCGAACCAGTTAATCAATTAATGTCTAATAATGTCAATTGTTTAATAATCTCCAGAATTAGTCTTTATAGACCACTACAAGTTTTGGATGCACTGCAGGATCAGAATGATCAGAAGACGCAAACTGGGCACTTCTTTCGGTAGTTTCATTCAATAGTTTTAGCATTATTCCATGATTCTCACTAGGGTGCAAGAGCCAATATCTGACCATTTCAGTTAAATCAATATCCTCCTTATCTTCTCTTTCCGAGGAGGTTGATGCTACCAAAACCCTGCCGTTGGTTGTAGAGCTGGGTTGGTTGTTCCAAGTGACATTATCTTCTTCCCAATATTTTGTAATCCTTTCGATGTAGAACTCGTTTCCTCCATTGAGATAATAGATATGTTTATCATCCTTCTGCGGCTGGCCAACTCTTGTGTAGTTGTACAGAGTTAGTTTAGCACTGACAATCTCAGCATCTTGAGGTATTGAATTTAAATCAAACTCTAACATTGACCTTCTCAAACCTGTGTCAAAGCCTTGGCTGTACCAACTTCCTGCCATCAAACTAATTCTAGTAGAATTTCCATCTGTTCGGTCTGGTAGTTCAGTCCATAACAAAGCATCTTTTCCTACATCTCCTGGCGGTTGAAACGTTACGGTATGTTCTACGTAAGCATCAGCTTTGTCTTTACATGATCCCAATGAAACCACTGTTAAGACAATAAGAATAGTTATCGGTTTAATTCTGTTCATATTTGTATAGACGCGATTTTGACAATAAGGGTTAATTAACCTTCCTTACAAAAATAACGTCTATAGTTACAGATGGACGGCACATGCTTTCGGTGGAAATGTGCCTTTCAAGTTAATGATTGACCAAGAACTGATTGATGGCTGTCTTCGAAGAGACGAGCGTAGTGAGATAGCTTTATATAAAAAGTACTATCCGCTAATGAGTGGAATAGCAATTCGGTATTTTAAAGACAAAGAAATGGCTTTGTATGAAATGAACTATGCGTATCTAAAGGTACTTCAAAGTTTAAAAAAGTTTAGAGCAGAATCTAAACTAGCAACTTGGATTCGAAGGATATGCATTAACCATTTTATTGACGTTTTACGGAAAGAGAATAAAAGAAGTAATCATATAGATTTAGATGAACTTCCGGAGTTAGCGACACGTGACCAGATGGAGTACAATTGGGAATTGGAAGAACTTGAGTATCTCCTTAATGGACTACCTGAAAAGTCAGCTTTAGTGTTTAATCTATACGTAATTGATGGATACAAGCATGGGGAAATAGCCGAGATTCTAAAGATCACAGAAGGATACAGTAAATGGCATTTAAACCGTGCAAGAAATCTCTTAAAGCAAGGCATGGAACAACTTAAATTGAGGACTCAATGAAGAAAATTGACGAAGTATTTAGATCTAGACTTTCAAATCATGGAGTGCAACTCAGTGAAGAATCGCTGGCACATATGAAAAGTTTGATACAAGAAAGGAATAAAAAAAGATTCAGAAACCGTCTCATAGGATTGATACTAATCGGTGCGGTTTCCGCAACAGGAATTGCGTTCATACAATTCGGCAACAAAGCTGAGTCTGAAGATGACAAACTAGTTAATATGGACATTACACAAATTACTCAACTCAAGCAGAATTCAACACTATCACAACAATTGCCTACACAGACAACTGTTGAATATTCGGATACTAGAAACAACCTTTCTTCCTTTTCGGAAAGTGTTTTGGCCAATTTACCTACTTCTGACGAACAAGACGCAGCTATTGACGACCAAAGCATTGGTCTTAATAACTACACTGCTTCTCAAATTGACATTGACGCGGTAGAAATGTCTACATTTTCAATCACTGACCAAGAAGATACAACTACTCTCATTAAGAACAGCGATATTGAATTTAACAAGGACACTTTTCAAGCAATTATTGCCGAAGAAGCGACAAATTCAAGTCATGACTATGACTTCCAATTGCGCTTTGGATTACAGATTCAGGGTGCAATTCAGCTTAATAATTCGACTACTTTGGAATCGTACGGACACTCGCCTTTGCTATCCAACGGTTTTGGGCTCAGAACTGAAATAGGATATAATAAAACCGGAATCTTGTTGGGGGTTGAATTCAAGCAGCTTAATCAATCAATCGACTTTACTTTTTCAGACAGCTATGAAACGACCAACTTTCCTTTTACCCATAGGGTTGAGTCAAATAATCGAAGCACCTATCTTGCATTTCCAGTTATGGCCTTCTACGAAACCGATTTGAACAGGTTTATTATTGGTTCGTCCGCAGGGGTTACGATTAACAAACTAATGCAAGCCGAAGGTGCTGGATTACTTGTAAATGGGTCTGAGGTTGAAGTCAAAGAGCTTTCCAACATTTCAAGGTCCAGCTTCATTCAGTACTCAGGATCAGTGCGAGCTGCATACCAAATTGATTCAAGGTGGTTTATTTATTGCAACACTAAGTTCGATTTTGGAAGACCTTTTCAAAGTAATGCCTCGAACGGTACTGTTTTGTTTGGAGGACTTCTTGTTGGAATAAAAATTAACTTTGAAAACTGAATCAAGTGCAGAATAGTATCCGATTTCTATCTCTAATTGTTGCTCTCACAACATGGTCAATTGTGTGCCACGCCTACGATTACCAACAAGGCACCTCGAAATACATTTTCTCCGACAACTTAGGAGATAGAACGTCTTTTTCTAAGGTACATCCGATATTCCCTTATCAAACAAAAATGCCCAATAGAAGAAAACTAATTGATGAGTCTTTTATGAGTGGTGGATTTGGCATAGGTCAAGAGTATTGGTATGGCGTTAACCTGAGTTTCATCCAACAATTTCCGTTGACAACACAAACGTATTTTAAGCGGCATTATGGATTCAGACCAGTTGCACTGTACACGGGTCTTGATATTAACTTCTTTGGCCATTTTGCATTTTGGGCAGGTGCTGGTATTAACGTTGGAATAGCACTTGGTCCTTTGACCATCGACAATTCTCTTTCGACATGGGGAATAATCGGCCCAGACCGCAAATCTTTCAGTCAAAAACTCTACAACCCAAAAATTGGAATACATATAGGTCGTGTCTGGTTGAAGGCTGGGCCATCATTCCTGCTGAGTGACGAACGTTGGAGCGAGGATCAATTAAAGCTGGGCAAATACAACATGAACATTAGTGTCAGTGTCTTGGGAGACCGATCTGGGTACTAAACAATATATGAAGGTCTGCCACTATGATATAAACGGGGTTGCAATAAACGACAAGTTGCTTTCTTTTGAGTACAAAAAAAAGATCAACTAAATCATTGATGACCTACTATGAGCCATTGTTTTTGAACTTGGCAGTTTTAAAATCCATTTTTTCTTAGATTTTGTGGTAATGGGTAACATAAGATTTCAATTGTCCTTTCTTTCTAGACTTTATGCTAAAATATGGTATTGTTAATCCTGCGGCACACCACCGCAATGCATCTTTATTCTTTATCATTTTACATCTAAATTCACTTCCATCGTTACTGATAAAAACATATTTATTAACCTTATAAAGCCAGAAAGGACCAAAAGACCTGCGGACGCTGGTTAGTTTTCCAGTAGTCAAATGACCATTTATCAGCAATGTGACTTCATCACTATGTTCAGAGAATAATTGTATCGTATCGCTATTTGCGATGTATGCAGAGTCCTTGCAAGCCGCAAAACTTGATTGCCCAAATGATTGCCATGACCAAAACAATCCTACAAATATCAGCATAGGTTTCAAATTGTTCATAAGTGATGTACAATATATAGAAAAAACCTGTCAAATTACAGTTGGATGCTTTTGACCGTTTAGGCTCTTTTGATAAGCTATCATTTCAAATGTTCGATAAACTTCCGCTTCCCCCTACAAGTTAAAAGCCACTCATATGAGTGGCTTTTGTTTTTTCTTTGAAATCCAGTTGTACCAGCATCTAAAAAAACAGTTATAGCTAATAATTGGGTTCGATAAATCGAGGTTTTTATTATGATTCCCTACCTTCGGATTTGTAACAAAGTGAAAAAACTAATTTCCATATGTTGTGTACTGCTACCTTCACTTGTTTATGCTCAAACTTGGACAGATATTGAAATCCTTAATGCTGGAGACAAGAAATATGGAGACCAATTTGGGCAATCCGTGCATATTAATGGAGATTTAGCTGTTGTTGGAGCGCCTTTTTTTTACAACCCAGATGGTGGAGATTTTGGCTATTCAGAACAAGGTGCCGTTTACGTATTTCGAAAGGACTCTGCAGGGAATTGGAATGAAGAACAAAAGATATTGGCTAGTGATGGTAAGGCGCTAGATCGATTCGGGTATTCAGTATGTATCAATGACGACTATTTAATAGCTTCTGTACGGTATAATAGATTCTCACCACAACAATATTCAGACGCCAAAGTGTATGTCTTTCAAAGAGACAGTTCCGGGGCTTTTATTGAAAAGCAGATTCTACGAGAAAAGAGTAAGCGTTGGAGAAATCGTTTTGGTTATCAAGTCAAATTGTTAGGTTCAGACATCTACATCAATGTGACCAATTATGATAACGATCAAGGCATTTATATGACTAATGGCGCAATTTGTCATTTTAAAATAGGTCAATCCGGACTGTGGGAGCAAGTTCAGACTATTACGATTGATACAGTTAAATCCGGACTTTTTGGAACATCTTTCGATGTTGATTCTAATTTCTTGATTGTAGGTAATCCGTATTTCGATTTGATGGATAGCTTGCAATCCGTTGGACAGGTTTTTGTATTTACTAGGCCAACAGATAAGTGGAAAGAAAGTCAGGTCCTCTATGCATCAAATGGCACCACATTTGACAACTTCGGTCTTAGCATAGGGCTTAGAAACAATTGGCTCGTTATTGGCGCTCCCAACAAAGGCGCCCAGCTTTTTTCTGATCAAGGTGCGGGAGCAGCCTACATATTCTCATACACTAACGGCATTTGGGAAGAAGAACAAATGATTCAATCTTCTCAAATTGAAGCAGGTGACTATTTTGGTGAATCTATTGATATCGGTGAAGAATATGTGATAGTTGGATCAAGGTTCACTGATCTTTTAGATTCACTAGGCGGATTACTCTCAAATGCTGGTGCTGCATTTATTTTTAAACCTGACCAAACAAACAAATGGGTACAATTTCAAAAAATCACTAGCTCCGATAGTGTGCATGGAGGGTGGTTTGGATACCAAGTCTCTATAGATGACAAATACAGCATAATTGGGTTCCCAGGAGCTCATCATGATCCAAAACTGAACACGCCTGGAGCTGAAGGGCAGGCGCACATTTATGCATTATGTTCAGAAACACATTCAACTCTAATTGTAAATGCCTGTAAAAGCTTCCATTCAATTAGTCGCAAGCATTTGTGGACCAAGTCAGGCACTTATGTGGATACAATCAACAATGCCATTGGTTGTGACAGTATAATCACAATAAATCTTAACATTTATCCCAGCAACACATCAACCGAGATTATTCAGGAGGATAATTTCCTGATTTCTGGTGAAACAGAGGCAGACTACCAGTGGTTTAGATGTGACTCGAATTTCAGTAGAATTGACAGCGCTAAAAACAGAATGTATGGCCCTTCTTCATTTAATCGTTTTGCGGTTGAAATCAGAAAAAATGGGTGTATTGATACAAGTTTCTGTTACAGGTATGTACAAGAACCATACAATTTAGATCTAGGTGTCCCACT
Organism: Bacteroidia bacterium; assembly: GCA_049115575.1. Lineage (GTDB taxonomy): Bacteria > Bacteroidota > Bacteroidia > NS11-12g > UBA9320 > JAHEKB01. The sequence continues at coordinate 416,130 of JAGDZU010000004.1, read as the reverse complement.
TATACTTTTTCCAAACCCCAATGATGGCAAATTTCAAATTCAAGTTGGGAGACAATTCCCCAACATGAACATCCGAATTACAAACTCAATTGGTCAAGTCTTATACCATGGATCTGTTAATTCAGAGCAATTATTGTCAATCTCTATAGATCAAGTAGCTGGTGTCTATTTTGTTTACTTCGAAAGCCAAAGTGAAATTAGGGCAGTTCAGAAGTTCATAATCAAAAGGTGAGTACTTAGTTAGATTCTCCTCACTATCTATCGGGCTCAAGAGCGACTTATTTCATTGAATTATTCTACAAGAATGAGATTGTTGAAAAACACAAAATTCTTTAGGAATAATAAACTCAAAAGTTCGATAGTCTTCTGCTTCCCTCTACAAAGACAAAACCACAGCATAAGCTGTGGTTTTTTTGTGATTGAATTCTGGCTGTGCTCGTCCTTGGTTTATCGCAAAAAGTACTTTTTTAATTCGACTTCTATGTATTTTAACTAACTTCGAGAGATGCAATCCAAGCACAATTGGTTTGGCTTAATTCTGATTTTATTCTTGTTTAATCTTGCTCAAGCTCAATTTACTGGTGCAAAGATTTTTCATAACACAACATCATCTGGTTACTTCAATGCTGGGTCAAGCCTCGATCCGGATGTTGTATCAACTGGCTTTCGAATGTCATATTACATTGTTCAACCGAATAAATATAATCCTGTAGGCTACGGAACAGACTATAACTTTACATTCAACGCAATAACTGAAGGAGGCAGAAGTGTTGGGCATTGGGATGGATTCTGGATGGACGGACCTTTGCATATGATCTATGTAGAACCGTCAGACTCTTTGAAAGATTCAATAGTCTGCCTGCAACTAACTGTTCATGATTTGAATAATGGTCAAGATACAGTCTTGAATAGATGCATTAAAGTAATCTCAAGTCCATCGGCAAGTTTCTCTATTGACGACCAATGTTTTGGCGACAGTACTCATTTTACTCATACTTCCACCTACGATAGCACAACTATATTACAAGTAAGATGGGAGTTCGATGACCCTGACAGTAATGTGCTAAACGACACATCTGTATTTACTAATCCAAGCTACCTGTATCAAAAGCCAGGCATGGCAGTGGTCAGGCTGACCGTATGGGACAGCGTCTACCCTCGTTTTGCCAGCAGCTCTATCGATACGATTCGTATATTTAATCTTCCTGTCATCAGCCTGTTTGACACCAACGCTTGCGTTGCGGTTCCATTCTTTTACTATGCCCTTGGAGATAGTGGTTATCATTACCATTGGGATATTGAAGATGATGGCCGAATAGAGTATTCTACTCACAGAATAACGCACATTTTTAGCCAGACGGGTTTAGTTGATATTTCACTGAGGATAATCGACTCCAATGGATGTATGAGCGTAGAGGCTATTGCGCAAATTGACGTTGGAAGACTCGAAGTACAATTGAGAGATTCGACAGTTTGCAGTGATTCACTAACATTAGATCCTGGTAAATTCACTTCTTATCAATGGAGCACATCAGATACCTCTAGAACCCTTACTATAGATAGTTCAGGTGTGTATTCTGTTGTCGTCAAAGATCAATATGGTTGTCAAGGCTATACAGGAGGGAATTATGAGATTTTAGGACAACCGGAAACTCCAGTTCTAAGCAAACATGGTGAGTTACTTCGTTCGAGTGTTTCTGGAGTTCAATGGTTTAGAAACGATACTTTGCTTGCTAATGAAACCAGTGATAGCCTTTTAGCTACCATATTTGGAGTTTATACGGCTGTGCAAGTCACGGATAGTGGATGTATATCTGATACTTCAAATGCACTACAGAAAACTGCATACATCTTGGCGAAAGAGTTGAACAATATATACCTCCACCCCAACCCAACTCAAGACAAAGTTCACATTGAAAACAGCGACTTAACAAGCCCCTTGACGATTATCATTTATGGCCCAAGAGGTAGAAATTTTTTGCAGAATTCATTTGATGCCAGAGAAATTACAATCAGCTTGCCAGAAACACAAGGACTATATGTTCTTGAAGTGCGTTCCAATGACAAACTCGTCAGATTTAAGATTGTTAAACTTTAAGCTGTCGAATTTTAAAAGTTCGATAATCTTCCGCTTCCCTCTGCAAGTTAAAAGCCACTCAAATGAGCGGCTTTTATTTTAATCTTCAACTCCTTTTATAACAACATCTAAAAAAACACTTATAACAAATTCTTATGTTCGATAAATCAAGAGTTTTGGTTCGATTTTCTTCTGTTTCAATTCTTATCAAGTTGTAAACAGGTCAAAGTTGTCCTTAGACCAAATTCCATTTCCTTTATCAATAACCAAGTTTGACACTATTGAGATATTTAGACTTATTAAAGTCTCTAAATTGCAGCAGTGAAAACCTATCTCCTTTCCATATTTTTACTTTTTTCATCCTCATCTTTTGCTCAAGATAAATTTGAAAACTTCTTCAGCAATCTAGAACTATCATTTAGCCATAGTTTTGAGTATGATAATGCTGTAAATGGGAATAGTGATCGTTTCGCACAAATAGCTCATAATAACTTACCAAACGGAAGTTCAGATCTTGGATTGGATGATTATACAATGGAAGATGAAAACCCATTGTCTAGATTCCAAGATGTTGGCATCCATTATTGTGGAGGTGTTTATTATTTCAATCCAGAATTAATACCAGACTACAACGCTTATAATTTAGGTATATCTAAGAGTCTTGAACTTACTGACAATGTCTTGAGTTTTGGAATTGATATAGGGTATAGAAAATCAACTGATAAACAATCCTCAATCAATTCCGCGACCCTGATTTTTGTCAACTACAATCAGATGGACAGTTTAGTATATCAAGATTACGCCGAAGAGCTCGAAGACACTATGGTTTTGGTTCCTGCGGTAAGTTTTGCAAGCTTCTCCTTACCCACCACCATGATCAGCGTAGGTTTGAGCACAAAGATTCGTTTAATTGGCAATAATGATAGTAAATGGAGATTATTCTTTAGCGCCTCTTACCGAAGGATGACGGCAACCAATCATACCACTTATGCCAACGTTTGGCCTCAATATTATTATTTTCAATATGATCGAGACCTTCCAGAGAATTGGCAGAATACCTACTACCGCATAAATCATGTCAATCAAACTTCAAGAATATTTCAACAATTTGAACTTACAGGAAATAAGTTTGCAATTAATTCCTTTCTATTTGGCATTAATTTAGAGAGACAACTTTTTTCAGAGGATGTGAATTGGGGAATACGATGCCAATTTGGAACAAACACATATGTTCTTAATAAACAAGCTATTGATACCGAACAAGCAGGACGTATAGGAGGCTACCTTGCATTTAAAATAGATAGGTAAATGAGCAGAAGAGCAAAGCAATGACCAGGAGCCGCAGGCAAATAATCTACCCGCGACAAGTCTCTACATTTTTGTGATAAACTCTGTTGATTTTACAGATACATTTGAGAAGTGAACTTAATCAAGATAATTGCAATAGCGCTATTTAGCCTTTTTGGTATTCAACCAGGCTATGGTCAATCACAAAAAACTTCAAATTATAGCTTCTATCTTAGTGGAGATGCCTATATCCAACCCTTTTCTGGACTGGATTACGCAGCTCATTTTGAGTACGATAATTTTCTATTTGAATTGGGATACACAATGGGCTCAAAACCTGCTGCTAGCACGCCAGACGATTACCAAAGACCAATTATTCCATTATTTGGTCCAATTATACCAAAACCAAAAGACAAGCTAAAGGGCACTGAGATTTTTGGAGGATATCAATTTAGACTTTCATCTGATGGTAAACTTAATTTATCCACTAAAGTAGGCATCATTTACGCAAAAATATCGGCCCCATATGCGTTTGATAAGTGGCAAGGACGAGCTATATTATTTCCAAACTATGACTTTACAGAAACTCATCATTATGCAAATGGTCTTTTGCTCAGGGCTGACTTGAATTTCTATTACAATGAAGTAATTGGAGGTTCTTGGGGTCTTAAGTACTGTTCTCTTCCTAACCAAGATCTAATAAACAATGAGATAGTTACCTTTGAAATCAGATTACTGGTCGGAATTCTCAGGCTGAACCGCAAGCTGTGAGATAAATGATTCTGCTCTCGATATTTCACGTCATATTAAAACTCAAACAATTGATAATTGACTCCCAAATGCAATTGGTTCAAATGAACGGTATATGGAAGAAACTCAAACTGGTCAACTAGCCCATAAGCTAAAAGTATTTTGACATTCCATTTGGATTGGAACCGAAAATTTACCTGTGGCCCCAGACCTATACTAAACCAATTAAACCCATCTAAGCCATTTGTAGAGCCATTGTAGACACCAAACAATTCAGCCTGTTCTGTTTTCTCATTTTCAATTTTGTAGTGTACTCTTTCGGTCGCAATTGCCGTTAAACCTAAACTGATCCAAGGTCTAAGTTTGTATGCTACATGGATTCTTTGACCCAGAATAACTGCATTGAGAAAGAATTCGTTGTTGTTGATTAAAAGAGGTTCTGGTACTACAGATGTGTCAAGGTTATAACTACTAAACTCCGCTCTATAGCCTGATATTGACAAATCAAAATCACCATGAAAACGATTTTGATTTGAAAAGTTAGTTCTTATACCAACAAAAGCTGAAGGTGTGAACTTTGTAAATATTATTCTCTTATTAAAAAACTGACTATTATTCTTTAAACGAGTTTCTGGTTGAATAAAGCTAGTTTCAAATCCTATTCTTATAGCATGAGACCCAAGCGAAGAATCTGATTGCGCAATCGCTGAGATTGGAATTAATAGGTTTACAAAAAGAAATAACCTCATATTGGGTAAACAAGATTAGCCAATAATTATTATCTCAAAAGTTCGATAAGCTTCCGCTTCCCTCTACAAGTTTAAAGCCACTCAAGAGAGTAGCTTTTATACATACCCTCAACACTTGTAATTTCTACATCTAGAAAAACACTTAGATCAAATATTTAAGTTCGATAAATTGATGAAAAAGGCTCGATAATCGTCTGCTTGCCTCTATTCATGCAACATTACTACCGCCCGGCTCCTCTTAATTTTGACTAACTTTCTTCAGATGCTTAACCAAATGTCATGTTTTTGAGATTTCCCCTAGTAGCTCTCCTGTTGTTCACCATTTCAACTGGGGCATACGCCCAATGTGGCATTGATCACTTGGACTCTCTTGACTTTATAGAACATATCTCAGAAGGAGGCACAATTGAATCCTTTCTGGAACAGAGAACACCAAAAGCCAATTATAAGTTTAAGACAGAAGACAGTCTTATTATCATTCCGGTTGTTTTTCATATAATTCACGAATATGGAAGAGAGAACATTTCCACTGAACAGATCTTGGATCAGTTGAGAATTCTCAATGAGGATTTCCAAAAAATGAATGCGGACACCTTCAAGACTGACCCATATTTCAAAGCCAGAGCAGCATCAATGAACATCAGGTTTGTCCTGGCTAAGAGAGATCCTGAAGGAAACTGTACTCAAGGAATTACAAGGCACTATTCGTGGCTTACACATGAGCCGAGATATGGAGAATGCAAGAAGCTAGTAATCTGGGACCCTCAGAAGTACCTGAATATATGGGTAGTGCGTTACATTGAAGGCTCAGGAGGTGCAGGAACCGTTCTGGGATACGCCAAATCACCTAGATGGGGAGGAGACTCATTGGAAGATGGCGTGGTTGTTCGGGCTGATATGATAGGCTCAATTGGTGAAACTCACGGCAGAAGCAAAGGTCGTGTACTCACACATGAGGTCGGTCATTGGCTAGGCTTAGCTCATCCATTTAAATTAGACCCTTGGTGGGCCCCACTTGGAGACGGCTGTAATCGCTTCAATGATTATGTAGATGACACTCCACCTGTAAAGGAACCAAATTATGAATGCCCTGGTTACGTGAATAGTTGCGACAATGATATACCTGATGAGCCAGATAATACACAGAACTACATGGACTATACTACAGACAGCTGTAAGACCATGTTCACTTTCGGTCAGGTAGAACTAGCTTATAAATACTTGCTTGACACCAATTTTCGGGCACACATCCATTCTCCAGAAAACATCATTGCAACAGGTGTTAAGATTACTCCAGACTGCGGTCTTGTAGCGGATTTTACAACTACAAATCGTTCAACAGTTCTGTGTGAGGGTACACCGATTCAGTTTTTAAATACATCCTATAATGGCAATCCCAACCAGTTTCTATGGCATTTCGAAGGTGCACGTACTGTCTTGTCTTTTGAGGAAAATCCATATGTAATCTATGAAAAGCCCGGCACGTACGATGCGAAACTGGTTATAGATGACAGGAACGGCATAGCCCAGGAAGTAAAAAACGACTATCTTGTTGTAATGCCAAAACAAGAAGCGAGGTTTGCACCCTACCACGAGGAATTTCATAACCTTGCCTCAACAGAAAACTACTTTTTAGAAAAGGACACTTTAGGTTGGGAGCACTACAATAAGGCTAGAGGTTTTGGTGATTCAGGATGCTTGAGAGCAGCCAACAGCCCAAATGCCCTTTATGGTAAGAAGTACTCACTTGTTCTTCCTCCGGTGAAGAGTATGCATGACAGCGCAGTGCTGCAACTCAGCTTTAAAATGGCCTACCGCAGAGCAGTTGAAAGTGAAGCTGATTATATTAGAATCTACGGATCAAAAGACTGTGGCAGGACATGGGGACTTTACCTGCACTTCAGCCCATGGAGTACCAGAGCATCTAACACAGGAGGAAAGCTAGAACCAGAACAAGGGTGGGAACCTAAATTTGATAACGACTGGGTTGCAATGCACCTTAATTTACCTCCATTAAATACAAATGAGCAACTCTATTTGCGTATTGACTTCATTAATAATCTGGGCAATTCCTTTTTCATTGATGACATTCTCATCTATGAATTTACCGCATCAGTTGAAGAACTTGAGCCAGATGAGCTGAAGGTCTTTCCAGTACCCACCAATGGAATACTTCAATTAAACAGTTCACTACAAGCTGAGCGCCTTGAAGTCTGGAACTTTTCTGGCCAATTACTGTTGAGCAAGACCACAGGAGATCTAAATAAAATCGACCTGATTTCACTGCCCGCTTCGGTTTACTATTTAAAGGTATACTTGGCAGAGCGGATGTTCATTAAGCGGGTAGTAAAAAGGTAATCACCGAGATAAGTTCGATCAGCTTCCGCTTCCCTCTGCGGGACGAGCCAACCCCTCCCCGGACTACAAGATAATTTCTTGATGTTGTGGTTGGAAATGGAATACATCCATCTTGTTTGAATAACCCATCAACGTCAATTCTTACATCAATACACATTCTAATTTGGAAATTGAGTTTTCTAGATTGAGATTTGATATGTGATTGAATTCTTTCAAAACCTTCCTTGGTGGGCATGGCTACTGATAATCATCTTCCTTGTAGCTGTTCGAGACATATTGCAGAAAAAGCATACGGTGAGTCATAATTTTCCGGTGATTGGTCACCTTAGATATGCGCTGGAACATATTGGACCAGAAATAAGGCAATACCTCGTAGCAAATAACAGAGAGGAGTTGCCTTTTAATAGAAGAGAAAGATCATGGATATATTCATCTTCAAAACAGGAAAACAACTATCAGGGATTTGGTTCTGATCAAGAATTCTTTGCACCCAATTATCATTTTATTAAGCCTGCCCTTTTTCCATATGTGCCAAGTAAAGATCACATTAATCACCAAGATAAATCCTTTGTGCCTTGCGCTAAAGTAATTGGTGAGGCCAACGGTAGAAGGCGACCTTTCCGACCCTATTCTGTACTAAATGTCTCTGCAATGAGTTTTGGTTCACTGTCTTCCAAGGCAGTTGAATCACTAAATCAAGGTGCAAAGAAGGCAGGTGCATTTCACAATACAGGTGAGGGAGGTTTATCTCCTTATCATTCCAATGGTGCCGACGTAGTGTTTCATTTTGGCACAGGGTATTTTGGAGTGCGGAATGATGATGGGACTTTCTCTCTAGATAAATTGGAGAAGCTTGTAGAGAACAACTCTTTTGTAAGAGCAATTGAAATTAAATTATCTCAAGGAGCAAAACCGGGTAAGGGAGGTGTGCTTCCCGCCTCAAAAATATCAGCGGAAATTGCCGCGATTAGAGGAGTTGAAAAGAACAAAGATGTTATTTCACCTGCTCATCACACAGCCTTTAGTTCTGTGGAAGAACTACTTCATCTTATTGAAGAAATCGCTGAGAGAACAGGATTGCCAGTAGGAATTAAATCGGCTGTTGGTAAAACTGAGCTATGGGAGAAGATGGCCATACTTATGGCTAAGAATGGCACAGGACCTGACTTTATTGCTATAGATGGAGGAGAGGGAGGAACAGGTGCAGCTCCACCAAGCTTTGCAGATCATGTGGCCTTGCCCTTTTTTAATGGTTTTGCGAAAATCTATAGAATCTTCCAGCTCCATAATTTGTGCGGAAAGATAGTTTTCATTGGTTCAGGGAAATTAGGCCTACCCTCTAACTCTGTGAGAGCATTCGCTATGGGCGTAGATATTATTAATGTTGCCAGAGAAGCTATGATGAGTATTGGATGTATACAATCTCAACTGTGCCATACCAATAGATGCCCTAGTGGGGTTGCTACACAAAATAAATGGTTGCAATCAGGAATAGATCCCACTCTCAAATCTGAACGCTTCTACAATTACGTGAAGTATTTTAGAAAAGAACTACTGGAGATTACACATGCGAGTGGATATGAGCATCCATGCCAGTATCATATGCGCGATGTGGAAACAACAACAGATGACCACAACCAGATTCGTACTTTAAAAGATACCTACGGTTATGAGAAAGTTGATGTTGAAATTGGCAGTATGAATAAGCTAAAGGCTTGTCAATACTTGGGAGGTTTAAAATAGGTCATCATCATCTATCTCAAATGATGGATCTTCCTCGTTTTCTTGGTAAGCTTCGCAATCCACTTCTAGTGTGAATGGAATATCTGGTTTCTTAAATGGGCCTTTATCAATGCCAGATTCAGGATCTTTGTAAACCTGCTCCATATACTTGGCAAATATGGGTAATGCCATGTTTGCACCTTGCCCCAAGTTGGTGCTTCTAAAATGCACCACTCTTTCTTCTGCGCCTACCCAGCAACCACTTACCAGATTCGGCGTTATTCCCATAAACCAACCATCTGAATTGTTCTGTGTTGTTCCCGTCTTTCCGCCTATGGTGGCATCATATGGGATGCTAAACCTAGATGATCTCAACCTAGCCCCGGTTCCACCACCGCTGGTAACTCTTTCAAGCATTTTACAAATAATATAGGCAGTTTGCTTTCTAAGGGCTTCCTCTTTTTGAGGTGTGAACTCTTCAAGAACATTGCCGTTCTTATCTTCTATTCTAGTTACAAAAATGGGTTCAACCCAAACCCCCTCATTTACAAAGGTGCCATATGCTCCCACCATTTCATAAACAGACAAGTCCATTACACCTAAAGAAATTGTGGGGTATGGTACAAACTTGCTTTCATCTATGCCCATTTTTCCTGCCGTTTGTCTTACAACATCCGGGCTATTGGGTCCCAATCTCTTCATTACCCGGGCAGTAGTGGTGTTAATGGATCGTTGTAAACCTTCATAAAACGTGACCTCATCTGGAGCATTGCCAGAGGAATTTCTTGGAGACCAAGTCTTTCCATCTGCATATTCAACAATCACCGGCCCAGTTGAAACCGTTTCACAAGGCTGGATTTTGTCGTCATCAAGCGCACGAGCATAAACCAATGGCTTAAATGTAGATCCAACTTGTCTATTGGAGTTCTTATTTACATGGTCGTATTGGAAATATTTATGATTGATTCCTCCTACCCAAGCTTTGATATGACCCGTTAACGGATCTAAAGACATAAATCCAGCATGGAGGATTTGCTTATAGTATTTTAATGAATCAATAGGACTCAACATAGTATCTCTTTCGCCGGTCCAAGAAAAGAGGGTCATAGGAGTGGCCTTATTGAGATAATGATCAATTGAGTCTTGCTTGTTGCCATACTTTTTCTTGAGTGATCGATAGCGTTGCGTCCGCTTAATCATTTTTGGGATGTAATTGTCATCCACCTTACCCGGTTGATCATCAACATACCAAGGATCTCTATTCCTTCTTGCCGTTTCTTTGAAGAAACTCGCTTGCAACGACTTCATATGTTCAGTGACCGCATTTTCAGCATAAGCCTGAAGTTTGGAATCTAGAGTGGTGTAAATCTTTAAGCCATCGTCATAGATGTTGTATTTAACACCTGTTGATTGCTCATAACGATCTGTCCAAGCCTTTAGCCAAGCTGATAAGTACGACCTGAAATAAGTGGCTAGTCCCTGGTTGTGATCAACAAAGTTGTAGTCTGTTTCCAGAGGAAGAACTTTGAGGCTATCGTATTGTTCCACTGTTAAATACCCGTATTTTTTCATTTGACTCATCACTACATTTCTCCTCAAAATGGAGCGATCAGGGTTTCTTACAGGATTATATGAAGTAGGTGCTTTGAGCATGCCTACCAAAACAGCGGCTTCTTCTATTTTGAGTTCAGATGTGGCTTTATTGAAATATCTTTTTGAAGCTGATTTTATACCATAACTATTACCCCAAGGCACAGTATTGAAATACATGAGTACAATTTCTTCTTTGGTATAACGCTTCTCAATTTCAACAGCAAGTATCCATTCTTTCACTTTTTGCAAGACCCTGCCAGGTAGGTTTTGCGCTCTTTTGTGAAATAGGTTTTTAGCCAATTGTTGACTGATGGTACTTCCACCTCCGTCTGTTCCCAATTTAATAATGGCTCTTGCCAAAGCTCTTCCGTCTATCCCTGAATGCTTGTGAAATCTATTGTCTTCAGTGGCAATGAGAGCATTCTTCATATGCTGGGGAATGTCTGCGAAATCAGAGTTGGTTCTATCTTCTTGATAAAACAACTTGCCAATCATCTCGTCATCTGAAGTATAGATTTCGGAAGCCAGCTTTGTTCTAGGGTTTTCTAACTCTTCTTCAAAATTTGGCATTTTTCCAAATACTCCGAAACGCACACTTATCAGAAACACTACAGCCAAGCCAACTCCAATAAAAAACAACTTCCAGATTTTACCAACTAAAGAATTGGTAAATGTTCCGCTTGATTTTTTCTTGGAAGTGCTCATAATCCTATAGGGTAATTCTTTTGATAAAAGACAAGGTAAACGCTTTCGTTCTGCTCACTTAAAAGTATTCTAAAGTTCGGTTCTGAAATTGGATAGATTTCTATTTCAGACAATCCTGATTTTTCTAGAAAACTCAAATCACCAGCAATATCATTTCTGTATGCCATTACCTGCTCCACAGAACCAAAAGGTTTTAAGTATAAAAGCTGTTTACCTTCAAATTCCAGTGATTTAATCTGTATGGTTGTGCTGGGGTAAAATTTGGAATTATACTCATCCAAGACTTCCTTAGTATCGTCTAGGTCTCTGGCTCTACCAGTAATCACAAAGTAATGACCTCCACTCATGTCAACAGAATACATGCTAATGTCTACATCAGAGCTAGAGCCGGGTCCGCCTAAAAAGCGAATGGTATAAGCCGCTTGAGTGGCTATTTCTGTACCGGGGTAGTTGTCAACCAAAGCCTGTAATTCAACTATGTATGCATCCTTTCCTTTGGTCTTTCCAATATGCAGGGCATATAGGTAGTCAAATTTTGCTTGTATTGAGTTACCAGCATGTTCCTGACCCACTTTTAAATGAATTGCTTCTACATCCTCATGATTGTTGGCAAGGTACGCATCATACATGTTTCCGTATAGGTTAAGCACTTCTTCGCTTTCGCCATCTTCTGCAATTTCCTTGCTATTTAGAACTTGATTATATGCTGTGTTTGGATACTCATTCGCAATTTGAAGAGCGTAGCGGTCATAGGCGCTTGTGTCTCCCAACTCTCTTTCAACTTTAGCTAAATAGAAGATGCCCTCAGGCTTATGCTCTGTTTCTGGATATCGTTCAAGGAGTGAAAGCAAATATTCCTTGCTCTTTAAATACTCCTTTAATTCATCGAAATAGATTTTCCCAACATCCAAAAGACTTCCTTGAATTCTTCTATGGGCAATTTCCTTAGCAGCATCACTGAAAGGTATGTTTTCATAATACTTGATTCTATCTTCAGAAACACTTTCAAGAGCATCTAATTGATCTTGGTCATCATCTGGGTTATAACTAATGGGATTGTCGTCATCATCATCGTCGGGATCTGGTTCAGGTTCAGCCTGCTCAGACACACTTTTATTTTTAAACCTCCACCAATCACCCAATTTCCTTTTTCCCCAAATCTTGGTAAACTCATTGGCTCCTCTTCCCACTTGAGATGCATTATAAAAGTACCATATACCACCTGCAGTTGCCGAAGTAGTTCCTATTGAACTGCCTGGATTCATTAAAGCCCTATCCTGACGCATTTGTTCTTCATCGGCTGCAATTCTTGCAAGACGTTCTTGCTCTTTTATTATATCATCTATATGTTTATCTAGTTGCTCTCTAGGCATTGCAGCTAACTTAAGCAAGCTATCTTGATGCTCTATTTGCTGTATATTTTCAATCAGCTTTGAAAGCACAGCATGCTTTGCGGTTATACCATCATAATCAGGATATCCGCTTGGCAATACGCTAACAGCACTATCGAAGTAGGCTTGTGATTTTTTGTACTCTTTAGTATTGAAAAAGTAATCAGCTAGGAAAAGATAAGTTTTTGTCTTCTGCACAGAATTACTTCCTGCATTGGATGAAGACTCCATTAAATATTTGATTCCTTGATCTTCATTGCCTTCTACAAATTCCAACAAGGCAAGCTCATAATAGATCTGATCAAAATAGTCGATGTTTTTATCATCATTGAGCATCCTTTTTAGGCTCTTTTTTGTGGATTTGATTCCTTTACCTCCAGATCTTGCTGTTGCTTTGGTTAATCCAAGATTGGCATGAAAAACATAGTCATATGGAGAATTAGCTTTGATTACTTTCAGGAAATGTTCATTGGCTAACTCGTAATTTTCCTGTTCCAGATGAAGTTGTCCAAGGATAAAATGAGTTCTGTATCGAAGAGTTTTGTCTTTTATAAGTTTAACTCCTTGGGTCAATTCTTCTATGGCCAATTCATACTTGCCCTGTTTAACATATAAATCCCCAGCAGTTAAATGAGTATGGGCTTTGAGGCTTTTATCTGGATATCCAGCATCCCTTATAAAACTCAACACTGCCTCAGCATCGTTGTACTTTTCCTGACGTAAATAACTTTTCATAACCCATAGTTGAGACTTCGCCTTCATATAAGGGTCTGAATATTTACTGTATACAAATTGAAAAGCTTCTATTGCTGCGTATTGATCATTCTTAAAGAAATGTGTTTGACCTATCAAGAAATATGAATCATCTACCCATTTGCTCTTGGGCTTATTCTGTATAACCTTAGAGGCCTTTTTCATTACCTCTTCCATAGGCGCTCTCATGCTTTTAGCATCTTCTAAGGAACCATAAGGGTAAACGTCTAGGAAGGTCTCAAAGTCATCTTTATGCCCTTCGAACAAATTGGCCGTGGCAGCATCAAATTTAGTAGTGGCGTTAAAATAGATATTGTAGCGCGCTATCATATTGTCCCAGCCTCGCTTGAGAAAGCCGCGTTCAGACTGGGCATAGGAACTATGACCAATACACAAAATGCCAATTAGGATATATGATTTTAAGCTTTTCAATTAATAAAGGCCTTATTTTGCCCTTCACTACAACTCCAAAGGGTACAAAAATATTTTAATTCCTTGTTCATCAGGGTTTAGTATGGCATCAATAAGAAAAAAAATATCAACCAAGTTCAAAAATAGATACAGGCTTATCATTCGCAAGGATGAAAATCTTGAAGAAAAAGTGTCTATAATGTTAACGCCCATGAATCTAGTATTGGTATTGAGCGCCTTGGTAGTTTTGTTTGGTACCATTATTATCTTATTGCTCTCATATACGCCTCTATCTAATGTACTTCCAACCACGGCCAGCAATTTTTCACAAGAAGAAAGATTGGAATTGATAAAGAAGATAGATTCATTGGAAATGTGGCAGAGACAGGCTCAAAGCCAAGAAGAAAGATTGAGAGAAATACTAATGGGCGCAGAAGAGGGCGAAATTGCAGTTCAAGCCAGTTCGTCCAGTGCAACTGGAGAAGCCACAGATTTTGCACCCAATCCTGTAGACTACAGCTTCTATTTGCCGCTCAAAGGAGTGGTTACGGATACTTTTAATGTAGAGCGCAAACATTTTGCTGTTGATATAGCAGGTCAGGAAAAGCAAGTGGTGAAAGCGGTACAGAAAGGTACCGTGATTTTTAGTGAATGGAATCCCAAAGCAGGCTATACTATAGTTATACAGCATTCAAATGATTTTCTTTCGGTATACAAACACAATGCGGTTTTGTTGAAAAAAGAGGGTAATTTTGTTCGCGCCGGAGACGCTATAGCGTTGGTAGGCAATTCAGGGGAGCTAAGTTCTGGGCCGCATCTTCATTTTGAACTTTGGAATAAAGGAGTAGCACTGGATCCTCAGAAGTATATAGGTTTTTAATCAAATGATGAACAAGAAAGAGAAGACAAATCCAATAAGTTCAGCAGTACTGAATGTGATTGGAGAAGGCACAACAATCAAAGGGGATCTTATATCTACAGGTGACCTCAGAATTGATGGATCAGTTATTGGAAGTATAACTACTAAAGCAAAATGTGTTATTGGTAGTTCCGCAACTGTAACGGGAAATGTAGATGCCAAGAATTGTGATATCAGCGGAAAAATAGATGGTGACGTTAAAGTCTCTGAAATATTGCTGATAAAATCAAACGGAGTAATCAACGGAGATCTGCGTACTTCTAAATTGGTTGTTGAAAATGGTGGAGAATTCAATGGATCTTGTACCATGGGTAATTCAGTATCCATTAAGAAGACCAATACTCCTTCAAATGAATTCGACCAATCCGCAACGGCCTAAAAAAAACGTAAACTCAATAATTAAGTATTCGGGTCTGGCTTTTCAGATGATAGCCGTGATTCTAATACTCACTTATGGAGGATATAAAATAGATCAATGGCTGGGGTTGAAAATTCCAGTGTTTATGATTGTTTTTATTATAGTTGGGCTAGGAGCATACATTTATAAACTTATAAAAGACCTGTAATGAAATTTTACAAAAACTTATTCCTTTTAAGCGTCTTATTTGTTGTATTAATAGCACTTGCTCAATCATTTTTAGGATGGTATCAGCAAGGTTTTACTATTTGGTATGCACTAGCGTTTTTTATAGTGTTGAATATAGTCTCATATCAGTATACCATAGCAGGCAAAAAAATGGAGAATAATCGCTTTGTTTCACGCTTTCTTTTGACCACGGGAATCAGAATTATTTTTTGTGCGTTTTTCCTTGCTATTTACTTGATTATTAATGAACAACGAGACCAACTTTTTGTGGTCACTTTTATGATGCTATATTTATTTTACACTTTGTTTGAAATATATCATTTAGTGGTTAAATTGCGCCCCGAAAAAACGAGCGAAGTTGAGTCGACAAATCATTGAAAATAAGGCAGTAACGAGTTTATCTAAACTACAAAAATCTGTAACACTTTTCTGTTTTCTTCTGTTTTTCATGGGCACTCCTCAGGGGTCCTTTGCAAATTCACCACAAGAACATCCTTCTGAAACCACCGAAGAGCATCATGAATCAACTTCAGATTCTCATGTAGGAGAAGCGCATCGGGACCATGATGAGCACGCTCAATCAGCTGGTCACGATGAAGGTCATGGAGAGGAAGAAGGATTTAACGCAGGAGATATGATTATGCATCATATTTCTGATGCCCATGATTGGCATATGTTCGACTATAATGGAAAGAGTTATTCAATTCCTTTACCGGTTATTATATACAATAAGGAAAAAGGACTTTCTGTTTTTTCATCCAGTAGATTTGAACATGGACATGCCAGTTATAATGGTTATAAGTTAGATCACGGCAAAGTGGTTAACGCAGACGCAAATGACCAATCAGGTTTTTACGATATTTCCATTACTAAGAACGTAATTGGAATGTTTGTATCTGTGCTTGTACTTATGTTGATTTTGTTCAGCGTGAAGAAACTTTACAGCAAAAGAGAAGGTCAAGCACCTAAAGGAATTCAATCTGTATTAGAACCCTTGATCATATTCTTAAGAGACGAGGTGGTAAAGCCTAGTATAGGAAAAGGGTACGAGAAGTACATGCCTTTACTTTTAACTATCTTCTTTTTCATATTTGCCAATAACCTTTTGGGATTAATTCCATTTTTCCCGGGTGGAGCGAATGTGACTGGAAATATTGCAGTAACAGTTGTACTAGCGGTAATAGTATTTATTATAACTCAAGTAATCGCAACTAAAGATTACTGGAAACACATCTTTTTACCAGATGTACCTAAAGCATTATATCCAATTCTTATACCTATAGAGATACTTGGAGTATTTACAAAGCCAATTGTATTAGCACTTCGTTTGTTTGCGAATATTACAGCTGGCCATATTATTATACTCGGTTTCTTTAGTTTGATCTTCATTTTTGGTCAAATGAATGCAGGTGGTGGCTTTGGAGCTGCAGCATTCTCTATGGCGTTCTCATTATTCATGAGTATGCTAGAGTTGTTAGTAGCCTTTTTACAAGCGTATGTGTTCACTCTTCTATCGGCATTGTACTTCGGTATGGCTCTTGAAAAGCACGCACACGAACATTAATTAGAATAGAAAACTTTAACATAAAACAAACAGACAAAAATTAAAAATTATGACTCTTTTAGACATTATTTTACAGGTAACAGGAGATGCAGCTAACTTCGGTTGGGATCAAATTGGTGCGGGTATCGGAGCTGGATTAGCAGCAATCGGTGCTGGAATCGGTATTGGTAGAATTGGTGGTTCTGCACTAGAATCTATGGCGAGACAGCCTGAGATTTCTGGAGACCTAAGAGCAAACATGATCGTTGCAGCTGCACTTGTTGAAGGTGCTGTATTCTTCGCTATCGTTGTTTGTCTTCTTATCCTATTCGTTTAAGAAATATAGATATTGAGGTGATCCTGCTCAGTGCGGGATCACCCCCTTTAAAAAAATTTGAATTATGGAATTAGTCAAACCAGATATTGGCCTATTGTTTTGGATGACCATCACCTTCTTGGTGTTCTTGTTCATCCTTGCAAAATTTGTATGGCCTCCAATTTTAAAATCACTCCGAGAACGAGAAGACTTTATTGACAAATCGCTCAAATCTGCTGAAGAAGCTAAAGAGCAAATGAGTCAACTAAAATCAGACAATGAGAAATTGTTGGCAGAAGCTCGTACAGAAAGAGAAAAGATTTTAAAAGAAGCGAGAGAAATGAAGGAAAAACTTATTGCAGATGCTAAGAAAGTAGCTGGTGATGAGGGAGACCGTATTATTTCAAACGCTCGCGCTGAAATTGAGAAGGAAAAGGCAAATGCCTTATCGGACATCAAGAAGCAAGTTGCTGCGCTGTCTTTGGATATTGCTGAAAAAGTGATTAAAAGCGAGTTAGATGAAAAATCAAAGCAAGAAGCTTTGGTTGATGAACATTTAAAGAAAGCTCAATTAAACTAATATGGCATCTAGCAGAATAGCTTCAAGATATTCCAAGTCTCTTTTAGAATTAGCAAAAGAAGCAAATGCTTTGGACGCAGTTAAAGAAGACATGATGCTTGTTATGGACCTTTGTGCTAACTCCAAAGAATTAGCTAATCTATTAAAGAATCCAATTGTCAAAGCCAAAGACAAGTCTGAGGTATTGACCAAGATTTTTAGCTCTTGCAACAAAAGCACAACTGATTTTATTCAGTTTTTAGTGATGAAGAAGAGAGAGGCAGAATTGCCGTTGGTAGCGGAACAATACATTCAGGCTTATGACAGCATGAAAGGCATTGCCAGAGCTACAGTAACATCAGCTATTCCTCTTTCCGATGAAACATTGAACAGAGTTCGCACTTATGTTCAAGGACTTATTGGAACTGCAGACTTAGAATTGACCAATAACATTGATGCTTCCATAATAGGCGGGATGATTGTCAGACACGAAGACAAGCTTCTCGACATGAGTGTAGCAAAAGAACTCAGAGAAATTAGAAAAGAATTAATATTTAATTAATAAGAAAATGGCTCAAATTAGACCAGATGAAGTTTCTAGCATTATTAAAGAGCAGTTAGCCGGTGTACAAACGGATGCTCAGCTAGAGGAAGTAGGTACTGTGCTCCAAGTAGGTGACGGTATCGCTCGTATCTATGGATTGACTCAAGTAAAATCAGGTGAGCTGATTGAATTTGAAAATGGAGTTCAAGCAATCGTACTTAACCTTGAAGAGGATAATGTAGGTGCGGTATTGCTTGGAAGCTCTACTGAGATTAAAGAAGGTGACACGGTTAAAAGAACAAACCGTATTGCTTCTTTAAAAGTAGGAGAAGGAATGTTGGGAAGAGTAGTTGATACTCTAGGTAACCCAATTGATGGTAAAGGAGAAATACAAGGTGAGACTTTTGAAATGCCACTTGAGCGTAAAGCTCCTGGGGTTATTTATAGAGAACCTGTTTCTGAACCTCTACAAACTGGACTTAAAGCGGTTGACGCTATGATTCCTATTGGTAGAGGACAACGTGAGCTGATTATCGGTGATCGTCAGACTGGTAAAACAGCTGTGGCTATTGATACCATCATCAACCAAAAAGAATTTTACGACAAAGGAGAGCCAGTTTACTGTATCTATGTTGCTTGCGGACAAAAAGCTTCTACAGTTAAACAAGTAGTAGGCGCTTTGGAGCAAAAAGGAGCTATGGCTTATACCACTGTGGTAGCTGCTTCTGCTTCTGACCCTGCACCTATGCAGTTTTACGCTCCTATGGCCGGTGCTGCAATTGGAGAATACTTCAGAGATACTGGTAGACCAGCCTTGATCATTTTTGATGATTTATCAAAACAAGCTGTGGCATATAGAGAGGTTTCTCTACTACTAAGAAGACCTCCAGGGCGTGAGGCATACCCAGGTGACGTATTCTATCTTCACTCTCGTTTATTGGAGCGTGCCGCTAAGGTGACTAGCTCAGATGAGATAGCAAAAGGCATGAACGATCTTCCAGATTCTTTGAAAGACAAAGTAAAAGGAGGAGGATCCCTAACTGCATTGCCAATTATTGAAACACAAGCAGGTGACGTTTCTGCATATATTCCTACCAACGTAATATCTATTACAGATGGTCAGATATTCTTGGAGTCAGATCTTTTCCTTTCTGGAATTAGGCCAGCGATCAACGTAGGTATTTCGGTATCTAGGGTTGGTGGAGCTGCTCAGACTAAGAGTATGAAGAAAACTGCCGGTACACTTAAACTTGACCAAGCGCTTTATAGAGAGCTAGAAGCATTTGCGAAATTCGGATCTGATCTGGATGCTGCAACTACGGCAGTTCTCGACAAAGGAGCTCGTAACGTTGAGATTTTGAAACAAGCACAATATTCACCAATGACTGTTGGTCAGCAGGTAGCTATCATTTATTTAGGAACCAATGGTTTACTAAATGATGTTCCTGTTAATGAGGTTAAGAAGTTTGAAGAGGAATTTATCATGAAAATGAATAATGACCATCAAGATGTTCTAGATGCCTTGTCTAATGGAAAATGGGATGACAGCTTGACTTCAACTATTGAAAGTGTTGGAACTGAAATAGCCAAGAACTACAAAGCATAAGCAATGGCCAACTTAAAAGAAGTACGTTCAAGAATTGCATCTACGATCTCAACTCAGCAGATCACAAAAGCCATGAAATTGGTTTCTGCTACCAAGTTGAGAAGAGCTCAAACTGCTATTACGCAGATGAGACCTTATGCAGATAAATTGAATGGAATCTTGGTCAACCTTGCAGACAGTGCTAAAGATGAGCAAAGCTTGCAGGGGTACTTTGAACACCGCGAGGTGAAGAACGTCTTAATTATTGTTAATTCCAGCGACAGAGGACTTTGTGGTGCATTCAATTCGAATGTTACTAAAGAAGTCAAAAGCCTGTTGGATAACAAATACAATAATGGGGAGAATGTGGAAGTGATGTTCCTAGGAAAGAAGGCTTATGAATTCTACAAACGTTCTGAATTAAATATGAACACTAGATACATGGATGTCTTCAGTGACCTCACATCTGAAGAGGCTTTCAGTATTGGACAACATGTAATAGATGATTTTCTTGCAGCTAAATACGATGAGGTGAGAATAGTTTATAATAAATTCAAGAATGCAGC
The DNA here is from genome assembly GCA_049115575.1 of Bacteroidia bacterium. Lineage (GTDB taxonomy): Bacteria > Bacteroidota > Bacteroidia > NS11-12g > UBA9320 > JAHEKB01. Next base: position 395,716 of record JAGDZU010000004.1, on the reverse strand, counting down.
GACTCAGATTATAAAGGCTGAAAAAATGCTCCCTGTTGAAATGGAAGCTTTTGAGGCAACTGAAGAAGAGGATAGTAAAATGCTTGCGGATTTCACATTTGAACCGAGCAAAGCAGAAATACTATTCAATCTTATACCAAGAGCCGTTAAAACTCAGTTATACAGAACACTGCTAGATTCTCAGGCATCTGAGCATGGAGCTCGTATGGTAGCAATGGATAGCGCTACAGAAAATGCGGGTGAGATACTCAATGACTTGAAACTGCAGTACAACCAAGCCAGACAAGCAGCTATTACCAAAGAAATCTTAGAGATTGTTGGTGGTGCGGCTGCACTTGAAGGTTAAGGTAAGGATTGTTAAATAGATTAAAAGGGGTGCTTTGGCAGCCCTTTTTTATTGGCTGATTCTCACATCTGATTTCAGATGTAAATCTCTTTGAGGGAAAGGAATTTTGACTCCTTGCTTTCTGAACTCATCATCAATCATAAATCGCAAATCACTTTTCACATCTTCAATTGGAAACAAGTAGTTAGACCAGAAAAGCAATTCAAAATTTAAACTCGATTCTCCAAAATCTGTAAAACGAACAAAGGGAGCGGGATTGGTTTTAATTCTCTGATGCTTCCAAGCAGTCTCGATTAATATTTTCTTTACCAATTCTACATCTGAGCCATATGCCACATTAACCTTCACAGTAAACCTCGTAATGGGGTGGTTAGAGCTCCAATTAATGAGTTTTTCACTCACTAATTTGTGGTTTGGTATGATTAGGATTATTCCTTCACGACTTTCGACTTTGGAAGTACGTATGCCTAACTCCTTAACGCGAGCAATAATGCCGTCTACTTCAACTATGTCATTTACTCTTATGCTCGGCTCTACCAAAAGTATAAAGCCCGAAAAAAGGTCGTTAAATACCTGTTGTAGCCCTAATCCTAAACCCACTAAAAGTGGTGTGGCTACCAAGAAGTATTTGAAATCTACCTTAAGTGCTACTAAGGTAAGCATGATGAAGACAGCAAAAAGCACATACTTGCTTATCTGAGTTATAGCAAAGTATTGGCCTTGCTGTAATCTCCCTGACTTTACACTTAACCTAGCAAGTCTCTTTATCCATCTAAAGAGAATGAAAAGCCCAATGAAATAAAGTATGATAAACAGGATACTGCTGACTGTTAGGCCACCTTTTTCTCCATAATCAATGATACTGTATTCCAAAAACTCTCGCATGCCTTTCTTCTTCTCGCTTTATACGCAATGCAAAGTAATTATTTTCCAATGGAAGATAACCGTATTCATAACAGAAAAAACAAGGATTGGAATCTTCTGCAGATACTTGAGTAACATATTTGAAATTGAAGCCCAGTTCAAGCAAGGCATCTTTGCTAATATGCTCCATGTTGTTCAGCAAGCAGTATTTCAATATACGACGGTTGGTCACTAGCATTCTATTTACTAACCTTATTTTTTTACTGTCAATTCTGTATTTGTTGTTGTTGAATTCACTCCTACACATGTAATTACAGAACCTTTTATCTGACCTGCCTTTCAATTGCTTTTGGCATTGATCACAATATCGAATCATAGTCTCAAGATGGACTAGTCATGATATAAATCAAAAGAGATCTAATTGTGCGTGCTTATAAGACTTAAATAAGCTCAAATCAAAGCTTGGCATTTTATTATTTAGCTCAAATTTCTTACGAGCTAAACGAAATGATTGTGCAATAGACTCGGCCATTACACCCTTTCCTTTCATTCTAACACCAAACTCATGATTGTGCAGTTGACCACCTTGTGCCGAGGCAATTAAATTGAGCACTCTATTGGCCTTGTCTGGAAAGACCTTTCTAATCCAGTCTTCAAAAAGAATACTGATAGCGCCATTTAATCTTAGCATGGTATAAGCCAGGCAATGAGCACCAGCATCTTTAGATTTTTCCGCCATATCAAAAACTTCTGTGCTGTTTAAGCCCGGAATAATAGGGGCCATCATTACATTAACCGGAACTCCAATTTTGCTCAGTTCTTTTACCGTTTTAAAGCGGTTGGCTACAGAGCTAGTTCTAGGTTCCATGGTTCTTCTCAGTTTTTCATCAAGAGTGGTAATGGATACGTGAACATGCACGAGTTTCTTAGCGGCGAGTTCTTCCAGTATATCAGCGTCTCTCAGTATTAAACTGTTTTTAGTAATTATGCCAACCGGGTGGTTATGCTTGAGACAGGTTTCTAAGAGTTTACGGGTGATTTTAAATTTATGTTCTGCAGGTTGGTAACAATCTGTATTGCCGCTCAGCATAATAGGACTTACTTCCCAGCTTGAAGAACTCAATCTTTTGTGAAGCAATTTGGCCGCATTCTTCTTTACCATGACTTTCTGCTCAAAATCACTCCCCGCACTATAACCCCAATACTCATGTGTAATCCTGGCGTAGCAGTACACGCAACCATGTTCACATCCCTGATATGGATTCATGCTCCAATCAGCGGGCACATCCGGGCTGTCTACTCTATTGACTATGCTTTTGGCCGCAACTTCCGTGAATTGAGTTTGCTCATGAACGGCCGTGTCTTCAAAGAAATCAAACTCTGTGCTGAGCTTTAAAAATGGGTTTTTAGTGTTGATTTGTGCACCTCTTCCTTTTACATGAATGGCATCATTGGTAATAATATTATCAGACATTGTGATAATAAGGTATTCAAAAAATTTGAAAACCACAAACAGGAAATTTTACCTTTTAAACTTGGTTCTATGAACCTAATACGCTTTCGCAAACAAAACTCTGCCTTTGCTAGGCTTACCTGAGTACACACAATTGCCTGCGTCTCCTGTTAAAGTTTCATCAAATGGAATGCAACGAATGGTTGCTTTGGTTTCTTCTTTAATCTTCAATTCGGTTTCTGAAGTACCATCCCAATGAGCGCTGATAAAACCTGTTTTGTTTTCAAGAACATCTTTGAATTCGTCCCAACTATTCACTGCTGTTACATGGTTGTCCATGTGAGTTTGAGCAGCGAGAAGAATGTCTTTTTGCATTTGCTCTAATAGATGATCTATTTTATTCTCTAGATCGGTCATTTGCAAAACTTCCTTCTCTTTGGTATCTCTTCGTGCCACTTCAACAGTGCCGTTCTCTAAATCCCTTGGACCAATGGCTATACGGACAGGAACTCCTTTTAATTCCCATTCTGCAAATTTGAACCCAGGTTTATGTGTGTCTCTATGATCGAACTTAACCCTGATTCCTTTTGCCTTTAAACCATCTAGTATAGGTTGAATTTTCTCGCTAATCTCATCAAGCTGCTCAATGCCTCTGTATATAGGCACAACCACCACTTGAATTGGTGCCAAGTTTGGTGGAAGAACCAATCCTTCATCATCTGAGTGAACCATTATTAAAGCCCCCATTAGTCTGGTACTCACACCCCAACTAGTAGCCCAAACGTATTCTTGTTTTCCCTCTTTAGTGGTGTATTTAACATCAAATGCTTTTGCAAAGTTTTGACCCAAGAAATGACTGGTACCCATCTGTAGTGCTTTGCCATCCTGCATTAATCCCTCAATACATAAAGTATCCTCTGCACCTGCAAACCTTTCATTCTCGGTTTTTTTACCTTTAATAGTTGGTATGGCCAACACTGTTTCTGCAAATTCTGCATACACGTCTAACATCTGTCTGGTCTCATCCCATGCTTCTTGACTGCTACTATGAGCCGTATGCCCTTCTTGCCACAAGAATTCAGCGGTTCTGAGGAATAAGCGAGTTCTCATTTCCCATCTAACCACATTAGCCCATTGGTTCACTAAGATAGGTAGGTCTCTATAAGATTGGATCCATCCTTTATAAGTACTCCAAATTATTGCCTCACTTGTAGGTCTTACTATGAGTTCTTCCTCTAATCGCGCTTCTGGGTCTACTATAAGCTTGCCTTTTTCGCTTTCATCAGATTTTAATCTATAATGAGTTACAACGGCACATTCTTTAGCAAATCCTTCTGCGTTCTTTTCTTCAGCCTCAAATAGGCTTTTGGGTACAAAAAGAGGGAAATAAGCATTGCTATGACCCGTTTCCTTGAATCTGCGGTCTAGTTCTTCTTGCATTTTTTCCCATATAGCGTATCCATACGGTTTAATAACCATGCATCCTCTAACCGAACTGTGTTCTGCTAGGTCTGCATTTACTACCAAGTTGTTGTACCACTTGGAATAATCTTCTGCTCTGGTTACCTTTTCAAAAGCCATTTTATTTTTGGTATGCGATTTGAATTATTAATACTGTCGGCAAATGTAAGCCGAACAGTTTAATTAAAATTTGGCAATATGAAATCAGAATATTACATCGCACTACTAGGCCTGTTCCTCGCGTCCTGCACGGGTTCACGCATAGCTACCAACTCTACAGACGACGTCTATTATACTCCAGAAGATGATATAGTGGTTGTACAAAATCAAGCTCAACCCGCTCCTGAAAAATATACACCTAGCTCAGAACCCTTAGAAGAGATAGTTTATGAGGATGAGTTGGTTTTAGAAGATGAAGCAGGATTCTCTGACGAGTATGCCAATGACGAAGATCGTATAGATTACGAACAGTCAATAAGACGCTTTAGAGGCGAAGATTTTGAATACAACTATGAAAATGGATATGCAGATGGATATTCAGATGCATACGCTGATTCTTATAATGATTTTGGATATGATCCTTACTTCAGTTCTTGGGATTATTATCCATATTACTCTTATAGACCATATAGATACAGATGGAACCGTTGGAATAGGTGGAACAGGTGGAATCGAGGAGGTTGGTCTGTTGGATGGAACAGTTGGAACGGATGGTATGCCGGTTACAATTGGGGCTTCCCAGGCTACAACGTAGGTTGGGGCTATAACTATGGCTGGAACAACGGCTGGTGTGGAAATTGGGGCTACCCGGCATATGGTTGGGGTTACGGTTATAATAATTGGGGCTATGGTTACAACAACTGGGGATATAACAATTGGGGATACAACAATTGGGGTTATGGCAGAAACTTTGGCAACCGCAATAGAAATTGGAACCACAATCACCACTATGCTGGTAATAACGGCTATCGTGGATCTTCAAGATATCAAAAGGCTGCAAATAGCCCAAGACAAAGAATTGGAGGAAATGCCACTGGAGGTATCACAGGAGATAACCAAACCAGAAGACCAGGCGGCATGAAAGTAGCTAACACACCAACAGGAGGTGCTATAAAAGATACTAGACCACCATCGGAAAGAGTTGCAACTAGTGGAAATCGTCGTCCAGAGGGTTCTTCAACTGCACGTGATGCACAAGGAGCAACTACAGCTGCATCTGCTACAACAACACATACAAGAAATCCTGGGCAATCAGAAAGAACTGCGGGTTCATCTGCCACTCCAGCAAATACAGGTAGAGCGGCTAGCGCTACTAATAACACTAGATATACAAAACCTAGTTCTGGAACATCAGAGAGCAGAGACAATCTGAATAATGCTAATGCGAGCAGGTCTTCAAGCACAGCTAGGAGAGCCAGTTCTACTACAAGAAATAGAACAGCGAATAGCCCGAGCAGATATAATACAGACAGAAATAGAAATTCGAGCAGCGCAAGCAGAAGTTCAACGAGACCAAGTCGAGCTACGGCAAGTAGAAATACAAGCAACAGAAATAGCTCCGCAACTAGAGCAAGCAGTTCTAGAAGTTCTTCTCCATCGAGAAGTTATGGTTCTTCTTCTAATAGAAATAGTTCGTCTAGCGCGTCTAGACCATCAAGAAGTTCGCGAAGCTCTAGTCCATCTAGAACCTATAATTCTTCTTCAAATAGAAGCAGTTCTGCCAATAGAGCAAGCCGAAGTTCTTCGCCATCGAGAAGTTATGGATCTTCTTCTAATAGAAATAGATCATCTAGTGCGTCTAGGCCATCTAGAAGTTCGCGAAGCTCTAGTCCATCTAGAACCTATAATTCTTCTTCTAATAGAAACAGTTCTGCAAGTAGAGCTTCGTCTTCAAGCAGACGTTCATCTCCTTCGAGATCATATAGCCCATCTTCAAACAGGAGCAGTTCTCCTTCTAGAGCAAGCAGAAGTTCTTCACCCTCCAGATCATCGGCGAGCAGAAGTTCATCATCCTCTTCCAGTAGGAGTTCAGCAAGTAGAGGTTCAAGAAGAAGATAGTCCAACTTAAAATAGAATAATCATGAAAAAGATAGTTTATATAGCACTCTTAATAGGATTCGTGAGTCCGCAATTATTTGCCCAAAGCAATGTAGACGCACTTAGATATTCATTAACAGACCCAACGGGCTCAACGGCAAGAAATATGAGTCTTGGTGGCTCAATGGGAGCTGTTGGAGCTGACCCATCTGCTGCACTCAGTAATCCTGCAGCTTTGGCTCAATACAGAACAAGTGCCTTTCAGTTTTCTCTAGGCATGTTAAATATTAAAAACACCGCTGATTACCTGGGAAACTCTTCAAAAAGCAACCGCTATAGTGCCGAGATGCCCAGCATAAATATGGTACTTACAGAAAGAAAAATGAACAGGGGGGCAGCTGCTACTTCAGGTTGGGTAAACTATAATTTCGGTATTGGTTGGAATAAAACAGCGGATTTTGCAAGACGAATTTCCTATAGTGGAATGAACAATGAAAATTCCTATTTGGATTATGTGAGCAATTATGTACAGGGATTGCCATCTTCTGATTTGGATGCCAATGATGAACAACTCGAGAGAGGCTTTTATTATTTTGAAAACATGTTTTGGTATGCTTATTTAATTGATACCGTTAGTGATAGAAACTATATGCCTACTTATAATTCAGCTAATCCAATGATGGGTCAGTCTGGAGGAATTACTACAAGAGGAGGTATGCATGAGTTGAACTTGTCATTCGCAGCCAATTACGAACACAAATTGTATTTTGGCTTTGGAGTAGATATTCATCAAGTCAACTATAAAGAGACCAATAGGTTTACAGAAGTAGATAATCCAAATACCACTGGGACTTGGAATAGTTTTGACTTCACACGGAATCTAAATACAAGTGGAATAGGTTACAGCGGACGATTAGGATTAATCTTTAGACCCACTAACGAGTTTAGGTTAGGTTTAAGCCTACATTCACCAACAGTACTGTCTTTAGAAGATCAATACAGCGATGAATTGTATGTGGTATATGACGACGGTAGCACAGAAGACATGCAGACCATAGATAAAGAATTTAAATACAATGTGGTCACCCCAATGAAATACGCTTTACAAGGAGCCTATTTCTTTGGAAAGAAAGGGTTTATCAGTGCCGAACTTGAAAATCTGGATTATAGCACTATGGGAATATGGGCAGACAATTTTGAATTTGATGGAGAAAACAGCACCATAGCCAATAAATATACCAGCGCAACCAATATTAAAATAGGCGGAGAGTATGCTTTCAACGAATTCAGATTGAGAGCAGGTTATAGCCAGCTTGGAAGTCCATTTAGTGAAGGAGGGAATTTCAATAGAAAATTCGCCAGCCTTGGTTTTGGTCTCCAAGAAAACAACTGGGGATTTGACATAGGTGTGGTGAAGTCATTGAATGAGGACCAGTATGTTCCTTATACCACTAGTGGATTTGCACCTCAAGGAGTTAATTCTACGGTTGACGGTACTAGAATAGTCTTGAGCTTGGTTACCAAGTTTTAAGTAAGTCTATTAAAAATAAAGAACGATTTCTCACGTTTTGCCATCTAGGAATGGGATTAGCACTGAATGCATCCTATTTTAGCACCCTCTATGAAATCGATTCTCCTAACTTTATTTTCTGCGATAGCTTGTTTGGCCTCTTGGGCTCAAACGGGTGATTACCAGGGTCATTTATGGAAAATAACAGGGAATGGGCTTGAAAGCCCTTCCTTTCTATATGGCACTATGCACGTGAGCAATAAGGTGGCATTTCACTTGAGTGATTCATTTTATAAAGCCATAGAAAGTGTAGATGTAGTGGCCTTAGAAATCAATCCAGAATCTTGGATGGAAAGCATGACCTCTAATACCTATATCGCAGACAGAATGGGAAATTCATTTAGCATGCGAGGGGATAATGCCAATGCTGGTTTTTATAAAGCACTTTTTTCTGTAGATGAACCCGATAATAAGAAATTGGGAATGGCATTGGGTCAAGAGTTGGGGATACTCAATTCTTTATTGTATAGAACAAGCAATTACAATGCTGAATTTCAAGAGGATACCTACCTAGATCTTTTTATTTATCAAGCTGGAAGAAAACAAGGTAAAGAGGTAACTGGTCTAGAGAATTTAGGATTAACCATGCGGCTCAATGAGGAAGCAGCCAAACCGGAAAAGGATCCTGACAAACGCAAAATACAAGAGAGAGCAGCTGAAAAGAAACGCCATGAATTGCTCAAGCTTCTAAAAGATAGAGACTTTCAAGAAGTCATGGAAGATGCTTACAGAATAGGTGATTTGGATTTACTGGATTCCTTATCCAGATTGTCAAGTGGAAATGAAAAATACCACAAGCTCATCATAATTTATAGAAATCTGAAAATGGCGGAAGCCATGGACTCTATTATGCAAAAGAAAAGTCTGTTTGCAGGTATTGGTGCAGCTCATTTACCTAATGACTATGGAGTAATTGCATTGCTTAGAGATATGGGTTACCATGTTCAAGCGGTAGATAGGACCAAAGGAGACTATGGAGTACAAACTAAAGACAGATTAGAGAACACCTTTGTTGAGCATCAGTTCAAGGCTAGAACTTCATTTGACGGTAGTTTTTCAACTTACCTTCCAGGGCCACTGTACGAGTTTCCAGAATCTGATGGTGTTATGATGGCGGCCTTTCCAGATATGGTTAATGGAGCTACTTATGTAGTAACCAGAATATTAACTTACGGCCAGTTGTACAACAGGTCTGAGGCTGAACTTCTAATCAAAATAGATAGCCTTTTGTTTGAGAATATTCCAGGTAAGATACTGAGTAAATCAAAAATTGAGATCAACGGTTATCCCGCTGTTGACATTAAGAACAAAACCAAAAAGGGTGATTTACAACGCTACCATATAGTGGTTACGCCTGTTGAAATTGTGATTCTCAAAGTTAGCGGGAAGAAGGAGTTTGTAAACCGCATGGAGGTTCAACAATTCTTCGATAAGCTTGAATTTCACAATGCCATTGTTAAGGATGTTAAATATTCACCAGTCAATTCTGCATATGAAGTTTCCTTCCCAGGCAATGCTATTTACGAAGGGGAGAACAATGCATTTAATAGAGGATATTGGTCTAAAAATGTACAGTCTTTTGACCCCAGAGATAAATCTTATTTTGCTGTTCTAAATAGAAGTTATAGCGATTTTAGATTTATGGAAGAGGATTCATTTGAACTTTCTCAATTGACTAGAAATTTGGTAAAGAAGTTCAACTATAAACTAGATTCATGGCGTTATGATTCATTTAGTCACTACAGTTCATTTGTGGCTTCTTCTCATAAAGATGGAGCGCCTATTCTACATCTTCAATTAATAGCGCAAGGTGAACAATACTACGCACTCCTGGCAGTTTGCAATGAGGAAGATAAAGCGAACAAATTCTTTAAATCATTTAGGTTCAACACATTTACATACCAACGTCCATTTAAGCATTACGACGATAGCACACTTCTGTTTAGCGTAGTAACGCCAGTAGAAGAAGTAAAATCAAATGGATATTATTATGGAGGCAACGATTCGGAAGATGATTATTTGGAGGTGAATGAGAACCACACATACTATCATAAAGAAACTGATGAAATGATTTATGTGCAGTATAAGAAATTTCATGATTACGCTTTTGAAATGCACATTGATTCTATTTGGGCGCATCGCAAAGACAATCTCACAGAAGAAGGAGATTTCTATATAAGAAAAGAGAAACAGTGGGAGAAAGATGGAATGTACATATTGGAAGCCGAGGCATCTGATACAAATACAAACAGGAATTTATTGGCCAGATATATAGTTAAAGGAGGACGCATGTATTCTTTATACGCTGAGAAAGACAAATTCAGCGGAAGCTCACCTTTTATAGATAGCTTTTTCTCAAGCTTTACTCCTTGGGATACGGCAGTCGGTGTTCCCATTCTAGAAAATAAAACCAGACAGTTTCTAACAGATTTAATTTCTGAAGATAGTACAACTGCAGAAGCGGCATATAAATCCATAGAAACTATATCATTCGAAGATGATGATGCCCCATACTTGATTGAGGCTATTGAAAAGACGTATGCTAAAGACAAAAGCTTGGAGATAAGGGCTCAACTTTTAACTTATTTAGCAAGGATGGATCATCCATCTGTCTTACCCTATTTACTAAGTAAATACCCACGTGTAGAAGATACCATAAGATTTCAGATTCCAATTCTTCAGGGAATTGCATATAAAAGAACCAAAAGAACAACTAAACTTTTCTTAAGAATGCTCAAAGAGGAAACGCCTTTGAGCTCTGAGTCATATGTGATAAATTCACTGTTTTACGTTTTTAGCGACAGTCTTGAGCTGAGCAAAGATCTTTACCCTCAAATACTTTTGTTAACGGCGCTTCCAGAGTATAAAGACCATACTTACAGATACCTTTCTATGCTTGTTGACAGCGGACTCATTAAAAAAAGCCGCTATAAACGAAAGCTAAATCAAATTATTTGGGAGGCCAATAATGAAGTAAAAAGACAGAAGTCCATGGAGGCAAGTATGAGCATAGATCATTATGATGAGAGTTCCAGATACTACAGATATTATTACAACTCCAGCTTGTATCATTATGCGGTGCTTCTTATGCCATTCGAAAAGCGAAACGGAAAGACTAAGAAATTCTTTAGGAGATTGGATCAGATAAAGTCTCCTGGTTTGCAAATGGACTTGGCAGTTTTGAGAGCTAAAAATGGACAAGAAGTTCCAGATAGTTTGTGGCTGAAATTTGCCTCGAATGACAACGATCGAATTGAACTCTATCAAAAACTCAAGAAAGCAGGTCTACTCTCATTATTTCCGAAACAATATGCTTCTCAAATGCAGATGGCCATTTCTTATTTTGCTGAAATGAATAATTTGAGCTGTTCAAAAGATAGCATACAGTTTGTGCGTAAAACAGCCACCAGTTTACAAGGAGATAGTGGGGTAATCTACTTTTTCAAGTCAAAGAGGAGTTATGGAGACGAATACCAAATGGGGTATCTGGGTCTTTTCCCTATAGACAGCAATCAAATGATTAAAGGAATACCAGAGTATTATCACGATGATATGAGTTACAGCAAGTTTGATGATCTCAACCTCCAATTGGACCTACAAATCAGGAAATTAGATATGGCTAAACGCCGTAGATATAGAGTGGAAGACGAAGAGAGATTTAGAGATTTGAACTATAGAAGATCTTACTATTAAGCAATAGACTCTTCCTCGTAATGGGTAAATTTCCCATCGTGCCAGAGCTCTTCTATTTCATAGAACTCCCTTACTTCACGCTGAAAAATATGAACTACCACATTTGCGTAGTCAAGTAGTATCCAACGGGCAACACTTTCACCTTCTCGGCTTATAGGTTTTTCATTGAGGTGCTCTCTTACCTCATCTTCAACACTATCTGCAACGGCTTTAACTTGTCTATCACTATCACCATGGCACACAACAAAATAGTCCGCAACAGATGCAGTGATTTCTGATAAATCTATCTTAACAATATTCTTTGCCTTCTTTTCTTGCATTCCTTTAACTACCACCTCTGCCAACATAGCTGCCTGTTTTGTGTTGTTTGCCATTTACTGTCTTAATTTGTAGCAAATAAAGGGATTTAGCGGCATTCGATAGAGCATAGATTATTGGAACCAACATTATTACATATAAAGGAAGTTGAATCAACCAATGATTATCTGCGTTCACTTGTAAAGAAAGAACTTCCAATGGAGCCCATAATATTGCTTGCCGACTACCAAACGAAAGGTAAAGGGCAGAGAGAGAAAGGCTGGGAATCAGAAGACAAGCAAAATATACTGGCTAGTTTTCTAGTCCTGAATATTAAAAGGATTGCAGATTTACCGAAACTCAATTTAGCCGCTGTGTTATCTATTGCTGAAACATTAGATGAATACGGTTTAAATGCCATGATTAAGTGGCCGAATGATGTCTTTATAGAAGATCAAAAAATTGCTGGATGCCTTATAGAAAATTCACTTGAAGGTGATCAGGTGAAGTTTTGCATAGTTGGGATAGGCCTCAACGTCAACCAAAAGTATTTTCCAAAATTTCCTGCATGCTCCATGAGAACTGTAACTAATAAGGAATATGATCGTTTGGGAATTCTAGAAATGCTGTTCACTCAATTGCATCACAACTTAATTCAAGACATAGAGTATTTGCTTAAAAAAGTGAATAATAGACTGTATAAAGCAGGTGAAATGGTGACATTTGCCACCGATACATCAAAAGAAGACTATCAGGTTTTGAAAATGCTCGAAAATGGAAACTTGAAAGTGCAGAAAGGAAACCAGGAATTCGAGCTACAGCATCATCTAATTAAATGGCAACTGTGAATCTTTGCATAGATATAGGAAATACGAGAACAAAGGCGGCCCTGTTTGAAGGTGATCGCCAGATAGCATATTTTCCAGAATTTGATGTGACAGAGCTTAAACGATTGCATGATGAATATAAGCCTCTAATAAAACTATCTAAGTCCGGTAAAGACTATGAACTTGAATGTAGTCTTAAAGAACTTGGCGAATACCATCTATTGAGTCATCAAGAAGCCCTACCTATTACATTGGATTACAATAGTCCAGAGACTTTGGGTACAGACCGGATTGCTTCAGCAATTGGCACTTACCATGCTTATCCAAATAAAAACTCATTGATTATTGACCTGGGAACTTGCTTAACTATTGATTTAATAGACAGCAAAGGAGTGTTCAGAGGTGGATTAATCTCACCAGGAGTTCAAATGAGGTTTAGGGCGATGAATGAATTTACCGCTGCTTTGCCATTAGTTGAATTTAACAATAATGTAACATTCCCCGGAAAGACTACAGAGGAATCTATGCAAGTTGGTGTGTATCAGTCTATTGTTTATGAAATCAAAGGCTATATCGATTCACAAATGGAGCAATATGGCGAGCTTAAGGTCGTTGATTGTAGTGGGATGAATCTCAATTTTGATAAAGTCCTCAATTATAAGATATTCGCGCACCCTAAAATGGTACTGAAAGGCTTAAATGTACTGCTCAATCACAATGCTTAAAATTCGTTTATTTTTATTGATAATAGTGGGATCCTTTTTTCACTATGCGGCAGATGCGCAAAGCAGCACAGTGTCTCCTTATTCACTGTCGTCCATAGGTGAATTGAGCTTCAGAGGATTCAATGATCAAAGAAATATGGGTGGCACTTCTAGAGCGTTGAGAAGTCCTTGGAACTATAGTCCAGTAAATCCTGCCAGTTATACAGGGTTAAGTAATGTGGTATACAATGCAGGTGCTAATTTTTCTTTGGGAAGGCTTTCTACTGATAGCTTGAGTACTGAAACCAATGAGGCAAATATTTCTTATTTCTCCATGGCCTTTGCTAAACCAAATGCTTCAGAAAGCAATTGGGGTTTGAGTTTCGGGTTTTATCAGCTTTCAGATGTAGGTTATGATATAAAAGCAGAAAATGGCGATACATTTAGTAGCTACAATATCTTTAGAGGGAGCGGTGGAATTAATACCGCATATATTGGTGGTGCAGTTACTCTTGTTAAAGGGTTATCTGTAGGCGCCAACTTTAACTACAACTTTGGCAATATACAGTCATTGAAAGCTCAGGTTTTCCCTGTAGGCAATAGCCATTTTAGCTTTATTGATGAAACTCAGCTTTATTATGGTGGTGCAAATTTTGATTTTGGTGTTCAGTATAGTATACAACAAAAAACTAAAAATGAAAGCTCAATTAATCATGTGATTGGAGCAACATTTCACACCAAAACTAATTTGAAGGGTAGCGGCTATAGATTTGCTGAAAGCTTCTTTGGTCGCATATTTGATGAGCAAGGGAGTTTTATTTCAATTGACACAATATTATACAACGACAACCTCAGTAAAGAACTAGAAATTCCGAGCAGTTTTGGAGTTGGTTATTCCGTTGGCAGGGCCGGTGTATGGTCATTAGCGGCTGAGTATGAGAAGGGTATGTGGTCAAGTATCACAAGCGAACTAAACGGAAAACAATTTTTTGATCACCAGCGTTTATCTTTTGGATTTTCCATAGTTCCCAATCCTGACTACCAAACTAGAGGAGGATTCTTTGGAAAAGTAAAATACAGCGCAGGAGTAAGACAAGAACAGCTTTACTATAATTTCTTTGGTGAGCAGATAAGCGAACTTGGCATAGGATTTGGACTAGGTTTACCGATTATAAAAACTTTCCCAACAGCGAATGGAAAAGTGGCAGTGATCAACCGGGTAAACCTCGGATTTGAATACAGCAAAAGAGGAACAACAAATCTTGGTCTGGTTCAAGAAGAGTATTTTACTATAACACTAGGATTAAATTTTAACGATAAATGGTTTATACCGAGAAAATATCAATAAAGACAATGAGAATAAAACAGTTCATACTACTAATTACTTTAATGTTCATGGCTGGAGCAAGTTCAGCACAAGATTCTCCATGTGACAATAAATGGGGAACAGATAGTATTGAAACGGCAAAGGCTGTTTCTATGTTTAACCAATATTTCCAAGAAAAGAAGTATGTGGAATCTTTTCCATACTGGTACTATCTATTTAACAATGCTCCTTGTTTTAATAAGCGTATTACTTTTAATGGACCTTTCATAATTAAAAAGGCTCTTAGAGAAGATCAATACAAAGACAGATTTGATGGACTAGTTGATACCATCTTCTTATGCTACCAAAAGAGAATAGACTTATTTGGAGATGAGGCTGCGGTTAAAGCACTTTGGGCAAATGATTTGGGAAAATTGAGACCTGCACAGAGAGATACTGCATTAAAGATGTTTGCTGAATCTATCGCAGCTACAGGCAATAACACAAGCTATAAAGTTCCAGGGAACTATGTGTATGCTGCTGTGAAGCAACATAAAAAAGAGCAACTTGATTTAGACAGCTTGATTCAGATACTTGATAATGTAAGTGGTATTATTGATTACAACATAGCTGCAGGAGGCAAATATCTTGAGAAGTGGAATAAGACTCAAGAATCAGTAACTAAATTAATGCTTCCTTATCTGGATTGTGATAAAATCACTGAATTGAAGCAACCTCAATTTGAGGCGAATAAAGACAATATCACTTATTTAAAGTCTACTCTAAACTTGCTTAACAAAGGAGGATGTGAGAAGACAGATTTTTACTACGAATTATCTGAGCAGTTATATCTGTTAGAACCAAATGCTACAGCAGCTTTATCTTTGGCCAAAGCAGCCAAGACAAGAGGCGAAGTTTCTAAAGCGCTAGGTTACTATGGAGAAGCAGCCACAGGTTTAGAAGGAGATCAATTGTATTCTACTTATATACAAATGGCTAGTCTTTCTATTAAACAAGGAGGTCTTGTGGAAGGAAGAAGCTTTGCTCGAAAAGCATTAGAAATTAATCCAAATAGTGGAGATGCATACATCTTAATTGGTGATGCCTATGCTTCAAGCGTTGGTTCATGTAGCGGCTCTAAACTAAAAGGTAGAGAGGTATATTGGGCAGCTGTAGACAAATATGCAATGGCTAGATCAGTAGATTCTACCTCGCAGGAAAGAGCAACACAGAGAATAAATAAGTACTCTGCTTACTTCCCTGACAACGAAACTGCTTTCTTTGAAGGAATAACTGATGGACAATCTTATACAGTAGGTTGTTGGATAGGTGAAACCACAAGGGTTAGAACTATCAAAAACTAACATGAAAAAATTGATATATATAAAAGCGGTAATCTTGGTTACCGCTTTTTTATTTTCATGTAATACCAAATACAGCTCTGAAGAGCTCGTACATTTAGCTGAACACGCAGACAGTCTTTCTGTTGAAACGGCTACAGATGTAGAAATTGTATATACTGATTCCGCCATCTTGCGCGCCAAAATATTTGCGCCTACTATGAAACGTTTTCCATCAAATGAAAATCCCTATACAGAGATGCCAGACGGTGTTAGAGCACAGTTTTTTGGTCCTAGCGGAGAGATTCAAAGTACACTAACAGCCAATTACGCAATTAGTGAAGATGATAAGGATGTAATTACCATTAAAGACAGTGTAAGGGTCATAAACAAGTATGACGAAGAGATTAAGAGCAATGAGCTTATTTGGGAGAAGGAAACAAGAAGAATATATTCTAACAAACCAGTGAGAATAAGAGTAAGAAACGAGAAGATACTCATAGGTGAGGGGTTTGAAAGTAATGAGAGCTTCACCAAATACACTATAAAGCGCTTAACAGGAACAATTAGAATTACTGAAGAAAATCAAGATGAAGAAGAACAATAGACTTACGAGAATGGTGCAAATCATGTGGCTAATCATAGCTGCGGTTTGTGCTGTGGAAAGTGCCATTATTTTTAACGAGCCTAATGCGGACAAGAACTCTGCCTACCTATTTACTGTAGTGGCATTATTTGCGATTGTTAGATTTGTGATGCTTCGCAGACAACAACTCAAGAAAGAAAACAAAATGTAATTATTGAAGCACAGGAACCTGTCTCGGTTTGTGTTTGGATACAGCTTCTATAATGGCCTTAAGATGCTCAGGTGTGGTTCCACAGCATCCTCCAACAATGTTCAAATAGCCGTTTTCCGCAAATTCACCTATTACCGTACTCATGCTTTCAGGAGTTTCATCATATTCTCCAAACTCATTTGGTAAACCCGCATTAGGGTGAGCCGATACTCGGCTCCATGCTTTATCGCTAAGGTCTTTAACATAAGGCCTCATTTGATCTGCTCCAAGAGCACAATTTAAGCCTATTGACAATGGATTGGCATGACTAACTGAATACCAAAAAGCTTCTACCGTTTGACCGCTTAATGTTCTTCCGCTGGCATCAGTAATTGTTCCTGAGATCATAAGAGGAATATCTTTTTCAATTTCATCTTTCACCTCCAATATAGCGTAGATAGCGGCCTTACAGTTCAAAGTATCAAAAACAGTTTCAACCAAGAATAAATCTACTCCACCCGCGGCAAGTGCAAGCACTTGTTCTTTGTATGCAGCAACCAATTCCTCAAACGAGATGCTTCTGAATCCAGGTTGATTAACATCTGGCGATAAAGATGCAGTCTTATTTGTTGGACCTATGGATCCTGCTACAAATCTCGGTTTGTTCCGATTCTTTGCAGTGTACTCATCGGCTGCTTTACGCGCAATTTTGGCAGAAGTTTCATTAAGTTCACTCACCAATGATTCCATATGATAGTCAGCCATTGATATGGAAGTAGAATTGAATGTATTTGTTTCTATAATATCTGCACCTGCTTCCAAGAACTGCCTGTGTATTTCTTCAATTATTTCCGGTTGAGTAATGCTTAAGAGATCATTATTTCCCTGCAAACTGTGTTGGAAATCTTTGAAACGATCTCCTCTATATGCTTCTTCACTCAGCTTATGACGCTGAATCATGGTGCCCATGGCACCATCCAAAAAGAGAATTCGATCTTCTAAAAGCTGTTCAATTGGATGCATTGTGAATACAAAAGTAATCTGGGGATGCATTTGTTTGCTATCTAAATGTAATTTCGCCGCTGTATGAAAACAGATGTAGCCATAGTAGGCGGAGGGATAGTAGGTTTAGCCACCGCCTATCATCTAATGATGTCTGAGGAAGACATTAAAGTAATTGTGATTGAAAAAGAAGATCGCATTGCTAAACATCAAACAGGCAATAATAGTGGAGTTATCCATTCTGGTATATACTATAAACCAGGGAGTTTAAAAGCGAAGAACTGTATAGATGGCTATCATATGTTACTGGATTTTTGCCAAAAACATGAGATTCCATACGAACTCTGCGGTAAGGTTATAGTTGCTACAGATGAGTCAGAATTGAGTAGGTTGAGGACACTTTTCGATCGCGGAAGAGAAAATGGTCTGGAAGGTTTAGAGCTATTGAATAAAGAACAACTTAAAGCCATAGAGCCACACCTCAATGGAATCCAAGGAGTGAAAGTACCACAAACAGGCATTATAGATTATAAAGCGGTTTGTGAAAAACTAGCAGAACAAATCAAAGAGAAGGGCGGGGAAATTTTACTTCATACCAGTGTGAAATCTATAGATGAAGAAGGAGAAGATATACAGATTATTACCAGCAAGAATTTTATTGAGTGCAAGGTAGTTGTTAACTGTGCTGGTTTGTATTCAGACAAAGTTGCCGAAATGCAAATACAGAAGTCAGACACTAAAATAATACCTTTTCGAGGTGAATATTATGAATTGACTCAAGAAGCTGAGCACCTGGTAAAGCATTTAATCTATCCAGTTCCTGACCCAGCTTTTCCTTTTTTAGGAGTTCATTTTACGAGAATGATTGGAGGCGGTATAGAGGCAGGCCCAAACGCAGTATTTGCCTTTAAAAGGGAAGGTTATCACCGAACAGATTTCAACTTCAAAGAGTTTTTTGAAAGCTTAATGTGGCCTGGTTTCCAAAAAGTTATGAAGAAGTATTGGAGAACAGGTTTTGGGGAATTGTATAGATCTTTTTCAAAAAGAGCCTTTACCAAAGCACTTCAGCGCCTAATTCCTGAAATAAAGTCAGAACATCTTGTACCTGCTCCTGCAGGAGTTAGAGCTCAAGCTTGCGATAGAAATGGCGGCTTATTAGACGATTTTAAAATTATTGAGAAAAACAATGCCATTCATGTGGTAAATGCACCATCACCTGCTGCAACATCATCTTTGAGCATTGGGAAAACAGTTTCCCAGCTCGTCAAGAAAAGATTCTAGGAGTCTAGGTTAATTATACCAAAACATAAATGAAGTAACCGGTGATTGCTAGAATCACTAATATCTTCATGATAGTTCCTGTGGCAAAGCCTATAAAGGAACCTATTCCAGATTTTAAAGCAGTATCTTTACTTTCTCCAGCCATCAACTCGCCTGCAACAGCCCCAATAAAAGGACCAATGATGATTGATGATGCAAATGTGAAGAATGCTGCAATAAGACCTACAATCAATCCTATGGTGCTTCCTCGCACACCTGCTTGAGTGCCCCCAAACTTCTTTGTGCCCCAAATAGGTAAATAGTAATCTAGCACTGTCACTATAAGAACAATTACGGCGAATACTATGATCCAGATGTAGTTAGATTCAGCCATTACTGCATTTGCTTTTGGATTATAAAGGATTAAAAGCAGGCCTCCTAGTGCAAGAGGAGGTCCGGGTAAGCCAGGTAAAATTGATCCAGCTACTGCAACAGCTAATAAGAGTATTCCAACTATGACTACTATGTATTCCATGCGTAATTATTTTTGGCAAATTTGAGACATTCACCACGTATTACAAATATTTAGGAGTTTAAATTTTCCAGATAATTAAGTTTGTTGAATGTCTGAGCTTTCTATCATGTTTGTATGCCTTGGAAACATATGTCGTTCTCCCATGGCAGAGGCCATATTAAAGAAGAAGGTAGAAGATTCTTCTATAGTTGATAATTGGAGAATTGAAAGTTGCGGTACCGCCAATTATCATGTTGGCGAAGGAGCAGACCCTCGAACCATTAATGCCTTACAGAATAATGGATTAACTCTAAATCACAGAGCTCAACAATTGCGCAATAATCATTTTATTGAGTTTGACTATTTAATTGTGATGGACGATAGCAATTTGGCAGATGTGGAAAGCCTAACGCATAATGGATCTTGCCAAATTCATAAGCTTAGAATGTTTGACCCTCTTAATCAGAATGCAGACGTTCCTGACCCTTGGTTTGGTGGGATAGAGGGCTTTGACGAATGTTTCAATATATTAAATCGCTCTTGTGATGAGCTACTTAACCATCTTATAAAAAAACACAGTTCGTGAAGAGAATAAAGCTAATTATTATATGCGCTATGCTGGTATCTATAGACTGCTCTGCACAGTTTTTAGACACGGTTGCAGTGATGCATTATAATCTGTTGAACTATAGAAATCACTTTAATGAATGTGATACTGCAACAAATAGTCCCCAAAAGAAGGATAATGCTTTATTCAACGTTGTGAAGCATTATAAGCCGAATATATTAACCTTCAATGAAATAGGAAAGAGCCAAAAAAACATAGACAGTCTTTTGCTCAACGCCTTGCATGCAGGTACAGGACTTAATTATCAAGCTGCTCCAATAAGTGGATTTGGGTACCTTATTAATGCTCTTTTTTATGATCAAAATCAATTCGTGTATCACCGTTTAGATTCCATTACGCATGACCTAAGCAATCAAAGAATGGTAAGAACCGTAGATGTTCATCAACTCTATTTTTTAAATCCTGGTGATTTGTCTAGAGGGGACACAAGCTTTTTGGTAGTTTATGTTGCTCATTTCAAAGCCGGAAGCAGCTTAGATGATCAAGATGAAAGAGAAGCAATGGCTAAAGCCATTATGGCTTACCACAGCGCGGCACATAGTCAAAAGAACTATGTATTATCCGGCGATTTTAATGTGCGTTCTTCTTCTGAGAAAGCATATCAGGAACTTAGTCAAAATAGCAATTCTAATATTAGGTTTCACGATCCTATAAATTCAGATGGGGCTTGGAATAGCAATTCTACATTCGCACAAATACATACCCAAAGTACCAGAAGTGCCTCTACTAACAATGGCTGCTTCAGTGGAGGAGGACTTGATGATCGTTTTGACTTCATACTGTGTGGACCTGAAATCATTAATGGAACCTTGGATATGAGTTATGTCTCTGGCAGTTATCAAGCATTGGGCAATGATGGCATACATTTTAACAAAGACATTCTAAGTCCAACAAATAACTCTGCACCCACAGAGATTATCAATTCAATGTATGAGCTTAGTGATCATTTACCTGTGTACATGGAGATTGAGGTAAATAGTTCTTTCTCCAGAGCTCATGTTTCAAAACTGGGCGAATTCACAGATTTATATTTCAACAGAAAGAGCTTATATGTAAGGTCAGAAATAAATGAAGTTGTTCAAATTACAATTATTGATCCGCTGGGTCGGATCATTTCTCAGTATAAGCTAGATGAAATACCAAGTAAAGGTAAAATTGACTTAAGTGATTTGCAAAGCGGAACATATATAGCAATTCTTCAGGATGGTAGCAATACAAAGACTTGCAGATTTATCTTGACTCAATAATTGCTTCAGGCTAAATACAAATCGCAAGAATACTTTATATTTGGTCTCCTTAGCGCGAGCTAACCTTATATAAACAGTATGAAAAAGCTAATATCATTATTTATTCTAAGTGCAATATGTCTAGGGGCAAATGCACAAACTATGGTAGTAAAGACGAATCTTTTGGGTTATGGCCTTGCTGCAGTTGACTTAACAACCATCAATGCCAATTTTGAGTATAAAATCAGCCCAAAAAACAGCATAGGTATAGTAGGAGCTATAAAACCCGCTTCTACAATGACCCTGAAAGCTACTGGAACTACTAATGATGACAAACTTCAATACACAGGGGAAATTTCTCCTAAAGGATACTCTTTGACTCCTTATTTCCGTATGTATTCCAAGGATGCTCTTAAAGGATTCTATTTTGAGGTATTCGCTCGATACTTTAGTTATAATTTTGAAATACCTTATGATTATGACAAGAATGGAAGTAACATCAGAGCATATGCAAATGGCTCAGCCAGTGCATTTGGTGGAGGTGTAGTTATAGGAACTCAAGTACCTATAGGTAAAATGTTCGTTCTTGACTTCTATGGAGGTCTAGGTCTTGGTGTAGGAAATGCTCATGCAGAAACTGATGACCCTAACCTAGAGGAAGAAGACTTCGCTGATATTAAAAAGGAAATGGACGAGCTTAAAGCAAATGGCGATGTCAACATTATAATAGTTGGTAATATTATTGATAATATGACATATGATGCGAATAAGACATCAGCTTGGGCAGATATTGATGGATTCCCGGTACCGATGTTGAGAGGAGGGATTTCATTTGGTATCCTATTCTAACCGTTAAACCATTTACTTCTTTTTGGCTGAATTCCTTTATTCAGTTTGCCAACAGCAAAGATGCTTGGAACATCTGTTGCCCATTTCTTTAATAACAATAAGATTCCAATAATCTCCAATCTGCTTAGAATGGCCATAAATATGGTGAGCTTGAAAAGGTAATTGCTTGTTCCCATGAGCAATACCTCTAAGATGAATACGAATAATGATAAGGTAAAAAGCTTTGCTAGAATGGAGTGGGTAGCTACCGTCTTCTTGAATTTCTTATAACTGATAACGTAAGCCAGAATTTCTAAAATTACTACAGCGAATACCCAATACCAATATAGCTGGAACAGGACTTGATTGAAGTAAAACACTACAAACAATGTACTTAACCAAAAGACCTGGTCTACATTGGAATCAAGTTTCCTCAATGCTACAGAGGATGTTCCGATACGTCTAGCAATAATTCCATCTAGGACGTCTGAAATCAAGCCAAAAACCACAAGTATAGCAATGCTGATTCTAAATTGAGAGTAATCAATAAAGGCAAATGCCAGTATGATGAACGACATAAAAAGTCGCGCATATATCAGCCCATGAGGGAGTTTACTGAGGTTTGAAATAATCTAAAGTTTAGTTTTCCACTCTTCAATGGAATCTTCATTGGATTTGACATAGTTGTCGTTACCAGCTTCAGCAGCGAGTTCTTTAGAGTGCATGGCACTTTCAATGGCCTCGTGGTACATTCCAAGTTTTGCCTGTATCAGCGCTTTTTGCCTGTAATACCAGTAGTAATCTCCATCCTCGGTTGCTTTTTCAATCCATTCCAAAGCTTGATTCAAATCTTTGTCGTTTTCGAGATAGTATCTAGCAGCACTGTAATAAGTGGAAGCGGAGATGGTCATCGCCTTTTCAATTTGTTCCATTACCGTAGCATCATAGCTCACTTCAATGGCAAATTTCACTTGCGTATTAGCCCATAGTAATTCCAAATCACAGCCGTCAGAAGTTAAATTAGCTAGATTCATGGTCATAGTTTCTATGGTTTCTTTATAGTTATTATTTGGCACCACAGTAAACCTGATTTGATCTTCTTCTTCGTTGTATTTATCTCCACCGGTACCCCAATAGCTTAAGTTTTTATGAAGAATAATGGTCCACTCGTCTTCTCCTGGAATTGTATAAAGCGCATAAGTTCCCGCTGGTACATCTGTATTATTTATTCGCACTGCATCTGAGAAGCTGATTTTTGTTGAGGCATTCGCGCCTGTTCGCCACATTTTATCATAGGCTACCAATTCTCCAAAAATCACACGATCTTTCATGCTTGGTCTCGAATAGGTAATGCCAATATCTGTTAATCCTACTTTCTGCTCAACGCTACATAAAGGACTAGGCCTTGGGGTGGTAATTTGAGCAATGACGTTAGAACTTAAGAAAGCCAGAATAAGTAATAATAAGTTTTTCATAGTTTTTTATTGGGTCGAATGTAAGGATTTAAAGTAATACTGTTTTATTCCCATGCATCGTTGTAAGCTCTATACATAGCAGTTCCAATAAAGTTATTGGCAGAAGGGTCATTAAATGTTACTCCCTGTGTATTCATATTAATAACAATATCAACGCCATTGATAGGAAACATTGCGATATAAGAAATGACACCTTGTCCATTTCCGCTATTAGATATAGATCCATTTTTCGCGTAGTAACTTCCGTGTGTTTCTAGATTGGAAGATCTGTCCATTCCAAATCTGTTGTCTTTCATTATATCGCGAAGTTCCTTGCTCAAAATAGTTTCAGTATGCTCATAGTATGCGTTAAATCGAGCCATTTCCATAGTGGTCATGAAATATCCACCACCACCGGATCTATGTGACCAACTTGTATAATAAGTGCCACTAGTTTGATTGTTGTCATTTACATTATAATACAAAGTGGCTTCCTGCCTGTCTTCAGGGCTACAATTGATATAAGTTAGTCCGATTGGGCTAAATAATTCCTGTTGCATATACCATAGAAACATGATTTGGCAATTTGCACTACTTGTAATATCTATGGTTTGTGGAGACCCTTGAACTGCACTCCACAAAGAAGGTATCAGAACTCTAAAGAGGGCAAAATTGACATTTAAATACCTGTAGTTGGTAATGAGCAGAACGCCATCACTTATACAAGATTCAAGCCCACTATAAGACAAAGTGCTATCAAAATTGCTGTTGATACTATTTAGTCCAGATCTATGTCCTAATAAGTCTTTGAATTCCAGTTCGTCAACACCAGGACCTTGAACCCAATCATTAGGCAACCAAGGGGCTATTTTACTATCTATGGTGAGGTTGTTTGCATCTAATAATTTCAATGCGGCAACAGCAGTGTAGAATTTGCTAACACTGGCAATATTGATTTCTTTATTGAGCGTGAAATCCAATTGTCCATCTGCGACCTGTCTAGCATCACCAAATGCATCCGACCTCTCTAGCCATCCATCCATATTTATAGTATATGCCCATGCAATGGGCTGGTCGTTATTCCAATTGATATAGTCAATAATATTTTGCTCAAAAAGGTCAAGATTGAACTTAGGGCTGTTATCCGCTTTACCCAACTGATCATCTTCTTGACAGCTGTTGAAAGTGAAAATGGAAAGACATGAAAAGAGAATGAAATATATGAAGGTCTTCATAGCAAATGAAATGAGGTTATCAAACGAATTTAAGGTTTTTTTAAATGCCTAGATTTAGCCATTCAAGTTGCATTCATAATCAATGCTTTAGCCTCCATTGATTGACTTCCTGTTCAAAATTTATGGAACCAGGGATGGTCATATATTTCTTAATGAATTCGAATCCTATAGATTTTAAAATCTTATTGGGCGCTGGGTTGAAAGCATAAGGTTCGCAGTATAATTCACTCAACTTTAATTCCTCAAAGAATATTGGAATGCTGAGTTTCAAAAGGGCTGTTCCTATACCTTTGTTTCTGTTTTCTTGACTCCATATGTGCAAATGCATATTTGCGCGTTTTCCAAATTCAATTTGATTCACATTGCAATGACCAAAAGGATTGCCATTAAGCAACCAAATCAAAGCAAAAGATTGCCGCTGAGATAAGGGTAATTGTAATTGAGTGTTGAGCATATTGCTCAATTCTTCCCTGCTTGGAACCTTTGCAAGATCAACTCCCATTCCTTTAAGGTAATCATCATCTGATAACAACCAATAGTCGCAGATGTGCGTCACATCTGAAGCAGTCATTTTTCTTATGGCATACTTACTTTCCATATCCAATATGAAGACCTTTGCCTATTGCTTGTTCACCAGTTCAAAACAACATTGCAAAAGCTCCAATATAGATGAGAAGCTTGTCAGTCCTCACCATAATCAAAGATAAAATTCTAATAGACCCCAAGCCAAAATGCATCCTTGAAATGTTCAATATTTGTAAATTCCTCATTGTGAATTACAGAAACAAAGTCAAACCTGAGCTCCCTATTGGAGTTTGATTGTTCAAGGTAGAATTCAGCAGCCCTTACCAAATGATTTTTCTTGGCCAATGAAATAGCGTGTTCTGGATTACCATGAAGCTCATTTTTTCTTGTCTTGACTTCAATAAAAACTAGCTCCTCTTCATCTAATGCGATTAAATCAACCTCGAGATGCTGATATCTCCAATTGTGCTCAATAATATGATAGCGCAAAGACTTTAAGTAAAGAGCGGCTAATTGCTCCCCTTTTCGGCCGAAAACTTTATTGTTCATTGATTTGGTTCATTGCAAGCCAAGCCATTAAACCTGCTCCAACGGGTAGAGCACTTTCGTCTATGTCAAAACTTGGAGTATGAACCATGGAAGTTATTCCTTTAGCTTCATTTCTTACACCTAGCCTATAGAAACAAGCCGGTATTTCTTGAGAATAGTAAGCAAAATCTTCTCCTGCGGGCCATATTTCGAGATCCTCTACATTGTCTGCACCTAAGAACTCTTCAGCCCATTTTCTAGACTTCATTGTAAGGTCGTCATCATTCTTTAAAAATGGATAACCTTTTCTCACTTCCACTTCACATTCTGCCCCGTGCATCTTGGCTTTTTCTCTACAAATTGTTTTAATCAGCTCATGTGCTTGCATGCGCCATTCTTCGTCATAGGTTCTCAAGGTTCCTTCCATATAGACTTCATTGGGAATAATGTTGGTTGAACCTTCGGCTATTACTTTCCCAATAGAAACTACCGTAGGGATAGAAGGTTTAGCATGTCTGCTAACCACTGTCTGTAATTCCGTGATAATCTCAGCAGCTATAACCACTGGGTCTATGTTTAAATGTGGGTGAGCACCATGGCCTCCTTTGCCAATGACTTTAATATAGATTTCATCAGCACTTGCCATATATAATCCAGATCTGAATCCCACTTTTCCAGCAGGTATAAGTGGCATCACATGTTGACCATAAATACTCGAGACATTGGGTTTCAATATGCCTTCTTTAATCAAAATGCTTGCTCCACCTGGCAATCTTTCTTCACCTGCCTGAAAAATGCAACGTATGGTGCCAGACCAATGACTTTTTAATTTGTTTAGAACATGCATTGCACCCAATAATGAAGTGCTGTGAACATCATGACCACATGCGTGCATCACTCCTTCATTTTTGCTTTTATACTTTACATCATTGCTCTCATGAATTGGCAGTGCATCTATGTCTGCTCTCAATGCAATAAATCCTGTTCCAGGCCCATCACCTTGGATGTCTACATAACCTCCGGTCTCCGTTAGTTGCTGCCACGTTCCAAGTTGAAGTCGTTCACAGCATTGCTTTATATAAGCAGTAGTCTCAAACTCTTCAAAAGATAATTCAGGATGTTGATGAAGGTGGTGCCTAATGGCTACTAATTCTCCATTGAATTGAGTAGTAATATCCTTTATCTGTGAAACGAGATTCATTAGACAAAAATAATCGAAGCAAAAAGAATACCCCGACCTAAGCCGGGGTATAAAAATAAAAGCTAAGTTTAATACTAATAGTAGAAGGCATATATAATAGCTTTTTAAGTTTTAGTTAAAACTTATGGTTAAGCGTGTGATTTTAATGGACAAGTCTCTTGTTAGAAGGATAATTTATTTACTTTGAAGTAACGTGATTAGTCCTCAAGTAATAGACAAGGTTTTTGATGCTGCAGCTATAGAAGAAGTAGTAGGGGAGTATGTAAATCTAAAGAAAGCTGGAGCTAATTATAAAGGTCTATGCCCTTTCCATGACGACAAGCACCCATCCATGTCTGTATCTCCTGCTAAAGGAATTTTTAAATGTTTTAGCTGTGGGCAAGGTGGAAATTCAGTTCATTTCATAATGGAACACGAAGGTTTGTCATACCCCATGGCAATCAAGTTTCTTGCAGACAAATACAATATTGCAATAGAAGAGGGAGAGATAGACGTTCAAGCTATAGAAGAGGAGTCTAGGAGAAAAGAGGGATTATATGTGATCCTTGAATTCGCAAAAAATTTCTTTCATCAGCGATTGATGGAAAGTCAAGAGGGCAAAGTAATCTACCAACCTTATTTAAAAGAAAGAGGCATTAGACAAGACACAATCAATAAATTTCAATTGGGTCTTGGTAGTAAAGGAAGAACAGATTTAATAGATTCAGCTTTAACCAATGGTTATACAGTGCAACAATTGTTTGATGCTGGATTGGCCAAGAAAATTGATGAAGATCAAGGGGTAATACAGTCGAACTTAAGGGATGCATTTATTGAGAGGGTCATGTTCCCCATTCAGAACCTAACTGGCAAAGTGGTTGGCTTCGGCGGTAGAATAATCCGAACAGATGCCAAAGCTCCTAAATATATTAATAGTCCAGAGACTATCATATATGAGAAGAGGAAAGTACTTTATGGATTGAACCACGCAAAGAACCCTATACGAAAGTTGGATCACGCTTTCATAGTAGAAGGATATATGGACGTCTTAAGCCTGAGTCAGGCTGGAATTGAGAATGTAGTTGCAGTATCAGGTACAGCATTCACAGAAGAACAAGCAAAACTGCTTAAGCGTTTCACTCCAGAGGCGAGTTTATTGTTCGATGGAGATGAAGCTGGTGTTAATGCTAGTTTAAAGCATATTAATACGCTTTTAAGCCACGATATAAATACGAGTGTGGTTATTTTTCCTGAAGGAGAAGATCCGGATTCATACACTCAGGCCAACGGCAAAGAAGGATTGTTATCGTTTGTGGAAGACAAGCAAATGGACTTTGTTCACTTCATAGCTTCAGTTAAACTTAAAGGAGAGGATCCTGTGGCTAAAGCTAATTCTGCAAGATTGATAGCCGAAAGCATTGCGCAAATTCCAGACCCACTTAAACGCGCAGCGTTTATTTCAGAAGGGTCAAAATTACTGGGATGGCAAGAAAGGGTTCTTAACGAAGAAGCAAATAAAATTAGAGTTCAGCAGCTAAAGCAAGGGAATAAAGAAAGCTATGTGCCCCAGGAAAGTTTTAGCCCTCAACCACCACCTGAAATTGTTGAAGATAAAAAGAATTATCAGGAGTGGGCGCTTCTAAAGAGCCTAATTCTATATTCAGACAAGGAATTTAACGAGGAGCAAGATGTAGCTTCTTTCATTTTCAATGAATTGATTATGGAAGAAATATGGCCGGAAACGGAAGTGGTAAAGCAAGTGATGCATCAGGCACATGAACATTGGAAAGAAAATGAAACCTTAGACCAGATGTTTTTTGTAAGAAATCCGTTGAGTAGTCATTTCGCCGCTGATTGTATAGCTGGGCAACACACACTGAGTGAAGGATGGGTTAAAAACTACGATAAATTTGTTCCAACCAGTGAAGATACATATAGGAAGGATGTTGTTGAGAATCTCAATTATATCAAGCTCAAGAAAATCGAAGAAGCCATAACAGAAAACAACCTTCAATTAAAAGTTGCTACTACGGATGAAGACATTCTCAGTTTGCAGACTATCCACCTTAGATTACAGGAATTAAAGAATAAAATCACGGCAGAAATTGGAGCCGTTGTTCTCAAATGAAATTTTGGCTATACTACTTTATTCGCTCTTTCATGGAGCTCCCTTTTAGGACTTATTTTAGGAATAAGTCGATTACAGGCTTGAAAAATATTCCGAAAAATAAGCCCATTCTTATATGCGCAAATCATGCGGGTTCTTTTTTAGATGGAGTAGTTATAGAATATACTTTTAGAGAGAAAGTATTCACTTTGGTGAGAGGTGATGCTTTTAACAAACCTGTTTTTAATAAAGTTTTGAGGTCAATGCTCTTATTGCCTATTTACAGAGCAAGGGATGCGGAAGCTGAAAAGGCTAGGGTTGGAAATGCAGGGACATTTGATGAGTGTTATGAACTGTTTCAAAAAGATAAGAAAATATTAATTTTCTCAGAAGGCATCGCCTATCCTGAAAAAGCAATGCGACCTGTTAAAAAAGGCAGTGCTGGATTGGCAGCAGACATGATTAAAAGAAGTGGAGGGGAAATGGATTTACACATAGTTCCCTGTGGAATTAACTATTCAAAATTTGGAAGTAGAGATGTAAATCTTCAAGTGTCATTTGGACAAGCAATTCCTATGAAGCAATACTACGCTGAAATGATCGAAGATGATCGAAAGTTTGCGAGAGATTTTACTCCAATATTGGAGGAGAAAATCACAGAACTGGTTGTTGAGGTGAAAGGGGAAAATGAAGAAGAGAAGGAATTGATTCATGAAATGTTAATCAATGAATATCAAGATTTCTCAACTTATAGATCTTACGATTCCGATTCAGTGGCAATAGCAGAACGCTTACATAAAGTAAACGAAGCAAACCTGCAGGCAGCTAGATCATACAAAGACCTTTTGGAAAAATATGGGTTGAGCGACAGAAGCCTTAGCAAGCTCGGAGTGAACTTTGCAGCAATCATGTTAGCATTATGTACCCTCGCCATGAGTCTACCTGTTGCTATTCTCCTAACATTAATATGGAAAATTGCTAAAAAATACACGAATAAACTGGTTAAAAATGTGGTATTATTTGACTCTGTTCATTTTGGTTTAGGGCTCATAGGAAGTTTATTTCTGCTCATCTTTTTGATAGTTTTCACCTATGCCATTGCCCCGGACCAGTGGACCTTGGTGTGGAAAACCATTGCTTTGGTATTTGCTGTGATTGGTGCTCCTGCTTGGTTCATCGCGTTTAGAGAACTTAAATACTTTAAGCAAGCGCTGAATTTCCTGGGCCTAGATAAACAGGTTAAAGAGGAATTGAAAGACCTTAGAAATAAGGTGTTAAATCAAGATTAGTTTTTCTTTCGATTCAAAGCCAGAGCTTTAAGCATCATTCGTGGAAGTGGCTTTAGGCGATCTTTACGTTTGGTTAAATCCAAGTACCATCCCAACTTTTTCATAATTGGAATTTTTTGAGTTTCAACAAATTCAATGAGTGCACCGTCTGGGTCTTCTATATAGGAGAATCGTCCTGCAGCTTCACCCATATCAAAGGTGTTGGCACTGTCTACCGTAAATGGAAAACCTCCTTGTAAGCATTCTGCTTGAAGATTAGGCATATTCAAAACATCAAAACATAAATGAATAAAACCTAAATCCCCCCAATATCGATCTTCATAAATAGAATTTGCCTGACTCTCACCCTCTGCCAATTGTATTATTTCTATTTGACTTGGTCCTAGTAGTTCACTGAAACCACCGGCTCTATCATCGCGAGCAGGCATAATGCATCTGTGAATGGTGGCATCTCCATTAGGAAGATCATAGAGGTCTTGGTGCTTACCCTTTGCATCACATTCTTCTTTGGTAAATAGATAATTGAGAATGGCATCATAGTACATAGCACTTCTCAAAATATTAGAACAACCTATAATAGCACCATATACGCCTCCAATGTTGGACTTAGTTTCCATGTAGACTTCGGGGCATTCTACTATTTGAAACATATTGCCATATGGGTCCTTTACAAAGAAATGCTGGTCTCCATTGGGTGCCACATGAACCTTATCAGAAACTCGATACTCGGGATCGAATTCCTTGAAAGCTTTGGGAACATCCCTTGCTTTTAGCTTACATGCGTAGATTCCAAGATCCCCCAGTTTAATAGATTGTTTGGGTCCTTCAGGAGTTCTGCTAGTGTATTGCCAGATTTCAAATCCGCCACCACCTTGCATATTAATGGCAAGAATAGCATGCCTGTCATGCGGCTGTCCACCTGTATATTTAAGCATTAATTCAGCAGTAGCTGCTTCTTCAAAAACCGGAACATCCATTCCGAAGTTTTTTCTATACCACGCCCATGCCTCATGAACGTTGGGAACACCTATGCCCATTTGTTGGATTCCTGAGAAATAGGTATGTTGAAAAGGATCGTTAAACACTGCTTGCGAAAATATGGTTCAAGAGGGTCATATTCAAAATAATGAAACCATATCCGGTGATTAAAATACCAGCGAGTAGAAAAAATGTCTTAACGTATTATTCCGCTTTAACACGCGGTGCAATAAATCTAAAAAGAGCAGGGATAAAACGCTTTATATAAATCATGAGAACCTCTTGCCCACCAAGGTAAATTTCCTTTTTCCTTTTGGTTATGGCTCTCTTGATAATATTGGCGCATTTTTCAGCGCTGATTCCACCTTCCAATCTATGGTCGTTCTTATTAAAAGTAGAGCCATCACCTGTTAAAGCCGATACAGATAATTTGGTTTGAATTCTACCCGGGCATACCAATAGCACATTTAAGTTGGTCTGGTGCAATTCAATAGACAAGGCATCAAAGAATCCGTGCAAAGCGTGTTTGGATGCGCTGTAGTAAGATCTCCTTGTAAAGCCGAATTTTCCAGCGGCGCTACTTATAACCACAATATCTCCAGAGTTAGAATTAAGCATGTGTGGAAGAATGGCTTTTGTTAAATGTACTGTGCCAAAGAAATTCACATCCATAATTACTTTACCTACCTCATTGGATGTATCCTTAACCAAACTCCTTTGGCTAATTCCAGCATTGTTAATCAACAAGTCTATTTTTCCATACTTCTCAATCATGGATGCCACCGCCGGCGCTATTTTTTCTTCGATGGATACATTTAGAACCAAGCAATAAGTGCTACAATCTTTGTTTGCAACTTCCGCGGCCGCTTCTTCAAGTGTTTCACTATTTCTACCAGATAGTATAATTGAATTTCCAGATTCAGCATAGGCATGAACCAAAGCTTTACCTATACCTGATCCCGCACCAGTGATCCATATTGTTTTGTTGCTCATAAAGTATGTACTATAAGGTAGTCTTCAATGAATCGATATTGTAAATCTACCTTTTTTTGATAATCTCCTTTATTGATTTCACCATGCAATATGCCTGATTCTTTCATTTCTTGAAAGTGTACTTTCAGGTGTGTTTTAAAGTCCAAGGCCTTTCTGCCGTATAATTTATACAATGCCTCTTTTGCACACCAGACCATGAACATACCTCTTAGTCCCAATTCTGCGAAAGCTTGTTCATCTTCACGTATAAATTTGGATGTTATTGGAATGATGCGGTCAGTGATTTTCTCCATATCTATTCCGCAATCGCCTTCTCTATGAAGCATAAAAGCCGCGTATTTGCCAGCATGGCTAATAGAAATTTGATATTCTGCACTTTCAAAATAGGGTTTGCCAAATTCGTCTTTTTCCAAGAGTTTGAAACCTGGACAAACGGTATTTGCCAATGCTCTGGCGGCTAAATTATGTTTGCTGAGTTTTAGAAGATTCACTCCTTCTAACCAACTCTCAGGAACTTGAAGACGCAATTGGTCAAAACTCTCAGTAATCTCCCAAAGTGCGACAATTCCGTGTTTTAGTTGTTCTTTTGAATGCAGTGGCAAATTCTAATCCTATTAAGCTGACAAAGTTAGCACATTTAAAAGGTCATTCTGATGCGATCTATGACTTCTGTGTTGATCAGGATAGGGGTCTTATCTATTCCGCTGGTTCCGATGGGTTTATTGTTCGTTGGTCTATAGATAATCCAGATATTGGTGAATTAGTGCTGCAGATGGATGAGGCGATTTATTCAATTTATTTAAGTAAGGAAGGGGAAGAACTGTATGCTGGGACGGGCAAAGGCAAGGTTTATCAAGTAGATCTAAAGAATTCCGAACTTGAGCGAGTAATAAAAAGGCACAATGGTGGAGTTTTCTTTATTGATAAGCATGGTGAAGAGCTTATCACTGGGGGTGAAGACGGATCATTGAATATTGGCGAAAATCAAAAGCTAAAATTGAGCAAAAAGAGTTTGAGATCCATAGCTAAATCAGATAAGCATATCGCTATTGGAAGTAGCGATCAACTCATTTATATACTAAACGCCTCATTAGAAGTCATTGCCAGACTGGAAGGGCATGAAAATTCCGTATTTGGTCTCACATTTTTAGATGAAAATCTTCTATACTCTTGTGGTAGAGACGCTCATATTAAACTTTGGGATATATGGTCTCAAAAGGCCTTGGTTAGTGTTCCTGCTCATACTTATCAAGCAAAAACGCTTAGTTTTAATTCTGAGTTGCTATTAAGTGCTAGTATGGATAAATCTATTAAAGTGTGGGATGCAGATTTGAATCTTTTGAAAGTAATTGACTACGCCCGAAATCAAGGGCATATTAATTCGGTTAACAAAGTAAGATGGCTCAATAAAGAGATGTTTGTAAGTTCTTCTGATGACAGAACTTTAATCATTTGGCAAGTGCAATTAATTAACTAAAATTGAAGCGTGATTCTAAGTGACAAACGCATTCTTGAAGAAATAGAGAAAGGAACTATTCTTATTGAGCCATTTGATAGAAATAATTTGGGTACCAATAGTTATGATGTTCATTTAGGGAAGCATTTGGCTTGTTACACCAATAGAGTGTTGGATTCTCAGCAGCACAATAAAATTGAGCACTTTGAAATCCCTTTAGATGGATTAGTTCTTCAACCAGGAGTACTTTATCTGGGGGTAACCGAAGAGTATACAGAAACCCATGCACATGTTCCTTATCTTGAAGGAAAGTCCAGTACTGGCAGGTTAGGTATTGATATACATGCAACTGCGGGTAAAGGAGATGTTGGATTCTGCAATACTTGGACACTAGAAATTTCTACAACTCAACCGGTAAGGGTCTATAGAGGCATGCCTATAGGTCAATTAATCTATTTTTTAGTAGATGGTGAAATTGAAACCATGTACAGCAAAAAGAAAAATGCCAAGTACAACACGCGTACTATTAAGCCCGTCGAATCCATGATGTGGAAGAATAAGTTTTAAATTTTCCTGATTTACGCGTTAGGCCACCTCTTATGTAGCGCTGCTACACTTGGAGCAGACCTGCCTTTAACTCTGGAAAATTTGCTAACCCATCGCCATCGCTAAAACCAAAATTTAATTTTGGCCATTTCGGGTTGAAGTTTAGCATTTCTAGTTGATACCATCGCGTTCATCCTATAACCAACAGATGATCTGCATTTATATTCTTGATTGAATTATGTTACCCCCGGGGAATCGGGGAGCCTTTGTTATCCTTATAGTAAAGGAGCCTTAATGTTTTGGTTCAGTATTCCTAAATTAAGAAACGAGGGTTCCAACCTTATTGCCTTTCAATAAATCCACCAAGTTGCCTTCTTTGTTCATGTCAAAGACAACAATAGGCAAGTGATTTTCTTGACAAAGCGTAAAAGCAGTCATGTCCATGACCTTTAAATTCCGCTTGATCACGTCGGTGAAACTAATCTCATCAAATTTTTCAGCATCGGAGTTCTTTTCTGGATCTGAAGTATAAACACCATCTACTCGAGTGCCTTTGAGTATGGCATCGGCCTCAATTTCTACCGCTCTTAAGCTTGCCGCTGTGTCTGTAGTGAAATAAGGGTTTCCAGTTCCTGCACCAAAAATCACGACCCTTCCTTTTTCAAGATGCCTAATAGCACGTCTTCGAATAAAAGGCTCAGCAACTTGTTCCATTTTAATAGCGCTTAGCAGTCTTGTGTAAATGCCTACATCTTCAAGTGCTCCTTGTAGTGCCATAGCATTAATCACTGTAGCTAGCATTCCCATATAATCTGCATTGGCTCTATCTTTCATTCCTCCCTCAACTGCTTGTACTCCTCTAAAAATATTACCGCCACCTATTACTATGGCTATTTCCACTCCAAGTTCATGAACCTGTTTGATTTCTTCAGCATACTTGGCAAGTACTCTGTTGTCAATTCCAAACTCTTTGTCTCCAAGCAGGGCTTCGCCACTGAGTTTAAGTAAGATCCTTTTGTATTTCATAGGTTGATGCGTCTGTTCAATAAATGGAAGAGTGGACTTTTCATCTGAAGATTGATCAGGAATATGATGAATAGGACTCATTCGAGAATCAAAAATAGGTTGGTTTTACATTTTATCTTCTATAAACCTTCCAATAAATTTTAGACATAAAAAAAGGAGGTCATTGACCTCCTTTTTTTAATGCTTTATTCTGATTAAGCTCCTAGTTGAACTCTTGAGAATTCATTTACTGCTAAATCTGAATTGGTGTCTTTTAAAAATTGACCAACTGTCTTAGAGCTGTCTTTAACATATGCTTGGTGAACTAAAGTGTTCTCTTTGTAGAACTTCTTTAATTTACCTTCAGCAATTTTGTCGAGAATTTGCTCTGGCTTTCCTTCTGCTTTAGCTTGCTCTCTTCCAATCTCCAACTCTTTGTTTTTGATTTCTTCAGAAACATGAGTCTCATCAACTGCAATAGGATTCATAGCTGCAATTTGCATAGCTACGTCTCTACCTGCATTAAGAGAAGCTTCATCATTTTGGTTCAATGCAACAAGAACTCCAATTCGGTAATTAGCGTGATTATATGCCGCAACACCTTCGCTTTGAAGTTTCTTATAATTTGAGATATCAATCTTCTCACCTATCACTGCAGTCTTTTCTATAAGAACATCTGCTATGCTTTTACCGTCAAATGAAGACGCTTTTAAAGCATCTAAATCAGCAGGAGCATTCTCCAAAGCAAAACTTGCCAAATCTTTAGCAAAAGAGATGAAGTCATCATTCTTTGCCACAAAATCTGTTTCGCAGTTCACTTCAACAATTACTCCAATTGAATTGTCATCATTAGATACTGCTATTGCTAAACCTTCAGCAGCTTCTCTGTCTGCTCTTTTGGCTGCTTTAGCCGCACCTTTTTTTCTCAGGACATCAATGGCTGCTTCCATATCACCATTACTTTCTTGTAAGGCTTTTTTGCATTCCATCATTCCTGCACCTGTAGCTTTTCTAAGCTCGTTTACCGCTGATGCTGTAATATTCATTGTATAATGTGATTTAAAAATTTAACCAATTAAGCTTCTGCTGTATCAGCTTCTTGCTTTTCCTTCTCTTGCTTAGCTTGTTCCTTTTGCTTTCTTCTCTCATCAAGGCCACCTGCAATTGCATCGGTGAATTCTTTAGTTAGAATAGCAATAGATTTAGCTGAGTCATCATTGCCAGGGATGGCGTAATCAACCTTAGTTGGATCTGAGTTAGTATCTACAATCGCGAAGATTGGAATGTTCAATTTTTGAGCTTCCTTCACTGCAATATGTTCTCTCTTAATGTCAACTATAAAAAGAGCTGCCGGAAGTCTATTCAATTCTTCAATACCTCCTAAAACTCTGTAAAGCTTTTCTTGCTCACGAGTTTTCATCAAACGCTCTTTTTTGTTCATGTTGTCAAAAGTTCCATCAGTCTTCATCTTTTCGATGTTTTGCATCTTCTTGATAGACTTGCGAACTGTAGAGAAGTTAGTAATCATACCCCCTAACCAACGTTGGGTTACATAAGGCATGTTTACACGTTTTGCATTCTCTTCAACTATCTCTTTAGCCTGCTTCTTTGTAGCAACAAACATTACTTTTCTGCCTGTTCTTACAATATTGGCAATGGCTGATTGAGCATCCTCTAATTTGGCTTGCGTTTTTTGCAAATCAATAATGTGGATACCATTTTGCTCCATAAAAATGTAAGGAGCCATTTTCGGATTCCACTTACTGGTCAAATGCCCAAAGTGAACACCTGCTTCTAATAATTCTTCTGTTGAAATAGCCATGGTATTAACGCTTACTGAATTGAGTTTTCTTTCTTGCTTTTGGTTGACCGTATTTCTTTCTCTCCACCATTCGTGGGTCTCTAGTCAACAAGCTTTTAGTTTTTAGTAAAGGACGATTCGTTTCGTCATCAATTTGAACAAGAGCTCGAGCAATAGCTAATTTGATTGCATCTGCTTGTCCAGTGATTCCGCCACCGTCTACATTTACTTTAATATCGTATTTGCCACTCACGTTGCAAATTTCAAGTGGTAGGTTAACTGCGTAAAGTGCCTCAGGAGTACTGAAGTAATCTTTGACATCTTTATTATTGACAGTTATTTTTCCTTTCCCTGTGCTCAAATAGATGCGAGCAACAGATGATTTTCTTCTACCTATAGTGTTTATCACGTCCATATTAAATATCTAATTTCTCTGGTTTTTGTGCAGCATGCGGATGTTCAGTTCCTGCATACACATATAAGTTTGTAAAAATTTTCCTCCCCAATCTGTTTTTTGGTAACATGCCTCTTACAGCGCGTTCAATTAGATCTTGAGGTTTTCTTGCGAGCAGGTCTTTGGCGAGGGTAACTTTTCTACCTCCAGGATAACCACTGAAATTTTGATATTCTTTGGTTTCCATTTTGTTACCAGTCAATGCGATTTTTTCCGCATTGATTACGATAACGTAATCACCACAATCAACGTGTGGAGTGAAGCTAGGCTTGTTTTTGCCTCGTAAGACCTTGGCGATCTCGGAGCTAAAGCGCCCGAGAGTCTTGCCTTCTGCATCAGCGATTAACCATTTCTTATCGACGGTTTTACTGTTAGCTGATTGCGTTTTATATGATAAAGTGTCCACTATATATTTTTTCTAGTCTTGAAAAACGGGCTGCAAATGTAAGTTTTTAGCCAAAATTATCAAATATTTCCCTTGAAATAATCCGTACTAAATTTGGTGTTCCAATGTGTGGTAGAATAATTATCAAAAAAAGCATTCGAATAGTTGAGGAGGCTATGAATTTAAGCCCTCAATTAGACCTGCACGATTACCGTGGATACAACATAGGACCAGGTTCGCAAGTGCCCGTTTTGGGACCCGAAAAAATATTCAGAATGATGCGCTTTGGATTGACCCCTTTTTGGTCAAAAAAGAATATGCTTTTATTCAATGCTCGCTCTGAAGGGGATTTCAATAAAGAGAATGACATGGGGTATGCAGGCAATAAAGGAATATTTCAAAAACCTTCTTTTAGAGGACCCATTCGAAAAAAGAGATGCATTGTCTTTGTCAATGGTTTTTTAGAAGGGCCTGAAAAAGAGAAATTGAGCAAGCCTTATTATGTTTTCGATCAAGACAAAGACTTCATGGGTTTGGCTGCCATTTACGATCAATGGCTCAATAAAGAAACCGGCGAAGAAATTGAGGGGTTTGCACTAATAACAACAGTTTCAAATCATGTTACTCACAAAATTGGGCATCATAGATCACCTGTTATATTACCACCCTCATCGTATTATACTTGGCTTAAATCCACACATTTAGATGCGATATCACCTTTGCTCGCTCCCAGTAAAAATAAGAGATTAAATGCCTATCCAGTTTCTCCTGAAATACGTTCACCAAGAGTGAATGATGAAAGCTTATTGCAAGCTATTGGCCCTGCAGTTATTCAACACAAAGGGGTTGAATTCAAAACAGAATTCGACACCCAAGGATTTGGACGAAGGAAAAAGCTTTAATCAAAGTTGAGTTGCCAGTAACCTACATCTACCCACTTTTCAAATTTGAACCCTACATTAGTTAATGTTCCACTATGGGTAAAACCCAATTTTTCGTGAAGAGCAATGCTGGCATCATTAGGTAGGGCAATACCTCCCAAGACTCTGCGGTAATGGCTTTTCTCCAGTGAATCGATCAATGATTTGTAAAGGCTAAATCCATAGCCATGGCCTAGAAATTCTCTTTTAACATAAATTGAACTTTCACAAGTGTATTGGTATGCTTTCCTTTCTTTCCATTGAGAAGCGTAAGCGTAAGCCAGGATTTGATCATCTTGTTCTAAGACTATGAATGGATATTTTTTCTGTATGGATTGTATTCGGGAATTCATTTCCTCACTATCGATTTCCTCTAGTTCAAAGGTGATAATGGTATTGCTTATGTAGTGATTATAAATCTCAGCTATTTGTGCGGCATCTGCAGCATTCGCCTTTCTGATATTTACACTTTTGACACTCATTCTGATGTCAATTCCCCCAATTGTATTTCAAGACCGTCTAGTTCTTCCGTGATAGGTATCTGGCAAGCCAGTCTACTTCCCTCTGTGTCTAGAACAAAAGCTTCATCTAGCATTGCTTCCTCATCTTCACTCATTTCTGGCAAAGGATGTTGGCTTTTTACTATCACATTACAAGTAGCACACATGGCCATTCCTCCGCAGGTTGCTTTAATCTGTAGTTCATTGGCCCGTATGGCTTCCATAAGATTGAATCCCATATCTGTAGGGCATTCGATCTGTATGCGTTCGCCGTGAAGATCGGTTACCCAAATATGTATAAATCCATCCATGCGGCGAATATGCTTTTTTCTTATTTAAAATGAAATCCTATTTCCCTTGATGAGCATTTATAGCTTGTCTAACACTGCCTTTTTCAAGAAGGAGCGATTTGGCGGCTTCAAAGTCAAGGCCCGTTGCTTTAGCCACCATCTCGGTTCCCCTTTTTACCAATTTATGATTGCTCAGCTGCATGTCTACCATTTTGTTGCCACTAACTCTTCCTAGTTTTACCATAACGGCGGTGCTAATCATATTTAGTACTAGTTTTTGAGCCGTACCAGATTTCATTCTAGTGCTTCCGGTAACAAATTCTGGGCCGACAACAATTTCTATTTTTTGGTCTGCAAATTCAGCAATAGCACTATTTTTATTACATGATAGAGATATAGTTGAGATGTTATTTTGCTGGCACGCTTCCAAAGCCCCTTTTACATAAGGCGTGCTTCCAGAAGCACTTATTCCAAGAACAATATCCATCTCGTTTACCTTATGCTCTTCCAGATCCTTCCAGCCCTGTGATACATCATCTTCTGCGAATTCAACAGCTTTTCTTATAGCTTGATCACCTCCTGCTATAATGCCAATAACCCAGCCATGGGGTACTCCGTATGTAGGAGGGCATTCACTAGCATCCACTATTCCTAGCCTTCCACTCGTGCCACTGCCAATGTAAAATAACCTCCCCCCTTCATTCATTTTGGAATAAACCAAGTCTACTGCTTTGGCTATCTGATTGATTTGAGTCTCTATTGCGTGAGCCACAGTTTTATCCTCCTTATTCATTCCAATAAGAAGTTCTTTACTGCTTTTCTGTTCTAAATCGCTATGATTTGATTCGCTTTCTGTGGTAAGTTTCATCTTAATATTGCGAAGCTACTGTAAATGGCAATTTCTTTTTAAGAAGTTCTCCATCTAAATTGAACGCTTTGAGAAATAAGATGTAATGTCCATTGGATAGCAGGCGATTGAGATAGAACAAATCCCATTTTAATGTTCCATTAAATGCCAACAATTCATTGTTATGCCACTGCCATATCATTACGCCATTCAGGTCGTATATATATGAACTTAAATAGCTGGGTTTGTCAAAGGAATATTCAAGAAGCAATAGATCTTGTATGCCATCACCATTAGGTGTAATCAAACTATTGTGCAAACTGAAACCCAAGGATTCAGATTCCAAATGATACATGGAATTCTCAGCAGCTGGTGAAGCAAATCCGCAAAGAGCGGTAGCAGAATGCCAGTTGTTCTTATTATTGGTTGGGGCATTGGGATTTATTCGTTCCAAACTCACTCCTTCTGAATTCAAAAGGAGTTCTGTATGCCAGTCGTTCATATATTTTAAAAAGTCAATAGTATGACTGCTGGTGTACAAGAGAATCTCACCAGAATCATTGTTCATCCTGGGTAAATCAAGCTCCATTGAGTATAAGGGTGAGGGGCAAGAGTATTGAGAACAGATGGAACTATCGTTCTCACTAAGAAGCAGGTATGAATGAGGCGCGAAGCTCATTTTAATGGGGCTGATAAGTTGCTGTTCAACTATCTGATTTTGGGATATTCGTCCAATCATTAAATCATTGAGCTCATAGAAAGAGTCAGTATTGTTATAAAGCTCAATAAAATCTATTCCATTGGGATATGGATCAAACAGGATTTCATTTATTACTATACCGTTATAGGGTATGGACTTGCTGAGATAATGGAGAAATTGAAGAGCAGTATCGGACATAAGATTGCCTGCTGTATCTCTCACTCCTGAAATGTGAACATCATACCAGCTCTCGGCAATGGTCTCTTTGAATGGCACAGAAATTGAAGCTGAGTTTTGGTGAACAAATTGAGTTTCAATGCCATTTACTGATATTGTAGTTAAATCTGTGAGTATTGGTTCGCTGAATTTGAAAAGCCAATTGGTTTTACCACTTGACAAGGTGTTTTGCAGGCTAGGAGGAGTAGTATCTTGAATAATGTCCCCTAGATAGAGATGATGTATGAAATGTTTTTTATGAAAGCTTTGTGAAGATTGTCTAATTCTCAATTCAAGTTTGTAAAAGGTCAGGTCTTGAATGAAATAGCTTCCTGCTTGTATAAAGCTTGAACTGTCTTTCTGCTTATAGTTAAGGTGAAGTAGACCACTCTCATGATGAATTAAACCTACATGAATGTGCGCTTGTTCAGTCATCTTGTCGGGACCATCAATCAGAAGTTCTTCCTCTCCATTTTGGATGCTAAACAAACGCAAGTCGTCTTGAGATCCTCCCAATCTAATCTGAAGGGCAATGCTGTCATTTTGTATACCGTAAAGTATGATATCTACATAATTTAAAGAGGAAGTTTTAAGCTTGAGTTCTAGCTCAGCATCTAATTGAAATGGAGAATTCAGTTCAATTGTTCTGCTAATAGCAAATTGATCATTCGGTAGGTCTGAATTACTTTGAAGATAACCAGTATGCCTAATAAACTTTGATGTGTCGCCATTCCAATGAAAAGGATAATGAATGGGCTGAGTAAAATCTAAATTGAGCGTTTGACAGTAGGCGATATGCCCAATTAAAAACTGTAATCCCAACAATAGCATGGAGGCTAACTTCATCAATAATTCTAAGAATTAAAATGGTATTATTAAATGAAATCTGATTTATTATTGGCAAATGTGTCTGTCTAAGTAATAAATGTGGCTTGATTATGCCTTCTGAAGAAGCATTTGTCTAGAAAATTGCCACACATGTCAAATCCTTGTGGTTCAAAGGATTGATTGTTTATTTTTGTTAGAACAAAACCAGAAACGAGATGAATAATTTTCTTAAAATTTTAGTTGTGATTGCCATGGTTCCATTGTTTTCTTCATGTGGATACAATAGAATGGTGGAGAATAATGCTGAAGTTGAAAAAGCTTGGGCAAACGTGGAATCTCAATATCAACGTAGAGCAGACTTGATTCCAAACTTGGTGAAAACCGTTAAAGGTTACGCTGATTTTGAGCAAGAGACATTACAGAAAGTAGTAGATGCTCGAGCAAGGGCTACTCAAGTAAGTGTAGATCCAACCAATATTACTCCTGAACAATTAGCAGAATTCCAAGCTGCACAATCTCAGGTAAGTGGAGCTCTTGGTAGATTGTTGGCTGTGGTAGAGAACTACCCTGATTTAAAAGCCAACCAAAGCTTTCTTGATTTGCAGGCTCAACTAGAAGGAACTGAAAACAGAATCAGTGTAGAACGCATGAAATTTAATGAGGCGGTTAAGGTGCATAATGCCTATGTCAAGAAATTCCCTCAAGTCATATATGCAGGCTGGTTCAACTTCAAAGAGAAGTCATCGTTTACGGCTCAAGAAGGTTCTGATGTAGCTCCAGAAGTCGAGTTTTAATGCTAGGTAAGTGGAGACCATTTAGTGCTTCTGACGAGCAAAAAATCGTAGAGGAAATCAAATCCGCGGAACTTCAAACTTCGGGAGAACTCAGAGTGCATGTAGAGAAATGGTGCAAGACCAATCCTGTATTTAAAGCACAGAATGTATTCCACCATTTAAAAATGGATGAAACCGAAGACCGTAGCGGTGTTCTTATTTATGTAGCTATTAAGG
Source organism: Bacteroidia bacterium (assembly GCA_049115575.1). Lineage (GTDB taxonomy): Bacteria > Bacteroidota > Bacteroidia > NS11-12g > UBA9320 > JAHEKB01. The sequence goes on along the minus strand of JAGDZU010000004.1, from coordinate 352,337 downwards.
AAAAAAGCTTTGCTATAATAGGAGATGAAGGAATTAATAACAAAGTTCCTTCTGGTTTTTGGGACAGTACCAGAGACCATATGCAAGAGCATTTTAGCAAAGGAGATATACCTGCTGGTCTCATCTCTGGGATAAAAGAAGCCGGAGAGCAGCTAGCAAAGTTCTTCCCAGTGAAATCAGATGATAAAAACGAATTAAAGGACGAAATAAGCTATGGCTAGAGTTGTCTGGATTTTCTTCTTCGCTTTAGTTCTAAATGCCACTGCAAAAGAACCACCTGCCGCACCAACGCAGTATCGTTGGGTGCAGGATGAAGTTGGATTGCTTTCAGAGGATCAAGAAAAATTCTTGCTAAAGAAGCTCAAAGACTATTATGATTCTACTTCAACCGAGATTGCAATAGTTCTAGAAAAAAGCTTGGAGGGAGATGATGTATTTAGATACTCTCAAGCTTTAGCAGAAAAATGGGGGATAGGAACAAAAGGCAAAGACAATGGCGTATTAATATACATAGCCTATGAAAACAATAATCCAAATCTCCGAAAAATATGGATACAAGTTGGCTATGGATTAGAAGGCGCTATACCCGATGTCTATGCCAATAGAATTATAAGAGAAATTATGGCACCCAAGTTCAGACTTGAACGATACGGGGAGGGTTTGAATGATGCTGTTGATGTAATCATAGGATTGGCTGCAGGTGAATTTGAATTTGATAAAAAAGAGAAAACAGATGGAATACCAATTTGGGTAATCATTCTGATAGTTATAGTCCTAATTATTTTATTCTCCAGAAATAACAATGGTGGTAAAACCTATAGAAGTAGACGTTCCATGACTGGTCCAATTTGGACCACAGGCGGATGGGGCGGTGGCGGCGGTTTTGGAGGCGGCGGCTTTGGTGGTGGATTTGGTGGTGGAAGTTTCGGTGGTGGAGGAGCAGGAGGGAGCTGGTGATATGCCTTCTGTTAAATTAGAAAATATCTTATTCTTAGACATTGAGACGGTAGCCAAATACCCGAGCTATGAGGAGTTGCCAGCAAGATGGAAAGAACTCTGGGCTAAAAAAGCGAGTTATATTTCAAGAGAAGTACAAGATCCAAGTGAGATTTATGATAGAGCGGCTATATATGCTGAGTTTGGAAAGATTATCTGTATTTCGGTTGCCTTCCTAACACCAAGCTCCGATAAATATCAATTGCGTGTGAAAAGCTTTTATGGTCATGATGAAAACTCTATTCTGAATGATTTCTGTGAACTTTTAGAAAAGAACTTCTATGGTGAGGATCATTATTTATGTGCGCACAACGGCAAAGAATTTGATTTTCCATATTTAGGTAGACGAATGCTCGCTAATAAGATTGCATTGCCCAACCTTCTTAGATTGGCCGGTAAAAAACCTTGGGAGGTTAGGCATCTAGATACTATGCAATTGTGGAAATTCGGCGATTTTAAGAGCTATACTTCACTGGAGTTATTAGCAGCTGTATTTGATATACCAACTCCTAAGGACGATTTAGATGGCAGCAAAATATATCATACTTATTACAAGGAGAAAAACCTGGAAAGAATAAGAAATTATTGCCAAAAAGATGTGGTAACTCTGGCAAATTTGTACTTGAGAATCAACAACTTCGATGAAGTCTTAGAAGAACAGGTGATAATCGTGGAATAAAAAAAATGGGGACAGTTTTAGCTGTCCCCAACAATAAACCTAACTAAACTAACTATTAACCATGCTATAAAATAGCAAGCTTTCTAGGCAGTAATACAATAAAAAACTGGGTTAACGTAGTAGTTTGTTGTGGTTAACGATGCAAATATAAGCAATTCTATTTCAACCACCTACTAATTGTTTTGGCTTTTTTTGACATGCAGTAGTCAATTAAAATGTCTTTGTGACGTAAATTTGCACTGTGTTGAGACTTCTGAAATTACTAACTGTGACCGCCTTGTCCTATGTGGCTGCTGCTCAAGCGCCTACGGTACAAAGCACTGCTTTGCAGTTTAGTAATACCTATTGCAATAGAACAGATGTCAGCTGGACGGTGGGAAATGGGGATGGTAGGATAGTGATAGCCAGAAAAGACACGGCAGTGACAGCAGTACCTCAAAATGACACTTTTTATATAGCAAATGCGGCCTTAGGTACAGTGAATACTGAAATTAGTCCTGGGCAGTTTGTAGTCTATAATGGGGCAGCTAATTCGGTTATAGTCAGCAATTTAGAATCAGACACTAAATATCATTTCGCAGTTTACGAGTTTAATGGGGCCGGAAATACTTTTAGTTTTCTCACTTCAAATCCGGCAACGGATTCGGTTACAACTGAATGGTTAAATGCAGATTTTACTATAAATAAGCCCTACCAGTGCTCAAACGTAGATACATTTACCTTTACTCCAAACGTTACTCAGAGTTTGAGTAATACGGTGAGTTATAATTGGGTATTCGGAGATGGTTCCTCGAGTTCTGCAATGAATCCTTCTCATAGTTATCAAGATTCGGGACTATTTAACGTGACTTTAGTGGCTTCCACGATTGGTTGCACTCATCAAACTACGAAGATTGATACGGTAGCTCCATTGCCTTTGGTCGATTTTATATTTAACCCAGATTCTGCCAATAATACTAGGGTGCAATGCTTTTTCTATCCTGACGGCAGTACTAACCGCTTTTCATTTTTGAATCGGACTATATCCCCACCAATTGGAGCTGGTCTTGATGAGAGTGAAGCACTATGGGATTTTGGAGACGGATCACCACCCTCTGTTCAGGCACACGTCCGTAAGAAGTCTTATAAGGATCCAGGAATTTACAGAGTGGTACTTAAATATACTTCTACATTAAACTCTTATAAAAACGTGTGCATAGACTCTATGGTGATTTTGGTAGAAGTGAAACCTCGTCCCTTGGATTCAACTATGATATTTTTAAGTGATACATCTATGTGTTTGCAACAGAATGAATTCACTTTTGAAAATAGATCTGGAACACCTGGATTTAGTTTGTGGGAATTTGGCGATGGATATTCTTTTAACGGTGATACAGCTATTCATAAATATGCCGCGCCTGGCGACTATGAAGTTAAGTTTTCTATAGTTGATACAGCTGGTTGTTATGATGAATTTACTGATAGTGTAGAAGTGGTTCCTCAACCCAATAATTATTTTTCAGGCCTAAGTTCTAAATATTGCCAGAACGACGCTATTGTAGCATTACGTCCAAATTTAGGAGGTGGTGTATTTGAGGGTACCCAGGTAAGTGCTATGGATTCAACCTTTAATCCTGTTCAGCTGGGTTTAAATACTATTAGCTATATATATCAGGTTGGGAATTGTAGAGACACCTCAACCGAAACGGTTTGGGTCATGCCAAATCCTATTTTTGATTTGGGAAATGACACCTCTATTTGCGCTGGAACAGGCTTTAATTTAATAGTACCTCAAGATTCTAGCTCCATTACTTGGGAAGGTTTTGCATCCACTGATTCCTTTTTGTTTGCAGATCAAGCAAGGCAATATGTAGCCATTAAAAACAATATGCATTGTAGCTATAGGGACAGCATAACCCTTACTGTTCTTGATCCACCGAGTATTGATTTAGGCGCAGATAGTACCTTATGCGGAGGAGGAACACGCTATATCGATTTAACTTCTGACAATGCAACTTATACTTGGGCCGACGGTTTCCCTGGGCCTATTAGAGAAATAACATCATCAGGTACATATTCTGTAATTGTTACCAATAAATGCGGCAGTGATCGAGATTCTGTGAGTTTGGAGATATTACCCTATGCATGCACGCTATATATACCAAATGCCTTCTCACCAAATAAAGATGGATTGAATGAGGTATTCAGACCTGTTGGGCAAGTGGAGATAGTGGGGATGGTTATATTTAATAGATGGGGTGAAGTTCTGGCAAATATTCCTGGACCAAATCCAGAATGGGATGGAACATATCTTGGCGAAAGAGTACAAGCAGGATCATACTTCTTTGAAGTATTCTACATGGATCCAAAAAATGAGTTTCCAATCCCAGTCAGTGAGAAAGGCCATGTTTATGTGGTCTACTAGATTGTTTTTCTGATTCCCAGATTTAATCCTGGCATCCAAGTATAAATAAGTTCGGGTGCACTTGTTAACCTCATAAGCGGGGCTTTTGCTTGCAATTGAGCATAGAGGTCTATAGATGAAGTAGGTTCGTAGATAATCCCAAACAATGCTTGAGCACTAACCAAATGTTCATTGGGAGTAAAGAACAGATCCGATGAGATCTTATGTATGAAATCATCTTGGATTGCGAATCCTTCCGTTCTCAGCCTAATGTCGTGGTCTATCAATGCATAGTAAGAAAGACCAAAGCCGGTATAAAGTTTTATCCCAATATTTTTTAATTGAGGTGAGATATCTCTGTGATACTCCATTTGAAGTCCTAAATACTTCAAGCGATGTTGCATATAGGCAACTTTGACTGCTGCTTCACTTTGGTCATAAATCTGCCCAAAGGAAGAATGAACAACGTCAAACAGCTGGAGTCCTGTTCTTTCCAACATAAATCCATATTGATAAAAACCTGGCTTGAAATGAAAGGAATTGAGCTTGTCTTTCTCCAAAGAAATCTCAACACCAAAACTCAGTCTTTTATCGTGATTGAGTAGGGCGCCAATGGAGTCATTTTGAGCGGTTCCCGTTTCTTTTAAATAGCTGAGCTGGGCATTTGGTTCAGCGAATAATCCAAAAGACCATTGTGCAAAAACAGATAGGTTAAATAGTATAAGGAAGCTTAGTAAAATTGGTTTTCTCATCAGACTTTGGTTTTAATAATACTGTAGAATCGAATACAAAGTAAAATTGCGGAGCAAGTTAATCCCAAGCTCAATCCAAACCAAATGCCATTTATCCCCCAGTCCAATTTAAAACCCAAATAATAGCCCACGGGAATGGCAACAAGCCAATATGCCAATAAGGTTATCAATGATGGAAACTTAACATCTTCAATTCCTCTAAGAAGTCCAATGCTAATAGCTTGAACACCGTCGCTCAATTGAAATATGGCTGCATAAATAAGGAGTGCAGCTCCCATAGCGACTACTTCGGCATCCTCTGAGAACCATTGGGCTAGCCAGTTGTTGAAAATCAAAAATAGGACGGCAAAAATGATCATAACCCCACTACTACTTAGCAAGGCCGCTTTGGCCAATTGCTTTATGTCAGCTATGTTCTTTGTGCCATAGGATCTAGCAACGGCTATACTGGCACCTGAAGACAAACCAGAAGCAAACATATAGGTAAGAGCTGCAAGAGTTATAGCTAATTGATGAGCAGCTAATTCTTTAGGCCCAAGCCATCCAGCAAGTATAGCGGCTAAAACAAATGCAGCCACCTCAAAGAAGAATTGTAGACCTGAAGGAATACCAAGTTTGAGGATCTGATTATAAAATGGATGCCTTCTAGGATTGCTAAATGCGATAATCAAATCCTTTTTATAGATTGGAATTTTGTCGGACTTTATGAACATAGCCAGGACAATTACAAATCCAATTGTTCGTGAAAGTATTGTAGCATATCCAGCCCCATTTAATCCATAAGATTGAAATCCTAGATTTCCAAAAATGAAAACCCAATTTAGAAATACATTAAGTGCTAATGTTATTAGAGTAACCTGCATTCCTGCCTGAGTGTATTGGTAGCCATCGCACAGATTCTTTACAAAAAAGAAGAATAGCATGGGTGCAGAAGAATAGGCCAGCAAGATTAAGTATGGTTTGGCGAGTAATTCTACGGCTGAGTCCTGTTTAAACCAATGGAAATTGTGTGCAGCTATAAGTAGCAGCACTATGGTAAGCACAGATATGATTGCGGTAATATATGTGGCGTCTCTGAAGACCAAGCTTCCCGCATTTCGTTTCGCACGCCCTTCTAGAATGCTTATAACTGTGGCGTAGGCAATGGTAATTCCCATTGGAAATACGGCGATAAGAAAGTAAATGCTATTGCTAATACCTGCTGCCGCAAGCTCGTGGTAGCCCAGTTGTGACACCATTAAGTTGTCAAAGAATCCAGTCAATACCATACCGAGCTGTGCCACTATTATTGGCCAGCTAATTCTAAGAATAGTATTTAAATGGGATTTCAAAAGGCGGCAAAGAACGCCAATTTGCCAATGGATAAAACAAAAAAAAGCCTATCAACATGTGATAGGCTTTTTACCTATAATTCACTAGTGTCATACTGTTAGTCATAAAAGTAAACAATTTTCAAATCTGAAAGTAGTTTAGTACAAGTAGTAGCGAGTATAGGATTTAATCTAACCTTATTATTATTGTCTGTAAAGAACGTAATATGTCTCAAAAGTAGATAAAAAAATCTAATAATTGGAAATATTGCAAACTAAATTAATATATATAGGGCTTGATTTACTAGAAAAAGATGCAAGTGATTGATATACAGCGCAATAAGAAATTGTCATATTTTCAGAAGAAAAGTTGAATGATGAGTTGTAAATGGCTCAATGTTCACTAAACCGAACATTATACATCATACGTTTATCATATCATGGGTCATTCCTTACAACAACAAGCATTTATAGTATCTTTGTAAAGACTTAATTGGACTACTACACTAAATGCCTCAACCAACAGTCATTCCGGGTATCATAAAAAAGGCGAACCTTTTGGTTATGCTTTTGTGCTTCCATTTAGTGCCTTTGGCGCAGAATTGGAATTATTCTACTGTGGCTGATTTCCAGGTTGCTCTAGCTGAACAGCGAACAGAAATAGAATCGGCGAGTACTGATGTACTCAAATCTCAAGCTTTTAATACATACATCTCTGTTCTTATAGATGGTGGATGGTATAATAAAGCTCAGGAAGCGGTAGTAGAAGCTTCTGCATTAATCAATATGGCAGATTGTTCTAAAGAGCTGGCTATTCACAAAGCAAATCACGCTCTTCTTAAAGCATACAACGGAGAAGTTAATAGTGATCAATTGTTTTCAGAGGCGCTGTATTGTGCTCAGAACTTGAAAAATGAGCAAGCCATTGGGTATGTCTTGTATAGAATGACTCAAGCTGCACATCACGGTGGATATTTTGGCACATCCTTTCAGCACATTTTTCAATTAGAGCTATATGCCAGTCCGGAGAGCACTTTGAACCTGCATGAAGTTAAATTATTAGAAGCCTACTCACTTGCATATATTAATAAACAAGATCAAGCTATACAGTTATTAAATACACTTACCAAACTTTCACCTCTTTCTGAGCTGAAAAAAAACTTATGGCTTTCCATGTTATATCTTTCAAAAGAAGATCAGCTCAATGTGAGAATATGTAGTGAGAAAGTGGTACTGCTAGCAACTGAAATTAATAGTCCATACTGGTTGATTCAATCTCAATATGCATATGGTAAAGGTATAATTGCTGAAAAGGATTTTGAAGATGCGTTGGAGATTTATAATCAGACTACTGCATTAGTGTCAGAACTGGATCATCCTATCACCAGTGCTCAAGAGCTCTTGTTTAAGATAGGTTTTGCCAAAGAACAGGAAGACATAGCTACCATAGTTAGTCTGTGCTCTGCATTAGTTGATGATGCTTCTTTATGGGCCGCATTAAGTCTCGGCGACAAACAGCAGGTATATACATCTCAGAAAGATGCGTATTTAAGTACTGGTAACGCAGAGATGGCTCAAAATGCTTCAAGGCAATTGGAAGCTTTAAGCAAAGAAGCAGCTGCTAATTCTAGTGCAAGTCACTATGAGTTCCTAAAGAAAACTCTTGCTCGCTCACAAAACGAAAAAGACAATATTGCAGAACAAGCCGAGAATGAAATTAACTTTCAGGAGCAACGAACTGCTCAAGTATTGAAATACTCGGCCTTAGGAGCTTTGTTGGTTCTTTCTATTTTACTCATACTACTTTACAGACAAATCAGGATTAAGCAGAGTGCAAATGCGGAACTTGAAGAGAGAAGCAGTTTGATTAACAAACAGAATCAAGAATTGCGTAAAATGAATTCTGTACTTGAAGAGTCTAGACAACAAGCTGAAGCTGGCTCGGTGGCAAAGTCCAATTTCTTGGCAGTAACAAGTCATGAGATACGAACTCCAATGAATGGTATAATGGGAATGGCAAGTTTACTGTTAGAATCTAAAATGGATGATGAGCAGCGAAGGTATGTGGAGACCATTCAAACAAGTAGCGAGAATTTATTGACTATCCTCAATGATATTTTAGACTTCTCTAAAATAGAAGCAGGGAAAATGAACATAGAGACCACCATGATAGACTTGAACAAGTTGTTAGATGAGGTCATGATAATTTTCTCCAAGCAAGCTAAAGACAAGAATATTGAATTGAGTAAGTTCATTGGCAATGCGATGATTAAACAATTCCGCGGAGATGTTTTAAGAATTCGTCAAGTGCTCATCAATTTAGTCAGCAACGCCATAAAATTTACTGAGAATGGCACCGTGAAGATTCTTGTTGAACTGGATGAATTGTTAAAGGCACAGAGCAAAGATTCCAGAATTGCTAAATTAAAATTTTCTGTGATTGATGACGGAATTGGTATTTCTGAAGAGAAACAGAAAAAGATTTTTGAGTCATTTGAACAAGAGGATTCATCAACTTCAAGAAAATACGGGGGAATAGGACTTGGATTAAGTATCTCTAAGAAACTAGTAGAACTCATGGGTGGTGAAATAGGTTTGAGTTCTGAGAAGGGAAGGGGAACTAGTTTTTATTTTACTTTGAATGTAGAAATTCCAAACTCAGCAAGTAAAAAAACAATTCCTCTTAATCATAGGGAAGATGGGACAGAAACCCCTGTTGTTCAAGAACCGATAAGCGTTAAGCACCCATTGAAAATTCTTCTCGCTGAAGACAACCCATTCAACAAACTTTTCATAGACAAGCTATTTGAGAAGTTTGGGTATACAGATTATTTGCATGCAGAGAACGGAATAGAGGTTTTGGAAATTTTGGAAAACAACCCCGTAGACCTTATCCTCATGGACATCCAAATGCCAGAAATGGACGGTCTTGAAGCTACGCAGAAAATTATTGAAAGGTATGGGAATGGTAGACCTGTTATTATAGCATTAACGGCAGATGCCAATGATTCTAGCAAGGATCAATATCTAAATGCCGGTATGGATGGTTTTTTAAGTAAACCTTTCAAAGCAGAAGCTTTGCAGCAATTGCTTATTGAGCAAAGTGATAAAATCAAAGCCCCAGCCTAAGGGTTCAGGATTTTCTCAATAGCTTGAGTTTTTAAAAGGCATTCTAGCCATTCATTTTCAGCAATGGAATCTATAGTAATTGCACCGCCGGCACTGTAACTAATTTTCTTTTCACCATGTTGGCAGATTAAAGATCGAATGACCACATTAAAATCAAAATTGTTATTTGGATCTATATATCCTAGCGCTCCTGAATACCATCCACGTTTGTAATTCTCTAGCTCTTCTATGCTCTGCATAGCTGCAATCTTAGGAGCTCCTGTCATGCTACCCATTGGAAAACAAGCTTGCATTATTTCAGATAAATTATTGGAATCCAGCTCACCTGAAATTGTGGATATCATCTGGTGTAATTGAAGATAGCTGTAAATCCCAAATAGTTCATCTACACTCACGGTTCCCGTTTTACAGATTCTCGACAAATCATTTCTCACAAGATCAACTATCATCACATTTTCGGCCCTGTCTTTTACACTTTGATAAAGGGCTGTTATCAATTCCTTATCTTCCTGTTCATCTTTGCCTTTTCTAATAGTGCCTTTTATAGGTTGACTCACTACCCGCTCTTCATTTTTAGCTAGAAAACGCTCCATGCTCGCCCCGCAAAGCTCCTTGTTTTCATATTTAAAATAAGAAGCCATTGGTACAGGAGACCTCTCGATTAAGTCTATATGAAAAGCCAAGCTATCAAATTCACTGAATTCGTATTGATGCTCTAGGGTATAGTTGAGTTCGTACACTTCCCCATCTCTAATAAGCTCCTTTATGTTTTCAACGCGGCTTAAATAGTCCTCTTTAACTAAGGGATTCACTCTTTTCAAGTTCTCCAATAAATGCGGAGGTCTTTGCACTTGTTCATAAAAGAACTCTTTGAGGCTCCCACTCTGAACAATAAGCATGCCCTCTCGATCAATGGTAAGAACAGTGGTAGGAATAAAGAAAGAAACCTCTTCTTGGTTTAAATAGGATGGGTTTTGGCTTTGTAAATCTTCCATGCGATTCTTTAAATCATATGGCAAAATTCCAAAAACCCAATTCTTCTCAAGTTGCAAAAGGCCATCAAGCGTGGTTATTAGATTGTTAGAACCAAATGCCGCTATAAATTCATAATTGCCTTTATAGACACCGCTATCAAGCTCACAACTATCAAGTATCATGGCGTGCTTAAAATGCCTGGAATAGCAATAGCAACGCAGCTTGAATTGATCCAAGCCTTCTTTATCTAGTAGTGATTGAAGTTTATTCTCCATTAAAATGAGAGATTACTAGTTGTGCCTTTGATGGTCCTATTTGTTGTGCCAGCTCATCGAAAGAAGCCTTTTTCACTTTGTTTACAGATTTGAAAACCCTGAGGAGGTCAGCAGCTGTTTCTTTTCCAATGCCTTTAATAGATGTAAGACTGCTTATGACCGTGCCTTTACTTCTCCTATTTCTGTGATGTGTAATTCCAAATCGATGGGCCTCATCCCTCATTTGCTGAATAATCTTCAGAGACTCGGAACTCTTGTCTATATAAAGTGGAAGGGGGTCTTCCGGGTAGTATATTTCTTCCAATCTCTTAGCAATTCCGACTATCGCTAGTTTAGTATAAATGCCTAAATCTTTTAGGGCCTCAACGGCAGATGAAAGCTGTCCTTTACCACCATCTACTATAACCAGTTGTGGCAAACTCGCTTTTTCTTCTATTAACCTTTTATACCTGCGATAAACTACTTCTTTCATAGAAGCAAAATCGTTTGGTCCTTCCACAGTTTTAATATTGAAATGTCTGTAGTCCTTCTTACTGGCCTTAGCATTCTTGAATACCACACATGCAGCGACCGGGTATGCCCCTTGTATATTGGAATTATCAAAACACTCCATATGTGTAGGTAAATCTTTGAGGTTCAGGTCTTTCTGTATAGTGCTTAAGATTCTATCTATTTTGAGATCCGGGTTGAGTTTCTCGTATTGTTTTGTCTTTTCTTGAGCGTAGAATTTGGCATTACGCAAACTCAAATCGAGCAGTTTCTTTCTATCTCCTTTGAGTGGCACTTTAAACTCACCATCTATGCTCAATTTGAAAGGGATTAGAGTTTCAGCTCTTTCGCTATTGTAACTGTTCACCTCTGCGTAAACTCTTTCTAAAATGGCGGCTTTATCCTCGTCAAGTTTCTTTTTTAATTCAAAGTTTCTCGATTGAATAATTATACCCCGAGAGACATGCATATAATTCACATAAGCATATTTATCAGTTTCCAAAAGGTTCAGAACATCCACTTGATCTATCCTAGGATTCACAACCGTGCTTCTGTTTTGATAGTTTTCCAGTAGTTCCAGTTTCTTCTTGTATCGCTCTGCTTCTTCATATTGCCAGCTAGCAGCAGCATTAGCCATTAACTGTTTGAGATGTAGCTTCACTTCTTTGAGGTTGCCTCTCAAAATGTGCTTTATATGGCGAATGCTGTCTAAATACTCTTCTTCGGTTTCCAATCCTTCGCAGGCCCCTTTGCAATTTCCAATCTGATATTCCAAGCACACTTTAAACTTCTTGGCTTGGATATTTTTCTCACTGAGATTTAGATTGCAGTTTCTAATTGGATACAGCTGTTTGCAAAGTTCCAGCACTACATTCATCATTTTTACCGATGCATAAGGTCCATAATAGGTAGAACCATCTTTCACCGGATTGCGCATCGCATATATTTTGGGAAAGCGCTCTTTACTAATCTTAATTAGTGGAAAGGATTTATCATCTTTAAGGTTGATGTTATATTTAGGTTGAAACTCTTTTATAAGGCTATTTTCCAATAAAAGGGCTTCTAATTCACTTGGAACTACTGTAACATTCAAGTCTCTAATTTTACTGACAAGAATTTTGGTTTTTCTGTTTTCAAATGCTTTTTTATTGAAATAGGAACTAACCCTTTTCTTCAAACTTTTGGCCTTTCCTATATAGATGACCGTGCCAGCTTCATCGAAGTATTTATAAACTCCAGGCTTATCTGGCAACAGTTTCAGCTTGGATTTAATAGACGATATGTGCTCATCAGTAGCCAATTAGTTTCTATTGCTAAATATCAATACTGATCAATTTGTTCTGTCCGTTAATTTTTGTTCAAATGAAAACTCTGGATTGTTCCACAATCTAAAGTACCAATAAATTGGAAGCACAATTACATTTCCAAAAAGGAGCAGTAGAACCCACAGGATTTGTTCGTCATTTGTGCATGATTGATCTCTAATGCTGAACACCAGGAATACAACCCAAATTACAGAGGAGATGAGGCCAATGACTATCAAGGCTATCCATACATACATAATGTTAGGTATGAGTTCAGCGGGATCCAAGATTTCCTCGCCATGTATAGCATCAATTAGGTAAGGGGTAAAATGATTTATTACAGAGATAAAAGAAATCACTAATACTACTAGCGGGAGAAAAGAAAGAACTCCCCATATGATTTTATTGTTCTTATTCATATTAATCTACCCAAACTCTATCACCATCGTAGCGCGGTGATTGTATGGAAATTACTTTTAAAGGTTTTCTAGATGTGGTAATAACAGAGTGCACCTCTCCAATTGGGATAACAAAATAATCACCCTTCTTGATTTTAAAACTCTTATCACCAATTGTCATAATTCCTTTGCCGTTCACCACTTGAATTATTTCAGTATGCGTGGCGTGGTAATGGGATTTAACTCCTTCTTTAACCCAGATCATGAATGAGCTCTGTAAGCTGTCTTCTGCTATTTTTTTCACATAAACATTCTCAAAGTTTGAAGAATCTGGTTGGATTTTATTTGGCTTCAATACCTGCGCATATGAGGAACTAACGATGAACAGAAGTAAATTAATGACAAGAGCACGCATATTGTATACGAAATTACAGTAACTATTTGTTTGTTTTGTACGTTAGTAAGCTATTGAAAAGAATTCTCTCATTCCTGGTCCTATTATGTGTTGGCATATTTGCTCATGCGCAATATGTGTTTCATGCTGAGTTCAGATCATTGGTAGATGGAGAGCGAATCATGTATGCTAAAATTGCAAATGTTAATGGCGATTCTAGGTTGACAAATTCAGATGGATATGTGAGTATTCCCTATTCAGAAGGAAGCAAGTTTACTGTTACCCACTTAAGTTTTGACACTATACAAATCAATCCTTTTGCATATAAAACGGGAGATACCATACTATTCTATATGACCCCAAGAGTTTTTCATTTGAAAGAATTTACGTATTCCATATTGGGCCCTCGCCATACATTCGACAACAGGTTTGTTAAAACAGATTTAGGAAAATCAGACATTGACAAAGTGAAAGAACGTCTGGAAATTGAAGATATGACAGCAGATTTAGTTGCTCTAGATAGGTCTGCTCAAGATGGAATGGTATTGGGAAGTCCAATAACAGCACTCTATGAACAATTTAGTAAAGCGGGTAAGGAGAGGCGTAAGTACGCCCAATTATTAGCCAACGATTTTCGAGATTCCTTAACCAGAATCAAGTACAATTTAAATGTGGTGCAATCACTAATTGCATTTCCTTCCATGCCTGAGACACAAGACTTTATGGATTTTTGTAGCTTTGATCAACGCTATATAGAACAAACTGAGCGGGTAGATATCTATATGGAGATTCTTCGCTGCAGAGATGAGTATCTTCAGTTAGAAGACTAATTCCTAAAAATCAATTTTATAATAAAAGAGTGGTAAGAATGCCAATTGAGGTTGTTCTATAAGTCTTTTACTACCTGGATTATCAGGATCATTGGCATATACAATGGTTAGTAGATTTTGTCTATTAGTTACATTCAATAAATCTATGGCCAATTCATGAGTGGCTTTAGCACCATTAATTTTAAAACCAAATTTGATATCCAGTCTCATATAGTCAGGAAATTGCAAAGTGTTGCGTTCATTGTCTATGAAATGAACATAGATGCCATCTAATGCAGTCTTTGCAGAATCTACAGGTGAATATCTTTTTCCTCCAGCCCATGTGAATTTAGTGCCGATATTAATAGAATTCTTTCCTGTTTTACCTACAGGGATTTCATATCCACCTAATGCATTTAGCATAAATTTTCCATTGAAATCTGTATTTCTTTTAACTCCATCTTGGCCTTTATAGGTAGAATTGAATACAGAACCACTGGCTAAAAAGAAGAAGTTGTCGCTGAAGAATTTTTCCAATGTTACTTCCATTCCCATGTTTTCTCCTGTACCTGTATTCTCTAGCACATTTGGAAAGAATCTCGTAAAACCACTACCTTCATTTATAAGACTGTATGAACCTCCATGTACCTCTACAGGAACATTGAATAGTGATTGATAATATCCCTCCACTTTCAAACGCAAGATTTTATTGAGCATCACATCAACCGCTCCAACTACGTGATGACTTTTGGTTAAACCTATGTTGTAATTGTGATTGTCAAAAGTTGGATTTGTTGGACCGCTTAGCGTATTTGAAAACTTATAATAGTAAGTATACATGGTTTGGAATCTACTGTGCATGCCATAGGCTACGCTCATACTTAATCTATCACTTGCTTTGTATGAAAACCCTAAACGGGGTTCTACGCTAGCTTCTTGACTCAGCTGATGATATAAAACATGTATGCCGCTATTCATGGTTAACTTGGCGTTGATTCTGAACTTATGTGCAGCATAGGCCCTAAGCATATAACTGTATTCTTTTGCTTCTAACTTCCTTTGCCAATTTGGAATGAATTCATTTCTAGATGAGTCCAGATAGTTTACAAAAAACAAATCACCCATAAGACCTAATTTCAACCTGCTTCTTATGCTGAACTTTTTGTTTAGTGCTAAACTAAAGGCTGTTTTACCCTCATACATTCTACTTCTCAACACTGGATACTTATCTTCCAGTTGTAGTTTTTTAACGCTAGCTGCCGCACTATCCCATATAATAAAATCGTGATCAGCTATGATTTCTTGGCCAGATTGTGCAATAGTAAATCTGCTGCTCCAACCATTCTCATAATATGCTGTATGAGTTGCACCCACTGTAAACATATTGGTGGTGAAATATTGATCGCGATCATTTTCTCCGTATAAATCATTAGTTGGGATGGTATCATCTGAGAACACAATATCAATATTAGATAAGCCCCCTATTCCCCATACTGAAAAAGTGCCGTTTTTCTTATTCGGAAATGACAACTTGAACGAAGCATCTTGATATGCGGGTACAGCAGAAGTTCCCAACTTGAAATTAATAGCTTTAAAGGCGGCTAAGGTAGAATATCGGTAAGTGGCTATATAACTGCTGCCTTTCTCCTTATTCAGGGGTCCTTCACTCATCAATTCAAGTCCTAAGAAACCTATTTGTGCGGTATGCTCATGATTCTCTCTGTTTCCAGACCTCATTTTAATATCAAAAACACCGCTTAATGCATTTCCATAGTCAGCTGGAAAGGCGCCGGTCATGAAATCAGAATGCCCAATCACTTTATTATTCAAAATAGATAAGGGACCACCCGTAGATCCCGCAATTGAAAAATGACTTGGGCTGGGGATGTCTACACCTTCAAATCTCCATAATAGTCCTAAAGGCGAATTTCCTCGTACCACTATGTCGTTTCTTGAATCATCTGTTCCCTGTACACCGGCATAATTGCTGGCCATACGTGCAGGATCTTGTCTACTTCCTGGATATCTTTCTGCTTCTTCTGCGTTGAATGTTCTACTACTTAGAGTAGCCATATCGTTATAGCTTCCAATTCTTTTTGTGCTGCTAACGGTAATTCCACCAATGCTTTCAGCCACTTCTTGCATTTCTATAGGCAGATATACTTCTTTACCACTGGTTAGCTCCACATTTGGAATCACCATGAGCTCGTAACCCAAATAACTAAATTCTAAATCATGCCGTCCAATAGGTATATCACTTATCTTAAAAAACCCCGCCTGATCTGTAATAGCACCTCTGCCTTCAACTGTTAAAACCCTAATGGTAGCCCCAATTATGGGAGCTTTAGAATCCTTGTCAATGACTTGACCTTTAATGTTTTGGGTTGTTTGCCCGTAAGAGGTAACACTCAGGCAAATAGTGAGCAACAATAAAATAAAATTGGCTTTCATGTCAGTATCAAATTTAAGAAAGTCGGAATAAACATTTTCCAACAAGCTTTTGACAAACTTAGGTAAGGACTTGCTTTGTTATTTGCAAATCATGCAAGTGTGAAGAAAAGGATTATGGATTTGTACTAGTGCTGTCTTTCTTATCTTTAGAAAACCAGAAGTGATCAAATTGATGGCGGTAGTAAAACCCAACTCCAGATGTGGTAATATTATAGAGATTGCCAAGAGTTGGGTCGTTGGCATTCTTTTGAAATCCTCTCACCTTAAAGCTGCCGTCTTTGCTCAAGTCATATTGCACGTTTAAATCATATGGTCTAGCCCCCGTGGTGGCGGTAGCATCGTATGAACCTTGTAGTTCTAACCTATCATTTAGGAACTTGCGCCTTAAAGATAAAATTAACTCATCTCTGGCTTGTGCATCATTCGAAATCTGATAATCTATACCCACTTGCCATTTAGGGTCAATTTGCGACAACCAGTTGCTCAATTGGCTAGAAACAAAGTCACTAAGACTGTTATTAACGGAACTCGTAAGTGGATTGGCGGTTGTTGTTGTATTATTTGGGTCATTACCACTTAGTAGTGAAGCCCCACTAAAAGCGGTTGGTATAAAACTTCCTAGGACTATTAATGCAAATACCTGCCTATCTAACTCTTCTTTGTCTTGTTTTACTCTTTGGATTATGGTATTAAACGCGGTTATGTCAACGCCGGAAATCTCATTTTGATTTGGAAAAGAAAGCCCAAATTCAATGTTTGGATTAAATAAAAGTCCGGAGAGCTTAAGTTCACAATCCACTGGCACCGTTGTTCTATAATCTTTGAGTTCTTCTGCATCTACAAGACCAGTCATTAAGCTAGAAGCAAGCGGGTATTCACGTTTGCTAGCAGTGAGGTCAACTGTTGCATTATATGGGTCTCCATCCCATTTTAAGGTACTCCCTGGCTCCACAGTAAAGTACTTATTAATGAAATTTAGGGCTGTAAACAGGTAATCTCCTTTATCAATTACTAAATCTCCATACATATTGAATTCACCATAGGTATTAATCTCCATTCTCAAATTCCCATGACCATTTCCCTTGATTTTGTCGCCGAGTAACTCATCAAAAATGAGCTCCACATCGGCATCATTCGTAATTTCAAAATTGAAATCCATAAGTACCCCTTCGTTGGTGGTGACTAATTCTTTTATTTCCTCATTGTCTGCGGTGAGGTCTACAAATTGGATGTAGCTAAGCTGTCCATCTGTTTCTAGATTGTCCAAAGGGATATTAATTTTAGTACCCTTTCTGCTCTTTGCTCGAATGGTGAGTAGAATCTCTTCCATTGGGCCTTCGATTTGCATCAAACCATCTGCAAAAGCGGTTCCATAGAACAGTTCATTATCTTTTCTTTTGGTATTGAGACATTCAAAGTTGTCTAGATTATCAATAATCAAATCAAAAACAAAATCGGAGTAGTTGTTGTGCTTGATTTCTCCTCCAGCAGTGCCTTTATGACCAAATCTATCTACTATTTCAGCGGAATTGATTTTAAAAAAGTCGTTTCCTACTTCTACAAGGGCACTTGCTTTATAGGTAGTTTGAAGATAGTCCACTGTAAAGGTTAAATCGGAAAACTTGGTATAACCACTCAGTTTTGGCTGGCTAATAGGGCCTCCAATATGCAGGTTTGCAGTAGAGTGCCCACTCATATTTGAAACCAAGCCGCTTAAGTATTTTTCAAAAGGTTTAACACTGCTCTTTTGATTGGTTAAAAGCAGATTAAGGGCATCGTCTGTATTGTTGAAGTCTATATCACCTCCAATGGCCATACCATTAAATAAACCATGTTCAATTCTTCCATCCACTTTTACTTTGAGAGGGTGATCAGCGGTTTGACTCACCAAGATAAAATCACCTAAAGTATCTCCATCTAAACTCAATTGATCCAAGACAAAATCAGATTCAAAAATTGGAAAACCCTCTCTATAGGTTAAGTCTACATAGCCATTGGCAACACCGCCAACGCTCATGTTGAAAGCACTTAAAAATGGATTGGCATTGCTTAAAAGGAATTGGTCAAAAACAAAATTGATTTTGTTGGTATTATTGCCAAAAGCTCCGTCGAAGAAAATGATTTCCTTTTTGTTCCTGAAATCAAAATAGAATAACTCCGTGAGGCCTTCATGATAAACAATATTGGCAAAATCTGTAGTCCCCATTTGCCATAGTTTTTCATTTATTAATGCATCTACCTTGTTGAAAAACAGAGAAATACTGTCGTTAGATGCCTTTATGTAGGCGTCAATATGAGCGTTTAAATTTATATCTCGTTGTGCCTCTAATTGAATATTAATCTTATCATCTTCTACTTCGCCTTTTGCATTAATAAAATAGAATAAAACGGTGTCGCCCAACTGGAATTGTTCTGCAGACATAGTATAAGATGCATCGTCTTTGTAATTGAGTTTGTTCAAGGTGAACTGTAAGGATTCAGAACCTATGGATGAGCTACTTACATTTTCAAATTCACTTGTGAGCTTTACGGAACCTTCTTCTGCATTCATAGTTAGATTTAGACTTGCTTCATCAAACTTTACTCCACTAACATATTGCTCAATTAATGGGTGATATTCTTTGATCTTCAGGTCCAAATCAACCATATTGTTAGATTCATTTGATTCCACTTCGGCATCAGATGGATAAAGACTGCTCAGCATGCCTGTAAAAAGATCAGGAAGTTCAGAAAACTCGTATTCTCCTTCAAGTTTTAGATCTACTAAACTGGAGTTCAGTTCTAATTCTTTGGTTTCTGGATTAATATTTAATGAAATGTTCTCAATTGGATAAACCTCATTAACTCCAGTCCATACCAGTTTGTCAAGAACCATGGTTCCACCAAGATTATCCATATCTGTTCCATGCAGATCCATTTCACCATTTAAACTTATAGAGCTTTGTTTTTTATCCAAGCCAAGTTCATATAGATTGGCATAACTAATATTAGTAGTAGCTTGACTTCTGGCTAGTTCTTTATTTAAGTCCAATAGACCGCTAAAATCCATCACCAAATTTGGATCGTCAATCTGAACAGAACCCTGGAAAAGCTCAAACTTAAAGTCCCCATCTAGAGAAATGTTTTGGTAATTGTAATCAGCAAAATTTAGCTGATGCACTTTACCATTAATGTTGGCGTCCAATTTCTCAAGTTCTAAGCCTTTGCCATCTATGTTAAGCGCAAAAGCAGCCTTACCTAATTGTTCATTACCTATAAGAGGGCCAAGATTAAATCCTTGGGTGCTAATGCTTCCTGTATAAGCTTCAAGCCCGTTTGGATCGATACCAAATTTAATGTCAGTCTTTGCATTGCCCAAAGCTGTAGAAATGGTTCCATAGCTAACAAATTCCTTGAGAAAGCCGGTAAATTGACCACTAAACTCTAGTGCTCTTAAGGCCTGAAGCTCAGATGATATGTCTGATATTTGAAGGATTTGCGCAAGTGAATTTGTTTTAGTGTTAAATGAATTGACATCTAGATCCCAAAATGTATTAGACATGTCTGGAATTCCCGTAATTTTCACATTACCATCAAAAGAAGCCAACTCTCCAAATTTTGCTTTAAGCTTTTTGGCCCTGATACGCGCCACAGTGCCACTTACTTGTCCATCTAATTCAATGAGTTCGTCATAGACCGATAATTCATTGCTAAAGTACTCTAGGTCTTTAGTGTGTATGCTACTTTGATTGAGTTTGGAGCTTATTCTAATATCTGTAACGAAGCTTGAAAAATCCTTATAGGAATTATAGTTAAAACGCACATAATCTTTGATGTGACTGCGATTTGTTTTTAAACTTAAATTGGAATAATCCATAACACTAGAACTAATAATGCAATTAGCGCTGAGCTGTTGAATTTCAAAGCCGCAATGTTCTATTGTGTTCAAATCATTGGTAACGAAATTGAGCGAATCATTGATAAGTTCAAATTCCTTCAAAGTGCCGTTAATGTGATAAAAACGAAGATTATTCTCATTGAAGGAGCGATCTTTTGGTGCTTCTCTGTTAAAATTTTGAAGTTGAAAATAACCTTCTTGTAGAACCAATTCATCAACGCTAATAACCATGGCAGAACTGGAGCTCGTATCTGTCTGCTGGAAATGATCAATTAGGAATTGAAGATTCATTGCCGACTCTCCTTCACGAATCTTGAAGAAGACTTTAGGTTGATCAATAATCAGTTTATCAAAATGAACTTTTTCTTTATTCCAAGACCAGAGATCGTAATCTGCTTTGATTGAAGCAATATAAAACAGGCTATCACCTCGCTCATCTTCCAGATAAATTCCACTCGCTTCAAACTTGTCGAAGTATTGAATTTCTACTTCATCTATACTCACAGTGGTCCCAAGCTGTTCTTCCAATTGACTCAGTAAGAGATTTTTCAATTTATTCTGAAACCAAGTGGTTTGTAAAACACCCCATAAGATTAGTGCTAAGCCTAAAAGGATAGCAATCACTAAGAGTGGTATTTTAACTATTTTTGGCACCTCTTTCCCTGTTACGAAAGTAAAGCAGTATAGATGAACAACAATTCACATGCCGTGATTTTAGGTGTTGAATCCTCATGTGATGATACAGCAGCAGCTGTATTGATTAACGGCAAAGTCGAGTCAAATTGTGTAGCAAATCAAGAAGTTCACAGTGAATATGGGGGTGTGGTGCCAGAATTGGCTAGTAGAAAGCACCAACAAAACATTGTTCCAGTTGTAAATCAGGCTCTTAAAATAGCAGGGATTAAGAAGGAAGATATTACTGCAGTAGCATGTACACAAGGTCCAGGCTTGCTGGGTTCCTTGCTAGTAGGATATACCTTTTCCAAGGGACTTGCCATGTCTTTAGGAGTGCCCTTAATCAATGTGAACCATATAGATGCTCATATTTGGGCTCATTATATTGAGGATCCTTCACCAAAGGGGAAATTCCTTTGTTTGCTGGTGTCTGGAGGACATACTCAAATTATTTTGGTGGATGAACAAAAGGTAGAAGTCCTCGGAAGTAGTTTAGATGATGCAGCTGGAGAAGCTTTTGACAAAGCTGGTAAAATGCTGGGTTTGCCATACCCAGCTGGTCCAGAAATTGACCAAAGAGCAAAGAATGGTGACCCGTTGAAATACAGCTTTTCCACCTCTTCAGTTGGTGAGCTTAATTTTAGCTTCTCTGGATTAAAAACATCTGTGAAGTATTTCCTACAAGATCAGATCAAAGATGATCCCGATTTCATACAGAAAAATATAAATGATTTGTGTGCATCTATTCAGCATACTATTGTGTCTTATTTAATGAGCAAGCTCCACAAAGCAGTTGAGATTCACCAAATAGACCAAGTTGGTATAGCTGGAGGGGTAGCCGCAAACAGTATGCTGCGTGCTAGACTTCATGACTATTGCAGCGAAAATGGCTTAGAAGCGTTTATCCCAGCCATGGAGCATTGCACAGACAATGCCGCTATGATTGCACAAGCAGGATATATGAAATACAATAAAAATGAATTTGGCACATTAAATGATGTGTGTTTTACGAGATATGAATAAAATTCTTCCAATGCTTATAGCCTTTGCTTTGTTTACTCAGGCCAAAGCTCAAGATAACGATACTTCTTTGCTTCGAAAGTTAGGAGTGAATCAAGTTGAAAAGTACATGTTTGTTCATGCTTTTGATGATAATGATGACACCTGTCTATATCAAACACTTAAATATGATGAGGAAACTAGGTTGAGCTATAGTTTAGCAGATATGAGATGTTTTGGTTATCCAAATTTTGTAGAATACACTTATGTGTATAGCGGTGATAAATTGCTCACTACCACATTTGAAGATGAGAATGGTCTCAATAGTTTCAACTATATCTCGTTCAATGATAAAGGTGACCCAATCGAGGTAAGAACTATGCATATGAGAACTAATGATTCTAGCATATCTACACATACTTATTTCTATGGAGACATGCCTCAACCCGATTCATCTATTATGGTAAGTATTGATCAAATGGGTGATACCACAATTACAAAAACAATTCCCAGATTTAATGAATATGGGATGCCTGTAGAAATAATAACCTTAGACCATGAAAGAAAGATTCAATCAGAAGTGAGTTATGGCTATAGAGACAGCACCGTTTTACTTACCGTTTCTCACACTACATATGGCGACAAACCCTTCTTTTCTCAGTCGTTTTATGAATATGATCAATTTGATAGAGTAGTTATTAGCTACAATCAAATCAATCAAAGAACTGAATTCTTCTATTTAGAAAATGGATTAGTCAGCAATATTTTCAACTACAACCCCAAAGGCGAATTGGAATCTGAATTTATATTTAACTATAGTTATAGATGAACTGGATTTGGGTTTTCATAGGGGGAGGAACTGGTGCTTTATGTAGATGGGGGGTCTCTTTGTTGAATCCTAGTTCATCTGTTGGATTTCCGGTGAATACCACTATTGTTAATTTACTCGGTTGTCTCTTAATTGGCATAGCTGCTGCAGCATTGGTTGGAACCAATCAAAAATTACAATTGTTTCTGATGCTGGGGTTTTTAGGTGGATTTACCACATTCTCTAGTTTTGGATTAGAAATTTTTCGACTTATAGAGCAGCATCAATGGCAAACAGCTGTCATTTATATATTAATTAGCAATCTAGTGGGTGTTGCGCTCGTTGTTGTTGGGTATAAGCTTACTAATCTATGTTTAACATGAAAAGGATATCAGGCATACTGGCAATAGGGTTTCTTCTTGTGAACCAGGTATATGCAGACAAATTGCTTGTACAAATGGATGAAACTCAGAAAGATCATCTCAAAGCATATGGTTTAGCATATTGGGTCTTGACTCAAGACCAAGAGGTAGAGTGGTTACTCAATTATCAAGGTGGTAGTTTCTTAATAGATCATTATGAAGAAATTGAGAAGCAATGCAAATTGAGAGGAGTGAGCTATACTAGCATTTCGGAATCAAGAGCCTTGCAAATACAAAATGAAATTGCCAATCCAACTGTAAATGCAGAAGTGGTTAAGCTTCATCAAGCTCCCAAAATTGCAGTATACTCTCCAAAAACTGCACAACCCTGGGATGACGCTGTGACCATGGTTTTAACCTATGCAGAAATACCGTATGATGTGATTTTCGATGATGAGGTATTAAGCGATAAGTTGCCCACCTATGATTGGTTGCATCTTCATCACGAAGACTTCACCGGACAATACGGCAAGTTCTGGTCTACATTTAAACACTTTGATTGGTATAAGAAACAAGTAGCAGAAGCCGAAGAGATGGCGGCGAAGCACGGGTATCAATCTGTTGCTGAACTTAAACTGGCAGTGACCAAAAAGATTAGAGACTTTACTTTAGGAGGTGGATTCCTCTTCGCTATGTGTTCAGCTACAGACTCCTATGATATTGCACTTGCAGCAGATGGTGTAGATATATGTGAACGCATGTTCGATGGAGACCCCATAGAGAATGGCGCTCAAGCCAAATTGAACTATAACAATTCCTTTGCATTTACAGATTTTGAAATTGAGTTGAATCCCTACGTATATGAGGTATCTAACATTGATATTAATCCGCAGACTAGGAAAGTTAGAGAGGAGAATGATCTTTTTGTTCTCAATGAATTTTCGGCTAAATGGGATGTAATACCAACTATTTTAACTCAAAACCATGAAAGGATAATCCAGGGCTTTATGGGTCAAACTACTGCTTTCAGAAAAGAGCATGTAAAAAGCAATGTGATTATTATGGGTGAGAATAAATCACTTGAAGAGGTGAGGTATATTCATGGTACTATGGGAAAAGGTCAATGGACTTTCTACGGTGGACATGATCCAGAAGACTACAAGCATATGGTAGGTGAGCCACCTACAGATTTAAGTCTACACCCCAATTCGCCCGGATACAGGCTAATTCTCAACAATATTCTCTTTCCTTCTGCTAAAAAGAAGAAGCAAAAAACATAAGACGAATATCATCTTTTGTGCTGAGTGAACACAGTAGTTATTGTTCATAAAAATTATCTTTGCAGCCTATAAAGGCAATGGCCAATAGCGCACAATCAATATTAAATCCTACCGTCTTCATAAGCTCTTTTGAGTGGCGTGAACCGGTAACTACACTAACTGATTTCCTAGTTGCTTTGGCAGCTATGTATGCCTTATATAAATTCATCAGCTATAAAGGAATTAAAAGCAAGCAGTATAAGATTTACCAAACTTACTTCTTGTGCTTTGCTATAGGAATGACCAGCGCAGCTTTTATGGGGCACGGTTTTCAAGCATATGTCAGTCCAAGGTGGAAAGCTGTGGGTTGGGTGTTAAGCGCTACTGGACAGCTCTTTTTTATTATAGCATCAATAAATCAATTGAAGATGAAATGGAGTCTGCGTTTTCGAAGAAATTTCAAAACTCTGGCCATACTTAAGTACTTTACTTTTCTAGTATTGATAGCAATACCTGCTACAAGTAGTTTTAAGTTAGTGCAGTTAAATAGCTCTTTAGATTTAATAGGATTGATATTACCCTTACAATGGTTGTTTTTTAGAAAAACTAAACTCAAAGGGAGTCTGTTTATCATTGGTGCCATAGTTTATGCCATGATTCCAGGAATAATCTATAGCCAGCAATGGAGCGTTAGCAGGTGGTTCAATTATCACGACATTAGCCATGTGATGATGAGCATATTTATTTTAATGATGTTTTATGGCTCTTTTAACCTGGTAAGGGATGAGCGATTTAAAGAATTAATGATACCAAATACCAACAAACTATGAGTATAATTGGATATATAGGAATAGGCATAGTCAGTCTGATTTTATTGGAATTGTTCGTTTCACACAGAAGAAAATTCAAGACATATACCCTAAGTGATTCACTGGTTAATCTTTCTTGTGGAATGCTTGAAAGGCTGTTCTACGTGTTTATGTCTGTTCTCTATCTTATCGCCTTTCAGTTCATATTTGACAACATAAGCATATGGCATATACCGGTTAATCCACTTACATGGGTGATCGCCCTATTTGTAGCAGATATGATTGCGTATTGGTTCCATAGATTAAGTCATGAAGTTAATATTTTGTGGGCGGCTCATATTGTTCATCATCAAAGTGAAGAGTTGAATATCACTACGGTGTTTAGGGTATCATTTTTCGCCGTAATTTTTAGATTCTTCTTTTTTATGTGGATGCCGGTCATAGGATTTGACCCAATGCAAGCAGTGGCTTGTACCATAATTATTGGCTTATTCCAATTTGTGACACACAGCAGATTGGTTGGTAAATTAGGAATATTTGAATGGTTCTTTACTACACCTTCTCACCACAGAGTACACCACGCAAGGAATGACAAATACATAGATAGAAACTACTCTCATGTCTTCATTATTTGGGATAGAATATTTGGAACTTTTACGGAAGAACAAGAAGAACCAGATTATGGAATAACCAGTGGTTTTGAAAGTGTAAGCCCTTATAGAGCACAATTTTCTTACTGGGGTAATTTGTTTAAACGCGCCAGTAGAACCACCTCACTAAAAAATAAAGTCAAGCTTTTTTTTGAGAAACCTACTTGGACTCCTGAGGATTCACCATTTCTGCCCGATGAGTATTCTGTAGATCAGAAAGGTGAGCGAAAATTGTTCAGGCATATTATCAAGCCTGAATTGAGTGCCTACATCATGTTGAGCGTGATGAGCACTTTTGCGGCATTTTTAACTGTGGTTTTAGTCAAAGCCAATATGGAGAACTATGGTTTAGTTGATCTCATCATGAACAAAGAAATTGTTGTTTTAGTTGGAGTAGTTCTGTATTCCATTTTTGCTCATACAAGGATGATGGAAAATGCCCATAAAGGCTTTGGTTTTGAATTGATTAGAATACTTATTCTGGCGGTAAGTATTATTTACCTATACAAAGATATTGCTCAAGCGAATATGTTAATGGCAGGCGTAGCTGGATTTAGCATAGCATTGGTGTTGTGGCTGTTTAGACTCAATGCTAAAAAAGAAGAAATGTCTTTTCAGGAATGATCTGGCTTATAATTCATTCTCATAACCCAACCCGCTAATCCGGGTAATAATTTACTCATGAACATCACTAGTTGACCAAGCACTGATTGGTTAACAGAATATCTTCTCTTCTTAATCTGTCTAAGCATCTTCTTGGCCGTTTTTTCTCGTGTTGAGGTAAGCATTTTAGGTCTCCCAGGCACAGTTTCTTCTGTTCCATCAGGATTCAGGGTGCGCTTGCTTGATTCGTTTTCTGTAAATCCTACATAACAAATCCCCACATAAACCCCAAAGCGGGACAATTCTATTCGCAAAGAATGAGCTAGTGAACGCAGAGACATTTTTGATAAAGAATAGGCAGAATAGGCAGGTAGCCCTGTTAGACCCGCTATGCTCGAAACAAATAATATGGAACCTTTGGTTTTCTTCAATTCTGAAATAGCAGACATAGTTGGGAAAACGGAACCGTATATATTGGTGTCTACCACCTGTTTAACTACTTGCTCTTTTATCTCACCTAATTCGCCAAATGCAGACATTCCCGCATTGTTGATGAGGACATCAAGTTTTCCAAACTGTTCAATACTATCAGCAACTAACATATTGTTCGATTCAATGCTCGATACATCACCTGCGTGAACTAGCATCTGGTCGTTGCTGGCATTAAATTCAGTTTGTACTTTTTGTAATTTTTCAAGAGTTCTTCCAGTGATTACCACTTTGGCGCCAAAAGTTAAAAGCTGTTTTGCCAACTCTTTTCCAATACCCATAGAGCCACCTGTTATGATGACTACTTTGTCTTTATAATAATTGGATAAACTCATGATAGATAATCGTTTTTCTTGAACCAGTCTAAGCTTTCTTGAATGGCTTGCCTAATGGGTGTTTGAGGCATGTCTAGCTCTTTAATAGCTTTAGAACAATCAAAATATTGATCCATTTGCGCTACTTCGGCCATACCGTAACTCAAAACTGGTGCTTTTTTTCTGATTCTCGCAATAACAGAAGACGCAGCCCCAAATGCCAACACTATGGCATTGGGAATAAACTTTAGTTTAAATTTTCTGCCCATCACTTCTGAGGCCAAGCTAAAAAACTCTTTGTATTCCAAATTCTTGCTTCCAGCTATATAGCACTCACCGAGTCTCCCTTTGGTTAAGGCATTCACAGCAGCCACCGCAACATCGCCCGAATACACAAAGTTTTTACCACCTTTATTATATCCAGGAACCTTGTCTTTGTACAAATTCATGAGCATAACACCAGACGATGGCCCAGAATCGTATGGTCCAATCATAAAAGTAGGATTAACTACTATCACTGGGAAACCATCTTCTCTGAAGTTTTTTAGCAATTCAATCTGAGCGTGATACTTACTGTCTATATAGTCCATGCCAAATCTGTCTCCTTTGAAACCTGAATCTTCATTTCCTGGTTTAGTCTTGGGACCTTCCTTAAAAGAACTTGCAGAGCCGATGTACACCATGCGCTTCATTTGTAGCTTTTCTGCGATGTCTTTTACGTTCTTAGTTCCTTCAATATTCACCCTTTTTACTCTCTCAATTCTTCTAGGCCAAACATTAGTCATGGCTGCAACATGAATCACATAATCATGCTCATTCATGGCACTTTCTAGAAATTCCTTGTCTAATATATCGCCAGAAACTTTTGTTAGATTTAGACCATCTAAAGTACCGGTATTACTACTGGGCAAACACAATGCTGTTACCTCATATGATTTTTCAAGGAGGACTCGGCAAATCATGCTTCCCAACATGCCATCGGCTCCAGTTACAAATACTCTGTTTTTCAATTAATTAGCTTTATATAAACCCTTATGGAATTCGGCTTCGAAGGTATGTAAAATCCATTCAATAAAGAGTGATTTTCAATAGAGCTTTTGCCTGTTTGCATTTAATCTCAATCCTATTGAGAAATACATGTTTTCAGTCTCTGTCAAACCCGATAAGGTTTGACTTCTTTGCAACACTCTAAGATCTATGAATAGGTTGTGAAAAAGCATATAACTGCTGTGCAATTGCATGAGCTGCACTTGCTTTTCAAGTCCTTGAAACATAGGAGCGTTGTTCTTGTCCAATATGTCTGAGTTACTATTGAGAATATTCGCACCATAAATATTGGTTTTACGGGAACTGTCAACACCTTGTTTAGTGGTAGAGTAGAAGAATTCAATATTCCATCTGGGATAGGGTTGATATCTGATTATAGCAATAATCTCTCTAAAATTTGAACCATATGGATGCGCTAATGCCTGATTGTAGTGTGCCCAATTCTGCGATTTAAATCTGTGTGAGTAAACATATGGTCTTACGTGGTTCATTTCAACTTGAGCATCTAAATTATTGATTCCCGCAACATTGATATACTTCAGTCCAGCTTGATATGCCCACTTATTGGTCCAATGGTCGCTGAGTTTAACAAATTCATTCTTTACAAATTCATCAAAAACAAATTGGCCATAGAATGAAAATTTCTTTAAGAAGTTCCATTTCCAATCTAATCCGAGAATGGCATTATCGGTGCTATTTAATCCGTGTTCAACTGCTCTATAGAATATGATAGGATTTAAGTATTGTATCTCATATCTGTTGTTCTCCGTGCTGTCTTGACGATCAAAAACAATGTTTTCAAAGATTCCGAGAGTCAAGTTCTTACCTACATTAATACTGAAATGGTGCAGGGCCGAGAATTTGCGAGATAGGCTTCTTCCTTCAGATTCGCCATTGAAATCTACATGCTCCATAAAGAGGTTCATATAGTTGATTTTCCAAACCTTGGTATTGAACTTTAGAAATGGGTATGCTTTTGCCTGATCTGACAGTATAAGCGATCTATAACCGTTGCCTATGAAATTTTGATCGTGGCCGAATTGTACCATGATTTCCTTTATAGGTGAAAAAGTTATATAGCCTTTAACGGTGAAATAGTCTTCACCAAGGTATCCAAAGCTTTTATGCAATCCCGCTTGAGGTACAACGCCACTTTGATCAATATCTGTCCTCTGGTAGTTTAGAAAACGTTGCTGGTTCTCCATTGCTTGGGTAAAGAACCCAAGTTTGTCACCTATTTGACCTCGGATTACCAATCCTCTACTATTGATGTAGGGGTTAACACTGTCTTTTTGATCGATTCCACCACCCATTGACAATACGGGGTTAATGCTTAGCTGCAGTTTGCCATCTTCACCTTGATAACCCAAAGTATATAATGCATTTTCCATCTCATAAAAGCTCTTCAAAATGGGTTTTCTCTGAAGAACTTCACCGTACTGGCTGAATTCTGGTTGATCAGCATTTAGGTAATTGCGATTGAAATTGTGTGAGGATGACCTTTGGTCAATTTGACCTACGGTATATGCCACTTGGTCTCTTCTGAAAGGCTTAACTCCTGTAAAAAGTTTGGTGTTTAACTCCCCAGTTTCAATTTCTGTTCTGTCTATTAAATGGTAATTAAAATAGTTGGAGGTCAAAGGGCTTTGTGCCGATGCCCCTACACAAAAAATGAGTAAGTGAACTAAGAGTAAATTCCTCAACATGAGATTCAAAATTACGGTATTTAGTAGCGATGATAAGTCTGCTATTACTTTGATTGTAGTAAATATTGGATGGTCATTCACGCGGCTATATATTTGAGCCGTGTCAGATGTTCAACAAAGCATAAAAGCACTTACTGAGGAGTTGAAGGATCATAATTATCGCTATTATGTACTGGCGCAACCCAGTATCTCAGATAGAGAGTTTGATCAAAAACTCAAAGAGTTGGAATCATTGGAACAAGCATACCCTCAATATGCCGATCCGAATTCCCCAACTAAACAAGTTGGAGGAGATATTACCTCAAACTTTGAAACTATAGCCCATAGCCAGAGAATGTTGTCTCTGAGCAATACCTATAATAAAGAAGAATTGGATGAGTTTGATGAGCGCGTAAGAAAGGGATTGGGCGAGCAGCCATTCGAATATGTTGCAGAACTCAAATTCGATGGATTTGCAATTGCATTAATATATGAGAACGGTAAACTATCTAGGGCTCTTACAAGGGGGGACGGAGTTCAAGGAGATGATGTCACCTTCAATGTAAAGACTATTAAGAGAATTCCTCATGAGCTAAAGGGAAACTATCCTCAGCTATTAGAAGTGAGAGGAGAGGTGTTTATGCACAAGCAAGCATTTGCTAGATTAAATGAACAAAGAGAGGCAAATGGCGAGGCATTATTTGCCAATCCAAGAAATACAGCTGCAGGTACAATTAAGATGCAAGATTCCAGTGTGGTTGCCAAAAGACCACTAGACTGTTTTCTGTATCAATTGGTGCAGTTTGATGGTGTTGAAATGGGACATTCAGAAGGGCTCAATATTATAGAAGATTTAGGCTTACCTATATCCAAAGAGTCTAAGCGTCTTACTAATATGGATGAAGTTTGGTCTTACATTGAACATTGGGATAAAGAACGCAAAAACCTCAGTTTTGAGATTGACGGAGTTGTGATTAAAGTGAATAGCCGTGCCCAGCAAGAAGAACTTGGTTTTACTTCAAAATTCCCGCGTTGGGCTATTGCCTATAAATTTGAAACGGAGCGCGCTGCAACCACTTTACATTCTATTAGTTATCAGGTTGGAAGAACTGGTGCAGTAACTCCTGTGGCTAATTTAGAAGCGGTTCAATTATTGGGAACCACAGTAAAAAGAGCGAGCCTTCACAATGCAGATGTCATAGCGGAGTTAGATGTTAGGGTAGGAGATACCGTATTTGTTGAGAAAGGCGGAGAAATCATTCCAAAGATTGTTGATGTAGATACCGATAATAAACAAAGAGCAAGCGAAAGAACTGTTTTTGCAACACATTGCCCGGAATGCAATACCGTGTTGTTGAGAAAGGAAGGGGAGGCCGCATATTATTGCCCAAATTCCAAAGAATGTCCACCTCAAGTTAAAGGTAGAATAGAGCACTTTATTGGAAGAAAAGCTATGGATATTGATAGTTTAGGTGAAGGCAAAATAGACGTGCTCTATACCAATGATTTAATAAGAACGGCAAGTGATCTTTACACATTGAAGTATGAAGATTTACTGGGTTTGACAAAATCTATAGTGAATCAAGAAAACTTAGAGGAACGTGTGGTCAGCTTCAAGGAGAAGACCGTTGAGAATATTCTCGCTGGCATAAAGGCCTCTATTGAACAACCTTTTGAGAAGGTGCTTTTTGCATTAGGGATTAGGCATGTAGGCGAGACGGTGGCTAAAAAATTAGCTCAGCATTTCAAAAACATTGAATCTTTAATGAATGCATCTTATGAAGAATTGTTGCTAGTGAATGAGATTGGAGAAAAAATTGCTAAAAGTGTGATTGAATATTTTGGGAACGCAGAAGGGAAAATGGAAATTGAAGCATTAAGGAATGCAGGATTGAATTTTGAGATTGTGGCGAAGGAGCTGACCTCAAATGCTCTAGAAGGAAAGAAAATAGTGGTAAGTGGAGTTTTTGAAAACTTTGGGAGATCGCAACTGAAGACCATTATTGAAGAGCACGGAGGTATAAATGTTAGCTCCATTTCTAAAAACACGGATATCTTACTGGCTGGAGAAAATATGGGGCCTTCTAAGAAGACTAAAGCAGAGAATCTCGGTGTTAATATCATGGACGAAACCACTTTCATTCAACTCATTAGGGGCTAGCAAAAAGGAAATTTTACATTTGTTGCTTTAGTGGGAATCAAAGAGAAAATAGCGTTTAGAAAACTGAAGAAATTCAAACAGGGAAAGCGAGAGGCTTCCTTGCGTCCGCTGTCTGAGATTAAGACTATTGCCCTGCTATATAATGTGGAGGAAATAAGCTGGAAGTCGGTGCGGAAAATCATCAATTATTTTGAGGAATACGGCAAGTCAGTTACAACGCTGGGCTATTTCAATAGCAAAGAACTAACCCATGAATACACTCCAAACTATAAACATATGTTCTTTTGCAACGAGCAGTTGTCTTTTTGGAAATTGCCCATGCCAAATACCTTGCATCAGTTTATTACCACAGATTATGATTATCTAATTAATCTCGATGTGAAAGGCGACATGGTGTTACAGGCGATGTCAACTTTTTCACAAGCGAAAACGCGGATTGGAGTGCATATGGAGGAGTATCAGTTCAGTCAAGATTTTATGATTAAAGGAGGGGCTAAAGATGGCATAGAACTATTTGAACAGCTTAAAAATTACTTGAACAAATGACAAAATTTAAAGGACTAGGAGTAGCCATGGTAACTCCTTTTGAAGAAGGTGGTGCTATAGATGTTTCCAGCTTGAGAAAATTAACCAGACATCTGGTTGATGGAGGTGCTGATTATTTAGTTGTGATGGGAACCACAGGAGAAAACCCAACTATCAATGCAAATGAACAGGCACAAATATTAGAGGTGGTTCAAGAGGAAAACAATGGTTCTAAAGCTATAGTCTTTGGGATTGGAGGTAATAATACCGCACAAGTTCTCGATCGCTTGAAATCATGTAATTTGGATGGTGTGGATGGAATTTTAAGTGTAAGCCCTTACTACAACAAACCGAACCAAGAGGGAATTTTCCAGCATTATAAGCAGATTTCAGACCATAGTCCTTTGCCAGTAATCATGTACAATGTACCAGGTAGAACTGGATCTATAGTGAGTGCAGAAACCACATTGCGTATATCAGAACTTGAGAATATAGTTGCAACTAAAGAAGCGAGCGGAGATATGGGGATTGTGATGGAAATTCTCAGGAATAAATCCAGCGATTTCATGGTTGTAAGTGGAGATGATGATTTAACTTTTCCTTATTTATCAGTTGGTATGCAAGGAGTAATCTCAGTAATAGGAAATGCTTATCCCAAGGAGTATGGTGAAATGGTGCATTTGGCATTATCTGGAAATTATGACCAAGCTAAGGGCCTTCACAATAAACTACTTCCAATGATTCGCGCTATTTTTATGGATGGCAACCCAGGTGGGGTTAAGTATCTCTTAAGCAAAATGGGAATCTGCAAGAATGAGTTTAGGCTACCTGTTTGGCCCGTGAATGAGCAAACAAGAAAGGCTATAGACAATTGTTACAGTCTATTATAAATCTAACATACGCTTGAGGTCTTTTATATAGGTCTTGAACGCTTTTCTTCCTTTTGAACTAATAGAACATGAGGTGTGAGGGTATTTCCCTTTGAAAGTCTTAGTTATTTGAATATATGAGACACCCTCCAACTTAGACAATTGAACACTAAGGTTGCCTTTAGTTGCTTCCGTAATTTCCAACAGCTTTTTGAAATCTGCACTTTCTACATTCGCTAGAAAGCTCATAATAGCCAATCTTAATTCTTGATGTAGAATCGGATCAAGTTTAGGCATTCTCTTTCTGCATCAGTTTAATTCCTGGATAAACATAGCCCAAAACGATAGAAATGCTAAATACCAGGCCATGTGTTTCTGCAGATGTGTAAAAGCCAGTAACCACAGCTCCAATAAATAGAGCAATGGCACCATAAATTAAAGGAGTGAACTTGCTAATACCTCCGCTAATAAATGTGGCATAGCCTGCCAACATAAGTACAATAGGAGATGGTGACATTCCTTGCAAAACGGAAAAGACTACACCGAGTATAAGGAAAATGATAAATCCTCCCCAGGTATATTTCATAATTCGGTCTCCAGAACTTCTCACTTTAGAGCGTTTTTCCTCTCTGGAGCCATAAATAGATGAAATTATACCTCCAATCATTCCAGCTATTGGCCAAACTACCCAGTAGAGGCTTCTTCCAAATAACATAAAGTCTAGAATACCAGCAACTGCCATTAGAACTCCCCATAGAATGAAAAAGAAAGAATTTCTTTTTAGCGAGGCTTGACTTTCTTGAAACATGCGTTCAATTACTTCTATACTTTTTTGTGCTTCCATGGAGCAAATATAAACTAGTTTATGAAATAAACCAAATATGTCATAGTTATACTTCATGTTGTGAACTACTCCTAAGATTAAATGGTGGCTATGACTTTTAACTCTATCCCAATAGGAGTGGGAAGACAATTAATTTCAATTGTTGTTCTGCAAGGCTGGTTGTCTTTGAAATATTCAGCATACAATCGATTGTAAGTCTTGAAATCGTCTTTCATATTGGTGAGAAAGACGGTAACATCCACAATGTTGTCCCAGCTACTTCCCGCATCTTCTAGTATGTAACGTATATTCCTGAATACCGAATGGCATTGCGCTTCTATATCATAAGATGCAATGCTCCCATCTTCATTTAATTCTACACCAGGGATTTTCTTGGTGCCTCTTTCACGTGGTCCTACGCCGCTTAGAAACAATAAATCACCTACTTTTCTTGCGTGAGGGTAAAGGCCAACTGGCTCTGGCGCTTTACTGCTATCTATTCCTTTATTCATTAATTATCTATGCTGATCTTGATTTGATCAGTTTCTTTTATGGTGGTTGTTGAGCTGCTCTTTTCTTTGGCCGCTTCTTTCTTCTTCTTACTAGCTGCAGCTTTCTTTCTCCTTTCGGTGGCTCTTTTGATAGCCTCCTGCATAGCTTTACTTTGGCCCGCTTCAGCCGCGGCTGCTTTTGGTCTTTCTAAACCTGTACTCCAAATATTAGATCCATATCCTTCTTCACCTGGGCTATCCATGTGAAGACCTACTATTACACTTTTTAAATCTGGGCTAAAGGCAATGTCATTACACCTGCCGTTAGTGTTTTTGAACGTCCTTAACAATTGTCCATTTGCAATGGCATAGATATTCACTGTTCCGTCTAAACCGCAACTTGCCACATATCTGGAATAGGGATCCACAGAAAGGGCTGTTACATCCCAAGTGTGATTAGACAAACTAATGGCCATTTTCCCAGTCTGGAGATTCCAAATCTTAACTGTTTTATCCGTTGAACCAGAAATGAGATACTTTCTATCCACCGTAACTTCCAAATCATTGATTTCTCCTTGATGTCCGCTAAATCTTCTGATTTCCTTACCTAGAATATCATATTGTACAATATCTGAGCTTCCTTTAGTTGCTATGAAATAATGCATGCGATCTATGCTTACCGCAAAAGCCTTGATTGGAGCATTTGCATTCACATCTCGGTTCATTTTCTTTTTGATATCGTAAGCTGCGAATTTTCCAGCATCATCTCCAGAAAAAATCATGCGAAGTCCTGGGCCGTAAAAAACTTTATTCACGGGTTTGGTCCCAAATGCATAAACAGTATCTAAACGAATGAAATCCATGGAATCTGGATGTGGGAAATAGTATTTATTGATTTCTCCATCCATGCCAGCTGTAAGCAAGTAACGAGAATCTCTACTAAATGCTAAAGTGTTAACTGCGCTTCTGTGATCGGCAAAGCTCAAGTAATAGGTTGGGGTACTGTCGTTATAATAAACGAAAACATGTCCATCCCAACATCCTGTAACTATATACTGTCCATCAGGGCTATATGCTACACTTGTGACATCATTAACATGACCTCCCAAAAACATAGGGTCATTTTGAGCATTTGAACCCATAGAGGTGCCCAAAATGCAAAGAATAATAAGCAAACGACTCATTTTGCTAAGGTAGCTATTTTTTGTAAAACAACCACTTGGCAATCTCCTTGTATGAAGGCTTTTTACCATACATTAAGATCCCTGTTCGATAGATCCTTCCCGCTAGCCATATTACCAAAAGAATGGTTAAAACAAGGCTGATCATAGACAATACAATTTGCCATGTAGGTGGGTCAAAAGGGATGCGAGACATCATTACTATTGGGGAGCTTATAGGTATCATGGATAACCATACGGCCAAAACTCCATTTGGATCATTTATAACCACAGAGAATGAAACTATAAATGAGAATACCAATGGCAGCGTAACTGGCATCATGAACTGTTGAGTGTCTGTCTCAGAGTCAACCGCAGAGCCAATAGCAGCAAAAAGGGCTCCATATAGTAAATATCCACCTAGGAAATAGAAGATGAAAAGTCCAAAGATTTTGAGCAATGGTAAATCTATAAAGGCAGCAATAATGTTTGTCAGTTTTCCATTCATCTCCGGAACTTGACCTGAGGCCATCATAGGATTTGCGTCCATACCTTGTGACATATCAATTCCAAAAATTGTGCTGATAATCAATGTTAATACGGTAGATAGAACAATCCAGATTCCCAATTGAGTTAAACCAACAGCGGCTATTCCTATCACCTTTCCCATCATCAATTCAAATGGTTTTAGCGAGGATATCATAAGCTCCACTATACGATTTGTTTTTTCTTCAATTACGCCTCTCATCACTTGCACACCATATAGGAATATGAAGAAATAGATCATGATTGAAAGCCCCATTCCAACTATGGTATTTATAATAATACTGTTGGACTTAGCCTTTCCGTTTTCATCAATTTTCAATTCGTTAATGTTCACCTTAGAATTGAGGCTATCCATAGCTCCTTGGCTCACTCCAAGCTCCTCGAGCTTAATCCGTTCCATTTCATTTTTAAAGGCGTTCTCTATGCTCGATGTTTCTTTGGCAGATAGACTTCCTTGTGATTCGTATGCAATTTGGAGCGGCTTATGAAGATCTACTTCTTTTATATGAATAAACCCATCGGCTGTTCCTGCTAAAAGCGAATCTCTGTTGTATTCATCTTGAAAGCTGAAATTTACCGTATTGACTTTATCAATTTTCCCTCGAAAAACTCCTGATTCATCATTAACTACTATGAATTTATCCTTTGCACCTACCTGATCATTAGTGCTCACCCAGATAATCCCTCCATAGAATGCAGAGATTAGAACTGGAGCGAGTAATGTCATTATGATAAAACTCTTCTTTTTAACTCTAGTCAGGTATTCCCGACTTATGACCAATGGAATATTACGCATCTTCTTCAGTTAGTTTTAGAAACACTTCCTGCATACTGGGAATTAGCTCTCTGTACTGCTTAATCTCAATATTCTTATCCGTGAAGTTTTGAATATTGGGAGCAACACCATCCTTGAATTTGAAGGAAATAGTGGTATGTCCTTGATTGTGTTCTTGATGAAGTAATTCAATGCCCTCAACAACCCCTGCATCATGTTCGCCATCATAAATAACCTCAAAAAGGTCTTCTTTTAATTCATGCCTAATGGAGTCAACTTGTCCTTGCCTAATCACTTTTGCTTTGTTAATCAGAACCACTTCATCGCAGATTTCTTCTACGGATTCCATTCTATGGGTGGATAGCATTACACTTTTACCCCCTTCCTTCATGCCAAATATTTCATCTTTGATTAATTGCGTATTCTTAGGGTCAAATCCTGTAAAGGGTTCATCTAAGATGATAAAATCAGGTTGATGCAATACAGTGATGATGAACTGTATTTTCTGTTGCATGCCCTTAGATAATTCCTCAATCTTTTTCTTTTTCCAGTCAAGTGCTTCAAACTTTTCAAGCCAGTAATCTATAGTTTGATGAGCCTTGCTTTTATTAAGTCCTTTGAGCCGAGCAAAATAGAGCAGCTGATCATAGACCTGCATCTTTTTATATAAACCTCGCTCTTCAGGAAGGTAACCAATACGTTTTATGTGATTTGAATTGAGCTCTTCTCCATCGAAATGGATATAGCCGTGATCTGGTGCTGTAATTTGATTGATAATACGAATCAATGAGGTTTTACCTGCACCATTGGGGCCAAGTAGCCCAAATATTTTGCCTTTAGGAACATCAAAGCTCACTTTATCTAATGCCGTATGGTTGGCATAGATTTTAGAAACTTCATGTATTTTTAGGATGTTCATTCAAGCAAATAAACGGTATGAGATCTAAGTGTTCTCAGTCTTTCGACCAAAACCATTAAATTAAGAACTAAGGATTAATGAAAGAAATCTTTCATTTTTTCAAAGAAGCCTTTTTCCTTGCTTGGGTCTGGAGTGAAATTCTCAGATTCCAATAATTCCTTCATCAATTCCTTTTCTTGACTGTTCAGTTTGGTTGGCGTAAATACATTAATATAGATTAACTGATCTCCTGCTCTGTAGCCATTTACATCTGGAACACCTTTCCCTCTTAGTCTTAATATTTTGCCAGACTGTGTGCCTGATTCAATTTTAATGCGAGCCTTACCCGTTACAGTGGGTACTTCTATTTCAGCTCCTAATGCGGCTTGAGGAAAGCTAATGTGCAAATTGTAAACTACATTGTTTCCATCTCTGTGTAAATGCTCATGTGGAATTTCTTCGATTTGCACAATCAAATCTCCAGATACTCCTCCAGCAATTTCGTTTCCTTTTCCTTGAACCGATAATTGCATCCCATCTGAAACACCAGCAGGTATATTTATGGTTGTAGTCACCTCTTGAGTTTTTAGACCCATGCCATCTGCCCCGGAAGGTATGTTTTTAATCTTCTTCCCTTGTCCGCCACAAGTGGGGCAAGGAGATGAAGTTTGCATTTGACCTAGGAATGTATTTTGAACACGTGTCACCTGGCCGCGACCATTACATGTTGAACAGGTATCAAAAGTGACTCCGTCTGCTACAACTTTCTTTTTGAATTTTATTTTTTTCTCAACTCCTTTAGTAATCTCTTCCAGATTGAGTTTGAGCTTTATTCGAATGTTAGACCCTACTGAAGTTCTTCCTCTACGTCTACCGCCGCCCCCTCCTCCAAAGAAGCTTTCAAATGGGCTTCCACCCATATCTCCGAAAATATCGCCAAAGTGACTGAATATGTCTTCCATATTCATTCCACCACCGCCAAATCCACCACCGCCATTCATTCCGGCGTGGCCAAATTGGTCGTATTGCTGACGCTTCTCTGCATTGCTGAGAACTTCATAGGCTTCGGCAGCCTCTTTGAATTTTTCTTCAGCCTCTTTATCGTCTGGGTTCTTATCTGGATGGTATTTAATAGCCAACTTGCGATAAGCTTTTTTCATCTCATCGGCAGTGGCTGATTTGCTCACCCCAAGAACTTCATAATAATCTCTTTTTGCCATTATTCTCCTACAACCACTTTAGCATATCTAAGAACCTTGTCGTTGATCATATATCCTTCTTCAATAACATCTACTACTTTTCCTTTCAACTTCTTTTTAGGTGCAGGAATTTTGGTTACTGCTTCGTGAAAGTCAGGATCAAAGGCTTTCCCAACAACCCTAAATTTCTTTAAACCTTTGTTTTCCAACGTGCTCTTGAATTTATGATGTACCAATTCCACTCCTTGTTTTATAGACGAAATGTCATCTGAGTCTGCCATGGCCTTAGCAGCTCTGTCAAAGTCATCCATGATAGGCAGCAATTCTTGCATCAATTCTTCTGAAGCATTTCTCAACAAATCCAAGCGTTCTTTTGCCGTTCTTCTTCTGAAATTATCAAATTCAGAATAAAGACGTAAGTACTTGTCGTTCAGCTCGTTAATTTTGTCTTCTGGACTGAGTTCCGCTGCTTTTTCTTCTTGAGCATTCTCTTCTTGATTCTGAACTTCTTCCTGTTCTTCTACAGGTTTTGATTCCTCCTTGGTCATATTTTATTTAATCTATGGGTCTTATTGCAAAATTGAAGCCAAAAGACAATGTGGCAGATTGGGTGTGAGGTGTGAGGTGTGAGGTGTGGGGTGCGGGGTGTGAGGGGATGTGCTTAGTCAGTTAGTTGTGATTCTAAAAAAGCCTTGAGCTTTTCTTTATACAGATTCTTGGCGAGAACTACACCATTCCCATCTATGAGTAAATTATGTGGGAGATATTTGAAGTTGTATGATTTTACAACAAGGCTATCCCATTTTTTAAAGTCGCATACATGATTGTCCCAATTAAGCTTGTCATTTGCAATAGCTTGCATCCATACCTGTTTGTCCGTATCTAAACTCACACTATATATATCAAATCCTTCTCCGGTTTTAAAGCTTCTTTGTTCATAACGTGTGATCATGCGTTTGAGAACTTGATTGTCTACACGGCAAGACCTACACCAGCTAGCCCAGAAATCAATGAGAACCAATTTGCCTTTGAGATCACTTAGTTTTAAAATATCTCCTTGAGCATTTGGCATTGATATTTCTGGAGCCTTTTCTCCCACAACTGGATGAAGCACATGAGAAGATGCCGTACACAGAATGGCAAGCAAAAAAGTCAATGCTATGTTGCGAAGAGTTCTCAATCTATTCTAGTGATTTTTGCACCTAAAGGGTTCAACCTTTTCTCAATTTCCTCGTATCCTCTATCTATCTGCTCAATGTTGTGTATAGTGCTTTTTCCTTTTGCAGACATGGCAGCTATCAAAAGTGAAACTCCAGCTCTAATGTCTGGAGATGTCATGGTTATTCCCTTTAATGGTACGCGTCTGTCTAAGCCCATAACTGTTGCTCGGTGAGGATCACACAAAATGATTTGAGCACCCATGTCAATCAAATGATCCACAAAGAACAAACGACTCTCAAACATCTTTTGGTGTATGAGCACATTTCCTTTGGCTTGGGTACACATAACCAGAATTACACTTAGTAAATCTGGAGACAGACCTGGCCAAGGTGCATCAGCAACACTCATCATACTGCCATCTATGAAAGAATCGATTTCAAAATGCTCATTGTTGGAAACAACAATATCATCTCCTACAACTTTAAACTGAACACCTAGTTTCCTGTATACTTCAAGTATTAAACCCAATTGGTCCACTTGAGCGTTTTCTATGGTAATGTCAGAATTTGTGAGCGCAGCGAGACTAATAAAACTTCCAATTTCAATCATGTCTGGAAGTATGCGGTGTTCGCAACCGTTCATAGAGCTTACGCCTTCAATTTCTAGCAGATTTGAGCCAATACCTGTAATCTTTGCGCCCATTGAATTTAGCATGCGACACAACTGTTGCAAATAAGGTTCACAAGCAGCGTTGTAAATGGTGGTTTTTCCTTTTGCCATTACAGCAGCCATTAATATGTTGGCTGTTCCTGTAACAGAAGCTTCACTCAATAGCATGTATTCCCCTTGCAGGTTATCTGCACTTACTTTATAAAATCGACTGTGATCGTCATACTCAAACTTGGCGCCAAGCTTTTCAAATCCTATAAAATGGGTATCTAATCGCCTTCTTCCTATTTTGTCTCCTCCAGGACTTGGTATGTACCCAATTCCAAAACGAGCCAACAGGGGCCCAATAATCATAATGGAACCTCTGATTGATGCTCCTTTCTTTTTGAATTCCTCTGTGTGAAAGTATTCTAAATCAATCTCATCTGCTTGAAAGGAATAATGCCCCTTAGACAAGCGCTCTACTTTTACTTTCAATCCCTTGAGAAGATCTATCATTCTATTGATATCTCTAATCTCAGGGATGTTACTTATTTCAACCTTTTCAGAAGTAAGTAGCACAGCGCAGAGAACTTGTAGCGCCTCATTTTTTGCGCCTTGCGGTTTCAAGCTCCCTTTAAGCTTATGACCACCTTCTATGATAAATGTACCCATTATCTTCTTCTGTAATTCTTCTTGCCTTTGTTTTTACCCTTGTTTTTGTTGTTGGTATTAGTAGGGCGTTTGCGTTGTTTCTCTACATGTATATTCAACTCTTCTGGATTGATTTGGATCTTACCACCTGATAAATCAGAAAGATGTTGCGAAACCTGTGCAGCACCCAGATTTTCATCATTCCAATTGTTCGATGAATTCACCATGAATGAGGCTATGTAGTTAATATATGAGGTTTTAATTTCACTTTCTGGGAGATCTTTAGCGCCATCTATCATTTCTATTAGATTCCTACCGTAAAACCTGTATCTTGTTAAAGCCCCTTTGTAAGGCATTTGGTCTGGTTTTGAACTTAGTGTTTCCAGCGCAGGTTTTGGATATTCAGAGTCGATGTCTAGTTCATGGTTGCCCATAATATGTATGTGATCCCAAATCTTTTGTTGATAATTATCTAAGTCCTTAACTGATGGATTCAGATTAATCATTACTTGGAATATGGTTTTTGCCATACGGTTCCTTTTTTCTCTGTCATCTATTGTTTTTAGATGTTCTATCAATTCCTGAACTCCTCGTCCATATTCCGAAAGAATTATCTGGTCTTGTTGGGTGTTATAGTTTAGTTCCATTCTAAGTGACAAAGATAGGTCTAGCCTTTAAGTTTTATTCAACAGCCGTGTATTTACATTAAAACTGTAAAATTTTAGTCCTTAAAATTTGTTGTTTCATCCGACAAGGCATTACTTTGAGATTAATAAAAACGTAAAGCTAAGTTTATGAAACAGAAATTAATTCAAATTCTGGGGGTTTGTGCGTTGCTGTGTTTAGGATTAATCACAGAAGCTCAAACTCGTACCGTAACAGGTACCGTGCTGGATGACAATGGTCAAGGTGTAATCGGGGCCATGGTGAAAGAAAAGGGGACAACCAACGGGGCCTATACGGGTGCCAATGGTGCGTTCACCATCAATCTGACTTCAGCTGAACCTGTTTTAGTCATTACTTCTTTTGGTTTAAAAGAGAAAGAAGTAGTAGTAGGGACATCAACCACGATTACGGTTAAGATGGCTCCTTCAGACGAAACAATAGGTGAAGTTGTAGTTACTGCACAAAACATCAAAAAGTCTTCGCGAAGTCTTGGTTATTCAGTCACCTCGGTGAGTGATGTGGCTTTGACAGAAGGTGGTGATCGTAGTGTGTTGAATTCCATTCAAGGTAAAGTTGCCGGTGTGGATATCAACGTTGCATCTACAGATCCTGGTGCTTCAACACGT
Source organism: Bacteroidia bacterium (assembly GCA_049115575.1). GTDB lineage: Bacteria > Bacteroidota > Bacteroidia > NS11-12g > UBA9320 > JAHEKB01. The sequence goes on along the minus strand of JAGDZU010000004.1, from coordinate 309,214 downwards.
GTGGTAATTAGAGGGCTGCAATCTCTGACAGGAGGCAACCAGCCACTGATTGTTGTAGACGGTGTTCCTCTTACAAATTCAAGTTTAGGTTCCAATAATTTAAGTGGTGCCTTTGACTTTGGAAATGGTTTGAATGCTATTAACCCAGAAGACATTGCTTCTATGGACATCTTGAAAGGTTCCAATGCAACTGCCTTATATGGGTCAAGAGCGGCAAATGGTGTTATTATGATTACCACCAAAAAAGGTAACGAAGGTGTTGCAACAAAATCAAAAGGGATTGGAGTAGCATACTCTGGTAACACAACTTTCTTTGATGTACTGAGAATGCCAGAATTCCAAAACAAATTTGGTCAAGGATGGGATGGAAATCACTGGTTAGATGAGAATGGTTCTTGGGGACCAATCATGGATGACAGAGATCGTGTATTTGGCAGAGTGGTTGATAATTCTCAACTATTGAAGCCATTTAGCCCACTTGAAAACAATGTGAGAGAATTCTTTGAAACTGGAATGAGTGTAAAGAACCACGTTGCTATCAATGGAGGTAATGCAGATAGAAACTTCTATGCATCTTTCTCTAATGTAAATCACGATGGTATTTACCCAGATGGTACAGATGGTAAACCGATTGATGTTTACAACAGGAATACCATTGCTTTAAGAGCTATGCAGCGCTTTGGTAAAGTGAGAGTTTCTGGTACAATGAATTTTGCAGACACTAGAACGGGATTTGTTCCAACAGGGCAAGGTCAAGAGGGTATATATAATAACCTCATGCAATTGCCAAGAGACATGTCTGTATTAGATATGCAAGATTATACGGCTAAATATTATAATGTAGAGGACTATTTTACAGCATATGGTGTAACTAACCCTTACTTTATATTAAACAGCAATCAAAACGACTATAAAGGAACCAAGTTCTATGGAGGTTTAGAAACTACCATTGATATATTGGATAATTTAAGTGCGACTTACAGATTTGGTTATGACATAGAGAATCACAATACACATGTTCACAGAGCCATTCTTTTACCAGAAGGTGTGAATGCAGGTAGTGTTGATGATCCTGGTTTCGTAAGTGAGCAAATGAACAACAGAACTCAATTCAACCATGACTTCCTACTTTCTTGGAATAAGAGCTTGTCTTCTTTAATCAATTTAGATGTGACTGGTGGTCTTAACATGAACCAAAGAGGAACTAATTCTCTATTCATGTCTGTAAATGGAATTGACATTGGAGGATTCTACAATGTTTCTAATAGTGGTGCAACTCCTAATATTTCTGAGACTGAAACGTTGAGAAGATTGGTTGGAGCATTTGGTATTGCTTCTGTAAGCTACAAAAACTATTTATTCTTAAATGTGTCAGCTAGAAATGATTGGTCTTCTACTCTTCCTGAAGAAAACAGAGCATTCTTTTATCCTGCGGCTAATGTGAGTTATGTATTCACTGACGCAATTGCTGGTATTCCTGAGATATTAAATTATGGTAAATTGAGAGTTGGATACGGACATTCTGGTAATGACGCATCTCCTTATGTGATTAGCCAAGTTTATACTCAAGCTGGGAACTACATGCCTTGGAGAACATTTAATTATCCTTTGGCTAGTGGAATTAACTCCTTTGAAATGGGTAATAGAGTTGCTAATCCTTCTTTAACTCCAGAGATTACTAAAGAGTTGGAAATTGGAGCAGATTTGAAATTCTGGGACAACAGAATTATTGTAGATTTCACCTACTATAATAGAACTACAGAAAACCAAATACTACAAGTATCATTGGCTCCTTCTAGTGGTTGGACTTATTATTTTGCTAATCCAGCTCAAATTACTAATCAAGGTATTGAAGCTGTTCTTTCTTATAGAATTCTTAGAAATGAGGATGGTTTAAATTGGATGATTTCTGGTAACTTCACTAGAAACAGAAACAATGTAGATCAACTAGATCCTTCTATTGAAGAATTAGCACTTGGTGGATTATCTACTACAGCATTTGTTGCAGTGGCAGGACAGCCAATTGGTATATTTAAAGGAGAAGTTCCAGAAACTAATCCTGACAATCCAGATCAAATTGTGGTTGATGCTAATGGAGTTCCAGTTGCAGCAACTGATAAGGAGTATTATGGAAATGCACAAAACAATTACATATTAGGTATATCTAATTCATTGTCTTGGAAAGGTTTAAGCCTTGGATTTACATTTGATACTCGTCAAGGTGGTCTTATGTTCTCAAGAACAGCGGATATTAACTTCTTTACTGGTAATAGTGTAAAAACTACCTTGAATGACAGAAAGCCATTTGTTGTTCCTAATTCAGTTCAGAAAATTGATAACGGTGATGGTACTTTCTCTTATGTAGAAAATACGATTCCAGTAGATCCTGCACATATGGATGATTATCACAGAGCATCTGCTCTAGACAGACAGAATGTGATCGATAAATCATTTACTAAACTGAGAGAAGTTGTATTGAGCTACAGATTACCTCAGAACATCACTGATAAAACACCATTTGCAGGTGTTACAGTGAGTTTAATTGGACGTAACTTGTTCCTTTGGACTCCTGTTGACAATCAATTTGTTGATCCTGAAGTAACTTCATGGAGTACAAGCACAATTGAGTCTAGTTTTGGTGAGTTCAGTGCGAACCCTACAACAAGATCTTACGGATTTGCATTAATGTTTAACCTATAAAAAGAGAATCAAAAATGAAAAATTTATATAAAGTATTGTTTTTAAGCTTGATCCTCGTATCCACCTCATGTAATGAGTTCTTTGATATTAATGATGATCCAAACAACCCATCAGACGTATCCATAGATTTATTATTACCAGGAGCGCAATCATCAATGATGGTAACTTTTGGAGGAGACTATGGAACTTTAGGAGGGTATTGGGCTCAATATTATACTCAAGCACCTGATGCAGGTCAATATGAAGATTATGATGAGTACAATGTACCATCAGATAAATTCGACAACCAATGGCAAGAAGCTTATGCTGGTGGTTTAAATGATCTGCAGATTATTAGAGATAAAGCAACAGAAAGTGGAGATAATGCATATTATCTGATTGCTACATTGATTCAGGCATATTCTTTCCAGATGTTGGCTGACCTTTACAATGATGTTCCTTTCAATGATGCCTTAAAAGGATCTTTAAACTTTAACCCAAAGTTTGATAATGGCGCTGATATCTATCCTGCTCTATTGAGTAGAATTGATGATGCTGTTAGCCGTTATAATTCTGGAGGTGCTGGATTAGATCCTGGAACTCGTGATATTATATACGGAGGCGATATGGCTGAATGGGTCAGATTTGCAAATACCTTGAAATTGAAGATGTACATGCGTATGGCTTATACTTCATCTGCAGATGCAGCTGCAGTAAACGCTTTGATTGCAGATGATAACTTCATTACTAAGGATGCCAAATTTGCTGACTTTGGAGCAGAGCAAGGAAAGAGAAATCCTTACTACGAAATCCAAGTTAGTCGTTTAGGAGATGTAAATAACAGAGCTAGTCTTTCTATGCTTCAAATGTTACAACTATCTGCGGATCCTAGAATTGACGGAATTTATGTTGCCGGTTCAGCTGGCCATAAAGCTAAGATTCAAGGAGACTTCGCAAATAGGGACATTCCTAACGGGGAATTATCTACACCAAACATTGGGGCAACAGATCCTGTTTACTTCATGATGGTAGCTGAGAAAGATTTCTTAGTAGCTGAGGCATTGGTGAGATATGCAAGTGGTTCTGGAGCTAAAGCGGCTTATGAGGCTGGTATTGAGGCTTCATTTGCTATGCATGGAGTGTCTGGTGCTTCTGCATTATATGGTACAGGAGGTACATATGAATTTGTTCCAACTGGCGATGTAGAGACAGATATTGGACCAATTATGGTTCAGAAATGGATAGCACTGGCAAACTTTATGAATCTTGAAGGTTTCTTTGAGAGAAATAGAACCCAGTATCCTCCTTTCCAGGCTGCTGCAGATCAAGGAATGGCGGCTGATGTTGGAGAATTGACTTATTCTTTCGGAAGTGTTTTACCACAAGGTAAATCACCAAGAAGACTGTTAGTTCCTGATAGAGAAGTACAAAGAAATACCAACGCTCCTGCACAAATCGCCCAAGGCATCGGAGTAAAAGTTTGGTGGGATAAAAAATAATTAATAATTAAAAAAAGAATTATGAAAACATTAAAATTAGTCTTGGCTTTATTGACTGTAGGTGTTCTAGCTTCTTGTGAAAAAGATACCACTAGTGGTTTTGCAAGAGAAACGAACTACCCGATTTTTACAGTTTCAGGAGCCGATCCAATGTTTGTGTCCTTGGGTACAACATTTACAGATCCTGGTGTTGATGCCAGCGAAGGTGGTAATAGTATTCCTGTTACAACTTCAGCGGTAGGACAATACCGTGGTGGTAGCACCGTAGATGGTAATGTATCTGATAGATACGTATTAACTTATTCTGCCAGCAACAAAGATGGTTTCAGCGGTACCGCTGGACGTGTTGTTTATGTGGTTAAAACTGGAGACCTAACTACTAGTATAGAAGGTCTTTATACCGCTAGAATCATTAGAAATGGTGATCCTAAAACAACTGCAACTGAGTATGTCCTAATTTGGAAGAACAGTGATGGAACTTTTGGCATGTCATGTGCTTTTGGTTCTTATTACGAACTAAATCTAGGTTATGGTCTTGCTTATGCAGCTCGCGGTACAGTAATTACTGCAAATGACATTGGAACAAATGATTTCAGTTTCAATACTCCAAGTCACCCAACATGGGGTGGAGACATCACCTTTAACGCAATGACTGTTGACGCAGGTGCTAAAACAGTTAGCTTTGATTGTGATTGGGCTCTTACTGGATGGAACTGGGATATACAGTTAACACAAGTTGCACTTTAATTGAGACAAAACATGAAAAAAATAAAAGGAATAGTAATGCTGATTGCTCTAGTAGCATTTATCAGTTCATGCCAAGAAGAGTATGAACCTGAAATGTATGCTGGGCATCAGATAGCTGGTGAGTGGTACGTTACCTATAATTTGGGTGGTACAGATGTTGGACATGGTTACTCAACCATGTTAACATTTAACACTGCAGCTAATGATGGTGCTCAAATCTGGGTGTCTGATGAAGCACATTTCTGGGATTTTAAAGCAAAGGTTGCTGCAAATCCTGAAGGAATGTCTTTTGGACAATCTGATAGTTTAGAGAACCAAGCATATCCAGTGAATATCGTTATCAAAAATGGTAAGGTAATTACTGACGGAGGTAAATCTAAAACTGGTGTAGTTACTGATAGTATCTATATGGTAGTTGGATTTGGAGATGATACTCCAGGAACAGAGTACGTTGTCTCAGGACACAGACGTACAGGATTTGTAGAAGATGACTTTTAATAGTCAGTATTCGATAAAATAAAAAAGGGGCGTTAAGCCCCTTTTTTTATTCGTCATATTTAATGCAAATGTTCTTGGGTTCTGTAAAGAAGTTAAGTGCTTCCCATCCACCTTCTCTTCCAACACCACTGTCTTTCATACCTCCAAACGGAGTTCTAAGATCTCTGAGCAACCAGCAATTAATCCAAATAATTCCACTTTTTACTTTATCAGCCATGCGATGTGCCTTTCTAAGGTTTTCTGTCCAAATAGTGGCAGCCAGTCCATAATCTGTACTGTTGGCTAATTCAATCACTTCTTCTTCAGTATCGAATACTTGAATAGTGACCACTGGCCCAAATATTTCTTCTTGATTGGTTCTACATTGCTCGTTTAAACCTTCAATGATGGTAGGAGCTATATACCATCCATTGGCAAGCTCACCCTCTAGTTGTACTGAATTGCCGCCAGCTAAAACCGTTCCGCCTTCTTCTTTGGCGAGTTCAATGTAGGATAGCACTTTCTCATAATGCGCTTTGGAAACTATCGCTCCTAATCTAGAATCTTCAGCTGAAGGATCTCCCACTTTCATCTTTTTGGTTTTAGCTACGAATGCATCTCTAAATTTCTCATAGATTCCTCTTTGCACATAGATTCTAGAACCACAGAGACAAATCTGACCTTGGTTAGAGAATGAGGAGTTTACCGTTGTTCTTAGAGCTTTATCGAAATCGCAGTCATCGAAAATGATATTTGGGTTTTTACCACCCAGTTCCAGAGACATCTTTTTAAACTTTGGAGCAACAACAGAGGCGATATGGGCACCTGTTGCGGTTCCTCCAGTGAATGATACTAAGTCTATATCATCATGAGAAATGATATGATTTCCAGTTTCTCCTCCTAAGCCATGAACGATGTTCAAAACACCCGCAGGTAAACCGATTTCTTCACAGATTTCAGAAAGTAAATAAGCGGTCATTGGAGTTACTTCAGAAGGTTTGGCTACAACAGTATTGCCCGCAGCTAAAGCCGGAGCAATTTTCCAACTGAAGAGGTATAATGGAAGATTCCAAGGAGAAATACATGCGGCAACTCCTATGGGTTTTCTGCTTGTATAATTCACCACAAACTCCGAAGTTCTATGGCTTTCAGAAGCGTAATGTTTTATGGCAGTAGCATAAAATGCGAAATTGTCTCGTGCTCTAGGAATATCCACTTTAGCAGCTAGCCAAAGAGGCTTGCCATTGTCTTTACTTTCAGCTTCAGCTAATATTGAGATTTTGGCATCTATACCGTCTGATATTTTTTGTAACCAACTAGCCCTTTCGGTATTCTTTAAATTACTCCAACTGTCAAATGCCGCTCTTGCGGCGTCTATAGCCTTCTCTACATCTTCTTTACCAGAGTTTGGTATTTGAGAATACACTTGACCACATGAAGGGTCAAAATTGTCTATATAGGCTCCATTATCGGGTTCTATAAGCTTTCCATTAATGTAATTCTTGAGTTTGAACATTCAAGGCAAAAATAGAAAAACGAAGACGCTACTTGAGTCATTATTAATTTTTACCCCTACATTTGACGTAATATTAGTTAGTGATAGCACATTAGCCATGCTTTTGATTGCCTTATCACACAAAACAGTAACCAATGAACCTATTTGTTTCTAACATTGATTATACTATTACGGAAGATGATTTAAATCAGATGTTTAGTGAGTATGGAGAGGTAAAATCAGTTAAAATATTAATTGATTTAGAATCCAGAAAATCCAAAGGCTATGGATTTGTATTAATGGCCGATCAAGATGGCGCCATAGCAGCTATTCAAAACATTAACACTCGAAAAATCAACGGTCGTCCAATTTCTGTTCAAATCGCCAGACCTCGTCCTGAGAAATCAGATGATGTTAAATTGAGCAAGACTGGGAGAAAATTGAGACCCCGTAAGCCGAGGAATGATTAAGAATTTTCTATCTATTTTTTTCATAGCACTGACTGTGCTAAGTGCAAGTTGTGGTGCTTCTAAAACTGAAACTACAAGCAATGTTGCTCCTCATATGAATACCAACAATCCAGAAAAGTTGGCAAAGACTTTTGTTCGAGCAATTGTTGAAAATGATAATTCACTCTTAGATGAATATGCACTCACGGCTGGCATTGTTGGAATTATGATGACTCCAGGTAAAGTGATTGAGAACGAAACAATGGAGAATGAAATCATTGCTCCTATGAAAAAGCGCTTTGAGGAAAATATGCTCAATATTCAAAATGCAATTAATGAAAATGATATAGATAGATCTAAGCTCAAGTATAAAAGCTTTAAATACGAATCTGATGGCAGCCCTTCTACACCAAAGCCGCTAATCATTTTTATGGATTATAAAGGAGAAGAAATTGATGTACCAGTCACTGTAACAGAAATCAATGGTAAGTGGTATTTGTTTGAGATATTAATCTCAACAGGTTTGTTTGATTAATCAGCAGGTAAAATCTTCCCTAAACAATTACCAAATCCCACTCTTTTTCCATCTTTTTCACACCAAGCGCGAATGTCTATGCTGTCGCCATCATTTATAAATGTTCTGCTTGAGCCATCATTGAGTTGAACTTGTTCTTTTCCACCCCAACTCAATTCCAGCATGCTTCCGTAGCTGCCTTTATCTCGCCCGCTTATAGTGCCACTGGCCATTAAATCACCAACGTTAACATTACAACCATTTACAGTGTGGTGAGCAAGTTGTTGTGCCATGTTCCAATACATATACTTGAAGTTGCTTTTAGCAATGGTTGTGGCATTACCTTCCTCTGTTATAAGATCTACTTCAAGATTTATATCGTAGTTCTTATTCCCACTGAATTGCAAGTATGGCAGAACCTCTGGTTCTTGAGCAATGCTTTCACATCTGAAAGGTTCTAATGCTTCCATGGTTACTATCCATGCAGACATACTCGATCCAAAATTCTTTCCTAAAAAAGGCCCTAAGGGAACATATTCCCACTTTTGAATGTCTCTTGCACTCCAATCGTTGAATATTACTTTCCCGAAAATGAAATCTTCAGCCGTATTAACATCTATTTGCTCGCCAAGTTTAGTTGGTCTGCCAATCACATAACCCATTTCCAACTCAAGATCCATTCTTTTACTTGGCCCATAAGAAGGACTGTTCGCATCTGGAGCCATTGTTTGTCCATGTGGTCTTTTAATGTCTGTGCCGCTAATTACTATGGAACTGCTTCTTCCGTGATATCCCACAGGTATATGTTTCCAGTTTGGAAGCAATGGATTATCCGGTCTAAACATCTTGCCTACATTGGTAGCGTGCTCTATACTGCTATAAAAGTCTGTATAATCACCAATTTGAATTGGAAGACGCATTTCAGCCTGTAAACGATCAACTAAAAGTTTTGATTTGAATTCAAACAACTTGGAGTTTTCATTGGTCAAATGCTCTTGTAAAGTCTTTCTTACTTCAGACCACACCTTTTTACCAGTAGAAATAAAATCATTCAGTACTGAACTGTCAAAAACGGCTTTGTCGAATTCTATATGATCAAATATGCCTAGCATGGCACAGGCTTTAAGATCTATGATGGAGTCACCAATTGCAACACCAGGTGTTGCCTGTCCGTCGCGCATAAATACGCCATAGGGAAGATTGTAAATGCTAAAATCTGATTGCTGATCTATGTTTATCCAGGTATGCATGATATTGTATTTATTCTTTAAAACTTACTTAACTATGTTCACTATTCGGCCAGGGACCACAATTACTTTTTTTGGTGCTTGACCTTCAAGCCATTTAATTACTATCTCATTTTTAAGTACCTCGGCTTCAATTTCTTCTTTAGATAAGCTGAGACTTAAATTAATTTGAGTTCGGGTTTTTCCATTGATAGATACGGGATAAGACTTGCTGTCTTCTGCAATATGCGATTCATCTAACTCAGGCCATCGTGCTTCAACAATACTTTGGTTATGCCCCATCAACTCATAGAGCTCTTCGCAAATATGAGGTGCAAATGGAGCGAGTAAAACAAGCAATGGTTCCAACACATCTCGACTAGTACAGTTGGCTGAACTCAATTCATTCACACAAATCATAAACTGACTTACAGAAGTGTTGAAAGAAAAGTTCTCAATGTCCTCAGTCACCTTTTTAATGGTCTTATGGAGTGTCTTCAGTTGCTCTTTGCTCGCGACTTCTGTAGTCACTTTCAGATTTCCATCTTGATCAACATATAAAGACCAAAGTTTTTTGAGGAATCTATGAGTTCCGTCTATGCCTTTGGTACTCCATGGCTTTGAATCTTGCAATGGACCTAAGAACATTTCATAAAGCCTTAGTGTATCTGCCCCATAATCTTCACAGACGTCATCTGGGTTTACTACATTCAGCTTGGATTTAGACATTTTTTCAGATTGAGTTCTCAATCTAATCAAACCATCTTGGGCTAAATCTGCAAAGCTTAACTCACTAAATCGGGTATCTTCCTTTTGTAGTAAGCCAAATTGATCCTGGTTTAAGGTAGCGTCTTTGTTTGCTAGATGCACGGGTATATGTAGACTTCTGCCTGGCAGGTCTAAGAGCATGCTCTCACCTTGAATCATTCCTTGATTCACCAATTTCTTAAAGGGTTCATCAAAACTTAATTTGCCAATATCGTACAGAAACTTAGTCCAAAAACGACTATACAGCAAATGACCAGTGGCGTGTTCAGTTCCTCCTATATAGAGATCTACTTGATTCCAATAAGCCAACTTCTCAGCCGATGCAAATGCCTCATCATTTTGAGGATCCATATATCTCAGGAAATACCAACTGCTTCCTGCCCATCCAGGCATGGTGTCGGTTTCTCTTTTTCCTTCTGAGGTGTTTACCCAAGAATCAACCGCAGCTAAAGGACTTTCTCCAGTTCCTGTTGGAGTATAGCTTTCCACTTCAGGTAAGCTCACAGGTAAATCATTGGTTAAATGAGGAACACCATCTTGGAATATTATAGGGAATGGTTCTCCCCAATAGCGCTGTCTGCTAAAGCCAGCATCTCTCAATTTATAATTAGTGGTGCCATGTCCAATTCCTTTTTCTTCAGCAAGCTGTATAACTGCTTTAATGGCATTGGCTACTTCAAGTCCGTCTATAAAATCCGAATGTATAAGTCTACCTTCTTTACTATCAAAGCTCTCTTCATGAACATCATTATTTTGCCCATTGTCTATGACTTGAATAATGTCTAGGCCAAATTTCTTTGCGAAAGCATGATCTCTGCTATCATGTGCTGGTACAGCCATAATGGCTCCGGTGCCATAACCCATAAGTACATATTCCGCTACATAGATTGGGATTTCCTTCTGATTAAAAGGATTTAAAGCGTATGAACCCGTGAATTCTCCATTCACCTCTTTGTTCATCATGCGTTCTCGCTCTCCTTTATTTCTAGCTTTTTCAGAATAAGCTTGTACGGCTGATTTGTGATCGGCAGTACTTAACTCTTCTACTAAAGGATGTTCTGGTGAAATAACCATGAAACTCGCTCCAAAAATGGTATCAGGCCTGGTGGTAAATACTTCTAAATGTTCTTTGCTTCCTTTGATTCCAAAGCGCAATTCTGCCCCTCTGCTTTTACCTATCCAGTTGCGCTGCATCTCTTTTAAAGAGTCTGTCCAGTCTATTTTGTCAAGTCCCTCCAACAATCTGTCTGCATATGCAGTGATTCTCAGGTACCATTGAGTCATTTCTTTTTGAACTACAGGATAACCTCCTCTTTCAGAAAGACCATCTTTAACTTCTTCATTTGCAAGTACAGTTCCTAACTCTTGACACCAGTTTACCGTTGTTGATTTTTGAAATGCCAGTCTATAAGCCTGAAGTTTTATTTCTTTGTGTTTGGCATCGAAATCCAACCATTCTTCACTTGTGAATTTCTCAACTTGCTCACCGTGGTGTTGCACATTCACATTTCCTTCAATTTCAAAAATGCTAATCAGCTGATTAATAGATTCGGCCTTATTAGAACCTTTATTATACCAGGAGTTGAAGAGTTGGGCAAAAATCCATTGAGTCCATTTATAATAGGATGGGTCACATGTTTGAACTTCCCTAGACCAATCAAAAGAGAAACCTAGCCGATTCAATTGTTGTTTATAGCGCTCAATATTTTGAGAGGTTGTGACTGCAGGATGCTGCCCGGTTTGTATGGCGTATTGTTCGGCTGGAAGTCCAAAAGCATCAAATCCCATAGGGTGTAACACATTAAATCCCTTTAATCTTTTATGCCTTGATATTATGTCTGAAGCTATATAACCCAAAGGATGCCCCACATGTAGCCCTGCACCAGAAGGATAGGGGAACATGTCTAATGCATAGAATTTAGGTTTGGACGAATCTTCTTGTACTTTGTATATATTGGATTCGGTCCAGTTTTGTTGCCATTTTTTCTCTATGGATTTAAAATCGTATGCCATGGGTCTAAGAAGCGGCAAAGCTAAGTATTAACACAGAGAAAATCTTGGCTATCGTGAATCTGATTTCATACTCAATAAATGAGACTATTATGCGTTCTATAAGAAGTTTTTATTTTCTTTGTTCACTCTCAGAATAGATTACTATGAGCAAATCAAAATCATCAGATAAAAAAGCAGGTCAAAACAAACCGGATTTCCACTTTGTATTTGGCAAAAAGAACTACCAGTTAATGCTGATTGGGATAGTGGTGATCGTTATAGGATTCGCTTTAATGGTTGGAACTGAAAACATTTATGATTTCAGGAAAACCACCTTGGCACCCATAGTGGTTATTGCCGGTTTTGTAATCGAGGTTTTTGCCATATTGAAAAGACCAGATTCAGAGGATGAGTCTAATTGAGGCTATTATACTTGGGATACTCCAAGGGCTTACAGAATTTCTTCCGGTTAGTAGCAGTGGCCATATAGAGCTAGGTAAAGCCATTTTTGGTATACATCTCAAGGAAGGCTTATTGTTCACCGTGGTATTACACTTTGCTACAGCTATAAGTACCATCGTTGTTTTTTGGAAAGACATTGGAGACTTGTTTCGCGGTCTTTTAAAGTTTAAATGGAATGATGAGTTGAGATTTTCTCTATTAGTAATCTTGTCTATGATACCGGCCTCATTGGTTGGTCTTTTTATGAAAGATTGGATCGATCAGTTCTTTGATAGCAATGTGTTATTTGTTAGCATTATGCTCCTTCTAACTGGAATCATACTTTTTGCCTCAGATAGAATTAAGAGAACGGATAAGGAATTTAATGGCTTCAGCGCATTTATAGTTGGGGCTGTACAGGCTATAGCAATCTTACCTGGAATTAGTAGGTCTGGCTCCACCATAGCAGCTTCGGTCTTGCTCAAAATAGATAGAACCAAAGCAGCACGCTTTAGTTTTCTTATGGTGTTACCATTGATATTAGGCGCCATGGCAACAGAAGTATTGGATATTATGGCCATGGAAGAGGTACAAAGGCAATCCATGGATCTTGCTTTGCTGCCAACAGCTTTTGGATTTGTAGCCGCATTAATTAGCGGGTATTTGGCTTGTAAATGGATGATACAAATTGTGAAGAGAAGCCAATTGCGTTACTTCTCATATTACTGTTGGGTAGTTGGAGCAGCTGGAATCTTGTTCAGCCTTTTCAATTAAATTTATATTTCACATGCATAGCTTAAATGCACTTTTGAGTTTTTACATTTGCTCGAGATGAGTAGCTCTTCCACATTAATAGATAAAGCTGTAGAACAATTGTCGAAATTTCCGGGAATTGGTAAAAAAAGCGCATTGAGAATGGCGCTTTATCTTCTTAAAAGACCCGAGGAAGAGGCACTTAGCATGGCAGAAGCCATGACCAAAATGAGAACGGAAATTAAGTATTGCAAACAGTGTTTTAACTTGAGTGACGGAGATTTATGCAATGTTTGCCAATCACCTTCAAGAGATGCGCACATTATCTGTGTTGTTAAAGATTTTCAAGATGTTTTGGCCTTAGAGAATACAGGGCAATACTCTGGTCACTATCATGTGTTGGGTGGTTTAATATCACCAATAGACGGTATAGGGCCTTCGGACATTAAGATTCCAGAACTTATTACCAGAGTTCAAGAACATGATATTCATGAGATTATTGTAGCACTAAGTGCTACCATGGAAGGGGATACAACGGAATTCTATATTGCTAGAAAAATGCAAGACTTGGAAAAAAAGGTAAGCACCTTGGCCAAGGGAATTTCAGTTGGTGGGGAATTGGAGTACGCAGACCAAATGACTTTAGCGCGCTCTTTGCAGAATAGAGTTAAAATGGATATTTAGTCCTTGGGCTTGTTTTGGTTGCCCTTGTTTTGATTTCTATTTCGATTCCTGTTCTGGTTTCGATTTTTATTACTTCGATTTGATTTGTTACCGCCTCTATTAGCTTGAGGATTACCATCAGCGCCTTCTGTCTTCTTGGTCTGTTGCGGTCTTCTGCGTTTAGACGGTGCACCTTTTCTTCTACCTCTACCCTTAGATCGGCCATGGTCCTTCTTATGGTCCATTCGAGTAAGGTCAGAAGATTCTAGCAAATCATCTTTGTATTCAAGTGATTTATTGAGAATCTCGGCACCTTTAGCAGTGTCGCTAAGAGTAGCAGGTTTTTCGCCTTTCTTGTTCTTGGCAATAATCTCATTAACTCTGTCAAGCTTAATTGGAATCCAATCAAAACTCTTTTCATATGAATACCATAGAGTTCCTTTTAGAATATCTATTTTCTTGAGAGATGCCTCGCCTGCTTCGGTCTTAAGTCGCACATCATCTCTTGGAAATTCTGCCAAAGCTTCGGTATACAACTCCAATTCATAATTGAGACAACATTTCAACCTACCACACTGCCCGGAAAGCTTTAGCATGTTAATAGATAGGTTTTGAGTCTTTGCTGCACTCATACTTACTACTTTATAATCAGTAAGCCAGGTGCTGCAACATAACTCCCTTCCACAACTACCAATACCACCTAATCTAGAAGCTTCTTCTCGGTAACTCACTTGCCTCATTTCTATTCTTGATCTGAATTCAGAAGCATATCTCTTAATCAACTCTCTAAAATCAACGCGACCCTCTGAGGTATAATAGAAAGTGACTTTCTTCCCATCCCCTTGAAATTCCATATCGCTAATCTTCATCTTGAGATTCATTTTCATAGCAATGGTTCTTGCTCTTTCCAATGTTTTAGGCTCACGATCTTTGATTTCTTGGTATTTCTCTAGTTCTTTTTCTCCTGCTATGCGCAGAATTTTACGCATTTCAGCACTGTTTTCATCTACTCCGTATTTTTTCAACTGAAGTTTTACCAATTCACCGCTGAGTGAAATGGTTCCTACATCGTATCCAAAATCAGATTCAACAACAACTTTATCTCCTGTAAACAGTTCCAGGTTGTCGTGATTTCTGAAGAACAGTTTCTTACTCCCTTTAAACCTTACTTCAACTATATTGAAAGGAACATAATCCTCTGGGAGGATCATGTCAGACAACCAATTGTATACATTGAGTTTATTGCAACTACCAGTGCTGCAGTCACCATTCTGACCACAACCTGGACTATGTGTCCCATTATTCTTTCCGCAACTTCCGCAACTCATTAGTTCTCTTTGACTTATCTTTTTCTGATGAAATTATGTCTGAGGGCCAAAGATAGATTAAAGAGTGAGATTTTAGCATTAGCATTTCTGCCAATATGATAGATGACTTCATTGATGGATCGATAGCTTTCTTCTATCAGCTTTGCATTCATAGTGCTTGAAAAGTTTCGAATGAAATCTTTGTATTCACCTACAAATTTTATTTCGTAATCATCAATGCTTTTATACAACAAAGTTTCTCTAAGAATCTTCAAACCATTTTGGAGATAAAGCTGTATTTGATTGCGTCCTAAACGAGCTAATTCATCTGTAAACTTGCTTACTGTGCTCAAATCATTTTGATAGCAGGCCAACATCATTTTTCTGAAAAGTTCAGAATAATTGTCGTCTACCTCTTCAACCATCATTACTGCTTCCCTCATATTACCATCAGCTAGAAATGCTATGTTCTCAGCTTTGGCTTGTTCCAAATCATAGCGTTCTCTTAAGTGACCTACTAGCTCTTCATTCTGATAAGTACCAATTTTCACCAGTTGAGTTCTGCTGCTAACAGTAGGTAAAATAGCATCGAACTGATGAGCTACTAGTATGAAAAAAGTGCGTTGAGGTGGTTCTTCAATAATCTTGAGTAAGCTGTTTCCAATCTTATCCAGATACTCAGGCATCCAAATGATAAGAGCTTTGGCTTCTCCCTCAAATGGTTTAAGACTGAGTTTGGAAAGTATATCTCTACTTTCTTCTCTTGTGATATTTGGTGTTTTGTTCTCGTCTTTGGCAATTTTTGCCATCCAGTCACTTGCATTCATTAAAGGATGTTCAGACAACATTTGCCTCCACTCATTAATGTAGGTAGTGCTTATTTGCTTTGCACCTGCTGTTGGGTAGCTGTAATGCACATCTGGATGCATATGCTTGCTGATTTTGGAGCAGGAGCTACAGCTTCCACAGGAATCATCTTCTAAAGGTTGAGAGCAATACATCATTTGTATGCATGCAATTGCTAAACTGAGATTGTGACTTCCTTCGGGGCCGAGAAATAATTGAGCATGAGGAATTCTCTCCTCTTTAATGCTGCTAACCAATTTAGCTTTTATCTCCTCTTGCCCTGGTATATCTGCGAATCTCATGCTTTGCTCTTGAGCTCTTTCCTTATTCCAATAAATAAGGAAGCTGCTAGTACAAGATAAATAATACCACTAGATGCCAGGGATATAGTTCTTCCCTTGGTGTAAGTTGTAGGTTCAAACTTAAACTTGATTTCATGTTTACCGGCATTTACAAATAGTCCTCTTAGAACAAAGTCAACCTGTGCATGATCTACCTTTTGATTATCTACATAAGCGTTCCAACCGTCTGGGTAGTATATCTCAGAGAAAACAATAAATCCGTCTTTTGAACTATTTGATTCATAAACCAGTTCTTCTGGGTGGTAGGTTTTCAGAACAATGTTTGCTGCGCTGTCAACATCAAATGATGTCGCACTGATTTGATTTGAAAATTTCTGTTCAATCAATGCTGTTGATTTGGTGTTTAAGTCTGCCATAGCAACTATGGCTTCGTTGGCATCTTTAACCTGTTTAATATTACTCACAAACCAGGCGTTCCCGTTGGCATTAGGATTCACAGCATATTGCATCTCTTTGTCTTTTACCGGGTAGGTTACATATTTCATGTTAAGCATGTTTAATAAATTACTCTCCATGATTTTACCCTTATTCAATTCGTCATAGATATACCAATCAAATAATTCCTGATACCTTCTGAGTTTTGCAGCATTGTAGCCACCTATTGACTTATGGAAATGAGATGCTCTAGAACTTCTCATGGTACTCTCTGTAAGATCCAAGACTCTGTAATAAGACTTGTCTTGCATTATAGCCATGTCAGCCCTAGAAGGAGATACCTCTCCTTCAATTTGTCTGGGAGTCTTAAAGTTTTCGCTGGCAAGGTATCGCTTGTCTACCCCCCAGAAGTCAATTAGAATAAAGACGCCTACTAAGGCTATGGTGAGTTTGCTGTTAAGATTGCCTTTATAATACAACCACAATAGAACAAAGATAGCTGCAGCAAAGAAGATGCTTCTATAGCCATCTTTCTTCATGAGCTCTATTCTTTGAGGCACCACTTGAGCCCAGAATTGATCCACTGGTACTTTATAGCGATCTGCGGTTTGTTGATCTCGATCTTCTAGAACTTGACCACTTACTGGGTCTATAGTTCTCGGTGTTTTAAAATCGTTAAAGCTTCCGCTGAAAAAGGTAAGTATGATTAAAAAGGCTCCTACTCCAATTCCAGTAAATTTTAAAGCTTTCCATTGAGCTTCTTTGTCCTGATTCTCTATAAAATCATTTAAGGCAAATACAGCCATTATTGGCAGACATAATTGAACTATGGTCAGTGCCATTGTAGGGGCTCTAAACTTATTATAGAACGGCACATTTTCAAAGAAGAAGTCGTTGAGCCAGACAAAATTGTTCTTACCCATAGACAAGGCAACCGCCAATAAAACAGCTGTTAGGATCCACCATTTACTTCGATCTTTTACACCAATAAATCCGAGAATGCAAAGAAATATAATGGCCATGCCCATGTATTGAGGTCCGGATGTAAATGGAAGCGCACCATAGTACAAGCCTGTTTTGGCACCTCCACCGGCATAATTGGGAATAAACATAGCGGCTACATCATCCCAGCCATTACTCCATTGGAAAGCGTACCAGCGTGCCAAACCATCACTTGGAGCTTCCGCTTTTTCTTGAGCTGATTGGTCTATAGTAATTTCGGATTTCCCTCTAATTGTGTGGTCTAAATACTCCTTAGTAAGCATTAAATTCAAGGAGTTTGCACCTACAGCTATTACTACCCCCGCAAGCGCAATTCCAGCAACCATTAAGAAATGCTTAATCTCTTTCTTCTGTATATGCCATACTAACTGGAATACCATCCAAATACCTATGATGATTCCTGTATAATAACTTATTTGAACGTGGTTCACAACCAGTTGAAGTGCCATGCCTATGGCTACCATATTAAAACCGACAAGCCACTTTCTCCGGAACAAATACTGGACCCCTCCTATAATAAGTGGTGCATATGCTATGGCTAATGCTTGGGTGTTATGCCCAGCTTCTATAACTGTCATGTTTCCAGTAACAAAGGCCATGCCCACAGCACCAACCAAGGCTATCCAGGGTTTTATTCTGAACGAAAGAAACATGAGATAGGAACAGAAGAGGAGAAGAAATAACTTTTCCCAGGTGAGAGGCTTCTTAGGAATTCTCAAATACTTCATTGGACTCTCGCCAGCTACTCCACTAATTTGGTAGGTTGGCATACCCGAGAATTGAGAATTGGTCCAAAGAATACGTTCACCATTGTCTCTATAGTCAATAATTTCTTTGGCAGCCCCTTTGTATTGTGTGATGTCACCTTGTGCTAAGATCTTCCCATCTAGCACCTCTGGTACATAGGCAAATGAAATAGCACAGATGGCTAAAAGAATGATTAGATGTATTTTATATTGTTGAAAAAGTTCCTTCATGAATTTGAAACGCTATTGGCTTTCAATAATATGAAATTACCGCTTGTTTTAGGCATAAAGTGAGCTTGGATTAAGCTAATAATTTGAGGAACTCTTCGGCCTGATTTATTCTGGAATAAGTATCTATCCCTTTTGATTCAATCTGAGGATTGTTATTTGCTTCATGTTTAGAAGACAATTCCTGTAAGTGAAGCAGTAAATCCTTTGCGTTTTCAAATGTGCTACCCGCTGCACAATCGCGAAGTATTTGAGCTACAAATCCATCTGTTTTACCTATATAAATGATATGTCTCTTGGCAGCGAGATATTCAAAAAGCTTGGCAGGAACACTGCCTTCGTTTTGATCTTCATTCAACGGGCCAATTAGGAGTAATGCATAAGAATCTTCTAAGTAAGAAATGGACTCATCGTGCTGAACATAGCCTGTAAACTCAACAGATGTTGACATCCCTTCCTTAGCAAAACGCTCCTTTATGCCAGGGTCTACGGAGCCAACAAATCTCAATTTGAAATTTTTACCTGCTTCATTGAAACTCTTTAAGGCCTCTATGAATGGAGAAATATTGTATTGTGAACTGATACTACCTGTATAGGTTATAGTGAATTCAACCTCTTTAAGGTAATTAAATGAGTTGAAATCCTTGGGGTCGAACCCATTTGGAATCACACTAATTTTAGAAGAATCACATTGAGCGATTTGCTTAAATTCATCTTTAAACAAAGGGCTCACTGTGGTAATATGGTCTGCTCTCTGCAATACTTCTAATTCCAGTTTTGCATCTTTAGCTCTTGATCTTGTTGTGTGCTGAAGCAGGTCGTAGTAGTAGATGCCAGTCCATAAATCGCGAAGATCGGCAATCCAATGTATGTTTAGATTTTGTCTTAAGCGCAAGCCAATGAGTTGAGCAGAATGAGGTGGGGAAGAGGTGATAACATGTGAAATCTCATGCTTGCTGATGAGTTCCACAGCTGCTTTATAGGCATGTTTTAACCAATACTTCCTTGGATCTGGAATGAACAAGGTGCTTCTTAACCTCAAAGCAAGTGACTGTAATTTGCTTTTGGGATTTACATTAGACATTCCTGCCGTTGGTACATTTTTCTTACCTACTATTCTTTTATACCAATTCAAAGGTTCAAAGGAATTGGTTTCCATAGTATGAATATTGGGATTGATTTCATGAACCAAACTCTCATCAAGAGTCAAGTAACTGGCTTTGCTACTTTTTGGGTGAATGATAAAGACTTCAACTCCCGCTTTAGCTATATAATCACTGAGTTTCAGCCAGCGCTGAACCCCCGCTCCTCCACTTGGAGGCCAATAATAGCATATGATGAGTAATTTCTTCATTTATAGTAGATCTCTTCATAATGACGAACAAAATGAGTGCCCCATTTTATATCGTTTTGAGTTTTATTAGGCTGTTTTCCTAAAGCATTTTCTATAGCTAATTGTGGTAAATTAATTCCCGCTCCTATGCAAGAAGTGGAACTTCCTTGTAATCTTGGATTAATCTCCAAAATCAAGGGTTGGTTTCCTTTGTACTTCACTTGAATTCCTATCGGCCCATCTAACTCAAGGCTTTCTAGAATTTGTGTGCAGTAATCGATTACTGTTTTGTTGTTTTCAATGAGCCCTTCTACACTAATTCCATTATTTATATTGATTCGTTTTCGAGGTATAATCAGTTTTATCTCACCCTTGTGAATTAAACAATCAACGGAGTATTCTTCGCCCTCTAGATATTCGCTAAAAAGCAGTGGAGGCATAGGCCCCTTTTTAAGGATGGATAGAGCTTCTTCCTTAGTAACATATGCATTGTTGGGCTTCTGATTCAACCATAAATCAAATTCATCTATTGATGGGTCAATAATTCTAAATCCTCTGCTTCCATTAGATACACAAGGTTTGAATGTAAAGGCTTCTCCTTGATCAAATGCTTCAAGCGCATTTTCAAACTCCTCAATATTTTGAACTATTCGGTGTTTGGGTACTGTTATTCCTGAATCTTTTAGATGGGTGTATAGAGCTCCTTTATCGTTTGATATTTTCAGGCTTTCAATTGGGCTTACCACTGTATTACAACCTACATCTGCCAGTTTACTTTTTATGCGACTCACCGCCAAAAGCTCTTTGGTTGTGATAGGTAAAATAAGATCTATGTCTCTTGTCTTACATTCTTTTAATAATATGTCTGTGTAATCTGGATCAGTACCATATGGCAATTGAAAAGAATCATTGGCAAGTATGCTTCCCGCTACTTTTTTGTTTACATCTGAGCAACTGATATTGTGATAACCAGCTCGATTAAGGGCTTTAATAATGCCTACTGCTCCAGGTGCTCCACCTCCAGTAACTAAGATATGAGTGTTCTTTAGATGATCCATCTCAAGACCTCAAAGACTTCTGCATAATGTGAATTAATCTGCACACCCCTTGCTCTTGCCAAACCTTTGATAAATGTTTCGTCTGCATAAGGTCTGTGTGCCTGTGATTCATATTTGCGAAGTGCATTTAGTTTAACTTCCACATGTTCCTCATCCAATATACTAAAGCAGCTAGTATTGAAATTTAGATTATTCCAAGGCATCTCATAGCAGAGAATACTGGTGAATTTAAAGGCACGAAGCCCTTCCTCCATAATCGTCTTATGGTCTTGGTGAATATCATTCGGAGACGGCATTAAAACTAGGTCTGGTTTAATCTGTTCTCGGAGTTTTATTAAGTCATCAAGTATTGCTTGCCTGTGATAATTAAAAGTTCTTACCGCATAATCATAGAGGATTAAATTCTCCTGCGGTAAACCAAGTTCCGCAGTTGCAGCTTTGACTTCAGTGATTAATATATCTTCAGGAAACTGAGGAAGCACAGATTGTTTGCATGCAGAAAATGTGGCGTAATAGACGGTTTTACCCTCTGTTATCCATTTGTGAATTGACGCTCCGCAACCAAATTCTCCATCATCTGTATGAGGAGCTAATATGAGTATGGTCTGTTTATTACTGATCATTTATTATCTGGTAAATATATCCCTTTCGCTTGTAAAACTTTCGGTATGTATCTATGTGCCAATTCTCTTTGTAGTAACTTTTGTTGAGTAAGTATTTAATGCCATTCACTAAGGCATCCTTACATAAAAGAGTAAACGCAATCATTGATTCTCTAATTATAGCCCAAGTAGGATCACCCTTTCTGTATTTGGCCATATCAATACCTCTATTAAAGGCTGAATCAAGAAACCACTTAACTTCAAGTTTATAAGGTGCAACAACATGTGAAATGAGCAATGTAGGCTCATATATTAGTTTTATGTTCTGTGCCCTCATCCTATCTTGCAATTCGGATTCTTCTCCATAGCCAACTATGCTACCGCGCATACCTATATCTGTTTTGAATTCTCCAATTTGTTTAAAAATTTCTTTCTTAATGCACATGACACCACCACTCAAGTATTCGCCCTTACTCAGCGCAGTTGTGCTAGTATATTTCATTCTATTGGAAGCATATTCATCTTTAAACCATTTTGGTTGACCGTAGTGATACCAAGGGAGATAGACTCCTCCAAAGACTTTGTAGCCCGTTTTGCAACTATCAAGTGCAATCTGTACAAAGTTTGAATCAGCTTTGGCATCATCATCTAGGTATAGTAAGTATTGTCCTGAGCTTTGGCGGATTGCAGTATTTCTAGCAAATGATAAACCAGTATGGTCTTCTGTGACGTAAGTGAGATTTTCAAATGCATTACACAGTTCTTCAACTTTAGTGGTTCCATTGTCAACCACAATTAGCTCCACCTCATCTGTTAGCTGCGGGTAAATAGCATCCAGACAGTGCTGAAGCAGCTCAGGTCTGTTGTAGGTGCAAATGGCAATGCTTAAAACTTTAGGCACATGCAAATTTATCTACTGAGGCTCAATAAATAAGGAGAATTATCAAGCTTAAATATAGCGTTTGGCTTTAGTGTGCATAAATAGCTTTTTCATCACCTCCTTATTCAGGTAGGCAAATACATCTCTTAAACTTAAAATTGGACTATTCATGCTGTGTTTAAACAGATGAGCTATTCCACTTTTTTTAAGTTGATGCAAACGGTGCTGAGCTACCACTTTGCCCATACTGTTAGAATCTGGATAAGCCCTTACTATTTTAAGCAGAAAATTTTCCATTTCTGTTATGTCTACACTTTCTAAGTCATTGAAACAGAATGCGATAAACAAATCGATTTGTTTTTTGTTCAAATCGTTTATGAGTTGTCCTAATTGCCTTGATTTTAGTTGATATAGATGATCATATGCCCTTTGAACATAAGACATTTTTTCCCCTGAAGTGACTTGAGTGTCATGTCTTCTGTATAGCATGAGTACCTTAGCCTGATTTGCTATAGCTCCTTGCTGAGATAATCTGAAAACCAAATCATAATCTTGAACAAAGCGAATAGGTGCATCATATCTCAAGTTCAATTCTTTGAATACGCTTGCCCTATAAATAATGGAGGGGTGAACAAGCGGCATATTGATAAAGGCAAAGGCTTTTAGCAAGGAGGGTGAAAGGTAATTCCACAAAAGACCTTGCTGTCCTTCAAATTTGATGGCTTGACAAGAGCTGGCAAGTAGCTCAGGTCTCTTTTCCATAAACTTAACTTGCTCACTTATACGACTTTTGGCATAGATATCATCCGCATCGAAAACGGCAATGAACTCTCCTTTAGCTGCTTCTATAGCTTTGTTTTTGGCTGCTGGACCTTCGTTGTTGGTATTGGTTATGAACCTAAATCGCTCATCTTCTAGGCAATAGCTCTCTATGATAGATAGGCTGTCATCTGTAGAAGCGTCATTTACAATAATGACTTCAAAATTTGAGTAGTCTTGTGCTCTGAGACTTTCAAGGGTTTCAGCTAGATGCTGTTCCCCATTGTAAACAGATCCAATTATACTTACTAAGGGTTTATCCCTTTGAGGCATACTCCTTGTTCTTTTTTACCCAAAAAGATCGAGGTGCAATATATTTTGGATCGCAGCGGTCTGCGTATTTCTTAGCAATTGCTGTGACTTCTTCCAATAGACCTTCTGAAAGCTTGATTGGATTAAGACCTAAACCAAGAAAGTTCTTATTTTCAACTATTAAATCGTTTTCGATAGCCTCGTTTCTCGGATTTTCAATAGTCTTGATTTCAACACCGGTGATTTCATTAATCTTATTAGCTAAGTCAATTACCTTATGTGTTTCAGTGGTTTGATTGAATATCTTAACTCTCTCTCCTTTTTCAGGTGGATTTTCAATAGCAATTCTAACACATTTAACTGTATCTTGTATATGAATAAAAGCTCTTGTTTGCCCTCCTGTTCCATATACAGTTAGCGGATAACCAATAGCTGCTTGCATTAAGAACCTATTCAACACAGTGCCGTAGTCACCATCGTAGTCAAAACGATTAATAAGACGTTCGTCTATTTTGGTTTCTTCCGTATTGGTTCCCCAAACTATACCTTGGTGAAGGTCTGTAACTCTAATCTTGTCATTCTTATTGTAGTAATAAAATAAGAGTTGATCTAATGTTTTAGTGGTATGGTAAACACTCCCAGGATTTGCAGGATAAAGAATCTCGCTTTCGTGAGTCTTTCCAGTATCATCTTTAAAGAAAATATCTAGGTATCCTTCTGGAATTTTTGCTCCAGTGCTACTGTAGCCGTATACACCCATAGTCCCAAGATGAACAATATGAATATCTAATTCAGAGTCAAGAACGGCACAGAGTACATTGTTGGTAGCATTTATATTGTTATTCACAGTATAGCGCTTATGCCAGCTAGACTTCATAGAATATGGAGCCGCTCTTTGCTCAGCGAAATGAACTAAACTATCTGGTTTTTCCTTTAGAAGCACATCCACTAAGCGGTCATATTCCAAAGCAATATCAAAATTGTAAAACTTGATTTTTTTTCCGCTCACTTCTTCCCAAGCTTCTAACCTGTCTTGTATAGTTGCAATAGGAGTTAAAGACTGTATTCCAAGCTCATTATCAATGTTTCTACGCGATAAATTATCGATAATTACCACCTCATATCCGTTTTGAGAAAGATGCAATGCAGTAGGCCATCCACAGAATCCATCACCTCCTAATATTAGTATTTTCATGTATTTCTTTTTATGATGTACAAATGTAAACATTTTGGCAGATTGGAGGCTTAGACATAAGGCTTGTATTATTGGATAACTAATCCAATAAGGTATTGATTTCCTGCGTTTTTTTGTAGGAATGGGATTAGTGGCTAGGCAAAGCTTTAAAGCGGCAATTGCTACCTATATAGGATTGGGGATGGGAGTGTTGAACAATTTGTTCATTTATCCCTATATGCTTACCGTAGAACAGTATGGTGAGGTACAATTTGTTCTGCAGACGGCTACTTTTTTTACCCCATTTCTGGTATTTGGATTTGGCTATGTGCTAACCAGATACTATCCACAGTATAAAGATAATCAAGCTTCAAAACAGCGATTCTATGGCTTGGTTTACCTCACAGTTACATTGAATATCCTTGTATTTCTTGCCATATTTTTACTTTTCAAGGCTAGGATAGCTGACTATTATGAAAGCAAATCGGGTGTTTCACGCATTTCCGTTTATGTGCTCATTGGAATAGCGGCTATTTTGCCCTATGTGAGGTTGGCAAGAAACTATGCAGCTATACAGGGAAGAATTGCAATCCCTTCGCTGTTGATTCAGCTATTGAAGTTTGCATTGCCCGCTTTCGTCGTAGCCTACTTTTATGATTATATAAAGTTTGATCAGCTTATTGTTTTGCTCTTTGCTTATCATCTGGTACTTGCGCTTGTGTTTTTGTACTACATGAACTCACAAGATAAGTTCAGGCCAAAGTTTTCATGGTCGAGTTTAAAAGCAGACCCAAATTTTAAACCCATGGTGGCTTTTGCAGGATTTAGTGTACTAAGCGGCATTGGAGGAGCATTGGCAAATCAAATTGACATCTTGATGGTGACCACTATGGTAGGAACATATCAAAACGGGCTGTATGCCTGGAGTCTTTTTATTGCGAATGCCATTGCGGTTCCTTTTACTTTAATAAGCACTATCTCAGTACCTATCATTTCGCAGTATTGGAAAGACAACGATCAGGAGGGAATTAAAAGGATTTACAAACAATCTTCAGCTGTATCGGTGTTAGTTTCCCTGGGAATATTTCTCGCATTTTGGCTCATTATTAAAGATGTATTTGATCTAATGCCTAGAGGAGATGAATACCGTTTGGGCATTAACGTGGTTTGGATGCTCTGTGTAGCCAAAATAATAGATATGGCTTCAGGGGTAAACAATCAGATATTGTCTATGTCTAAGAAATATCCATATCTGTTGGGTTTTTTATCTGTTGCTGTAGTATTAAATATTGGCTTAAACCTCATACTCATTCCGCGCTACGGCATAGAAGGAAGCAGTATGGCCACCATAGCCTCTATTTTGGTTTACAATATTCTAAAACTCATATATATAAAACGAGCTTTCAATATGCAGCCATTCAGGATGAAGAACTTGTACAATATTGTGCTGGCTGGGCTATTGTTCTTTATCTGGGCTGTTCTGCCAAGAACACCTAACACTATAGTGAATATATTGTTGTATTCAAGCAGTTTTGGTCTCATCTATTTTGTCTTGTGCTATTGGTTCAAATTCTCTTTAGAGTTCAATGAATTTATAGATAAGCAATTGATTAGATTCCGGCTCAAAAAAGCTTAAGTAAAAGCGCAGCTTTCATAAATAAATCTACTTTTGCCGCTAGTATGTTGAACATCATTTTATTTGGCCCTCCTGGTGCTGGAAAAGGCACTCAGTCGGAAAAATTAATCGAGAAATATGAATTGACTCATTTGTCTACTGGAGATGTTTTCAGATTCAATATGAAGAACGATACTGAGCTGGGAATACTAGCCAAACAGTACATTGAAAAAGGTGAACTGGTTCCTGATGAAGTTACTGTTAATATGGTCGGAGATTTCTTAGACCGAAATGAAAACAGCGGCGGATTTATTTTCGACGGATTTCCTAGAACAATAGCTCAAGGAGAAGCCTTAGATTCCATGTTGGCTAAAAGGTCAATGAAGATAGATCTTATGTTGGCTTTGGAAGTTGATGAGGATGAATTGGTTAGAAGACTGCTTGAAAGAGGGAAAACTTCTGGCAGAGCCGATGATCAAAACGAGGAAACCATAAGGAATAGATTTAGAGTTTACACCGATGAAACATCACCTTTGGCGAAATTCTATTCTAATCAGGAAAAGTATATGGGAGTTCACGGTATGGGAAGCATTGATGATATTTTCGATCGTCTTTGTGCAGCCATAGAGATGAAAACTTCCGACACAGCATAGTGGCCACAGAAAACTTCATAGACTATGTAAAAATCAATTGCCGTACCGGCAAGGGTGGAGCGGGGAGTCATCACTTCTTTAGAGACAAACTCAATTCTAAAGGAGGGCCAGATGGAGGAGATGGAGGCCCTGGTGGTTCAGTGATTCTAAGAGGAAATGCTCAGTTATGGACTTTGCTTCATCTCAAGTATCGCAAGCATATTATTTGTGAGTCTGGGAGCAATGGAGGTGGCGGTAGAAGCTCTGGTAAAAGTGGCAAGAATCAAGTGCTAGAAGTGCCATTGGGTACAGTAGCAAAGGATGCAGAAACTGGTGAAGTTTTGTTTGAAATAACTGAAGATGGAGAAGAGAAGGTGTTGTTAAAAGGCGGCCGAGGCGGACTTGGAAACTGGCATTTTAAGAGTTCCGTAAATCAGGTTCCTAGATATGCCCAACCCGGTGAAGAAGGAAAAGAGGAATGGAAAATCTTAGAACTCAAGGTTCTTGCAGATGTTGGATTAGTTGGTTTCCCAAATGCCGGTAAATCTACACTTCTATCAGTAGTGACTGCAGCGAAACCTCAGATTGCCGACTATGCCTTTACTACATTAACACCAAACCTGGGAATTGTAAAGTATAGAGATTACAAATCTTTTATAATGGCAGACATACCTGGAATTATAGAAGGAGCATCTGAAGGCAAAGGTTTGGGTCACAGATTTTTAAAGCATATTGAAAGAAACGCTGCTCTACTATTCCTTATTCCTGCAGATGCAGAAGACATTAATAAAGAGTATGACGTTTTACTTTCCGAGCTTGAAAAATTCAATAAAGAGCTGTTGTACAAAGACCGTTTGGTTGCCATAAGCAAATCAGATTTATTGGATCAAGAATTGGAGGATGAAATTAGAGAATCTATCATATTCGATGCTCCGGTTATCTTTATATCTAGTGTGAGTCAGAAGAACATTCCAGAGCTAAAGGATAAGCTGTGGTCAATGCTCAACTCTTGATTTTTTTCTCGCTACCACAAAAATAGATGTGCTTAGGAAAGGGACAGATGTACTGTCTGATTTGAATATGGTAGTGGTGAGTAATTGTTTAAGCCAGCCCTCGGGTAAAACATCCATAGGAGCAGTTATGTATTTGCAGCTTAAGACTTCAAATCCTGATTTTTCTAGCAATTTGCGTATACGTCTTTTGGTATAGATACGAGCCAAAGCCCACCTTTCATGAAGTGGTCTAGGCAACCATGAAAAGAAGGGCACTCTATTCCATGGCAATAGAGGTAGTCTAGCTCCATGTTGTTCAAATACCCACCATTTGTTGGGAACACTAATTATTGCAAGTCCTTCATCTTTCAAACTCTTGGCGTAGTTCATTACTCCGTCTTCAGAGTTCAAATGTTCTATAACCTCGAAACTCACCAGTCTGTCGTATTTAAATTCAGTTGGTTGTTCTTCTATATTGTGAACCTGAAAAGAGACATTGTCGGCCTGCATTTTGGTTTTGAGATCGTTGAATTCTTTACCATGGCCTTCGTAATACTCTATACCAACCACTTCTTTAAAATCAGATGACAGTTGTACCGCGGTAGCTCCAATGCCACAGCCAATTTCTAAACAGTTTAAATCTGTACCACAGAAATTTTCTACTTGATGTAGAAGATTTAATCTTCTACCAATGATTTTATCATTGAACTCAGCGGGCTTTCCAAGATAGTGTTCTTGTTCAAAAAGCTCGGTGTCAACGCGATTGGTATTCTTCACTGTGGGCGAAGATATATAAAAGCTAGAAGTGCTTTTTGAGTTCCAAGAGTTTTTTAATTCGCACCAGTTTGGGGTGTGTGAAATCGGGATGAGAATTAGTCTCATTTAGCCAGAAAACTTGCCAGCCAGCATTGATGCCCCCTTGAACATCGGCTTCAAAATTATCACCAACATAGGTGCTTTCTTCAGCAGTTAAACCTGCATTTAACAGCGCTTGCTTAAATATATAGGGCGATGGTTTCTGAGACCCAACCACTTCAGAAATCGTTAAACTTTGAAAATACTGTTCAAGCTTGGTATTCTTTAGCTTTCTGTGTTGTGTCTCTTCAAATCCGTTGGTAATCAAATGTAATTTGTGGTTTTGGGACAAATAATCAAGCGTTTCCTTTGCTCCGGCCATCAATTGGGTCTTGGTAGGGCATATTTCTATGTAGTGCTCCCAAATCCCTTTTGGAATATCTGCTCGTTCTATCCCAACTTCTGCGAAAGTGTCTGTAAAGCGTTGAACACGAAGGTCAGCTTTGCTAACTTGCTGCTTTCTGTATAGTGCCCAATAGCGATTATTAACTCTGCTATAGGTTTGAATGAATACATCTACGGAGCTATCTGTTCTGTTAACTATGTCGTAATAATCATACAATTCGCGAAGAGTTGCCTCTGCATTGGCTTCAAAATCCCACAAAGTGTGATCGAGATCGAAAAAAATATGTGGGTGATCAGAAGAATTCATTTGAACTGCAATTATCATCATTTTCAACGAGTTCCGTGCTTAGAGCGTTTTAGTTTTTAAGCTTGAAAGATCATATTCTTTCCCTTCTGTGCTCTTTTCTTTAACTTTGGCATAAGCTTGGATATACTAAATATGATGAAATCAATAAAAAGATTCAGCACATTGTTTTTACTGGGAATTCAGCTTTTTGCCTTTGGACAAGACGCTGTAGTAAAACAAATTGAAGCGGCATTGCTATCAGGCGATGTTAGCAAGATCAGCACATATTTTGATAGTAGCATTGAGGTGGTAACACCAGATACAGATGGTGTTTACAGTCAGAATCAGGCTAGTCAAGTATTGAAATCCTTTTTCAATCAGTATCCATGCAGTTCATACACTGTGGGGCATACCGGGAATTCAGCAGGAGGATCTAAATTTATTATTGGCTCTTACACTAGCAAGGGGCAGACCTTCCGCGTGAGTATTTTCTTAAAGAAAGTAGGCGAGAACTATTTAATTCAAGGCCTCTCTTTTGAAGATTAATATAGCTTTGCTGCATGAATGTTGATCATCCATTTATTCATGAAATCATAAATCTTGCCATACGTGAAGATATTGGCGATGGAGATCATAGCAGTTTGGGTTCCATACCAAGCGATTCTCAAGGACGAGCTAGGCTGTTAGTGAAGGATAAAGGGACTCTGGCAGGAGTGGAATTAGCCAAGCTCATACTTCATAAAATAGATTCAGAAATAATATTTAAGCCTTTGTTAAAAGACGGGGACTCTGTTGAATATGGGCAAATTGCATTTACCATAGAAGGGAAAGTGCAAAGCATATTACAAGCGGAGCGTTTGATGCTTAATTTTATGCAAAGGATGAGCGGAATCGCAACTTATACCAAACGATTGGTAGATATAATAGAGGGAACATCAGCCAAACTTCTTGATACTCGTAAAACTACACCAGGAATGAGGGCAGTCGAAAAATGGGCTGTTAAAATTGGTGGAGGAACCAACCATAGATTCGGTTTATATGATATGGTTATGCTCAAAGACAATCATATTGATTACGCCAGTGGCATTAAAGAAGCGGTAAAACGAACCGTGGAGTACTTGAACTCCAACAATAAAAAACTGGAAATTGAGGTGGAGACTAGAAATTTAGACGAGGTACAGCAAGCTTTAGACACGGGGAAGGTGGATAGGATCATGTTTGATAATTTTAGCCCTGAATTGATGGTGCAAGCGGTGAGTATAGTGAACGGTAGATGCGAAACAGAAGCATCTGGTGGAATAACTGAAGACACCATAAGAGCATATGCAGAAACAGGAGTCGACTATATTTCCGTTGGCGCTTTAACTCACAGCGTAAAAAGTCTTGACCTTAGTCTTAAAGAATACTAATTCAGACTATCGGTCACATTCACAAAATCATAGTGATGCTTCCAAGTGGAATAAAAGGAACTGTCTGGAAGAAGTTTGTAGTTCTTATTGAAGTATTGGTTAAATACCACTCTGAATGTATTCACGGGACTAATTGAGGGGTATAGTGAAGAGTATTTCTTTTCTGGGAAATAGTAGGCATTTATTATAGGCATTCTCTCAAAAAAATTATTACCCTCTATGGTTTGTGTATTGGTGAGTTCTGCGCATGGCCCGTGATCGCCTTGAATAATAATGATTGGATCTGTCTTGGAATTGGCCAGGATGGCATCCACAGTCTGGATTAGTTTCTTATTAATAAACTTGAGTTGGGCGATATATTCTTCGCGATATTCCTGTGGATCACGTCCATCTTCTATAGGCATCCAACATGTGTAGTGGTGCTCAGGGTTGAGAGGTTCTCCTTCCGCGCCAAAAACAAAAGGTTGATGAGGGGCAAGTATGTGTCCGTGAACATAATAAGGCTCATCCCTCTTACTTATGGCTTCAATTTTGTCGAAAGCCGTTAATATTTTTTTTCTGTGATGTTCCCATTGATCAACGGAAGATTTAGCTTCTTTTCTCTTGAACGCACGAATGATAGATGTGTTAATGAGTTCATTTTCGAACAAATTGATGTAAGCTCCAGGTGTTTCGTAGAACAAATCAGCTGAGTCGAAAAACAAGTAAGGAAGTATGGGTGCATCAAATGCAAATGAAGTATAGCCAAATGCATCCAACTGATTTACAGTTCTGTTTCTATCTATCATTTGAAGCAGAGGGGTTTGATTCTCACTCTGATGCCCCAATTCATCGGCTATTGAATCTAAGTACATCATGTTCATTGATGATGGAATAGAAAGAACGGTTTTGTTATAGTTGGAAAAGCTTTGATCAGCAACGAAAAAGCCTTTGTCTTTGAGGTAGTCTGTAAATTCGCTGTTGTCATAGTCATACAACTCTTTCAAAACATCATTTCTTCCATATGCATCCATAATCAAGTAATATATACTTGGCTTGGTTTCAATATCTATATGTTCTACTACCGCAGTCTTTTTTTGAAATGGAACGTCTGTTTTTAAATCAAATTGATGCTCAATTATCTTATAAACGGGCATCGCCAGTAATAGCAGACTAACAAAGTTTAATATGCTATTAGTTTTTCTTTGGTCTGACTTGATGAGCCACAACCTCCAGAACATAAACAGACAAATAATAAGGCTACTCCATTTATAAAAATTGTGGTCAAATCGAACATTGATTACGGGAATGCGTTGAGGGTAAAGTAAACCGTGGTAGTGCCCATAACTAAAGAATAGGAGTAAAAGAACGGTGGTTATTATTCCAGCTTTAACAATTTTTCTATACACCAGCCATGCCAGTATAAAAACAACTAAGGCACCCAATGATACATATAACAAAGGGGAGTAAATGTCTTCGAGTTTTACATATTTAATATTCTCGGCATATAAGAAGACCACCGAGTAAAGCGTGATAAAGATACTATGCCATGAAAAGCGTTTCAACTTCGAGTTTTGTAAAGATATAAAGTCCGATCACTTCCATCAATGGAGCGTTTCTCCATCAAGTCAAAAACGGATGAAAAGGCCTTCTCAAAACCTTCGTAGGTGTAGTTAGGGAATATATCATCTCTGGTACTTAAAAGTGTATCAACTTTGGAATCTCCTTTAGGTACAAATTCAATGATGAGGTGTTTGCCTAGTTTACCAAAGTAAGTTGCTATGAGTTCCATAGGGAGATTGTTTGAAATGGCAAGGTGGTGAACTAATGCCAATGCCATAATACAATCGGCAGGACCACGAGATTGAAGGCTGTCTCTTTCTGTATGCGCCCATCCCAAGTCAGGACTTGGATTGGTCAAATCCATTAAAAGAGGATGCATGTTGGTTATGCCTTCGTTCTTAACTTTTAAATAGTTTTTGTTAACTGCAATAGGATCAATATCGCAAGCCAAGGTCTCTATGCCAAGATTGGCAGCAATCATACTGAAAGTGCCATCATTGGCTCCGAGATCCCATAGGGATTTTGCTTCAAGTGTATTTAAATACTCTTGAATAATAATCATTTTTTGTTCAAATGAACCTTCGCTATAGTTGGTGTTATTGTAATAGTCTCCCCATTCGGTATCGCCGCTATTCCAACTTAACTTTTCAATAGTTCCTTTTAAATTGCTGATAATCCCCAAAAGACCTGTTTGGCTCACTTTGGCAATCTTCTTTTGGTCTTTTGCTTTATCCGCATGCTTTACTTGAGTTTTAGCATGCCAATGAATATGGCTCAGGAAAGAGAACTTTAGTTTTGTTCTTGAAGGCAAAAGTGTACTAGCCAAATCCAGAGGGACTCCATCAATAAAGGTCTGCATTAATTTGTTCAACCTAATATCTTTATAGGAGGCTAATGCAAGAGGAGCAAGAAAATGCTGACAGAATTGCTTGTATGCATCCCAAGGTTTTCCTTCTTTGTATTTCTCAAAAGATAGGCTGTCAATAAAGATTGGCTTGCCTTTACAGAACTGCACATTATAAGCTGAAGAATCTTTCAAAGTCATGCCGTGTTTAAGTGCAATTTTTTGAATTCTCAGTGTGAGGAGTGCAGCGTCTTTAAGCTGGTCAAATGACCATTCATAGGGGTATGAAATGAACGGAATATGATCGGGCTCTAAGGTTTTATAAGCATCACTATGAATGTTTTCTACTTCTTTATGTGCAACCAACAATTCCTTTTTAACTAAATAGTCATAAAGGCCAGAGCTCATCATAAGATCATAATCTGTCTTGGCAACAGCATTAATCTGTCTGAGCAAACGGCTACCTTGAGTAAATATAAAACCTGAAGGATCCCGGAAAGAAGACGGATGTCTACTCATTGTTCAATTCCTCATCTGGATCAGCTTGAGGAGCACCTTTAAAGAAATTCATTATTCGCACCCAGTAAAGTTTAAGGGCATAGAAACCACCTAATATTCCGGCAATAATCATTTGCACTATATAGCTTCCAGAACCTGGGTCTAGATAAGCAAATGTGCTTGGAACAATGCTAATGCTTAGAATAAGAAACAATAGAACCTTTTTAGAATTCATGTCTTAAAAATTTTTGCAAACGTAAGTTTTTAGTTTAAGATTTACTTAACAATCAGTTGTCATCAGGCTTTAACAGTTATACTATGCTAGTAATAAGCTTTTTATAGATTCTAAGTCTATGATGTGACCCCCTTTGAAAACTCTTTGTTGCAATGAAATACCCCATTTTTCAAATTGCTTTAAGAAATCTCGGACTTCCTTTTCATCTTTAAAAGGGTCATTGTCACCTGTGATATAGGCAATGTCCATATTTGAAAAAATCGATTGATTTGCTTCTATGCTAACATCAGGTGGAATCATGCCACTAGCTATTAAAAATGTATTTGGTTTCACTTTCCCATCTGCAATCCAACGAAAAGCAGTAGCCACTCCTTGACTAAAGCCCAATATCACTATACGTTCATAGGAATTTCCTTTAATCTCGAAGTGCAATTTATTGAGGTAGCTTAAGTAGTTCTTAATATCTGTTAAGCGATTCTCTTTACTCATCCAACTCGCTCCAACTCTACCGCTATGTCCTTCCAAATAAAATCGATGAAGACCCTCAGGAGCAACTATATAATGCTCATTTTCAAGACTTTTGAACTTTTGAATGAACAATTTAGCCAGCTGACCATAGCCATGGAGAACATATACTAAGGTTTTTGATTCTTGGCTTCCTAGAGTATAATATCTGGCTTTTGATGTGAATTGAATTTCAAGTTCGTTCATGATATTTCATCAATATTCAAATGTATACTGTGTACACTTAATTACATATGTTGATAATTGATATTCAAGTATATAGCATTAGGCTTTTTCTTTGTTAACAACATAATCAAATAATTGTACAATTATGAAAAACATGAAACCCTTTATAATGCTTGTGGCTGCTATGTTTATGGCATCTTCAGCATTTGCACAAATTGAGATTAGCTTGGGTACAGGTTATCTCATGAATTCATTTATGTCGACCACCGACAATTTCAACCCTAATGATGTTGGTAATCAAGGATTTGCCGTTGGTAAGAAAGTAACTGGCGATGCAGCTGCTCCTGATGTTGAAAGCATTTATTTTTCCAGCGGTGGAGGTATCCCAATTAATTTGGGTATCGGAATTCCTATTGTTGAACATGTTATGTTCAATGCAGATTTCTGCTATCTAATGGGTCCTGCAGTGACTGTTGGTGAAACAGATGTATCTGCCGATTTAGGACCTTTAGGAACTCTTACTATTGAAGGTACTGCAACTGCACAATCCACTCAGATTCGTTTTAATCCTGGTTTAACTTTTTCCGCTGAAAACGGATTATATGCAAGAACAGGTTTAATTATTCCAATCGGAGGTAAAACTATTAAAACTGTCGATTTAAAAGCTAGTGGACCTACTGGTGATGTAACTAGAAATATTGAAGTTGAAACTGCAGGTAAGTTTAGCATGGGTGCTCAAACTGCTGTAGGTTATGCTGTAGCTCTTGCAGATAACATGAAGTTAGGATTTGAATTGCAAGCAATTGCCTTAAATATTCAAAGTTCAAGTGAAATGATTACTTCATATGAAGACAGTGACGGAGTTGATTTAGAAACGGCATTCCCAACTGTTATGGAAAGGGAAACTAATTTTGTTGATGCCATGGATGCTTCATCTAATAATCCAGGATTTAATCCATCAGTAGACACAAGTAAACCAATGGATAACTGGGCAAACAGATCATCTTTTGGTGCATGGGGTTTCAATGTGAACTTCATTTATGTGATAGGAGGTTAATTCTTTCCTTATAAGATTTTAAAAAAGTCCGAACTTTTTGTTCGGACTTTTTTAATTTGCAAGAGTGAGGAAAAACAGGCTTTCTATTATTGTTGCTATCGCAAATGATTTTGCTATAGGAAAAGACAATGAATTGCTCTGGCACATAAAGGATGATCTGAAATTGTTTATGAGGGCTACTTCACAACATGCAGTTATTCATGGTAGAAAATCTTTTGAATCCATTGGCAAACCTCTTAAAAACAGAACAAATATTATAGTTACAAGGGATGAGGATTACAGTTATCCTGGGTGTTATGTGGTGCATTCTTTAAAAGAAGGTATTGAGTTGGCAGATAGGCTAGAACAAAAAGGAGAAGTTTTTATATTGGGTGGAGCCGAAATCTATAGACAAGCGCTTCCTTTGGTTGATCGTATTTATGTTTCCCATGTTGATGCCGTGTTTCCAGCAGCAGACAGATACTTTCCTGAAATTAATTTTGACGATTGGGAAGTGTTGAACTATTGTTCATTCCCCCAAAATGAACGAAACGAATATTCGTTTGAGTTTGCTATTTACGAACCGCATTAAGGTTCTAACCTACCGTAGTACCTAGGAAATGGAATAGTCTCTCTTACATGATCAAGCTTGCAAATCCACGAAACCAAGCGTTCAAGTCCAAGTCCAAAACCCGCATGCGGTACTGATCCAAATCTTCTCAAATCCAAATACCATTCAAAAACATCCATGGGTAGTTTATGTTCTACTATCTTTTCTTTAAGCCATTCTTCGCTTGTTTCTCTTTCTCCTCCTCCAACGATTTCACCGTATCCTTCAGGAGCAAGTACATCTACACCACGAGCAAATCTCGGATCCTCGGGATTGCGTTTCATATAGAAGGCTTTAATTTCATGAGGCCAATCATAAACCATAATTGGCAAGTCGAATAATCTAGTGATAACCGTTTCATCAGAACCTCCAAAATCACTTCCATAGTTGAAGTTTTTGGCCGATTCTATCCATTTAGGAATGTTCCTCTCATCTTCTTCCAACTGTTTGACTTCTTGTTTAAGTTGGTCAATTTTATTTTGGTTGAAATTGATTTGCCCCTTTTTCATTCCTCCTGCTGCAATTGCAGCTTCTCGGGATTTTATATCTTCTAATGCCTCTGCTTTTCTTTCAATCACAATTTGAAGATCAGAACTCAAAGTTGTTAAACTGTTCTTTCCTTCAACATCTTCTTCTCCTTTGAGAATACGAACGGCTTGATCATAAGACAAACGGGGCATCTTTCCCGCAACAGTAGTCAACTTGCTTGTATCTCGTTCTAAAATCTCCAATTCAGATTTACAATGATCAATCACATCTAAAACTACATATCTCAAGAATTCCTCGATGAGGTCCATATTATCAAAGATGTCATAGAAAGCCATTTCAGGCTCAATCATCCAAAATTCAGAAAGATGTCTTCGCGTTTTAGATTTTTCTGCTCTAAAGGTTGGGCCAAAAGTGTAAATCTTACCCATGGCCATGGCCATGGCTTCGCCATATAACTGCCCTGATTGAGTCAAATATGCAGGTTTACCAAAATAATCCGTTTCAAATAAATCTGTTGTTCCTTCAGCCGCATTGCCAGTAAATACTGGTGCATCCATTTGTACAAAATCACGTTCTTGGAAGAAATTATGAATGGCATAAATCACTCGGTTTCTAACCTTCATAATAGCCCATTGGCGCTTACTCCTTAACCATAAATGTCTTTTGTCAATTAAAAATTCAATCCCATGCTCCTTTTTAGCTATGGGATAATCTACAGCATTTTGAAGTACTTTGAAAGAAGTCGCATGAATTTCAAAACCACCAACTTGCCTTTCATCTTTAACAACCTTACCCGTAATTTCAATTGAACTTTCTAAGCCTAAACCCTTAGATTGCTCGAATTCGTCTTCATTCACATTATCGGCTCCAATGATGCATTGACTAAATCCAAAGCCATCTCTTAAAATGATAAAAGTGACAGTTTTGCTTTCTCGCTTATTGGCTACCCAACCTTTTAAGGTAACCTCCTGGCCTTCATGTTCCGGTAAACTTTTGGTATACATTTTGCTTGTAAAGGGAAATCTGCTTAAATTTGAGGAGCAAAAGTAGTTGTAAAACTATGAATTGCATAGCTAAACTATTATGATAAAACAGCAGCTCAGTCAGAAGCTCCTACAAAAGCTATCGCCACAACAAATACAGTTTATCAAGCTGTTACAACTTAATACGCTCAATTTTGAAGAGCGTGTTGATGAGGAGTTGTTGGAAAATCCGGCTCTTGAAAGTGGAAAAGAAGAGTCTGATGAGGTAGATTTTAATGATGACGAGTTTGATGACGCTTCTATAGATCGTAAAGATGATGAGTTTGATATAAGTGACTATCTCAATGAGGCAGAAGATGGAATTCGCTTAAGTGGTGAATACAGGGGTAATGAAGAGGAAAAAGACCATATGCCTGCCGTTTATCATACCTCATTCAGAGAGCGCTTATTGGAGCAAATGACTTCAGGCCTCGAATCTGAAGAGCAAGATATGCTGGCTCAGCAATTGGTGGGTACTTTAGATGATGACGGTTATTTGAGAAGGCCACTAGGTTCAATCAAAAATGATTTGTTATTTACTCAGAATATCAGAAC
The DNA here is from genome assembly GCA_049115575.1 of Bacteroidia bacterium. Taxonomy (GTDB): domain Bacteria; phylum Bacteroidota; class Bacteroidia; order NS11-12g; family UBA9320; genus JAHEKB01. The sequence continues at coordinate 270,872 of JAGDZU010000004.1, read as the reverse complement.
CACAGAAGATGATCTTGAGAAAGTTCTGCTGCAGATTCAGCAAATGGATCCTCCTGGGATAGGGGCAAGAGACCTCAAGGAATGTTTGCTATTGCAAATAGAACGCAAACAGGAAGCAGGTGATAATCCTATATATAAGTTAGCTATTGAAATCATTTCAAAACATATGGATGATTTCTCTAAGAAGCATTATGAGAAATTGACCAAGAAGCTTGATGTGTCTGAAGACTACCTTAAAGAGGCTTTGGATTTTGTTTCGAAACTAAACCCTAAACCCGCACAATCTGGATCCGAAGGGGGTGGGAATAAGGATTATATCATTCCCGATTTCATTGTAAAAGATGATTATGGTGTGCTTCAAGTGAGCTTGAATTCCAAGAATGCACCTGAACTAAAAATTAGTCCGGCATATAAAGAAACATTGCAAGGCTTTGAGGCAAGTAAGGACAAATCCAAAAGTGATAAAGATGCAGTACAGTTTATTAAGCAGAAACTCGATAGTGCCAAATGGTTTATCGACTCTGTGAAACAGAGGCAAAACACCTTGCTAACCACTATGAAAAAGATTGTAGAAATTCAGCATGAGTTTTTCTTAAGTGGTGATGAGTCAGATTTAAAACCGATGATACTAAAGGATATTGCTGAAGCCATAGGAATGGACATTTCTACAATATCTCGAGTTGCGAGTAGCAAATACGTAGAAACTGATTTTGGGATTATCCTGCTCAAAGATTTCTTTACAGAAGGTATTACCACATCTAGTGGAGAGGAAGTATCTAACAGAGAAGTAAAGAAAATTTTAAAAGAGGCTGTTGAAAGTGAAGATAAACGCAAACCTTTAACAGATGAGGCACTTAAGCTAATTCTGCAAGAAAAGGGTTATAAAATTGCTAGAAGAACTGTAGCTAAATATAGAGAGCAGCTCAATGTGCCAGTTGCCAGGTTAAGAAAAGAACTCTAATGAAGACTAAAATACTTTTTGTTTTAGCTTTTGTTTCACACCCCATCTTTCTGCCCCTATTAATGAATCTTCCCGGATGGGAAATCATGCGATTAATTGTTGCAGTTGGAATAGCGTTGGCTCTTCCTGTTGTGCTTTTCAGCTTAAGGGGTATTGATTTGGTGTCACCTAGTATTAAAGAAAGGCAGCTTATCTATTATGTGTTGGCTTTTTGCTATGCTCTCTTATTTGCCTGGTCATGGTTAGATTCAGAATTACCTACTTCATTTGGATTTGCTATGTGGTCAATTGGATTATTGATTTTTGGATTTATTGTTCAAAGAACAAAAATGAATATCAGCTGGCATGCTATGGGTTGGGGAATGACTTTATTCTTTTTAAGAGATGAGTTCTGGGTACTTACTTATGCTTTTGGTATTAAACCATTAGGTTCGCCAGCATTGGCTATCTCACTTGCTGTCTTCATGGGTCTTGCTGTATTGCTTATTAGGTACTTGCAAAATGCACATACTGTAAAGGAACTCTTATTGGGTTATGGCTTGGGAATAGTTCTGAGTATTTTTGTCCCAATAATATTCCAATGGAGTTCAATTGCTTAAAATACAAATCTGAGAATGGTGTAACTACCATCACATTAAATAGACCAGATCGATTCAATGCTTTTAACAATGAAATGAGTTATGAGCTACAAGATGCACTTAAAGCCGTAAAAAGAGATAAGGAATGCAGGGTTGTAGTATTAACAGGTGAAGGCAAAGCATTTTGCTCAGGTCAAGACTTAAAAGATATTGCTGGAGCGGAACGCTCTTTGTCTGATTCTTTGTATAAAAGATACAATCCTATTATTAAGGCTATGCGGTCTTTGAGTAAGCCCATAATTTGTAAACTCAATGGGGTTGCAGCTGGTGCTGGATGTTCATTGGCTTTGGCATCTGATTTCATAATTGCCTCAGAGAAAGCTAGTTTAATAGAAGTTTTTGTGAATGTAGGTCTTGTACTAGATTCGGGTTCTTCTTATTTTCTTCCAAGAGTTGTTGGTAGTCAAAAGGCCTTTGAACTCGCTACTATGGGATCAAAGGTAACGGCGCAACATGCTTTAGAATGGGGAATGGTAAATAGAGTTGTTGCAGTTGAAAATCTAGACTCAGAAGTAGCGGAAGTAGCAGCATTCTATTCAAATGCTCCAACAAAGGCTATAGGTATGATGAAAGCCATGCTGAATAAATCAACCTCCTCTGATTTAGACACCATGCTACAGTATGAGGCCTATTGTCAAGAGATTGCCGGAAATTCATCTGACTACAAAGAAGGCGTAACTGCTTTTAATGAAAAGCGCAAGCCTGAATTTAAAGGAGAGTAATTTTAAGTTTAATAATGCGTTAGCTCTTTAGTGAAAGTAATTCTCACAAGCTGTCTTTTACTGTACTCCTTCGCAGGATTCAGCCAAGTATCATCTTCAGGTTTCCAAGTTCAACCTTTAGAAAAGGGAGAAACGGCTGTAATGGGTCAAATCTTGAGAGGTGATTCCATAATTGGCCAACACGCATTTTTATCACACGATTCTACAGCATATCAGCTAATGATCTATGATAGGAATTTCGTTATAAAAAAAGAAATTCAATTAGACAACTTAGACCCACATCGCAAGCTCCTGCATTTCGGTTATACCGAATCTATGAGCGCGTTTGTACTTGACAGCAATTCGGTTTATATCTATGGCGCAGAAATGGGTTATGGATCATTCCCTTTTGCACTAAGGACTATAAATGGAGGTGAAAGCTGGGAGCCCATCATCTTTACAACTGACAGCGCACGCATCAGTAACATGAATTATAGAATGGCACAGAATAGCTTGATTTTGTTCAATAAGGATCACGGAGTATTAATGCAGGCGCAAATGAACAAGAAGGAGAAATTGGAAATCCTTATTCTCGAAACTCTAGATGGATGGGCAACATATAGGGAAAGAAAAGTAAAACTTGGGCAGCTGAACAGACATGAATTAAGCCATCTACATTATAAATACTTCATAGATGGAGCAATAGAAATCCACTTTGATAGAACCAAGGATGATACATTCTATCAATCTATAGACAAGGCCAAGTCCTTTAAACACATTGTTGTGGAGAGCGCCGAAAACTGAAATCGTGCTGCGTTCTAAAAACAAGACAACATTATTCTCGCACTTTTTATGTGAATAACTGCTGAGAGAAGTATCCTTAGTTTGTACCACAACCTTAGAATAAAGCATTAAGATTCAGATAAACTGAGCTAGCTACTAACATTATCTAAACTATTACAGGGGGCTTAAATGCCCCCTTTTTTTATGTGAGATTTTTTTGAATTCTGCTACTTTTGCACACCTCATGAGCACTCAGCAAGTATTTGATTTAGATTTAATTAAGAAGGTTTACCAAAACCTTGAAGATAAGGTAGTTAAGGCAAGACAGGTGGTAGGAAAGCCACTGACATTAGCAGAGAAAATACTTTATAGCCACCTTTGGGATGGCCATGCAGACAGAGCATTTCATAGAGCAAAGGACTATGTAGACTTCGCTCCTGATAGAATTGCTTGTCAAGATGCAACTGCACAAATGGCCCTTTTGCAATTTATGCAGGCGGGGAAACCCAAAGTAGCGGTACCAACAACTGTGCACTGTGATCACCTAATTCAGGCAAAAATGGGCGCGGATGAGGATCTTCAAAATGCCATAAACCAAAGCAATGAAGTTTTCAATTTTTTAGCTTCAGTATCCAATAAATACGGGATCGGCTTTTGGAAACCAGGAGCTGGTATTATTCACCAAGTAGTGCTTGAGAATTACGCATTCCCCGGTGGAATGATGATAGGTACAGATTCGCATACAGTGAATGCTGGTGGATTGGGAATGGTTGCAATTGGAGTTGGAGGAGCTGATGCAGTAGATGTGATGGCGGGAATGCCTTGGGAACTTAAATTTCCAAAACTCATTGGAGTGAAGCTAACTGGAGAACTAAATGGTTGGAGTTCACCTAAAGACGTAATACTAAAAGTAGCAGGTATACTTACAGTAAAGGGTGGAACGGGCGCTATAGTTGAATATTTTGGACCTGGAGCTAAAAGCATTAGCTGTACTGGGAAAGGCACTATTTGTAATATGGGTGCAGAGATAGGTGCTACAACATCCACTTTTGGATATGACGATAGCATGGAGAGGTATCTAAGAGCTACGGGAAGAAATGAAGTAGCAGATTTAGCCAATAATGTTAAAGAACATCTCACTGGAGATGAAGAGGTTTACGCTAATCCAGAAAATTATTTTGATCAAGTTATAGAGATTAATCTATCTGAGCTGAAACCTCATATTAACGGACCTTTTACGCCAGATTTAGATACTGTGGTTGGCGAAATGACTGAAAAAGCAGAAGCCAATGGATGGCCACTTAAAGTAGAATGGGGACTCATAGGATCTTGTACAAATTCCTCATATGAAGATTTATCCCGAGCTGCATCTGTTGCAAAACAGGCGATAGATAAGAATTTAAGAACCAAAGCACAGTTTGGTATCAATCCTGGTTCAGAGCAAGTGAGATATACGGCTGATAGGGATGGTTTATTAAAAACTTTCGAAGATCTGGATGCCACAATTTTCACGAATGCTTGCGGGCCTTGTATTGGTCAATGGGCAAGAGAAGGGGCTGACAGAAAAGAAAAAAACACCATAGTGCACTCTTTCAATAGAAATTTTGCGAAAAGAGCAGATGGGAATCCAAATACGCATGCTTTTGTTGCCTCTCCCGAGATAGTGGCAGCGATTGCCATTTCTGGAAGATTGGATTTCAACCCAATGACAGATACCTTAAAAAACGAAGCTGGAGAGGATGTGATGTTAGATCCACCAACCGGTATGGAATTGCCATCTAGAGGATTTGATGTAGAAGACAATGGCTATGTGGAACCTTTAGTGGATGGTTCTTCTGTTGATGTAGTGATAAATGAGGACTCTAAAAGACTACAACGACTAACTCCATTTTCAGCATGGGATGGACAAGATCTAAAAGGTCTTAAACTTTTGATAAAAGCTAAAGGAAAATGTACAACCGACCATATTTCAATGGCTGGACCTTGGTTAACTTATAGAGGGCATTTAGACAATATCTCTAACAACCTCTTAATAGGTGCGGTTAATGCATATAATGAAAAAACAGATCATGTTTTGAATCCATACACTAAGCAATATGATAGTGTTCCTAAAGTTGCCCGTGCTATACAGGCCTCTGGAGATTTTTCTATTGTTTTTGGTGAGGAAAACTACGGTGAAGGCTCATCTAGAGAGCATGCGGCAATGGAGCCGAGACATTTAGGAGTTAGAGCAGTTGTTGTAAAATCTTTTGCTAGAATCCATGAGACCAACTTAAAGAAACAAGGTATGCTTGGATTAACTTTCAATGATCCCTCGGATTATGACAAAATCCAGGAGACAGATACATTCGACATTATTGGGCTTAATGAATTTAGTCCGTCAAGGCCATTGACGATTAGAGTAAATCATGCTGATGGAAGCTCAGATGATATAGTGGTGAATCACACTTACAATCAAGCTCAGATCGATTGGTTCAGTGCTGGAAGTGCTTTGAACTTGATTAAAGCTCAAAATCAGTAGAAACAAGCATCCATCGAATTTGTTAAATTTGTAATTAATCAAACCTAAAAACGTTAGAGCTGTATGACTGTGAAAGATGATAGTAAGAATAAGAAGAGTAAGATATATCTCTTTATAATAATCCTTGTTTTATTCCTGATTAATCTATTGCTAATCTACAACTTGGTAACCAATAACAAGAAGTTAAGTTTAACCAAGAATGAGTTGGTTAATACCCAAACTGAACTAGCTACGATAGAAGATCTTAAAGAGCAATTGGAAGAGGATTTAGATTTCTATAAAGGCGAGAATGCCAGCTTAGATAGTGTGATTACCTTAAGAGAAGCAGAGATTCAAAAGCAAGTAGCGAAGATCAAAACTTTATTGAGTAAAGAAGGAGTTACAGCGGCTGAACTTCAACGCGCCCGCTCTGAAATAACCAGACTTAGAGCGGATATGGAAAGATTGACTTTTGAAGTTGATTCATTATCTCAAGAGAACCAGTACCTCAAAGACGAAAACTATATCATGCAGAAGCAAGTAGAGGCAGGGCAACAACGAATTCAAGAGGTTGAAGCCGAAAACACAGACCTCTCGAGCCAAGTAGCTATAGGTAAACGCATATTCTTAAAATCGCTCGAAGTTACTCCTATGAAAAAGGCATTAGGAGGAAAGTTAAAGCCAACAGATAAACTTAAAAGAGTAGTTCAAGTAGATATAAACTTAGTTTTAGGAAGCAATGATTTAGCTGAAAAAGGTGAAAAGACCCTTTACTTTAAGCTACAAACACCTAATAAATCAACATTGGTAGATGAATCGCTTGGAGCTGGAACTTTCAGCTATCAAGGTGGTGAGAGTATGTACACTCTAAAGAAAGTAGTTAATTTCCAAAACAAAAATGAATCTGCTCTTGTAATCATACCTGCTAATGAATCTATGACTGCTGGTGAGTACACTTTAAAGGTGTTTAGCGACACTCATGAGATGGCCAGCACTAAGTTTATTTTGAGATAGTTTATGAGTATAAGGCAAGAGAAAGTTGCAAAAGAAGTGCAACGGGACTTGGCAGTGGTACTCAATCAAATTGCGCCTCGAATTCTAGCGGGTCAACTTATTACTTTGGTTGATGTAGAAATGAGTCCTGATTTAGGTGTTGCCAAAATCTATTTGGGCTTTATGAACTCTGAAGACAAGCAGAAAAGCTTGGAAACAGTGGAGTTTCACAATAAAGAAATTAGGAGATCCTTTGCACAAGGAGCGGGAAAAGGGATGCGCAAAGTTCCAGAGTTTAGATTTTACTTAGACACATCTATGGATCATGCTGAACGGATCTCCAATTTGTTAAAGAACCTAAAGTAAGCCATTGAAATTACCGATCTTCATCGCATATCGGTATCTATTTTCTAAAAAGAAGATTAATGCCATTAACGTAATCAATGGTATTGCTATGCTTGGGTTTGGCGTGGGTGCTTTCGCTATGATAGTCATACTTTCTGCATTTAATGGCTTTGAACGTTTAGTAGGAGATCTCATTAACAACTATGATCCAGACATAGAGATAAGCAGTTCAGGCAAGAAAGTATTTATTCCTCATGAAGAGTTGCTCGCCAAGATAACCGCTATAGAAGGTGTTGATAGAATTTCAAAGTGTTTAGAGGAAAAAGTGGTTGTCAAATTCAATGAGAGACAAGAAATTGCTCGAATCAAAGGTGTTGATGAGCATTTTAATATTGCTCGTTTTGATTCTTTATTGGTTTTGGGCGAGCTTGACTTTGGAGATACATCGTCGCATTTTGGCGTATTTGGTGGTGGTTTATCTGGTCGATTGGGTGTTTTTCCTGGAAGCCACGAGACGGTATCTGTATTCATTCCCAGAAGGGATGTGGAGTATAATAGCTTGAATCCGATGTCGGCTTTGAGTGTTCAATACTTAAGACCAAGCGGGATTTTTGTTGTTCATGAAGAAATTGACAATGAAGTATTCATTACCAGTCTGGATTTTGCTTCAGAGTTATTAGATTATCCAAATGAAATCAGTTCATTAGAAATAGATTTAGACAAAAATGTAGATGAGCAAGAAGTTAAAGATTTATTGCAGCAGGCTTTGGGTGAGAAGTGGCAGGTAGTTACAAGACGTGAACAGAATGAAGTGATTTATAAAATATTTCAAAGTGAGAAGTGGTTTACCTATGCCATACTCTCTTTGGTATTGCTGATTTCAGCATTCAATATTTTTGGTTCATTGATTATGCTGGTCTTAGATAAAAGGAAAGACATATCAATACTTAAAAGTATGGGTGCCACTAAATCTCTAATTAGGAGTTTATTTGTTTGGCAAGGGAGCTATATAGCCATTATTGGTGGGGGAGTTGGTTTGTTGTTGGGCTTACTTACAGTTTTGGCCCAGAAGCAATTTGGCTTGCTGAAGTTAGAAAACAGCATAGTAGAAAATTATCCTGTAGAGTTGCATTTTACCGACGTGTTTATCACCTTGCTTACTATAGTTTTATTAGGATATGTAATTTCCATATTTCCAGCGAACAAAGCTTCTAGATACGAAAATGTAGCATTGAATTAATGTGGTGGTTTAAAAAGAAAGAGAATTCTGTGAAATACTTAATTGTAGGATTGGGAAATATCGGACTTGATTATAAAGGAACTAGACATAATATTGGTTTTGATGTTGTTGATCAGTGGGCTGCTGATTTAGAAGCAAGCTTTGACACTGGCCGACTCGCTTTTGTGGCTAAAGCAAAATTTAGAGGTAAGCAGATTATTATGATCAAACCAACTACTTATATGAACTTAAGCGGAAAGGCCATTAGGCATTGGATGAAAAGCGAAAAAATTCCATTGGAACGCATATTGATAATCACTGACGATATAGCACTTCCGCTAGCTAAAATTAGACTTAAAACCAAAGGTAGTCACGGTGGGCACAACGGATTAAAAGACACTATAGCACAGTTAGGGACTGATCAGTTCCCAAGAATACGATTTGGAGTAGGCAGCGATTTTCCAAAGGGCAGACAGGTTGAGTATGTACTCGGAAAATGGGAACCCGATGAAACAATTGATGTAAAACTTGGGATTGAAAAAGCAGTTAAACTAACAGAAGCCTTTATTGTTCAAGGTGCTGAACGGGCCATGAATCATTTTAATTAGAACTGTAGTCCACAAAATACATGGCTATTTCTCCTTTCCCTTTAGCCTCTATTTTCCCTCTTGATTCAAATTTAAACTCGGGATCATTTTTGATTTGTTCGTAGGAGCTTTGGGAAATATTCACCCTGCCAGCTTCGCAATTTGTTTCCATTCTAGAGGCTGTATTAACTGTATCTCCCCAAACATCGTATTGGAATTTTCTTACCCCAACAATACCTGCAACCACATGTCCTGTGTGAATGCCTGCTCTCATTTCAAAACCCAATTCACCTATAGCATCTTTTTCCTTTTTACGCTGCGAAATGAATTCTTGCATTTCCAAAGCTGCTAAAGCTGCTGACTTGGTAGAATCTTCAAAGGATGTTGGAATACCACTCACGGCCATATAAGCATCTCCAATAGTTTTGATTTTTTCAATATTGTATTTGGCCATAATAATATCAAATGCCTTAAAGCAGTGATTTATTTCTGCAACTAGATCTTTGGCCGACAATTTTTCAGAAAGGCTGGTAAAGCCTTTAAAATCTGTGAAAATAACAGCTACTGGACTGTGATCTCTTGCTTCAGCTTCGCCTTTATTTTTGAGTTCTTCTGCAATTTCAGACGGCAATATGTTCAACAATAGGTCTTCTGAACGATCTCGCTCTTTTTGAATTATCTTCTTTGTTTTGTTCACATAACTCAATCGGCTGAGAAGAGCTATTGAGATTAAAAGCACAAATACAGAAATTGCTAAAACTATAGTGAGTTTTTTGTTTGCTTCTCTTTTTTCACTTTGTCTGAGACTCTCATTTGTTACATTATTAATGCTATCTTTCAGCAATTGAGTTGTAAACTTTAATCTAGTTAGTTGGGTATTAAACTCATTGAGGTTGGCGCTGTCTGTTAATGCCAATAGTTCTTCTGCATATTCAATGGATTTAGTGAACTTACCACGACTTTGATTTGCCTTAAATAAGCAATTAAGAGCGTTCTTATGTATATCTATCAATGAAAACAGCTTAGCTATATTCATTCCTTCAGACGCACTTTGATCTGCCAAACTGAATTCATTCATATAGTATTGCCCCCAGGCTTTGTTCACTAAAGCTAGTGCCAAACCAGAACTATCATTTATGGCTCTTCTAATTTCAATCTCATCATCGAGATACTTACCTGATTCTACAAGTTTTCTATTGGTCTGGCTTAAGATGGCATATTGTGCGTAAATATCGGCTTCAAGTTTGAGTTCACTAATGAGATGAGTGAGCCTTAGGCTAGAGTCTAAATGCTTTTCACCATCTTCGAGATTCTCGTCATTCATTTGGGCTATCCCAATTTTGAGATGAGCACGTGCAACTCCCAATGTGTCTTCTAAAGAATATCTCACTTCTATAGCTTCTTTGTAATTGTATACGGCATCCGAATATTGATTCAAATGACTAAAAAGCTCAGCTTGATACTCTAGCAATTTGGCATACTCCAATTTGCGGTTGATTATAAGAAGAGGAGCAGTCACTTCTGTTGAAGAAGCACTCTCAATCACTTTTGATTCATTTTCGCCGCTTTCAAAAATGCCAGTGGCATTACCCTCTAAAAGGCTGATTGCAAGCTGGCTAAACTCCAGAGCTAATGCACTATAATTTAAAGCATCCAGTTCCTCACCTAAGGCAAAAGATTCTCGACTTAAAAATTCAAAATATAGAGCGCTATCGTCTTGCCCAAAAGAATGTTTATGGTCTCTGAGCTCCTTAAAACTTTTTAAACGATTGCTGTCTGCCTGATCTAAACTGGTCCATGATTGATACTCTTTTTTAAGATTGATTTCCTGACCAAAAGCATCAAATACAAATAGCGTAAGTAATGCTGTAAAACAAAGAATCAGCTTCCTCGATGTTATGAATGTTGGATTGGTTGTCACAAATTTTTAGTAAGGCCCTGAACAACCTTGTATCCATTAAAGAACTCTTTGGCTACTATACGTAAAAATGTATATAGCGGAACAGCAAGGATCATACCGGCCACACCACCTAAACTTCCTGCAGAGAGTATCACTAAAAATATTTCTAAAGGATGCGCATTTACGCTTTTTGAAAATATGAGCGGTTGAAGCACAAAATTATCTACCAGCTGCGCCACCCAGAATACAATTAAGGCCTGAATTCCAAAGGTGGTTATGTCTAAATCCGGATATATTTGAATTTGGGTGGTTAAAGCAAGACTAATTCCCAATAGCCCGCCCAGCAAAGGTCCTAAGTATGGTATAATATTGAATATTCCTGCTAGCAATCCTATTATGATTGCATTCTTAACCCCTATAATGGTTAGACCAACCGTTATTATGGTCATTATGATCAGTATCTGAAGAACGATTCCGATGAAATATCTGGAAAGTAGATTCTTAGTTTTATGAAAGATCTTATTAATGCTTTCCATATAGTTATCTGGAGTGAGACTGGAAACAACATTGTCTACTATGGTGCCATCTTTTAGCAAGAAGAACGAGATAAATAGGATTGAAAACACTGCAATTAAGGTGTCTGTTAATCCACTAATAATGTTACTTAAATAAACACTGATCTCTCCTACTTCGAATATTCTTCCAAACTGCTCTATAAGTAATGTTTCCATCTCTTCCTGAGTGATGTCGAATTTGTCTAGCCAACCGGTAACAGTCTTAATTTGTGGTTGAAATCTCTCCACCATTTGCTCGGGTTCGATAGTGGAAATAATATTTGCTTGAGAAATGACTGTTGGTATAATCATTTGAAAGAATCCAAAAAGAAGAAGGCCAAAAGTGACTAATACAGCTAAGGATTTCAACCAGTTAGGCAGCGTTTTCCCTTTAATCTTAATTCTACCCAATAGTCCAACTAATGGTCTTCCTATAAAGGCAATTATTGCTGCAGTAAAGAAGTAATATATGATGGTTCTTACGTTCCATAGAACATAGACCATTAAAAGAAAACCGATTACTCCTAGTAAAATTCTTAAGTTTTTATTCATTGTCCGCACATATTTCGGTGAGTACTTTATTGGTGCTTTTGGGGTGTAGAAATGCTATTAGTTTACCATCTGCACCTTCCTTAGCTTCTTCATGTATGGCATGAAATCCTTCATTTTTCAATCTTTTCAATTCTTCATTTACATTTTCAACGGCAAAAGCAATGTGATGAATTCCCTCACCTCTTTTTTCAATATGTTGGTGTATAGCGCTGTTTTCCGTTGTGGCTTGGAGGAGTTCAATTTTGACTTCTCCAATTTGAAAAAACGAGGTAATTACACCTTCGCTTTCCACTTCTTCCATTTTATAATGCGCTGTACCTAAAAGCTTGGCAAAAAGTTGATTAGAGCTTGCTATGTCTTTGACAGCAATGCCTATATGTTCAATTTTCTTCAATAGAAAAATAGTTTTTGGATAGTGCCAAATTACGGAATATTATGGGATTTTGAGGAAAGTTAGGCCTCCTATAGTCAAGTGCAGGTGCTCAATAGGAAAAATCAATAGGCATTAGAAAACATTTTTTTAGTCCGTGAGTTATATTTGTAGCTTAGAATTAATCTAAATAAAAACAATGTTAGACTTGCCAATATATCTGGACAGTAACGCAACCACCCCAATGGACCCGCGAGTACTGGAAGCTATGCTTCCTTATTTTACCAAAACTTTTGGTAATGCAGCCAGTAGAAATCACAGTTTTGGGTGGGAAGCTGAAAAAGCGGTAGACCAGTCTAGAGAGCAAGTTGCACAATTAATAAATGCTACACCTAAGGAGATTATTTTTACTTCTGGTGCTACCGAGGCAGATAATTTGGCCATAAAAGGTGTCTATGAGATGTATGCTTCCAAAGGGAATCACATCATAACGGTAACCACTGAACATAAAGCAATACTGGATGCGTGTAAGCATGTAGAACGCCTTGGTGCAGAAGTTACTTATCTAAATCCGGCAGAGAATGGATTAATAGACCTGAAAGAATTGGAAGAAGCGATCACAGATAAAACTATTTTAATATCTGTGATGTATGCAAATAATGAAGTTGGAGTAGTTCAAGATATAAAACGTATTTCAGAAATTGCTAAAAGCAGAGGAGTTCTATTTCATACTGATGCAACTCAAGCGGTTGGTAAAGTTCCAGTTGATGTTATAGCGGATGGAATTGATTTGCTGTCTTTCACTGGACATAAAATGTATGGCCCTAAAGGAATAGGAGCTTTATATGTTAGAAGAAAGAATCCTAGAGTTAAGGTCACGAGCCAGATTGATGGGGGTGGTCATGAACGAGGAATGAGAAGCGGAACATTAAATGTTCCGGGCATAGTAGGATTTGGCAAGGCATGTGAAATCTGTCTTACGGATATGGAAGAAGAATCCAGAAGAATTTCTGCTTTAAGAGATCGTTTGGAAAAAGGTCTTTTGGAAATTGAAGAAAGCTATGTAAATGGTAGTAGAGAAATGAGACTCCCAAATGTGACTAATATTTCTTTCAAATTTGTTGAAGGAGAAGGTCTAATGATGGGCGTGAAAGATATTGCGGTTTCTTCTGGCTCAGCTTGTACTTCAGCCAGTTTAGAACCTAGCTATGTATTAAAAGCTTTGGGCTTAGATGATGAACTAGCCCATTCTTCATTAAGATTTGGCTTGGGTAGATTTACAACTGATGAGGAAGTGGATTATACTATAGGTCATGTTAAAGAAGCAGTAGAAAAATTAAGAGAGATGAGCCCACTTTGGGAAATGTTTAAGGACGGTATTGATTTGAAATCAGTAGAGTGGCAAGAGCATTAAATAATTGTTAAATAAAGATTCAAAAAAGAACTAGATGGCATATTCAGAAAAATTATTAGATCACTATAGCAATCCAAGAAACATTGGCACGCTAGACAAAGGCTCGGAAAATGTGGGAACAGGATTGGTTGGAGCGCCAGAGTGTGGAGATGTGATGAGATTGCAGATCCAGGTAAATGATGCTACGGGTGTTATAGAAGATGCTAAATTCAAAACATTTGGTTGCGGATCTGCTATTGCTTCCTCATCCTTAGCTACAGAATGGCTTAAAGGTAAAACTGTTGATCAAGCTATGGAAATTGACAATATGGACATAGTGGAAGAGCTTTCGTTACCGCCTGTAAAGATTCACTGTTCTGTACTAGCAGAAGATGCTATTAAAACTGCCATTAACGATTATCGTGTCAAAAATGGCCTTGAGGTTATAGAGGATAATAAAAAACACTATTAATATGATTACTGTATCAGATAACGCAAGTAAGAGAGTCAATAACTTGATGAGTGAAGAGGGATTTGGTGAGGATTACTTTATCCGTGTTTCTGTTGTAGGTGGTGGATGTTCAGGTCTGAGTTATAAATTGGATTTTGACAATGAGCCGCAAGAAGGAGATCAAGTTTTTGAGCACAACGGACAAAAAGTTGTTTGTGACATGAAGAGTTTTCTTTACCTGTGTGGAACGGAGTTAGATTTTACCGATGGTCTGAATGGAAAAGGCTTTCAGTTTAATAACCCCAACGCAAGTAGAACTTGCGGATGCGGAGAAAGCTTTGCTGTATAGAACCGCCAAGGTTTAGAAATTCCAAAATCTAAAAGGGTAAGGTCAATCTACTGACCCGCTTTTGTCATTCATTATTGTTGAAATTAACAAAGGTACTTAAGGCTATCAGGCTTGCATGTGCTTTAAGTTTACGCCGTAGAGTGTAAGGAAGATAGCACCTATGACCAAGCTAACAGATAAGCCCATTATAGCAAAAGCACCACTAAAGGCAATTAGAGGTGTAGCTATATAGATAATGATCCCAGCTAGGTAGATGTAATAACCTTTGCGTCTTAACATGAACATGAAAATGGCACCTGTTAGGGTAAAGATACAAGACAATCCACCCCATAAAGCTTGTTTTCGTATGTTCTCAGTTGTCATGTTTTTTTGTATGCCTCCCAACATGGACTCCATGAAATTTACTAGGCCTTCAGGAGCATCACTGTCTTCCAGCTCCTCCCTAGCTTCTTCTAAGCTATCTTGAGTTGTTTCAACAATTGGAGCAGCAAGGTAATCTGTGAGCTTGTCAAATAGGCCATAGCCACTGCCAATAAAGCTTAAAATGCATACCACGGTAAGCATGGTGGGTCTAATCAATTTGTTAGAGGTAGTTTGTTCAATTGGGGCGTCCATAGGTAATTTGTTTGGTGAAATATAGTGAAGCTTAAAACACCAGAGCAGATTCTTGGACGAATCACGGAAAAATTACGGCATATGTCAATTTCAATAAAACGAGGTTTTTCGTCTAAAGTGCAGTAAATCAATATTTTGTATTTTGTTGAGGGGATTTTAAGAATTATTTATACCTTGCTGAGTATGAATCGCTTTGTTTGTCCATATTGCCAAGCCCAGTTAAATGTTGCTGGTCGTCTAGTGTTGTCTGCTCACAGTGAATCAGGCGAAAAGGGAATTGTACTCTTGAGTGATACACTCGGAGATTATAATGCAGATGTAAGTCAGAACCTAAGTTTTAGCAAAGGAGATAAGATTCATTTTCATTGCCCAGCATGCGTACATAGTTTGGAGTATAAGGAAAACAAAAACCTCGCTAGAGTTATTAAAGTTGATGAATCTGGAACTGAAACCACGGTCATATTCTCAGCTATATTCGGTGAGCAAAGCACTTATCAAATAGATGAGGAACGAACATTAACATTTGGTGAGCATGCCGTACGCTATATGGATCCAGACTGGTATAGGAAAATCTGATTAAAACAGTTTTCTTCTTCTTCTCCCTGAAATTCCAAGAACACCTAACAACCCTCTTGTAACTTCTCTCACTACAGTTCTTGTGATACTGTGACCAGCCACTTTTTCAAGCCTGCTTTTTTGTTTCCTTGTAGAAGTACGCCCTTTAGATTTTTTGGGTTTAGCAGCTTCAGCTTTTTCTACTTTTTCCAGCTTTTTATTGAGAATTTCATAAGCACTGTTTCTATCAATCTCTTCATTGTAAACCTCCATGATTTCAGAGGCCTTCATCACTTGCTTTTTCTCTTCAGTTGTGATAATATCCATGCGTGAAGAAGGAGCCGTGAGTAAAGTATGAGCCAATGGAGTTGGAATACCTTTTTCATTTAGCACGGAAATAATGGCTTCTCCAATTCCTAAGTTGGTGAGTAATTCATCGGTCTTATAGAATTCAGTGATAGGATAATTTTCAGATGTTAACTTAATAGCTTTTCTGTCTTTTGCGGTGAACGCACGCAAGGCGTGTTGAACTTTCATACCCAATTGAGCTAATACATCATCTGGGACATCGGTGGGGTTTTGAGTTACAAAGAATACCCCAACTCCTTTAGATCTTATTAGCTTTACTATGGTCTCTATTTGATTTAGAAGTGCTTTTGAGGCTTCTTCAAAAATCAGATGTGCCTCATCTATAAACATAACCAATTCAGGTCTGTCACTATCCCCTTGTTCTGGGAATGAAGCATAGATCTCCGCTAGCAAGCAAAGCATAAAGGTTGAGAACAAACGGGGTTTGCTTTGAATATCATCCAATCTAAGAATGTTAATGTATCCCATTCCCTCATCATCAACACGTAATAAATCGTCTACATCAAAGGATTTTTCTCCAAAGAACAAATCTGCACCTTGTTCTTCTATGGTAATCAAGGATCTCATAATGGCCCCCACAGATGCGGCGCTTACTCTGCCATATTCATCTTCAACTTCTTCTTTCCCCTCTTTGCTTATGTATTGCAGTACTTTCCTAAAGTCTTTAATGTCTAGTAAGGGTAGTTTCTTATCATCACAATACTTGAATACTATGGAAACAATTCCAGATTGCGTTTCATTTAATTCTAGGATTTTGCTCAACAATACCGGCCCAAATTCAGAAATGGTCGCGCGCATGCGAGTTCCTTCTTGTTCAGAGATAGTAAGCAATTCGCAAGGGTAGGCTTGCCCCTTCCAAGGAGAACCTATCTGCTCATGTCTTTGGTCAATTTTTGGATGCCCGGTGGATGCTTGGGTGAGTCCGCTTAGGTCTCCTTTAACATCCATCAAAAGCACTGGAATTCCTTTTTCTGAAAGTCTTTCGGCTATGTTCTGTAGCGTTTTAGTCTTTCCTGTTCCTGTTGCGCCTGCAATGAGGCCGTGCCTATTAAATGTTTTTAGAGGCGCTTTTATATGCAAACCAGGAATAGATTCTCCGTTGAGCATGGCGCCACCCATTAATATGTAGTCACCTTTAAAGGTGTAACCATTCTCAATTTCCGTTGTGAATTTCTCTTTATTACTCATGCTTTTCACTCAAGTTGACGAAGATATTTAAATTGTTCGAGCTGTGTACATTGTGATAGTGCAATTAAAGTGTGAGTCTTGCTATCTTTGTTGTAGAATTATATGACGCCTTTCAGTTTAGTGGTTCTTATGTTGCTGTTTTCAGCTTTTTTTTCAGGTTTAGAAATAGCCTTTCTTTCAGCTAACCGTTTGCGCATAGAATTAAAGAGCAACCAAGGGAAACACTGGGCAAGAATATGTTCTGACTACTTTAAAAGTCCATCTGAATTTATCAGTACCATTTTAGTAGGTAATAATATTGCACTTGTTATTTATGGTGCCACCATGGAGGAGATTTTCAGACCTCTTTTCATGGGGGATCCTTACAACCTACCATCTTTTGTAGCTCTGATACTTGCGACACTCATTTCTACTGTTATTGTTTTAACAACGGCTGAGTTCTTGCCTAAAGCGCTATTTAGATTAAATCCCAGCGGGATACTTTCCATACTCATATATCCATTTCAGTTTTTTTACTACCTACTGTGGCCCTTTGTACGTTTTGTGATGTGGCTTAGTAAAAAGGTATTGAGAAGAGTGTTCAATAAGGATTTTACAGAGAAGACTCCAGAGTTTACCCGCATAGATTTAGATCATTTTATTTCTCAAAGCGCTCAACATTCAGATAGGAACGAGGAGAGCGATGTGGATACAGACATTCTAAAGAATGCCTTGGATTTTAGCAATGTTAAAGTGCGGGATTGTTTGGTGCCAAGAACGGATATAGTCGCTGTAGATATACTCACAGATATAGATGAGTTGATAGATGTGATTATAAGTTCACAGCATTCCAAAATTCTGGTGTACGAGGAAAATATTGATCATGTCATAGGATATGTTCACCATATAGATCTTCAGAAGAAACCAGCTTCAATTGAATCTATCTTAATGCCTATTTTGATTACCAATGAAAGTAGATCGGCTCATGATATGCTCAATGAATTCTCCAAAACCCAGAAGAGCATTGCGCTAGTGGTGGATGAGTATGGTGGCACAGCAGGCGTTATTACCATTGAAGACATCATGGAAGAGATTTTTGGTGAGATTGAAGATGAACACGATGATAGAGAGGAAGATCATGAAGCTATTGAGCTCGAAGATGGATATGTTTTTTCTGCTAAAATGGAAGTGGATGCTATAAATGAGCGATTTGATTTAAAAATGAATGAGGGAGAGTATGAAACCTTAGGAGGATTTATAGTGGCTAAACTCGAAGACATTCCCAATCAAGGAGACATCTTTGTCATAGACAATTTTGAAATTGAAATACTCGCTGCTTCTGAAACAAGAATAGAGCGAGTTAAACTGAAACATCTAGAGTAATTAATATTCGTATTTCTCTTTCCAGAGTTGCTTTAATCTTTCTTTCATTTTTTGTTCTGCTGGATTAGAACCAGGTTCAAACAAAGTGTGTCCAATTAGATCTTCAGGCATAAACTCCATAGGTGCGAAGTTGCCCTCATGTTGGTGTGCATATTGATAATCTTTGCCATATTCCAGGTCCTTCATCAATTGGGTAGGCGCGTTCCTGATAGCAAGAGGAATGCTCAAATCACCTGTTTGTTTTACTAGAGATTGCGCTTTATTAATGGCCGCATAACTGGCATTGCTTTTTGGGCTGCTAGCTAAATAAATAACAGTTTGAGAAAGATTTATTCGGCATTCTGGATATCCAATGGTTGCAACAGCTCGAAAACAAGCATCTGCCAATAGCAAGGCGTTGGGATTGGCATTCCCAATATCTTCACTGGCCAATATTAACAGACGTCTTGCAATGAATTTGGGATCTTCTCCACCTTCTATCATTCTGGCTAAATAATAAACAGCCGCATTTGGATCACTACCTCTAATAGATTTTATGAATGCCGAGATAATATCATAATGCTGCTCTCCGCTTTTGTCGAAAAGTGCCATCTTTTTTTGTACAGCATCTTCAACCAATGCATTAGTAATCACCAGTTTTTCATCCCCTTGATAATTGACAATGATTTCTAGTGCATTTAATAATCTGCGACCATCACCTCCAGAAATTTTAATTAAGGCTTCCCATTCTTTTACCCTTATTTTTTTCTTAGAAAGGATTTCATCAGAGGCAATAGCTTGATTACAAAGTTTCTGAAGATCGTCTAGTGTTAGCGGTTTTAAGATATACACCTCACATCTGGAAAGCAAAGCTGCATTAACCTCAAAACTTGGATTTTCTGTTGTTGCTCCTATTAAGGTTATTACGCCCTTTTCTACGGCACCGAGAAGTGCATCTTGTTGACTCTTATTGAATCGGTGTATTTCGTCTATGAATAATACCGCACTACCGCCTGTACCCAAGAATCTACTTTTCTTGGCTTTTTCTATAACTTCTCTAATGTCTTTAACACCAGCATTGATAGCGCTGAGTTGATGGAACGGTCTGTCTAGCGATTTAGCTATTATTTGAGCCAAGGTGGTTTTTCCTACTCCGGGAGGTCCCCAGAAAATACAGGAAAAGACCGTCTTGTTTTCAAGTGCATTTCTCAAAGGTTTGCCTTTGCCTACTATATGCTCCTGACCAACGTATTGGTCTAAGTTTAGAGGTCTTACTCTTTCTGCAAGAGGAGTGTTAGAAAGCACACCTCAAATGTACAAAGACCTTTACATTTGCCCTCATGGAATTGACTATTGCCTCTCAAAATCAAAATAAAATTGCAGAAATTCAAAGCAAGTTGAGTTCGGTTAGTGTAGTGGGTTTGTCTAAAGAGTTGTTCCCAAATGAGTTGATTGAAAATAGTCCAACTTTGGAAGGCAATGCGATTCAAAAACTAAGGCAAGTATTTTCGGTTCTGAGAACAAATTGTTTTGCAGATGATACAGGATTGGAGATTGAAGCTCTCAATGGAGAACCAGGGGTGTATTCAGCCCGCTATGCTGGGGATCATAAAAACAGTGAAGACAATATGCAAAAGGTGCTAAAGCTTATGAATGGTCACAGTAATAGAGCTGCTCAGTTTAGAACCGTTATTGCGCTGAACTGGGGAGGGAAAGAACACATATTTGAAGGTATATGTAAAGGCAGAATTGCCAAAGAGAGAAAGGGCGCTGAGGGTTTTGGGTATGATCCCATCTTTATCCCTGAGAATTCTGAATTGAGTTTTGCTCAGATGAGTATGGAGCAGAAGAACGAAATTAGTCATAGAGGAAAGGCTGTTGACCAATTGGTACATTTTATAAACTCTGAACAAGCTTGATTTTTAAACTACAGCTACGATTATTTAAAGAAATTATGGAGTATTGCAATAGAATAAAAAGCAATGGGCAGTAAAGTTCAGAAATATCTATTGATAACCATAATCGTACTTGTTGTACTCTCGATAGGCGCAAGAGCTATCTACAATAAGAGGGTGAATTCCTATAAATGGGATGAAGATGATAGGGAAGTGCTCATCAATACTTGTATTGATGGTACAGCTCATTTTGGAGTGAGGTTCCCTAGCTTAACACAAGAGTATTGTTCATGTACCGCAGATAGTATTATGACCCACATGAAAAAGGCGGAGTATCTTCAAATAAGCACCAAAAGTTTTAAGGAACAGCAAGATGCCATGATGCATATCATTTCTTCTTGTTACAATAGGTATCAGACCGCAATCTTTAATGAAACAGAGCTAGGAGATCCTTAGTCTTTGGATTTTCTACTTCGCCACGCATCGCCTTGGTGTTCTGGCAAAACCACATCTCTGCGTTGAGTAGACTCGAGATAAGTGAAAAGAGCAGCAGCGTGCATTAATTCTTCTTCCTCTTTGTCTTTAGCAGATGGATCGAAATAGTTAGGAATAAAATTGGTGTCGAAATCACCATCTATGAACTTTTCATGGTTCATAACAAAGCGACCAAAGTCCAATGTATTAGCAATGCCGCCAATTTCAAATGCATTAATGGCATACTTCATACGTTCTATGGCTTGCATTCTATCTTTCCCCCAAACTATGAGTTTGCCAAACATATTGTCGTAGTAAATAGGGATTTCATAGCCTTCATAGACGAAATCGTCCAATCTTACAAAATCATCTATTGGAGCTTTATAAGTGCTTATAGTACCAACTGCAGGAAGGAAATCATTATTTGGATCTTCGGCACATAGTCTCAATTCAATAGCATGACCATTGATTTGAATATCTTCTTGCTTATAAGCTAGGCTTTCGCCTCTGGCCACTCTGATTTGCTGTTCAACAAGATCTAAACCTGTAATGAGTTCAGTCACAGGATGTTCCACCTGTAAACGAGTGTTCATCTCAAGAAAGTAAAATTCCATACTGGCGTCTAACAGAAATTCTACTGTTCCTGCACCAGAATAATTGCACGCTTTGGCCACATTAACCGCAGCTTCTCCCATGCGTTTTCTCAAATCGGCATCAAGAACAGCTGAGGGAGCTTCCTCAACCAGTTTTTGATGTCTTCTTTGAATGGAGCATTCCCTTTCCATGAGATAGACTACTTGACCGTGGTCATCGGCCATTATTTGAATCTCTATATGTCTTGGCTTGCTTACAAATTTTTCAATAAAAACTGCTCCATCACCAAATGAGGAAACAGCTTCGTTAATAGCCGACTTCATACTGGACTCAAGCTTAGCTGGATCTTCCACCAGCCTCATTCCTTTACCTCCTCCTCCAGCACTGGCTTTCACCAATATTGGATAACCTATTTTATCGGCAATTTTTCTGGCCTCATCAACATCTTCTATGGCGTCATTGATTCCAGGAACCAATGGGACCCCAAATTTGGCAACCGCTTGCTTAGAAGCAATCTTGCTTCCCATTAGGATTATAGATTCAGGTGAAGGGCCTATAAAACGTATTCCAGCTTCTGTTACCTTCTTAACAAAATCCGCATTTTCAGAAAGAAAGCCATAACCTGGATGTATGCCATCCACCTGATGCTTCTTGCACAACTCAATTATTTTATCTCCTTGAAGATATGAATCTGCCGAAGGTGCAGGCCCAATACAAAATGCTTGGTCTGCCATTTGAACATGAAGGGAGTGACGATCAGCTTCTGAGTAAATAGCAACAGTTGATATGCCCATTTTTTGGCATGTCCTAATTACCCTTACGGCAATTTCTCCTCTGTTAGCTATTAGAATTTTCTTCAAGGCTTGTTTATCATAGGAAGGCCTATGTATTGGGCCTCCTTGCGAGATACGGCTCCTATGCCAAAGAATCCACCATCAGAATTAGCTACTACTGCAGCCAACCTAGTTAAGCCTTCATGCAATTGAACGGCATATGTATGCTCTAATTTTGCCAAAATCGGATTCATTTTTTCCAAATTAGATATTAAATGCGCGATTCTTTCAGAACCTACTAAAGGCAGCGCATTTATTGCTAATTGAACAGCATGCTCAAAATCATGATTTAATTCTTTGTAAAGATTTCTGACATCGCTGTCTTCAGTAAATGATCTTACATTAATCACTTCTTTAGCTTTATCGATCTCATTTGGGTTGATGTTTTCATCAACGCAGGCAATAAGCAATGTCACCCATATTGGAGCATTGATTATCACTGATTTTTCTTCCTCGTTTAAATTTCTTAATTGATACAACATTCAAGTAAATTTGTGGGCGCAAATTTATGCAAAGGAGTGTAATACAACAGATAAAAAAGCTTTTTATAAAGGAGTTAAAAGCGGAGTGGCTCAACCGCTTTGCGCTTATGAGTATAAGCCTCATGCTTTTGATTTCGGTCTTTGTTGTTTACACCATAGATAGATTGGCAGTTGCACAGTCCTGGCATGCTTATTTCTACTTAGTACTCATTTTTGGAGTGGTACAAAATATCAGCCGCAGTTTTTTAGGTGAGAGCTCTGGTTTAATGACCTATTATAGAACACTTGTAGATCATAAGGCATTCTTTATTTCTAAATTACTTTATCAGGCATTCATAAATACCTTGTTTGTGATCATGCTTTTTGTGGTAATGGACTTTTTTCTACCACATGGAATTGTTGCCATAGGTCCATATCTCATTACGGTCTATTTGTTTACCTTATGCAATGCAGCTATTTTTACTTTCAATGCGGCAATAGCTGCGAGTGCTAAAAACAGCACATTGGTAGCAGGAGTCTTGAGCTTTCCACTGCTGATTCCAAACTTGATGGTGAGCCTGAAAGCAAGTGCCAAAAGCCTTGCAGCTGAGGAGCCTTGGTCTATGTTGTGGGCCGACTGGTCAGTACTTTTCTTATTGTTCAGCATCTGCATTATTCTAGGTCTGGTTCTCTTCCAGTTTCTATGGCAGGAGTAAATTGATTTAAGCTTAAGTTTTTTTACTAAAGGGTGTACATTTGCGCAGCAAAATTCATGAAAAGGAATTGGTGGAAAATAGTAGGGGTCATTCTTTTGAGTTACACCATTGTTGGAGGCTTTCTTATGGCCGCTCCTGAGAACCTGGGAATCTTACAGAAGACGATTAGAAATCTTTATTTTCATGTACCAATGTGGTTTACTATGATCACACTATTGCTCATCTCGTATATCTACAGCATTAAGTATTTGAGCAAGCAGAATTTAAAAGACGACCGTTTTGCCGAGAGTATGGCAAATGCAGCCATGTTGTTTGGAATCTTGGGTCTTGTTACTGGTTCTTTTTGGGCTAGGTTTACTTGGACTGTTTGGTGGACTCCAGATCCAAAACTCAATGGCGCAGCAATTGGAATGATGATTTACGCAGCTTACTATATTTTGAGAAAGAATATGGATGACGAGCGTAAAAGAGCCAAGTTTTCTGCGGTATATAACCTCTTTGCCTTTCCTATTTTTATAGTACTGATTATAGTGCTCCCTAAACTGGCGGATAGTTCATTACATCCGGGGAGTGGGGACACCGTGGGGTTCAATGAGTATGAATTGGATGACCATATGCGAATGGTGTTTTATCCGGCAGTAATCGGTTGGATATTGTTAGGAAGCTGGATAGCAACTTTAAGATATAGAATAGCAACTTTAAAGCATAAAAATGAGACAAATTAGCACTTTAATACTGTGTTTAATAGGCTTAATGGCCATGGCAAATGATGAAGCTGGATTGTTTTACAGCAGCGGGAAGATTTATGTAGTGGTTGGTGTAGTCCTAATCATCTTTGCAGGCATAATTGCCTATTTGGTACGATTGGAAAAGAAAATTAAAAGACTAGAAGACCATGAAGCCTAAAGTACTCATACTTATTGCTCTATTAGCTGTGGTTATTGCTGTTATAGTGAGTACTTATGGAGACGTAAGTTCCACTTCTACTTTTGAAAAAGCAGACCAACAACCAAGCAAGGATTTTCATATTACCGGCGAAATAATGAAAGAGATGCCAATAGAATATGACCCCGTTGTAGATCCAAACTATTTTACATTCTTTCTTAAAGACAAAGAAGGCACAATTAAAAAAGTGGTCTCTCACGAACCTAAACTTCAAGATTTTGAGCTTACGGAAACTGCAACCATAGTGGGCAGTTCTCAAGGGGATACGTTTCTGGCAAAAAAGGTGCTGCCTAAATGCCCTTCAAAGTATAAAGACCAGCAGCAAGCGCAGGAAAGTTAATGGGCGAAAACCAATTCTTAGGAGAACATCTCTTTATAGGGAATTTAGGTCACACTTTCGTGGTGATTTCTTTTGTGGCAGCCATCTTAAGTGGTTTGTTTTATTTGAGACCGGCTTTATCTGAACACAGTAAGGCCCTAGCTAGAGGATTCTTTGCTCTACATACCTTATCGGTTCTAGGAATTTTCATTACCCTATTTGTAATTATTCAAAGCCACTATTTTGAATACGCCTACGCATATCAACACAGTTCCACTTCTCTACCCTTGAGATATATGGTTTCATGCTTTTGGGAAGGCCAAGAGGGAAGCTTCTTATTATGGATAGTCTGGAATTCATTAATTGGTTTGGTTCTTATGGGAACGGCCAAGAAATGGGAAAATGGTGTTATGGCTATAATGGCTCTTTCACAAGTCATACTTGTGAGTATGATACTTGGAGTAGAGTTAGGCGAAATATATAAAATCGGAAGTTCTCCTTTTGAACTTCTGCGAGATAAAATGGGAGATAGCGCACCCATTTTCAGTCAACCTAATTATTTAAAATTCATTACAGATGGTACGGGGTTAAATCCACTCTTACAGAATTATTGGATGGTTATTCATCCACCAACTCTGTTTCTAGGGTTTGCACTTTGTGTGGTACCCTTTGCTTTTGCAGTTACTGCTCTATTTAAAAAAGAACATAGGGCATGGATTAAACCAACATTGCCATGGGCTCTGGTTGCCGGTTTGGTTTTAGGTGCAGGAATCATCATGGGTGGATTTTGGGCATATGAGTCGCTCAGCTTTGGAGGTTATTGGGCCTGGGATCCGGTAGAAAATGCTTCTTTAGTTCCATGGTTGCTATTGATATCCGGAATACACCTTATGCTTATCAAAAAGGTGACCAATACATCGACTATTGCTGCCTATATACTGGTAATTGCTTCATATATATTAGTGCTTTATGCAACCTTCCTAACAAGAAGTGGAGTGTTAGGAGAAACCTCGGTACACAGTTTTACAGATCTGGGATTAGCTGGCCAACTTATGCAGTTGGTTGTGATATTCGTTTGGCTTCCAGTTATTGCAGTCACAAGAAATAAAACTCAAAGATGGGTAGTGTCTCTGGTAATGCTGACTTTAATAGCCCTATTGCCTTTTTATAGCAAGCTTAGTTTTTATCCAATATTAATACTGAGCGTTGGTGGCATCTTTTGGTTTGGGCTGAATCTCAATAGAGAATTGGAGAACAAACCTTCTGAAGACAATGTGTGGAGCAGAGAGTTTTGGATGTTCATAGGGGCCTTGGTTCTACTTGCCTCAAGTCTCCAGATTATTTTTAGCACCTCGCTACCTGTAATCAATAAAATATTCGGAAGCAATGTAGCCACACCTGCCGATGTTATAGGACATTACAACAGATTTCAATTGCCATTTGCTATAGTCATTGGCCTACTAACGGCGGTTGGTCAGTATTTCAGCTATAGGAATACACCTAACAAGGCCAAGTTCTTCAAAGACATCTTAGTGATTTTTATAGTAAGTATTTTGCTCACTATAGGTGGAAAGTTCCTTTTTGAATTGAGCAACCTATTACTACTAGTATTTCTTTTTTCAGCACTTTTTGCATTTAGCGCCAATCTGTGGTATAGTATAAGTTATCTCAAGGCTAAAGTTAGAATTACGGGGGGGTCAATTACGCACCTAGGTTTTGCACTAATGATGGTTGGAGTACTTGTATCTTCTTCTAAGAAGAGAGTTATTACAGCAGATTTTGCAGGAAGCATGCAAAATTTCAATGAAGAGGCGAGGAAAGAAAATATGATGCTTATTAAGGATCAACCAGAAAGATTGGGTGATTTTATGGTCACCTATTTAGGTGATTCTACTGCTGGAGAGGATATCTATTTTAGAGTGAATTATAAATCTTTAGATGGCAAAGAGGAGTTTGATTTATATCCCAACACTCAAATCAGTTCAAATGAAGGCTTAATGCCCAATCCAGATACTAGACATTATTTAACCTATGATGTTTATACTCATATAACAGCTCTTCCCAAGGCACCAGATAGCACAGACTGGAAGCCAGCACAAACTTATAAGGTGGAACCTGGAGATAGCATATCCACCTCAAATGGTGTAGTGGTCTTTAGAGGTGTTGAGCAAGGCCAGGATGATGGAACGCTCAAAAACGCAACTATAGTGAGGGCGTTGGTAGACATATACAGAGGAAATCAGCGAATTGAGGCCAACCCAGTGTATGTACTTATGGAAGACACTTATTTTAGTATTAGGCAAGAAGTACTAGAAGCGGGTTTGAGTTTCAATTTTGAGATTAAACCAAATGAAGATGGCCCTGCGGCTTATCTAGAAATAGCAGAGTCATCACCACAACCAAACTACATAGTTATGAAAGGAATTGTTTTTCCTTACATAAATTTGCTATGGCTGGGTACCATTATCATGGTTATAGGTTTTGGTATTGCAGCAGTGAATAGACTGCGTTGAAATACAAGATTACATTTATAGGAAGTGGGAATGTAGCATGGAATTTAGCCCATGCATTAGATATGGACGGCCATATGATTTTGCGCGTATTAAGCAGAAATGCCGATCACGCCAAAGAACTCGCTTCTAAATTTGGATCTTATCATGGCATCATAGATAACCAATCCCTCAGTGATTCTGATATAGTATTTGTAAGCATTAATGACGATGCCTATGATGAGGTTATTTCAAATCTTAATATTCCTCCTCAAGTAATGGTCTGCCATACCTCTGGTCCTATACCATTAGAGGTTCTTGAACCCTACGCACAAGATGTAGGTGTTTTTTATCCATTGCAATCACTGAATAAGAACAGGATCAAAGATTTTAGAGATGTCCCACTATTAATAGAAGCTTCCAATGCCAGTACAGAAAAGAAATTATATGCTCTTGCCGATAGAATAAGCAATAAAGTGAGTATCACAAGTTCGGAGTCTAGAATGAAATACCACTTGGCAGCAGTGTTTGCAAACAATTTCACAAACTTGATGTATAGCTTAGCTCAAGATTATCTTGAATCCAATAATCTCGAGTTCGATTTATTGAAACCCATAATTTACGAGACGGCATTAAAGCTAAGAGATGACCTTCCAAAAAACCTTCAAACCGGCCCAGCTAAGAGAAATGATTTAAAAGTTCTTGAAAAGCACAAGGCCATGTTGAAAGACGGACTTCAGTTAGAAGTCTATGAGCATTTGTCACAAATTTTGATGACATTGCAATGACAAAGGTATTTTAGCTATATTTATAGCTCGAAAAGAGAGAGGACATGGATAGAGTAAGTTTTAATAGGAATTATTATAATATTTTTAAGGTTTGTCACGAGTTCAGACAACGTGTCGAAGATCTCCAACGTCTAAAGAAGGTAAAGCAACAAGCTGCTAAAAAAGACGTTAAGTAAATTCATGAGACAATTATTATTTTCAATGCTTATTGCGTTAAGCGCAATTTCAAGTGCTCAGATTATTGATGTTAACCCAAATATCAAATGGGAATATGTTAGAAGTCAGGAAATTACCTTGAATTCAGGGAGAACTTATCAGTTTGAGTTTCCCGGGGAAAACGGTTACGATTATAAATTTAATCTCACACACGAGAACGTATACGCCTATGCATCTTTGAGTGTTTTTGATTTACAGTATCAACCTGTTTCAGGAATAGTAGATTCGTCTAATAATGAAACAATGGATTTGTCATTCAGAGTGTCGGATGATGGAACCTATATAGTGATGGTTGTATTGTCTGATGGCCAGGTAGATGCAAAATTACCTACCACCATTACTTTAATAAGAAGACCAATAGTTCAATACTGACTATTTCCAGAAATTAAAACTATCACCTCTTATTCCAAGTCTCAATGTTTCTAAAGGAATAAGTTCATTTGGTGCGATATTACCCAAATTAATATTTGAGCCATAAAGTTTAAGAAACCAAACCTGTTGTGCTTTTTGTGGAGCTTCCCAGAGAATAGTTTCTTGAGGAATTTTAGTTAAGATTTCTTCAATTAATCCAGATCTAACTTCTCCAGATTTTCTAAAAATTCCAACAGTACCGCTTTCACGTGCTTCTGCTATTACCTTCCATGCACCTGCGTCTATTTCAGCCTTCATCATATTAATCCATTTGTATGGAGGAATAATCTTGTCGGTATCTTTAGATCCAACTTCGCTTAAGACCGTAAAGTTTTTAGCTAAGGTTCTTATATAGCCGCATTTCTCTTCTTCAGATATTTCAATGGAACCATCAGAAACTTCAACATGGCTAATATCGAATTGATCCATAAGCCGAACATAATCTTCAAACTGCCCACGAATCACAAATGCCTCAAATAAAGTTCCTCCGAAATAAACAGGTATACCTGCATCTTGGTACAGCTTTATCTTCTCCTTGAGATTTGGAGTGATAACAGCCGTTCCAAATCCCAATTTGACAATGTCCGTATAGTCGGTTGCCATAGTAAGGAAATTTTCGACTTCATTTAAGCTGAGACCCTTGTCCATGACCATGGTCATGCCGCTTTCCCTGGGTTTTTCTGTCCTGTTAGGGAGATTCTTAAGGTTAAATTCTGAATTAATCATGCTTATTTAAGCAGGTACAAATCTATGATATTTGTTACAGTTTCATTGTTCTCTGTAAATGGGGCATACTCATAAAGCAACATATAGTTGTTCGGACTCAATTGCAATGCTTCATGTAAGTAGTTATATGCTGATTCATATTCTCCAATATGAAATAAGTATGATGACGCTCTATAAAAGAACCTATAATCGGCCAAACCATCTTTTATTGCTTTTAATAAAAGGGTAACAGCATGTTGGGTTTCCTCAAAGTGAACCAAAGCCTGGGCATAATCCAGTAAAATCTCAATTGTCTTTCCGTCTATTTCAATTGCTTTATCATAATGATGAAAACACCTCTCTTTTTTGTCCATTAAAAGGTAGAGTTCTGCCAGCTCTATGTGATAAAGGCATTCGTATGGGTCTTGGTCTATTGCCTTTAAAATGTTTTTTTCAGCTTCTCTATATCGCTCCTGTCTTTTGTAAATAAGGCCTAGTCCATAGTATGCGTCAGAGAGATTTTTGTCAATCTTTAATGCTTTTAAATAGAAGTATTTAGCGGTGTTCAGATTGTTAAGATGTTCATAGCACTCAGCTATATTACAATATACCTCTGCATCTGTAGAGTCATTGTCTAAGGCTAAATTATATTCCTCTATGGCCTCTTCATGTTTAGCCAATTCCATTAGACAGTTCCCTTTACCTAGGTGACCCATGGAATTGTGTTCATCAATGGCGATACAATATTCAAATGCATCGATTCCATTCTCGTATTCCTCCATTTTCTGAAAACAATAGCCCATAAAATACCATGCTGTATAATTATATGGGAAATCGTCAATCACAGTTCTCAAATACGGAATGGCGTGTTCAATCTGCTGAAAATCTATAAGAAGTTTCACAACTTCTGGTATAATCGTGTCTGCGATGTATGGGTTTTCCGGAGAAGCAATTAAGAAACTAACAGCTTTTTCAGGTCTGTTCAATATAAAATTCAATCGCAATAATTGCAGTAGCACTTCATCTACTTCAAACCTCGCTTTAAAGGCAATTAGATAATGATCAATGGCTCTTTTGTACTGCATGAGAAGATTGTAACCATCTCCTAACAGTTTTGATATTTCTACATTATTGGGTTCCCTTAATTGACACTCTTCTAGCAGTTTTATTGCTTGCCTTGATTCCTTCTTGTTTAGCAGTACCTCTGCCTGTTTGATAAAATAGTAGTTCTCATAAGGATATAAAGACATGCCGTAAGAAATAGCAGCCCATGCTTTATTTAGCTCTTGAGTTTCAATGTAGAATTCAATGATTTCTTCCAGTTCATCCGTGTCATAAAAGAAGGACTCACCGCTCTCCATTTGTTTCTCAAATTCTCTTGCTTTTTTATACGTTTCCTCGCTGAAAAAATCGTCTTGCTCCATCTAGTATTTTCTCTCTGTAACAAATCTAGAAGATTGTTGATTTCTAGAAGACTGCAATAATGGTCAAAATCTTTATTTTGCTAACATATTTTCCGCAATGAAAAAATTATTTCTCTTCTACTTAGCAAGTCACATTTCATTAATTCTCAGTGCACAGCAGTTAAAACAAGCCAATTGGCAACAAAAGGTGGTTTACAATATTGCAGTTGAGCTCAATGATCAAAATCATGAGATTGACGGCCTCATACAAATTGTTTATACAAACAACTCCCCAAATGAATTAAATGAGATTTACATCCACTTATGGCCGAATGCTTATCTCAATGAAAATAGTGCTTTTGCAAAGCAACAAGTTGGAAACGGGAAGTTGGATTTTGTGCATAGCAAGGAGTCTGAAAGGGGATATATAGACCAATTGGATTTCAAAACTGGTGACGGCGTTCAGCTCAACTCATCTTTCCAAGATGGAAGAGAAATACTCAAGGTGGCTCTAAATAAAGCGTTGATGCCTGGTCAAACTATCAGGTTAGTCAGTCCGTTTCATGTGAAAATACCTAAGGTGTTTTCAAGACTGGGACATGATGGTCAGGATTATTTCATGACCCAATGGTATCCTAAGCCGGCTGTATATGATGTGAATGGATGGAATCTCATGCCTTATTTAGACCAAGGGGAGTTTTATTCTGAGTTTGCAGAATTTGAAGTTAGTATTACCCTGCCAGATAATTATGTATTAGCCGCTACTGGAACTACTAGTAATGAAAAAGAGTTGGCATTCAATAAACAAAGATTGGATTTCCCTTTGAAGCTAGATAAGGATTCTGTTCCTGTAAGTTCTGAAATCAAGAAAACGGTAAAGTATACAGCATCAAATGTGCATGACTTTGCATGGTTCGCTTCAAAGAAGTTTAACATTATAGAAGGAAGTGTTGAAGTAGAAGGCCGTAATGTGGTTACAAGGATAGTAGCCTATGAACCCAAGAAGGTTCAATTGACTTATGTAGCCAACGCGCTTTCCTATTATTCAGACAAAGTGGGGCCTTATCCTTACCCTCATGCTACTGTTGTTCACGGAGAGCTCAAAGCAGGTGGAGGAATGGAGTACCCTATGATTACACTCTGTGATGTTATGAATGAGGAGGTCATTGTGCATGAAGTAGGTCATAATTGGTTCTATGGAATACTGGCGAACAATGAGAGGCGATATCCCTGGATGGATGAATCAATCAATAGTTTTTATGACAGTAGAGCAACTGCTTCTGAAGGGGAGATTACCTCTGGCAGTGTGCAAGACAACATTATGAACTATTTAGTGAAAGATAATTTGCTAACCAATGAGCATCAAGCCATAGATGGCCACTCAGAAGACTTCACCAATATGAATTATGGAATTAGTGTTTATGGACTTGGAGCCAAAGCATTTGAACACTTATTAGCATATTTAGGAGAAGATGTCTTTGACCAAGCCATGCGTGATTATTTCAACAATTGGAAATTCAAACATCCATTGCCACATGATATGAAGGAATCGTTTGAAAACAGTACGGGAAAAGATTTGGATTGGTTCTTTGATGAATTGCTTTCAGAACACCGACCTCTTGACTACAAAGTCAGCAAGTCTGGAAACCAAGTGAAACTTACCAATAAGGGAGCCGTTGCCGCCCCTGTACCCATTGTATTTGGAAGGGGAGAAGTAAGAGAAGAGGTATGGGCCTCAGCTGCCCCTGGAGAATCCGTTTTAGTAAAGCCACCTTGGGAGAACTTTGAACAAGCGGTAATTGATCCAGATGGGTTAACAATTGATTTATTCGCAAATAATGATGCTGTTAAGCAAACAGACCGTTTGAAATTTGGTACTGGAGTAGATAGAAAGATTGAGCGCGAGATGTATTACCTGCCAGCATTAGCTTGGAATGGTTATGACAAATGGATGGCCGGTCTTTTGCTTCACAATTATTCATTTTCCAATAAAGCTTTTCAATATCATGTTGCACCCTTGTTTTCATTTGAAAAAAGACAAATTAATGGATTGGCCAAGTTGAGTTGGACTAAAGCACTCAAAGGCAAGGCTTCTTATTTGGAGATAGCCATGGGAGCACAGAAGTTTACTTGGTCTCAGGCGGGCTTTAGAGAATTTGATTACATAAAGCTTGAACCATCAGTGCGCTTGCATTTAGCAAAGAAGAGCATGAGAAGCCCAGTTGAAAAATCCATAGGATTGAAAATGGTGAACACCTTATTCAGTCCAGATTTTGAGTTGGAAGAAGATAGGCAAGCGAGTTTTAATCCTAACTATACTGCTTTAGATCAGTGGCAGTTTATTGTGGCTGATTATCGTTATAAGAAAGACCGCAAAGCCAGTGGTTTCGATTTTCATTTCGAGATTGAACACGGAATGACCCGTTCAACAAACTACATGGGGCAAAGAGACACCACCTTCTCCGGGAACGATACCACAATTAATTTTCTTTTGCTTGGAACAGAATCTGTGAATAGTTCACATACAAAGCTGTCCGCAACTTTCAATTTTAAAGTAGATATTGGAATTAGCAATAAGCCCATGCTAGTTAGAGTATTTGGAGCCTATTTGCTAAAAACTCCTGAAGATGGTTACTTCAAAATTCCTGTTACTTATACAGGGTCTAGAGGTATGTATTCCGATTATAGATTTGATGAGCTTTCACTTTACAGAAATACCGGAACAGGTATGATGAGAAATCAAGTTGCCGTAAATGGCAGTAATTCAAGATTTGTAGGAATACTCGGGCAATCAGACAAGATGCTTTCCAATATTATTGTTACTATACCCTTACCTGGTAAAATTCCTTTAAAGCCCTATATAGAATTTCTCACATTCACAGATATAAGTGATCAATTCTGGAATGACAATAAGGTTTCTTTCATCTATAACATAGGTGTAGAGTTCCCTGTTATTCCTGGAGTGTTTACCATGTACTTTAATCTAGCTCAAAGCAAAGACATCAATAGCGCGCAAGAGGGACAGAACATAGATAAGTTTAAGGAGCGAATCACCTTTAGCTTGAATCTAAATGAATTAAGCCCTCCCAAAATTAAGAGAAGAATCACATTGTTTTAGATTTGACCATCATCAGCAAAAGAATAGTATCCACCTAAGGCAATAATAAGATGGTCTATGAGCTGTATGTCCAGTTGAGCAGCTGCATCGCTAATTCTAATGGTGAGACGTTTGTCTGCAGTACTGGGTTTTAGGTTTCCAGAAGGGTGATTGTGGCAAAGAATAATTCCTGAGGCGTTGTTTTCCAGTGCAGCTTTGAATATCTTTTTTGGATCTGCCAGAGTTCCACTAACTCCACCTTCACTTATTCTATAAGGCTTTATTACTTGATTTCTACGATTGAGTAGGAGTATCCAAAACTCTTCATACAATTTGGTTTCCAACTCCGGATAGAAATAGTGATACGCATCTAGGCTTGAATTGATGAGGGTCACTTCACCTTGTTTAGAAGGGGCGTATCTTCTAGCAATTTCTAAACACGCTATAATCTCTATAGCCTTGGCATTCCCTACTCCTTTAATCTGACTTAATTGCTCTATGTTCAGTTCAGCCAATTTATGTAATTGATGATCTGCTAATTGAAGAATGTCTTTGGCTAAATCTAAGGCTGTGGAATCTGCAATACCTGAACGCAGAATAATGGCGAGCAATTCAGAATTACTGAGACTTTGTTTTCCTTTAAGTTCTAAACGCTCTCGTGGTTTGTCTTCAAGAGCCCATTGGTTAATGCTTTTAAAATGCTTCACTCATTTAAAGCAAAAAAAAATCCAGATGAAAACCATCTGGATTTTTAAATATCTTGATAAACGAATTAACCTAGTTGGTTAACGTGTTTAGTTAAGCTGCTTTTTACGTTTGCCGCTTTATTTTTGTGAATGATGTTTTTCTTTACCAGTCTATCTAGTTTGGAGAAAGTCTCATTCAAAAGATCTTGAGCTTCTTTTTTATCAGTTGCCTCACGAACTCTTTTTATCCAAGTTCTAGTGGTCTTGTGCTGGTATTTGTTACGCTCAGTTTTTGCAGCGTTACTTCTAATTCTTTTTAATGCGCTTTTGTGATTTGCCATTTCTTTTTCTTAAAAAGGGCTGCGAAAGTAATAATAATTATGATATTATCTCACAATAATTCCTCTTTTGTAACATCCCATTCATAGGCCTTGGTCTTTGGTATGAGCTGCAATTGAGAGTCTGATAACACCACAGTGTTGTTAGAAGGGATATCACCTTTTATATAACAGCCTGCGCCTATAGTTACATTGTCTCCTATAGATGTGCCAGCCACTATGCTGCAATTTGCACCTATCCAAACATTGCTACCTATGCTAACTCCTTCTGTATGAGACCTTTTGCGATGATCGTATTTGTAATGGTTAGTAGTGGTGATAATTGTATTTTGGCCAATATTCACATTATTTCCCATTTTTAACCCTCCTGCAGCATTGATATATATACCCGGGTTATCTCCTGGGTCACAACATATGCCTTTTTCAATCTTTGGCCAATCCACAATTTTTGATCTAAAATCTACCGGCCATGGCACTTTGCCGTTAATTCTCATGATTTTTTGCCAAAAGAAATATTGCTTAATAACCTGATAGTGTTTCATATAGCCTTTTCTAGGTCTTTGATAAGTTGGCCATAGCCATTTTACCCATGGTCTAAAAAAGCTATCGTCTATAGCGTTGAATATGGATCTAAAAATACTCAAAATAGAAAACTATCTATGCGGAATAGTAGCCAAATTAAGAGGTAGGTTATTAGAATTCCAAAAAGACTCTTTAGTAATAGAGACTTTCCGAAGAGTTTAAAGAAGTAATTGAGTATGATGAGTCTCAAAACAAGTGCTGTAGCAGCATAGGCCATTAATGCTTTGGTTGTTAGCTCATATGTTTCATAGGCCCACCACATAGCCAAGCTTGTACAGACTAAAAATATGAGATTGTATACCAACTGTTGTTTTAGTTTTTGATATGCTTCAAATGCGCTAGAGAACGGACTGGTTAAGAAAATGCTGAAATAGAATAGTATAAGTATTTGAACATAAACTCCCGATTGGTGCCAGTTTGCTCCTAAAATCCAACTGACAATATCATCTCCAAATACAAAGAGGATAGACACTGGCAGAACTCCCAAGAAGAAAAGAAAATTAACCAACTGGTGAGACATTTCCGCTGATTGCTTTTTGTCTTTTTTTACTCTGGCAATTCTTTCAAAGAACACTTGACTGCTAGCCATAGCCACCATGCTCAATGGCAAATAGGTTAGCCTGTTTGCATTATCTAGAAAGCCTGTGGCTTCCATACCCGCATAGTATGCAATAAGAAAAAAAGGCATCTTAACAGCGAGAATGTTTATTAAAGCAGCGGGGGCACTGTACAAAGGAAAATCTTTGTATTCTTTCATAAGGCTTTTTAATAGAGAGCTATCAAATTGAAAGAGTTGTATTCCTGATTTCCACCATAGATGAAGAAATGCTAGAAGTTGACCAATGCTGTGACCAATGATTAGACCGTTGTTTGGAAGGTTTATATATGGATGTGTTAGTTTATAAGATGCCGCTGTTGCAGAGGAAAGTACCCGGTTGGCACTTATGAGTCTAAATTGTCTTTCTCGATTGCGCCAAAATATAAGACTCTCTAACATGCCGCTTAATATGATTACTGGAGCTACAAGATATAACCATTCAGGCTTGTTAATTCCAAAAAGACCTGCAATCCAGTTTTTACTGAGTACAATAACTATCATTAGAATCAAACCGATAATGATGTTCCACAACATGGAAAGTTGAGTAAGAGCTCTTGCTTTTGATCGGTCTTCTTCAACCACTATAGCCATTTCATAACGCAAGCCTGAAAACACGGTTACAATAGCCACCATACTGTTGAATAAACCCAATGCGCCAAAATCTTCTGGGTTATAAATTCGAGATAATATAGGAACAACCCCAAAGCCAATGAGTTGAGCGATTAACGAACCGCTGAATAGAACTCCAGTATTTTTTATAAAACTGCTTTTTAACACTCCTGGATTTTAGGTTATATCTTTCTAATGAGAGTAAACAGTTTATTTCTGTCTTGCCAGAGCAAAACAAGAGAACAGAAAAACACAAGTAAAGCTAAATAGAATAGTGTTCCTCCATCGTCTTTTACTTCTATTCCAAGCTTGGTTAAATGAAAGAAAATAGCCCCACTAATAGTTCCAATAGAGATCAGTGCACCATAAACTCTAGTAGAAGGGATTACTAAAAGTACAGCTGCAATGAGTTCAGCTATTCCGCTTCCAATCCTTCCCCAAGGCTCCATACCAACTGTTTCAAAAATATAAACGCTCTCTGTGTGCGCTGTAAACTTGAAAAAGAGGGTCTGAGCAAGAATTAGTGCCGCGGTTATAGCTAGTAACCAGTTGACTATTTTCATAAACCAAATATAGCCTCATTTAAAAGTAAAATTGACAAGCGGCAGTAAGGAATTCGGGTGGTCTTCGCTTATTTCGTAACTTGACTAGAACTATAATCATCACCATATTGGCTTTGAGCGTCTTTGCTTGCAAGGAAGAAGCTACAACGGTTCCCACTTCTAATAATACTGAAGAACTTAAGGTAGATGAGCGATATCGCCCCTTAATTCATCATTTTTCTAGTACGGGCTGTGGTCCTTGTGGCAGATTTGGTATACCTGTTTTAAGTCAAGTAGCTCAGGAAATGGGAGATACCGTGCTTCCATTGATTACCCACTTTAAATACAACGACCCTTTTATAACAAGTTCTTCGGAAGCCATTGAACAAGCTGTGTTGGTGCAATGGTATTCGCCACAGATTTGGGTGAACTCAAACAATATTACTTTTAGTATTCTCAATGACAATATTCCAACAGCAGTAGAGAAGACAAAATCTTTGTTGAGAGCTCAATTATCAAATGAGGCTGAAGCTTATGTTGGATTGAAATCAAGCTATAATGCCAATGAACGCTATGATGTAGACTGGTTGATTAAGAACAACACAACAGATAGCGCAACATTCCATGTTGAAGTCTATGCAATGGAAGATGGCATAGTTGCCAGTCAGGCTGGTGCTGATCCATTTGTTTCTACACACTTTAGAGTGAATAGAGGAGGACATTATGGAAATATGGGTAAAAAAGTTGCTTTAGGGGGGGATGAGACAATGTCTTTTGATTTTGAATTTATTCCGTGCTGGGTATGCGAAGTAGATAAGCAGTACTTCAATATCATCGTCTGGAAAGAAACCAGTCCTGGTAGATTCTCTTATGTGAATGGTTTGGAAGTAAAATAAGTTATTCCCTTCCTAAATTGTAGTTTGAGATTTCATAGGCAGGAAAGGTGTTGAAATTCCCAATTTTAGGGATTAAATGATAAATTGGAATATACATACGGCAGTTTGATAGTTTTATGGTAGAACCAGACAATTCAAAATTTATATATTGAGGATATTCCCTATAGATGGTATCACCAAAAGAAACAGTTGACCGTGTTGCTTGATAAGAGACATCTTCTAATCCAATGTAGCTGCATTTTACTTCAAGTTTAGAAGTGGAATCTTTCGAAACCCTGAGATTCAGAAAGTATTTTCCTTGTGAATCAGTATAACTTCCACCCATGGATTTGTGGTTAGATGTTACTCTAATCATCGCGTATTCAATAGGCTGTTGTGTTAGCGAGTTTCTAACTAACCCTTGAATTATTATACATACGGAATCAGATTCGATCGTATCTTTTTGTTCTTCTGAAACTGATTGAGCTTTAAGTGTATTAAAATGAAGGCTCAAAGCAAGGATTAATAATGTTCTTAATGTATTCATTATTTTTAGTCTACAACCGTTGAAAATCTTGAATAGTCTGTATCATCTCTTCCCAACTGATACCTATTAATTTCACTTTCAGAAAAAGTTTTGGTGTCATACTGATCCCATTGTATATACTCAATACTTCGATTAAGTCTCATTTTACCCATCATTAAACCGGCACCGCCAAGTACAATGCGTAAATCTCGGCGATCTACCACTACTTTGAGTTCATTCAAACTAATAACTCCGGATTGCAAGAACACATCTGCATTTATGTCTCTTTGAATAGCAAGTGTTCTTTGGGCAGTATCATATCCAAACATTGAAATTTCAAGGCGAATAGAATCGCCCTGAAAGTAGTCATCACCAGTAATTTTAATGTTGTAGTTGCCTTCTACATCTGAATACCCACCTCCAATAAAGTCATCTTCTTTGAATACTCTGACCATAGCAAACGGAACACCCCAGGGTTCGCTTAGGCTGTCTACTATATGGCCCTTAAGAGTGAAGTATTCCAATTTGGAGCTATCTTTTTCTATGCTTCCTATTTCTTCAAAATTGGCTGCTCGGGCAAACTGAGTTTTAACTGCCAGCCAGCAGGATATAAGAAAAGCCAATGCCATAGTTCCAAACTTCTTTTGGTGATTTTGTTTGACACTAATTCTGTTTTCTGGAATTCTAATACATAAATCACCTTGATTTTGATGATATGCTCTTGCAATTTCTAAATCTGTTTTTGTACTCACATCATGTACTTCTTTACTGCAAGAGTCACAGAATTTGCCTTTCTCAGAAGCGTTCATCTTGTCCCAATCTTCGTGGCAAGGAGTGGTAATTGCTATTCTTTCCTTTTTCATCTCCATAAAGATAGAACCCAACTTATGGAGAATCTAAACTCAATTAGCTAGCAACTGCTTCTAATTGAGCAATGATTTAGTGCCTTAGCTCTTTTTCAAAACAGAGGCTGTTTTCCATGCCTTTGTATTGACCATAATTGGGTATGCGATCATAGCCTCTTGACATATATAGTCTTACAGCTGCTTGTTGTTTTCTTCCTGTTTCGAGTTTTGATTTGAAGCAGTGCAATTCCATACTCCATTTCTCAAGATCTGAAAGGATGACGCTTGCAATACCTCGCCCTCGGTGATCGGGTTGAACAAACATCCGTTTGATTTCCATAGTGCCAGCTTCAGCTTCTTGTATAGCGCCACATCCAACAGCTTTGTTCATAGAATAAACCAGCACCACATAATTTAAGTGATCAATTTTATTGAATTGATCGTAAAAAGCATGTTCTGCACCATCGGCTTCTGCCAAGTATGCATCTAAGTGTTTCACCAGATTAACAAAATCTGGATGACTCGAATCAGTTCTAACAAGTTCTATCATAGCTTTCAAACTAACATTTGGGCTAATAACCTTAATCACTACACTTTTTCCAAAGGTCGTTAGTCTTCTTATTAAACCAAAACACAATTAATAATTCACAATTCATATTTCATAATTACCTTCGCCGCTCATGTCTGAAGAGCATTTTAAACACATACTTTCTCACTCAAAGGAGTACGGATTTGTCTTTCAAAGCAGTGAAATCTATGATGGCCTTGCGGCAGTTTACGACTATGGTCAAAACGGAGTGGCCTTAAAGAACAATATCAGAGAGTATTGGTGGAAGAGCATGGTGCAATTGCACGAAAATATTGTGGGCATTGATGCAGCTATTTTTATGCATCCAAAAACTTGGAAAGCCAGCGGTCATGTGGATGGCTTTAATGATCCGATGATCGACAATAAGGATTCCAAGAAAAGGTATAGAGCAGATGTTTTAATTGAAGATCATATTGAAAAATATGTTCAGAAGATAGAAAAAGAAGTAGCCAAGGGTAAAAAGCGATTTGGTGATTCCTTTGACGAAGCACAATTCAGAGAGACCAACCCAAATGTGAAGAGGAATAGAGAAAAGATAGACGATATCACTTCTCGAATGAAAGGGGCCATGGACGACAATGATTTGGATGGTCTCAAAGAGTTGATAGAAGACTTGGGTATTGCTTGTCCAATATCTGGAAGCAAGAATTGGACAGATGTTCGCCAATTCAACCTTATGTACAGCACACAAATGAGTGCAACAGACGGGGAGAGTCAAATTTACCTTAGACCAGAAACGGCACAGGGAATATTTGTAAATTATCTAAACGTTCAAAAGACGGGAAGAATGAAGTTACCCTTTGGTATAGCACAGACTGGTAAGGCATTCAGAAACGAGATTGTAGCAAGGCAATTTATCATGAGGATGAAGGAATTTGAACAAATGGAGATGCAATTCTTTGTTCAACCAGGCGAAGAAATGAAATGGTTTGAATATTGGAAAGAGCAGCGCATGAAGTGGCATGAAAATCTGGGTATAGACAGTGCCAAATACAGATATCACGACCATGTTAAACTAGCTCATTATGCCAATGCCGCAGTAGATATAGAATTCGATTTTCCATTTGGATTCAAAGAAGTGGAAGGGATACATTCAAGAACAGATTTTGATTTAAAGCAACATCAAGAACACAGTGGCAAGAAATTACAGTATTTCGATCCAGAGCGCAATGAAAACTATATTCCATATGTAGTGGAAACCTCAATTGGCCTAGACAGAATGTTTCTTGTAATCCTGAGCAATTCGCTTCAAGAAGAGGAATTAGAAGGGGGTCAAAGTCGTACAGTCTTGCGTTTACCTGCAGCTTTAGCACCATTTCAATGTGCCATATTGCCCTTGACTAAAAAAGATGGATTACCAGAGATGGGTATGAAAATATTCAAGGAGCTTAAGTTAGATCACAATTGCTATTATGAAGATAAAGATAGTATAGGCAAGAGGTATAGGAGACAAGATGCTATTGGAACACCTATTTGCATAACTGTGGACCATGAGAGCCTTGATAATGATGATGTTACAATCAGATTTAGAGATAGTATGGAACAGAGAAGGGTTAGAATATCTGAGCTTAACTCCATCATATCTGAAGAGGTAAGTATGAAGAATCTTTTAAAGAGTCTTTAATTAGAACATTCGCCACTCCACTCCAATTCTCAATTGTTGGAGTTGAGCTTTTTGTTCATAATTGAGCATCATAGAATTAATATTCCAGTTTTGACCATAGCTCATTTGAACATTCAGTTTAGAATTCAAATGGTATTTAACACCAAGTAGGGCATTCATTGATAGAGTTTGCTTTGATGCTGCTGGAGCTGCCAAAGGATCTATTACGCTGCTGCTTTCATTATTTGCATAAATCCCGCTGGTACTTCTAAGAAAGTTAAAAGTTAAACCAGCTTGAGTAAAGAGGCTTACTCTGCTTCTTCTCAATTCGTAATAGACATTTAATGGAATACTTATGTATGAAAAACGAGCTTCACAATTTGGGCAGAAAACAGTATCGCGCTCTACAATACTTGTGTCAATACGCTCTTCTAATCTTGCTATATAGGAGCCATCAGGTCTCTGAATAAATTTTCTTTGAGCTAATACCAAGGTGGTATCATAACTGTATGTTCTCACTTTTTCTTGGTAGTTAGTATTCTCAGAAAGCTGAGTACTAGCAAGACCTGTTACCAAGCTCCAACTGTTTCTGCTCAATCGTAATTGTATGCCAAAGTCTCTGCCATTCTTTGGATTTTCATATGCTTTTAAAGGGCTAACGGTATTGTGAGATTTTGAAAAATTGTATAGGCCCAAATAAGGGCTGACAAAGAAATTGACAGCTTTTCGTTTTGAGTTGATGGCCTTTTTAGCTAATCCAATGGTCTGCTGAGATGGTGAATTGAAAGTAAGTTGGTCAATTGAATTCATAGCCAATAGTAAGTAGTCATAATCATCTAAAACCTGAATTTCTTCATTCTGTATAGGCGGTGCAATTTCCATATCCCTATCAGAGTTATCACTCTTAGCAGCTTGGATGGTTTGCCTTCTAAGCTCAGTTGCTGAGCGTTCAGTTTCCGAAAAGACTTGATGGTTTTCTTTCGGATGTTCAATATCAATTGAGTTCGCTTTAGAAGACTCGGTTTCAGCAAGAGCATTATTGCTGCTTAAAGATGTTTCAACTTCTGTAGTCTTCTCAATTTGGCTGGAAATTGGATTACTATTTCTAAGCCAAGGTGAAAAATATAGTACTGTTGATATTCCAATAATTAGCAATGCTAATGCACCCCATTTATACCATGAAGCACCAGCAGCTTTATTCTTTGAGAGTAAGGCTGCCATTTGGTCCCAATTCTCCTGAGAATAAGGCATACCTTTATGGTCTAAATTCTCTTTAAAAATTTTGTCTATGGCGTTTTTATCTTTCATTACCTATCCCTATCATTTTTTTTTCGCGATCTTCTTGTTTTAATAACAAGGCCTTAAGTCTTGTACGGGCCTCACTTACGTGCCATTTGCTTGTCCCAATAGAAATGCTTAACATCTCTGCAATTTCTTTATGTGTATAGCCGTCAATTGCAAAAAGATTAAACACGGTTCTACTTACGTCCGGGAGACTCTTGAGCATAAATCTCAATGCTTCTTCCGTATATTTTTTCTCTATCAAGTTCATTTCTAAGCCGTGATTGCTTTCGCCATCCAATTCAATATAGACACTTGAAATATGCTTTTTAGACTTGCGATATTCATCTATTAAATGGTGTACCATTATAGTTCTTATCCAGGTTGAAAGCTTTCTGTCTTTTTGATACTTTTTTAGGTTTTGAAGTACTTTCAAAAAACTGAAATTGATTTGCTCGTTGGCGTCTTCTCTAGAAGAACAGTATCGCAAAGCGATACTGCTCAACAGAGGGTAGTATTTCTTATACAGGGCGTTCTGGCAACGTCTGTCTTTTTTTAAGCAACCTTCTATCAGTTGTTGTTCGGTCATAACCATTGCGCCATAAATCAATTATGGCGCATTGTGTTAATGTATCACTATTCGTTTACTTGTCGATTCATTTCCTGACTTGACTTGGATGATATATAGACCTTTTGGCAGGTGTCTAAAGTCAAATTGGATATTATTTTCTCCCACCATGCCTATATGATTCTGCTTGTTCACCAATTGTCCCATGCTATTAAATACATGTATAGATGTGTTTTCAGATGTATTGAGGAAATATTCCAACTGTATGATTCCTGTGCTGGGGTTTGGATATACATTCAAACTCGAGATGGTTTTCATATCCTCTAATCCCATAAGCTCTATTTCAGTAAAGACCTGGAGATTAAATCCATCTTGCTTTAACAAATTTCCATTGCTATCTAAACCTATACTATCACAATAGGTACTGATGCAATTATTGGCTGAGTCTGTTAAAGTAAGGCAAAGCTCGTATT
The DNA here is from genome assembly GCA_049115575.1 of Bacteroidia bacterium. Lineage (GTDB taxonomy): Bacteria > Bacteroidota > Bacteroidia > NS11-12g > UBA9320 > JAHEKB01. The sequence goes on along the minus strand of JAGDZU010000004.1, from coordinate 227,047 downwards.
TGCCAAAGCTACTGTAGTAATGAGACGGAGTAGAATCTGTTGATGAAGAGCCGTCTCCAAAAGTCCAGTAATAACTAGTAGTGGATGTTGTGCCAGTACTGTTATTAATAACGTATAAGTTGTAGGTGTTCGTAGTGTCTACCGCAACATAGAACAGAGCTTCACAGCTGCTGGATTGAGGGCAAGTTGTGTTTTCAGATGTTAAGTAATTGCTAAAATCTACTTCCCCAAAAATGGTGACATCATCTGCATAATCTTCTATGTAGCTAGCTATAGTTGCAGAATCATTAGAACCCCAATAATTACCAGTAAAATTCAAGCTTGTACTTGTGGTTGGTGATGGATTACTGCCATAGATCTCCGCCTTTGCCAAAGAACCGTTGTTATGCAGGAAATTATTTCCATTTACATTGAATTGCCCAAGATTATAAATGCTGTTGAGATACCACAACTTAAACATGGGATAGATACTGGATCTCCCTATGCTGTCTAAAGTGTTATTGGTAAATGAATTTACCGGAGATGTATCTCTGGTGTAAATTTTGAACTCCAAAGAGTTTTGGATATTCTTAAAGGTATTACAGGCCACGTTACAACCTTCATAGCTATTTATGTAAACTCTATCAAAGTTGTCTACGTAGTTTCTCTCAAAATTTATATCGCCATAAGCGTAAATACTAGAACCTCCATTAAAATAACAGTCTTGAACATCTATAACCCCGTTGCTACCCATATTGATAGGATAGGAATAACCAGTTGAATCTAGAAAGCTACAGTTGTAAACAGATGTAAAAGTGCTATTTGAAGAGCTCGTACCTGAAATACCATAAAAAGCATTAATAAAAGTACAATACTCTACAAATATGCTAACCTGACGTGTTCGTATGGAAGTTACAGAAGTTGAACCATTGCCAGTGAACTTAGCATATTTGATATATGCACCTCGTTTGTGGATAGGATTGTAGGGTTTAGCCGCTGATTGATATTCTACCTGCAGTTGATCACAAATAACAAGAGAATCAGAATTCCCTAAAATCTGAAATTCTCCATCAATTAATATTCTTAAACCCGCACTGCCATTAATTTCAACTCCAGGCATCACTTTTACAATCACATTTGTGTCTATATAACAGTTTTGGGTAAGATTATAAGGGCTACCAGATACCGTCCAAACTTGGTCTGAGGTAATAAGAGCGGGAATGTTGGTTTGAGCTGATAAGCTCATAGAACTAAAGAAAGCACAAAACAGTATGAGTAATTTTTGATTCATGACGTTGGTTTATATGTATATACGTAAATTTTCAATCTATGGTTGGGTCAGAATAATATTTACTAATTATCAAATATAGATTTATGTGCTCTCAACATAGAGAAGAATATATTTGCAGCTCTTATAACATGCACCGCACACATACAGCTGGAGAGCTTAGAATATCAGATGTTGGAACCCAAGTAACACTTAGTGGATGGGTACAAACTGCAAGAGATTTTGGAGGAATGACTTTTGTGGATCTCCGAGACCGCTATGGAATTACCCAATTGTCTTTTAACGAAGAACTTAATTCAGACTTGAATGATTTAGCTCGAAGTTTAGGAAGGGAATTCGTGATTAAAGCGCAAGGTGAGGTGATTGAAAGAAGCAATAAGAATCCAAACATCCCAACTGGGGAGATAGAGATAAAAGTAAGTGAGATGGAAATTCTCAACTCATCTGAAGTTCCCCCTTTTACTATAGAGGATGAAACTGATGGTGGAGAAGAAATCAGATTGAAATACCGCTACCTGGATTTGCGCCGTCAACCTATACAGAATAGGATAGTACTGAGGCACAAATTGAACAAAGCGGTCAGAAACTTTCTAAATCAAGCTGACTTCATTGAAGTTGAGACTCCATATCTTATTAAAAGTACCCCGGAAGGTGCACGAGATTTTGTAGTTCCTTCAAGGTTGAACGAGGGGCAGTATTATGCACTCCCTCAATCACCACAAACCTTTAAGCAACTACTTATGGTAAGTGGCTTAGACAAATATTACCAGATTGTTAAATGCTTTAGAGATGAAGATTTTAGAGCAGATAGGCAACCAGAATTCACACAGATAGACTGTGAAATGAGTTTTGTGGAGCGCGACGATGTTTTGGAAGTTTTTGAAGGCATGATTAGGGAGTCATTTAAATCAACCATCGGAGTTGAATTGGGTGATATACCGGTAATTAGCTATGCTGAAGCTATAAAGAGATTTGGCTCAGATAAACCCGATATGCGTTTTGAGATGGAGTTGGTAGACATGGATGAAGTTACCAAGGGGCAAGGATTTGGTGTGTTCGACAATGCTGAAAGTGTGGTAGCTATTACCGTTAAAGGAGGGAACTCTTATACAAGAAAGGAATTAGATGCCTTAACTGATTGGGTAAAAAGACCACAAATCGGTGCCAAGGGACTGATTTATTGCCGAGTGAATGAAGATGGAAGTTTCAAATCTTCAGTAGATAAATTCTTCGATCAAGATCAACTTTCCCAATGGACATCAACAGCTCAAGCTGAAAAGAATGACATAATATTGGTGTTGAGCGGAGACACCTCTGTGGTACGCAAGCAAATGAACGATTTGCGCTTGTATGTGGCCGACCAAAAAGGTTTGAGAAAGCCAAATGAGTTTAAAGCGGTTTGGGTCGTAGATTTTCCTCTATTGGAGCGCGATGAAGAGAGCAATAGATGGCATGCCATGCATCACCCATTTACTTCTCCAAAACCCGAGGATATTTCTTTAATGGATTCAGACCCTGGAGCTGTGCGCGCCAATGCTTATGATATGGCGATAAATGGCATGGAAGTAGGAGGTGGAAGTATAAGAATTCACGATCGAGAATTGCAATCGAGAATGTTCGACCTTCTAGGATTTAGCAAGGAGGAGGCTCAGACGCAATTTGGTTTCTTGATGAATGCCTTTGAATATGGAGCGCCACCACATGGCGGAATTGCTTTTGGATTGGATAGACTAGCTGCAATCATATCTGGAACGGATTCTATTAGAGACGTTATTGCTTTCCCTAAAAACAATATGGGAAGAGATATTATGATAGATGCGCCTGCACCTTTAAATGCAGATCAACAAAAGGAATTGGGACTCTAATCTCCAAAGTACTCTACGTACTGATTTTCTGTTTCAAACAATTTAACACAATGTAGAATTACACCTTCTGGTAAATCATGCTCAATTTGTTCCCAAATTCGAATGGCAATATTTTCAATGGAAGGCAATACATCCGATAAAAAATCCACATCCATGTTTAAATTGGAGTGATCCAGTTTGGAAACCACTTTGTCATCTAAAATTACCTTCAATTTCTTGAGATCCATTACAAAACCAGTTTCATCACTTGGGTCTCCTTTCACAGTAACAAAGAGATCGAAATTGTGGCCATGCCAATTTCTGTTGGCGCATTTGCCAAACACTTCATCGTTCTTTTCATCAGACCAAGAAGGATTATACAGCTTGTGGGCTGCATTGAAATGCATCTTTCTTGTAACAAACACCGTGCGTTTTCTTGCCATGAGATTTAGCTGTGCAAATATACTTTGCAGGAAGTCCTTATTAACTAAATTTGGAGCAAAATGGCAATAATAGTCACAGGAGCAGCAGGTTTTATTGGCAGCTGCATGCTTTCATTCTTAAATCAACAAGGTAGAAATGATATTATCATCGTTGATGATTTCAGCAAAGAAGAGAAGTGGCCTAATCTAGAAGGAAAGCAGTATATCAAGAAGGTGGACCGCAAGGATTTTCTGCGAGAAGGGATTAATGAAGAGATAGATGTGATCTTTCATATGGGAGCCAGAACAGATACCACAGAATTTGATCAAGGAATATTTGATGAACTCAATTTGAATTATAGCAAGTCCATCTGGAATATGTGTGTGAATTATAATATTCCCTTAATCTATGCATCCTCTGCAGCTACTTATGGAGAAGGTGAAGTTGGATTTGACGATGATCCTACTAAAATGGATCAACTAAAACCTCTTAACCCTTATGGATTGAGCAAATTGCAATTTGATCTATGGGCAGTAGCCCAGGATGAAACACCACCTTTCTGGTCCGGACTGAAATTCTTCAATGTTTTTGGCCCTAATGAGTACCATAAAGGAAGAATGGCATCCGTAGTTCTTCATGCATATAAGCAGATTCAAGAGAACGGAAGACTAAAACTTTTCCAATCTCATAGAGAGGATTATGCAGATGGAGAACAAGAGCGCGATTTTATTTACGTTATTGATTTATTAAAACTCATGTGGTTTTGGTATCAGAATCAAGGTGAATCAGGTATTTACAACGCTGGAACTGGAAAGGCGGAAACATTTTTAAATTTGGCTCATGCAATATTCATGTCGCTAGATAAAGAAGTAGCCATTGATTTTATTCCGACTCCCGAAGACATCAGGGACAAGTACCAGTACTATACTCAAGCCAATATGAATAAAACATTGGATTCTGGCTACAATCAAGGATTCTACAGCTTAGAAGATGCGGTGAAAGATTATGTTGTAAACTATTTAGTGCCGCATAAATATTATTGAGATACAATAAGAACATAGCGCTCATTATCTGGTTGTTGGCAGCACTGCTGGCTATTGCCGTATATGTTGATTCTAAATCTAATAAGGATCTTTATTCCGCTGAGGGCATTACTCTGGATATTAGCGAGTTTGTGGATGTTCTAGAGAAGGAGTCAGAACAATTGTTTACAGCAGGGACTGAGCTGAGATTTAATACAGAACAAGCAGCTGAAGCCTATAGGATAAAGAAAAAGTCCTGGTATGTAATTAATAAAGATTCTGCAGGTATTGCATTTTGGAATAGTAACAAAATAGGCTTAGATAGCCAGTTGTTTCAAAAAAATATAGGTTCTCACTTCTACCGATTTGGCGATGATTTTTATCTGGTTATAAATGAGCTGAATTCGTATATGGCTTTCAGAATTGCCAACGACCAAAAGTTGTCAGACAGATTGGTTTCATACTATCCCGAACTCAATCACCACAAATTGGGCGATAGAAATGGAGCGGCTAAGATTAGTGAAGTAGAGGCCTTGCATTTTGTTTATGCCGAACAGGAGAATAGTTATACTTGGTTGCTTTTCATCTTGCTCAATTTGGTTTTATTGGCCCTTTTCTTTCTCTACCTCAAAGGAGATAAAATTGTCTGGGCTGTAGTGGTAACTGTGATTATGCTGGTGTTAGATGTTTGGATGCAAAACTGGCTTGATGGTCACAGTGTGAGATGGCATCAGTTATTTGAACCTCAACTTTATGCAAGCTCAAATATCTTAAGCTCTCTTGGCGCCTTGGTGGATCATATCCTAGTAGCTATTCCTATAGTTTTCTTATTTAGTAGGTTAATAGATAGAATTAAGAATCCCATATGGATGCAATTTGTGAGTTATACCCTATTGTTTTTTGCATCTGACCTAGTACTTGACCTGATAAAAAGTTTGGTGCTGGACTCCAATATTTCATTCAATTTTGAGGATCTATACGGAATCAGTCCGTATACCTTTATTGCTATTAGTGCAATTGGTCTCAGTTTGTTCGCCTTATGGGCTTTTATGCTTTGCACACGCATACAGGACAATTGGCGGAATGTTAAATCAGTTGTTGCCTTGCTACTAGCCGCTGTAGCATTTGTTGTGTTTCAATACATAGATGCGAGCAGAAGTATTCTTAGCCTACTTTATCCAGTAGCTGCCATTGGCATTGGTCTATTGCTTTATTTGGTTTGGAAAACCAATAGGATGAAAATGATTAGTCTTTATTTTCTTTCTATACTGTTGGCATCTGGTGTGATTTTACGCGCTGAGCTCAAACGGGAGAAGCAATATATAAAGTTACACGCCAGTAAATTAGTAGCTAGCCAGGATTTGAGAGCGGAGTATATTTTAAGATCGTTTGAAGATCAATTAGCACAAGAATTCTTGGTGCCAGAAGACTATGAAAATTTCAATTTGAGAAAAGATGTGGTTGAGAATAGAATAAAACGACTCTACTTCTCAAACTATCTGGAGAAATACGAATTGAGATTAATCAGTTTTGATTCTTTGGGGAATAATATCAACTCCACCACCTTATACTCTTTTCAAGATTTAGACAAGGTCTATAATGAGAATACCAAAAGAACCATAAGCAATTACTTCTATCAAATAAATAATCCAACGCTCATTAGCGGATACATTGCTAAGTATGAAAACTGTGATATTAATGGCCATTATGGTACCACCTTTATTCTGTTACAACCAAGGTTGATCCAATCTGATTTCATTTACCCCGAAGCCTTTGCTAATCAGAAGAAAAAAGAGCTTATCAATATTGAGGACTATTCCTATGGCATATACTTCAATCAAAAGCTCATAAGTCAGAAAGGGAATTATTCATATAGCTTAACCGATGCACCTGCCATTCCATCTGAGAGCTTTGGACAGCAATGGGGAGAATACTATCATTTCCATTTTACAGATCAAGGTAGTTTTCATGTAGTCTTGAGTAAGAAATACAATGTATTGACCAATTGGCTGTCTACCTTTACTTTTAGTTTTATTTTTATGCTGCCAATAGGTTTGATTCTATTGTTGTTGGCCTATGTCTATGAACCCAAAGAGAGCCTATTATTAGATTTACAAGGCAAATTCCTAAGCACAAGAATTCAAGTTTCTTTAACACTGCTTTTATTAGTTGGATTGTTGTTATCTGTTTACATCATCATTAACTACATCCGAGTTAATTATAATGACAATTTGGAGAATCAGTTACTCAAGACGGTTAAAAATATTGGTGCACAGTTTCAGAATCAAGTTGATCTTGAACAAAAGCTAGAATCAGAAGAAGACCGATTACTTCTATTGAATGAGGAGTCTAGTGGGTTTAAAGTAGATCTAAATCTTTATAGCGCTCAGGGAGAATTATTAAGCACTACTAAACCTTATCTGATTAACGAGGAAATCTTGGCACCTTGGATGAATCCCAAGGCTTATGAGAAGATGAAAGGAAGCAATTATGCGCAATTGCTTCAACAAGAAGAGTTAGAGGGCACGGATTATCTTTCTGCTTATGTTCCATTATTCAATGGCAAGAACAAAGTAATTGCCTATCTGAACATCCCATATTTTGCAAAAAATGAGCAACTGAATAAACAGATTTCTACCATATTGGTTAATGTTATCAATATCTATTTCTTGCTTTTATTAGCTGGGATATTGGTTGCCTTATTTATTTCCAAACGTATTTCTAAGCCTCTATTGTTAATTAGAGAAAGGTTTGCGGAAACCGGATTCGGGGCTAAAAACGAATTGATCACTTACCACCGAGATGATGAGATTGGTCAGTTAGTGGGTCAATACAACAAGATGGTGGTTGAGTTGGAAGAAAGCGCTAGGAAACTTGCAGAAACAGAAAGAGAAGGCGCATGGCGTGAGATGGCAAAACAAGTAGCACATGAAATTAAGAATCCACTAACTCCAATGAAACTCAGCATACAACATTTGCAAAGAGCATATTCTCAAGGAGGAGCCAAAGTGGATGAGCTATTTGAGAAGACTTCTAAACTCTTGATTGAGCAGATTGATAGCTTGTCTAAAATGGCAAGTGAGTTTTCTTCTTTTGCTAAAATGCCAGAAGACAATTATGAGCGTTTTGATTTATCAGAAGCTCTTCAAGGAACCGTTGATTTATTTACCCAGACTAAAAATGTAAAAATTGAATCCTCAATCGCAAAGGATGTATTTGTGTTCGCAGACCCTGAACAAATCAAGCGTGTCTTTAATAACCTAATCAAGAATGGAATACAGTCCATACCAGAAGGAAAAGAAGGCAGGGTGCAAGTGAGGCTAGATAAAATAGGAGAATTAGCCGTAGCTAAAGTCAAGGATAATGGCAAAGGAATAAGTGAGGAGCTTGGTAAGAAAATCTTTGAACCCAATTTCAGCACCAAGACATCAGGTATGGGTCTAGGATTGGCGATTAGTAAAAAGATTATAGAAACTGCTAAAGGTAAAATCACATTCAAAACTGTCTTAAACAGAGGGACTGAATTTGAAATCATAATACCTTTGAAAGATGAAGACTAAGCTTATATGGGCCTTGTTATTGTTTTGTGGTGTCTTTTTATCTTGTAACCAAAAACAAAACAATCTCGCATTTGACAAAATATTGAGCAAAAGCCAATACACCGTGCTCATGTTCTTCGCTCCAGATTGTCCACTGTGTATCACTTTTTCTAAACAGTTCAATGAACTCAGCGACAAGTACGAGGATATTCAGTTTTTGGCTGTGCAGAGCGGTAATAACTACAGCGCAATGGAGTTGAAAATGTACAAAGACAATACAGACCTTAAGCCTCATATCTTCCTTGACAGAGACTACAGTGTGGCTCACAAGTTTAATGCAAGCATTACTCCAGAGTTTTTTGTAGTTGACCAAACAGGACTTGTGCTCTATCAGGGCTTACTAGATAATAGAATGAAAGAGCTCGGGGTTTATAAGCAACATTGGGATCAGTTTTATTTAGAAGAGGCATTAAAAGAAATTTCAAATAATAGTGAAGTCAGCTTGAAGAAAACAGAGGCCATAGGCTGTGTATTGGAATATTAGTCCAATACTTTGAATTGGTCATCTAAGCTTATTATACCGCTGCTTGTTGGAAGCAAGTAGATTCCAAAGATTACCATTCCATCCTCTGCTGTCCTGTATTTTGACAAACTTTTTAGCGGTTCGCCTTCGCTGTTAAAATCCCCTGTATCGGGGTTAACTGTAGTTAGTCTGCACCTTTTGCAATCGCTCATTTTTACAAAGTGCATATTCCCAATTTGCAAACTATTCCATTGGTGTTCATCGTAAGCATATTCTTGGTTTACTACTATGTTAGGCCTAAAATTCCTGTGATCTATATTTTGGTCTAAACGAGAATTTAATTCATCTATACTTGCTTGGTTTATGAGAAGAATTGGAGAGGCATCTGTCATCTTTAGAGACCTTCCATCAGAGCTGTATTTGGGTTTGATTAATCTTGACTTTTCTGAATGGTTAATCACAAGTTGGCATGGAATTTCTAAATAAGCAGAGAACCAAGAGTCCGCTTCAAAAGATACTGTTTGAACATTGAATGTTGCGCTGAAATGAGTAGCCTCTGTATTCTTTTTGAGGTCTAACTTGAATTGATGTTTTTTGCCATTTAACAATTCAACTTCAAAATAATCACCCAAATCTTTAGCTTTAAGTAACAATAACTTTGGGTAAGTTCTAGACGTAATCAAATGACCATCTTTACCTAATAGAGCAAAAGTCCGATCTCCTTTAAAACCATAAAGCTCTATTTCTGCTTTCTGAATGGATTCACCTTTACATGATTTTAAAGGATATCTATATAAATGGCTGATTTTGCTCATGGATGAATTGCGAAGATAGCTTAAGACCTACATTTGTAAAATGGCAAAATGGTCTGTGCTGCTATTGGTATTCTGTACCACTGTATTCTTCTCTTGTAAGAAGACAGATTATACATTCAACAATGATATTGCCCCCATTATTATAGAGAATTGTGTTCCATGTCATAGAGATCAAGGTGCAGCACCATTTTCGTTAACCAACTATCAGCAGGTTAACAGAAAGAGAAACACTATAGTTAAAGTAACTCAAAGAGCTTATATGCCGCCTTGGCCTGCAAATAGACATTACTCAAGTTTTGTGGGAGAAAAATATCTAACTGCTGAGGAGAAGGCTATGATAAAGAATTGGGTTAAGGGCGGAGCACCAGAAGGAGATGGTGTTATGCCCGAGATTCCACCTTATTCACCATATTCGAGAATAGGCCAACCAGATACTACCATTTGGTTTGACTCTGTGTTTATTTCAGGTAATAATAGAGATCAATTCTATATCATGACTTTGCCTTTTGAGTTAAAGGAGAAAACTTTTGTGCGTGCCATGGAATTCATACCAAATGAGAACAAATTGGTGCACCATATGAATGGTCATCTTCTCAACTATGAAGATTATGCTAAGTCAGACGTTTATGGAGGATTGCGTATTATGAATATAGAGGTGGATGAAAAGACCTATCTCAAAAATTTTGATTCTATGGCGTTGTATAATGATGACGGAAGTAAGCCTGCTAGAATCCATTCGGCGGTGAATTATTTACCTGGCGTAGAAGCTTCTATTTATCCTGAGGGAATAGGAGGTTTTACCGTGAATAAAAAAGCCATACTTGTTGCCAATGATATGCACTATGCACCCATACCCAAAGGTAAGTGGGACTATTCGCATGTAAACCTGTTCTTTGCAAAACAGCCACCTAAAAGACCTGTCAAAGAAACCATGATGGGAACCAACGGTATAAGTAAAATAATTCCGCCACTGGTTGTTCCTGCCAATGAAATAACGACCCATGTTTCTTCTATAGAAGTAGATCAAGACATTTCCATTCTAACTATAAATCCCCATATGCACCTATTGGGTCAGAGCTTTAAGGCCTATGCTATTAAACCTAATCTAGATACCATAAGGCTCATACATATTCCTCGCTGGGATTTTAGATGGCAATACTTCTATACCTTCCCAAAAATGTTGAAGATTCCTGCCGGTAGCACTATTACAATTGAAGCGAGTTTTGATAATACCAGTAACAACCCAAACAACCCAAATGATCCACCTGAGGAAGTTGCAGAAAGACTGGATAGAGGAGGAGAAGGGATGAGAACAACCGACGAAATGCTACAATTCATCATAACTTGGCTCCCATATGAAGAAGGAGATGAGGAAATTTCTTTAGATCCTAGCGATCTTTAGTACTCCTGTTTATCGATTCGTTCTCGGCATTTAGAAATAGCACCATTCAGGCGCTTAAAGAAATGAAAGCGTTGTTTCTCGCTTACTCCACTAATGAGGGTTGATCTTTTAATCAGGTTATTCATCCATTTTTCCGTCTCAGCATGAAATCCATAATCTCGTGTGCTCACAGAGTTGAAAGTGTTATAACCCAAAAAAACGATGGGTTTATCCAAACCCTCCACTATGATAGAGTTGTTGCCAATAAGCACTTCACTATCGTGCAACTTAAAGTTTTGAGTGTGAGGATTTGAACTTTTGTTCCCGTTTTCCGCTTGTTCTTCCAGTTCCTTCACCAGCAGGCTTAAATCTTCAAGTACAAGGAAAGCCTCGTCTTTACTTTCAAATTGGAATGATGACGCGTAATATTCAATTTGCCGAATGGTGGAATTAACGGTTTCCTCAGCCCATATTTCAGTGCTTTTCACATCTGAATAGGCCTTGTTCAGCTCTTCTGCAGCAGCAAAGATGTCTGGATGAACCATGTTTTTGGAGAATTTCTTTCCTTTAAATCCCTCGGAATCCAGTACAGACTTAGACCAATAAAAAACCTTGAAAGCGGTTAGGTTTTTGTATCTAAAGTTTCTGAACACTGGGATGTCTTCCGCAGCATAGATAATATGACCTCCTACAGCTGTTACTTGTTTTATCACTGCTGTCATTTGTTGTATGTATTGTAGAAAGCCATTGTTTTCTCCATACAACTTATTAAACTTAAATGGAATGAGGTCTGTAGCCTGTTCTAGTAATGCTGCCGGGCTAATATCAAAATGTAAACTGATTTTAACTGCTTCATCTAAAGTAAGAGGAGTGTCTCCTCTTAATCTTCTATAAGCGCTGTCTTTAGATACTACAAGCAATTCCGCAATTTCATCTACAAGGGATATGTGACTTGGAATCTTACTTTTTAATATATCAATAAAAGTTTGCTGAAAGCTCATGTGTCTCCTTTTTAAGGTCTGATTTGCAAAATATGCAAATTTTATGACTTGGAGTGTTTGGAATTAGGATGAGATGCAAAACTTGAAGCTGGGAGTTGTAGAGAAGAACTAAATCAGCGCTGAAATCGGCCCCACCTTTGTCTTAACCAAATGAGAAAATCATGAAAACAATTAAATTATTATTCGTTTTAATGTGTGTTGTAAGTCTTAATGCAAATGCACAGAATCCAAGATTGGCAGTATTAGGACTTGATAACCAAGTGAAAGAATTGTCCAGTCAAAATTTAACAGAATTACTTCGTATTCAAATTAGTAAACACAACAGATTTGAAGTGGTTGATCGATATGAAGTAACAGAAGTATTAGCTGAATCAGACCAAAATCCTGGCTCATGTTTAAGTAAGAGCTGTCTTGTAGATGCAGGAAAAAAACTCAAAGTAAACAAAGTTGTCTCAGGAAGTATTGACCAGCTGGGAGAGTCGCTTTACATCAGATTACGTCTAATGGACATTAAAACTGAGACGGTAGACAAAGAAATTGTGAAAGAGTATTTGTACATACCTGAGAAAATTGGTGTTATGCTCAGTTTGGCTGTGAATGAGTTGCTAGGACTTGAAAGTGACCAGGCGTTAGAAAACAGCTTAACAAGCAAAAGTTCATATGAGAGTGCAGTAAATAATCCTCACTACAATGTGCTTCAGCTTTCTGGTCCAAGAATGGGCTATACATTTATAACAGGTGAAGCTGCAGGTATTATGGCGCTTCCTAAATCACAAGGTGGTTATGATGCCTATCCTGCGTTGTTTCAGTTTGGCTACCAATTTGAAAAGCAATATTTAAATGAAGGAAAGTTTCAGGCCTTGTTTGAGTTCATTCCAATGATATCTGGCTTAGATCAAGGCATGTTTATCCCAAGTTTAACGGTGATGAATGGATTGAGAAACAACGTGAATGGAATTGAATTCGCTATTGGTCCTTCTATAAATTTCATACAACAGTCCAGACAGTTCCAAGATCCAGCAACAGGAGAGTGGCATAGAGTCCAAACTACCGAGAATGTAAACAACTATGATGTTGTGAATAGAATGGACAGCAGAGGAGAAGTAGCTGTTAAATCTTATGTGGTATTGGCAGCAGGGTTTAGTCTAAAATCAGGTAAGATGAACATTCCCATTAATGCATTTGTAATTCCAGCTAAAGAAACCATGCGCTTTGGATTCTCGTTTGGATTCAACGCCAGAGGGTAATCGGGAAGCTTAGCTTGTTTTATAATACGGGTCTGCTATTTGCAGGCCCGTTATTTCTTTTTTATGGCTCTATACAATGAGATTATTATTACTGCGCCTATGACTGCTGTAATAAGTTGAGGTATAAAACCTTCGCCAGCAGTGAAACCAAAGAATCTGAATACCCAGCCTCCAAGGGCCCCACCAACTATACCTAGCAGAATATTTTGTAAAAGACCATATCCTTTACCTTTCATAAGAGCACCAGCTAACCAGCCTGCGATTCCTCCTACAACTATGGACCAAATAATACCCATTCTATTTTTTTAAATCTGCAAGAGCAAAGGAAATTCCTACAAAAGCACCCCATTGATATGATTTCCTAGTTGGAACGGCCAATGTTAGATCTCCTAAATTATCACCTACTTCAAAACCATTATCTAATTTGTTTACTTGGCCGAGTGTTGGTCCAAAATTCACTACCAATCGGTTGTCAGAACCAAATATGGTGCTGACACCCATCAGGAAGTTGAAATTCTTTGAATCAGAGCTAATGGGAACTCCAACGCCAAATGTTCCACCAACTTGAACATTTCTTCCATTGTAAGGGTAGAAATTCAAATAAGCCGCAATATTAGGTGTATAATTATTTCCATCAATTCCAGTGATAACACTGTCTTTATTAATGAAATTTAGATTATCAGTATAATAGGGGAAAGCAACGCCTAGGCTGGAATTCACTTTTAAATCACCTTTAACGGTAACGTCTATCTCTTTGCTTTTTACCTTAGGTTCATCTTCTATACTGCCTCCTAAACCTTCGGCGCCTTCTGGATTCTTATAGAAGTCTATGGTGATTGTTAGTTCATCACCTTTAGCAATATCATTGGTGTTGAAACTATAAGGCGTATTCATCACAGATTGATATACCACTTCTAGCGCATCTAGTTTATCTAACAATAAATCACTGTCAAAATTCCTAACAAAATTGCTGGCTTGAATTCCCCAAGTTTTAACAACAGCATCCATTCCTTTGCCACCAAAATTTGGATCTCTGGCCTTACTTGCAAATGAATTATAAGCCTGGGTAAAGGATTCTATATTGGAGTTAAAAGCCACTAGATTCCCTTTGACTGCTGTATTAATATCGTTAGCTAAAACCAGAAAATCTTTAGTCTCAACATTGGGTTGATTGAACAGATCGTTCATCAACGATTGAGTAAATGACTTTATGGAATCTGCAGGTAAGTATGGATTGTATTTGAGTTTGTGAACTTTGCTTAAGACAAAGTCAATGTTATTCATCATTTGCTCTGCCTTATACAGGGTTTGATAAGTCTCCTCAACCGCTTCATACGCACTCCGAGCTGCCGGATCGGCCATAACATGTGTTCCTCTGGTTCCAGCCTCTGAAGGGTCAGATCCTGTAATCTGTGACAAGAATGCAGAACCGCCTGTAGGCAAGCCCAATGGGCTTATTAAACTTAGAAAATTCAAGTTGGGTGCATCTGTATATTCCTTAGTGCTGTAAGAGGCAACTGCTGAATAAACAAATGGATTGTAGTTGATTACTTCCACTTTTACATTGTGGTTTCTGGTAACTACTGCACGGTCTATTTGAACTTTTTTACCGTTTTTGAGAACCTTGAAATAATGGAAATCGTCATTTAGAAAATCATACTGAATCAAGAGTCTTTGGGCGAAAGTCAACTGCACTAATAATAGTGCTATAGACAAGAGAGAAAAGTGTTTTAAGAATCGCATGTCGTTTTTTTAAATTAATGCCTTGGGGCAATAACAAAGTAAACGCTAAGGTAAGCAGAATAGGTAATTATTGCAATTTGCTTACAATCCACCGGAGAAATGAAGGTGGTATAAAGCTCAGATTATAAGAGAATTAGTTGTCCAAGAGGTCTTTAACTGGTCTAGTATCAACCTCTTCTAACACATCTATATTGTCATAAATGAGTTGATTGAGCTTGTTGTTTTTGCTACTCTCAGTAACCTTAACCAATATGTCGAAGTCACCTTGACCAAAACAGGCTTTCCATTGATTTCTTTTGTCTAAACAAAATGCACTAGATCTAGGAATGAGGTAGCAATATCCGCCCAAAGCTTGGTTAATAAGAGAGCTGTCTTTAGAGCCAACTTTATAATTGCGAATTGGCATGTGAAATTTTCCAAAAGTTTGTTTTTTATGAATTTCACCGTTTGGGCTAATCCAATTGGCCATGATGTCTATATCAATGTCCATATTAATTAGTTCTTGCTTTTTAATAAATGCCGTCCAAGGTAAATACCACTTCTTGTCGTTCATTTTAACCTTAGAATAGTCTATGCTAATGCTATCACAGATGAGGTAGAACTTGGATTGGGTGTATATGTCCGCTAGTTTCGATCGGTCCATGCTAAAGCTAGCTTTCATGGCTACTTCTCTTCCATCTTCTAAATTAATCTGTCTTGTAATTTCAAATCCTCTGAATTTAATATTCTCTGGGTCTAACATGCCCAGATTGGAGTTCTTCGAATAAAAACTGTTGTTATAGAGACTTAGAAAGTACTCTTGATGATACTTCTCTGCACTTTTTTTAATAGCAGTCTTTATCCCTTCAAAAGCAAAATCTACTGTTTTGAGAAGAAGGTCTGTGGTCATAAAACCTCTGGTGGCATCTTTTTGATTCAAGCCCAATTCCTTAGCCACCCCGTTGAACGTGAGTGCTTCTTCATATTGAAGGGTTGTAATTTCCAACTGCTCACCAGAATTTTGATTGCTGTACTTGGTTGCAGTACACGCTGCCAAGAAAAGAACAAGGGCTCCAAATAGATACTTCATAACTGTTTATACCTTAGAGTCAAATTTGGTAAATTATTTTCAATTTTCTTTAACCACATATATTTAGATTTGCCTGACTACCATTATGCTAAACATTTCTCTAATTCAAATCCAATATTTAATCGCTTTAGACGAGCATCGCAATTTTATAAAGGCAGCAGAAGCAAGCTTCGTAACTCAACCCACCTTGAGTATGCAAATAAAGAAGCTAGAAGAAGAGTTAGGAGTAATGCTTTTTGATAGAAGCAAACATCCAATACAACCTACTACTATTGGTAAAAGAATTATTGAACAGGCTCGATTAATTTTTCAGGAGACTGCACATGTTGAGAATATCTTAAAAGAATTCACCGGAGAGATTAGTGGAACTTTAAGAGTAGGTATACTCCCAACAATTTCAAATTCGCTTGTTCCAAAACTAATTGGTCAGATCAGTCGACATTATCCCGATCTCAAACTACATATCAATGAAATGTTGACGTCTGAAATCATAGATGATCTTAAAGTTAACAAACTAGATGTTGGCATAGTATCTACACCTTTACATGATGACAGCATCATTGAGAAAGCCTTATATGTAGAAAAATTCCGAATCTATTTACATCCATCGCACCCTGCTTATAGCAAAAAGGCCTTGGAGGTAGATGATTTACTAAAGGATAAAATTTGGTTGTTGTCAGAAGGAAATTGTTTTAGAACTCAAACCTTGAACTTGTGCACTCTTCCAGATGAAAGTCTCAATCATCTAGCTTTAAATTATGAAAGTGGAAGTTTACAAACTCTAAAAAAAGTGGTAGACCAAGAAGGGGGCGCTACCATTATGCCAGAATGGGAAGCTGCAGAATTGGACGATGAATCACTCAATAATGTGAGAGCACTTAGATCTGATAATGCAGGTAGAGAAGTGGGGTTGATATACACCAAATACTATGCTAAAGAGGGTGTTATTAACAAACTGGAAGAGATGATTTTAAAAACATTACCCGTATTTGTTATAGAAAACAAAGATCTGGAAATAATAGAAATGTAGCTTGAGGTTTTTCGATACTTACACCGGGTTTTGGAGAAGATGGAAGTTGTTATATGTGATTTACAACATATTCAACTATTCTAAATTGAAAGCCAATAAGTCAATTTATAAGAAGTATGGTCTAAAGCGTTCTGTTTTTATGCCACTGCATTCCAAACATTTTGAGAAGCTACCTAGAATGCCTCAAATAGTAAAAGAATCTAGTTGGTCTTCCAAAGGTTATGAAATAATACCAGGAGTGTTTAGCTTGGAGGAAATTGATAATCTAAATCAATTAATCGAAGAGCATTTAGAAAAAGGCAGCTTGGGTTTCAACTATACTGGAAGAAAAATTCATTTCGCCTACGAACAAATTCCCCAAATAAGGAAGATGATGGTTCATCCTGAAATTAAAGATAGACTTGAACATCATATGGGTGATGAAATCAGACCGTTTCAGAGTATTAATTTTCACTATGGTAGTGAGCAGCAGGCTCATTCAGACAGCATTCATATGAGCACATATCCAGAAGGCGGGCTTATTGCAGCTTGGATCGCTTTAGACGATATAGAGGAAGACAATGGCCCTTTATTTTATTATCCGGGGAGCCATAAGGCACCATATGCCACTAACAAAGACATAGGAGCTTCAACCTCATTCATGTTGTCTAAAAACCCAAATAAGCTGTATGAAGAATATGTGCATAGACAGCTTGAACAGCATGAGTGGCAAAAGGAGGTGTTCTATGCCAAAAAGGGAGATGTGCTCATTTGGCATGGAAATCTATTGCATGGCGGAATGCCACATTTGAATATGAATAAAACAAGAAGAAGTTTAGTGATTCATTATTTTAGAAAAGAAGTGATTTGCTATCACGAGATATCCCAAAGACCGGCGATAATGAACTACAATCTATAGCTATCTGCAAGCTTCGAGTATTTTTTCCTCTAGCTCCATTAGGGTGGTAACAAGCTGCACATACTTATAATCACCGTTATTTGGATGATTTGAGAAGCTGATTGGGTCTGATGATTTTACTTTTTTGAATTGAGTACAAGCCAATTCCTTTTCTCCCAAACTAAGGTAGATATCACCCATTACTGTATTGGCTTCTTTGTTGTTCATATAGTACTCATACTTCATTTCCGGTTCGAGTAGATCCTTGGCTTCTTGCGAATGACCTTCTGTATTAAGAAGCGAAGCGGCAATAACAACCGCATCCATTGGAGCATCATTATTAAGCACCTCTACTGTGCGCATTATAGCGAGTGCTTCTTTGGTCTTGCCTTGAGCTTGTAGTATCTTAGCCAAAATAGTTAGATCTACGGGGTCTGATTTTCCCTGCTTCACTATAATTTTAGCATAGTTCTCGGCACTATCCAATTGTCCAATACATCTGTATTTGTCTCTGAGTTTTTGGTATATGAATTGATCTTCTTGACCCAGATGAAAGTCCTCTTTATACCTAAAGCTGAACTCTTTATAATAGGCAGCAATGGCTGATTTACAATCATTTGATTTTTCGTAGATTCTGAGGTAGAGAGATGTGGTTAGGCCATTGCTCAGATACTCGGCTGGACCTTCATTTTCTAAAGAATCAACCAGAGCTAATGCAGATTCATAGTCCTGTAATTCAGTTAAGAAAATGACTCGTTTTAAATACTTAATTTCATTCTTTGGGTTCTCTGTTTGAGGTTCTTGTGCCAGAGCCAAGAATGCAAAAATGTGTGTCAGTATAAGGTTTAGGGAAAAGCGAAACACAGGCTAAAGGTAAATTTTAATTATTAATTGTCAATGGTTAATTAGAAAATATACCCGAATGCCTACGAATTAAAGGTCTTAAAGCCCCATTAAAACATCCATGGGATCTTTTCCGCTAAGAAGTGTTTCAGGGTTTTCAAGATAATTCTTGATAGCCACAAGGAATCCAACGGATTCTTTTCCGTCAATTATGCGATGATCATAGCTTAAAGCCAAATACATCATAGGTCTGGCAACAATTCCGCCGTTTTCAACAACAGGACGCTGCAATATGTTGTGCATGCCAAGTATAGCTGATTGAGGTGGGTTTATAATAGGAGTACTCATCATACTTCCAAATACACCTCCATTGGAAATAGTAAATGTACCGCCCGTCATCTCAGGTATGGTTAATTTCCCATCTCTAGCTTTAAGAGCTAATCGTTTGACTTCAGCTTCTATTTCCCACATGGTTAATGATTCTGCATTCCTAATTACCGGTACCATAAGGCCTTTTGGCCCACTCACCGCTATAGAAATATCTACAAAATCATTCATGATCATCTGCTCGCCATCAATAAAAGCATTTACAGCAGGGTATTCTTGAAGGGCAAGAGTACAAGCCCTAGTAAAAAAGCTCATGAAGCCTAAGTTCACTCCATGAGTTTCTTTAAATTTTTCTTTGTACTTACTTCTTATATCAAATATGGGTTGCATGTTAACCTCATTAAAAGTAGTTAACATGGCTGTCTCATTCTTGGCAGCAACCAATCTTCTCGCCACAGTTTTTCGAAGATTAGACATCTTTTTAGGATGTTGTTCTCTGCTCGGCTCGCTAATAGATGAATAATCCATAAAGCCAGCTTCTGCCATCATGGCATCGTATTTGGTGATTCTACCACCCTTTCCCGTTCCAACAACCTGCGCAGTTGAAATCCCTTTTTCACTCAGAATTTTTGCTGCCGCTGGCGAAGGGGTTCCCTTGGCATATGAATCTTGTTTGGGTTTCTCTGGAGTAGCTTCTTTCTTTTCTACAACTGGAGCTTTCACTTCAGCAATTGGCTCTTCCGTTGTTTCTTTTGGAGCAGGAGCTTCCGCATCTGTATCTATGCTTGCTACTACTGCACCAATCTCCACATCTTCTCCTTCTTGAACCAGTATTTTTAAAGTTCCAGAAGCTTCTGCATTGAGTTCTACGGTTGCTTTATCGCTTTCCAATTCTGCAACGGCTTCATCCATCTCCACATAGTCTCCATCTTGCTTAAGCCATTCAGCGATTGTGACTTGTGTCACTGATTCACCAACGGAAGGAATCTTTAGTTCTATTGCCATTTTCTAAAAGAGGTTCAAATTTAAACGCCCAATCCTTAATTGTGAATTATAAATGATTAATTATTAAGGTAGCGTTGATTTTGTCATGCGGTTATGGTAGTCGATAAGTAATTAACAATAGTTAATGATTAATTGTTGGTTAAGTGTTCGGTTCCTACCTCCGGGAGGCAAACCCGATTCTTAGATTCCGTTGTCTACAAAGCCGGGACTACGTCAACCCCTCCCCAGACTGAAAGATAAACCATAAACAGACAGTCTGCCAACATGGATTGCTTACCATGCTATATGAATAGAACAAAGAAGAAAGTATAATGGATTTAGAAAAAGAAGCCGCTGAATGCGAGGTAGCTCAGAACTACTAACATTCCAATGGTAATGGTAAGCATGATCTGATTGACCATTCTGCCTCTATATTGTTCATTGGAATTGTATTCCGGAATAGCCTGCATATATAAGTTGTATGCCAGCAATAAAACTATAGCGGTGGCAATAAATGCTACATATGTCAAAATGA
The DNA here is from genome assembly GCA_049115575.1 of Bacteroidia bacterium. Classification (GTDB taxonomy): domain Bacteria; phylum Bacteroidota; class Bacteroidia; order NS11-12g; family UBA9320; genus JAHEKB01. The sequence continues at coordinate 206,577 of JAGDZU010000004.1, read as the reverse complement.
ACAACCCAGTAATTTCACCAATTCCTAATATTAACATAAATACTCCTGGAGCCGCAAATGTCAAAAAGAAACCTCTGATTGTATTAGGATGATAATTGAAATCTGAATTTGCTGCAGTAGTGGTAAAAAGGAAAACCCCAGTCAATAGTATAATTAATCCTAAGGGAGAATAAGCCACTCCAATGAGAAAACTTATTAAAATTAGAAATAGGGAAACATCCAATGGAGTGAGAATAGGGTCTGGTGTTTCTTTTTGAAATGGTCTATGATAGTCTGCTTTAGCTGTGAATTGAGGACTTGTATTTATGATCCTCAATGGCTTGATTTTTTTCCATTCAATTTTGGATAATTCCGCACAGTCTTTTTGGTAAAGAGCAGGCTTGCCAACAGCAATGGCTCGCAATTCTGCAACCTTATGCTCAATCTTTTTTTGAGTTAGAGCGCTAGTTTTGCTGGAACTTTTTAAAGCTGAATGACTTTTTTTCCAAGACCTTGATTGCATATAACCATTTTTCTTGACAACTGAACAAGACGTAATACTCAATGTAAGCAAGACAACAAATAGTTTAACATGAAGGGACATTTCAATGCTTATTATTGGAATAAATGTCGAAAGATAAGAACTAGATATTGCAGCTTGTCATAGAACAGTAAATCGTTTATTTGTTTCCTTTGCAGGTCATAGATGTCAACAGCTATTCACAAAGCTTTAGAAAACTTAGTAGATGAGATGCCATCTCATATGGCCGTGGTTTCTCCTGGAAGCAGGAATGCTGCAGTCATAGAGGCATTGATAAGCACAGGATATGAGCTATACTCTGCTGTTGATGAGAGATCGGCTGCATTTCAAGCCTTGGGAATGGCCAAATCCAGTGGTTCAGCTGTGGTTCTATCTTGTACAAGTGGAACTGCTGCTCTGAATTATTACCCAGCAATAGCAGAAGCCTACTATGCGAGAATTCCACTTATTGTAGTCACGGCAGATAGACCAGCGGAACTAATTGACCAATGGGAGGGACAATCCATCAGACAAAAAGGGGTATTTGATCAACATATAAGGGCGAGCTTTGAATTGAGCGACAAACATTCATCTGCTGAAAATATTGTCCAAGAAATTCTGAGCATATTCCAAAAAGGAATTCATGGCCCAGTGCATATTAACATTCCAATTGCCGAACCCTTTTACACCCAGACAGAACTAGTTTCAGGTGCACATCGAGTGGAGGTTAGCCTTGGCTGCACTGATATAATCTATATAGAAGATTATATTGATGTAATAGAGCAAGACAAAGTCTTACTAGTACATGGAATGCGAGATGATTCCTTTCCGCATTTGGATTTTAGAAATCAAAAGCTTGAACAAAAGGCAGTTATCTTAGCTGATGTCACCTCTAGGCGATTATCCAATATTCAAGATTGGGATGCGGTTCTGACAAGCTCTAATACTGAAGATTTTAAAGATTTGGGACCAGATGTATTAATTACTAGTGGCACTTTTAATTTGTCTAAAAGTCTTAAGGCATTTATTAAAACTTACAATCCAAGAGTACATTATCATTTTGGTCACTCTGCTGAAACAGCTAATCCTTTTGGCACGCTTACTCAAGTATTTGATGCTAATGCCAAGAAGGAAAACTTTCAATGGAATCTAAACTCAAGCTATTATCAAGCTTGGAAGGATAAAGAGGAGCGATATCACCTAAAATTATCTATGTTGAATTGGAATGATTGGAATGAAATGACAGCGAGTAAGGCAATGTTTCAAAATCTCAGCGGAAAAGAGATTGTACACTTTTCTAATTCCATGCCCATTAGATATGCCTCCATGTTAAGGTCGTCTTTAAAAAGCAAGCAGCTATACGCCAACAGAGGCACAAGCGGTATAGATGGGTGCAGTTCAACTGCTCTAGGTTATGCAATGGCAAAGGATGAACAGGTTTTCCTTTTTAGTGGTGATGTGGCATTTTTCTATGATATAAACGCTTGGTACAGAGATTCATTACCAGATAGACTCAAGGTGATTGTTCTCAATAATAAAGGAGGTAGAATCTTTGAATACATTGATGGTCCATCTGCAATTCCAGAGAGACTTAAATTTCAATTGACCTCTCATGAAAGATCAACAAAGACCCTTTGCACACATTTTGGATTGGAATATTTTTGCGTTGAAAATTCAGAAATGATGCAGTCAGAATGGGAAGCTTTTACAGCGCATAGAGGAATAGCGGTTTTAGAGGTAAAAACGGATCCCATTTTGAATAAAGAATTCTATCACAGTTTTAAAAATCTATTTAATGAATAAAAGAACTTGGACTACAATCAAAGAATATGACGACATACTCTTTGAAGAACACAATAAAATTGCCAAAATCAGTTTCAACAGACCTGAAGTTTATAATGCGTTTAGACCTAAGACTGTTGATGCTCTCATAGATGCTTTTAACATATGCAGGGAAAGGACAGACATTCGCGTGGTGATACTAACTGGCGTTGGAGACAAAGCCTTTTGTAGCGGAGGAGATCAAAATGTGAAAGGTATTGGAGGCTATGTAGGTGATGATGGCGTTCCTAGACTAAACATCTTGGATGTTCATAGACAGATTAGAAATATTCCTAAACCAGTTATTGCTATGGTCAATGGTTATGCTATTGGAGGAGGGCATGTATTACATGTGGTATGCGATTTAACTATCTCAAGTGACAATGCAATTTATGGTCAAACAGGACCAAAAGTAGGAAGCTTTGATGCTGGATTTGGAAGTAGTTATCTAGCTAGACATGTTGGGCAGAAAAAGGCTAGAGAGATATGGTTTTTATGTAAGCAGTATAGTGCCAAAGAAGCAGAGGACATGGGCATGGTAAACAAAGTGGTGCCTTTAGAACAATTGGAAGATGAAACTGTGTCTTGGTGTGAAACCATCATGGAAAGAAGCCCAATGGCCATAAGAATGCTTAAAAGAGGATTCAATGCTGAACTTGATGGTCAACGAGGACTTATGGAGTTTGCAGGCGATGCTACTCTTATGTATTATCTCATGGACGAAGCTCAAGAAGGCAAAAATGCATTCCTTGAAAAACGCAAGCCTGACTTTGACAAATTCCCAAAATTCCCTTAAAAACACTCCTTTTTAACGGCTTACTTGTCAATGCATTGAACTTATGCGTAAAATTGCAGCATGAGTTCAGATACACAAGATCTAAAGCGTACTTCGCTCTATCAAAGACATATTGATTTGGGAGCTAAAATGGTTCCTTTTGCTGGTTATGATATGCCAGTGCAATACAGCGGATTAAAAGACGAGCATATTGCGGTAAGGGAAGCAGTTGGCCTTTTTGATGTGAGTCATATGGGTGAATTTGTTGTCAAGGGCAAAGATGCCCAGGCCTTAGTAGCTTGGATCTGCTCAAATGATATTTCAAAAGTGGTAGACATGCAGGCACAATACAACTGTATGCCGAATGAGCAGGGAGGAATAGTAGATGATTTGATAGTTTACAGATGGAGTGAAGATGAATACAATTTGGTTGTAAATGCTTCTAATATTAAAAAGGATTGGGACTGGATTGTTTCTCAAAGAGACGCTAAAGGTTTTGACTGCGAAATGCAGAACATCTCAGATGATCTTTCTTTAATTGCGGTGCAAGGCCCGAAAGCTTTGGATTTAGTGCAATCACTTACAGAAGTTGATTGCTCGGGCATAGCATTTTATCATTTTGATGCTGGTGAAGTTGCGGGAGTACATGATGTGATTATTTCTAACACAGGCTATACTGGCAGTGGTGGTTTTGAACTCTATGTTTGGAATCAAGATGCAACTAAAGTTTGGGATGCACTTATGGAGAAAGGCGCAGCCTATGGGGTTCTTCCTTGTGGATTAGGTGCAAGAGATACATTGAGATTGGAAAAAGGATATTGTCTGTATGGCAATGACATTAATGATACCACCTCGCCTATAGAAGCAGGACTGGGTTGGATAACAAAGTTTTCAGAGCCTTTTGTAAATATGGCTTACCACCAATCAATTAAAGAGAATGGCCCTGAAAGAAAACTAGTAGGTTTTGAAATGCTAGAACGGGGAATTCCAAGACAACATTACGTAATTGTAAATGCTGAAGGTGAAGAAATTGGAGAGGTTACGAGTGGAACTCAAAGTCCATCTTTGGGAAAAGCAATTGGAATGGGTTATGTAACACCAGATTATTCTAAATCCGGTAGTGAGATTTATATACAAATTAGAAATAAGACCCTAAAAGCAGAAGTGGTTAGAATGCCATTTTTAAAGTAATGCTAGATCAAATAAATCAACACCTCAAAGAGGCGATGAAAGCCAAAGATCAGGTTAGCCTAAGATCTTTAAGGCTTATAAAAGCAACGCTCATGCTTTTGCATACAGAGAGTAGGGGAAACCCCAGTGCAGAAGATGAAATGGCAGCCTTAATCAAAATGGCAAAACAAAGAAGAGATTCTATTGAGATTTATCACAAAGAAGGCAGATCTGATTTGCAAGCCACAGAAGAAGAAGAGTTAGCCGTAATTGAAAGGTATTTACCACAGCAAATGGGTGAGGAAGAATTGCGTGCTGGTTTAAATGAAATCATATCGGAAACTGGTGCTGATTCCATGAAAGACATGGGGAAGGTCATGGGTATGGCTACTCAGAAGTTTAAAGGGATGGCTGACGGGAAATTAATCTCCCAGCTTGTGAGAGAATTACTTTCTTAAACCTTTCCACAATAGATTCAAGTCCAGATTCATGCTATAATTCTTAGCATATAATCTGTCTAATTGCTGGTTCTGCTGATCACTGCTTTCTTTCACATCTTCATTAGTGTGATAAACCCCAGTTTTTAATTCAGGCAGATGTTCATTAGAATCACTACTGTAAGAAATCCATGTTTTTTTGGCACGTAATACATCGGTTAAATCTTCATAGAACCCTTTTCGGTTGAAAAGTATCGCTGATAAGGGAAGCATTATGAACATAATTAATGATGAAATAAAATCAAAAAACCGTTTGCGCTTGCGGTACTCTGGCTTGGAAAGTCGAAGTACAATTTGTTGACCCATATAAACCCCAGTAGCATTTTTTGAATGGCTACCTATTACAAAATCGCTGCCTTCTGGTACTATGTAGTAATTCACTTGAGGCCCAATGCTGTTCATCCATTGCATGGTTTCAGAAGCATCTATAGCATCTGCACTAAAGATGATTTCATTGATATTGAATATTTGAACAACTTCCGCCAATTGATTAATACTTCCCAGGTGTTGAGCATGGTTGCTTTGGAGGTTATTTACAAAGCCTATCTGCTCATAGCTATGGTTGTTGGCTTCCAATATGTTTTTAAGCTTTTGCCATCTCTCTTGATTACCCACCACTATACTTCTTGTAGTTAAACTGCTTCTAAAGTCAAGGCTCTTGAATTTAACCAGATGAACCAGCGTTCTGGTTAATATCAATACCGCAGAAATCACTAAAAATCCAAACAGTATTATGCCTCTTGAAAAATGCAGATGGTCTGGTAATAGACCGTATATAACAAGGATAGCGACTGTACCCAACGCAGTTGCCCTTAGCAACAAACCGAAATTGAATACCTGCTTGTAGCTCCCCAATATAAATAAACTCAATATCCAGCTCACGGTATAATACGGGAGATGAATATAGAGCATCTCAGGTGGATAGGATTTAATGTATTTGATATGTTCTTCCCAATAATCTTTGAGAAATAAAAGACTGAAGAAAACCAAAGTGGTCTCCAACATTAAAAGCCAGTATTTGCTAATAAAAGTAATTACTAGAGTGAGTGCAGCTCGCAGGTAAATAGCACTGTTAATAAAAGTCTTAAATGCTCTTTTGTTACTTCCAGTATAATGCTTTTCTGCAAAAATGATCATGGCTTTATAAAAGACCTTCACATAGTTTACAGATTGCTTCTTTGTGCTTTCACCCTTATAGTGAATAATAGTGGTTAAGGGGTAATAGTAGTTCTTAAAACCGGCTTGAGTTATTCTATAACTCAAATCGATGTCTTCGCCATACATAAAGAATGTCTCATCTAGAAGCCCTACTTTTTCTAGTGCAGTTTTTCTAATCAGCATAAATGCCCCCGCCAAAACTTCCACTTCATTTATTTCCATTTCAGGTAGATAGCCTAAATGGTATTTACCGAATTTCTTGGACCTTGAAAAGAGACGGTTTAATCCCAGCATTTTATAAAGCGCCACTTCTGGAGTAGGTAACCCTCTTTTACTTTCTGGTAAAAATCTACCCTGCCCATCTATCATTCTTACCCCAGCGGCTCCTGCATCTGGAGTATTATCCATAAAGGAAAGCAAGGAGTGAAAACAGTCTTTAGGAACTACTGTATCTGGGTTGAGCAAGAGAACATACTCAGAGTTACATTGGCGAATGGCTTGATTGTTGGCTTTGCTAAATCCAAGGTTTTCTGCATTGCTTATAAGATTGACTTGGTCAAACTTCTCTTGGACCATTTGTACCGAACCATCCACAGAATTATTGTCTACCACCCATATTTCTGAAGAGATTCCTTCAGTAGCATGAACAACAGATTTGAGGCATTGCTCTAAGAAATGCTTCACATTATAATTAACTATGACAATAGCCAGCTTCAACAGCTCACAAACATAAGTTATTCCCCCTTTTTTCTATTTTTGGTTTCTATATGAGCATTAGGCCAAAAACAGAACTAAAGGTTGGTTTTACTACAAATAGTTTCAGTGAAAACCCCATGAACGTCATTATTATGGCCACTGCAGCCGGATTTAGTTTAATGGTGGTCTTTATACTACTAGGTGCACCTATACTATTGACTATGGCTGCCTTGTTTGGTGGTATCTTATGGGTTTATGGCTACAAAATAGGGGAAACTACATATGAGATTTACGAGCATGGAATCTACCAACATATTAAAAACTTTATACCGTACCGATTATCAAAGAAAACTAAGGAAAGATTCATTAAGTGGGAAGATATTCGGTACTTCAAGCACGACCACGATATGACAAGAGAACTCAAAGAATACGAGTTTATAAAGCTTTATTTAAGGAAAGCACCAGGGCAAATTTGGATCACAGATCAAAAGAATAGGGCTGGATTTGAGAAGTTTCGAGATGTTTTCATTGAAAGTGCCCAGATTGGAGTTCAAAAGCCTACAAGTGTCGCTCATCAAAAATCAGATATTCCTAAATCAAGTGAAGCCAAGAAAACACGTGTTAAGCAGCGAAAAGGTTTCTATAGTAGTATAGCAGCCAAACTCATTACTATAGTTTTGGTTTTACTAACCGTGGCTTTGTTTGTGTATGGTGCAACCAGTGGGATGAGGGTGGCAAATTGGTTTAGACTTGCTGCTATTCTTTTGCCCGGATGTTTGTACATGCTTTATCGTGTATTTTTTACTCGTACTAATAATCCCTAGTTTGCACAATAGAACAACCATAATCATGTTTCTTTAAAATGCAATTTGTCTATCCTAGCTTTCTTTGGGCTCTTTTCCTAATAGGCATTCCAATTCTTATACATCTCTTTAATTTTAGGAGGTATAAGAAAGTGCAATTCTCCAATGTTAGCATGCTCAAGAAAGTGCAAACTCAGAGCAAGAAGTCTAGACAAGTCAAAAGATGGTTGATATTAATGACCAGAATCTTAGCTGTAGCTGCCATGGTCTTTGCTTTTGCACAGCCTTATTTTAATTCTGGTGTCTCTGCTCAGAAGCCCGCATTGCATGCTATTTATCTTGATAATTCATACAGCATGAGTGGTTTAGGAGAAGAAGGGATATTGCTTGAACAAGCCAAGTCGAAAGCCAGAACCTTGGTGAAAGCATTTGGTAGAAATGCAAGCTTTAAGCTATTAACCAATGAGGCCATGAGCCAGGAACTCAGCTATGAAGACATCTTGGAGCGTATAGATGATGTTGAGTTAAATAGAAGTGTTAACGACTACAATAAGATTCTTCAAAATTTGGCCGAAGAACAAAAGCAAAGTGGGAATCAGTTTTATGCTTATTTGATCACCGATTTGCAAAAACAAGAAGAATTATTAGCTATGGACAGTTTAATTAAGGTGCAAGCTCTTCGAGTCAAGCCGCTGGACGTAAATAATCTATCTATTGATTCCGTTTGGTTGGAGTCGGCAGCCAATATGAATGACGAAAGTCTTCAATTTAATGTGAAGATTAGCAATCATGGAAATGATGTTGCTGAAAGCAATCTCTTTTTGCATCTAAACGGCCAACAGAGGGCGGCTTTGAGCATTGAAATTGGGAAAACAGATACAGAAATATTTCAAATGGATGTGGGCAATCTAAAGCAAAATCGGCTGAGTGGTTATTTCAACATCCAAGACCCGAGTTTGTCTTACGACAATCAATACTTCATCAGTCTAAATTTAAAATCTGAATTGCGAATTCTGGAGATTTCAGAGAGTGAATCTCCGTTTGAAAAGGTGTTCAATGATCCATATCTCCAGTACCAACGTTTTAATCCAGGCAGTGTGGATCACAGCGCTCTTTTTAGCAATGATTTAATCATAATCAATGCATTGAGTTCAATAAGTTCCGCTTTAGCAAATCAATTGAATGAGTTTATGAAAGCTGGGGGTAATGTGTTATTAGTACCTTCTGATAACTTGGAGAATAGCAGTTCCATAAGCCAATTATTGGAGGTTTCCAATTATCTAAGACTCAATAAACAGGAAATTTCACTAGACCCCGATGCGCTTAAATCTGACTTTTATAAAGGAGTTTATGCCGAGCTGCCAGACTATATTGTCATGCCGAAATGGAAGAAGTATTACGAATTGAGTAACAAAGCCAATAGCCAAAAGATATTATTTCTTAAGAATGCTAAAGCAATGCTTATAGAACACCATAAAGGTAAAGGTCGCCTCTTTCAAATGGCATCCTCCTTATCACCAGGGGTATCAAATCTTGCTGAACATGAACTGTTTGTTATCAGCAGTTTAAAAATACTTTTCTCTTCTCATAACAACGATGACTTAGCTTATGACCTAGATAGAAATCAGGGAATTCACACTGATTTGAGCCGCATTTCACCTCCACTAGTTTTGGATCTAGAAGGGCAGGTTCATATAGTAGAGCATTCGTCAAAAAGAGGACTGAATAGAATATGGTTGAACAAAGAAGTTACAGAAGAAGGGGTGTATGTGCTTGCAAATCAGCAAGATATGGATACTTTAGCTTTGATTGCCTTAAATCAAAACAGAGCTGAATCAAGAACAGAACAATACAGTAAAACTGAGATTGAAGAAGCCTGGGGAACATCAGTTTTATGGAATGACAGCAGTGAAGGAAAGATTGCTCAATTGGCTAAGTCTGCTGATGGATCAAAACCGCTGTGGAAACTGTTTGTGCTCTTGTGTTTGATATTTCTTCTCTTAGAGATACTTTTGTTGAGATTTATAAAATCATAACAACCTGTGCCGTTTCTTATTAAAAATGCGATAATCATCCAAGAAGGGCATCCCCGACATTTAAAGAAATCCGATATTCTCCTAAGTGGAGGTAAAATTCAAAAAGTGGCCGCAAAGATTGAATCTGATGCCACTGTTATATCTGGAAAGAATTTACATGTTTCTTTTGGCTGGCATGATATGCGAAGTCATTTGGCTGACCCGGGCTTGGAGTACAAAGAGAATATTCACCAATTGGCGGCAGCAGCAGCCAGAGGTGGATTCACATCTTTTTCTACCTTACCCAATACAGATCCTGTGATGGATAGTAAATCTGGGATTCAATATGCGATTAAAGCGAATCAGTCAGATTTAAGTGAGCTTCTTCCTTTTGGAAGTCTTTCAGAAAAGAATTTGGGCAAGGATTTAGCAGAGATGTATGATATGCATCAGCATGGAGCCGTGGCATTCACAGATGGAAACAATGCGGTAAAAAGTGGTTTACTTAAAAAAGCACTACAGTATGTGCAATCATTTAACGGATTAATAGTAACCCTACCTTTAGATGCCAGTCTTCATCACGATGGACAGATAAACGAAAGCGAGTCTACAGTGGTTACTGGATTAAAATCTAGTCCAGCCTTAGCAGAATACAGCTGTGTAAAGCAGCAATTAGATGTATTAGAATACACCGGCGGAAGATTGCACTTCAGTTGTATAAGCACCAAAGAATCTGTGAACCTAATAAAGGAAGCAAAGAAGAAAGGCCTGAATGTGAGCTGCGATGTGAGCATTTATAACTTGTGTTTTACAGACGAGAAAGTAGTGAATTTCGACGCCAACTTTAAACTAATGCCTATGCTTAGAACTAAAGAAGATAGAAAGGCATTGATAAAAGGGGTAAATGACGGTACTATAGACGCTATTGTGAGTAACCACCAAGCGCAGAATGTAGAGTTGAAAAAAGTTGAATTCGACTATGCCGATTACGGGGCTATAAGTCTTCAAACATTCTACAGTCTCTACAATGAGCATCTGCAAAATGAAATTGACAACAGCACTTTTGTGAACGCGGTAAGTAGCAATCCAAGAAGAATACTTGGACTGGAACAAACAGAAATTAAAGAAGGGGAGGCAGCCAATTTGTGTGTTTTTGACTCTAAGGAGCAATGGATGTTAAATAAAGACACTAATGAATCCCAGGCAGTAAATACTCATCTATGGAATAGTCAACTTGATGGAAAGATAGTTGCTAGCATTAGAGGTTCTAAAGTAAAATTGTATTGATATGATAGAAAAACTCAAACCCGCCATTAAGCAAGGATTAATCATGGGATTAATCGCTGCCATTCTAGTTCTTCTGGTATGGGCATTCGCACCTGATATGTTTGGCTCATTCTCATGGATGATTACCCAATCTGTAGTCTTTATGCTTGCATTGCCTATAGTCTTTATTATTCTAGGTACTAGAAATACTAAAGAGCAATTTGAAACCTTTAACTATGGACAAGCTTTTAAGGCTGCATTTACGGTTGGATTAGCAGCTGTCTTGTTTGGATTGGTATTTAACATTTTGTTTTATACGGTTATAGATCCTGAATTCGATACTCGAGTTAAAGAGATGGTAATGGAATCTACTTTGGAAAGACTTGAAAATGCTAATATGTCTGATGAGATGATTGATGAGCAAATGGAGAAAATGGAGGAGCGATTTGCAAAGAATGAAGGTGTGTCTGGCAAGGCAAAAGGTTCTTTGTGGATGTTATTATGGTACACCATTTTAGCAGCAATTATTGCCATAGTATACAAAGACAAGAAAGAAGCACAAGCTACAAGTTAAATTGGATATTTCTATAGTTATACCTCTGCTGAATGAAGCGGAATCGCTTCCAGAATTGTTTGACTGGATTAAACGCGTAAATAATGACCATGAATTGAGTTTTGAGGTCATATTCATTGATGATGGAAGTACAGATAATTCTTGGGATGTGATAGAGTCTTTAGCTAAAGATCACCAAGAAGTAAAAGCCATTCGTTTCAGAAGGAATTATGGCAAATCTGCCGCTTTAAATGAGGGCTTTGCACTCACAAAAGGAAAAACGGTAATAACTATGGATGCCGATTTACAGGATAGTCCAGATGAAATCCCTGAATTACACCGTATGTTGTGGGAAGATGGTTACGATTTGGTTAGCGGTTGGAAAAAGAAGAGATATGATCCTATAACTAAGACTATACCCACAAAATTGTACAATTGGGCCACTAGAATGATGAGTGGTATCTATCTACACGATTTTAACTGCGGTTTAAAAGCATATAGACACTCTGTTGCCCATTCTGTAGAAGTCTACGGTGAAATGCACAGATACATTCCAGTAATTGCACACAGAGCTGGGTTTAAAAACATAGGCGAAAAGATAGTTCAGCACCAATCTAGAAAATACGGAATCACCAAATTTGGTATGAGTAGGTTTATTAGAGGCCCTCTGGATTTGCTAAGTATCATTTTTGTGAGCAAATTTGGTAAGCGCCCTATGCACTTTTTTGGCTTTTGGGGTGCGGTTTCTTTTCTAATTGGAATGGCACTAACTGTTTTTATACTGGTCTCTAAGTATATAGCCATTGTAAATAATGAACAACAACAATTGGTTGCTCAGAATCCTTTGTTCTACCTCGCATTAGTTGCATTGATAGTGGGTGTGCAATTATTTCTAGGAGGTTTTCTTGGAGAAATGATTAGTCGCAACGCGCCAGATCGCAACCGTTACGAGATAGGAGAGCGTATTGGGGTCTAGTCCTAAAAAGATAGTCATTATTGGTCCAGCTTATCCTTTGAGAGGGGGACTAGCTAGTTATAATCAACTTCTTGCCAAACAGTTTTCAAAAGAGGGTCACAGCGTAAAAATTATCACTTTCAGTTTACAGTACCCTAGGATTTTTTTCCCTGGTAAAACACAGTATTCCACAGATAAAGCACCAGAAGGAATTGATATCGAAGTTAGTTTGAATTCGGTGAATCCTTTCAATTGGTGGAGATTGGGAAGAAGATTGAGGAAAGAAGCTCCAGACTTAGTCATCTTTAGATATTGGATTCCATTCATGGGCCCTTCACTAGGAGTGATTGGTAGAATTGTTAGTAAGAATAATCATTCTAGAATAGTTGCTATAACAGACAATGTTATTCCACATGAGAAACGCTTTTTCGACCGTGCCGCCACTAGGTTCTTTTTAAAGTCTTGCCACGGATTTGTTTGTATGAGCCGGTCTGTTATGGAAGATTTAAAGGCTTTCAATTTGAACAAACCCACATTATTCAATCCTCACCCCATGTATGAGGATTTTGGTCCAATAGAAAGCAAAAAAGAAGCTAGGAAAGCTCTAGGACTTCCAGAAGAAGGGCGGCTGCTCCTCTTTTTTGGATTTATTAGAAAGTATAAAGGACTTGACTTAATGCTTAAAACTATGGCACAGCATGGAATAAGAGATTTGGGTGTCAAACTTATAATAGCTGGTGAGTATTATGAGAGTGCCAAACCCTATGAAGATCTCATAAAAGAGTTAGGATTGCAAGAAGCTATAATACCTCATCAGCGTTTTATACCAGATTCAGAAGTGCATCATTATTTCAATGCTTGTGATATAGTGGTACAGACCTACAAAGCTGCCACCCAAAGCGGTGTTACACAAATTGCCTATTTCTACAATAAACCCATGTTGGTTACCAATGTAGGAGGCTTAGCAGAGTTGGTGCCGCATAAAGAAGTTGGCTACGTATGCGAAAAAAATGAAAAGGAAATCGCCGACAATATTTTGGATTTCTATGAGAATAATAGAGAAGAGCAAATGGCTGAACAAGTTAGAATACAGCGCTCTAAATTTAGTTGGGCCAATATGAGCCAAACTCTGTTCAAGTCCGCAGGATTAGATTAATATTTGCTTTCGTAAGCTCCCAGATCAGGTGATGCGTCTCGAGAATTATCTTCTATATCATCAGATATAATAGGATTCAATATCATGCCCATATCTTTAGCTGCAGATAATGAGTCCAGCTGATAATTGAAGTTATAAGCATTTTCAAAGATGGTGTCTTTATTAATGATGTTATCTGCTTCATATACTGAATTAAAAGTTCTAAGCAGATTGGACTCCAAAGTGACCACGGCCGATCCGTTCAAATCCGTTCCAATTTCTCCTTCAGCAAAAGTTCCATCAACTATGGAGTTTACCATGTAAAAATCAATGGGATGCTGACTGATTATCACATTGTTTGCATCGCGATTTATATTCAGAATGGCAAAATTTGGGTCCTGTCTTGAAAAATCTCTGTTACCCGTATGAAAGGTACTATGCCTAATATCATATTTACCTCCAAATGAAGCGAGGAAAGTGAATCTACCACAGTTTGAGGATATTGAATTCTCCATACGAATATAGCTACCTCTGCCAGCTACGCCATCAAAGGCCATATTCCTAATAAAGCTTTTCTTAATAGTCACATTTGGTGTGGTATTGGCATCACCTGATGTGGAATCACAATAAATGCCAACAGTCCCATTTTTAATCAGTGCATGTTCTATGACACTACCCTTGCTCGGATAGCTAAACCAAATGCCTCCCCATTGACCAGGAGTTTCCTCCCAATTTGGTTGAAGACGATCTCCTTGCATCAATACAGGCTCTGATGCTGTGCCACTCACTTCTAGTTCGCCTTCTACAAAAAGCCAACTATATGGGGCGTAATGAATCTGCATACCTGGGTCTATGGTGAGTTTTACTCCAGGTTTTACATAGCAATAGCCATAAACTACTATTGGTAACAAAGAGTTTGACCATGTAGTATCAGACTCAATACTATCTCTGAAAATATAATGTGCATCTTGCCCCCAGCCAATCAGATTTACTTTCTGTTCATTACCATTGGTCATGAACATTATACTATCTCTAATAATAAGTGGGTTAAAATCAGGGCTGTTGTTATTGGGGTCTGGGTGGACTTCAACAAAAAGGAATACACTGTCTTCCGGAAACAATTCAATATCTTTAAAGGAATAACCTGCAACTCCGTCAACATTTAACCTAAAGTGAGAACTTGCTCCTCCAGCTAACTCTATGTCAGTTCTCAATTTTTGGTTGTAAGGATTCACTATTACTATCTGCTTATTCACAGATTTTGGTGTGGTGTTATTAACATTGGTGAATACAGTGTCGAACCATAGTGTATCCGTTCTCATTTCTAATCGATGTTGTGAATTAGTGCTTATGGTTTCTTTTTTACATGAAAACAGAAAGGATCCAATGATTAAAAAGAAAGTGAGGTATTTAAGTAGCTTCGGCACGGTGTCTTAACGCATGCAAAGGAAACAATATTATAAGAATCCAAAGCTATGACCTGACTATTAATATTGGTTAGATTATCAAGTTTTACTTAAGTTTGAGTATAAGCAAGATTATGAAAAAGACATCTATTTTACTCAGTCTACTCATGTTTTCCACTTTGTGCTGGGCTCAAGGAGATATGCCTGATTGGGCTACGAAAAGCGGAGGATTTGGAGTTGGTTTGAATACAACTTTAGGTATTAGCAATACCGTAATTGAAAGAAACGATGACAACTTTAATAGAAATTCACGCGTAGGACTTGTAGCTAACTTTAACTATGCAATTACAAATGCCTTGCAAGCAACTGCCCTCATAGGTTTTCATCAAAGCGCATTCAGCTACAGTTGGACAAACAATGATGAGTACAAGCAAAAAACAGCAGGCCCTGTATTTGGTGCTGGAGTTCAGCAACGGATTTTTAGCGATCCTTCTCAACGTTTTGTGCTTAACGCTTTACTCTTTGCCATCTTGCTCAATGGAACTTTAACTCAGTCAGAATCAGGAGTTTCTATTGAAACAGAAGATGTTTCCACTTTTAGCATTCAGCTAGGTATAGAACCTACTTACCATTTTACAAATTTCTTTGGACTGCATACAGAAGTGGGTTTTGTATTTGCTTTGGTTAACCGTTCCGAAAGCACATTTACTAGTCGGGTTATTCCTCAACAGCAAGAATATACTGAAGTGAATACGTCAGTTTTACCTGTGAGCGCTGATTTGTTAGGTTCATTTGGTTTTACTGTATGGTTCAATTAAACTATGGGTAGATCATCCTGGTTCTGTGTTTTAATAGGCACATTCATCTTAAGTTTTGGAGCCTTTTTCAATTGGTTTCCATTTTTTACCGGTGATACTGCCGTATATCTCAATGCGGGTTTTGAAAACTATGTGCCCTCTGAAAGGCCAGTGTTTTATGGTTGGTTCTTAAGATTTAGCGCATTGGGTTTCTCCCTTTGGTTACCTGCACTCCTTCAATCATTTCTGCTGAGCTTTTTGCTTGTCAAATTGATAGAAATCATTTGGCCAAAGGCCAACAATAATTTCAAATTATTGAGCCTATTATTAATTGGCATCGTTAGTGGTGTATGGTGGGAGAGTACTAAGCTCATTCCAGATCCATTTGTAGCCATTATGAGTTTGAGTTTGTTGGTACTTACTGTTGGAAAAGTCACCAAATCTCAGCATTGGTTATTATGGATATTTGTTCTGATTTCTACCATGATGCATTTGTCCCATTTGGCGCTGCTTCTCGGGTTTCTCCTGGTTATTTTGGTTTTCAATCCATTTCACAAAAGACAAAAAAAGCTTGTGATACCTTTAGTGGTTATCGCTTTACTTTCCTTTTTGGGTTTGGGATTATCTAACCTAGTTTTAGAAGATCAATTTCAATTGGCAAAAGGAAATAAGGTTTTTCTGCTTGGCAAGCTCAATGAATCTGGAGTACTAGATATCTATTTGGAAGAGGAATGTTCTGAAAGAGATTTAGTACTATGTGAGTACAAAGACAGTCTCCCTGCCACAGCTTGGCAATTTGTTTGGGATCCCCATGGTGCGGTAATGAAAACCGGAGGCTGGGAGGTAAATAGAGAGGAACATGCCCGTATAGTCAAGGATATACTCACATCTCCCAAATATTGGCCCATATTAAGCTATAAAGCAATCATGGCTACAGCTGTTCAGTTAGTGCAATACAATGTAGGAGATAATCTTTTCAGGCAGGAAAAGGGAAGCAATAGTGTTAGTAGCATTGATAGATACTTCCCACATGAGACTAACGCAGCCTTATGGACAAAACAGTTTCTTATGGAATTGCCATTTTCAAGCATGAGTTGGTATTATCTACTCACATTGCTTTTAAGCATAGCATGGCTCATTTACTACAGTGCAAAAGGTGATTTAAAAAAGGGGTACAAAGAAATCTTGGTGATTTTGCTGTTGCTCATAGTACTCAATGCATTCTTTACGGCAAATCTCGCTAATATTTCAAGCAGGCTCAATGCTAGAATGCTTTGGCTGTTGCCAGCCTTGATTTCGGTGATTTGGTTGAAAAACAGAACGGCAATCAATGATGAGCATAGCAAAAGCTGAACGGATGGAATACATATAGGCAGTGATATACAACATAATTATAAATATGAAAAAAATAAATAAAACAGTAGTCTTGGTACTTCTAATCTGCTTTTCAGTGGAAATGCAGGCCCAGGACACCAGTACCTTCTATTATGATAAGGATTGGAAGGAATGCGAAGAGGGTGACCATAAATATTATGGATTGCTTTTTGAAAATGAAGATCATAGCTGGACCAAGTTGGACTATTATGCAGATGGTCAAGAACAAATGATAGGTTCATTCAAGACAGAGGCAGCAGAAACTAAAGAAGGCTTGTTTATTTATTTTGCTAACAATGGTGATACCACTGGAATATACGGTTATGTAAATAATGAGCGAGAAGGTGTATTTGTTCGTTTTTATGACAATGGAGTGGCTGAGGTGAGAACAATCTTGAAAGATGGAGAACAAGATGGACCAACCGTTTATTTTCACCCCAATGGAAATCTTTCATCTGAAGGAATGTTTAAAGCTGGGTCTAAGGTTGGTGAATGGAAGTATTACGATAACTATGGTGACTACATATCATCAGAGCATCATCTGCAGGAATACACCACCACTTGTGGGTATAATATTAAACTGCCAAATGACCGCTGGATTTATATAAAAAATGATGATAAAGGAAGAATAGTGAGAAACACTTCTCTTGATCAGTTTTATAGAAGAAGTGTTAAAGATTCAAAAGGCAATGAGCTGTATTATAACATGTATACCGCTTGCTTGCACAATGTTAGCTCTCATAGGCAAACTGCAGCTAAAGTAGGCGATGCGTTATTGAGCAATATGGGAGTCAAGCACAAGGTAGTGACCAGTTATGGAGATATAGAGTTCGACTTTGACGGAACTATCTATTCATACAGTAAAAAAGAAGATGGTAGAAAACTAAACTGCCTCCTTTTTGTGGTAAAAGAAGGCAGCAATGTTATGGAGCTCATCTTTGAATTTCAGAAAGGAGTGGAGTCTGAGCAAATAGCTGAAATCAAAAGTATAGTAGAGGCTATTTCTTGGCCTTAGTCCCTAATTCTTATGCTCTTCTAATATTTTTAAGGTTTCAATACTGTTATTCCTGAGTTCTGTAAATCCATCAAGTCGCTGTTTGGTATATGACCTGTAAGCTACTACTATGTTTCTGAATAGCGAGTTGTTTTGCTCACCAGCACTCCTAAATTGGTTGGATATTAAATCAATATTGGTAAATACAAACGGCATGAATGTCTCTGTGTTAAACAGATGGAAGTATTTGTCTATTATTTGATAGTCCTCTACCGTTTTGTAATATTCAACTATACTTTGTCTTACGTCATAATCTCTAATTAAACTCAAGTTTCCCGAATTTATAATATTGGAATATGTGTTGTCATAAGGCTTGAATTCTGAAAAATTCAGCATAGATGCAATTAGAGCCATAGCAGAGTCGTCGCTAAGAGAATCACTCGCCAATAATGCAATTTTTGGAGATTGCTGTACAAACCATGTGCTGTCATCTGTAATGAAACGGTCTAAACTTTCTATATCTGCTTTAATTTCATCCTTGAAACCTTGAATATAATGGCGTTCATCGCTGCGATTAATTTTGGCTTCTTTTTTATTCTGAAGTACAAAGCCAGCAGTAATCCCTATGAACACTACAATCAAATTCAAAATGTGATATAACCAGTCAATTCTGTTTTTAGCCATGGGTAAAAATTATAATAAATTAATTGATGGGCAATATTGCAAGCTTATATATTCTCTTTACGTAGATCCAATCGAAGGGCATTAATCACAGCTATGAATAATCTTATCTACAATGGGAAGTACTTCATCCGCTGTTATTTGGTAGCCTCCTTGGGTGTTTGGGATTGAAGTGAAAATGACTACCAAGTCTTTATCTGGAGCAATGAATCCAAACTGGCCACCATGACCCCACATGAAATGAATGTTTCTTTTGGAATCTATCCACCATTGATAACCAAAATCATAATCAAATTCGGTTTTCACTTGCAATGCTGTCATTTGGCTAATCCAATGTTTAGGTATTATTTGAGTTCCTTCATGCCTGCCAGAATCTGCAACGCAAATAGCAAACTTTGCCATTTCTCTTGGTGTGGTTTCTATTCCAAATCCCCCAAAAGCTATCCCGTCTTTATACCTTCTCCAGCTATAGTTTCTCAGTCCAATTTTAGAGAACAGGACTTCATTCGCCCAAAGGTCAGTGGGTTTGCCAGTTTCTTTGTGAATTATAGCCGACAGTAAAAGAGGATCACCATCGTTATAATGAAAAGATGAACCAGGAACTTCTCGTTGATCCAAGCCCAATACAAAATCTACAATACTTGAAGGAATTTGTCTTAGAAGCTTATCAGTTTCGCCACCTACTCCATCGTTACTGTAATCTATTCCAGAATGCATACTCAATAAGTCTTCAATTGTAATATTGGCTTTATCAGGATAAGGTGTTGTTTCTTCAATTAAATACTTTCCTATAGGATCCTGTATAGAATCGATAACCCCTTGTTCTAAAGCAATTCCTGTAAGAGCGCCCATCACTTGTTTGGTGCAAGACCAAATTAGATGTTGGGTATTTATATCATTGGGATCTTTAAAATAGTGTTCAGCAACTAAGCTTCCATGTCTCAAAACTAGCATGGAACGAATAGGCCAAAATTCTTTTCCGTTATGAAGCTCCAGGTAAATCTCTTTAAGCGCATCTGCATTCATTTGAGCACTATCCGTGGATATGATATGATGTCCATCGCCGATTTCAAGTGGTTGGTATGAAATGAAATCGAGGTTTAAATCATCAGCGGTTAAACAAGAGGAGAGGATTAATACTATGAATAAGTATTTGAATGTCCGTGTTTTCATGAGCGTAACCTCCTATTTAAGTTGATGGAATGGGTTAGATACTTTAAGTGTGAATTACCACCTATCCAGATAAAGTCAGCCTCATAACCAAGGGTCCACTTTTTCTCTTCTTTGATTTGTTGTATTTCAAGATTCAGATGAGAAAATTTGTGAGGTAAACCCAGCTTTAAATTGCTGTGTTGGCTCTTAACTATATTTTTAAAACTCAAATCATAAAACAAAGTTTCATGTTCTAAACTCAGCTTTGGTCTCGAAGTAAATCCCAAAAGTGATGAAGAAACTTGTACGCTGTACGGTTTGTCTTTTATATGAAGAGTAGTGCTATATCTCAGGCCCATTTCATGATTAGTGAACCAAAACAAATGACCACTTTGAAGTTCTGGGTACAATTGGAAATGATAATTGAACGAAGTGTATGCACCTAGAAAACCTTTGAGAGATTCAATTTTTTTTGCGAAGTGTAAATCAACAGGTGTAAGAGTCCAATTCATCCCAAGACCTTTTGCATAATTAATTCCAAAGGCTAGTTCACTATTGAAAGCTTTTAAATAGTTACTGTTTTTCTGAATTTGCTTAAAGCCGAAATCAATATTTAAGCCTTGATTTACAAGCCCATAATTTGCTGCTTCTTTTATTTGATGGAATTCTGGATTGATGTAAATGGAGCGTGTTTTAAGACTATCTGAGGCGGATACTTTGCCTGAAATCAATCCCAATATAACAGCTATGGTTAAAGCATTGAATCGCATAATCGGTCAAAGCATGCAAGCTAAAAACGTTGTGACGATTCAATGCTGATATTGAGTATGTTGATTTATGATTTTTATTTATAATTTAACAGAGTCGATTACCTGGGAATAGATTCTAGTTGTCGTTGTATATATGCCCTGAACCGCTTATGTGTTGATGAATGCTCGGATATCCTTTGTAATGAACATCACCTGATCCACTTATAGAAACATCTAAAGAGTGAGAGACATTTACAAAGCAGCTACCAGATCCTGATATTTTAATTTTACAATCTTCTGTGCTTATAGGATAGGCTTTGTAATTCCCGCTACCAGAAATAAATATGTCTGTTTCTTTTACAGAAATAGAATCGAATGCTGTAATGTTTCCGCTGCCACTTATGGAACTTCTCAATTTATGAATGCCTTCAAATTCGTGAAGGTGAATATTTCCACTTCCAGAGATTCTCAAATCCAATTCATTTTGATTGTCGAAATCCAGGATATCTATGTCTCCACTTCCACTAATAATTACTTTCTTCAAGTCAGGAACCGTTATCTCCACATCTAAATCATAATGTCTGAAACAACCGTTGTCGAACTTGATTTTCCAGATACCGCCATAAACATCCATATCTATTTCGTTTAAGACATTCTGATGCCCTGTGACAACTATTTTTTGACTATTGCCCTGTTTAATAACTACATCAGCAGCAATTTGCATATCTATACCATCTATGTTATCTAAAAAGAGCTCTTCACTGTGAATTCCTCCACTGCCTTTTTTACATATAACCTCGCTGGAACAAGCAGACATGCTTAGGATTAACGCTGCAGCTACTACTATCTTAATTGGTGTTTTCATGATTGTTTTATTTTATATACCACGAAAAATGTAAAGGGTTGCACAGGGGGATTTGCGCAAATCAATAAAACTGCTAGTTGAATTTGCGATTTTTGCAAATGACTAAGTTATTTTATAATCTAAGTTCGAACTATGCTTTTGTTCTGAACTATGAAAGTTTGGTTTATATACTGTCAAATTATCCTAATAGCGGGTGTGTTTTTGCCAAATGATTTAGGTGCTATTAATAGATATTCAATTGTAAAAGAGCCAACTAAGTTAAAATCGATTAAACTAGTTGAACTATATGGGTCATTTTCAATTTGGGGGCCATTGAATTCCACTTCAGCAATTGATAGGTATAAAATGTCCACACCACTTTATTCTTTAACGGCAACAAGTGCTAGCCGCTGGGGACTTACTTTGTCGTATCATGAAGACTTAAAGTCAGATGAGAATACGCCATCCGACTATATTCCTGGAACAGGGTTATGTGGTCTTTTTGATGATAATCACTTTTATGAACAATTAAGCTTTTATACATTGAGACTGAGGCGCAGTATGATCCTTAAAGATAAATTGCGGTACGCCATAGAACTAGGACCTAGTTTCATTCATATAAGGGGAAATGAGTTTATGGCTCGTGAAATTTATCGTGGATTTTGGTGTACATCTAGTAACTATCATGTGATTCGAAAGTTGAACGATGTCTTAGGAGCATCAGTACAAGCATCTGTTGAGTTTCCTTTTGCCAAATTAATTGGTGCTAGACTAGCGCTAAGGTCAGAGGTTTCAACCGTAAGAACTTCATTTCTAATTGAAGGAGGAATAGGTATTGGATTATTTGCACAGAAAACATGAAACGAATTATTCAAACATTTCTTCTAGTCTCAATGGTGTTTCTATTGATGGCTCAATCTGGTTCTAACAATTCTTCTAAGGAAACTAGTTTGCATTTTGGTTTAGGGGTTTATCATACACCTGCTTATAAGGCTGACGATGTTGTTGGTCTTGAATTTATGCTAAAAGCTCAGTTTCACTTGAAGAAAACCCTCGCATTGGTAAGAATAGGATATGGCTATGAATTAGCTGGGTTTTATGACCCCATTTTTGGTAACACGAACCCTAAAGATCGCAATTTGGAATTAAGTTTTTTATTAGGGCATAATATCAATTCTACAACTAGGCAGTTTAGAGGAAGAACTATAGATCATTCTTTTATGGCTTTTGCTGGTTTGGGTTTTGCAAGTGGTAACTACCGTGGAGACTTAATAAAATGTGATAACTCATGGTTTCCTGATTGTGAATATGAGCAAATAAATTTCTCTGTTCTTTCTTTGCCATTGGAGTTACAATATTTACGCCGCAAAAAAGACGGTCTAGCATTTGGAGTTAGTCTTTTCGGGAACCTGAATTTTGCCAGACCTTCTTATGGTATGGTTTTGACCTTAGGAGGTTGAGGTTTGGAGGATATATGAAGTTATTATAATTAACTTTGGCTATGATTAAATATACATTGTCTATTGTTTTTCTCTGCTTCATCATGTTAAGTGGTGT
The DNA here is from genome assembly GCA_049115575.1 of Bacteroidia bacterium. Classification (GTDB taxonomy): domain Bacteria; phylum Bacteroidota; class Bacteroidia; order NS11-12g; family UBA9320; genus JAHEKB01. The sequence continues at coordinate 183,680 of JAGDZU010000004.1, read as the reverse complement.
AGCGCAAAATGATAGAGCGTCTTTACATTTTGATGGTCAAGATGATTTTGTGATATTAGATGAGGTAGCTGATACTTTGTCCAAGTTGCAGAATTTTACAATTGAATTTTGGATGATAGGTGATAAAGACAGTCAATAGGTTATTAGATCAGCAATGTTTGCCATCAATAGAGGATCTACCGGAAGCAATAGAATGCTAATTTTGTTAGGCGGAGAAACGGCACAAGATGGTAAGGTTCTGATATATGATGATAATCCACAGGCACCATACTTTGACATAGTATCCAGCACAATTGTTGGAAATTTACAATGCCATCATGTAGCTTATGTAAAGGATGGCTCAACTGGTTTCCTTTATGTAAATGGTGCTTCCTCGGGAAGTCATTCAATAGACTATCAAATTAGCTCCAATGATCAAATAAGTCTTGGACAAGAATGGGATAACAGCGGTTCTACACCTTCTGACTTCTATCAAGGAATTTTAGATGAGGTTAGAATATGGAATTATGCAAGAACAGAGCAAGAAATAAGCTTAGATAAGGCTCATGCACTTGTTGGCACCGAATCAGGTCTAATCGCACTTTTTTCTATGGATGACGGAGTAGCTGGGGCGGATAATATGGTCATAGATACACTAGATGATGCCACCCAAAATTATAACGGGGAGATGATTGGTTTTGTCATGACCGGAGATACTTCCAATTTTGTTGAGCAACAGTGTTTTGCTACAGCATCTATGGATTTTATGGAGAACACTGGTGTTGTCAAACTCTACCCAAATCCATTTACAGAACATTTCGTGATTGATGCACCTTTCTCAATTTACTCTATTAAAATATTAAATGTTCAAGGTGAACAGGTCTATAGTGAGTTAATAAACAACCAAAAGACTCAAGAAGTCATTTTTCAAGGAAGCCGTGGAATGTATCTAATACAAGTGAGCCTGAATAATGGTGGTGTATATCAAGAGAAAGTGTTGAAGTACTAGAGAAAGGGTAGTGAAGTATTGATGCTCAAACTTTTATTAAATTTAATTGGCTATGCTGAAAAAGAAACTGCATGCCTCATAATATTAAAAATATCCAAAATCTAAGAGGACTTCTTGGTGTATTAATGGGTTTGATTCTTAGTGTTGCTCATGTAATTTGGTGTAATTATTCCGATTTTCAACTGGCATTAATAACTGCAGAGTATTGGTATAATATTTCATAATGGGATTATTGGGGTCTGAATGATTCAGACAAGTTCTCAATGGTGGTATTCAGCTCATTGTATATTAAGTATTTTAGCTTTCTTTTCTTACCAGTGGTTATATATTTCTCAGTAGTATTTGGTGTAAAACTAGTCAAGCATCAAAGAGTCAAGTCAAATTATACCTGGGCGCTAGTTGCACTTTGGGCTATTAAATTTCCACTACCCTATGATTGGAGCTCCATTCCTGGTGTATTGGCTTATTTATTTGCATTGTATTGAATTCAAGGCCCCATGCCTTGTCTAAATAGTATTTCAATGGCAATGGCATAAAACACTGCCGAAAAAACCAAGGCTATAACAAGAGCTCTAAGTAAGTTTAGAATGGTTTTGTTTTTTTCAATGAAAATGAATCGGACTATAGCTAGTACTGGCGAAAGCACTATCATAATCCAAAATATTTGGCCAATAAAATCTAGGACCATAGAGCTTTAACTCTTTACTCACCTATTTATTTCAAATACTTGACAGATCTAGCATATATATAAACCCATCCACCGGTTCTAGTTGAATCCAAATTTGTACTAGGAGAATGCATTAAGTCAATGTCAAAGACATACAATTTGCGATCTTCTGTGTTTTCAGGCAGTTCAAATGTGACTGCTACATCTGGTTTAGTTGCCTTTGGTTTGAACCCAACGAAATTTACATAATGAGTATGTCCAGGTTTTGCAGGTTTATCTGTTTTTGAAATAGTAGCGTCTCCCTTGGAATTAATTTTGATATTTAAAGTAATGTACAAATCACTCACATTGCTCAAAGAAGATACTCTGTACCTCCGATGTGATTCAGCACTAGTTTGAAAAGAACTCAAGCTTAAGAAAGTCAGAATAATTGTTAATTGGAGCAAACGCATAAACTTAGGTTTAGGACTTCTAAGGTAGGAAAATTTAAGTTAGACGTTCAGGATTACTCCCTTCGGTCGTGATCCTGTCAAGCCTTGCAGTGCCTGCCTGCCGGTAAGGATCTAAGTCTCAGGCTGCAACTATTTTATAAAGCAATAGGTCTATAAAATATGCTACGACCTTTATATGTATTATTAATGATTACCCTTGTTTTTATTGTTGCATGCGACAATTCTCAACCTTTACCTCAGCCGAATCAGATAGATATAGAAGAAGATTATACTGGTCAGTTTGAAGGGCAGGCTATTACTATATTACATTTTCCAGCAAGTAATTGTCCATTCTTAATATATGAGCATGAAGAAAAATTGTTTATTGAAAAGGACAGTTTAGGTCACTATCTGTTTCCATGGGAAAATTTTATAGAGTACAACAAGTATTTTGATGAAAATAGGGAAATACACATCTATAAAGATAGTCGTAATACAGAACAAGGCTTTATAGACAAATGTGATATCTGGCTGTTTAATGATACTCTATACTTCGAAGGTCAGCGAACATGGTTTATTGGAGATAGTATGACAAGAGAGTGGAGTAGAAGTTCAAAGCTCATCAAAGTAGATTGAATGTGAAATTGGGAACCAAATCAGGATTATTCCCTATCGCTACGTTTTGGTCGTGATCCTGTCAAGCCCTGCAGAAGATCTTCACTTTATGAAAGGGTCTGTTCTGGTGGTTTCGTCGAATATTAATTGTTTGAATGGCTAATTAAAGTCAGTTATGCCTGCGGTGGTTTTAGTCCCGGTAGCACCACAAATCCAAGATCTCCCTGGACTTTTTTGACCACCCCAATCTGGCTCCCTCTAGGTATTCCAGCGAATGGCGTACACTTTCTCAATTGTATTCAATTATTTGCTCTCTCCGACATAATCACTATAGTCCGCTATGAACTTGAGGGTCCTTAGGGTAGTACCTTCTGCTGTTAAATGATATGGAGTGTTAAATGTCAAACTATCAGTAAAAGCATATTCTGCATGATTGGAAAGGTAAGGAATGTCGGTTTCGGACAATTTCGAGTATAAAAGACCAATGTTCTCTTGAAGATTGTCGTAAGTTTTTTGCTGAACAGCTGGAGGAACGATTAAAAGTGTAGCTCCTACGGATCGGATTCTTTTATTAAATTCTTGAATCTCAGATATTATGTCGGGGTTGAATGAAACGGTGATAGTCTCATATGGAGAATAATGTCTAGTAGATTTCCCCCAGTGACCTATAGCATCTCCATAAGAATTGAAGGAGCCTTTACCGTAGATCTTGTTCTGTTTGACTGAAAAGTATTCTGTTAGCTTTAGCTTAGAAAAAGTAAATTTTAAAAGATGAGGGGTGATATTCATAAGCTGACGAAAAGAAAGTTGAGAGAGGCTACTTTTATCTACGTCAATAACCGTCCTGAGAAGTTCTTCTCCTCCATAGGCAAAATGCCCAAAGAACTGATTGTACTCTGAACTCAGAATGACAATGTCGTCTGCTTTTACATGGTCTATCACGTCATTCATCATATAGACCAATCCCAATGAAGCGTGTATGGATGTATTGATAGGATTATACCCTAAAGAGTCCTTTATAAGTTGGGAGTTATATCCAAAACTGACATTAGAGCCTCCGACCAATATCATACGTGGACTACTTTCATGAATCAACAATGAGTCCTTGAACTGTTTGCTGAAAAGCAAGGATGTAGCAGCTCTTGGTGTAGGAGGCACCAAAAATGCAATTGTCACAATGCCGAATAGCAGAATGGTGAATGTGAATGTGGTTTTGACAAATCTTTTCATTAAAACTGGAAGTAGATAAAGTCTTGACTTTTTGCCTTGTAAAGACTGATTAGCATAATAATAATGAGGTAGATGCTCCACCTTATCACCCTATTGCCTCTGTTTGCTAATTGGTCCAAAGCATGTTCTCCGTGTCTACCAATCCATTCGGTGACAAGAAAGATTAAGAGTAAGAACCAATATAGACCTATATTCTTTATACTTGGGTCTTGAAATAGGGAAGGGGACCACAAACCTTTGATATACAAAATAGCATGTGTTATACTGTCAGCCCTAAAGAAGATCCAAGCAAAAGTGGTTAAACCAAAGGTTCCAAGAATCGATAAGAATTCCCTGGTGCTGGCAACCAAACTCTTGAACTTGATCGAGCTCAAATTCTTTCTGTTCCTATTGGTGAGCATGAGAGGAAGAAAATACAGAGCATTTAGTAGTCCCCATACTATGAATGTCCAATTTGCACCGTGCCAGAATCCGCTTACAATGAAGATTATGAAAACATTGCGTATTGCCGTTTTTCGAGCGACTCTGCTACCCCCAAGCGGAATGTATACATAATCCCTGAACCAGGTGGAAAGCGAGATGTGCCACCTTCTCCAAAATTCAGCAATATCCCTTGAGAAATACGGGAAAGCAAAGTTCTTCATCAAGTTGAATCCTAAAAGTCTGGCAGAACCTATAGCGATGTCTGAATAGCCTGAAAAATCGCCATAGATCTGAAAACTGAACAAGAGCGCACCAATAAACAAAGCACTAGCTGGCATTGTCTCGTAGTTTGAGAAAATATCATTGACGAAAACTGCTGCGTTATCTGCAATGACAACTTTTTTGAATAGACCCCATAGAATCTGCCTTAATCCATCCGCACCTTGCTCATAGCTGAGCGTTCTGCGTTTCTTGAACTGTGGTAATAGATTTGAAGCTCGCTCAATGGGTCCGGCAACCAATTGAGGGAAGAAACTGACAAATGCCGCAAATGATAGTATGTCCTTTGTGGCATTGATCTTCCTTCTATAAATATCAATAGTGTAGCTCAGGGTCTGAAAAGTATAAAAACTGATCCCCACAGGCAAAATGATATCGAGTCTATTCACATCTAGCTTTTGTCCGAAGAATTCAAAAGCATCGACAAAATTATCCAAGAAGAAATTGTAGTATTTGAAGGTGCCAAGCACACCTAGATTTATTCCTAAACTCAGTAGCAGTAGTAGCTTTCGTTTTCTATGTTCAGAAACATTCATAAGCTTCTTACCTATGAAATAGTCAGCAAGGCTACTAAAAGCTATTAAAAAAAGGAATCTCCAATCCCACCAGCCATAAAAAACATAACTAGCTAAGAGAATGAAGGCATTTTGTATTTTGATAGAATTCCTAAATGCGACCCAATAAAGGAAGAAGACAATAGGGAAAAAAATCAAAAATTCTATGGAGTTGAACAGCATAGAAGTTCTTCAATAATTTGGAGACAAAATTAGTGTAGGAAACAGCCTTTCACAGTAAGTTTACCCACATATTCAATTGATTGACTAGTTTAATCTGTCAATGACTAAACTTCAAATGATGATTCATATACACATAAATAACATCTTGGTGATCCATATTTTGAGGGCAATGCAACGATGTTAATCTGAAAATGTAGATTGAAAACATGGTCGGGGCTTCACTTATGTTGTGACCAAAACGCAAGACCCATCCAGGACTTCCTCCTTCGATTGCTTGCACAACGCTCGGCTGATAGACCTCTCGTCTAGGTGGTTCCGCACCAAAATAAAAAACCCCAGTGCTGCGCACCAGAGTCTTGTGTTTCAGCGCCCCATCCAGGATTCGAACCTGGGACCTGCGGATTAACAGTCCGTCGCTCTAACCAACTGAGCTAATGAGGCGTACTAATACTGCTTTTGAAAAGCGACTGCAAAAATAGATTTTAATCTTATTTCAACAATTTCTTTTGATAGAAATATCAGACTGTCTCTAGAGAGACCGCGCCTAGATTTTCTACTCTGCACAAAACTTTCTGTCCAGGCTTTAAAAATACGGCGGATGTAGCTGCTCCTGCCATGAGATATGAGCCTGCAGGGAATGCTTGTTTGTACTTAGCCGCTAAGCGAGATGCGTTGGTTACGGATAGCCATGGATTTCCCAGGATAGCAATGGATGAGCCGCTTTCAATCACTTCACCATCAATGACTAATTCCATTTTCAATTCTCCAATTTCTTGATTTATATTTTGCCATGCGCCTACTACAAAAGCAGTTGAGGAACAATTGTCTGCTATCACATCCTCTAACGAAAATTTGAAATTCTCATATCGCGAATCAATTATTTCAATTGCGGGAGCTACGGCTTCTATATAATCACCTACTTCGTCAAGGCTAATTTCCCTGTCAATGTCTTTTTTTACAAGAAAACATAATTCAGGTTCAGCTCTTGGGTGAATGAATTCATTCATAGGCAACTCTCTTCCTGCTTTGTATAGCATCTCAGATGTCAATCTTCCCCAAATCATGTCATGGACACCCATTTGTTCCATTTTAGCAAAGCTTGTAAAGCCCAGTTTGAGACCTACAAAGTCATCTCCACGTTTATAACGTTCTTCCATTGATAAGCGCTGAATCTCGTAAGCTGTAGTCTCATCAAAATCTTGACTTAGGCTTATTTGAGGAATAGCTTGGGCTTCTGAAGCTGCTTTGTCTAGTCTTTGTGCTATTTCTGATGTATTCATCTGCTAATCGTATTTAAATTAATATGGGACGTTTGGTTTAAGTTATGTGCTAAGTGTTGGAGGTTTGAGTAGAAATGTGTAGAGGGAATTCTTCCCACCCTTCCGCCTGCCGGCAACAATATCAAGCATTTTGCAGGTACAACCAAACTCAATATCCACAATCTCAATCAATGTTTCTATATAAACCACTATCGACTTATGTATTCTTATTCTTTAAATCCAATGCAACATCCACTATCATATCTTCTTGTCCGCCTACCATCTTTCTATCTCCCAATGCCTGTAATATGGTCCTGGTATCAAGTCCATATCTTTCAGCAGCTCTTTCACTATGCAGCAAGAAACTCGAATACACACCAGCATAACCCAAAGAAAGGGTCTCTCTGTCCACCCGAACAGGTCTTTCCTGTAACGGTCTTATCATGTCATCAGCAGCATCCATTAAGGCATACAAATCAGAATTGTGTGGTGCATCCATTTTGTTGAGTACAGCAATGAGCACTTCCAGTGGGCAGTTACCAGCTCCAGCTCCCATGCCAGCTAGAGAAGCATCAAGTCTATGAGCACCGTGCTGCATGGCAACTATAGTGTTGGCAACCCCTAATCCAAGGTTGTGATGGCAGTGAATACCAATTTCTGTTTCAGGTTTAAGCGCATCCTTAAATGCTTTCATTCGATCTGCTACATCATCCATGAGCAATGCTCCAGCAGAGTCTGTCACATAAACACAATCTGCCCCATAACTTTCCATCAACTTGGCTTGCTCAGCTAGTTTTGAGGGCTCGTTCATATGAGACATCATCAAGAATCCTCCAACGTCCATTCCCATATTTTTAGCTGCATCTATATGCTGAGCTGAAATATCGGCTTCCGTACAATGCGTTGCTACTCTAACAGATCTAACCCCTAAGTCATATGCTTTTTTAAGATCTTCTATAGTTCCAATGCCAGGAATGAGCAAGGTGGTTAAAACCGCATGTTCCAACTCATCGGCTAGTCCTTCTAACCAATCCCAATCGGTATGTGCTCCAAAACCGTAGTTAAAGCTAGAACCTGCCAGCCCATCTCCGTGAGCCACCTCAATGGCATCCACTTTGGCTTTGTCTAGAGCAATGGCAATCTCCTTTAAACTTTCCTTTCCATATTGATGTCTGATAGCGTGCATGCCATCTCTCAAAGTCACATCTTGTATGTATAATTTCTTTTCCATTAGGCCATTTGCTTAGTAAGTCCTTTGCTAATTTTCTCTCCAGTTCCCAATGCTGTTGAAGTCATGATGTCGAGGTTTCCTGCATATTCAGGAAGATAATGTCCAGCACCAACCACTTGAAGAAGAACCATGGTTTTTAATCCACTCACATGCCCAACACCTTCAATAAACACAGGCGCATCTTTAGGTATTTCTTCAAACTGTACTTCCTGGTGTAAGCTATATCCCGGAACATAACGCTGAACTTCTTTCACCATATCGTGAATACTCTTTCTTATAGCTTCTTTATCTGCCATTTCACTCAAAGTGAAAACGGTATCGCGCATAACCAAAGGTGGTTCTGCCGGATTTAAGATTATGATAGCTTTACCTCGTGTTGCTCCTCCTACTTTTTCAATGGCCTCGGCTGTTGTTTCTGTAAACTCATCAATATTGGCCCTAGTTCCAGGTCCTGCTGATTTGCTTGCAATAGAAGCTACTATCTCACCATAGTGAACTTTTGCCACTCTGTTTACTGCTGCAACCATAGGTATGGTTGCTTGCCCTCCACAGGTAACCATATTTACATTATCTATGTCTAACAAAGCATCCATATTCACGGGAGGAATCAAGTAAGGACCTACAGCAGCAGGAGTGAGATCCACCATTTTCTTACCGGAGAATGCTTTTATTTTGTCGTAGTTGTATAGATGAGCTCTTGCTGAAGTAGCATCAAATACAATTTGAATTTCATCCCATTCTGGCATGGCAATGAGTCCATCAACACCTTCGTGAGTAGTAGCTACTCCCATACGTTGAGCCCTTGCTAAACCATCTGAGGAGGGATCAATCCCAACCATCACACTCATTTCTAATTCTTCAGAAGTTCTGAGAATTTTTATCATCAAATCGGTTCCAATGTTCCCTGAACCAATAATCGCTACTTTAGTCTTCATAAGCCTATGTTTAATTCTACCGTTCCTAAACCTTCAATTTCCGCATTGAGATGATCTCCTTTTTCTAAGTTGCACATTGGTCCTAAGGCCCCAGAAAGGATAATTTCACCTGCTCTTAACGGATCTCCATGCTCTCTCATGGTTTTAGCAAGCCATAGAGCAGCTTCTAATGGATTACCCAAACAATTATGACCAAAACCTTCTGATACCAACTCTTGATTTTTGTACAAACGCATTTTGCAATTAATCAAGTCAATTTCATCAAGTGCTTTCCTGTTAGTACCCAATATGAAATGACTAGCAGAAGCATTATCGGCAATGGTGTCAGTTATTTTAATATCCCAATCCTTTACGCGACTCCCAACTATTTCAATTGCTGCAACCGCATAATCTATAGCATGTGCAATATCATTCAGATTCAAATCTTCAGAGTCCAAATCGTTTTTCAACACAAACGCAATTTCAGCTTCAGCTTTGGGTTGCATCAAATCATTAAAAGCAAGGGTGTCTCCTGCTCTAATTTGCATATCGTTAAATAGAGAACCATAATCTGGCTGATCAACTCCAAGCTGGTTCTGAACAGCTTTTGAAGTAAGACCAATTTTACTTCCAATCTTTATAGCACCGTGATCTCTTCTCAACTGAGATATCAAATGCTGAACTTTGTACGCTGTTTGGATATTTTGTTGGCCAAGAATTTGTCTAACAGGCTCAGTTGCGACACCGGTTTTTTGCGCTTGCATCAAGCGACCTGCGGCTTGTATAATAAGTTGCTCCTCCAAGAGGACAAAAATAAGCTAAACGAATATTGGAAAATAGTAAACTGGCACACGCAGTAAAGAAACAAGAACCAAATGCGCAAGAAACAGTTTAATAAATTTGGCTCAGCTGAAACATAATGTCCAGCCATTGGCTACTGGATTAAACAACAACCATTAACAATTAATAACTAACAACTAATCATTAACCACTAAAGCGTTCCTCTTACCTCCTGCTCGCGCTCAATAGCTTCAAACAGAGCTTTGAAATTGCCTTTGCCAAATGAAGTAGCACCTTTCCTCTGTATAATCTCAAAGAATAGTGTCGGTCTTGGCTCTATCGGTCTAGTGAACAATTGAAGAAGATATCCTTCATCATCCCTATCTACAAGTATCCCTAATTCTTTAAGGGGTTCAATGTCCTCATCAATAGGACCAACTCGGTCTAAAAGAACATCGTAATAATTATCCGGAACTCTCAAGAATTCAACTCCTCTGTCTCTGAGTTGTCTCACTGTTTCTATTATGTTGTCTGTGGCAACAGCAATGTGCTGAACACCAGCTCCTTCATAGAATTCTATATACTCTTCAATTTGAGATTTTTTGAGTCCATCTGCAGGCTCGTTGATTGGAAATTTCACGCGTCCATTTCCATTACTCATCACCTTACTCATCAAAGCAGTGTACTCAGTAGAAATGTCCTTGTCATCAAAAGAGAGTATTTGACTAAAACCAAGTACCTCTTTGTAGAAATTTACCCAATAGTCCATTTTACCTAATTCTACATTGCCTACCATATGGTCTACATATTTGAGGCCGATTGATTCCGGTTTATAATATGGATCCCATTTTTTATAACCTGGAAGGAAAATTCCGTTATAGTCGTTGCGTTCTATGAAAACGTGAACTGTATCACCGTAAATCTCAATACCTGATTTTACAATTTTACCACTTGCGTCTTCTTCTACGGTTGGCTCTAAATAAGAAACCGCACCTCTTTTTATGGCTTCATTATAAGCTTTGGTTGCATCTGGAACCCAAAGTGCAGTAACTTTAACTCCATCACCGTGCTTGTCTATATGCTTGCCAATTTTTGTTCCGCTTTTTAAAGGAGAGGTTAAAACCAATCGAATTTTGTCTTGAACAAGTACATATGATTCTCGGTCATCTATACCCGTTTCCATTCCGGCATATGCAAGAGGTTGAAATCCCCAGGCAGACTGATAATAATGTGCAGCTTGCTTGGAATTACTAACATATAGTTCAAGGTAATCCGTTCCGAGAAGTGGCATAAAATCGCCAGCATCTTCGTATATCTTTGGTAGTATTAAAGGCTCTGTAGACATTTTAAAATTTTTGCAAAGGTAAATGATTTGTATATGTAAATCCCTTTCTTCTCATAGCTTTGCCGCTTCATGAGTTTACTTGTAATTGGAAGCGTTGCATTTGACGCTATAGAGACCCCATTTGGGAAAACAGATAAAATAATTGGAGGTGCTGCTACATACATCAGCTTGTCTTCATCTTACCTTACAGATGATATTAATTTGGTTGCAGTAGTTGGTGGTGATTTCCCCAAACAAGATATTAGTCTATTGCAACAACACGGTATAGATACTGAAGGATTGCAGATTAAAGAAAATGAAAAATCATTTTTCTGGAGCGGCAAATATCACAACGATATGAATAGCCGAGATACCTTGGTTACTGAGTTGAATGTTCTTGGAGATTTTGATCCTATCATTCCAGACAATTACCAGGACTGTGATTATCTAATGCTAGGTAATTTATCTCCTCAAGTTCAATTAACCGTAATGGAGCGTTTGGAAAAAAGACCCAAGCTTGTAGCCATGGATACTATGAATTTCTGGATGGATATAGCAGCTGATGATTTGGCAAAAGCCATTGCCAAGGTTGATATACTCATTATTAATGATGAAGAAGCTAGACAATTAAGTGGAGAATACAGCTTGGTAAAAGCGGCTAAAAAAATAATGGATATGGGACCTTCTTATCTCATTATCAAAAAAGGGGAGCACGGTGCTTTGTTGTTTCATACAAACCAGGTGTATTTCTGCCCAGCTTTGCCACTGGAGGATGTATTTGACCCTACTGGAGCAGGAGACAGCTTTGCCGGGGGTTTTATAGGCTATTTAGCTGCAACCGATAATTTGAGTTTTGAAAACTTCAAGCGAGCTGTTATTTATGGGTCTGCTATGGCCAGTTTTTGTGTAGAAAAGTTTGGGACTGAAAGTCTTATCGGGCTGGAGAACCAAGCCATTGAAAACAGAGTACAGCAGTTTATTGACTTAAGTCAAGTGGAGATTAGCTTGAGATAAGCGCTTACCACGTGTATCTTATACTTAGAGCAGTTCCGTAACCTAGATTGTGTGTGTCTCCTATGAAGTCCCACATTGGTCTGGCATCTACACTTAGTAAAATAGGAGCATTATTCGAATTAAAATCAAATTCGATTCCTATTTGACCACCTAAAGCCAAACTGAAATGATCATCACTGTTTTTATTGTGATCGTGAAAACCTAAAGCTGCTCCAGGTCCCGCGTACCAATTTAAACCTCCATTTATATTCCAAACCCAATGGTAAATGCCAGCTAGAAACATATTGTTGTGATTTTTGTGCGCTCCTAAACCTAAATCGAACTCCAGTCTATTTGCGTCTCCTAAGCCATGTTGATAAGATAGTTCAGCACCATTAGCCTCATTGTCACTAGCTAATCTTAATCCTATAGCATGAGGATTAATTTGCGCTTGAGTGATGAAACAAATGCTAAATACGAATGCGAAAAGAAAGGTAACTCTAATCATGATTTCAATTTGTTAAGATTAAAAGCAAATTTAAAGTAAAGGGGGTTGACATCTAAATATATTGAAACCGCATTTCATCTCATCTATATTTGACCTATGCAATGGGTAGCAAAACCTCAAGCCAATGAAGATCTAGCCAATGAACTGGTTGCGAGTTTAGGTGCGCCCAAGGTAATTGCCAATATTCTATGCCAGCGTGGATTAGACAGTACAAATAAGGTCAAGACTTTCTTCAATCCAAAAATCACTGATTTACACGATCCATTTCTTATGAAAGACATGGACAAGGCCATTGAACGAATTCAGAAATCAATTGAGGACAATGAAAATGTAATGATTTATGGTGATTATGATGTGGATGGCACTACATCGGTGGCTTTGGTATATTCTTTTTTCAAGGAATATTTCTCGCATTGTGAATTCTATATACCCGATAGATACAAAGAGGGCTATGGCATATCCAAAGCCGGTATAGATTATGCCAAAGAGCAAAGTATTCAATTGATTATTGCTCTTGATTGCGGCATACAGTCAACGGAATTGGTCTTATATGCTAAGGAGTTAGGGATTGATTTTATAATATGTGATCATCATCTCCCAGGAGCGGAGTTGCCTAATGCTGTTGCCGTATTAGATCCCAAAAGGGAAGATTGCGAATACCCTTTCAAAGAGCTTTCAGGATGTGGCATTGGATTCAAACTTTGCGAGGCATATGCTCAAGTCAATGATTTGGATGAACGCAGTTATTTGCAATATTTGGATCTATTGGCATTGTCTATAGCCGCCGACATAGTTCCAGTGACAGGTGAAAACAGAGTCTTGGCTCATTTTGGTTTGAAAGTGGTGAACCAACAACCTTCTTTAGGGATTAAAGCTTTGAGTCAATTGGCGGTTAGTAAAAGTGAAATGTCTATAGGAGACTTAGTATTCTACATTAGTCCTAGAATAAATGCTGCAGGTAGGCTTGGACATGCCAGTTTAGCTGTTGAATTGCTAATTGAGAAGGAAGAGTCCAAAGCATTTGAGATTGCCAATAAGTTGCATGCTCAAAACGCTGAAAGAAGAAGCATAGACCAGCAAATTACTGAAGACCTCAAGTCTATAGTTGAAGACAATCCAGCTTTGCTTGAAAAGAAAAGCTTGGTCTTTTACAAGGAAGATTGGCATAAAGGAGTAATTGGAATTGCCGCTTCCAGATCTGTAGATCTATTTTACAAACCCACCATAATTCTTACCAAGTCCAATGGCGTTCTCACAGGTTCAGCTAGATCTGTGGTTGGATATGATGTGCATCAAGCTTTGGTTGAATGCAAGAATCATTTGCTGCAATTTGGGGGGCACAAATATGCCGCTGGTTTGAGTTTGGATGTATCAAATCTGCAGTCCTTTACCGAGGCATTTGAATCTGCAGCTCAAAAGCTAACGGATGAGGACCTCACACCAAAGCTTTTTTATGATCAGGAGCTAGATATGAATGTGATCGACGATAAACTTTTGAGTATAATTCAGAAAATGGGTCCCTTTGGGCCAGGTAATCAACAACCGGTGTTTAGAGCTAATAAGCTTAAGGAAGATGGCTGGGCTAAAGTGATTGGTAAAACAGGAGAGCATCTTAGATTGAGCTTGGAGAGAGATACACAGAAAATTGCTGCAATTGGATTTGGATTGGCGTCCAAATTACCAAGCATACAAAAAGCAGACACTTTTGATGCCTGCTTTCAGATACAAGAGAATGTCTTTAGAGGTGAGCGCAGTCTTCAACTCATGTTGAAAGACCTGCGACCTTCTACATACGATAGCGGTAATGACGCTTCTTAGTCCATTTGAAGTCGTAACTCACATAACCCGCAGCTGTAATATTATTAAATGCCGGAGCATTTTCGTATTTGTTAAAGTTTAATAGACCGTAATGTCCTCTTGCTCCAACTGCCAAACGATTTCGGCTGTTTTTGAAAGCAAAATTGACACCGATTCCCGCTACAACTCCTACGTCAAAGGCGTTGGTTGCCCAATCATCTTTATGCAGTGTTGAAAATCCTTTGTCTATATAAGTGGTGGAACTCAAAGCATAGCCCAATTGTGGACCACCTTCTACATACCAATAAGTGTTATAATCTTCCGTAACATAAGGGACTAATTTCTTTTTAGTAAAAGGCATAATCCAATGAATAGTTAATGGAACAGAAACATAACTAGCAGACGGTGCAAAATCAGGTTCGTTTTCAACCTCTGTTGCTCTCATGTCGAATAAAATGTTTCCTTCTAACACCACTCTATTGAAGATTTGGTGCTTGTAGGCTAAACCTCCTGCAAAATGCGTACTTGGTAAGTGAGTTAATGAACCAGGTGTTAATACGGAAATTCCACCGCCACCTTTGACTCCTAAATATACTTGAGCATTGACTGCCAAGGCCATGCAGGTTATCGTAAGTAATGTGATAAGCTTTTTCATCTTGAATTAATGTTAATCTCACAAATATAAGCTAAAACGAAACTATAGTTGGCTCGGTATGTTAATTTTGAAACCCTATGAAGCTCGAAGCTCAAAGTCTTGTTAAGCAGTATAAAAAGCGTAAAGTAGTAGATCAAGTGTCTCTAAATGTTGAGAAAGGAGAGATTGTTGGCTTATTGGGTCCAAATGGTGCTGGTAAAACCACTACATTTTACATGGTAGTAGGGTTGATTAAGCCGGATGAAGGAGTTGTATTCCTTGATGGTCAGGATATTACTAAAAATCCTATGTATAAAAGAGCTCAAAAAGGAATTGGATATCTGCCTCAAGAAGCTTCTGTTTTTAGAGATTTAACAGTAGAAGACAATATAAAGGCTGTTATGGAAATGACAGGCATGTCTAAAGCAGAGCAAAGTGCTAAAACAGAGTCACTTATAGCGGAGTTTGGACTAGAGAAAGTTAGAAAGAATTTGGGCAAAGTATTAAGTGGGGGAGAAAGACGCCGTTGCGAGATTGCCAGGGCATTAGCCGTAGATCCAAAATTCATTTTATTAGATGAACCATTTGCTGGAGTAGACCCTATTGCAGTGGAAGATATTCAGATGATAGTGCAGAAACTCAAAGACAAAAACATTGGCGTACTTATAACAGACCATAATGTTCATGAGACCCTATCTATAGTTGATCGCGCCTATTTGCTTTTTGAGGGAAGAATCCTTAAAAGTGGAACAGCCGATGAATTGGCTAGTGATGAAATGGTGCGCAAGGTTTATTTGGGTCAAAATTTTGAATTGAGATCCTAAATCCAATCCAAATTTTCTTTTTTCAGCTCGCTCTCTGCTTCACCAGTGTTTATGGTTGATTTAGGTTCGAAAAGCATAATGTGAACTTCTTCATTTGCTATGGGCTTATGCTCAACTCCTTTTGGAACAATGATAAAGTCTCCTTGGCTTAGCTTCTTTACTTCATCACGAAAGTGAATCTCTAAATTTCCTTTGATAACAAAGAATAACTCATCTTCTTCTTCATGAGCATGCCAAACAAATTCACCCTTGAGTTTAGCTAGTTTAACATATTGTCCATTGAGTTCTCCAATAATCTTAGGACTCCAATATTCTTGAATAGACTCCAGTTTTTCTTCTAAATTTCCTTGGAATAGCATTAAAGTTGATCAAAATATGTTTTCACCTTGTTTTGGTAATAAGGCCTGAGTTCTGGCGAAACTTTCTGCAATTGTTCCAAAAGTTTGGATTTCTCATTCAAGTATTTCTCTATTTCAGGAGGAAGGCGTTGTTCCATATCTTCACCTTCGGTTGAAGTTCTTTTCTGCTCGCGTTCTTGCTCTTTTTCTGCTCGTTCGTGTTGGCTTAGTTTGATTTGGATCTCTTGTAAACGCTTCATGCTTTCCTGATTGAGCTGTTTGTAATAGAGGTCTCTTTCCATTTGATCCATTAAATCCTGGGTGTGCTGTAAATTGCCTAGACTGCCACCCTTACCCTCTTTTTGAAGCTGCCTCTGTAAATCGCGTATTTGCTGCCTAATAGCCGCTTGTTTTGCAGCCATTTGTGCAAATTCTTTGCTATTGGGGTTATTTCCTTTCTTCATTCCTTTTTGCATTTGTTCCAGCTGTTTTGCCAAATCTTGTTGCATTTTCTGAATGGAATTCATATTTGGTTTTCCCTTTTTCTTTTTACCTCCACCGGGCTTTTGACAATTGGCTTTTGGTTTGCCTTTTGATTGATTAGAAGCAGCCATTTGTTGCTGCATTTGTTCCAGACTTTGACTTAGCATGAGTGCTAAATTGTTCATAGAGGTCATGGCTATTTGTTGGTGAACCATAGCTTCTCCAGTTTGTCTCTCACCTAAATGCTCTAATCCCTTATCTAAACTGTGATTGATTTCAGAGATCTCTTTATTAATGAAATGCTGTATCTCCAAGACTCTTTTACTCAAAGCCAGAAGTGAATCTTCCACTATTTTAGTATCGTCTTTAATCTTTCGCTGTTCTTGTCTGAGTTCAATATACCTGGGGCTGTATTGTGTGTTTTCAGCAAACTCGTCTTGTACATCTTCTTGGTCGAAAGACAATTGAATTAGGTTTTCCAGTATCTGTCTCAAAGCTCTGTAGTCCTCTTCTTGCTGCTCTTCATAGGCTTCATCCATTTGCTCTTGCATTTGTTGAGCCATTTTTTTCATATTCTCAGCAGCTTTTCTCTGATGTTCACTGGCCTTTTTATTCTTGCCCTTGCTAAGTTCTTCTTCGGCATCAGACATTTCTTCTACTGTTTGCTGCTTTAATTCTTCAGGAGTATCAATGTCTTTAGGGCTTTCAAGCTCATTGTTCTTTTTTTGAATGTCTTGCATATCTTTTTCAAGCTCATCCATTTTCTTTTTGAGTTCTTCCTGTTCCTTTTTAAGAGCCTCATCTTTTTTATTGGTCTTCTCGCTCTTGTCTGCTAACTCCTCTTGCTCTTTAGCCAATTCCTCCATTTTCTGGATGGTCTGCTCCAGTTTCTTCTCCAACTCCAATTCCTTGAAAAGCTCCAACATGCGGTCCAATTCTTTGTTCATCTCCTTTTCGGATAGGCTGAGTTTCTCCATTTCGCGCTGGAGCTCATCGGTTTTGTTTTCCTCCATCAACTTTCGAATTTTCTCAATGAGTTCTTTGGTTTCTTCATCCATGATTTCATTGAAAAGATCTTCCAATTTTTGCTGTTTCTCCATGAGCCTTTCGCTCATTGGGCTAAACTCCTCTTCTTTATTATTCTTGAGTTGATTATCTCTTATACTTTGCTCAATTTGCTTTTGAATATCTTCTTGCTTCTGTAAAAGATCTTCAATTTTCTTCTTGTCTTCCCAAGTGAGTTGCGCTTTCTCAGTAAGCATTTTTTCAATATCCTCTATCTCTTCTTGTAGATTTTCTACATCAGATTTAGCCTCTCCCAAGTTATTCTTAATTTCTTGATTGCTTTCCTCGGTTTGAGCCTGAATTTCAGATGCGGTAGGGGCTTCATAATGGTAAATGCTAGTTCTAGCAGATTTTGGTCCTTGAATTCCATCGTTGTCCCATACTTGAAAATAATAGTTCAATTCATCACCGGCTTCTATGTTAATCTCTTTGAGATTCCATAAGTGAAAAAAGCTCTGTTCATCAACCGTTTTGGAGAATGGAATGTTTACGCTCTGCTCTTCATTTTCGCCAAGCTGGTAGTGAAAACTTAAACGTGTGAATCCATGATCATCTTTTATGTCTCCAATCAGATAAAGGATCTTAGCGCTTCCACTGTCTGCTTTACTTTCCATGCTAATGCTAGGGTATAAATCTGGAATAACTTGAACCTGATAGTTCAGGGAATCACCCTTGGATAAATCTGCATTAGAGGTATGGAAAATAACCTCTTCTGATTGTTTGAATTCCTTGCTATAGTAGACCAAACTCTTATCAACCTCCATTGAAAGATTTTGAGGAAGGACTTTGATCTCATTTACTTCTTTAGTTTTAAATGACCAATGAACTTTGGTGCCAATTGGTAGACTAATGTTGCCAGTTCCTTTAAGGAATTCATCCTTTCTATTGAGATATGCAGGGAATTCTAGTTTAGCGTCATAGGCTAGAAGGCTGGGTTTTCGCAAAACTTTTAATTCATTGGAATTGCTTTCAAATCCAGCGGCCTGAAATTTGAGCATTGCAGATTGCTGTTGACCCGGTAATTCAAAATGAAATCTCCCTTCTCTATCGGTCTTCATTTTATACTTAAGATCGTTTAGAACCACATACGCATCTTTTGGAATCTCAGCGCCTTTCAATTCAAGGTCTAATGTTATTGGCTCATTTTGAATTGCCGTGAACTGGTCTTGGTTAAAGTTAAAGCTGAAAGGAGCAGGCACTTCGTATGTTTTATTATAATTAATGAGGCGCTCTGTGCTATTCTTGAATCCAGGGCTAATTAATAAAACAGCCAATAGCAAAACGCCAGGAATAAGACCGTATTTCAGGTAGCGGTAATTTGCCTTGAAATTAATGGCGTTTTGAAATGGAATTGGGCTGAGTTTACTCGTGCGTTGTTCTATGCTTGCTAGCAGTAGGTGATTATCTTCTCTTAAGTTTGTTTTTAATTGTAAAGCATTCAGTAATTTATCTTTGACCTCTGGAAAATGCCTACCAATAAGTACGGCAGCTTTTTCCCTATTCATTTTGCGATTTAGTTTAAGTAATGCAATTCCAGGTCTTAACAGATACCAAATGAATATTCCACCAACTCCAATTACATAAGTCCATAATAGAAAAAGTCGAGTCGAACTCCCAAATCTGCCCAAGTATTCCAGTGTGCTAACTAGGAACAAAGCAATAAGGGAAACAGAGGCTGTGAGAATCAAACCTTTAAAAACCTGATTTCGGTAGTATTTGTCTATAAAGACATCTAACTTACTTTCTAGGATATTGTGTGACTCTTTCACCTTGCTTAAACGCAAAGTTAGGCTAAATTGTTGCTTGTTCGAGAGCTGAAATGGCCTCTTCTTTTGTCACAAATTCACCATTAATCCTACCTGCTAGATAAGTGGTATTCAAACCTAGCTTTAAGAGTTCCTTTTGAAAATCTTGAGCTCGGTTAATGTCTGTGAATCTTCCCAGAAGAATTATTTGATGTTCACCAAGAGTGTCTTGCCTTATATGAACCATTTCTTGTTGGTAATCAGATAGATTAAAGTGTTTGAATATTCCAAGCTGAACCTCAAAGTACACTCCTTGAGCACTGTCTTGAAACTTTTCAAGTTTTTTTAGTTCAGATTGGATAAGACTATTTGATTCTATTAAAGAATCCATTTGGAATTGCTGTAATACAACCTGTTCCTCCATAGGACCATTCACAGCCTCTACTTTTCTCAATTCTGCCAAACTTTCCTGATGTGCTTTTAACTGCAAATAGCTATAGATAGACCAAGCCGCAAGTAGTAAAGTGCTGATTGCTAGCAGTATTGTTGCTCTTTTATATGCTTTGTTGTTGGCCATCTGTTACTGCTGGCAAATTAATGCTGATTTTCACTTTCTATCAAACAAAGGTAAAATTAGATTTGGTCATACTAAAAGGAGTAAAAAAGAGGTTACCTTCGTATCATCATGAAAAAGCTCTTCGCTATAGTCCTGCTTTCTTCCGTCATGCTTGGTGCAACCGCATTAAATCACGGAAAATTTGAAGAGGAAATTGAATGGCACAATTTTAACGAAGGTTATGCCAAGGCTAATGCCGAAGGAAAAATCGCAATCATTGATTGTTATACGGATTGGTGTGGATGGTGTAAGGTCATGGATAAAAAGACATTCTCAGATCCTGAGGTAATTTCCAAAATGAATGAGCATTTTGTAGCTATAAAATTTAATCCTGAAATTAAAAATGAGCTCTATATTATTGGAGCGGATACTTTAAGCGGCCCACAATTGCTTTACGCATTATCTAATAATAAGCCGAGTGGGTATCCAACTTTGTTTTACTATATCCCACAAACCAAACGTATGTTTTCTCAACCTGGTTATCAAGATGTAAAACAGTTCCATCAATCTATGGACAATCTGATCAACTATAAACAGAAGATCACTTCTAGTAATTAATTGGCACGTAAGAAAAAGCAACAGTTCTATGATAAGGTAGAACTTCTGGCAGGCGGTGGTGAAGGTCACGCCATAGCTAAAGTAGATGGTAAGGTCATATTTGTTAAGTATGGTGCTCCAGGAGATGTAGCCGACATCAAAATCATCGGTAGAAAAAAGAGATTCAGTTTAGCGCGTGTTGAAACCCTTCATAATGCATCTGAGGTTAGACAAGAAGCATTTTGCAAGCACTATGGTGTGTGCGGTGGTTGCCGTTGGCAACACATCAATTATGAAGAACAGCTGAAATTGAAAGACCAATGGGCCAAAGACTGCATGCAGAGAATTGGCAAGCTTGAAGTGGAGGCATATGAAGATATTCTAGGAGCGGAGCAAACTGAATTTTATAGAAATAAAATGGAATACACCTTTAGCAACAAACGCTGGCTATATGAGGGTGAGAATGCTGAGGAAATGCCTCATCTAAATGCATTAGGATTTCATGCACCTGGAAGATTCGATAAGGTGGTTGAGATTGAGAAATGCTGGTTGCAAGCTGATACTGGAAACCAAATTAGAAATTATGTGCAGAACTATTGCCTGGAGCATGATTTAGCCTTTTATGATTTAAAAACTCATGAAGGTTTGGTGCGCAATCTGATGTTGCGCAATACAGTAAGTGGTGATTGGATGCTCACTTTGTTTGTGACGGAATTTAATGAAGGAGTCAAGGACTTGCTGGAAAGTGTGAACAGCGAGTTTGAAATCCATAGCCTCAATTATGCGGTGAATACTAAACGAAACGACAGCATCTTTGATTTGGAGATAATCAACTATAAAGGGAGCGAATTCATCTCAGAAAAACTACAAGGTTTGAGTTTCGAAATTCATCCGAAATCATTTTTTCAGACCAACACCAAACAAGCTGATAAACTCTATGATGTTGCTTTAGATTTTGCTGGGATTACTGGTGAAGATGTAGTGTACGATCTGTATTGTGGTACCGGCACATTAACATTGAGCGCAGCGAGCAAGGCTAAAAAAGCAATAGGAGCTGAGATAGTTGATGAAGCTATAGCATCAGCCAAGCGTAATGCGTTGGTGAACAAAGTAGACAACAGCCACTTCGTAGTTGGAGATATGAAAGATGTCTTTAACCAGGAGTTTTATGAAGAACACGGCATGGCTGATATAATAATTACAGATCCACCAAGATCCGGCATGCACCCAAAGGTTGTAAAACGGTTGTTAGAGATTAAATGCCCTAAAGTGGTCTATGTGAGCTGCAATCCAGCAACGCAGGCCAGAGATTTGCAGGAGTTGTCAGAAGTTTACAGAATAGTAAAGAGCAGAGCGGTAGATATGTTTCCACATACTCATCATGTGGAGAATGTGGTTCTTCTTCAACTGAAGTAGCTAGTTAAATGGGCACCTCATCTTTAGAGTGAATATGTTGAACAAATGAATCTATTTGTTCTTGAAATGCAGCTTTTAGTTCTGGGTTTTTTATGCCATCAGTGACATCAAAATTTTGATAGAAAGAGGGTAAGGAATAGTTGCCTCCAATTATAGCTTTAGAAATACCAAAAGACTTTTGCGCGTAAGCTAATGCACTTTGTGCAGCCCCTTGTCCGGGGGATGTAGATAGAAGGAGCATGTTTTTATAAGCCCACGCAGTTCTTTCTAATCTGGATATCCAATCATGCAGATTCTTATAAGCGGCGGTTACAGCTCCATTGTGTTCGGCAAAAGATATGATTATACCATCAGCTTCTTTGATGAGTTGATGAAATTCAACTAGCTTTTGAGGGAATCCGGTATCATTCTCCTTGTCTATACTGTATAATGGTAATTCGAAATCATTCAAATCCAACATTTTAAATTGTAGGCCTGTCTGCTTGGCTGCATAAGCGGCTAATTGCTTGTTTATTGAGTTGCCACTGGTACTTGCTCCAAATGCTATAATATTCTTCATAGTGATTAATTTCAGTACAAATGTACATACAATAGATGTATAGACATATAAAATTATAATAGCAAATATTTATATCGGTATAAAAGCTTTCTAATGACCGAATAAAAAGACCTGAGTTTCTTCTGGAGTTTTGTATGCTCTAAACATTCCGGGAGTATTGAAATCCCATGCGATGGCTCCATTTCTATCTATTCCAATCATACCGCCTTCGCCTCCCAAAGGTTCGATTTGATTGAATATAACCTGATGGATTGCAAAGTCTAGGCTTATGTTTTTATAGAGCATTAAACTGGATACTTCGTGAGCTGCCACCGTTCTTATATAGTATTCTCCTGTTCCCGTGCAGGAAATAGCACAACTGTTATTATTTGCATAAGTTCCTGCGCCAATAATAGGAGAGTCGCCTATCCTGTTCCATTTCTTATTGAACATTCCTCCTGTTGATGTGGCAGCTGCTAGATTTCCGTTTTTATCTAAAGCTACTGCTCCAACTGTGCCGTGTTTATCTTGTTTAAGTTTCTTTTGAATAGCAGAATATCCATCGGCATCATAGAAATAACTGCTATCTTCCATTTGCATACCGTATTGCACAGCTAATTGTTCAGCACCCCTTCCTGCCAGCATTACATGTTTAGAGCTGTCCATAACTAGCCGCGCGGCTTTTATCGGGTTCTTGATATATCGAACACCAGCAACTGCACCTGTGTTTAAAGTATTGCCATCCATAATAGATGCATCCATCTCCTGTTGAGCCTTATGGTTGTACACTGAACCTCTACCAGCGTTGAACAGGGTGCAATCCTCCAAAATGCTTAATGTCAGTTCTACAGCATCCAAAGCGGAACCTCCATTGGCCAAAATATCATAGCCCGCTTGTAGTGCGAGATTTAAAGTATCCCTATAAGCTTCTGCGCTTACACTATCAATTCTTTCAGCTGTAATATAGCCTGCACCGCCATGGATAACTATGGCGAAATCAGGTTTAGCTTGAACTTCTTTTTCGCTATCTTGATTGCATGACCAAATACATAGCAATATCAAAATGAAATAAGGAAACCTCACGGATTCAGTACTTGATCAATTTGATGCATCAAACGCGCTCTATGTGCTTTGGTCTGTGCATCTCTTCCTTTCTTTTTCTTTAATTGTTTTCTCAGTGAAACCAATTCTGAATAGGCTGCAGATCTTGAGGCGTTGTCATATGTTCTTGTCTTATTACTCGCTGCAACTATCAGATAGGTAACCATGGACTGCTGCAAATTCTGACGAAAAAGATTGACTTCAGTTCCCCAATCTTCTTCAAAACAAGCATCAACCAAATCGCCAACAACTTCTTCTACGCTATACTCATTGCCGTAAAGGCTAGTATTATTTATTCTATTCAGGGTGTTGGCGTGCATAATAAAACTCAATGCGTTCAGCTGAACTCCAAGTACAAGATTTTGAAGCTTGGGATCCTCAGAACCTCTTCCAAAATCCCATCCTCTTCTTTGCCTTTGCAAATAAGGATACAAGCTAGCATCGGCATCAAAAGCATTTGGTGCAAATACATACTCAGATAGGAAAGCCATAGCTGATCTTTGATATTCTGCATCTACAGGAGTGTAGGGTTGAACATCAGTTTGGCCAGGGAAATTGCGATTCACTTCAATTCCTCCAATGTAGCGACTTACTGCACTGCCCATAGTGTATCTTCCTCTTTGCATCATATAATACATGAAGAATAATTTTTGATAAGACGCATCCGGCTCCACAAAATGAGCCTGTAAATCACTTATCCTGCTGTTTATTCCATTATATCTATCAATAGCATATTCAATCACATCACCACTCATATCCCAAGTTAAAACTCGTGGGTCTACACCTCTCCATGCGCTTAGAATATCTGCATCATTCCCAAAATCCAATCGCGGATCACTGCTTTTGTCTAAAATAGCTTTTAAACCAGCCTCTTCATCAGAAGTGAAAGTGGAGTATCCATATTCAATTGCCCATTTGTCGTATGGACCAGGAACAGTTGAATAGTAATCGCCCTGCTTGCTTTTATCTGAGTGAACATTTACTATAGTGTAATCCATAATGGAAGCCGTTGTTCCTATTTTTCTTGTGATGCTGGTATCGTGAGCCTCTGCTAAGGTGAGCATTTGACTCGCTTTCATATTGTGAGCGAGTCCCATAGTATGTCCCATTTCATGAAGTATCAATTCCGTCATGAATTGTTCGGTCAATTTCTTTAGTTCTAAATCTGATGCACCTGCTGCTTCTAACATGGCATAAGCAAATCCTTGCTGAGCTTTCATTCCCTCTGCCATAGTGCACATTTTATGAGAACCGGCAACACTTGGATGCTCTTCTTCATATTTGTGAGCCTGGAATCCAACTTCAGATAAGTTCTGTTCCGTTAAAGAGAATAAAAGCATACCGAAGTCTATGGTAATATCCGCCCCCAATATTTCACCAGTTCTTGGGTTTACGAAGCTTGGACCTATAGCAAAACCAAGATCTGAAGCTACCCATCTAATTACATTATAGCGAATATCCGCAGGGTCCCAACTAGCAGTGTCGGGCATCATCTTCATGACTACTGCATTTTTAAAACCGGCTTGTTCAAACGCAGCATTCCATTTTTCTCCAGCTGCTAGAATGATTTCTCTGTATTCCTCAGGTGTGGTGTTTTCCACCCACCAAGTAATAGGTTTTACTGGTTCACTTAAAGCTGCATTAGGATCTTTTTTCTCAAGATGCCATCTGTGAATCTGATCTCTATAATTAGGATAATCATAGGTGCTGACATCATCAACTTGGTCTAAGAAATATCCAACACGAGGGTCATCAAAACGCGGTTTGTAATTGTTTTTTGGCATTTTAATGAAACTGTGCTGCATTTTTACTTCAACATATCTGGCATCTGTTACATGATTGCTTCCGCCCACTCTTGGAGAAGGATTGTCGTAAGTTAAACTAACCACTACGTCTGTATTTTCTGGAAAAGCTCTTATTTGAGTATAGCCACTTTTCCCTTTGTTCAAGCTTCCTAGATTAAAGATTCTAATGGTAGGATCCGAGAAGACAAAATTTGGTTTTACAGGATCCATTAAGCCTCCAATAAACAAATCATCAACATCAATCAAGATAGAAACAGAGTCTTCAAATACTACTTTGGTTGAATAAAACTTAGCTCTAGATACATCTGCATTTGCTGCCTTACTTATAGCTTTATCTGGGTTGTAGTAAAAAGAGGTGTTTTCTCGAGAAAATTCTACTTTGTCAAATCTTCTATTTATACTAAATACCCAGGTGTTTCTAATCATGTTTTGGTTTAGAAACAGAGAAGGAGGCCCACCCATAGAGAAACTTTGGTATATAAACTCCTGATCTAATTGATCTTTATTAATGAGCATTTGCATGCTACCTGTAGCAGTATCTTGGTAAAAAGAGAACATCCCTGTGGTCTCCGTTTTCCCTTTCACCTTGTCGGCTAGGGTTTCCTTTTTCTTTTCAGTTGAATCGCTGTCTTCAGCTAAGACTACAGCGGACAAACTCATACATAATACGAGCATTGTCATGTTTCGAAATAAATTCTTCATGATATTGATAAGCGCTAAACTACGCTTTAAGAAATAAAAATCAAATCAGAGTAGATCTACTGACTATCTTGTGGGGTGAACCCACCAAGTTCTCTATCGAATAGATACAAACCGGCTGAATCTTCCCCAATAAGTTTGAGTTTGTCTATGATTGATTTAGCCAGACTTTCTTCTTCCATTTGTTCAGAAACATACCACTGCATAAAGTTATTTGTGCTGTGGTCTTTTTCCTTTAAGCACAAATCCACTATATCGTTTATGCTCTGGCTAACAGATTCTTCATGCGCTAAGATTTGTTGAAATACAGATTGAAGGGAATCGAAATTTGATTCTGGTTGATTTAAAGGAGGGATGATAGCATGACCTCCACGTTCATTCACATATTTAACAATCTTTAGCATATGCTGGCGCTCTTCATCCGAATGCGCATAAAGAAAAAGGGCTACACCGGTATATCCCGTTACCTCTGCCCATGATGCCATGGATAAATACAATTGCGATGAATAGGCTTCTTTGCCTATTTGACTATTCAATTTATCTTCTAATGTACTGCTTAGCATAGAACAAAATTAGGTTTTTAATTGCTTGGACGCGCATTGCGCCATCCTTTAGTTAATTGTTCGTGAAGCTCAATTTTAACTTCGGCGTATTTCTCTTGATTGCTTACGTTTTCGTTCTCATCTGGATCTTCTGGGAGCCAATAGAGTTCAGTAGCTGCAAGCTCCCCTTTTATCTTGGTTTCGTGATTCCAGTAGTACCACTCAATATAGTGATATTGATCCGTTCTGATTGAATAACCCATATAGCGTTTGCCATCAGCGCTCACTTTAGGTCTTCTGTGAAATTGACTAAAAGCAGCGGTTTTCCATTTTTTATTAGGTTCCGTTAGCAAAGGAACAAAACTGCTTCCTTGTGCATAGCTCGGTGCTGGAATGTCAGCTAGCTCACATAGCGAAGGAAACATATCTATGAGCTCAGTTATTCCATCTGTTTTTGAGCCGCGATTTTGTTCGCCAGGGCTATATACTATAAGTGGCACATGTATGTCTATATTGTAATTGGTCTGTTTGCACCAGCCGTTGTGCTCGCCCAATTTCCAACCGTGATCACCCCAAACAACTATTATTGTATTCTTGTCTAAGCCGAGTTCTTTCAAGCGTTGTAACACCTTTCCAAATTGTGCATCTACGTAGCTTACGCTAGCGTAATAGCCCTGCTTAAGAATACGAGCTGTGTCTTCATTCATTTGGAATTCAGAAGGGTGTTTAATATGGCTAAAACCATCATAACCTCTGAGTTCATACATTGAGTTCATGGCCATAACGGGTGAGGCTTTTGGTAAGTAAGGATTGCTGGCAAGTGGAATTTCATTTCTGTCATACAAATCCCAATATTTCTTAGGCACGGCAAAAGGGAGGTGTGGCCTAAAGTATCCGAGAGCCATATAAAAAGGCTGATTTTTTTGAGCGAGCCTGTCTAAAGTCTTTAAGGCCAACTCCGTTTGGGCTCCATCGAAGTACAAACTGTCATGAACGTCTTCCCATTCCCATGCAGGTCCATTATTCCATCCATCCGCATAATAACCTGGTCTTAGTGCTATAACAGAATCGCGCTTAATTTTTTGCTTGCGTTGGGTTTCTTCATTCACATAAAAAGTTTCACCATCTCGTTTCAACCATTCTGGTTTTAGATAGGGTGCAGGTCTCAAGTCGGGTTCATCCCATGAGCTTGAATCGGGCATGTAGTTATGAAAAATCTTTCCTATACAAACCGTATAATATCCGTGTTTACTGAACCACTGAGGCATGGTAACTGCATCTGGATTTATCTCTCTGAATTTATCACCCAAATGCCACACATGGCTCGAGTCTGGCCTTATTGCGGTCATTAAACTTGCCCTGGATGGAGCACAAACTGCAGCCTGGCAAAATGCTTGCATAAATGTAGTGGATTGAGAAGCAAAAGAGTCCAATACGGGTGAATGTATATACTCGTTGTTGTACACCCCTAGGTTTGGCCCTAAGTCATCTATAGAAACAAAAAGAACATTATAGGGTTTCCTTTCTTCAACCTTCTTGTTTTGACAAGCAAAAAGTAGAATAGCTAAACAAGCATAGAATAGAATTCTCATTTGAGCAATATATATAAATCAGTTGGAACCTTCTTCCTGAATTTGGGGTAGAGGAGAAGGAGCGCATTCTCTTTCAGAGGTGAATAATGTATCTGTTATTTTCCAGCCCGAATCTGTTTTTATTAGACCAAATACATTCCCGCCACAATGGGAAAAGCTGTTGTTCACATAAAAGTCGTAATCAGTCCAAACTGTTGCAATTCCTTGATGTATCTTAATTTCCACATTCCAATACCTCTCCAAAAGATTAAGGTCTGGATCAACCAAGCTTTCAAGCCATTGATCATGGCTTCCTCTTCTTGTAATGGTATCATTGCTTGTAATTATCCAAACAAAGAAGTGAGTGTTAGGACTTATTATACTTCTTAGACTTGCCGTGTCTTGTGCGTTAAGTGCTTCAAAGAATTGTTCAATTACGGCATTGATTTCCGCTTCATCGTTTCCGCTTTTTTGTTGACCATAGCACCTGAAACAAATCAAAACTAAAGCCAGTGTCCACAGTTTTTTCATTCACCTAAAATACATTTTTAGTCTGTGATTTGAAATTCCAGTCTATAGTCGTCCATGATATATCCATTACCTATATCTATAACAACCGGGCCAATATTCTTGAACCCCATACGTAAGTATTGATTTATGCTAATACTGTTGAATTTATTTACTGTAAGCTGAATGGATTTTGAAGCACTGATTTTAGCCTTTTCAATCAGATAATCCATCATGAGTTTTCCTATTCCTTTGCCCCTGAAATCTTTGTGTAGATAGAATTTACTCAAGAACATATGGTCTTTCTTATTATAGTAAGACATATAGCCAATCAGCTCGGCTTGGTTCCAGACCAAATCATATTTAACCAATTGTTCAAGTTGTTCCTTTATGGCGGGAACAGATTGAAATTTACCAATCATGTAATCAACCTGTTCCCTACCTATAATGGGAGTGTAATGCTCTGTCCATATTTCTTTGGCCAGCACAGCTAGCTCTTTAATGTATCTGGATTCAAGAGCTTTTATGTTTATCCGTTTTTGCTCGGGATTATTTACTTCCAAAGTTGTATCCAATACTGAATGAAACAGGCATATAAAATTGTTGATATTTACCTTCTTCATATAATATGTAGAATGGAGATCTTGGGCCCCACCACCAATTATTGAATGAAGTGTATCCATCTTCAATCTCAATCGGTTTTTCTTTTACATTAACATTACTCCACCCCATACCAAGTTGAACGTCAAAGTATAATTTCTCACCCAATTTGGCTTGACTTCCAATGCTTGCATATATTCCATTTCTCACACGATCATATTTATGAGTATATGTTCTAATAACACTTGAAGTAGGTTCTAAAGTGTAATCTTTGTCTTTGGTAAAACTCACCCATCCACCATCCATGCCTATCCCAAAATATAAACCCTGAACATCGTTCTGAGCACTGTTCCATTTCTTATAGAACCTCAATTGAACACCTGCTTCCACGCCACCAACAACATCTATATAGTCCATGCTGTTGAATGGTGCGGTCAAATCAAATTGTAAAGTAGTCAGGTTTTTAGGGTTTTCCTTAATAGGAGAGAATTCATATGCCAGATGCAGTTTTTGTATTCCAAGCCCCATAAAATTTAGCAAATCAATTTTTGCAATCTGGTAGCTTCCTTTTTCTACTTGTTGTGCCTTTGCTGGAATAATCACGGCAAATGCACAAATCAACATCACTATTTTTTTCATATTACTGTACATCTATTTTGCTCAACAAAGTTAAATCACCATCTGACTCTATAGTAAATTGGTAAATACCAGCGCCGCTAGAAACTATAAGCAAGTCTCCAATGGGTATGAGGTCAAAGCAGTTCTCAATGCTGGTTGCTATACCTGAATATTCAGGAAAAGAAGGTGTGCTAAGTGAATAACGCTTAATGTCATCTCCATCGCAAACAAATAGGCGGTCTCCAGCTATTCCTAGTCCTTTAGGATTATTCATATTAAAAGAGGTAACCCTATTTGGATTTTTTATATCTGAAATATCAATTACATCAAGTCTATTAACTCCACGAGAACAATTGGTTTCAGTACGAAGAGTGGAATAGGCATAACTACCAGATGCAACAACAGGATCGCAACTCACAATATGCTGGTAAACCGATTCATAAGATGGCATATCTGGGTTATTGAGTGAGTATATCATAACTCCCCCTTGCGTACCAAGTAGGAGTGTACCGTTAATATGGAATATGGTCTCAGCAAAAAAGTTTAAAGCAATTTCAGACTTCAATTCCGGTTTGGTAGAATTGGCCAACGAGAAAGTGTAAAGGGTGTTGGTTGTGGCAATGTAAAGGTGATCTCCAGCTATTGTAAAACGAGCCATAGAACCACCAACTCCGGTGCCGTTATTGCCATTTCCACTATTGCTTAAATCACTAGTTTCACTAACTGCTCTAGGGCTAGGAGAAGACTTATCACCTGAGCATCCAAATGCCATGATGGCAACGCATATAAGTATATATATTTTCTTCATGGTCTTTTATTTATATAAGTAACACTGAGGTTCTGGCATGTTACTCACATCCCATCCAATAATTAACCCTTTTGTTTTATCCGGACATTCAAAATAGACTTGACTATTTCCTATTAAAGAGGTAGCCGAAGAAGGAGGATAAAGTTGTCCGTTGTCTTTTGAATTATAATCTGAATTGAAATCTTTCAATACTGGATTTTGTATATCGCTAATGTCTATGGTAACTAATCCATTCAAGTAATCTGCATAAAGCAAATTTCCTTTCATTGCAACATCCAAGTTGCCTGGGATTTCAATAAATCCGGTATTAATTGGATTGCTTGGGTCTGAGTTATCATAGATGTGAACTCCTTTGAGGCTTTCATTAATTAGAAGAAGCTGATCTTTTACATAAATTTTTCCAGGGCTCACAAGGTCCTGAACTTCAGAGTGTTTAATCATCTTTGTGAGATCATCTACTGTGCCATATACGGGCTTTAAGCCCTGGACTTGCTTAACATCTGAGCCAAGACAAGACGATAATAGGAGTATGGCGAACCCCATAGTCAGAAAGGCAATTTGTTTCATAATATTTTTTGTTTTGTTATCTCAAAGCTTATGTAAAAAAGAACCACTTTTGCAAGGCTCAAACATAGCAAACTGTTCTTGTGACATTCTGTTTACTCAAATGAACAAGCCTGACATAAAAATTGAAATGGAGAATAAAATAGATGAGATACTAAAAAATTTAGAAGGTGATTTAAAGATATTAAAAAAACCCCTTCAAGAAGTCATCACCGAAATCATAAAACAGGGATATAGCAATTTTCCTATTCTCATTGCACACCCCGAAGACATGGCTTTTGCCGACAAGGTAATTGACAAAGATTTGTTTAATACCAGTTTTCATTTCTCTGCGAGCACTTTAGAAGCCATGGTAAAAAAGGGAATTATTTTGGAAGATCGCAAGGAAGCTATGGAAAGCAAAATGAGCGAATCAAAGGATGCGGCATGTATACTTCTTCTACACCCGGATATTATGCGTTTTGTATTCTCACCGCTTAAATGAGTGATAAGTCAGACATAGCTATTGTAATACTCAATTATAATACTCTGCACTACTTAGAGCAGTTTGTACCCAAGGTTTTAGAATTCAGTGGAGACAGTAAATTGATAGTGGTTGACAATGCTTCAACAGATGGAAGCAGGGAATATCTAAACGCACATAAAGATCAATTCGACTCTATACTTCTAGATGAAAATTTTGGTTATGCTGGCGGTTATAACAGGGCACTAGCTCAGATTAATTCCGAATATTATGTGCTCTTGAATACAGATGTAGAGGTAAGTGAGAATTGGTTACTTCCTTTAAAGAGGCTAATGGATGACAATGCAAACGTTGCAGCTGTTCAGCCCAAAATCAAGGCGTATAACGACATCAGACTCTTTGAATATGCGGGAGCTTCAGGCGGCTTAATGGATAAGTGGGGATACCCTTTTTGTAGAGGTAGAATTTTTGATGAATTGGAAATAGATCACGGTCAATATGATACACCCATGCAAATCTTTTGGGCGACGGGAGCGGCCTTTATGGTAAGATCTGAAGTATTTCATCAATGTGGTGGTTTTGATGAAAGGTTTTTTGCCCATATGGAAGAAATAGATCTCTGCTGGAGAATGCAGCACAGGGGATTTGAGATTTATGTTGAGCCCGGTTCAGAGGTATTTCATGTAGGAGGGGGAACTCTTGCCAATGGTTCTTCGTTTAAATATTATCTGAATTATAGAAATAATTTGGCCATGCTCACCAAGAATCTCAGTTCAAAAACTTGGTATCTCGTTTTGCTCTGGAAAATGGTTTTGGATGGAGTTTCTGCCTTGAACTTTCTAATAGGAGGAAGGCCGTCTGTATTGTGGCAGGTTCTCAAGGCACATATGGCTTATTGGTCTAATCTGGGTTTATGGATTAAGGAAAGAAAGAAAATTGACAAAGGCTACGATGATTCTAAACTGTTTCAGAAGTCCATAGTTTGGGAATACTTTATAAAACGAAACAGAAAATATTCAGACTTAAGCATCTGACAGTAGGTACTGCACTGCAAGTTTATAAGCTCTTGTACCTAAACCGTAAATACCACCAACTACATGTTTGGTCAAAAGTTCTTTATGTCTTTCCTCTTCTCTTTGGTAAATATTACTAATGTGGACACTCACAACTGGGATGTCAATAGCTGCAACTGCATCGGCTAAAGCTACAGATGTATGAGAATACCCACCTGCATTAAGTATTATTCCACTATGCTCATCTTCTACCGCCTTGTGAATTCGATCTATGAGTTCACCCTCCACATTGCTTTGGTAATATTCTATTTCTATAGTGTCATAGGTAATTCTTAGGTCTTTAAGGACCTCTTCAAAGCTTAAATGACCGTATTTCTCGGGTTCGCGTTTTCCCAGTAAATTTAAGTTTGGACCGTTGATTATTAAGATGCTCATTAAAGCGTAAATTATAGGAATCAAAGTTATAACTTTGCTTGCTCAATTTCATGAGTGAGTTCATAAAACACGAATGCGGTGTAGCTTTCATTAGATTAAGGAAGCCACTGGATTACTACCGAGAAAAGTACGGTTCAGCACTTTACGGCATTAAAAAATTGCAATTACTCATGGGTAAGCAATTAAATCGCGGTCAGGATGGCGCAGGACTCGCCGTAATAAAACTAGATCCCCAGTACGGAAACAGGTATATAGCACGAGAACGTGCCAAAGACACCAACGCTGTGGCTACCTTATTTGAGAGAATAAATAAGAAATACCAGTTATTAGATCAGACTATGGTGGAACACACTACCTGGTTAAAACAACATTATGCCTATGCCGGAGAGTTGTTGTTGGGTCATTTGAGATATGCCACTCATGGAAAGAACGCTATAGAAAATATTCATCCCTTTTTACGTCAAAACAACTGGATGAGTAGAAATCTTGTATTAGCTGGCAATTATAATATGACCAATGTGCAAGAGATGTATCACCAATTGATACAACTAGGTCAGCATCCAAAGGAAATCAGTGACAATGTCACCATGTTGGAAAAGATTGGTCATTTCTTAGATGAAGAGAATCAGGAGCTCTATCATAAGTTCAGAGATGAGGATATGGATAGTTTGGAGATTGCGTCCAGTATCAAAGCCAATTTGGATTTAGGTAAAGTATTGAGGAACTCATTTAAAAATGTAGACGGCGGTTATAATATGGTAGGACTGATAGGAGATGGCAATGCTTTTATTGTCCGTGATCCAAATGGAATCAGACCAAATTATTATTGGGCAGATGATGAGGTCATAGTTTGTGCCAGTGAGAGATCACCAATACAAACAGCTTTTGATTTACAATTAGACGATATCAAAGAAATAAAACCTGGTAATGCGTTAATCATTAAACGCGATGCCAGCTTTACTGAAGAAGAAATAGTTCCAGCAAGAGAGCGACTCTCTTGCACTTTCGAACGAATCTATTTTTCTCGAGGAAGTGATGCTAAAATTCACGAAGAGAGAAAGCAACTCGGTAGAAAAGTAGCTCGAGAAGTACTAAAGCGATTGGATTATGATATTAGAACCACAGTGTTCTCTTATATTCCAAATACAGCAGCTACTTCATTCTATGGTCTAGTAGATGGGATTTATCGTTATTTAGATAAATACAAAAGGGAAACCCTTTTAAAATTGGGCGACAATTTGAGTGCGCAGGAAATAGACAAGATTTTGCGTATTAAGATTCGTCGTGAAAAGATATTGGTTAAGGATGCTAAAATGCGAACCTTCATCACCCAAGACAAAGACAGAGAAGATCTTGTAGGTCACGTATACGATGTTACATATGGAGTTGTCAAACCAAATGAAGACACCATAGTAGTAGTTGACGACAGTATTGTTAGGGGAACAACTCTAAAAACTTCAATTCTAAAAATCTTAGACAGACTCAGCCCTAAAAAAGTAGTTGTGGCGTCTTCCGCTCCAATAATAAAATACCCTGATTGTTATGGTATTGACATGAGTAGAATGAATGAATTTATTGCATTTAGAGCGGCTAAAAGTTTGCTTGAGCAAAGAGGAGAAGAAGGGCTTATGGATGATATCTACCGTGCCTGCCAAGTGGAATTGAAAAAGCCAATAGCTCAAATGGAGAACAAGGTTAAAATGTTATATGAGCGTTTTACGGATCAGGAGTTAGAACAAGAAATTGCAAGATTGGTTACACCTGAAGACATGAAAGCCAAAGTAGAGATAGTTTATCAA
Organism: Bacteroidia bacterium; assembly: GCA_049115575.1. Taxonomy (GTDB): domain Bacteria; phylum Bacteroidota; class Bacteroidia; order NS11-12g; family UBA9320; genus JAHEKB01. The sequence continues at coordinate 148,783 of JAGDZU010000004.1, read as the reverse complement.
TCGATAGAAGGTCTCCATGCTTCATGTCCAAACCATAAAGGAGATTGGTACTTCACAGGGAATTATCCTACACCAGGTGGAAATAAAGTAGTGAACCAAAGTTTTGTTTACTATATGGAAGGAAGCGACAAAAGAGCTTACTAAGCGAGTTTTCGGTTTATCCATTCACCATAAACCTTAATAAATTTACCCCGGTCATGTTCATTGTGAGGTTCGTGCATGGCTCCCTCAAATATTTCAAAATCAGCTCCTGCTTTATTGGCAAAAGATTTTGAACCATCAATTGAAATAATTCGATCATCAGAGCCATGGCTCACGAGGCAGCCAATCTTAAGCTTACTCGCATTTTCTTGACACCATATTCCATGGTTAAAGATCTCAAAAAATGCCCTTGGTGTTAGTTTTCCATGCACTAATTCATCTTCTCTGTATGCCTTGCCCACTCTTAAGTCAGAGGATAAGTGATCTACATTTAGATTCGCATTTTGAGTGAAATTTATTCTGAGCTTAACCAGAATTTTAGCTAGAACAAGCTGAATAGGATTAGGCTTTAAAGCCAAACGGAACCAAGGTGAACTCAATATGAGACCTTCTATTTGGGTTTGATCTCTTTTCAAAGCGTAGGTAGCAGATACTAATCCTCCCATGCTATGCCCCATAAGATAAAGCGGAAGGTCTTTGTTTTCATTCAAGACATAATTAATGAGCTCTTCTAATTCATCAAGGTATTGTTCCATTGAGAAAATATCTCCTCGTTTTCCATCAGAAAGTCCATGGCCACTTAAATCCATGGTGTATACTGTAAGACCATCGTTGAGAAACTCTTGAGCTACATGAATATATCTTCCTTGATGCTCACCAAAACCGTGAATTACTATGATTTGCGCCTTGGCTAAAGGGTTTAAATAATGGGTGCCGTGTAATTCCAGATTTGCATTAGAGAGTTTAAAATTTGTAGGCACTCAACAAAGATAGATGAGATGAAGGGTTAGTTTGTATTGAATTTGCAACGGTTTTAAACTGGAAATACACTTCAATATTTTCTGAGTAATATGATTATTTCACTTTTGAGATTTGATTATATATTTCCCCCTGGGGTATATGGGGACTCTATGCCAATGCAAATTATGGCTGAGATTATCCCCTTCTAGTATGGCTTAAACAGCGTATTTCAACAGAGATTGATAGCAACGATTGCACTCTTCAAGCAATGGAATGAGGCTTTCTGGGATGTGCTCATTTTTAGGGCTATATTTTTTGAATCCAGTGGATTGGTGTACGCTTTTGTACCAATATTTAGCCCAGCTACCATCTTCGGGTATAGGCCCAGCAGGCCAACTTAACATGTCTCTGTCATATGGAATTCCACATGCTTCGCATAATTTTTTTAAACCTTGCGCAGGATTGTTTAATATGTCTCTAGAATCAAGTACTATAGGGCTTACATGATGTTTTTTTAGATAGCTAATTAAGTCCAGTTGTTGAGCATATCCAACATCTTGCATCTTTGGATAGGGAATCAGTTTGATAATAGATGATAGCATTTCTAGCGGGTCTCTAGTGAGAATTACGTTTTGCATTCCCAATGTGAAACTGAGCTCAAGGTCAAGAATGTGATGCGTCATGTTCTTAAAAAAAATAACTTGTTTACTATCCAATGTTTTCATCCAGTCCGCAACTTTCTCGCCATCAGTTGCCATCTCTTTAAGAATATCTTCAGCACCTGGGTGATAAGATTTTGCGTTGCTCTTTTTGAGATAATGCGCATATAAGGGTTCATCCACTACCATGCAATCCGAGCGTTGAGCAAAGGAATACATCAATGCAGTGGATATATTTCTTGGACTCGACCATAGATTGATGCGAATGGTTTTATTGCTCATGTTTAATTTCTTGTTGGATGAGTGACGCATAAAGTGTTCTCAATTGAGATACAAGATCAATACCGCGATTAGTGATAGGTCTATTGTCTACTGTATGAACCGAAGTAAGACCGCCAAATGTTCCAGTGACAAAGGCTTGGTCTGCATTATAGACATCATCAAGGGTAAAGTCTCTTTGTTTACAACTTATGTTGTTGCTCTGGCATAATTCAATCACTTTGGATCTAGTAATGCCGTTCATGCAATACTTTCCTTGTGACGTCCAAACTTCTCCTTTAGTTACTATAAAGAAATTAGTGGCATTACAAGTTGCAACATAACCATGAGGGTCTAACATCAAGGCTTCATCAGCCCCAACATTCAATGCCTGATTTAGAGCAATGACTTCATGAAGTTTGCTGTGACAATTCAAACGAGCATCTAAAAAGTCTTCACCTGCTCTTCTTATGCTAGCAGTGTATAGACTAATGCCTTTTTCTTGACTTGCCGATTTGTACTCTGGTATAATAACCACATTTGGTGGGCTAATGGTCAATCTGGGATCCTGTGAGGGTGTCTTCTTATTGCCTCTTGTTACCATTAATCTAATATGTACCCCATCGCTCATTTGGTTTGCTTCAATAACCGCCCTAATTTGTTGTTTGAGCTCGGATTTGTTAAATGGCAATTCCAAACCTATGGTTTCGGCTCCCCACCATAAACGCTTCAAGTGCTCTTCAATAAAAACTAATTGACCATGGTGAAGCCTAAACGCTTCCCATACACCATCACCTACTAAGTATCCGCTGTCAAATACTGATACTTTGGCTTCTTGGCGAGGGAATAATTCACCATTAACTGAAATCAAGATGTGTTCATTTCTATCGTCAGGTAGAGCATTATGGGTTCCATGTGGCATAAGCCAAAAATAGGATGGAGGAAGCACAATTTCATCATGTGCCAAACACGGTGTTCTCTTTTCTCAATGAAGGCTCACTTTTATCTTGTTTTACCTTAGATAAGATTGATTCTAGTAAAGGCAACATCTTGTTCAAGCCTTGGGTCTTAATTATGAAATTCCAAAGCGGTTCAAACTTTTTCCATCCTCCAGCATATGCAAAATGTTTTAGTTGGTGTTTAAGTTGAGTGTGAGTGAGGCTGGCCTTGGCAATATTTGTCCAAGAATAGAATGATTTATAAGACCAGTCGTATCCAGATTTGAGTTCCTCAGGGCTTAATTTATTAGTCTTGTAAACAACATGTCTAGTGTCATAGAGATTCCAATTATCACTAGTTATCCTTCCAGCATTTAGCATGTCTGAATATAATTTAGTTCCAGGGTATGGTGTCTGTATGTGAAATGTTGATGTTGTTATTCCATTGCTTACTGCCCAATCCACTGTTCTTTTAAACACATTATTGTCATCATCGTCCATTCCAAAAACAAAGGACCCGTTAATCATAATTCCCAAATCATGTAGTCTTTTTGTAGCAGCCTCATAATCCTTCTTTAAATTTTGCTTCTTATTGCTGTTTTTAAGATTGATAGGCGAGAAGGTTTCAAATCCCACAAAGACACTCCTCATGCCAGCATCAGCTGCTTTTTCAATCAGATTCCCTCTCAATATAGCATCCACGGTTGAAGCCCCCTGGAAAACTCTATTCATACCTCTCATTCCCTCAAAAAGGGCAGTTGAGAATTTCGAATTACCTAAAAGATGGTCATCAAGAAAATAGAGATGTTTGCCTGGTAGTCTATCTATTTCACTGAGTGCATCATCAACCTTTTGAGTATAAAATGATTTACCACCTTCAAAGAAGGCGTCTTTATAGCAGAAATCACAATGGTGCGGGCATCCTCTACTTACCACTATTGAGTTGGGAACAAGGTATCTTTCGCGTTTGATCAAATCTCTTCTGATCGGTGGGATATCATTTAAAGTTCTCAATTGAGAATAGTAGACAGACTTAGGTTTATTGGCTCTAAAGTCTTTAAGAAATTTTGGAAATGTGTCTTCACCTGGGCCAATAAAGATGCTGTTGGCATGCTTAATGGCTTCAGAAGGTAAAGATGTAACATGTAGTCCACCTAGAATAACATAAGAACCTATGCTTCTGTAGTAATCCGCAATCTGGTAAGATCTATATGCATTGGTGATGTAAACTTGAATAATGACCAGATCTGGGGCGTCTTCTAAGTTTAGTTTTTCTACGTGTTGATCTTGAAGCTCAACTTCATCATCGGGATTTAAATAGGCTGCTAATGTGGCCAGGCCTAATGGTGGGAATAGGGAATACTTAATTGGTCGCCAGAATGGACTTTCAGCTTCCGCTAATGCGGGAAGAATAAGTTTTACATTCATAACAAAGGGTTTTCAAGTAGATGACGTTTAAATCAAAAATTTCTTGCATTTCTTGTCTGAATGTAGAATAGGCTGATAGAAAATATAAAAGTTACTGGAGTTTTCTAATCTTACGGCTCAAGCAGGTCTCCTTCATAATTCTTGCCGCAAATACCACAATATTCAGCCTCGTTCTTGTCGTTGCCGCAATGAGTACATCCTCTAGGGTCCTTTTTTGCAGATCCTATGGTAATGAATAAACTTATTAATGGTGTGAGCACTAGGGATAGAAGAAAAGCTCTCCAAAATCCGCCTTTTCTGTTAATTCCCGCAAATCCAATGATGATTGCCAGAGGGATATAGATAATAATCGCTGGTCCAAAAGCTATGATGTAGTCCTGTTGCACAAAAAGGAAGATCTATTTACGACCTTTCCATCGTTTTTTGCCGTCTTTCTCGCCATCCTTGTCGTTTTCACCATCCTTGTCCTTCTCACCGTCCTTGTCCTTCTCTCCATCTTTGCATCCCCAGCCATCTTTACACTTGTCACCTTTGCATTCGCCATCTTTCGCAGCTTTTTTCTTTTTGAGAATTTCAATGAGGTCTTTTACATCTTCTTTGTCTTTACAGCTAGTTTGAACGCTTATAAATAGTCCAAGTGCAAGGAATAATGGAAGGAGTTTCTTCATGAGCTCAAGGTGTTGATTAATATCAAAAGTAATAAATAGAGAATAAGATTAGGAAATATTATTAAATGTGGAGGGAGATTACGCCAATACAACTTGCTCTATTAGATTCTCACCAAACCAATAGGGGAAGTCTTCCAAACCTTTCGCTTTTTGATTGCTAATTATGAGATTGGCCTTTTTACCTAATTGTATGCTACCCATTTCCTGTTCAATCTGCATGGAAAATGCCGCATTATAGGTAAGCGCATTAAAGGCTTCTTCAGGGGTGAGTTTCATTTGAGTGCAAGCTAGACTAAATGCCTGCATTAAGTTCATTGAAGGTGAGGAACCTGGATTGTAGTCACTCGCCATTGCAAATGCTATTCCCTCATCAATCATCTTGCGCGCTGGCGCATAAGGAATATCAAGAAAAAGAGAACACAATGGAAGTCCTACAGCTATGGTATTGCTTTTTCTCAATGCTTTTATATCTTGATCATTCATCACTTCTAAATGATCTACACTGAGTGCACCTAGTTTACATGCAAGGGGGACAGCTCCGAAACTTTTAAATTGATTCACATGAACTTTAGCCCTTAAACCATAGTTCTGTCCTGCTTCTATAATGCGTTGCAGATCAATAAGATCAAAGTATCCTTCTTCACAGAAAATATCTATATAGTCAGCAAGACCTTCTCTAGAAATGATAGGAAGCATTTCATTGCAGACCAAATTAATATAACCCTGTTTATTGTCTTTGAATTCTGTTGGTAGCGCATGTGCGCCTAGAAATGTTGCCTTGATTGGAATGCTCGCATTTGCCTTCAGTTTTTTAATCACTCTGAGCATTTTTAATTCCGCATCGGTGCTTAAGCCATATCCACTTTTTATTTCCAGGGCAGCTGTACCACCTTTAATGGCTTGTTGAAGTCGAATCATAGCTCTTTCATACAACTCTTCCTCGTTCATTTCAGCCAACTTTGCTGCGGAATTGAGTATTCCTCCACCTGCTTCAGCAATCTCCTGATAAGATTTTCCTTCGAGTCTCATCTTGAACTCTCCAGCCCTGCTGTCTGCAAAGACTAGATGAGTATGTGAATCAATAAACGCTGGCAGAACTACTCTATTACTTAGGTCATGTGTTTCACCATCAAATGTTGGACAGTCATCCATAGGACCAAAGTCCATTATTTTGCCATCATGCACCAAGAGGTAAGCGTTCTCTAGACGATGTACTTCTTTCATCTCCGCACCTTTCTTGGGTGCGTTTGATGTGTTGGTAATACCAATGAGCTCTTGTATGTTTTTGAGCAGGAAGTCCAATTTATTTGGCGTAAGCTACAGCTCTTCGTTCCCTAATTACGGTTACTTTGATTTGACCAGGATAGATCATTTCTTTCATGATTTTCTGAGAGATGTCAAAAGACAGAAGATCCGCTTTTTTATCATCCAGTTCATCACTATCAACTATCACCCTTAACTCTCTACCCGCTTGGATTGCAAAAGACTTCTGAACTCCCTCAAATCCAAGAGCTAGCTTTTCGAGGTCTTGCAAACGCTTGAGATAACTTTCTGAATCTTCTCTTCTGGCACCAGGTCTTGAACCACTTATAGCGTCACAAGCTTGTACTATAGGAGAAATCAAGTGAGTCATTTCAATCTCGTCGTGGTGAGCTCCAATTGCATTGCAAACATCAGGATGTTCACCATACTTCTCAGCCATTTTCATTCCCAGTAGTGCGTGAGGTGTTTCACTTTCGTTTTCAGGAACTTTACCAATATCATGCAAAAGACCTGCTCGTTTGGCTTTTTTGGCATCAAGACCAAATTCTGCGGCCATAGTTGCACATAAGTTGGCCACTTCTCTAGAGTGTTTTAATAAGTTTTGTCCGTAGCTACTTCTAAAACGCATTCTACCAACCATTCTAATTAGCTCCGGATGAAGTCCATTGATTCCTAAATCAATAACTGTGCGCTCACCATATTCAACAATTTCTTGTTCAACATCTTTACGAGTTTTGGCAACAACCTCTTCAATTCGCGCAGGGTGAATTCTGCCATCACTTACCAATCTGTGCAGTGATAATCTCGCAATTTCTCTCCTCACCGGATCAAAGCCAGAAAGAATAATGGCTTCTGGTGTATCATCAACAATAATTTCAATTCCTGTTGCACCTTCTAACGCTCTAATATTTCTGCCCTCTCTACCAATAATTCTTCCTTTGATTTCATCATTATCTATGTTGAAAACAGTTACTGAATTCTCTATAGCTTGTTCGGCAGCAGTTCTTTGAATGGTCTGAAGTATCATTCTTTTTGCTTCCTTATTAGCAGCAAGCTTGGCTTCTTCAACAATTAATTTCTGCTGCGCTAAAGCATCTGTTCTTGCTTCTTGTGCCACTGCTTCGATCATTTGCGTTTTGGCATCTTCTGGTGAAAGCCCAGAGATTTGTTCTAGCTTCTTAATCTGGTCTTTAATATGGGAATCAAGATCCTCTTTTTTAACTTTAACAATCTCAAGCTGCTGCTCTAGACTTTGCTTAATGGAATCAACCTCCTTTTGTCTTTTTTGCAGACTGCGGTTTTTGTCATCCATGCTCTGTTCTTTTCTTTTAACTTCAGAAAAGCGATTATCTAATTCTTTTTCCTTCTGGCGAATATCTTTCTGATGTTCATTCTTCAATTGAAGGAATTTTTCTTTTGCCTCAAGTTCTCTTTCTTTCTTATAAGCATTGGCCTTAGCCTTTGCTTCATTTAGTATTTCGTTTGACTTGGACTTATTCTTTTTGTCTGTAATAACCCATATTACGATGGCTCCTACAGCTAGGCCTACTATTGCCGCAATGATTATTTCTACCATTTGGTTTTTTCTTTATGCGGATGTGAGAAATACTCTTGATTAATCTAACAATCGCTCTATGTCGTCGAGCCGTTGTTCTACATCACCTAGATCTTCGCTCTTGGTTTTTGCGTCCATTTCAGATGCAAATTCTAAAGCGACCATTGAAAGAGCATCTTGCTTGTCTTGCACTGAAAAATTTTCAATGTAGTACTTGGCTCTCTCGTTTATTATTTTCGCTGCGCGCCTCACATTCTCTTCCTCTGATGCATTGATCCTCAGGGGATAAAAGCGATCGCAGATGTTAATCTTTATGGATATTTCCTCCTCAGACATCCGTCTGTTCAACTTATCTTTTTACTAATTTTATACAGTGGTCTACTTCTTTAATCAAGTCGTCTATTTGCTGTCTTACAGCCTCATTGTCTTGATTGGAAGATAGCCCTCCTGCAAGTTTAATTATTTTATTCTGTTCTTCTAAATTTAAAATTGCCGCATTTGAGTTTTCAAGTTTGGCTTCCAATTCTCCTATTCGCTTCTCTAACTCAAGGTTATCATGTTGAAGCTGATTGCGTTCATTTTGTAGTGATTTGAGCTTGTTCTCGATATGGTTGAGGCGATCAATTAGAGACATTATTTTCTAATTACAGCATTGAGTTTTTGTTCGTAGTTATTGATCATTTTTTCCATGATATGATCAATCTCTTTGTCTTCCATAGTCTTTTGTTCATTGTATAAATAGAAGGCGAGAGAAATTGATTTTTGATTTTCTTCAAGGGGTTTGCCTTTATAAACATCAAAAACATTCAATGAACGCAACATGCCTTTACTAGATTGATCTGCAATTTGTTTAATGTCTGTAAATGCAACACTATGGTCTAGAATCAATGAAAGATCTCTTCTAACTACTGGGAATTTTGGAATATCTGTTAATTTAAACTCAGGATTATTGAGATGTAGACATTTGGTCCAATCCAAATCCAAGACATGCACCTCTTGTTTGAGCCCATATCTCTTTTTTAGCTTGCCATCTACCGTTCGTATTTTAATGATCTTCTTGAATTGCTTAGGTCCAATATTCAATTTCGTCAATATGTTCTGTGCTACCCCTCTTAAGTGTTGAAGTTCAATTTTAGCGTCACTGGTAGACCAATGTTCTTTGTCCAATTTGCCTGTTGCGCTAATTTGAAGAACGTCTTGCTCTATGTACTTGTCATCAATCTTTTGGTACACCTTCCCGAATTCAAAAAATTTGAGGTCAGCGTTTTTTCTATTCAAATTATAACTGATGGAAGACAAGGCAGAATGCATCATATCCATTCTAAGAATATCCATTTCCTGGCTAAGTGGGTTAAGCATCTTAATGCTTGTTTTTAATTCTTCTTCTGAATAGTTGGCACTTGGGTGCAGAGAATTATTAATTATTTCATAAAAACCGAGGTCGGCTAAATAGTTGGCAATTTTTGATTGTAGCTTATTGGGAGCTGTTTTTTCTATCACCGAAGGGATGTAGTTTACCTTACTTGGAATTGGAATATTATCAAAACCGTAAATCCTTAGAATTTCCTCATATATGTCCACTGGTCGGTCAACATCAGGCCTATAAGGTGGAACATGTAGCATGAGGTTTTCTCCATTGTTTGCCGCTATTTTTATTTCGAGGTTTTGTAGAATGTCAATCACCTCTTCTTTTTCTATGGTATGTCCAGTGAAGCTATTGAGGTCTTGGAGCTTTATGGCAATTTCTTTGTCTGGAATTGGATTGGGATATATATCAACAATCTCAGATGCGACATCTCCACCGCAAATCTCTTGTACTAGATTAACTACTCTTCTCAGAGCATATTCTATAATGTTAGGGTCAGTACCCCGCTCATATCTGTAGGATGCGTCAGAATTAATTCCGAAATGCTTCGCGGTTTTTCTAATAGAACTAGGGTTGAAATAAGCACTTTCTATGAATATGTTTTGAGTAATGTCTGTGACACCAGAATCAAGCCCACCTAAAACTCCTGCTAAGGCCATAGGTTTTTGAGCATCTGCAATAACCAGATTGAACTCTTTCAATTTTCTCTCTTCGCCATCTAAGGTGATAAAACTTTCATCCTCATTCGCGTTGCGAACGTGTATTTGCTGACCTTCAATCTTGTCCAAATCAAAAGCGTGGATAGGTTGTCCAATTTCGTGTTGTATGTAGTTCGTTATATCCACTACATTGTTAATTGGATTTAAGCCTATACCCTTAAGTCTATTCTGTAGCCAGTCTGGAGAGGGAGCCACTTTCACTGAGCTTATGCTAATACCCGCATATCTTGGACATGCATCGTTGTTGGAGATGTCTATGTCCACTCTCATAGGGCCACGGGCATCAAAAGAAGTAGTTCCAGGTCTTTTATACCTCTGGCCAGTTAAAGCCTGAATTTCTCTAGCTACCCCAAGATGGGATACCGCATCGCCACGGTTGGGAATTATAGCAATTTCAATCTGATGGTCAGTCTCAATATCATAAAGATCTTTCACTGCTTTACCCTTTGAACTACTAGGATCCAAGACTAGAATGCCTTCGTGCCCAGAGCCTAATCCGATTTCGTCTTCAGCACACAACATGCCTTGCGATTCCTCTCCTCGAATTTTAGTTTTCTTAATGGTGAATGGTTCGCCATCACTGGGATATATGGTACAACCAACAGGTGCTACCACCACTTTCTGGCCAGTTTCTACATTTGGTGCACCGCATACGATAGATAGAGCTTCGCCATTTCCAATGTCTACTTTGGTTAAGCTGAGTTTGTCTGCATTGGGATGTTTCTGTTTGTCTAATACCTCACCAATAACCAAACCCTCTAATCCACCTTTGATAGATTCTATTCGTTCCACATGCTCTACTTCGAGCCCACTCATAGTTAATCTATCACATAAGTCTTCAATGCTTAAGTCCGTATTAATGAGTGTTTTTAACCAGCTGTAAGAAATCTTCATTTGAAAGGGCGAAAGTATTACAAATGTAGAATAGTTCGAACGTTGAATTGCGAATCCTTTGAATATTATGGAATATGCAAATACATTCGCACTATGGATAAAGATAAGATGGTTGAATGGAAAGAATTTGCAGTTGAATTCTTAAAGGAAAATGGCCCTGGTTTTGTAACAGCTATTCTCACCTTAATAATTGGATTCTGGCTTATTGCTCGTATTACAAGATTAGTTAAGCGCACAATGATAAAAAGAGAAATGGATGAATCCTTGATTCCATTTTTAAGCAGTCTAATCAATTTTTCCCTGAAAGCGCTGTTGCTTATTTCAGTGGCAAGTATGGTTGGAATTGCAACCACGAGTTTTGTTGCCATATTAGGTGCTGCCGGTTTAGCAGTTGGACTCGCCTTGCAAGGCAGCCTAGCTAATTTTGCTGGAGGTGTACTTATCTTAATTTTTAAACCTTTTAAGGTGGGAGATCTTATTCAAACTCAAGGTGAATTGGGAAATGTGAAAACAATAACCATTTTCAATACTATCTTAACCACTCCTAAAGGTAATACTGCTATTTTACCTAATGGAGTAGTTGCCAATGATAAACTTGTGAATTATTCTAAGGAGCCAACAATGAGAGTTGATTTGGTTACTGGAATTGGCTATTCAGAAGATATTCCCAAAGCAAAGGAAGTAATCTTAGAAGCATTACATGCCAACCCTAAAGTATTAAAAGATCCTGCACCGTTTGTTGGTGTTTTGGAGTTAGGCGATAATTCTGTGAACCTTGCAGTAAGACCAACTTGTAAGTCTGAGGACTATTGGGACGTATATTTTGATTGCTATGAGGCTACCAAAGTGGCTCTAGATAAAGCAAACATTGAAATACCATTCCCTCAAAGAGATTTACACATCAAGTCTGGAACCTTGAGCTAAATCCATCTATTTCTTTTTCCGGCTTTTTTTATGCGTAGTTTAGTCCACAATTAAAGTGTACTAAATGAAAGCAAGAAAAGAGCAATTCAGTTGGAAAGGCATTAACTTAAATGAACTGCGCGAGCAGATGGATGATCCAGCTGACAGCGCTGTTTTATCTCTTTATAATTCAAGTTCTATGAGTAATCTAAGGTCTCTCCTCGAAGGGATGGCAAAGAACGACTCAGCTGTTCCTGCAGTCCTGCCCGAGGTCATGAGATCCTTTGTAACAAGCGAGTTGGCTTTTGAATTTTCCGATGAAGACATCAGAATGTTTAAACAAGCCAGCGAGGTATGGAAAAAGTATGGACCCGATTTCTGTCTGATACTATTTTTTAGATCTCTCCCATATACTTATATGGCCGAGAAGCCGGCGAATGTCTTGCGCATAACCAAACTCCTTATTAGCCAACCCGAAAGAAGAATTATAGAAACGGCACAATTCATTTTTGATGTAATGGATGGTCATTGGTGGGAACCCGATAAACAAGGAATATTAATTGCCTTGAAAGTGCGACTAATGCATGCCGCAATGAGACATTTAATCTTAGAGGATAAAGACAATCCATGGGACCATACATGGGGCAAGCCGATAAGTCAAGAAGACCTTGTTGCTACAAATCAGACATTTTCACTTGAAATAATCAAAGGTCTTCCAGTTCTTGGCCACGAGCTATCTAGAAGTGATCAAGAAGCGTGGTTTCACACTTGGAAGAGAATAGGTAAAATAATGGGGGTGAAGGATGAACTGATCTGTTCTAATATGGATGAGGCTTGGTCTTTACAGCATGCGGTTTACAACCATCTGTTCAGAGATGAGAGTCATTCAGGAATTTTGTTGTGCAAAGCTCTTGTAGAAACCATGAAGAAGTTTTTAATGAGTGAAAGGCAAATCTTACATATGATGAAGAAGATGCTCAAAGATGATGACTATCCAGATTGTTTCTATAAAATGTTGGAACCTACTTATGGAAAAGATCATCCTGATATGTTTGAAATGCCTGCAGGTGAAAATGCTAGACAGGAGTACAATTCGCGTTTAAACGCGGACCACGTAAATCACTTACATGAGTATCACAAACGTCTTCAAGCACATAGTGAAAGAACTCAAGATGAAAGTTTAAAAAAGCATACTAGTTTATTAGGAGGATTATTGGGGAGATTAAAAGAAAAAGGAGAAGATTTTGTGTTGCAAGAGTTAATGTCTAAAGTTGGAAAAACAGTGATTGCACAGCTCTCCAAGCATTATAGACCTGGCAAAGATGCCATGTTTAGAATCCCAGTAGATCTCAAAGAGCATTGGGAAATAACCTAAAGTAGCAAATGGCTGAATTGTACTAGCTGGCTAACATCAAGATTGCTGGCTAATATCACCTCGTGCATTGACCAAACTCAGTTGTAAATAGTTTTTAATAGGCTAATCTATAAGGAACTTTGTAGTTAATAAATACGGGACCTATGAAAAACCTTTACCTACTCCTATGCCTTTTTTTATTTGCAAATCTCAATGCACAAAATGTTCCAAATCGAGGATTTGAAAATTGGGCTGATAAATTTCATTTTGAAAACACGCAGTACTGGCTCACCAGTAATTTTCAAGATGGAAGTATGAATGTAAATAAATCAGGGGATGCTCATAGCGGAAACCACGCAATTGAGCTCAGAAATAATGCAGATTCAACTTTTGGATATTTCTTAATGGGAACAGTTGGAGAAAATGGCCCTGATGGAGGAGCGCCTTATACTTCTGATTTTGATTCGGTTACAGGCTGGTATAAATGCAATATTCCCGCAGGCGATACAGCCCTTGTAATGACCTTTAAGTATTCACCAACAGACACCACCATGGTGATGTCGCCAATTAGTGGTATTGTAAATACATGGACAAGATTTTCTTTCCCTGTTCCTACTCATTCACAAAACGAGGTGTTTTTTGGAGTTGTTAGTACTGACCCATTTGATGATAACGTGTTTGATCCCAACACTTGGATTTTGATTGATGATGTTGCTTTTGTGAATTCAGCTGGACCAACTCCTGCAGCTTTACAGAATTATAGTTTTGAAAGTTGGGATTCTGTGGTCACTAAAGAACCTATAGGATGGAACTCTGTTAACTTCATGTCTTTGGCAGATAATGATACATTCAGTGTTCAACAAACAATGGATGCTCGCTCGGGGATATATGCAATTAAAATAGTAACAGTTGATATTGAAAACCGCTCAAAGGTGGGATGGCTATACAACGGAGATCCTCCTGGTCCTGGAGGTTTTAAAGGCGGTTTTGAGTACAATGCAATTCCAACAGACTTTAGTGGTTACTACAAGTATGAACCAGTTGGAATGGATACAGGCGTGGTTGCAATCATTGGATCTGTGTATGACGCAAGTCAAGATACTTCACACGATGTTTTCTTTGGAATACTAAATTTACTCGCAACCAACTCATACACCAAGTTTAATATTCCCATAAGTTATGATACAGCCGTTCATAAAGTAAACCAGCTAAACATTGTTGCTATGAGTAGTCGGAAGCTTTTCGATAATCCAGAACAGGCCGCTGAAGGAACCGCACTCTATTTGGATGATTTGTGGTTGGAGAGTAAATGTGCCTTTACAGATACCACCGAGTTGTTTGCAAATATAGATACCACTGTGAGCTACAATAGAACTCAAACTCCAATATTCATGATAGATACTACATACATGACTTATGTCTGGAGTACTGGAGATACTACCTCATCTATAGTGTTGAATATGGATACTACGACTGTAGAAGTAACGGTAACAGATACCAACGGTTGCATACTAACAGATCAATTAATAATTTATCTGAACTTCTTGGTGGGAGTGGAATCTCGTGATTTGTTAACGACTCAAGTCTATCCAAATCCCGTATTGAATACACTTTCAGTAGAGGCTGTGGCCAATGCGGAATGCACTATTTACAATTCAAGAGCGGATTTGATTCAGAAAATCAACTTGATTAAAGGTTCTAATAAGATTGACCTTACGGCTTATCCTTCTGGAGTATATATACTTGAGTTTTTAGAAGTAGAAACAGGCAAACTGCTTAGAGCTAAAATCATTAAGTACTAAGATATTCATGAATTACTTCAAATCGTAGTCTTGCTCGTCTTCTAGCATGCGTTTTCGACTTTCGTCGTATTTAACGCTAATTACGCTGCGCTGTATGTCTAAGTATGGCGATTCTATATGAGTCAAATCCATTAATGTGTGAAACAGGTCGTCGGTCATGAATGCCTTTGTCCTATTTGACCGGATTTGCAATGCCTTCTTTGGCCAGAGGCTGGCATAAGACTCTGAAATCCAGAACAATAATGGAATTTCCATATTTGATTTTGGCACCCATTTAGCATAATCGTGCCCTGCGATATCACCTTCGTCATAGACATTTTCACCATGGTCAGATAGATAAACACATGATACTATCTGTTTGGGTTTTCTGGAGCTGTAAGTCTGGAGTTCATTGAAAATACTATCCAGAATAAAATCATTATAAAGAACGGAATTGTGGTATTCCGCTAGTACACGATTGCGCTCTCCCTCACCTTTGAAAACATCAAAACTTGGAGGATATCTTTTAGCATATGCTGAATGGCTTCCCATCAAATGAAGTACAATCAACTTTTTTTTATGTTCTGACTTCAATATATTTTGAAAGGGCTCAAAAATGCGATCATCATATGAGGCCGTAAAATTGGTTTCCATAGATGAATTGCTTGTTAGATTAACAAAACTTAAATGATGAGATTTCTTGGCAAACGCTGTAATGCGATTTTCCCAAATTCCCAAAGGGGACTGATTAGATATCCAATAGGTCTCAAATCCTGCAGATGCAAAGACATCTATAATGTCTACCGCCCTTTTCATGCTGATATCGTTTTCTACGTTCACTTCAGACAACATGGCCAATATGGCATTAATGGTATTTGAGAATGATGCGATTACATCTGTATAAGCATAAATGTCATTACGTTTTTCTAAGAGTGGTGTCGTTCTTTTTTCATATCCATAAAGAGACATGTGATTTTTACTATGTGATTCTCCTATCACAAGAACTAAAGTCTGCTCAGGCACTTCTGAAGTGGCAGTTACTTGCTTAACTTCTTGTTTAACATTAGCTTCTCTGTAGAAATCCATCTGTTCGTTAAAAGCTGTTGCTACTTTAATGATTTGAGGAGAACCTTTTCGTCCTAATCTGTTATTGAATGCATTTTCGGCTATGAAAAGAATAGACAATGAACTAACCAATGCCAGTACTACTTTTTTCCTTTTATAGGTTAACAGTTGAGGAGTAGATCTCCAAGCCATCACAAATAGGACAACAAAAGGAATTAGCAAAAGCAGCCATGGAGTTCCTTTCAAAGACATAAATTCAGAAGCCTCTTGATAGTTCGTGTTTCCAAGAACTAGTATACTTGTGACAGTAATGGGGCCCTTTACTATGACCCAATGAGTAATCTCAATTATTCCTACCAATAAGTATATAATAGAGGCTAATCTAAGCGGCCAGCTTTTCTTGAGTAGTAGTGCAGGAATACTGAAAAGAGGCAACCAAATCAGGTTAATTATTACATCTCGAAATGTGACAAGCTCAATATTTATAATGCAACCTACAAGCAGAGGGAATAAGCATAGTCCTATAAGGCCTATAGGATAGAATTCATTGAGTTTTTTGGCGAGTTGCATATTTCGGCTACCCAATCAACTCTAATATCTTCTCGGTTGGTCTTCCAATAACAGCATTATTTCCAACTACCACTATGGGTCTTTCCATAAGTTTAGGATAATCAATCATGGCTTGTATCCATTGGTCATCAGATAATTCTTTGCCCTTGAAATGGGCTTTAAAGTCAGCTTCATTCCTTCTTAGAAGTTGATAAGGTGCGATACCCAATTTGGTGATAACAGCCTTTAATTCTTTGAAATCAAGTGGCTCTTTTAAATATTCAATAATTTCAGTTTTTACTCCTTGCTCACTTAATAGTGATAATCCATTTCTGCTTTTGGTGCACCTTGGATTGTGATAGATTTTAGCTTCCATTATTCTAATTCCTTTACTCCGGTTACAGTGGTGTATTTCAATACCAGATTGCGATCTGGATAAATTCGTTTGTATGCAGATTGCACCATCAATGTGGCTTCGTGAAATCCGCATAAGATCAACCTTAATTTTCCCGGATAGTGGTTTATATCTCCAACGGCATAAATGCCCTCAACATTGGTTTGATAATCAAATGTATTTACCTCTATAGATTCTTTATTAATATTTAAACCCCAATCCTTAATTGGACCAAGCTTGGGAGAAAGCCCAAACAATGGAATAAAGTGGTCTGTGTTTACTTTGTATTCCTCCTCAGTTTTTGGAGAAATGGTTAATTCTTCCAGCACTCCATTTCCGTGCAGACCACTGATTTCAGCCTCTGTTACCAATTTGATTTTACCGCTTTCACTGAGTTGGTTTACTTTCTCGACTGAATCAAGAGCTCCTCTGAATGACTTTCTTCTATGAACCAAAGTGACTTCATTAGCCACATCTGCAAGGAAAATAGTCCAATCTAAAGCAGAATCCCCTCCACCAGCTATTACTACTTTCTTGTTTCTGTAAATTTCAGGGTCTTTAATAATATATTCTACACCATTATCCTCGAATTGCTCTAAACCTTCCAACTCTGGTTTGCGTGGCTCAAAACAACCAAGGCCTCCAGCTATGGCAATATTAGGTGCCATGTGTTGTGTACCTTTATTGGTGGTAACTATAAACTGTCCATCATCTGTTTTTTCAATGGATTCTGCCCTTTCCCCTAGTGTAAATCCAGCTTTGAAAGGTTTTATCTGTTCCATGAGATTATCTACCAATTCTCCAGCCAATATGGAAGGAAAACCTGGAATATCATAGATGGGTTTCTTAGGATAGATTTCTGATAGTTGACCTCCTGCTTGAGGTAGAGAATCAATCAGGTGACATCTCAGTTTCAACAATCCAGCTTCAAAAACGGTGAATAACCCTGTTGGACCTGCACCTATTATGATAATGTCTGTTTTAATCACGGCGCAAAGGTAAGATTGTCATACCATTTTAACCTAGCTAGTCGTTACTATTGCTCATATTTTTTCCTTAGTAGCAGATAGGATAAAGCTATTGGCTTATCAGCTATTTTTGAAGACCCTAAATGAACTGGAAATTGAGCATTGAATATCCTCTATGGACTGTAGCAGTTTGCTTGCTAATTGCTGCTGGTTATGCTGCTCTTTTATACGCTAGACATAAGGATACAGCTTTCTTTAAGCAGTATAAGTGGGCGCGATTAATCCTTCCATTTCTCAGGTTTCTATTGGCATCCATACTATTGATATTGCTATTGGGTCCGCTGTTGAATAGTCTCAAGTTTAAAACCTACAAACCAATACTCTTAGTTGCTGTTGATGCCAGTTCTTCTATGACCAATGGGCCAATAAATACCTCGGAGATTGATGAATTCCTTCCGCAATTAGAAGCTAAGTTATCTTCTAAGTATGATGTGAGATTGGTGAGGGTGGGAAACAATCTAACTCCTTATGACAGTACAATTGGATATAAAGAACCATACAGTAATCTGTCTGCCCTTTTTAGAATTGATGGAAAATATCAGTATGGACAAGACATTTCTGCTGCAGTATTCTTAAGTGATGGAATATATAATAAAGGAGTAGATCCCAGCAATTTGGCATCTCACAGCAAATGGCCCGTCTATGGTCTGGCGTGGGGAGACAGCTCTAGAGTTACAGATTTAGCCATTGAGGACGTTTATTACAATTCATTGGTTTTTAAAGACAATGATTATCAAGTGCAATTAGAGCTATCAGCAGATCATTTTAAAGGAAAATCTTCTATGCTCAGAGTTTTTGTGAATGGACAGAAGTTTATGGAGGAAACAGTTCAATTCACTTCTGATGAAGATTTTATTGAAAAAACTATTGATCTACCTGCTAAGAAACTGGGCTTGAACAAAATTGAAATTCAATTGCAATCAGATCCTAGCGAGAAGTATATCGCGAACAATAACTTTAGTTTTTATGTAGATGTGGTTGAGGCGAGCAAAAAAATTGAAATATGGAGTAGAAACAGTCATCCGGATGCAGGAATGATCTTGAGTGCAATAGAAAGCAATCAGCAGTATGCGGTAAATATCGTGAAAGATCAAAGCTTGTTTACGGTTAACAATCAAGATGTAATTGTACTTCATGATTGGTTTTCCAATCCAGCAGATGTGGAGTTGGTTAATGCGTGTAAAGCAAAGGGTATTGCAGTCTATATTCTAATTGGTCCTTCGTTTAATGCTCAATTATTCAATAAGGCAGACTTAGATATTAACTTAGATATGCAATCGGGCTGGAGTTCTGCCGTCGGATTCTTGAATTCATCTTTTGAGTATTTTGATTCTCCTGAATCACTCAAAAGCTCTCTGAGTAAATGGGCTCCATTAAAAGTGCCTTTTGGCAAGTTTGGAGGATTTAGACCCGCAGATGTTTATCTGTATCAGAAAATTGGCAATGTAACCACAACGGAGCCTTTGATTCTACTCAAGAAAGACGGGAATTACAGATACGCTGTTCTAGCCGGGCATGGAATGTGGCGATGGCGATTGAATGACTACGAACAGAATCAAACTCATTCGCTGGTCAATGCTATCAATACTGGCATTGTTCAATTTTTGAGCGTGAAAGACAAGAAGCAGGCATTTAAAGTGTATGCCGGTAAAAGAATATATGGTGAGTCAGAGGCAGTTAGATTGTTGGGTGAATTGTATAATGCTAGTTTAGAACCTATTGAACATGCCGAAATTCAACTGGATTTAATTCTAGATGGAAACTCAGTGGAAGAACGAGTTATGGGTGAACGCAATGGACAATATTATTTGGATCTTCATGGTCTGGAGCATGGAGCCTATGAATTCAGTGCAGAAGTGGAAGTGGCAGGTAAGTCATTAACATCTAAAGCAAGCTTTGTGGTGTCTAAAGATCAAGTGGAGTTAATGGATTTAAGAGCGAGGTATCCGCTATTGGAATCTATATCGGCCTTGAGTAAAGGCGCGTTTTTTACCTTTGATCAGCGCAATGAACTAGTTGATTTACTGGCTCAAAGTGAATCGCATAATGCGAGCATTGAAGAAGAGAGGACGTGGAGTTCTTTAATTGATATGAAAGGCATCTTTATTGTTCTTATGCTGCTGATTTCATTGGAATGGCTTATCCGTAAATTTATTGGAGGCTATTAGTACAATATTTAAATTATATTCATACTTTTGCCGCCCATTTAAGTACAACAGTATTTGTAATGCAATTAACAGCAGATAAAAAGAAAGAAATTATAGCTCAGTTCGGTGGAACTGATACTAATACTGGTCAAGCAGAAGCTCAGGTAGCATTGTTTACTCACAGAATTCAGCATTTGACCGAGCATTTGAAAGTTAATAAGAAAGACTACTCAGCCGAATTAAGCTTGGTTAAGCTTGTTGGTAAAAGAAGATCTTTACTCAATTTTATCGCTAAGAAAGACATTCTCAAGTACAGAGAACTGATTAAAGAATTAGGAATCAGAAAATAAGCATCCTAAGCTTTTTCCAGTAATTTTCTTAAAAGTCCCGTCCGTTTAGGCCCTAAAAAGCTTTTATATGGACATATATACTCAAACTTTAAACTACGGCGACAACAAAGTCGTTACACTTGAAACTGGAAAACTTGCAAGACAAGCACATGGTGCTGTTGTTGTAAGCCAGGGAAACACCAAACTACTTGCAACAGTAGTATCTAACAAAGACGCACGAGATGGAGTGGATTTTCTACCCATGTCTGTGGACTACCAAGAAAAATTTGCAGCAGGGGGAAGAATCCCAGGCGGATTTCTAAGAAGAGAGGGAAGACTATCTAATGCAGAAATACTTGTTTGTAGAATAGTAGACAGAACACTTCGTCCACTATTTCCTTCTGATTATCACGCTGAAACTCAGGTGATGATTCAACTCATGTCTTCAGACCCTAATATTTTACCAGATGCTTTGGTGGGATTAGCCGCTTCTGCAGCTCTTACCATAACAGACATTCCTTTTGAAGGGCCAGTTTCTTCATTGAGAGTTGGAAGAATTGATGGCGAATGGGTGATTAACCCATTTGCGGATGAATTGGCAAACTCAGATGTAGATTTAATAGTTGCTGGAACAGCAGCTGATATTAATATGGTTGAAGGCGAAATGGACGGTATCTCAGAAAAAGAGATGGTGGAAGCCTTAAAATTTGCCCACACATATATTAAACAAGATTGCGCTGCGCAAATTGCACTCTGCGATCAAATGGGTGGAAGAAAAGCACCAAGAGAGTACAATCATGAAACCAATGATGACGCTTTAAAGCAAACAGTTATAGACGCAACTTATCAGAAGTTCTATGATGCTGCTAAGGTGCCATCTGCTAAAGATGAAAGATCTGAAAAGTTCAACGCAATTGCGGATGAGTATATTGAATCTTTAGGAGAAGAGGTAGAAGATGAGACCATGACTATGGTTAAGAGATATCTCGCTAAATCTAAAAAAGAGGCAGTGAGAAATATGATGTTGGATAACAAACAACGTCTTGATGGAAGAGCGCTGGATGAGGTTAGACAAATCTGGACGGAAGTTGATTACCTTCCTTCAGTTCACGGCTCGGCCTTGTTCACTAGAGGAGAAACTCAATCACTCACATCTGTAACTCTTGGTACTAAGTTAGATCAGCAGTTAATAGACAACCATTTAGAAAAGTCTTTTAATAGCTTTATGCTACACTACAACTTCCCATCTTTTTCAGTTGGAGAAGCTAGACCAAACAGAGGTCCTGGTAGGAGAGAAATAGGGCATGGTAACTTAGCTGAAAGAGGATTAAAGAGAATGATTCCAGATGATTTTCCATATACGCTGAGAATTGTTTCAGATATACTGGAAAGTAATGGAAGTAGTTCTATGGCTACAGTTTGCGCAGGTAGTATGGCTATGATGGATGCGGGTATTCAGGTAAAAGCAGGTGCTAGTGGAATTGCCATGGGTATGGTTGCAGATGACAATGGTCGTTATGCTATTTTGTCTGACATTCTTGGAGATGAGGATCATCTAGGAGATATGGATTTCAAAGTAGTGGGTAACGAGAATGGAATCTATGCTTGCCAAATGGATATGAAAGTAGATGGATTATCTTATGACGTATTAGAAGAAGCTTTATTGCAAGCCAAAGAAGGCAGAATGCATATACTAAAGGAAATGGAGAAAACCATTTCTACTCCTAACACAGAATTGAAAGAACACGCTCCAAGACTTGAGGTAATGGAAATACCTAAAGACAAAATAGGTGCTGTGATTGGTTCAGGTGGAAAAGTGATTCAAGAGATTCAGGAAATGACCGGAGCTACAGTAACCATTGACGAAGTTGATGATAAAGGTAGAGTTGAAATTTCGGGAGTTGGAGGAGAGACTATCGCCAAAGCAATTGAGTGGATTACTGGAATCATTACAGATCCTGAATTGGGAACTGTTTATGAAGGTAAAGTAAAATCAGTTGTTGATTTTGGTGCATTTGTTGAGATACTTCCAGGTAAAGAAGGATTACTTCATATTTCTGAGATAAGCTGGGAGCGAATAGAGAAAATGGAAGGTGTCTTTGAAGACAACGAAATAGTGAAAGTCAAATTGATTGAGGTGGATGAGAGATCTGGTAAACTGAGGTTGAGCAGAAAAGTTTTGCTTGAAAAGCCTGAAGGTTATGTAGAACGTCCGCCAAGAGAAAGAAGAGATAACAACCGCGGTAGAGACAATAGAGGAAGAGGAAGAGACAATAGAGGAAGAGATAACAGAGGTAGAGATAACCGTGGAAGAGACAATAGAGGAGGAGATAATAGAAATTCTGATAACCGCAACAGAAACAGCGGAGATCAGCCTTCTTCAGACAAGGATTAAAACTAAATAAACTAGATAGACCCAGGCTTGCTCTGCAAGTCTGGGTTTTTTTATGTCCTGATTTTCTTAACTTTATGCACTGAAACCGAAAATGCTACGCCATTTAATTCTTCTTTTCTGTGTTTGCATATCGATGTTATCTTATGGTCAGGATATACGGTTAGGTATGCCCTATGGGCACTATGGCCATGTAAATGATGTACAGTTGAGTTCAGACGGAAATTATCTGTTTAGCTCCTCCGAAGATGGACGCGCAAATATTTGGAGAGTTTCAGATGGTAAAGTGGTCTTGAGTCTATTGTTCAGAGGAAGCAAGTACGGAGGTCAAGACAAGATACAGTTTAGTCATAATGAAGAATTCATTGCAATAGTGACATCTGATGGCACGGTTGAGGTTTATGACTTAATGACTTCGAAATTGAAATATCGATTTATTGAACCCCAAACAGTAGGTAAAGTGGAGTTTACGGATGATGATAGATATTTGATAGGGCTTTCCAAGCGAGCTGTCTTATGGGATTTGGCAGATGGTTCGGTCTATAAAACCTATGACAGTTTAACCACTAAAAGACTCAACTCACAAATAAAGGGGGGGTTAGTTCCAGGCGGAAAGTTTATACACACTTTTAGTAAAGGAAAACTGAACATTTGGGATATAGCATCTGGTAATCTAATCCAACAATTAAATATTCATACTGGCTACACTTTCAGCGACGATGGAAGATTTGTTTTTAGCTCAACTTTGAATGGGGGATATTTTAGTTGGTGGGAGGTTGCAAGTGCTCAAAAGAAGCACTCTAAAATCATGGGATTTCGTATGATTTCAAAGTTTCACTTTTCCAGCGATGGCAAATTTGTTACGGTTATAGATCTATATGATGTGGCTGCTAAATACGATATTGAAACAGGTCGCAAAGTTTTTAAACATAGAACCAGAGGATATGTAAAAGAGTTTGTTGTTAGTCCTACAGCCAAGTATTTCGCAATCTCAGACTTTAGAGGGGGTGTAGAGGTCAGAAAGTTTAACGGTGATTCCCTAGTGTATCAGCTCAGTTTCAAAAGCATTGTTAGTTCATTAAGGATACTAGATAAAAGCAAAGAATTGTTAGTTGGTTTAGAGAATGGAGAAGTTCACATTATCAATTGGAGAACAGATACTAAAAGGTCATACTCTGGCGAAATACTTGAAATTATTGGCCAAAAAGTGGTCAAAGAAAACAAAGTCACAATGATTGGTTTTTCTAATAAAGACATTCGCCGGCTGTCTGAAAATGGAACACATTGGTCAGATGTTAAACTAAAAGCAAACTTTAGGGGATTTAAACTTGATCCCCTTGGAAGATATGCTTTATTAAACGGGTCTATTATGGATACGGACTTAGACTCCGTGTATTATAGAAGAGATGGCAAGGGATTGGCATTTTCAAAAGACGGGAAACTATGGGTGTCTAAATCATATCGAAATATTTATAACATATATAATACATCTAATGGAAAATTAGTGGGCTCTTTTAAGAGCAGGGTAGATGCAACTCATGCCATGTTTAGTGCAAATGGGGAATTTCTTTGTTTGGCAAATGATGGGTATAATGGCAAAGCAGAAGTGTTTAATCTGGAGACCCTTAGAAAGATACATTCTGTATCAAATCCTTTAAAGAAATGGTCCGGGATGCATGTTTTGGATTTGAGTTCTGATGGTAGTAAGATGTTATTGGATGTGGATGCAAATGCATGGAATGAATCTTCTTCACTAAGAGAATGGGATTTCAATGCCGGTAAAGTCTCGAGATCATTTGAGTCATTGTCTTACAGGTATGATTGGGCAAAATATTATAATGGTGGAGTTTTAGTTGCTGGCAGTATGCCAGACATACATTGGGTTTCAGATATAACTCACAAAGACAGTGTAATCATAAGGTTGCCCTTTGCTTCTTTGAGAGATATCTATTTAACGGACCAATCGATTTCTGCTGTAGCCGATGGGGTATCTAGGGTATATGTCAATCTTGTGAATAATGACTTCATGACTACTTCTTTCCTTGAAGATGGAGGTTGGGTCCATTTGGCGTCAAATGGTTTTTTTGATGCTTCTCCAGGAGCCATGGAAAAGATGTATTGGTTGCAGGGTAAGGACGTTATAGATTTTGATCAACTCAAACACAGGTACTGGATACCTGGCCTTGCCGAAAAGATAATGAATGGCGAAGCACTGCCAGATATCAAATCAGTAGGTAGTATAAAGTTAGAACCAATGGTGGAATTGGGTCAAATTCAAGAGGGTAGAGTTCCTATTAGGATTACAAAAAGGGCAGGAGGCTATGGCAAAGTGAGTCTATTCATCAATGGTAAAGAAGTAGCCGAAAACATATTACCCAAAGATCTGGATACAAGCCTCAAAGAGCAAATGGTGTTGTTCGATGTAAGTGAGCATAGATACCTAACTTCAGATACCAACTATAACAACACCATTGGTGTGGTGGCCTATTCAGAAGATGAGTTTGTTCAAGGAAAAGGCGTGGAAGTTGAATATTTGATAGAAGAGGAAAAGCAGATTCAGCCACATTTTTACGGAATAGTATTAGGTGTAAGTGATTATGTGAACCAAAACATCAATTTGAAATACACAACTGCAGACGCAAAGGCAATAAGCACTGCTATTGGTCTAGGAGCAGAAAAACTTTTTAAAGAAAGAACACATCTGTATACATTGCATTCCGAGGGAGATGTGAGGCCAACAAAAGATGCGATAAAAAGCATCTTTGATACCATAGCACAACAAGCAACCGCTGACGATATCATATTTATTTACTTAAGTGGACATGGAGTCAATTATGGCGGAGCATATGGAGACTTCTACTTTTTGACCGCGGATGCCATTTCTTCTCGTTCGCAGGATTATAGAGATGATTATGTAAGAAATACTCAAGCTATAAGTACGGCTGAAATTACAGAGTGGCTCAAAGAAATTTCGGCTCTTAAGCAAGTAATGATTATAGATGCATGTGGTTCAGGTAAGGCGGTTGAGAATTTAATTGCTTCTAGAAGTGTGGAGTCTTCACAGATTAAAGCAATTGATCGCATGAAGGAACGTACGGGTATGTTTATAATAAGCGGTTGTGCAGCAGATGCTGTTAGTTATGAAGCGAGTAGATATGGTCAAGGATTACTTACATATGCCATTCTTCAAGCTATGAAAGGAGCCGCATTGAGAAAGAACCGATTTGTAGATGTAAATACCATTTTCACCTATGCAAGGGAGACTGTTCCCGAATTAGCTGGTGATATTCACGGCATACAAGAACCTCAATTGTTAATGCCTTCCCAAGGGTCTTTTGATATTGGCATACTCACCGCCGATTTACAGAATCTAATCCCTCTTAATCAACCTAAGCCAGTTTTTGTGAGAAGTATGTTTCTGGATCAATCAAGTCTGGAGGATGTGCTTATGCTTTCCCAGAAATTTGACGCTTCGTTAGAAGAGGTATCAGATAAGGGAAATTTGTCCATTTTATATATGGATGTACCTGTCATGGACCATGGAAATAGAATCACAGGTATTTATGAGCAGCAAGGTTCTGTTATTCTATTGAACTATAATATCAGAATGAATAACACTTCCCATATAGGGCAAATTTCCGCCTATTCAGTGGAAGAACTCGTTCAGATTCTACAAAAAAAAGTGGCTGAATTACTCTAATTCCAGCCATCATTTAAACAGTTAATTTTTCATGCCCCACTTTATAACAGCCTGTAAATCAGCGCGTGATGATCTGCTGTGGATTATGTCTGAATAAAAGTGGGTGAAAGTGGGGGAAAGTGGGAGATTTGATGCTATTTTTACGCCTTTAAAGAGCCAAAAACTGAAGAATCCACTTTACATAGGAGAGTTTGAATGTAAGCTAGACGCTAAAGGCCGTGTTGTTATTCCTGCTGGACTCAAAAAGCAATTGCCTAAAGATGCTATTGGCAAAATGGTGGTTAACAGGGGCTTTGAGAAGTGCCTAACACTCTATACTAGAAAAGATTGGGATAAAGAATTGAGTGGGCTTGGGCATTTAAATCATTTTAACAAACGCCACAGAATGTTTATTAGGCAATTCAGCAATGGCGCTACAGAAGTTCAAACGGATAAGGCCTCCAGGATCTTGATTCCCAAGAAGCTAATGGATTATGCCGAGCTTGATGGGGGAGCGGTCTTTTATGCCTACGGAAGCAGGATAGAAATATGGAGTAAGAAACTCTATGATGAAATGATGCAAATTGACGCCGATGAGTTTTCTGATTTAGCGGAAGATGTGATGGGTCAACCAGGAGAGGAGGGAATGGATGACTGATTATCACGTTCCCGTAATGCTGGAAGAATGTCTTGAAGGATTAAACATAAAACCCAACGGTGTCTACGTCGACACAACTTACGGCGGCGGCGGTCATGCCAAAGCTATACTCAACAAGCTTGACGATAAAGGAGTTCTGATGGTCTTTGACCAGGATTCTGATGCGGTTAAGAATAGGATAGACGATCCGAGATTGATTTTCTGTGAAGCCAACTTCAGGTATCTAGAGAATTTCTGTACGTACTACCGAATAGAAAAAATAGATGGCTTGCTCGCCGATCTTGGAGTGAGCTCGCACCAGTTTAATGAAGGTGATAGGGGCTTCTCGTTTCGATTTGAAGGTTCAGAGCTGGATATGCGCATGAATGCTGAGGCTAAAATCAGCGCCAAGGATATACTAAACAACTATGATCAATACAAACTCACCAGCTTATTTAGGCAATATGGGGAGTTGAAAAACGCGCCTTCCGTGGCTCGAGCCGTTTGCGAATACCGCAAGTTGAGACCTATAGAAAAGGTTGAAGATTTAGAGGATGCCGTTACCTCGGTTTTAAATCCTAGGCAAAAGAACAAGCAATTAGCACAGATATACCAAGCTGTTAGAATTGAAGTGAATGGCGAGATGGAAGCATTGAAGGATTTATTGAATCAAGTGCCTGCTTGGATTGCCCAAGGTGGTCGACTTGTAGTAATGTCTTACCATTCTCTTGAAGATCGTTTGGTGAAAAATCTAATTAATCACGGGAATGTAGAGGGTAAAAAAGAGGTGGATTCATTTGGTCAATGGAATCAATGCTTTAAGGCTGTAAACAGAAAGCCAATAGTAGCATCCGAAGAAGAGTTAGCAAAGAATAATAGAGCGCGTAGCGCCAAACTAAGAATAGCTGAACGAGTCTGATGAGTAAAGAAAAAGAAACTAAAGGTACAGAGATCAGATTAACGTCTGAATGGATCAACTACCTTCTTTTCTTAGGTGGTTTGGCTCTCGTTTATATCTATCTCACACATAGAACGGACAATATAGTTAGAGATATAGACAAGGCTGAAAAAGAATTGGTAGAGTTAAGGGCTGAGAATATCACACTCAAGTCTGAAATCATTCAAAAACGCTCCAGATCTAACATAGAGCAAAGATTAGAAGGAAGAGGAGTTAAGGAGCCCAATAGAGCAGTTCAAAGAATCAAGGTCATAGAAGATGAACATTAAGAAAAGCATATTATGGCGCGTCGCCATCTGCTTTGCTGCAGTTGTACTTTTTGGACTTTGGGTGTCTTATGAAATGCTTCACATTCAGATCAAAGAAGGTGATAAGTGGCTAAGTCTTTCAGATAGCACCTCCATTAAAAAACAAGAGATCAGCCCAACTAGGGGCAATATCTACTCAGACAATGGTAGTCTTTTGGCTACTTCCATGCCGAGCTATGAAGTGCGTTTTGATCCTACCGTAGTAGATAGAGATAGTTTCAATCGGTTTGTGGGTGCCTTGGCAGAGCAAATGGCTCGACTTTATCCGGAATACTCCGCTTCTTACTATAAGAACAAACTTGTTCGAGCGAGAAATAAGGGGAGTAGATATATGCTCATTAGAAGAAGGGCGAACTACAATGAATGGCAAGCTATGAAGCAATGGCCAATCTTTAGAATGGGTAGGTATAAGGGAGGAATGATTTCTCTGCTCACAACAAGAAGAGTTAGGCCAGCTGGTCAATTGGCATATAGAACCATAGGGTACAGAACAAAAGACAATCCAGGCGTTGGTTTGGAAAGAGAATACGACGAAGTACTAGCGGGAGTTAGTGGTTCTAGGCTAGTTCAAAAAATATCTGGAGGCTATAGACCTTTAAATGCAGACAACTTGATTGAGCCTCAAAATGGTCAGGATATTCATACCACCCTCAATGTAGATTTTCAAGAAATAGCGCATATGGCGCTTTCCAAAGCTATAGTTAAGCACAAAGCAGATCATGGTTGCGTACTGATTATGGATATCAAAACAGGAGAGGTTAAGGCTATAGTAAATTTAAAAAACGACGAAGAAACAGGTCCAAGAGAAGCATACAATTATGCTATAGGTGAAAGTATAGAGCCAGGAAGTGTATTTAAAGTTTTCTCAGCAATGGCCGCTTTGGAAGATGGCATTATTAGTCCAGACGACACGCTTGACCTTTACAATGGAGTGCGTATGTATTCAGGAAGACCTATGAAGGATTCTGATATAGGGAAGTACAAAAAACTCAGTTTTAAGTCTGCCTTTGCTCGCTCATCTAATGTGATATTTTCATCTGTTATTTATGATAACTACAAAAAGAAACCAGCAGACTATATAGCTCATCTCAAACGACTTGAGCTTCATAAAAAAACTGGCATAAAAATATTAGGTGAACCAGATCCCTACCTAAATCAGCCCTCTTTTAAGTCTTGGTCTAGTTTGGCTTTGCCCTGGTTAGCCATTGGTTATGAAAATCAACATACACCGCTTCAAGTGCTCACAGCATACAATGCAGTTATCAATGGTGGAATATTAGTGAAGCCCTCTTTGGTGAGTAGGGTAAGTGATGCAGGCATAGTGGATAAAGACTATGAAGAAGAGCAAGATCCTACAAGGGTTTGCTCGGAAGAGACCTCAACTCAAATCTTGGACTTTACTAAGGAAACAGTTTTGGTTGGAACAGCCAGAAACATCAAATCTGATGTGGTTAGCATGGGTGGAAAAACAGGAACTGCTCAAATTGCCAGTAGTGCTGGTTATCAAGCTAGAAGACAATACAATGCCAGTTTCGTTGGGCATTTTCCAGCCGATAATCCAGTTTATTCAGTCATAGTTGTGATTAATAAACCAAGTGCAGGTGTATTCTATGCATCTTATGTAGCAGCTCCGGTATTCAAGGAATTGGCAGAAAAGATATTCACCATCAGTGTTCTTCAAGATTTAAACACAGATACCTTAATGCCTGCTCCAAGCCTAAAGGGATATGGTAGCGATTTTAATACTCTGAATGAATTGATCAGTTCCGGTTCTGTAGGTGAAACCTATGACGGAATGATTTATAAAGACACATCTACTTCTGAGCAGGTAATTCTAGAGGACTTCACTATGCCAGACATACGCGGAATGGGTGTAAGAGATGCAGTATACCTGTTGGAATCGGAAGGGTACAAAGTAAAGATGTCTGGATACGGACGAGTGATAAGGCAAAGTCCTCGTGCTGGAGAAATAGCAACAAAAGGAAGAACCATCTTTTTACAATTAGGTCTATGAAGAAACTGAATGCACTCATAGCTGAATTGGAGATTAAACGCATAGTTGGTGATGACAATGTTGCCGTAGACCATTTGAGTTTAGACTCCAGAGAAATTAGGACTGCTGGTCTTTTTGCTGCTTTGTCTGGTTCCCAGGTGGATGGGCATGATTATATAGGTAAGGCCATAGACATGGGTGCGAGTGTGATTCTTTGTGAACGTATACCAGAAGGGGTCAGCGCCAAATGCTTTGTAGTTGTTGAAGACAGCTCTATTGCCTTGGGTTTTATCGCTTCCGCATTTTATGGAAGACCATCTGTGGACATGGCTGTTGTTGGCATAACAGGAACTAATGGCAAAACCTCAATCGCCACTATGCTCTATGAAAGTTTCGCTTCTATGGGCTATAAAGTTGGATTACTATCTACTATTAAATATGCCATAAATGGAACAGACTATACTTCCACTCATACCACTCCAAATGCCATTCGAATTCAAGAACTTTTAGCAGAGATGAAAGCGGGAGGCTGTGACTACGCCTTTATGGAAGTGAGTTCTCACGCTATTGACCAAAACCGGATTGCGGGCATCAATTTCAGGGGTGGAGTTTTTACAAATATCACACATGATCATTTAGACTATCACAAAGATTTTAAGTCTTATTTATATACTAAGAAAAAGTTCTTTGATCAGCTACCAGCAGATGCTTTTGCGCTTTATAATAGAGATGACAAGAACGGTCAAATCATGGTGCAGAATACTAAGGCCAGTAGGTATAGCTATAGCCTGAATTCTGTTAGTGATTTCAAGACTAAGATAATAGAACATGATTTAGCTGGAATGCTACTCGACTTAAGAGGTGATGAAGTATGGATGAGGCTGGTTGGTAAGTTTAATGCCTATAATGTTCTGGCTGTATATGCCACATCATTCTTGCTGAATATTGATCACATTAAAGTCATCACGGCTCTTTCTGAATTGCAGAGTGTTGAAGGAAGATTTCAGCATTTGCAGTATAAAGGGGTGACTGCCATAGTGGATTATGCTCATACTCCGGATGCTCTAAGGAATGTATTGGATACCATAAATGCTATTCGCACCAAAAACGAGCAATTGATCTGTGTAGTTGGTTGCGGAGGGAATAGAGATACTGCCAAGAGGCCCATTATGGCTGAAATAGCAGCTAAACTATCAAACAAAGTCATTCTCACTTCAGACAATCCTAGAAATGAATCTCCAGATGAAATCATAAAAGAAATGATGTCTGGTATAGGCGCCAGTCACATTAAAAAGGTCTTGAAAATAACAGACAGGGAAGAAGCAATAAAGGCTGCAATAAGTCTTGCCGACTCTGGAGATGTAATACTGGTTGCCGGTAAAGGCCACGAAAAATACCAAGAAGTAAAAGGGGTTAAACACCCATTTGACGATAAAGAAGTACTCATCCGTAATCTAAAACTGATACAAGAATAATGCTATACTATCTCTTTAAATACCTAGACAGAATGTATGATTTGCCCGGAGCGGGAGTGTTTGAATACACTTCATTTAGAGCATCAGCGGCAGTTATTCTCTCCCTCGTTATTTCCTTGCTTTTTGGCAAGAGATTAATAGAGCTGTTGCGTAGAAGGCAAGCTGCCGAGACCATTAGACAACTTGGCTTGGATGGTGAAAACGCTAAAAAGGGTACTCCAACTATGGGCGGTCTTATCATTTTGGCTGCCATTGTAATACCCACTTTACTCTTTGCCAAACTCAATAACGTATACATTATCCTAATGCTGTTTGCCACCATTTGGCTTGGCTTGATTGGATTTGTAGATGACTACATCAAAATATATAAGAAAGACAAAAAGGGTCTAGCAGGTAAATTCAAGGTAGTGGGTCAAGTTGGTTTGGCCATAGTAATTGCACTGGGTCTTTATTATAACGACAACGTACTTGTTAGAGAGCAAATAAAAATAGCTCATGAAAGTGAAGCGCCAGAAGGAGTTCAGGTTAAAGAGATAAACAACCAACTCTATTATACCATAGATCATAAAAGTACTACTACCACCATACCTTTTGTTAAAAGCCATGAGATAGATTACTCCAAAGTGCTGTTTTGGCTAGACCAGGAAACGGCTAATAAGTGGGCTTGGCTGGTTTATATGCTGGTAGTAATTGTGGTTATAGTTGCAGTTTCAAATGGAGCTAATCTCACGGACGGAATAGACGGGCTAGCTGCTGGCTCTTCGGCCATAATTGGAGTCACTTTAGCCGCATTGGCTTTTATAAGCGGTAACATTCTTTTAGCTGATTATCTAGATGTCATGTTTATCCCTTATCAGAGTGAGCTGGTGATTTTTGCTGCTGCATTTACAGGAGCCTGTATAGGCTTTCTCTGGTATAATTCATTCCCAGCTCAGGTGTTTATGGGCGATACTGGGAGTTTAGCCATTGGAGGAATTATAGCAGTGATGGCCCTCATGCTCAGAAAGGAACTTCTGCTTCCTATTCTCTGCGGAATCTTTTTGGTAGAGAATCTAAGCGTGATGATGCAAGTGAGTTATTTCAAATACACTAAGAATAGAACAGGTGAAGGAAAGCGAATCTTTAAGATGTCACCGCTTCACCATCACTATCAAAAACTGGGCTATGCAGAACCCAAAATAGTCACCCGATTCTGGATAGTCGGAATCATGTTGGCCATATTCACTCTAGTCACTTTCAAACTCAGATAGTTGAAAAGCAAACTCGTCATATTAGGTGCAGGAGAAAGTGGTGTTGGAGCTGCTGTTCTAGGGAATGTTAAAGGAATGGATGTATTCGTTTCTGATGCTGGAAAAATAAGGGAGACTTATGCTAAAGAATTAAGTGACAACCAAATTGAATTTGAAGAAAACGGGCATACCCTAGAACGAGTTCTTGATGCAGATCTTGTTGTGAAAAGCCCTGGTATATCTGATGATATAAGCATTGTTCAACAGCTTCAACAAAAGAAAATAGACATCATTTCCGAAATTGAATTTGCAGCCAAGTATACCAAGGCCGTGCTCATAGGAATTACGGGAACAAATGGCAAAACCACCACTAGTCTGCTCACCTATCATCTACTTAGCAAAGCCGGGTTAAATGTAGGTCTGGCTGGTAATGTGGGCCAAAGCTTTGCCAAGCAAGTGGCTATTGAAGATAAAGATTATTACGTCTTGGAATTGAGCAGTTTTCAGCTAGATGGTATGTACCAAACCAAACTGGATTATGCGGTTCTATTGAATATCACACCAGACCATTTAGATCGCTATAACTCTTTTGAAGACTACGTTAAATCAAAATTCAGAATTACTCAGAACCAAGGTAGCCAAGAGCGCTTCATCTATTGCTTAGATGATGAAACCATAAAAACACATATAGAAACTGCTGGAGTACAAGCTCAACGAATTCCCTTTACTCATGAAAACACAGAGATGGAAGAGGGAGCATGGGTCAGCGATGACTCTATAAATATTAGTCTAAAAAAACCAAACATAAACTTTACAATGTCAATCAATCAACTAACTATTGCCGGAAGGCACAACACCTACAATTCTATGGCAGCAGCCATAATTGCTAACTCACTACTTATTAGAAAGGAAATGATCAGAGACAGTCTGTCTGATTTTAAAAATGTAGAGCACAGACTAGAACATGTAGCAAAAGTCAAAGGAATAAATTTCATTAATGACAGCAAGGCCACCAATGTAAATGCATCATGGTATGCCCTTGAAAGCATGGATAAACCCCTTATTTGGATAGCTGGTGGCGTAGATAAAGGAAATGATTATGAGCAACTTAAGCCTCTTGTTAAGGAAAAAGTTAGAATCATAATTTGCCTTGGTGAAAACAGCATGAAACTACATCAGGCATTTAGAAAAGATGTAGATATGATGATTAATGCAGGTTCGGCTGAAGAAGCCGTAGATCTTGCTTATGGTCTAGGACAAAATGGAGAAACGGTATTGCTTTCACCTGCATGTGCCAGTTTCGATCTTTTCGATAACTATCAAGATAGAGGTAACAAATTCAAAAGAGCAGTTAGACAGCTGTGAAAAAACTCTTCAATACATATCTCAAAGGGGATCCAGTAATATGGATCATAGTCTTTATACTATCGGTATTTGGAATACTCGCTGTTTATTCCAGTACGGGAACTTTGGCCTATGTAGAAAGAGGAGGAAACACAGAATACTATTTAATTAAGCATACAGCACTTTTATTGTTTGGTTTATTCGCCATGTGGCTAACCCATCTGGTGAATATTCAATATTTCTCAAGGCTTAGTCAGGTTCTTTTAATTCTATCGGTGCCACTCTTACTTTACACCTTGTTTTTTGGTGTAGAGATTAATGATGCAAAGCGCTGGATGAGTTTACCAGGCATTGGGTTAACTATACAGACATCCGATATAGCAAAGCTAGCCTTAATCATGTTCGTTGCCAGGTTTATGGCTAAACGGCAACATGAGGTTCACGATTTTAAAAAGACCTTTTTACCAATATTGGCTATCATAATGGGAATATGTTTACTCATATTTCCAGAAGATTTTTCTACTTCAGCAGTACTGTTCTTTACGAGTTTACTCATTTTATTCATAGGGAGAATTCCCATAAAACAACTAGGGTTGTTGTTTGGCATAGGCGCTATCATTTTTGGAAGTTTGATTGCTTACGTCTGGAACAACGATGTTGAATTTGGTCGTATAGAAACCATGAAATCCAGAGTAGAATCATTTATGGAGAATTCAGATGATGGCGGAACATATCAAAATCAACAAGCCAAAATAGCGGTGGCCAGAGGAAAGCTATGGGGCAAGGGACCCGGTAATAGCAGACAAAAGAATTTATTGCCTTCTCCGTTCGCTGATTTTATTTATGCTATAATCATAGAGGAGTATGGCTCCATATTAGGTGGGCTGGGATTAATTGTACTCTATCTGCTGTTG
This sequence comes from Bacteroidia bacterium, assembly GCA_049115575.1. Classification (GTDB taxonomy): domain Bacteria; phylum Bacteroidota; class Bacteroidia; order NS11-12g; family UBA9320; genus JAHEKB01. The sequence continues at coordinate 113,614 of JAGDZU010000004.1, read as the reverse complement.
TTGTATAGAGCCTTTAGAATAGTAATTCATACCAAGAATTCAATGGCAGCCTTAATGGCCATAGGACTCTGTTTCAGCTTGGTAATACAAGCATTTATAAATATGGGTGTGGCAGTTAATATACTACCCGTCACAGGATTGGCACTGCCCATTGTGAGCCGAGGAGGAACATCCATTTTATTTACAAGTATTGCTTTTGGAATCATCTTAAGCGCAAGTAGGACTATTTATCAGCACAGGGAGGATGAAAATGAAAGCGCCTAGAGTATTGGTTTCAGGGGGAGGAACTGGGGGACATATTTTCCCAGCTGTTGCCATAGCAAATGCTATCAAAGAGAAGTATCCAGCAAGCGATATTGAATTTGTTGGAGCCAAGGGCAGAATGGAGATGGAAAAAGTTCCTGCGGAAGGATATAAAATCCATGGTCTTTGGATCAGTGGACTTCAGCGGTCGTTAGATTGGAGAAATCTGATTTTACCATTCAAACTTCTGTCTAGTCTGTTCAAGTCTTTTGTATTGGTGAAGAGATTTAAACCTGATATTACTATAGGTGTTGGAGGATATGCAAGTGGACCTCTGAACTATGTTTCTTCGAGCTTAGGTATACCTTTATTGTTGCAAGAGCAAAACTCATTCCCAGGCCTCACCAATAAATTATTGAAAAACAAAGCTTCTTGTATTTGTGTGGCTTATCCAGGTATGGATAAATATTTCACTGCTGATAAAATTGTTATTACTGGCAACCCCATTAGGCAAAATTTGGCATCTTCAGATGCGAGCAAAGCTTCAGCATTGGAGCATTTTGGTCTAGATCCTTCTAAAAAGACGGTTCTAATAATTGGTGGAAGCTTAGGTGCTCGTTCTGTTAATATTGGAATTGAAGCTCATATAGAAAATCTTCAAAGTGATTCACAAGTGCTTTGGCAAACAGGCAAGAGCTATGGTGGCGAGACTGGATCATTTGAGCAAGGAGTTAAGACCATATTTATTAAGAGAATGGACTTGGCATATAGGGCTGCAGACATAGTTATAAGTAGGGCCGGTGCTACTTCAATTTCAGAATTGGCTGTCTTAAGTAAGGCTTGCATTTTTGTGCCATTGCCTAGCGCAGCAGAAGACCATCAAACTAAAAATGCCCAAAGTCTAGTTGATAAGAATGCCGCTTTATTATGCCCAGACAAACAAGCGGATGATTTAATAAATATGGCCAATGAGCTGTTGAACGATGAACCAAAAATTCAAGCTCTGGAACGAGAGATAAAATCATTTGCCAAACCTCATGCTGCCAAGGAGATACTTACCCAAATAGAGAAACTAATTGAATAAGGTATATACATATTACTATTTAATTGGAGTTGGAGGGATTGGAATGAGTGCTCTGGCCCGGTTCTTTAATGCAATGGGTAAGAAAGTTTACGGTTATGATAAAACTCCAAGTCCGTTGATTAATGAATTAATGGCAGAGGGAGTGGAGATACAATTTGAAGACGAAGTTGAAAAGATTCCAATTGAAATCAGAGAGAATAAAGAACAATCACTGATAGTCTATACTCCAGCTATACCTAACGAGAATATCATATTTCAGTACTTCACCTTAGGTCAGTTTGATTTGTTCAAAAGGTCTAAGGTCTTAGGAATGGTTACTGATGACAGTCTAAATATTTCTGTTGCAGGAACCCATGGAAAGACAACAACCAGTTCTATGGTAGCTGCCATTTTCATGAGATCGAACAAGAGGTTTACTGCTTTTCTTGGTGGAATATCAGCGGATTTAGGCTCCAATTTCTATCATCAAGAAGGCGAAGGGGCTCACTATAGCATAACAGAAGCGGATGAATATGATCGATCATTTTTAGAACTCAATCCAACTTGGGCGGTAATCACATCCACTGATTCTGATCATTTAGATATATACGGTACGGCACAAGAGATTCAAGCCACTTTTAGTCAGTTTGCGTCTAAATTGGACAAAGACAATTTGCTACAATCCATGCAAAGTGAATTGGATATTAAATCAGCGAATTATGCCGCAAGTAATGTACTTGGTGATTATCACGCTACAGCTATAAGATGGGAGCAAAATGGCACCTATTTCAGTATAGTTGAAGGAGATCATATTCTAATGAAAGACCTCTACTTGAACATTCCCGGTATCCACAATCTTGAAAATGCTGTAGCCGCTGCTGTGATTTGCTCAAAGGCAGATATTTCTGAAGAGATTATTAAAAAAGGCTTGGCCGAATTTAAGGGTATTAAGCGAAGATTTGAATTCATTGTTAAGGAAGAAGATTTAGTCTTTATAGATGATTATGCTCACCATCCTTCAGAGTTAGATTCCATTATTTCTTCCGTAAGAGAACTATTTCCACACAAGAAGATTGTAGGTATTTTTCAACCACACTTATACAGCAGAACCAATGATTTTGCAGCTGACTTTGCTCAAAGCTTACAAGCTTTAGACGAGTTATACCTCCTGCCAATTTATCCCGCTAGAGAAAAACCTATAGAAGGGGTGAGCTCCAAATTTCTGTTTGAACTCATAGATATGCCCAATAAGCATTTGGTAGAAAAAGATCAGCTGTTTAATCAATTAGAGTTTGACAAAATTGATGTACTGCTCACTTTGGGTGCTGGAGATATTGACCGCTTGGTACAACCTTTAAAAGAAAAATACCATGGCTAAGATAAATTGGCAACTATATCTCAGAAAGACTCTTTATGTGGTGGCCATAGGATTACTTATCTTTTTATTGGTGAGTCTGCGCGCTAAGCATCTAAAGCAAGTCTGTACGGATATAGACATAAACATAAGTGTTCCTTCAGATAGGCAAATGATAAACCGCGCTATGATAGAAGATAAACTCATGCAGTGGTATAGCGGGGGTTTAATAGGAGTGCCTTCTGCCAATATTGATCTGGCGGATATTGAGAAGCAATTATTGGCTATGGATGTTGTGGCCAAAGCAGAGGTGAGTTTTCAATTGGGAGGGGAGCTTCAGATAGACATAGATCAACGAATTCCAATATTGAGGATTTACAGCAATGAGAATGAATCCTATTTTTTGGATTATACTGGTGCTAAGATTTCATGGGGTGAGTACAATTCACCAAGGGTTATCATAGCAAGTGGTCATCTTTCTGAATCTATGATTAAGAAAGTATACACCCTTGCTCGCTATGTGCAAGAAAACCCCTTCGCCGAGGCGATAACAGAGCAGATATTTGTAACAGATGGAGGAGATCTCATCCTGATACCCAAACTCAGTTCGCAACAGGTCATCTTTGGAGATGCCACAGAACTGGAAGACAAGTTTTATAGATTGGAACAATTCTATAAACACGGAATGAAGAGGGTTGGTTGGGACAAGTACAAAACCATCAATTTAAAGTTTGCGAATCAAATAGTTTGTAGTTAATCAGATGGAAGAATCAAAAGAAAAGATTGTAGTAGGCCTAGATATTGGAACCACAAAGGTGTGTGCCATAGTAGGAAGAGCTAATGAGTTTGGAAAAGTAGATATCCTGGGAATGGGAAAAGTTGCTGCTCACGGAGGAGTAACCAGAGGAGTGGTTTCTAATATAGATAAGACGGTAGCCGCAATACATCAAGCTGTAAAAGATGCATCTGAAAAATCTAATGTGGAAATTAAACGAGTTCATGTAGGAATTGCAGGTGCTCATATCAATAGCTTACAGCACAGAGGAATGATTATTAGAAATGATGGTGAAGCTGAAATTAATAATGAGGATTTGAAGAAACTGGAAACAGATATGTTCAAGTTAGCTGTTAAGCCAGGAGATAAAATCATTCATGTATTGCCACAAGACTATTCTGTAGATGACGAACCTGGAATAGTAGACCCAGTTGGTATGGCTGGTGTAAAGCTAGAAGGAAACTTCCATATTATCACTGGGCAAATAACTGCAGCAAAAAACATATATAAATGCGTAGAGAAGTCAGAACTAAAAGTGGCTGATCTGGCATTAGAACCTCTAGCTTCTTCTGAATCTGTTCTGAGTCCTGAAGAATTGGAAGCAGGGGTAGTTTTGGTGGATATAGGAGGCGGAACCACTGATGTGGCCATCTTCCACGAGAACATAATTAAACACACAGCTGTCATTCCTTATGGTGGAAACATTATAACTGAGGACATAAAAGAAGGTTGTAATGTTATGAAAGCTCATGCTGAATTGCTGAAAGTAAAATTCGGAAGCGCACTAGCTAATGAATTATCAGACAGCGAAATTGTGAGCATACCTGGAATTAGAGGAAGGGAACCTAAAGAAATAGCGATTAAGAACTTAGCTAGAATTATACAAGCAAGAATTGAAGAGATACTAGAACTAGTATACTATGAAATCAAGGCTTCTAATATGAAGAAGAAACTCGCCGGTGGTATTGTACTCACAGGAGGAGGATCTCAATTGAAACATATAGCACAACTAGCAGAATTCGTAACGGGATTAGATGCTAGAATAGGATATCCAACCGAGCACTTGTCTAAGGGCATGGTAGAAGAGGTGAAAAGCCCTATTTATGCCACTGGAGTGGGACTGGTACTGAGAGGATTAGAAGATGCTCGATTCTCAGATAATGAGAGCTTAGCTATAGATCTGGGTCAAAGTGAAAAAAGTAAGAAGGCCCTATTTGATCGAATTAAGGACTGGTTGAAAGACGAGGCCGACGTAACTGACTTTAAATAGAATTTTATGAGTTTTACATTTGAGTTACCAAAGGAAAAATCTTCCATAATTAAAGTAATTGGTGTTGGTGGTGGCGGTGGAAATGCCGTGAACCATATGTATAGAGAGGGAATCACTGGTGTGGATTTCTTCATCTGCAACACAGATGCGCAAGCACTGGAAAGCAGCCCTATACCCAACAAAATTCAAATTGGCAGTTCCCTAACCGAAGGAAGAGGAGCGGGTTCAAATCCAGAAGTTGGAAAAAAAGCCGCTGAAGAAAATATTAAAGATATTATTGATACCCTTGGTGTAAATACTCAAATGGTATTTGTCACTGCTGGTATGGGCGGTGGAACTGGAACAGGAGCCGCACCTGTTTTGGCTAAAGCAGCCAAAGACATGGGTATACTTACAGTTGGCATAGTAACAACTCCATTTACATTCGAAGGTAATCGCAGGTGCGATGCTGCATTTGAAGGTATACACGAAATGAGAGATGCTGTTGATTCTCTATTGGTAATTTCCAATGATAGAATCAAAGACATATTTGGCAATCTGCCAATTTCAAGAGCTTTTGGTCATGCAGATAATGTGTTAACTACTGCGGCTAAGGGTATAGCAGAAATTATAACTATAGCCGGTAGCATAAATGTTGACTTTGAAGATGTAAAAACCGCTATGACCAATAGTGGAGTATCTATTATGGGTATTGGTTTAGCAGAAGGAGAAGACAGAGCTATGCGGGCTGTGAATATGGCACTTAATTCACCATTGCTAGACGATAGTAAAATTAAAGGAGCAAGCGATTTGTTGGTAAATATCAGCTATGGAGACGAAGAGGCTACCATGGATGAATATGCAGCTATTAATGAATTTCTACAAGAAGAGGCTGGCATGGATGCAAGCCTTAAATGTGGTTTGTGTTATGACTCTAAATTGGGACGAGATATCTCAGTAACAGTTATTGCTACAGGTTTTGACCGCAAAGAGAATAGATATATCGTGAATCAAGAAGAGGAAACAGAGCAAGAAGTAGAGTTTCAGGTAGACCCTTTAGATCTTGAAGAAGATGCAGCTGTTAAAAAGCAGACTACCATTTTTGATGTTATAAATGAGGAAACTCAGGAGCAGTCTGAAAGCCAAATGGCAGATCTGAAAATAGAGGAAATGAAAAAACGTATGCGTTATCTTAAAGACTTAAATGAGACTGCTCAGAAAGATGAAGGAATAGAAGAATTGGAAAATGTACCCGCCTATATTCGCAAAGGTGTGAATTTAGAAGACAAGCCTCATTCTTCGGACTCTGAAATATCTAGAACATCTTTGGTAGAAGAGCCAGATAAGAAACCAGAGCTCAGGCAGAATAATTCATTTCTGCACGACAACGTAGATTAACACCGAAAGAGATAAAGGAGAATCACTCGTGATTCTGCTATTCTAAATGGCTCTTGAAAAAGGCCACTAATTTTGTCAACACATCATTGGATTGATTGCTATCAAAGCTGTGGAATGCAACGTATTCATGATATTCATTTACAACAGACAAACTGTTCAGCTTGCCGTGCAGCCACTGACTGTGATAAGTAGGCACTATAGGGTCTAAACTGCCGTGAAAAATAATAGTGGGTTGTGTACTACTGCTTACGTTCCAGTATGGGCTTACTGCTTTGTATGCGGTTGTATCCCAGGTTTGACCAACATACTGTGCTAAAATATCACCAACATAACCTCCAAGAAATACATTGTTGCTGTTATACCAACTCCAATCATTCATGATTGTTGGTCCAAAGATGCTTCCAACACATTTAATCTCAGTGTTGTATTTATAAGCATATATCATAGCTAACTGGCCTCCAGCACTGGCACCCATAATAGCCAGCTTATTTGAAATATGGTATGAAGATTTATTGGAGTTTAAATGATTCACTACTGAATTAATGTCTTCCATCATTTCATCGTGGTGGATGCTATCTACATTGCTCGCCAGTCTGTAGTTCATTGTAACTATGGCTACACTGTCCCATTTAGACTGTATTATGTTTATGTAGGAATTAAAATCTTCTTTCTGCCCGGCTCTCCATGCGCCACCATGAATCATAAGTATTACTGGAGTACTCATAGTTCTATTAGCAGGTAAATGTATATCATATACTTGCCTGCCTTCTGTACCATAAGCCACATTTAGTAGAGAAGTATCCGTTAAGATAACAGTTAGATCACAGTCTGGAGTGGTATTATCTTTTTTGCAAGATTCAGTTGCAAAGACTAGAAATACAACAAGCAGAATGAACTTCAATCTCCTTAAAGGTTTCATTCTCCAAGTATAAAAGGTTTTCTTTTAATTATCATCCTAGCTTCGGCTTGATGACCTAAATGAAACAACCAATAAGTATAAATGCTGTCAATGCATTTGATGTTGTTTTGCTCAATAATGTGTTTTGAAGATGGATGTATTGCTCAGATGTTAAAGTACTAACACGACTTAATCTTCTTTGTCTTTTTTGCTTTCTTGTTGCATTAAAGCTGTTCCTATTGCAGCACCAATAGCAACTCCAATGGCAATCCACATTCCTATATTCTTGGTGGCAACTCCTAAAGCTGTTCCGATTCCGGCACCTAATGCAATTCCAACTCCCAGTTTGTTTTCCTTTTTCATGTCTTAATTAATAGCGCTTGAACTTTCCGATCTCAGATGTTCCAAGGCCTTGAAAGTAACATTCTTTCTTATGACTGGAAACATTTTCATGTTAAACTCTTCTTGTGGAGAAACATTGGTAGCAAAGAAGTACATCTTGGATTTATACTCAATGTAACCCACAAACCAACCATTATTATGGCCGTTTCTTATAGACCATCCAGTTTTGCCACTGAGTATATACTCATCGTTTTTTTCTATCACCATCAATTTAGACATGATGCTTTTTGTTCGAGCTGATATTGCTAATTCATCTTGGTAGAAATTCTTTAGGAATTCAATTTGTTGGTATTGAGAAATTTGTGATTCCCCTTCAAGCCAGAAAACATCTATGCTGTTTGAATCTACCTTCATATCTCCATAGTTGAACTTGTTTAAGTATTCACGCATTCGGCCTACTCCAATATTTCTAGCCACCTCTTGGTAGCAAGGAACACAAGAAACATGAAAAGCCTGTTTGAAAATCAAGTCCTTTTCCCAGATCTTCATCCTTCTTGGTTGGCCGTTCCACGGAAATAATGTACTGTCATCCTCAACCACCCCTGACTCAAGTGCAATAATTGAATTAGCTATCTTAAAAGTTGAGGCAGGTAGTCTGCCTTCTGAAGCCCAATCAAAGTTGTTTGAATAGAATTTCTTATCATGTAAGTCTAGAATGAGTATACTCCCTTCTACTTGCGCACTATCCAGAATAGACTGGAATTGAGGGAACTCTATTGATGAATAAATATCTTCATGCTCCTTTTCAGATTGTTCGTGGTTCTTCTCTGATTGTTGCTGAGTGCAAGCAAGCAGAGAAATACAAAAACATAGGAGCAATAGAGTTCTCATTCTAATCAATCAAAATATCCATATTTAGGGTATAGGAATTCTGAGCCAGTAATTTTACCCAAACCTTCACTATACATTCTCATTGCCTCCACAAGACCAGGAATCAATGGGTGATTATTGTTGGAATCAACCGGGAAAAGAGCTTTCCAACCATTTAAAGTTCCTAAACTTAAGTCAAAATTTGAAATTTGCTCATAAAGTCCAAGGATTCTTCCGGTATACGCCACTAGACCGCTTGTGCTATAATGATAGTTTTCACGGAGGTTGTGTCCGTTTTTCTGCTTTAGGGTATTTACTAGTTTTCTGAAGTCTTCAATGTTATCACAAACTCTAATTGCATCTACCAATCCCTGCTGATAAATTTTAGCTGTATTGAATACGGCTTTAGGTCTCATATCTGCTAATCCGTTGTTACAAATCACCCACTCAAGGAAGTCATTCTGATTCATTTTGTAATTCACACTTTCCTCCAAGATGTACTCTAGTAAAGTAAAATTGTCTTTGATGATCAGATCCAGTGGAGCGAAATACGGTCCGGAAAGAATGACGTCTTTTCCTTTGCTATTGGTATAGATGATTGGTGTTCCTAAAGAGGTAATAGCATTGATAGTGTCGTTGACTATAGTTAATAAATGGTCAAAGAAAGTTCTAATAAAACCATGTAGTTCGCCTTTAAACCCAACAAAGCCAGCAATATCATCCGCAGTCTTCAGCTCAAAAAGCTCAGCGAAATCAGCACCTAGTTTAGCATTGTCTTTGCCATAATTCACTATATCCTCTATGAGCAAAGTAGGTGTGTTCTTGTCTACAAATTCCATCACCTCGGTGATGTTGTATTTTGAGGTTATAGTCTTGCTTACCTGAGCTGGGTTGATATTCTTTAACTTATGCAGTAGAATGAATAAAGCACTGGTGTGTAATTCAGCTTGATGCTTAGACGAACCTAATTCCTGAAAAGCTTTAGGTGTAAAAGCGGAAGTCTGGTAGTTTCTAAACTCACGTCTATTATTAAGTAGCGCAAAGATTAAACTGGAGTTATCTGTTTGGGTATAATAGCAAATGCCATGCTCGTCAAACCAAGGTTTTTGCTCATCATCACCAAAAAAGGCATTATAAACTAGAACGTGAGCCAATTCCTCTTGCGAGGCAATCTTCATGTTTAAATAAAGGGCATAAGCGTTGTCTAGAGAGAACAATCCATTCTCTCCGCTGCGTAAAGCATAAGACACGTTTAAAGTTTTAACTTCTTCTTCATCATTGCCAAAATCATAATCCGTTTTGGGAACGGGAATGCCTGCATCATCCACTATTGGGTGAGATGCACTCAGCCTCTGAGAAGGAAATACCTTATTAATCAGTTTGTCGCTATTTGCATCTTTAACCAGCTTTAAGTCAAAAGGAAGGTTGCTTCCTTCACTAGCCATGCGGTATTTTCTTGATACTCCACTACTAAGCGGCAGAGTAGATTTTTGGTATATGTAATCAATACCTATTGCCGCTGCGGTTACCAAACTCTTTAATCCAAAATTGGAATAATGTATGGTTAACTCATTGGCGTAAAATTGCTTTTCTTTCAATAAATCGCCAAGAGAAGAGTGAGCGTAACCAGTTTTTATTACTGCCTCATCATTGATGATTTGATACATGCCACCTACAGAAGTGGTGTGTGCTATAAGAACTTCGTCGGCGTATTTTTCTTTGATGTTACCGAAATCTTGAGCAAGTCCTTTAAGAATCTCTCTTTTAATACTTCTTTCAATCAGCTTGTCTGGATCATCCTTTGCCAATCCATGTTTTTCAAGCAACCTATCAATGGCTTCAAAATGGTAGGTAGCCACACTTGGAATCGGAATGCCACTAAATACAGCGCGAATTCCTTTTATGCCTGTTACCTTGATATATTCTTCAACAAACTCCTCAAAAGGAGCTGTTATTTTGGATGCTTCGCCTTTTAAGTAATCTATCTTTTCTTCAGCTGTATTGTAAGAAGGCAAGGCCGCGTCTAAATCACTTTTGAATTTGGGAGAAGCTAGAAGAATTTTGAAGTTCAGAACAACCAGGTTTTCAAATATATAAGTCGGAGTTTCCCCTTCCTCGCTTATCAATTTGAAGTTTTCTTTACCAAAGACCTGATATAGCTTGGAACAGAATTGGTCTATTTGTTTCAGATCTATACCTGTAATAACAAGTTCAGGTCTCTGATTGCTGTGAGCATAGCGATTGCGCTCTATGTATTGAAAACCATGTAGAACTTCAATCACTGCTTGTCCTCCAACTGCACCGGTTCCTCCAAAAAATATCATTCGATATTTATAAGGGTCAACACTATCTGTAGATGCGAGTTCTTTGAGTTTAAGAAAGTAAGATTGATTCTTGTATTTTCTGAAGTCTTCTTTGTTGATCATATGATACTATAAAAGGGCTGCAAAAATACAACTTGCATTGGCTTTTTGAAGCCTTATTACCTATTTGAAATTACTGCAAATAAGCTCAGTTAAAATACTTTACAAATGCCTTAAGAGGTTCGTACATCTTTCGTTTCTCCTCTTTGGTCTGCAGAGACTCAGGATTTGGAGAATTCAAATACTTGAGATGCCCAAATTTAGTAATGGACTCTTGCTGGCTTTGAGATAAACCCACAGACCAAACCACTTGTACATCTTTCAGCTGATCCAATGTGCTTATATCTTCCAGGTGTATGGCATTGTTCATTATATCCGATGCTTGAAGAGCTTGAAGAATCTTACTCAAATTTGAGTTGTCAGCTCGAAGAGTTTCTTCAAGATTTTTTGGATATATAAACAACTTAGAATTTAAGGTTTCCGTAACAATTTTTTCTTCAGCCGGAGGCTGAGCAACTTCTGTTTTGACCTCAATTGGCGTTGGCTTTTCTTCTTCCCTTACCACAGTTGAATTTGAAGTTTCCTGTTCATCTTTTTCTTTCAGGATTACAAGGCTTTTGTACAACAAGCCAATCTCAAATTCTTCCAAATCGTTCACTAGGCAAAATTATAAACAAATGTCATTTATTCACTTTATACCATTTAATTTGAAGCCGATTTATGAGAGTGAGTGAGAGCAAGAGTTCAGGTTTAGCAAATGTTGATTTCGATCAGTTGGTATTTGGTAAAGCATTTACTGATCACATGATAGTTGCTGAATTTGATGGTGACACATGGAGTGAAATGGAAATCAGACCTTTTGGTCCAATGGAATATCATCCTGCAAGTCATGTATTCCATTATGGCCAAGCCATTTTTGAAGGTTTGAAAGCTTATAAGACTGATGCGGGTGAAGTAAATCTCTTTAGAGCGAAAGACAATATTTCAAGATTGAATCTTTCCGCAAATAGATTGGCTATTCCCGAAATTGATGAAAATCAGATAATGGATGCTATAATAGCATGGCTTCAATTGGATAGGGCGTGGGTGCCTGAACAACATCAAGGCTCTTTGTATGTAAGACCTTTTATTATTGCCACCTCTCCTACATTAAGGGCAATCCCAAGTGTGAAGTATAGGTTTATGCTGATTGCATCTCCTGTAGGCTTTTACTATGACAGACCTATAGATGTGAAAGTAGAATCGAAATATTCCCGAGCAGTTCAGGGTGGAGTAGGTCACGCCAAAGCAGCTGGGAATTATGCAGCGGCATTTATGCCATCAATGCTTGCAAAGGATCAAGGCTATGATCAACTAATCTGGACTGATAGAACGGAAAATGAATATTTGGAAGAGTTGGGGTCGGCGAATCTGTTTATGGTTATAGATGGGGTGGTGTACACACCAGAACTTCACGACAGTATATTGGCTGGAATTACCAGAGATTCGGTAATTAAATTAATTAAGAGAAGTGGAGTGGAAGTGGTTGAAACCAAGATCTCCAAGAACTTCCTTCGAGACAAACTGGAACAGAATTCTGTGGAATGTTTATTTGCCACAGGTACTGCAGCGGCAATAACCTTTATTGATAAACTGGAAATAGATGATAAGATATATTCTTTGAAATCAGAGAATCACCAAGGTATCGTTGGAATTAAGAAAGAACTTGAAGACTACAAATTTGGAAGAAAAGAAGATGCGTATTCATGGAATATACTGCTGTAATTACCATGTATGATCTTCTGTAATTTTCCATTCACTATCAATTTTTTCAAAGAATAAAGAGAATGGACCTTCTAAGGTGTCCGACCTATATAGATGGAAGGCGCCATTTACCTGAACCATTGGATATCTATTAGTAAATATGGTGTCTATGTCAAAATGCAGCTGCCCCATACTTTCTCTATCTGGGAATGAGCGTTTGTACATGTCTAAGACATTATTCCAGCCATAAGCTGTACCACCTCTGCTACTAAATCTCAAGGTCTCGGAATCCCAATATGTTTGCATGAAAGCTTCAATATCTCCATTATTCCAATCCACTAGCTGCTGAGCAAGAAGAGCTTCAATATTGGCTGTATCTTTCTCAATATCAGGCTCTTGTCGAGAGCATGATGAGCAAATGAACATGGCTAATACGATTATTACTTTATAAGATATTGACATGCATGCAATCTATATAAAACTCAAAGAGCACACAAACCGACTAATTGCCATAAGTCCAATAATGAGAAAAAAGTGTCTAAAAAAGAGAGAATAATTGATGGTTGAAAAACTTAAAAGACTGACTGTCAACAAGAAAGCTATTGGCACAGTATTAGCTTACTATAAGATGTACCGCAAGGTACACATGGTTAATAATTTTCATCATAAGTAGTAGTTTAGTATTTTATCTTTGAAATTAAGTCCTGGCCTATATGGCCGGGACTTTTTCTTTATAGCAAATTTTACAAATCTAACTCTCTTTAAGAGCAAATCCAAAAAGCAATGGACGGTAGAAATCGAAATGATGTTAAAATAGGTAGCGAAGTAATGGTTGTAATGAAAGAAGACCAATCTACAGGAGATCTAACCAGTGGGTTTGTTGAAAGGATACTCACCAAATCAAAGTTCCATCCTCATGGAATCAAAGTTCTTTTAGAGACCGGAGAAGTAGGTCGTGTAAAAGAAATCATAGAATAAGTTACTCTTCTAATTTACTGGCAACCCATTCACTGTACTTTTTAGCTCCAGCGGTGTTTAGGTGTTCTATATCGTACCAAAGATTGTTATTGTTTAGTAGTTCTGCAGGTGGTAGCCAAACTTTACCATATTCTTCATAGAAATCAATATGTAAAGGTGCCGCATTTCTGTATGAATAATTCGGTAGATAGATAAATACCAGCTCAACGTTTCTATTAGAGCACCATTTTGCAATTTGTTTAAGGTATGAGTGCGGATAAGTATACTTAAGTTCAATACCTTTTTTTATTGGCTTATTGGAATGCGTTAAGTCTGTAGCTGTATCGATGGCAGATTTGTGATAATGGTCCCAAGGAAAAAAATGAAGACTGTCAATTCTATTATAATACTTGTCTTGGGTAAGTTGTGTTTTATACGATAAATGCTTCCACAAATCAGAGAGACTCGCTGAGTGAAACCATGAGTTCCATTTTAAGAAAGAACTACTGGATACTATATAAGGCGCGACTGGATGGCCTTTCAAATTCTCATTCTCCCTAATTTCAAGCACTACAACTTGAGGAGTCTTCTTCTTTCCAATTTCTTCTAATAAGGCCAAATTCAGATTTCGGCCGATTCTGCAATAACCAAAGTTGGTTACATCTAAGGTTGAGTCAGACAGATTGGCCTCTATTACCTTTTCATCAATTGCATTGATAGTATGTGATGTGCCCAGAAAAGCTATATCTATAGGTGTGGTATTTATGTGAATGCGATCATGCATCCATATTCCTTTATTTAAACAATCATCCTTTAACTCCTTAAATAGAATTCTCCTATCAACAGGCACTAAAGCAAGTAAAAGCACTAATGGAAGCAGAAACAAAACGCTATGTATAATTAGCTTTTTCATCAGAACTGAAAATAGATGAATGAAGGTTTAACATCAAGGTTAGTCAGCATTAAAATGAGTACTATCAACAAATAGTAAATAGACCACCTAATCCACTTTGAGTATTTTGCCATATGGTCCTCAATATGGCTGTCTTTAATTCTGTATTCAACAAGAAAGAATGGAACCATCACTAGGCTCAGCACAACAAACTTCACATTTGAGAAATTGTGAATAATCGCAGGGATCCCCGAATCACTATAGGAAGCAAATTGGGTCAGAGAATAGGTCATAGACTTTAATTGGTTGAAGTCTTCAGCTCTAAAAACCAACCAAAGAAGTACAACTCCTATAAATACGGCAATAGCGTAAAGTGGTCCTCTAAGGAAAGCGTTAAATCTTTTTTCTATTATAAGTAATAGCCCATGGAGTGCGCCCCAGAGTATAAAAGTGAAATTGGCACCGTGCCACAGACCCGAAAGCAAGAATGTAATAAAGATGTTCATGCGCATCCTGCTTTTTGTTGTTCTGTTTCCACCTAGAGGTATATATACATAATCTCGAAACCATGTAGATAATGAGATATGCCAACGTTGCCAGAATTCAGTATAAGATTTTGAAAAGTAGGGTGCTCTAAAATTAGTGCTTAGTTTGAATCCTAAAGTTTTCGCAATACCAATAGCAATGTCTGAGTAAGCTGAGAAATCTGCGTAGATCTGAATGGCAAAACAAAGAGCGGCAAAAAGAGTAATCCAAACATTATAGTGGTCCTGAGAAAAAAGATTATCTGCCAACAGCCCAAAATTATCTGCTATTACCAGTTTTTTAAAAAAGCCCCAAAGCGCTAGGCGAAAGCCACTAACAACCATCTGATACTCTAACTTTTTGGCTATAGAGAATTGAGGGAGAAGATTTCTCGCTCTTTCAATTGGACCGGCCACCAATTGAGGAAAAAAGGAAACAAAGGCAAAAAAAGCTAGCAAATCCTTGGTAGGTTTTAATCTGCTTTTATAAATATCCAATGTATAGCTGAGGGTCTGAAATGTGTAGAAGGAAATACCAACAGGAAGTATAATGTTCAAGCTAGTTGTAGACCAGCTAAAGCCCAATATATTAAAGACCTCCACAGCTGAATCAATAAAGAAATTATAGTATTTAAAGAATGCAAGAATTCCAAGATTGACCACCAAACTCACAACTATCAAGATTTTTCTTCTGGATGGTTTGTTGGTTTTGGCCAGCTCTAAACCTATGAGGTAATCTGTTATTGAACTAATAAAGATGAGAGATAGAAAACGCCAGTCCCACCAACCGTAAAATACGTAGCTGCAGACTATAATGAAAAGATTGCGAATTGGAATTGTAAAGCTCTTATTTATAGCCCAATAGATAGGAAAAAAGAGTAAGAAAAAGACTAGAAATATACTGGAGTTAAAGACCATCTTTAAATCATCAGTTTGCCAAATCCCATTGAATATTAAGACGGAAAGCTCTCGGCATCATAGGGTAGTTAGGGGAACTATAATAGCTCTCACCCATAAAACCTTGTTGGATATGGAACACATTGAATCCAAAATAGAAGCTCTTAATCTTGGCTCTCATAAATAGCTGGATAGGTGAATAGTATTCAAAAATATCACTGCTGTTTCTCCACTGTCTAATCCGTGGATCGTAAATAGGTGCATTAAATTCAGACATGGCTCTTGAACTTACTCCTAATTGTGTGTTCAATAGTTTCTTGAATAATTTCAGCTGCAGGTAGAGTTCAGCTTGTCCAAACAACTCTGGTCTTGGTAAAACCTGCTGATTAGAACTAGTCTGATAAGTGAATTGGGCATTTCCACCCCAATGCTTCATCTTTAGTTTATAGGCCAAGGTTAAATTACTAAGTGTACTTAGCTCATTGGATTGCAATATGCTACTGTCATTAAAGTACATCAACCCCTTCACTTGTTGTACCGAAGCCTTAATATACACGGCAGACTTAGCCATTTTTCTTTTGTATTTAACAACAATTCTTCTATTGTTCTCAGATTGCCAAGATGAATCTTGCCAGCTGATATAGGAAGAGCTGAATTGGGACTGTATATAATTCTGTCTTATAGATGATTCTGTCCATCCCAAGGCTAAAAGGGATTTATTGAATCTCCGTTTAAACTTCACATCTAATTTATAATCAGATTGATTGTATCCTACTAGTCCAAAATCTAGTTTGGCCTTTAAATCCCAATTGAACAAGTGCTGTTTTGTTTCAATTCTGGTATAGAGGGAGTTGTATCTAACAAATGAACTATCCTGATATATATGGTCATTACTATACTGCAATCCGGCTATGTACATAGCATTGTTTTGCTTAATCATATAGCTCAATCCGCTCGAAAACTTCCTATGTAATATGCTATCGTGTACCTCTGCCAATTTGAGTCCATAAAAGGCAGAATCTGGTAAGTTGTCTGTGTATTCGGAACGCTGATAATTCAATTCTGTATTCCAAATCACCTGACTTTTAAAACGTCTTAAATCGTGTTTGTTGTTCGTATCTAATGGAGACGATTTTAATCTAAAAAACTGAGTTAATTTAAAACCGTGTTCTGCTATTTGGCTATTGGCATCACCCAAATAGCTAGGATTATTATTGGTTTTTTCTCTACCAGATAATAATTCAAATAGAGCTGGGTCTTCCAGTCCTCCAGATTCTATGTTCTTGTTTTTGTTCCATAGAAATCCAAACAGCATCTCATAGCTTCTATCTTTATTGTAGTAGCCAGTATAAAATTTGGTATTGAACAGATTTGAAAACCTAACTCTGTCTGCATTGCTAATATTGGAGTAGTAAAAATTCTGGTTCTTCAGGCGTCTGTAATCTAAACCGAAAGTGAGCCTTCTTGAAATTTCCTGGCCATGAGTAACGTCAATAAATATAAGTTCATTGGCACCCTGAGAGTAGTTCAATCGGGTGAAAGGACGATCGGAGTGATATCTATTTAATTCAAAATCATAGAAGTAATAGTCCATTCCATTCATACCTAGTTCCAAGCTGAGATTTCTAACAGGTAGATTGGTCAATTTTAATAGAGGACTGCCTTCAAAACCCAAATCTAAAAAAGCAAAATTCTCGTGCATGGCACCATAACTTCGCCCAAGAGTTTTTAGTGAGGTGTCAATACTTATGGAGTCTTCTTCCAAATTGATTAAACCCTGTTCACTAACTTGGTAATTTTGTAAGGTTTTATAGGTATGAACATCTGTAGTATCTAGTATCTGAGCTCCTACAATAAAGGAGATAAAAAATGCTATGACAACTAATGTAGCTCTCAATTACCTGACTACTTGAATGTTGAACGATTCAACCGCTGTATTTTCTGCATAGTCTTTGCATGTAGTGAGAATTCCTAGTTCAACTGTGTCTAATGCAGGAAGGGGGTAAAATGTATCTAAGAGAAAAACCGTGTCTTCTTTGTTAATCAACAGATTCATCGGATTAGCTGTTCCATTTAGAACAACTAGGTCAAACTTCATGAGCTCCAAAAGATGATCGTCTGTATACCTTATTTGAATAGGAAGGGTATCTATATTGTGATAAACACTATCCGCTTTGAGGCTCAAGAGTTCAATCTCAGGAGCAATAAGATCTATGATTTCTTCATAGTCAGGGTTGGGGTCATTAAACTCATCTCTGCATGAGCATATCGCTAATGCCAATGTTAAAAGAAGTATTAGGTTTCTTGTCACCAATGCAAATAACTTAAAAATAGCATGATTATTTTTGCTTGAATGTCAGAATCAGTCGATTTTCTGATTGTGGGTGCTGGAATTAGTGGGCTTTGCCTTCATAATGAACTTCTCAATAGAGGCCATACTTCAATCATAGTAAACAATGACGAAAGGAATGTTTCAACAAGTATTGCAGCAGGTATAGTGAATCCAGTGGCGGGTAAATTTTTTAGTCTAACTTGGAGAGCCAATGACTTCTTTCCTTCTCTGGAGTCTTATTATCGAGATTTAGAAACTAAAACCCAGTCCAGCTTCTATTTTTCAAAAGAGATAAGAAGAGTTATTAGTAGTGCAGGGGAGCAAAACATCTGGCTTTCTAAATCCCACCTAGAAAAATACAAAGGGTATTGCCAATACATTCCATCTAAAGATGATTTTGGTCAAATACAAATTCATAGAGGGGGGCATCTGGATACAACTGCTTTCACAAACAATATGAGAATTTATCTAAAGGATAAAGCTCCTTATAGAAATGAAATATTTAATCATGAATTGCTTGAGTTAGACTCGCTTTCCTATGATAATATTAGATTTAAGAAAATTGTTTTTTGTGAGGGTTATGATATGATTAACAATCCGTATTTCAAGCATTTACCATTTTCACCTAATAAAGGAGAGCTAATTGAAATTGAAAGCGGAGAATTAGATGAAAACCTAATACTGACAGGTGCTGTCTTTGTTCTACCTACAGGCAATCAAAAGTTTAAGGTTGGGGCAACCTACGAACATCATATCATTGATTTAGTGCCAACATTAAAGAATAAGGCATATTTGTTGGAGCGATTTGAGAAAATGAGTAGTGCCAGCTATGAAGTTGTAAATCAGTTTGTTGGGATTAGGCCAGCAGTTAAAGATAGGAGGCCACTACTGGGCCAGCATCCTAAACACGAATGTATGTTTATTATGAATGGTTTGGGAAGTAAAGGGGTTTCTATGGCTCCTCAATTAAGTAGAGAACTAGCAGATTTTATGATTTCTGGAAAGGAATTAAACAATGACTGTAATATTAATAGATTTTAGATGAAGCTGTTTTTTGACATAGCGAAGTATTACCTCTATTTCATTATTCTTTTACTGTGGTCTAAGATTTTCTTCATTTTCATCAACTATAAAAACTTCTTAGAAGATTTTGTGCAACTGCCTTTCATATGGTGGAACGGTTTAAGTCTTGATTTATCATTGATTAGCTATACAATTATTCCCTTACTAGCGCTCTATGTTTTTACTGGGGATAGGGCAATTTCAAGAAGGATATTTAAAGGATATATCATTTCCTTAACCGCGATAATTATTGTCGTTCTTAGTGTGGATCCGTTCTTTTACAAATACTGGGGCGGCAAAGTTAGTTTGCTGTTCATGCAGTATATAGGTGAGCCAAAAAGCGCTATAGCGTCTATAGAGTGGCTAGATCTGGCTTATAGTTTTCTGTTTATGTTATTCTGTACAAGATATGCCTACAGATTTATCAAGAAGTGGGACACCCTTGCTACAAAAAGAGGGTTTGGTCTTATTATCATCTTATTAGTTGTTGCCTATTTAGGCAGAGGTGGCTTTGGAAAAAACCCAATTGGAATAAGCTCGGCATACTATCATCAAAAGGCCTTATACAATAATGCTGCCTTGAATCCGGTCTGGAATCTTGTTGCATATGAAATTGACAGGGAGAGCCAAAGTGCAGTGGAGTTCATTTCACAAGAACAAGAATTGCTTCTTATGGAAGAATGGAAGCAAAATAATGCAAACTCCATTGGCGAGATAGAGTTTAGAGACAGTTCAAAAGTCTATTTAATTGTATTGGAAAGTTTCACCAATAAAAACAGCTTGCTATTTTCTGGAAATCTTAGCAACATAACCCCTAATTTAGACAGATTGGCGCGGGAAGGGCTATTCTTTACCAGAGCTTATTCCTCCAGTTTTAGGTCTGATAGAGGCTTAACTGCACTCATTAGCGGAATTCCTTCACTTGCTACTCAAACTTTAACCAACAGACCAGAACTCTTAAACAGGGTGCCGAATTTGTTTAAGATTTTCCATGATAATGGTTGGTATACTTCATTTCACTATGGAGGTAATCTGGACTTTGCAAATCTTCGGGTATTGGTGAATGATGCGGATCTGGTTAAGGAACAAAGCGATTTTAGTTCTTCGGAATCTGGAGCTTGGGGTTTCCATGATGAAGTGGTGTTTGATGCTTACCTCAAAGACGCTATGACTAAACATGAAAAGGCATTTCACATGTTGTTTAGTTCCAGTTCTCATGAGCCTTTCAAAGTTCCTAATTTCAATAAGCACACAAATAGTTATGAGAATAGCATTGCATATGCAGATAGCTGTTTGGGAGTATTGTTGAATGGAATTAAAGAACTGGGAGACTGGGATAATTCGCTTGTGATTATAACTGCTGACCATGGAACTATAATGCCGGAACGAAGCGTGGGATATAAATCCGTGAATTTTAATGTTCCAATTGTTGTTGCAGGTGGTCTTCTTTCAATCCAGCCACATGATACCTTGGATGAAAAAGGAAGAATTGGAACTATAGTCAGTCAGTTCGATATCCCAAAAACTTTGGTAGATGCTTTAGGCCAAGATGAATTGTTTGAGTTTAGTCATTCGCTAATGAATCCAAGAGGAATGGCATTTTATAATTACTACAACGGGATAGTATTGATCTCTGATAGTTGCAAGCAGTTTTATGATATCCCTCAGAAAAAATACTTGCATGGTTCCTGTGGAAGACCTTTTGAAAAAGCGTACTTCCAATCAGCGAATCGAAAGATTTATAAACCTTAAAGTTTTATGAACCGTTGTTCTGTTGTAGCGCTTTTTAAGAAATAAACTCCTGCAGGTAATGAGCTCACATTTAGTCTTAGGTTATTACCAATATGAATGTCTTTGAGAACTTCTTGTCCAAGCTTATTATAAATCTGCCCGTCTAATATTTCATTACTGCTGGTTCTGAAGTAAATGAAGTCTTGTGCCGGAATAGGGTATAGGTTGAATTCTTGCTTTGTGAACTGTTTTTCACTTGCAGTCCTTTTAACACCTTGGACTTCAACATGACTGGCTTGACTAAGATTGTAATAGCTTCCACTTGCTGTAGTTTCCAATCGTTCTGCTCTCACCATATAATAGTTATTGTCTCCTAATGGGGTAAAATGAGCAAAGCTAGTTCCAGCAATAGGTGTTTGATTTAAGAGCTTGTAGCCACTGAGTTGATCATTTGACCAATAGACATAATAGCCTATCACATCAGATGCAGTGGATGCTGTCCAGTCCAAGTATACTTGAGTGCTGTCATTATTCATGCTTACCACTATGTTGGTTGGAGGAGCAAACATGCTCGATCTCAAAGTAGGGTCTCCTAATAAACTAACATGAGCATAATTCTGGAAAAAACTTACATCGTAGTCCCAATCATTATTCTGTGTTCTAACAGCCGACAGACCGATGTTTTCTCCAAGAGCCAAACCATGAGTTAACCATTTTGGTCTCCCACTCCAAAATGCCACCAAGCCACCTTGCTGTGCCGCAAGACTTGCTCTCAACATATTGTTATTAATATCTACATCTCCAAAATAACTACCGAACATATGTGCAAACATGCCTGGATTGCTGCTAACGAAGCTAGCGGTATTGCCAACTCCACCACAACTGGTATATGAACCAGGCCCCGTTACATAACTGAATAGGTAGTTGTTTCCTGCAGTAGTTGTAAAAAGATCAGCATGAGTGGTTTTACCAGGTCCCAAGTGATTGTAGAAGTCTCGAATGGCACCTGCAGAGAATCCCTCTCGAGAACCAGAGAAATTATTTTCCATCACCGCTTCTCTTAACATTGGTGTAGCATCGATTTTATAGTTGTGAACTTTAGCCAAATAGGCTTTCATTCTGCTTATTTCTGTGCCACCAATAGTTGGCAATCTGCTCAAATCAGTTCTCCCAACTTGTATGACCACTTTGCTTGGAATTTGCATATTGTCAAACTTGCCATCACCAATTCGATTCTTATTATCTTCTCTTACTGCCCAACTTATGAGTGAATCCGAGTCAGTCCATCCGCTGTCTATAGATCCGTAATAAACATCTGCTATCCATGCTCCGCAATGCCCGCCTGCATCTTCTTTATGTCCATCTGGAGGGGTTTCGTAGTTCACACCAGGTCTGCAATAAATTCCGCTATATGGGTATACTACATTTCCGAGTATATAAACCACATCAATATCTGCAGTATTGTCAATGATATCTTTTACCTGTATTGCAGTTGCGGTATCTGCTATTTCCACTACGATTGATTCCCATCCGTCACCTATAAGATCCATTCTCAATTCGTGAAGCTCTGGGGATATTGAGTCTGCTAATTCCTCATCAATTAATAGTAACACTTTACCTCGTTGGTGTTGCGTGGCTATTTCTATTCCTGAAATAAGGGTAGAATTGGTAACCATGTCTTCACCTCCACCAAAAGGTTCGGTGAGATTGGTTTCTCTTTGAATCAAGTATTCGTAAGCAACGTTGGTGCTTACATTATTATCTGTCCAAGTGCTATCTGTTGCGGTTAAAGTAACTATGGTATTTTTCCAATCCGTTTCGCCTACAAGCCTTCTGAATATGGAATATGAAGTTGCATAAGTAGAGGCTTCCCAGTGCAAGGTTATTTCCGCTGGGGAGCTTTGTACTTCTGCGCGTACTTGCACCGTTCTTTCGTTAGCCCAATTTTGGGACCAAGAAAATTGACATGACAAAATGAGTAGGGTAATGCTGAGTAGTTTTCTGAAGTATTTCATAGTGAATAAAATATATTCGTTTACGAATTTAGCGATTATGAAGGCAATGAAACTTGGATTAATGTCAATATTGGTGATTTTGGGTAGTCTAAATTGTACAGCTCAAAAGTTTTGTCAAGAGATGCATTCTAAGCACTTGAGCTCATCTGCTGCCATTAACGATGAGCGAAATGACAGCTTTGATATACTTGAATACTTCATAAATGCGGATTTCACCTCTTATAGAACGGAGAAAGACATGGATGCGGTTACGGTACTTAAGATCCATAAAAAAGAAGCATCAGATCAGATAGAATTGGACCTCATCGGTTTTAATGTAGAGTATGCAGTTATAAATCACTTAGATACTGTGAGCTTCAGCCAAAATGGAGATGCCGTGTACAGTGATGTATCTGCCGTGGCTGTTGGAGATACTTTTTTATTGGAGATAGCTTATAGAGGCAATCCGGCTAAAGACGCTAGCTGGGGAGGTTTTTATTTCAATGGAGATTATGCTTTTAATCTAGGTGTGGGTTTTGCGGCCGACCCGCATAATTTTGGAAGAGCCTGGTATCCATGCTTTGATAATTTTACCGATAGAGCCTTATACAATTTTAACATAGTGGTGGATAGTGGAGATGTTGCTTTATGCAATGGAAGCCTTATTGGAGTTATCCCAGTAATTGGGGGCGAAACTATTTATAGTTGGGAAATGAGAGACCCTATTCCCACCTATCTTGTTTCTGTAGCTATTGCTCCTTATGAAATGATTGAGTACAACGTAGACGGGACCCCAGTTTTGTTGGCTTCTGTGGCATCAGACACAAGCAATATGAAGCAAAGTTTTGAAAATTTACCTGACTGTATTCGAGCTTTTGTTAAGCAGTATGGAGAACATAGTTTTGAGCGCATAGGTTTTAATATGGTTCCCTTTAATGGTGGTGCAATGGAACATGCTACCAATATTGCATATCCGCGTTTTGGTATAGCAGGAGGCTCCAAGAATTATGAAACCCTTTTTGCTCATGAATTGGCTCACCATTGGTGGGGTAATACGGTAACCTGCAGAACTCAAGAAGATATGTGGATTAATGAGGGATGGGCTTCATTCTCCGAGCGTGTTTTTCTTGAAGCAGTATATGGAAAAGAAGCTTATAAAGATGATATTAGATCCAATCACAAGGCTGTAGTACACTACGCTCATTTAAGAGATGGTCAAACCCTACCAGTAAGTGGAATTGGTCATGCTAACACCTATGGAATGCATGTCTACGACAAAGGAGCTGATATGGTGCATACATTGAGAGGTTTTATGGGTGATAGCGCCTTTTTCAAAGCCTGTGCAAGTTTCCAAAAGGACTTTAAGTTCAAAGATGTTAGCACGGAGGATATGAGGGACCACTTTCAGCAATTCACCTCTATCTCTCTAGATAAATTTTTTGAACAGTGGATTAAAACAGCTGGATTTGCTCAATTCTATATTGTGTCTGTGGAACAAGATGCAAACGCATATCAAATAAGAATAAAACAGAACCAGAG
The DNA here is from genome assembly GCA_049115575.1 of Bacteroidia bacterium. Classification (GTDB taxonomy): domain Bacteria; phylum Bacteroidota; class Bacteroidia; order NS11-12g; family UBA9320; genus JAHEKB01. Next base: position 89,388 of record JAGDZU010000004.1, on the reverse strand, counting down.
ATTTAACAGCATTACCTATGAAGATGTAGTATATGATATTACTGCATTTTCATCTGATTTTGAGTCAGTCACCATACAAACTATTACTGATGGATCAGATTACCTCATGACCATAGACAAATCAGAGATTCCCTTTATCCCAGTGTATTGGGCTTTGGATTTCAATGAAAGGATCAGCGATGCGATTACAGATGAATGGGCGTTCGTTAAGCAATCAGATCAGATAAACTTTGAGCAAGCCTTGTTTGAAGGTACAGTTACTTCGGCATCCGATTCAGCCTTATTTAGAGTAGAACACCACTGGGTCAGTCCAGATCACTATTTTAACAAAATTGAAGGATTGGCTATGAGCAAGGAGAGATATTGGACTGTTGACGGGGTATGGCCTGCGGATTTCAAAGTTGAAGGAACATTTGAATATAATGGCTTGCAACCTAGCTCTGCTCCTCAAAATGGGTATTTAGATAACCAATTAATTAGAATTACGGAAGACAGTTTAGTGTTATTATATAGACCTAATGCTATAAGCGATTGGCAAATTCATCCAGACTACGTAAAGAACATGGGTTCAGTATTCAATAAGTTGGGAACCGTTGTAGTTTCAGACCTCAAGAAAGGCCAATACACCTTTGGTATGTATGACCAAAGCTTGCTTACTAACACAAGTCCGGAACCCATTAATTTGGAGTACAAGCTCTATCCAAATCCCGCGAGTACAGAGATTCATTTGGAATTTGAAGGCGAACATCCATGCTGTATGGTAGAAATCACCAACTCCGAAGGCAAGGTAGTTCTGACAAAGAAGTTTAAAAGCAAAAAAGAAGGATTAACTATTGATGTAGCTTCACTTGCACCTGGCACATACTTTATTGGTCTAAGCCACGACGATTTGGCTTATGAGAGTCGAAAGCTGATAATACAGTAATTAGTCATTGTCGTTGTCAACGCAGTCCTCGTCTAGGAGTTCAATTTCCAGCGTACAATGAACGATATCCATCTCTTTCATGGCCTGTTTAACTGCTTGTTTTATAAGAATCACTTTTTCCGGTTCAGTAGTATTCAGTACCAGATGAACAGTAAGAATGTTTTTATCTCCATCTAGACTCCAAATATGTAAATCGTGATATTGTTCTACACCGGGGACATTTTGAATTCGTTCACCGATTTGATCATACTCTATTCCTTCTGGTATGGCCTGTAGTAAAATTTTTAGTGACTTTTTGAGATTCTTGATCACATTGACAAGAATATAAAGGGCGATCATTAAACTGAGTATAGGGTCAATAATGTACCATTCAGTAAAATAAATGACAATAGAACCTATGAGAACGGCTATCCAACCTAGAACATCTTCCATAAGATGCAAACTCACCACCTTTTCGTTTTGAGATTTTCCTCCCCTTAATCTTAGAACAGCCGCTCCATTCACAATAATACCAAGTACGGCCAATATCATCATTCCCTTGGGGTCTGCTTCTTCTACATGAACCAGTCTTGGAATTGCTTTAGATATAATGAAAACAGAACCACTTACCAGAATAATACTGTTAATAATGGCTCCCAATAGAGAAAATCTTCTAAATCCGTATGTGAAGTTAGTTGTTCTTCCCTTTTTTGAGATCTTTTGGAAATACCAAGCTAGTCCCAAGGAAAAGCTATCACCCAAATCGTGCAAAGCATCGGATAGTATGGCCAAGCTATTTGTAAGCAAACCGCCTACAAATTCTATAATGGTAAATAGGAGATTTAGGAAAAAAGCAATCCTCAGGTTTTTAATGTCCTGATGATGTTGGTGAGGATGTTCGTGATCATGCATGCTCTAAACTTTCTACTATCCACTGCTGAATTTCTTCCAGACCTTCTTTTTTTGTACTCGAGGTGAAGAACTCAACAGGAATTTCTTCCCAGCTCAAAGATAAGGCTTGTTCAAACTTGCTGATATTGCTCTCAACCTGTTTTCCTTTTTTCTTATCTGTTTTAGTAAAAACCACAGCAATGGGTACTTTGAACTTGCCACACCAGTTTATGAAGTCTAAATCAATCTTTTGAGGAGGAATGGAAGCATCTACTAATACAAAAACCACATAAAGATTCTGGCTTTTTATTAAGTACTCGGAAATAATGCCTTCGAATTGTTCTCTTAATTTTTTAGAGACTTTGGCATATCCATATCCCGGAAGATCAACCAGATAAATTTTCTCTTCAACTTCAAAGAAGTTAATGAGTTGTGTTTTCCCAGGTACAGAGGAGGTTTTAGCCAGATTTTTATTGGAACAAAGTGCATTAATCAAGGATGATTTTCCAACATTTGAACGCCCAATAAAAGCAAACTCTGCTCTTCCGCTGTTCTTAATTTGTTCAACGGAACCATAACTTCTTATAAATTTTGCCTTCTTAAACTCCAATGGCATATTTGCAGCCCTCTAAAATGAGCAACAAAGTTAATCCATATAACAGCACCGATTCAAAAAAAGAGCAGGTACGCTCTATGTTTGATAATATAGCACACCGTTATGATTTCTTGAATCGATTCTTATCTATGGGTATAGATAAAGGGTGGCGCAAGAAGGCTGTAAAAATGCTGAGAGAAGTAGAACCCAAGCGCATTTTGGACGTGGCAACAGGAACGGCAGATTTTGCAATTGAGACTTTAAAACTCAATCCGGATGAAGTCATCGGTGTAGATATTTCGGTTGGTATGCTGGAAAAGGGCAAAGGGAAACTTCAGAAAAGGGGAATAAACAATATTCATTTAGAAGAGGGAGATAGTGAAAACTTGAGATTTGAAGACAACTACTTCGATGCTATTGTGGTTGGTTTTGGTGTGAGAAATTTTGAAAATCTTGAGAAAGGGCTTACAGAAATGAACCGAGTTTTGAGACCAGGAGGTAAGATTTGTGTATTGGAATTTTCCAAACCTAGAGGTTTGTTTTCCCTTGTATATGCGTTCTATTTCAATGTAGTTTTACCTTTGTGGGGCAAGTTGATGTCAGGAGATAATTCGGCTTATACTTACTTACCAGAATCTGTGAAAGTGTTTCCAGAGGGAGAAGAGTTTAAAGAAATCATGCAAAACTGTGGATACCAGAACGTTAAGGACCGCCGTTTAACATTTGGCATATGCTCAATTTACAGCGCAAGAAAATAGGTATAGTACTCATATTGATTTTAATGAGTGCTTATGCTTCTGCACAGGAGCACAATCCGCTTTATGATAACAAAGCGGTGCGATTTGGATTCAATATTTCTGGGATTAGCGCAAAAGTGAAATTCACTACTAGTGAGTCATTTAAACTTTCAGATACTTTACAAAGAATTAATTCAGTGAGTTTTCCAGGATTAGGTCTTGGTGGATTGGCTAACTTCAGACTTGCAGAAAATCTTGACTTGAGAGCCATGATTAATATTCAATTGGTTCAGCGTAATCTGGATTATTACTTTAAAGGAGATCAGGTTGTTACAGCAAAGATGGAATCTACATATGCAGAATTTCCTTTATTGCTAAAATATAAATCCAAAAGACATAAGAATTGGAGGTTGTATGGTATAGCGGGTATGAGTTACAGATATGATTTCATTTCCCAAATTGAGGTAGACAGGTCTAACACCAAACCAGTGGTAGCTCTTTACCCAAATACTTTTTCATATGATATTGGATTTGGATTCGACTTCTATGCCACATTTTCAAAAATTTCACCTGAGATTAGACTCACAAATGCAATAGGCAATCATATGGCATCTGATGATTTTATCTTCTCAAGCAGTATTGAAAGGCTAGCTCCAAGATTATTGCAGTTTAGCATTGTTTTTAATTAGTGTTTTTTCAATTACAACAGCAAGACAAGGGTAGTCAGGCACGAACCGGTGTTATCAAAACCGATCATGGGGATATACAAACACCCATTTTTATGCCTGTGGGAACTCAGGCTACTGTGAAAGCGGTTGCACAAGATAGGCTCAGAAATGAAATCAACGCTGAAATCATATTGGGCAATACTTATCATTTGTATTTAAGGCCTGGAACTGAAATAATTCAGAATGCCGGAGGACTGCACAAATTCATGAGTTGGGAGAGACCCATTCTTACAGATTCCGGTGGATTTCAAGTTTATTCCATTTCAGATCAACGAAAAATTGTAGAGGAAGGTGTGATTTTCAAAAGCCATATAGACGGTAGTAAAATCATGTTCAGCCCAGAGTCGGTTATAGATGTTCAGAGACAGATTGGAGCAGATATCATTATGGCATTTGATGAATGTACCCCTTATCCCACCACTAAAGAATATGCGGAGAACTCAATGCACATCACACATAGATGGCTAGATAGGTGTATTGATCAGTTCAAGGGTACTGATTCCCTCTACGGTCATCACCAAGAATTCTTCCCAATTATTCAAGGTAGTGTTTATTCAGATTTACGCAGACAATCTGCAGAATACTGTATCTCTAAAGACACTGCTGGAATTGCTATAGGCGGACTTTCAGTGGGTGAACCACATGAAGATATGTATAGAATTACTGCGGAGCTTTGCGACATAATTCCCAAGACTAAAGCTCGCTATTTAATGGGTGTTGGAACCCCTGCTAATATATTGGAATGCATTAGTAGAGGAATAGATATGTTCGATTGTGTAATGCCAACAAGAAATGCTAGAAATGCCATGTTGTTCACAAAGAATGGAACTATCAACTTAAGGAATCAAAAATGGTCCAATGATTTCAGTCCTGTAGATGAAGAACTCAGCCCTGAATACAGCAAGGCCTACGTGAAGCATTTAATGAAAGCTGGAGAATACCTTGGAGGACAAATTGCAAGTGAACACAATTTGAAGTTCTATATGTGGTTGGTAAGAGAGGCTAGAAAACAAATTGAGATGGGTACCTTTGGGAGTTGGAAAGATGAGCTCATTCCTAAGTTACAAAAAAGATTATGATTGACGATTTATATAAAAGGGCTAAAACTCTGAGTAAAGCTTGTATGAAGATTGCTCTTGTGCTTCCGGCAGACCAAGCCATAGCTATAATAATAAGGTCTCATTTGATAGATACTTCATCCAAAATGGCTATAGGCGCTAAAGGGGTGATGAGCACTCAAGTGCAAACTTTATTCCTGCAAAACATGAATGAAGCTAAGCAATCTGCAGATGCCTGCCAATATTGGCTAGAAATGGTAAAGGATGAAGGATACTTGGAAGATCAAATTATAGATCCAATTCTTAAAGAAAGTATGGACATCAATCATCTTTTGGCTTTAGCTATTAAAAAGATTAAACCAAGCAATTATTAGAAGTGAAACTGACCAAGCTTGATTACTATATCATTAAGCGGTTCTTAGGAGCATTCCTTTTAGCTCTTGGTCTTTTTACTATTATTATTATCGTCTTTGATCTCGCTGAGAAGATTGACGATTTTATTGAACACGATGCTCCTTTTAAGGCTATCATATTGAGTTATTATGTGAATTGGATTCCTTTCTTACTCAATTTATTCAGCCCTGTATTTGTGTTTATAGCGGTCATTTTCTTTACATCCAAAATGGCACAGAAATCAGAGATTGTTGCCATCATGGCAAGTGGTGTCTCATTCTTAAGGTTGCTAGTCCCTTACGTTATTACGGCAACTTTCTTGGCCTTTTTGTCATTTAGTCTTTATGCATGGATTATTCCAAAAGCGGATAAAACTAGGGTTGTTTTTGAAAATGAGTATATAAGGGAAAGGGAGAACTATTCTAAGCAGTATATCAAAAGACAGATAAGGCCAGGTGTAATTATGACATTGGAGACCTTTAATCTCAGAGATAGTTTTGGTTATCAATTGAATATGGAGCGCTTAGAAGATGGAGAAATTGTATCGAAATTAGGAGCTGAGAAGATGGTTTGGAATAGCGAATCTCAAAGTTGGCAAATAAAGAACTACTGGATTAGAGAATTTAATCAAGGAAAGGAGTATCTCACAAAAGGTAAGACTTTAGACACCATGATACAGTTCAATCCCGAGGATTTTTTCAAAAAGATGGACGACATTCAAATGTATAATATGAGGGAATTAGATGAGATGATAGCTATGGAAGATATGAGAGGAACTGGCAATACTTTTTTTTATGTCACCGAAAAATACAAGCGATTTGCATCTCCGTTTGCCATAATTATTCTTACCATTATTGGTGTAAGTGTGTCTGCCAGAAAATCAAGAGGTGGTATAGGGCTAAGTTTGGGTGTTGGAGTGTTATTGAGTTTCCTGTACCTGATAGTTATACAGTTCTTTAATGCATATGGTACAAGTGGAAGTATGCATGCATTGCTAGCCACCTGGATTCCAAATATCATATTTGGCGCTGTTGCTTTTGTTCTCTATAGGTTTGCTCAGAAATAGGTGATAGACGAACGCAAAATAGAAGGAGGGATAATACTCATAGACAAGCCTTTGAACTGGACCAGTTTTGATGTTGTGGCTAAACTCAGGAATGTCTTGCACTATAAAAAAATTGGTCATGCAGGTACTTTAGATCCATTAGCAAGCGGCCTGTTGATTGTGTGTTTTGGAAGATTCACTAAGCGAATTGAAGAAATACAACTACTAAAGAAGACCTATATAGCAGAAATAAAATTAGGCGAAACGACTCCTTCATTTGATTTGGAGACTGAAGTAGATGGCGTATACGAGACAGCCCACATTACCGAAAAACTTTTCAATGAGAAATTAGCTGAGTTCAGAGGAACCATACAACAACTGCCTCCTAAGTTTTCAGCTGTAAAAGTTAATGGTGTGAGAGCATATAAATATGCCCGTAAAGGGGAAGAGGTTGAGCTGAAATATAGAGAGGTTCACATTGATGAAATTTCTGTGCTCGATTATAGTTTGCCTAAAGTTACATTGAAAGTGGTATGCAGTAAAGGAACTTATATCAGGTCTCTTGCCAGAGATATAGGTGCCACCTTAAACAGCGGAGCACATCTCACTAAATTAGAAAGAACAGCAATTGGTGATTTTCATGTGAAAAATGCTCGAGAACCTAAGTCGTTTACTTCTGAAGAAGACTTTTATTTGCACCGAATTTTAGAGATTTGAAAGTTCACCACAGCATAGAAAAGTTCAGGCCAAATGATCCTGTAGTATTAACTCAAGGCACCTTTGATGGTATTCATATTGGTCATCAGCACATATTAAAGCACTTGGTAGCACAAGCAAAAAAATTGGGTGGTGAGAGTGTGCTGTTAACTTTCTACCCGCACCCTCGATTAGTACTATATCCAAACGACAATGAATTGAAACTACTTACAGATCTAGAGGAGAAAATTAATTTAGTTTCTGAATTGGGCCTTGATCACTTAATAGTATTGCCTTTTACCAAAGAATTGTCCAGATTAAGTCCAGAGCAATTCGTAGATACTGTCTTAATCGATCAACTCAAAGTGAGTAAAGTAATTGTTGGTTATGATCACAGATTTGGAAGAAATCGAGAAGGCTCATTTATAGATATGGAGCGTTTTGCTCGGGCTAAGAAATTTGAGTTGCAAGAGATTCCGGCTCATGATGTGGATGAATGCATAGTGTCATCAACTAAAATTAGACAAGCGCTTTTGGGAGGAGACATAGAAGAAGCCAATTTATTATTGGGGAGGAAGTACAGCCTAAATGGTGAGGTAGTCCATGGTAATAAAAGGGGCAAAGACTTAGGTTATCCTACCATTAACCTACACATAAGCAGTGAGTATAAATTGATACCCAATAATGGTGTTTATGCGGCGCATGCGATGATAGAAGGTCATACTTATGGCGCTATGCTCAATATTGGAGACAATCCAACTTTTGATGATAAGAATTGGAGCATAGAAGCACATATTTTTGAATTCAATAAAAACGTATACAATCAAAAGGTTGAAATAGCGTTTGTAAAGAAAATGAGAGATGAGATGAAGTTCAATTCTGTTGATGAACTAAAATCTCAAATGACTAAGGATGAAGTACTGGCTAAAAGAATTATTGAAAACACCTTATAGGGTTCTAATTTTGGGTTACATCTCGCTTGCTAGCTTGAGTCTATTTGCTCAAGATTCAGTACAGCTTAAGAAAATAGATTATCATTTTTTTGACAAAGACCTCATTCCAGCTCAATCCATATATGGGCATTCGTGGGACTCGTTACATGTAGATAGTCCGAACTTCAATCCGGCTAAAATGGAATTTGGCTATGGATTAAAATTGGTTGAATCAGATTGTGAGTATGTTCATCCATTCAATGGCCGTGTTACTTCTAAGTTTGGTTACAGATGGGGAAGAATGCATAAAGGCATTGATATAGACTTAGTTACAGGAGATCCTGTTGTAGCAGCCTTTGATGGCGTTGTAAGAATATCAAAATACAATCATGGAGGCTTTGGTCATTATGTAATGATTAGACACTACAATGGCTTAGAGACCATATATGGGCATCTTTCTAAGAGGTTGGTAGACTGCAATGAGACGGTAAGAGCTGGTCAAGTGATAGGACTAGGAGGCAATACTGGGAGATCCACAGGATCACATTTGCACTTTGAAACCAGATTTAAAGGAAAAGCCTTCGACCCAATTAAGATAATTGACTTCACCAATTTCAGCTTAAAGCATGAAAGTATAGTCATTGATAAAACCTGGTTTCCATACATCACCAATTCTTATCAATACCAGAGGAAATTCGCCACTTATCACAAAATCAGAAAGGGAGATACTCTTTCAGGAATTGCTAGGAGGTATGGAACTTCTGTAAGTGCACTTTGTCGCATGAACAGAATTAACAGGAATACAATATTGAGAATTGGGCGGACCTTAAGAGTTAGGTAACTGCTATTTCCACCTTAGACTTTTTATACTTGTCATCATGTCTTTCTTGATGAACTGATAAATTGGAGCAACACTGTCTCTATTGGTCTTCTGATTGAAATAAAATGATCCCCTAATAAAGTGTTTGTCTTTGTCTGTCAAGTAGAAATTAAACGGTGTGGCAGTTTTCCCTTGTAAGTCAAAAATCATCCCGTAATTACCATTGGAGTCTGAAAATTCTTTTTCTATAATTTCTTCAGCCCGGCTAATGTGCTTAAATGCCAATTGATAAGCATCTTCCATCATGCTGTCTAGGCTCTTTTCTGTATACAGCGGTTTATAGCTTAGGTGAAGCGTGGCGTCAAAAGGAAGGTATTTTAAATCAAACCAACAGTCTTGATTTTGGTGAGATTTACTCAACTCTGAATAGCTGGGAATAAGCATTTCAAATGAACAATCGGGTTGAGCCAGCACATAAGTTTGTTCTGGAAATTCTACTCTTGGATAAGCATTGGGTTTAGGGGAATAGTCATTGCATGCTGCTAAAACAACCATTAAAAGAAATATGCTACTCTTCTTCATCACTTCTGTGTTCTTCTTCTTTAATCAGCTTTACTCTTTGAATTCTTCTATCGTCAACTGATTCCACAATGAACGTAAATCCTTCTACCGATATTTCATCTCTTTTGTTTGGAATACCCTCGTGGATTTCCATGATTAAACCTCCAAGAGTATCGGCATCGCCTTTTAGATTGTCGAATGTTTCATGTTCAAGATCTAAAATCTTGGTGATATCGTTGAGAGCTGTCTTGCCTTCAAAAACATAGGTCCTGTCATCCAGCTTAGAGTAATGCAACTCGTCCTCGTCAAATTCATCTCTAATTTCACCAAATACCTCTTCCAGTATGTCTTCCATTGTCACAAGACCGCTTGTTCCTCCATATTCGTCTACCACTATAGCCATGTGAATTCTGTTTTCCTGAAATTCTTCTAATAGGTCATCTATCTTTTTAGATTCAGGAACAAATAGAGCAGGTCTCATTAAGCTTTGCCATTTGAATTCTTCGTTGCTGTTGATATAGGGCAGGAGATCTTTAACATAAAGCAAGCCTTTTATGTGGTCAAAGCTTTCTTCATAAATGGGGATGCGGCTAAAATTCCAAATGGCAACCTGTTTAAGTACATCGGCGGCAGTGCTGTTCAGTTCTATGCATGATACTTCCGTTCGTGCTTTCATTATCTGTTTTACACTGGTATTGCCAAAATTGATAATTCCCTTAAGTATATGTTTTTCTTCTATCTCTTTGTTTTCATCAGCGATATCAATAGCTTGACTTATTTCCTCCATGGAGATATTGTGAAGTCTTTTCTTGAGGTATTTGTCGAATATACTTGAACTACCAGCTAGCAGTAAGACTGCAGGTTTGGTTACATTATAACAAATCATGAGAGGTTTAGCCATGATGCGTATAATGCTCAAGTTATTTTGAGTAGCGTAGATCTTTGGAATGATTTCTCCCAAGAGCACCAATAGGAAAGTAATTAGACCTACTTGAATAACCATGGTCACAAGTGCAGGGAAAGCGAACAAAAAGCTGAACAACCAGGATGAAAAAATCACTATAAATATGTTCACCAGATTGTTCATCAACAAGATGGTAGCCAGCAATCTTCTTGTTGCAGTTTTACGGTCAGGTTCATTTATGAGGTCAAGAGCAACTATAGATGCTTTGGAATTTTCTTCATTTAGCTTTACCAAGTCATTTGGATTGAGACTGAAAAATGCATTTTCTGAACTTGAAAATAAGCCGGAAAAGATGAGAAATAGTGCTATTACAAATACACCCAGAAGGATGTACAATGCGCTGGTTCCTAGGTCATTCCTGAGAATATCAGCGAAAAAGAAAATGATTTGTTGGGGAGGTTCTGTGTCTGTGTCCAATGTTTTGGTTTAATGTTAAAAAGGGAGGTCGTCCTCTTCTCCTTCTACCATCTTCTCAATCTGCGCTTCGTTGTGATTTGCGACTTCATTTTGATTCTGGGCATTATTAGGCTGAGCTGAGGAGTTTTGATCGCTCGCTCGGTCTAACATATTCATTGTGTTTACTCTTATGCGTGTTGTTCGGTGTTTTTGATTGTCGCGCTCCCATTCTTCAGTTTTGATTTTACCTTCTACATAAACCAAACTCCCTTTGCGCAAATATTTTTCAGCGACTTTAGCTAAACCGTCCCACATTTCCAGATTATGCCATTCAGTTTGTTCCACCTTATTGCCATTTCTATCTGTATACCTTTCATTGGTTGCCATAGTCATATTTGCAACCGCTCTGTTCTGATCTAGATACTTCACTTCTGGATCCTTGCCCAAGTGACCAACCAATATTACTTTATTAACCATTGTCTCTTCTAATTTTTAGGAATTTATCAATCAAAACTGGTACTGGATATTGACTGTTAAGCTCCTCTATATCTATTTCAAATATAGCGGATTTTTGCGGTTTAAATGGGCGCTGAAATTGAATTTTGTAAAAGTGTGCATTTATCTTAAGATGGGATAAAACGTGTATGCATTTATAGCTCAATTCAAGCTCTTCAATCTTCTGATCTCCAAATTTATTTTCTATGAATGGAACAAGTTCTTTTACAGGTATTTGCCCCTGGATTAAAGGGAATTGGTACAGGTTTTTCCATATTCCATCTTGGCGTTGTTCTATGTATATTTTCTGATTATTCTCAATGATGAGATAATTGAAGTGAACATGAACAGCGGCTTTCTTTTTTTTCTTTTTCGGAAATTGTTCTTGCTGCTTTAACTCAAAGGCAATACAGTTATTCACCCATGGACATAATTCACATTTAGGAGATTTTGGAGTGCAAACTTGGCTGCCCAATTCCATTATGGCTTGATTAAAAATAGCTGCACGATCAGTTGGAAAAATTGAATTCAAATGGGAGTCTATTTCCATCTGTCCAGCTCTTGTTTTAACATCGGCTTGTATGGCGAACATTCTACTAATAACACGTTCCACATTCCCATCTTTAACGGGGTGCGGAAGATCAAATGCAAAGGACGCTATTGCAGATGCTGTGTAAGGTCCTATTCCTTTGAGTTTCAGTAAACTATCGTAGCTTGTTGGAAATTCGCCATTATGTTCTTCCATGACAATTTGAGCCGTAATGAGCATGTTTCTGGCTCGGCTGTAATACCCCAGTCCTTGCCATAGTTTTAAAACCTCTTGTTCATTGGCATTTGCCAAATTTTCAAGTGTGGGGTAGCGCTCTATAAATTTATTGAAATAGGGTAAACCTTGTTCAACTCTAGTCTGTTGTAAAATCACCTCAGATAGCCAAATTCGGTAAGGATCCTTGTTTTCTCTCCAGGGTAGTTTTCTGTAACTATTAATATACCAATGTATTAGGCTATCAGGCAAGTTCTCCATGCAATATCATTCAAAAAAAATGTGAAGTATCAGAATAATAATAAAAAAGGTATATTTTTGTTTGGCAACATCAAAAATCTTATTACAAATGACTAAAGCAGAAGTAGTTAACGAAATAAGCGAAAGAACTGGTGTAGAACGAGCAGTCGTTCAAGAAACAGTTGAATCGTTCTTTAATGTGGTAAAGGGTTCTCTAGTGAAAGGAGAAAATGTTTACTTCAGGGGATTTGGCAGCTTTATTCTTCAGCGTAGAGCACAGAAGATAGCTAGGAATATATCTAAGAATACACAGATAACAATTCCTGCACACAATATCCCAAAATTTAAGCCTTCTAAGTCTTTTGTCGCCAAGGTCAAAAGTTCTAATTAATAGCACTTGTCTAAGAATAGCTTAATTTCAGTTGTAATTTTTATTACAGCTGCCGCCTTGAGTTTTTTGCTAACCAGATCTGGCTGTAATTCAAGTCAGATGCCTGATGATAATCCTAGTGAAGAAGTTGAACACCATGAAGAATCTGCTGTTGAAGGTGTTGACCAACTGCTACTAGAAGCCGCAGAAGCGGTCCAGACTCCGGGAGGAATAATGGAAGCCGTAACCAAGTACAAAAAGGTTTTAGAAATTGATTCCAACAACCTAGAAGCTATATACAGTCTAGGAATACTCTCCATTCAGAGTAATCAATTACAAAAGGCTAAGGATAGATTTAAAAAATTAATACTTTTGCAGCCCCAAAACCAGGAGTACAAAAAGGTCTATGATCAGATTCTGGTGGATTTAGGCGAACAGTAAGTTTAATTATATAAAGATATTTTTTATGCCAAGCGGTAAGAAAAGAAAAAGACATAAGATAGCCACTCACAAAAGAAAAAAGAGGCTACGTAAAAATAGACATAAGAAGAAGAAATAACCTTTAAGAATTGTGCCATACGAACTTATAATAGACAGTGGCCAGGATTCAGATAGAATAGCTCTCTTAAAGGACAAAAAACTCGTTGAACTTCACCAGGAACATCAAGATACAAAGTTTTCCGTAGGTGAAATTTACTTAGGTAAAGTAAAAAAGATCATGCCCGGGCTGAATGCAGCCTTTGTAGACGTAGGGCACGAGAAAGATGCTTTTTTACATTACCACGATCTAGGACCCTATATTAAGTCCTGGTTAAAAATTTCCAAAGCATCCCTTGAGGGAGGCATTAAGTCAGGTGATCTTAGCAACTTTAAGATGGAACCTGAGACTCTCAAAACAGGTAAAATCGGAAACGTTCTTAAAAAGAACCAACGAATTCTAGTCCAAATAGCCAAGGAGCCTATCTCTTCCAAAGGGCCAAGACTCACAACGGAGATCTCCATAGCTGGTAGATACTTCATACTAGTACCTTTCTACGATACAGTTAATGTATCTAAGAAAATCAGTACAGTTGAAGAACGCAAAAGATTAAAAAATCTAGCAACCAGTTTAAAGACACCCAAAATGGGTCTTATATGCAGAACCGCTGCTTCCAATAAAGGAGGTGCCGAATTGCATAAAGATATAGTTGAGCTTCAAGAGAAGTGGGAATTGATTTTCAAGAATGTTCCCGGAGCTCAAGTTAGGGACAAAGTCCTAGGAGAAGCCAAAAGAAGCTTTTCCATAATTAGAGATCTTTTAAGCTATGATTTTGCGAGCATTACGGTTAACACCAAGGGGCTTTTTGAAGAGCTAAAGGATCAACTATCTATCATAGATGGGAACCTGGTTAAGAAGCTCAAGCACTATAAGGGCAAAGAGAAAATATTCTCTCAATTTGGCGTTGAAAAACAGATCAAAGGCTCTTTTGGAAAGACAGTTTCCTGTGCTGGAGGATCTTATCTGATCATTGAGCATACTGAGGCCTTGCATTCCATAGATGTGAACAGCGGCAGCAAACAAAACAAGTCAAAGAGTCAAGAAGATAATGCTTTGGCTACCAACCTTGATGCAGCAGAAGAGATAGCCAGACAACTTAGGTTAAGAGATATGGGAGGGATAGTTGTAATCGATTTTATTGATTTAAGAACACCTGCCCTTAAAAGACAGCTCACGGATGCACTTAAAAATGCAATGAGTGATGATAAAGCTAAACATACCATATTACCTATGAGTAAGTTTGGACTTGTGCAAATCACACGTCAGCGTGTTAGACCTGAGATGTCTATAACAACAGCGGAGGATTGCCCTACATGTAAAGGTTCAGGAAAAGTATCAAGCTCTGCGCTCATAGAAGATGAAATAGAAAGCCATTTGGTTTATCTCATTCAAACCGCTAAGCACAAAAACTTAACATTGGTATCTAACCCATATATCATTGCGTATTTAAAAGATGGAGTGCCCTCTGTTAGGCAGAAATGGTTCTTAACTTATAAGCAATGGGTTAAACTTAAGCAAGATACAGATTGCAATATGTTGGAGTTTCATTTTCTCGATTCCAAAGGAGAGCATATTGATTTAGACAAATCTTAAATGGCAATCCAGTTTATAGTTCTGGGCAAAACCAAAGAGAGGTACTTTCAGGAGTCTGAACAGGAATACCTGAAACGTTTAACTCGATTTGTAAAGCTGAATTACCTATCTCTTTCAGCTTCAAAAAAGGAGCAAAATAGAGAGCTGTGCCTCAAGCAAGAAGAACAATCCCTTTTAAAACAGATCAAAAGTTCTGATTATGTAATCTTGCTAGATGAAGGTGGGAAGAACTATGATTCTAGAGCTTTTGCTGAACAGCTCAACAATTGGATGAGCCATAATCAAAACATCTGTTTTGTAGTAGGAGGTGCATTCGGTTTTTCTGAAAAGATTAAAGAAAGAGCGAATTCTAAATTGTCTTTGTCTAAGCTAACGTTTCCACATCATATGGTGCGCTCTATCTTTCTTGAGCAGCTATACAGAGCATTTACCATACTCAATGGGGGTAAATATCACAACGATTAGGTATTTACCAAAAATCCACATATTCTCTATAAACATTTGATTTTTGGTAAACTTTGATATGTTTGCATGCGTAGCGTAAGAGATGGCTAAGAACAAAAAAGACGATAAGAAGAAAATGGGTAGACCGCCAACTAAGCCGGTCACCAAGAGAAAAGCTTATTATGTATCTGTGAAAGTGGTTAATTCAATGAATTATTCATCAACAGATGTATTAATAAGTAAAGATACAATTCCTGAAATCAAGCAGCTGATTGCTCGTTCACCTCAAAAAGTAACGGTATTAGGCTATTGGAATGGCAAGGAATATGAACCCATAGATTTGGGTTAATGAAGATTTTTGAAAAGGGTGCTTCGGCACCCTTTTTTTTGCATTGATAAAAAGATACCCTATATCATTTTGGCTGTTAAACTTAAGCACCCTGTTGTTCTTTTTCAGCTTCAATGTGATTATCCCAGAAATGCCTGATTACCTTACTTCTCTTGGGGGTGAGGATTATAAAGGTTTCATAATAGGATTATTTACCATAGTTGCTGCAATCTCTAGACCCATAAGCGGTAAACTAACTGATCTCATTGGAAGATTACCAGTCATGTTTTTTGGAGGCATAATCTGCGTCATAGTGTCTTTTTTGTATCCCTGGTTTGCAACTATTATTGGTTTCATGATGTTGCGTTTTTTTCACGGCATGTCCACCGGTTTTATACCTACAGGTACTGTTGCTTATTTGGCCGATATTATTCCTTCAGATAGAAGAGGAGAGGCCATGGGAATAGTGGGAATAATGAATAATGTAGGTTTTATGGCTGGTAATGCCAGCAGCAGTTTGATTACCGAACGCTTTGGGGTGAATGGACTCTTTTACCTTTCCGCTATACTCGCTCTTTTATCAGTTGCCGCACTACTTAAATTGAAGGAAAGCATGGTTGACACTGAGAAATTTAAGATAAAACAGCTGAAAATCAATCTCAGTGATGTTTATGATAAACGAGTATTTGAGCCTGCTGTGGTTATGATTCTTACAACTATGACCTTTGGTGCCATGCTCACTTTAATTCCAGATTACTCCAAACATTTGGGAATTATGAATAAAGGTCTATTCTTGTCTATAGCAACTGTTTCTACCATTTTAATCAGGCTTTGGGCTGGCAAACTTTCAGATCGTATAGGCAGGTTAAAGACTTGTATAGTAGGGACTTCATTTTGGGTAGTGGCCAGTCTTCTACTCAGCTCATTAGACATTAATATGTTTTATCTGGCAGCCATCTTTACGGGTATGGCTACTGGTATGAATTCACCGGCAGTGTTCGCATGGGCAGTGGATGTAGCCAAGGGAATAAAATCTGGAAGAGCAATGGCTACTTTATTTATTTCACTTGAAGTGGGAATCACCATTGGTGCATTCGTTTCAGCAGCTATCTATCG
Organism: Bacteroidia bacterium; assembly: GCA_049115575.1. Taxonomy (GTDB): domain Bacteria; phylum Bacteroidota; class Bacteroidia; order NS11-12g; family UBA9320; genus JAHEKB01. The sequence continues at coordinate 72,781 of JAGDZU010000004.1, read as the reverse complement.
CAATCATTTTGAAAACTTACAACAGGTGTTTTTACTCCTCACGGTCTTTAATGTACTAGCACTCTTATTTTTAATCAATAAAAATAGGAGTTATAGTTCAGATAATCAGTGAGTTATTGCCGCTAGTTCTAGGTTGAAAAAAGCTTTCATTTTTTCTTACAGTTTATCTGTTTTGGTGTAGGTCTATTTTCTATTTTTGCACGGATTTTACAGTCAGAATGAGTAGCATAATCAAGATCAAACGAGGTAAGGATATTCAGCTTGTAGGAAGCCCTACAAATGAAGTTCTCTCCGTTGATTCTCCCACTACTTACGCCATTAAACCAACCGATTTCAAAGGCTTGGTTCCCAAAATGGTGGTAAAGCAAGGAGATGAAGTTAAAGCAGGAGATTGTCTCTTCGTAGACAAGGGTAACTCAGCAATTTGTTTTACATCACCCGTAAGTGGTGAGGTTGCAGAAGTGGTTAGAGGAGAGCGAAGAGCCATTATGGAAATTCGAATTCTAGCTGATGCAGAGAACAAGCACAAGGAGTTTAATACTGCAGGTTTTCAATCCATGACAAATGATGAGCTAAAAAGTCTCATACTTGAGAGTGGCTTATGGCCAACTCTAGTTCAAAGGCCTTTTGGAGTTGTTGCAGAAACAGATGTTGTACCTAAAGCAATTCACATTTCTTCCTTTGATACTGCTCCATTAGCTGCAGATTACAACTTTACACTTAAAGGAGAGGAACAAAATCTTCAAACTGGAATAGATGTTTTAGCAAAGCTTACCACAGGGAAAGTTCATTTGAACAAGCATGTTAAAAGAGATAGTCAAGTTTTTGATGGACTTCAGAATGTCCAAGTAAATACATTTGATGGTCCTCATCCTAGTGGATTAGTTGGTGTGCAAATTCATCATATTAGTCCAATAGATAAAGGTGATGTGGTCTGGACTATCAACCCACAACACCTGGCTTTCATTGGTCGCCTTTTTAATACAGGCAAATTGGACATGTCTCAGCTATTAGCTATAGCAGGTTCTGAAATTAATAAACCAGCCTACTATAAAACTATGGTTGGTGCCACTATTGAAAGTTTGGTTAAAGAAAATCTAAACTCAGATAACGTAAGACTAATAAGTGGTAATGTACTTACTGGTACTAAAGTGGATGCAAAGGGATATCTAGGTTATTATTCAAATGTCTTAACGGCAATACCAGAAGGAGATCAATATGAATTCATGGGCTGGTTGTTGCCAACTTACCCAAGACCAACGATATCTAGCTCATTCCCAATATTCAAGTTTTTGAAAAAGACTTTCACTGTGAATACAAATCTCCACGGTGAAGAAAGAGCATATGTTATGTCTGGTCAATATGATAAAGTATTACCTATGGACATTATGCCAGTTCAACTTATTAAGGCCATTATGGCTAACGACATTGATAAAATGGAGAAGTTGGGCATTTATGAGGTAATTGAAGAGGATTTAGCTCTTTGCGAGTTCGTATGTACTTCTAAAATAGAAGTACAAAGCATATTGAGTGAAGGATTAGAATTAATGGCTGAAGAAGGATAAAATGAAATTTCTTAGAAATACATTAGACAAAATGAAGCCAACTTTCTCCAAAGGAGGTAAGTTGAGCTTTTTGCATTCCACCTTTGACGGTATAGAAACTTTCATGTTTGTCCCAAATAAGACAACATCTAAGGGTTCTCATATTAGAGATGGAATTGATCTGAAAAGAACCATGTTCACAGTGGTTATTGCTTTAATGCCCGCTTTGATTTTTGGTATGTGGAATATAGGCCACCAGCACTTCACCGCTACTGGAATGGAGACGGACCTATTAAACAATATCTGGTACGGCTTCATAAAAAGCTTACCAATTATCATAGTTTCATATGGTGTTGGTTTGGGAATTGAATTTGCTTTTTGCCAGATAAAAGGGCACCCAATCAATGAAGGATTTCTTGTAACAGGAATGCTTATCCCTATGTGTTTACCACCGGATATTCCTTTAGTGCTGGTTGCTGTCGCTACAGCTTTTGCAGTAATAGTTGGTAAAGAAGTGTTCGGAGGAACAGGAATGAATATTCTTAACCCCGCATTAACCGCTAGGGTGTTTTTATACTTTGCATATCCAGGTGATATGTCTGGAGACGAAGTTTGGGTAAGTGGAGATAAATCTACTTGGGTAGATAATTTTTCAGGTGCTACCAACTTAGCAGATGTCTATAAAGCGAGTACTGAAGGAGCTACTAAGTTCGTAGAAGGAGCTGGAGGAACACTTAAAGCAAGTGCTTGGGATTCATTTATTGGAACTATTCCAGGATCCATAGGTGAGACTTCTACCTTAATGATCTTAATTGGTGGTCTCTTGTTGATTATGTCAGGCATCGGAAGCTGGAAAATTATGCTGTCTACTTTTATAGGTGGTTATTTAATGGGAGCAATACTAAATGCAGTTGGAGGTAATGCTTATTACGATATGCCAGCTTATTACCATTTGATAATAGGTGGGTTTGCATTTGGTGCAGTCTTTATGGCTACTGACCCCGTTTCGGCTGCACAGACGGAAACTGGAAAATGGATATATGGATTGCTCATAGGAATACTAACAGTTCTAATCAGAATATTTAATCCCGCATATCCAGAAGGAATAATGATGGCCATACTTCTAATGAATGTGATGGCACCATTGATAGATAATTATGTAATTGAAGCTAACATTAAAAGAAGGTTAAAACGTGTCAAAGCTTAATAAAGAAAGCGGCGGATATATATTCATGTTCGCCATCATAATGACAGTATTGCTTGGAGCAGTATTGGCATTTACCTCAGAAAGTCTCAAAGAAAAGCAGGCTGCAGAACGCGAGTTTGAGCGTAAGAAATTCATTCTTTCGGCTGCCCTTGGAAGTGAGAAGATTAAAACTATGGCTAAAGAGGATAGAGCTCAAGTAGAGGAGCTATACAACAGCCGTGTTAAAGATTATGTAGTAGACAATGCAGGTGAGAAGATAGACGGACTAGGTGCTGGAGATGTAAACGTGAGAAAGGAATACAAACTGGCGGTAGAAGAGAGAAAACTTCCTGTGTATACTTTGAGCAAAGATGGAAGTGAAGAAGTGGAATTCTATATACTTCCAGTTTATGGTTATGGTTTATGGGACAATATATTTGGTTTTGTTTCTCTACAAAGTGACCTCAACACGGTTCAAGGGGTAATATTAGACCATGTTGGAGAAACTCCAGGACTTGGTGCTCGTATTACAGAAACTGCTGTTCAAAACAGGTACATAGGCAAATCTATTTATGAAGGAGATAATCTGGTTTCTGTTGACATGCAAAAAGGAGAAGGAGTAGATTACAGCTCAGATCCACATAAAATCAACGGTATGACTGGCGCAACTATTACTGGTGTAGGTGTTAACGAAATGATGCTTAACTACCTAACTTTATATGAGAACTTTTTTAATCAAGTAAAAGGAGAATAAGATGAGTACTGAAACTTTAGAAAAAGAAATCATAGAGGTAAAAAAAGAACCTCTATTCTCTAAAAAGAACAGGAAATTAATTTCCAATCCTCTGGATACAGATAATCCAATTACCGTGCAAGTATTGGGAGTGTGTTCCGCCTTGGCTGTTACATTAAAATTAGAACCAACAGTGGTTATGTGTATAGCAGTTTGGGTAGTTATGGCATTCTCCTCTACGGTGATATCTGTTTTGAGAAATATGATTCCCAATAGAATTAGAATTATAGTTCAATTGGCAGTGGTTGCTTCTATGGTAGCCATAGTTGATCAAGTTCTACAGGCTTACGCTTATGATGTATCAAAACAACTAAGTGTGTTTGTAGGTCTAATCATTACCAACTGTATTGTTATGGGAAGATTAGAAGCTTTTGCATTGGGAAATAAGCCTTGGCCGTCATTCTTAGATGCCACTGGAAATGCTTTTGGTTATGCAGCCATACTTTTAATAGTAGCGTTTGTAAGAGAATTATTTGGTAGCGGATCTATATTCAATGTAAAAGTATTTGAATTAGCTGGTATAAGTTATGGTGGAAATGGAGTGTTAACATCAACAGCTGGAGCTTGTATAGTCTTGGGATTATTGATATGGGCCCAGAGAGGTAGAAACGGTTACGCAGAAGAAGATTAAAAGAGAAGAAACATGGAAAACTATTTGAACATTTTAATCAAATCGATCTTTGTAGACAATATGATCTTCGCATACTTTCTCGGTATGTGTTCATACTTAGCAGTCTCTAAGAAAATTAAAACAGCAGTTGGTTTGGGAATGGCCGTCATTTTTGTTTTGGCTATTACTATTCCTTTGAACTGGTTGGTATATAATTTCTTCCTAAAAGAAGGAGCATTAACCTGGGTACACGAAAGCTTTGCAACTGTGAATCTAGAAGTGTTGAAATTCATAGTCTTTATTGCCATAATCGCTGCTTTTGTGCAGCTGACTGAAATGGCTGTAGAGAAGCTATCACCTTCTTTATACAACGCATTGGGAATATTCTTGCCGCTGATAGCAGTAAACTGTTCCATACTTGGTGCAGCTTTATTCCTGCCGGGTAGAGAGTACAATCTTGGAGAAGCCACCGTATATGGATTGGGTTCTGGTATTGGTTGGCTACTCGCAGTAGTTGCTCTTGCAGCTATTCGTGAAAAACTGATGTATTCAGATGTTCCTAAACCCTTACGTGGATTAGGTATAACATTTATAACAGTTGGTCTAATGGCCTTCGGCTTTTTAAGTTTTATGGGCTTTAAATTACCATTTTAAGGAAGGGATATGATGATACTAGAAATAAACGTAAGCGTAATTATAGCAGCAGCAGCTGTTTTTACGGTAGTGATTTTCTTCTTAGTGTTAATGCTTCAAGTTGCCGCTAAGCGATTAGTTAAGCAAGGAAATGTGAAGCTGAATATTAATGGAGAAAGGCATGTAGAAGTTCCAGCTGGTGGAACTTTATTAAATGCTCTTCAAGCACAAGAATTGTTTTTACCATCTGCTTGTGGTGGAGGTGGAACTTGTGCCATGTGTAAATGCCAAGTTATAGAAGGAGGGGGAGATATACTTCCCACTGAAACCGGTCATATAAAACGAAAAGAGCAAAAGGAACATTGGAGATTAGCCTGTCAGGTGAAAGTGAAGGAAGACATGGTTGTGAATGTTCCAGAAGAAGTATTCGGTATTAAGAAATGGGATTGTGAGGTAGTATCTAATTACAATGTTGCTTCATTTATAAAGGAATTTGTAGTTAGACTTCCAGAAGGTGAAAGCTTGGATTTCGAAGCTGGGGGATATATTCAAATAGACGTTCCACCAATAGAAGTCAATTTTAAAGATATTGACATAACCGCACACCCTGAGTTGGTAGCAGATGGTAGAGATCCATTAGACTTCAAATCGGAGTGGGATAAATATGGTCTTTGGGATTTAAAGATGGTTAACGACGAGCCTATATTTAGAGCTTATTCCATGGCCAATCACCCAGCAGAGGGAAATATTGTTATGTTGAACATTCGTATAGCAACTCCTCCTTGGGATAGAAAGAACAACAGATGGATGGATGTAAATCCTGGAATATGTTCTTCTTATGTCTTCGGTTGCAAGCCAGGCGATAAAGTAACAGTTTCTGGTCCTTATGGTGAGTTCTTCATTAAAGAAACAGAAGCAGAGATGCTTTATATAGGTGGTGGTGCTGGTATGGCCCCAATGAGATCGCATCTTTTTCATCTTTTCCATACATTAAAGACTGGAAGAAAAGTCACTTATTGGTATGGTGGAAGATCAAAACGCGAACTGTTCTACCTAGATCATTTTAAGAGGATAGAAGAGGAGTTCCCAAATTTCCAATTTCATGTAGTTCTTTCAGAACCTATGGAAGAAGATCATTGGGTAAATAAGAAAGACGTAAATGACAAAGAAGGTGATGGATTCACCGGTTTTGTTCATCAAGCAGTTATTGACCAATATCTCACTAAGCACGAGGCTCCTGAAGATATTGAATTCTATTTCTGTGGTCCTCCACTTATGAATCAAGCCGTACTTAAAATGGTTGACGATTGGGGAGTACCACCAGAGAATGTTTCCTTTGATGATTTTGGAGGATAATGAATATTAACAAAATATGGAGTAGGGGCAGAGCAATCTGCCCTTTTTTGTTCACTCTAATCATTGCGTCTTGTCAGCCAGAGAAAGAATGGACCCGACTACAAGGAAATGCTCTTGGTACTACCTATAATGTTCAATTTGAAAAACTGAACCAAGATATCACTACCGTACATATAGATTCCGTATTGGGCTATTTTGATCACGCACTGTCTACTTACAATGCGGAAAGCTATCTCACTGCGCTGAATGAACGCAATTGGGACTACGTGATGAATCACCTAAACTCGCCTTATGTCCAAAGTGATACGAGTTGGTTAGGCGTTATGGTAAGAAGTTCTATAGCAATGTATACATCCACTGGAGGTGCATTCGACCCAAGTGTTGGTCTGCTTTTTGATCTTTGGTCTGATGCTAAAAAGAAGCAAAGCCAACCATCAGATTCTCAGGTAAATTGGGCCCTAAGTCATAGAGGATTCTCAGACGCGGTTTTAAACAACTGGAAACTTGCATTTATAGAGGACAGTCTCAGCGCTTATAACTTCAATGCCATTGCAAAAGGCTATGCTGTGGATGTAGTAGCAGCATATTTGGATAATGAGAATGTAGAACAATATATGGTTGAGATTGGTGGGGAGGTAAGAGTCAAAGGGCATAATCCTGAAGGGACTAATTGGAGACTGGGAATCAACCAACCTGTTATAGGGAGTGAGTCTACATCCATCTTTGAGGTTATAGAGCTGGAGCATGGTTCTATGGCAACCAGTGGGAATTACCGCAACTATTTTGTAGTAGACAAAGACACCATAGGGCATACGCTTGATCCTCGAACCGGTTTTCCAGTAAACAATCCAATTAAAAGCGCCACGGTTTTACACAAGGAATGTCATATAGCAGATGCCTTAGCCACAGCATGTATGGTTTTGGGTGTTGAGCAAGGTAAAGAACTCATAGAAAAAGACAGTTCTGCTCGTGCTTATTTCATTTACCAAGAAAGCGATAGCTTGGTTGGCGAATACATAGACTAATCGCTTAAATTTGGCTGTTAACCGAAGAAAAGTGTATCTCGCTTTTTATTCTCGTTGATTGAAAAGAAATAATGCTTTACACAGCCGAATCTATATACAAAGAATTTCCTCGTTCAAGATTTCAACTCAAAGTTCCCTCTCTTCAATTATCTGAAGGAAGTATAACAGGAGTAGTTGGTGAGAATGGAAATGGTAAAACCACTCTGCTCAATATTATTGCAGGTAAACTGGCAGCTTCAGGGCGATTCTCATATTTTGGAAATGCTACTTATTCTGGAATTGATTGGTCGGCAATTAAAGATAAGATTGCCTTTATACCCCAACGTATTCCAAGGTGGTACGGAACACTAATTCAAAACTTGAAACTTCAAGCGGCTATTGAAAAAATTCCGGCCTCAGAAATTGATGATTATCTAGATGAAATTTTAGATTTTTTAGATCTTCAAAAATTCAAAGAATTACATTGGTCAGAGATCTCAACGGGCTTCAGATTGCGTTTTGAGTTGGCCCGTGTTTTAATTGGCAAGCCCAATCTATTAGTCTTAGACGAACCTCTAGCTAATTTGGATATTAACACTCAACAGAAGTTTCTGTCAGACCTTAAGAATGTATTAAAAGACAAGGAGTATCCAACCGCTGTTGTTTTGAGTAGCCAACAGCTTCACGAGATAGAAACAGTGGCAAATCAAATGGTTTTCTTAAGAGATGGTACGGCCATTTTTAGTGGTGAAACTGTGGAACTAGAATCCCAAAGCACTTATGCAGTGGTGGAACTTCAAATGCATGACGATCAGGCATTTGAATCCTTCCTAGAAACTCAGAGCTTAGCCTTTAAGAAGAGGGGTGAATACTATCAGATTCAACTTGAAGGTGAACATGACATCTCATCTTTCATTGGCTCCATGTTAGAAGCACAATTAATACCGATTTACTTCAGAGATATTAGCAGATCAACTAAAAGATTATTTCATGACTAAACAGACCAACATATTTAAAAAATGGGAAGACCGTCTGTTAAAGTCTAACCCAACCATGTGGATACTTGGTGTTCACTATTTTGTTCCCATAATTTTGATAGTAGGAGCTATTCTGTTTGCGATTGGATTTGCATATCAATACGATTTGCAACACACTCCGTATTATGAATTGGGAAGCTTTTTTGGTGTTCTCACATTGCTCATGAGTTTATTGAGCATTTTGCTACTAATAATGTTCATTATTAGGCAGGTTCGATTTAATACACATAGAATACATCATCGACTCCCGTACAAAAAAGGATTCTTCTTTTTTGTGAGCTTCTTTATAGTAATAGCCTCAATCAGCACCCTACCAGTCATGGGAAATTTAGGAAGTTATGTTAAATCATATTACCAGACGGCTGAAGTGAGAGCAGCCCTTTATGAAGCCGAAGCAAATGATTATTACAACAATTGGGATGGGTCTGTTACGGATGAGCAGTTTGCCGAGATGGTTCAAAACAAATCAAAGATGTTTTATCCTGCCAAATGGGACTTTTGGAATGTTTATTTGGTGTTTAGTCTCTTCATAGCTATGATGCTGTTTGCAATTTGCTCCACCACTCCAAGAGATTTTGGGTGGTCTATGTTGATTTCAGCACTTATACCCATATGTTACGGAATTTTATTCGCCGTACTTGAGATTGCTGGTGGGATTGGTAGTGAACGTACTATTGGTGTGGGTCTTATGACCTTTTTTGTTCTATTAACCGCATTTATTGGATTAATAAGACCAAATGGATCAAGTGCTAAAAGTAATGCCTTTGCTATATCATTATATATAGGGTCGCCCATGGTGGTCTTTCTTTATGCTGTTTGGTGGGATTTAGATAGTTTAACTGACCACAGCGGTTTGTTTTTTATCACGGCCATAGTCATGACAATCCTGTTCAATTACATCTTTAAAAGAAGATATATTGAACCCGCATAGATTGTAACATCTATTGCCAAATCACCTGAACTTTAATGTAACTTTGCTGTTCATTTGATATGCAGTTCTGGATAATATTTAGCTTAATTATCGCATTTTTCCTTATAGCCGTATTGGGCATGGCTGTTAGAGTTATCTTTATTAAAGGTGCAGAAGCTCGAGGCGGATGTGCTGGCAAAAACCCTCTTTTATTGGAAGAGGGCGTAGCTTGTGGGCTATGTGGCGCTAAACCGGGCGAAGAATGCAAAGAAGATGAAATGCCTAAGATTGTTTCTTAAGCCATAATTGCAGGCTATCAATCATTCTAGTATTCTATATCCCAGAATTCTGTCATTTTGACGATTTAAAAATAGCTGTAACTATTTGGCACTATATTCGTATAGTCGTATATAAGAACTTCCCATGAGACTCCCAATTAAGATCAAAAAGGTTCATATGATCATTACGGCGCTGTTAATTCTAAACGTTGCAGCATTCTTTACTGTATCTACATTAACCAAGCAAACACAAGAGGAGGTTTCTACTGCAAAGACGTTGTCAGAAGCTGAATCCTATTTTCAATCCGGAGTAAAAGTGTTGAATTGGGGCTACAGTATGTTACGTTATTTTAGACATCAGGATAACACTTGAGTTCAGAAAAGCAGCTCGTCAATAATAAATTCTACATTTGGTTTACCCGGTTAAACCTTCACCATTACCTTCTTTGGTTGCTCTATTTTGCCTTTTGGGCATATATATACAAACCAGGTTTAAGTAGTCAAGACATTTATATCAATTCCATGGTTATAGTTTCTATACATGCCATGGTGAGCTATTTCAACATTTACTATCTCTTCCCGAATATTTTAAAGAAAAGGAATTACGTAGCCTATATAGTTGCAATAGTGCTTACTGTGAGTTTTGCTACATTCATGGAAACTGCAGTTCTCATGGGACTAAATACTTTAGCTGATTCTGCTAAGCCCGAATTGTTCTCTTTTGGTTTTATGGTAAATGCCGGAATGGCTGTTACATATACAACGGCAGTAACCATGAGTTTAAAGCTGGTAAAACAATGGTATGAGAACGAGAGATTGGCAAAAGAGTTAGAGAAGTTGAATACAGAAACAGAGTTGAAATATCTCAAGTCGCAAATTAATCCTCATTTCCTGTTCAACAGTTTGAATAGTGTATATGCTTTGAGTTTGAAAAAATCTGATTTAGCTCCTGAGCTCATATTAAAACTCAGTGATATACTTCGTTATATATTATATGATGGAAGTGAGAAAAAAGTGAGTTTGTCTCAAGAAATAAAGTATGTGCAAAGCTTTTTAGAACTTGAAAAAGTAAGGCATGGAGATCGCCTAAAACTTAATGTAGAAATTGAAGGTGATTTATCAAAGTATGAAATAGCACCTATGCTCCTTATTCCATTTGTGGAAAATAGTTTTAAGCATGGTTTGGGTAAAGACCGATCTGAAGGCTATATAAATGTGGGTGTAAAGGTTGAAAACACCAATCTGAATTTTGTGATAAGTAACAGTAAGCCGAAAAATGTGCAACAATTATCGAAACAGAACGGCTATCAGGGTGGTATTGGACTTAAAAACGTAAAGAAAAGACTAAACTTGCTTTACCCACAAAAACACAAACTCTCTTTAAATGAAGAGAATAATGAATTTAAAGTATCCTTAAAACTAGATTTAAACTGATATGAACTGTATTGCCGTAGACGACGAACCACTAGCATTGGACATTATTGAAAACTATGTATCCAAACATCCAGACCTCAACTTAATTGCTAGATGCAATAATGCAGCGGAGGCTAGCGAAGTACTAAAAAATAGAAGTGTAGATCTCATGTTTCTTGATATTCAAATGCCAGAAATCAGTGGATTGAGTTTTATTAAATCTCTTGAGAAGAAACCACTCTTCATCTTCACAACAGCTTATCCGGATTATGCTATTGAGGGTTTTGAACTGGATGCCATTGATTATCTTCTGAAGCCTATTGCTTTTGACAGGTTTGAAAAAGGTGTTGAGAAAGCCAAAGAATATTTCAGGTTAAAGTCTAGCGACGATGTGGCAGAGACCAACATGGAGAACGAATTCATATTTGTTAAAGCCAACCAAAAACTCATCAAACTTTCGTATTCAGATATTTACTACGTAGAGGCCTTTGCTGATTACGTAAAAATCTTTCTAGAAGATAAAAAGATAGTGACGCTTCAAACCATGAAGAATATGGAGAAAAAGCTTCCTGCCGAACATTTCTCAAGAGTACATAGATCTTATATAGTAAACAGGAATCATGTAGCCAGCTTCAGCGGTTCAAAAATTGAAGTCAATGGGGTAGGAATCCCTATTGGGAAAAATTATAAAGACCCTTTCTTGGCCTTGATGAAGTCAAACAATATTCTTTAATGGACAAACGTCTTGAGGCCTTTGAACGCCTGCTCAACATTATGGATGATCTCAGGGAAAAATGCCCTTGGGATATGAAGCAAACCAATGAAAGTCTTAGACATCTTACCATAGAAGAGACTTATGAGTTGAGCGATGCTATTCTCAAAGAAGATTCGGATGAAATAAAGAAAGAGTTGGGAGACTTAATGCTGCACATGGTCTTTTATGCAAAAATTGCAGAGGAGAAATCTCAATTCAATATTACAGATGTACTTCAAAACGTTTGCGACAAACTTGTGAGAAGACATCCTCACATTTATGGCGATGTGGAGGTTAAGGATGATGAAGAAGTAAAACAGAACTGGGAACAGATCAAACTTAAAGAAGGCAACAAATCTGTGTTGGGAGGAGTGCCCAATTCAATGCCCAGTCTAGTGAAAGCTATGAGAATGCAAGACAAAGCAGCTCAAGTGGGGTTTGATTGGCCAAATAAGCAACAAGTCTGGGATAAGGTTGAAGAGGAATTAGGAGAGTTTAAAGAAGCAAGCGGGGATGAGAAAGAAGCGGAATTTGGAGATTTATTATTCAGCTTAGTGAATTATGCCAGATGGAATAGCATTAACCCAGATGATGCACTTGAACGCACTAATGTCAAATTTAGAAAGCGATTTGAACTTATAGAGCAAGAAGCGAAGAAGGCAGGCCTAGATATATCTAAAATGAGCTTAGAGCAAATGGATGAAATTTGGGAAAAGGCCAAAAGCATTTGATGTTAAGACAAGATTGCAGTCTGCTTAATCGTTATATTTGGCAAGCATTTTGAAGTAAAAGTATTATGCGACTACTCACCCTTCTTTTAATAGTTGTTTTATCGCTCCCAGGCTTAGCCCAGGAATTGCGCTATGAGAACTATGTTTATCAACCAGATATAAGAACGGTTATTCTCGCAAGGAATACAGCAATCTACGATCCTCAACCAATAATTAGCCTAGATGGAGGTGATCAGTTGAAACTAATGTTTGATCAGATGCTTTCGCAAAACGAGTTCTATAATTATACCATCGTTCACTGCGATGCGAATTGGAATCCTAGCGACTTACAAGCCTCTGAATACATTATGGGAAACCCCATGGGAGAAATCAGCAATTTTTCATTCAGTACCAATACGTATCAGCAGTATGTGCATTACAATCTCACCTTTCCTCAAGAGAATATGAAATTGACCAAGTCGGGGAATTATCTTTTGAAAGTATTTGCCAACTTTAATGAAGAAGATTTAGTTCTCACAAGAAGGTTTATGGTCTTGGATTCTAAGACTTCTATAAAAGCAACTGTGAATAGTGCCACTAGTGCTAAATTCAGGAATTCACATCAAGAAATTGATTTTGAAGTGGACCATAAAGGATATACAATTCCCAATCCTTTCACAGATGTGAAAGTAACCATCTTGCAAAACAACAGTTGGGAAAATGCCATTTACGATTTAAAACCACTTTTCTCCAATGGTCAAATATTGAATTTCAATTTTGAAGAAGGGAACCTATTTCAAGGTGGACATGAGTTTAGAGCTTTTGATATTAGATCTCTGAGGTTCTTTAGCAACCAAGTGGTAAAAAAGTACAGAGACTCAGTCACCAACGTAGTATTGAGGTTAGATGAGTCTAGATCTCATTTAACATATACTCAATGGGTGGATTATAATGGCAAGAGGGTAATTGAGAACAAAGACGGAGTGAACATAGTAGAAGATGGAGATTATGCCTTGGTTCATTTTTATCTCAATACAGGAGATAAATCAGAATTAGGAGAAATTTATATCTATGGAGAACTCAGTGATTGGCAATTAGACAATCAATTCAAAATGACTTATGACCCAGTAAATAATTGGTACTATGGAAGCGCTTTGTTAAAACAGAGCTATTACAATTACCAATATGTTCTTAAAGACAAAGATGGCCAATTGGATTATACATTCACAGAGGGAAGTCATTATGAAACTGAAAATGACTATACCATATTGGTGTATCACAGAAATGTATTCTATGGCTATGATGAATTAATTGGTAGCATAAGAAAGAATAGCGGAGCAAACATTCGCAACAATTATTAGAATTCACTTCGTTCGTTTCATGAACGAAATTATCTATCAGCTAGCCCTAGGCAAAATAGAAGGGGTGGGCCATAATCTAGCCAAAAACATATTACTACAAACAGGCAGTGCTGAAGAGGTTTTCAAAGCAAAAAGAAGAACTTTAGCTAAGCTCGAAGGATTGGGATCAATTCATATCAACGGAATCAAACAATTCAAAGATTTTGATCAACTACAAGAACTCATTTTAAAAACAGACAAGCTCGGAATCCAGTATTGTTCTATTCTAGATGAAGAATATCCCTTTAGGCTCAGACAAATCTCTGACCCTCCTCTTGTTTTATTTTTTAAGGGCAAAGGCTCTCTGTCACCTGAGAGGTCAGTAGGTATAGTGGGAACAAGGCAAATGACGGAATATGGCCTTGAAAACACAAGAAAACTAATTGAAGAGCTAGCATTGGTTGATCTTACTGTATTTAGCGGGATGGCTTACGGTGTAGATGTTTGTGCTCATAGAGCTTGCCTAAATCAAAACATAGCCACTTTTGGTGTAATGGCTCACGGTTTAGAACAAATTCAACCGCGTGCCCACACAAGTGTCGCTTCCAAAATGCTAGAACAAGGGGGACTAATTTCTGAGTGTAGCATAGGGGCCATACCAGACAAAGGACAATTTCCAAAGAGAAATAGAATCATAGCCGGGTTGGTTGATGTACTTTTAGTAGTGGAATCTGCAGCAAAAGGTGGGTCGCTTATCACAGCATATTTTGCTAACCAGTACAACAGAGAAGTTATGGCGGTTCCTGGTCCTTTAGGGGCAGAATTTTCTATTGGATGCAATCGGCTGATTAAGCAACATAGAGCTCATTTATTGGAGAGCGCAGAAGATGTATTTAAGCTGATGAATTGGCAGGATCATAAAAAGAAGGCTGTTCAGAAATCATTGCCTTTAGATTTGTCTGGAAAGGAGTTGGAAGTTCTTAAAATCTTGGGTAAGGACAAAGTTCATCTGGATTATTTACTTGAGACAACAAAATGGCCAATACATCAATTAAGTGCTCTTCTCTTGGAATTAGAAGTTAAAAATTGCATTTCTTCGCTGCCTGGTAAAAGATTCAAGAGATTGTGAATACAGCAAAGGATTTTCAGTTAAGTGACTTTAGATATGATCTTCCGAAAGATCAAATACCTCAATATCCTTTAAGGGATAGGAGCAAGTCTAAATTGCTGGTTTATAGAGATCAAAAGTCCATCATAGATTCATTTATAAATTTGAAATCGCATCTAGAAGGAGACGAACTTCTAGTTTACAATAATGCTAAAGTAATTCCTGCTAGGTTGTACTTTAAGCGAGCAACGGGAGCTCAAATTGAGGTACTTCTAATTCAACCGTTTAATCCTGCAAATTATGATCAATCTTTCAGTGCCAAAAGCACGTTAAGCTGGGAGTGCATGATTGGAAATCTCAAGAAATGGAAAGATGAAGAGGTAATCAGTCTGAAAGTTGGAAATGAAATTTTAGAAGCTAAACTCCTAAATAGAAACTCTAAAATAGTGCAGTTTAATTGGTATACGGATAACAGTTTCCATGAAGTACTGGCGAAAGCAGGAGAGTTGCCAATTCCTCCTTATTTAGAGCGCGAAACCGAGTTGAGCGACTATGAGCAATACCAAACAGTCTTTGCTCAAAAGGATGGTTCAGTTGCAGCTCCCACTGCTGGTTTGCATTTCACAGATGAACTGCTCACAGAACTAAAGGAGGAAGGAATTGAACAATGTGAACTGACTTTACATGTTGGAGCGGGAACTTTCCTTCCCATAAAAACTGAAAACGTTCTTGAGCACGACATGCATCAAGAGTTTTTTGAGATTGGTATAGACAGTCTAAAAATGTTATTACAGAAGTCAAAACGAATCGCGGTTGGAACAACAAGTTTGAGGGTTTTAGAAAGTTTGTACTATTTTGGATTGAGGTTGAAAAATGGACAAGATTTAGATTCACCTATAGGCAAACTTGAACCTTATCATACGGAAGATGAAATCAATTATGAAGAATCTCTTGAACTGATTGTGAATTATTTGAATGAGCAGAGATTGAACAAGTTATATGGATCAACAGAAATTATGATCCTGCCTCATTACAAACTAAAAAGCATTACTGCACTACTCACTAATTTCCATTTACCTGAAAGCACCCTGTTACTACTGGTTTCTAGCGTTGTAGGAGGAGATTGGCAAAGCATTTACCAAAAGGCTCTAGAGAACAATTTTAGATTTTTGAGTTATGGAGATAGTAGTTTGCTCTTTTGCGAATAAGTTTATTTTTGCGCTACATTTTTGGGGAATTAGCTCAGCTGGCTAGAGCGCTTGCCTGGCAGGCAAGAGGTCACCGGTTCGACTCCGGTATTCTCCACTTGATGATCAAAGCCTAGACAGGAAGTGTCTGGGCTTTTTTTTATGAAACAAACTCAAATGAATTTTATTGATCTGAATGTTAATAGCTTAATCTGTTTCAATTCAAGCAATTGTTCTCACAACAATATGACTTTTACAGACTTACACTTCAGATGACATTTTAATGATATTTGATTCAAATAGCTTAGATTAGTAAAATATTAACTAAAATTATTATCGTTTATTATGGCAGAAGCGGCAGCTAACTTGAGTTGGAATGGCATAGAACTGGAGTCTCTGAGACAAATTATGGATCCTCCTGCAGATGAAGCTATTCAATCTCTCTACGACTCAGACAACATGCATCATTTAAGGGACCTATTAGTAAATATGGCCGAAAATGATGATTTAGTTTCTCATGAACTTCCAAAAGCTCTACACGATTTTGTGCAAGCGGAATTGGAATACGAATTCACAGATTACGACATAGAAATGTTCCAAAAAACCCACCAGGTTTGGAAAGATCACGGTATGGAATTTTGTTTTGTTCTGTTTTTTAGATCCCTACCATATACCTATATGGCAGAGAAACCTGCGAATGTTCTCAGAATGACTAAGTTACTTGAAGAACAACCGGAACGAAGGGTTTTTGAAACAGCACAATTTGTCTTTGATATCATGGATGAAGAATGGTGGACTCCTCACAAACGAGGATTGCTCACTACCTTAAAAGTGCGTTTAATGCATGCATCTATGAGACATGTGATCATAGATAAGCAAGGTGGAGAACTTTGGGATGAAGCAAGATGGGGTAAGCCTATTAGTCAAGAAGATTTATTGGCTACCAATCAAACCTTTTCTCTGGAGTTCTTTAAGGGAATAGAAATGCTAGGCGAGAGTTTGGATGAGGAAGAAAAAGAAGCTTGGTTTCATCATTGGAAAATAATTGGCAAGCTCCTTGGAGTCGAAGAAAGACTGCTCGCAAAAGATATAGATGAAGCATGGGACTTGCAACACAAGATATATGACCACTTATTCAACGATGCCACATTTGCCGGGATTGGACTAGCCAAAGCATTGGTAGAAACAATGGCTCATTTCATGCTTAATCACAAATTCATTTTGCTCATTCTGAAAAGAACATTAGCAGATGAACAATTTCCTGATTGCTTTGATAGCTTGTTGGCACCAACATATGATAAAGTATACCCAGAAGTATTTCATAAACCCCAAAGCCAAGAAGAACAAGATGAGCATGATGAGTTGTTGAGAGGACATTTCCATGACCATCTAAGAGATTATCACAAAAGGGTAGGAGAACATAGAGATTCTGCTAAGAGCAAATCTTCTAAACCTGGATTTTTTCAAAGACTCAAGGGTTTGTTTAGCAGGAAAGGTGACAACAAACCACACCTTATAGATTTTCATCTAGATATTTTTCATGGTATTCTTCATCATGAAGGCACCAAGAATCCAATAGAATACCTGGAGGAAGAAATGATCACAAAAGCTATGAAGTCCATTGGTGGCGTTATGGTTGGTATTATGTCTAGGTACTTCAGAAAAGGAAAGAAATCAGGATTTAGAATACCTGATAACATAGTTGATCATTGGTCTCTTGAGAAAAGATGAAGCAAAAAGGTATGGAAGCATCGTACAAAAAATCCATAGTCAAATATTATGACGATACCCGTATAGATTATCGTTGGTTGTGGCTCAATAAAAAGAATCGTTCCGTTCACTTTGGGTTTTATGAAGATGGTATTTCAGAACACAGTGATGCGCTTGAAAACCTGAACAAGGTCCTTGCCGAAAGAGTTGGTATAAAAGATGGCGATAGAATATTGGATGCAGGATGTGGGCAGGGGGGAAGTGCGCTTTGGTTAGCTGAAAAGTATCAGGTGCAAGTGGAAGGAATCACTTTGGTTCCACATCAGGTGAGAATGGCTAAGGAAGAAACCACTAAAAGAAAGCTAGAAGCACAGTTGAATTTTAGCGAGCAAGACTATACATCAACCAATTTTGCTGATGAATCATTTGATGTTGTTTGGGCTTGTGAAAGCATGTGCCATGCGGAAAGAAAAGAAGACTTCTACAAAGAGATGTTTAGAGTTCTCAAGCCAGGAGGGAGAATGATTTGTGCAGATTATATAAGGGCAGATAGACCTTTGACCGCAGATGGTGAATTGGTAATCCATCAATGGCTAGACGGCTGGTCTATTAAAGATATTGATACCTATGAAGAGCATCTCGCGTCAATGAGAAATTGCGGTTTGGTGAATGCTGAAATTCATGATGTAACTCAAAATACCAGGCCATCCTTAAAACACCTATATTCCATGTCCAGTAAACTATGGGGATTGGGCAAACTATTGAACAATATTGGTTTGAGAAATAATGTGATGCACGGAAATCAATTCGGTTCTATTAAGCAATATGAAGCTCTGGAAAAAGGCTATTGGTATTATGGAATAATCAAAGCAGAGAAACCAGCATAATGAATCCCTTTGAAGGAAATATCGCCTTTGATGGTTATAAGGATTTAGAACTTCTTTATAAAAATGAGAAGCATGAGGTTCTGAAAGGAATCCAAGTGTCTGATGACACGCTGGTTGTTTTAAAAAGCAGTAGATCTGTAACAGGACACTTGCGAGAGGCATCAAAACTTGGGCATGAATATGAAATACTAAAAGAACTAGACCATCCTGGGATTCCAAAGGTTTATGACTTGCTTCACAAATCAGATCAGATTACGATAGTTCAACAATTTTTCAGTGGACCAACCTTAAATGAGCTGCTGTTCAAAGGAAAAATACCTCAAGAGAAAATACTAAAAATCGCGGTGCAATTAGCAGATATATTGAGGTATCTGCATGAGAAAGGGATTATCCATAAAGACATTAATTCATCCAATGTAATTCTTGGCGAAGATGAATCAGTCAAACTCATTGACTTTGGAATATCTACTAATTTGCATTTTGAGCAAAGCGAATCCTTACTCATAGATCATATTGAAGGAACCCTAACCAACATAGCTCCCGAGCAAACAGGTAGAACTGCATATTCAGTAACCCATAGTTGCGACCTTTATTCTTTTGGAATCTTATTGTATGAATTACTTACTGGCAAACCTCCTTTTGATTCTGCAGACCCCTTAGAGATAATTCATTTTCATCTATCTCGTAAGCCTGTACCATTAAAAAAGGTGGTCCACGATCTTCCATTTGGCCTAGACGAAGTGGTGAATAAGTTACTAGAAAAAAATCCAGATGATAGATATCAAAGTGCTAGAGGACTTAAATATGACCTGGAGCAATTAGCCTCATTCCTAAAGAAGAAAGAAGAACCCGAGGAATTCAAAATTTGTACAAGAGATTCTATTGACCATTACCGCCAGACTCAAAAGCTTTATGGTAGAGAGAAGGAACTGGAAATGCTCCTAGGCCATTACAAACATTTGAATGAACTCAAATCTATGATGGTCTTGGTGGCGGGATATTCTGGCGTGGGAAAATCTGCATTAATAGATAATGTTAAGTATCCTATTATACAGGATAAGGGGCTATTTATCACTGGTAAGTATGACCAATTCAAGCGTAATATTCCATATTATGCATTTATTGAGGCATTTCAAGAGATGATTAAAACATTGCTTGCTGAGTCTGATGAAACAATAGAGCAATGGAGCAGAAGAATACAGTTTTCACTTGGAAAGAATGGAGCTTTAATCACAGAGGTGATTCCTCTTCTCACTAAAATCATTGGCAAGCAAAGCAAAGTTCAAAAACTACAACCAGCAGAGCAAGAAACTCGATTCAATATGGTGTTATTGGATTTTGTATATGCTTTCACTAGTACTCATAGCCCTTTGGTTATTTTTTTAGATGACCTTCAATGGGCAGACCTTCCATCTTTAAATCTGATTAAGATGATTCTTCAGAACCCAAGAAAAGAAGGTGTTATGTTGTTAGGTGCTTATAGAGATAATGAGGTTGGAGAAAATCATCCACTTCAACTGACCCTCAATGAATTAGAGAAAGTAAGTGCTCATGTTAAGAGCATCGAACTTAAACCACTCACCGAAAAAACTACCGCCCTTATAGCTGCTGATTCATTTGGTATGAACAGCAAGACGGCACAAGAATTAGGTAAGAGCGTTTATAAAAAGACTAAAGGGAATCCTTTTTTTATAAATCGATTTTTAAAATCCCTGTATGAAAATGGCCTAGTTGAAAAGAATAGTCTGGGAGATTGGGTCTTCAATACAGAAAAGATAGATTCTTTAGAGTATACAGATAATGTTGTCGATCTCATGATTGACGAATTAATCAATCTACCTGAGGAGACTAGAAATGCGATTAAACTAGCTGCTGTTCTTGGAAATTCATTTGAGCTCCAAGATTTAAGCACCATCTCAGGCTTGCCTATCAACAAAGCATATAAACAATTAAGACCAGCGCTTACAGGAGGTTTCCTTAAACCCGTCGATAAGAAATATCGTGCCATGTCTTTAAGTAAAGTTGTTGAAGGTCCTGATGTAAATACAAGCTCATTGAATGTAGGTTTAAAGTTCACTCATGATAAAGTTCAGCAGGCCGCCTATGCACTAATCTCAGATTTTGAGCGCGAGAGGATTCATTTAGAAACCGGAAGACTGCTACTTAAGAATTCAAATGAAGAAGAACTTCAAGAAGATATTTTTGAGTTACTTAATCATTTTTCGATTGGGTATAGTTTGATTGACGAACAAGATGAGAAAGATGCTATAACGGAGCTATGTCTCACTGCTGGTCGTAAAGCAAAAGATTCTACCTCATATGATCTTGCTGTAAAATACCTCAATATGGCAAAAAATCTCTTGGGGAGAGGAAGCTGGATTTCCAAGTATGATTTGAACTTTGCCGTCTTGTCTGAGTTGGGAGAGTGTGAATACTTAAACAATAATTCAGTAAAAGCTGAAGAGTACTTTCATGAAGTTTTGAGTTATGCCAAGACTCGTTTTGAAAAGATTAAAGTACAGTATGTACATTCATCTCTGTATTTAAAAGAGGGGAATACTACTGAATCATTAAGAATTGGCTTAGAGGCAGTTAAGCTATACAATGTGCGTTTCCCTAGCAGTCCAAAAGTAATCCAAGTGGCTGCAATGGTTGAAATGGTTAAGTATATTTTTCTTTTTTCTACTCGCTATAGGAATACTGAAAAACTATTTAATATCCCTGATTGTACAGATGAAGAAATTATAGTACTTAACAAGTTCTTAATTGACTTAGCTACCAGCGCTTATCAGCAAGACCAGAACCTCATGATGCTGGTAATTTTCAGAATTATTAAATCATATCTGAAAAACGGATTTACAGACGCTTCTGGTTGGGGTTTTTCAGGATTTTCAGTGGTCATGCTCTCAGTGATAAAAATGCAAAATCGCGGGTTCTTCCTCTGGGATGTAACCGAAAGAATGCATCGAAGAACAAGCTCAACTTTGATTAAATGGCGTTTGGGATACACCGTGGCATGCTTCTATTATCCATGGAAAAAGCCAATACGAGAATTCTTTGAGGAGTCAGATGAAATTGTAAAGGCAAGTGTATTAAATGGAGATCAGATTTTTACTGGATATACTATTTCCATGATTCAGCGACACAAATTCTTTGGCTCCGTTCCATTGAACCAATTGTTAGATTCTAAAAAGAACTTTATAGAATTAACCCGCCAGTCTACTGGAGGACATGATTTTTTCAGGCCACGTTACCAGTTAATTAAAACACTTGCAGGCAAAACAGGGAGTGATCACTGGGATGACAATGAGTATAGCGGTGTTGAGACTAAAGAAGCCTTTTTATTAGAGGGTAATAAAACCAAGCTTGAATTTTATTTGGCGTCTCAGTTAACCATGCTTTATTACTACGGTCATTATCGTGAAGCATTAGACATAAGCAAAGAGTTGGTTCCTTATCTGGACAATGCTACGGGAGATACTGATGTTTTTGAATACAATTTTTATTCAGCCCTGGCCATTGCAGCTAATTATTCAAGCTTTACAAAGCCAGAACAGAACAAGTATCTGTCTAAATTCAAAAAGCACTTAAAGAACATCAAATACTGGCGCAAAGGATGTCGCACAAACTTTGATCAGCATTATCAGCTATTGGTAGCTGAATTGGCTGCTATGAAAGGAGAAGTTGAACGCGCATTGCAGTTGTATGAAAAGGCCATGACCATTGCAGCTAAAAATGGGTTCATTTATGTTGAAGCTCTGGCCAATGAGAGAGCTGCCGCATATGCCTTTGAACATGAATTTACCAAGCAAGCAAGAGTTTATTTAAGAGATGCGTGGGATAGATATCATGCTTGGGGTGCAGAAGGAAAGTGCAAACAATTGGAACAAAATCATCCTTCACTTTTGAGGCATGAAGCACATTTACCACAACAACATGCTGGTCATGTTACCATAACTTCTACATCTAGTGCAGTTTCTTTGGATTTATCTACCATACTTAAGGCGTCTCAGAGTATTGCATCAACTGTTAAGTATGACGATTTGCTCAAGAATCTCATGAACATTGCTATTGAAAATGCAGGTGCTGAGCGAGGAAGTATAATATCGGAACAGAGGGGTGAGCTTTGTGTGGAAGCTGAAGCTAAAACAGGAGTGGATGGTGCCGAGATATTAGATTCTGTTCCACTTAAGAAATATGATCAATTGCCCGAATCTTTATTGCTTTATTCTTGGAGATCGGGTGAAAGCGTGGTTGTTTCAGATGCTCAAGCCGAAGAGCGATTTTCTTCAGATCCCTATGTAATTCATTCTGGAGTTCTTTCCATGATGTGCTTGCCAATAACAGAGAAGGGAAGAGTGATTGGACTATTGTATTTAGAGAACAACTTGATGAGAGGCGTTTTTACGGATGACCGCTTGGAATTGCTCCATATGTTGTCTGGCCAAATTGGTATATCAATAGAAAACGCACTATTGTATGAAAATCTCGAAGAGAAAGTAAGAGAAAGAACAGAAGAGATTGAAAAGCAGAAAGTGCTTATTGAGGAAGAAAAAGAGAAGTCAGACAAACTACTTTTAAATATTTTGCCTCATCAGATAGCAGATGAACTCAAGAGCGAGGGTCATTCAAAGGCGAGAAGCTATAGTAACGTTACAGTGATGTTCTGTGATATTGTCGGATTTACTCAATTGGGCGAAAAACTAGACGCGGACACATTGGTTCAGGATATTCATGAGTTCTTTTCTGGTATAGATGATATTGTCAATAAGCATGAAATAGAAAAGATTAAAACTATAGGAGATGCATATTTATGTGCTAATGGCTTAGATGAGTCTGAAGACGGATCTTCTGCTGTTCATATGGTTGAAGCTGCTCAGGAAATTATGGCCTATCTCACCAAAATGAATAAAAGCAAGGAGAAAGGCGATCGCCCTCCATTTGAGTTGAGAATTGGAATACATACTGGTCCTGTAGTTGCTGGTGTGGTTGGCAAGGCCAAGTTCGCATACGATATTTGGGGAGATACGGTAAACACTGCAGCTCGTATGGAAACACATGGAGAACCTATGAGAATTAATGTTTCAGAAGAAACCTATCAACTGGTTAAGGACAAATTCAGCTTTGAACATAGGGGTAAGGTTGAGGCGAAGAATAAAGGTTTAATTGATATGTATTTTATCAAGTAATTCTGAAACGAGAGTCTAAAGGGCCGACTTTATAAAACTTCCACTATAGAATCTTTCACCATCTTCTTTTATAAGATGAATATAGTATTGACCTGGTGGTAAAAATTCCACATCAATACTATTGGACCATGCTTGTTCCAAGAGCTTTTGCCCCAGTGAATTAAGAATAACGAGTCGATCATTTATATGAGGTGCTTTGGAATTCAATCTCAATTCATGAGTCGCTGGATTTGGATATATCTCAATATTATCCGCTTTGATCTCCTTAGACGATAAAGTACAATCCATGCGCAGTATCCTAGCCCATATATTATCGTGAAGGAGTATAGAAGTTAAATTCTGTTGCTTGGCCCAACCTTGCCTTATCATAATCATTCCTTTAGAAGGCACCACACTAATAAACTGCCCTTGTGCACCAGCAGCTATAATGGCATCAGATGGAGCGTTGGGTGAGAGAGAACCGTTAAAACTAGTACCTATTCCTGGAGGGATAAAGGAAGCCTTACCATTTAGCCACCACAGATAACCATATGAAGGGTTCATTGTTTGAGAGCTGTTTACCATTTGGTTATAGTATTGGCTATCCTTTAATATGGTGTCACCATCCCACACACCCAAGTTTTGTACAAGTAGACCATATCTGGCCATATCTCGAGCCTTGCTAAAGTAAAAGGTGTTATTTCCAACCTTTAACCAGAACCCACTTCCCATGCCAGTCTTATTTTTAACTCCATTGTTGGTTAGGTAATTGATTGTTCTTCCAGTAGCAGATTCTAATACGTCCTTGAGAAGATTATACGGGCTATTATGGTAAAACCAACGAGTCCCGGCATCTGCTTTATATGTTAAGCAAGTTGGGGTAGTGCAGTCAAATTCAGTCTCATCCAAACCGGTACTCATACTAAGTTGGTGTTTTATGGTTATCAAAGATTCCTTATTGGAATCCAGGCTTGTCCATCCTGTGCCCAAATAGTCAGATGTTTTATCATTAATATTTAAATGTCCTTCTTCCTGAGCTATACCCACCAGCATAGATCGCAGACTTTTCCCTGCTGAAAACCAAACAAATAAACTGTCTTCTGTAAATGTGCCAAAGTACTTTTCAAGAACAATTTTGCCATCTTTAATAAGTATAAAAGACTTGCTTCTTTCGTCCTCTAGAAAGTCGTATAAAGCATCAATACTATCTTGGCAATAGCCTAAATCAGAAGGTGCAATAGTATCCCATT
Organism: Bacteroidia bacterium; assembly: GCA_049115575.1. Lineage (GTDB taxonomy): Bacteria > Bacteroidota > Bacteroidia > NS11-12g > UBA9320 > JAHEKB01. The sequence goes on along the minus strand of JAGDZU010000004.1, from coordinate 47,903 downwards.
CATTATTACTCGCTGCAGGAGGAAAATAGGTTTGAGCAAATAGCCCGATACTAGAAATAATAAGAGTTATAAGAAGAAATTGTCGAGTGCAAGAAGATAATGGTTTCATAGGTAGGTTCACAAAGTTATGAAATTGAGATTGTTTTGCTTCTTTTGTGCCGAGTGAGCATTCAAGAGTTTAGCATAAGCAATGAACACCTAGAAGTTAAAATAAAACGGAAGGGTGCAGAGCTTTGCTCTGTGAAAAGCAGGAAGAATGGTTTTGAGTTCATCTGGCAAGCTGGTTCTGAATGGGAGAGACATGCACCCATATTGTTTCCTGTAGTTGGGAGTTTGTTAGACCATCAATATATAATGGATGATAAGACATATGATATGCGGCATCATGGATTTGCCAGAGATACCGAATTCGACCCACTTCATCAGTCAGAACACGCTATTAGCTTTGTTTTAACGCATTCAAACTCAAGCTTAAGAAATTATCCTTTCGCGTTTAGCTTTATAGTAAGTTATTCATTAGATGGTCCAAACTTGCATCAAAGCTTTAGAGTAATCAATGAAAGTCTAAAAAGCATGCCAGTCTCTTTTGGAGGTCATCCAGCCTTTAATGCAGAACCTATCACAGAATATTACTTAGAGTTTGAACAAGATGAATCTATAACATCAAATCGTCTAAGCGGTCCATACATCAATAATCAAACTCTAGATGTGATTAGGGAAAACTCTATCCAACTGACCGATACAATATTTAATGATGATGCCCTTATATTTCAAGGTCTAAATTCCAAATCTGTAGCTCTCAAACATAAAAGTAAATCTCACAGCGTGGAATTGAGTTTTGATGGCTGGCCTTATTTGGGTATTTGGTCTAAACCAAACGCGCCTTTTGTTTGTATAGAACCATGGCAAGGATTGGCTGATTTAGTTGAACACAACAAAAACATTTGGGAGAAAAAGGGCGTTATTAGTTTAGCTGCTGGAGAACAAATCAAACGGAGTTTCAGCATTAAATTCACAATATAAATGGCCATACTTACATCAGAAGCACGAATTAGATTTCAAGATTGTGATCCCTTTGGGCATTTGAATAATGCTAGGTTTATAGACTATTTCCTCAATGCAAGAGCAGATCAAGTATTAGAGAACTTCAACATAGATATTTTTGGAGGTTCAGGCTTTACTTGGGTTGTTGGAAGCAATCAAATCGCTTATTTTAAGCAGGCAAAACTGAATGAAGCGGTACTTATAGAAACTCAAATCATTGCATTTACTGAAAAATTCTTAAGAGTGGAGATGAGAATGTACGATCGTGCAAAAAAGGAACTAAAGGCACTTCTTTGGGTAGACTCTATTCCGTTTTCTCTGGTTACTCAAAGATCTACACCTCATAGTGAAGAGCTTATGAAAATGTTCGAAGTAAATTTAATGCCAGTAGAACAATTGACCTTTGAAGAGAGGCGTTCCGCCCTTTACAAGATAAACAAAGCTAGCTCTGCTTAATCTTCTCGTAATCGGCTCTGTTGGCAGGGTCCATAGCACCTAAAAGTTCTATAACTCTGTTTTTCATTCCCGGATCTGCTTGTTTAAATATATTGATCAACTCTTCTCGTTTCGTATTGAAGAAGATCTTTAATATTATGGAATTCGGCAATTGTTGTTGTATCTCATAAATTCCTTCTAGAGCTTCATAAATAACTTTGCGAGCGGCATCATTGTCTTGGTTGAACTTGTCAAGCGCATTTATGTGATAGTTGTAGTAAGCCATGCGAACAGACCTAAATCTATTATCAATGATGTTATCAATGATGTAATACTTATTTCTGTTACCTCTGCCGTCACTTGGGTTCCATCCAGGTGAGTTTTGCGCTATATTCCTTATCTGAAGTGCCTTGTTGAAATAAGTGGTTCCTCCTTCAGGGTGAAAACTGTCGAAATCTATACCTATGATAATGTTGGCATAGAATGCAAGCAGTGTAGTTAGTGAATTTACATTAGCGTCTTCCTGATATTCCAGTGTTTGGAACTGAGCATATTTGAAATAGAATTCTTGATCAAAGTGATTGAACATTGGAGTATTATAGGTAGTTCCAAAAACGGGTCTACTAGAAGAAATACTCACATTAGCAGAAAAATCATCTATGTTGAACTTGGTGATATTGATAATGATGTTGCAATTTATTTTCTCATGCTGTAGAACTTGATCGCTAATCCATTTTCTCTGATTCATGAACTGTCCAATCGCGTTTTGCATGTCAACAAAAATATCCTTGTTTGTGGCTTGAATATTGTCTGTACGCACCTGAACATTGCACAAAAGATCCTGTGAATAGCTCAAGTTAAAAGTGAGAATGAAACTGAGGATTAAGCCTGCTTTTCGCATAAGTATTGTTCCAGAATATCTGCTATATCTACAGCAACTTCTGTTTTTTCCTTGAGGTCAAAAATATGGGTTTTGCCCTTCTTTTCTATAATGCTAACCTTGTTCGTATCTTTCTCAAAGCCAGCGCCTTTGTCTTTCATTGAGTTTAGAACGATGAAATCAAGGTTTTTCTTTTGAAGTTTGTCTTGAGCGTTGGCCATTTCATCGTTTGTTTCTAGTGCAAAACCAGCAAGAACCTGTTTTTGCTTTATTTCTCCTAGAGAACGCAAGACATCCTTGGTCTTTTCCAATTCAAGCTGAAATTCCGAATCTTTCTTTTTGATTTTTTCAGAAGCTGCAGTTTTGGGTTTGTAATCTGCTACTGCGGCGGCTAGTATGGCCCCATCAACATTTGGAAAGATGGAAATACAACTCTCATACATATCCTCAGCGGATATTATATGATGAACTCGAATGGATTCTTCAATATGCTGTTTTTGAACAGGTCCAAGAACCAAGTCAACCTCTGCACCTCTTAAGCTCAATTCATTGGCAATGGCTATTCCCATCTTGCCACTACTGTAATTTCCTATGAAACGCACCGGATCGAGTTTCTCATGAGTCGGGCCGGCGTTTACAAGAATTCGAAACGCTTTCAGCTTATCTTTTTTTTTAAAAAAGTCTTCCACCATTTTATAGATGGTTTCGGGCTCGCTCATTCTTCCTTTTCCTTTAAGACCACTTGCCAACTCTCCATCTTCTGCAGGTAGTTCGTGATTTCCAAAAGATTTCAGGGTAGCAATATTCCTAGCTGTGCTAGGATGAGCATACATGTCTAAGTCCATTGCTGGAGCAAAGAAAACTGGACAATCAGCAGATAAATAGGTGGCTAGTAAAAGATTATCGCAAAGTCCAGCAGCCATTTTAGCTAAACTGTTAGCTGTGCAGGGTGCAACCACCATGACATCGGCCCATTTTCCCAAATCCACATGATTGGTCCAAGCACCTGATTCTTTGTCGTAGAATTCTGAGTAAACAGGATTTTTAGAAAGAGTAGCTAATGTGAGAGGAGTAATGAACTCCAATGCATCCTTAGAAGCCACAACTTTGACTTCTGCACCATTTTTAATAAATAGACGTACGAGTGCAGCTGTTTTATAAGCGGCAATTCCACCAGTGACCCCTATAAGGATCTTAACGCTATTTAGTTTCTTCTCTGGCAGGATTTCTGTGATAAACCTGGTCTTCCAAGAACTCTTCTATTGCGCGAATAGTAGATTTTGGTAGGCCTTCATAATACTTAGAGATTTCAATTTGTTCTCTGTTTTCAAAGATCTCTTCTAAGTTGTCATGATCAGAAGCAAATTCTTCTAATTTGGCAACCAATTCTTCTTTAATCTGAGATGAAAGTTGATTAGCTCTTTTCGAAATAATAGCCACAGACTCATATAGATTGCCAGTTTTCTCGTCAATCTCTCTGGTGTCTCTAGTTACTGTAGTGTCTGGAATTTCTTTTTCGTTGGTATTCATAACGTTGGTTCTTATGCAGATTTTAAAAGTTCAAGTTGTTCTTCGGTCTGTTTCTTGATTCTTGAGACCTTATTATAGTAGGAATTCGATTTCCCGTATGCAGCTTCATATTCAGAGATGACTTTTTGCACATCTCCGTATCGTTCTAACTGATATTTCTGTACACTGTTTTTGGCATATATAAATGCGGCATCTACCATCATGAACATCAACTCGTCTCGGTTGATGATGTCTGGATAGTCTTCTATCGCATTTCTACAAGCAACTACGGCAGCTTTATACTGACCAAGTTGATAGTAAAGCTTTGCGCCATTGTAAGCTTTAACTAGAATACGCTTACGCAATTCATCAATTTTGGTATTGCAATTTTCCACGTACTCACTATTGGGATACTTATTAATGAAAGACTGCAGACTGTTGATTGCCATTCTTGTATTGGATTGATCCAATTCATCTTCCAGTGATTTGTGATAATCACAAATAGCCATCATATACAGTGCTTGTTCTTTTCTGCTAGATAGAGGATAAGAGCTGGCAAAGTTTTTAAAATGATATGCCGCAATTAAGAATTCATTAAGTCCGTAATGCGAGGAAGCGAGCAGATAGTAGATCTCTTCGCGTTCTTGCTTTCCAAAATACAAGGTCATTAATTCCTCAAATAGGGGTTGGGCACGAATGAAGTCTCCTTTCTCATGGTATGCTCGAGCGGCCTCTAATTTTTCTTCAGGGGTGCCATTCTTGACCAACTGTTGATACTTGCTGCAAGACAACAAACCAACGCTTAATAAAATGTATACTAGGATTCTCACTGAAAAATGCCTGCAAAGATAAGCCTTAATAGAAATAAAACGGAATGGTTGACGAAATGTTACTTCTTATTTCCGACAAAGTTTAGTGAAAATAAAAATGCGATTACTTTTGCATCTAGTATTACTAATCAATGGATTTATTTGACAAAGTTACAGGTAAAATGGGCCCTCTTGGCATGCATGCCAAAGAAGCTCATCACTACTTCACCTTTCCAAAGTTAGAGGGAGAAATTTCGCCTCGAATGACTTTTAGAGGAAAAGAGCTGCTCACATGGAGTCTAAATAACTATTTAGGCCTTGCCAATCACCCAGAAGTTAGAAAAGTTGATGCGCAAGCAGCGGCTGACTGGGGATGTGCCTATCCTATGGGAGCTAGAATGATGTCTGGTAACACCGATTACCATGAAGAGCTTGAACGCCAGCTGGCAGAACACGTAGAAAAAGAAGACTGTATCCTCTTGAATTTTGGATATCAGGGAATCTTATCTGCCATTGATGCTTTAGTTGACCGAAGAGACATTATCGTTTATGATGCAGAATCACATGCTTGCATTATTGATGGCGTAAGACTACACCAAGGAAAGCGTTTTGTGTATTCACATAACGATATGGTGAGTCTTTCAAAACAACTGGATCGCGCTCAGAAAATGGCCGAAGAAACAGGCGGTGCTATTTTGGTAATTACCGAAGGGGTTTTTGGCATGTCGGGCAACCAAGGAGCCTTAAAAGAAGTGATTGCTCTCAAGAAGAAATATGACTTCAGGTTAATGGTTGACGATGCTCATGGCTACGGAACTTTAGGTAAGAATGGTGCGGGTACTGGTGTTGAACAAGGTGTTCAAGATGGTATTGACATATACTTCTCCACTTTTGCTAAAGCAATGGCAGGTATAGGCGCATTTATTGCAGCCGAGAAAAGGATTATAGATTTTCTGAGATATAACATGAGATCTCAGATTTTTGCTAAGTCTTTGCCAATGCCATTTGTGATTGGCGCTCTAAAGCGTTTGGAAATGATCAAGACTCAACCAGAGCACAAAGAAAAGCTATGGACCATAGTGAATGCATTGCAAAGCGGGTTAAAAGAAGCAGGTTTTAATATAGGTACAACTACTTCTTGTGTTACGCCAGTAATTTTAAGTGGCACGGTGGCCGAAGCGACTCATTTAACTCATGACTTGAGAGAAAACTACAATTTATTTTGCTCCATAGTTGTGTACCCCGTGGTTCCTAGAGATGTAATTATGTTGAGGTTAATTCCTACAGCAGCTCATACTCTCAAGGATGTTGAAGAGACTATTAGTGCGTTTAATGCAATTCAAGAGAACTTAACAAACGGCAAGTACAAAGCAGAGAAATTGGCCGAAGTGAATTGAAAAAGATAAAAATGGATCGATTAATATCGATTCTGAATATTCCAACATTTGAAAGGAGGGCCTTAATAGCCCTCCTTTTTTTTGCACTCTTTATTGTGCTCATCAAGCGTTATCAGAAAAGCCGCATCTCCGAGAATGTTGGTCTAAGTGAAGTAGAATTAGAAATCCTCAAATTCAAATTAGACAGTTTATTGAATGCTTCACATGAAGTGAATTATAGAATGTTCAACCCAAATGAGGATTCTTTAGATTCATTGCTCGCCAAAGGATTGCCTTCAAATATTGCCTACAATATAGTTAACTATAGAACTAAAGTGGGCCCATTTGAGAATCCAGAGGACCTGATTAAGTTATACTCTATAGACAGCAGTTTGTGGCAGAAATTGCAGTTATTTATAGAGTTGCCAGAGAGCAAAGTCTCGTTTAGTGTTCAAAATGAGCGGCAAATGCAGCCCAGAGATTTAAACCAATGTACTGCAGCAGATCTCGAGACCATTCGCGGTATAGGCCCTGTCTTGAGTAAGAGAATTATTTCATATAGGAATATTCTAGGTGGATACTACAGTATATATCAGCTAAAGGAGGTCTATGGAATTGAAGAAGAACTCTTTTTAAAGGTAAAGCCCTATATCACGATCCATGACAGTGTAAGAGTATCGCGGATCAACTTGAATAAAGTGGAATTCAAAACTCTGCTTAAACACCCATATTGGAATTACCAACAGGTTAAGAGCTTGATCAATTACAGAAGGAGAAACAGTAAGATTGAGAATGTAGAAGAGCTGATAAAAGTGGATATAATGTCAAAATCTGAATTCGAGCGAGTATTACCTTATATAGAACTATAGTTTAGCATCAATTCTATTTAGCTTTTGATAAATTTGCGCCCCTTTAAAGGAAAACTTAATGAACTTTAAACAATCGGAAAGTCAACAAATGATTCGGCAAATGGCACATGACTTTGCTGCTAAATATATAAAACCTCATGTGATGGAATGGGACGAAAGCCAACACTTTCCCAAAGAGCTATTTCACAAAATGGGTGAGCAAGGTTTTTTAGGTGTTCTAGTCCCAGAAGAGTACGGTGGATCTGGATTGAGCTATTTTGAATATGTGGCGGTTATTGATGAAATATCCCAGGTGTGTGGATCCATAGGGCTGTCTACGGCGGCACATAACTCGCTTTGTACTGGTCATATTATGCAATTCTGCAATCATGAGCAGAAGAGCAAATATTTGCCAAAACTTGCAAGTGGAAAATGGATAGGAGCATGGGGTCTTACAGAACCCAATACAGGTTCAGATGCTTTACGCATGAAATGCGTGGCCAAGAAAACAGAAGGCGGTTGGCTTATTAATGGAACTAAGAACTGGATTACACATGGGATTTCAGGTGATGTGGCAGTAGTTCTAGCACGCACAGGTGAATTGTTAGACAGCCGAGGTATAAGTGCATTTGTTGTAGAGCGAGGAACTCCTGGATTTAAAGGAGGTAAAAAAGAAAACAAGTTGGGAATGCGAGCATCTGAAACAGCAGAAATGATTTTTGAAGATTGCTTTGTTCCAGATGAAAACCTAATTGGGGTGGAAGGAGAAGGTTTTATACAAGCCATGAAGGTGTTGGATGGTGGACGTATTTCAATAGCTGCTTTGTCTTTGGGAATTGCCAAAGGAGCATTTAAGGCAGCGGTTCAATACAGTAAAGAGCGCGAGCAGTTTGGCAAGCCAATTTCCCAGTTTCAAGGAATCTCATTCAAGTTGGCAGATATGGGAACCGAAATTGAGTCTTCAGAGTTGCTTATTAATCAAGCATCTTATCTTAAAAATGAAGGAAAACCTATGACTAAAGAAAGTGCTATGGCGAAATATTACGCTTCTGAAGTAGCCGTGAAAGCATCCACGGAGGCTGTTCAAATCTTTGGCGGTTATGGGTATACTAAAGATTTTCCAGTTGAGAAGTTCTACAGAGATTCAAAACTCTGTACCATAGGAGAAGGCACTTCTGAAATCCAAAAATTGGTAATTTCTAGGCAAATATTGAAATAGTTTTAAAAGTCAAAAAGAGATTACTATCTTTGCAGCCCTTAATAAGAAAATGTTAATAATCAATCTTAAAGAAACTGACACTGTAGACAAGGCTCTCAAGAAGTATAAGAAGAAATTTGAGAAGACCGGAGTGATGCGCGAATTACGTGAAAGACAAGCTTATACGAAGCCTTCTATCAAACGTAGAAAAGAGATTATCAAAGCGCGTTATAAGCAGTCGCAAAATAACTAGCTATTTTTAGCTGGATTTTCTTTCCCAAAACATTTTATTAAACTACCTTGCTTCTTTCAATGAGAAGTGAGTTTCCTTACAAACAACTTTTTGAAGAATACTTAGGAGCCGTAAGGAACTATTCCAACCATACACTTAAAGCTTATTCCAATGATGTGAACCAATTCTTTGTGTTCATGGATTCAGGATCAAATGTCAAGGATATTTCAAGCAAGCATGCACGAGCTTGGGTAAGATCTCTTGCAACAGATCAAATTAGCGCTAAAAGTATTCATCGCAAATTGAGTTCACTCCGAACTTATATAAAGTGCTTGCAGCGAAATACCATTCTTCCAGCAGGTCTTCAATTGGATGTTCAACTGCCAAAAATCAAAAAAACGATTCCTTCTTATGTGAAGGTTAAAGACATCAACAGTTTACTCGAACAATTGAGTTTGGAAGCAGATGATTATGACTCTTTACAAAATCTTCTCATTATATCTAGCTTTTATCATTTGGGATTAAGACGTGCAGAACTTATCAATTTAACTATTGATAAAGTCGATCTATCAAAGAGTGAAATAAAAGTACTTGGAAAAGGAAATAAAGAAAGAATCATTCCGTTCACAATGGAACTAAAGGATCAATTGGAAGCTCATCTTAAATTGCGAACCGAACTGAACATTCCCGGTCCTTATGTTTTTAGTAATATAAGAGGAAAGCAATTGGGTGAAAGATGGATTTATACCATGATCAACAAAGCCTTAGGTGCTACTTATGCGGATAAGAAAAGTCCACATATTCTAAGACACTCATTTGCAACTCATTTATTGCAAAATGGCGCTGATATCAACGCCATTAAAGAATTGCTCGGGCATAGCAGTTTAAGTGCAACACAGTTATATGCTCACAACGATATTAAACAACTGAAAAAGGTATATGAACAGACCCATCCTTTTTCATAAGAGAATCAACACCAAAAGCGTATGAAAACAGACATTCAAGCCATTCACTTCAAAGCAGATGCTAAACTCAAAGATTACATCAACAGAAAAATAGATAAACTAAGCACATTTTATGATGGCATAGTTGACTCTCAAGTATTCCTAAAAGTTCACAACATTTCTGAAAAAGAAAATAAGGAAGTGGAGATCAAAGTGAATGCCAAGCATTTCAGTTTTATTAAGAAAGAAGTTGGCCGTTCTTTTGAGGCGGCAACTGACCTTGCAGTTGAAGCACTGAAAAGGCAGGTTAAAAAGTTCAAACAAAAGACCGCAGACCACTGATTTTTTAGTGTTCAGTAAAAGCGTAGAAGCCAATAATAGTGCGGCTTTAGCTGATGCATTCAAATTTTTAAAAAAATTCTTTTTCTAAGTCTTGAACAAACCAAAAAAAGACTTACTTTTGCCCACCTTAAAAACGAGGGGAGAGAAGTGCGCTTTGTTCTTTGATATAATCCTCTCAATATTAACAAGTTGCCACCTTAGCTCAGTTGGTAGAGCAGCTGATTTGTAATCAGCCGGTCGTTGGTTCGAGTCCAATAGGTGGCTCCAATTTGTTGGGGAGATTCCAGAGTGGCCAAATGGGGCAGACTGTAAATCTGTTGCGCAAGCTTCGCAGGTTCGAATCCTGCTCTCCCCACTTTGGATTTTAGTAAACAAGCGGGAGTAGCTCAGTTGGTAGAGCGACAGCCTTCCAAGCTGTAGGTCGCGGGTTCGAGCCTCGTCTCCCGCTCAAATCTAAGTTGAATTCAACTTAGTAATTAGAGTGAATGACAGGGTTGACCTGATCTTAGTTCTTACCTGATCCTACTTCTGCTTGCAAACAAGCCGATGTAGCTCAGGGGTAGAGCGTTTCCTTGGTAAGGAAGAGGTCATGGGTTCAATTCCCATCATTGGCTCCAAATTTATTGTAGTATAATAAAACTTTTATCATGTCAAAAGCAACATTTGATCGTTCTAAAGAACACGTAAACATCGGTACTATTGGTCACGTTGACCACGGCAAGACCACCTTAACTGCCGCAATTAGTTCTGTATTGTCCAATCAAGGATTGGCCGAAAAGCAAGATTTCGATACCATCGATTCTGCTCCTGAGGAGAAGGAAAGAGGTATTACCATTAACACTGCTCACATTGAGTATCAAACAGCAAACCGTCACTATGCTCACGTTGACTGTCCAGGTCACGCGGATTATGTGAAGAACATGGTTACTGGTGCTGCTCAAATGGACGGTGCTATTTTGGTTGTAGCTGCAACAGATGGTCCTATGCCACAAACTAAAGAACACATCCTTCTTGCACGTCAGGTTGGTGTACCTCGTTTGGTAGTGTTCATGAACAAAGTGGATATGGTAGACGATGAAGAATTACTTGAGTTGGTTGAAATTGAAATCAGAGAACTTCTAGGTTTCTATGAATTCGACGCTGACAACACTCCTATCATTCAAGGTTCTGCACTTGGTGCATTGAACGGAGAAGACAAGTGGGTTGAGTCTGTTACAGAATTAATGAAACAAGTTGATGAATGGATTCCAGTTCCTCCACGTTTGGTTGACAAGCCATTCTTGATGCCAGTTGAAGATGTATTCTCTATTACAGGTAGAGGTACTGTAGCAACAGGAAGAATCGAAAGAGGTATTATTAACGTTGGTGATGCAGTAGATATCATCGGTATGGGAGCAGAGAACATGAAGTCAACTTGTACTGGAGTTGAAATGTTCCGTAAACTTCTAGATCGAGGACAAGCTGGTGACAACGCTGGTATTCTTCTAAGAGGTATTGAGAAAACTGATATCAGAAGAGGTATGGTAATCGTAGCTCCTGGTTCTGTTACTCCTCATAAGAAATTCAAAGCTGAAGTTTATGTATTGTCTAAAGAAGAAGGTGGAAGACACACTCCATTCTTTAACAAATACAGACCTCAATTCTACATCAGAACAACAGACGTTACTGGTGAGATCATGCTTCCAGATGGTACTGAAATGGTAATGCCAGGTGATAACGTAAGTATCACTGTTGAGCTTATCAATACTGTAGCAATGGAGAAAGGTTTGAAATTCGCTATAAGAGAAGGTGGTAGAACTGTAGGTGCCGGACAGGTTACTGAAATCATAGAATAATCATATATAAGGCACAAACGGGTGTAGCTCAGCTGGCCAGAGCACTGGTCTCCAAAACCAGGTGTCGGGAGTTCGAATCTCTCCACCCGTGCAAGATTAAAAACAATGAGTAGGTTAACACAGATCTGGAAAGATACCGCTGATGAACTCATCAACAAGGTAACTTGGCCAACTTGGGAAGAGTTGAGAAGCAGCACAATTATTGTGATTGTGGCTTCTATACTTTTTGCATTAGTAATTTCCCTAATTGATCAAGGCTTTGGTTTGATAATTGATATCTTATATAGTTTATTAAAATAAGTTATGGAAAAGGTTCAGGACGAGTTTAAGTGGTACGTAGTAAGGGCCATTAGTGGCAAAGAAAATAAGGTGAAGGCCATTATAGAATCAGAACTTCAATATGAAGGTTTGACCAAGTATGTCCCAGAAATCCTGATCCCTACTCAAAAAGTATACGAGATAAAAAATGGTAAAAAGACTTCTAAAGAAGTTCCATATTATCGAGGATATATCTTGATTCACGCACAATTAGTAGGTGAGGTAGTTCCAACTATCAGAGCCGTTAATGGTGTAGTTGGTTTCTTAGGACAGGACGGAGAACCTGTTCCTATGAGACAATCTGAAGTGAATCGAATTTTTGGTCAGGTTGATGAATCTAACCAAGAAGGCGAAAGCCACATAGAACCGTTCATTGTTGGAGAATTTGTGAAAGTGATCGATGGTCCTTTCAGTGGATTTAGTGGAGTGATAGAGGAAGTGAACGAAGAGAAGAAAAAATTGAAAGTAATGGTGAAGATCTTTGGTAGAAAGACACCGTTAGAACTCAACTATATACAAGTAGAAAAAGAATAAGCCTTATGGCAAAGCAAATTAAAGGATTCGTAAAATTACAAGTTAGAGGGGGTACTGCAAATCCAGCTCCTCCTGTAGGACCAGCACTTGGTGCGAAAGGTGTTAATATCATGGACTTCTGTAAGCAGTTCAATGCTAGAACGCAAGATCGCATGGGTAAGGTTTTACCAGTTGTAATTACTGTTTATCAGGACAACTCTTTTGACTTTATTATTAAGACTCCACCAGTTGCAGCTCAATTGTTGGAAGCTAGTAAGAAGAAAAAAGGTTCTGCTGAACCTAATATGGTAAAAGTAGCATCTGTGAACTGGGATCAGGTGAGAACGATAGCAGAAGTTAAAATGCCTGACTTAAATGCGTTGACTATATCATCGGCCATGCAAATGGTTGCTGGTACAGCTCGTAGTATGGGTATTACCGTTACCGGACGGTTTCCGGAAGATAATTAATAATTATCGTTAGCGTAATGGCAAAAATTACTAAGAAAAGAAAAGCGGCCCTAGAAGCCTATGACCGCAATGAATTTCACAGCCTGGAGCAGGCGAGTGAAATCGTCAAGAAGATTTCAACTACTAAGTTTGATTCTTCTATTGACCTTGATGTTAAATTGGGAGTAGATCCTAGACAAGCCAATCAAATGGTTCGTGGAACTGTTTCTCTTCCTCACGGAGTAGGTAAAGAAGTGCGTGTTTTAGCACTTGTTACACCTGACAAAGAAGAAGAGGCAAAAGCAGCTGGAGCAGATCATGTTGGTTTGGATGACTATGTAAGCAAGATTGAAGGAGGATGGTTAGACATAGATGTTATTATTACTATGCCGGCTGTTATGGGAAAGATTGGTAAACTCGGTCGTATCCTAGGTCCTAGAAATTTAATGCCTAACCCAAAATCAGGTACAGTAACTATGGATATTTCCAAGGCGGTTACTGAGATTAAAGCTGGTAAAATTGATTTCAAAGTAGACAAATCTGGTATTATTCATACTTCTATCGGAAAAGCCTCTTTTGAAGCGAACAAAATATTTGATAATGCGAAAGAGCTTATTGATACATTGAACAAGTTAAAGCCTAGTTCTTCTAAAGGAACTTATTTCCAAAGCATTACCTTGTCTAGTACAATGAGTCCTGGTATTAAAATCGATCCTAAGACAGTAGTTTAAAGAACAATATCATGAATCGAGAAGAGAAAAATTTACAGATAGATCAATTAATAGAAAATCTTAAGGAGTATAGGTTCGTCTATGTTACAGACAGTTCCAACTTGACAGCAAACTCAAACAATGATTTGCGCAAGCTTCTTCATAAGAACGGTGTCAAAATGCAAGTGATCAAAAATACTTTTGTTCACCAAGCATTGGATAGAGGAGAGATAGAATGGGGAGAATTGAAAGACACCTTAGTAGGTACTACGGCACTCTTATTTGCTTCCAATGCAAAGGCCCCCGCTGTCGCGATCCAAGAGTTCCGTAAAAAAAGCGACAGACCTTTATTAAAAGGTGCCTATATAGACAGTGATGTTTTTATTGGAGATGATCAACTGGGAACACTGGTTGACCTCAAATCTAAAGAAGACCTCATTGGCGAAATCATCGGCTTGTTGAAATCACCTGCAACTAATGTTATTTCTGGACTTAAATCTAGTGGTAATACTATAGCGGGATTATTGAAGACACTTGCTGAGAGAGAAAATTAATTTTAAGAACGTTCAAAATTTAAACAACACAAAACACATGGCTGACATTAAAGATTTAGCAGAACAATTGGTTAACTTAACAGTTAAAGAGGTTAACGAATTAGCAGGTATTTTGAAAGACGAATACGGTATTGAACCAGCAGCAGCTCCAGTTGCAGTAGCAGCAGGACCAGCAGGTGGTGGTGAAGGCGGTGGTGCTGAGCAAACAGAATTTACTGTTGTGCTTACATCTGCCGGTGCATCTAAGTTACAAGTAGTAAAGACTGTTAAAGAACTTACTGGTCTTGGACTTAAAGAAGCAAAAGAATTAGTTGACGCAGCTCCAAAGGAGATTAAGGAAGACGTTTCCAAAGAGGAAGCAGAAGCTTTAAAATCTAAACTTGAAGAAGCAGGAGCTGAAGTTGAGCTTAAATAATATTATTAAATAAATTATCCGAAAGACCCCTGATATTTCAGTGGGTCTTTCGGCGTTTGTATTTTTATCCGTTTTAACATCTAAATATTAAAACTTTGTCATCAATAAATAAAGAAAGAATCAATTTCGGAAGAATCGAGAAAGTGATTGACTATCCAGATTTCTTGGATGTTCAACTCAAGTCCTTTCAGGAATTTTTCCAATTGGATACTTCATCTGAAGATCGTCATTTCGAAGGTTTGTTCAAGGTGTTCAGTGAAAATTTCCCTATTACTGACACGCGTAACATTTTCGTATTAGAGTTTCTGGATTATTTCGTTGATCCTCCTAGATACACCATTCAAGAGTGTATAGAGAGAGGGTTAACTTATGCCGTACCTCTAAAAGCAAAACTAAAATTATCGTGTAATGATATAGAGCACGAAGATTTTGAAACTGTTGTACAGGATGTGTATTTAGGAACTCTTCCTTATATGTCTCCGCATGGTTCTTTCATTATCAATGGTGCAGAACGCGTTATCGTTTCTCAACTTCACCGTTCACCTGGTGTGTTCTTCGGACAGAGTTACCACACCAACGGTACCAAGTTGTACTCAGCGCGTATTATACCTTTTAAAGGTAGCTGGATTGAATTCGCAACAGACGTGAACAACGTTATGTATGCGTACATCGATCGTAAAAAGAAATTCCCAGTCACTACGCTATTACGTGCTATTGGATTCGAGACAGATAAAGACATCTTGGATTTATTTGGTCTTGCAGAAGAGATCAAAGTGACTAAAACTGGTCTTAAGAAAGCATTGGGCAGACGTTTAGCTGCAAGAGTGCTGAGATCATGGATAGAAGATTTTGTTGATGAAGATACAGGTGAGGTTGTTTCTATAGAACGTAATGAAGTAATCATTGAGCGTGATACCGTTCTTGAAGAAGACCACATTGCTGAAATATTAGAAGCTGGAGTTAAGACTATCATCTTAAACAGAGAAACAGATGATAAGAATGACTTCCAAATCATTTTGAATACGCTTCAAAAAGATACTTCTAACTCTGGTAAGGAAGCCGTTGAGCACATCTACCGCCAGTTGAGAAACACTGATCCACCTGATGAAGAAACTGCACGTGGTATTATAGAGCGTCTATTCTTCTCAGACAAGCGTTATGATTTAGGAGAGGTAGGTAGATATAGAATCAATAAGAAACTTAATCTAGAGATAGAAAACCATATTAGAGTATTAACTAATGACGATATCATTTCGATCATTAAATACTTAATTGAATTGGTGAACTCTAGAACAGATGTTGATGATATAGATCACTTAAGTAACAGAAGGGTTCGTACAGTTGGAGAGCAATTGTATTCTCAATTCGGTGTAGGTCTAGCACGTATGGCTAGAACTATAAGAGAGAGAATGAACATCAGGGATAATGAGGTGTTTACACCAACAGACCTGATCAATGCGAGAACTCTTTCGTCAGTGATTAACTCCTTTTTCGGAACAAATCAACTTTCTCAATTCATGGATCAAACCAACCCTCTAGCAGAGGTTACGCATAAGCGTAGAATGTCTGCACTAGGGCCTGGAGGTTTGTCTAGAGAAAGAGCAGGTTTCGAGGTAAGGGACGTTCACTATACTCACTATGGTCGCCTTTGTACTATTGAAACACCTGAAGGGCCAAATATTGGTCTTATATCTTCACTTTGCGTTCACGCCAAAATCAACAGTATGGGATTCATTGAAACTCCATACAGAAAGGTTGTAAATGGTAAAGTGCAGATTAATAAAGAAGTGGAGTATCTGAGTGCGGAAGAAGAAGATGAGAAAATCATTGCCCAAGCTAACGCTCCAACAGATGCTAAAGGTAACTTCACTAATGATCTCGTAAAAGCGAGATTCGAAGGTGACTTCCCAATTGAGCCAAAAGATAAAATCGATTATATGGACGTTGCTCCTAATCANNATGCAAACCGTGCTTTGATGGGATCTAACATGCAGCGTCAAGCAGTGCCTTTAATGAATCCTCAAGCTCCAGTAGTTGGTACAGGATTAGAAGGACAAGTTGCTAAAGATTCTAGAACACAAATAGTTTCAGAAGGAAACGGTGTTGTTGAGTATGTAGATGCAGATGAAATCAGAGTTAAATTCAATTTGACTGATGATGAGAACTTGACAAGCTTTATTGGCGATACTAAAACATACTCTGTAACTAAATTCCGCAGAACTAACCAAAATACAAACATCAACTTGAGACCTATCGTTAAGAAAGGCGATAAAATTAAAAAGGGTCAGGTTATATCTGAAGGATATGCTACTCAAGGAGGTGAATTAGCACTCGGAAGAAACTTGAAAGTGGCATTCATGCCATGGCAAGGTTACAACTTTGAGGATGCGATTGTGATCTCAGAGAAGGTGGTTAAAGATGATTATTATACATCTATTCACATCACTGAGCATGAGGTAGAGGTTAGAGATACCAAGCGCGGCTTGGAGGAATTAACCAATGATATTCCTAACGTAAGTGAAGAAGCTACTAAAAACCTAGACGAACACGGTTTAATCCGTATTGGAGCTAAGGTTAAAGCCGGGGATATACTTATAGGTAAGATTACTCCTAAAGGAGAGTCAGAGCCTTCACCGGAAGAGAAACTTCTTAGAGCGATTTTCGGTGATAAAGCTGGAGACGTAAAAGATGCTTCTATGAAAGCTACTCCTTCTACTCAAGGTGTTGTTGTAGACAAGCAATTGTTTACAAGAATCAAGAAAGACAGAGCGAGTAAAGCCGAAGACAAATCTAAATTGACAAAATTGGAAAATGAGCATTTAGCAGACTTAGATAAACTGAGAGCTGTGCTTATAGACAAATTGTTCAAGGTTGTTGGAGGAAGAACATCAGCAGGAGTTCAGAACGTATATTACGAAGATGTCATTCCTAAAGGAACCAAGTTTGCACTTAAGAACATTGCCAAAGTTGATTTTGCAACTGTTTCTTATAACAACTGGACCTCAGATGATCACAAAAACAAATTGATAGCTACCATTTTAGCTAATTATAAATCAAAACTTACTGAAACTATCACGGATTACAAACGTGAGCAATTCTCCATTAGTGTTGGTGACGAATTGCCTACAGGGATACTTCAGTTAGCTAAGATTTATCTGGCTAAGAAGAGAAAGCTAAAAGTTGGAGATAAGATGGCTGGTCGTCACGGTAATAAAGGTATTGTTGCCAAGATAGTTCCAGAAGAAGATATGCCATATCTAGAGGATGGAAGTCCTGTAGATATCGTATTGAATCCACTGGGTGTACCTTCTCGTATGAACCTGGGGCAGATTTATGAAACTGTGCTTGGATGGGCTGGTATAGAATTGGGCGTTCGCTTTGCAACTCCAATTTTTGACGGTGCAAGTGAAGCAGATATCACTAAATATGTGACAGAAGCTGAGCTACCTGAATTTGGATCGACGTACTTATTTAACGGTCTTACAGGAGAGCGCTTCCATCAGAAAACAACCGTAGGTGTGATCTATATGTTAAAACTAGGTCATATGGTTGATGATAAGATGCACGCTCGTTCCATTGGACCATACTCATTGATTACGCAACAACCGCTAGGTGGTAAAGCACAATTTGGTGGTCAGCGTTTTGGTGAGATGGAAGTTTGGGCTCTGGAAGCATTTGGTGCTGCCAATATCCTAAGAGAAATCTTGACGGTTAAGTCGGATGATATTATAGGAAGAGCTAAAACATATGAAGCGATAGTTAAAGGAGACAATATGGTTGAACCTGGATTGCCAGAATCATTCAACGTATTGCTTCATGAATTGAGAGGATTAGGAATAGAAATCACATTTGATTAATTAAGGAAAAATGTCTTACACTAAAAAAGATACAAAGATCAAGTCGAACTTTAAACGACTAAGAATTGGTTTATCATCTCCAGAAGTGATCCTTCAGAGATCGTTTGGTGAGGTGACCAAACCAGAGACTATAAATTATAGATCCTATAAGCCAGAAATGGGCGGTCTTTTCTGTGAGCGAATTTTCGGTCCTGTTAAAGATTATGAGTGCCATTGCGGTAAATACAAACGTATTAGATATAAGGGTATCGTTTGTGATAGATGTGGGGTTGAGGTAACTGAGAAGAAAGTTAGACGTGAGCGTATGGGCCATATCGAATTGGTAGTGCCTATTGTTCACATTTGGTATTTCAAATCTCTACCTAACAAAATCGGATATCTTCTTGGATTGCCATCTAAGAAGTTGGAGATGATTATCTATTATGAGCGTTATGTAGTTATTCAAGCTGGTTTGAAAGAAGAAGATGGTGTAAACTATCTCGATTTCTTAACGGAAGAAGAATACCTTGATATCTTGGATTCTTTACCAAAAGAGAACCAGTACCTAGACGATACTGATCCAAATAAATTCATTGCTAAAATGGGTGGTGAAGCTGTTTGGAGTTTATTGGAACGTTTGGAACTGGATGAGCTTTCGTTTAGTCTTAGACATCAGGCGGCGAATGAAACATCTCAACAACGTAAGAACGAAGCTTTAAAGCGTTTGAATGTAATAGAAAGCTTTAGAGATGCTCAGAAAACAGGTGAAAATAAACCTGAGTGGATGATCATGAAGATGCTTCCGGTTATTCCACCTGAATTGAGACCTTTGGTTCCTCTAGATGGCGGACGTTTTGCCACATCCGACTTGAATGATCTTTACAGAAGAGTTATCATAAGAAACAACCGTCTAAAGCGACTCATGGAAATCAAAGCACCAGAGGTGATCTTGAGAAATGAGAAAAGAATGCTTCAAGAAGCGGTTGACTCTTTACTAGACAATACTAGAAGAGCAAATGCTGTAAAAGCCGATGGTAACAGACCTTTGAAATCTTTGAGTGATATGCTTAAAGGTAAGCAAGGTAGATTCAGACAGAATCTTCTTGGTAAGAGGGTAGATTATTCTGGTCGTTCTGTAATTGTGGTTGGACCTACTTTGAAACTTCACGAATGTGGACTTCCAAAGGGTATGGCAGCTGAGCTGTTTAAACCATTCATCATCAGAAAACTGATTGAAAGAGGAATAGTTAAGACTGTAAAGTCTGCTAAGAAAATAGTTGATAAAAGAGAACCGGTAATCTGGGAGATTCTTGAGAACATACTTAAAGGACATCCTGTATTATTAAACCGTGCTCCAACGCTACACAGGTTGGGTATACAAGCATTCCAACCTAAGTTGGTAGAGGGTAAAGCTATACAGTTGCACCCATTGGTTTGTACTGGATTCAACGCGGATTTTGATGGTGACCAAATGGCGGTTCACGTTCCTTTAGGAAACGCAGCCATATTGGAAGCACAAATATTGATGCTTGCTTCTCACAACATTCTTAACCCTGCAAACGGTGCTCCTATAGCAGTACCTTCTCAGGACATGGTTCTTGGTCTATACTATATGACCAAATCTAGAAAGAGTGTAAAAGCACATCCTGTAAAAGGTGAAGGACTTAAGTTTTACAATTCTGAAGAAGTAGAAATTGCTTACAACGAAGGTGAAGTTGATTTGAACGCGATTATTCATGTGAAAACTCGTATCAAAGAAGACGGAGAGTTTGTTGAAAAGCTTGTAGAAACTTCAGTTGGGCGTGTGATTTTCAATCTACATGTTCCTGAAGAAATGGGTTACATCAATACCTTATTAACTAAGAAATCACTTAGAAATATTATTGGTGATATGATAGTTCAAGCGGGTGTTGCTAAAACAGCTAAGTTCTTAGATAATATCAAAGACCTTGGGTTCTATTACTCATTTAGAGGAGGATTGTCTTTCAATATCTCGGATGTATTAGTTCCAAGTAAGAAAGATGAACTTATTGAACAAGCAAGAGCAGAAGTTGAAGAAATTACATTCAACTATGAGAACGGATTCATTACGAATAATGAGCGTTACAATCAGGTAATTGATATTTGGACTAGAATTAACTCTAGAGTTGCAGATGCGCTTCTCAATGAGATTGCCACTGATAACCAAGGATTCAATCCTATTTATATGATGTTGGATTCTGGCGCAAGGGGTTCTAAAGAGCAAATTCGTCAGTTAGGTGGTATGAGGGGTCTTATGGCCAAGCCTCAGAAAAAGACAGGTACAGGAGGAACAGGTGAGATTATTGAAAATCCAATTCTCTCTAACTTCCGTGAAGGTCTCTCTATTCTTGAATACTTTATATCTACTCACGGTGCACGTAAGGGACTTGCAGATACGGCTCTTAAAACAGCGGATGCGGGTTACTTAACAAGACGTCTACATGATGTAGCGCAAGATGTTGTTGTATCAATAGACGATTGTAATACACTGAGAGGATTTGAGGTTCATGCTCTTAAAGAGAATGATGAAGTAATAGATAGTCTGTTTGATAGAATCACGGGTAGAACTTCTCTACACGATATCTATATGCCAGAGTCTGATGAGATTATAGTTGAAGCCGGTGATGAAATCACAGAGGAAAAAGCTAAAATCATTGAAGATTCAGGAATAACTAATGTAGAAATCAGATCTGTATTGTCTTGTGAATCCAAAATGGGAGTTTGCGCCAAATGTTATGGACGTAACCTCGCTACTGGAAGAAAAGTTCAAAATGGAGAAGCTGTTGGCGTTATTGCTGCACAGTCTATTGGTGAGCCAGGTACACAGTTGACACTTAGAACATTCCACGTGGGTGGTACTGCTTCTAACATTGCTCAGGAATCAAGACTTGAAGCTAAGTACTCCGGTGTTCTTGAGTTTGACGAGGTAAAAACTGTTACAAGCAAGGATGCAGACGGCAATGAAATAGAAGTTGTAGTTGGACGTTCTGGAGAGATTAAAATTCTAGATCCAAAAACTAAAGAGGTTCTTATTGTAAACAACGTACCTTATGGTTCTCAAATCTTTGTTAAAGAGAAAGCCAAGGTGAAAAAGAACGACAAGCTTTGTTCTTGGGATCCTTATAATGCTGTTATCCTAACTGACCTTGATGGAAAGATCAAGTTCGAGGATATGATTGACGGTGTTACTTACTCTGTAGAGATAGATGAGGCTACTGGATTTAAGGAAAAAGTAATCACTGATAGTAGAGATAAGAAGATTAACCCAGCAATTCACATAGTGAACAGCAAAGGTGAAATTCTTAAAGAAGTGAACGTTCCTGTGGGAGCACACTTGGTAGTGGAAGAAGGAGCTAAAGTGAAAGCGGGTACTATCCTGGCCAAAATACCTAGAGTAATAGGTAAAACAAGTGATATTACCGGAGGACTTCCTCGTGTAACTGAATTGTTCGAAGCGCGTAACCCATCTAACCCAGCTGTAGTGTCAGAGATTGACGGTGTAGTGAGCTATGGTGGAATTAAGCGTGGTAACAGAGAAGTTATTATAGAGTCTAAAGAGGGTATCTCTAAGAAGTATTTGATATCATTATCAAAACACATACTTGTACAAGATGGTGACTTTGTTAGAGCTGGTACTCCACTTTCTGACGGTGCGATTACTCCAAAAGATATATTGTCTATTGAGGGTATAAGTGCAGTACAGAATTACATAGTGAATGGTATCCAAGAGGTTTATCGTTTACAAGGTGTGAAGATTAACGACAAACACATTGAGGTAATCATTAAGCAAATGATGCAGAAGGTGACTGTTGTTGAACCAGGAGATACCAAATTCCTAGAAGGAGAAGCTGTGAACAAAGTAGTTTTCAAAGAAGAAAACGATAATCTTTATGATAAGCGCGTAGTTGTAGAACCAGGAGATTCTGAAAACCTCAAAGCGGGTCAAATCATCAGTTTGAGAAAGCTGAGAGATGAAAACTCTACATTGAGACGTAAGGATATGAAAACAATAGAAGTTAGAGAGGCGATTACTGCCACATCTCAACCTCTATTGATGGGTATTACAAAAGCTTCTTTAGGAACATATAGCTTTATGTCCGCAGCATCTTTCCAAGAGACTACTAAAGTCTTGAACGAGGCTGCTATAGCAGGTAAAGTTGACCATATGTTAGGTCTTAAAGAGAATGTTATAGTAGGACATCTTATTCCAGCGGGAACAGGTCATCGCACATACGAAAACCTAGTTGTTGGATCACAAGAAGAATACGATATGCTAATGGCATCTAAAGATGTGGAAGAAGTAGAAGAAGAATCTACTACTGAAGCTCAAGAGGCACAGGCATCTAATTAATTACAATATCTAAGGGTCGACTGATGTGAAAGCTGAAGTTGACCCTTTTTTTTATTTTCAATTATGGCAGAAGAAAAGAAAGGCAATCAACTAGATATAGAACTGTCTGAAGAAATTGCAGACGGTATCTACAGTAATTTGGCAATCATCTCACATTCAAACTCAGAATTTGTTATTGATTTTGTACGCATGCTTCCAGGTCTACCAAAGGCCAAGGTTAAAAGCAGAATTGTTCTGAATCCACAGCACGCCAAGAGATTGCTTATAGCCTTAGGAGACAATATTCAAAAGTTTGAAGAAAACTTTGGAGAAATTAAACTCCAAGAACAAGGTCAGCAGTTTCCGCCAATGAATTTTGGACCTGCAGGAGAAGCTTAGTCTTTTCTTAAATCTTCAATAACAAGATCAAAGTATTCAACTGACCTCTGATAAAGAGGCTCAAGCTCATACAATCCAGTTTTTAGTTGTTCAGACCCTGCGTGTAGAGCTAGGATGTCTAATCTCTCGTTATTATAAAAATTTCTAAACTCCGTGCTAGACATCTCACCTTGATTCAATGAATATCTCAAAGTTTCTATTTGTTTAGAAAGAGCTTCTAGCTCAGCATTCCATTTCTTATGTTCTTGTATAGCTCGATTGTAACTCTTGAATACTGTTCTGTGCATATCTAGTTGTCTGCCAAAGTTCATAGTAAAGGTGTCTTTATAGTTCTGGTCTATGAAATTGCGCTGTTCTCCAAGTTCTAAGCTTCTGGCACTAATGAGTTCGATGTCTATATTCAAGTATTCCTTAGATTGATCTAGCAATAATTCCATACTATCGAGCTTTTCATTCTCCATTGGAAATTTTTCTTGACAGGAAGTGGTTAAAAGACTTGTAGTCAGAGAGATGAAGATCAGTGTTATCCAGATGATTTTTTTCATAGTTTTGTATGGATTGGCAAATTAAGTGACATCAAAAGTAAAAAGCATTAAACGACTCATCTTTCTCAAAGATGTTTTAGTCATAGCCTTAAGCGCTTATGGGGGACCAAACATGCACTTGGCTCTGTATAATAAGCGTCTGGTGGAGAAGAAGAAGTATTTAGAATCTTCTGAGCTACTGGAGCTTTATTCCCTTTGTCAAATGCTTCCGGGCCCATCTTCTACTCAGACCTTAGTTTCCATAGGTTACAAATTTGGAGGTCCATTTCTGGCTTTCCTCACGCTTTTGGTTTGGATGTCGCCAGCAGTTGTGATTTTAACCATACTGGCTGTAGCCATGGGGTCTTTTAATGAGACGCTGCTACACGCCATGAGGTATATACAGCCCGTTGCTATTGCCTTTGTATTAACAGCGGGGATAAAAATGTTCATGAAGTCGGTTTCAACTAAGTTGGACTATACTTTAGGAATTTTTGCATTTGTAATGACAGCCTTGCTGAGACATGTGCTAGAAGACTATGTGAAAACTCCTTGGATTTTTCCTTTTGTTCTGCTCGTAGGTGGTGTGGTTTCTTATTTCTTTACTAGTAGAAAAGAATTGCCATATGAATCTTTAAACATTAAAGTGCCATGGCGCTATTTAATATGGTTCTTAGCCCTGTTTGTAGTGGCAGGGGTAGTTGGGAACTTGAGTTCAAGCAAGTTGGTTTTGCTGTTTGAAAACAATTATCGCTTTGGGACATTAGTGTTTGGTGGAGGAAATGTGCTCATCCCTATGATGTATGAGCAGTTTGTGAACTTTAACCAGTATCTAAGCTCAGATGAGTTTATTACTGGGATTGGATTGGTACAAGCCGTTCCTGGTCCAATCTTCACTATTGCCAGCTACACTAGTGCCTTGGCTATGAAAGGGCAGGAGATTTATATGCAAGTGGCAGGTAGTGCAGTAGGTACGGTAGGTATATTTCTACCAGGAGCACTGCTTATATTCTTCGTTTATCCTATTTGGCGACAAATCAAAACGCACCCATTGGTGGTTAAAGCATTGCCTGGTGTAATTGCTGCCTCTGCCGGTCTGGTAATAGCTGCAGCATATCTTATGTTCTTACCTGTTGGTTTAAACTGGGTGGAGCCAGATACTTTCTATTTCACCAATTTGGTAGATTCTCAAATTGCTAATTGGGACCAGATAGCTATCATATTTGTAACTGGAATAGCACTGTTTACTACCAAGATTTCATCTCCTTGGTATATAGTGGTAGCGCTAATAGCTGGAATAATTCTTTAATCTTCCAGAACAAAAATATCTTCATTATCTCTTTTAAAGTAATAGTGCTCCCTGGCATATTTCTCTAACTTCTCATCCGAAGAAAAAAGCTCTTCTTTTTGAGTTTTCATGATGTCAATTTCAGCTCTTAAGAATTCTTGTTGACTGTTGAGGTCTTGAAGAGAGCGGTACTGTTTATACATAAAGACAACTCCATTACTGTCAAAAAACATCATCCAAACCAGAAAGAACAATATGGTTACCGGATATTTATAACTGGAGATTAACTTATACATCTACACAAAGGTAGAACTAGCTGGAGTTTGTTATTCGCGAGAAGAAAGGGGATGTATAATTAAAATAACAGTTTAATGCCATTTGCCTTGAACGGTCAAGGTTTTTTCTATGATATCTCTTACGGCACCTCTGCCACCAGGCATTTGACTTACTATATCGGCTATTGCTTGTATTTCAGATACAGCATCTCTAGGACAGCTTTTAACCGCGCATAAATCCATAACATGAAGGTCTGGTAAATCATCTCCCATATAAAGACAAGAGTCTAAAGAAATATCGTTGGAGGTACAGATTTGTTGAAGCAATGATGTTTTGTCTTTTACGCCAAGATGTATTTCTTTCACACCTAATCGTTCAAGTCTTTTTCTAACACCTTCAGAGTCTCCCCCTGAAATAATGATTACATTATAATTCTGCTTTACGGCATATTGGAGGGCATATCCATCTTTAATATTCATGCTCCTGAGCTGGTCTCCGTGTTCTGTTACTAGTATAGATCCATCAGTAAGGACACCATCTACATCAAAAACAAAGGTGTTCACCTTTGTAAGCTTATTTAATTCCGGATGTTTCATTCTTTGCTATCTCTCCATTCGTATACCCAATTGCTTTGAATCATTTCTAAATGACCTTCGTTGCAATCTTCTCTTTTACCTTCAAAATTGGGTAATTCTAGAACCCATTCTATTAAATCAGTAAATCGGATCCTGTAGATTTTGGATTCTGTAAATTCAATACCAAATTTTTCTACTAGGGCTATGGCTATATCTTCATAGTCAGACCAGTTCATTGGTGGCTCGTAAAACGTTTTCATCTTAGTGTCCTATTATTTGAGATTGATCTGGTATGGTAACTTCAGTATCTGTTGTGAGCTTGCATTGACATGCCAATCTTGAATTAATTCTTGGGTTAATTGCCCTGTCTATAAAATCCTCTTCTTTATCACTAATCTCTGGTAAATCATCCATGCCTTTATCTATATATACGTGGCAGGTACTGCAAGCGCATACTGCACCGCAATTATGACTCAGATGAATGTCGTGATCTAAGGCTGCATCAAGTATCGAATCTCCTTTAAACACCTCAACAGTCTGGCTAGAATTAGGGTCAGACTCAAACTTGAAAGTAACTTTAATACTGCTCATTTAAAATGGATACAAATCTAATACTAATGCTTGTATAAACTTATATTTCCATGGAGGCAACCAATTCAACGCTTTTATCGTTCAATTCACAGTTATAGATACCAAGAAGTCTTATTTTGGGTTAATTTGTAACAGCTAATGATGCAAAGAATAAATGGAGTTAAGGGGCGCATTTGGATTGTATGTGCCATCTTATGTGTGAGCTTTGGGCTTCAAGCACAAAGCATAGATGAATTAATGGGTAAACCATTGAATGATAAGCAGGTACAAGAGCTTATCAGTAATTTGGGTACAGATGTGGTTGAATCCTTCATTCCATTCAGAAAATCCTACAAATTGAGCTATGCTAAATCGGGTATTGAACTCGAGTTTAATTCTGATTTGAGTTTATACCAAGTAAACTTATTTGACAGTGGCTACACCTTCGGTAGATATGCCGGAGAGCTCCCTTTTCAAGCAAGTTGGGGTCAGGATAGTACCAGCATACAAGATGTAAATGGAATAATGAGGCCTTCTGCCAATAACATCTATATGAAATACTATCAAAACGAGATGCTGTTTCACCAGATGTATTTTAAAAATGGCGGCTTGGAACATATTCGAATAATTAGCACACAGCAATTGGTGATGAGTAGCTCTCTGAATTCTTTGTCTTCTTGGGGTCTGAGATTATTACCAGACGGCAGAGTTGTAACTGGAAATGTGTTAGACGGAGAAGGAGTGATGGTCTGGGGTGAAAATGCGGCTTCCTATGATGGCGATTGGATGTACGGTCTGCCTCATGGAATTGGGACTTACGTAGACAGTTTTGGGAACCAATATGCTGGTGAATTTAAATTAGGCTTTTTCTGGGGAGTTGGATCATATTCTTCTGCCTTCTACAATTATGATTACGACGGAATGTTTGTTATGGGTAAGAGGCATGGCAAAGGAGAATTGAGATATGAGAATGGAATTAAATACACTGGTGATTGGGTGCAAGACAATATGGAAGGAATTGGGCAATACAGCATGGGTGTACAATACTATTACCAAGGTAGTATGCTAAATAATAGCTTTAATGGTAAAGGAATACTAACCACTCCAGATGGCTACATCAAAGGAAAATTCAAGGATGGTAAGCCCCATGGTTATTGTGAGCAATACTCAAATCAAAGTACTCAAACATTGTCAGGTTATTGGCAAAATGGCAAGAAAGAAGGGGTGTTTAATCTAAATGCATTCGGATTTGATCGCGAGGTGATTTTCAAGAATGATTTAGAGGTGCTACCAGAAGGCAATTAATCTTTCAGAACCAGTTGCAGTGCAAACTGTGACTTCTGTTCTAATACCTGCTCGTAATTCTCAATCATGCTAGATAACTCCTTATCATTTTGATAATTGAATACCGTAAAGAGTTTGAGTTTCTCAACTATATCTACATTATAGTTATCCCCTAATAAGCGGCATAATTCTACAATCTTTAAATCATCTTGATTAACACAAGCCATGAAACTTATTGCGGAGTTCTGCATGAGGTTCATCTGTACGCCAGTAGATGAGAAGATACTGAAGATATGTTCCAGATTGTCTTCAACTATAAAGGAGAAATCTTTGGTGGAGATTTTAATGAGACATTGATTGTCTTTAATAATGTAGCATTGGGTATCACTTAAAGTTCTACTGTCATTCTCTATAATCTGAGTTCCTTCGGTGTCTGGATTCAAAAAGGATTTAACATACAACGGTATCCCTTTACTTTTAAGTGGCTGAATTGTTTTGGGGTGAATTACAGAAGCTCCATAATAGGCTAATTCTATAGCTTCATTAAAAGACAGCTGTTTAAGTAAAGTAGTTTTTTCAAAACGCTTGGGATCTGCATTCATTACTCCATCTACATCCTTCCAAATGGTTACAGATTCTGCATCAAGTGCATAAGCGAATATAGCGGCAGAATAATCTGAGCCTTCTCGGCCTAGAGTAGTAGTTTCAAGCAATTCATTTCTACCTATAAAACCTTGGGTTATAATGGATTGCCTCTCCAACAATGGCTTTAGGTTGTTAGCAATAAGCGGATTGCTTACGTTC
The DNA here is from genome assembly GCA_049115575.1 of Bacteroidia bacterium. Classification (GTDB taxonomy): domain Bacteria; phylum Bacteroidota; class Bacteroidia; order NS11-12g; family UBA9320; genus JAHEKB01. The sequence continues at coordinate 19,585 of JAGDZU010000004.1, read as the reverse complement.
CACTTCACTTTCGCGGAGCGGTGCTTATTATTAGTGATTACAAAGTTTCTAGCGTCTACCCAACGGCATGGGTAATCTATTTTACTCAAGTAAATGCTCACTATTTTGGTAGATATCAATTCACCAAATGGTACTATTCTGTCATAGAGTTTGTCATAACTGGTGTCTTGTTCGGCGGGTTGGTCTATGATACATTCCAGCTCTATAAACAAATTGTCTACCTCGTAGTAATCGTGCCCTTCCTCTATAAGCTCATCAATAATGTCCGTATGAAATTTCTTGATTTCATTAAAGATGTTTTTAGCCTCCGAGCTAGCTCTAGAATAGGCAGCTACTAAAGATTCAAGCATATTGGTGGTCTTGCCCATAGCCGAGATTACCACTAAGGTGGGTTTGCCATTGTGCATTTTAAGCACTTTGGCCACATTTCTCACAGCTTCAGAGTTCTTAACAGATGCTCCACCAAATTTGAATACTCTCATAGAAGATTAACTTTGCAGCAAAAGTATTGAAATCAGCTTCATGAGGAATAATAAGGTCATTAGTTTAAGTCAATTTATTGCAGATCAGCAAGGGAAACATCCAGAGGCGTCAGGAGATCTGTCAAAAATATTCAGAGACATAAAATTTGCTTCTAAAATCGTTAATAATGATGTTAGAAAAGCTGGTTTAGCAGATGTGTTAGGGCAACATGGAACAGTAAATGTTCAAGATGAGGAAGTAATGAAGCTAGACATGATAGCCAATGAGGAGTTTAAGTCCGCTCTTACATTAGGCGGTGATTGTTGCGCGGTTATAAGCGAAGAAGAGGAGGGGATTCATGAGATAAAAACAACCCTCAATAAAGATTCAAAGTATATAGTGGCCATGGATCCGCTTGATGGTTCATCCAATATTGATGTGAATGGTCCTATTGGAACTATTTTTTCCATATATAAAAGACTAAGCCCAGTTGGAACAGATGTTACCATGGAAGATGTGCTCCAACCAGGAACAGCTCAGGTGGCGGCAGGATATGTTTTATATGGCTCAAGCACCATGATTGTTTATACCACAGGTCAAGGTGTGAACGCTTTTACTTTAGATTCCGCTATAGGGGATTATTGCCTAAGTCACCCTAATATTCAAATTCCTGAAGGAGGAAAGATATACTCCATTAATGAAGGTAATTATGATCAATTTCCTCAAGGAGTTCAAGATTACATTGACTATTGCAAAGACAATACAAATAAGAAAGCATACAGCGCTAGATATATAGGGTCCATGGTTGCGGATTTTCACAGAAACCTTCTTAAAGGTGGTATTTTTATGTATCCCGCAACAGCTCAAGCTGAGAATGGAAAATTAAGATTGATGTTTGAATGCAATCCAATGGCATTCATTACGGAACAAGCGGGTGGAAAGGCAACTACAGGGGAAGGTCGTATTATGGAAGTGCAGCCCACAGCAATTCATCAAAGAGTTCCTGTTTTTATGGGTTCTACAGAAATGGTAGATGAATTAGAATCCAGATTGTAAAAAAAGAACCCCGAATTTCAATCCGAGGTTCTCAACTTTTATTGATTATCTAAGAAAGGCAAATTGCCGGTTAATGCTTTGTGCAGTATTGTCGAATAAAGGCCTGCACAACTGTGCAAATATCCAAGCTCTACTAGGGTTGATTGGCTCATCCAGTTTAGCCATGTTTAACTGTTCATTAGTTAAGGCCCTACTATCACCTTGGTAGGTAGCCCATTGACCTACCCAGTTAAAATTTGTTGGAAATCTTTGACGCATGATAGTCTCACCTGTTCGAGCATCTATTCTATGCATGGCCAGTACGGCTCTGCTGTCTATGGTTTTCATAAAAGTTCTAAAATCAGCACTAACTTTTCCTCTTACCTGAACAACTGTAGAGTCATTGATTTGCTCTTCTCCCAGTAACACATTGTCCTTGATAATATGTTCTTGACTTCTATCCATATAGACATTGCCAATAATCAAATCGTCGAACTGAAGTTGTATAATCTCATCTAACTGATAGTATGGATGGTCTATATCTATAAACCTTAAGAACTGAAAGTTCAATGATTTAGCATAGTTCTGTATTTCAAAATAAAGATCTTGAGTTGGAACAAAAGCGGAATTCATTTCACGACTAGGAAATTCTATGGCGATATTAACTGTACCGGCCTCACGTGCTTCGAACATCTTTTGAATGATGTTTTCATCACCGGCTACAAAGTAATCCGCTCTTGCAAATTCTTCATATGCTAATCTGGCTGATGCCTTATCTCCTTGTTCCATGAACATTAGACCACGGGCCACATGCTCTTTAGATGCTTCTAATCGTGTTGAGGCTAATTCTTCTCTAACATCAACCAATTGAACTAGGTTACTGTATTCAGGATATCTTCGAATAACAGTATTCAAGTAGTCAATCTGTTCATATTCAGAAGCCATATGTTCCCATTTGTCACCATCATGGCCAATATCATAACTTCTAATATTATCCATATGATAATCCACTGCCAAGCTGTAAGCCTGTTGAAGGACTCTTGATGCTTTTTTGTGATTTGGTTTTTGCTGAAGACGCTTTACCGCCTTGTAAACGGCCATGTCATACTGGCCTTTCTCTAAGCGAGCTTTACCTGAACTGCAGGCAAATAGAAAAATTGAACTTAGAATAATGAGTAAGTATTTCTGTACCATAAGCGAACATTTTCTATTATAGTGCAGAGTTTGAACCATTTAGAATAGAAACTCATAAGTCTCAGAAAATGAGACTCATAGGAGATTATGTATCAGTTAAAAAGTGTAGTTAATTCAGGACGGGTGTACTGATTTCCAAAACTGCTTGCAGTATTGGGTCAATTGTGATATTTCCCAACTATAGGCATTCGTCTTCCAAAACCAAAGGCCTTATGAGAGATGCGTAAAGTTGGAGGGGCTTGGAATCTTTTGTACTCGTTTCTGTCTACCATTCGCAGAATTCGTTTGACCAGGCCTTCGTCAAATCCCATTTGTACTATTTCTTTAAGCCCTTTGCGCTCTTCTATATAATGGAAAAGTATTTTGTCTAATAATTTGTAGTCGGGCAATGAATCTGAGTCCTTCTGATCTGGTCTTAATTCGGCGCTTGGTTCCTTATTGATTATGGCAGAAGGAATGATTTCTCCGTTCCTGTTAATAAATCTTGCCATGGCATATACCTGTTGCTTGTACAAATCGCCAATAATTGAAAGTCCACCGCATAAGTCACCATACAATGTGGTATAACCAACAGCGCTCTCGCTTTTATTACTAGTATTAAGAAGTATTGAGCCAAACTTATTGCTTATAGCCATAAGAAGAACTCCTCTGGTTCTAGCTTGTAGGTTTTCTTCAGTAACATCTTCTTCCAAATTGGCAAACACCGGATTCAAAGTGGTCTTAAATGATTCAAAAGTGCTTTCAATATCTATGACTGTATACTGGCTACTTAAGTTGTTGGCAAGGGCTATAGCATCATCAACAGAACCTTTGCTTGAGTATTGAGAAGGCAATAAAAATGCTTGAACGTTTTCTTTGCCAAGAGCTTCTACTGCCAAAGCGTGAACAACTGCTGAATCTATTCCTCCAGAAGATCCTAATATGGCCTTTTTAAAGCCAAGCTTGCCGAAATAATCTTTGAGACCCATCACCACAGCATCGTGAATGAGTCTAATATCATAGTCTCTGTATTCCTCGTGATTGTCTGGATAATGCTGAGAAGAATCCCAATCTACAACCTTGAAGTCTTCCTTGAAAAAAGCACATTCCTCTGCAATTTCTCCTTGTTTATTAATGAACATGGAACCCCCATCAAACAGTATATCTGTATTACCACCAACTTGGTTAACATAGAAGAGGGGTAAGTTGTAGTGTTTGGCATTGAATTGCATGCGCTCTCTTCTGTCTTCAACATGATTATAACTATAGGGTGATCCCGACAGATTAATCATCACAGATGGCTTCTGTTTTATCAACTCGGCCATGGGTTCATTCGGATAAATATGATCTCCTGTTAAGTTCCAGAGGTCCTCACATATAGTAATTGCTAAACGTTCACCCATGAACTCAACCACATTTACTTCCGAAGCCGGTTCAAAGTATCGGTACTCGTCGAATATGTCATAAGTAGGAAGGAGGCTCTTATTAATTTGAGCAAGCTGTTTCCCGTCTTTGTACAAGAAAGCTGAATTATAGAGTTTTTTACCCTTTTTCAGTCCAGACCAGCTAGGACTTCCAACAAGAACTCCAATCCCTTGTGAATTGGATCTAATAACATCTAGAGATTCAGTACACAGGTTTATAAAGCTGGGATAATCCAACATGTCCTTTGGAGGGTATCCACTTAGAGCCAATTCAGAAAAGACAATCAAATCAACATCAGCTTGTTTGGCTTTAGTAACTTGATCAATAATCTTATCACAATTGCCCGCAACATCTCCAATTATATAGTTCAGTTGGGCGAGGGCTATTTTCATATTTAGAAGAAGACTCCTGCGTTAATTGAAAAGTAATTGTTCTGAGCACTAATGCTCTTGTCTTTGACAAACATATCTGAGAAGCTGTTATTAAAACGAACCCCAGCATATATAGAAGTGCTTCCTGCCATCTTGTACTCTATTCCGCCACCTATTATTAGAGGTACTCGTGCAAGAAATACTTGATCATCAAAATTGTTGGTAGTGAAGGCGTCTCCTTCATTGTCATTGGTTTTATAATCTGTTGGGTCTAGAAGGCTAATATCTGTAGGAAGTGTGCCTGTGATACTCGCTTTTGCATTAATTAAGAATGCAGGAGCTACACCAAAATTTGCCCAATAGGTCATATAACCGATTTCTTTAGTTCGAAATTTTAAACTCAAAGGAATCTCAACGTATTGATTTTTATAAGTGTAAGTCAATCCATTTACAACTGTTGCAGTTGAGTCACTTAGGAAAATTTGATCTGAATTAATCATTATTCCTCCATTAATTTGTGAGATTAATAATTCCATACTCACCGCATAATTGGGTTTAAAATAGTAGTCAGCCATTGGACCATAAGAGAATCCAATATTGGTTCCTACGCGTTCAACGCTCTTGGAATTAGGTGCAATCCATCCAATGTTCATGCTCCCTTTTAAACCGAATTTAAATTCATTGCTTTTCTCTTGTGCAAAAGAATTGTGGCTAAGCAATAGACCTAATACTAGTATTGCAACGTTCTTCATTTTCATAGATAATTCTAATAGATTGCAAAGGTTATGATTAAAAAGGCAATAGTTCTTCACATAATGTTCATTATAGTTTGTTCCGTGGGCATGAATGCATGTTCGCACTCCGACTCAGATGTAGACTTGAGTGGGATAGATATTAATATGGAACTGGGCCGATATGATCAAGCACTATTTGCCTGTAGATCTGTAGATCAAATTTTAGAATTGGAAAAGACTTTTCCCGTCTTTCATCCTGTCTATATGCACAATATTATGCCAACTTCTGGGACGAGCAACACATGGACCAAAGCAGACTTTGCAGTTGATTTATATAAATATGTATCGCATCCGGATATGGACTCTCTTTATAAACTAACTCAAAGCAAGTTTGGAGACTTTGAAAAGTATAAGAAGGAGTTAGAGTTAGCGGCTAAACACATTAATTACTACTTCTCAGATGAACGAATTGAAAGAACCTATTGTTTTGTGAGCAGCTTTGAATTTGGTAGCGTTTACTTAGAAGACGATCACGCTTTTGCAGTAGGCCTAGATATGTATATGGGGAGAGATTTTGAGGTATACCCTCTTTTAGATCCTTCCAGGTTTCCATCTTATAGGGTTAAGAAATTCGAGCCACAATATATCACGCCAAATGCGGTTAAAAGTTTTTTATATTATAAGGTCAAGAAGAATAGCGCACAATCATTTTTAGATGAAGCTATTTATGAAGGCAAAATTCTATATGCCATGGATAAACTTTTACCAAGATTAGAGGACTCATTGAAAATAGCATATCTAGACGGACAATTGGAATGGTGCATAGATAATGAGGTCAATATTTATGCTTATTTGGTTGAAGAAGAAGTGCTGTTCAGTACGGATAGAAATGCCTATACAAACAAGTTTTTTAATGATGGACCATTTACGACTCCATTCGGCAATGAAAGCGCGCCTAGGGCGGGAGCCTGGTTCGGTTGGCAAGTTGTTAAAGCATATATGGATAAGAATCCAGAAATCAGTTTGGAGGAATTACTCAACACTCAAGATCACCAAAAAATCTTTAGAGAAAGCAAGTACAAACCTTAAAGGGTTTCAAATACATAATACCCACCTTTATTTACAGCGTATTGTGGTGATTCATAACTCTCACAAAAAAGGTCATAAGCCTGTTTGAGATTTAGCCAAAAACTGTTGAGAGCATCACTTGGACCAGCAGCAGTTAGCGCCTGCATATTTTCGTCTGAAAGTTTGATTGGAAATATGTGAATTGGGATATGCTCTTGACCGCTAAGTCTTGCTAAGAGTGAGAAAACATAAACCTCTTTGATTTTGTCATCTGTTACTGGAATACATCCAATGGTGCTACAACCGCCGTGAATAAATATCATTCCTCCCATATCTCTCGATTTCAACCTCAAGCTATCAGAGAGGTTGGGGTAGTTTACCTTAAGAGATAGTAAATAATTACTCTCAGGATTGAATTTACTCAATTCGTATAAACCCTCAGGAATCTGCAAATCCCCTTGTTGTTTCTTAGGTCCTAAAGAACCCACATTACTACAAAACTTATATTTAGTAATAAATCTATATCGTGTTGAATCTCTGTCTTTGGCCCATATTTCAAGGTCTTCTTCAAACTTATAAGCCCTTATAAAGATGTCAAACGAATCGGTACTGATACCTTGAGCTTCTATGAGAGCATAGATCTTCTGTTCTTTTTGCTCAAGGGCATTTTGAACTCTGGGATTGTTCAGTTGCTTTTCTCTAAAGCTTTCTTTGTCGTCGCCTGGGTTCAGGTTGAGAATGGACCATATGAGAATAAGAAACATCATTGCCTACTTCAAAGTAAACGAATAATAGCCCTAACTTTATACACCAATAGAAAGCAAACTATCAGAATGGACACATATATGATATTTCTCGTTGGAAATCATCAAAAGCGAGCTTGGTATCCAACAGTCCTCTTATTTTTGTTCAATCTCTGAGACTAAGCTCTATATAGTAGGTACTCCAATCGGGAATATGGGTGATATTACATATCGAGCCATAGACACCTTTAAAAAATGTGACGCCATTCTCGCTGAGGATACTAGGCAATCAAAGAAGATCTTAGATCATTATGGAATTGAGAAAAAGCTCATTCCATATCATCAACACAACGAACATCGCAACCTTGGTTCCATTGTTGAGCAACTGAAAAATGGCGCGGTTTATGCCATGTGTTCAGATGCGGGAATGCCGGGTATTTCTGATCCTGGATTTCTTCTTATTCGCGAGTGTCACAGAGAAAATATTTCTGTAGAAATAATCCCTGGTCCAACTGCAGCAATAACTGCACTTGTTGGGTCTGCCTTGCCTTCTGATCGCTTTGTATTTGAGGGTTTTCTTCCGCATAAGAAAGGAAAGCAGAGCAAGATACTTTCTTTTAAAGATGAAGAACGCACTGTGATTTGTTATGAAAGTCCACATCGCCTTTTGAAGAGTTTAGCTATGATTAAAGATCTTTTGGGAGAAGATAGGTTAGTGTCAGTGGGAAGGGAGCTGACTAAAAAGTTTGAAGAACATAAAACGGGTACTGTTGTTGAACTGATAGAATATTTTGAGACTGGAAATGTGAAAGGAGAAATTGTATTACTAATAGCTGGATGTAATTATGCCAAGGAAGATTAGGTTAATTATTTTGGTAGTATTACCAGCTCTTATGCTCTATATGGCTTGGCCTCCTCGTTGGCTTTGGTTTTTAGGGTTAATAGCCTTTGTTCCTTGGTTGCAACTGGAAAAGGAAACGAGCAATCGCAAAGGATTTTTCTGGCTATTGTATGTAGGCATGTTGTTGTTCAATCTGTCTAATACCTGGTGGGTGTGGTATGCGTCACCTGCAGGTTCTATATTCATGCTTTTGGCCAATAGCGCTTTGATGTGCCTGCCATTCGTCGCTTATAGATATATCAAAAAATCTTTTAGCACAACTAAAGCACTGTTTGCATTTGTCTGTTTATGGCTGGCATTTGAGTATTTACACCTTAATTGGGAGATTACTTGGCCTTGGCTTAGTCTAGGGAATGTGTTTGCCAAATACCCAAATGTGGTACAATGGTATGAATTTACGGGAATGCTTGGCGGATCCCTCTGGGTTCTTGTTAGCAATGTTCTTTTGTTCATGTTCTTGGAGAAGAAAGCCAGGAAATATTTGGTCTTGTCTTCATTGAATATTGGAATTCCTCTTATAATTTCATCTATTGTCTTGCTCAGACTAGATTCAAAAGAAGCCATAATAAAAGCAGCTACTTATGAAGCTGTTATTGTTCAGCCCAACGTAGATCCCTATGTGAAGTTTGATCGCGGTAAAGAAGTGCAAACCCTAAAAGCAATGTTGGCATTGTCTGAATTGCAGGTGGGTGAACAAACTGATTACGTCATCTTTCCAGAAACTGCTGTGGTAGAATATGTAGATGAGGATGAAATGGAATCCTTTGAAAGTATAGCTCTGCTAAAGAATTATGTAAAGAGACATCCTAATGTTCATTTGATTACTGGCTTGAGCAGTTATAATTTCTATGATCCAGGAGAAAAGCGTAAACCAACGGTACGAACAACCAGTTTCGGCGATGAATATGAAAGTTATAATACGGCTTTAGAAGTTAGCCCAAATGGTGAAAGCGATTTATATCACAAATCTAAACTGGTGCCAGGGGTTGAAAAGATGCCTTATCCTAAAATTTTCGGTTTTCTAGAAAAACTCAGCCTTAATATGGGTGGAGTAACGGGAAGTCTTGGAGCCGATTCTGAACCTTCTGTTTTTGATGCAGGTGACAAGCCAAATTTGGCCCCACTGATATGTTATGAAAGCGTCTTTCCTGGATTTGTGGCCGGTTTTGTTCAAAAAGGAGCAAACATTATTTTAGTCATGACCAATGACGGTTGGTGGCGAGATACAGATGGTTATAAACAGCATATGCATTATGCAAGGCTCAGAGCTATTGAAAACAGAATGCAAGTGCTGCGTTCAGCCAATACTGGGATAAGCTGTCATATCAATGAAAAAGGAGAAATCTTGGAAAGAACATCTTGGTGGGAAGAAGATGTATTAAAAGTGAATGTGAGAGCTCTGGAGTCCAAGACTTTTTTCAGTACTCACGGAGATTATATTGGGAGATTTGGAAGCTTTTTTGGAATATTCTTGCTAATTGGAGCATTCGTAAAAAGGAAAGTTAAACACTAATGGAGTTGTTAGACATAGGACTATGCCCTTATGCTGAGGCTGTCGAAATTCAAAAGACGATTCATGATGAAGTATCTAGCGGTCAGCGGTCATCAACTTTAATATTATGCGAACATCCACATGTTTATACCCTAGGTAAAAGTGCCGATAAGAATAATCTATTGGTGAACCAGGTATTCTTGGATAGTATAAAAGCAGAAGTTCATCAAACAGACAGAGGAGGAGATATTACTTATCACGGACCAGGTCAATTAGTAGGTTACCCCATAGTCCAGTTAGCTGATTACAATTTAGGTGTAAGGTCTTATGTAGAGTTATTGGAGAAGGCATTGATAGACTCTTTAGCATCTTTTAATATTACGGCATACCAGATTCCATCTTTAGTTGGTATTTGGTTGGGTCAAGAAAACGAGGTTAAAAGGAAAATTGGTGCTATAGGCATAAAAGTGAGCAGAGGGGTGAGTATGCATGGGTTTGCTCTAAACGTAAATACAGACCTCAGCTATTTTAGCCACATAGTGCCTTGTGGTATCACAGACAAATCTGTCACATCCATACAAAAAGAATTAGGCAGTGATCTAATGTTAGACTTTAAAAAGGCTTTTACTCATTTATTTACAGAAGCCCTTATTCAGAAACAAGTTGCCAATCTATAGTCTCTAACCCCTGCTTCTCTAAATACGAATTGACTTTACTGAAAGGGCTACTTCCAAAAAAACCAGCTTTACCGCCTGCATAGACTTCTGCTGCTGGGTGAGGAGCCTCTAGAATCAAATGTTTGCTATCATCTATCAATGCTTTTTTACCCCTGGCAAAAGCACCCCAGAGAATGAATACAACATGTTCTTTGTGATCAGAAATCTTCTGAATGACTTGATCAGTAAATTGCTCCCATCCTTTGCCTTTATGTGAAGCTGGTGATTTGTGTTCAACTGTGAGTATAGCATTAAGGAGAAATACGCCTTGTTCTGCCCAAGCACTTAAATCCCCTGAAATAGGTGGTTGAATGTTGAGGTCCGCAGTCAATTCTTTAAATATATTCCTGAGGCTGGGTGGGATCTTTATGCCTTGAGCTACAGAGAAACACAATCCATGAGCTTCCCCCGGTCCGTGATAAGGATCTTGACCAAGTATTACCACTTTTAATTTGTCTAAAGAGCAAGTATTGAATGCCCTAAAAATTTGATTTCCAGGGGGGTAAATAACTGCTCCTGATGATTTTCTTTTCTTAATGAAATCAGTCAATTCCTTGAAATAGGATTTCTCGAACTCATGGTTCAAGAGTTGATGCCAACTATTTTCTATCTGTACTGTCAACTTCTTCAATAGGGTTGTAGTACGGGCTTTGCAAGGTGTATTTGTTAAACATCCACCATGCAGCAGAGATGAAAAGGAACAGGAAAAGTATAAGTATAAAAGCCTTCCAGAACTTACTTTTCATCTCTGCTATGGATTATTCGTTGTGGCTAAGGAAAGCGTATTCTTTGGCAAAGCGCATCATTTGCTCAACATATTCTTCTTCTTCAACAAGGAGATCTATGAAGTTACCTTCGCTGTCGTATACCGGAACCAATTTAGGTTGTACAAAGCCACTGTATGGGGCTTGGTCTAGAGCCTCATATCGGTCTCTAGCTTCCTGAAGTAAATCTTGGTCGGCAATCACTCCATAATCTTCCACCAATTTTTCTGCTGCTGCGTAATCTCCTTCAGATTTGATTCTTTGTATTTCTCTGAGCAACTCGCCAAAGAGCACTCTCAATTTCTCGTAATCATTCACTATGAAGTAAGTTTTGCCATCCACTACCTTGCGCTCAATAACATTGTCGTCCTTTCCTTTTTCAAAACACCATTGAGCAACCAATTGACGGTTTCTCATATGATCTTCCTCTACATTATCTCCTGGCTCTAATCTTCTGAGTTGGAGTAATAGGCCGTTGGTGATATAGCCATCATATTCAGCCATACCAACTTCTAAGCTTGGCATTAAACCAAGGTCAACAACTTTTTGATCATAGATAAAATAAAGGGCAACCAGATCTGCACGCGCTTCTTCTAAGGTATTTGAATAATTCTTCAATGTTTCTTTAGGAGTTCCAATTCCTGGATTGATTTTTCCAGAAGCATGACCTATCACTTCATGCATAGCAGTGTGCATTTTTCCCGCTAGCTTGCTGTATTTGATTCTTCTTTCTTGAGTAGCAGAATCCAAATAGAATTCTCTAACTGAACTTTGACCACCGGCATTATTATAAGCCTGCACTATACTACCAAGACTAACAGATTTAGAACCTATAGTGGCTCTTATCCAGTTAGAGTTTGGAAGATTAATTCCTATTGGTGTTGAAGGTGCAGCATCTCCAGCCTCCATGGCCACATTTACAACTTTGTAACTAACACCAACCACATTTTCTTTCTTGTGCTCATCCATGATGGAGCTATTGTCTTCAAACCATTGTGCATTTTCACTCATCACCTTCATTCGTTCTGAGGCATCAAAATCATTCATTTGAATTACCCCTTCAAATGCACCTTTATAACCAATGGCATCGCCATATACTTCAATAAATCCTAAGATGAAGTCGATATCTCCATCTGTGGAATTCACCCATTGCACATTAGTAGCATCCCATTGTCCTAAGTCTCCTGTATTGAAGTATTCAATGAGCATTCCAATATGTTTAGCTTGGGCTTCAGTTTCAGCAACAGCCTGTGCTTTTGTCAACCAGAAGTTCATCTTGTCTAATGCAGCTCCAAACAATCCTCCAGATTTATAAACCAAATCCGTGAGTTGGCCATCAATTTTAACAAGTCTTGAATTTAAGCCGTATTCTACTGGCTTTTCATCACCTTCTTTGTTCATGGCGCCATAATGTGCAATGGCTTCTTCTTCTGTAACACCTTCTCCATAATAATTGTTAGCACTAGCGGTGATTTTGTCAACTCCTTTGTCTTTTACCACTTTTTTATTGTCTATATCAGGGTCTGTAATGGCTGGAGTAAGAACTGCCCACATGTCTTCCGCACTTTGATCTTCAACCAATGGCCATTGTGCATCTGGTGAACCTTGAATTAGGCTGTCTAAATAACCTTTAACAAATCCAGGTGTAAATTTCTTTTCAGCATAGTGATGATGGATTCCGTTTGAGAACCAGATGCGTTTCAAATACACTTCAAAGTGCTTCCAGTTATCAGTTGATCTGTCACCATTATAGTGCTCATATATCTGCTCCAAGCTTCTCTTAATTTGTAAATTGTGCTTGTAGTTTTGGGCGTAAATGATTTCCCTACCACATAAGGCAGCTTCAGATAGATAGTAGACTAACTCTTTTTGCTTGGTACTTAATTTATCAAGACCATTGACTTCATATCTTAAGATTTGAATATCTGCAAATCGATTGGCATCTTCATGGAATTCAAAAGCATCTGAATTTGCATCTTGTGTTTCTTCTTGTGTTTGGCTATTGCAGGCCATAATGAACAGCGCTGCAAATGCCAATAAAAATAGTTTCTTCATGTAAAATTTAAATTGGAGCGGGAAGGTAAGAAAAAAGTTGATTATTCAGCTTAAAATGAGAGCCTATAAAGGTTGAGGCGCTTCTATCTTGAATTTTAGAGCTAATTCCTTTAAGGCATTCTCCACTTTGGGGTTAAGAGGAATTCCTTTGATTTCTCGTTCAACCGTCTTGAGATATTCTTTTTCTCCTGGAACATATACCTCTTGTTTTTCGTCTATGCGATCGGCTGATTTAAAGCTGTCAATCCAATGGCTGATATGGCTTTTAAATTCTTCAAGTTCTCTGAAACCTTCAACTTCCATGGCACCAAGAAAATGTCCAAGGCCTTTACCAGGTCTATCCTCTAATAAAGGAAGGTAAGAAACAAAAGGAGGCACCCAAGGGCCGTAATTGGCACCTGAAAGAACTGCACTTAGAATATCAACTAAGCCACCAAGGGCATAACCCTTATGGCTGCTGAGTTCTTCAAGGCTTCCCAGTGGGGTTAGTAAACCTCCTTTTTCCAGAACATCTATGTCTTGAGAGGGTTGCCCATCTTTGTTAACCACCCAACCTTTTGGAATCGTTTTCCCTTCTCGTTTTGCTATTTCCAATTTTCCTCTGGCCACAGAGGATGTTGCCAGATCCACTACCAGTTCAAACGGGTGATTGGTTGGAAAAGCATATGCAATTGGATTTGTACCTAACATTGCTTTTTTGGAATGAGTAGGTGGTATAAAAGGCGTAGCATTAGTCATAGAAGTACCAATTAGATTTCTGGCCGCCGCTTTCATAGCGTGATAACCAGCTATTCCAAAATGATTGGAATTCTGCACGGCCACCCAGCCAGATCCATACTTTTCAGCTGCTTCCATTGCCATATCCATAGCTTTAGGGGCTACAACCAGTCCCAAACCTCGGTCGCCGTCTATAGTCATAACCGATTTGTGTTCACGTACTATTTTAATGTCTGGCTGCATATTGATTCTACCAGCCTCCCAAAGTCCTACATATCCTTTAAGTCTAGACACCCCATGGCTATCAATCCCACGCAGGTCTGCAGCAACCAATACGTCAGCGGCTTGTACAGCATCTGCCTCTGAAGCACCCATAGCCGTGAAGAGCGAGATGCAGTAACGATTCAACTCAGATGTATTAAAGTGATTCATCCTAACAAAAGTGTTGTTTTTTATTGTCTTATGGTATTGAAAATTAGGATATTAAAATTAAGTTCAACAAAATTTATCAATCGATGCAACATATTTGCAAATTCAGGTATCATAACAGTGAACCCAAAAGATAACAGTACAAGTTATAACCAATTGAATGAAGATGAACTCATTGACGGATGTATCAGGCAAGAAGTACATTTTCAGAAAATACTGTACGAGAAATACGCAAAAAAAATGATGGGAGTCTGTCTTAGATATTGTAATAGTCGCATGGAAGCTGAAGATGTTCTTCAGGATTCTTTCATTAAGATATTTGATAAGATAAAGACATTCAAGAAGATCGGTTCACTAGAAGGATGGATCAAAAGAATAATGATTAACTCAGCACTGAAAAGCAACGACAAACGAGTGTTCAAGTTTGAGCCTGGTAGTCTAGATCATGTAAATGAACAAGCTTATAGTGCAAAAGCAATTGAAAAGTTAGAAACCAAGAACCTGTTGGAAATTATTCAAAAATTGCCACAAGGGTATAAAACGGTATTTAATATGTATGCGATTGAAGGCTACTCGCATAAAGAAATAGCAAACCAATTAAACATTAGTGAAGTTACTTCAAGAACCCAGTATTCAAGAGCTAAAAAGCTTTTGATTAAATTGTTAAATGAATACGGAATAGAAAGATAATGTCACAGAAATTTGAAGATATATTAAAAAAGCGATTTGAACATTTTGAAGCAGATGTTGATTCTGTTATGTTCGATAAGATAGTAGAAAAGCGCAAGCGTAGAACTGCCATTATATGGTGGAAATGGGCTAGCTGGACTGCTGCTTTCATAGCACTAATTGTAGTAAGTAAGCTTGCTTATGATTATCAAAGTGATCGCAATGAAATAGTAGAACCACCTCTTGTAGAAGGGCAGAACAATGAATTCAATTCTTCTTCAGAGAATAACTCTGATGATAATACTGTAATTAGCAATCAAGCTGAGGAAAGTCAAATGACTGCAGAGGATTTACAATCAGAACAGCCTATTGAGAATCAAAATATTGGATCTAATCCAAATCATATTGTTTATGATGCTCCTTTAGCACATGAGCCAATAGAAAATCCTGTTGTACAAGATGAGCCTGTTGTAGATGCGCCAGTGGTAGACAATCCATTAGAAGGTGACCCTCTGGAGGCACCAGTGGCAGATGAACCAGATCAAAGCGTTGCATTAGACGATGATGATCAAGGAGATGATGACGGTCAAGAGGTTGAAGTTGTTGATGCTGAGCCAATTGTAGATACAAATAAGCCTGAAGATTTTATAGACAATGCAGAATCTTCGCCAGATGGTCAACAAAAAGTTAAGTCGACTAAGTTTATTCCTTCAGGATGGAGTTTTGAAATTACTGGAGGACCAGGCCATGCTTACAGATCTTTGAGTGGAAATCCTGAGTTAACTCGGTGGAGAAATGAAACTGAATCACCCGCAATGTCTTATCAGGCCAATGTCACAGGCGTACGAGCATTAAACAACAATTGGTTCTTTAGAGCTGGTTTAACAGTAACCCAGAGAAATGAGAATTTCAACTTCCTACAACAAAATAGCATGAATAGATATACAGGTATTGCAATTCCAGTAGAAATGGAAAAAGCCTTCTATATCAAGAAAAAATGGAGCATTAGTGGACGATTAGGTCTCATGTTGAGACTACATGAGTTCAAAAATGGATATATCAGAACTTCTGAAACAGCTTTTGAGCCAATTAGTGACGCCGTTGTAGAACGAAGCGGGTATTTGGCTACAAACTTTGGAATGGGAGTGAATTACCGTGTAAATCAACGCTTTCAGCTGCTTTTACAGCCTCAGTGGAGTCATAGTACCAGTAGTAATTTCAGTGATCAGAACAATCTGGCTCACAGGGATTATGGTTTCTTTACACGCTTTGGAATAAGAGTTGATTTATAATAATGAATAGTATGTGCAACCAATGCTTGGAGAAGTTAGTCTGTATAATGGAGAAGAATACAAATGGTCGCATAATTGAAATGTTGAACCTTAAATGATTTAAAAATGATTGAATCACTACCGAAAAAGCGCTACCTTAGCGCATCAAATTTTAGTACCGAACTTAAGTTAAAACGTAAAATGGTTAAGTATTTGAAAATTAGCTGGTTAGCGCTATTAGTGCTGCCCTTGCTATTTACTAGCAAAACAGCCCAGGCTACCCATGTTATGGGAGCTGACATCACGTATAGGTGTATTGATACCCTCAAATTTGAGATTACTATCAAGTATTATCGTGATTGTAGAGGTGTTTCTTTTAGCAATCCTTCTGGAGCCTCACGTGTTAAATGCGCCACTGGCGGGCAGGTGAGTTTGAGTCTTTCTTTGGATAATATCAAAGAGATTACTCCTGTTTGTGCCTCAGCCTCTGGTGGATGTGTACCTTCTAATACCTATGGTACTGGTGAAGGAATTGAACAGCACACTTATAAAGCCACTATTGACTTTAATACAACGCCATTCAGTGCATTGAAGAATTGTTGTACTATCATAATAGAAACAGGCCAATGTTGTAGAAATAATGCGATAAATACAGGTGTATCCGGATACTTTTATACCTATGCTGAAATTAATTTATGTAAGGCTCCTTGCAATAGTTCTCCGTCCTTAACAACTGATCCGATTGGTATACTTTGCTGTAACCAACCATTCTTTTACAATAATGGTGCTTCGGATACAGCCGATTTCGATTCTCTGTCTTATTCTTGGGCTAACCCATTGAGCGGATGGAATCAAAACATTGCTTACAGTGGTTCTTATTCTTACCTTAAGCCATTTGATGTATACTTCCCAGGATCTTTAACCTGGCCATATGTTAACCAAAATGCTACTCCTCCAATAGGACTTTATTTAGACCCAGAAACTGGTGATATCATTTTAACTCCAGTTAAATGTGATGAGGTAACAGTAGCGGTAATTGAGGTTACTGAGTGGCGGAAGGATTCAACTGGAACATATCAAAAGATTGGGGTCACGCGGCGTGATATGCAATTTATTACCAAGTCCTGTCCCGATAATAACCCCCCTGAAATTGATGGGCCGTATTCTTATTCGGTCTGTGAAGGAAGCCAACTTTGTTTCAATATAACAACGGATGATAAGGTCTTTGTGCCCCCACCTCCTGCAACTTCACCACCGCCAGACACGGTACGGGTGAGTTGGAACAGGGGTATACCGGGAGCCACATTTACCATTACCAATCCTACAGCGCGATTGCAAACAGGTAGATTTTGTTGGACTCCTCAAATAGGCCAAGCCAGTGATCTTCCTTATACCTTTACGGTAACTGCGAGAGACAACGCCTGTCCATTGAATGCGGTAACAGTTCGCTCGTTTAGAGTGAAAGTAAAACCAAGAGCTCTAGCAGAAAGAGATATAGATACACTGCCCTGTGGCATATATACAGTGGATGCAACGCCCTCTCCTTCATTTAGGGGGACTCCATCTTATCGATGGCAGATTTTGGACTCAAATAGGAACATCGTGCTCAATAAGAAGATTGCCAAGTTTAAATCAACTGGTGCATTCTTAAGTGTTTCAAAAGAAGATACAATTGAGTTTAGAAGAGGTGGAATGTATATTATTCAGCATACGGTTAATAACCAGCCGAATAACTGTCCAACCACTTATTATGATACTTTGGTTGTCCCACCGCTTTTAGAAGCCAACCTATCCCTAGGTAAGGATACATTTATTTGCGCCGGAACTAATCTGAGATTAGAACCTTATATTTCAAATGCGGTACCTCCAATTAGTTTTATATGGAGTACCATGGGTATAGAGGATGATGGAACCATTATCAATAATGCAGTTACACAACCCGGAGACACCTTAACCTATTTTGATTTAACTGTGCCTACTGTACAGTATGATACTGCAGTAAGTATCATTATTACAGATGGAAGCGGATGTACATCGCAGGATACAGTTCAAGTCTTCTTAAAAGCAAATCCGAAAGCAGTATTGCCCCCAGATGTGCGAATATGTACTTACGATACTTTCTTGATTATTCCAAATTTGGATACGGCCTATTGGGTTGAACCAACAAATGGGGACACATTAAGACAAGGTGATACCTTATACAAAGAATGGTTCCTAAATGGTTCGTCTTTGGTATACAGTACAGATGATAGCCTATTTGCCAATATTAGAGGAGAATATGTATTGCGTGTTGAAGATAGTTTAGGATGTTGGGATACTGACACCTTTAACCTATTTGTAAATGACACCGTTATAGCAGACGCTGGTCCAGATCAGGTCATCTGTTTTAATGATGAGCTGGTGTTACCTGCCGGAGGTTTAGATACCGTGGGCAATGGAAAAAGTGGTACTTATATATGGTATGATATATCAACAAGTGCACCTATAGATTTAAATAGAGGTACTACGGATACCATACGAAAACCGGCAGATATAGATACGCGTTACAGATTATACCTTGAAGTAACTGAAGGTGGAGTGATGTGTTGGGATGATGATTCAGTGTTTGTAGATGTGAATCCATTGCCTGTACTTACAATGAAACCAGATTTCTCGGTTTGTTGTATGGATGGTGATGTTTCTATGGGCTTAAATGGATTGGCCTCAACTACTCCTACGGGTGGTACTTGGGATATTCCAGCTAATCCTGGTTGGATTAGTGGTCAAGCATTCCATGCGGATAGTGCTTGTGCTCCTACTTCCAATATTGTAGAGATTTTCTATACTTATCAAGATCCGGCAACATTGTGTTTCAATTCTGATTCTATTAATGTAACTGTAGATCCATTGCCAGAGATTGAATTTAAAGACAAGATATTCTGTCAGGATATTAATGAGATCAATCTAGCATCTGAATTGCTCACAAGACCATCTCCTGCAAGTATTAACTTAGGAACTCCATCATGGGATTGTATAGAGTGTAACGGTAACAACTTTGCTAATATGTTAGACGACAGAGGACCTGTTGGATTCCCTAACTATTGGTTGTTAATTGATGAGAATACTTATACTCTTAAGAACGATAGAATAGATACGGTTACTTTAGAATTCACCTTTACTAACCAATACGGCTGTAGAAGAGTGGACACGGTAAGCTTTGAAATTTGGGAAGTTCCCAAGATTAAGTTTAATGCAGGAAGAGATTTATGTTGGGATGAAGGAGACTTCGACTTAAACACTCTCTTTGATGTGAACTGGAACGATGGCTTCTGGTCTATGCAGAACTTAGCAGGTTACAGAGATTCACTTCAATTAGGTGGAATCGTAGATAGTTCACACATCAATACTTTCAACTCGGTAGAACTAGCTAATGAGTCTACGACTCCTAATTCCTTCTACTTGAGATACAATCATTATTCTACAGGTTGTTATGCCTTTAATGACACTACACTAGTCATTAATCCTAGACCTGATATTGGTATCACTCCATTAGATCCTGCTTATTGTGATGCAGATGCTGA
>JAGDZU010000003.1:0-61192 GCA_049115575.1 Bacteroidia bacterium | reverse complement strand
TCAGCATCTGCATCACAATAAGCAGCATCTAATGGTGTAATACCAATATCAGGTCTAGGATTAATGACTAGTGTAGTGTCATTAAAGGCATAACAACCTGTAGAATAATGATTGTATCTCAAGTAGAAGGAATTCGGAGTCGTTGACTCATTAGCGAGCTCTACCGAGTTGAAAGTATTGATGTGTGAACTATCTACGATTCCACCTAATTGAAGTGAATCTCTGTAACCCGCTAAGTTCTGCATAGACCAGAAACCATCGTTCCAGTTCACATCAAAGAGAGTATTCAAGTCGAAGTCTCCTTCATCCCAACATAAATCTCTTCCTGCATTGAACTTAATCTTGGGAACTTCCCAGATTTCAAAGCTTACCGTATCCACTCTTCTACAACCGTATTGGTTGGTAAAGGTGAATTCTAAAGTAACCGTATCTATTCTATCGTTCTTAAGGGTATAGGTATTCTCATCAATTAACAACCAATAGTTAGGAATACCTGCAACACCTCTATCGTCTAGCATATTAGCAAAGTTGTTACCGTTACATTCTATACAATCCCAAGAAGGTGTTCCTAAATTAATACTCGCTGCAGTTGGTCTAACCAGTAATTCTGTAGCCAGATTAATTTCATTGATGTCTTGGCAAAACACCTTTTCTCTAAATTCAATTTCTGGCAATGGGTCAACTGTTATTACCATTGAGTCAGAGTTGAAGCAAGAAGTGCTAGGGTCTTGATAGGTATAGAACAAAGTAACAGGTTGAGAATTTGGACCACATGCACTATCTGCATGGAACGTATGGCCTGTTACCCAAGAAGGCTGAGTTGGGACTTCCCAAATTCCGTTTGTTGATTCTGGAGAGCCAGGTGTAATCACATTGAACAACATAGACACATTACCACTTTGACAACAGACACTATAATCTGAACGCAAATCAATAACCGGAAGTGGATTTACATCAATAAAGACAGAGTCATTATCTAGACAAGTGACACCGCCTTCGGTCACTTCTAAATACAATCTGTAACGTGTATCAATATCTGCTAGTTTTCTAATGGCATCTGCTGTACCCCTGTTTATATCCACAGGCGGACTTGTAGAGATGTCGTACCATATATAAGTGCCAGTCTTGCCATTACCAGCTGTGTCTAAACCGCCAGCCAATATGACTAAGGAGTCATTGAGACAGAGCACTTGATCAGGTCCGGCATTGGCAATGACAGTGTCATTCACAAAGAGGTTAAAAGTGTCTTCGGCATAACAACCTAGGCTGTCACTCACCCTTAAAATGTACTCTCCTCTAATATTCAATACTAAACTATCTTCTATAGCAAATGGAATCTGTGATCCATTTAAAAACCATTGTTTCAACAAGGTATCTCCTTGCCTTAAAGTGTCTCCATTCAAGGGTTCAATCCAGAACGCAGTATCATAAGTAGGTACTATCTTAATACTATCGTATGAGCAGATCCTAGAATCTGGAGGGAAGGAAACAGATGGATTTTCTTTCTGAAATACCTGTATAGTGTCTTCAGATCTACAGCCACTTGCATCTGTAATGTAAATACTGACAGCAGTATCATACTGAGTGGCAGGCAATGTAAGATCGAAATAAGTTAAAGTGTCCCCTGGTTGAGTGCTTGCATTATTTATTATGGTTCCATCATTCTCTATGCCCATTGTACTCCACACATACTGGATAGGTGGTGTGGCATTTGAAACATAAGGCTCTAACCTTAAAGTAGTTCCTGCACAAATAAAAGTGTCTTGGCCCAGAGATAGGTTAGCTTCTAAAAGAGGAGGGACTATTAAAGTATCATAATAAGTGGTTGGACAATCATTCGGCTGGTTATTCACCGTATGCTGAATAATGTACATACCGCCTCTCCTAAATTCTATGGTATCTCGCTGTTTTACACTCAAGAAAGCACCTGTAGAATAAAATTTAGCAATTCGCCGATTCACAACAATATTCCGGTTGGAGTCTAATATTTGCCATCGATAAGACGGAGTTCCTCTAAATGCGGGTGATGGTGTAGCATCAACCGTATAAACCCCACAGGGCAGCGTATCTATATTTCTTTCTGCAACTGCTTTGGGTTTTACTTTAACTCTAAACGAGCGAACCGTTACCGCATTCAGTGGACAGGCGTTGTCTCTTGCCGTTACCGTAAAGGTGTATGGAAGATCACTGGCTTGGCCAATTTGAGGTGTCCAGCAGAACTGACCAGTCTGCAATCGCGCTGTTGGATTAGTCACTGTAAAGGTGGCTCCCGGTATTCCCCTATTCCAACTGATTTTCACAGTGTCTGGGTCTGGTGTTGGAGCTGGAGGAGGCGGAACGTATACTTTGTCGTCAGTAGTTATATTAAAGCAAAGTTGGCTGCCCTCACAGACAGAGTAATTATATGGGCCATCAATTTCAGGAGGGTTGTTTTCAGGACAATTCATTACAATGAACTGCATATCTCTTCTAGTGACTCCAACTTTGTTATAAGTGCCTGTGGAATCCTTCCGCCATTCGGTCATTTGAATAACCACCACAGCAATCTCAGAACAATTAACCGGAGTAAATATGAGGTCACCTGTTTCCGCGTCAAGGCTTGTTCCAATAGGAGGTGAGGCCAATGGATTTGCATAAGGGAAAGTGAGAGAACCAGGGTAATAGGTAGCAATAGGATCTAGATAAGATCTAGTTCCGCTATAGCTACACAATTGGCTTTTACCTCTATAGGCTGGTGCAAATGCATAAGAAATAGAATCAAAGTCTGTGGTGTCAATTGCCCCATTGTTAAAGGTGTATGGTTGATTACAGCACAATATGGCTACAGGGTCATTTGTAAGCGCTGGTGAAGAATTGAATTTTTCTTTACAGGCATTAATGTCGCAACTAGTATAGAAAGACTGTTGACTTTGCCCTGTTGTGATTCCTACATTTCTCACATACAGTAAAACTCCTATCTCTAATTCACAGCAGGTATTTAGAGCCGTTCTCAAATCAGCCCTGCCTTTAAAAGTGTGCTTTTCTATTCCATAAGGAAAAGTTCCGTTACAAGGTTGCTCGCATCTGCTTCTAGAGGAGTTACATGTGGTAGTTATATCCACTATAGATGTTCTGGAAAGAGAAACCGTTCCCAGGCTTGCCCCTGAAGATTTGCAGTATACTGTTAAGGAAGTTGGGGCTGTTAAACTGCTATTACAGTTTTCAGAGGTACCACATCTGGGATTTTGCCCCAAAACATAGCATCCGTTACAATCTCTATAGAAATTAAATGTAATGTAATAAATGCCTGCAGTGTCGCTACTGGTATAGGTTATATCAGAACCAATGATGTGATCTGCCTTAGCATATAGACCTCCAAAAAGAAGACAAATGATTAGACTTAACTTAATAGAAATGTTGGCAAGCTGCTTCACGGTAATAAGACCAAGTGCCCCAAAGATAAGTTGCTTACACTCAAAATTTGCATGTTTAATAAAGAATCTAGATAGCATTAGGCGTTACTTGCAAAGGAAATTGTACAATAATTCACCGTCTTTTTGGTCAATTTAATCTTATCTGAAATCCTCAGGCCTACAAGCCAGAACACTTCTTTGCCAGCAGCCAAGATTGCGTATTTGTGCTTGTCAATAAGATTCACTTTGGCATCAATAAAGAGATCGCTGAGCTTTTTGCGATGATTCATACCCATTGGGTAGATATAATCACCTTCTTCCCAGTACCTTAGTTCCAAAGGCATGGGCAGTTGGTCAAAGTCTATGAGTTGTTCAAATGGAGTTTTCTGCGGTTCCCCTTTTTCAGTTCTGTTTAGAGCGAATACAGCATTGTTAAATTGATAAGTACCCTCTTTGTCAATGAGCAGACTATTTTGGTCACTTTCTTTTATAGCCGAAACAACCAGTTTGATTCGGTCTTTTACAACAATATGCGAGGAACTTAAAATTCGACTACCTGTCTGCTCCGATTCAATAATATCCTTACAGTGAGTATATGTAAACCCAAATTTGTCCAAGATAGAGTACAAAACAACAGCCTGTTGTGGATAAGTCATAAGCGCCTGTAAATCAATAGATTTCAAATCTCCACTTTTATCAAAATCACAAAGTTCATGGCTCGTTTTTGCTAAATAATAGCTCAGCAGCTCGTTGCTTGATTGAATGTTTTGTATGCTTTTATCAAGGCGTTCAGCAAAACCATCTAGTTGTTCTTCTATTACCGGCAGAATATGGTGTCTAATTTTATTTCTTAGGTATATATCAGAAGCATTAGACTCATCTTGTCGGTAGGCAATTTTATTAGACTGCATATATGCCACTATCTCTTCTTTACTAAATGCCATTAGAGGCCTAATGATATAATCACGTTTTACAGGAATCCCGCTTAGTCCTTTTATCCCACTTACTCTATACAGATTAATCACAAAGCTCTCTCTATTATCATCTTTTTGATGAGCTGTGATTAGCTTATCATACACCGAGGATTCTTTTAGCTCGTCAAAGAAAGTATACCTTAAATCTCTAGCCGTCTCTTGTATTCCATTCCCATTGTTCGCAGATATTAAGGCTGTATCGAAAGACTTGGTGTAACAATCAGTGCAAAACTCCAATTCTTCTGCCAACTGCTTCACAAATTCTTCATCTTTGTCGCTTGCATCTGCTCTGAGTTTAAAGTTGCAGTGGACAATCACAAAAGAAATTTTTAATGCATTAAAGAGATGAGCAGTGCACACAGAGTCTACACCTCCACTCACAGCTATAGCAAGGCGATCATTCTCGTTGAACAGACCGTTCTCTTTGTTGAAATGCAATAATTTATTGAGCACTTTTTAGTTTGAAACAAATAAACACAAACAATCAAAATATTTTTGCAGTCTTGAAGCACTTAACCCACTTTATATTTCTGCTACTTTCTTTAGCCTCCTTTGGGCAAACTCAAATTGAAATTTTAAGCGCGGACCAATTGGTGTATGATGCCGATGTTGGTAGATATCAAAGGTGTATTGGAAATGTGCAATTCAAACAAGATCAGGTGTATATGAATTGTGACAGCGCTTGGTTTTATGAGGATGTAAACCGTATTGAAGCTTTCGGCAATATTTACATAAGGCAAAAAGACACCTTTGATTTAAGAGGTCAGTATCTTGAATATGATGGCGACACTCGCATTGCAAGAGTGGAAGAAGAAGTGGTATTAACAGATAAAGACATGATTCTCAAGACGGAACGTTTAGACTATGATTTAAATGATAAGTCGGCATATTACATAACTGGTGGAGATATAGCCAATGGGAATGATCACCTTTCATCTGTTGTAGGTACATATTATTCCAGACAAAAGGAATTTCATTTTCATGAAGAAGTGGTTCTTATTAACCCAGAGTATGAAATGTATTCTGATACGCTTCATTACAACACCCTAAGTAAAACGGCCTTCTTTTTTGGCCCTACATATATATACAGTGAAGAAAACACCATTTTCTGCAGAAACGGATGGTATAATACAGAGAAAAACACTTCTCAATTCAGCGATGGTGCTTATATACAAGGAGAAACAAACCGTTTAAATGCAGATAGTATGTTGTACAACAGAAATACTGGCCATGGAGAAGCTTTTGGCAACATACTTTTAGTTGACTCCGTAGAGGAATTGGAAATAAGCGGCCAATACGGGCATTATCAGCGATTTGAAAAGCGCACGCTGATTACTGGAAATCCTATAGCAATTAAGCAAATGGATGATGAGGCCCTATATCTCAAAGCGGATACGATGATCGACATTACGGATAGCAGCAGAAGAGTCCTTCGAGCCTTTCATGAAGTGAAAGTGTTTAGATCTGATTTACAGGCAATCTCTGACTCCATGATCTATAATTTTACAGACAGCACCATAAATTTTTACCATAGTCCATTTGTTTGGACTGATAGCAGCCAAATATCAGGTGATACCATCATCGTTTATAGAAATTCAGAAGGCTTCAAAAAAATGGATGCTTTCCTCAATGGGTTCATGATTGAAAAAGACGTTCATGGAATGTTTAATCAAGTGAGTGGAAAAACGGTAACAGGGTTTTTTGAGGAGGGTGAATTAAACCGCATAGGGGTTAATGGTAACGGGCAGAGCGTATACTATGCCCTAGACGATTCAAGTAACTATTCTGGAGTGAACGACATTCTCTGCGGCGAAATGGTTATTTATATGGATAGCAGCAGGAAGGTGGACAAAATTCACTTCTTAAGTCAACCCAAAGCCAGCTTTTATCCAATGGAGAAATTCCCATCGTCAAAGTCTAGGTTAAATGGATTCAACTGGAACTCAGGGGCTAGACCCCATAAAACTGAGTTCAATTGAAAAGAGTACCTTTGCGGCTGATTTGAGCACAAAAATATTTCCAAAATTTAAGTCGGGAAACCAATTCTACTTTGAGTTGAGACAAAAGGTAGAAGAATATTTCCGTACAAACGAACTTTCCAAATTTGGTGACTATCGTCTAGTCATTAAGACCGTGGTATTATTAATTGCCTACTTTGGCGCATATAGCGTAGTACTTTTCGCTGGTTTACCAGCTTGGGGAGCATTACTTGTTGCTGTTTTTATGGGAGTAGCAATTGCTGGCATTGGAATGGGAGTGATGCATGATGCCAATCACGGATCCTACTCTAAAAACAGAAAGCTAAATAATATTCTAGGAAAGACTGCCGACCTATTAGGGGCTAGTTCTAGTAACTGGATTAATCAACACAACAAACTTCATCACACATATACCAACATTTATGAGCATGATGAAGATGTAAATGGCAAAGGATTCTTCAGATTCAGCCCAGATGCACCTTTGAAGAAGGTTCACAGATTTCAACATATCTATTGGACTTTGCTTTATGGTCTCTTAACGCTTGGCTGGTATTTCGCAGATTTCCAAGCATACAAGAAATACAGAGAATGGGGATTGAACAAAAAAGAAGGCAAGCAAAAAAGAAGAGAAATCACTGAAATAATTGCTTTTAAAATCTTCTTCTTGATTTACCTCATTATTGTACCAATCATAGTTACAGATTATGCCTGGTGGCAAGTTCTTATAGGTTTTCTTGGAATGCACTATACAGCGGGCTTAATCCTAAGCGTGGTTTTTCAGATGGCACATGTGGTAGATAAATTTGATTTATCCAATCACGATAAGTTCACGGGTACAACTAAAGATGAATGGGCAATCCATCAGATACACAATACTTTCAATTTTGCAACTGACAACAAATTAGTGACCTGGTATTGCGGGGGACTGAATTATCAGATTGAGCATCATCTTTTTCCAAACATCAGCCACATCCATTATCCTAAGCTACATGGTATTATTAAGGAGACGGCCTTGAAAAATGGAGTAAACTACCATGAATTTGACACTTTTAGAGAAGCATTTGCATCTCACTTGCTGTTTTTGAAGAAACTAGGAAGACCTCAACCTGTATTGGCCTAAGCGCTTTTATAGGTGTACTTTATTTAATTCACATTCGTTTATAACTACGGACCCTTCTCTGCCTTAAAAGCAAGGCTTTAGGCGCTAATTTGTGCTTGGAATACTTTTTGGGTTATTCTAGATGTGAAACGCTTAATATTTATCATAGGATTATTCATTGGTGCGGCAAATCTCTTTGCCCCTCCTGTACAATATGAAATTAAAAATTGGGCAGATCACCAATTTGACTCTCTAACCATAGACCAACGAATAGCTCAACTATTCATGATTGAGGTGAGACCTACCTATGGAGCCAAACATTTAGCTGAAGTTGAAAGAATGATCAAGACACACCAGGTAGGAGGTGTCATCTTTTTTAAAGGGAATCCCACGCAACAAGTACAACTTACAAATAAGTATCAAAGCATGTCTAAGATTCCTCTCATGGTTGGAATAGACGGGGAGTGGGGTTTGGCAATGCGCTTATCTAATACAATTACTTATCCATACCAACTGGGACTTGGGGGCATACAAGACAATTCTCTCATTTACGATATGGGTAAAGAAATTGGAAGACAATGTGCACGAATGGGAATCCATGTAAATTTTGCACCGGTCATAGACGTAAACAATAATCCCAATAATCCTATAATCAATTATCGATCTTTTGGCGAGGACCCAATGAATGTTGGAGCCAAAGGCTGGGAGTATGCACGAGGCATGCAAGATCAAAATGTGATAGCCTGCGCTAAACATTTTCCAGGTCATGGAGACACCGATGTTGATTCACATAAGGATCTTCCAGTAATTAACCATACTATGGCAAGGTTGAGAGCCGTAGAGTTTAAGCCTTTCCAATATTTGATTAGTAGAGGAGTGAGCTCTGTAATGACTGCTCATCTTTACATACCAGCTATAGATAACAGACCTCAAACGGCCATCAGCATTTCAGACAAAGCCATAAACGGTATTCTGAGAAAAGAAATGGGCTTTACAGGACTAGCTTTCACAGATGCACTTAATATGCAGGGAGTAGCTAAGTTTCATTCAGCAGGAGAGTTAGAATTGAAAGCACTTCAAGCGGGCAATGACATTTTGCTAGCTCCGGGTGATATACCAAAGGCAACACAGCTAATTAAAAAGGCCATGGTAACCGGATTGATTACTGAGGATTATGTATGGGGAAAGGTAAAAAAGATACTAGCCTATAAAAAGTCCCTAGGTTTAGATAGTTTAAAGCGAATAGAACCTCAAGGGTTACTTCAAGACTTAAACAGCACATCAGCAAAATACATAGAGTACAAGCTCATAGAAAAACAATTGTGCTTGATTAAGGATAAAAGAAAACTCATCCCTATTAAAAAAGAGCAATTCACAGATATAGTGAGCATTGCCATAGGTAGCGGTCAACATTTTCAATCGGAGCTGAGCAAGTATGGCACCATTAAAAAGCTAAGACTTACCAAGGATCCAACTCCTTCACAAGTTCAAGCTATTATTTCTCAGATAAAGGGAATGTCTTTGGCAATCATTAGTGTACACGGAACTAGTAAATATCCTCCACATTACGGAACCAATAGAAGTGCTGGCACTGCTGCCCAAGCGATAGCCTCGGCTATACCTAGCATATTGGTAGATTTTGGTAACCCATACAATCTAAAAAAGTTCAAAGGTCAGGAAGCCGTGCTTTTGGCTTATGAAGATAAAAATACGCACCACACCAAAGCGGCTCAGGCCTTATTTGGCACCATAGGAGTAGATGCAAAGCTTTCTGTTACCGTGAACGATGAGTACAGAGCTAATAGCGGCATTATTACAAGCCCAACGGCCGCCTTAAATCATGGTAAACCCGCAGAGGTTGGGATGTCTTCTGAGGTATTAAAAGAGATTGATAGGATTGCAGAAAGAGCGGTGAGAATTGGAGCCACTCCAGGCACACAAATACTGGTAGCCAAAGAAGGTAGAATTGTATACAACAAGAGTTTTGGAAAGCATACTTATACCAATAGCTTAAGAGTTGAGAATGATCACCTCTATGATTTAGCTTCTATCACCAAGGTAGCTGCAACCACGCTCACCTTAATGAAACTAGTAGAGGATTCGGTGCTTTCATTGGATGACCACATGGCTAAATACTTGCCAGAGCTCCTCAACACAAACAAGAGCTATCTAACTATTAGGATGGTATTGGAGCATAAGTCTGGGCTTAAAGCTTGGATACCTTTTTATTATTCCACTTTAAAAGATCAACACTTGTATGATTCCGTGTTCTGTGGCTATCCAACTGCTCAACACAATACTTATATGGGTTGTGGTTTGTATATGCTCGATGGCTATAAGGAGTATATTTTTCAGCAGATCTATGATTCAGAATTGGGCACAAAAGGAAAGTATAAGTACAGCGACTTGGGCATGATTCTAATGAAGGAATTGATTGAAAGGGTTACTTCAACACCTTTAGATACCTATGTGAACACCCACTTTTACAGACCAATGGGGTTAACACATCTGACCTATTTACCACTCAATAAATTTGAAAAAAACAAAATAATTCCTACAGCTATGAGCCCGGATGTTCGCAAAGGAATTTTACGGGGTTTTGTACACGACCCAGCGGCGGCCATGTTAGGTGGAGTATCTGGTCATGCCGGCTTGTTCGGTAATGCAGAGTCGCTAGCCATTTTAATGCAGATGTTATTAAACGGTGGCGAGCTCAATGGAATGAGGTATTTAAAACCAAGCACAATAGAACAATTCACTTCACAGCAATCTCGGGATTCAAGAAGGGGCTTAGGTTGGGACAAGCCAGAGTTTAAACCGAGATACTTAAACCCTGCATCAGATTACGCATCGAGATTGTGTTTTGGTCATACTGGTTTTACAGGAACCATGGTTTGGGCAGACCCTAAATATGACTTGGTCTATGTGTTTCTTTCTAACAGGGTATATCCAGACCAAGAAAACAAAAAACTCAATCGAGAGAATGTGAGAACGGACATAATGGATGTGATCTACAAAAGTTTTTTACACTCTTAGATTCTCGGCATTATTTTTGACCTATCTATTGAAATTAAGACATGAAAAAAATTATACTATTGGCCTTTATATCTTTTTTCACCATTTCGTGCGGTGAACTTGGAAAAGTATTGTCAACCACAGGCGGCGTTCTAGAAGCTCTGGAAAATGGCATATCTGAGGAAGAAGCTTCCTCTGGGCTAAAACAAGCGTTAGAATTTGGAGTTAATAATGGCACATCTTTCCTTGGAAAAACAGATGGCTTCTTAAAGAATTTAGCCTATAAAGTATTGCTTCCAGAAGAGGTAAGACAAGCTGAACAAGACATTAGAAGCATACCAATTTTAGGAACTCTTGCAGGGCAACAAATGGACAAGTTGATTACCTCCATGAACAGAGGTGCAGAAAACGCCATGGCCGAAGCCAAGCCCATTTTTGTTAGTGCAATCAAAGGAATGACTATCCAAGATGCAATTAACATAGTTACTGGTGGCGAAGGAGCTGCAACTGCTTATTTGAAAAGAGTAACGAGTGCTCAATTACAAGCCAAGTTTAGACCAGTAATAAAAACAGAGCTAGATAAGCTAAATGTTAATGATTTATGGACAGACGTTTCTGGCTTCTATAATAAAGCATCTGGTAAAAATGTAACCACTGATTTAAATGATTACGTTACTGAAAGAGCAATGACCGCTTTGTTCACAGAAATTAAAAAAGAAGAAGATAAGATTAGGAAAGATCCTGTTGCGAGAACCACGGATCTACTTAAAAAGGTCTTTGGATATGCAGACACGCAAAAATGATAGCAGAAAATTAAAGACAATTCAAAAGCAATTACTCATGGTAATTGCTTTTGTTGTTTTGGTTGGATTAGGCGCACGAATCAATGTCGATTCAGGAGTTTTAACCCCCTTTACCCTACAAACCTTTTTCTTGGGTATAGTATTCTATTTCAGCACTAAAGGCAACAGAATCGTTGCTGTTCTGTCTTATATATTGTTGGGGATAATTGGCTTGCCCCTTTTTTTAGAAGGAGCATCTGGCATTGAATATTTCAAATCAAATTCAGTGGGCTTTTTTGTTGGTTTTGTTATGGCAGCATTTGCAACACCCAAAGGGCAGTCTTACGTAGAAATCTTCACCTATTTCATTATCATTCATTTTATCATAGTGCTGTTTGGTTTGCTGGGATTAGCCGCACACCAACTAGAATTAAATGAAATAACAGAAATAGCTATTGCCCTAATTCCAGGCATGGTTATAAAGTCCTTGGCAGGAGCTGCTGTAATTTACGGTTTATTGCTGTTAGGATTCAATAGCAGCTATACCAGGTAGCACCTTGCCTTCGAAGTATTCCAGTAAAGCTCCACCGCCAGTAGAAACATAGCTAACATCATTTGTAAACCCAAACTTCTTAACTGCAGCACTGCTATCACCACCACCAATTAGAGAAAATGCACCAGCTATGGTGGCATCAGCTACAGCTTGTGCTATAGATTTAGTGCCGTTTTCAAAGCTGCTCATTTCAAACACACCCATTGGTCCATTCCACAAAATGGTTTTAGAACTTCTCAGCACAGAACTAAAGCTGTTTATGGCATTTGGCCCTATATCTAAGCCCATCCAACCGGCGCCAATTTGATCGCTGTCTGCAATGGTAGATTGAGCATCATTGCTAAAATTATCTGCTACAACAGAATCTATTGGCAGATGAATTTGTACACCTTTGGTTTTAGCTTCATCTAATATATCTCTGCAAGTATCAACCCTGTCTTCCTCAAAGAGAGAATTTCCAATGTTGCCACCCATCGCTTTCTTAAAAGTGTAGGCCATACCTCCACCAATAATAATATGATCTGCAACCTTTAAGAGATTCTGTATAATCAGTATTTTATCGCTCACCTTTGCGCCACCTACTATTGCTGTAAATGGTCGTTCAGGGCTTTGCATCAATTTACTCGCATTATCCACCTCTTTGGCCATTAATCTGCCAAAGCATTTCTCCTTAAAGTACTCTGCGATAACCGCAGTAGAAGCATGCGCTCTATGCGCAGTTCCAAATGCGTCATTTACATACACATCTCCATGTTTAGACAATTTCTCTGCGAAAGCTTTATCTCCTGCAGTCTCTTCGCTGTAAAACCTCAAGTTGTTCAGCAGAAGAATTTCTCCGTTGGCAAGCTTAGAAGAAAGTTCAAAAGCCTGTTGGCTAATACAATCTTCTGCAAAGCACACTTTAGCGCCTGTTATTTTGGTGAGATGTTTTGCTAATGGCTTCAATGAAAAAACTGCCTCAGGTCCGTTTTTTGGTCTACCTAGATGAGACATTAATACAACAGAACCACCATCATTCAAAACTTTTTGTATGGTTGGTAGAGCCGCCTGCATTCTTGAATCATCAGTGATGTTTTGCTGATTGTCCAAAGGCACATTGAAATCCACTCTTATAAGAGCGCGTTTAGAATTAAAATCTATACTGTCAACAGTTCTCATTATTTCATTTCTTCAAATACGGCAAGCGCATCAAATGCTTTTGCTTCTTCGCCTTCACGTATGATTTCTACCTTCTCAATCATATCACCTTGAGCAATAGCATCAACTACATCTTGGCCTTCAACTACATGACCAAAAACAGTATGCCTACCATCTAACCAAGGAGTTTCTTTATGGGTGATAAAGAATTGACTTCCATTAGTACCAGGGCCAGCATTGGCCATAGAAAGTATTCCAGGGCCTAAATGCCTTAAAGAAGCATCAATTTCATCTCTGAATTGGTAACCTGGTCCACCAGAACCATTCCCAACTGGGTCGCCACCCTGAATCATAAAGTCAGCAATGACTCTGTGAAAAAATAGACCATCGTAATAAGGAGTTCCTTCTGGTCTTGCATTGTTTTTAATTTCACCTTCTGCCAAACCAACAAAGTTGGCTACAGTAAGAGGTGTTTTGTCCATTTCTAATTTTAAG
Source organism: Bacteroidia bacterium (assembly GCA_049115575.1). GTDB lineage: Bacteria > Bacteroidota > Bacteroidia > NS11-12g > UBA9320 > JAHEKB01. Next base: position 47,766 of record JAGDZU010000003.1, on the reverse strand, counting down.
AGAATGCTTCCTTTGGAAGTAATCATCTTAGCGTATAATCCGTTTTCCATAATTGTTGTATCTGAAACTAAAGTATCTTGAACTTCTGGAGCTTCAACAATTTCATCTTGAACTGGCGTAACTACCACAGAGGTTGAATCTGAAGATTCAGATTGTGGCTGATTACATGCGAACAAAACAGTCAAAGCGCTTAAATAAATAATTAGTTTTTTCATAGTAAAATTTAAGGGGGCAAAGGTATGATTTTGCATATTTTTTCGGCTAGTCACAAAATTTTAACTTTGTTCGCGTTGCCACTGACCTATGGGAAAGAAAAATAGAAAGAAAAAAGAGCCAATTAAGCAGGCCCCAAAAACACAGCCCAAAGCGCAGTCTTCTTCACTTTTTGAAAGGCTAGACAATTACTTGGGCAAGAGACATAAGCTAGTAGCATATCTAATTACTTTAGTTGCTCTAATATTATCTCTATTAATGTTTGATGCCAAGATCTCTACTGGCCTTGACGATTCAACTTATATAGTAGAAGGTTTTAAATACTCTCAAGATTTCTTTGGACACTTCTTTACTTCTCAGGCACCTTTTTATGCAATGGTCTTAGCCATACCTATTGCCATGTTTGGCATTAAAGTGGTATTGCTCAAAATCATTAGTGTGGTCTTTTTTACGGCTAGCGTTTATGTGCTTTATAGAGCTTTTAGATTTAAGGTAGCGTGGTCGGTTCTATTTATAGCACTCTTTATATATGCCACTAATTCCAATGCACTGCAATATGCCAGCTTAACATATACAGAAGCGCTTTATGTGCTTATTCAGGCCTTGTTCGTATGGGCATCCTTGAATCTGATTGAGAAGTTATCCAATGAAATGAGTATGCTAGATACCTTGAAAACCCATTGGCTCAAGCTTGCACTCATGTCTGTGGCTTTCTATTTCATGTTCTTTACTAGAACAGTTGGGATATCTGGAATTGCGGTATTTGGACTCTATTTCTTATTGAGAAAAGAGTGGAAACTCATGACTTTGGTTCCAGCATTCATGGCGGTTACTTATGGATTTTTTGGTCTGGTAAAGAAATTGATATGGAGCGATGTAGATCAGTTTTCTACTCAGAGTAAGATTCTTTTTCAAAAAGATGCATATGACGCAACACAGGGTAATGAAGATTTCAGCGGGTTCATTACCCGTATGTTGGAGAATGCAAACCAATATTTCTCTTCGAGGTTTTATGAAATACTCGGCTTTAGAGAATACCCAAGTGAGTGGATATTCGGTCTCATGGTTATTACTGTGGCGCCCATTGTTGTAGTCGCCTTTAGAGCTTGGAAGAGAAAAGAAAAAACGGCCTTATTCAACACTATATTCATTGCTGGTATTTGTGCATTTACATTTCTCGCTCTGCAGACCAGTTGGGGGCAAGCTAGGTATATTATGATTATGATACCCTTTATCTTTATTGCGGTATTTGGTCTAATCCACGAATTATTTTCAAAGAAGAATATGAGATTCTATCAGTTCTTCGCACTCATCTTCTTTGCCATTTTTGTTTTTAAGAATTTGGGATTCACTTGGAGTCTGGCTCAAAAGAATATCCCTATAGCAAAGCAGAATTTATTTGAAGGTGACAACTACGCCGGATATACACCAGATTGGGTAAACTTTCTAAAAATGAGTGAATGGTGCTCTGAGAATTTGAACGATAGTGATTTGGTTGCAAGTAGGAAAGCGCCCATGTCATTTCTCTATGGGAATGGCAAAGAGTTTTATCCTATTTGGAGAACAAAACCAAACCCAGACCCAGATTCCACATTAAGAGTATTTAAAGAAAAAGGAGTCACTCATGTAATTGTTGGGAGCTTAAGAGTGAATGTTAAAACAAGCCAGGGTGGAATAATCAATACAGTTCATCGGGTGCTCCAGCCCATAGATCAGAAGTATCCTGGAAAATTACAAGTGGTTCACACTATAGGAACTGCTGAACAAGCACAATTGATTAAGATAGATTATTAATGCTATCATTTCTCAGAATTAAAGACATAGACAAGTACGGCTTGGATGATCCTCGTAGGAGTCTTCATCACAAAGACATTATTGAAGGGAAACCTTTTCTAAAGAGGTTGTATGTTGAGTGGTATAGCAGACTAAAAAGTCAAACCACCAACCTTCCAGAAGGACCCCTTATTGAACTCGGTTCTGGTGGAGGCTTTATGAAAGAAATTATACCAGAAGTAAAGACCTCAGACATTATGGAGTTTGAGAGTAATGATTATACTTTCAATGCTTTGGATATGCCATTTGAAGACAACAGCATCTCGGCATTTTTAATGGTAGATGTTTTTCACCATGTTCCAGACAGCGAGAAATTTCTACAAGAAATGCAGCGCTGTTTAAAAGCAGGAGGTAAGATTATTATGTCTGAGCCATGTGTAAGTTGGTGGTCTAAATTGATTTTTAAAAATTTTCATCATGAACCATTTCGCCCAGAAGGAGATTGGAGCATTCCGGGCACAGGCCCTATGAGCGACGCCAATGGCGCTTTACCTTGGATAGTTTTTCAGAGAGACATAGAAAGATTCAACACAAGCTTCCCTTCTTTAAAGCTTTTGGAAATGCAGAAACACAGTGCGCTAAGATATCTTCTCAGTGGTGGAGTTTCTATGAAGCAATTGGTTCCAAATTGGTCTTACTCTCTAATAGGAGGATTGGAAAAAGCCATCCGATTTGTTCTACCGGGTTTTGCGCTTTTCCAATTTATTACGATAATAAATAGAGAAAAGGCCACTTTATCTGGACTAAAACTTTAGAAAATCTAAAAAAAAATCTTATTAATTTGGAATTAACGTATTTTTTCGTTATACTTGAAACATGAAATTCGACCAATTGAGTACTGTTCTTAAAGAAAAGCGCTTGTCAAAAGGGATGAAGCAGCTAGATGTAGTTGAAGGGTTAAAATTGATAGGGTTATCAAACGCGAAATGGAGCTCATCATCTTATTCATTAATAGAAAAAGGTGAACGTGCTGTATCAGTTCAAGAATTGGTAGAACTATCTAGGGTATTGGATTTTTCAATTTCTGAATTCATTAGTGGAGTGTTTGAGGTGCCATTGGAACCTGTTACCCCAACCGTGAATTTTGAATTATTTAAAAACATGCTATTGTACATTTTGGACAGATGCAAGGATAAGGCGCACTTTGGAAAAACAGTTTTGTATAAGGTTTTGTACTTCTCGGATTTCAACTATTATGAAAGACACAAGGAATATTTGTCGGGTTTGACATATTCTAGGCTACCAATGGGCCCTGTTCCCAATATTACTGGGCTATTTGATGAACTTAAGAAAAGTGGCGATATTGAGAAGACGCATGAACAGTTTCACAATAGAACGCTGCATAAATTTGTGGCACACACGGAACCTGATCTGAGTGTATTGTCTGAAGATGCAAAGAAGGTGATTGACCATGCAATCGCTACTTACAGCGATATGCTAGCATTTGAGATTAGCGAGTATTCTCATGGCGATGCTCCATGGTTGGAGACAGATGATTTTCAAGTAATAGATTACAATTTAGTTTTTAAAAGAAATAAGAAATATAGTTATGAAAAAAATTGATATGAATACATAAGAAAAAAGCCTTGAAGTGTGCATTTCAAGGCTTTAAAAATTAGTTTAAAATTGGGAATCCGGAAACCGGATTCTTGCGTATTGCAAATTAAGCCTTACCGGCTTTAGAAAAGACAATTAGCTAATCTTACTTATTATTTGTATTGATTCTAAATAATAGAATTTATGAATCATAATACAAACCATTTAATCAAAAACTTGCGACAGGGAGATGTCGTTCAAGCTAGAAGAAAAGGTGTTAACCTTATTAATCATTTTATTTATTACGCTGGAGTTAACAAATCTGGTGAACCTGTTTTTATCGGAAATTTGATAAACGGAGGAGTGCAATATTTGAAACCATCAAAGTTGAAAGAACTGCTTACTGAATATAGGTTTGATCAAGTTCGAAGATTCACTGGCACTCAAAATCAGAGAGAAGACTCAGTAAGAAGGGCTATCAGTCAAATTGGAAGACCTTATAATCTACTAACTTACAACTGCGAGAATTTTGTTAACTACGCCCAGTTTGGGATGCCTTCAAGCCCACAAGTTTCTAAGAGCCTAAACCTACTGATCGGCTTAGTTTTAATTACAGGAATTATTAAACTAGCTAAATCATGAATAGGTCAATTACACATTTCAAAGTAGGCAACGGTAATTGCTCAGTAATCACCGATGATAATTTCACCATGGCAATTGATCTAAACAGTACTGATGAGATAAACTCATTTGATTTGTTGAAACCTTTTTTAAGGCTTAAGCAAGGGATATTGATCTTGGATGTTTTAGTTATTACACATGGTGATGAAGACCATTGTAAAGGATTTGAACAGTTTGCTGAGCAAATTGAAAAAGGCAATCTAATAATAAGGACAATTGTTCATCAAGGGGTAGATAGACTATGTAATGAGCTCAAGAAGGATTTGCCAACTGATTATTTGGCATTAAGAGAAGAAATTGAAAGACGAGCGCTATCAAGTTCAAACGATTTTGGTGATATTGAGGTTGTGCCTGATTTTGCTGACAACGACAGCAGCTTAGAAATTGGTGCCGTCAATTGGCCTGAGGATTTTAAGTTTACCTTTCTAAATTCTGGCAGGTGTTATGAGAATCACGATGATTATAGCCTGAATGATATGTCGTTGGTACTTAAGGTAAGTTACAATGGAATTAGCACTTTATATGCAGCAGACTCAACTTTCAAATCTTGGTCAGAGCAGATACTGCCTAGACTTTATTCTCTTGAAAGATCTGATTTCCTTGATTCTGATATACTTGTGGCATCTCATCATGGTTCAGCCACTTTTTTTGATATTGATAGAGAAACTGCACGAGATGCTATTCCATATCCCGCAAACTATGTGGCTCTTGAATTAATCAAGCCAGAAACATTAGTGCTGTCTGCTAGTTCTAAGTTTCCACTTTCAGGAGATACAAGTGGAGATAACCCTCCTCACTATGCAGCTTGGAAATGGTATCATAAATGGTTTATTGAGAACATGGGTGGTTCATTAGATAAAGAACCGGAATGCTTCAAATTCACTTCAATTGATAATGTGCAATGGGCATATAGTGGAATAACAAACACTTGGGTTTTTAAGTACGTTGGGGCAAAACTTAGCAATAACCTCAAGGACGCTTTACCAGTTTTAAGTCCGAAAATATGGGGAGAATAGACGACATAGGAATTAGCTTGAAAGCCGCTTATCCAAATTGGGAGTATACATTTAGTCAAGATGAGTTAACTGCGTTCGGAACATTGACTATTACAGACTGTGTTGGTGAGTTTTGGGAATCATATACTATTAAAATGGTGGTTCCTAGTAATTACCCACAGAACCTACCTGTAGTTTATGAGGTTAGTGATAAACTTAAGAAGAGTGTATCAGAGCACTTTTTCTCAGATGACAATTCATGCTGTTTAGGGTTGAAGACGGACATACTGTTAAAACTAAGGAATAACACAAGCATAACTAACTTTGTTAATTTGGCCGTATATCCATTTTTCTTGCAACAGACATACAGGTACAAGAGTTCTGAGACTGCTTACTTGAAAGAATTGAGTCATCACCATGGAGGTCCAATTGATTTTTACTTGTCATATTTTGAAGTGGAAAACACAAATTCTGCTTTAACAATTTTAGGAAGAGTTGCTGGCATTCTAAAAGGAATTGGACCCAATAGTAAATGCTTCTGTTCAAAGCGTAAGCTTAAAAAGTGCATCAGGCACAATTTGAAAGTCCAACAATTGATTAGATATGTGGGGAAAAATCAGTTACAAAATGATTATTACTTGATGCACCACCTAATTCATAAGAAATGATAGATAGATACAACACAACGGCGAAAGTTTTTCCCCTTTTAATACTTGGTGGCCCTTTTATACTAATAGTCTATATTATCTATGACTTCCCTATTAACGTAGAAAACGTGGGAATTCTTAGTTTTATGTCTATGGCATATGTATTTGGTCTCTCACAGTGGATACGGAGTCAAGGAAAAAAAGCAGAAGCAAAGCTTTTCGAACAATGGGGAAGTAAACCTACGACATTATTGCTAAGAAGATCATCTAAGAGCTTAGGAAAGGATATTAAAAAAGAAGTTTTTAAAAAGGCCATGGTCTGGTATGGAATTAAAAGGCCAAGTAAAGAGGAAGAAGAAAAAAATGTGATTAAATCTGATCAGAAAATAGATGCTGTTGTTCGAAAAATGATTGAATCTACAAGGATAAAAGACCAGTTTCCTGTTGTTTTTGACGAGTTATGCACTTATGGATTCTGGCGGAACCTTTACAGTGTCAGAAAGCAAGCGGTCTGGATAACAATAGCTTTTATGCTGATAATAAATATAGAGGCAATATTTAATTGTGGCTATCTATTCGTGGAATTAACTAACATTCATCTCATTCTATCTAATAGCATCTTAGTAGTCAATCTATTTGTAATTTACAATTACAGTAACACAAATAGAATTAAAGAGCAAGGATACCGATATGCCAAAGCTTTATTCAAGGCTTTTACTGGGGCAAGAGAATAGCTGCATTCTTAAGCAACGTTTATAGGTAAAATGCGCACGGACGATAATTGAGCCGCTGAGATAAGATCATTTTTGTTTTTATTGAACAATGAATGGACAAGGACACAAAAATTCAACTAGATAATTCCCAGGAAATTACAATTATGCAGCTAAAGGAGTTAGAATTTCAAGAAGACGTATTAAAAACAGCGGCCTTACTAAGAGTATTTATTTACTCATGGCTGATAATCATTCCTACTTTATTGATTATTGGATTGCTGTTGATCTACTAGATTGATACTTTGGTAAATAAAATAGAAGCTAAGATTCACCCTCAAATACCTCCATTTTTTGTGAGTACACATTGATTTTCTTACTTTTGGCTTTAACCAACTAAATATTGTTACTATGAAAATCATAAAAGGTTTACTTTATTTTATTCTTGTTGTAGTGGTTATTATAGCCGTTGCAGCACTATTCGCTCCCTCAGAAAAAACGGTTGAGCGAGAAACTATTATCGATGCACCAGCCAGTCAAGTTTATGCTCAGGTAGCGAACTTTGAGAATTGGCAAAATTGGGATCCATGGTTTAAGAGAGACACATCACAAACTAGAGAATTCAACGGAAGTCCAGGAGATGAAGGCTATGGATACAGCTGGAAATCTGACCACAAACAAGTGGGGAATGGAAGCATGACCATTACTTCTCAAGAAGAAAATGTGAACACCAATTACCATATAGTTATGGGAGATGAAGGCCAAAGCATGGAAATGGACGGCGGCTGGACTTTTGAGGAAGTTGATGGCAAAACCAAAGTTACATGGAATATGAAATCCGAACTTGGTTTCCCTATGAAACTAATGCATTATATGACTGAGAAGTGGGTAGGGCCAGACTTTGAAGCAGGCTTAGCTAATTTAAAAGAATATGTAGAAAGCATGCCAGATGCACCTGAAGCTCCAGCAGTAGAAATTGTTACGGAGTTTGGAGTGAATTATGCTATTGTTAAAGACCTTGTTAATTTTTCAGATTTCGAAGGATTTTTCCATGATGCTTATCCGGCCATTTACTCATATTTAGGAGAAAATGGGGTAGAAGCTAAAGGACCACCTTCTGCACTATATTATACTTGGGACACCACCAATCAGCAATCCGAGTGTGCAGCAGCAGTTGCCATATCTGACGCCATAGCCGAAGAAACAACTGCAACCACAATTGCAGTTGGTGAAGCAACCCTTGGAGCAAATAGTATAACTTATGCTCAAATGGGGGACTATGAGCAATCCATGGCATCTCACAATGCTTTAGGAGCATGGTTAGAAGAGAATGAAAAAACATTCGCAGGCCCTGTTATTGAACAGTATGTTGTAGGACCAACTACTGCTGAAAATCCAGCGGATTACCATACCAACATCGTCTACCATTTCGAATAGAAACGGCTAGAAATAGAATGTAAAAGTTTGGTCATCAGGGCTTAGCGCCTGATGTATTGGCAAGAAATTTGTTGTACCTTTAAGAAGCTATGACAAATGTGACATGTCCAAATTGTTATCACCACAGTTTTGAGGTAAAAGCTCGTACTGGCAGTTCGCTATTGGATTATGCAGAATCTGTACTAGTTGGAATAGGCATTCCAGCTAAGTGGTTCAAGAATGTATTTATCCGCTGTAAGACTTGCAAGTACTATTGGAGAGCTTAATTTAAATCGACGGTGTTTTGGCACATAGAATCATCTATGTGGTTGCATTCTTTTTGTGTTTATAGCAATAAGTGAAATGATCACTTACCATGCCAACGGCTTCCATATAAGCCATGCATGTAGTACTCCCAACAAACTTAAATCCTCTCTTTTTGAGATTTTTGGCCATGGCGTCGCTTTGCGGAGTGGTAGTTTGAACATCTGACCATTGGTCTACTTTTATGTATAGAGTTTTATGGTCTGTGAATTGCCATATGTATTTATCAAAACTCCCAAACTCTCTTTGAATATCTAGATATATGCGAGCATTATTTATGGCTGCTTGTATCTTAGCTCTGCTCCTAATTATACCCTTATTCTCCAATAATTTCAAAATGTCTTTTTCTGTAAATTGACTCATTTTAACAGCATCGAAATTGTGAAAGGCTTTTCTGAAGTTTTCCCTTTTACTAAGTATGGTATACCAACTCAAACCCGCTTGAAAGGTTTCCAAAATGAGGTGCTCAAATAAGTGTTGATCATTGTGAGAAGGCACTCCCCATTCCTCATCGTGGTAAGTCATATAGAGTTCATCTTTTAAACACCACTCACATCTTTGTTTGCCATCTTCGAGGGCAAAACGTAACTTGGTCATATCAATACAAAGAAAGAGATACAACTTAAAACGGCCAACGAACGTCTATTGAAAGAAGTGATAGTTCAAATGGAAAAGGATTTACAGATGAGTGCATTGGAGTATCGTTTCAAGAGTATTGACCCTTACGAGCTTATTTCAGAGCTTGAAAACCATTTGCTCAAAATGGATAAGTATCACGACCTCAGAAACTTTTTTTATAGAGTTGATCTGCCTCAAAAATGGCTCACTTCTTCTAACTATCACGAGCTGGCAGAAAAGCTTTGGGACCGGGAGTTAAAGAAAGTTTGGATCAGAAAAACATACAGCAATAATAGCATGATTACATAGCCCCTATGAAGTATAAAACTTTACTGACGATTTGGCTTTTGTCTTTAAGTTCTGCATTGTTTGCCACCCACACCAAAGGAGGCTATATAACATATAAACCTATAGGCAGTACCAAAATTGAAGTGAGTTATGCCTTTTATAGAGATTGCAATGGACTAGCGTTTAATACGCCAGGGAATTGCAAAATAGAGTGTAAAGACAGCGGATTTTCAACCAATTTAAGCTTAACATTAAAGTCTATAACAGATGTTTCAAATTACCACGACAGCGTTAGCACATGCTCGCCTCAAAATACAACGAATGCCGGGCCTGGTGTTGAGCGTTTGGTATACACGGCCACTGTGGATTTTACTCTAAGCCAGTTTTCAAGGTATGCCACTTGTTGTAAAATCCAGTTTACTTCCAGTCTTTGCTGCAGAAGCAACAGCATTAACTCAGGGCCATCAGGAAATTTCTATAATTATACAGAGGTAGATTTATGCAAGGTCAGTGGCAATTACTCCCCGCAGGTTTATGCAGAACCAAGCACAATAAGCTGTTGTAATCAACCCTTTTATTATTCAGATGGAATCTTGGATATTATAGACCATGATTCATTATCGTTTCATTGGGCCAAGCCATTGACAAATTGGAATGTTCCCGCTACATACAACGGTAATTATTCATATGTAAAACCTTTTGATGTTTATTATCCAGGCTCCTTAACATGGCCTTATGCCAACCCAAATGTAAGCCCCCCTATAGGGTTATTTCTCAACCCAGAAAATGGCGAAATCATTTTCACACCTGTCAAATGCGATGAAGTAACCATAGCTGTATATGAGGTGAAAGAATGGCGTAAAGATAGCAATGGCATATATCAACACATAGGTTCTATAAGAGTAGAAAAACTGTTTGATACTCGTTCATGCCCGGACAACAATCCTCCAACAATAGACGGACCATATCAATATGAGGTTTGTGCCGGCAACACTTTATGTTTTGATATAGAAACGGATGATAAGCCTTTTATTCCACCACCGCCAGCTAGTCCTCCAGCTGGAGATTCTGTTTTTATTAGCTGGAACCAAGGTATTAGAGCTGCAAGTTTTACCATAATACAAGACAGCTTGCATCAGAACGGCCGATTTTGCTGGACTACAAAAAAAGAAGATGCAAGATCAATACCTTACTCCTTTTCTGTATACGCGAGTGATAATCACGGCCCTCTTAATGCCACAACTGCAAGAACATTTAGAGTTTATGTTAGGTATTGGGCAGATAGTAATATAACAATCACACCACTTACATGTTCCCTATATGAAGTTACAAGTCAGCCGGCTACACCAATTTATGGAACCCCATATTACGTCAGGACAATACTGGACAGTAGCGGCACTTTAATTACAGACCCAGGGATTGCAGAGTTCAAATCTTCTGGGTCATCAGTAGCCTTTTATGGTACAGATACTTTTGCCATTGGAAGGGCTGGTACTTATATTATCCATTCTAGCAGTTGCCCCGAAGAATATTTTGATACCATTGTTGTAAACAACCCAATGGAAGTTCATATAGACAGTAATGATGTTAGAGTTTGCCAGTTTGATACAGCTATACTTGAGGGTAGAGCGGAAAATGCTAGCGGGAAAGTCAGCTATCAATGGTATCATGCAGATACGGCCCTAAGTGGCGAAACAGATAGCGTACTAAACGTCTACGTAGATTATTTGGGAACCAAAGACTTCTGGTTAGTTGCAGAAGATCAGAATGGATGTAGAGCCAAATGGATGGCTACAGCAGGAACTAATCCTCAGACATACCCAATATTAGAAGACTCATCCATCTCATGTATGGAAGACACTGTGCATTTTAGCATAGACCCGAATCTAACATACAAGAGTGTTTGGTGGAGCACTGGAACTTCCAGCTTTAGAACCTTTAGTACGAGCACTCAAATGGTGTATTTAGAAATAGAGGATTTAAATTCTTGTGATTGGATAGACAGCAGTTATACCTTCTTTGTGCCTACTCCTACATTTGATATTGTAGATACTGTGATATGCGATAGTAGTTACAGATTAGATCCAGGTTATTTTTTAAGTTATAGTTGGAACACTGGTGAGAATACTCGCATAATTGAAGTGGATACCACCGCTGAATATGAGGTTACGGTTAGAGATGAACACAACTGTTACCACAGCAAAAAGGTACTGATTGAGTTTATAGACCACACCAATCTAGAAGTTAGAGACACCACGGTCTGCCAAGATGATTATGAGCTCTTTTTAAACAATTTGATTAATAAACCTTCAGATCCTAGCAAGGGAAAGATTTGGTGGTCTTGTATTGAGTGTTTTGGCAATATAGAAGACAGCGTTCTTTATAATCACGGAGACAGCGCTAAGTCAAATTTTGCATTTAGACTGAAGAAAGGAACTTACCATATGGCTAGTTCTGATTCTGATATAGTTCAACTTGGATTTCAATATACAGATGAGAATGCTTGCACAAATGCAGATACCATGTTGCTAACTATACTATCTCAAGGATGGGCTCCTAAAATTGGGAAGAATAAGCATATGCTTGGCTCTGATATTGCCAATGTACAGTGGTATAGAAATGATAGCCTTTTAGTTGGCCAAATTTCCGATAGCATAGATGCTTCAATTATTGGAATATATAAGGCTAGAAAACTTAGAGGAAATGGTTGTTGGACTGAGTTTTCCAATGAAATATCTCATACAGCGAGTTTAGTGCCCGTACTAAAGCAAGATCATTTAATCTATCCTAATCCAAGCCGAGGTGAATGGACCATAATTACCACCAAACCAATTGGTCAGTTAAAAGTATTGAATCAGCTTGGCCAAGAAATTAACTTTTCTTTAGAAGAGATGCATGAAGCATATGAATTGAAACTTCATGAGCCTGATGGGGTGTATCAACTCTATTATGAAATAGACGGTTCTAGATTCAACAGAAAACTGCTTTTGTTTAATTAGTTGCAACCAATTAGTTGTAATATGGGTCTAATTATATAAGCATGAGAGTTGGTTTTCTTTTTCTACTGAGCTTTTTTCTAACGAAGAGTCAAGCTACTCACATAAATGGGAGTAGCATTCATTACAAACAGATTGGAGAACTCAAGTACGAGGTAATTGTTAAACGTTATCGCGATTGTAGAGGAATTGCGATATCGACAACCAATAATTCTTGTTCTATATACGCAGATTCTATAGGGTCAAAGACATTAAGTTTAACTCTGAGGTCCATTGAAGAAATAACATATGTAGATGCCAGCGCTTCAGGAGGATGTGTTCCAGCAAATACTTATGGAACTGGCGAAGGGATTGAAAGGCATATTTATGTAGACACTGTTGACTTCAATGACACTTCATTTTCAGTTTATAAAAACGCATGCATCATCTATTTTGAAATTTCCGCCTGTTGTAGAAATAGTGCTATTAACTCAGGACCTACAGGGAATCATTATAATTATAGCATTTTAGATTTATGTAAGGCACCAGAAAATTCATCAGTTGAAGTGTCAAAAGAGTGGCCACAGATTCAATGCTGCAATCAACCCGTGTATTTCAGTGTAGGTGCAATAGACTCATTAGATAGAGATTCCATTTCATATGAATGGGATTTACCAATGACGAGCAGAACCACTTCTGGCAGCTATGGTTGGGGCTATGCGTACAATCAACCGTTCAAAGTTTACTATCCTGGTTCGCTACAATTTCCATATCATAACCACAACGCAAATCCTCCTATTGGACTCTATTTAGATAACGAAACTGGAGATATTATATATACACCAACTAAGTGTGATGAGGTTACAGTTGCAGTAATTTCCATAAAGGAATGGAGGAAAGATAGTTTTGGTGTTTATCAGGAAATTGGGATAACGAGGCTAGATAAAGATTTTGTAACTAAATCATGCCCAGATAATAACCCTCCAGAAATTGATGGCCCATTTTCTTATAATGTCTGTGAAGGCTCACAGCTTTGCTTTAACATTACTTCTGATGATAAAGTTTTCATACCTCCTCCACCAAAGTCATCGCCTCCACCTGATACAGTAAAACTTGAATGGTTTAGTGGAATTCCTGGCTCTAGTTTCAATATAGTTAATCCATCGGCAAGACTGCAAACAGTAAGATTTTGTTGGACTCCTAAAATAGGACAAGCAAGTAGCTTACCATATAGGTTCACTGTACAAGCCAGAGATAATGCAAAACCACTGAATTCTGTAAGTTCAAGATCCTTTTCAATATTAGTAAAGAAGAAAGCGCAAACATCTGTAGTGATGAGGGATTTAGGTTGTGGCAAATATGATATTTCAAGTATAGTAGATAGCGCAAGTATTGGCAGTGCTGTATCGTACAGATGGCTGGTTTTAGATACAACAGGCCAAATAGTTAATAATTCAAATGTTGCTCAGTTCAAATCATCGTTAAATTTCCTAAGTATGAGTCAGGGAGATACTCTTATTTTGAATAGAAGCGGAACATACATAGTACAACATACCATCAATAACTATCCCTACAATTGCCCTACAGTATACTATGATACAATAGTAATTCCGTCTCTGTTCGAAGCGCACTTAAGTTTGGGAGATACTATGGTCTGCAGAGGCCATAACCTGAATCTAGCTGCATCAGGCCTTAATGGTCAATATCCATATGCTTTCAACTGGCTCAAGAACGGAGACACTATAAGCACCACCAGCTATTATTTGTCATTGGCAAACAATCAAGCAGGAGTAATAGACACCTTTGATTTAGTGGCTAGCAGCTCAGATGGGTGCGTATCTACCCAAACGGTAGCTATTGGAACATACCCAGCTTATTTTCCTATTTGGGGTGATTCAACATTTTCATGCCCAGATACCTTGAGAATGGAAGTGAGCGATGCTTTTCAGTCCAACATTTGGAGCACAGGTTCAACAGATACTTTTATAGACATAGTTCAAAATGGCGCAATAGGAGTCAATTTGATCGACTCATTTGGTTGTAAAGAACTAGTGAGTACATATGTGAAGTTTCATGAATCGCCTGTAATTTCTCTGAACAACCAAGAGTTGTGTGAAGATAGTCTAGTGCTTGATGCCGGAGATTTCTCATCTGTTCTATGGGATGATTTTTCCACGGACAGATATCGCACGGTTTATAGTTCGGGTATATATGAACTAGAGGTTGAAGACTCCAATCAATGTACATCAAGTACAGATGTGACTATTGGCCTATATGAGGCCCAAGAGTTAGACCTTCCTACGGTAATTGATATCTGTTGTGATTTAGAACTTGAATTAAGTACGCTTCTAGGTGCTGATGACTCTGTTGGTGGCCTATGGGCAAATCATTCTTACCCCAATTCAGTACTACAAAACAAACTGCTAGCAAACAGCATGTGCGACAGCATTGCAACCTTTGCTTACCTAAGTTATGAATATGATAATCCAAATACGCCTTGTATGGTTTCGGATTCTGTATGGCTGCAGGTGAATCCTTTGCCAAGCTTAGATTTATCAAGCCATCATTATTGTCAATCTGAAAAGGAAATAGACCTGTTTCAAGAGCTAGTAAATAGCCCAAAATCTGAATCAGGTGCATTATATACGTGGAGTTGCCTCGAATGCAATGGCAACGATTTTGCCTCTCTGATAGAAGACCGCTCTGCAACATCAAATCCTTGGTTTTGGTTGAATATAGACACCACTAAATACATAGTGTTTAATGGATTAACAGACACTATAGTTTTGAATTATAGCTTTGAAAATGCGTTTGGCTGTAATAGCTCAGACCAAGTTGAGGTTTATATTTCCAAGACACCTTCTATACCCACAATTAACCGAGTCAACTACACCCTTTATGCTAATGAGCCCAATGTTAATTGGTATAGGAACGACACGTTTTTAATGCAGTCAGATAGTTTTAAGGTGCTAGTTGCTGGGAGTTATACCGCTAAAGCTAGTAATGCAGAATGCGAGAGTGAAGCCTCTAATGCAATAGCTCTTTTATTAAATATCTCAGAACTGCAACATTTAGATGTGGAGGCATTTCCAAACCCTTCAAGAAGAGGGGAATTGGTGCAGCTTAGAGCACCTTTGAATTGGTCTGATTGGCAATTCAGCTTGTCTGACATGACAGGTAAAGAAGTTGCATTAGAAATGCAAAATGATGGAACTCAAGTGCTTTTGAACTGGCAGGGAACGAGTGGTCAGTACATTCTAAGAATGGAATCTAAGAATGGATTAATGCAAAAGCAACTTATTCGGGTAGACTAAAATTGGAAGTAAATAAAGGGTTGAATCTCTGCTGAAGTGGCTTGATAAGTCACAAAGATCACAAGTACAAAGGCAATTACTTTCACATAAAGAGGAGTTGCTGCAAACCACCATTTAAGTTCGTCTTTCCATTTGCTTGGAATTAAATGTATAACAAATCCAAAGGCAATTACTGCAAACACTTTCCAATAGCCACCGAACCTGTCCGGAATACCCGCCCAATTAAAATCGTAAGCAATGCTTTGTAGCATGAGCTTTACAGTAGGCACATCCGCGGCTCTAAAGTAAAGCCAGCAGAAAACAACAAAATGAAAAGTTAAAAGGCCTGCCAATACTTTTCCAAAACCTCCCCAAGATATTTTCACATACTTCATCCATAGCTTGTGAAAAGCCAAAGCTACTCCGTGTAGACCGCCCCATATGATGAACTTGGTTGCAGCACCATGCCATAGGCCACCTAGCAACATGGTCATCATAAGATTGAAATACATTCTAATTTTTCCTCTTCTATTGCCGCCCATTGAGATGTACAAATAATCTCGGAGCCAGGTTGAAAGGGATATATGCCATCGTCTCCAAAAATCAGTAATGTTCTGAGCTTTATAAGGTGAATTGAAATTGATGGGTAACTTAAAGCCCATAAGAGCCGCTAGACCAATAGCCATGTCTGAATAACCAGAGAAATCACAATAGATCTGAATAGAATAACCATAGGCTCCCATTAAGTTCATAAATCCACTATAGAGCTCAGGATTGTCAAAGACTCTATCTACAAAGTTGATGCTGATGTAATCGCTTATGAAAACCTTCTTAAACAGCCCTGTAATAATGAGAAATACACCTATGCCCATTTCTTTCTGGCTTACGTTATAGGGTTTCTTTATTTGAGGGAGGAAGTCTGCTGCCCTCACAATGGGTCCTGCAACCAATTGAGGGAAAAAAGAAACAAAGAATGC
This sequence comes from Bacteroidia bacterium, assembly GCA_049115575.1. Classification (GTDB taxonomy): domain Bacteria; phylum Bacteroidota; class Bacteroidia; order NS11-12g; family UBA9320; genus JAHEKB01. The sequence goes on along the minus strand of JAGDZU010000003.1, from coordinate 31,260 downwards.
GAAATCAAAAATATTGTCGCAGGGTTTGATCTTGTTCCGATAAATATCTATGCTATAACTAAGTGTCTGGAAGGTATAAAAGGAAATACCTACGGGTAGAATAATATCAAAAATGTCAAATTGACTACCAAAAAAGTCATTGGAAAGAACCGCTAAAAAGTTCACCGCTTTGAAGTCCGTTGCAAAAAGCTGGTTCACTAGGTCAACGAAATAATAGGAGTACTTAAAGAAGGCAAGCAACCCCAAGTTGGACAACAGACTCAGAACCAGAAAGAACTTCTTAAAGGCCTTCTTTTTGGCTCTGTAAATACCAAAGCCCGTACCATAATCTACAAGGGTAGAAAAGATGAGTAGGCTAAAATACAGACCACCACTTTTATAATAAAAGAATAAGCTAAAAAGCAGTAAGTAGAAATTTCTTAACCTCAGGTTTTTGTGAACGAGGGTAAAACCAACGAACATGACGCTAAAGAGAAAAAGGAATAAGTACTGGCTGAACAGTAATGGGCTGTTTTGCGTATATCTGAATATGTGGTCTAACTCAAACATTAATTGAATCTGCCTTCGTAGCTATCCATAATCGCTTGAAAAAGCAAGTTACCTTGTAATTGATAACCATCTTTGGTAAAATGGATTAAATCTCGTCTGGCCAAAGCATTATCTCTCCATTCTACTATGGATCTTTCGCCACCCATAATGTCATAAAGATCCCATAGTGCAACACCTTCTTCTTCAGCTAATCTCTTCAAAGATTTTCTCAAGTACCAGAGGTTTCTATTGTCATACCGCCTTCTGTAGTAATGATCTGCAGGAGTGGTGAGCAATATGGTGGCATTGGGAGATTCCTTTTTTATCTTCCAGATAATGGTTCTAAATCGGTCTGTTGCACAACTGGAGCAAAATCTGGAATAAGGCAAATAGCAATCGTTGGTGCCAAAAGAAACGATGACTAAATCTGCCTTTAATGAAGCTATGTGTTTAGAAAATTCAGTGCTTCTCAAATAGTGTAATGTACTGGACCCATTGGTTCCCATGGAATGATAGACCAAGCCAGGCTGCGTATTTTCAAATGACAATCCGTGCAGTTGAACGTCTTGGTTGCCAGAAGCTCTAGCAATCATTCGTATGCTGTCGTGATACTCGCTCAATAAATAGCTGGCGTAAGGCAGATGATTAGATCCTCCAAGCGCAACAGCAAGCGGTTCAAGATGTTCATTCACAGGAATAAATTGCCCGCCAGTTTGAAATACCGTGAGTTTGTTAAATGAATTAGTACTTTTTCCTTTATTGGATAGGTACAAAAGAAACTCCGCACTGTCTTTTGCTTTAACTACATAGCCACTTGCGCCTATCTCTGCAAATTCATAGCCTTTCATTATGCTATTGCTCATCCATTCACCTTGATGCTGTACTTTTATATCATTAGGGCTATTGCTATTGGCAATTTGATAGGGAAACACAAATCCTCTTCCTCCATTGCCAAACATGGATTGCAATCTTCTTCTCACCTGCCCGCTGAAATAATCTGCCTGAATATGTGAGTCCCCAATATGAACAACATTAACCTTGCCATTCTTGAGCTTTAGCAAACTGTCAAGTTGTTTAAAAAAGGGGTAAAGGGCTACATCATTGATTATTGTATTCTTCGCCGAATCATACACTTTAGATGTTTCAGCTGAACGTATACCCGTCCAACTACTTGCTAGAACTAATATGAGAATTATAGCGCTTCTTATGATCACTCAATACTAACTGAATTTTCCCTTGAATTCGTCCTTAATAGCACCAACTATTTTTTTAATCTCTTGTTCTTGATCGTTTCTACAGATGAGTAATGCATCTTCGGTGTCTATTATGTAAAGATCATCAATATCTTTTAGCACTATCAGTTTATCACGGCTAGAGACTACAAGATTGTTCTTAGAGTCAATAGGGTATAAAATCGCTTTCTGTACTTTATTATCATTCTCACTTGCAGTGCTATCTGCTACGCTTTTCCAAGTACCTAAATCGCTCCAACCAAAATCAGAAGGAAGAACATAAACATTGTCAGCTTTTTCTAAAACGCCATTGTCTATTGAAATAGGATTGAGCCTCTCATAGATTTTAAGAATGTGATCTTTCTCAATTTTAGTATTGTATGCTCCGTTGCCCTCATTAAAAATTAGATTTAACTCAGTAAGGTGCTCATTTAAGGCATTCAAGATGCTTTTGACACTCCAAATAAACATTCCAGAATTCCACAAAAAGTCACCGCTCGCAACGAACTTCTCTGCCATCTCAATAGGAGGTTTCTCTGTGAAGGTAATGACTTTGTTAATTCCGTCAGACGACTCTTTCTCTTGAAATTGTATATAGCCGTAGCCTGTGTCAGGTCTGTGTGGTTTAATACCAAGGGTGATTAAAGCATCATTCCTTTCTGCAAACCACATAGCTTTTTCCATCTGTGAAACAAAGTTTTCATCATCTAGAATTAAATGGTCAGAAGGGGCAACTATCATTAAAGCATCGTCATCCAAATCCACAATTTTATGCGCGGCATAGGCTATACAAGGCGCCGTATTTCTTCCAAAGGGCTCAGCCAGTATTTGGTTGTCTTTTAATTCTGGCAGATGCTCCTTCACTAAATCAACATAGGTGTGATTAGTGATTACATAAATATGGTCAGCAGATACTAGTTTTCTGTACCTGTCATAGGCACTTTGAATTAGGGATTGCCCTGTGCCTAAAATGTCTTGAAATTGCTTGGGATTTTCTTCCCTGCTCAATGGCCAAAATCTACTGCCAATTCCACCAGCCAGTATTAATACATATGTTTTTTCAGCATTCATAGTAGTCCTTCTCTCATTAAATCTTGTATATGCACTATTCCTACAAACTGTTCATTGTCTACAGCTATAAGATGGTTGATTTTATTCTCATTGATTAATTCTACCCCTTTTACCGCTAATGCGTTTGAAGCAATGGTCAATGGGTTTGGAGTCATTACATCAATGGCAGTTAAACCCTTGAGGTCATCTGTTTTTGTTAGCATACGACGCAAATCTCCGTCTGTAATAATTCCTTTTACTTCTTGATTGTTTAACACAATCGCCGCTCCCATTCTTCCTTCGGTAATTTTAATTATGCACTCATTAAGCGGGGTACTTTCATTCACTATAGGTTGTGCATTTTGAACCGCAATGTCTGCAATTCTGAGGTAAATCTTTTTTCCCAGAGCTCCTCCAGGGTGATATTTAGCAAAATCAGCTTCGCTAAAATCTCTGCAACTAAGTAGAACAACAGCCAGTGCATCACCCATAACCAACTGTACAGTTGTACTTGTAGTTGGGGCCAGGTTGTTTGGGCAAGCTTCTTTAGAAACCGTAGTATCCAAAACAATATCTGATTTGGTAGCCAATTCAGAATTGAGATCTCCTGTCATTCCTATTACTACGTTGCTGGATTGCTTAAGCAATGGAATCAGAGCTCTAATTTCTGGGCTATTGCCGCTTTTAGAAATGCATAACACAACATCACTTTTTCTAATCATACCCAAGTCACCGTGAATTGCATCTGCTGCGTGCATGAACATAGATGCGGTTCCAGTACTGTTTAAGGTAGCTACTATCTTTTGACCAATAATCGCGCTTTTACCAATACCGGTAATCACAACTCTTCCTTCACAGTCCAGTATTGATCGAACGGCTTGAGTAAAATCTGAATCGATTTTTTCGCCTAATTGCGCTACGCTTTCGCTTTCAAGACGGATAGTCTCTTTAGCGATTTCTAGAATTTTGCTGTCGGTTAGCAAGCTTTTTGCATGCAAATTAAATTTATTTTATAGAATCCTGAAAGAAGTATTATATTAGTATCAATAATGTCTGGCTAACTAAATCACACAGCCGGATGCACAATAAACAGTAGAGATAGATGATTAAGGAAGCTGTGGATCTGAAAGGGAGTTTAAAAGAGTTTTTCGGGTTTGATTCATTTAAGGGAATGCAAGAGGAAGTTATTCAGACTGTCCTCAAAGGAGAAGATTGTTTTGTTATCATGCCAACCGGAGCAGGAAAGTCTTTGTGCTATCAGTTACCCGCTCTTATTAGCGAAGGAACAGCTATAATCATCTCGCCGCTCATTGCATTGATGAAGAATCAAGTAGATGCAATTAGAGGTTTTGGAGAAAGTGATTCCATTGCACATTTTTTGAATTCGAGCTTAACGAAGACTCAAGCCACTAAGGTAAAAAGCGATGTGTCTGAGGGTAAGACAAAAATGTTATATGTAGCTCCTGAAACTCTTAAGAAAGACGAAACGATAGATTTCTTAAAATCTGTAGGAGTGAGTTTTGTGGCAGTAGATGAGGCCCACTGTATATCTGAATGGGGTCACGACTTCAGACCGGAATACCGCCGTATAAAGCAAATAGTAAAGGAGATTGACGAAGTGCCAATGATGGCGCTAACTGCAACTGCCACTCCTAAAGTTCAACTCGATATTCAGAAAAATCTGAATATGCAAGATGCTCAAGTCTTTAAATCTTCTTTTAATCGTAACAATTTATATTACGAAGTACAGCCGAAAGGGAGTAAAGCGCAAACAATGAAAGACCTCATTTCTTTTGTGAACAAGAGGAAGAACATGAGTGGGATAGTCTATTGTTTAAGCAGAAAGAAAACCGAAGAAATTGCGGAAATACTCCAAGCCAATAGTATTAATGCTCTTCCTTACCATGCGGGACTAGATGCTAAAACCAGGGCAGGAAATCAGGATAAGTTTCTGATGGAAGATATTGATGTAATAGTGGCAACTATTGCATTCGGCATGGGAATTGACAAGCCAGATGTGAGGTTTATCATTCACTATGATGTTCCAAAATCTTTAGAGGGCTATTATCAAGAAACGGGCAGGTCTGGTAGAGATGGTTTGGAAGGTGACTGTTTGTTGTTCTTCAATCCCAAAGACACAGAAAAACTAGAAAAGTTTTTAAAAGACAAACCGGTTGCAGAAAGAGAAATAGGCACCCAACTCATTTCAGAGATGGCCTATTTCGCAGAATCTTCGCAGTGTAGGCGAAAATCTCTCCTGCATTATTTTGGAGAGAACTTCAAAGTGGAAGACTGCAACAAAATGTGTGACAACTGCAGAAATCCAAGGGAAACTCAAGATGTAACGCAGGAATTAACCTATGTTCTAAAGAGCATAGACTACACAGCGGGAAAAGTAGGACTTAAACATATAATAGAGCTACTAACAGGTAAGGCGTCACAAGATGTTAAAGCCTATAAGCACCACGAGAACGAGTTGTTTGGAGTTGGTAAGGAGCAAGGACCAAATTTTTGGAAAACTCTGATTCGTTATGCCCAAGTCAATAATCTGATCATCAAAAATATTGAGCAATATGGTTTGCTATCCATAAGCGAACTCGGCAAGCAGTTTATTAAATCTCCAACCAAGGTTGAAGTAGCACAAGATCGCGAGTTTAGCTCAGTGAGTGACGAGGACTTTGAAAGAATCAAAGTGGAAGCAGTATATGATAAAGAGCTGCTTGCTAAATTGAAACAGCTGCAGAAAGATGTTGCTCATGAAATGGAATTGCCTCCATATGTGATATTCCAACAGTTATCACTAGAGGATATGGCTTTTAAGTTCCCTATGACCATGGAAGAAATGGAGAACATTACGGGAGTTGGTAAAAACAAAGCCAAAAAATTTGGGAAGCCGTTTATTGATTTGATTTCAACCTACGTTGAAGAGAACAATATAGAAAGACCAGACGATCTTGTTCTGAAGTCGGTGGTTAATAAGAGTGCCAAAAAGATTCACATCATTCAGAATATAGATAAGAAAGTTCCACTTGAAGATATTGCCAAAGGACAGAAAATGGAGTTCACTGATTTTCTTGATGAATTAGAGGCAATTGTCTATTCAGGCACACAGGTAGACTTAGTTTATTACATAGACGAATTACTGGACGAAGAAGGGCAAGATGAAATATATGATTATTTCAAAGGAACTGATTCAAACAGCATAGACGAGGCCGTTGACGAGTTTGGCGGAGAGTTCACTCATGAAGAAATGAAGATATTTCAAATACAATTCATGAGCGATGTTGCAAATTAAGAATTGACAGTTAAATTTGCAGCCATTTTTGACCGATGGTGTAACTGGCAACACGTCTGGTTTTGGTCCAGAAGAGTCCAGGTTCGAGCCCTGGTCGGTCAACAAGGATTGTTTATGATAACTGCAAAAAGTAGTGAAAGTAAAACGAGATGCCATCATTTATAAATAAAGTAAAAATCTTTTCCGGCTCTGCTTCGACATATCTGTCAGAGCGAATAGCCACAGCCTACGGACAAAAACTTGGGAGTACAACTTTTAGTGTTTTTAGCGATGGGGAATTTCAACCTAGTATAGATGAATCTGTAAGAGGTTGCGACATATTCATTATTCAATCCACTTTTCCACCTGCAGACAATTTAATGGAATTGCTCATGATGATAGATGCCGCTCAAAGAGCATCTGCACATAAAGTAATTGCTGTTATTCCATATTTTGGTTTGGCAAGACAAGATAGAAAAGACAAGCCTAGAGTACCAATTAGCTCTAAAATGGTTGCTAATATCTTAACAGCAGCAGGCGCGAGCAGGGTTATGACCATGGATTTGCACGCACCACAGATTCAAGGGTTCTTTGATATCCCAGTAGATCATCTCGACTCAACTGTAATATTCATTCCTTATATAAAGAGTCTAGGTTTAGATAATTTGATTTTGGCCGCTCCAGATATTGGTGCATCTAAAAGAGTTAGAGAGTTTGCAAAAGTTCTGGGATGTGAAATGGTTATCTGCGATAAGGCAAGAAAAAGAGCAAACGAAATCGCATCTATGACTGTAATTGGTGATGTAGATGGGAAAGATGTGGTGTTAATTGATGACATATGCGACACGGCTAACACTCTTTGCAAAGCAGCGGCGCTTCTAAAAGAAAAAGGCGCGACTTCTGTGAGAGCGGTGTGTACTCATCCAGTTCTATCAGGCAAAGCCTATGAAAATATTGCCAATTCTGAAATGGAAGAATTGGTTGTTTGTGATACAATTCCATTGAAAAGTGGAACTCATGAAAAAATAAAAGTTTTAAGCGTTGACAGATTATTTGCCAATGCTATCAGAAATGTCAGTGAGTTTGGTTCTATAAGCTCATTATTTGGAATTTCTGATTCCTACCAACGAGAATTAATTTAATAATTAAGAATACTATGAAAGTAATTGCATTAAAAGGCGAAGAAAGAAGCGCTACAGGAAAGTCTCTTTCTAAAAAGCTTAGAAAAGAAGGAAAAGTACCTTGTGTTGTTTATGGCACAAATGAGAATAGGCATTTCAGTGTTTATCAAGCAGATTTCAAAAATCTAGTTTACACTCCTAACACCTATTTGGTTCAGATTAAATTGGGAGAAGACGCTAAATTGGCGAAGATTCAAGAGCTTCAATTCCATCCTGTATCAGAAGAAATCATGCATGCAGATTTTTATGAGGTTGATACAAACAAACCAGTTAAAATAGCGGTTCCAGTGAATATTGTTGGAAACGCTCCAGGTGTTAGAGCTGGTGGACATTTAGAATTGAAGATCAAAAAATTATCAGTTGAAGGAATGATCCAAGATCTTCCAGAATCAATTGATGTGAATATCGACGATCTTGAACTTGGAAAGAGTATCAAGGTTAAAGATATTAGTGCTAACAATCTGACTTTGTTAGATTCAGATGCAAATTCAATTGTCTCTTGTAATATTACTAGAGCAGCTAAAAGTGCTGGTTTGGATGATGAAGAAGGAGAAGAGGGAGATGAGTCAGCAGAAGGAGCAGAAGGAGCAGAAGGAGAAGGAGGCGAAGGAGGATCTGAAACTCCAGCAGCAGAATAAATACAGAATTAAGACCCTTAAAATAGCTCACCTTGGTGGGCTATTTTTATTATAGGCCAAACAAGCTTTTTGAATAACACTTTCTATTGGCTCCAAATCAAAAGGCAAAGTGTTCACCAATTTACTATTGTCAAATTGACTTTTTAAAACCGATGATCTGCTGGTTTCCCTACTCAACAGTCCACCAATTCCAATAAATTCTTTAAAGCTGATGAGCTGGTGAATGGCCGTATGCATAAGTCCTGAGACTTTAATGTATGGCGCTTTAGTCTTAAATGCCTTCGCCATCATAAATGAAACTTTGTCAAAACTGAGATTTTCTGAAATGGCAACATATTGTTCATTCACTTCAGCCGAGTTAATAAAATGGACTGTTGCCTTACAAAGATCCTCCACCCCAATAAATCCAGTACTGCCGGTGCTATAGAATGGAAATTTCGTATAGGCATTCCTGAATAGACGCAATGACCCTTTATTCCAATCCCCATAGCCAAGTATCACACCTGGATTAAGCACAATTACATCCAGCCCTTCTTCCTTAGCTCTCCAAATCTGCTTATCGCCAAGATATTTGCTTAGCCCATAGAAGGCATAAGAGGCGCCTTCATCCCAATCAAATGATTCTTTGATAGGCTTGTTATCATGTTTCTTTGAAAGAGCACCAGTTGAGCTAATACCTATAAAACGACGAACATTAGAACCTAAACAGGCATTCACAACATTGGCGGTATATTCTTCATTGACTCTTATTAATTCTTTCCTCTTCGATTTTAAATAGCTAATGAGTCCAGCACAATGTATAACCACATCACAATTTCGAAATATTTCGCTGAGTGCTATAGTGTCGTATAGCTCACAATCAAACCATACTAGTTTGTCTTTAAACTCATCAATGAGATTATAATAAGCAGCACAAACGTTGAATTCACTCATAGAAGTACTGGATCGTTTTATTGATAATACTTCATGCCCTTCCATGAGGAGATAATGCACTAAATGACTACCCAAAAAACCACTTGCTCCAGTTATACCAATTTTCACTATTACTATTTTACATTTGTGCTAATACGAAAGTATTCAATGATATCTGACTTTCTAACACCGCTTTCTACTCTATCCCAATATGAAAACTATCAAATCGGGGCCAATATAATACGATACGTATCTGACTTTCCGAGTTTAGAAAATTGCAGTTTGGCCTTGGTAGGTATTCAAAAAGACAAACTAATACAGGAGGCAGAAGCTACAGAGTCAATTAGAAATGAACTATATAAGCTAAGCTTCAACCCCATGCTTAAGTCCAAAATGTTGGATTTGGGAAATATCGTGGGAGGTGAGCAATTCAGCGATACCGAATTGGCCTTAAAGGAGGTAGTTAAACATCTTGTAAATCACGGCATTACAGTTCTAATAATTGGCCATACGGCTGAATTGGCTCAATGCATATATGAAGGTTGTTTAGATTTATCTCATAATCTGGATTTGACATTCGTGTCTTCTAAATTGCCTTTGCTCGATGGTGAGGTATTATCAAGAATCTGCCAAATGAGGCCGAATCAGTTATTTAATATAAATGCTTTGGCTTATCAAAGTCACTTTATTCCGTTTAAGAGCCAAGACATACTCACTAAATTGAATTTTAGTCAGTTGAGATTAGGTTCCCTAAAAGCTAAATTAGAAGACGCTGAGCCACTTATTAGAAATAGTCATCTGTTCATTTTTGATATTGATGCTCTAAAATATTCTGAATCTCCAGCTTCTAGCTTTGCTTCTCCTAATGGATTAGATGGTGACCAAGCATGTAAATTAGGCTATTATGGAGGTGTAAGTGATCTTACACAAGTTTTCGCTTTATTTGGAATGGACAGCCAACTGGATGTGAGGAACCAATCTGCAAAACTCAGCGCACAAATGTTTTGGTATTTTATGGAGGGATTTGCATCTCGAGTAAATGACCATCCTGGCAAGCATGATGAATTCATGAAATACAGGTGTAATATAGATCAAAGGCATCATGACCTCATTTTTCACAAGAGCAAAAGAACCTCCAGATGGTGGATGGAAGTCCCAAATCCAAAAAGCCTCAATAATGCTGACAGAAATGTGATAGTTCCATGTTCATATGCTGATTATCAGGCCGCAGCCAACGGTGAAATACCCGACCGTTATCTGAGTACGGTGCAAAAAATGCATTAAATACAATATCTTTGTAATCAAGAAGTTAGTATAGTAACGATTATCAAGTCATTATGAAGTCTAGAAAAATATTAACCTTAGCTCTGCTATTTGCTGCTTTAATGGTGCTCAGTTCATGCGCATCAAACAAGTGTAACACTAGAAACAAGACCCGGGTAGATATGGGTTGGATGTAATCACAAATCACATTTTGGAATAAAATCTTTCATTTGAAGGTCTAATGAATAAGCTAGATCACTTTGAATGAATTAAAAGACTTTGCGCTAATTAAGCATTCGTTGAAAGGCGATCAAGCTGCGTTCTCTGAAATAGTCAGAAGATATCAAGCTGTGGTTGCTACTACAGCTGTGAATATGCTGGGCAATATGGAAGATGCTGAAGAGGCTGGCCAACAAACTTTTATTAGGTTGTACAAATCACTTAAAAGCTTTAAAGGAAACTCTGAACTCAAAACCTATATCACAAGAATTTGCATTAATGTATGTTTAAGTGCTTTGAAAAAACGCAAGAAACAAAGAGAAAGAATCGTCAGTTTGGATGATCATATCTCAAATAGTTTGCACGATTCAAAATTTGAAGAAGATTACGAAAACAAAGAGCTAGTAGCAATAGCATTGAGCAGATTGGATGTGAATTCTAGAACAATTATCAATCTAAGAATGATACAAGGATATAGCACTAGAGAAACAGCTGAAATTCTCAGTATTGCGGAAGGCACGGTATTATCTCGACTAAAGAGAGCAATGGATAAACTAAAAAGAATATTAAAATGAACACAAAAGACATTGAGTCAACGCTATCTAAAATGACCTATGATTTTGACCCATTTTTTCATACAAGAGTGGGCGCTAGAATTGAAGAAATAAATGAATCATTTGGTCTTAAACTTAGTTGGAGCATGTTGTTTCCCAGTATAGGCTTAGCTATGGCTATATTGTTCTTTATTGTAACCCAAGATGGAGCCTTAAACTTAGATAGCCTATTGGGTATTACTGAATATAAAGTCGATTTAGAGAATTATTTAATGTATTACTAATATGAATATAAAATCTACACTCATAGTTATTTCAACCTTACTTCTAGGGATGCTCATTGGGTTCTTGGGGGCAGGAAGACTTGCCAAACACAGAATACACAGAATGCATGAAATGTCCATGAACGAAAGGCATGAGGGCAAAATGTTGTTCAGAAAGCTTGATTTGTCGGCAGATCAGAAAGAACAGATTGAAGAAATACTAAAAAAACACAAACCTGCCCACATATCTTTAATGAACATGCACAGAAATCAAAGAGACTCCTTGAGAGATGAAATGTTTACAGAAATGCATCCAATTCTAAATGAGGATCAACGGGCTAAACTGGCTAAAATGAAAGACAAGCATAAGGGTGAAATGAAAGGCCACAGAAGGCATAAAGGCAATAAAAGGCACAATAAATGAGTATTAAATAAAGAGATATGAAGAAGAGTATAATTTTAGCATTCGCGTTTTTTATCTGCCAGGCAGCTATAGCGCAAGAAAGTAGAAAAGCGTCAAGAATTGATTTGAGAGTTCAAGTGATGAATGAACAGTTGGATTTGAGTGAAACTCAAGAACAACAGATTAAAGATATTCTAATCCAAAAAGTCACAGATATAAAAGAGTTAAGAAATACTGAGGGAAACCAAAAGGAGCAAATTATTAATGCTAGACAGGAGAGTGAACGTGCTATAAGAGCAGTGTTAACTGAAACTCAGATAGCAATTCTTGATTCACTTAAAGAAGAGAAAAAGGCTCAACGTAAAGCTCAAAAAGAGAAAGCCAAAAAATTTGGCAAGGAAACGGTGAGGCCAGCGGTAAAAGCGGAACGGACAGCTTTTGATTCTAAGCTAAGCGCGGAGGAAAAGGCGATTATCCTTGAAACTAAACAATTGCTTAAAGAGATGAGAGCTGACTTACAAACTGAGGAAGGCCAAGCATTAAGTAATGAAGATAGAAGGGCAAAAAGACAAGAAATATTGAAAAAACTTGATCCTATAATTGACAATCACAGTGAAGAACTGGAGCAAGTTGAGCAGAAATTAGAACCACTAAAAGATCAACAGAGATCTATATTGCTGGAACACAAAAATAAGAAGCCAGCGAAATCGGCCATCGGCAAGAAATTCAAGTACAAATTTTTACTTATGAGAGTATAAAAAAAGGGGCGAAAGCCCCTTTTTTATTATCCTAGATAGGATTTCAATATCTTACTCTTAGAAGATTTCCTTAATCTTCTCAATGCTTTTTCTTTAATCTGACGCACGCGCTCTCGAGTCAAGCCAACCTTTTCACTGATATCTTCCAGAGTGTGAGCTGGTCCACCATCGAGGCCATAGTAATATCTTAAAACATCTCTTTCTTTTTCAGATAAGGTAGAGATTACCCTATTTATTTCTTTTCTCAGAGATTCCTCCATAAGAGGTTGATCTGGATTAGGCTCATCATTATTATCAAGAACTCCGAGTAGGCTATTGTCTTCACCTTCTGTTAATGGTGCGTCTATAGATAGATGTCTACCTGAAGACTTAAAAGCATTTTCTACTTCAGTTGTATTTATTTCAAGTTCGTTGGCAATTTCTTCTGCTGTTGGCTCACGCTCTTGCAGTTGTTCCAAGCGAGCAGCAGCAGCACTTATTCTTCCTATAGATCCAACTTTGTTCAGAGGGAGCCTCACAATTCTAGATTGATCGGCCAACGCCTGCAATATGGACTGACGGATCCACCAAACAGCGTAGGAGATAAATTTGAAACCTCTGGTTTCATCAAACCTTTTAGCGGCTTTAATCAATCCTAAATTCCCTTCATTTATCAAATCACCTAGAGTAAGTCCTTGATTTTGATATTGTTTAGATACAGAAACCACAAATCTAAGGTTAGCATTAACCAACTTTTCAAGTGCGGATTGATCCCCTTCTCTAATGCGTCTGGCAAGTTCAACTTCCTCCTGCGCATCAATCATTGGAACTTTGCTAATTTCGTTTAGATATTTATCTAGTGATTTGTTTTCACGATTTGTGAACTGCTTACTAATTTTTAACTGCCTCATTCAACTATGATTTGATCCCTTTACAATAAGAACCTGCAAAGGTAGAGCTTATTCACAAGATATCAAAAGATAGATTAGGCTTTCAATCTACTCTATTCTTAAAACTACAGCGTGAATTCTGTTCTTACTGCTCTAAATTTGCAAGCTCGTATGGAACAAGTAAAAATAGCTGTTGCCAAAGGTGACGGCATAGGTCCAGAAATAATGGATGCAGTAATCTCAATACTAGAAGCTTCTGGCGCACCTATTGAATATGATTTTGTAGAAATGGGTAAAGATGCCTATGAACAGGGTCATTCCACTGGAATGACAGACCGTTCTAAGGAGAAGGTTGAGGAATATGGGGTTTTGTTTAAAGGGCCTATGGAAACTCCTAAGGGAGGAGGTGTGAAAAGCATAAATGTAACAGCTAGAAAAACTTGGAATACGCATTCTAACATCAGAAAATTTCAAACCATATCAGGTGTTGATACGGTTTTTAGTCAAGCCGGTATCCCTATTGATATTACAGTTGTTCGAGAAAATATTGAGGACACATATGGGGGGATTGAACATTTTATATCACAAGATGTTGCCGTTTCTAGAAGAATCATATCCAGACCAGGGTCTGAACAAGTAATCCGTTCAGCCTTTGAAGTTGCCTTAAAAGAGGGCTATAAAAAAGTTACATGCGGACATAAGGCCAATATCATGAAACTGACTGACGGCATTTTTTTAGATACATTTTATGAGATAGCTAAGGAGTATCCTTCAATAAAAGCTGATGACGTAATTGTAGATGCCTTATGCATGAAGTTAGTATATCAACCTCAGGAATTTGAGGTGGTTGTTCTAACTAATTTGCAAGGAGACATAGTATCTGATTTATGCGCAGGCCTTGTTGGCGGCCTGGGATTTGCGCCCTCTGCAAACATTGGCGACCATATAAAGATATTTGAAGCTGTCCATGGAACAGCTCCAGATATCGCAGGTCAAAACTTAGCAAATCCTACTTCCCTGCTTTTAAGTGCAACACTTATGTTGAATTACTTGCAAATGGACGACCATGCGACAAGAATCCGTAAAGCTCTATTAGAAGTAATTGAAGACGGGATTCACACTGGTGATTTTGGTGATCGAAACTCAAAATCAGTTGGAACATCTGAATTTGCTGATTCAATTATTGAGGTGATACGCGCTATGGGACCATCAACAAAGGATCAAAAATCTTTTGTAAAACCCACAAATCTGAAAACAAACCGAATGTTAAAATCAGATAAATCAGTTATAGAAACTGTAGGTATTGATTTGTTTATTGAGTCTGACGACAATCCAGAAACCATTGCTCAAGTGGTATTGCCTTTACTTGATGACCAAATGGAGCTAGTTACCATAACCAATAGGGGAACTCAAGTTTGGCCAACCGGGAGTGTATATACTGATTTGGTTAACAATTATGTTGTTCGAATTGAGAGAAAAAGTGGCTTAACAATCAAAAAGAAGAAATTTTTTGAGCAAGCAGTGGTTTTGTTTGATCATTTGAGAATAGGTTCAATTGAAATGCTTATTATGCTAGATGGAGTACGAAAGTACTCTTTAGCACAAGGTCAAAAGACCAACTAAAATGAGTTCTCTAAAGCAACTTGCAAACCTATTCAAGGGTCGTAGGGTAGTTGTCCCATTGCTTATGGGGTTAGTAGTTGCTTTCATTCTAATCTTATACGATTTTGATGTTGAGAAGCTTGGTGAGCTTAAATTCAACTCCAATTCTTGGATGTGGCTATTAATAGCCATTTTAATGATGGTTTTTAGAGATTTGGGTTACATTCATAGGCTCAGAATCTTATCTGAAAAAGCACTGAGCTGGAAACAAAGTTTTCAACTAACTTTCTTATGGGAGTTTGCATCGGCAATTTCTCCAGGAATAGTTGGCGGTACAGCTGCAGCTTTTGTGCTTTTGGCTCAAGAAAAAATTGGAACTGGAAAGTCAACTGCCATTGTACTCGCTACCTCTTTCTTGGATGTTTTGTTCTATGTGCTTTTAGTGCCCTTGTTAGCATTGGTTACAGGAACTTATCAATACATCCCTTCTATTGAATTGCCAACGGGAGTAATGGATAAAAGAATTCTTTTGGCCTATTTCGTAATCGCATATTTCATGCTTTTAGCATGGGCGATTTTTGTTTTTATCTGCTTATTCATACGCCCACAGATATCACGAAATTTCATGAATGCCCTGTTTAAACTGCCCGTACTCAGAAGATGGCAAACTAATGCCAAAGAGTGGGGCGATGAATTGGTAATTACTTCAAAGGAGTTGGGAAATAAAAGTATGCGTTTTTGGTTCAGCGCTTTTGGTGCAACGGTATTTTCTTGGGTCGCAAGATTCGCAGTAGTGAATTTCATAGTGTTAGCTTTAGCTGGTTCACCTGATCATTTTGAAATATTTATTAAACAACTCATTATGTGGTGCATACTTCTTTTACCTATTTCACCCGGCGCAACAGGATTAGCAGAAGTATTGTTCCCAGCATTCTTGCATCCGTATTTCCCCAATAGGATGATTGCGAAACTAGGAGCCTTGCTTTGGAGAATGCTCAGCTATTACCCTTATTTGTTGATTGGATTTGTCATCTTCCCTGTATGGATACAAAGGATTATACGAACCAGAAACAACTCTAAACAGGAAGTTCAATCTTAAAAGTTGTACCCTTATTCTCAGCGGATTCGAAAGTTAAACTTCCTTGATGATCCTCAATAATCGAGTAAGAAATGCTCAAGCCTAAACCAGTTCCCTCGCCAACAGGTTTCGAAGTATAAAAGGGCTCAAATATTTTGTGCTGGGCCTCTTGAGGGATTCCAAGACCGTTATCTTCAATTTCTATAAACACACTTTGTTTGTCTGAATATGAACGAATTATTAAACAAGGCTCATCTGACTTTTTACCATATCTTTCTTCTACTGCTTGTATCGCGTTGTTAATTAGATTGAGAAAGACTTGATTTAACTTCCCAAGTTGGCAGTTCACCTTTGGTAATTCATTGTCTAAATCAAGTTCAATCTTGATGCCTTTTAATTGGCTCTTCAAGACTGATAGGGTAGACTGAACTCCTTTATTGACATTAGTAAGTTTTTTATCTGTAGAATCACTTCTACTAAAGGTTCTCAAACCGTCTACTATGTGATAGGTTCTTTTTGCGCCTTCTTCAATACCATTAATTAATTCTTTGGTTTCCGTTAAAGTGTAATCTAATTCAATCTCTTTCTCTAAAGCGATGATCTCTTCTGATTGCTTGTCGAAATTATCTGGGCTCAGGCCTTTATAAGCATCTATTAACTTGGTTAACATATCAACGTTTTCCCTAAGAGGAATAACATTAGCAGTAACATAATTAATCGGATTATTTATTTCATGTGCAATTCCAGCCGTAAGCAAACCAAGTGAAGCCATTTTTTCTGATTCAATCAGTTTAACCTGAGCTTGCTTTAAGTTGCTCAATGTATGTTCAAGTTCTTCCGTACGCTTTTTTACTTTGTCCTCCAAAAGAATGTTTTGATTTTTGATCAGACTTTCATTTCTAGACATTTCCTCTATTATTCGTTCTTGAGCTCGTTCATTATCTTTCTTAAGAGTATTGATGCGGTGAGCAAGTGCTATGGATAGGAGAATAACTTCAACTATGACGCCATATGTCATAGTAAGACGAGTAAAATTATTAAATGGCAATAAACCGTAATCTTTTAGTACGAATATTATTATGCCAACTGAAAATACCGACCAAGCAGCCAAATAAAATTTAGCTGAAATATTACCTTTTAACGTCAACGTAAGTGCGATTGTAATTGCTACAATAGCTGCATAAACACCATTAAGTTGCATTAGCATGTAGGCAAATGTCCCTACTTTGAATAGTGGCATTACTAATAGGCAGATGTATATCACATATCCAATTCTTACAAACAGCATTGATTTTGGTAAGTTTACCTTGAGATCTAAGAATAACTCCATAAACTTAATAGCCGATAAGCCGACTAATGCGGAAAAAATATAGACAGAGTAGTGGTTAAAATCAGGGAACTTATTGAAAAATGTATGTGATAGACCGATTAAGTTAGCCTGGGCAAAATATATTGAAAACAAATAAATTAGATATATATAATATACCGGCTCCCTAATTAGAAAAGCAAGAACCAAATTGTATAAGAATAAAGCAAGAATCACTCCTGAGAAAAGGCCATAAAAAATATTTCTGGAAGTGAAATGCGATTCTTTACTTGCAACACTCAAAGGAACAACTAGCTGCTCCGTACTTTTAACTTTAAGATAAACAGTGTTGTTTCCCTCCTCTGCGATGAACGAAAACATATGGTATGGATCCGAAATCTCCTTTGCACTGTTGTCGACCCTTTCTCCAGAATGTTTGACGGACCATATGCCATTCTGTAGTATATAAAATTGTACTGAATCAATTATAGGATTTGAGATTATAATATTTAGTTTTCTGTTAGGCTTGTACGTTTCGATATTGAATTTAATGAAGTAGGAGTTATTACTAATCCCTAAATTTAGGACAGCCGTTTCACAAGGAATGAAGTTAGATGAGTGTAATTCCAATGAGTCATCAATTGCTGGATCCTCCTCCATGAAAAATAGGCATTCACCTGGAACAACCAATTCTGAATTTGCGCTCACTTGTAACGCGTTCTGCCCAAAAACGTTGTTGACCAATAGAATGGATAGTATAATAAGATTAAACCTGTAAATCATATTCGATATTGAGTTCTATTCCGTCATATTCTTCTTTGAAACTCTGTTTCCTGTTCTTCCTGAGCGATAGCATCCTTGATTTGGCTACTTGATCCGCCTCCTGTAGGTCCCCGAGGTCGGTATGCAACCACAGAGCAGCCCTGAATTGATTTGTTGGGTAATTGAAATAGCCCTGTTCCCCTATATCATGAATCATTGTGCAACCAACATCTTTTGGAATTCGAAAAGTATATGTTGCGTTGAAACTTATTATTGTATCGAAATCTAAAAGTGAAGCCATAGCAATACTCGCTCTAGAGAGGAACATGCTCAAGTTTTTTCCTGAAACTTTCTTGCTGTTCCATAAACTGCAAGGTTCTGCAACTTTCCCTAGATTGTTTTTTGCTCTTATATCTAAAACTTCAGGGAAAAGAGGCGATAAAACTTTTTCGTATGGAAGTAGGGAGTTTTCTTTACCCATTTCAAGTCTTATTCCACCTACGGCTTCTCCATCAAGTTGAGCTAGAATAACATAAGAATTTGGCATCCTATACCAGTAGCTGTCATATGTTTTAAAATGCATGAAACCATGTTGTTCAAGAACGTTCATGTGTCCTTGAGTAAATTTTTCGCACAGTGCTAAATTGCTATTAGCATGGAACCCGATAATTTCAATTTGTTCTCCAGAGTGTGTTAGTTTCAATAGTTATTTTAATAACAATTTTGGATCTAAATAATATCTTCCAGAAACGAAAATCTTTTTAAGTAGTATCATCCTAATTAAAGTAGTGGTTACACCTCCACCATACGTCACGTCTGATGCAAGTTGAGGCCAAGTCCTCAGTGATTTTCCAATTTCAGGTAACGAAAGCCTCATTCCTTCTGAAACTTTGTTAACATCGACAATTTTAGACATAAGCTTCAGTTTTTCTTCAAATGTTTTTAAACTACCCACACTATTAATGTCTGCCTCGTCTAGTATACCATGCAAAATTGGTCTCTCAGGTTCAATGTCGAATCGCTCAATATCAACTAAGCAACGATCACTGGCTTCCATTATCACAGGAATCTTCATCTTCTTAGCCCTTAACCTGGAATTGATTTTAATGCTCAAATCATCACACTCTTCTACAAAAATGTCGAGACCATTACCATGCGATAGAAATTGGTCTAAGTTACCCTCAGTCAAACCATCTGTATAGCAATAGATATCAAGAAAGGGGTCCATTTGTGCAATTTCTCTAGCAGTGGAAATGCATTTGTTTAGACCTAAATCAGCCAATGTGGACTTAATTCTATTTAAGTTGCTCAACTCTAGCACATCAAAATCTGCTAATACAATTTTACCTGCTATTCTTTCTGTTGCTATAGTTATTGCTGCAGATCGGCCAACTGATAGCCCTGCAATACCTACGGTCATATTGGATAATACTGATTGCTCTTCGGCCGTGATTTTGTTTCTATTTCTATTCGTTCGAACTTCTATGAACTCTTGCTCACTTAGCACATGAATAAGTGAATTATTCCATGAATAATAGGCCCAAACCCCATATGAAGCAAAATTCCCGCCGGCAAAAGATAGAATATCCGCATCTGTGAAATCAGAATCAGATTTTAATGGAGATCTGCAAAGGAGCAATTCCAATATTTGAGATTTTATGGTGTCAAAAACCTCTACACCCTCTGTGGCTGTAAATTTCTGAATTTGTTCAAAATCAGTGGGATTCAGAGGATTGAGTATTTTTGCCTTATAGTCTTTATTCATGCGGTTTAAGGGTGTAATAAAACAAAGATTTTGCGACTATTTGGTGTAGTTTCCCATAAAAGTTATTAACTTTGTATAACTACTATTTTTTATTAACCATGAACGAATCAAAATTAATTTCTGTTTTGTATGTGGATGATGAGGCTCCAAACCTTTCAGCATTCAAAGCAAACTTCCGTCGAAATTTTAATGTCCATCTTGCAGATTCTGCAGCAAAAGCTGTTGAGCTTGTAAAGAATAACGACATAGATGTTGTTATTACGGATCACATGATGCCAGGTAGAAGTGGTGTAGACCTTCTTGAGCAGCTTAAAAATGAGATGCCTTATGTATGTAGAATCCTAATCACAGGTTGTTCCGACATTAATATTGTTATCGAAGCTATTAACAGGGGAGAAGTCTTCAGGTTTCTTACGAAACCATGGGTAAAGGATGTTTTGACAAACACCATTGAGACCGGGTATTATGCTATGCAAGAGAAAAAGCAAGAGCACCAATTAAATTCAAAGCTACTTGAGACTAATCAGCAACTAGAATTTATGCTGAGGCAAAAGCTGATTTCTTAAGCAATATTAGCCTTACATTTGCTGCGTATATGAGCGCAGACCTTCGCATTGGAATAACCATAGGAGATTACAATGGTATTGGCCCCGAACTAGTTGTTCGTTCTCTCCAAAATCCTCTGATATTTAACTATTGTACGCCTGTAGTTTATGCCAACACCTTTGTTATAAAACACTATTGTAAATTGTTGGGAATAAATGATTTGGATTTTCATATTGTTAAAGACAATAAGATAATTCCCAATAAGATAAATCTTCGTGTCTGCTCAAAAGACAGAATAGAAATCACTCCGGGAACAACTTCAGACCAGTCTGGGAAATTCGCTCTTGATTCCATTGATATGGCAATTCAAGACGTAAAAGACGGATTAATTCAAAATATAGTTACTTGTCCAATTGATAAACAGTCTGCAAAAGCTGCAGGTATTGGATTCAATGGGCATACAGAATATTTCGCCAAGGCGTTTGAATCAGAAGTATTAATGATGCTGGTTCAGGATAATTTAAAAGTAGCAATGGCTACAGGCCACACAGCCCTCGATGAAGTGAGCAATGAACTGCAGGCGGAAAGTATAATTAATGGGTTAAAATCCTTAGAACACTCTCTCAAGTACGATTTCAATATTAGCCATCCTAGGATTGCAGTTTTGGGTTTAAACCCACACAATGGAGACAACGGACTCATGGGTGAAGAAGAAATCAAACTCATAAGCCCTTCTATCAAAACATGTTTTGATGATGGGATGCTAGTATATGGCCCATTTTCACCTGACGGATTTTTCGGCTCTGGCAATTCTGCAGAATTTGATGCTGTTTTTGGAATGTACCACGATCAGGTTTTAATACCATTTAAACAGAATTCCTTTGAGGATGGCGTGAATTTTACTGCAGGATTACCTATGGTAAGAACTTCTCCAGACCACGGCACAGCCTTTGAAATAGCAGGCAAAGGGGTTGCAAATTTGAGTTCCTTTGTAAACGCTTTGTATATCATCAACAAGATTCATAGGAATAGAATCAGCAACTATCAAAACAATAAAGAATTTCTCAAGTATAGAGAACACAGAAGAGAGAAATTTAGCATAGGAGTCCCAGATTTAAATTAATTGTTCTGAACAGTTAAAAATTCTTAAATTTGCAGCCTTTTTTATGGCAAAACTGGGGGATTTTGAAATTGATCTTAATTTTTCGATTAACGAATCATTTCAGTGTAGTTATAAAATAACAGATTCGTTCTTTTCAATTAAGGAAAATAGTCTTTATACCAAGGCAGACATTAATGTTGATTTGAATTGTACAAGAAGAGAGGCAAATCTCGAATTGTTGTTTGAAATCAAAGGGTTTGTTCTGGTAGAATGCGAGCGTTGTTTAAAACCTATTCGCATGGATGTAACATCTAGCTTTTTAGATGTAAAAACATTCACTTCAGATACGGACTTATTAAAACTGGAAAACTATGTTTCGGAAGATCAAAACAAGTTATCAGTTTACGATAGTATCTATGAGCAAATATGTATAGCAATGCCGCAACGATTAATTTGTGACAATGCCATGGGATCCAACAAATGTGATTTCAATTTGGAAACTGAACAAGAACCGACTATTGACCCGAGGTGGAATGAACTGAAGAAATTAATAGATTAATATGGCACATCCTAAAAGAAAGATCTCGAAAACGAGAAGAGACAAGCGAAGAACTCACTACAAATTGGGGAATAGGCAACTTCATCGCGATCCAGTAACTGGAACGGTTCATTTGTACCACAGACTCAACTTGGAAACAGGTATGTACAAAGGGGTACAAGTTCTAGAACCAAAAGACGGAGAATAATCCATGAGAATTGGCATTGACGCCATGGGGGGCGACTTTGCCCCTGAAGAGTGCATCAAAGGTGTTCTCGAAGAATCTTCTATCAATTCAGAGGACAGCTTTGTGGTATACGGTGAGGAAGAAGCCTTAAAACCATATCTAGCGTCGCTTAATAAAGCTGGTATAGAGCAAGTTTTTACCGGCGGTAGTATTGGTATGGGAGACAATGCTACTAAAGCTGTAGTGGCCAAGAAAGATTCGAGCATAAATGTGGGTTCCATGCATTTGGCAAATGATGAAATAGACGCTTTTGCCAGTGCTGGAAATACTGGAGCAATGATGGTTTCTGCTCTCTACCATATTAAAACTATAGATCAAATCGGAAGGCCTGCACTTACTACCGTACTGCCACAAAGGAGTGGAATTACTGGAGTCCTTCTTGATGTTGGTGCCAATGCAGATGTTAAACCAGAGACTTTAATGCGATTTGCGATTCTTGGAAATGAATATGCAAAAGCAGTTTATGGTATTGACAATCCTAGGGTTGGTTTATTGAGCATTGGAGAAGAAAAGGAAAAGGGGAATCTTCTAACAAAAGCAGCCTATCCTTTATTAGATGGGATGCCTCAGATTAATTTCATTGGTAATGTTGAAGGCAGAGATTTATTTAATGACCTTGCAGACGTTGTGGTTTGTGATGGTTTCACTGGAAACATTGTAGTGAAAACTTGTGAAGGGTTCTTTTACAATTTGCTTAAAAGAGGTGTTCAAGATGATTTTCTAAATCGATTCAACTTTGAAAATTATGGTGGGTCAGCTATTCTCGGGATTAAAAAACCAGTTATAGTAGGTCACGGCATATCCAAGGCCAACACCATTAGAAACATGATAAAACTCGCAAAAAATGTAGTGGATTCAAACTTAATCTCTAAAATTGAATCTTCATTTGATAAATAAATCAAGATGTCCCAAATCAAAGCAGCTATAACTGCAACTGGCGGTTACGTACCGGATAAAGTTTTAACCAATTTTGATCTAGAAAAAATGGTTGATACCACTGATGAATGGATCAGAACTAGAACGGGAATTGAAGAGCGTAGAATACTAGAAGATGGTAAAGCTACTTCTGATATGTGTGTTAAAGCAGTTCAACAAATACTGGACAAAACAGGGATGTCTGCAGAAGACATCGATTTGTTGCTTGTGGCCACTGTAACGCCAGACCATCTTTTTCCATCAACATCCAATATTGTTTGTGATAAGTTAGGAGCTAAGAATGCATGGGGTTTTGATATAAGTGCCGCATGCTCAGGTTTTCTATATGGTTTAGACACAGCAACTAAATTTATTGAAAGCGGACAGTACAAGAATGTTATTCTTTGCGGCTCAGATAAAATGTCTGCTATTGTTGATTATGAGGATCGTAATACCTGCATCATTTTTGGAGACGGAGGAGGAGCTGTATTACTTCAACCTACAGAGGAAGAAGAGGGCATAATAGATAGCATACTAAAAGTAGATGGAAGCGGACGAGAGTTCCTTCATCAGAAGGCAGGAGGCTCATTAAACCCAGCAACTGCAGATACCGTAGCCAACCGAATGCACTTTGTTTACCAAGAAGGGAAAACAGTGTTCAAATTTGCAGTTACCAATATGGCAGATGTGAGCAGGGAAATAATGGACAGAAACAATCTAACTGGTGATGATGTGGATTATTTAGTTGCACATCAAGCGAACCTCAGAATAATTGACGCAACTGCCAGAAGAATGGAGCTTGATGAGAGTAAGGTTTTGATTAACATCAATAAATATGGGAATACAACTGCTGCTACCATTCCATTGTTACTAAATGATTATGAAAACAGTTTTAAAAAAGGTGACAATCTAATATTGTCAACTTTTGGTGGTGGATTCACTTGGGGATCAATCTATCTCAAGTGGGCATATAATTCTTAAAAATAAAATCTAGTATTTTCGCTATAGTAATTAAGTTATGGAATTAAAAGATATTCAATCTCTGATTAAGTTAGTTTCTAATTCAACAGTAGATGAAGTGTTGATTGAGAAAACAGAGTTCAAGTTGAAAATAAGAAAGAACGGCCAGAGTGTTATACAAACACCTGTAATGGCTGCTCCTCAACCTGTTGCCGTTGAGACTCCAGTTGCAACTCCTGCAGCAAGCCCTGCGCCAACACCTGCTGCGGAAGCTCCTGCAGCAGAAACTTCGTCCAATCTAATAGAGGTTAAATCACCTATGATTGGAACCTTCTATCGCAGACCTTCGCCTGATAAGCAAAATTTTGTTGAAGTTGGAGATGAACTTCAGAAAGGTCAGGTTGTGTGTATTATTGAAGCTATGAAGCTCTTTAATGAGATAGAGTCAGAAGTTAATGGAAAAGTAGTCAAAGTATTGGTTGATGATTCTCAACCTGTGGAATATGACCAACCACTTTTCTTAGTAGAACCTTCTTAAGGATTTTTCATGTTTAAAAAGATCTTAATTGCCAATAGAGGTGAAATAGCTCTTAGAGTGATTCGGACATGCAAAGAGATGCGGGTAAAAACTGTAGCCGTGTACTCTACCGCCGATACAGACAGTCTTCATGTGAAATTTGCAGATGAAGCCGTTTGCATAGGACCACCTCAAAGTTCAGAGTCCTATCTCAATATGCCCAATATTATTGCTGCAGCTGAAATCACGAATGCTGATGCAATTCATCCAGGTTATGGTTTCCTTTCAGAAAATGCAATTTTCTCTGAAATGTGTAGGGACCACGGCATCAAGTTTATTGGCGCTAGCCCTGAAATGATCAATGGCATGGGAGATAAAGCAAACGCTAAAGCTACCATGAACAAAGCTGGTGTACCTTGTGTTCCAGGCTCTGAAGGCCTGCTCAAAAATAGTGCTGAAGGAAAGAAGCTTTCAAAAGACATTGGCTACCCAGTTATGTTAAAAGCAACTGCAGGTGGAGGAGGAAGAGGTATGCGTCTTATTTGGAAAGAGGAAGAATTTGAAGATGCATGGAACAGCGCCAGAACAGAATCTAAAGCGGCCTTTGGAAACGATGGCATGTATCTTGAGAAGTTTGTTGAAGAGCCGAGACATATAGAAATTCAAATAGCGGGAGACCAATACGGTAAAGTGAGTCATTTGTCTGAACGAGACTGTTCTATTCAAAGGAGACATCAGAAACTAGTTGAAGAAGCTCCATCTCCTTTTGTTGATGAAGAGCTTAGGGAGAAAATGGGTGAGGCAGCAATTGCAGCTGGAATGGCCATTAAGTATGAAGGTGTAGGAACTGTTGAATTTTTAGTTGATAAACACAAGAATTTCTATTTCATGGAAATGAATACTAGAATTCAAGTGGAGCATCCTGTTACAGAAGAAGTAATCAATCATGATTTGGTGAAAGAACAGATCAAAATTGCTGCGGGTATTCCTATTTCTGGTCTGAATTATTTACCTGAAAAGCATTCAATAGAATGTAGAATTAACGCAGAAGATCCGTTTAACAATTTTAGACCGAGTCCTGGGAAGATTGATGTACTGCATAAGCCGGGCGGGCATGGTGTTCGAGTTGATTCGCACATTTACGCTGGTTACAGTATTCCACCTCATTATGATTCCATGATAGCCAAATTGATAGTATCTGCTCAGACAAGGGAAGAGGCTATTGTAAAAATGGAAAGAGCCTTATCAGAATTTGTGATTGAAGGAGTTAAAACAACAATACCTCTTCATCTTAAGTTAATGCAGAACCAAGATTTTCAAGAAGGGAACTTCACTACGAAATTCATGGACGACTTCGACATTAACGATTAGAAAAAATATTCAGTAAAAAAGGGGATGATTTAATCATCCCCTTTTTTGTTTGGTCTTCAGTCTTAAAGTTTTCTGAATAGCCCAGAGTATTTGATTTCTCCGTCAACTTGAACCACATAAACACCTGAAGGTAAAGATTTAACATCAATTCTGTCACCATCTAATATGGCTCTTTCTTTCACAACTTCAGCACCAAGAATATTAAAGATCTTAACACCATAAGCTGATTTATTTTCTGTAGTCAAAGCAATTTGATCGCTAATTGGATCAAAAGATATCTGCATACGTTGCTTAACAAGATTCTTTGTAGACAGAATGTTACATGCCTCAAAATAACAAGAATCTTGGTTGTTAGGGTTGGTTTCAGAAATGATATACATCACCACAGCACAACATCCATTATCCTCATAAGGGTAAAAATTTACTTTTAGATCAAAGCTTTCATTTTGCTTAATAACAACGTGTTCTGCCGTATCTTGATCTGCTGCATAACACAAAGATTGATCACAGAATGCAGTTTCTGGGAAATCACAACCACTCAATTCCTTTCTAATAAATGTGAAAAGAGTATCAGAGCTATTGTTGGTAATTTTGGATTTAACAGCTATTTCAAAAGCAGTTGTATTTTCTGCAAAAAAGGTAGAATCTTTTTCAATTTCAATTTGCGCAAATGCACTTAGGCAAAATAAACTTAGTGTTAAAGTAATTAGTGTTTTCATAATTTAACTAGCTTCAGCTTCAACAGCCTCTACTTCTGGAATCATTCTTTTTAATAAATTTTCTATACCTGCTTTTAATGTCATCGTAGATGAAGGGCATCCGCTACAAGAACCTTTCATGAGAACAGTAACCACTCCTTCTTCAAAACTCTTAAAATCAATAGCACCACCGTCCATTTCTACTGCGGGTTTTACATGATCATCTAAAAGCTGCTTTATTTTCTGAACTACTTCACTCTCTTCTTCGGCAGACAATTCTTCCTTTTTAGTTATTACAGGTTTTTCCGCTTCCAGATACTCTTGTACAAACTTTTTAAGTTGAGGAATAATATCGAACCATTCGTAATCCTTCTTTTTTGTGACACTCACGAAATTGTTCATGATGAACACTCCTTTAACAAAATCATACTGAAATAAATCAGCTGCCATAGGGCAATTTTCTAGATTTTCTGGAGATCGGAAGTCTACACTGTCATTTGGCAAAATCATCTTATTTGCAACAAACTTCATGGACTCAGGATTAGGAGTCTTTTCAGAGTATATTGTTATTACGTCTTGTAGTTCCATTGAGCTAAAACAGTGCAAATGTAGCTTTAGTTTTGGCTATTATAAAAATAGAAAGTCATCTTTAGTCCATTAAAGGTGGCACCTTGTTGCTGAGCTTTATTCAACCAAATAAGTATTGTTGAATTTACACCAGTCACAGTTTTCATCATTACATGCTTTACTAAACTCTTTGTTCTTAATTCTTCTATAGCCATCTATTATCTGACTTCTAACCGCAGATACGGCATCCGAATCAATAGGAATGTGCTCAGATTTATAAGCATCCTCGTGTTTTTCAATGAAGTCAATTACCCCAAATTGTACATTTTGTGAATAGTCATTGGATTGTTGGATTAATATCTTGTAGAACACCAACTGTCTCCAGTAATCACCTCCATAAATCTTCTGATAGTTAGTTTCCTCATCTTTTAGGTTTTTTTCGGGTGGCTTGAGTTTAGACACGGCATATTGATATTTACCCGTTTTATAGTCCACAACTAGAGCGTGATCTTCCGTAAGAATTAATTTATCTATTTGCCCATGTATTGGCACCCCTTCCACTTCTACCTGGTCTATGGTCAACTCAGTTAGAACATGATCGTACCTTGACCAAATTGGCAGCCAATAGTCTATATATGCTGGGATACTTTGTTTTCCATAGCTCGTACTTCTTTCCAAATCACTGGGTGTGAATACCTCTTTGTTTTTAAGCAGATGTTGATTATAGGCTTCTACCGCAATTTGTGCTGAAGGGAAGACCCATCCGTTTTTAGAATCGGTTTGCTTAAAAAATACTTCCAAGGCTCTGTGTACAGCTGAACCAATCACCAGACTTGGAGTTTTTGCCCTGGGTAATTTGAGCAGTTGCTCATAGAAGAATGCTACAGGACATCTCAAATATGTGTTCAAATTAGTTGGACTCAATTTAAAATTCCGCAAGGCTGAATCAACAAAGGCGTGTTGTGTTAGATCTTCAAATTTGGTAGGGATGAGCTGGTTGGTAGATTTAAAGAACTCCAAAAGATTTGAGTCTTCAATAATCCTTTCATTGGTTAATTCTGGATAGGATTCTTCTATTTCAGCTAGGTACATGCTTTTATTCAGGTATTTTCCATTTGAATCTTGCCCCGCACGACTCAAAAACAACTTCTTGCGCGCTCTAGTCATAGCAACATAAAACAACCTTCTCCCTTCCTCTTCATGAGCTCTATCAGGTTCTCCCTCCAGAATGCTATTTAAGTAAAAGGGCAAACTCATTTGACCCTTTTCCCACTTGCTTTCTAAAATGGATATGATAAAGACATAGTCAAATTCCAAACCTTTGGATCCATGAGCTGTCATCAATTGCACTCCTTTCTTTCCATAGGAGATCTTCTTCAGATGGATTCCAAGATTGTTGGCCTTGAGTAAATCTATAGTTTGTAAAAGGTGATTTAAATTCAAATCAGAATTTCTGGAACTTTCACTTTTGATGAAATTGAAAAAGGAATTTAAACAGTGAACATTGAATAGTCGATTCCCTTCTGCAAAGGCTCTTTTTAGGAATTTAGCCTCATTTATAATTTTCTCAATCCAAGATTGGAGACCTATATTATGTAGGTCTTTTAACCACTCTTCAATTTGTGAGTTGAAAGCTTTAATCTCATCATAAGCCAAATCAGACAAAGCTGGGATTTCACCTACATCCAAATCATTTATTCCTTCACGCCAACCTTTATCCCTGTTTTGGTAGAGATGTTTGCTTAGCAAGTAGATTTCTATAGGTTTTATATGAGAGAAACTAGCAAAGTGGAATATTTCAAACAGTAGTGACTGACCAAGATCTAATCTTTTGTTCTCAAGAGACAGGTATTTGAGCAGAAGAATGAGTTGTTTTATGAGTTCAACCTGTAGCACATCTTGGCTTCTAACCACTTGAAAAGGAATGGATTCCGCTTCGAAATACTGAATTAGAAGTTCGCTTTGTTTATGGTTTCTGTAGAGTATGGCTATTTCATCTAAATCAACTTCTTGTTTTTGAAGCTTTTTAATTTGTTCTGCAACACCTACAATTTCCTGATAACTATTCTGGTAACTATCTATACTCAGCGCATTTTCATCACTTTGCCTATCGGGATTAACTGCCTTTAATGTCTTTGTAAGGCTGCTTACTTTGTTAATCAGGCGTTCTTCATTTCTTGTTATAAGCTGCCCAGATGCCTCTAGTATTTCCTGATTGCTTCTGTAGTTCTGATCTAGCACTACTAGTTTGGCGCTGGTTTCATAATGCTTGTAAAATGAATAAATATTCTCCACATTGGCACCTTGGAATTTATAAATGGATTGGTCATCGTCACCCACAACAAAAGCATTAGGAACTTCCATATGGGCTATAAGCTGGAGTAACAATTGGTTCTGTGCCCCATTAGTATCTTGATATTCATCCACCAAGACGTATTCGTATTTCTCCTGATATATAGCTAGCAAATCTGGGATTTCCTTAAAGGCATCAAGAACCCAATGTATCATATCGTTATAATCATACCTACCCTTTTTCTTCAATTTGGAATTGTACATAGGCAATAAACTAGCGGCAGCCTTTAGTTTTCCAATGCGTTCTACCTCTTTGAAATAGGTTTTTTTTAGATCTCCTTTGTTCCCATACTTGCTATTTTTTTGATAAATGAACTTGTCCAAAGTTTTGGCTTGTTCTATGTATTGATCTGCCATTTCAGATGTCTTGTTCGCATCCAAATTTTCTTTCTTAAGCAAGCCAAAAAGTTTAATCAAGCCATTGGCGTCATAGTAAACATCTCCTTTTAGCCTCTTTAATAGATGATCATCTTCAAGTTCATCTATAATTTCTCTTACCAATTCTATTACTTCTAAATCAGAGATTGGTTCAAGGTCGTTTTTACCAAAAAGATCTTTGTTGTCTTGAATGATTTGATTGCAAAAAGCGTGGTAGGTGAATATATTTACTCTATGTGCATTTGAACCAATGAATTGGAATAAACGCTCTCTCAATGCAATGGTTGCAGCATCTGTAAAAGTGAGGCAAAGAACCTGTTCTGGAGATTGTTTTTTATCAATTAGAAGTTTGGCAATTCTAGCTCCTAGTACTTGGGTTTTTCCGGTGCCAGGTCCAGCTACAACCATAACTACACCTTCTGTTAAATCAACTGCTTTTTTTTGCTCGGTGTTGAGCTGGTCATATACTTTTTCAAACTCCATATTGAATCTCAAAGTTGCTCTGATTTTTTGAATTGAGCATCAAGGATTTTCGACATTTGAGTTTTTTTTATGGAATTGTTGGTTTTTCTCGCAACCATTCTTCATTTTTGGGTCTACATTAACATAAGAGTTACGCGTATGAATAATATTACTAAAACGTTTAAAAGATTTTGTTTCATTTTAGCTGGGGTTGCTGTTTCGCAATTTACCTATGGACAATCTTATTGCACATCAAATGCAACTATTGCTGCTGATTCAGAGATTCACAATGTAAAATTGGAAGGTACTTCAACTACAATTGACAACAATTCTTCAACGGGAACAGGATGTGAGACCTATACAGATTTTTCGTCAACTGTTAGCGCAGCGGATTTATCTGCGGGCTCTGAGTATACTGTTGAAGTGGAATACGGTACATGTAGCCAATGGGACTACTGTAGAGATATTTCGGTATACATTGATTACAACCAAGATTTTTCTTTCAGCGCTAATGAAGAAGTTGGTTCTTCATTCAGCTGCGGGTACACCACTTCAAATATCACATTCACTATTCCTTGTAATGTATCTACTGGTAAAACTAGAATGAGAATTGTCTTGGATGAGTTCAACGGAGCAAGCGCATGTGGAACATATTTTTATGGAGAGACTGAAGACTATACAGTGGATATAAGCAAGCCTACTGCTTTATCTTCAAATTTTTTCGCTCCAGACACAGCATTTGTGGGAACTATAGTCAATTTCATCAATGGATCTTCAGGTAATATAACAAATGACTGGGACATAGATAATGATGGTGCTTATGACTACAATACTGCAAACGCTAAGCATATTTATACCGCAACAGGGACTTATTCAGTTAAGTTGAGGAACTACAATTGTGCGGGGACTGACTCTACGGTTAAACAAATCGTCATTGTCAATCCAACGGC
>JAGDZU010000002.1:690326-692155 GCA_049115575.1 Bacteroidia bacterium | reverse complement strand
CTGCATACAGCCACCAACTACAACCGCTGCCACCTTAGCTACAGGTGGAATTGGTGTAAACAATAAAGGCGGTGCAGCAATAGTGGGTAATCCTGCATTGACGATTTTTCAAACAAAACCCATAGCCGGAATTCATGGCTCTAACCTATTTGGATTAAGTGAATATTCATCAATTGCAGCTCATGCTCTGTACAACATAGGCAAATTGAGAGCAGGTAATATGGTTGATTACTTCGGGACAAACCTATTCAAGCAAACCAGTTTCTACCAGTCATTGGCATTAAAACTTCACACCAAAACCTCCATGGGTATTTTCATTGGGATTAGAAGGCAATCTTACGCTGGTGAGTATACTCATCTCAACGCGATTGGCGGACTGGGTACCACACATAAAATCAGCGAGTTCCTTAGTATTAATTGGTGTTCAAACATTGCTAGAAACTTCTCCAATTCACATCATACTCTTAATGTTTCTTCAGAGCTTGGAATAATCTATGCAGCTGAAAAAACATTGAATATTCATCTTTTAACTCAAATTGCGAACGAAGGTTTTACATGGAATATAGGTTTGGAATTTGGTAAAAATTTTCGGTTGTTTTACACCGCCAAAAGTCGTCAGCTCTCCGCTGGATACTCTTTAAAATTCAGCAACATACAAACCAATCTAGGTCTGAGTTTTCATCAATTCTTAGGGACAAGTCAAGCATTGAGCATACAGTATGAGAGTACTTAAGATTTATCTATTCTTTATGATTATTCACCCAAGTTTGGCTCAGACGCAACAGCCAAACTATGAATACTGGTTGCACTTTATTAATAGAAGCAATAATGAAGATTTAGAGGAAGAATGGCTGTACATCTATCTCCTGAACTTGCAAAGCAATCCAGTTGAACTAAATATTTGGTCAAAAGATAAAATTAGAGATTGCCTTATATTCTCATCCTTGCAGAGCGAAGAAATCATAGCCCATAGAGATGAATACGGCAGCTTCTTATCTGTTTACGAATTGAGATGTTTGAGTTCTTTTGATACTGAGCACATTCGACAGCTCATCCCTTACTTAAGTTCTAATTATTCATATAGAGCCAGACAAAAATCGCAGTTCAGCTGGAATGTGCATCACAAAATAAAATTGCCAAATTCCAATAATTCAAGTCTTGGTAACAGTTGGAAACAACAATATAAAGCGCACTACCAAAATGCTTTGTGGTCAGGATCATTTCGTACGGAGAAAGACGAAGGTGAGCGCCTTTTCAACGAAATGAGCAAATCATTGGATTTCACCTCTTTCTTTATTTTGTTTCCCAAACTATTTAACAGATATAAGATTATAATCGGAGATTATCAGCTTCAATATGGCCAAGGATTAAACCTCTACACTCAGCGTACTATAAGCAGGAATGGTGCATTTGCTTCGGCCAAAATGATTCATTTAGGAATGAATCCTTACCGTTCGTTTAGAGAGAATGCAGCACTAAGAGGAATTGCAGTACAGACAAAGTTTAAGGCTTGTAAAATAGATCTATACTTTTCTAAAAGTAAAAGAGATGCCGGTATAGAAAACAACCAATTCAGTGGTTTCAATTCTGACGGTGGACTTCATAGGACATTATCGGAGTATGGCAAACGCGATCAATTATCTGATATGCAATACGGGGCTCATCTAGAAAAAGAAATAGGTACACTTAAATTAGGTGTAATCACAAGCTTCAGGCAATTTGAATATAATCCCAAAATCCCAACCTCAGTTCACCAGCGATTTGAAAACTCCAATAGGAAATCCAACAGACACGGTTTATACATGGATTACTACCTTATGAAATTCAAC
>JAGDZU010000002.1:0-690303 GCA_049115575.1 Bacteroidia bacterium | reverse complement strand
TCCATATTAAAAGTAGATTCAATGGAGAGAGCAACTACAGCTGGCAAATGGTCTATATGAAAGAGAACTGGAGTGTAACTAGCCACATTCAATCCTTTCAAATGAATTGGCTCAGTTCCAATATCTACTCCTTGGATTATGGCTATAGGTATGGTTTGGAATTCATGTTAAAAAGCAGGAATCAAGGGCAACTTAGGATTCAATGGAGTCAAAAAATGCAGCTTGAGAATAAGGAAAATATCTATAGTGGAGCTACACCGTATCAGAGCCAGAAAATAAGAATGCGTTTCCAGTATATGCTAAGCAAACAGCTAAAGCTAAAGACTTATTTTGAGATCAACAGCCGTGACAATAGTAGCGGTCATATGATTTACAATGAATTCCAGTGGAAAGGAAATAAAAGTAGAATAAGTCTAAACACTCGCTTGAGCACTTTTCACATTCCAGAGTCTCATAATGCAATATACTTTTATGAATCTGTAGCATCAGGTCAAAATCCATGGCATGCTGAATTTCGCTCAGGTTTGTCATATTACTTAAGCATCAGATTGAAACTAAATAATCGCTTAAAATTATGGTTAAAGTATAAAGCGCAGACTTATCCTTTGCAGCAAGAGCACTATATTAATTCTGTTCTAAATTCCAATATCCCTCTTGTAAATAGAAAGAATACATTTGCTATTCAAATCCAATATCGCAGTGACTAAGCTCAGTGTAAACATTAACAAAATTGCTACCTTAAGAAATGCAAGAGGAGGAACACGACCAGAGGTGTTAAAAGCAGCACTTGCTGCCGAAAACTTTGGTGCTCAAGGAATTACTGTTCACCCTAGACCAGATGAAAGGCATATTACACAACAAGATGTCAGAGATTTGGCCGCTCATGTTAAAACCGAATTTAACATAGAAGGTTATCCGACTGTTGATTTTTTAGCTTTGGTGAAAGAGGTTAAACCAGCTCAAGTGACTCTAGTTCCGGACTCACCTGAGGTATTAACTAGCAACCAAGGTTGGGATTGTATAAAGAACCAACCTTTCCTTACAGACATCTGTAAACAGATTCACGAATGGGGAGGTAGAGTTTCCGTATTTCTCAATCCAGAAATCAATCAACTTGAAGCCGCTAAATCATGCGGTGCAGATAGAATTGAACTTTACACTGAATCCTATGCCGTGAATTTTCCAAGAAGTCCAATTGAAGCAGTTAAAGACTATAAAGCAACAGCTATTGAAGCAAACAAAATAGGACTGGGGATAAATGCAGGACATGATTTAGATCTTAACAATCTTAAATACTTTGCCCAAGAAATTCCAGATCTGCTAGAAGTTTCTATCGGTCATGCACTCATAAGTGATGCTTTATACTATGGTCTCAATAACGCCATACAGATGTACCTGAGACAACTTAGTGCAGCAAAAGATTAGCGATTTTTGAGTTGCTCAATCACCATCTGTAAAGTGGATTGCAACTTTGCAAATTGAGCGGGAATATCATCTAAAGAAGTCTGATGCTTGGCATTTTGTTCAATGGATCTAACAACGTCATGTAAACTGGAGATTCCCATCATATCAATGGATGGTTTCATTTTATGAGACGCAGATTGAACTTCTGCCCAATCCTCTAGTCCAAGACCATTTTCAATACGCTGAACAAGAGCTGGAGTCATTTCAATAAACATATCAACCATCTTGCTTACAAATTCCTGACTACCCGCGGCAACAGCTTCAAGTTGGGCTAAATCATATAGTTGTTCTCCATCCATTAGATCACTCTTTCCTGCAACATCCTATATATAGTAGATTTACCTATATCANNTTCAGCTACAGTAACAACATCATTATTGTATTTATCTAAATAGTGTTTGATAATTTTGTGCTTATACTCTTCTAATGGCATTTCATTCTGAAGAAGTGTATCTATTGAACCGGTTGAGTTGAATGTTATATGCTCTTCTTCTATACTGTCCGAATCAGTCATAACACAGCTCAATTCAATAACAGCCTTTAACTCTCGGATATTACCTGGCCATGGATATTTAAACAACTTGTTTTGAGCTTTAGATGAAAGTTTCAATTTTCCCAATTCATTCTCCTCAGCATATTCATCTATAAAATGCTTTGCTAGCAAAAGGATATCATTTCCCCTTTCTCTTAATGGGGGTAAGCTCACCGGCAATCCCAAAAGTCTATAGTACAAATCTTCACGGAAATTTCCCTTTCTCACTTCCTCAGCTAAATCCTTATGTGTAGCACTTAAGACACGGCATTTTATTTTAACTACAGAATTACCACCAACACGCGACAGTTCTCTCTCTTGTAATACCCTTAGTAATTTGGACTGCATGTTGATGTCCATCTCTCCTATCTCATCCAGAAATATGGTTCCATCACCGGCTTCTTCAAATTTTCCTATTCTTCTCGAAACAGCACCTGTAAATGAANNACCGCGGTGAATTATAGTGTATCGCTTTAGCCACAACTTCTTTACCAGTACCAGTTTCACCTGTGATTGAAACGGTGATGTTTGATCTTACCGACTTTTCTACCATGGCAAACACTTTTTTCATGG
This sequence comes from Bacteroidia bacterium, assembly GCA_049115575.1. GTDB lineage: Bacteria > Bacteroidota > Bacteroidia > NS11-12g > UBA9320 > JAHEKB01. The sequence continues at coordinate 687,734 of JAGDZU010000002.1, read as the reverse complement.
AAGGACTGCTTCCAATTATGCTTGTTGTAAAATCGTACTTCTTAGTTACTTGCTGCTTTAATTGAGAAATCTCTTCTTTAAGACTTGCTTTCTCCTTTATGTTTCTAATGGTATTCCAAATTCTATCTTTGGTATCCTCATCTTTAACTATATAGTCATAGGCACCTTCTTTGAGAAGAGTAATTGCAGTTTTAATATCTTCTTGGCCAGATATGATGACTACAGGAATATCTGCATCATACTCTTTAATTTTACGAAGTACTTCTTCGCCAGAAATATCTGGGAGTGAATAGTCAAGCGTGACCGCTGAGGGTCTTTTGTCCAAACTGTTTAAAAAGTCTTTACCAGTAGTGAATTTGGTGACTGTGATATCCGGATTGAGAGATAGGTGATATTCTAGGATTTCTCCGTAAAACTCATCATCTTCAACTACGAATACATTGAAATCTTCTGCCATGAGTAGTATTAGTTTCCACGAATATAATCTATTTTTTGGAATTCTCTAGTTTTTAGAGTTTTGTTTTAACCTCCTACACAAATGAGAGCAACGAATTCCGCCTTATTTAGAATCGGTCTACTTAAGACAAAAAAGTACATTTGCCCTCGATTAAAATTAAACAGTCAATACATGGCTAATATTGGAAAAATATCTCAGATAATCGGTCCCGTGGTAGACGTAGCGTTTGACCAGGAAGGATCAAAACTCCCAAAAATTTTTAACTCTCTTCATGTAACTAAAGATGATGGCACCTTAGTTGTGCTTGAAGTCCAATCTCATTTGGGTGAGAGCATTGTAAGAACAGTTGCAATGGATTCTACTGAAGGACTTGTAAGAGGCGCTGATGCAATAGACACAGAAGACGCTATACGCGTTCCTATTGGAGAAGCTCTTAAAGGAAGATTACTTAATGTAGTTGGAGACGCCATTGACGGTATAGGTGAGATGGACAGGACTGCTGGTAGAGCAATTCACCAACCAGCACCTAGTTTTGAAAACTTAACAACTAGTGCTGAACCTCTATTTACTGGAATCAAAGTAATTGACCTTATTGAGCCTTATGCAAAAGGTGGTAAGANNAGATTGGATTATTTGGTGGAGCCGGTGTTGGTAAAACAGTTCTAATTCAGGAATTGATTAACAATATAGCAAAAGCATATTCTGGCCTTTCAGTGTTCGCTGGAGTTGGTGAACGTACTCGTGAGGGGAATGACCTTCTTAGAGAAATGATAGAATCAGGCGTAATCAAATACGGTGAAGAATTTGAGAAATCAATGGAAGAAGGCGGATGGGATTTAGATAAAGTGGACGAAAAAGAATTGGCTAAATCACAAGCTACATTGGTATTCGGCCAAATGAATGAACCTCCAGGTGCAAGAGCAAGAGTTGCTTTAACTGGACTATCTATTGCCGAGTATTTCCGTGATGGAGATGAGAAGTCAGGTGGTAGAGATATCCTCTTCTTCGTAGATAATATATTCCGTTTTACACAAGCGGGTTCTGAGGTGTCTGCACTTCTTGGACGTATGCCATCTGCAGTGGGTTACCAACCTACACTTTCATCTGAAATGGGTGCTATGCAAGAACGTATTACATCTACGAATAAAGGATCTATTACTTCGGTACAGGCAGTATATGTTCCTGCGGATGATTTAACTGACCCTGCACCAGCAACAACATTTGCTCACCTGGACGCGACTACTGTACTTTCTCGTCAGATTGCATCATTGGGTATTTATCCTGCTGTGGATCCATTGGATTCAACTTCAAGAATTCTTAGCCCGGATGTAGTTGGAGATGCGCACTACGATACTGCTGAAAAAGTAAAAGAATTGCTTCAACGCTATAAGGAGTTGCAAGACATCATTGCCATTCTTGGTATGGACGAGCTTTCTGAAGAAGATAAGCTAGTAGTTCACAGAGCAAGAAGAGTTCAACGTTTCCTTTCTCAACCATTCCACGTTGCAGAGCAATTTACAGGTCTTCCTGGTTGCCTGGTAGACATACAAGATACTATCAAAGGATTCAATATGATTATGGACGGTGAAGTTGACAAATACCCAGAAGCAGCTTTCAACCTAGTTGGAACCATAGAAGATGCCATAGAAAAGGGTGAGAAACTTCTTAAAGAAGCTAAATAATGTTAGTAGAAGTGATCACACCGGATAAAGTAGTGTTTTCTGGTGAAGCTGAATCAGTAAAGCTTCCCGGAACTTCAGGACAATTTGAAGCCTTGAATAATCACGCACCGCTTATTTCCAGTTTGGACGCCGGCTCTGTAATTATTAAAACCACAGAAGGTGAACAGGATTTTGAAATAACCGGTGGCATAGTCGAGATCTTGAATAACAAGGTAATCGTACTGGCTTAACGTATAATCTTACATATACAAAAAGTCCCAGCTGAGCTGGGACTTTTTTTGTTGATTACTAATTGGTATTGATTTACAATTATTTGCCTTGGCAAATTATATATGACTAAACTAAATCTTAATTTCTTTTGATGAACCTTGAAGTTTCAAATTGACCATCCAATTCATATTGTACAAAGTATATTCCAGCTTCAAGATCACTCACAGCAATTGATATTACACCGTATCCTTCGGCACTCTTCAATACTTGACCTGCTGAGTTTATAACGCTTACTTTAGTAATTGAATAGTTATCATTCGCTGATACTTTAATGAAATCTGTTGCTGGATTTGGATAAATCTCAAAACTCAATTTCTCTGTGTTCTCAACAACAGCAACTTCTGAGAATTCAGACTGACCGTCAAAATCAACCTGCTTAATTCTATAATAAGCTGTATTGCTCATCCAATAAATACTCATATCCATAAAGCTATAAGTTAATATATCAGAAGAGTTTCCTGCTCCTGCTACTGTTCCAATAGCGGTGAATTCTTCTTCATTCTCCATTCTACGTTCTACTACAAAGTATTCATTGTTTAATTCACTTGCAGTTGACCACTCAATCATCACTTGGTTACCACCCATATTTTCAGCTGAAACGCTTATGAATTCAACTGGCAAGTTTCCAACCCAATTCAATGTATAAGTAGCCGCAGATGCAGAAGCTAAATCAGCATCGTCATAGGCTATGTAGTCCATAGTTACAGAGGTTCCAGTACCAACAAATCTGATTGACAAATTAGCTGGGACATAGTTGTCTATAGTATAAGGATTGCTCATTGAAGGAGCCGTTGTTCCATCATCACCTAACGTTACTAATACGCTATTGTAATACAATTCATTTCCGTTAGTTGGTAATGAGGTAATAGCAAACTTGTCTCCAGCGCCTAACGTTCCATCTTCATTGTCAGTTGCAGCTAGCTCAGATGAACCACTAGTTCCTAAAACTAGATACACACCAAAGTTTGGCTTTGTAACACTAGTATTTACAACAGTAGCTACTGGTAATGCTTCAATTCCTATATTAGCATTTGTTAACGAATTAGAATCTATAGTTAAACCAGAGAGTATACCATCAATAACGCCATCATGTGTTGATCCCGTTCCAAATACTTCTGCAGTGTTAACCCAACCACCAGGTAAGCTTGATGAATTTCCTGTAGAGTTAACAGCTAAAGTAGTTGTAGATAGCAACACATTGTATGTTCCAGGCTCAACAGCAGGAAACACATATGTACCATTGCTATTTACAGCTAAAGATTCAACAACAGAATCTCCAGAATTTATAAGGTTCACGTAAAGATCTGTGCTACCAGCTTGAGAAATCATTGGACCATCTATATAGCTATCCTGCATAGCATCAGCATCATTATAGATGTTACCCATCAACTGATAGTATTCGTCTGGTGCATTAGACCAGCTCCATCCGCCTCCAAAATCCAAGAATGAATAAGAAGTCGAACCTCCAGAAATCTTAACTTCAATGCTGCTTAGAGAATCATAAGTTACCCTAACTCTATTTCTGTCGTCATTCGCATTTGTAGTATTAGAATGTGTAGTAGATCTAAATGAAGTCAATCCAGTTGTTGCATCGTAAGTAGATGCCAAGTTGGTTGGGTTTGCAAATTCACTGTAATCAAAGCCACCAAATTCTACAGCTTGATTAGAGTATGAACCTCCACTACCATCAATATCATACGCATTAATACGAACGTCACTCAAAGTAACGATTGTTCCAGTTGGACTACCAGAGTTATAAGCAAAACTACCATCAGCTATGAAATGAATGCTAAAAGTAACATCTCCACCAGGCCCAGAACTTGATCCACTTGGAAACACAGTAAAAGGTGCGAAAAAACGTTGCTCATTGAAATTATAACCTGGTCCAGAAGTTGAATTCTGATCCACTTCAGTGATTGTTGTACCGCTAGAAATATCTTCTACAACTACATAGCAATCAATTTCTGTACCTGAGTATGTAGCTACTCCTTCATATAGTATTACATCACCTTCATCATCACCTGAACTACCAGATGGATAATTAGTAATAGTCACACCTGAACCTCCAAAATTGATATCTTGAAAATTATTACTGTAAGTCTGAGCACTTAAAGTGCCAGCAAAAAGAATTGCTAAAAGTGCAACTAGGTTGCGAGTTATTATCGTCTTCATTTCTCTAAGGTTTACGAATTGAACGTAAACTTCAATTCAGACATATAGAGACAATGCGCGTGCCAAACACCTGAACTGCTCTGAACCCATTGCAGCACTAAGGTTTCAAAAAAAGGGAGAGGCACATCCTAAACAGACACATCTCTCCCATTATTGGAATTTAATCCAATTTATAGACAATAATAATAGGTACTAAATGACTGACTAACCCTTAAAAAGCCCCCCACCGAAGTGGGGGTCTTCTCTGATTAAGTAACCTTATTAATTAGTCAATCAATACTTTTATGGTTTGACTTTCTCTATCATTTGAAACCGTAACAAAGTATACTCCTCTGTCTAGGCCTTCAGTAGATATCTGAGTGTCACCATTTATTTTCATATTTCTAACAAGCATGCCACTGATGTCGCTTATTTCAATAGTTAATTCACCTGCAATAAGGTTTGATTGAATATTGATATAATCGCTTGCTGGATTTGGATATACATTAATTAAATCAGTTGATTCCTTTCTCACCACTTCAGCGATGTCTGAATAGTCATATTGACCACTGTAATCAACCTGCTTAATTCTGTAGTAAAGAGCAGAGCTCAACAAAGGAGCCTCAACGTCCATATAGCTGTAATTCAAAATCTCTTGAGAATTTCCGGCACCTGGAGTTTCACCTATCATTTCAAAGTAATCTCCATCTACAGAACGCTCAATTTCGAATCTTTCGTTGTCTATCTCACTAGCAGTAACCCATTCAATCATTACCTGACCGTCTGCAACAAGAGTAGCATTGATGCTAATAAAGTCAACAGGAACTGGTGTTGGATAATTGAAAGAGAATGTAGCTGACTCTGATTTAACAGTAGCAGCATCTTCCACTTGATAATCAAATGAGAAAGTCAAATCACTTTTATCCATTAAGTTGAATTCCAACTTATCAGGATCAAAGCTATTTATAGTAAATGGGTTTGAATCTGAAGGAGGATTAGTATTATCGTCTCCAAGTGTGATTTTTACGCCGTTATAATACAAACTGTTTGAATCTGAAGGGATAGAAGTAATGTATAAAACATCTGGAGCAATTGCACCATCTTCTAAATCATCACCATCAGGAGTATTTGCAGTTAAACCAAACCAAGTAGGATCTCCTATAGTATAAATACTATCTATATGCGGAGTTCCAGTCATGTTCTCATTGTAGGTGTTAGCAGTTGGTATGGCGTCAATTCCAAAGTTCAAGTTAGAAATGTTGCTACCGTTTAAAGTTACATCTATACTACCATTTGCATTACCGTCATTACCACTTCCAGCACCTTCATTCTCTCCGGTGTTTACCCAACCAGATGGAAGATCAGAACTGTTTCCAGTACTACCAACAGTTAATTGGGTAGTTGTAATGATTACTTGATAATTTTTATTGTCTGGAACTACAGCAAATTCATATGAACCATCTGCCATAACAGCAACTGATTCTACTACTTCATCAGTAGCATCATCAATTAAACTTGCATAAAGCTGAGTGCTCGAAGGATCATCAATTCCTGTACCATCTACTGTATTGTCTTCTAGACCATCAGCATCGTCAAACACATAACCCATGATTTCATAGTCTGTTTGACCTCCAGTGGTTCCAGCAGCAAAATCTAAATAGAAATAGGCTAAACCGCTAGCGCCAGCACCAACCGTGATTTCCCAGTTAGTTAAACTGTCATAAGTTACTTCTACTTTGTGATCTGGATGTGTAACAACACTGGAATTTGAAGTTACCGTGGATTCAAATCTTGTTACCCCAGCTGTTGTTGTAGCACTAACATTTGTTGTAGCGCTTCTTGAACTAGTAGAAAATCCAGAAAAATCATTGTACTGATTTGAATTTGAACCTCCATTACCATCTAGATCATAGGTAACAATTCGCACAGAATCCAATTCGTAATTAGTTCCACTAGCAACACCTGTGCTGCTATTAAAGCTAAAACTTCCGTCTGTAATAAATTGAAACTCGAAAGTCAATGAACCTGCACTCGAAAAGTTAATGTTAGGTGCAAAGAACTCAGGCTGACTTCCAGAAAATCCACTACCAGATGCACTTGCGTTATCTAAAGTTATAGATGAAGTGTTGGTAATGTCTGTGATCTCAACATAGCAATCAATGTAAGCTCCGCTGACATAGGCCACGTTTTCATACAAAACCACGTCGCCTTCTTTCACGTCTGTGTTAGAGGGTGTACCTGATACTCCTGATGCTCTGTTGTAGGAAATGGAAACTGATGTTCCGTTAGTTGATCCACCGAAGTGGACTTCGTTCGTCTGCGCATTAGCAGGGAACACGGCCAGAATTGAGGCCACAAAGGCCCATAGACCTTTACTTGTAATTGTCTTCATAATAAATAAGGTTAGAAGGATCCTAGAATCCTTGACTGGGGCAAAAATACCAAAATCCAGACCAAAAACTATAAAATGCTGATAATCTTCACTTTACTTGCTAGGTCAACTACATGAAAAACCGCATGGATTCTATATTTGAGACTGATACAGGCTTATTTGGGATTTTTTGAGAATAATGACCTCAAACGCATAGAAATCACTCCAAATAGCGCTTCTCTGAAAATTCCTCCAGACATTTTAGATGTGCCTTCTTCCCTATCTGTAAAAATGATGGGAATCTCTTTTACCCTGAATTTGAGTAGAGTAGCTGAGTATTTCATTTCAATTTGAAATGCATAACCTTTAAACTTGATATTGTCTAAATCAATAGCTTCAAGAACAGTCCTTTTATATCCAACAAAGCCGGCGGTTGCGTCTGCCACTTTCATTCTGGTAATGAATCTCACATAAACAGATGCAAAATAGCTCATAAGAACCCTACCCATGGGCCAATTTACTACGTTCACCACATTGTTTACATAACGCGAGCCAATAACCAAATCGCTTTCATCATTCTTGAGAACCTGATACAATCTTATTAAATCGTTGGGATCATGTGAAAAATCACAATCCATCTCAAAAATGAAGTTGTATCCTTTATCTAAGCACCAGTGAAAACCAGCGATGTATGCTGTGCCTAATCCCTGTTTTCCCTCGCGCTCAAGTAAATGAATACGTTCATTACCTCCATAATTGATTTTGACTATTTGTGCTGTACCATCAGGAGAATTGTCATCTACTATTAAAACATCAAATTCTGGTTGAAGCCCAAGGACCACATCCAACATCTTCTGGATATTCTCCTTTTCATTATAAGTTGGTATAATGACTATGGGTCGCATTCTTGATTGCTCTTTACTAAACCAAGCTAATTGGTAATTTGTTGCCTAGCTGTTTGCTTTTTTATGATCTGCTAGGAATTTTTCCAAACCAATATCTGTTAGAGGGTGGTTCAGCAGACCCAATATAGAGCTCAATGGACAAGTGCATACATCTGCACCAGCCTCAGCAGCTTTCACAATATGAAGTGGGCTTCTAATTGAAGCGGCTAGTATTTCGGTTTGGAACCCTTGCAATGCATAAATATTGGCTATTTGAGCTATTAACTCTGTTCCATCCCAATTGATGTCGTCCACTCTTCCAATGAATGGAGACAAATAGGTTGCTCCAGCCTTAGCAGCTAAAATGGCCTGGCCAGCACTAAACACCAAAGTACAATTGGTCTTAATCCCCTTATTACTGAAATACTTTAGAGCCTTTACACCATCTTTAATCATAGGAACTTTAACTACGATATTCTCATGTATAGCTGCTAACTCCTCCCCTTCTCTAATAATGCCTTCATAATCCGTAGAGATTACTTCGGCACTTATATCTCCGTCTACCATTTCACAGATAGCCTTATAGTGAGCTTTTACATTGGCATCTCCAGTAATTCCCTCTTTTGCCATTAATGATGGATTAGTGGTTACCCCATCAAGTATTCCCAAATCTTCAGCTTCTTTAATTTGAGCGAGATTTGCTGTGTCAATAAAAAATTTCATGTGTTGTTCTTGGTGGCTCAAAGATAGCCAAATGATCAAATGCTCTTTAAAAAAAAGTGGCTGACATCGCACCGCTACAACCACTTACCCTTGCTTGCTTCCGCACCTGGGGGAGTTCAGAGGGAGCTGGTCGTGTCAGCCGCCGCAAAAGTAATTATTTAGCACATTCTGCATCTATCAATTTTGATTTTTAAAGACAAAATCTTTCATCTTGTATAAGAGATAAGAAAATAGACCTTCTAAAACACAAAAGCATTTATTTTTGACCATAGGCTATGAAGAAAAAAGAACTTGATTTCAATAAGTATGAAGATCACAATCGCATGGATTGGTCAAGCTATGAAAAAATGGCCCAAGAGATTCATCAAGGTGGAGGCGATAAAGCCATAGCTAAGCAAAGAAAGAAGTCTAAGCTATTAGCTAGAGAGCGAATTGACTATCTTAAAGACAAAGACGCAGATTTTCTTGAAATAGGAACTTTTGCCGGATTTGAAATGTATGAAGAACATGGTGGATGCCCTGCTGCTGGAGTTGTTGGTGGAATTACCAGTGTAAGCGGAGTAAAATGCCTAGTCGTTGCCAATGATGCCACTGTTAAGGCAGGAGCTTGGTTTCCTATTACTGGAAAAAAGAACTTGCGCTTCCAAGAGATTGCCATGGAAAATAAGATTCCCATCATCTACTTAGTAGATAGTGCTGGCGTTTTTCTTCCAATGCAGGATGAAATCTTTCCAGACAAAGAACATTTTGGAAGAATATTCAGAAATAATGCAGTGATGAGCAGCATGGGTATACCGCAAATTGCAGCGGTTATGGGAAGTTGTGTTGCAGGAGGTGCCTATTTGCCCATTATGAGTGATGAAGCTTTAATAGTAGACAAGACAGGAAGCATATTCCTTGCAGGTTCTTATTTAGTTAAAGCGGCTATAGGTGAAGACATCGATAATGAAACTCTAGGTGGTTCAGTTTCACAAACTGAAATATCAGGTGTAATTGATGATCGCTTTCCAGATGATCGCAGTTGTTTAGACAGGATTAAATTCCTGATGGACAAAATAGGAGAAGGTGAGAAAGCGGGTTTCAATAGAGCAGAACCCAAAGAACCCAAGTTGAATCAAAATGAAATCTTTGGCATACTTCCAGATGAAAGATCAAGACCTTATGAGACTATCGAAATCATAAAGCGTTTGGTAGACGATTCAGAATTTGAACAGTACAAAGAGCGTTTTGGAAAAACAATTATCTGCGGATATGGAAGAATTGATGGATGGAGCGTGGGTATAGTAGCAAACAACCGCCAATTGGTGAAAACAAAAAAAGGCGAAATGCAATTTGGTGGGGTTATCTATTCAGATAGCGCGGATAAAGCAGCACGATTCATTATGAATTGTAATCAAAAGAAAATACCGCTTGTATTCCTACAAGATGTCACTGGATTCATGGTTGGTAGCAGATCTGAGCATCAAGGAATTATAAAAGATGGAGCAAAAATGGTGAATGCCATGAGCAATAGTACTGTTCCTAAGTTCACTGTTATCATGGGTAATTCTTATGGAGCAGGGAACTACGCTATGTGCGGAAAGGCCTATGACCCTAGACTGATTGTGGCTTGGCCCAGTGCCAAAATAGCCGTAATGGGTGGTGAGCAAGCAGCTAAGGTCCTTCTACAAATAGAAAAAGCTTCTCTATTGAAACAAGGTAAAGAAATTACTGAGGAAGATGAAAATGAACTATTATCCAAAATTATAGATAGATACAATCATCAGACTACACCAGAATATGCCGCTTCTAGATTGTGGGTAGATGAGATTATTAATCCATTGGATACTAGAAAGTGGATTTCTAACGGTATTGAAATTTCAAACAACGCAAAAATCTCCCCTTTCAATGTGGGTGTAATTCAAACATAAGATGAGAAATAAATTAACAGTATTGGCTGCGTTTCTAGTGGTCATCAGCTTTGGTCAAGAACCAGCCAATGATTGGTATTTTAATGACTTTAATAAGAAGTCTCTGTCAGGGATAGGAATGTCTCAAGCATTAGAACTTGCCAAAGGAATGGAACAGCAAGAAATTATTGTTGCTGTAATAGATGCAGGAGTTGACGTTTATCATCCTGATTTGCAGGGTCAACTATGGATCAATGAAGATGAAATAGCAGGCAACAACATAGATGACGACGGGAATGGTTATATAGATGATATCTATGGCTGGAACTTCATAGGAGGCAAAGACACTTCCATAGGATATGACAATATGGAGCTCACTCGTCAATACGCGATACTCAAAGAGAAATACAGTTTGTCTTCTGCCAGCTCGGTAGACGATGAGGAAGAATATCAATATTACCTTGAGCTTAAGAAAAAATATAAGGAAGCCAGAGATGAAGCAAAAAGTCTGTTCGAATTCTTCAAACAGATTCAGCTGGGCATGAATACTTTAGAGGATGACTATGGAACTGATATAAGTATGGCAGAGTTACAAATTCACCAGAGCTCTTCGAGAAATGAAGAAATCGCTAAACTTATGCTAGTTGCAGGTGCATTTGGAGATAAAGACGATTTCGTTTATGAAGATGCTAGAGAAGAATTTGACGATACATATGACCATTACTATTACGAGTTCCACTACGGTTATAATACCAGCTATGACCCCAGGCATATAGTTGGGGACGACTACGATAATTCAGATGAAAGATATTATGGAAATAATGTGGTTTATTTTGGCGAAGACTTTTCATCTCACGGGACTCATGTTGCAGGAATAATTGCTGCTAATAGATTGAACGACACTGGAGCTATGGGCGTTTGCCAATCAGCGAGAATAATGAGTCTAAGAGCAGTGCCAAACGGTGACGAGCGAGATAAAGATGTGGCTAACTCCATATACTATGCAGTAGACAACGGAGCTAAAATTATAAATATGAGCTTTGGCAAAGGTTATGTGCACGATTCTGAGGTGGTTAAGAAGGCCATTGCATATGCCAAAGAACACGGCGTCCTTTTAGTTCATGGCGCCGGAAATGATGCAGAAAGCAACGATTTAACAGAAAACTATCCCAATGATTTTGACGGAACTTTTGAATCTATTTGGATAGAAGTAGGCGCAAGTTCTTGGGAGAAGTCGCCGAAGATGCTGGCGACTTTCTCTAACTATGGTCAAACTGAAATAGACGTATTTGCGCCAGGGGTCTCCATTTATTCTACCTATCCAGAAAACGAATATGAAGCTATTGATGGAACCAGTATGGCTAGCCCTGTGGTTGCTGGAGTTGCAGCATTCGTATGGAGCTATTACCCTGAATTTACTGCCGAAGAAATAAGATCTATAGTATTGGAAAGTGCTATTGAACTAAAATGTAAGCAACGCATTCCAGGTAGTAAGAAAAAATCCAAAGTAAGTAAGCTAAGCGTTACAGGGTCTATGGTGAATGTAGGTGCGGCAATGCAGTTGGCAGCAGAAAGATCTAAATCTTAGAAGTAATCAAGGGCTTTGCTCTTGAACTCCAAATAGGAATACTCACGCCGAAACCAAATCCATATGTATAGTTGGTCTGTTTTGGAAGGTCGGCTATATCTATGGTGGTATATGGTTCCTGATCAAAGAATTTGTATTGTACAACTTCTTCGATTACAACAGGGAAAGATGCAACATTAACTGCCACAAAAACCGCTGCAGCTGGGAAACGATACTCATAACCCAAACCGAGAACATAGCGTTTGCTCAACAAACTCATAGATGAGGCTACATCGCGGCTTAATTCCAATAGAGGAACATTAATTACTATTCCGCTTTCCTTAGTTAGAGGATGAGCTAAGACCGCACTTAATACAGGACTAAAGCCAGTAGGGCCTTGAAACTTCTGTAAGCGGCCAGATTCATTAGCATAATAGGTGTATGGTCTGCTATTAAAAGTTTGCATACCAATTCCAATTCCTATATCTAAATTCTTTACAGGTGATCTCCAACTTGTAAATGAAGCATGAGTATTAGTCGAGTTCAATTGCCTATGAAGATCATAGATCATGTCTTCCAGATTTGATATTTTCTGTAGTAGGAGGTCATTGGACCTAACCGAATGTTTTTGTCCTGGTTGTGCGGCTGCACCAACAGCTAAAAAAAGCAATATCGTAAGAAGCTCGGTCTTCATTAAGCTTTAAATGATTTTCGTTTTGTTCTTTTGCGGGATGGTTGATCAACTGAGAAAAAGCTGGAAGTATAAAGTTAACGTAATTTTTCTGTCTATTATTCTATCATGTCAAAGCAATTCACCAATTGAGGTTGAGCATTTAATAACGGCAGATAGGATTTACATATGTAATGAGGCATTTGATTATTGTGAAGCCATGATTATTCAGGATGGTAAAATATTAGCCACTGGAACATCCAAAGAGCTAAACAGAAAGTATAAGGCAAAGAAGACAAGCAACTTTAACGGTTTTGTTTATCCGGGCTTTATAGATGCACACTCTCACTTTTATGGATACGGTAAAACTTTAACACAAGTCGACTTAAAGAATTCAACAAGCCTGGAAGATGTGATCCAAAGGACTTATGAATTTGCTCAACAAACGGATGAGTATTGGATTCACGGAAGAGGTTGGGATCAGACCGATTGGACAGAACAAGGATTTCCCAACAATATGAAACTGAGTTTGATCTTTCCCGATAGACCTGTAATACTTAGGAGGGTGGACGGACATGCCGCACTAGCCAATAATAAAGCACTCGAAATGGCCGGTATAGATGTTAACACTAGAGTTGATGGCGGAAGCATAGAAATAAGAAACGGTCAACTAACTGGCATACTAGTAGACAATGCCGCTGACCTGGTTTTAGATCTTATTCCTGAACCTAAACGTAAAACACAGATAATAGCTCTTCAAAGTGCTGAAAAGAATTGCTATGCCGCAGGTCTAACAACGGTGACCGATGCAGGCCTTGATTTAAGCACAATCTTACTTATGGATAGCATGCACAAGAACGCCATGCTCCAGATGAAAATTTACACTATGGCAAAACCGTCCAAAGAGAATTTTGACCATTGGTTAGAAAACGGGATTTACAGAAGTCCAAATTTGGTTATGCGTAGCTTTAAGTTATATGCAGATGGTGCGTTAGGCTCAAGAGGAGCACATTTAAAAGAAGAATATTGCGATGAGGCTGGGCACCATGGTTTCTGGCTCACTCCATTAGAAAAACTGGATTCATTTTGCACAGTTCTATATGACAATGGATTTCAGGTAAATACTCATTGTATAGGCGATAGTGCCAATAAAAAAATGCTTGAATTCTATGCAAAGAACTTGGGCGGGGAAAATGATCTACGTTGGAGAATTGAACATGCACAAGTAGTTACCCCTGAAGACCGCGAGTTGTTTACCACATATAACATTATTCCATCTGTACAACCAACCCATGCAACTAGCGATATGAGATGGGCAGAAGAGAGATTATGTAGAGAACGCTTGGAAGGTGCGTATGCCTATAAAAGCCTTTTAGCTACCAACAACTACCTTCCATTGGGAACCGATTTTCCTGTAGAGAGCATCTACCCACTACATACTTTCCATGCTGCTGTATTTAGAACCAATGCCGAAAGAAATCCAATTGGAGGTTTTCTTCCAAATGAAGCTTTAAGTGCACAACAGGCTCTATTAGGAATAACACTTTGGGCTGCAAAAGCATCATTTATGGAAGATCAGGTAGGGAGTTTAGAAGTTAATAAGGATGCAGATTTTGTAGTGCTGAATGAAGATCTAATGACCAGCAATTATCCCTATGGTCTTAAAGTGAAGCAAACATGGACCAATGGGGTACAGGTATATAAAGCTAACTGGTAGCTAGCGGTTCTCCATACCTACAAAAGGTCTTTGAGCTGGACCTGTATAGATTTGTCTAGGTCTGCCAATGGGTTGACGGTGTTCCATCATTTCCTTCCATTGAGAAATCCAGCCTGGCAGTCTTCCCAAAGCAAATAGTACAGTAAACATCTCAACTGGGAATCCCATAGCTCTATAGATAATTCCAGAGTAGAAATCTACATTGGGGAATAATTTACGCTCAATGAAATACGGATCAGATAAAGCTGCTTCTTCAAGCTTCTTGGCAATTTCCAACGTTGGGTCATTTACGCCCAATTTGTTGAGTACATCATCAGCAGACTTCTTAATGATTTTAGCTCTAGGATCAAAGTTTTTATATACCCTATGTCCAAAGCCCATCAGTCTGAATGGATCACTTTTGTCTTTTGCTTTATCCAGGTATTTCTGTGCATTTCCACCATCTGCTTTGATAGCCTCTAACATTTCAATTACCTTTTGATTAGCACCGCCGTGTAATGGTCCCCATAAAGCCGCAATTCCTGCAGATATAGATGCGTATAGATTGGCGTGAGAAGATCCCACCAATCTTACTGTAGAAGCCGAGCAATTTTGCTCGTGATCTGCGTGCAGAATGAGCAGCTTGTTCATAGCACTCACAAATACTGGATCCAGTTCGTAATCTTCAGTCACATTCTTGAAGGTCATGTTAAGATAATTCTCAACATAATTCAGATTGTTCTGCGGGTAAATTAATGGATGCCCTTTACGCTTTTTATGAATCATAGCGCAAATGGTTGGCATCTTGGCAATTAATCTTCTTATGGTTCTGTTTCTTCCTTCTTCTCCAAGGTTTGGATCCAAACTCTCAGGATAAAAAGATGAAAGCGAAGAAATCATGGCAATTAGTTGTCCCATTGGATGAGATCCTGTAGGCCACGCTTTAAAGATATTTTCTATATCCCCGTTTACCAATGTGTGATGTCTAATGTCATCATCCCATTGGTCAAATTCCGTTTTAGTTGGTAGCTCTCCATTGATTAACAAATATGCAACCTCCAGGAAGTCAGCCTTATCTGCCAATTCTTCAATAGCATATCCTCTATGCCTCAGAATCCCTTTCTCACCATCTAAAAATGTAATGTCACTTGTAGTGCTACCTGTATTTTTATACCCCACGTCTAAGGTCACTGCTTTTGAACTTGCTCTCAAGGCAGCAATATCTATCCCAACTTCTTGCTCTGTTCCTGTGATTAATGGGAGTTCTATCTCGTTCCCTTTGATGTTCAATTTAGCTGTTTCCGACATGTTTAAACCGTGAATTTAGGTGGTGCAAAAGTACGATTTTATATCCACTTTTCAAAAGCTCAACAAGTAAAACAAAGCAATGTTTGCAGAAATCTTAGCTTTGTGCAAAAAGGGGAAAACTATGTCTGATCAGATTGTTGACATCATAGCTGGATTGAATAATAAGGCAGCTTTAAAACAACACATTTACCGCAATACTTTAACCATATTTCGTGAGCTCCGAAAATGCTCCAAAGAAATAGCAGAAACTTTAGCACCTGAAGTGGTTAAAAAAGACCAAAATGTAGAAGTTGAATTGCACGAGGTAAATGAATTTGAATTTCATTTAAAATTTAGCGGAGACACCATCGCATTTATAATGCACACCAACATTTTTATTTTCCCTCCAGATCATAAAATAAACAAGAGCAAATATGTAAAGAAGACTCCTGAATATGGATATTTTGGCATGATACAGGCCTACAATTTCCTTTCAGATTCTATTAAGTACCAAAGGATGGCAGACATTGGTTATTTGCTGGCCAGAATTTTTGTAAATGCAGAAGGGCACTTCTACGTAGATGGTCAAAGACAATTAGATTTTCTTTACAAGGACTTGGAAAACAGCGAGTTAAACCAAGATGTAATTATTAAAATTGTGGAACAAACCATGCTATACGCTCTCGATTTTGACTTATATGTTCCTCCATTGAATGTGATGTCTGAGATTACTCTTGAGCAGAAAAACTACTTTAATAATGCGGGATTGGCTACTGGAAAAAGATTAGGTTTTAAGTCGAACGGTCAATGATCCAGCATATAATCTACTCCCTTAGCGGTAGCCCTAAAACAACTCTCATTCATTTTGTCTCCATCATAAATCCACGACATAGATCTCATTTCGGTATTCTCAGGTTTCAATAGTTTTAAATGAATTAGGTTTTTGATTGCATCGCCTATAATGTTGAGGTCATCGGTTATTTGACATTCCTCACATATGGTGTTAAAACTCTCTTCATAAAGGCAGAGCTTGAGGATTTCCAGTTCGAGGTCTGGTATTTCAATCATTTTAGTTTTCTCCCTTTCCATTCGTACTTAAATATTTTACTCGCCATAGGTATGAGAGCCATATAAGCCACATGCGCTATTTGCCCAATAATCAGCTGAGAATAGGCCTCCTGGCCAATATGATAGACTTTTCTGCTAGCGTCTAAGAGATATGTATCCAATAATATCTTAACAATTAGCATAAACAGCGCCATTAATCCAATAACATTGGAAACGTTAAATAGACCAATTAAAATGAACATATTGAACAACCAGACAAGAGCCATTCTCAGAGTGCTCATCAAGCTCCCGTAAGAAGTATTTTTTCCTGCCCATCTCAACCTTTGATTTAAAAACGCCTTCATATTAGTAGGTGCTTCTGTTCTAACCATAGCCCTCGGGTCTTTCTGAAAGAATACACCTTCCCCTTTGCTTTTAATGTGCTGCATAAGGAAAACATCATCGCCACTTGCGTAATCCATCTTTAGATCCGTTCCTAGAGCTGAAGATCTGTATGCCAGATTAGCTCCATTGCACATGATAGGTTTTTTCATTTGTATCTGAGCCGCACCAGCCACATTAAGAGCAGCAAAATCTATTTGATACCACCTATGCCAAAACAGCTGCCAAAAAGTAATTCTACCACTTTCATTGGGTCTAGGTCTTTTTGAATACCTCACTGGTCCACTCACAAAGGCTACTTCTTTATTGCTCATAGGCGCCAACATAGATTTCAACCAGTTGATTGGCAGTTTACAGTCCGCATCTGTATGAAGAATCACATCTGCATTACAATGTTTCCATGCTAGCTTAATCGCCTCCTTTTTTCCCTCTGCATTTTTCAAATGGAGAATTTTAAGTCTCGATATTTTACGATCTTGAATCATGGCAACGCTTTCATCGGTTGAATGATCATTAATCATAAATATATTCCAGTCGCCCTGGTAATCAATGGCTTCAAGACTGTCTAACAAAACAGGTAGATGTAAGGCTTCATTTCTAAATGGGATTAGAATAGCTACACTGGCATTAGATTCACCATCTAGTTTTTCCAATCTATTCCAATGATGAACATATGCAAAGATGAGCCAGCCATAATGCAGTAACAATACAAGACCTATGATTAAGAGGTATGTCATTCTTTGGCAAATAAAGAATAGATCAAATAAAATGCTCCTATAAGACCTGGCACAATTAAGTTAATAAACCACAAACTTGTGACAGCAAGAAGAATCTGTTCGTTATTCATAACTACGTTAAACAATAAGCTTGTCACAAATACCCTCACCCCCACATCTCCCACAGCCGGTACAGGAAAAAGAGACTGCAATAGGTATGCAACAGGAACTAAAAGTACGTGACTTGCATTAAGCGTAAAGCCAGAGAATATTTGAAGTAAAAGGAAAAACTGTAAACTAAAACATATATACCTCAATAGAGCTACAACACTTACTTTTCTAAGCAATGGCTTGGGATAATTGAGAACAATTCTCAGCGCTTTCTTAATCAGAACAGGCATTTTATCTTTAAGTGTGTTGTATAGTTTAGGCAATAGCCAAAGCAAAACAAGAAGCAATACAAACCCCACGCTTATCAAGTACACTCTGGGCAAGTAGTCATCTGTCCAACTTGCCTTTTCTCCTACTATTAGATAAAGAAAAGTAAACAGTATTCCAAAGCTGTAGGTCATCACCAATTGAAACAGGTTTCCAGTGACCGTAGCCATTATAACTTTAATGGCTCTTATTTTCTTAAGGAGAATAGTCCTGCCCACATACTCGCCTGTGCGAGCGGGTGTGAAATTACTGATAGTTGTCCCTCCGAATACAGTGAGGTATGCCTTGACTGGTGTTATTTTCTTAAACAGTAGTTCCCTGAACTTCACGGATTCCAAAAACCAATTTAGGAGCATTAAAGCTATTATGAGGATAAGCCAAAATTTGTACAAACTGATTTGAGCTGTAAATCTTTGCCAAACATCTAATTCAAATTTCTGCCATTGAACAATGAAAAATGCAATAGAAGCAATGGTCAAAATCCATTTAATTAGGGGGTAATAACGGCTGTAATTGATTTTTTTATTGGCCAAAGGCGATATTCGTATGAAGCAGTGGCGAAAGATAAGATATATGACAAGATTATCTTGGGAATTGATCCTGGAACTACTATCTCTGGATATGGAGTCATCGGATGTGTAAAGAAGGAGATGACTTTAATATCTATGGGTATCATTGACTTGAGGAAGGAAGCCAATCACGCCATGAAGCTCCAAACCATTTTTAACCATACAGATAAGCTGGTTCAACGCTTTTTACCAGATGAGCTAGCTATTGAAGCTCCTTTCTATGGTAAAAACCCACAGAGCATGCTCAAACTAGGTAGAGCACAAGGTGTTTCTATGGCCGCTGCTCTAAAATGGCAAATCCCAATTTTTGAATACGCCCCTAAAAGGATAAAACAAGCTGTTACTGGAAATGGTAATGCAAGCAAAGAACAAGTAGCTGGCATGGTTAAAAATCTGCTAAAGCTTGATCAATTACATTCCAAATTTGATGCAACGGATGCTGTTGCTATTGCCATTTGTCATCATTTCATGTTCAACCCAAACTCTGGTCAGGTTGAAGACAAATACAGTGGATGGTCATCCTTCTTGAAAAACAATCCAGATAAATTGAAGTAATTAAAGCGCGGCCCTGATTTGGCTCGCTACTTTTTCCATTTCATCTCCAGAAATCTGAAGTTTAGGTTGAGAAAAGTCTATGTCTGCAACTCCGTTGATAGGAACAAGGTGTATATGAGCATGAGGTACTTCTAAGCCAATTACAGCTACTCCTATACGCTCACAATCCAGTACTTGGTCCATGGCTCTTGCTACTTTTTTAGAGAACAATTGAAGACCGATAAACTCTTGATCCCCTATATCAAAAATGTAATCTGTAGCCTTTTTCGGAATAACTAGGCAATGACCTCTGCGCAATGGAAACGCATCTAGAAAAGCCAGATAGTTATCATCCTCCGCAATTTTATATGAAGGAATCTCACCAGCTACTATGCGCTCGAATATGGTCATTGAATGTATATATCTAGTATTTCAAATTGAATGACTCCAGCTGGCACTTGAACATCCACCACTTCACCAATCTTGGCCCCTAAGAGCGATTTACCAATTGGAGACAAAGAAGAAATCTTATTCTGCTTAAGATCCGCTTCTTTCTCAGTGACTATGGTATAATGTACCTCCTTATTGAATTTCTTATTCAATAATTTAACTGTTGAAAGTATATTCACTTTGCTCAAATCCAGATTCTTAGGATCTAAAACTCTTGAGTTAGCCGCAACATTTTTTAGCTTAGAAATTTTGAGCTCAAGTAAACCTTGTGCTTCTTTGGCTGCATCATATTCGGCATTCTCAGATAGATCGCCCTTGTCTCTTGCTTCTGCAATTTGGGCACTTATCTTCTTGCGTTCTACACGCTCTAAATGCTTTATTTCTTCTTGAAGGGCATCAAACCCCTCTTGTGTCATGTAATTAACGGACATCTGCTCTCGGATTATAAACAAGTGTGCATCCACCGAAGGCGGATGCACCACATATGCAAAGATATAAATTGTATTTTATTACTCGCTAGAACCTCCTAAGTTCAATCTTACTCCAAAAGTGTGTGAACCACCAAATGGGTTAGAATGTCTGTAGGAATAATCCAATGCGAAAGTTGTTGCTGATTCAGAACTGATAGGTACTTCAAATGTGAATCCACCCATAACACCAGTTAAAGCATTGCTTCTTTCATAGTAATCAAAAGAACCCTCTTCATAGGCAAACCCTCCACGCAACTGAAACATTTCTTTATAACCATACTCCAAACCGGCAGTCAGCTGATTAGAAGCAAATGCATTATTCGTAAAAGTTAAAGCAGGCGTTAATCTGTGAAAGTAAGTAGCATCTCCTTTATCAAGTTTGATATCATAAGCTGCACTTATGTTTATTAATGCTGGAAGATTAAACTTAGCAGCACGCTGCGATACAGTTCTTTCTTCGTCTGGATTGTCTATAAACACCATTTTAACAGAAAGTCCATCACCGCTGTATCTAGCGTCAGGTCCAATATTCTTAAGTGATACTCCAAATTTTATGTCGTTTCCTTTAATCTTATTGCTTGCGTTAAGTGCCGTTCTGTATTGTATTCCTGCGTCTATAGCAACACCTTGTGCTTTGGCATTTGAAATAGATTCAGAGAAAACTTTTAGGTTAACACCACCAGAAATCTGATCTGTAAATCTCTTAGCATATGCTACCGAGATATTGGAAAAACTAGGCTTGTATGTTCCTATTCCTCCATCAGGTTGCTCCGTTGTTGTTATTGGAATGTCTCCAATGTCGTAGCTCATCACACTTACTCCCAATACTCCAGCTCCTCCAAGATTTTGAGAGAATCCAAACGTATTGATGTTGATATCACTACCCATTAACCAGGCGGTTCTCGCGAAAATCATTTCCGTTTTTTCCGTATAGGCCAATCCACCCACATTGTTGAATATGGCTTCTAGTCCCGAACTTGTGCTCACGGCAGACCAACCCCAACCAGAGGTTCTTCCATATCCATTAATATTTAATTGCATGGCACCTGCCTGACCAATTCGATCTGAGTTCCCAGCTTGTACAAAGCTGGTGGCAAACATCATTGCTGCTATAATTAGTGTCTTTTTCATTAATCTGTATTTATAATTACTAGAATGAATCTAAATCAAGTTCTCTCATTATTCCCATCCATTTAAGGATCTTCTCTCCTAAATCTCCAGCATCAACATGTATGATATACAATCCACTTGCTATAGGTACTGCTGCATCGTTCTTCAAATCCCAAACTAAATCAGTAATATCATCATCTTTCTTGATTCTTCTAACTAACGCACCATCTAGAGTGTAAATTGAAATTTCACACTTATTAGGTAGGTTAGTGAATTTGATTTTGTTGTCGATTGGACTTGATTCATATGCAGAGTACGCATAATATGGGTTAGGTACTACATTAATCAAATCCAAAGCATTTTTAGCATTGTCATCATTGATTTGATTGGAAATATCTTCAGTACCAAATTTATATTTAGGTGTTCCTGCAAAATCTTCATATGGTTTTTGCACTCTAACTTTCAATGTAAATTCTGAAGGAGGAACTGGTATACCGTCAACTTCATCAACCAATTCATAACCAGCTGCGAGATAAGTCGGAACAACCCACATGCAATTTTGCATTACAGCTGTAAGCTCTCTTGCTTTGTTTGAAGGATTATTTAACCTATTCCAGTATTCCTCTCCTCTATCATATATAGGCAGCTGAGGGTGCAAAGTCGCACTCAAGCCTTGATGTGAACCCATTATATAAATGTAATGTCTACCTCCATAGCTTGGATAGTTGCTATTGTAGTAACCTCCATTAGATGTTGGGTTCCACTTCATGTCTCTACCATTTTCTGCTGTTTGATAAGAATCCTCACCAACAATAATGTTTAATCGCTCACCTGTTTCAAGGTTTACTGCATATCCTGGGAACATAGTTTTACCGGGCTTAAGAGTTCCTCCACTCCAAGTTAATTGTCCTGATCTCAAATCGAACTTTTCAGCTCCACCTTCGTTCAAACCAGGATCTTCTCCCATTTCTAGCATGATACATTCAGACCACAGTGATTTATCAGGAGTAATAACCAAATCAATACTAGCTATATTCTCAATTCCAATGGCATTACCACCTTGCATACTGTAACCAAAGTTTTGTACATAAATCGCTGGTCTTTCAGGTGTGGCTGCCGCTGCATCATTTGCTACCAATCTGTATGGAGCTACACGCCCATTCCAAATCTGCTCATAATCCTGAGAAGGATCTATAGGTTCTCCAGCAAGAGAGAAATCATGCCATGAAGGATCGTCATAATTATCCCTTGAACCTTGCGTACCTGAACGAATCCAATCAATAAATCCAATGGATGAATTCGCTGTAGTAATGTCATTATCTCTAATAGCAGTTAGCCATTCATTGCTTGGATCTCCCCAAATCACTTCCCAGTCTAACATGCCATTATTGTCGTCGTCATCTTCATACTCTCCTGGTCCTGAAACTTGTTCAATGGTAACTGCTAAGCCCCAATCTCTGATTTTTTCACCTGAAGTGGCTTCTATAATAACTTGCTCATTCTTATAATTAATAGTTGTATCTGCAACTATGGTATCATTCGGCAGTCTTACCAATATCCATTTCACCTCATCGGCATCATAATTTCCAGTTAGAGGTACAAAAGGCCCACCAGCTTTGGTTGCAGAATCAACCAAGGTTAATTCATATTCAGCATCTTCTATTTTTAATGGATCTATTACAGTTACATTAACAGGGCCATGGCCGTTGTTGTAAACAACTTCAGTTACGAAATTGCTATTCACAATGTTAATTCTGCTTTCATCTGTAAGGTCTAGTGAATTTCCACCATTTCCTCTTCCTGAAACACGAGTGATTTTTGGTCCAGAACCGTATTCCGCTTGCAGATTAGATCCGCCAAACCTCGGTTCAGATTTTCTAGGAGAAGCTGAAAACTTTTTCACTTTTCTACCTTCAAGGTATTCTCTATTTCTACTTTCTCCAGCAGCATAGGAAACCATGATATAGTAATAGTCCTTAAAATTGACTAAGGTCTTATTAGAACCTGTTGCAAATGCATCCTCTGTTAAAGAAACAGAATGAACTACACCTTGATTTGCCCCTGTTACTTCTCTTTGCGGTACTTCTGTTTCAACATCAGGATCATATTCCCTATTAATTAGTATGCCAAAAGTGTCTTTTAAATCACATTGGAATACTTCTCTAGCTCTGGAAACATCATCCAATTCAGATAAACTCACTGTTCCATCTTTCAATTGGAAAATTCTGTATCCTTGGAATGTATATCTTTCCAATTCATTGAATCCGTTAATAATCTCTTCGGTATATCCTTCAATTTTCTCAGTTCCTGTGTTTCCAAATGAAATCACTAGCTGCTGATCCAATTCTTGAATATCCAGTTCAGGAGCATCAGGACCATCAACCAAATCAAAACATGAATTGAATAATTCTTGAGCTTTCTGGCTGGCTACTTTTAATAATCCTAAAGAACCTTCAGCACCACCAAATGAACTTCTTGCCCATACTACCCCAACAGTTAATCTTTGTATAGCACCTGGTTCAAGAATAAATGGTCCAGAAGACTGTAAGAATCTTCTATCAGCAGGCAAGTTACCCGCGGTACGCTCATCCCAGAATTGTCCTGGATGATCTGGATCCGTATCCCAAGGGAACATATAATTAGCTTGTGTTCCATCTGTTCCTGTAATTCCATCACCACCATATTGTATATCGCTACCGTTCATCCACTTTCCTTGTAGGTAATTGTAGAATTGAACCGCAGTGTTTGGATTACCATTAATAGGGTTGGCATTATTGTTATAGTAAACAAACTTAGACATGCCTAATTCCACCTTGGTCATAACACCGTCTACCATGGAATCAACCAATGGCCCTTCGAAGAAATCAACTCCAACAGATGGTGGATTAAGTCCATAACCTAATACCCCATCATCATTGTCATCTCCATTATAGCAGAATCCTAAAGAAAGTCCCACATCACAACCTACATAGTCATCTGTAAAGTTTCCTAAATCAGGATCAACCCATTGACCAAAGTATGTATTCTTTAATTGTGTGAATCCTCTATTGATAATCCTTGTGGTATAGAAGGTCATATCATTCACTTCGTCGTTGGTTGCATAGGCAAATGCCGTGGTCTGCAATTCAACACCAATTGGATCACCTTGCGTTTCAGAGTGAATATTGCCCTTGTCGTTATAGATAAACCACAACATTTGATCAGGTTGGTCCTCAGGTAAATTATCTAATTTCTCTCCTTTACATTCCTCTTGTAGAATAGGATAGTCTCCTCCACTAGGAGTATAAGTTCCACTGTTGTCTACATCTCTAAAAGGAGCTAAAGGACGATTTGGATATGCCCCCGAACCTGCACCTGGCCAAGATTTAATCTGCCCATCTGGCAAAGGCACAACACCATTTTTTTCCCATTCTGCATAGTGGTCAATAATTGTTTGACCATCTACCTTAAATACTTCGTCATATTGCAAACATGTGGCTGCATTTGTATTACTAGTTACAGTATCCAACGGCCCAGGCCAGAAATCAGAACCTCTTTGACGATAAGTCATCGCTGCTAATTTCAAGTTGCCACCAAGATCCTCACCACCAATCCAGATAGCACCGGCAAACATGGAGTTCTTTCTCACAGAATTCACATCTTCAATCTTCGGTACTTCATAACGTGCAGTATTGAGATCCCACCACATATCACCGCCGTTCAAAATCTTTGTTCTGACGTTGTTTACATCCAAATCCGCGGATTGGGTTGCAGGGTCACAGTCAAAACCAAACTTCATGACTTTACGGTAATTGTCCTGATCTCCTCGTAATTCTGAAAGAGTTACATCTTCTTTAGCAATCGCTGAGATGCTAAGAAAGACTATCAGGCTCAAGCCTATTATTTTTTTCATATTAATCATCTGATTCGTATTTCTGTTAGCTTAGAATATAAATTTAACACCTAATCTGGCCATACGTGGTGCACCATAACGGTAAGCATAATCCACCTTGGCATTATATAGGTCTACATATGATTGAGAGTTTAACTCATTGGATATTTGTTGTTGACCTTCTGGAGAACTCAACCATCCATCATCATTCGGCAATCCTGTAAAACCATAAACACTGTTTACAATTCTCGCGTCGAGTATGTTTTGAACCCAAAGGAATACCTGAACTTGATAAACTGGCATTCTGAATTGCTCGTCTTTAACTGATCTCTTCTTAATCATGAAGTTCTTGTTAATGTTAGCATCAATTCTAGTTTGCCATGGTTTTCTAGATCCAAATGGGTTACCCTCCAATGTTTGTCTGTTAGGAACTCCGAAAGCTGCACTTGGAACCGGGTTTGCATATGCTGTATATGGCTCACCTGATTTGGTAGTAACAATAAGGTTAGCACCTGAGTTTGCAAAGAATTTCTTGCCAAACCAAATTGGTCCTGAATAATCATCACCGCCCTTAAATCTGTAATCTATTCTCGCAACTATTTTATGTCTTACATCTCTTTGTGTAGGGTACAGAGATCTCAAGTTTGGAAGGTTAGCTGCAATTAACGCCGCAGATGAATTGGTGTTTGATCCAGTTCCATCTGAGAATAATAAAGCATAGTTCAATGCTAATGATGTTCTACCTTTTCCTCTCAATTCATACTCAGCTCTAAACGACTTAGTAGTAGAGAAATCAATATTTGAATATGAGTTATAACTTACAGGGTAAGCTTGGTTCACTCTAACTAATGCCCACTCACCTCTAGATTCAGAATATGATGCTATTATGCTTAAAGCTGAATTTCTAGATAGTGTCTGCTTGAATCCTATTTCATAGTTAGTGGTAACTCTAGGCTTCAATGCAGCATTTGCTAAACCACCGCCTTGGTTGAACTCCAAGAATGCATATTGGTTATATGGTACGAACACCAAGCCTTGACTTGGTCTCTGTGCCAATACATCATAGTTAGCAAAGAACTGAGCTTCTACGTTTATTGGGAAAGAGAACCACACTCTTGGCAATACATTAATTTGAGGTTCGTAGTCTTCAAATGACTCTGGAATCAATTCCTCATCTGAATTCACCAAATAAGGCTGGATTCTGTTTCCATTTGAATTTTGCGCTATAATATCTGGATTTGAAAGCTCTCCACCGTTGGCGTCGTACCAAACAGCTCCGTCTCTATATCCCAAGATTTCAGTTGGGTTTTCTATATCGTCTACATAAACCACATAGTCATCACCCATATTGTTTGGAATAACTCCACCATCAATTCCATCAGTTTCAATCTGCTTTACTTCAGCAACTGAATATGTTGGGTATAATGAATACTGATCCTTTAATACATTTTGGTTTGCATCATAACGTTCAACTCTCAAACCTAATCTCAAGATCAAATCTTTAAACTGGAATTTATCTTCGAACCATATGGCGTTATAAACCGGTGCAAATGCTCCAAGCGATCTATTATCCGCATCATTTATAAAGTCGTTGAGACCATATCTACTTCTATCTCTATTACCTAAGTAGTCATACCCATAGTAGGCTATGTAGGTATTACCATTATTCCAAAGATCATCTGCAGAGAACATATCAATAGAGAATTGGTCAGGGCTCAAGGAGTTTACATCTATCCATGAAGTTTCAGTAATTGCATTCCCATAAATATCTTTAGCACCATCTGCAATTAACTTAGCTCTCAGGTTGCGGTCAAATGAAGTTTGTTGGTCGTAATCAACTCTTATGTTGTAGTTAACTGTATCAAGGAATAATCCTGTTTGGTCATAAGAATGAACACCAGTAACTATGATGTCGTTCTCAGTAACTTTATCAAGGTTGCTAATGTGGCTGTTAGCCAATAGCGGCATTAATCTCCAAAGATTATTTGCAGCTATAGCCCATCTACTGCTAAAGTTTTGCTCAAAGTACATTCCAAACTGAAGATCGTGTTGGTTCTTCAATTTTAAAGTAGCATTACCCTGCGCATATGCGGCTATACGTTCGTTTTGTGCTTTACTGTAGAAGTAGGCTACCGTTCCAGGATTAGACCACAATGAATAAGTGGCGTTGGCGTTATAGCCATTTAACAAACCTAGACCTTGTAGTACTTGGAATTCGCTGAAGATAGTACCACCTTGTGCGTCTACAGTCTCATATAAATTCTTAGTATAATTTGCTCTTGCAGGATTTAAATCACTCGCTTCATAGTCTAAACGACTGTTTCCAAATCCATCTAATTCGTAATATCCTTTTCTAACCACTGTGTCTCCATTCTGATCTACGAACATTTGAGCATCTGGATTATATCTATAAATAGGTTGTCTATATGAAGTAAACTTTCCTAAATAACCGTAGTCAAAATAATTGTCTCTGTGAGTAGGGTTTTGAGTCTCACCAAAGTTATTTTGATAGTCTAGACGAATGGTGTAATAAGCATCTCCAAACTTTGAAGGTGTTTCATTCTCTTTATCATCTACATTCTGACTCTGTAGTCTTTGTGTGAACTTTACATAGGTTCTCAAAGTTTGAGAAGTAGAAATACTGTTTTCATCGTAGTTCATTAATGATTGAGAGAACTGGAAGTTACTTCCGTTGGCGTAATTATAACTTCCATAGAAAGTTAAAGTTGAGTTTCTATTTGGTTGAAATTCAAGTTTTCCTTGGAAGTTACCCACCAAACGGGCTACATTTCTTCTCGCAGATTCGTGTACTAAATCTTCACTTGTAAGTAAAGATGCCCTAGGAACAAGTCCTGTTCCATTTGGATTTGGCGCTAGTGGGTTTTCAATGATTTGAGCTAAAGCTTCATCACTAGCTACATACCAGCCACCATATCCAGGTGATGGGTCTACAGTGTAATTTAAGTTACCGGCTACAAGATATCCTAGCTTCACATATTCGTCAGCTCCTCCTCCTTTGTTCTTAATCCATAGCGGACCAACAGCAGAAAGCTCTACCTGATTGTATTTATAAGCATCCCATTGTGAACTGCTTATGGCTTCGAATGATCTTCTTACTGAGCGACTTGGTCCTTTTGTAGTTATATTAATTGCTCCTCCTGTGAAATCACCGTATTGTGCTGGAATACCTGATTGAATAATATCAATCTGACCTTGCGCAGCCTGAGGAACACTTGTTGAACCAATAACTCTTACCCCATCTACATAGTATGCATTACCATCTGTTCTTCTTCCCAAGAAAGACAAACCTGAAGAGGTTTGAGTAACTGCTGAAGAGGTTGCCGCTATCGCATTTAAACTCCTTGTTGGCAGTTTCGCAATATCAGCACCAGTCAATGTGGTTTGATTTTTGTCTTTTTCAATTAATGGACGAGTTGCGACAACATGCAATGGTCCAAGCGACTTTCCATCCTCATTCTGAACCATTTCTATGTTCAAGAACTTGATACTGTTCGCATTAACCTCTACACCAGAATATACTGCATCACTATAGTCAACAAATTTGACAGTAACACTGTAAGTGCCTGGTTCCAAGGCTGGAACAGAATAATTTCCATTAGCATCGGAGTACGTCCCTCCTTTGTTTACCCCATCCTTTTTCACAATCACTGTTGCAAAGCCAATGGGAGTCTTAGATTTCTTGGAAACAATCTTACCCTGGATCTTTCCAAAATTGGATTGACCAAAGGCTGAAATAACCAGAAAAAATGAGAATAGTAAAGTAAGCGTTTTCTTCATATAACTACTATTAGAACCGAGTTTAACCGGACTTCAATATTTGCTTAAAAAATGCAATAATTCAAATTAAATTTCATTACCACCGTTTTTGAGTTAACAAATGGTTTTTTAACTTATCTCAACTAAGAGT
Organism: Bacteroidia bacterium; assembly: GCA_049115575.1. GTDB lineage: Bacteria > Bacteroidota > Bacteroidia > NS11-12g > UBA9320 > JAHEKB01. Next base: position 658,552 of record JAGDZU010000002.1, on the reverse strand, counting down.
TTATCTGCTAATACAGAAGCAAGCTTTTCAAAGGATTCTAAGGTCAATCCGCCTATATGCGGGCTGAATATGACATGTGGATGATTCGTGAAATATTTGAATAATTCGAGCTGCTGATTGTTCATCTTTTCAAGGCTTTCTTGCTCAAATACATCAATAGCCAACCCCTTTATATTGCCGCTTTCAAGGCCCCATTTCAAATCAATAGTATTTACAACATCGCCTCTAGAGAGGTTAACAAGAATAAAGGGTTTGCTGACTTCTTGAATAAAAGCTCGATTCACCATCTGTTTTGAATGCTCATTCAAGGGTACATGCAGACTTATGATATCCGCTTGTTGTTTTAGCTCCTCAAGACTCACTTCGGTTACAAAATCATTTGAAAAGTCTGTTTTGTATAAATCATAAGCTATGGTTCGCACACCAAATCCTGAAAGTCTTTCTGCAAGCGCACTTCCTACATTACCGTATCCAATAATGCCAACAGTTGAATTCATGAGTTCAGCCCCTTGATTGGACTTCCTGTCCCAAATACCGGACTTCAATTCGCAATGGCCTTTAAATACATTGCTCAAAAGAGATAATAACATTCCAATTGTTTGCTCTGCTACTGCAACCCTGTTACCCTCTGGTGCGTTGAGGCACTTAATTCCTATACTTTGAGCATAGTCTACATCAATATTATCCATACCAGAGCCAAGTCTGCCAATGGCTTTTAACTTTGGTGCTTTATCTATCCAATCTGCAGTAAGATTCAGCTTAGACCTCATAATGAGCACTTCAATATCTGCTAAGCTCTTGTCCAGTTCAGCCAAACTAATAGATGGGAGATACAAGCATTCATGATCTTTAAGCTTCTCCAATAGAATTGGATGGCATTCGTCAATAATCAATATTTTCAATGGACTTCTCAGACTTCAAATATCAGTCTTAGTCAGGAATCGAGCAGCGTTTTTTGAAGCTGAATTGAGCTACCGAGGAACATTTCTGCTTCTCGTTGAAAAGAATCTGTTAAATCTGACAAATGAAACACATTTGATGCAGTTGATTTTTCCTCGCTCAGCTCATTTAATTCCTGCAATCTTTCGCGAGTATGCTCTGCAATAATCTTGGGTGTGTGCAACACTTTTAATCTCCGCTCAAAGTAGCTTTCCATTTGCTCATAAATCATGGGATAATGAGTACATGCAGGAACTATAAGGTCAATATTATCGAATCCCTTAAAGTATTTATCAAAGATTGGGTAAAGTGCCTTGGACCCAAAGAATCCTTCTTCAATCATGGGAGCAAGTAGAGGAGTCATCCTAGAAAGGAGCATTAATTCTTCATTCTCGGATCTAATCTTCTGCTCAAATATTTGAGAATTAATAGTTTTTCTAGTGCCTATGATAGCTACATTTTTAAAACGCCTTTGTCTGGCCAGAAGGTTGGCAATTGGATCAATTACATTGACTATCCTATTTCTTTCAAAGGGAAGTTGATCTACCTGATCTAAAACTGTGGAAGCACTGTTACAAGCAACAACAAGAAGCTTGCAGTTTTCTTTTTCTAGGAAAGTTGATATAGAGCGGATGTATCCCTCTAATGCCTCAGAAGATTTTTCTCCATAAGGCAAATGAGCAGTGTCACCATAATAGATGAACTGCTCATTTGGTAAAATTTCTTGTAAAGCCTTTAAGACGGTTAAACCGCCAAGGCCAGAATCAAAGACGCCTATTGGTCTTGTTGACACTACAATCCTAATTTGGCCTTAACGGCGTCCATAAGGTCTGAAGACGGATTGGAATACAACAAAGCGCTACCTTCCGTAGAATCTATAACGTAGTCATACTTTAATTCCTTTGCTACAGCTTCAATTGCTTCACGCACTGAATCAAGAAGAGGTTGTAAATACTCTTGTTGCTTTACTTGAAGGTCATTATTGGCCTGCTGTTGAGTTTCTTGGTAACTCGCTTGTAGCTTCTCCAATTCACTGGCTTTCAATTCAATTATTTGAGGCGATACACCTTCAGTTTCTGTTAGCTTGGTATATGCTTCATACTTGGTTTGCATTTCCAATTGCTTTTCTGCAAGAATCTGCTCCCACTGAGCTTGAATTCCTTGCAATTGCTTTTGGATTGAATCAGTTTGAGGCATAAGCTCAATTAATTCACTGGTGTTGATGTGTCCAACTTTAGTTTGGGCATTGACAGTGAATCCTGCAACGATCAATGCTAATGCGATGATTACTTTTTTCATATTTGTTTTACTGGGTATTATCTTGGTGGTAAATTACTGTTATCTGTGTCTTGACTTGACCCCGGAGGGAGATCATTATTAGTGTCTGGCTCATCTGAAGGAACTACTCCTAGCTCAGATAAAACTTCGTCACTGCGGTCAAATTTAGGGTTGGATACCAGCATAAGCATGGCTCCACTTTTATCAAAAATAAAGTCCAGACCATTGTCTTTGGCCACTTTATTGATGGCTTCATATACTTTGTCTTGTATAGGTTTTACAAGTTCTTGTCTCTTTTTAAAGAGCTCTCCATCATAACCAAATTTGGCATTTTGAAAGGCCTTCACCGCTCTTTCTTTTTCAATGATTTCGTTTTCTCTTTTGGTCTGCATATCCTTTGTTAAAAGAACTTTCTCAGCTTGATACTCCTTGTACATCTTATCAATCTCCTCATACATCGCATCTATTTCATCTTGCCAAGCTTGGCTTAATTCATCCAGCTGTGCCTGTGCTGATTTATATTCTGGAAGTTGAGAAAGGATATACTCCGTATCTACATACGCAAATCGCTGTGCCTGACTTGCAAAAGGAAGCATCATGAAAAACATGGTGATCAGGCTAAATGTTAATGGTTTAATGTTCATGTCTAAATTGTCTGTAATTCAAGATACATAAATCGTGCTACCTTTCTGTAAACGCTGCAAACATAACAAAAATAGGGAGCTATGCTCAGCTGACTTGGCTTTTTTGAAGTGTCTAATTTTGTACAATTATCTCTACATTTAATGCTTTAATAGAACACTTGGCGTTACAACGGTATTGCTCACATTAAGTGCTCTATCCAAAAGTTTAATTTCATATTTCACTTCTGCAGGTTGAGTGTTAAGTGGATTAGCCGATATATGTATGGTGATATTCCCACTTATAGCTTTGTTCTTACCTTCAGGTGTAATTCTAGGAACACGTTCAGAAGGCAAATCGAATGGTTCATTGGTTAAAGGATTGAGCAGTTCTTCAAAACTGCCGTTCACTTTGTGATAAATCTTTACGGGTACATTCTGCCAATAGGCACTCTGTCTGTCAAAAGGAGGAATCGTATCTGTGTCTCCCAAGCCAATATCTCCATCACCGTCTGTAAATCCAAAAGTGATGTGAACTACCGAATCTGTACCGCTTTCTCCTTGTTCCACTTCTATTTTCTCGAATGTAATTGTTGGAACCGGGCCAAATCCAGCTTCTTCCTTACCGCAAGCCATAAACGTGAGTATAAAAAACATGCACGTTATTTTCGCAGCGAATATGTCGAGACCTTTTGTCATGAAAGATGTGTGGAACATCCACAAGCAAGACTTTAACGAGTTTGCATTGGAAATGTTTCAATTTCAGGCTAAAAATAATAAGGTTTACGCTGAATACCTTCAACTAATTGGTAAAAGCCCCAATCTGGTCAACAAAATTGAGGACATCCCTTATCTACCAATACGTTTTTTCAAAACTCATGAAATCAAATCTTGGGACTTTACTGAGGAGATGGTTTTTGAAAGCAGCAGTACCACCGGCATAGGAACCTCTAGGCATTTGGTTCACCATTTAAGTGATTATCACTTGAATAGTGAAAAAATATTTGAGGAGAGATTTGGTTCAATATCCCAGTTTAAAATACTTGGACTCCTGCCAAACTATTTAGAAAAAGGGCAATCGTCTCTGGTTAATATGGTGTCAAACTTTGCTAAAGGAAATTCAACAAAACAGGATCCCTTCTATTTGTACAATCACGAAGCTCTAGCCGCTCAATTAAAACTGCAAAAACCAACGGTACTATTTGGAGTGAGCTTTGCTCTGCTGGATTTCATTCAAGAATATGAAATTAACAACCCAGAGTTGATTGTGATAGAAACAGGAGGTATGAAGGGTAGAAAGAGTGAAATGACCAAACTTGAATTGTATGACCAATTGAAACTAGGATTCCCGAATGCTCAAATCCATTCTGAATATGGTATGACTGAATTAATGAGTCAAGCCTATACTTCTAAATCGGGGTTGTATAATCCTCCAAATTGGCTAAATGTTAATTGCAGAGCGGAAAACGATCCGTTTTCTAATCTTGGGCATAAACAAAGAGGAGCACTAAACATCATAGATCTTGCCAATATACACAGTTGTGCATTTCTAGCTACTGATGATCTTGGGCGGGTATATGAAGACGGAAGTTTTGAAGTTTTAGGTAGGATTGACCATTCAGATCTAAGAGGTTGCAGCTTACTGATCAGCTGATTAAGAAATATTTTGAGATTGTGCTTAACTTGCACAAGAATGTATAAAGATCTTGCGAAATGGATGAATTGAACCCCGAAACAATGGAAATAGAAGCTTTCATAGAGAATAGCAATTATGAAACAACTATTAACTACAAAAACCATACTATTAAGTCAGATGAACCAATAGATCATGGAGGTACGGATACCGGCATGACGCCTAAGCAATTGCTAGCATCTAGCTTAGCCAGCTGCATAACCATTACGCTTAAAATGTATGCGGATATTAAAAAATACAAAATCCATAAGATAACAGTGAACACAAACTATTTAACGGCCTACGACAAAGAAGATCCTCATTTGAATCTAACCGTAAAAATTGAGGGGGAGCTAGATGAAAAGGCTATGGAAAGAATGAACGTGATCGCACATAAATGCCCAATACATAAAATGTTATCTAGAAGTATTAGAATAAACACCAATGTTATATGAAAGATGTAAAAAAGGAATACAGCAACGGAGAAGTAACCATTGTTTGGCAATCTAAACTATGTAGTCATTCGGGAAATTGTGCTAGAGGATTGCCTGAGGTCTTCCAGCCAAGAGAAAGGCCATGGATTAAACCGGAGAACTCAGATACAGATAAGATTATTGAACAAGTGAAAAAATGCCCTTCAGGGGCACTGACTTTCTATCTTAATAACAAGGCTTGAAACAAGGGGTACTCATAACTGCCCACAATAATCCAGAACACCTACTGGATCTTATCAATTATTTTGAAGGAAAATTCTCAATCTACTTGCACATAGACAAGCGATCGCTGAACAAGCTCGATTGGACTGAGATAATTCATCATCCAGACATCACCTACATCAATACTGAGCATGTTCCTAAATGGAGTAGCTGGAATATACTTCAAAGCAATATGCAGCTCATTCACCAAGCCTTACAAAACCCGGAATTGGAATATTTTCATATGCTGAGTGGCCAAGATTTCCCTTGTAAAAGCTTAGATAATTTAATACAGTTTTCAGAAGCAAATAAGAATCAAATCTTTATGCAGCATGAAGCTTTTCCAGCAAAACACCTGGATGATGGAGGTAGAGATAGGTATTCATATTTTCATTTGAATCATTGGATTGATCAGAGGAAACATAGCAGAATTCATCAATGGATAATCAACGGACAAAAAAAAATGAGAATATCTAGAAGGCTGCCAGCAGAGTTTCCTCCTCTCTATCTAGGTTCGGCCTGGTGGAGTATGCCGAGAAATGCGTTAACATCCATTGATATCCATACCAATCAGCACCCTCAATTCTACAATTGGTTAAAATTTACAAAGTTTCCAGATGAAATCTATATCCCTACTTTACTAGCTGATTCTTCATTTACTCAGCAGATTCAAGAAGGTATAAGGTATATAAGATGGGAAGTTAACAATAGCGGATCCCCTGCGGAATTAGCAATAGAAGATTTTGAAGCAATAGTTACTTCTCCATATTTCTTTGCAAGGAAATTCGGAAATGATTCTGCAGCTTTAAGAAAAAAGCTAATGGGCCATTTTAAGCCTGAAGTTTAGCAATGTATTTGCCAAGAATGTCTAACTCCAAGTTCACCAAATCACCCATTGTTAAGGTATGCAAATTGGTGTTTTCATAGGTATAAGGAATAATGGCAATCTGAAATTCGCCATCTGAGCATGAAACAACAGTTAAACTTACACCATTTACAGTAATAGATCCTTTATGTAAAATGAGTCTATGATCCAATTGGTGCTCAATTGTTATTGACCAACTCCCATCTTTATCTTCTAATGACTTTACTGTACCTGTTCCATCCACATGCCCTTGCACTATATGACCATCTAATCGATCTGATAAGCGCAGGCATCTTTCAGTATTTACTTTATCACCTACCTTAAGATTTCCCAAGTTGCTTAGTTTTAATGTCTCGTCAATGGCGGTAACACTATAACTGTCTTTGTTAAGAGAAGTGATGGTTAAACAAACGCCATTGTGGGCGATGCTTTGATCTACTTTAAGCTCGTCTGCTATTTCCGTAGAGAACAGAAAGTGCATATTGCTCCCATCGTGCTCAATCTTGAGTACTGAAGACATGCCTTCTACGATTCCGGAAAACATCTTATTCTTGAACGCTAGCTTTCAAAAACTCGCGGTTTAGACGGGCTATATTGGTTAGGGAAATTTCTTTTGGGCATTCCACTTCACAAGCCCCCGTGTTGGTGCAATTGCCAAATCCTTCTTCATCCATTTGAGCAACCATATTTCTCACCCTTTCTTTGGCTTCAACCTGGCCTTGTGGAAGAAGCGCATATTGTGATACCTTGGCTCCTACAAAAAGCATAGCAGAAGAATTCTTACATGTTGCAACACATGCACCACAACCGATACAAGTTGCAGCATCCATAGCTAAATCTGCATTCTCTTTAGAGATAGGTAAAGCATTAGCATCCTGTGTATTTCCTGAAGTATTTACAGATATGTACCCACCAGCTTGCTGTATGCGTTCAAATGAACTTCTATCTACCACTAAGTCTTTAATTACAGGAAAAGCTTTAGCTCTAAATGGCTCTATATATATAGTGTCACCGTCATTAAAGCTCCTCATATGAAGCTGACAAGTAGTTGTTCCCTTGCTGGGACCATGAGCTTCTCCATTTATGAACAACGAACACGCTCCGCAAATTCCCTCTCGGCAGTCATGATCAAAAGCAACTGGCTCGTCTCCTTGATTTATCAATTGCTCATTCAGCACATCCATCATTTCCAGGAATGACATATGTTCAGATATATCATTGACCTTATAGTCAACCATTCTCCCTTTGTCTTGTGCTCCTTTCTGTCTCCAGATTTTTAATGTCAAATTCATAATTGCCTATTTATAGCTTCTGGTTTTAAGTTCTATATCGTTGAAGGTTAGATCTTCTCTGTGCATTTCTGCATCTTTAGGATCACCTTTATATTCCCATGCTGACACATAAGTAAAATTCTCATCATCTCTTTTAGCTTCACCCTCCTCTGTTTGGTATTCCTCTCTGAAGTGACCGCCACAACTTTCGTTTCTTTCTAAAGCATCTCTGGCGAACAACTCCCCTAACTCCAAAAAGTCAGCTACTCTGCCCGCTTTCTCTAACTCGGGATTAAGTTCATTTGCCTCTCCTGGAACGCTCACATTCTTCCAGAAATCTTCTCTTAATTCTCTTATTTCAACCATGGCTTCTTTTAGACCTTCCACATTTCTAGCCATACCACATTTATCCCACATGATTTTGCCTAGCTTCTTATGGTAATAATCTACTGAGCGATTTCCTTTATTCCTAGTTAAGAATTCAATTCTATCCTTCACTTCTTTTTCCGCTTCTATAAACTCAGGACTGTCAATTGAAATTTCCCCGGTTCTAATATCATCTGCCAAATAATCTCCAATGGTATATGGCAATACAAAATACCCATCTGCTAATCCTTGCATAAGTGCTGAAGCACCAAGTCTGTTTGCACCATGATCTGAGAAGTTAGCTTCACCTATAGCATAACAACCTGGAATGGTAGTCATAAGATTGTAATCTACCCAAATACCACCCATGGTATAATGAACGGCTGGATAAATCATCATTGGAGTTTTATATGGGTTTTGATCAACTATCTTTTCATACATCTCGAAAAGGTTCCCATATTTAGCCTCAACAACACCTTCTCCCAATTCAATGATTCTTTCTTTGCTCGCATTGGGCTCACCTTTAATCATTGCTTGCTCTTTTCCATAACGCTCTATTGCCGCTTTGAAATCGAGATAGACAGCTTCGCCTGTGGCATTCACTCCATAACCAGCATCACATCTTTCTTTAGCTGCCCTTGACGCCACGTCTCTAGGAACCAAGTTCCCGAAAGCGGGGTATCTGCGTTCCAAATAATAATCTCTGTTTTCTTCCGCTATTTCTGTGGGCTTTAATCTGCCTTCCCTTATAGCTTTTACATCTTCCAAATCCTTCGGCACCCAAATTCTACCATCATTTCTCAAAGATTCAGACATTAAAGTCAGTTTAGATTGGTAATCACCACTTCTAGGAATACAAGTAGGGTGAATCTGTGTATAACAAGGGTTTGCAAAATAGGCACCCTTTTTGTGAATCTTCCACGCAGCTGTGGCATTTGAACCCATAGCATTGGTAGAAAGGAAATAGGCATTTCCATATCCCCCTGAACCAATGACAACAGCATGTGCTGAATGTCTTTCAATTTCTCCAGTAACCAAATTTCTGGCTATGATTCCTCTTGCTTTACCATCCACAAGAACTACATCTAGCATCTCATGTCGATTGAACATTTGGATTTTACCTCTAGCAATCTGTCTGTTCATTGCAGAATATGCTCCAAGCAGAAGTTGTTGTCCTGTTTGCCCCTTAGCATAGAATGTTCTGGAGACAAGAACTCCTCCAAAAGATCTGTTATCTAATAAACCACCATATTCTCTAGCAAAAGGCACACCTTGAGCCACACATTGGTCAATTATGTTGGCAGATACCTCAGCAAGTCTGTACACATTAGCCTCCCTAGATCTATAATCTCCACCTTTCACTGTATCATAGAATAAACGGTAAGTAGAATCTCCATCGCCTTGATAATTCTTAGCGGCATTAATACCACCTTGTGCAGCAATTGAGTGCGCTCGCCTGGGAGAATCTTGATAACAGAAGGCCTTAACATTATAGCCCAATTCGGCAAGGGTTGCGGCAGCTGAACCACCTGCCAAACCCGTTCCCACCACAATAACATCTATGTTTCTCTTATTGGCGGGGTTAACCAAATTAATCTTGTCTTTATAAGTGGTCCACTTATCTTTAATTGGACCTCCAGGGATTTTTGAATCTAAACTTGCCATGTCTTAATGAGAAAAATGGTGAAAGAGTGCTATGAAAATAAAACCGATAGGTACTATATAAGCAAATAGTACACCTAGTGTCTTCAACACAGGTGTATACCTTTTATGGCTTAAACCAACCGACTGGAATGATGATTGAAATCCGTGTAGCAAGTGTAATATAAGTGCTATGAATGCGAGCACATAAACACCTACACGTACAGGATTGTGAAATTCTTCAACCAACTCTGGATAATAGCGCTGAGCATCACTCAGCTTGTCTATGTATTTGTATTGCATTTCTGGAAACCAGAAATCTACAAAGTGAACAGCCAGAAACAATAGCACTACCAATCCTGAATAAATCATATTTCTAGACATCCAGCTTGAATTAGCGTTGCCTTTATATTTGGCGTACTTCACTTTTCTGGCACTTCTGTTTTGCACTTCTAAATACATGCCCATCACAAAATGAACAATCACACCGATTACTAAAATGGGTTGCATAACAAACTGTACTAAAAAGTTTGTACCCATAAATTCAGAAGCGGCATTATAAGCATCCGGGCTAAACACAGACACAAAATTCACAGCAAAATGCAATAACAAGAAGGAGACAAGAAAGAGGCCTGATAAGGCCATTACAATCTTTTTTCCAATACTTGATCCAGTCATATTAGTCTTTAATTAGACCGCAAAATTAGACTGTTGTTTCTTTTAGACTAAATTTAATTTGGACATTAAAATTGTTCTAAATAACCTTTGCTTCAACTTATGTACAAAGTTCTCCGCTGGTTCCTATTTCTGCTCCCTCCGGAACGCGCTCATTACTTCACAATGAGAATGTTCAAATGGGCACTTAACATCCCTGGTTTGGCCAATCAATACCAATTTGACAACAATCGTCTGAAACTAGATGGGCTAAATTATAAGAATAGAGTAGGCATGGCGGCAGGGTTTGATAAAGACGGAAAGTTTATTGAGCAACTGAATGCATTGAATTTTGGATTTGTTGAGATTGGAACAGTTACTCCAAGACCACAAGGAGGAAACCCCAAACCAAGATTATTCAGATTAAAGCACGATCAAGCTTTAATCAACAGAATGGGTTTTAATAACGAAGGGGTTAAAGCTCTCAAAGGGCGGTTGGAGACTTTTAGAAAGAAAAATAAAGCCAGCGATATGCTCATTGGATTAAACATAGGTAAGAATAAACTTACACCTAATGAGAAAGCCTTTGAGGACTATATTTATTGCTATAAATCACTTTATGAACTAGGAGATTTCTTTGTTGTTAATGTGAGTTCACCCAATACACCTAATCTAAGAGAGTTACAAGAGAAAGGGCCTCTCCGCAAGATACTCGCACCATTGGTGGAGTACAGAAATTCTGAAGACATCTACAAACCATTATATCTAAAGATTGCTCCAGACATGCCTTTTGAGCATTTGGATCAGATTATTGAATTGCAAGAAGAACTAGGATTTGAAGGTATAGTTGCTACTAACACCAGCGTAGATAGAACACTGCTCCAATTTACTACAGCCAGAACATTAAGTGATATTGGAGATGGAGGTTTAAGTGGAGCACCCGTCCTACAAGTTTCTAACTCATTTGTGAAACATATCCGAAGTAAATCAAACATGACCATTATTGGTGTAGGTGGAATACACACTACAGAAGATGGTCAAAGTAAATTAGATGCCGGGGCAAACCTATTGGAGGTATACACCGGATTTATTTATAGTGGCCCTTCCTTGATAAAAAAACTAGCCCAGCTTTAACGCGGAGCCATACTTAATAAATACCTGAGAAGCATTGCTTGTTGTTCTGGATTTATTTTAGCTTCATGTTTGTTCACCTTATCTACCATAGGTGGTACAATTTTCTGCCATCCGGCAACATCCAAAACATCATGTGCTTTTAACCCATGGCATTTGGTACAATAAGTAGAATAGATTTCTTTTCCTTCTTTGAATTGATCCAAACTTAAGTCTGGGTCAACTTTAGATGCCATTTCATATTCTTGTTCCATGGTAGGTACAACTTTAGAAGTACCACATGCAACCAAAACTAAAAGGACAATAATTGAACTAATGATTTTCATGAAATCGAAAATACGCAAAAGTGAGCAAAAAAAAAGCGGACAGTGTCCGCTTTTCCCTAACCTTATTATTACTAAAAGATTTACTTTTCTAAGGGATTGATGCCGCAAGAATAATCCATTTTTTGATTATCACAAACGACTGTTAAGTTTTTGTTAACTATAAATGTATAAACAACTATAACCAATATTTATTGTGAGACTTGGGTCATTAATTTGTCTCGTCTTTATCCTTCTCTTTATCAGCTCTTTTGCGTTGGCCTTTGGTAATTCCAGTATATCTACTTGGATATTTTTCAATGTCTTCCAACAAACTTTTTAATTGAACAATCGTAGCGTCTAAATGTTCATAGAGCTCATCCTCGTTCAATAATTTACCCAAGCTCCCTTCTCCATTGTTAATTGCTAATGTTGTTTTATTCAACTCCAAAACCAATTTATTTATCTCTTCAACCGTCTCTGCAATTTCAATTTTTGCAATAGAAGAACTTGTTCTTTCTAGTTGAGATGCAATGCTGTCTATCTTAGGTGCCAAACCTTTTAAATCAGATGTGGTTTTCTCTACATTTAGAAATATCTGATCAAATTGTTCGTCTTTGCCATCTAACATTCTATTTAACTTATCTGCGGTTTCTTTAAATGATCTTAAAGCTAAAGAAGCATCTGTTAAGGTAGTTTCCAAATCAGCACCAGACACTGCTGTGTCAATATCTCCTATTACCCTATTTATACTTTGACTAAGAGGTGTGAGCACACTGCTTATTGCTTCAGTAATTCCCGCATCTTGCTCCGAAATCAAAACAGCGCCGTCTTTTGCCAAGACATTGGTGTCTCCCAAAATTAGTTCAATGGCTTTGGAACCAATCATATCATTATTCACGATTCTCATTTTGGAATTCAAGGGAACATGTATGTCTACTGGAACTGAAATCTCTACGGTTAATTCCAAAGTCTTGTTATCCATACTCACCTCACTCACATGCCCTACCTTATAACCATTTACAAGAACCGGATTGGATTCAAATAATCCATCAATTTTCTTGTACACACCATAGTAGTTATTAGATGAAGTAAATATGTTCTGTCCTTTCAGATAATTAAAGCCTATAACAAACATGGCAATGGCCATGGTTGCTAAAACTCCAACTTTTACTTCCTTGCTTATCTTCATTTTTTGATTTTTCCTTTGGGCTTCAAATATAAGATTCAGAGCACCATTTTCACGTGGCTTTTATCATCAGACAAAATACAACGTCCAATCTAACGTTCTATTGTGCCATTACTACGACTAAATGTTAGGCAATTGAGAGAATTAAAGCGTTCATTTGCAAGAGTTTCAACACCGATAAAGCTTGAAAGACTTTGTAGAAATATACAGTCGAATACCCTATATGTTTAAGACCAACATGATTCGCTTATGTTTAGGAATTACCTTGGGTTTGGTTTTCAATTCTAGTCAAGCGCAAATTCAAGACAGTCTAGAACAAAGACCCTTAGGTATTGTAAAAGACAGTACACAAAAAGACTCTCTGCAAATTTCTTTAGCCCATAACAAATCAGCTTTAGAAGATATAGTGGAATACGAGGCCAAAGATTCTATAGTCTTTGGCATGAAAGAGCAAAAAGCCAGATTATATGGTAATGCCTGGATTACTTTTCAAGATATCAGGCTTGAAGCCGACTATATAGAGGTTGATTTCAGATCAAAAACACTCTACGCAACAGGTATAGTCAATGATTCTAACAATCGTTATGTGGGTAGACCTCAATTTACAGACGACGGAAAGGTGTATGAAGCAGATACCATGAAGTACAATTTTGAAAGCAGAAAGGGGCTTTCCATGGGTGTGCTTACTACAGAAAAGGATGGCTACATACATGGAGATAAGGTGCTAAGAGATAGCCTAGAAAACATTTATGTTAAAAGAGCACGCTTTACAACTTGTAATCTACCCGACCCACATTTCTACATACAATCCAACAAAATAAAGGTCATACCCAAAAAGCAAATTGTAACTGGCCCTGCTCATTTGGTCATTGAAAATATTAGTACTCCTTTGTTTGTTCCTTTTGGTTTTTTTCCAATACCAGAAAAAAAGGCACATGGTCTTATATTTCCCAGTTTTGGTGAATCACCCGATAGGGGCTTCTACTTAAGAGGTTTAGGTTATTACTTTCCTATTAACGATTACATTGACCTCCAAGTTAAAGGCGATTACTATTTTAGAGGTAGCTGGGGTATTTCCGCCAACAGCACATATAATAAGAGGTATAAATACCGAGGGAATTTTAGCATAAGCTATAATCTTAATGAGGTTGGAGAACCGGAAATTCCATCTTCCTATTCTGTATCTAACGATATTAAAGTAAGGTGGAGTTATACCCAAGATGCCAAGGCCAAACCTGGCAGTTCCTTTGGTGCCAACGTGAATTTTGTTACCAGCAATTATCTCAAAAACAACACAATTAACTATAACGACATTATTAGTACCACCTCTACATCGAGTATTAATTATGGCAAATCACTATTCAACAACAAGTTGAATTTGTCTGTTACTTCCAACATTTATCAAGACCTATCAAGGAAAGATGTGGATTTAACATTGCCAGAATTCACTGCCAACCTTGGCAGACAAATGCCTTTTTCCAAGGCTGTTATAGGTAATAAAACGTTGAGAAGCTTTGTTAGAAATTTTGGTTTCTCCTATGCAGGAAACTTTAGAAATGAACTAAAGGTTAAAGAAGAAAGCCTTTTCAAAAGAGAAGCATTAGACAGCTTTAATAATGGTGTAACTCACTCCATTCCATTGAACACATCATTTAAGGCTCTAAAATGGTTGACTCTTAGTCCGAGTTTTCAATTTAAAGAGTATTGGTATTTTAAAACTACCAGCAAGACTTGGGACCCAACAGACAGCACAGTTAAAACAGATAATACCATTCCAGGGTTCAGTAGAGTTCATGAATACTCCACCTCTATCAGCATTTCAACCATACTCTATGGATATAAGGAATTTAAGAAAGGGAAGCTCAGAGCCATAAGACATGTGATGAGACCCAGAATTGGAGCGAGTTGGAATCCTGACTTTAGCACTGGCGAGGCCAATGGATATTTCTCTGTTCAGGTAGACACTGCAGGAACTATAGACGAGTTCAGCATATATGAGGCGGGCATACTTGGTAGACCCAGATCTGCTGCCCAAGGTGCTATAAATTTTGCATTGGGGAATAATTTAGAAATGAAAGTGCGCACGGCTAAAGACACAGCCAATGGAGGTATTAAAAAGATAAAACTTGTAGAAAGCTTTAATATCTCCACCGGATATAATTTTCTCGCCGATTCCATCAATCTAAGAAACATTAGTTTAAGTGGCAACACCACCATTTTGAACAAGATAAGAATAGTGTTCAATGGAACTTTAGACCCATATCACTACGATTCTACTGGAGGTATTATTAGAAAGGTGAATGAATACCTCTGGAGCACCAGAAATAGATTGGCACGTTTAAGTTCCAACAGATTAACAATTTCCACTAACCTGAACCCGCAGGCATTTAAGAAAAAAGACAATTCTAATGTGAATCAAGATGATTTAGAGTTTATCAATAATAATTTAGGTGATTATATAGACTTTAATATTCCTTGGAGCTTGAATTTGAATTATAGTCTGGTTACAACCAACCCCTTTTACGGCGATAAGAAAATTGAACAATTGATAACAATAGATGGGGATCTATCAATCACAGAGAACTGGAAAATTGGAATGAAAACGGGTTATGATATCTCTACAAAATCACTTGCGCTAACTTCATTTGATTTTTATAGAAACTTACACTGTTGGGAATTCAGTTTTAGCTGGTTTCCAATTATTCGCCAATCTTTTGAATTCTCCCTAAAGGTAAAATCCAGCACTCTACAAGATCTTAAACTCAACAGAAGAAGAAGCTGGTGGGATTTATAAGGATTGAGCTTTTCCTTGCTCGAGTTCTTCCTTGAGGAATTTAGCCGTATAGCCAATATCGTCTGCAACAATTTTTTCTGGAGTACCGGCATTCAATACCTCACCTCCCCCTGAACCACCTTCTGGCCCAAGATCTATAATCCAATCCGCCACTTTGATTACATCCATATTGTGTTCAATCACTAGCACGGTATTGCCAAGATCTACCAAAGAATTTAGGACATTAAGAAGTTGATCAATGTCTTCGAAATGCAAGCCAGTCGTTGGCTCATCCAGTATATAAAATGTCTTGCCTGTACTTATTTTAGAAAGCTCTGAAGCGAGCTTTACCCTTTGGGCCTCTCCTCCGGACAATGTTGTGGAGCTCTGACCTAAAGTGATATATCCCAATCCCACATCTCTGAGTGCTTTGATCTTTCTATAAATAGAGGGGATGGATTCAAAGAACTCAACCGCTTCATGAACCGTCATGTTCAACACATCGCTAATGGATTTTGCTCTATATCTAATTTCTAAAGTCTCCCTGTTATATCTTTTGCCCTGACAAGTTTCACAATCCACCAGTACGTCTGGAAGGAAATTCATTTCAATCACTTTCTGACCACCTCCACCACAAGTTTCACATCTACCACCTTTAACATTGAAACTAAAGCGACCGGGTTTATATCCCCTAATCTTTGCCTCGGGTATTTCTGCAAATAAGTTTCTGATGTCGCTGAAAAATCCAACATAGGTCGCTGGGTTTGATCTCGGTGTTCTTCCAATTGGGGATTGATCAATAGTAATTACCTTGTCTATATTGTTTATACCCTTAATGTTCTTGAATGGCAAAGGCTTTTTATGAGACCTATAAACGAACTGGGATAATATGGGGTGTAGAGTTTCATTAATCAAACTCGACTTACCGCTACCAGAAACACCAGTCACTGCAATCAATCTTCCCAAGGGAAAGCTAACTTTTACATTCTTAAGGTTGTTGCCCGAGCATCCACTCAACTCAATTTTGGATTTATTCCCTCGCCTCCTTTTGCTTGGGATGGCTATGCTTCTGTGCCCTCCAAGAAAATCGGCGGTCATAGTGCCTTGATCTTTAATTTCTTGCCAGGGACCACTTGCCACTATCTCACCTCCATCCTTACCTGCCTTAGGACCAATGTCCACCACAAAATCACTCTCCACTATCATGTCCTTGTCGTGTTCCACTACTATCACAGAATTCCCTAAATCTCTTAAATCCTTTAAGGAATTAATCAATCTGTGATTGTCTCTTTGATGTAGTCCAATGCTAGGTTCATCTAGTATATAAAGCACCTCTTCCAGTTGAGAGCCAATCTGTGTTGCGAGCCTAATTCGTTGGGCTTCACCCCCAGAAAGTGTTCTCGCTGGATTATTTAAGCTTAAATACGACAGTCCAACATCTACCAAGAATTGAACTCGCTCTCGCACCTCTTTTAAAACCTCTCTTCCAATTCTGAGCTGTCTTTCACTGAGTTTCTCTTCTATATCAATTAACCAGGTATGTAAATCTCCAATACTGCGATTGGCTAATTCTGCAATATTCAAACCTCCAATTTTGTAAGACAATGCCTCTTTATTTAGCCTACCTTGCTTGCATTCCTCGCATGGGATAATAGTCATAAACTCGTCTGCCCATCGCGCAAGCGGCCCACTGCTTTTCTCCATATAGGCATTCATCAAACTTGGAATGATTCCTTTAAATCTAGTTTCAAAATGCTGAGTATAGCCAGATGAGTTTTTATACTCTACTTCAAATTTTTCCTCTGTGCCCCTCAATATCGCTTCAACTATCTCATCACTGAGGTCTTCAATAGGTTTGGCCATAGAAAACTTCCATTTCTTAGCCATGGCCTTTAATTGAGTAAATGTCCAGTTGTCTTTGGCTTCACCTAAAGGTGCAAGACCTCCCTTATTTATACTCAACTTTGGATTTGGGATGATGTGTTCCTTAAGAACATCTGTTACTGTACCTAATCCATCGCAGCTCGGACAAGCCCCATATGGGGAATTGAAAGAGAATAAATTAGGTTGCGCTTCATTATATGACAGACCTGTTTCTACGTCCATCATAAACTTGCTGAAATGTGTTTTTTCCTTAGTATTAGGATCCAAGATACTCATGACCCCTTTACCTAACTTCAGAGCTGAACGGACAGATTCGGTAATTCTATGACTGCCTGCATCTTCCGGGCTAATTCTATCAATGACCAAGTCAATATCGTGAATCTTATAGCGATCCACTTGCATGGCGGGTTCTAAATCTAGTAACTCCCCATCTACATATACTTTGGTATATCCTCTTTTTCTATATTGCTCAAATAACTCTCTGTAATGACCTTTTCTTCCCTTTATCAAAGGAGTTAAAACTACTATATTACTCAGGCTAAATTTTGAGTTTACAGTGTCTATAATTTCCTGTTCTGTAAAGCGCTTCATCCTATTACCACTGAGATAGGAATAGGCTTCCCCAGCTCTGGCATACAATAACCTCAGAAAATCATATACTTCAGTAATGGTACCAACAGTACTTCTCGGATTTTTACTTACCGTTTTCTGCTCAATGGAAATAACCGGACTCAGACCTTCAATCTTGTCTACGTCTGGGCGCTTCATATCTCCAACAAACTGTCTTGCGTAAGCACTAAAAGTTTCCATATACCGCCTTTGTCCTTCGGCAAAAATGGTATCAAAAGCCAGGCTGGATTTACCACTACCACTCAAACCTGTGAACACTACAAGTTTGTGCCTCGGTATGTCTAAGTTCACATTCTTGAGATTGTGCTCTCTTGCACCTTTAATCTTGATTTGTTCTGTTTCTGAGTTGATAAGCCTGTTTTTGAGAATCCGCAAAATTAGCTATCTCAACGGAACTAGCTCTACCTCCTACTATCCTTTTTTACGCATCTTAAAAAAAAATCAATTTGACTGTTCCTATTGGTATTTATTTGCATGAGAGATCCGGCTTTGAAGAATAAATACATAGAACTGATTAGTCAAACATTTGAATTTCCTAAAAGTGAATTCGACGTCAGTACAAATGGAGATTTGTTATATGAGGGTATTGAACTCAAATCCCTAGCTAAGAAATACGGAACACCTTTGAGGTTTACTTACCTCCCAAAGATTTCTGAAAACATCCAAAGAGCCAGATCATGGTTCAAATCTGCATTTGATAACCATCAATACAGAGGAAAATATCACTATTGTTATTGTACCAAAAGTTCTCACTTTAGCCATGTAGTAGAAGAAGCTATTAGAAACGAGGTACACTTAGAAACTTCCTCTGCATTTGATTTAGACATTATTCTCCAATTATTCAATCAAGGCAAGCTCAGCAAGAAAATTTATATCATCTGTAATGGCTATAAGACCAAGGCCTATTTAGACCGAATTTTTAGTCTTATTGAAATGGGTTTTGAGAATATCTTAGTGATACTAGACAATATGAAGGAGCTAGAAGAACTAAATCAACGAGCCAAATCCAAAATTAAGATTGGAATTCGTATTGCTTCTGAAGAAGAACCAAAGTTTGAATTTTATACCTCTAGATTGGGAATTGGTTATAAATCAATAGTTCCGTTCTATGAGGAACACATTAGCAAAATGGAGAACATAGAGTTAAACATGCTTCATTTCTTCATTAATACGGGAATACGAGATACCGCCTACTATTGGAACGAATTGCTCAAATGCACTACGGTATACACCCAACTCAAGAAAGTGTGTAATGAGTTGGAGCATCTAAATATAGGAGGAGGGTTTCCAATCAAACGCTCGTTGAATTTTGACTACGACTATGAATACATGGTGAAGGAAATTGTAGGTCAGATTAAAAACCACTGTGATCAACAGAATATTCCAGAACCCAATATCTTTACTGAGTTTGGCAGTTTCACGGTTGGTGAAAGTGGCGGTGTTATATACTCAATACTGGATCAGAAACAACAGAATGACAGAGAGCGCTGGAATATGATAGACGGTTCTTTTATGACCACGCTTCCCGATTCGTGGGCCATTAACGAACGCTTTATTATGCTTCCTTTAAATAGATGGAATAATAAATACGAGCGAGTGCTTCTAGGCGGCCTTACTTGTGATAGCGATGATTATTACAATTCGGAGCAGCATGTTAATGCCATCTATCTACCAGAAATTGATCCAGAAGATAAATTGTACATCTGCTTTTTTAATACAGGAGCTTATCAAGATAGTCTAAGTGGAGATGGTGGAATTAAGCATTGTCTGCTACCTGCTCCAAAGAGGATACGTATAAGCAAAGACGCCCATGGTAATCTACAAGATGAACTTATAGCCGAAGAACAGAACTCAAATGACATGCTCAAACATTTAGGATATCAGATCTCATGAAACCAATTAGCAATTTTATAGACCATTACTTTTTACATTTCAATGCGGCAACCTTGGTAGATGCCGCCGATGAATATATTGATCAGATAGAACAGGGAAATAAAATGATGGTAACCCTCGCTGGTGCAATGAGTACGGCCGAATTGGGTAAAATCCTGGCCGAAATGATAAGGCAAGATAAAATACATGCAATTTCATGTACTGGTGCCAATTTAGAAGAAGATGTGATGAACCTGGTGGCACACAAACATTATCAGCGCATTCCAACCTATAGAGATCTAACTCCAGAACACGAGCAAGAGTTGTTGAATTCTGGATTGAATAGGGTAACGGACACTTGCATACCTGAAGAGGAGGCATTTAGACGTATTCAATCAAAGATCTTTGAGGTCTGGCGTAATGCCGAGGAAAAGGAAGAGCGTTACTTCCCTCATGAATACCTTTATCAATTGCTTTTAAATAAAGATTTGGAGGAATACTACCAAATCCCACCTGAGGATAGCTGGTTGTTAGCGGCTGCAGAGAAAAACCTCCCTATGGTTGTTCCGGGTTGGGAAGACAGTACTTTGGGCAATATATTTTCTTCCTACTGTCTCAAGCAAGAACTTAAAGTTTCTACCGTTAAAAGTGGAATAGAGTATATGAATTACCTGGCCAATTGGTATCAGGAAGAGACGGAAGAAGTAAAAATTGGATTCTTTCAGATTGGAGGTGGAATTGCAGGCGATTTTCCGATATGTGTGGTGCCAATGCTTGAACAAGACCTAGAAATTCAGACAGAACTCTGGTCTTACTTTTGTCAAATCTCAGATTCTACTACCAGTTATGGTTCCTATTCAGGGGCCATTCCAAATGAAAAAATCACTTGGGGTAAGCTTTCTGTAGATACACCAAAATTCATTATAGAATCAGATGCAACCATAGTTGCGCCACTCATATTTGCGAAAGTTTTAGGTTGGTAATTACTCTTTAGAGAGTATCTGCATCATTTCATTAACTACAGCAAGTTTTTGCTCATTCTTCTCTTTCTCATATGAGTTGAGTAGGTTTCTGAGGATTCTCTTTAGGATGTCTAAATTGCTGCAAACTGTGAAATAGCTGTCTTTGACTTCAATTTTTAGCTGGTTAAGAAATTGAATAATGTTTTCTTTAGAAAAGATGAGACCACTATTGAAAGGGTTGATATAGAAAAGAACTTCGCTTCCTTCCAAGTCTTCATCTTCGGCGTCATCGTTGAATTTACTTAGGATTTGCCAATCTAAATCTTTTACATAGCCCAACACAAAATGTTGAGGTAGATTCACTCCGTAAACAGGAATATTCAAACGTTGTGCTATAATGGCGTAGATTACTGCCAGAGAAACTGGGTTGCCTTTCTTTGACTCTAAAACAAAACTTAAAAATGAATTCTTGCTGCTGTGATAATTGTCTGTCTCTCCTTTAAATTGATGTGTATCGAACATGATGTAATTGAGAATTTTGATCTTCTCAAAAGAGGTGAGATCATACTTCAGTTCTAACCAGGCATCTAGTTTTATTTTGTCTAATTGATTCTCAATTAATTGCTTATCTACAAGTGGATTATAGAGCTTGTCTATGATAAGGACTCCATCAAGCAAGTCTTGCTCTTCTGTTTTTTTCCAAAGGGTGAGTTCTTCACATAATACTTTGGCATTAATCTCCTTAATCAGCTGTAATATCCGCTCTAGGCGTTTTGAATTGCTCTCTACAGGCCAGGCCTTTTCCAAGATTGGAATTACTTCGCTACCGTATTCCTTAATACGTTCTTGTATCTCTTCAACAATTCGTTCATCCGAATCGTCAAGGAGATATAACATGGTTTGTATTTCTTTCTCGTCAATCAAAAGCCTTCTCAAATATAAGGGCATAATCAACATCTATAATGCCTATTTACGCACACATTCATGACGTATAGCCATAAATAATTAAACTTAGTCTAATTGAATTGGCACTCTTAATTCCAACTACTACATTTAACGGAAAACTAAGAATATGATTGTATCAACAACTGAAAGTATACCTGGTAAAACTACCAGTGAAGTATTAGGAGTAGCCAGAGGAAGTACGGTTAGAGCTAGAAACATTGGAAGAGATTTCTTCGCAGGTTTAAAAAATATTGTGGGGGGTGAAATTGAAGAATACACCAAGCTCCAAGCGCAAGCCAGAGAGCAAGCTCTTCAAAGAATGATAGCAGATGCTTCAGGGTTAGGAGCAGATGCCATAGTGAATGTTAGATTTACTACATCTATGATTATGCAAGGAGCTTCTGAGATTCTGGCTTACGGAACAGCCGTTAAACTGAATTCATGAGCGCATTGAGTTGGACCATATATCTACTTGGCCCTATTGGAATAATTGCAGTATTAATTATACTTATATATCTCGCTGCTAAAAGAATGGAAAGCAAGCGGGAGGAAGATTTCGAGAAAAGGGATAATTAGCGCTTTTTATGATTGGCAACCAACTCTTGAACTTCTTCAAAAGTTAATTCTGAAGGTTCTTTAGTTTTAGGTATTCGGACATTCTTCTTACCAGCTTTAATATAAGGTCCATATCTACCGTTCAATACCTGGATGGTCTCATCTTCTTCGAACTTCTTGATAATGAGATTAGCGTCTTGCTTGCGCTTTTCCAGTATTAATTCTATGGCTCTTTCCAAAGTGATAGACATTGGATCTTCCCCTTCAGGAATAGAAATGAACTTCTTGGCATGCCTCACATACGGGCCATATTTGCCAATATTTGCGTCTACACCTTCGCCTTCATATTCCCCAAGCTTTCTCGGAAGTTTAAATAGCTCAAGAGCTTCTTCCAGTGTAATGGAATCTATGTTCTGCCCTTTAAGCAAAGAAGCAAACTTGGGTTTCTCTTCTTGATCTGATTCCCCCATTTGTATCATAGGCCCAAATCGCCCTATTCTAGAATACACATTTGCTCCCGTTGTAGGATCAGTTCCCAACAAGCGTTCACCTGTTGCTTTCTGAGCGGTTTCCAGTGTGTTGGCTACATTGGAATGAAAAGGTTTGTAAAATGAGTCAATCATGTCTGACCAATTTTTCATTCCATCTGCTATTTGGTCAAATTGTTCCTCTACAGAGGCCGTGAAATTGTAATCCATGATTTGATCAAAGTGTTCCATTAAAAAATCAGTAACTACTTTTCCAATATCACTAGGATGCAATTTGTTCTTATCTGCACCATAGGTTTCAGTTTTCTTAATTTCTGAAATTGCTCCTTCTGCAAGTTCCAAAACAGCAAAATCTCTTTGCTTTCCTTCAATAGGATCTTTAACCACATATCCTCTTTTTTGGATAGTAGATATAGTTGGTGCATAGGTGCTCGGTCTCCCAATCCCTAATTCTTCTAATTGCTTAACCAAACTCGCTTCCGTAAACCGAGCAGGTGGTCTTGTATACCTTTCAGTTGCTGTAAGTGAGTCGGCATTCAAACCTTCTCCTTTTTCTACTTTGGGTAAAAGTCCGCTATCTGATTCTGCATCTTCATCATCCGTTCCTTCTAGATATACTTTGAGAAAGCCGTCGAATTTGATTACTTCACCTTTAGCTTTGAATATACCCTCGTTCTGGTTATTGCTAATATCAATGGTAGTTTTTTCAAGTTCAGCTGAACTCATTTGAGAAGCAATAGCTCTTCTCCATATTAATTGATACAATTTCTTTTGACCGTCATCTGCGCCAGCTCCTCTAACGCTAAAATCTGTTGGTCTAATTGCCTCGTGAGCTTCCTGTGCACCACTTGATTTAGTTGAGAATTTTCTAGTGTTAGCATACTGTTCTCCATATTCACTTTCGATTACCTTTCTCGATTCTCCCAAAGCAAATTCACTGAGGTTAACAGAATCGGTTCTCATATAGGTGATATGTCCGTTCTCATATAAACGTTGAGCCAAGGTCATTGTCTTGGAAACGCTATAACCCAATTTTCTTGAAGCTTCTTGTTGTAAGGTAGATGTGGTAAAAGGTGCAGCTGGGTTTCTTTTAGAAGGCGACACATTTATGCTACTCACACTAAAAGAAGCTCCTTTACAACTCTCCAAAAACGAACGAGCATCATTAGCTGTCTCTGGTCTTGAATTTAATTCTGCATTTAACTTCTTGGATCCATTGCTAAAAACACCTTGAACTCTAAAAGATGAACTGGAAGTAAAAGCTTGTATAGCTTTTTCTCTTTCAACTATTAATCTAACAGCAACACTTTGCACACGTCCTGCGGAAAGTGAAGGCTTAACTTTCTTCCATAATACTGGAGAAAGTTCAAATCCAACCAATCTATCTAACACTCTTCTCGCTTGTTGAGCATTCACCAAATCTTGATTAATGCTGCGCGGATTTTCTATGGCGTGTAAGATGGCGGTTTTGGTAATTTCATTGAAGACAATTCTTTTGGTGTTGTCGTCAGTTAAATTTAAAACCTCAGACAAATGCCAAGAAATGGCTTCTCCTTCGCGGTCCTCATCCGAAGCTAGCCAAACCATATCGGCTTTTTTAGCTAGTTTCTTAAGTTCTGCTACCACCTTCTTCTTATCTGAAGACACTTCATACTTAGGTAGATAACCTTTTTCTACATCTATTGCAGAATCGTCTTTAGGAAGATCCCTGATGTGTCCAAAACAAGACTTCACCGTAAAGTCTTTTCCTAAATATTTTTCTATGGTTTTCGCCTTAGCAGGCGACTCCACAATCACGAGGTTTTTTGACATATTTACCTGTTAATAATCAAACGTTCTGTGCGTCTTACGCCTTGTTTGATCATTTGTACCAGGTAAACACCATTTGGAAGATCAGCTAGGCTAAAAGTCAGCACTGAATTTGAAATTTCAGACTGCAAAAGTAATCTTCCTGACAAATCTTTTATTTCTAAAGATGCATCTATCCAGTTTTCATCTACTTCTACACTCAACTCATCCTCAGCTGGATTTGGGTAAAGCACAAGTCTATCTTGCACTCTAATGTCATCTGTTCCCAATCCGAATTGAGCAACATTGATATTATCAATAAATACTGAATTTCCTTCTTTACTTATGACGTCAAAACGAATAATTAGATTGGTGCTATTTGCATATTGACTAATATCTAAACTCGCATGAGCCCAATCTGAACTTTGGGTTGGAAACCAACCAGGATTGTTGCCATTTATACTTGCCAAGCCATTAGAAGCAGTCATACCTCTTACCGTATTCCAGCTCTGTCCACAATCATCAGATACCATTACTAACAGTACTTCTGTAGCATTGCTAATTCTTCTGGAATAAGCGTGATCAAAGTTTATTCTCAAAGGAGAACCGTGAAGAGATACATCTATAGGAGGAAGTGTCATAGCAAAGCGATCTCCATTTGTTGTATTGGAATTAATCTCACATTCTGCACTATAACTTCCAGTTGAAGCTATATTTACTCTGCGTGTCCATCCATAACCATCAATTTTACCTAAGCTCCAACCAGCATCAAAATTGGCGTCTTCAAAAGTCTCTGGAAAGGGTGCTTTTTTGTCTGCTACATTTGGAAGAACTCTAATAAACGCTTTCCTTTCCAAACTATCTATTCCTTGTGCATTCTCAACTATCAATTTTACACTATAAACGCCAGATGCATTGTATTGAACGGATGGATTAGAACCTGAAGATTCAGAAGGAAACCCACCTTCAAATACCCATTTTCGGGTTGTAATATCTCCATTATAACTCCAGTCTTTAAATTTTACGGTGCTGGATCCAACACAGACTACCGTATCTGAATCATCTATCCAAAAGTCAGCAATTGGACCACAACTTGGATTGGTGTTTACTCCTGTTTTGCTCAAATTACCAGCTGAATAGTTATTTGTTCTTATCAAAGAATTAAAAGCTTCTCGTTGAATCTTATCTTTTTGTCCTGTAGTAAAAGTGTTCTGACATCTACCATTGGTATAATCCATATAGTTATCTAACATGTCAGGTAAATCTGGATTGTCATTTGAACATGAGTTTAATTGACCACTAGGACACCCACTATTAGAATATGCCACAGGAGGTGTGTCAGCAACATCATCACCTTGAAAACAACCACTACCACCTGAAGGTGCATTAAACGGATGTCTCAAACCCAACCAATGGCCAACTTCATGAGTTAGAACCCTGCCCTGGTTGGTTGCACTTCCGGTACCTATACTGCCAATCATATCAGATCTCATGACTACTCCGTCTCTCGCGGCTGTTGTCCACCTTGGAATAATTGAATAACCTAAAACCCTGCTTGTAGGGCTCCAGTTTAAGCCAATGCGCTCTATCACCCAAATATTCAAATACATCTGCCAATCCCATCTCACAAATTGCTTAATTGGTTCAGGGTTTCCAACATCTCCACCATCTGTTAATTCTGGGCTATACCATCTGGTAATTCCTTCGGTACAATTGCCCTGTTTATCTTTTCTAGCCAATCGGAATTCTATTTCCATATCATCGGCCACACCTAGAAACAGAGGATCTGTATCTGTGGTGTCTGCATTGGTTCTGCTGAAATCTTCATTCAAAATACGAAGAGCATCTTCAATTTGTTCTTTTGAAATATTAGATGGTCCATAATCGTGAATAATGTGAAATACCACTGGAATCACTCTCACAGCTTTCTTCTGTAAACCCTCGCCTCTTTCTTCTATATAGCCAATATCTCTCAATTTCTGAAAGTGAGCCTGAGTGGCTTCTACCTCAGGATCTCCAATGAGGCTATTTACATAATCATCCGTTCCACATTGAGAATATGACTCAAATGATCCTATCAAAATTGTGGCTAAAACTAATACGCGTTTAATATTCATAACTTTTAGTGCTGCAAAATGAACAATCTAAGAGGCGCAAATCTATGTTAAACCTGACATATTTAAGTCAAGTTTATTCAACGTCCATTTCTGATTCAGAAGAGGCTATCAATGAGGATACTGTGGCATCTCCAGTAACATTTACAACCGTTCTGCACATGTCTAGAATTCGATCAACGGGCAGTATAATGGCAATCCAGGCTGGATTTAATCCCACACTTTCCAAGACTACAATGAGTAAAACTAAACCTGCACTAGGTACAGCTGCTGCGCCTATAGAAGCCAAAGTTGCTGTAAGAACAATTACCACTTGTTGAGCGATGTCCAGTTCTATCATGTGAAACTGTGCTAGAGCAACTACTGCAACCCCTTGATACAAACTGGTTCCATCCATATTTACCGTTGCACCTATTGGTAGTACAAAACTTGATATGGCCTTAGGTACTTTAAGGTTGTTGTGTACGGCATCCATAGTAACTGGAAGTGTAGCCATAGAAGAACTAGTTGAAAATGCAGTGAGCTGTGCATCTGAAATTCCTTTAAAGAATCTGGTATAGCTCATACCTTTCACAAACAGCTTAACTAGAGTTGGATATAATAAGAAAGCTACCAGAACCAAACCTATGACTACCACCGAAGAATAATGCCCTAAAAAGACCATTTGTTCATAGAGTTTTGCCAAATCATTACCCGCTGCCTCTACTAAAGAACCCGCCATTAAGGCGAATACAAAAAATGGCATAGTCCTGATGACTATATTCACCATCATAATAAAGACTTCATTTAAACCATCTATGAGTTTTACTACCGGTTTAGCCTTTTTGGCAGGTATCATTAATACCACTACTCCAAAGAAAATAGCAAAGAAGATAATCTGAAGCATCTTCATTTCAGCTAATGCCAGTATGATATTAGTAGGAATAACATCAACCAAAGGTTGTAATGGCCCCGCATCTTTCTTTGCCCTTGCTGCATCTATTTTCTTCTGTACCTCTTCAGGTATCCCTTCTTTCATCACCCGGTCAGCTACTGACTTAACCAAAGCCTCATTAGCCGGATCGTAAATCACGTTTACATCGTCAAGTTTAACAATGTCATTGGTGTTACGCCATAGTTCATACTCTATTCTTTTCTCTAATCTTGCATCATCACTTGGGGCATTCCCTGGTAACCATAGATTAACCAACAGAAGGCCTATTACAATGGCAGACATGGTAGTACCCACATAAATGAGTAAGGTTTTGACCCCTACTCTTCCCAATTGATTGATGTTTTTTAACGAGCCAATTCCTGAAATGATTGAAAAGAGCACCAGAGGTACGGCAATCAACTTGAGAATATTCACAAAGATTTTTCCGAAAGGAGAGATGTAATCCACTGTGAAATCATTCCAACCAAGTTTCACAGCAAACACTGCATAGATAATTCCTAGAATAAGAGCAATGATGACTTGCCAGTGCAATGCAATTCTTTTCATTGCTACAATGATATAGAATTCAAATCATCTAAGAAGGACCATTACTTCTTGTACTTCTTCTTACGAACCTGATAATTAAAGCTCTTACTTGATTTCTGCTTGCTTTTCATTTCAGATTGAGAGAGTGCATTCCTGTCTTTCTCTATCTTTATAACAACATCAGTTTCATAGTTCATCACTATGCTGTCTTGCACTTGCAATTCAGGCATGTCATAATAGTCGTCGGCTCCTAACAACAGCTTATTCTGCTCGGTGAGCTCACGGGCTCTTTTTACATTCCTCTCATCCATTGCCTGCATAGTTTGCTCTAATAGATAATTGGATTTAAACAAGACATATTGGGCATTAATAGAGGAATCCAATCCCTTTTCTAATTCAGCTTGGGTTGCTACAGCATGCAGTTTAGCTTCACATACAAGTTTGAGCTTATTGCCACTAAAGACATCGTCATAAATTAAGCGAGAGGTGAAGTTGTATTCGTCCAAATCTTCAGTTCTTTCCCATTCAATAACAAGGGATTTAGTCTCTTCAGATACTAAGTCTCGGAGGTTCAGATGAACTTGATTTGTGCTTTCCAAATCCACTTCATACCCATACACATGCTTTACCTTCAGTCCTTCAGGTATGTCAATAATCAACTCTGCATTTTGCGCTACTACGTTTAATAAACCTTTGAGCTCGTTTTCAAAAATCTCAGGAATTTGATCTGGATTCTCTATGAAGTAGTAATTGCCAGATCCTCTTTCAGCTAATGCTAACATGAGGTCTTCATTAAAATCAATCCCGACTCCAAAACTGGATAGGGTAATATTCTGTTCTTGATTCTTCTTCCCAACTATATTAGCCAGAAGATCCTCATCTGTGATGCCTTGATTTGCAAGACCATCAGACAAAAGTAAAACCCTATTCACATAACCTGATTTATAGTTGGATTGCAGCTCATCATAACCCTTAAGCATACCGCCGCTCAAATTGGTAGACCCTCCTGAATTAATGGCATTTATTTTCTTCTTAGCCCATTGCTTTTGATTGGCCACCACTTGCTGGTCTATGAGTAGGCTCACCTCATCATCATATATAACCAC
The DNA here is from genome assembly GCA_049115575.1 of Bacteroidia bacterium. GTDB lineage: Bacteria > Bacteroidota > Bacteroidia > NS11-12g > UBA9320 > JAHEKB01. Next base: position 629,353 of record JAGDZU010000002.1, on the reverse strand, counting down.
AGACAATTGATCTTCACTTCCCAGATTGTCTATGATGAATTTAACAGCCTGCTTAACATATTCCAGCTTCTCTCCGCTCATAGAACCGCTGCGGTCTATCACCACAGATAAGTTCAAGGGTACGCGTTTGGTATTTTCTGGCACATAATGAGCTGCTTGTACTTCTAAATAATACGCGATCTCTCTTTCAGACGAGACCATATATGAAGTACTGTTCAAACCATTTTTGAACTTTACCAATCCATTTACTTCGTCTGAAATATCTAAAACCTCAGTGACCTTATCTTGATTGACATTAGGATAATGGGTAAAGCCATAAAAGAATACAATGGAAGCAGCAAAGATTAGGACAAAAATAAAGGAGCGTTTCATAGCAGTGTTTACTTAATACAACTGCAAGCTCCATGACTTTATTATGACAAATTTATAAACAGAGCAAATCCATTAAACAGAGGGCTGTCATGGTTTCCACTATCGGCACCGCTCTTGGAACAACACAAGGGTCATGCCTTCCCTTTGCTTCAAGAACCACTTTTTCACCATTACTGCTTACGGTCTCTTGTGCTTTATTTATAGTGGCCGTCGGCTTAAATGCCAAGTCAAAATAGATTGGCATTCCATTGCTTATGCCGCCTTGAATTCCTCCAGAATTATTGCTCGATGTTTTGATGATTTCACCTTCTGTTATAAATGCATCATTAACCTCAGAGCCTCTCTTAGCGGACATTTCAAAGCCACCACCAAATGCTATTCCCTTTACAGCATTAATGGCAAGCATATACAAGGCTAACTTGGCTTGTAGTTTCTCAAATAAAGGTTCACCAACACCGGCCGGAAGTCCTTGAATAACACATTGAATTACTCCGCCTAGACTATCGCCATCTTCTTTGGCAGCATTAATTTCTGCTTTCATTTGATTGCTTATAGTCTCATCTGGACATCTTAGCTCACTTGTATCCACTTGATTTCTACTAAAAAAATGGCCATTTACATCTAGTCTTGATAATCCTATTTGTTTTACAAAAGCCCCTATTTCTATTCCATCCCTTTGCAAATAGTCTTGTGCTATAGAACCTGCTGCTACCCATGCAGCTGTTATTCTTGCTGAACTTCTTCCACCTCCCCTATGGTCTCTCACTCCATATTTTGCTTGATAGGTATAATCTGCATGAGAAGGTCTATACACCTTTTCAAGGGCGTCGTAGTCTTTGCTTTGAGCATCTTTATTCTCTATAAAAATATGTATTGGAGCCCCGGTTGTAAGCCCTTCAAAAATTCCAGAGTTTATAGAAAATTCATCTTTTTCTTCTCGTGCTGTAGTCCATTCTGATTGCCCTGGTCTTCGCCTGTTCATTTGAGCTTGAATGAAATCGAAATCAATTTTAAAATTAGAGGGGAAGCCATCTAGGATAGCACCAATACTCTCGCCATGAGATTCGCCATAGGAAGTTAACCTAATGTTTGTACCAATGCTGTTCATCCTAGGCAAAAGTATCAATTTCAAAGCCCAAGTGTTGCATCTCCAACCAAAATGAAGGATAAGACTTACTTACCACTTTTCCGTCATCGAGATTTATAGGTGCAATAAGCGATAGGCAGGCTAAAGACATGGCCATTCTATGGTCTTTGTGAGTCTGAAAAAAGTTGTCATTCAGAGTACTTACATCGCAGGCTTGCAGTATCCATTTCCCATTTTTCAATGTTAAACTACCTCCAAGTTGATCTAGATACGAATGCAACACCTTTGCCCTCTCCGACTCTTTGATGTCTAAACTTTCTAATCCTGTGAATGTGCATTCTTGCTCAAGACAGGCAAACAAAAGAATGAAACTTGGAGCAAGATCTGGATGATTTTTTAAGTCAATATCATTGATATTAAACTTAATATCTCCAGGTTTTCGCTGAAGCAATATTCCTTCATCATTTTGCTCAACAAAAATCAACTCGTGTGTTAGCACCTCCAGCCATTGGCTTTCAGTTTGAATGCCTTCAAGCTTTAAACCGGGAAAGAATAGCTCAGATTCCTTGGCCAGCACTGCCATTGCAAACCAGTAATAAAATGAGCTCCAATCCCTTTCCACCTTAATAGTTCTTGCCGGCTCAGTCCTATCAAGTGCACTGATTCTCTGATTTTCATTTCTTAAATGCAATCCCAGCATGTCCATGACGTCTATAGTCATTTGAACAAAAGCATAAGAATTCATTTTTGGATCAATTTGGATGTGAGAATTGAGGCCAAAAGATGGAAGTATCATGAGCATTGCACTCACAAACTGGCTGCTCTGAACTTTTCTCATATCCAAATCAGCATCTACCAAAGCTGAAGCACTCAATTTAACAGGCGGATATCCTTCATTACCTAAAAACTCAATTTCTGCTCCTATTTGCCCTAGTGCATCTACTAATTCTCCAATAGGTCTCTGATGCATTCGTGCAGTTCCTTTAAGAGTGACATCTCTTTTTGAAGCTGCCATATAGGCCAAAAGAAAGCGCATAACAGTTCCAGCATCTTCCACATTCAACTTATCCGCTTTTGATTCTATCAAAGAATTCATCAATTGAGTGTCATTGGCTTTTGAAAGCCCTTCAATTTCCAATTCTGGGCAATAAAGGTGTTTCAATACTAGGAGTCGGTTGCTAATACTTTTAGAAGTTGGGAGCTGAATCACTCCTTTTAATAAACCGGTTGGATGAGAAATCTTCATGAAAAATGATGGTTCAATTGATCCAGACCATCTAATATATGTTCCTGTTCTACGTGCAAATTCTCTTGGGCACTCCCAATATGATTCAATAAGCTAAACATGGTTTTTCCATCCCAGTTCTTCTTGTCCTTTTTCATAAAAGACATTAGCGAATCTTTATCCCTTAATTCTTCATCTAGCTCTGGTAAAAACGCCTTAAAATCTATCAGAATTCTCTCCAGTTCTACATCTGTTAATGACCACACTTTATTTGACAAAAATGCTTCTACCACTATGCCATAAGCGACTGATATTCCATGGCTTAATGGTTTTCTGAGTTCAAGACTTAAACTTTCAATAGCATGGCCAATAGTATGCCCAAAGTTCAACCGTTTCCTAATTCCTGTTTCCATGAAATCGCGTTTGCAATGGTCGTTTTTAATTTCAATAGATCTTTTGATGAGATCAGAATCCATTGTATCCAGGTTAGAAGCAAACGATACAGACTTATTGTAATGTTCCGTATTTGCAATAAGGCCATGTTTTAACATCTCAACCCACCCATTTACTCTCTCCTTTTGCTCTAGCGTGAGCAAGAATTTAGGACAAATAATGAGCTGACTAGCTTCTTTAAATAATCCTATATAATTCTTATAGGACTTAAAATCAACGCCACATTTTCCTCCCGTGGAGGCGTCTACTATAGCTAGTAATGTGGTTGGTACAAGAATGTGATCTATGCCTCTCTGAAAAGTAGCTGCTGCAAAAGCCCCTATATCACAAATCATCCCACCTCCCAAACAGACCAGAGTGGACTGTCTGTCTGCACCATGTTTGATTAGTTCAGACCAGATATAGTCACAACTATCTAGGTTTTTGTTTTCTTCTCCAGCGGGAATGACAATTAATGGGAGTTCTAAGCTCAATAAAGGATAACAGAGTAGAGCTGTGTTTTCATCGCAAAGAATAAAAGCATTTTGCTCTGGAAGGGCAGATATAACTTCTTCTATGGATTCTGTAAAAAGCAAAAACAAATGTAAAGATTTTATATATGCTGAAGCATTGGAATTACTTTGATTCTAAGCTTTGGTCTCGAATTTGCAATACTTAATACAGAACATGTTTAAAGCCCAGTGCATCTGGCTTAGAGCCTGATTGAAAAAATTTAAATTAATAAATGTTGTACCTAATTATAGACAAATGAAACAGCAATTACTACTGTTTTTGCTTCTTGGTATTGCAGGACTTAGTGGCTGCTCAAAAGAAGAATTCCATTACCATGGCTATCCAGATGCGGATGTCATTTTTACATATTGGACCGGTCCAAGTGGAACCATTATTGAAGGAGAAGTATATAATGATGGTGAAACCTATTTAGAGGCTGTTGAATTAAAAGTGAGTCTGTTTGATCATCATGGAGATCTAATAAATGAAGACTGGTACTGGATAAACACATTCAGTTACCCAGGAGAAGAAACCTATTTCACCTTTGATCTCTCCATACCATATGTGGACGACGTTAGGGTCAAAGTCACAGATTTTGATGGATGAGAAAGGGGTGCGAGCCAGCTTATCGGGAAACGGGAAACCGGAACGGAAAACCGTCAAACATTGACCCTTCGACCCTCTCAACCCTTCGAACTTTCTTTTTTTGGTTCTTGTGTCTTTGGACCTTGAGTTTTTGATTCCTGTATCGTCTATTCCACCAAATTTTATAATGTCACCATAAAGATTTTTTATGTGGGTTCCCCATTACCCCAAGGGGAAATTACAAAAGTCCACGAGACTAAAAGCTTTAAATTAAAACGCGCCAGCTATGGTGTAGATATAAATGATTTATGCGTCATGAGTTATTCGACATTAAGAACCCCTCGACCCTTCGAACTTTGTATCTTGTGTCTTCTACTCCACCATCCTCCTCGCCATATCTATGTAGTATAACATATCGGTCACATGCCCTTTGTATCTGGTTGAAGGTCTTTGATCGCCAAAACGCACCACTATAAGTTCTTCTTCAGGCAAGACTACTAAATACTGCCCCTGTATTCCCCTAGCATAGTATCCTTTGTATTTTTCAATATTCAGCAACCACCAATGATAACCATACTTCAAATTGGACTCTCCATTCTCCAGTACAATATCTGCAGGCACCATTGCCTTTTGTAAATAGACTTCAGAAACAACCGTTTGCTCCTTCCATTTTCCTCCTTGCATAATGAGTTTACCTAGTCTGGCAAAATCTCTCAAAGTAGAATTTAAACAGCAGAATGCTCTTTCCATTCCATCCTTCCTATCCATACTCCAATTTGCAGTATGTTCTGCCTCTATTGGCTGCCACAATTTCTCAGATGCATAATCTGCAAGACTCATTCCCGTTGCCTTTTTAAGTATCATGCCTAATAGTATAGTATTACCGCCTTGATAATCGAAACTATCGCCAGGTGCTCTAACCGGTTCATAGTTGTTATTCAGTTCTACTAAATCTTTCCCATACAATGATCTAGCTGAATGGGACAATGGATTGAGGTAATGCTCATCGAAATTTATACCTGAAGACATAGTGAGTAAATGTTTAATGGTAATTCCACTGCCATTATACTGATCAAAGTAATTGGATAGTAAAACATCTTCGCTTTCTATGAGCCCTTCGTCTATAGCTATACCTATAAGCAAGCTATTCACAGACTTAGCCATAGACCACGGATTCATAAGAGACGATTCCTCGTGTTCTTGATCATAGTATTCAAAGATTATAGAGTCTTTATGCACAACCAAAAAAGCCGCAGTTTCATAGTCTTGGTGGAATTTGAGTTCTTCTTGAGTGAATTTTGCATCAATCTTCTTTTCTTTCCAAGGATGCGGAGCACCTATGGCCACAGGATTGCTCGGATAGATGTGATGCTCATCTATGCTTGGACCCAATCTTCCCTCCAAAACAGTATGTCTAACCGTGAAAAATAAGTAGTGGTTTCCACTAAGAATTACATAACTGCAGAAAAGAGCAATAAGCCCTAACAGCATGTAGAAAATCCATTTAATAAATTTCACTATCAATCTCACTATTACGAATTAATAGTTAAACTAGACATTGCTCAAGAATATTACAAACAATCTTAAACAGAATTGTTTATTTGAAGGCATGAAGAGATTACTATGGGGTTTTGGTGCTTTGGTCTTGGTTTTGGGTGTCTATCTCATACTGAATTCAGGCAAAGAGGGTAAAGTAACCACAGAAACTGTGGAATTCGCGGTAGAGGACCCATCTGTAATAGACAAAATCATGATGAAAGACAGGTCTGGCAAGACTGTAGTTCTACGCAAGACCGAAAAAGGGGAATGGTGGGTGAATGAAGAATATCCTGCTTTTCAGCCTAACATTGATCTTTTCCTAAACAAGACTCTAAATAGAATAACAGTTAAAGGTCCTGTTGCTCAAACGGCAAAAGACAATGTTATTAGATCAATGGTAAGCGATGCTGTTAGAGTAGACATACATTCCAAAGGAGAGCTTATAAGATCTTACTATGTTGGTTCATATACTCCTGATATGCGCGGCACATATATGCATGTAGAAGGCTCTGACATTCCCTTTATTGCATATATACCCGGCTTTGATGGTTATATCACCCCTAAATTCAATTTGAATAAGACAGAATGGTACAGCAGATCTGTATTTGATTATGAACCAGAGGAGATAAAGGAAATAGGTTTAATTTATCATGCTGATTCTAGTGCATCCTATACCATAACAAGAGTTGATGGCAATTTTGCTTTAGCGGGTGAACCCAATACATCAATCAATCAACAAGCTGCTAAAAGCTATTTTGCACTTTTCAAATTCAAGAATTTTGAAGGATACGCGACTTACCTCAATCAAGCTCAAAAAGATTCAATTAAAAATTCTCAGCCAGCAATGACTTTGGTAGTGGAAGATGTATTGGGCAATAAGCGCACTTTAAGAGCATTCACTAAAGGGAGCAGTGCAGGTGGAACTCTTAGAGATAAACACGGAAATTTGTTGACCTATGACCAAGAGCGCTACTTCGCAACTTTCTCAGGGCTTAACAAATTGGTAACCATTCAAGAATATACATTTGGTAAACTCTTTGCCATTCGTTCAGACTTCACACTATAAGAATGAGTTGGATTGATTGGTTAGTACTGATTCTCACTCTTGTTCTTATTTCAGTTTATGGAATATGGAAAACCAGAGGGAAAAAGAATCTGGACTCTTACCTAGCATCTGACCGTAATACTCCTTGGTGGGCTATAGGGTTGAGCATTATGGCCACCCAAGCTAGTGCTATTACATTTATTAGTACCCCAGGAATGGGATATGAGCACGGATTAAAATTCGCTCAGTTCTACTATGGACTTCCTATAGCCATGGTAATCATAGCGCTCTTTTTTGCTCCGCGTTTTTTCCATTTAAAAGTGTTTACTGCATATGAGTACCTAGAAGGTAGATTTAACCTCAACACGCGCTTATTTACAGCGGCACTTTTTCTGATCCAAAGAGGTTTAGCCGCTGGAGTAACCATTTATGCACCTTCCATCATTCTTGCCGAGATCATGGGATGGAACTTAATGATCAATATCTGGATTATTGGTTTATTGGTAATTATATATACCGTATCTGGTGGAACTGATGCAGTTACCCAAACTCACAAACAACAAATGGCCATCATTTTTATAGGTCTGTTTGTGGCCTTTGGTTTTTTGATCTATTACATACAGGAAAAGGTCAGTATGGATCATGTGATGACTTTGGCATCGGCTGAAGGTATGTTAAAAGCCTTTGACACTAATTGGGATTTGGGGAATCGATATAATGTATGGTCAGGTCTAATTGGTGGTACCTTCTTAATGCTCTCCTATTTTGGAACAGACCAAAGTCAAGTACAGCGTTACATCAGCGGTAAAAGTTTAAAAGAAATCAGGACAGGATTATACTTTAATGCCATACTTAAGATTCCTATGCAATTCTTTATACTCTTCATGGGCGTCTTGGTTTTTAGCTTTTATACCATTTACGAAAAACCTCTCAGCTTTGATAGCTCTAAACTAGAATACATTGAAGACAAATCTCCAGAGGATTTTAGAATTCTACAAGATGAACATGAGCGTATAGAACTAGAGAAGATTCAATTGCAAAATGGATTACACACTAAAGACTTAGCCTACATTAATGAAGAACAAAAAGAACTCAATATAAAGTTTCAGGAAAGTCTTAGTAAATTGGGCTATACCTCAAAAGTCAAGGAAACTGATTTTGTATTTATATCCTGGATACTCAAATGGTTACCCGCTGGATTGGTGGGATTGTTAATTGCTGTGATTTTCTCGGCCGCTATGTCCAGTACTGCCGCAGAATTAAACGCTTTGGCTACCACTACAACCATAGATTTCTATAAAAGAAACAGACAAGGAAAAACTGAAAGGCATTATTTGAGAAGCTCCAAGTGGCTCACTTTATTTTGGGGTTTAGCTGCTATTGCCTTTGCAAGCGTTGCCACCTTATTCGACAATCTAGTTGAATTTGTAAATATTCTTGGTAGTCTTTTCTATGGTACTATCCTAGGTATATTCATAGTTGGATTGTTCATCAAGTACATCAATTCTAGAGCTGTACTTTGGGCGGCAATCATAGCTCAATGCTTCATTTTCTATGTACATTTCTTCCAAGAACATTTTCAATTAATTACCGGGCTTGAGCTGTCTTTCCTATGGTATAATTTTATTGCATGCGCTGTAGTAGTCATCTTCTCTATGCTGTTTCAAGGCCTTAAAAGGGCATAATGTTGAGAAAATAATTACAGAATAGCTGTAAGTTTCTATACATTAGTTGTCTATACACTTAAAATTAAATCATTATGAAAGCATTTATTCCAACTTCTGTTTCACGCTCCATGTACGCTATTATGCTAGGTATGTTCGGTGTTTTTCACTTAATGTCGGCTAATGATATGGCGGGCATGGTACCTTCTTTTATACCCGGTGGAGTCTTTTGGGTATATCTGGTTGGTATTGCATTAATTCTTGCATGTATCTCCATTATTTGGGGTAAAAAAGCGAGGTTAGCAGCCTATTTAACAGGTATTATGTTGGTGATTTTCACCTTAACCATTTATCTCCCACAGATGATGAATGGAGATGAAATGGCCATGCCTTTATTGCTTAAAGAAATTGCATTAGCAGGTGCTGCATTTTTTATTGGAAATCATATGGAAGACTAAGAACCTTCTTATGAAACTAAAAGTGGCTTCGGCCACTTTTTTTTATTGAAAGCTACTGGATTGATGAACTGTTCTCCATTTTTGAATTACCTCTTCAAAATCTGGCGGTAATTCAGATACAAAGAACATCTCCTTTCCAGTTGTGGGATGCACAAAGCCCAATGATTTAGCGTGTAAAGCCTGTCTGGGTAAAATCATAAAGCAGTTGTCTACAAATTGCTTGTATTTGCTAAAAACCACACCTTTAAGTATCTTGTTTCCACCGTACATTTCGTCATTGAACAAAGAATGACCAATATGCCTCATATGAACTCTGATTTGGTGAGTTCTTCCTGTTTCCAATCTACACTCAATCAATGAGCAAAACAGAAAATCTTCTAAAACCGAATAATGGGTTACCGCCCACTTGCCTCGTTCGCCTTCTTCTTCTACCGCCGTATATCTCTTTCTATCGTACTGGTCTCTTGCAATATAGGTAGATATAGTTCCCTCTTCCTCTTCAAAATCGCCCCAAACCAAAGCCACATACTTTCGAGAGATACTGTGGTCCTTAAACTGAGCAGCCAGGTGTGACATGGCTTGATCATTCTTAGCAATCACCAATAATCCAGAAGTGTTTTTGTCAATTCGGTGAACCAGCCACGGCCTTTTCCCTTCAAAATCCACCTCTACATTAAAGTAATGAGCAAGTGCATTTACCAAAGTACCGCTGTGATTTCCAACTCCGGGGTGAACAACCATTCCAGCTTTTTTATTGACAATCATTAGATCATCATCCTCATAAACAATGTCAATGTGTAAAGCTTCTGGCTTAATCAATAACTCATTGGGAAGCTCGTCCACGCGAACTTCAATCTGATCTTGAGGTCTGATTTTATAATTGGCTTTTACTACCGTACCATTCACAAGTACTTGAGATTGTGAGATGGCTTGTTGAATGCGACTTCTCGTAGCATTTGTGATTCTATTGACTAGAAATTTGTCAATTCTCAACGGTTCTTGCTTTTGATCTACAGTAAAACTGTACTGAACATAGCCCAAACCCTCTTCTTCATTATTGTTGTCATTGTTAGACATATCCTTTAAGATTCTGTCTTTTACCAAAATCTATGAACTATTTTTGCCCGTCAAAAGTACTTAGAATTAGCATGATAACACACGAGTCTTCATTGGAAAGTTTTTCAGATCAATTGGATTTTGTTCTTACAAATTACAAAGATCACGGTTTTAGAAGTGAGTCATTTGATCATGTAGTTCTTGGAGGCTTAGGTGGAAGTGGAATTGGTGCACTGATTGCTAAAAGCTGGTTTTTCGACAAAGCTGACCTTCCCATTGAAGTTGTAAACAACTACGACCTACCTGCATATGTTAATGAGAAATCCCTAGTGGTAATCAATTCATATTCTGGTAATACAGAAGAAAGCCTTTCATTATTTGAGCAAGCTAAAGCTACTGGAGCATCCATACTTTGTTTAACCTCTGGAGGTCAATTACAAGAGAAGGCAGGTGAGGAAAATATTACATGCTACTCTATTCCAACAGGTTATCAGCCGCGTATGGCTATAGGGTTTGGGTTGAGTTACCAATTGCTCATATTAGGAGACTTTTTTGATTTGGATCAATCTGCTGCATTAATAGATATTAGAGATGATTTCCCTAATCAACGAGAAAAACAAATTAGAAGTGCAGAGCAAATTGCCAAGTTCTTCGCATCTTCATTAAAAAGAAAATTTGTGATTCTAGCTGATAGAGATTATGCTGAAGTTGCTGTTCGATTTGGTCAACAAATCAATGAAAATGCCAAATTAGAGGCATTTGTAAATATTATTCCTGAGGCAAATCACAATGTCTTAGAAAGCTATGTAGAACGATTAGAAACCAATTTCATAATGCTCTACTCAGACCGCAATCCAAGGGTTGCAGCAAGATTCGATTTTCTAATTTCACATTTAGAAATGGAAAACAATAGAGTACTTCCACTGGAAATACCTGATTATGACGTTTTTTCAATATTTGATGTTATCTACAGATTAGATTGGGTTAGCGTAATGATTGCCAATGAGCTAGGTGCTCCACTTATGGAAGTTCCTATCATCAGTAATTTGAAAGAATTCCTGAACGATCTGGAAATAATCGAAGAAGAAGAGGAATAACTATGCCCTCTTGGATTAAATACTTTCCTTTTTATCTGATATCGCTGCTTCCTATCTGGTTGCTGCATGCTATTGGCTTTCTCACTTATATATTGGTTTATCATGTCATTTCTTATAGAAAGAAAGTGGTACAATCCAATCTTAAAGCTTCATTTCCATTGAGCTCAACAACTGAGCTCAAAACATTGGAAAGAAAATTTTATAGACACTTCTGCCGCCTATTTATTGAGTCCCTAAAAGTCTTAACCATTAGTAAAACCGCAGCTAAAAAAAGGATTACTTTTCATAACATAGACCTGTTAGACCGCATACACGAAAATGGTCAAAGTGCAGTGTTACAAGCCGCACATTTCGGAAATTGGGAGTGGTTTGCATTTTTTCCGTTGAGTATTAAACATCAATTTGTTTCATTCTATCAAAAGCAATCCAATTCATACTTCAATGATTTGAGTATTGTGATGAGAGAGAGGTTTGGCAATATTTGTGTTGAATCAAGAACTGGCTATAAAAGAATGGTTGAACTTCAAAGAGAAGGCACACTTAGCCTTGCTTATATGATTAGCGACCAATCTCCTACCCAAAACAGCAGTGTGTTTTGGATTGATTTCTTAAACCAGAAGACGGCATTTCTAATGGGCGCAGACCGAATTGGTTCCAAGCTCAACGCTCCACTGGTTTACCCATATGTTTTAAGTAAACGAAATGGATATTACGACATTGAATTTAAATTAATTGAAGGTGAGACCTCAGAAGAAAAAGTAAAATCTTATGCTCGATTATTAGAGCAGAACATTATTGAGCAACCTGAATTGTGGCTGTGGACGCATCGTAGATGGAAAATGAACCCTCCTACTTAAGCTAAATCAGCTTCTGTGTCATAGGTCATTTTCTTAAGCTCAAATTCCCCTGTCTCCTCATTATAAACCAAACATTGATCAATAGGGCCATAGTAAAGATGAAGACTCATACCATTGCGGTCGCTTACATTCTGTAGCTTGTGATACCCCATGTCATCTTCCATGAATGTGGTTTTACCAGGTAAAGGGTTGTCCAAAGAAGTTTCAACCATTTTGTTATCTATGTATTCGTATCTGTGCTCAACAAATTCCCCTTCAACTATGTGAACCCAACATTTTTGATGGTCATGAGCGTGAATTTTTGTTGATTGACCAGGTGTCCAACCTAAAATCATTAGCTCGAACTCCTCAGTTCTAATGAGCTTATTTCTAGTGTACTTCACCTCTGAAAAACTAGCCCATTGAGCTAGACTCTCTGCATCTATTGCTATTCTAGAAGCTATGAATGGAATTTCATTTGACTCCGCATTTCTAAGGGTTTCTAATAATTCATCAAGTTCCGTAATTCTATCCAATTCTACACTCATCTACAATGCGCAAGTTAAAGGAGTGAAGCCCCATATACAATTATATTGGCTTATAAAGCGAATTATCTGTTTGTTTGCACCTCATTATGCAGACCATATTTGTCCTGCAACCGTGAAAAATAACTATCAATGAACAACATGCAGAATGATCTTGCTCTTTTTATCTCGCTAGCAAATGAACTGATTGAAAAAGAAGAGGTAGAACCTGTAGTAGAACCTATAGATCCAGATCATTTGTACGAGAAATTGGATTTGACTTTAGGGGATGAACCTATGGTTGATGAGGAGTTTGCAGAAAGCTTGAGACAATTGGTGCTGGCAACTCCAAGAACAGCTAGTAAAAAGTTTTACAATCAGCTTTTTGGTGGAAGAAACAGCAAGGCAGTTCTGGGTGATTTAATTGCTGTGATGCTAAACAACAGCATGTATACCTATAAAGTTGCAGGCCCTCAAGTTGGAGTTGAAAAGGAAATCATTCACAGAAGTTGTGATTTGGCTGGATATCCAAAACAGTCAGACGGAACTATAGCAGCTGGTGGATCTATGACCAACCTGATGGCCATGTTAATGGCTAGGGATCACGGCAGATTTGAGATAACTCGAAAAGGTGTTAATGGCAAAATGACATTATATACCTCTGAGGATTCGCATTACTCAATTCCAAAAAATGCTTCCTTTATAGGTGTTGGTCTTGAGCAAGTCCGATATATACCAACCAATTCTCGTGGTGAAATGTTAGTGAAAGAATTGGAAGAAGCTATAGTTAAGGATCAAATGGCCGGATATACTCCATTTTTTGTGAACGCCACAGCTGGAACTACTGTTTTAGGTTCTTTTGACCCTATTGCTGAAATTTCTTCAATCTGCACAAAACACGGTTTATGGCTCCACGTAGATGGGGCATATTGCGGTTCTGTCATTTTTAGCGAAAAGTATAAACGTCTGATTAAAGGCCTAGAATTATCTGATTCATTTAGTTATAATGCACATAAAATGTTAGGGACTCCGCTTACATGTTCTATCATTATTACCCAACACAGAAAAGCCTTATATGATTCATTTTCTATAGATGCGGACTATCTCTATCAGACAGACAAAGACGATTTCAATCTAGGTAAAACCTCATTGCAATGTGGAAGACGCAATGATGCTTTGAAATTTTGGACCTTGTGGAAAGCCATTGGATTGAAAGGTTTAGAAGAGCTTGTAAACAAGCAATTTGAACTAGCAGATTTTGCAAGAGAATATGTAATCAATCATCCAGATTATACTTTTTATAGTTTCGAAGATTCAGTTTCTATTTGTTTCAATTATAAAAATGTCCCTGCCAATGAATTGTGCACCGCTATGTATAAAGATTCAAAAACCCTTGTTGGTTTCGGAGAATTCAGAGGACAAGAATTTGTGAGACTGGTTACTATCAACCCGGGAAATAGTAAAGAAGATCTATTAGAATTTTTTAAAACTCTGGAGACCTATACAGCCTAAATCTAAGGCTATTTTCATTTTCTTTACCTTTGGTATGTCATGACCTTATTTAGAAGACCGCTTAAAGCGTCCTCCCTTTTGGTATTTCTATGCCTAATTCTATTCCCTTTTATTCACAGTTCATGTGGTGATTTAGAAATTATTGACAACATACTCAGCAATGAAGAAGAAGAAGTTGGTTTGCTCTACAAAATCACTCAAGACGGTTCATATGAATGTGAGATAAAGTACAATAATGATAGCGCTATTGTTTCCTTGGAATGGGATAATGGCGACACTACTGTTCTTACCTACAACGGACCTCGATTATCAGAAGCCAATGATCAAGAGCGTAGAATATTGGTTACTCATGATGGCTGGGGTAATTTAAATAGCTTTAAGATTATTTTTACTAAAGCAGGGTGGAATGGATTTCCAATTATTCAACGCATGAACTATAGTCAAAATTCAACTCAACCCCATACTATGTTTGAGTATGAAGAACGAGAAGTTGCTCAAGGAGTGTACATATTTGACACTACTTACACCCTTAGAAACTTACAATACAACGCTGAGGGAGTTATTCAAAGTGGAATATTAACAGCCATTAATACTTCCTTTCCAGATGGAACCTATGATTTCACATGCACAAGCAATGAGCATAGCAATTTTCTCTATATGAACCAGGCCTATATCTGCTTGCCAGAGTTTAATGATTTAACTTTTCAATTGAGTAAATTTTCAACCAAAAATTTGGCTAAAGTGGAACTAACCGAGCAAAGCACCGGTGCCAAAATTGAAATCACTTTGCTTTATGCCCTCTACCCCAACAGTTTCCCTATGAAAATTACCATGAACAATGGTAGCAGTGAGTTTGGCAGGAACTTTCTTCTTGAGGAGTAATCATCAGTCTTAATCTTGACCACTATCAGTTAAGCTATTGTGACTGGGTGTACTTTTGCGCCCGATGACAAGCAAAACATTGTGGAAGAAATGGTCTCATGAAGAGATTAAAAAACGAGTATTCTCTGCCATTGATCAGAACATCAACTATACTGAGATGACTGTGTTAGGGGTGCCTGCGTCTTATCTAGACCAAGATGTGTTTCCCTTGTACAACAATCCTTTGCTTAAGGATGCACCTTATATGTCTACCTTAATCAAGAATCCAAACCATATAGGATGTCATACTCTTGGGGACTCTGAAAGTTTCTTCAGGGGTACCCAGCAAATTGAAAAAGAAGTCATAGAAATATGTGCGGTAGATATTTTACATGCAGAAGCAGGAAGTATAGATGGCTATGTTGCCAGTGGTGGAACTGAGGCCAACTTACAAGCGATATGGATCTATAGAAACCTTTTCATTCAGGAATTTGCCGCAAGCAATAGCGAGATAGCCATATTGTGTAGTGAAGATAGCCACTATTCTATGGACAAGGCTTCTAACCTTTTAAACATTCCAATCTACAAAGTAGATGTTGATGAAGACAGCAGATTGCCCATAGATATTGACCAAACCATAGCCAAAGCGAAAGAAAATGGTGTAAAGCATTTCATTACCATAGTGAACATGATGACAACCATGTTTGGCTCTGTTGATAGAGTCTCTGACTATATATCTGCATTGAAAATGGCTGAGGTGAGCTATAAAATTCACGTGGATGGTGCCTTTGGCGGCTTTTACTTCCCTTTTGCAGTTGAAGACAACGCCATGCATTTTGGAAATCCAGAAATTAGCTCTGTAACATTAGACGCGCATAAGATGGCCCAAGCGCCATATGGTACGGGTATATTCTTGGCTCGCAAAGGTTTAATATCATATGCCAACACCAAAGAAGCTAGTTATGTTGTTGGCGAAGATTACACTCTAATAGGTAGCAGATCTGGAGCAAATGCTGTGGCAATATGGATGATATTAGTAACTCATGGCCCATTTGGTTGGAGAGAGAAAATCTATATACTACAAAAAAGAGCTGAATGGTTGTGCAATGAACTGAGCAAACTAGATGTTCGTTTTTACCGTCATTTTGGGTCAAACATTATTACTATCAGAGCTTCTTCAATTCCAGAAAAAATATCTAGTGAGTTAGGCCTTGTACCTGACAATCATCTCAATCCAAAATGGTATAAAATTGTTCTGATGGATCATGTGAGTATTGAAAAACTCATGCCTCTAATTGAGGCTCTTAAGAAAGCCTAGACCAATTCCAAGATTTCATACCTCTTGGCCATAGATCCGCTCAAGAATTGACGAATTATCCGCTGGGTATCTGAGTTGTGAGGATATGGCACTATGCCTTCTACTATTTGATGAACATTGCTGGTCAATTCTGAGTTGATATAGGTGAATCCTTTGTATTCTCCTTCTTGTACCAACACCGCAGCTTGCTCTTCAGAAGATCTGCCTCTACCCATAATGAGCATGGTGTTTTTAACATCGTTCTTTATTAAACCAGCAACCCTCTCATTGTACTCCTCTGAACTGATTTTAGCATTACATATATCGCAATCGCCCCCTTTAAAGCAAGGCTCTTTAGTCCTCTCCAAAGTAGCATATTTGGGACAAATCCCTCTTTCCTGAACTAATTCATATAGAAAGTCTCTGGCCATAGTAACAGATGTAAAACTATCTATTGCTGTTCCACCATACTTCTTATTGAAAATGTCTATTCTGAATATGCCATCTTGCCCCATGTAATAGGAAACGTAGTAAGCACTGTGTTTGGATTTCTGTGCTCTATTGTAGTAAGGATAGTGCTTTTTAATCTCGAAGCTTTCAAGAAGAAAAGCTACCAGTTCATTTCCTGTTTCTTCATAAGATATATGGTGAATCCTTCTCAGTAATTCCGATTTCTTTCTGGTCTTTTCGTTAAAATGGGTGGTAATTCTTTGCTTAATATTCTTAGCCTTGCCCACATAGAGTATCTCCATTTTTTTACCCATTAGATAATATACTCCAGTAGTTTCTGGAAGTTGATCGTATTCCTCCTTGACCAGATTTGGAGGAATAGTAGCTTCTTTATTGAGTTGATTTAAGGAATAGCTAATGAAATCATGTTCATCTTTGGAGTAAAGCAAATGGAAGAGTTCTGCAGTTGCTTGTGCATCCCCCATTGCGCGATGCCTATTCTTATTTGAAATCCCCAAGTTTTGACAGAGCTTACCTAAAGAATATGATGCTTGACCTTTGATTATGCCTCTGGACAAACGAACCGTACAAAGTTTCTTTCTGTTAAAGTTTTGGTCTAAATCCGCAAAGTGATTTTTAACAATCGGGTAATCAAAACTCACATTATGAGCCACAAAAACACAATCTCTCAGTTCCTCATCAATTTGGTTAGCGACCTCTTTGAAAGAAGGAGCTGTAGACACCATATCATTGGTAATCCCTGTTAACAAACTAATAGAATGTGGAATAAAAACTTCTGGATTAATTAAGGTCTCATAATAACTGAGAATCTCTTTACCGTCTGTTTTACAAATGGCAATCTCGGTCATGCGATTTCCACTTGAACCCCCTGTGGTTTCAATGTCAACTATGGCATAAACTAGATCGGACACTTTTCAAAAGTACACATTGACTTTTATGAAAAGTTGGCCTAATTAAAAAAGTTCTGTAATCAAATCGTCGGCTGTTATACGCTCAGCTTCTGCTTTGTAATTTCTTACGATGCGATGACGAAGCACTGCTTTAGCAACGGCCTGTACATCCTCTATATCTGGAGAATACTTACCTTGAATTAAGGCATTCGCCTTGGCTCCAATGATAAGATATTGTGAAGCTCTTGGACCCGCTCCGTATTCTATATATTGATTAATTCTATCCGTTGCATTCTCGCGACCAACTCTGGTTTTAGCAACTAAACTTACTGCGTACTCATACACATTATCTGGTACCGGAACTTTCCTCACCAAATCCTGAAAACCGAGAATTTCTTCAGCATTCAATATGGAGTTCACTTTTGCTACAGTTCCACCTGTGGTGGCCTTAACTATACTGATTTCTTCTTCATAGCTAGGGTAGTCCAACAACATATTAAACATGAATCTATCCAATTGGGCTTCTGGCAAAGGATAAGTTCCTTCCTGTTCTATAGGATTTTGAGTTGCAAGCACAAAAAATGGTTTGGGCAACTCATAGGATTCGCCGCCAACAGTCACACTCTTTTCCTGCATGGCCTCTAGCAATGCGGCTTGGGTTTTAGGTGGTGTTCTGTTTATCTCATCTGCAAGAACAATATTGGCAAAAAGAGGTCCCTTATTGAATTTGAAATTTCTGTGTTCATCCAGAACTTCAGACCCCGTAATATCAGACGGCATTAAGTCAGGAGTAAATTGTATCCTATTGAAACTCATTTCCAGAGCTTCAGAAATGGTCTTAATCAAGAGTGTTTTAGCCAGACCAGGGACACCTACTAATAAAGCATGACCATTTGAAATGATGCTTGTAATCACGCCATTGATTACGTCGTCTTGACCAATAATCACTTTGGCTATTTCCGCTTTCAAATCCTTCACTTTCTGGTGAAGGGCATCCGCTGCTACTTTGTCATTGCTAAAATCTACCATCTTAATTTAGACCTTCCCATCCTTCTAATTCACTACAGTTTCGATACTTCTCATCTATCCAAACGTAAACACCAGACTTATAGTCTTGCACCCAATCAGATACGTATTCATCTTGAGCCTCAGCAAGCGCCAGTTTCTGAATTTTTTGATAATCATCTCGCAAATTCGCTTTATGTTCTGGTGAACTTGACTTCAAATAAAAGAAGCGGTAGGCATCTGTTCCATCATAATTCTGGAATTTCCTTGGGGATGTATACTCTCCAACTTCCATGCTATTCATAATGCCAGTTACCTCCGGGTCTAAACTGCTTATGGGCACATTTTGTGATCCTGTATTTGGATCTACATAAAAACCACAGTTGTCTTTGGTATAAGGATCTATGCTGTAGTTCGATGCAGCTTTGCACATAGTAGTGCTATCCGTCTTTAGTTGAATAATCAACTGCTTCATCTCTTTCTCCACTTTTTCTAAATCTGAAGGCAATATCAAGGGCTTAATCAATACATGACGTGCATTGACTTTCTCTCCTTTTCTGTCTATCACTTGAATAATATGATAACCAAATTCAGTTTCTACTATTTCTGAGATACTGTCTTTGCTAAGTTTAAATGCAACTCTTTCAAATGCGCCCACCATTTGTCCTCGGGTAAAGTATCCAAGTTCTCCTCCATTTACAGCTGTTCCTTTATCATCACTTTTATATCTGGCCGCATATTCAAAAGTGTATTTCCCTGCCATTATATCGGCCCTAATCTCCTTTAGTGTTTCAAGGGCGTAGTCTTTAGCAATCTGACTCGGTTTAGGACCCATGCTTATTTGCCCTAACTCAACTTCCTTTTCAAAAGTAGGTAGACTGTCTTGAGGAATCTTGGAGAAATAGGCTTGAACCTGTGTAGGTGAAACTTTAACTTCAGAAATCATCCTTTGTTGTACATCTTGGATGGTCATCTGCTCTCTCACCTTTGGTCGCATTAATTCTTTATATTCTTCTATGGTTTTGCCTAAATAGCGCTCTAATTGTCTCTCTCCACCAATCTGTGAAGCATAATATTGCACTCTTCTGCTCACTTCAGATTCCACTCTCTCATCTGACACGACAACAGAATCAACTTCTCCTTTATGCAAGTACATTTTCTGTATGATCAACTGATTGAGAACTTGACATTTGAGATCTCCCTCATAGAAGTTCATCTGCTGCTTTGCTTGCAAATATTCTGTTTCAAGGTCTGATTTGAGAATGACATTTTCTCCAACCACAGCTACAATCTCCTCTAAAACTTTACCCGCCTGCGCAAAGCTTATAATGTTGGCCAATAGGCCTATGATGATAAGTGTTACTCTCAATGAATGACTATTTTGTTATTGTTATACGCTTTATCTACCAATTCTGTTTCAACAGACTTCAAATATGTCTGTTGTCTTTGAACAAACAGTATCTTTCTGATTCTTTCTTTCTCCATTTCAAAAGGAGATATTCCACTCTTAATTCTAAAATCCAATATTTTCACAAAATAGACTGCTTGTCCTTCTTTTATTTTGATGGTTTTATTGTTGTTCAAGTAATGTTCTTGGTTGTAGGTATTGATTGGTATTTCTTTAAGTATATCATCGAAAAACACCCATGAAGCAGAGTCAATAGAGTAGTTTCCACCATGTTCAATACAGAGTTCTTTAAATTCCAGTAAATCGCATTCAGAAGATTTGAAATCACCCCATAATTGATCTATATCTTCTAGTTGTTGAGGTAATTTGAAAAATACCAATTTGATGATATTCTCACCTAGTTCAAATTCTTTCTGATTGGCCTCATAGTATTCTAAAAACTCCTCTTCACTAAAACTTGAATCCATTCGTTGAATGGCTAGCTTGTTTAATGTTTCATATACCAAGAGATCATTTCTGTAGGCCTCTAATTGTTTGCTTTTATCCATTTCATCCGCTTTGAGTACAGATGATGATTCATGCAGGACCACTTGTTCTCTAATCCAGCTATTAATAAACTCTCGGAGTAAGAACACACTGTCTTCATAGCTCAAGTCATCGTTGGTAAGTTCATCAATTTCACTCAGATATAGCTTTTGGCCATATGCTTCTGCCAAAACGCGGTCACTGGACTCTTCCTTGCAAGAGTTCGCTATCACTAAAAGACATATAATGCCTGCTAATGTGGACTTATTGATAAAGCTTTTTAACATTTTCAGCAGAGACTTCTATGGGAAACTTAAGTCTCAGTTCTTCAAGCCACCTGGATTCAAGTTCCTGCTGATAATCAGAAGTGACTTGACCTAAATTCTTCTTTAATGGTTTAATCTCCTCTGGCAGTATGCGAACAAGCTGTACATACTTAATACGGTTATTCTCGTCGGTCACTTTATACGTTCCTTCTGCCCATTCAACACCCTCAAGATTAAAATCTTTCTTTTCTACTAATCTGCTATCTGTAGACATGGCCAAAGCATCCGTTTCATTTAATATGGCTTTAGCCTCAGAGACACTCATTTTCTTTAATAGTTTTAATCCTTTTTTCGCTGTTTTCTCATCCTTAAAACTCAAGAAAACAAGATCTGCACGCTCATCCCATGTATAGTTGTTTGCGTTCTCCTGATAAAACTCGTTCAATCCAATAGTATCATCAATAGCTTTAGACCAGACTTCTTTGTCTGTTAGTTCAAAAAGTAGAATTCCGTCTTTATACTCTTGCATAATATGCTTGAAGTCTTCATACTTATCTTCAAGGTGAGCTTCTTCGTATTTCAAGTTCTCATCATCAATAAAATCTTGATACATTTTATTGACAGTGAATTCCAAAGATTTATTGGTACTTACCTGCTTTGCTAGAACATAATCCGCAAACTCAGAGTATTTATAAACTCTATTTCCTATGCTGAACAAATCTCTATCGGAACTAACTTCTGGTTTGACCCATTTCCCTACCAGCAATGAGGAATCAAATCCAGCCATTAAGTATGAATTATCGGCTATATGATTTTTGAAGTTGTTTTCCTTCTTAACTCTTTCTAAAACTACAGCTCTATTTAATTCACTTCTAGAATCTCTTTCTACTTTGCGTTCCAAACTGAGTTTCATCTCATCAAAACTCAAGACTGGTCTGGTATCTTTCTTCCTGATAATATGCCATCCATACTTAGATTTTACAGGCTCTGAAATATCTCCAACGTTCTTAAGACCGTATGCAGCTTCTTTGAATTCCGGTGGAACATTTGGAGAAGTCCTACTAAACCAATTTAAAGCACCTTCTTTATTGGCAGTACTAAAATCCTCGGAGAATTCTTCTACCATGGAAGCCCAATCCTCTCCGCCCAGTAATTTACTATAGACTGCATCTATTCTCCTTTTTGCACTATCTACATCATTCTCATTATAATACTTAATCATAATGTGGTTCACTTCAATCTCCCCTTCAGAAGCTCTTCGGTCGTACACTTTAACCAAATGGTATCCAAACCTGGTTCTTATAGGCATGCTCACTTCACCTATTGGGGTGTTGAATGCAGCATTTTCAAAAGGATAGATCATTTGAAATGCTGTGAAGTATCCCAAATCACCTTTGTTGTTTTTAGCAGATGGGTCTTCGGACAACTGAAATGCTAAATCTCTAAACTCTTGACCCCCTTTAACTATCCTGTTTCTAAGGCCCATTACTCTATTGTAAGCATCCAATGTGTCTTCTGGGCTTGCATCCAGAGCACATAAAATGAGCAGATGGCCAGCATTAACCTCCATAGTTGAACGCTCATAGGCTTCTTGAACCAATTGAGCATTTACCTCTTTGTCCGTCATATAAGGCTGAGCTAATTGCTTTCTATAGCCTGCCAATTCCTTGATAAAGGCTGGAACTGTATCCATTTGTCTGGAATAGGCCTCTGATACTTTAAGCTTAAACTTTATATAAAGATCCAAATATTCTTCTATGTCTTCTTGTGTAGGTTTGCTCTCATCTCTTTTGTTCTTATTGAACACGCGCATGAACTCATCACTATAGACCGTTTGATCGCCATAAGTAAATATGGGGAACGTCTTGTCTTGAGCTAAGGCTCCTAAGACTGTAAATAAACTTAATAATAGTATTAAAACTTTCTTCATATGCTTTAAAAACAAGTCGCGAATTTACTAATAAACGACTTCAACTAAATATACTAACTAGGAAATGAGGATGCTATTACACAACCGGTAGAAAGTTTTTTAACTTTGGTGGAAATAATCAGCACATTGAGTCAACGCAGAGAATTTCTCAAAAAGGGCATACTAGCGGGCTTGGGCTTAGGTTTGATGCCTTCCTTGAGTTTAGCGAATGATTCTGTTCCGCAACCGGGTTGGAATGATTTAAAGGGTCAATTCAATATACCTAAGGACTACCACTATTTTAACACAGGAACATTGGGTATTTCACCTAAATATGTAATAGAAAAATACAAGAGTGCCATAGATGTAGTAAACAGCAAAGGAATTTATGGTCAACACAAGAAAGCTTTGATAGCTGCCTTATCTGATTTGGTTAGCTGTGATATTGAAGAAATTGCCCTCACTCATAATGTAACCGAAGGCATCAATATTGCTGCTTGGGCTGTTCCTTTAAAAAAAGATGATGAAATCATCCTTTGTACACATGAACATGCTGGTAATATTATTCCTTGGCTAAATAGAGCAGAAAAAGATAAGCTCAAAATCAAGCTCATTGAGCTCGGCGCAAATGGCACCGAAACCTTAGTCAATTTGGCCAATGCGGTTACTGCAAACACCAAAGTTATTGCTTTGCCTCACATACCTTGCACCATAGGTCATGTTCTTCCGGTAAAGCAAATTTGTAAGTTAGCTTCATCTATAGGGGCATATTCTTGCATTGATGGGGCTCACGGAGCAGGTATGCTAGAGCTCGATATGCACGATATAGGTTGTGATTTCTATTCTAGCTGTTTTCACAAATGGATGCTAGGGCCAAAAGGAAGTGGTTTTCTTTTCGTGCGAAAAGCCTTATTGCCAATGGTTGAAACACATTATGCCGGAGCATATTCAGACCAAAATTGGAGCTTGGAGAATGCTCAAGTACAATATAGTGGAATTAGAACAGATTCAGCCGCGCGTTATGCTTATGGTACACAAAGTGATGCCATACATGCTGGCAGCTTGGCTTCTATAGAATTCATGAGAGCACTTGGCATGAAAAAAGTAGCCAATCACATTAGGAAGATTGGGAAATATTTATGCGAAGGTCTTTTAGAAATACCGGAAATTGAATTACTGGTTAGCTCAAACTCAAAAGAAACTGCTGGTATAATCAGCTTTAAGCCCAAGAACAAGGATTATAAAGAGCTGACAAAAGTTTTAAATCACGATTCATTCAGGATTAGAATGGTTCCCGAATCAGGTATAAACTGTATTAGAATTTCAACACATCTTTATAACAGCAAAGAAGATATAGATCTTTTACTCTCTGCTATTAAGAAACATGTTTAATGAAGATTAGCTATTCAGAAGATTTCAAGAACCGAAAACGGATAGATGAGATTGTATCTGAATGGCAGGACAATTCTTCCGGATTAAGGCTTAAATCATCTGGAACAACAGCAAGTCCTAAGTCCATTTCTCTGAGCAGAGCATTATTAACTTGGAGTGCTAACACCACAAAAAATACCTTTAGTTTAGGCAATGAACACCTCTATTGCTGTTTACCTATTGAAAGAACGGGAGGTTTCATGCAGTTGATTAGGAGCTTGGTCCATAATTGGGATGTACATTTTGTAAATCCCAGCAAATCGCCACTAAAGGAGTTGGAGAACAATCATAAGTATAGCCTCATTTCTTTAACGCCTTACCAACTTGAACATTCACTTAAAAATTTAGAGAAACTTTCTAGATTCAAGTTAGTTCTGATAGGTGGGGCTAAACTGAGTGAATCCTTATTAAAGGAAATAGAAAGAAACAAAGAAGCTCTTGGCAATACGCGAATTATAGAAACATACGGCATGACAGAGACTGCCTCACATATTGCCTATAGAGAGGTTGGAGATGAATGGTTACAAGCTGTTGCTGGTGTTCAACTTTCTAAGGTCAAAGACTGCTTGCATCTTTCCATTAAAGAATTGGACCTTGAAGTTCAAACTTCGGACATGATTGAAATTCAGGAGAACCAATTCAAACTTATAGGAAGAGCAGATCACGTAATAAACAGCGCTGGAATTAAAATTCATCCTGAAATAATTGAACCTCTGATTCAAAAAACTCTCCTTAGATGTGGGATTGAAAGAGCTTTTTATTTGGGCAAGAAAGTAAATGACACATGGGGAGAAGAAGCTGTATTGGTGCTTGAAGGGGCACCTATTAAAGATGAGCCATTTATCTTGGAAATCTTGTATAGAGAGTTACCCAACTACCAGCATCCTAAATCCATTGTTTATGTAGATCAGATTGAACGGACAGACACAGGAAAAATCAAGAGAATTATTTTTTAATCTTAATATACTTTTGCCCACCGCATGAGTAAGAAGGGAAAACTGGAAAAATTTGCAGAGGTAACCGCCTTTGAGAACTGCTTTGAATACGCCAAAGAGATGAAAGGCAAGTGGGCTACGGACTACTTCAAAAACAGCAATCCTATTACGGTGGAACTAGCATGCGGCAAAGGAGAATATACCGTTGGTCTAGCCGAAAGATTTCCAGATAGAAATTTCATTGGGATTGATGTAAAGGGAAATCGAATTTGGAAAGGTGCCAATTATGCCTTGACCAACAATCTCAAAAATGTTGCATTTCATAGAATCATGATAGGCAATATAGAAGAGTTCTTTGATCGAGGAGAGATAGATGAATTTTGGATTACTTTTCCAGACCCACAACACGCTAAAGAGAGGAAGAGATTAACTAACCCTATGTTTCTTCAGAGGTACAGAAACATTTCTAAGAAAGGAGTAATCATGAATTTAAAAACCGATAGTACTCGATTCTATGATTTCACCAAAGAAGTAGTTCAAGATCAAAATTTGGAAGTGCTCGCAGATAGCGATGACATTTATAACTGGCCTGAGATACCTGAGGAATTACAGAATATTCAGACTTTTTATGAAAAGATGTGGCTCTCAGAAGGAAAGAAAATCAAATACCTGCGTTTCAAGCTGTAGACTTTGAGTTCAATAGCTCTAGACTTTTTTCTTATCTTAGCCCTGAAACCAACTAATTAAATTCATGAAAGATGTTATGTTAATCCTTCACTTTATTGGCTTGGCCATGGGTGTGGGAACGAGTATTGCATTTATGTTCCTTGGAATGGCTGCCGGTAAAATGGAAAAAGATGATGCATTCAAATTCAGTATAAACTCATTTGCATTAATAAAAATGGGACATATCGGATTAACCCTTTTAGTTATAACTGGCTTGTATCTGATGACTCCCTATTGGAGTACATTAGGAGAAATGCCGCTGATGATAACCAAACTTGTTTTGGTTTTTGTCCTTGCCGCTTTAATTGGAATTATGAGCTCTAAGGCAAAAAAGGCCAAAGCTGGAGATATGGAGCAAATGAACAGAATCAGGTCTTTAGGTCCTTTCACATTACTGCTAGGCATTGCCATAATTGTTATGGCTGTTTTGCAGTATCATTAATCCCAATTATTAGGTAAAATAGTTAATCACGGAGTCCCCATTACCCCAAGGGGATAATAGCTAATCTATGCATCACTTCAAAATTCATAATAGTGCATTCTATTTATCGCGATGCTTTAATTCAAGAATGTAAAATCTTTGGATTCTGTTTACCTTTGGTAGGTACATGAAAACAAGAGTTGAAGTTGATTTACTAGGCAAAAAAGAGATACCCCTAGATTGCTATTATGGCATTCACACGGCGCGAGCCATAGATAATTTTAAAATTTCAAAGTCTAAAGTTCAAGATTATCCAGTCTTCATAAAGGCCATGATACTTACAAAAAAATCATGCGCCCTTGCCAATAAAGACATCGGCACTATTCCAGAAGAAATTGCGGACATGATTATTCAGGCTTGCGATGAAATCTTAACAAACCTGGATAAATACCGAAAGTACTTTCCAGTTGATGTGTTTCAGGGTGGTGCCGGTACTTCGGTGAATATGAATGCCAATGAAGTTATTGCCAATGTGGGTTTAGAATTAAATGGTCACCCAAAAGGGAGTTATGACATCCTCCACCCCAACGACCATATAAATAAATCACAATCAACCAATGATGCTTATCCTACTGGATTTAGAGTCGCTCTTTTCTACTATATCAATCATCTTCTTGAAAAGATTAATCATCTAAATAAGGTGTTAGACAAAAAATCTGCACAATTTAGTCATGTAATAAAAATGGGGCGAACCCAATTGCAAGATGCGGTACCAATGTCTTTAGGAGATGAATTTGCTGCATGGTCTGCCAATCTCAAAGAAGAGATAAAGAATTTAAAAAACAGTAGAGATTTGGTATTGGAGGTGAATTTGGGAGCTACTGCCATAGGAACTGGAGTTAATGCTCCTAAAGGATTTAGTGATGTCTCCATTGCCTATTTACAGCAATTCACCAAGGCTAGCTTTGTAAAAGCACCCAATCTTATAGAGGCAACCTCCGATTGCGGAGCGTATGTAATGATGTCTGGAGCCTTAAAAAGAACCTCCGTTAAGCTCTCTAAAATTTGCAATGATTTACGACTGCTTTCTTCTGGACCGAGATGTGGCTTGAATGAAATTAACCTTCCTGAATTACAAGCGGGTTCGTCCATAATGCCAGCTAAGGTTAACCCAGTTATTCCCGAAGTGGTGAATCAAGTTTGTTTTAAAATAATTGGAAATGATGTAGCCATATCTTTTGCAGCTGAAGCAGGTCAATTGCAACTCAATGTGATGGAACCTGTTATTGCTCAGTGCATTTTTGAATCGGTTGAGTTATTGTCTAATGCATGCACAAGTCTGGCAGATAATTGTATAGACGGAATAACAGCCAATGAAAAACATACAGAACACACAGTATTAAATTCTGTGGGGCTCATCACCTTTCTCAATCCATATATAGGGCATCATATGGGTGATCAAATCGGCAAAGAAGCCATTGAAAGTGGCAAGAGCATTAGGGAATTAGTTTTGGAAAAAGAATTACTCTCTGAAGCTGAGCTAGATCAAATTCTAAGTCTTGAAAACCTCATGCACCCCGTTTATCGTGCAGAGCTGAACAAATAGTCTATTTCTGTTTCAATACTTAAACTATTCAACACTTTGAATAAATCTCATTTATGTAACGCAAAGTATATTGCTATCTTGAAATCCGGGGAGGGGTGGACCTGTCCCCTGCTCCATTACACTTTGTTGTTTAACTTTTCCGTTCAACTATTATGAATCAAATTCCCAGACCTAAGATTCGATCTTCTTTAAGAAGGAGTATTGGTAAGGAGTATTTCATTCTCAAAAGAAGGTTGAAATGGAGGTTTGGAAACCACGATTGGGCTTCAACAAGAAGCCAGTCTTCATTGGATCATTTAGTTTTTTCCCATAAGTCAATCATTAGGAGACCGCTTAAAGATGTTGACATGTATTTACAAGACAACAAAAGGAAAAATCTTGTCCTAGCCATTAAGCCTATTAACAATTTATTGATTCAACCTGGACAAAGCTTTTCTATATGGAAAATGGTTGGTCGACCTACTAAATCAAAAGGATATGAGGAGGGTTTGGTTCTACAACAGGGCAAGATAAAAAAAGGAACAGGCGGAGGCCTTTGTCAATTGGGCAATCTCCTTTTCTGGATTTTTGCTCATAGCCCATTAACCATAGTAGAAAGACATAGGCATGAATACGATGTTTTTCCAGACTTCAAACGCACTGTCCCTTTTGGAGCTGGTGCAACTCTAGCTTATAATTACATAGATTTAATAGTGAAGAATAACAGTGCATTTACCTTTCAAATCAAATTATGGATTGATGATACTTATTTGCAAGGGAAACTGATTTGTGATACAGTATTGAATGCCAGCTACAAAATTGAGGAACGAAATCACCATGTTAAAAAACAGTGGTGGGGTGGTTATAGCAGACATAACGAGATTGTAAAAATTGTTACCAATAAAAATGGAGAAATCCATGAATCTCTCTTGGCAGAAAATAATGCAATTATGATGTATGAACCGCTCTTACAAGAATCACAGTTCAACAACTACTAAATGACACTTCTAAGACCTATTTACGTCTCCAATATCTGAAATTAGACGCATGAAACGTTTTATTGTAATTTACCATGCACCTGCTGAAGCCATGGAGGCTACTGCAAATGCAACAGAAGAAGAAATGAAAGCAGGTATGGAGCCTTGGATGGCTTGGGCTGCTAAATGTGGAGATCAACTTGTAGATATGGGAACTCCCTTAGCTGGAGGCCAAAGACTTCAACCCAATGGGTCCAGCCAAGATAGCAGTAAAGAGGTAACTGGCTATTCCATTCTAGAAGCTTCAAATATGGAAGAAGCTAAATCATTGCTTGCCGGCCACCCTCATTTAGGATGGGGAGAAGGATGTGAAATCGAAGTTCATGAAACCATGGCTTTACCAGGGATGTAAGGCTTTAAAAGAAGAATGTTCCCCAACACAAAGTCGTGATGACAAAAAAGTTGAAGCCTCGGTTTCAACTTTTTTTTGTTTAGATGCAACCCTTTTCCATTTAGTCAGACTATAGAGTAAAGAAACACCATGAAACTACTTAGAAATACAATTATTAGCTTTACCCTTATAGCTCTACTCAGTGCATTCAGCACATCTAGCTGGATGCACCTTGGGAGCAGGAAAGTGAATTTCGGACTGGATCATGATCGCATTGTTGTTACTGCAACTAAAGGGTCATTTACAAAACTGAAGTTGAATGTTACCGGTAACCTAAACATGCATAGGATTCAAGTAAATTATGCCAATGGTAGTTCTGAAAAACTAAACTTAAGACACCATTTTGTAAGAGGAAGAGATTCTAGGGTTTTAGATCTCAAAGGACATAAACGAATTATTCAAAGCGTAGATTTATGGTATGATACTAAAAACAGCTCTAGAAGACGAGCTACCATCAGACTATACGGAAGACATTGATAAAGCCATGTAACTACTTATGATTAGTATTTAAACCTAACTAGCTAACTCTAACTATTAAAGATTCTTTTCAATGAAATCTATTAAAGCATGAATCACTTTAATATGGATTTCTTGAGCCCTATCTGCATAAGCTGAATGCGGAGCACGAATTTCTACATCGCATAAAGCAGCCATTTTGCCGCCATCTTTGCCTGTTAAACCTACAACTCTCATTCCTTGAGATTTGGCTGAATCTATGGCATTAATCACATTTTGACTGTTTCCAGAAGTACTAATAGCAAGTAAAACATCTCCTTCTCTGCCTACACCTTCAACATACCTAGAGAACACATGCTCAAAACCGTAATCATTGCCAACACAGGCCATATGAGAGGCATCAGCAATAGCAATTGCACCAATAGCTGGTCTATCATCTCTATACCTTCCCGTTAATTCTTCAGCAAAATGCATTGCATCACAAAGACTTCCACCATTTCCACAAGACAATATTTTGCCTTTGTTTCTTAGACTGTCCACCATGAGTGAACCGGCCTCGTGGATAGCGTCAAAATTTTTGCTGTTTTCCAGAAATTCGGTGAGTACAGCTTGGGCTTCTTCAAAGTGCTGTTTAATGCTCATGAACCGTGGTACTTTTCTTTTCCTTTATCTAAGAATTCAATGAATTTGGTTTCATCGGGATCATAACCTCCACCAATATTGAGAATCTCTCCATCTGCATTCACTATATAGTAGTACGGTTGTCCATTTGAATTGAAAGTATTAATCTGCAAATCGGCATTGTGTTCACCCAATGTGGTTAACATATCGCCATCTGGGTTCTTATACCATTCGTCTTCAGGTAAGACTTTGCGTTCATCAACATATAGACTAGCTATAATAAAATCATTCTCAAGCCTTTTAAGAACTTCTGGTTTTACCCAAACGTATTCTTCCATTTTTCTGCAATTGGCACAGCTGTGACCTGTAAAATCAACAAAGACCGGCTTACCTTGTTCTCTTGAAGCAGCCAATGCATCTTCATAGATGAAATAACCGGTCAAGCCATGTGGCAAATGCAAAATATCTGAGTACCTAATGTCTGAATTGTCTTCTTCTGCATGAGCGGTAATACCTCCTTGTACAATTTGATAATCTTGCGTAGTCAATGGTGGCAATATTCCTGAAAGTGGTTTCAATGGCGCTCCCCAAAGACCAGGAATAAGGTAAACTCCAAAAGAGAATGCTGCTACTGCCAAAAGAAATCTCGGAACTGGGAGTCTGTCTATTGGACTATCGTGTGGGAACGTAATTTTACCGAGGAAATACGCCCCTAACAATATTGCCAATACTATCCAAATTGAAATAAATACATCTCTATCCAGTATACCCCAATGATATACTAAATCAGCCTGTGATAAGAATTTGAACGCCAATGCGAGTTCTGCAAATCCCAAGAATACTTTAACTGAATTTAACCAACCACCACTCTGTGGTAAACCATTCAACCATTGAGGAAAAATGGCGAATAGGGTAAACGGTATAGCAAACATGAGTGAAAACCCTAACATGGCTGCAAGGGGTTTCATAATCTCTCCAGAACTAGCCAGAATGGATACTGAACCCACTATAGGCGCAGTACAAGAAAAACTAACCAGAACTAATGTGAAGGCAATAAAGAATACGCCTACATAGCCGCCTCTATCTCCCTGAGCATCCATTTTATTTACAAAACTGCTTGGTAGCGTGATTTCAAACATTCCCAAGAATGAGACTGCAAACAGTATAAAAATCAAGAAGAATACAATATTGGGTAACCAATGTGTGCTCAGAGTATAGGCGAATGTGGCCCCGAATACCATAGCCAACAGCATACCTAGGATAATGTAAATAGCAACTATAGAAAGTCCATAAAACATGGCCATTCTTCGTCCTTTTGCCTTATCCTTTTCTTTGGTGAAAAAGGCCACCGTCATTGGAATCATTGGAAAAACACAAGGTGTGAATAGCGCTAATAACCCGCCACCTAGACCTAATAGAAACAAAGCCCACAAAGACTTACCTGCTACATCATTCTCATCTGTTGGTTCATCTACTTCCGCTGTTTCATCTCCTTCATTTGCTGTATCTGTTGAACTGCTTTCTGAGTTGGATGTATCTTCTGGAGTGTCGGGATTTGTATTTGAAACCTGGGTCTCGTCTGGATCTGTATTATCAGTACCATTGGGTTGCTCGGTTATTTCTTCCAACACCCTTAGGCCTGCTAAAGAAAATTCATGCTTATAGCCCAAGCAGCCAGCGTCGTTACATATTTGGTAATCTATAGCTCCACTAATACTTGGGTTATTGCCAGTGATCTTAAGCTTCTGTCTAAACTCTGCTGTTCCCTCAAAATCTGCAACTTTTCCTTCTCCACAGACCATTTCCCATATTTCATCCACGTAAAATCGCGGATTTATAGGTACTGGAGAACCTATGACCTCAATGTCTGTTGGCTGATAAGATATTTTGGTTTTTAGTGGACCACAATCTTCATAGTCAAAATCATTGCTATAAATGTGATGATGTTCCTTTAAAGGTGCTGTAAATATAATTTCTATAACCTCGTCTATTCTTACTTCTGCCTTTGAAAATTTTTGAGACCAAACAGCGGGTTCAACCGAGGGTTGCGCCTGTGCGGCGAAGACGAATAAACCTATTACTAGCGTTAAGAGAAAACGGAATACTTTCATTATTGATGATAAAGCTTTCAAATTAAACGTAAATTAAGACAAATCATGACAACAAATGTAGATAAGTGTATAATTAAGATTTATAGCTTTAGTACACCATTCTACTTTTGACTTTAACCCATATATGAGACTTATTTCATTAACTATAACGACTATTCTATGCGTTTCGTTGTTTGCTCAAAAACAAACTCCTCAAGAGTATATAGACCGTTATAAGGATTTGGCTGTTATTGAGATGCACAGAAGCGGTGTTCCAGCTAGTATAACCTTGGCTCAAGGAATACTGGAATCTAGCAGTGGCAACAGCCGATTAGCCAAATATGCAAATAACCATTTTGGTATTAAGTGCAAAGGAGGCTGGGATGGCGAAGTAATTTATGCAGATGATGATGCTCCAGATGAATGTTTTAGAGCATATGCCTCTGTTTTGGATTCATATAGAGATCATTCGGAATTCTTGAGAACCAATTGGCGCTATCACCCGCTTTTTGAACTGAATAGAACAGATTATAAGGGTTGGAGCCGAGGATTGAAAAAGGCTGGCTATGCCACTAATCCCAAATATCATACTATCCTTATTAATTTGATTGAACGCTATGAATTAGACAGGTTTGATACCGCTCCTATTCCAAACACTCCAACTACCCCCTTAGCTGGAAATATGGTTAATAATGTACCTGTTATGATTGCTCAGGATGGTCATTCAGTCAGTTCTATAGCAAGTGCCAATGAATTGAGAGATAGACATATCAGAAAATGGAACGATTTGCCAAAGGATGGTGAAATAAAAGCTGGAGATATGGTTTATCTAAAACCAAAAAGAAGAAGAGGATCAGAAGACAAACATGTGGTTGGCAAGGGAGAATCTATGCACAGCATTTCTCAAACCTACGGTATTAAACTCAAGCAATTATATAAAAAGAATCGCATGGAACCTGGCACTCAACCTGCTGAAGGAGAGACCTTAAACATGCGAAAGAAGATAGATAAAGAATCCAGTGTGAAACTTGCCGAAGTGGTTCCAGATTGGCAGGAACCTGAAGAAGAATTTGTAAACCCACATTCACAGATTGATTCCAGCAATACGGATTTTAATAATGCTGGACCAATTGGTGTTGCAGAGATAGAAGTTCCCGAATTTCATATAGTCACTAAGGGAGATAACATTTACAGAATAGCCGAGAAATATCGCGTGTTTGAAGAAGATCTTCTGGTTTGGAATCCAGACCTCAACCCGAGTGCACTGAGCATAGGTCAACGTATTTATCTGTCTGAAGAAGCTGCAATGAATCACCAAGATGACCATCTTGAATCAGATCGTGTTGAGCCACCAGCCGAAATAGTTGAAGAAGAGGAATTGACTGCTGTTGAGGTAGATGAAATTGCAGAAGAAATATCTGTTAGTGGTCCAGTTCATCATGTAGTTGTGAAAGGTGATACGGTTTATAACATCTGTAAGAGGTATGGTATAAGTGCAGATGAACTTAAAAGCTGGAATGGACTAGAAAGCAACAGTATACAATTGGGTCAAAAACTGAGGGTCTCTAAATAATGAGTCCCGAACTAACCCTCGCCATTCTCATTGGCTATTTTGCCCTGCTTATCTTCATATCATGGTTGAGCTCAAGGAACTCAGACGCCAACTCCTTCTATACAGGTAACCGAAAATCTCCTTGGTTCTTAGTGGCATTTGGAATGATAGGTGCTTCACTTTCTGGGGTAACTTTCCTTTCAGTTCCTGGTTGGGTGGGAGCTACCAATTTTGGTTATATGCAAACCGTATTGGGATATATGCTGGGTTATATGGTTATAGCATTAGTTCTACTGCCTTTGTACTACAGACTCAAACTGACGTCTATTTACACCTACTTAAACCAGCGTTTTGGTGTGGTGAGTTATAAAACAGGTGCAGCTTATTTTCTGCTGTCTAGAATCATAGGTGCATCATTCAGGCTTTTCTTAGTTGCTGGAGTACTCCATATGGCAGTATTTGAACCTTTCAACCTCCCTTACTGGGCCTCTGTGGCTATTACTATTCTTCTAATATTTACATACACCACCAAAAACGGTATTAAAACAGTAGTTTATACAGATGCACTACAGACATTGTTTCTTTTAGCCGCAGTGGTACTCACCATCATATTTATAGTAAACTCTATGGATTTGAGCATGGGACAAGCCATTAAAGGATTGGTTAACGATCCAAATACACAGGTCTTTCATTGGGGATTGAAAGGAGACAATGTCTTTTGGAAAAGATTTCTGGGAGGGGCATTTATAGCATTAGTTATGACTGGGCTAGATCAGGATATGATGCAAAAGAACTTGAGCATTTCAAATGTTAAGAGCGCTCAAAAGAACATCTATGTTCAGATGGCGCTTTTCATAGTGGTAAATATTGTCTTCTTGAGTCTTGGTGCGTTGCTATACCAATATGTAGATTTTGCCCAAATTAGTGGTATAGAGCGTTCAGACGAGTTGTTCCAAACCGTGGCTATGAAGTTTGGTAGCCCATTAATTTCCTTCTTTTTCATTTTGGGATTAGTAGCCGCAGCTTATTCAAGTGCAGACAGTGCATTAACAGCACTTACCACTAGTTTTTGTGTAGATTTTCTGGGATATGAACGTACCAAAGACACTCATTTAATGACACGGAGATTAGTTCATATTGGCTTTGCCGTGATACTATTTCTGGTGATTTTGCTGTTTAACTATATTAATGACGGAGCCGTCATTGACAAGCTATTCAAAGCTGCAGGTTTCACTTATGGTCCCTTACTTGGTTTATTTGCCTTTGGTATCTTAACCAAGAGAAGCATACTGGATCGTTGGGTTGCCATTATCACTTTGTCTTCTATAGGATTAACCTGGATGTATTATACCAAAATGCCTATATGGATAGAAGGATATAAAGCTGGCTTTGAGCTTATCATCATTAATGGTTTGTTTACATTTGCCGGCCTGTATTTGAGCAGTTTAATAAAGAAAAATGACACCGAAAGAACAAGATAGAATTAAGAAAGCATTTGAGAATAAGAAATGGCCTGAGATTAAAAGCTCAGACAGTTGGAATATTTTCAAAGTGATGAGTGAATTTGTAGAAGGATACGACACCTTAGCTAGAATTGGGCCATGTGTTTCCGTATTTGGTTCTGCGAGAACTCAACCGGGCACCAAGTATTACGAAATGGGAGTTGAAATTGGTCAAAAATTAGCACAAGCCGGGCTTGGGGTAATTACTGGCGGAGGACCTGGTATAATGGAAGCGGGTAATAAAGGAGCTTTTGAAGAAGAAGGTGCTTCTGTTGGTTTAAACATAGACCTTCCTTTTGAGCAAGAAGCAAACCCCTTTATAGATAACGACAAGCTCATCAATTTTAGATTTTTCTTCGTTCGTAAGGTGATGTTCATGAAATACGCACAGGGCTTTATAGTTCTGCCAGGTGGATTTGGAACATTGGATGAACTATTTGAAGCCCTAACACTGGTACAAACTCAAAAAACAGCCCAGTTTCCTATCATCTTAGTTGGTAAGGAGTTCTGGAGCGGTCTTTTGGATTGGGTTAAATCGGTAATGCTTGAACAAGAAAAAAACATAAGTCCTGAAGATATGTATCTGTTCAAAGTAGTTGACACGGCTGATGAAGCAGTCAATGAAATCTTTGAATTCTATAGCAAGTATCATATGGGACTAAATTTCTAAGTCGGAATCTAAACCGAATGATAGTTTATATCATAAATTAAAGCAAGCTTGAAGCTTCAAGAACATTATTTCTTTTGATACTAATACTTGTTGCTTTGTGATACAAACAAGCTTATTGTCATAAATACTATAAGATTCCGTTTTGATGGGGTTATGCTTTGCATAAATATCTAAATTGCAGCGATTTTATACTCTACGAATGTTTTGTATACGTAATATAACCCTTGCTCTGATGCTAATGGCGCATTTATTTTCTGCGGCACAAGATTATTTTGCAAATGGCACAGCTCAATACCAAGGAGGAGATTGTTACCAGCTTACATCTGCCGTTAATTGGGAAAATGGTTCTGTTTGGTATACCGATAAAATAGACCTTAAGAAAGATTTTGACCTTGAATTCTATATGAACTTCGGCAACATGGATGGTGGCGCTGACGGCATTGTTTTTGTTTTACAAAACAAAGGGAATAAGGCTCTTGGGCTAAGCGGTGGTGGTCTAGGTTATGAAGGATTCTCTCCTAGCCTAGGAATTGAATTTGATGATTTTCAAAATGGCAGCTTTTGGGACCCTGTTCAAGATCACATCGGTGTTTTGAAAAATGGCAATATCAGCCATAATAGTGCAAACTCTTTACATAAGCCAGTTGCTGCTATTGTTGGAGGAGGAAATATTGAGGACGGTCAAAACCATTTGGTAAGAGTGACATGGGATGCTCAAAACACTTTGCTAGAAGTCTATTTTGACTGTGAAAAACGGATTAGTCTCACATATGATATAGACCAAAACATCTTTGGAGGAAAAAGATGGGTTTATTGGGGTTTTACAGCAGCCACAGGTGGATTGAATAACAAACAAACAGTTTGTCTCAGAAAAGATATCATTTCAAAAGATACAGTCCCAATATGTAAAGGAGATGCTGTCCTTTTGAATTCAAGAAAAAGTGTAGATAATAATTATAGATGGTGGCCTTCAATTGATTTGAATGATTCTTCTATTAAAAGAACCATTTGCACTTCCATTGTGCCGAGAACTTATTATGTAGAATTCACCAATCTGTGTCTTGAAAAGGTAATTGACACTGTAGAAGTGGTAATTCACACTCCTTTTACAATGGATGAAACTCAAGATAGTTTGTTATGTGACGGCGAGATTTATAGAGTAGACCTAGAGTCCAAATACGACTCAATCAGGTGGAATGATGGAGTTTGGTCAACTAACCGATTAATTAGGTATGCAAACTATTACAAATTCAGGGCATGGCAAGGTGTATGCTGGGATGATGACTCTATGACTGTAACGGTAGATACTACTCCAAATTTAAAAATTGTCGGAGATTCCTTTTTTTGTGAAGGAGGTAATACTACACTTAAAGTAATAAGCAGTCCAAAAAGTGCTATATTCAACTGGCACGACGGCACAACTGATTCTAGCATACAGTTCTTCACTACTACTTCAACAAGTGTTAGAGCACTCAATCAATGTGGTGAAGCTGAAGCGTTCTATAAAGTGCGCGAAATAATAATGCCTGAGTTGGA
This sequence comes from Bacteroidia bacterium, assembly GCA_049115575.1. Taxonomy (GTDB): domain Bacteria; phylum Bacteroidota; class Bacteroidia; order NS11-12g; family UBA9320; genus JAHEKB01. Next base: position 591,823 of record JAGDZU010000002.1, on the reverse strand, counting down.
AGTAGTGGGTGACACCATCTATTGCCCAGGTGAAGATGTAATTGTTTCCGCAATTAAAAGCAACAATCTCAAAGTATATTGGAATGACGGTACTACTGGTTTAACCACAAGTGGTGACAGCGGTTGGTATGTGGCTAGGGTAAACGATCAATCTTGCATGGCAAGAGATAGTCTTTGGGTTGCATTTAGACCAAATCCAATTGCAGATGTTCCAAGCATTCCGCTTTTATGTGACTATGAACCACTCTTTCTATTCCATGAGCAAGCCTTAAGTACGCCTCTGTGGTCATTAGGTCATTCATCACTCACAGCTGACTATAGCTTGGAATCTGGAGCTCATTGGTTAAAAGTGAGCAATGAGTGTGGCATGGATTCATTAGGATTTGTAGTAGAACGTAAAGAATGTGTATGTGATTTGGCCATACCTAATGCCTTTTCACCTAATCAAGATGAGATCAATGACATCTTTCATGCCGTCTCTTTATGCGATAAACTTCTCACTTTTGAAATTAGCATATATAATATGTGGGGCGAAAGAATGTTTACAAGCAATTCAATTGAGCAAGGCTGGGACGGTTCTTTCAAAGGATCCCCTGTTCAAAACGGAACATACCCTTATACTATAACTTATACAGGAATTGAAGGGAAATCTTCTATTACTAGAGCACAAAAAGGAATCATACATTTAATTCGTTGAAGAGCGAAAACTAAGGATTACTAGCTTCTAGTTATGGCATCTAATATTGAAACTAGGCCCCATTTAACTCTCAAACTTTCAGGCTAACTTCGCAGCATCGAAACAACTGACACCATAGTCGCTCCTGCTACCCCAGCCGGGATATCCGCCTTAGCGGTAATTCGTGTTTCAGGTGAGGATGCACTGGATATTGTAAGTTCATGCTTCACTAAGGACTTGAGCAAAGCAGATGGCTATACCATACATTATGGTCATATTAAAGATGGAGAGCAACTCATAGATGAAGTACTTGTTAGTGTCTTTAGAAACCCACATTCCTATACGGGTGAGGATTCAGTAGAAATTTCGGGCCATGGGTCAACCTATGTGAGTCAAAGAATCATTGGAACTCTCACCAAAGCTGGAGCAAGAATGGCAGATGCAGGAGAGTTTACCTTGAGAGCTTTCCTCAATAAGAAGCTAGATTTGGCTCAAGCAGAAGCGGTTGCTGATATGATTAGTGCCAATAGCGAGGCCAGTTTACAGATGGCCATGGATCAAATGAGGGGTGGATTCAGTAAAGAAATCGCAGCGCTTAGACAGGAACTCATAGATTTTGCAGCCCTTATTGAATTGGAAAACGATTTTGGGGAAGAAGATGTAGAATTTGCCAATAGAGATCATCTCAAAGATTTAATCTTTAGGCTTTTGAAAAGCATTGAGCAGCTCAGGTCTTCATTCAGCTCAGGCAATGTTCTTAAACATGGAATCAACACCGTAATAGCCGGCAAACCCAATGCGGGCAAGTCTACCCTATTGAACGCTTTGCTCAAAGAAGATAGAGCGATAGTATCTGAAGAGGCTGGAACAACTAGAGACACCATAGAGGAAATCTTCACCGTAAAAGGAGTTCAGTTTAGATTGATAGACACTGCAGGATTAAGAGAAAGTGCCAATACCATAGAACAAATAGGAGTAGGAAAGACAAAAGAGAAAATGGCTAAAGCTGAATTGCTTATTTATCTCTTTGATTTGAGCAGCACCTCTCCTTCCGAACTTGAAGCTGAATTGGCACATTTACCAGACAGTAAGCACCTAATCATCATAGGCAACAAAGCAGATACCATTACCATAAATGAAAGCCAATGGCCAGAGGAGCTCATCTGCCTTTCTGCAAAAAATGGAGAAATTGACTTGCTCTTAAAGCAACTTGAAAACATTGCCGCAAGCTATGAGCTCGGAAATGAAACAGTAGTGAATAATGTGCGACATGCAGATGCCTTACAAAAAAGTGCACAGGCATTGCAGAAAGTATTGGACGGCATTGATCAAGGAGTAACCAACGACTTTATTGCCTTAGATATTAGACAATCCCTGCATCAATTAGGCCTTATCACCGGTGAAGTTAGCAATGATGAAGTGCTAGATTCCATCTTTGGAAGGTTTTGTATTGGGAAATAATTAGCAATTTGTTCCCATAAATGTACTCGGGGAAAACATGAGTTTTAAAAACAATTATTACTTGCGTTATGCTAGTATTAAATATGTTATTACTTTTGTATTGCAAGTAATAATAGATTGTCGATGCAAAATAGTTTTCGCTGTAAATGCCCAATAACCTCCGCTCTTGATATAATCGGTGACAAATGGTCACTGGTCTTAATCAAACAGATACTGTTTGAACAAAGAAGTACATTCAAGGATTTCACAGATAGCCCAGAGTCCATTGCAACCAATATACTTGCTACCCGATTGAAGTTGTTGGAACATTATGGTATCATCGAAAAACAAAAGCTAGATTCCAATAAAAAAACGAACATCTACACCCTAACTGAAGTAGGATTATCACTGATTCCTGTAATAATGGAACTCACATTCTGGAGCAAAGATCATGTGATCAAATTCAATCCAGGACTTAATTTAGCAAACGACCTAGAATGGGCTTCTCGGAACAAAGAAGCAGCTTACACAAAGATCAAGAAGAGCTACTATACTCACAAGAAATCAATCTTAAACAAATAGCAAAATGACTAAAGCACCACCTGTAATTAACATCCAGAAGTTAACCCAAGATCATTGGACAGAGCAAGAGAAAGAGAATGTAGATATCGTAGTCGACTTTTTCCAAACCTTGATGAATGAACACAATTTTGATCGTACACTTCAGAAACATGCTGCCAATTCGTACATCCAACACAACAGGGCCATCCCTGATCAAATCTCTGGGCTCATTGAATACGTCAAGAACATGACCAAACGATTTCCAGAATATTCATTTGACGTGAAGAAAATTATGGCAGATGACAACTATGTCATCCTACATAGTCATACGACTCTCAAAGCGAAACACAGAGGAAATGAAAAAAAGGGATTTATCATTACTGATACATTTAGGTTGAAAGACGGTACTCTGGCTGAACATTGGGATGCCATACAACCTATTGATCGTTTTTCTAGGATTTTATGGCTAGTTCTTGGAGGACAGGTCGCCAATACGAACTCTACATTTTAGTCTATAGCCACCTCCTAGAATCTCTCAAATGTGACTGTATTTCTTCTTGGACTCACAGATATAAGGAGATTTAGCTCGTGTTTACTTCTGTCCAATCCAATTCCATGAAATCAGCTGAGATTCTCACGATACTTATTTCGAATAACTCTGTCTGATGTTATCCTTGACATAACTGTAGTTGATATGGTGGTGATATGATATTGAAAAATTCGGTTGTTAGCTGAAGGGTTAATTTTCTGTAATAGAATGTAGCGTCCAAATTATAATTCCACCCATTCACCATCAGCAAACTGTGTTACAATCTCAGCAGTTTTTGTAAGTACGCCATATATCCACCCCTCATTTTTGCATCATAAATGACCACCACAAGGATAGCAGTGTAGTGATCCACCTGCAAAAAGGGAACAATATTATGAGAATAAAAGAATCTTTGAACAAGGAACTTCAATCGACGTATAGAATAGGTAAAACCATGTCTTATTTGTTAAGAAAAAATTGGGGTGTTAAGGTATACAATAGGTTAATAGATTCCCCTTCCCGTGGCAAATCAACACCTGGAATTCAGTGTGAAGAACTTACTATTCCAAGCAGAAACCAGGGGCCAGACATTCGAACAAGAGTTTTTAGACCTAAAAATGTAGAGGGCCCATTACCAGGAATGCTCTTCCTACATGGAGGTGGATTTATTGTGGGAACTCCTGAACAGTTTTTTGATATCATTAAAGAATACATTAAGACAAGACCATGTATAATAGTGGCACCTGACTATAGAAAAGCTTTGGCACATCCTTTTCCCGATGGCTTTAATGATTGTTATGATTCATTGCTTTGGATGAGAGATTTTGGGGAATCAGTAAATATTGACACCTCCAAACTCATAATCGCTGGCCACAGCGCAGGAGGCGGTTTGGCTGTTGCGGTTAGTATGAAGGCCAGAGATACAAGAGATGCAAAACTGCAATTTCAAATTCCTATTTATCCTATGTTGGATGATAGACAACAGACTGCATCCATGCTTCGTTTTAAAGGGTCTCCAATGTGGGATAATAGAAACACTAGGTTTGCATGGGAACATTATCTTAAACGTCTAGTAAGCGCGAGTAGCGAAATCCCCTCGTATGCTTCTCCTTCCAGATCAACAGATTTCTCCAATTTACCCCCTGCTATTACCTTTTTTGGAAGCCAGGAGCCTTTCCATGATGAAGTCATGAATTATATTAAGAATTTGGATCAGCAAGGAATTCCTGTAAGCTATAAAATTGTTCCAGGTGCTTATCACGGCTTTGAGATGGTTAAACCAGAAGCAAAAATTTCTGTAGAAACAACAAAGTTTCTCATGAATAATTACGCGGCCTTTTATGATAAATATTTATAAAATTGTTTACTTTCAAGCATTTGAAAGTAAAGTTGATTAAAAAGCTACACACCCAGTTATTTATCAATATTAAGTCGTGACCAAACAAGTAGATTAAAAATGGAAGATCAATTCATTCGCGTAAACTCAATTAGTGAAATTCACAAAGCATTGGGACTAGCTAAACCTTCAAACCCTCTCATTTCTGTTATTGATGCGGCAAATATTCAAGTCAAAGAGGAAATGGTCAATACTAAAATCATCTATGATTTCTACGTGATATCATTCAAAAACAACAGCGATGGCATTCTGTATGGCAGAAACTCCTATGATTTTGCGGAAGGGACTATGGCATTTGGGGCGCCTGGACAGGTCTATACTCCAGTTGAAATTGTTGGCAAAGGTGATATGGAAGGTTGGATCATGTATTTCCACCCAGATTTGATTTTGGGTACTTCGCTGGCAACTAACATCTACGATTATTCCTTCTTTAACTATGAAATATTTGAAGCGTTGCATTTGTCAGAACAAGAAGAACTAGTCATCAATGCAACCATTCATAATATTCAGAACGAATACTCACAACGTATTGACAATCATAGTCAAAGTGTACTTGTTTCGAATTTGGAGCTTCTACTCAACTATTGCAATCGCTTCTATGAACGTCAATTCAACACGAGAACTACAAAAAACAAGGATATTGTCAACGCATTTGACAAACAATTAAGGGAGTACATTAATGGTAAACAATATCAAGGTTTAGGACTCCCTTCTATCGCCTTCTTTGCCGAAAAAGCAAATCTATCCCAACACTACTTCAGTGACTTAATAAAGAAAGAAACAGGACAAACTCCGAAAGATCACATCAATAACAGTGTGATTGACCAAGCTAAAACCCTTCTTTTAGGAACTCAGGACTCAATTAGCGAAATTGCCTACGATTTAGGATTCAATTACCCGCACTATTTTACAAGGTTGTTCAAATCGAAAACGGGAATGTCTCCTGTGAAGTATCGGAAGCTGAATTAAAAGCTAAGCCAAAATTTCAATTAAACACTCCACCGAAATAAACTACTTCCCTGGCCAGCGAGAGGACCTTTGACCTTCTGTATACTGCCCTTTAATGCTTACCGCATTTTGTGTATCTAATAATGCATTTCGTGAAAATAAATACCCTGTCAAGTTCTAATCTTTGCCTATACAAAATGAACAACGAATAATATGAAAGTTTTTTTTATGATCGCACTTTTCGTGCCACAGATATTTGGAGTAAACTCCATGCAAGTCAACAATAAAATGAATGAAGAAATGAAACACTACAAACACAAAATGACCCCAAGAAATGAAGATTTTCTTGACAACGCACCTATGCGAGCAACAGATAGCATAGTGATTAATGCATCAACTTCAGAGGTTTGGAATACTCTTGATAACACCCAAGGCTTTGTACAATGGTTTCCAGGTGTGGTTTGGGCCAAAATGGAAATTGAAAGTGAAAAAGGAAATGGTGCAAAACGGTTAGCCAAGTTAAACAGTTACGAATATTATGAAGAAATGATAGCTGTAAAACAAAATGAATCATGGGGCATAACTATGCTAGAATCTACCACAGGCCTCTTTGAAAGTATAACGGAAGTAGTCTATTTAGAGGAAATTGATTCAAATACAACTACAGTAATATTCAGAGGTGGCTATCAACCAAAAGGATTTGGAAAATTGCTCAAAAGAATGATGACCAAGAGTACAATTAAAATTTGGAGGAATGCGCTCTTGGGCCTTAAAGAATATGTAGAACAACCACATAAAGATTAAACCCAGTAAGGTCGTTTCATGGAAACTTAACCTTCTATTACTGAAAGTAGCAACTCAATTGGGAGATATTGCGACAGAATCCGTGCATCTTCTATATAGTTTACGCCTAACTGGTCCCATTGTTCCCAGAAGACAATATCCACTATTTCAGTCAAGGTTTTCGGCACTCCTCAAAGTTAATGCAATTTCACAGCGATAATTATCGTTAGTTTTGAACTTTGAAAATAGCTATTCTCATAGCAATCTGTCTGTCTTGGGTAAATTCTCTAGCTCAAGATGAAATTGACTCCGCTCTACCTCAAAAAAACTTGATAGGCTCTTGGAAAGTAATTCATGTAATCGACTATGATACAAACGGGGTTGCAACCGACACTATAACATCAGATTCCTTCCAAGCAACGTTTTACATCCTACTCACTGCGGACTCAATTCAAGAATATATGATTCCATGGTTAAAACAAATCGACGATTCGGAAAAGATTGTCTCAGACAAGGGTAGTTGGATTATTAGCCGCAGAAACAACTCAAACTGGATAGATTTTGATTGTTTTGGTGTTTTTATTGGTGGACTATATCAAGTTATCTCATTAGAAAATAATATACTAATTATTGAAGCATGTAGTCTTGAGCCGCTTGAAGCATGTCAACACACTGTTTTGAAGAAGGTTGATTGAACTAAACTAGCTTTCAGCCAGTCTATTCCAGCTTTAATGATTCGATTGTATTCCAAGTACAAGAACTTTTAAAATAACCTCAATTTGAGAGATCTTAACGAATTTTATCACGATTTTCTGATGGTAGACTTTTGAGTTAGATTTCTGAAATAGATAGCAGTTCTACATCACGAGAGCTTTAACCAAAACTAAGCTTGAGATATGCAGCTTGGAGAATAACTGACTTTGGGAAACAATGACCTTGAAAATCCTTCTAAACTATTTGACTGTATTTGCCTACCTTAGATGTGACAGAATTAATACAAAACATGAAAATTGTAAAACAGTCAGCATTACTTGGAGTAGTCCTAATTTTACTAGTACTTGGTTTCTTAGGAGTAAACAAATATCACTTTATTGTGAGCCAGAAAATTCCTTTTTTTAGTGTCCCTCCTGGGCATGTCCGAATTGACTTTATTAATAATTCTATGACTCACATTGACTCCGTCAAGATTGATGGGTATCTAAAAACCATCAAGAATTTAAAGCAGAATAAACGTAAAAGCGTGTCATTTAATGTTGAAGGAGAGTCCACTTATTCATATGTTGTGTATTTCATGAATGGTGTTGTACTAAAATCAAAAGAAAGATATATTGAGACTGGTTATCATAGTAAGGAAAATATTCGAGGTCAAAAGCATCACTAGTTTGTCCGTTAGCAACCAATAAAAACGGTTCTTTCGCATTAGCTTATTCGGATAGCAATCTACTGACTTTCAATCTGAATTTGGCTGCCATTAATTTGAATTTATCAAACTAGCTTTTTCTTAAATTCTTAATCTGATTCTTTTTGTTGATATTGACAATATCTATACCTGCCAATGTCTTCTGCTTTCTTATTTGGTTTTCTTTTCCTTCGTATTCCTACCTAAAGTATCTCAAGCATTTCTCTTATCACCCTTGAAACACCAATATACACTGAGTGTTCTATATTCTATATTGAAATCTGATTTTCAGACAGTTACAAAACCTGTTCAGTAATTTCTACGGTGTTCTCCATCATACCCAAATTGATAAATCACAACTAGTTTTCCTGATCCAGAGAGCTTAGGATGATTGTCTAAAGTCATCCAATAGGCATTCAAAGGAGAAATCAAGGCGAAATGATTTTGAAAATCTATTAATTAGATGGTCAGCTCATCTTCTTAGTTATGAAGGGATCAAAGTGGTGTTAATGTGACAGAAGTTAAAAACTTTATCTTTGGACAACTGATGCGACAGAACCAAGGCATATTTATACTATGGACAGTTTGCATAATTGGTCTGTACGCATGTTTAACAATAAGCAAGTCAGCATTTAAACAATACAAATATGAACTATACATAGACTTCCAACATGTGGCATATGTTGGTCAGATAGACACAGGTCTTGTATACTTCTAAATTGATTCAATAGAAGGTAGTCGATATTGGGGCAAACTAGTTTTCAATCAGTCGGATACTAGTTACCTTAATGGTTATTACAAAGAAATTTATCCAAGCAGGGTAATAAATGCATCAGACTTGAACTCGCCTAACTGTACGGTATTTATTCATGCCCCTGGAGAAAAAGGAGCAATTCGGGATTATATTACTTTAAAGCAGAGTTGTCTTTTTGAAGATGAAATCACTCTAAATAGAGTTACAAGAAATTGTGCAGTTTTAATTGACTAATTCTAACACCTCTTTTTAACTATTGATGTCAAGCGGCATAGGAATGTAGACATAATGAAATTCTCACCGGTGTATGTTCAAAATTTTCAATGCTCCCCAATTACACCTTCAAACTTCGATGTCTGATAATAAATTGCTATATTGTACTGTGATTATCATTTGATGAAAGCAATCGTTCTCAAACTAATTCAGTACTTGTTTTTTTTTATAATCTTGTTCGGCATTGTAATGTATGCGGCTTTTATCAAAGGAGTTTATGACGAAGCTCAAAGCCTTAAAGAAATTTTAAAACTAATCAAGGTTACTCCAACCAATATTGCAATTCTGAATTGGATAATTTGGATTTCACCTATCCCAATAATAATTTTTGTTATCAAACTATCTGACATATTAAAAAACATGATTAAGCGTTCGCAAGCTTAGGTTCTGTAGCATCTGTCAGACTTGGTATTCTTTAGTTGAAACGGTGTACCTTCAGTGTACATCAGGCAAATAAATATCTACGTAATGCGCTGATTTCCTGATTGTTACAATATTCTGTCACTTTCTGTATTGGGAAATAGAACCTGGCTGTCCTAGTCAAGCCCTAGTCAAGCCCTAGTCAAGCCCTAGTCAATCTATAAAACTGGTAAAGTCCAATAGCAGCAAATAAATGCTTTAAGCTGTGGCCACTGACCATTGATAGAGTTTCATGAATCTCAACATCCCATGTTTCCGCTCCTTTAGCTAACACATACCACAAGAGTAAAACCCAAAAAGGTTTAGCAGCAACTCCTCTGCTTTTCTGCGTTAATAGCATGATTGGGATACATAGCATGGGAAAGAATTGAACAAGAGCATAAGGTCGTAAGTCCCCAAATTGAATCCAGTGAAAAATAGAATATAGCCCTATTACGAGCAAAACTATTAGTGTTAACCGGTCACGTTTTGTATTCAAAAAGTCTCTTACCAAAACGGAGAACAATGTCATGAAACAGATAGTCATCGGCAACCGATCCCAAACCAAGGTGTCATTGGTTGGATCCAAATGATAATAGCCAGACCCAATACCTACCAAGCCTATTCCAAAGTATAAGACAAAAGCATGCTGAACACCTAATTGCGACTTTTTTATTGACCTGAGCCCCAAAAAACCAATAATAAGAAATGGAAGATTGCTTATCACATTCCAAAAGTTTGGAATTCCGAATATTGTATTCTCATCACTAAAATTGTGATAGGCCAGCTCTTGAGCAATTGGTCCTCTCAATAGAAGTACTATTACAATAGTAGCAAACAACAGGAGCATTATTAATATAATATTGGATCGGCTTAACTTCATTGGACTAAGTAACTACCGAATATAACCATTTCAGATAGCAATATTCTCATTCATCTCACCCTGCAAACCACCACCTATTTGATAGTCACCTCTGCAATCCCTGGTAAACCTTAGAGAAATTGGTTCTGTAATGGTACATGATTCGTAGCCATCAACTTTCACATTTTACTTGGACAACAAAAGTGGCAAAGAAGTTTAAGGAATAGTGCTTTTGGCACCCAAAGGAGAATTCCTGGCGAAATGATCTTGGAAATCTGTCGTTGGGATTGTAACTTACTTTCTGGTATAGCACTTAAAATATTACCTTAGATGCGACTGAACCATCAAGCTTGAATTTAGCATTATGGCATTTGATAGAAGTTATATTAGCAAAACAATAGCTAAGGTGCACCCGGCTCCAGCTTATCACCATATTTATTTCAATAAAGATTCTATTGTTTCACATGAATTCTCTGGTTTAAGTGATATTACTAGCCATGTTTTGCTTAATGAACAAACCTCCTTTCATGCCTTATCTATCACCAAGACGTTTACAGCTGTTGGAATAATGCATCTTTTTGAACGAGGATTGGTTAACCTGGACAATCCGATTTATCAATATTTGCCTGAGTATGCATTTTCACATGAAATTAGTGTCAGGCAATTACTATGTCATCAGTCTGGTCTAGCAAATCCAATACCCTTACGGTGGATTCATCAGATTAAGGATCATTCTAGTTTTGATCAAAGATCCTTTGCTGACAATCTTATTAAGAAGAATCTAACCTTGAAACAAAAACCGGGCAGAAGATACAGCTATTCTAATCTCAACTATCTTGTTCTAGGACGGCTGATTGAAACAATAACGCAAAAGAACTATCAAACTTTCATAAACGAAAGCATCTTGAGTAAACTCCCAAGTGACAATTATATTGGCTTTGAGATTCCAGATTCAAATCACGCCACAGGATATCATTCAAATACCTGGTTTCAAAACATAGTTTTAAGTCTCCTAATGGGTGGGAAAAGAAGTATGCAAGAGGCAAATGATGTTTGGAAAAGTTTCAATCCTTTCTACGTCAACGGAGTGGCATATGGAGGTTTACTTGCATCACCAAAGGCAATGATGCACTATTGTCAAACATTGTTTGATGAGGGCAACGTTTTGTTATCACAACACGTCATAAAAGAGATGCTATCAGTACAATCTACATCTCAAGGAAAAACTACTCATATGGCCTTAGGATGGTTTAGAGGTGAATTAAATAACAAAGAATATTTCTGTCATGCAGGAGGTGGAGGCGGATATTATAGTGAAGTAAGAGTTTACCCCGCACTAAGGACTGGAAGTATTGTCATGCTGAACAGTTCTGGAATGAGAGATATTAGGCTATTAGACCATTTGGACCTTCAACTAATAAAATGACATCTTTAAAGACCTTACATATCAAGTTCTCTGGGGGATGGCTACTCATAATTACGGCTATCCTAATGCTTGCCTTCTGGACCTTATTTGCCATTTTGCTTCCTATGCAAGAACCATATATCCACTGGGTCCAAAATAAGCATTGGACATGGATCAACAGCATTGGATTTTCAGGATCAATTTTCGGACTATTTTCAATTTTAGTACTCTTTAATTACATTGGAAGAAAAACTGTAAGTTCATTCATCGGCTTGGGGCTGGGATTGACTGGAATCACATTTTTAACTGGACTATTGTTCTTTGAAGCATTTGTAATAAAAGGAATTGCATTGGAGCAAGCTAGTCTGATTCGACTAGGCGAAGGCTTCTACAATCATACGCCTTTCAAATGGGCAACCACATTAGGTGGGATATTTTTAAGTCTTGGGTTTATTCTTCTTGGAATAGACATGCTAAAATGTAACAGCTTCAAGAATTGGAAAATTTATATCTTGATGCTAGCTTGTCCACTATTTGGGTTAGTTATTGTTCCTGGCAATCTTAGAATACTTGGGGTTCTGCTATATGGCATAGCTTTTATCTCTATAGGCCTTGAGATTCTCAGAAAATCTAGCACTACTTTTGATGTCAGAGACAGTTCTTAAGCGCATTGATAAGGTTCTGTCACATGTATCCTGTTTGGTAAATTTTGCATACCACCATTGTACATCATGCGAATCAACTCTATCGCAACCTGCTCACTACCTTGTGTTTACATAGTTTTATCACTTCCTGTATTGTAGGCTGATATTCAGACAGTTGCAAGTTCTATTTGGCAATATCTCCGGTGTTCTCCCCTCCTACCTAAATTGATAGATCACTACTAGCACCTCCTGATCAAGAGGGCATTAGATCGTCTTACAATGCCATCCTTTTGCATCCAAAGGAGAAATCATGGCGAAATGACTTTGAAAATCTGATGGTTAAGATTTGGGTTGACCTTCTGGTGTAGAAAGTAACATTTCAAATTGGAGTCGATGTGGCTGAACCACATTTCTTATCTTTGCCCTCACCATCATGAACAAATTCTTTCGTCTCCCCATTATACACTTATTACTCATACTTATAATTGCGTCATGTCAAAGAGAACAACAATAAGTAACCATTCTAAACCATCTTGTTTTAGACAAATTTGAAGCACAACTAACGCTTAATCCTGATGGAAGCTTCGAGCAGATTATACGTTTCAAATGCGACAGTTCAGATTACATGTTTAACGATACTTCAACCGGTGTTTGGACGGAGCAGAAGTACGACAACGGCAAGCATATTCAACTAACAAAGAACTTTGACCACAATTTAGAAGTTATGCTTGCATCATATTGGATAGCTTCACCTGATCATAATTCGGCATTAAAATGGGTAGAGCAAGATACAATAGTGAATAGCTTTGACAATCGTGAAGACCATTTCAAGCATATGGTCTTAGAAGCCTGCAGGTAGCCACCATAAATGCAATATTAAGTTTCTATCCCATCCGTCTTTTTGAGTAATATACTTGTACTTCCAGTGTACATCAGTCAAACACAGACATTTCTATCTACTTGACCTTCTTGCATTTACAACGTTTCGCTACTTTCTGTATTGGTAAGTAATTAATCTAATACACCAATACTTTTCGAACATCGCCACCAATGGCAAAGAAGTAGGTTCCTGCTTGAAAGTCATTGAGCTTTATCTCATCGCCAGAGTAACACTGCCCTTGATGAAGTATTTCTCCTAAAACATTGCTTATGGTATAATTCAAAGCTCCTGAATTATGATATTCTATACGAATGAGGTCATGAGCAGGGTTGGGATACAATTTAAATTGTGTATCGGACAAATTCTCAACAGAAGTATAGCCTATCCTACCTGTTCTATCATATTTTGAGAAGAACTCCCACAATGCATCGCTTGCTTTAATATCATAATTGACATTGGGCAAAGCATTGCCAACACCTGGCCAGGTATGCCCACCATCATTTACACGAAGGTGTACAACATCCATTTCACGGTAACAACCATTATACGAAATTTTTGTAACGTATGAATTATCGCTCTTATTCACATTTGGTAGATGGACGATCGATGGATTTGATGCACATAGATTGTATTCTGCTATTAATGAAACTTGAAAAGCAATTTCATAGTCTTCGTAACCAACTGTGGGGTCAGCCGTTCCGTGAATTTGCATAAAAGGTTTGGGGTAGTGCTTATAGCAACCTGTGGAGTCTACAAATGCAGCTCCTACACCTCCTACAGCTGCAAATCGAGAACCAATGGAACAAGAAGCTTGGCAAACGAAAAAGAAGCCTCTTGAAAAACCTGTTCCATACACTCTATCCAGATCAATTTCGTAATTCATATGGAGATAATCAATCAGACTATCTACAAATCCTACATCATCCATGGTGTCGCTCGAGTTGCCTAAATTCCATGTAGTCCTTCCTTGATTGTCTTTCAACCCTTGGGGGTGCACAACAATAAAGTTTGCTGTATCAGCTAGAGGTCTAAAATCACCATATCCTAACTGATTTTCTGCTGACCTTGACCTTCCATGGAAATTCATAACTAAAGGAACTTCTTTGGAGCCATCATACAAGGATGGAACATAAACGATGAAATAGCGGTAAAACCCGTCATGGAATATGGAATCTTTATACTGTGTCTGTGCAAAACAGGACTGCCCAACAATCACAAATAAGAGTGATAGAAAGAATTGTTTCATTGAGTTTTGGTTTGGACTGGACAAGATACAGAATTAAAATATATGGGGCTTCTTTATCCATATAAAACCATTAATAAACCAAGGCTTGCTGTATGTCATTGGTCGTACTCAAGAAGATGTCACATGCGGAGTAATCAATGATTCTCAAACTCTTAAGTAAGTTACAGGCATTATAATATGGTAAAAATCAATAAGAAAATTACTATCTTGCACAGGCTAATTCCGCTGAACAAAAGTTTAACTAAATAGAAAAAAGACAGGCTGCAAACAGAACGATTTTATCAGTTTAAAAGACAAAAATTATTATGAAAAAAACAACAATATTAGCTTTCGCTCTCTTGGCTAGCGCATTGGGTAAAGCAGACATTTGGGATCCGGAAGTATACCAAGTAGGCAAACTATACCCCGGATATGTAATCAAAAAATCTGGTGATACTTTAGAAGGATTTGTTAAAGCCTTGACATATTACGGCGATGAGAACAGCAACCAATCGGTGTGCTATTACTACAAGTCTGAAGATCAGAGCGAACCTACCTTAATCTATAAGCCGCCTACATTGCAAGGATACAAGATAGGTGACAAGATATACAAAACGATCCCCAAAGCAGGATTATTAAAATCTTCAACATTGACTTTTGTATTATTGGAAGAAGAAGGAGCCATCTCTACTTATGGATACTATTGGTATGAAAACTGTAAGAACACCTCTGACCCAAATTGCAAGACAGGAATTAAAAAGAATACTCATTTTTACAATGTCGATTGGGAGAGGTCTGTAGATATGCAGTCACTTACCTTTGGTTTCAAAAAGAAGTTTCCTGAATTAATTAAAGATCATCCAGAGATGGCAGAAAAGGTTGCTAAAAAAGAAAAAGGCTATAAATTCTTTAATATTTATGCGCTAATAGAAGAGTATAACAAGTTCAAGGCTGAAGGTAATTAAGTAGGCTTAGTTGCATTAATAAAATTAGAATGGAATTGTCAGTATTCTGTATATGAATCCTGTTATTATTATCTATGGTTTGACTGAGCTTGAATACCGACCTTAGATGAGACAGAACCAAAACGACATAAAGCTTTTTAACAAAATGTAATCAATTCACAGGCTCTTTAGCCCATTCACAAGTATTAAACCTCATCATCTGTGATATGATTTAACTTCGCAGCAGCAAAGTATGTCAACAAAAACATTTAAAGCGGTGCGGTTCGAGGCGAATGGCGACATGGAGTTTGGAGTTACAGTTAAGAAAAGAGTAAATGATTATTTCAAGTCAAACAACATCTCACGGCTTGGTGATTATCGCATATGGATTAAGGTATTTGTACTTCCATTAACCTTTATTGGACCTTTCATACTATTAGTTACCAATAGTTTCATGGACAATATGTTTTTGTTCTACGGTCTATGGTTAATCATGGGCATTGGTATTGCAGGATCTGGTTTAGGAGTTATGCATGATGCTTTTCACGGCGCGCTTTCAAAAAACAAGAAGGTTAATCATTTTATTGGATCTTTAATTATGAGTATGGCAGGTGGTGCAGTCATAAATTGGAAAATCCAACATAACGTCTTGCACCACACCTATCCAAATATTGACAAATATGATGATGATATTGACGTAACTGGCCTGTTGAAGTTGTCACCCAATCAACCTATGAAGCCAGTATTTAAGTATCAAGCTTACTACGCATGGTTTCTTTATGGTTTTATGACTCTTTCTTGGGCAACATTTAAAGATTTCAAGCAACTGTTAAAGTACGAGAAGCAAGGATTAATAAAGAAACAAGGCACCACATACAAAACAGAGTTACGCAAGTTAGTTGCGCTGAAAATCATCTATTTGTTCACATTTATTGTGTTGCCACTTTTGGCGATTGATGTAGCTTGGTGGCATAGTATTCTAGGTTGGTTTAGTATGCATTTTGTGGCGGGACTAACCTTGGGCTGTGTATTTCTTCCAGCGCATGTGGTGCCAACTTCAGACTTTCCAAAACCTAACAATTCAAATGTTATAGCAAACGATTATTTCGTTCATCAACTTAGAACAACATCTAATTTTGCCCCAAGCAAGCGTATATTTTCATGGTATGTTGGAGGATTAAATTATCAGATTGAACATCATCTTTTTCCAACAATGAGTCATGTTCATCACAAGAAGGTTTCCAAAATAGTTAAGGCAACGGCCAAAGAGTATGGTCTTCCATATAACTCTCAACCAACCTTTATTGGTGCCATAATAAACCACGCAAAGAT
The DNA here is from genome assembly GCA_049115575.1 of Bacteroidia bacterium. Classification (GTDB taxonomy): domain Bacteria; phylum Bacteroidota; class Bacteroidia; order NS11-12g; family UBA9320; genus JAHEKB01. The sequence continues at coordinate 575,373 of JAGDZU010000002.1, read as the reverse complement.
GCTCAAGAAAATGAGTGCCATAAGTTGAAAAATTAAGCGAATCATGAGTTCTTCTAGTGCGCCTTTCCATTGCTTAACAGGCATACACCTACAACATTCATCGGCTTACTGAATTGGGAAATAATACAAAGCCTAGAGATTAGATCAATAAAGGTTGTATCAAACCTTTCTTAAGGTAGCAGTATTAACATAGCCAGGTATGAATACTTTCTAAGTTTAGTGCTGCCAGTTCTCCTTGTATATCACATAGAGTTTTAACTTAGTAAAGTCATTAGGTAGAAAAATGAAGCCTTCAGACTGGAATCCCAATTTTTCTAAAACTCGGCATGAGCCTATATTGTCTTCGATTGTAACAGCACTTACTTTATCTATTTGATAATTATTGAAGGCTAAATTCACCATTTCCTTTGCACCCGCAGTAGCAAAACCTTTTCCTTCATACTCTTCCAAAATGGCATAGCCAATATCCAAACCATCTACTCCTGGTCTATTGTGTAAGCTGCAAGTACCAACTTCAGTTTGACTCGTCGTATCCTTAATAACATGATTTACGAACCCTTTTACCTTCAGATCACGGTGCATTCGTCGTAAGATATACTCTTTGGCATCTTCTTTAGTAGTTACCCCTCTTTCACCCACATATCTAAGCCATTGGTCTGTGGTCATCAATCTAAACAAAAGTTCAGCATCTTCAGGTTCAACTACTCTCAATTCAATTCTACTCTGTGGCTGATTGTGCATTCCATCAAAGAACGATAATTACATGTAAGTTCTATCTTATAAAAATTGCCTATTCCCATCAAGCGGTGATATTTGCTTTCTTCTATGACTGAACAAGTCGAAAATACAAGCGAAGATATTCCTTCGGTTAACAAAAAGAGAAAGATTTGGAATGCCTTAGGTGATGCCATTCGAGGCACTTCTGAGGATTATACTAAAATCAGTTTGAAGCGGGCCATCTTTTTACTGGCTGTACCCATGATCCTTGAATTGGTTATGGAATCAACCTTTGCGGTTGTTGATATTTACTTTGTTGGGCAATTAGGTCCTTCCGCAGTTGCAACGGTTGGGCTTACCGAAACCTATTTATACATACTGTACTCAGTTGCAATGGGACTCTCCATGGGAGTAACAGCTATAGTTGCTCGAAGGGTGGGAGAAAACGAAAAAAAGAAGGCCTCCAAGACCGCGGCCCAAGCTATACTTCTTTCCATTTTGGTTTGTCTACCTTTTGCTTTAGCTGGGCTATTCTTTTCTAAAGACCTTCTCCAATTAATGGGCGCAGATGAATGGAGTGTAGAACACGGCTATAAATACACCATGTGGATGTTGGGAGGCAACGGAATAATCGTTTTGCTTTTTGTGATCAATGCTATCTTTAGAGGTGCTGGAGACGCAGCCATTGCCATGCGTGTGTTGTGGATTGCCAACGGTTTCAATCTACTTTTAGACCCGCTCCTAATCTTTGGTTGGGGACCAATCCCCGCTTTTGGAATCGAGGGAGCAGCCATGGCAACCAATATCGGTCGGGGAATTGGGGTAGCAAGTCAATTATGGATACTTGCCAAAGGCGGTAAGCATATACGACTCAAATTGAAACAACTTCGGTTTCACGGATCTATTCTGCTCAACATCATCAAAACTTCTTTGGGAGGAATCGGGCAGATGATCATTGCCATGACCTCGTGGATCTTTTTAATGCGCATACTTTCTGACATTGGAAGTGAGGCTGTTGCTGGCGCCACTATCACCCTTCGACTTATGATGTTCACACTGATGCCCGCTTGGGGGCTATCTAATGCTGCTGCTACGCTCGTAGGGCAAAATCTTGGGGCAGGACTTCCAGACCGAGCCGAGAAATCTGTATGGAAGATTGGCATGTACAATATGGTATTTCTGATACTTGTTTCCTTTGTTTATTTCTTCTACAGTGAGGCTATGGTAGGACTATTTACAGATGATAAAAAAGTAATTGAAATTGGCGCTGAATGGATGCGAATTTTGGCGTACGCTTATTTCATCTATGGATGGTGGATGGTTTCTGTTCAGGCATTCAACGGAGCAGGTGACACCAAAACACCTACTTGGATTAATGTGATCTTCTTTTGGTTGATTCAGATACCTCTAGCATATTTCTTGGCACTTAAACAAGATTGGGGTCATTCAGGCGTGTTTTGGGCAGTATTTATTTCTGAAACTCTGGTAGGCATTTTCACTCTTTGGATGTTTAGCAGAGGTGGATGGAAGAAAGTTAAGGTCTAATCATTCGATGCCAGATCATAAACATTTTAAGTTGTATAAACCTGCTGGTTACCTTTCACAGTTTGTATACAATGAACGCAGAAGAAGGAACAAAAAGTTATTATCAGATCTGGGAGATTTCCCTGATGGATTAATGTCTGTAGGTAGATTAGATGAGAAATCTGAAGGTCTGCTTTTTCTAACAACCGACGGTAGAACGAGCCATAAAGTGCGCTCTAAAAGCGTGGAGAAGGAATACTATGTTCAGCTTGATGGTATAATTACTGAAGATGCAGTTGTGCTTTTAGAAAAAGGAGTTGAAATTACAATCGATAAAGAGAAATACTCAACACTTCCCTCTAAAACCTTTATTCTCACAGAGGAGCCTAATCTACCTCAAGCACCTAGAAAAAGAGGAGAGAATCACGGACCCACAAGTTGGATCTCAATAACAATAACCGAAGGTAAGTTTAGGCAGGTTCGCAGAATGACAGCAGCTGTTGGTTTTCCTACAATTAGGTTAGTTAGAGTTCGTATCGGCCAAGAAAAATTGGAAAATTTGCTGCCAGGGGAATCCATTCAAGTAAGCAGATACAAGCTTTAATTGTGTTCAAAAAAAAACGCACTACTTAACTTTTCAAAAGGCTGCATTGCACCTTATAACTTACTTAGCTCTTAAACTTGATTGCCCACCTTGGTCATATGGTATTCTGAAAGTGCATTGATTGGTTTTTGAACGATATTCTTTATAGTAAAACCTAAATCCTTTGCCACAGTGTGCAATACGTCCTGAAAATAGTGAGCTACAGAGCCTACAAAATATACAGGTGTAGTTGAGTAATTCTCATAATGCAGCACATGTATCTCAGCAAAATGTTTCATTCCATCATAAATCATTTTTTGAAAATAGGGATGCTCTTGATAATTGAAAATGAATTTCATAAATGAAGCAAGAAAGACATTGGCGTTTGGTTTATTATAAATCGAGACCATAAGATTATCCAATTTATCTCCCCCGTATTCTTGCAAAGCAATTGCCAACTCCCTAGGCATTTTGTTGTACATAAATTGGGTCAATAGCTTCTTTCCAAAGTAAGACCCACTTCCCTCATCTCCTAATATATATCCCAAAGCCGGCTGCCCTTTTTGCACATGAACTCCATCATAATTACATGAATTTGAGCCAGTTCCAAGTATGCAGACAATTCCGTGCTCATTCTCACATGTAGCATAAGCTGCACCAGCTATATCTTCGTCCACTATTAACTTTTCGAGATTATTGAAGTGCGAGGCAAGAGCTTCTTTTAATACTGAATTTCGCTCAGGACAAGAGCACCCAGCACCATAAAAATATATCTCCTTTACTTGCTCCTTATAAATATCGAGGACATGATTTTCTTTTATCTTGGATGTTATTAAATCTGCATCGTGAAAAAATGGATTAAAACCCATGGTTTCCGCTTTATATCTTTGATCTTGACCTATTAGAACCCAGTCACATTTCGTAGATCCACTATCTGCTACTAAAATCATATTTGGCTTGTTAGTCTGTAATTAGACTTTTTTCTTTTTTAATTAGGGTTGAAAATTACTATTTGCCTGAGCATTCAAATCTATAAAATGCAAGCTTTTATCTTTTTGAAATTTATTTATTTTTATCATCAGCGATAGTGCAAAAGTTTTTTGATTTTTATTGTCTTGCTACTTGATTATCAGCTAAAACTTCAATCTCTCAAATTTATCCCAAAGGCCCCAGTAAGCACCTACATCACCTTCATCGCCCACTTTCCAAGATTCATCAAATGATGAGAAATAGAACATCTCAATTTGTTCATCTTTAGACCATTTTTGGGCATTGATATAGTACTTCAGATAATTACTTTCAGAGGCAATTGAGCCTTCGAATCCTCCGCCTTCACTTGGCCAACCTGTTTCTGTAATAATTACTTTCTTATTTTTAGCCGCTGTCTTTGCCTGATGATACATGTCTTTCATATATGGCAGAGAATAATCTATAGGGCAACCTTCCCAGAAAGGGTAGCAATTAGCTAATATTACATCGCAAGCCTCAGTTATTCTAGGTCTCGCACTAAATTCATAATACGCGTCTACATACCCCATTTCAATAGCTGGACAATTAGACTTAAAGTCAGACAAGTACTCTAATAGCTCATCTTCATTTAAATCTCCTCTGTACAATACTTCATTGCCTATCGCTGCAACATCGACAAATCCTTGGTCACATAATGCCTTTAGTCCAAACATTTCGGCTTCATTCTTTTCTTTGTCTGAACCCAGCCACGCTCCAACCAAAGTTTTCATGCCATATTCTTTAGCAATTTTTGGAATTAGTTCGTTTCCCTCCGTACATGAAAAACTGCGAACCCAATCAGTATGAGGTTGCAGAATTTCAATTCGTCTGCGAATCTGATCTTCACTTATAATATCCCCAGGCTCTTGCCCATCTTCGTACATGGAGAAACATATGCCATGCATTCCATGATCCAGCACATCCCTAAATATTTTTTTGAGCTCATCTAAAGATGTTGAGTTGTCAACTCCGGTGAGTGCAAGTTTTCTTCCAATTCGTTTTCCCATATTCTTTACTGGTATTTTAATTGTTCATGTTTATCCCAAAGTCCCCAATTGCTTCCAACCACTCCTTCTTGTTTCACTTTCCAAGACTCATCAAAAGAAGCAAAGTGGAACAGGCTAACACCTTTGTCATTCGCCCATTTCTGAACATTCATAAAGTAATGCATGCTGTTTTGTTCAGAAGGCATGGCTTGATTCACCCTTTCCCCTGCATTTGGCCAGCCAGTTTCTGTGACAATCACCTGTTTCCCTCCTGCCACATCCAGGGTTGCTTGATACATCAGATCTAGATAAAAAGTGGACAGTTCTGCGCTGTAACCTTCCCAGAAGGGATAACAATTGGCAAGAATCACATCACATGCATCCACTAGCTTTGGTCTATGTAGAAACTGGTAATATGCATCCACATAACCAACAGAGATATCAGGTAAAGCACTCTTAATGCGATTAATATATTCCAACAATTGTTCCTCTGACAATTCATCACGCATCAACACTTCATTCCCTACCACTGCTATATCTACTTTGCCTGCTTTAGCAAGTTTGATTAGTGTTTCCAACTCCAACTCATTACGCTTTTTGTCCGCACTGATCCATGCTCCTACCATGGTTTTAAGACCTTGATTATAAGCTGCCACAGGAATGTACTCATTTCCATCTGTACATGAGAATGAGCGCACCCATTTTGTATATGGAGCAATGATTTCAATGCGATGATCTATTTGCCTTTGGCTCACTGCATCACCAACATCCTGCCCTTCTCTGTATGCACCCAAACACAAGCCGTGTATTTGAGACTGCAATATCTCATTGAAGTGATTCCTTGATTCCGCTTTCGACATTTGCCCAAAATCCATATCTGATGACAATGCAGAAGACCCATTCAATGAAACATATTCTTTAAGTTTATTCAATGCATAATACGAAGATGCAATCGAAGTATTCTTTTTTCTAGCTTTGAGTTGAGCACTTATCTCTGCTGCTTTTTCTTCAGTAACATCATACTTCCACATTACTGCTATTGCTATAAGAGTTCCGGCAATTGGTAGACCAGAAAAGAACAACCGTAGTCCGGTAATAGCTCCATCTGGTTGAACTGCCAAAGAAGAGTCAAACCCAATCAATGTTAAGATTGCTCCGCTTGCTAATCCTGCTATAGCAAACCCAAATTTCACCATCCACCAATAAATAGCCCCAAATATTCCTTCACGCCGTTTACCTGTATTCAATTCGTCAAGATCTATCACATCAGCAGTCATAGACATCATAAGAGTAAAAAGGCTCCCTATTCCAAAAGCAAAAAATGGCAGGGCAAAAATGAACATGAATGGCTTGCCAGGAATAAGCAGAAACCAAAGCAAAATATAGCCAAAAATTGATATCCCTTGAGATACAACAAAAGCTCTCTTTTTGCCTAACTTTTTCGACATATACGCTACAATTGGAATAACCAAAAAGGTGGTCATTAATGCTCCTATAGATCCAAACAATGTAGGCCAGATACCTGCCGCCCCAGCATCACCTGCAAAAAGGTGATAAACAATTATGAAAAAGGTAAAGGTTGCAACTGTATTGAAAGCATTAAAAATTAAGAATGTGGAAATGCATAGTTTCCTGAATGGTATTATTTTAAATGCCTCAACAAAACCATTGAAAATCTTTGACAAACTCCCTCCAATTGTCCTTATGGTCATAGGAGTGTAGTCCTCATTTAGAGTGGACTTGCTCTTAATAAAAAGTGCAGGGACCATGGCACAAAACATGAAAATAATCCCTACCCATACCGCAAGTGTTCGGGTGGCAACCTCTGCAGAAGGAAACCAATTGGGATCATACATGATTACCCAAAGCCAAGGCGCTATAACCCAGGCCCACTGACCAACCCATTGAGCTATGGCCATAATACTAGTTCGCTCATGGAAGTCGTCACTCATTTCATAGCCCATGGCAACGTATGGAACACTAAATATGGTAAGTCCTAGATAGAACACAAATGACCAACAGAGGAAGTATACAAAATTGTAATCAATGCTATAGGTTTTGAAGAGCTGCCATAAAAAACTAAATGAGATGCCCATCATTAAAGCTCCAATAAATACATACTGTCTCCTCCGCCCCCATTTTGACTTTGTATTATCAGAGATGAAACCCATTATTGGATCCGTAATCGAATCGAATACTCGTGGAAGAAAGAATATAACACCCCACATCCAACCCGGAAATCCCAAATCTTGCACTAAAACCACCATAAATATGCCCATAACAGCTGGGAACATCTGATTGGCGAGCATACCAAGTCCAAATGCTACCTTTTGCCCAGTAGGTACTTTATGTGTATTAGTTGTGCTCATAAAATGTCTTTCAGTCTGAAATTACAATGGTCTGCAGGGCCTGAGGCTCAATAGTTATCGTTTGCTTTTGTCCCCGCAATTCTAAATTAAAGGTTCTCGCCTCATTCCCTTGATTGAAAACAATTACTGCTATGCTTCCGTCTTTGTTTTGTGCAGCCGTTGCTTGGAGCTCGTCATCACTGCATTCCAAACCTATTCGTACAGCTCCAGGTCGTATAAATTTGCTGAAATGAGCCATAACATAATAGATTGGTGTGTAGTAAACCTCGTCTGATTCTAAATCTACTAATACAGGGGCAACACACCAATTTTCAAACCAATTGGGTCCACCTTGCTTGTCTAGCACCATATTCCAATCTATCCAACCGTCTACCCAATTGTTTAAACAACCTATAATATCTCTTGCATAGCGGTTCACTGGTGCATATTTAGGATGCAAATATTTATCCTCTTCACTTGCCCAGTCCCAGCCCCAATCAGTCGCTTTTTTGCTCCAGTACCACTTATCGTCCTTCCATTTGGGTACTTCCGAGTCTACACAACCTTCTGTTTCTATAATGTACTTATTTGGAGCTTTTTCATGAGCGTATTGCAAGGCTTCAGGGAATACTTCATAGGTGCTTTCATACCAATGTATAGCAACGCCATCAAAATATTTGCTAGAGGCTTCGTCCTTATACATTTCATCTACCCATTCCTTTAATCCCGCTCTATTCTGATCATAGCCAAGGACAATCTTGTCACCATATCCGTCTTGTTCTAACCTAGGTCCCAGATGGTCTCTAACAAAATCTGTCATCTCCTTTGGGCTATAGAGCATACTCTCCCAATTGTTTCCATTCCCATGTGGTTCATTTTCTACCGTAAATCCCCAAACATCAATCCCTTCATTTTGGTAGGCTTCTAGGTATTTAGAAAAGAATAGTGCCCATATTGGGTAGTAATCTGGTAAGAGTTTCCCGCCAACGTAGTCGTTGTTATCCTTCATCCAAGGAGGCGCCGTCCATGGAGAACTAATGATTTTGAATCCTTCTGAACTTGAAAGCATTGCATCCTTTATCATAGGGATAATGTCATCCAAATCTTCCTTGATTGAGAAGTGTTCTAACAAGCTGTCACCTTCTACAGGTGCATAGCTGTATTGACTCAGTGAAAAATCGCAAGAATTCATATGAGTGCGTGTAAGCGAGTATCTTGCTCCATCATCACCGAAATAAGCATCAATAACCTCTCTTCGCTTTTCTGTACTTAAGCCATTTAGCAAATAAGCTGTTGATTCGGTGAAAGAGCCGCCAAAGCCCAATATAGTTTGAAATTTTTGCTCTGGTTTAATCATTATAGTTGACGCCGAATCAGCAGAATTAAACCTTGTCTTCTCACTTAGTTGATCTCCACTTGCAGATGTTTGGAAAACTGTGACGTCCAGTTGTGTTTCAGAATTACATGCCATGATGAATACAATTGATATCGAAAGGATGAGATGTATTTTCACGGTCTTATTTTAATTGTTTTGTTGGTGGTAGCTCCAACTCAGAAATCAAGGCCTCCAAGTCACCGTTATAAGTTTTATTAATTGCATTTCCGTCTCTGGTCAAGTCTTTAAACACCCCCTTGTCCACCAAATTCCATACTGCATATTTTGCTTCTCCATTAATCTTGAACAGCCCAAAGTGATTCTCTGAACCCCTAGTCTTGTGCGGATCTTTCCATTTCTCATTAAATGCCTCAAAATAGAAGCAGGATATTCCCGCCTTCTTAGTCCACTTACGTATAAGCTTATAATAGACCCCTTCTTTGTATTCATCACATGCCTTTGATCCTTTGGGTCCATAAAAACCAGCTGACTCACTGGCCCAACCTGTTTCTCCAATATGGATTGGTTTGTTACTATCAATACTATGGACATAGGTTGCGGTTTTGAAGTACTGCTTCTTGGCATAAAGGAGGGCACGTTTCATTGCTCGATCTATGGCCTTCACCTTTTCTAGATGGTGTTCTGACTCTAAAACTCCCCAGAAAATAGGATGGTAATGCGTATCGTGCATAGGATAAGTATGCAGGGACACAAAGTCTACCGCCTTAATAAGTTCTTCAAGGTCTGAGCAGTGATAACTTGAATCACCTCCACCCCATGAAGCGAAATTATCTGAACTGGTAATCCACAGATCTTTGTCTAGTTTGCCTTCAGCCTTTAATTTTTGAAGGTATTTCACCCATTTCAGAATCACATCTGGTTGCACATGGTAACTGTGAGCCCACTTCACCATTGCTTCATTGCCCACTGCGATTACTTTGACAATGTCGGGATAGCTGGTTGCCAATTCAATTGCGCGTTGAATTTCTTCGCTATTTGCTTCTTCATCTTCAGCTTCGTGATTAGGTGGTGTTTCCTCCCATGCATTTTCACAATCTATCCATGCACCTAACATTACATACATCTCAAAATCAGGATTCTCCTTGCTGAGCTCACTGATTGCCAGAAGCACGTTCTCTGCTTTTTTATATTGGGTATTGTAGGTACGAAGAAGCTTTATACCCATAGCAGATAGAATTTTCATATCATCCTTGAGCTGCTCAATCGTGGGCTGAACTTTTCGTGAGTTCTCACGATAGCCGCCATAACTTATCGCTAGGTAATTGGGATTTCCTAAAATTTCGGAGGCAGTTTTAGTTGTATTCATATGGTGTTGTGAACCCTTTTTATCCGCCCGTTGACCACAGGACATAAAAAGAAGCAGTAGTACTATTAAATGACTATATGTTTTCTTAATGGTGTACATTTCATTATTTCAAGACAGATTCATTAACCTTAACAGTAATTCTTTCAATCTCACCCGTTCTATTGAAGATATGACTGCTGGTTTCGGCATCCAGGAACAGTTCATCTTGAACATGGTCTGACCCGTTCTGTCTTTCAATTTCCAAACTGTTCTCTTGGGCAAGAACGTAGACTATCAGTACCTGGCAGTATGTAAAAGCAAGAGATCCTGCATCCAATTCCACAGTGTGGTGGTTCTTGTTTATATCAACATACTTAAATTCACGTCTCTTTTGAATGAATTCATTCTTGAGCAACAAACACGGATTGAACACCAGATGCCCCTTATCAACAGAAGCTCCTAGTTCACCAAATCGACAAAGCACATCTTCTTTCACTTGTCCGGTCATTCCTGGTTGTTGTGCGCCTTTGCCCGCAGGAGTATGGGAATAAGGATCCGTTGGGAACGCTCCATAAAGCTTGGGTGATTTATGTATGCCAATTCCCGCATTAATTTCGTAATAGTGCTCCAGCAATTTCCCTACGAGCTTGTCCGATTCATTGTCTTTTACAGCTTGAAGGCAAACTTCCTGAACAGCTAAAAGAAGCTTAGATACCATATGCCAATAAATAGAACCTAATCCTTCATAGCCATAGAAGGTTCCAGATCTACCAGTAAATGCTTTATGGTTGAATACCTTTTCAAAAACAGCCAACACTTGTTTTCGGTCTTGGAATACTAAATCGGTGTACTTGGTTTCTTCTAATTCATTCAACACCTCTTTCAGGTCTTCGGCATTTTTAAAGTTTCCATTAAAATGAAAGTGTCCATTGATATCCTTGTTTATCAAGCGATCATTTTGATCTGCTACCAAACAAGTAAGTAAGGGCGAATCCTGTACATCAGATGCTGGAATGTTGTTTCTTTGGATAAAGCCTGCTAATTTCTTTTGAGGATAGAGGAGGTAACTGTACTGATCATTTCTGAACAAGGCACTTTTTTTCAGCGCATCCAAAACTTTTAGGGATTCTTTTGGAGAAAGATATCCGGAACTCAAAACTGCAACTTGCCCTTCTAGCATCTCGCTCAAATAAGAAAGAGATATCTCTTTTTCATTCTTGATCGTCATGAGATTGTATGCGTGGTACAAACCATCTTCTCGCTGATTGGCATCAATCGTATGCTCAATAAATCGGAGACTCAGTGATACAAAACGATTCAATCCGTTATAGGAGATAGTTCGTTTTTCACCCCAGAAGCCCTGTTTATAAATATGCTTCCTGTACTTGCTTCCGGCTTCACCTATTGCATCTGTTATCATCCTTCGGTCTTCATCATTAAATGCAGCATTCAGCAAATGGATGTGGTCTTGAAATGTTTCCCTGACCTTTTTGTAAAAAATAATCAGCTCATTAGAAACTGCTACTCTCTCAGTGGTCTTGTCTGAAATCTGCTTTTGAAAGAATATGAAGAACCTCCTAAGGTAGTAAAGGGTAACCATAGAAACTCCATTGCCAACCAATGCATTATTCGCATCATTCCATTCTGGCCGTTGAGTGTTCATCCAAATCCCTCCTTCAGGGATAAAGTTGGATAATTTAGCTAAAACCATTGCCAGGATTTTCTCAATGAAGGTGACCTTGTATATTGACTCTTTCTCATCCTGAATCAGAGCAGCGTCAGCACCTAGTATTTTGCGTCTTTCACGGATGGAATGATCGAGTTGTTCATCAAACTCAATGGTATCCTTAGGGTTGCTCAGGATGTCTTCATAACTCTTGATTTTGTATGGAACATTGGCATAAACAAAGCTTTCATCATTAAAATAGCTTCTTAAGGTTTCAGGGTAGTGCTGGTCTGCCAACTCAAAGAGTTTCAATAAATAAATCACTTGGTGATCTCCCCAATATCCTATGTAAGACCATGGATTGTCAGGTTCTATGGTTTCCCAGTCAAAGCCGTCCTTAGTTACTCTATAGGGGTTATAGCCTTCAAATGTTGTGGCATTCAAAAACTTAAAGATCATACTCTCACAGAATGCAGGGAAGGACAAAGCCAAGGCCTCCCAGTTCTGAAAGATATCACGCCAATTTCCCTCGTAATCCAATACTTTGGATCCATCAATTTCACTTCTAGTATTGATGGAGAATTTATTCCATGGCCTACTAGGGTCTCCGTGTCTCCTGCTGAATTTGAGCGGCATATATTCAAGGCATAGACGCTTAAAATCCATATCTTGAGTAGTACTTGCAAGCTTTTTCAGATCGAAAAAGTCAAACACCTCAGGTAATGCTAAAAGTGCTGATTTTTGGCTTGAAAAAATCTGACGATTTGCTTTTTTTAAGTAGTTCTCAAAGTCCCATTTCTCAATGGAATAATTCAGATCAAAAACTCCGCCTCGCATAATGTTAAAAAGGGTATTGGAGAAATGACGAGCATTCTTGAATTTATCTGCGGTCAACTGTAAGCCATCAGAAGACGCATTCAACTCAATCAAACGCTGAGTGCCCAGATCAATATTCTGTTTTACTTCTTGGACAATGTTCAAATCGGTTGAGACTGCATGAATTAGATTAGCTATGGCTTTATGATCTTTGTTTACATCAGCCACGATAATCCATTCCTTTCTTTTACCAGGTGCTAAGCTTATGCTGCTTTGAATAAAATAGGCTCCTTTTTCAGCTTTTACGTCAACCTCTTGTTCAATAGGAAGGCCTTTTCTGAACGCATTAAGTTGAAGCGTAGATAGGAGATGGACAGCCTTATCCAAACCATGAGACCAAACTACATTGGCTTTTAAAGCTTCACTAGGTTCAGCCTTATCAACTATAATCGCACTCAGTGCATAAATTCCTAAACCTGCTTTTTTGGCTAATTCACTCCTTTTGTATGCATCAACCAAATTACTGGAGCTGTTTTGTGTATCAGCACCAACAGATGCAGGTAGAATATTTTGAAGTCCATCTACAAATTCAACATCTATTTCTTTATCTGAAGTATTTTCAATCCAAGATTTCCGAACAAAGCCATACTTATTGCTAGAAGACCATTGATATCTAAAAGTGAGTCCAAGGTCATGGTTTTGCTCCTCAAATATGATCTTGTTTCCAAATACATTCTTATACAGATTTCTTGTGGTTTTGTAAAACCCATCTGAACGTATTGAAAACGGTTCCCACACCCGGGTTTGTCCTTGTGCACCAACTCTAAAAATGCTTTTACACCCAGTAGTTTCGAAAGACTCCGTAACCTTATCATCGGTGTAGTAAGGGAATAAGGCATACTCTGAATTCTTCCTGCCTGCCGTTAATCCTCCATTACTTGAAACAAACATCCAATGGTTAGAATCGCTTACAATGCTCATGAAGAAAGGGCGCATGAAATCGTTATTCGTAATCTGAAAGAATTTCTCGCCTTCTAGTATGATTCTACTTATTTTAACTGGAGCATCAGGAGTTTCCATAGCGTGACCTTGCATTCTTTATTCTTCGTTTCTAGCTTGTATAGGTTAAGTATAGACAAGTTGGCCTAACTGAACCGTAATATCAATTTTGTTTTTCCTTATACACCCTTACATAATCAATATACATCGACGCTGGGAATGGTGTATTATCATTGGGTAAACCTACAAAACTCCCACCTACAGCCACATTGAGTAAAATAAAAAATTCTTGATTAAAAACCCATTCTCCTGGAGCTTGAGCCGGGGTAATGGTATTGTACTTAATGTCATTGAGGAAAAAGTCGATGTAATCTGCACCCCATTCCACTGCATAGACATAGAACTGGTCATCGAACCTATCTGTCTCTAGCCTGTAATCAGCTGTAAGGGCATTTCCGGCAGAGTATCCTGGCCCGTGCAAACTGCCATGGGTAATGAAAGGTTTTTGCCCTTGTTGTTCCATGACATCTATCTCGCCGCATTGGGGCCAGCCCACTTGATTAATATTCTCTCCTAGCAACCAAAAAGCTGGCCAAACACCTTGACCTGCGGGAGTCATGATCCGTGCCTCTATTCTACCGTGTTCTTGGGTAAAAATGCCCTGTGTTTTGATGCGACCAGAAGTATATGTACCGTTGGAATTCTTTAAGGCAGAGATAATGAGATTTCCATTTCCATCTTGAGAAACGTTTTCCGCACTTTTAGTGTAACTCTGCAATTCTCCATTCCCCCAACCGTTGATTCCTTTGCCCAGGTCATAGGTCCACTTTGTGGGATCAACTAAGCTTCCAGAATCTCCATTGAATTCATCACTCCAAACTAATTCATATTCCCTATTAGGCTCGCCAAGATCCGAATCATCTTTACAGTTGGATAAACCAAAAACCAGAGTTGCTGCCAATAAGAATAGAAGTAATCTATTTGTGCCCAATCTTCTCATTTGTTAATCCATTCTTTCTATTGCTTGTAGAAATATATATTATCTAGAATGAAATTTGGTCCATCCGTAATAATCAGTGCTCCTAGATTGTTCTTTTGACTAGATATGTTGCCTGCCAAAGGAATGTCAAAAGACTTCCACACTCCTGTTTGGAAACCATTTAAGGTAGCTCTATAGTCTTTGTCATCTCCTTCTGGTAAACCAGTAAATATGTTAGTTTCAATGGTTTGATTTGCCCCTATATCCCTAATCTGTATACCTATTGAAGTACTTGCATTTTGAACATAGGCATCTATATGAAGATATTCCATTATACTCCCATCCACAGGTGATTCAACAAACATGATTCCTGTGAAATTATTAGTTGAGTATTGCAATACATTGCCATTACTGGTTGTGAGCACAGATGTTTCAGAGGTGGATCCGCCAAAGCCCGGATTGAAATTGCTTTCTGTAGCATTGGTGTATGCATCACTGAAGATTGATTTCACATTACTTGCTGCTCTTGTAGGTGTTGGCGAGGGTGGCAGATCTCCTAGAGATTCTAAACTTAATTTGCCATTTGAGCTCATCCCTGCCAAGGTAGCTGTAATTTCTGCATTCCCTGACCCTTTGATTTCTATCACTCCTAATTCATTGACAGAGGCTACAGAAGTATCAGATGATTGAAAATCATAATAAGCCGGAGCAGATGACAAAGTCACATCCTGTCCATTTTCAAGATTAAAAGTCTGATTCAAACCCGTAATGGATATAGAAGAACCAGTAAAAACTTTTAATGAAATAGAATTACCACTCATAATTTCTGAACTCACCTGTCTCATCAATGGCATCTGTTCATATTTTATTTCATCAAACCAAAGCGTATAACCAGAGCCATTAGTTCCTTGAGTTCCAGCAGCAAACCAAAATACTCCTCTTTCATTCAAAAGCTTGGAAGCATCCGGTATTGGCACTGTTACCTTGGACCAATTTGTTCCAACGTTAACGTCCGTTAGACTAGCTCGGAACTTATCTCCTTCATAGTCAATCCCGAAACCTACATCTCCAAGTTTAACTCCTTGCGAAGCTTTTACATAAAACGTCAGCACATCATAACTTGATAGGTTTCTACCTGGTCCATCAACCCTAAAAATTGCTCCGGCATAACTACCTGAAGGATCGGTGTCGTTTGGCACGTCAATTCGTATAGATGAAAAGCTTTCATACCCTACTGTACCATCCACTGAAAAAACATCTGGTTTGGCATCAGCAAACGGCAAATAAAAATTTGTACCTAAGCCAACAAAGTTGTCTGTAAAAACTTCAGCTGTTGTGGGAAAGCTAGGTAAAACTGCTTCATCTGAAAGTTGCCTTTCACAGGCAGTGAATACTAGCAACAACGCCAATGTGAAACCTATATTTCGAAATTGTATATGATTGATCTTCATTTCTATATTATTAAACTTTAACTTCTATTAATTGTTAATGTTGATTTGCACATAAGTTCGTAATTCCCATTCATTTCCGTTAGGGAATCCGGGTGCTGTTGGGTCAGGCACTAAATCTCCAGAAAGATTCAACATATACGCCGGAGCATACCTATTGGAATAATCATCTAATGTTCTATACGTGCCCCTAATGCCAATTTTAGTGCCTGGCAACATAAACCAATCTGGTTTGCCTATTTCCATTGAAATATCACCAATCAACTGAATTGGATAAGTTTGGTTGAAATCTCTGTGATAGTCAAACGGACCCCAATCGTCAAACTTCAGAATAGTAATGAACTTCATTTTTTTATAAATGGTACGCACATCAATTCCATATCTCGTGATGGTTCTTTCATCATCTCCATTAGCTTGGCCATTTCCTACCAAGATGTTACCAATTATTCCGAATTCCGGATTGATTTTAGAAACCATTCTCAAATTCACTTCCCATAAATCTTGCGCTGGCGCTGAACCAGGAAATACAAATGTTGTACGTCCATTTCCTAATATTCCAATCGCAGCATCTTGTATTGTTGGTAGATGACGATAAACAAATCCAGCACTCATAGCAAATTTTGCATCTTCCATTCTATCGTTGTCCCATTGATACATCCAGGTGGCTGGTGTTGGGTCATAGGTGATTAAAAGCTCACCACCAACCGTCTCTCTATTTCCTCTAACAGAAAAAGGGTCACTAAGAATATTTCTAGGTCTTGCAGGTGCTTCAAAAGAAGTAGAAATTGGACCAGCAAGTGGTTTTTGAAAGAGGAAATTAGGCGCAATCTGAATATCTCCAATATTATAAGTGAAACCGGTCAAGGCATTGTACATGTTTCCACTTCCAATATCTTTTAATCTCCACCCTGTAAATGTCTGGGTTTGATCGAAACCGCCATTGGCTACTAAACCCATATAGGAAGCTAGACCATACCACTTAAAAGCCCCACTTGAAAATGTAAGTTTTAATTTACCTCCAAAATTGTCACTGCTTTGAATTTTGTCTTCATAAACTATTTCATCGCTAATCATCTGAAAAACTCTACCATTCAATGGCTGTCCTCCCCAAAGGCCACCTACGTCAAATGTGAGCTTTTCCATTTTTTTACTTAAAGACAATGAAGCTCTTCTTGTTTTTGGTACAGGTACTGCAAACGAACTTTGTAAATTGTTTCTCTGAGTAATGTCCTCGTGGAAAATTCCTGTCACATCCATGCCTGCCATTTTCCTGCTGTATTTCACAAGAATAGCGGGGTTAGCTCCCCACCATAATTCCGGACCAAAAGCGATTTTCAACCCCTTCACCCTTTTCTTTCCTTCAATTTCAAATCCGAAAGGAGCATTTCCATTATAGATATCAATGTTAGGACCGTAATTGGCTTCTGGATATAGACCAAAAAAATCACCTTCGTATCCCCAGTGGTAATGTCCGGTTCTATAAAAGCCAGTGAGTTTAAAATCTTTTGCATTCCAAACGTAATCCGCTCTATATAATTGAACTCTGTTGTTCGCTACAATTTGCTCAGGTCCGTTAGGCGTCTGAACCGTAAGAGGTCGTCCACGATTCTCATAAAAAATTTCATCAATCGGGTTCAACGCAACATTTCCCAAAATATTGAATTGAACAGTGGCTCTCATATTAGATGATGGTTTAGCAGTGACACCAACATTAAACGATTGCATATGATCAAAACCCAAATTTGATGGATAACTAGTATTATTTGGATCCGGAGCTGAAGGGATAGAAATGAGATCACCTCCGGTGTTATAGGTATTGAAATTAGCCTGCAAATTGCTAAGAAATAGTTTGCCTTTGTCATTGGCTTCTAGAGTTGCTTTATCACCTCGAGCCTGTAGCATTGCTCCCATCACTGAGACATCATCAAAGGCACTTAATGCTTCTTGGCCTGACACAGAGTAAGGATTCAGGTTATGTATCTCTTGTAAAGCATAATATGCTGCTCTAGGATAAAGCATGTATGTCCCCTGCTCATTTGTTGGTCCTTTTGCACAGATACCAAACCATTCTTCATTCATGTTATTTTCTCCTTGAGCAAAGTCATTCTGATAACCACCATTTGCCCAAGATGCTTCTGTGTTATGTATATTTAATTCTTTGGTTTGGCCTGTCTTCCACCATCCATCGCTGAATTGAAATGTAAAACCTCCAAGCACATTGTTGTTCTTTCCCATTCCATCCGCATTGGAGTAGATGTGTCTCCAGTTGCTTATCAAAACTTCGGCTTGATAGATTTGATCTTCTTGGTTCTCGATGGCATTGTAAGAATCTGAACCAAATTCTGTTAGGATTACTGGTTTGCCAAATTCTTTATTAACACGGTCAAACATGTCGGTGAACGTAAGTCCACGATAGGCGTTTATTCCGAGGATGTCAATATCCTTACATTCTTGAGCAATAATGTCCAGAAAAAGCAGGTCACCATTGCAAATAGCAATAGGATGAGTGGTGCTAATTTGTTTCATCGCAACAGTTGCTTCGTTGAATAATTTATACATGCTTTGAGCATCCTTAGTAGATTGTCTATCTTGAATAGGAATGTCTTCAGTTTCAGCTCCACGCCAGAACAAACCGTAATTGTTTTCATTTCCTAAAAGGAAAAGCAGCAAGCCCGGCGTATTTTGGTATTCTGTAACCATACTTGCCGTCTGTGCTAACAACTGCTCGCGCACTTTGGGGTTAGCGTAGTTTGTGTTAGGGAACCAATTGCCATCTATAGTTAAGCCGTATCTTCCAAACGAATGATTTAACATGGTGTAGATTCCGTATTTCTCGTATATATACTGTATCCATTTTGCTGGCACTCCTGTATACATTCTCACTGTATTGACGCCCATATTTTTCAATAAAGACATCTCGGCGTCCAGAGCAGCCATTATCAAGGCATCTGATTGAGTCCATAAACTATAGCTGTAATTCGTTCCAATAGGGAAGTAGTCCCAGTTCATTCCATTTATGAAAAAGGGTTCATCACCAATATGCAATCTAAATCCGGTGGCTGTTGTTACAACTTTAACAGGCTCATTATTCAATACTTGATTCTGATCAAGCATCAACATAGTTGAATTAGATAAAGGCAGTTCAAAGTCGTTTTGCTCTAGTTTTAAAAAGGTCTCCCCTTTAACAAATAGAGCTAAGCTCAAAAAGACAACTACTGGTATAATTTTTTTGTACATAGCGTAACTACATTTTTGTTTAATACGATTATTTAATTCTATCTGTGATTGATTACAATTCAAAAGCAAACCCCTCCTTTCTCAACAGATTATACTGATGCTCGTCAAATGCATAGAGTTTCGCCGGCCTGTGAGAAACATTTTCTTGAAACTCATTAAGAGGCGTCAATAAATTCATTTTCAATATCTTCTTTCTAAAATTCGGTTTATCGAACTTGGTGTCCAATAATGCTTCATATAAAGCCTGCAATTCCAATAAGGTGAATTTCGAAGGTAGAAGCTCAAATCCCACTGGTCTATATCTTACTCGTCTTTTTAAAGTTTGAATTCCTTTCTCTAAAATGGTTTTATGATCAAAGGCTAATTCAGGTAAATCATTTATACTAAACCATCTAGTAGATTTAGCCCAAGAAGAAGCAACAGGCTGATAATGTTGTGATTCTACCAATGAATAATACCCAACAGTAATTACACGGCCCAATGGATGCCTATTTATAGCATCGAAAGTGAAGAACTGTTCCATAAATATGCCACTAAGTCCTGTAAGTTTTTCAAGTATACTATTTGCGGAACTTGACAGATCAGATTCTGGATGCACTAAGTCACCTACCAATGCCCAACTGCCTATAAATGGCTCCTCGTTACGCTCAACAAGTAAAACTTGTACTTCACCTTCATGGTAACCGAAGACCACACAGTCCACAGACAAACCAAAGCTCAAGAACTCTTTTAGTGAAGAGGTATTTTCAGTAACAAAATAGGTATTGGGATTTTTCATTGCTGACAAATATATATTAAAAACTGAACTTATGGTATTTCTTACTTTATGCTTATAGTATTTTGTACATTAAGTTTTTTTTACTTTATTTGAGCCAACTTAAAAAAAAATAACATGAGAAATTTTACTATCGTCTGCATGCTTCTACTCATTTCGAGTTTCAGCATTGCACAAAATGCCCCAATTGATTTTGAGACCGGAGGCAACGGTGCCTCTTGGACTTGGGCTACTTTTGAAAATGACACTAACCCTGCTTTAGAGATTGTTGCAAATCCTAGTAAGGTTAGTCCAAACACTAGTGACAATGTAGCTAAGTTCATTGCAAAAACGGGAGGTCAACCATGGGCTGGTTGTGAGTCAATGCACGGTTCAGACATTGATACTTTCACATTAACTGCTGCCACTTCAACAATTAAAATCATGGTTTATAAACCCGTAATTAGTGATGTGGGTATTAAACTAGTGGCTAGCGATGGAAGCTCTTTAGGTGAAATTAAAGTTGCGAATACTAAAGTTAATGAATGGGAAGAATTGACATTTGACTTTACATCTAGACAAGGTTATTTATATGATCAGATTGTAATATTCCCTGATTTCAAAGCGAGAACATCAGATAACATTTGCTATTTTGATAACATTACTTTTAGTCCAGCCACAGTGGTTCCAGAACCAACTACACCCGCTGCGGACCCTACATATGCACAAGCTAATGTAATTTCTATGTTTAGCGGGGTATATACTAATGTAACGGTGGACACATGGAGAACACCGTGGTCTAGCGCTACTTTAACAGATATTCAAGTTGGCGGTAATGATGTTAAAAAGTATTCGGCATTGGATTTTGTTGGAATTGAGACAGTAGGTCCCAATGTAATAGATGCTTCTTCTATGGATCATATAAACTTTGATATTTGGACTCCAAATTCAACCACATTTAAAATTAAGATTGTTGATTTTGGTGCAGATGGCGCTTACCAAGGTGGAGACGACTCTGAACATGAATTGGTATTCAGCTCGTTCGCTCAAGAAGATTGGGTAAACTTCAATATTCCTCTTAGCGATTTCACTGGGCTCACAGCCAAATCTCATATCGCGCAAATTATATTATCTTCTATACCAACCGGTACAAGTATTATATATCTAGACAATCTATTCTTCAGCTCAGGTAGTGCACTTGCAGAACCTACTTCTGGCCCGGCAGACCCTACATTCGATTCAACAGATGTAATCTCCTTGTTCTGCGGAGTCTATACTGATGTGACTGTTGATACATGGAGAACACCATGGTCTAGCGCAATTTTAACGGATATCCAAATTGATGGTAATGACGCTAAAAAATACTCCGCACTGGATTTTGTGGGAATCGAAACTGTTGGTGCCAATTTAATAGATGCTTCATCTATGGATCATATCAACTTTTCTATATGGTCACCAAATTCAACCTTGTTCAAAATAAAAATTGTTGACTTCGGTGCTGATGGAGGATTCCAAGGAGGAGATGATACAGAACACGAATTATCATTTTCGGCACCTGCCACGGAAGAATGGATCAATTACCGAATTCTATTGTCAGATTTCACAAATCTTACTTCTACATCTGATATAGCTCAAATAATATTGAGCTCTCAACCTACAGGTTCTAGTGTAATCTATGTAGATAATTTCTTTTTCAGTCAAGGAAATGGAGCATCCATTGGTGATATGTCTGAATTCAATGCATTCAATGTCTATCCAAACCCTGCAAGGGAATTGATAAACTTGGATATGGAATTGCAAAATGGAGTGATTTTAAACTACTCAATTGTTAATATGAATGGCCAAACTGTATTCACAGAAGAGGCCAATACAAGGAATGTTTCTAGATCAATAAATACTTCAGAATTTCAAGCTGGTATTTATTTCATAAAAGTTGTTACTGAAAATGGGTCATACACAAGTCGTCTGATTCTACAGTAAGAAACATAAATCAAATAAAAAGGCTTTGGGTGAACCAAGGCCTTTTTTTATGCTTTTATATTTTTAATAGGGCTCTATTTTGCATGAATTAGGCAAGCGATTCAAAACAGGTTTGCATATATTAGAAGCGACAAAACTAACCTCATGCACCTAGTTAAAACTTTACTCTCGCTTTCTATAATCTTTTTAAGCCTTAATAGTTTGGCAAGCCCTCTTAGTGGTAGCTATACCATTGGTCCTCTTTCAGGCGATGACTTTAGTACACTTAGCGAGGCTGTAGACTCTCTTGAAACTCTAGGTGTAAGCGGGGCAGTTACTATAAGCATTTCAGCGGGTACATATACAGAACAAATCTCTATAGGTAGTATTTCTGGAGCTAGTGCGGTAAACACCATTACTTTCAAAGGACTGGGCAGTCAAACATTAATAAAATTCACCCCGACCTCCTCAGACAATACCATTTTCAGCTTAAATGGTGCCAGCCATCTTGTTTTTGATAGCTTAAAGATTGAAGCTTTAGGCTCATACGGCATTGGTTTTCTATTGATGAATGGAACAGATAGTATTACTGTGAGGCATTGTATTATAGAGTTGCCTAGTACCAGCTCTACCAATAAATGCACTGGTATTGCAAATTACTCCACTAAAAATGCAACAGGAACAAGCACCAACCGTGGTTTACTTATTGAGAACAATATTATTTCAGGTGGACATGAAGGAATCAGAGTCTTTGGAAATTCTACTTATATAAATAGCCACATCATTCAGAACAATTCAATCACAGGGTTTGGCTCCATTGGTATACATGTTTCAGGTACCGTGGACGTAGATATTTTGTCTAATATTATAAATTCTTCAGAATCTACTGCAAAAGCAGCCATAAGAATGTGGCCTACAGGTCATAGCATAAAAATTGTTTCCAATAAGGTACAAATCTCAAGTAATCTAAACCATACAAGAGTTATTGAGGTAGCAAATGCACCAGGAGGAGGAGGGAATTCTTATTCTCAAGCAGTGTTGGTTGCTAACAATATGGTTATTTACGATGGCAGTTATACCAATAATATGACGGGAATCTACACTAAGCATGTCAGCTATATGTACATCTTTAATAATACGGTACACATGCTCAAAGGCGCCTCTGCCAAATCACTTTGGCTAGATGCTTTAAGCAATACAGCCAACATTCAAGTGAAAAACAACAACTTGACCAATGACGTTACCAATGGTCAGTGTTTTAGAAAGCACCCTAGCGTGAGTGCATCTGAAGATTATAATAATTTCTATTCTACAGGTACATTAAACCTGAATTGGAATAACACCATGTATAACAGTTTGTCAGCATATAGAACTGCCACCTCACAAGGTACTAATTCAGCCAATAAAAATCCCCACTATATTGACTCTACCAATCTCCACATTGATACTACTAACTATCTATTCGATGGACTTGGAACTCCCGTAACTCAAGTAACCGCTGATATAGACGGAGATTTGAGAAATAACAGTTCTCCAGACATTGGTGCTGATGAATTCAACTCAAACGTAGACCTTGCTCTAGGTTCTATAACATCTCCAGAGAATTGTATGCGCATATTCTCTTCCTCTGCTATTTCAGTTTGGATTAAAAACAATTCAAATTATAGCATTACAGAAGTTCCGGTCAAGTACAGAGTAAACAATGGAAGTTTTGTTTCGGAGATATATAATGGAACTATAGCACAAGGCGATTCGGTAAAATACAATTTCACAGGACTATTTTTCACTTCCAATCCAGGGCTCTACACTATTACTACCATAGTTCAAATGCCTGCTGATACGGATATTACTAATGATACATCTACTACTCAGATAGCAGTCACCTCTGTTACTTCAACACTGGCGCCTTCTGCGGGAGCATGTAGTAGTGAGACTCTGAATCTAGATGCGGGTCAGAATACAGGAGCATCCTATCTATGGTCAGATGGCTCAACAGGGAGATTTATAAACTTGGATACTTCAATCGCAGGATTGGGTTCTTCTCAGCTTTGGGTAAGAATTACGGACAATAACAACTGCAGCGTGTCTGATACAATTAATATCACTTTCAGTGAGGCGGCCCAAATCGACCTTGGCCTTGATACAATAATGTGTATAGGCAACACTTTGCTTCTTGATGCCTTTTATACAGGTGCTAGCTATGAGTGGCAAGACGGAAGCACAGCAAGTAATTTATTGGTGGACTCTGCTGACCTTTATAAAGTAGAGGTAAGTACAGGTCCTGGTTGCGTAGTTTCTGATTCTGTTGAAGTGACTTACAATAAGCTCCCTTTAATTGATCTCGGTGATTTAATTTCCATTTGCGACAATGACTCTATTGTTTTGGAGGTGAGCGATACATTTGCCTTTTATCAATGGAATACGGGCAGCTCAACCCACTCTATAATAGCATCTGAAGCAGGTATTTATAAGCTTCAAGTGGAAGACCAATATAAATGTTCAGCACAGGATAGTGTAGAAGTACAAGAAATAGAAAGTCCACAATTTGATTTAGGCCAAGACAGTAGCATTTGCAATGGCGAAAGCATAAGTTTGGATGCCACTACACCAGGTTGCACTTATCTGTGGCACAGTGGATCAGTAGCCGCTAAATTTACTGCTCAGGACGAGGGATTATATTATGTTAAGGTTACAGCAGGAAACGATTGCCACAATTCAGATTCTTTTTACTTAAGCGTTTTTGATAATCCAATGGTAGATTTAGGAAAGGATACCACTTTCTGTCAAGGTGAAAATCCAGTATTGAATATTTACCAAGATGGTGCAAGTTATTTATGGAAGGATGGAAGCGAAGATGAAGAGTTCATTGTAGTATCTACAGGGGTCTATTGGGTGGAACTAACAGACAGCAATGGATGCAAAGACAAAGACACCGTCATATTCAATAAACTAGACCATAAGGTTATGAATCTAGGAACTGATTTATCAATAGGTGTCTCTACCTTAAAGCATACACCCAGAACTCTTGATGCTGGCTCAGATTATAAAAGCTATTTATGGTCTACAGGCAGTACAAACCAAAGTATAGAATTAGACAGCTCCTACTCCATTGGACAATACATCATCTGGTGCCAAGTAACAAGTGACAATGGATGCAGCAACCGAGATAGTGTTGCCGTGGAAATTTACGACAATGCCTCCATTTCAATACTCAATTTGTTTGATTTCAAGGTTTATCCAAACCCATCTCAAGGCAAGGTAACCATAGACTTAGATAGAGTTCAGGGAGAGGTAGAATTTGTGATTATTAACGCTCATGGACAGGAACTGCTTAGAAATGCCATAATGAGTCATAATAATAAAGTAAACACTGTGATTGACATCTCAAATTTTGCAAAAGGAAGTTACTCGCTTCATGTATATTCCGAAAATGGCTATGCACGAAAGACCATAGTCCTTTATTAAATAGAATTCTTTCTTAGCTTATTTAACGATCAAAGAACAGGCAGCATTGATCTCAGGCTCTGCACCACTATCAGTAGATATGAGATCATGTTTGTTTCAACTTTAGCACAAAGTAAAAATCTGTTATGGTCAGAAGATATCAGAACATGAGCTCCATGCAAGCATTATATATCTCTTCTTGCGGATCATCGTTGTATGATGAACTATTCACTATCATCACAAATGTTTTATCCAAGTCTGGGAAATATTGAACAACTGAGCTAAAACCCATAATAGAACCAGTGTGCCCATATGCAACACCATTCGGAGTAATAAACTTCTCAATTCCATAGGCCCCATGCAAAGGGTGATATTTGGGATCCCACCTGCCGTCTGGCAATTCAAATGAATTGAGCATGGTAGACAATGATTCACTGCTAATTACTTCTCCTTTCAAAAGTTTCTCAAAAAATCTGCCTGTTTCGTAAGCATTAATTGCTATACCTCCATCAGCTGTGTTTAATTCATCTTTATACAGAAACATACTCTCAACAAATTTTCCATCGCCATAAATGTCTACATAACCTTTTGCTACACCATCTGGAATTGGATTTTCTCCACCATAAACTGCACTTTCAAACTGCATGGGATTAAATATTCTTGAATCGAACAATTCGCTAAGATTCTTGCCACTCGCTGCCTCCATTATCATTCCAAGCAGCAAATAATTTGTATTGCAATACCTGTATCCTTCACCTACTTCATTATAGGCTTTCAACCCTTTTGCAAATTTCAAAGTCTCCTCATGTGATAAGCCATTATAGTATGCATTCATACGCATCATATCATATGATGTGGTGTAGTAATCTGGTATACCGCTAGTATGACTCAGCAGATGCTTAATCTGAGCTTTATCTGCATTGGCCAATTTCTTTAGGGTAGTTGCATCTATCCAGTCCTTAACATAGTCGTCCAGACTGAGTATCCCATCTTCGATAAAAGTATAAATCATAGAAGAAGTAAACACTTTGGTAATACTTGCTATAAACATGGAATGGCAAGGCTGGAGTTGTACATTATTAGCAATATCGGCCATACCGGCAGTGCCTAACCACACCCCATGTTCATCTTTAATCATTACTGACACTCCAACTGCACCCAGCTTCTGACTTCTTTCCAAAATATTTTGATAAGCTAGATCATTGGGATGGCTGCTACTTGAATCCACAAATGGTAACTGGCAAGTATAATAATCTGCCGGAAGCACTTCTGGTTTAGTGCAAGATCCAACTAACAGACTTGCCATTATTAAAGTGATTATAATGTATTTCATGATTATAGTTTTATAGTAATTCCTATTTTGAGGAAAGAGTGAGGCATAACCAATATCCCATTAGCAAATGGAGTTTCCACTGAGAACTCCTGTCTGAGAAATGGACTTATTACCTTGTCGCTGTGCCATGATAAATGAAGACCGGTTGTAGCTAATGCTCTTGGTCGTCCAAATTGACTTGACTCGGAGAATTCACCTGTTTCTGCATCCATTTCATATACAGGACCTGGATAGAAGGTATGCATATATCCAATGCCTCCATACATCCCCGCTCTGAGATTTGCGCCCATTTTAATTTCGTAAAGGTATTCACCTCTCAAATAAAAGGCATTTTGAATATGCTGGTGCAAGAACCATCCTCCATAGCCCGAAATTGTATTTACAGACTTCTTCTTGTCTATACTTCTAAGCGTGTATCCTATTTCTATTCCTGGATGAAATTCAGTATAAGAAGTAAATGGAAGTGCTATACTCTCGTTTAAAAGTGTAATGCTCATTTGTTTGGGCTCTTGAGCGTTAGAGCTAGTGACTCCTGTAACCAACAGAAGAAATACTATTATGCAAATCTTGTTCATATAGATCAGTGCTAATAAATTCTAGTTTAAATTCCTTTTAACTTCTGTTTAATAGCTTGAATGAATTGTAAATCCAACTCCAGCTGTAAATCCAGCATTAATTTGCTTTCCTAAGACATATCCTTTGGTTTTATATCCTGCGGTTGCGTCTATGCTAACTTTTGACCCAAGACGTATGCTTGATTGTACTTCTGCTGAAAGTCCTGAATCATAGATATCTTGAGACCATGCATCTAGTTGCGCTGCCATATTCAGGCGTTTACCTTCTATCATATTATTCCATCTAACTCCAAGTCCATTGTTTTTGAATGGCTTTCCATATCTCCCATAAATCATAAATTGATTTCCTTTTAAATGAAGATAATTGGTCAGGTATAACTCATATCCCAAAGGGCTAACATTATATAAGGTGCCGTATGTCCACCCGTTCTTATCATCTCCAATTAAGAACTTTGGTGTTCTCTTTTTATTAATGTTTCCAAAAGCACCAGCAACTTCACTGTAAAAATTGATATCCAATAAATTGAAGAATGTTCCAAGTATGGCAGATTGCTGGTAATAGGAAACAAGATCTGGATTGACGGAACTATCAGGCATGATTATCTGGTTGTTTGAATAGGCTTTGAAAACCGGTAAAATACAATGGACAGGATCTCCAGCGGTGTTTATCCAAACATCAGGATCTTCAGGATCTATAGGCACTATTAATGAAGTATAGATAGTATACATCATTCTATTGGCAAAACTGTAAGCCAAATCCTCGTTGTACAATCCACCTTCAGAAACAAATTGTTGCTGAAGACTTCTTACGTTCAGGTAGTTGACTTCAAATCCTCCTGTAACAGAAAGTGCTTCGTTATGATAGCTTATATCGCTGGGCAAATGCATAGTAGCATATGGTATAGGTAGCTTGCCATTGTGAATTTTAAAATTGCCACCCACCTGTTTTGCGCGTAGTGAATGCCCAAATTCATGTGACCAAACCATAGTCATATAAGTGCTTGCAAATGAAAATATCGCATAAGAGATATTGCCAAGCTTATTGCTAAGCTGAGGCTTTACATGCTTGCGAAATCCGTCGTGTAGCACTCTGTTTACAGTTACACCATTTGATGCTGTGTTTCTCAAGTCTAATTGATTATAAATTCCAATTGAGTAATCTCTAGACAGGGTGGTGTCCTGGGCTAAAAGAAATAAGGGGTTAAGCGTGATGAATAGGGTGATTAAAATAGTAATTGCTCTCATAGTTTTACTTTTATTGATTTAAAAAATAGTCAACGATTATCCGCTCTGAGTTTAGGTATATTAAGAAGATTCCTATGGTGTTATAGAAACCATGCGTTAGCATAAGAAGAACTAAGTTTTTTTGATTGTGGTAGAGAATGTATGACAGTGTAAGACCTATTATTCCAGTTTGAATTACACCTGATGTGCCTTGATATAGATGTGCTAAACCAAAGATCGAAGAAGAAATCACGGCGCCGATTATCCAGGTCTTCTTAGTATCCCCTAAAGATTTTGACATCCGCTTAAGGTAATATCCACGAAAAACAATTTCTTCTCCAACAGCCGCTACTATCCACATTAATACCATGAATAAAAGAGTGCCTTGCAAGTTTCCTCTTAATTCATCAAAATGCCCGTAGTGGATTCGACCAAAGACTAATTCAATAAATGGAGTTAAGACAAAATCCACAGCTATGAAAAGAATAATAGAGTATGCTATTGCACGGAGAACAGTTTGCCCCCAGTGAGGCATTTGTATACCAAATTCATCCCATCTCCAATCGGAACTCCATAGAGTTATCAAAGCAAAACCTAATCCAGCAAAAAATGGAAATGCAGGTTGGAAGAACGTAGCTGCAAGCGTGAACAAGAGCAAACCCATGACTACATACCTATTGGAGATATATGAATAAATAACTGTTCTCATTGCTATTTACTTAAGCTGATTGAGTAACCAAATTGCAAGGTGAAATTGACATTCGATGGATTATTGTTTGGAAGCTGAAAAAATGCTTTAGGTCTAATCCAAACATGATTATGATCTCCATTTTCTCCACCAAAGTAGTGGCCCAATCCAATTGAAACAGAAGGCATAACATCAAGAGTTCGTCCACTCTTGCCAACATAAATAAGGTTGTGCCAATCGTTTTTATACCAATATGACTCGGAATAAAATGATTGCATAACCCCTAAACCAACGGTCTGTTCAACATAAAATGAATTCCTGAATCTTAAACGATATCCTCTATGGATTTCTAGATTTACAGATTTGTGTTCGATGGTCTGACTTCTGAAACCCAAACTGAACCTAGTAATTGTTTCAAATTTGTTATTCTCAGCTTGGTTGTAATCTGCCTCTATAAAAACTCCAGCAAAAGGTTGAGAAAATGTTTGGATTCCCAATCCTGCTTTCCAGGTTTGGCTCATTGCAAGATTCACAGAAGCGAGCAGTACTATAATTAATGTTGTCTTTTTCATGGTATGATTATTTATAGCGTTCTATAAATGAACTGATGTGATTGTAAAAAGTATAAGGATACTCATTATGAGGTCCATGACCACATTTTGAGTAAATCTCTAAATGTTTATCAAGAGAATCCGTAGCCAAAAGACTGTAGGTTAGTCCAGCTACTGGCAATGGAACTGCACCATCATCTTCACCAAACACTAGTAGTGATGGAATGCTAATACGTTTAACCTCTTCAATTACATCGTAGTTGTCTATCCAAGAATTAACTTCGGCTTGATAAGGTTGCCCCCAATAGAAAGCTAGTGAATAAGGTGAACCAAAAATCAATTCGCTGTATGGGATATTGGTGGAGTCTATATATTGATCATAGTCATAAACGTAACCACTCATTGCTCCTACATAAGTATATGGTTCCCAATCAGAATCAACTGGACTTGGATTGGCATTATACCAATCAAGAATATACTGCCAGAAATCAGGATCATCGCCGGTCATTTGAAATGAATCAATTCTATCCATTATATATTGTTTCTTGGCTACTGTTTCAAATTCATCTTGTATGGATCCTGCAACATCTATCCAGCCATTGTAGTTGTCTTGATAATCCTTGGTTCCCAGATATCCTCCTGTAAGAACACCTCCCCAAGAATGCCCCATTAGAAACATGGATTTAGGTTTATATTGCTTATTGATGATAGTTGTTAATTGATGTAAATCCTCAATAATCTGTTCTACGCTAAGGGTTTCAATGTCTATATCTCCTTGACTCATGCCACTCATGCGCTGATCCCAATAAACTACCGCATATTCCTTCTCCAATTCAAGAAATGGAACTGAGGTTCTAAAGTCATGACCCGAGTTATCCATGGGTCCACCGTGATTAGTAACAATAAAAACTCCTGATTCAATATTGCCATTTACCCAAACAGGCATCTTTGCCCCTTTGTGATCTAGAAAGAAGTAATCTCCACTTTTGAGCCATTCTTCCCTGTCGCATGCTGTGAAAGCTATCGCGACGAATAAAAGTGTAAAAATCTTTTTCATATTATTTTGTATTGAAGGTGTGAGTGAATCCAATTTGAATGGCTACATGAGGTAGTGCCAAAGTATTGTAAGGGTATTGCCAAAACATTTTTGGCCTAACCCAAATTGCGTCTCTGTTTGTAGTAGAATTAAAGTCGTAACCAAGTCCCATACTAAATGAAGGCATAAAGTCTGGATTCATAACTTTACTTGATTCAACAACTTCTCCTTGTTCAGTTACACTATACACTGGTGCGTTTAAGAAGGGGAACATGACGCCTAAGCCCAATGAATGTTCTATAAACATTCGTTGGCCAATATTTCGTCTTATCCCTATATGTTGGTCAATAAAAAAGGCCTGGTGATTTCGCATATGATTATAATATCCAAGATCAGACCTAAATACCAAGCTCACTTTTTCAGATTGGATAATCTCATGCTCGTATTCAAGAACGATTCCAGGGTAAGTTAGTGTTTCGCCAAAATATCCAACGGCTAGTGCTTTACTTGTTTGAGCTTGTGTGAATATGATGCCATGAATCATTAAGTAAAAAATTAAATATCTCATTTGTGCATTTATTTATTGCCACAAAGGTTGATCACAGATTAATGCCCTCAAAAAAATGGAGGACTACAAAGACTCTACATGGCAACTATTTTTTAACATTTTCAATTGGCACTACATATAGCATTGAGAATTGAGACATAAACCCCTACTAGTCTGAGGCTTAATTTCATCACCATGTAGAGCAACTCGATTAAGCTACTAAGCTTATAATCAGTAGCATTATACCCTGATGTAGTGTGATTGTAGGGCAAGCCAATCTTGATTGTAGCATTGTTAATCTAAATTTGTAGTTATGAGAATGGCATCTACATTACTGATAATATTCGTATTTGTTCTTATAAGCAATGGGCAATCTGTAGATAGCCTACTCAAGCTAATAGAAAAAGCACCAACCCATGAAAAGCCCCAAATACTTATTAAGCTATGTGATGGGCATATGAACTATGACAATCAAGCTGCTTTGTCTTATATAGAAGAGGCTGTTGAGATATCCAGAGAACTAAAAGACAGTGCTTCCTTGGCAAAAGCTAGCACCATGATGGGAGAACTTCTCACAGTTTTTGAGCGCTTTACGGAAGCCAGATTAAGCTTAGAAGAGGCATTGTCAATAGCCCAAAATCTCGAGGATCAAGCTGCGCTGTCTGATGCTCATGGAGCATTGGGAGGATTATATTTTTCATTATTTGATTATAAGAAATCACTCCATCATTATAAGCTCGGAACTAATCTGGCAAGAGAAATTAACGATGTAATATTAATAGCTAAGAACATTATTAACATGGCTAGCCTGTTTGAGGTTCAGGGGGATTTTGACTTGGCCCTAAAATCTTTTGAAGAGTGCGCCGAAGTTTTGGAAGGTACAGAATGGGAAAATCATCGTTTTTATTATACCACCCTATTAAATTCTGGCATGGTAAGTAACAGCTTGGGTAAGCATGATTTAGCCCTAGTCTATATGCAGTCTGCCCTTACGGGTTTTAAAACTCTTGGGGTTACGGATCTTGAGGTTCATACTATTGTTGGACTTGTACATACCTATACCAAGTTAGGACTATTGGACTCTGCAATTGCTTATCACCAGCAAACCTTAAGGTATGATGCTGAAATCGACATGTCAGGAAGACGGCATTATAGAGATCAGACCTACATACAACTGCTCTTTGAGATGCAACGGTATGGGGATGTCCTAAGCTTAGCTAAATCAAAGCTCAAAGAAATTGAGGCAGATACTAATTCCATAATCTATGCAGTAAATGCAGCGCAGATGGCTTATAAGGCTCACAAGGCCCTAGGTGATGACAAGAATGCCTTGGTTTACCTTGAACGCTATCAAGAGCTCAATGGATATGCTCAGGCCAAAGCAACTGAAGAAGAAGTTTTGGCATGGAGAACCCGCTTTGAGACGGAGCTTGATTTTGAAGCTAGCAAAAGAGAGATTCTTGAACTGGAGTTAAAAGAAGATCTACAACAGAAGGAGATTGATAAACAAAAAAACTGGAGAAACTCCATTTTAGCAATTTCTCTTTTAGGGCTAATCATTTCACTGCTTATTCTGCAAAGTCTAAAGCTCCAGAAGAGGGCATCTGAAGCTGAGTCAATCAGATTAGAGACATCCAATTCTAAGCTTCAAATGGAACTAGAATATAAAAACAGGGAGTTGGCTAGTACCGCAATGTTTGTTGCCCAAAAGAATCAATTGCTTATGAATCTTCAAGAACATCTTTCTAAGCTTTTTAAATCTGAAAGTAGTTTAAACAGATCTAGCTTTAGAGCCATTCAAAATGAAATAAAGGATAATATTAGATTGGAAGATGACTGGGATAACATTAAGCTACATTTTGACCAGGTATATCCAGAATTCTTTTCAAAACTAAAATCTAAACATCCAGACTTGACTCCTTTAGAATTAAAGCATTGTGCTTATTTAAGAATGAGTTTGAGTGTAAAAGAAGTTGCGCGTATGTTAAGTGTGGCTGCAAAAAGCGTTCAAATGAGTCACTATAGGTTAAAGAAAAAACTGGAACTTAGCACCGAGGATAGTCTGAGAGATTATTTAAGCGGGTTTTAGGTGATGGAACACCTAAGTATAACCCAGCGAAACAAACCACATGTCTATTTCACCTTTACCCTTTGCTTCCACTTTGCCTCTGTGTTCAAAAACAAACTGAGCATCATCTTTTAAGAATTCATAAGTAGCCTGCGAGATATTTACTTTTCCAATTTCGCAATTGGATTCCATTCTTGAAGCTGTGTTTACCGTATCGCCCCAGATGTCATATTGAAATTTCTTTACTCCCACTATACCAGCAACAACATTTCCTGTATGTATCCCTACACGCATTTCAAAAGCAACCTTGTTTTCAGCTTCGCGCTCTAGCTTTCTTTGCACCACAAAATCTGCCATTTCTAAGGCTGATAAAACTACATTCTTAGTGGATTCTTTATTAGGAACAGGTAAACCCCCAGCCGCCATATAACTATCTCCTATGGTCTTAATCTTTTCTACTTTGTGTTTATCACATATATGATCAAAAGCCTCAAAGCAGTGATTAATCTCCCCTACTAATTCTTTGGCGGTAAGTTGTTCTGATAATTGAGTAAACTCTTTAAAATCAGTGAAGAGCACAGATATCTGCTCAAAATCTTGCGCTTCTGCTTTTCCTTTGGCTTTGAGCTCAGTGGCAATCTCCACAGGGAGTATATTTAGTAATAATTGATCAGATTTATCTCTTTCCTCTTCTATTCTCTTCTTGGCTCTATTTACAAAGCGCCACCTTGAGAAGAAACCAGCTGCCAGAAAAAGGGCAAACACACCACTTCCAAGTCCAATATTTCTTATTTCCTGTTGCTTTCGCATCTGTAATTGATGTTCAAGTTCTTGCTTGGCCTGTTCTTTTATCAACTCCTTTTCGTAAGTGTATTTCGCTTTCTGATTAGTTACACGCTCAAGTACTTTAGATCCACTAATAGAATCTGTCATCTCCACTAAATTGTTAAGAATGTGGTATGCCTCAGTTAGATTTCCATTGGCTGCCAAAGCCTTGTGCAAGCTCTTTGAAGCCTCTAGCCAATAGAGAATCCCAGACTCTATATCGGTATGCTTAATTGTATACTGGCCATTGTAAATTGCCTTTTTGTAATCTCCAACCTCTAAATAACACAAACTCAAATAAGCTCTTGTTGCGGCAATTGAAGCCTTGTCATCTAAAGGAAAATTAGACAATGCTTCTTCTAAATAGGCTATACTCTCGTGGTAATTCCCTTGATTATACTTTAACCTACCAATGAAAGTTCGAACAAACAATTCTCTTTCAGCATCATTAGCTGCATAGGTTGTCAATGATGATTCTAGAAGCTCATTGGCAAGTTCAAATTCTCCTAATTCTGAATAAGACAATCCAAGCAAATATCTGGCTGTTGCAATATCATCATCCAATCCTGGATTATATTTTATACTATTCTCAAAATTTTCTGCAGCCTGTTCCATATCTCCAATGGAATAGTCTATAAGGCCTAGTTGCATTAAGCACCAGGATCTATTGATGCTATCATTCAAATGTTCAAATAGATTCAAGCTTCTAAGAAAATGAATTGAGACCAAGTCATAGGGCTTTAGAGATCTGAATGCATTCACCCCTTTACATAAATGAGCCCTAGCCAGTCCAGCAGTGTCACGCAGTGCTAGAGCAAGTTTCATTGCTTCGTCTGCATAAAAGTCGGCTTCTTCATATTGTTTAGCACCTCTGTACGTTCTTGCGAGATTCAAGCCAGTTTTAAGCTTTTCCTGGTCATCTTCTACTGTACTAAAATGTGTTAACAAGGAATCAAGGTTTTCTGCTTTTACTTCTTCTAGCCCAATGGCATAAACGGATAGCAAGTAGGCAAGTCTTACTATGTTCCCGAAATTCATTTGAATTTGAAACACTTTCACTTTAACTCTTTTGGATCTTTAATAATGGCAATTACAAGTTAGCCTAATCTACTGAAAATCAGTTTTCCACTATCACATGAAATTTACCATCAGAAATAGTGTACTCATTTTTGCTGCCATCTCGGATAACGCCACTAAAAGTGCCCGACACAACTCCTCCCGGGAAGTATTCGATTTTGGAATAATCTATCTTTAATTCAGTACTGTCGTAAACGGTACCCTGTTCTTTTCCTGTTATGTCCCAAAATTTGGCTTGATGCTTAAAGATATTTGCCTTATTGGCAATAACCGATCTTCCATCTTTAAGGTCCGCAGAATCGTCATAAGTTGAAATATACATACGAGGCAAGCCAGAAGGGTCTAATGAGCCTTGAACTGTTAAAAGGTCTGGCACGGTAGTTAACAACCGCCTGCCAACTACATTGTCCATAACCACTTCTACCCCATCAAATTTGTAAGATACAAAAGGAGTGGTTTCTTGAACGTCTGGAGTCTCTTCTTCGCTTTTACACGAAAACAAAACAGTACTCAGAAGACAGCTAAAAATGATAAATGCAGATAGTTTTCTCATATTATCTGCAATATAAGGTTTATGTATCCTTTGGCTTCACGGGATAAATCTTTGAAAACAACCACCCAAAGAATAAAGCAATAGCAAATGATGGTGCTAGTACGTCCAATTTGTCTAGGTATTCACCAATTCCATCCATTGGCTGTATAACAAACTTGAGCAGTGTTACACTCATAAACCCACTAATCATGCTAGCTATGGCCCCTGCTTCAGAATAAGATTTCCAAAAGAGTGAAAGAATAATCACTGGACAAAAGCATGCAGCTATTCCACTCCAACCAAATATGATCACCCAAAACACTTGCCTCTCTGGACTAAAATAAGCCAGCGCCATAGCAAGCCCTAAAGCCACTATGGCCATTATTAAAGTGACGCGTCTAGATAACCTTGTTAGCTTTTTAGATTCCGCCTTGGGATGAAAAATCTTCTGATAAAAATCTCTAGTTATGGCACTGGAAGCTAAAACGAGCAAAGAATCCACTGTTGACATAATAGCTGAAAGAACAATAGCTATATATACGGCAGCCAATGTCAAAGGCAAGAATTGATCAGTTACCATACTCAGCAAATCTGCACCACCAACTCCGAGTATAGCCACCGGATCTTGTCCTTCTGAAGTAAAATATATTCTTCCTAATATGCCAATAGTAACTGCTGCTGCATCTGTTAAAAGCGTGAATAATATTGCTACCCATCTCCCCCTGTTAATCTCATTCTCATTCTTAATAGACATGAACCGAACGTAGACCTGTGGTGAACCAAGGAATCCTAGACCTATCATTGAAAAGCCAAGGATGGTAAACAAGTTGAGCAAACCGCTGTCATTTCCTCCAAAAGGATCAATCAAAATGGGATCTATTCGTTCCAGACTTGAAATGATACTGATGTCACCGCCCATATTATTCCAAATGATTATGGGGAGTAAAATCAAGCCAAAGAACATAAGGAGCCCTTGAAACAAATCAGACCATACCACCGCTACAAATCCACCAAAGAATATGTAAACTAGTACTATTAAAAATCCCAATATGGCACCCCAATAGTAGTCCAAGCCCATCATGCTTTCAAAGGCTATACCGGTTGCATCTATCTGCGTACTAACATAGATAACTACAAATACAGATAGTATAGTTGCTGAAATAGCCCTTAGCCTGTGAGTAGTTGTTTTGAAATGTGATTCAAGATAATCTGGAACCGTAATGGCCCCATATTTATCAGAACGCCTTTTGAATTTTTTAGCCATTAAGAACCAGGAAACAGCTACTCCTAGAACCTCACCCAAGACCACCCAATATGCAGATAGGCCAGCCATAGCACCCATTCCCGTGAGCCCAATAAGTAACCAGCCGGACTCTCCTGTGGCCCTTGCCGAAAAAGCCACAGCCCAAAAGCCTATCTTTTTCCCGCCTACATAATAGTCACTGATATTTCGGATGCGTCTGGATGCAACCACTCCTATCATTAATAGGATGAGCACATACAGTATAAGTATGAGAACTTTAACCAGCAATTGAGATGAGCAAAGTACAAAGAATCCATTTAACTCAAGACTTATGTTTCTAAATATCATTTTTAAAAGCACTCACTTTATCATAGATGTCTTTTTTATACATTGCAAAGCCCTTGAAAGAAACGGTTATCTAAGAGAATTATGGTCATCACAAAAAGCATTAGCATTTCCAATCTCATCAAATGGACAGCCCATCATATCATATGGCTGTGCACCATGATGGGTGTCATTACCCTACTTTATCACTTTAATATTATTTCATTCCATATTCCTTGGTTACCGGTTTCTGT
This sequence comes from Bacteroidia bacterium, assembly GCA_049115575.1. Lineage (GTDB taxonomy): Bacteria > Bacteroidota > Bacteroidia > NS11-12g > UBA9320 > JAHEKB01. The sequence goes on along the minus strand of JAGDZU010000002.1, from coordinate 537,947 downwards.
AATTGGCACAGCAGTGGCATTTTATGTAGGCTTCAAAAACAACCAGGCTTACGACCGTATGTGGGAAGCTAGGAAAATATGGGGAGGCATAGTAAACGACAGCAGATCATGGGGTATGATGGTAGACGGTTTTATTACCAACCATTTTACGGAAAACAAACGCTCTTCAGATGAAATTAATGGTATAAAGAAAAGACTCATTTACAGGCATATTGCCTGGTTGTATGCACATAGAAGTCAGCTCTTAATTTCCACCCCCTGGGAACATATCAATCAAGGTGGACAAACAGCAAAGTACGCTCGATTCTATCAAAGGAGATTTGGTATTGGTCTATTAGACGATGAAATCACAAGTACAGAGCTTCACCATTATTTACCTAAGGATGAACATGACAGATTGGTTGGAAATGTAAATACGGCCACCCAGATTATTAATGAGCAATCAAGAGATTTGACTCAATTAAGAGAACAAGGATTAATTGAAGATTTCCGTCATATTGAAATGATAGAAGTGCTCCGAACGCTATATGCCTTGCAGGGTAAAAATGAGCGAATTAAGAAGTTTCCTCTTCCAAGACAGTACGCTAATATCAGCAGATACTTTGTAGCAATTTTCATTATTCTTCTGCCTTTTAGCATGATACCTGAATTAATAAAAGCTGGAGAATGGGGTATATGGTTATCCATTCCAATTACAGCATTAATTGGGTGGATTTATGTAATGATGGAAATTGTGGGAGATTATACGGAGAACCCATTTCAAGGAATGGCCAATGATATACCCATGATGTCTTTGTGTAGAACCATAGAAATTGATCTTAAAGAAATGCTCAATGAAAAGGATCTCCCTTCACCAATAGAAGGCAAGAACGGGATATTGATGTAAAAAATCTAGACTTAATCCGAGACTAATCCAACTCCCAATGCTCTTGCAGGTCTTCAGGAATTCTGAATCCAGAATTTTTACCCTTTCTGAAATACTTGGAGAGGATGCTAATGATGATTCCACCCATTGCAGACATGGCCTTTTGAATTCCTTCTTCTTCTAATTTGTCTACAAGCACTTCTCCATCGTGAAGTATCTCATGCAGTATTCCCACATGCTTGTGAAGAAGGCCTTTTCGTTTCATTCTAAGCAAACCAAAGAAGGCTAGTATTTTCTGCCACCAATTGAGGGAAATGGTCTTCTTTCCAGTGCTGTCTCTATGAGCTTTAATAGTTCTATAATAACCAATGAGTTCTTTGTGATGATCTGCCCTCAAGCGCTCTTCATGATCCTTTTGATCGGCTTCATTGGTGTGCGTTTCGAACAACAAAGGATATTCAGCGCCATATGTAGGCTCCATCATTCGGTTAAAGCAATCTGGGTACAACTCATCTGTGAGCATCTTGCGCATCATATGTAAAATCAATCGGTGACTCATCATGAATTTAGACAAGGTATTTACCAAAGCTTCACTCAGAAGAATTCCTGAGTAACATTTATCGTGAAACAAATGGTTGTACACCGCATGTTGTAAAGACCAGGCCTCTTTCACATTAGAACAGATTAACTCATCTTGCACTCCCATAATCTGGCCAATGCGTTTCCAAGTATAGAACCACGCTTCCTGATCTGCTTGTGGCAATTCTTCACCTAAAAGGGCTAATCCGTTAAAGAATTCAAGTGAAAACGTTTGGTTAGTGGCCACTATATCCTCTTGGCTAATAGGCTTACCCCAGGTATTGTCCCATGGGTTTTCTGCGTCTGCAAGTATAACATGTCTCATTGCTGAATGCATGAGCCTAACCTTGATAGCCGTTAATAAACCACGCTTATCTGGCTCCCACCAATTCCTATCCATTACATCAAAAACAAACTGAGCTGTTTCAAAAATTCGTCGTTCAGGCTGTGTAATAAGCAGCTTGGTAATTCTCAGCACATTAGCTGGTTTTTCCGCCATATAGGTATAAGGCAAAGACCTAAAGAAGAGAACAAAACAAAACTTCATTCCATACTCCCGCCAAATCTCATGAGACTTCTTGAACATTCGAATATCCTCGTCTGAAAACTCACAAGCCAATTCGCTAGTCATGAAAGAATTCATCTGCTCTGGCAGTTCTTCTGGAACAACCGAATCATTCTTTGCCATGTCTTCAAGCATAGTCCTCAAGGTGGTCATGGAAGATGATTCATAAAGAGATAAAACTGCTTCATCGGCTGGTTTATCCATAACTTCTCGCAAGGCATTAAGATCTATGCCTTTCCAAGTATACTGGGCATCTGTACTACTCATATCGATAATAATTGGTTAGTCTATCGCACTAAACTATGCCATAAACTTCAAAAATTATCATTTCACCTTAGATAATTCCTGCACCTAAGGCAATAGCCAATAAGATAATCATGACTGTAACAACCTTGTGTACGATTTGAATTGTGACTTTTTTAAGCAATCTCTTGCCTGCAAATGCACCAATAAATGCAGCCCCTATGGCTGCGAGCAATATGGGTGTGTTTTCTTGAATTCCCACTTTTGAAAAGCGCGTGAAATACACCGATATTCTTGATATATCAACCACAGAAGCGATAATTACACCAGTTGCTATAAAACTTTCTTTAGACAATCCGCATTTAATGAGAAATGCACTTCTCAACGCACCTTGATGCCCTGAAAGTCCTCCAAAGAAACCACTAATGGCTCCTCCAAGAAAGAGCTTATTCTCCGAAAACTGCAGGTTTTTATAAAATGGTAAAATTTCCAATATGGCGAAACCAAACATTAAAGCAGCAACAACCAATTTAACCGGAGTGACAACACAAATTCTAGCTCCTACTTTGTACGTGGCCAGTGCTGTAGTATCTGTGAAGTAAACAAGTAATCCAGCTCCTATAAGAGCCCCAATTATGGCTGGTCCACCAAATTTCAGCACTATCCGCCATGTGGCTTGCTTGCCAACTATGGCCATCTTAAAAAGATTATTGAGTAGATGAACTATCCCCGTTAATGCTATAGCAACTTCTATAGGAAAAAACAGCGCAAAGACTGGCATGAGAATAGTTCCCAATCCAAATCCAGAAAAGAAAGTTAAAAGCGAAGCAAATAAGGCTGCTGCACTAACTATTATGATTTCCATTTAGGTTTTTAATTGGGCAAATATCTCTACAATTTCCCAATCGATTTTTACCTAAATGTTAAGCTTTTCCAAAACTATAGTGTACCTCTTTTTTCTTGCTCGGCTTCTATAGACTCAAATAATGCTTGAAAGTTTCCTTTCCCAAAAGATTGAGCACCTTTTCTCTGAATGATTTCAAAAAACAATGTTGGCCTATCTGTTAAGGGTTTGGTGAAGATTTGCAAAAGATAACCTTCATCATCTCTATCTACCATTATTCCGTGCTCTTTAAGTATGGCCAGGTCTTCTGCTATTTCTCCCACTCTATCTGCAACAGTATCATAATAAGTTCCGGGTACATACAAGAACTCTACCCCTCTTTTGTTCATCTCACTTACGGTAAAAACAATATCATCTGTGGCCACTGCTATGTGCTGGCAACCCGGACCGTTATAGAAATCTATATATTCTTCCACTTGAGATTTCTTTTTCCCTTCTGCAGGTTCGTTAATTGGAAACTTAATTCTTCCATTTCCATTGGTCATCACTTTACTCATCAAAGCGGTGTATTGAGTGGAAATATCTTTGTCATCAAATGTGATGAGATTGGCAAAGCCCATGGTCTTATTATAGAATTCAGCCCAAATATTCATTTGCCCCCAATCTACATTTCCTACCATATGATCTATGTACTTTAGACCACAAGGTGCAGGATTATAGTGCGATTTCCAGCTTGTGAAACCGGGTAAGAAAACACCCTTATAATTCTTGCGCTCAACAAATATGTGAATGGTATCGCCATAAGTATGAATGGCTGATTTTACCACTGCTCCATCATTGTCCGTTTCAGTTTTAGGCTCAAAGCAAGACTGTGCTCCTCTTGAAGTAGTTTCTTGCCATGCCTTTGTGGCATCCTCTACCCAAAGGGCAATCACCTTAACACCATCGCCATGCTTGGCAATATGATCAAAGATTTCCGTATTGCCTGTGTTGGGCATAGGAGTAGTAAATACTAATCTGATCTTGTCTTGAACTACCACATATGATGTTCTGTCTCTCAAACCAGTTTCCAATCCTGCATATGCTAAAGATTGAAATCCCAAAGCTGTTTTATAGAAGTGAGCGGCCTGTTTGGCATTGCCCACATAAAACTCTACATAATCTGTACCTAGTATGGGTAAAAAATCCTCCGCTTCTGGAAAGATTTTTTCCAAACCATAATTAAAATTTTCTACTTGTTTTAGGTTTTCCATTATTCTATTTAATTAGTAATCCATGATTTATAATAGCCATTCACCTCAATTTTGAGTGCCTCTTCAGTGATTGAAACTGGATTAAATGGATCAATCATTACGGCTAATTCTTCTGTGGCCTTCTTTCCTATGCTGCGTTCAATAGCTCCAGGATGAGGCCCATGAGGAACTCCTCCTGGATGTAAAGTGATTTGTCCTTTACCTATGTTATTTCTACTCATAAAATCTCCATCCACATAGTACAACAACTCATCTGAGTCTACATTGCTGTGATGGTATGGGGCGGGAATCGCATCTGGATGATAGTCATACATTCTTGGGACAAAAGAGCAGATTACAAAATTTCCTCCTTCAAATTGCTGATGAATTGGAGGAGGCATATGTATTCTTCCTGTTATTGGTTCAAAGTCAAATATGGAAATGGCATACGGAAAACTGTAGCCATCCCATCCCACAACATCAAATGGATGGTTTTCATAGATATACGAATGCATCATCCCCTTTTTCTTAATATAGATTTTGAATTCACCTTTCTCATCAAAAGTCTCGAGATTTTGAGGAAGTCTAAAATCCCTTTCACAAAATGGAGAGTGCTCCAAATGCTGACCAAAATTATTTCTATATCGCTCTGGAGTTAGTATTGGACTAAAGCTCTCTACATATAGTAATCGATTGTCTTCACCATCAAAATCAATTTGATAAACCGTTCCTCTTGGTACAATCAAATAATCGCCATAGGCAAACTTGAAACTTCCATACATAGTTTTAAGGGTACCGCTCCCATGATGAACGAATATCATTTCATCAGCATCTGCATTCTTATAGAAGTAATCATTGGAAAAACTCTTGGGTGCGGCTAGACCAATATGCATATCGCCATTCACAAAGAGTGTTTTTCTGCTCTCTATATAATCTTCTATTACAGGTAAATCAAAGCCTTTGAAACTCAGGGCTTTCATATTGTGTTCAACTGCAACTTTGGGTGAAACATCAACGGGATTTTCGTACTCTTTAACACAAGTGGGTGGGTGTATATGATATAGAAGAGACGACATTCCAGCAAAACCTGCTGTTCCAAAAAGCTCTTCTTGATATAAAGCCCTGTTTTGGTTTCTGTAAACTACATGTCTTTTAGCTGGTATAGTTCCAAGTGTGTGATATCTAGGCATATATTCTTTTTATTACAGTATCTCATTAATTTAAGGCTTCAATGTTAGAATAAGACTGCATCTAAAAACATATTATATCTCAACTTATGAAGTGATATTAAGCATGAAATTGAATTTTTTATGAAGCCTATTTCTTACGCTTCTTCTTGGGCTTAAGATCTAAGTCCATAAGGGCTCTCCAATCATCTTTGGAATCTTGCTCCAATTCAATTATTTCTGAATACTCCGCTTTGGTAATTTTGGCTCGCGTAATTGGCAAGGTTATAAGCTCTTCTATTTCTTTTAGATATTCCTTTTCACCTGAACTGCAAAAACTGAGTGCTTGCCCTTTTTTTGTTCCTCTACCCGTTCTTCCTACCCTATGCACATAGTTCTCAGGTTTTTCAGGCAAATCATAATTGACCACATAATCCACATCTGGTATATCAATACCTCTAGCACTAACATCCGTTGCTATTAATACCAAATTCTCCCCATTCTTGAATTTGGCTAAGGTGGTTTCCCTGTCTACTTGGTCTTTATCACCGTGAATAGTGGCGGAAGAAACGTTTAGTCTTTCCAAGGCTGACTTTACCCTCTCTGCTCTTACTTTGGTTCTAACAAACACCAAAAACTTCATAGCACTGTTTTCTTCTATTAAACGCTGTAGAAAGAAACGTTTATCGTCCATTTCAACAGAAATGACTTGATGATTAACGTTTTTGCTAACTGGGTCCTTGGGAGAAATTTGAATGCGAATGGCATCTCTAACCAAAGCGTAAGCCAATTTTTTAATTTTCTTGTCTATGGTAGCTGAGAAGAAAAGTGTTTGTCTTCTTTTTGGCAATAGGCGAACCAGATCTTGAATATCCTTATTAAAACCCAAATCAAGCATATGATCTGCCTCATCTAGTATTAGCACTTCTATTTTATTCAATTTGATATAGCCCTGATGCACTAAATCGAACATTCTTCCAGGTGTAGAAACCAAAACATCAACTCCAGCCAACAAACGCGCTATTTGCGGTTCTTGCTCCACTCCACCATAAACACTTAAAGTCTTTACCTTGGTGTGTTTACCTATTTGATTAAAGACCTGTGAAATTTGAGTAGCAAGTTCTCTGGTTGGAACCATTACTAAAGCTCTTATAGCCTGGGTTTTGGTTTTATACTTTATCTGTTGAATTTTGTCAATAATGGGAATAGCAAAGGCTGCGGTTTTACCCGTACCGGTTTGGGCAATGGCCAATAGATCTTCTCCCCTTTGAATATGAGGAATTGATTTATACTGTATATCTGTAGGTCTTTTAAACGACATCTCAGAGAGGTTGCGTTTAATTTCATCCGACAATCGATACTCAGAAAACTTCATTATCGTGGCAAAGGTAGTTCAACCTGCTTCACTTTATCGAATTAAGGACACCTCCTATCCATTGTTCAGTTTCCACCCTTTAATCAAGTGGATTATTACCCAACTTGCAGTATTATGAAGGCTTACGTTCAACATAAGTATGGCAGTTCGGAAACTTTAAATATTGAGGAAGTAAAAACCCCGCTCATAGGAGCGGATGAAATTCTTGTTCAGATTAAGGCAGTTTCACTAAACCCCGCCGATTGGCATATGATGAGGGCCAAACCTAGTTTCATAAGATTAATGAGTGGTTTGTTCAAACCTAAAAAAAAGATTATTGGCTCAGACTTCGCGGGAAAAGTAGTAAGTGTTGGAGCTAATGTTTCAGCCTATAAGGTAGGAGATGAAGTTTTTGGTGAAGCAACATCTGGAAGCTTTGCTGAATACAACAAGGTTAAATTGAATATGTTGGCACTCAAACCTGAAAATAGTTCGTACCAAGAAGCTGCATGCTTAGGAATTGCTGGACTTACCGCATTGCAGGGCATAAGAGATCACGGCAAACTGGCAGCAGGTGAAAAGGTATTAATTAATGGAGCTTCTGGAGGAGTTGGTCACTACTGCGTACAAATAGCCAAAGCTTTAGGTGGTCATGTAACCGCCGTTTGCAGTGCAAAAAATAGTGATTTTGTAAAATCTCTTGGAGCAGATGAGGTCATAGATTATACCACTACTAATATACATAGCCACCAAGCTCATTTTGACTTAACAGTTGATGTACATGGCAACTTGAACTTCAAAGACTTCAAAAGATTTGCTGGAAAGAACGGAAGGGCGGTAATGATTGGATTTACCGGCATGGGGCACATGCTGAAAGTATTGGCCAGCAAGGCAGTTTCAAAATCCAATATTGCGCAATTCACGGCTTCAGCTAAATCTGAAGATCTCCAATATTTGGCGCAACTTTATAAAGATGGCCAACTCAAATCGAGCATTGAAAGGACTTACAGCTTTAACCAGTTACCAGAAGCCATTAGTTATATAGAACAAATGCATACGCAGGGCAAAGTTGCAGTTAGTGTATAATAGTAATTGCCAGAATTTAATGCTCTTTGTGATTTAATTTTGTTCGGTGCGATATCTGTTAAGCTTACTACTATTTATTCAATGTTTTGATAATGATGCGCTGAGTAATATTCATAAAACCACATCGAAACTTCATGATTTTCCTACTGAAGAGGTGCAGAATTCAGACAGTACTTTTAAACATGGACTATCACTATCGCTGTTTGGAACTGGATTTCCTCTTGGAGTGAGTTATAGCCGATTTATTTCTAAGCGAGATATGCTAGAAGTGGGTGTTGGCTTAGGCTACATAGTATTGCTATATCCGCCCTCTTTTGGGGTAGCCTACAAACACTACATCAAAGACCCTGAATTGTTTACTCCAGCCCTACACCTGGGTGTTTCAGGAACAGACATCCTTAGCCCATTGGATACTCCAGGGCCTTTTATTACTACTCCTATAGGGGTTAGTTTCTTTACCAAAAAAGTTTTTGCAGACCTTCATTTTGGGCCTACCATACTTCCCAACGAAAGTTGGATCATTGCTGTTTATGGAGGGTTAAATATCGGTTTGAAGCTTTGAGAAAATTAACTTGATTGGCTATTGAGAATTCCATTTGCCAAGGGGATCGTACTTTCTAATAATAAGTTGATTTGCCTTCTCATATCTAATGTATTTCAGCAACCAATTTAAAGCTACCTGCAGTTTTCCTTTAAAGCCAGTAATTTGGACTATATGTACAAAAGACCACAGTAACCAGCCAATATTTCCTCTCAAGAAAATATGGTTAATATCTGCTACAGCATTCTTTTTTCCAATGGTGGCCATAGATCCTTTGTCTTTATATACAAATTTGGAATCATCTCTCTTTAATAGATGCTTGGCCAAATATTTGGCTTGCTGAATTGCAACTTGTGCTACCATAGGGTGCCCATGAGGTGTGCTTTTACTTTGTACCAATGCCTGATCACCTAATACATAGATATTGTCTAGACCCATAACCTGGAGTTGCTCATTCACATAAATGCGATTTCCATGCCCAAACACCTTATCTGGTAATCCTTCAATTTTGTGGCATATCACGCCTGCAGTCCATATAAGAGTAGATGATTTAATCCGGTGATTTTCTTGATTCTGTTCGTATTGAACCAAGCTACCATCGTAATCCAGTACCCGAGCATTTAAATGAACATCTACTCCCAATTTGGAAAGCACTTTAATAGCACTTCTCTGTGCCCTTTTACTCATAGAAGACAAAATGCTAGGTCCACCTTCTAGAAGACTTATTTTGACTCTATTAGGGTCAATTTCTGGATAATCTTGTTTGAGCAATCTCAGTTTAAATTCAGCCAATGCTCCTGCCATTTCAATTCCTGCTGGCCCTCCACCTGCAATAACAAAGTGCAATAGTCCATTTTGATCTTCTGGATTGGTGGCTTGTTCAAATCTCTGCAAAATCCAGCTCCGTAAGTTCAATGCATCGTTGATGCTTTTTAGACCAATAGCATGTTTTTTAATAGAGTTATTACCAAAATAATTGGTCTGGCTCCCTAGGCCTAAAATCAGTCGATCATACTTTACATAACCAATATTGAAATAAGCGATTTGCTTGTTTGAGTCTACTTTTAGAAGTCTACCCATTTTGTAACGCACATTCTTTTTTTGGCTAAAAAGCTTTCGAATTGGAGCCACTATAGAATCTGGTTCTAGCCCACTTATAGCTACTTGGTATAAAAGTGGTTGGAACTGATGGTAATTATTCTGATCAACTATCAGCACTTCACAATTAGACCCTACAACAGACTTAATAAATTGGATACCCCCAAAACCGGCTCCTACCATGAGTACCAATGGCTTGGACGATTCATTTACGTATACTTCTCGGTCTACTAAGCCTCTATTGTGTTCTCTAACATTTACATCAACATTTGCTTTTAACATGACATTCAAATAGACGATATATGATTGGTAAAATGACATAGAATATGCAGAATTTTTAGATAATCATATCTTGCCAACACTTCATGGATCTGTTGCTAGATGAAATATCAAAATGTAGGCTTTGTGAAGCCTTTCTTCCTCTTGGTCCTAGACCTGTGCTAAGTGCTCATACGGATAGTAAAATTGTAATTATTGGACAAGCACCGGGAAGCGTAGTGCACAAATCTGGTATACCATGGGATGATAAAAGTGGTGAAAATTTGAGGAGTTGGATGGGGATAAGCCCAAACACTTTTTATGATGCCAAACAGATTGCTTTAATTCCCATGGGATTCTGCTACCCCGGCAAAGGAAAAACAGGTGATTCTCCTCCCAGAAAAGAATGTGCTCCGCAATGGCACCAGCAATTACTACATGAAATGAATCAAGTGAAGCTTATTCTTTTGATAGGCGCATATGCTCAAAATTATTATCTCCACTCCGATGAGCATAAAACACTAACAGAGAGGGTTTTTAACTTCAAAGAGTACTTACCGCATTATTTTGTTTTACCACATCCATCTCCTCGAAACAATATCTGGCAGAAGAAGAATGAATGGTTTAGATCTGATGTAGTGCCAAAACTGAAGTCTCAGGTGCATCAGATCATAAGTCAATAAAGACAAAATAATCCAGCTATTTAAACCAGCCGAACTTTAAACTAGCCGTCATGCTAAGTCCATCAAGCTCTGTTGGAATAACCGGTTCTGCATTTAGAGTATTTGTAAACACATATGAAGCTCCTACTCCGAACCTCATGAAACTGGTTAAATTCATTTCAGCATTGACACCTGGCTCTATAAATAGAAAATCATTTTCAACGCTTGAGTAGTAAATCTCATCCCAGTAGGGATATCCGTATTGATCTTTGAAGTATTGAACTTGACCAACACCTAGGGCAATGGGAAGACTAAAATGTATAGGACTATTGGGTAGAAGAATGGGCTCAATAAGCAAGCCTCCAAAACCACCAACAGTGGAATGTTTGTCGCCATCAAGTATAACATTTTGAGAACCAGCAAAGCCTGTTCCTGTAAATCCTATAGCCAGTGATTTGTTTAATATTACGGCAATTGATGCTCCAGTTCTTAACATCATCTCATCATTTTGCATACCTATAACTCCTGCATTAATAGCTATCCCTCCTCGTATGCTCACCGGATTAAATAGACTTCTATATTCATCTTGCTGTTGGGCAAAACTTTGAAAGTTCAAAGCTGTAGTTACAAGTAGTAGAATCAGTGTTTTATAATTTATAAGTGTTTTCATACTACTATATACCAGTGTAGAATCAAGGGGTTGCACCCTATCTTATTTTTATCTTATTTTTTTGTCCTGAGAAGAAATAAACACATTCAGGATTCCTGTTTGAACCGTAATATCCACCAATCTGCCCAGCTTCTAGCACAATATGTGAACGAGTCCCTAAATTCTCTACCTCACTGTTTTCCTGTGCTCCAGTCAGTTTAAAAGAACTGCTTGTTGAAAAACTTAGATCAAAGCTAGAACGTACACTGCTTATGGTGAATTGACAAACACTTGCCTTAATGTTCTTAATTGTGCATTTGGCGTATTTCACAGTTAAACTTGACTTCAGATTCAAGCTGTTAATTCTAATCTTACTAAAGGATCCAGAACAGTTCAACTCATCAATAGATTCTATATGGATTTCATCGTTGTTAGATCTAACCTCCATAGACTTAATATTGCTTATTTCGTAGTTCACACCTTTTGATGTCACATTCATGTGTTCTACTGTCCCTAGTTCAACTTCTGAGAATTGGAGACGTCCGGTAAACGAACCACATGACTCTATGGAAACATCACCAAAACTGCAAGACATTGCTATAAGGTTAGGTAAATCATTTGCTCTTAAATTTCCATGTACTATCTCCAACCTAATGTTACCCTCATGGTCATCCATTAAGATATTACCATACCTATTGGTGAGCATTAAAGAAGCGGTTGAAGGAACATAGATTTCCAAATCAATTCTAATCGCGTTTTGCATACCCGTACGAGCCTTTATGTTTTTAACTTCTTTGGATAATACGGATTCCAGAAATTGAGTACTAATAGAGCTCATATTCTTGGATATAGAGATAGTCAAATTCGTTTTGGCCATTGCTTCTTGAAGCTTTATTAAGGATTTTGATTCACCACTCACGGTAGCTATCACTTTAATTGAATCCATATCCCAAGAGTTGATGCTCACATCTCCATGTTTATGTTGTACAGACAGTTGTCCAGTTGAGCTAAAGACACCAGACTTCCTTATGGTTTTGCTGTCTTTAAATTGACCAAATGCCAAAGTATTCAGCAAAAGAAGTATGGCAAGAAGTATATAACTATATAGATTTTTGATCTTCATGATTTTCTTCATTTATCATTCCTAAAATATTCTCTAATACTTGTAATTTCATTCTGTAGGTTGCCACCAAAGCTTCCATTAGTTCCTGATTGTCAATCTCATCTCTAAACTCTCCCATCAAGTGACTTTTTTCTTGATTCAGTAGCTCTAAATCATTTTTAATATCCTCTAAAATTTCAGCATCATCAATAACCTGCTCCACTTGCACTACATATGATGCCACTTGGCGTTCATAATATTGATCCATCTCCATAACTTCTATGGGTAATCGCGGTTCAGACTGTTCAACTGCTACTGTTGAGTCATTAGGAATCAAATTGTATACTCCAAATGCCGCAAGAGCTAAAATCAAAAGACCAGCGGCTACCTTCATTATCTTATAGCCCATACGCATAGGAACAACCTTGGTTTTGGCTTCTGACTCCCTTTGCTCTGAAATCTTAGACCATAGCTCCTTACTAGGAGATTTTTGGTCTAGATTAGCTCTGTTTTCCTTAATGAATTTTTCTAAATTATCCATGATTCCTTTGTATTAGCGTTCTCAATTTTTTCTTGGCTCTGGCGTATTGTGATTTACTGGTTGATTCACTTATATCCAGTATTTCAGAAATCTCTCTATGATCATAACCTTCTAGTAAATACAAACTGAGTATTTCTCTATACCCATTTGGCAACTGCCTTATTCCCCTGTTCACAGACTCCACAGTGAGCTGAACTTCTTCTTCACTGTAACTGTCTTCTGCAGGTCTCATTTCAATTTCATGTCCGTAGTCTAAGGTATAATCTATGCTTTTCTTATTTTGATGATTGATACAGCTATTTATGGCAATTCTATTGGCCCATGTGTAAAAGTTGGATGCTGTATTATAGCTTTTCAAATTCTTAAATATTTTAACAAAAGTTTCTTGCAAAATGTCTTCTGCATCAGACTCGCTATTGAGCATTCTTAAGCACGTATTGAACAAGGCTTTTGAATACAGCTCATACAACTGAAATTCAGAACCTTTGTTCCCCGCCAAACATTGCTTTACAATGAGGATATGCTCTTTTGGAGTTCCGATGCTCTGTTTGCTTTTATTGATATACAAGATTAATCAATCAGGGTTGCATGAGCGAGCAAGAAATTTGAAATGAAAGATGATTTTGGAAGTACTTATTGAAGATTAACTAGTCTTCCTTCTTCATATTAGATGCCTTTCCAATGATGTATACAGTGTAAGGAACCATATAGCTAAGTACAACAGAAACCCATCTTCCTGGTGTCATGGTATTCTCTAAAACAGATGTACCATGATTAATAACGAACAAAATAGTTCCTACTATAAAGGCAATTTTAATGGCAGAAAGCACCCAATCAGATTTGAACAAATATTTTAATTTCACTATAAGTATTAATTAAACCGTTTCTATGTATTTGTGTACTAAATGTATGCATGCTGAACCTTCACCTACTGCAGCTGCTACTCTGTGGTTAGAACCATGTCTTATATCTCCAACGCTGAATATTCCAGGTACATTGGTTTCAAATAAGAAAGGCTCTCTTTTTAAATTCCAATCTGCAGGCCTATTGTTAGAGAGTCTAGGTAAATCTGAACCTGTGAGTACAAATCCTTTTTCATCTCTCTTAACAACCCCTTCTACAAAATCGGACTGAGGTGCAGAACCGATAAAAATAAACATGGCTGAACTTTTTACACGTTCTTCTTTCCCTGTTTTTAAGTTTTCTACTACAACTTCTTCCAAACCTACATCGCCAATTACTTCTTTAACTTGAACATTCGGCATCACATGAATGTTTGGCGCCGCTTCAATACGATCAATTAAATAAGAAGACATAGTCTCAACCATATTGTCTCTGCGTATCATCATGGTTACTGATTTGGCATATCTGCTAAAGAACAGCGCCCCCTGCCCTGCAGAATTGGCGCCACCAATTACACAGATATCCTGGCCTGTACAATTACTTGCTTCGGTCATAGCAGCACCATAGTAAACACCCACTCCTTGCAGGTGCTCAATTCCTTTGGCTTCTAGCTTTCTCACTTTCATTCCAGTGGCCAAAACAACGGCATATGCAGAAACGCTTGAACCATCTTTTAGGTGTACAATTCTGTACGGCTCCTTCTCTTCTATGCTCACAACTTCTTGAGCTGTAAGCAATTCCGCTCCAAACTTCTTGGCTTGCGCTACCGCTCTTTGTGTGAGATCTGCCCCAGACAGTCCAGCAGGGAATCCAAGATAGTTCTCTATACGAGAACTGGTACCCGCTTGCCCACCAGGTGCTTGTCTTTCTATTATCAATGTCTTTAAGCCTTCTGATGCAGCATATACCGCATTGGCCAAACCTGCAGGCCCACTTCCTATTACTATTACATCATAAAAAGGATTTTCCGCCTCTGTGTGGACTCCCGCTTTTTCAGCCAATTCTTTAACGCTCGGTTGTATTAGATGACTTCCATCTTCAAAAAAGACGACAGGTAGCTTAGTGCTATCATCCAGCATCTTTTCAACTAATACTTTCATAGACTCATCTTGCTCTACATCTACCCATTTATAAGGAATTTGATTACGAGACATGAATTCTTTGATTTCAAAGCTGCTAGCGGACCATCTTGCCCCAACTATTTTAATGCCTTCAAATGGAACGCTTGCTTTGCTATGCCATAGCGCCAGCAAATCATCCAGAACAGGATATAGTTTTTGTTCCGGTGGATCCCAGGGTTTTAAAAGATAGTGATCCAATCCAATTTCATTTATACTCACTATTGCCGCCTCTGTATCTGAATAGGCCGTGAGTAACACCTTGGCACTATCTGGGTGAAGTTCAGCCATATTTGACAAAAACTCCGTTCCCGTCATTTCAGGCATACGTTGATCCACTAAAAATAAAGCAATAGGAGTTCCTCGTTGCTTTATACTTTGAGCAACTTCCATACCTTCAACAGCTCCATTGGCTTTAATGATTCTATAATCTTTTCTATAATTACTTCTGAGGTCTCTTTCTATAGAAGCTAGTACTTCTGGGTCATCATCGACACATAAAATTATAGGTTTACTCATAATTACTTCAAGTTAGTTGGCAATTCAATTTTAAATATAGTTTGGCCTGGTTTGGACGTAACATCCATACTTCCCTGGTGTTTTTCAACCACTATTCCGTAACTAGTAGACAATCCAAGGCCCGTTCCTTTTCCAATAGTTTTGGTAGTAAAGAAAGGGTCGAATATAGATGAAATGTGGTTTTCAGGGATTCCTTTTCCACTGTCTTCAATTTCAACTCTAACTCGATTGGAATCTTTTAGCAATTGGGTCCTTATTTTAATTACCCCTTCGCCATCCATAGCATATACCGCATTGTCTATCAAGTTTGTCCATACTTGATTTAGCTCACTACCGTAAGCCATAATCTTAGGTATGCTTTCGTCATATTCGCGTTCTACTTTTACCCCTACTTTCATTTTATTTCTCAAAATGACCAGAGTATTGTCCAAGCCTTTATGTAAGTCTATATCCAATACTTGAGCTTGACCTAAGAAGGAATAGTTTTTCAGTGCTACTACTATCTCAGAAATTCTTGTAGTCCCTTCACTAATTTCAGTGAGAAGAGAGTAGACTGGATATATTAATGAAGCCCAATTCAAAATGCTCTCAAGATGCAACTTCCTATTGGCGGCCAGTGTGGCATTCAGCCAATCTATGGTTATACCCATATCAATTAATTGAGGGGCGAGGTCAAGATCATTGTCAAATTCCTGATCATCTAACCAGTCTTCTATGTCCGCTTCTAAATCTGAACGCATCAAGGCATCCATGGTATTGGGTTTAGAGCTTTGCTCAACCGCCATCTGTTCGAGATCTTCAATAAGCTGCTTTTCGTTGGAGTCTAAGTCTAACTGATTCAATGCGATATGGGCTTTCTCCAATGAAGACAGTTTGTCTTTAAGAACTTCTGAGGCTCTCTTAGTAGCAGCCGCAGGATTGTTTAGTTCGTGCGCTACTCCAGCTGCCAAGGTTCCTAAGGTTGCCATTTTTTCAGACTGCTGTAAAGATTTTTCAGTGAGCTTTTGCTCGGTTACGTCTGTGCCGTATACGAATACAAAACCCGTTTCTTCACTTCTTCTATGAGTAAATACAAAAACTTTGTGGTCTAGCTGTACTTCATGCAATATGTTGACCTTGCTTTTGGCAATTTTATTCCAAAGTTTGTCCGTCATTCCAGGGCAATTGTCTTTCCAGTTTTTCCCGTTCAAGTCTTCACCAAAAACGTGCTTAGCAGCTAAATTGGTGAGCAGAATACAACCATCGGCCTCTAGTCTTAAAACGGGGCCAGGGTTCATATCAGGAAATCGAGCCATCTGCTCTAGTTGCTGGCTTTGTTCCTCTAGTTCGCGCTCCACTAATTTTAGTTGAGTTACATCTGAACCAAAAACAAAAAAATTCTCACTATTATCAGGACAAACATGGGTAAACAGATAACATCTGCCTTCTACATCCGCTTCCAAACCTCTTGATTTGGTGCTGCACTGAGAAATATCTACCCATTGTTCTTTATCCAAGCCGGGGCACAAATCCAACCAGCTCAAACCAACCAGATTTTTCTTTGCAAATACATTTCTGGCAGCTCTATTGGCGAGGATGATACTGGCATCAGCATTCAGCCTTAAGACAGGACCTGGATTCATGTCGGGGAACCTTGCCAGTTCTTCCAATTCCTTTATTAATTCTTCCGTATCTACCTGGCTCATATCAACCGTTAAAAGTAAAGATTAATTTCTGAATGCTTAGACAAAGTTGGTAGGAGAAATATATTCAATACTGATATTCATCATCTAAGAGGCCAAGCGCCATTTGTACTTTCGACCCAGCTATTTTTTTTCTATGAAACCTCAGTCCAATCCCAATCTGTTACAAATAATTGGCCATACTCCTATTGCCAGAATCCGCTTTGCTTACCAAGGGCAAGAACGATTTATTTACGCCAAACTTGAAAATTTCAATATGACTGGGAGTATAAAAGACAGAATAGCTCTTCATGTCATTGAGAAATCTTATGAAATGGGAACACTTAAACCAGGAGATGAAATAGTAGAAGCTACTAGTGGAAACACTGGAATATCCTTTTCATGTCTTGGCGCTGCATACGGGCACCCGGTAACTATTTATATGCCTAATTGGATGAGTCAAGAAAGGATAAGGTTAATCAAAAGCTTTGGAGCAAACATTGTTTTGGTTAGCCCAGAAGAAGGAGGTTTTCTGGGAAGCATTGAAATGACAAAACAACACCAAAAAGAAAATGCCAATGTTTTTCTTCCCAACCAATTTGACAATGAACTAAATATAGAGGCTCACTATACAACAACAGGGCCTGAAATCTTTAGACAAATGAAGCAACTGGGAAAAGAAATCGATGCCTTTGTGGCTGGTGTAGGTACAGGTGGAACAGTAATGGGTACTGGTGACTTTCTCAAAGAAATGGATACAAATATTAAAGTTCATCCTTTGGAACCATCAAACTCTCCAACCCTATCAACTGGCTATAAAGTAGGAAAGCACCGAATTCAGGGGATTTCTGATGAATTCATTCCCTCTATAGTAGACTTCAGCCATCTAGACTCTATAATACAAGTAGACGACGGTGATGCCATAATTATGGCTCAAAAACTGGCAGAAGAGCTGGGACTTGGTGTTGGCATATCTTCAGGAGCAAACTTCCTAGGGGCATTAGAAGCGGCCAATCAATTGCATGATGGAGCCAAGGTGGTAACCATCTTTTCAGATTGCAATAAGAAATACCTAAGTACCGATTTATGCAAAGAAGAGCCAATTAAAGAGGGGTTTTTAAGTTCTGAAATTAAGCTTCTGGACTATAGATTGCTAGCGGCTCCTGTACCGGAATACCATTAAACTATCAATTTGGCATTTTGTGTAAATTGCATGAATGCCAAAACTAATACTGAATATATCCATGAGTTTAGACGGATATATTGCTGGAGACGATGATGATCTTAGTTTTCTTGCTGCTGTACAAGCAGAAGGTGAAGACTATGGTTATTCTGACTTCACAAGTCAAGTGGATGCTTATATAGTTGGAAAGAAAACCTACGATGTGGTTATGAATCTCACAGATGGGAAATTCCCCCAAGCTAAACTATTTGACTGTTATGTCATTACAAGACAGGACATAGAAAACAGTAATGGAGTTACTTTCTATAATGGCGACATTAACACTCTTATCACAGATATAAAGAATAAAGGAGGAAAACACATTTATTGCGATGGAGGTGGGCAGATTGTTAAACTTTTGCTCGACAATCAGTTGATAGATGAATACATTATTTCAATAATTCCTACTATACTTGGCAACGGCAAACGCCTGTTTATTGGAAATTCACCACCAAATTCCATAGAATTTGTGGAGGCTAAAACCTATAAAACAGGTCTAGTTCAACTCAGATACAAACGCAAGTAATAATGAAAGTAATAATCACGGGGGCCACTGGCATGGTTGGCAAAGGTGTTCTTTTAGAATGCCTAGATCACGAATCTGTAACCCAAGTTCTCACCATAGGAAGATCTCCTGTGGGCAAGAACCATCCAAAACTGAAAGAGTTGATACATGAAGATTTTTCAGATTTCAGCAGTGCACGTGAACTCCTTGAAGGTTATGATGCGTGTTATTGTTGCATGGGAGTGAGTGTTGCAGGAATGAGCGAGGAAGACTATACCAAACTCACCTATGAATACACCATAGCTTTAGCCAAGGAATTGGTAGAGCTGAATCCTCAAATGACTATTACTTATGTTTCTGGTGAAGGAACGGACTCAAGCGAAGAAGGCAGAAGTATGTGGGCAAGAGTAAAAGGTAAGACAGAAAATGCACTGGTATTGTTGGGATTCAATGCTGCGTACATGTTCAGACCTGGTTTAATCATTCCTTTGAGAGGAATCAAATCCAGAACTAGAATCTACCAATTTGTTTACGATTATTTCATGTGGCTGGTGAAGTTGATTAAATGGCTAGCTCCTAACTCTGTAGTGAACACTACTCAACTGGGATTAGCTATGATAAATGTTACTTTAAAAGGGCATAACAGTCAGATATTGAGACCTCGAGATATTATTTCTTTAAGTCAAGACTTGTAAAATACACAGTAAATTAGTCCCCAATAAATGGAATCAGTTCGGAAAGTTGCCTCTATTATGTTCACCGACATTGTTGGTTTCACTGCAATTATGCAGCAAGATGAATCAATGGCTGTGGCAAAAGTCACTAGGCATGAGAACACTATAAAAAAGGCTGCCAATAAATACGGAGGAGAGGTTATCAATTTTTTTGGTGATGGCAGCTTAACCATATTTCAAGATTTGAATTCAGCGCTAAAATGTGCTATGGAAATTCAAACCGAACTTTGCAATGGAGACCAAGTACCATTGAGAATCGGATTGCATATGGGGGAGGTTCTTCTACAGGACGGAAACATTTATGGAGACAGTGTGAATATTGCATCCAGAATTGAATCTCTTGGTCAAGCAGGTGCTATTCTATATTCAGAAGATGTCTATAACAACATTCAGGATAGCCCAGAATTTAAGTCTCAAGCACTGGGCTCTTTCCACTTTAAAAATGTGAAAGAAACCATGCCTATTTATGCTTTGGCTTGCGAAGGATTTACAGTGCCATCCCAAATTCATATGGATGCCAAACTGGAAAAGAAGAATGAATCTGAACCAGAGAAATCCATAGTGGTGCTGCCCTTTAAAAATCACAGTTTCACGGATAGCCAGTATTTAATTGATGGTATAGCCGATGAAATTCGTTCTCACTTATTGTCTATTAGTGAACTCAAAGTCATCTCTAGATCTTCTAGCATGCATTATGCAGACAGCAATTATGAATTGAGTCAGATAGGGAAAGAGCTAGATGTTATGTATGCCCTTGAAGGAAGAGTTCAGGTTATAGGAAGCCATATAAAAGTAAACATTGATCTGAGTAATACTCGGAACAATAAGCATATTTGGTCATTGGCCCCAGGTCACCAAAAAGTGAACGATGTATTTGCTTTCCAAAGCGCTATGGCTAAGAAAGTTGTGAGTGAATTGAGGATAGCAATTTCAGACAAAGAGAAAATTCAGCTTGAAAAAGTTCCTACCCATAACGAAGAAGCTTACAGTTATTATCAAAAAGGTCTGAATCTTTTGCATAGAGGTTTTGGAATGATAACAGAATTGGATGCAGCGGTTGAATGTTTCAAAAAAGCCATTGCTCTAGATAAAGATTTTGCTAGAGCCTACGTAGGTCTTTCAGACACCTATATGGAATATATTTTCTGGGGAAGAATTGCTCCAAAGGAAGTTTTGGATTTGGCCTTGGGAGCTGGTCTTAAAGCTTTGGAACTTGACAACACCAGTGGTGAGTCATACGGCACTTTGGGAGCAATTAGTTTTGGCAAATGCAATAAAGACGACGCAACCAATTTCTTGGAAAAAGCCATAGAGCTTAGTCCTAATTATTTGAGTGCCTACGAAAAACTAACATGGATTAAACTATATGATGGAGAAATAGATGATGCTATAAAATTATTGTCCAAAGCTCAAAGTCTGGATCCTTTATCTACAAAATACATAGGTGACATGGCTCACATTTATTACTATAGTAACCGATGCAAAGAAGGTTTGGATTATATGATTCCACATCTAATGAAAGATCCTGAAAATCCTTGGTTACTTTGGAGCAAGGGATATCTGTACTCCGGCATGCAAGACTATGAAAAAGCCATTAAAGCATTTACTTCGAGATTAACTAGTGGCAAAAACACCAACTGGATGCTTGGTTACTGCTATGGCATGCATGGTGATACAGAAGAAGCTACTTCCATACTAGAGTGGCACCTGGATAAAAGAGAAAATGAATATGTACCGGCATATATGATTGCTTGCATCTACATAGGTCTTGACAAGCAAGAAGAGGCATTAAACTGGCTAGAAAAAGATTATGAAGAAGGCGGTTTAGGACTCTTTTTCTGGGGATTGAAGTCTGATCCGAAGTTCAACAAACTACATGACCATGCTCGCTACAAGCAACTCTTAAGTAAGATAAACTAGCTCTTCGAGCTAATCTTTGTATAAAAAAGAATGCCAACCAGCTTAATTCACCTGATGTTTCAAGTAGGTTGAACCACCATCAAAAATCACTTCAATATAGTACAAGCCCACTTTGGCATCATTTAAGCTAATAGGAGCCTCCCAATTCAGGTACTCTTGACTAAAAACTTTTTGGCCTGTGGCATTATAAATGTTGACTGTGTACTTATCACTAAGCGCGTTGGTAACAACTTTAAATTCACCTGTACTAGGATTTGGAACCACTTTAATCAACGCTCCATTTTCAAAATCATTAACACTCAATCCAGCCAAATTATAGCAATCGGAGGTATCTAAGCAATTGTTGTCAGTTATTTCTACAGCCCACGCTCCTCTGTGATTATTTTGAAAAGTAGATGAGGTTTCCCCTTCTACTTCTTCCATATTATCATTACAATTCAACCACTGATAGGTGCCAGTTGCACTTGAAGATGCCAAAGTATAATCGCTTACAACTACATTGGTATTAATGTGATGCACGCTCACATCCATCTCAACTATACTATCACATCCATTGGAATTCACAAGTGTATCGCGGTAAGTACCGCTAGTGATAAATGATCCATTTCCTGTAATGGACTCCACCAATCTGCATCCCTCTATTTGAGTATTGAAATAGGTGGGTTCATCTATAATTAGATTTACGCTTATTACGCTATCACAAAGTGCATTATTCACAATAGTGTCTGAGTAATTGCCGCTTTCTGTATATATTTTTCCAGAAGGAGAAGTAAAGCTATAGCAAAGTCTTGGGCTAATAGTATCAAAGCTTTGAAGGCCCAATACCGTCACTTCTAGTATGCTATCACAGTTGAAACTCGTTGCCAAGGTATCTGAATAAACCTTTCCATAGTGAAACCATTTGCTACCTGAAGGACTTAAAACTGAATCGCATGTATAGAGATCCACTGAACCCGTTTGTTCTCCATGAACTGTAAGATTTATGGTAATTACACTATCGCATCCGAGGAAACTCTGAACTGTATCCTTATAAATTCCAGCCTTGTTGTAAACATATTTGGTGCTTGGTGACACATAGCTTTTACATACCGCTGTTTCTATGTATGAAGTATCCGCACCTATAGTTATATGCATGGTAATCACGCTATCACAACCTTGATGATTCACTAGTGTATTATAATACGTTCCAGATTTCCTATAGATGTTTCCTTTTGGACTAATAAAACTGTCACAACTGTGCGCAGTTATACTCTCATTAGAAACTCCAAGTATAGTTACTTCTAAATTGGCCACTGAATCACATCCCCAATAACTAGAGACATTTCTGGTGAAGCTTCCCGAAGTAGAATAATAGGTGCTACTTGGTGCGTGATAAAATGGAGTACAGTTTTCAATGGTGTCGAAGCTGGTGATCGAATCTTGGGTTAATCCTGCACCAGTGACCCAATTCGAAGTGCTGCCGCTAAGTGCAAAATTGCTCAAATTGGCCGTATTGTTTTCGCCAGAATAATCAGATACGGTATTGACTCCACTATTGTTTACACCCGCTGAGCCATGATCGAATTTGTAATATGCTCTTAAACCTGCTTCACTTCCACAAAATTCTGCATCCTTATTTGCTTGTAGTTGTGCTTTTGTTCTAACAACATTCCACAACCTCACCTCATCTATAGAACCTTGCCAATTTCTCCCATAAGCAGGGTGATATCCTATGGTAAGAGGTGTAGCTGCCGCATTGCTAATCCTATATGAAGACCCTACAGAATCAACAATAACACCATCCACATAAAGCCGCATATAGGCGCCATCATAGGTTGCAGCAACATGGTGCCAAGTGTTCAAAGTTAAAACAGACGAGCCCGTATTTATTTCGTACCAGACCTTGCTTCCATCTCCATAACCAAAGCCTAGTCTACCACTGTTCCCTGCTCTAAACATAAAGCCGTTGTTGCCATTATTATCTTCTTTAATGACTATACTACCATCATAGATGTTTGATTTCCAAGCACTGGCATTTATCCAAGCTTCTATAGTAATGGCCGTTCCCTTTACTTCAAAGGCCGTATCTGTACCGCAATTGACTTGATCATTGGTACCGTCAAAATTTAAGGCATTCTGTGCTTGTGCTGAGAAATTTAGGCAAAGCCCAAATACCCAGAATTGGAGAATTAGTCGTTTCATAGAACAAGGTTTAGATCAAACCAAATATAGGTTATTCTTCCTTTTCACTATTACAATAGCCTATATGTGTATTCATTCAACCAATAAAACGTATGGTTCACATAGTTGTTAATGTCTTATATAAACACTTCAATACATTCGAAAGACCCTTATGAAAACTACTCTATTCCTTGCAGTATTGTGCTTTCTGACTTCAAGTATAGCTCTAGGCCAAACTGGCGGTCTTTCAGGTAGTGTGAACTCTGCTGAGAACCTTATGCCCTACGTTTCTGTAGTGGTTAAACAAATGCCAGACTCCACGGTAGTTAAAACGGCTTTAACAGATAGTAATGGACGTTTTCTCATTCAAGGATTGGCTCCAAAATCGTACTTCATACAGCTCTATATGATGGGCTATAATCCCTATTTTAGTTCAATTTATTATGTAGAAGATCAAATTAAAGATGTAGGAACTCTTGAAATTGAAACTAATAGCAATGTAATTGATAACGTACAGGTAAAAGCGCTAAGACCTATCATTGAAATTCAGCCCGATAAAACTGTATTCAATGTAGAAAACACTATTAATGCAGGTGGATCAGATGCGTTTGAGCTATTGCGAAAGGCCCCAGGGGTAATCATCGACAACAACAATGCTATTAGCTTAGAAGGAAAAGGTGGCGTGCAAGTGTTTATAGATGGGAAACCAACCATACTTTCCGGAGATGACTTGGTGAACTACTTAAGAACTTTACAATCTACATCTGTAGATGCAATTGAGCTAATTACCCAACCTTCTGCCAAATATGATGCGGCAGGAACGGCTGGCATTATAAACATAAAGCTGAAAAGAAATAAAAACTACGGGACCAATGGATCAGCTGGTTTAGGGTATAGTTATGGAGTTTATCACCGAAGCAATGCCTCACTTTCTTTAAACCACCGTAATAAGCGCATGAATATTTTCTCCAATTTCTCCAATAATTTGGGAAAGAAATGGAGCTTTATAGAATTGGATAGACTACAACAAGGAGTACATTTTATCTCTGAAACTGAAGCCTATAGAAATTCGGATGCCTATAATGGAAAGATTGGAATTGACTGGTATGTAGGTAAAAATGGAGTAATAGGAGTTTTGGCAAATGCAAATCACTTTAACTCTGGCTCTAGCAGTACATCCATTACCCAAATTGTACCTGAGAGCAACCCAGCAGCCTTTCAGACTCTAGCTGCTTTGAATGATATTATTGGAAGAAATATACAGGCCACAATTAACCTTAATTACAGATATGCAGATAAGGAAGGCAAGGAATTTAATGTGGACTTTGACAAAGGCTTTTTTGATAGAGAAAGTAATTCTTTCCAACCCAATGATTATACAGATGAAGTAGGAGCACCAATAGTTTCCAACAACTACCGCATGATTACCCCTACCAACATAGAAGTAACCACTTTTAGAATAGATTATGTTCAAAAACTATTCAAGGGCAAAATCGGTTTCGGAGCAAAGTATTCATTGGTGAACACCGAAAACAGTCTGGGATTCTATAATGTTGACGAGCAATTTCAAGACGTCCTCAATGAAGATAGAAGCAATGATTTCCTTTATAGGGAAAATGTAAATGCCCTCTATTTGAGCTATAATCAATCCATCAATAAGAAATGGAAATATCAGGCGGGGTTAAGAGCTGAACAAACCATCTCAAAGGGAGAGCTTATCAGTACTCAACAATCAGATGAAGATTTGGTAGAGAGGGATTACCTCAATATGTTTCCAAGCGCGGGTATCACATACCAAGCAGGAAGAAATCACAGCTGGTCTTTAACAGCAGGAAGAAGAATTCAAAGACCTAACTATCAATCATTAAATCCATTTGTAACTCAGGGCAGCGAACTTTCATATAGGCAAGGCAATCCATTTCTTCAGCCACAGTATACATGGAATACAAAACTGTCTCATACATTTAAATATAGATTTAACACCTCCGTTAGTTACAGTTATATCACTGATTTCTTTGCACAAGTTAACGATACCATAGGTGACAATATCACCTTTCTAATCCCTAGAAATGTAGCAAATCAACAGACTATCAATTTCGGATTGAGTATGCCATTCACCATTACAAAATGGTGGTCCGTATTTATAAATTCCAATACATATTATGCCCTATATACCGCTACTGAAGAGAAATTCAAGGCAGTAGAATTGGTAACAAGTGGCTTCTATGCTCAAAGCACATTCCTTATGCCAAAGGGTATTAAGCTAGAATTATCTGGCTGGGGTAGAACACCAGCTATTTGGGGCGGAACTTATCTAACCAAGAGCATGGGTGCCATGAACATAGGCGCAGAAAAGAAGTTTTTAAATGATCAGCTGTCTGTTCGAGCTAAATTTTCTGACATCTTTTTCTCTTCTCCATGGAGAGCAGATCTGCAATATGGTGACCTTGAAATTACAGGTACAGGCGGATGGGAAAGCAGACGTTTTGACTTCTCTTTAAGCTATAACTTTGGCAACAGCCAAGTGAAAGCTTCGAGAAACAGAAAAACAGGACTGGATGAAGAGCAGCAAAGGACCCAGTAGGTCTTTGGAACTAGATTAATCCATTAATGCTAAGTCTTCTTTCAGTTTCAATGAGTTTCTCCTCGAACTCTTTAGACCATACTTTGTCGTTATAATTCATGTCTAAAGCCTTTAAAGCATCTAAGTACATCTTAGCATCTGCATAATTATTGGTCATTCTTGAAACATACATCATATTGTAAAGAAGCGCTTTAGTCACTTTCTTATTGATTCTAGATTTTTTATCATCTGGGTTTGACTCTGCATATAGGGATTTCCAAATCTCCATTGCCTGACCCAAATCTTCATTCATCTCATTGTCTTTTAAAGCACCAATACCTGCTTTTGCAAATCCTGTAGCGCTCTCTAGGTCATCCCATTCACCCTTTTTATTCTTTACATAGGTAATAAGGCATTCCTCAAATTGAAGAGAATAACCGTGTTTATCATTCAATTCTGCATTGATTGCTTCCAAAGAAGAAGTAACCGTTTCACGCTCTATATTTGCCATAGAAGGGTGACTTTTGCTAGTTTCAACTGTAAATTCACCTGTGTTTTTATAAAGTCCTGAGTGCAAAGTCTCCCCATTCAAGGTTAAGGTTAAATAGACTGGTCTTTTATACGAGTATTCGTAGTAATAGACCGTTCTTTTCTTTGTTGTCTTGCTAGTCTTATCGTAGTATGATTCCACTTCAGACTTTCGGACTGCAGGTATAAATTCAAAATCCCCAATTTCTACATGACCTACAAGCACATTGGCTGTTTCAGTAGAAGGCTGCATTCCTTCAATGTTTAAATATGCATCTGCCAAGGTTTGTTTATTGAAAGTAATAACATTGGTCATATTTGGCTCTCTGTATTCTGGAGGATATGGCTCTCTATATGTAGGCTTGCTTGGCAAATGCAGTTTAGGCATATGATCTTGCATGGCCATTTTCTCTAGTTTACCCAGCTTATTCCATTCTTCCATTTCAAGCTTATAATTTTCTCTAGCATCTTCTACTGCTTTATCATAATTAACCAATTCTTGCTCGTATTTTTCCTTTGACTCGGCTAAAGTGGCAGGATAATTGGCAACAGCAAGCTCATGGTCTCTTTTGGCTTGAGCTACTATATCATTTCCATTCTCTGGATAGGGTGTATTTACTGTAAACTGATAACCTTCAAAGTTTTGAAGAGGTTCAGAAGGGTATCTAATAATCCCAAATTCAACAGCATCTCTCTGAATATTTTGAGCATATGAGCCAAATCCTATGAGTAAAGTTAGCGCAGTCAAGGTTAGTTTTCTGATGTTCATGGTGATTTTGTTTCTCGCAAATCTATCAAGCTATTTGCCAATAACAAGTAAATGTAAAATCCTATGCCTTATTCTTTTTCAATTGGATTTACCCGCCATATGCAATTAAACCCGTACCTTTACGGCGATTTTAAAAGCATGGCAGACAGTTTCGGTAAAAAAGAAAGAGAAAAGAAAAAAAGACAACGTAAGAAAGAAAAAGAACTCAAAAAGCAGGAACGCAAAGAAAGCGGAAAGACTGGCGAAGAGTTTATGTACGTAGATCACAATGGCAACTTCACATCAAAACCTCCTGAAGAAAGAGTGGTTGAAGAAGTCAGTTTAGATGACATTCAAATCAGCACTCCAAAGAAAGAGGAGAGCGATGTGGGTGAATTCACTAGAACTGGGGTTGTAAAATTCTTTGATACTGATAAAGGCTATGGTTTCATTATAGATCCTGCAACTCAAGAGAGTTTCTTTGTTCATTACGACAGCATTACTGAAGACATCACGCAAAACGATAAAGTCACTTTTGAAGTTGGCAAAGGTGAAAAAGGTCCAGTTGCGCTAGACGTAAGATTATCCTAATTCTAAAAAAAGCCGCCGGAAAACTCCGACGACTTTTGAGCGTACTAAAAGCTATGTTAAGGCTTTTCATTCATAATCCATTTTGACTTTTTATTGGTAAAGGGACTTCTGAAGTCAGCAATGAAACGAGTTTCAGATAGGAATTCTATGGTCCAATCTTGCTCATAAGTATCTCCCTGATCAATTATTATTCGGGTAGAGTCAGGAGTAAAAATCCAAGTTCCATTTAAAGAACCATCAAACGTGTAAGTTCCTCCAGAGTAAAAAACGATGTCTTTACCAGAGGAAGAGACATCGAAATTACCATCGTGGTATGCAGTATCTATGTTCCAATGCCTTGTTACCATTTCCAATTTGGAAACGACTCGAGGTGTGGGATCTGGGTTTTCTTCTGGCTGCGGCGTAGATTTATCTGAACACGCAGCTAAGATCAAGGTCATTAATAGGCAAATAGCCCAATTTCTGTTAATCGTGGTTTTCATATTTGTTTTATTCTATTGTTCACTCTTTTACAGGCAACTATTTCAGAAACCCTCACGTCTCTAGTACGTTCCGTTTTTAAATGGCACAGAAAATTATTGACATATGGAAGATCCCTATAAGATTTAGGCAAGACTTCAAGTCTGTGATGTGGTATTTGCTCTACTTCACGGTATACTTGGTTGTATTCCTTGTTTTTTACAAGCCGTTCTATATATATCAGCTGAGTGCTATTGAATTGCGTACTATGGTTATTCAACTTACCGGATTTACCATATTGACTCTTGGATTGAGTCATTTCATAAGCCTGTATTTCTTTAGAAATGTAACCAGGAGATGGACTGTGGGAAAAGAATTGATTTGGGTATTCAGTCACTTTGCTTTGATTTCCATTTTCAACATTATACTGGTTAGCCAATACCACGCGCTCGCCTCTATTTCTTATACTGAAGTTCTGTTGGCTACTATATTGGTAGGAATAATTCCCACCACAACTGATTTCATTTATCGGTTTAGAAAAGGAATTGCTAATCCCAGCCCTTCTCAAGAACCTAGTGATGTGCTCTATGTAAAATCTGAAGGGAATTACATCCATGTATTTAGCAAGGCTGCTGATTCCGTTAGCAGGGATATGCTGCGAACATCTCTTGCCAGCTATCATCAGCAACATAGTAAGTCTCTGGTTAGAGTGCATAAAAGCTTTCTTGTTAATATGGATGTGATTGTTAATGTTCATGGCAATTCCAATGGTGGAAGGCTGTTTCTCGTAAACGACTTAATAGT
Source organism: Bacteroidia bacterium (assembly GCA_049115575.1). Taxonomy (GTDB): domain Bacteria; phylum Bacteroidota; class Bacteroidia; order NS11-12g; family UBA9320; genus JAHEKB01. The sequence goes on along the minus strand of JAGDZU010000002.1, from coordinate 508,727 downwards.
TCCTTATTCAAGGGGGTATTACAAGAATATTCGGCCTTTAGCATCATAAATTATTGTTTAGTAAATGCATACACGCTTTCCAATCCACTAGCTCCACTTCCCAATCCTTTTGATGCTTCAGGATGATCACCCCAATTGGTAACATCAGGTTCTACATTCAATAGCAAAGTGGATGGATCTGAATAGGAATAGATTCCGTAATAACCGCCTGGAAGATTCTGACCATTAATGTGAGTCACATTCAGGTACAGATTCCAGATACTTGCCCCATTTTCATGTTCATAGGCCGACTTCTCTTGATGAATGTAGCCGGTCATTTCAAAAATTTGACCATTTTTTTGAACCCACTTCCAACTGAAATTGAGTTGATCATCTACATCAAATTCTAATCTGTCATAATCATTCCTCATGCTTGGAGAGGGTAAATCTGAGCCATTCACTAACCATGAATTCCCTTTGATTTCACCTTCTACTTCTATAGGTTGGTTTTCTTCCGCCCCTGGACTAGGGGATTCTTTTGAGCACGAGCTTAGGGTCATTGCCACAACAAGTACTGCATAAATAATGTAATTAATAGTTCTCATAACGATGATAAGACTACATACAAGACGCAGCTGATGCAGCACTGGTTATGCCTTTGTGACAAACAACTAGGCATTGTGATATACGCATAAGAACTAGTTGTTCAAAGTGATTAAATACTAGAAATGCAACTTCCTTGAACAGGAAATACAAGCAATTAAATGATCTAAAGCTTATTTAATGCTATCTAAAAAGCATTAATTCCCCGCTATACTCTACGGCTTCGCCTTCAAAATTGACTCCATTCAATAAATAGAAATAAGTTCCTTCTGGAACCAATTCACCTTTGAATGTTCCATCCCATTTTGAACTGGTAGCATCTTTACTCCAAAGAATTTCACCCCATCTATTGAAAACAATCATATCGTAAGAATCTAATCCTCTTACGTAGATTGAGAATTGATCATTCAGATTGTCACCATTAGGAGTAAATGCGTTAGGAATGTGAATGATAAATACATCCTCAACAATAACCGTCTTGCTGATTTGGTCCGTGCAACCAATATCGTTACTTGCTGTGAGGCTAACTAGATAGCTTCCAGTGTCTGAGTAAGAATATGAAGGATGTTGATCTGAACTTGAACCACCATCACCAAAATCCCAGCCATACATGGTAGCAAATTGAGAGGTATTATTAAAGTTAAAATCAGGGTTAAAGAAATCCGCTAGCAAAGGTGTATGATCAAAACTCGCCACTGGGTGCTCCTGAATTTCAAGAGGACTGCTCATGACCAAGGAGTCTGAACAACCCAAAGCTGTGCTTATTTTGAATTTGATATTATACATTCCCGCTGCATTGTAGGTGTGAATCGCATTCTCCGTTGCGGCTGTATTGCCATCCCCAAAATTCCATTCGTATGTAGTTCCAGCAAGTTGGAAAGTAGTATTGGTGAAGTCCACTTCTAGCCCGGTACAAGTTGGATTAGGGCTTACGCTAAAGGCTACCTGAGGTTTAGGATTCACAGTTACCGTTACACTCGCCATGGTATCTGCGCTGCAATTATCACTTAGCGTTGCCGTATAAACTGTAGTTGCAATTGGGCTCACCTGTTTTGCTGCTCCACTTCCCAATCCTTGATCCCAATTCAATACATGTTGTGCTCCAACACCACCGCTGAGTATAGGAGTCAGCCAAACTGATTCTCCTATACAAATAGCAGTATCGTTAGGCATATCAATTTCAAGAGGCGGTCTAATTATTACATTAAGTTGGTCTGCAGCTGTTCCCACGGTGCATCCATCAGTTACCTGAACACTAACCACATGTGGGCTGGTAGTTGGGGTAATATTATAAGTAGAACTTAAACCGGATCCGCTATTCCAATTGTATGCATAGTTGGCAGGAATTCCACCCGTAACCGTGGCGCTGTAAAGTGAAGACTCTTTGTAACAGAGTGTTGTTACCCCGTTAATAGTTACTTCTAAGCTGTCTAATACAGTAAGTACAACACTATCTGAAGGTTCGTATACACTACATCCATCAGAAAGTTGAACGCGATAAACTGTGGTAGAGCCCGGACTTACAACATGGCTAGCATTGTCTGATAATCCATTATCCCAACTATAACTGTAGTTGGCAATACCTCCATTCGCATTCACAGCAAGAGAGGCAGATGTTCCATAACAAATAGTGGTATCCACACTCATAGTGAAACTCAAAGAATCTCGAACTGTCAGATTGAAAAAGGCCGTATCAAAGGTTTCTGTACAATTGTCTGTAAATGTGATCCATTGTTGATGACTACCAGAAGGGAGGTTTGAACCTAAACTTATACTGTGGCTAGCTTGTGTTGCGCTTGAAGAAACTGCTGTACCATTTACGCTAGATGTAAACCAAATAGGTCTTACTCCGCCGTTTTCAATATCTAACTGAAAGTCAGCAGTTCCACCCTGGCAGATAGTTGTATCTGAGCTTTTAGTCCAACTAATAGGGTCTCTCACTGTTACATTAAAGCTCAAAGAATCATATTGTTGAGTACAGCCATCTGATACCGTTACCCCTATGACTGTGTCTTGAGTAAGCTGTACCGTTAAAGGATTTGCAGACGTGCCAAAGGGTGACCAATTGAAAATATAGTCACTTGGTTTTCCTCCAGTTGCCGAAGCAATAACATCAATAGTTTCTAGATAACAGACAGTCATGTCAGACATAGCATCTAGTTTCAATGTATCTCTTACCGTAATCACAATGGAATCATGTATAAATTCTTCAAGACAGAGATCACCTGCTCTTAAATAGATGGTGGTATCTCTTTCCACTGTGAGTTGCAGGGTACTGTCACCCATAACACCATTCCACCAATAGGCATGATCTGCAGAATAACCTCCGGTTAAATCAGCTTCCAACAATATACTCTCACCAAAACACACTAAGGTATCTGCAGTCTTTGTTAAAGCCAATGGTGGCCTATATGCTTGAAGGTGTGCTTTAAAGCCCAATTCAACTACAAAAGGATCTGAAAAGTGGGTTATGGTTACTGCACCGGAAGTCAATAAGATAGGGTTACCTAAATTGGGTAAGGTAGCACCTGTATAGCCTCCAATCAGTGCGGCAGAAGTATTGTAGCCGTCATATATATAGATTGAATCCCAATCGGTTTCATAATAAAACTCTTCGAAAGTTAAATGAGCACTATCGCTAGGAGCGTAAACTATAGTTAAAGTATCTCTGTGCAAATTGGTGTAATCTTCCTCACCGGCATGATCATATACATAGGTATTACAACTATAAACTGTATCCCATGTCCCCAATGGCATGAGTACCGAATTACATATATCTCTAGTTGAATCTATTAAGATATAATCCGTTTTGGTCATGGTATCGAAATTGCCATAAAAGCAACTTTCTGCAATGAGCTCAACCGTAAACAAGCCTTGCTGATTGTAGGTGTGTGCAGGATCGGTTGCCGAAGAAGTAGTTCCATCACCTAGCTTCCAAGCATAAGACTTGGCATTGCTAGAAGTATTGATGAATTGCACCAATTCGCTACCGTAACAGTAGGTAGTATCTGCCCTAAAATCGGCAATTACGAGTGAACTGTCGTATTCATCTCCTACACCAACTGCGTACCAAGCATTGGTTGTGGCTATAACTTCATCGCTGCAATCTCCATATAAATCTGCTGCAGATCTAATACCGTAATAACGCGCATCTGAATAAGGCGAACTCGCAGTTAAATAAACCGTAAGATTTCTATAGGCTATGGCTTCGGCTTTATTAATTCCAAGACTATCTACCTGATAGACATCTGAATTATCATTGGTGCCTGTTGCTCCATTAGTTAAAATGTAAAACCAGAAATTTTGTACACCGCTATTGGTGTGCACACCTCCATTATCTCCTGTTCCAGTATACCAATATGTTCCTAAATAGGTATCTGGGTCTCCATGAGTTTTAGGATCGGCCATATTTCTAATACCATTGGCACTAGCCATAATGTCTTCACCAACTCTCCATGAAAATTGCAAGGAATCTGCGTAATATTCTATAGCATTTCCAAATATGTCACTAAAAGACTCATTAAGTGCTCCAGATTCAAATCGGTAAATCAATCCAGCGCTATTAGTTGTTACAGCATGTGCAATTTCATGGCCACAAATATCCACGGTGACCAAAGGAGAGATAGTAGTTCCATTACCGTCTCCATATGTCATTACAGCTCCATTCCAAAATGCATTCACATAATTGGTTCTATAGTGAACATATGATCTGATTTTCGCGCCATTGTCATCAAAGCTATTTCTGTTGAATTTGTCTTTGAAATAATCATAGGTCATTTCTGCTCCAAAATGTGCGTCCCCGCCAATCTCATCCCATTGCGCATTATAATTATCCCAATAATTGTCCGCATCTGTAAAATCAACCGCTGCCCCATAATTGGTACCTTGATTCATATCATAAGTTTCAATTCCTCCTCCTCTTCCAGACTCGCGCAATCTGTAATTTCCTGGTGAAACACTATCTGTGGTGATTGGTTTTACCCCTCTGTATTTAGTATTAGCCGAACCGGGAACATCTGTTACATGAATTAGATCTTCCTCTGCCCAAATCTCACCATTTTGTGCATGAACGTAAATATCCTTTTTTATTAAAGGCTCATTGGAATTGATTTCAAATCTCCAACATAGAGCAAACTCGTTTTTATATGAGAAATATTTGGGAATATAAACTAGCTCTCCAGCAGGAAAGTATGTGGCAGATTCATCCTCTTTCCACGACTTTAGCATAGCCTCTTCTTCTGGCAATTGCCAACTAAATACAGAAGCACCGCTGTAATTCATAGCTAATTGCCTAGCCTCGTCAGCCCCTAAACTATGTTGCTGAACATCTGGAAAGTATATATGACCGTTGAAGCCGAACATAAAGCCATTCTCAAAATGACCAATGAGTTCACTTCCTTTAACTATATGGTTGTTTCTCAGGTGTTTATAACGGACATGGACTTGATTTTGACCATCCACCAACTCTCTATAGGCTATTAACTCATCTGATTTAGGTAAATCATATACGCGTTTTAAGAATTCAACTGCTTGGCTCCTATAAACTTCACGGGTATCTAATAGTTCTGCATGGAGAATAGAACCTTGCTCATCTGCCCGAAGAACATTTATAAGTTCTTGATTTTGTGCGTACAAGCTTGGATTAACCCCGAAACTTACTATGAGCCATAACGGTAAAACCCAAAGTTTCATTGGTATGGAAAAATTCATCTTAACTTTTTGTAGAATTTAAAATCTATCAAAGATACGAAATCTAGCGTAGACCTTGGTGTTGCAAGTGTTATCTGACAATCAGATTAAAAAAACTAGGCAAGCAAAGCTGAAATCAATATATTGCATTTGCAATTAAATCATCATGAAAAAGACCTTATTCCCTCTAGTGTTGATAGTTAGCATATTAGCTGTCTCATCATGTCAAAAATCAGAAGTAATCAATGCTGTTCAGGAAATTGAATCTCCTGTTTATCTAACAGACCCTGCTGCTGGCAGTATTATTCCCAATAAGTACATTGTTGTTTTACAAAGGGATGTAATGCCATTATCTAAATTTAAAGCAGAAATGCCGTATGAAGAAAAATTAGGATTGGTTAGAGAAATGGCCGAAGAAATTCAAAATGAATATACAGAAGAATCTATCCAGATTGAACATGCCTTTTACCAAGTTATGTTGGGTTACTCTGCAGAATTGAGCTCAAAACAAGTTGAAGAGTTAAAGAAGGATCGTAGAGTTCTTATGGTAGTTCCAGACAGAGTTGTATCTGTGGGAAAACCTGATAAACCAGGAAAACCAGGCAAACCTGGAGGAGGCGATGGCGACTCAGACCCCCAACAAACTCCTTATGGCATTGGTATGGTTAATGGCACGAGTTATAGCGGAGGAAATGTGGCTTGGATACTAGATTCAGGAATTGATTTAGATCATCCAGATTTAAATGTGAACGTTACGTTAAGTAGGTCATTTTTAAGTGGTAGGCAATCAAGCAACCCAGATGACCAAAATGGTCATGGAACTCATGTAGCTGGAACCGTGGCTGCCATAGACAACAACATAGGTGTTGTTGGAGTTGCCGCTGGTGCTACGGTAATATCTGTAAGAGTTTTAGATAGAAAAGGATCAGGTAGTACTAGTGGAGTAATAAACGGTGTAGATTATGTAGCCGCTAATGGTTCTGCAGGAGATGTTGCAAACATGAGTTTAACTGGCGGTGCATATACGCTTCTAGATGATGCAGTTAAAAGCGCAGCAGCCAATGGTATTCGCTTCTGTCTCGCTTCAGGTAATGATGGAAGAGATGCTAACAATTATTCTCCAGCTAGGGCAAACGCTAACAATGTTTATACGGTAGCAGCTATGAACTCAAGTAAAGTTTGGGCCAGTTTTAGCAACTACTCATCTCCACCGGTAGATTATATTGAACCTGGCGTGAATGTTCTCTCCTGTTGGAAAAATGGAGGATATAATACCATCAGTGGGACTTCAATGGCTACTCCTCACTTAGCAGGAGTATTGCTGTTAGGTACCGTTAGCAGTGGAGGGACAGTAAGCGGTCCTCCTTCAAGTACATCCTACACTATAGGGGTGCATTAGATTGCACACTGTAAAGACCAAACTATTTAGGTTGGATTCCAATGTTTGGGCGTATGCATTTAGGATTCCTAACAAAACAGCCGCTCTTTTAGATCAGCGAGTCATTTTCCGTATAAAGAGCGGTAAAGAATATCATGGCGCCATGCTTTCGGATGGTAACGGTGGTTACTTCGTTAATACCAATAAAGAAATGCGCAAATTGGAAAATCTGAAAGATGATGAGGCTTTTGAAGTCCATTTAAGAATTGACGACAGTGAATACGGAATTCATCTTCCTGATGAAATGAAAGAGGCTTTGATGTTGGATGAAGAGGGAAACCACTACTTTCACCAATTAACAATAGGTAAACAACGCAGTTTAATTCACATTGTTGGCCTACCCAAATCAAGCGAAATAAGAATAAAGAAGGCTCTAGTAGTACTAAACTACTTAACTGAATCTAGGGGTAAATTAGATTTTAAAGCACTGAATGAAGCTTTCAAACAAGCAAATCGTAACTCATGATACCGTAGGTTAAAAATTGGCAAACTATCTTTGAACCGTGAAGCTTCTGGACTTAACTAAAGAGCACAACAGCATCTTGAAAGAGCGCTTTCAGGATGTGTTTGAATCTGATCTTATTACCGAAATCTGTAAAAACGGGAAAATAGCTCACATAGATGAGGATGAACTCATTATGGATATTGGGGACCCCATTAAGTATCTACCCATAGTTCTTCATGGTAACATTAAGGTCATGACTGAAGATGAAGAAGGGAAAGAACTTCTATTATACTACCTAGAAATGGGCGACAGTTGTGCAATAACCATGAATTGTTGCTCTGGTAACAGCAAGAGTAAAGTACGAGCAATCAGTGAGTCTACTGCTGAAATCCTGTTCATACCGAATCAAAAAGTAGAAGAATGGATGGGCAAGTTTAAAGGTTGGAGAACTTTCGTCTTAGAAATGTACAATGTTCGTATGAACGAAATGCTAGAAGCAATAGACACCTTGGCTTTTTTCAATATGGAAGAGCGAATACGCAAATATTTAAGAGACAAGGTTATGGTTACTGGAGACAAAACAATCAATACCACGCATTTACAAATCGCAAACGACCTTCATTCTTCAAGAGTGGTTATTTCTCGGATTATGAAAAAACTGGAAATTGATGGATACATAAAATCCAAGCGCAACAGCATAGAATTAGTCAAACTCTAATCCGAATACAAGACATACATTGGAAAGCACAGAAATCTTAGGCCTATTCCTTAGTTGTATAATGGGCATTACTCTTGGACTATTTGGCGGTGGAGGCTCTATGCTCACCGTGCCCATTTTGGTCTATGTGTTTAACATAAGTCCAGTTCTTGCTACCGCATATTCTCTATTTGTGGTGGGTTCTGTAGCCCTAACTGGGAGCATTCATAAAATCAAAAAAGGAGAAGTCAATCTCAAGATTGCGGCTTATTTCGCCTTACCATCAATAGTCTCTGTCTACTTAACGAGAAGACTCATCATTCCAGCCATTCCCGACGAAATTGTTCAAATAGGTTCAAGGGTATTACATAAAGATCTGGCTCTGATGCTCTTTTTCGCCTTGATTATGCTGTTGGCTTCATTCTCCATGATCAGGGGAAGAAAAGACAAAGAGGTAAAAAAGAAGGAAGTCAATTGGACCTTGGTTATATTAGATGGGCTTTTTGTTGGGGTAATCACAGGCCTTGTAGGTGCAGGAGGAGGCTTTCTAATAGTACCTGCATTGGTATTGTTAGTAGGTTTGCCTATTAGACAGGCAATAGCTACATCATTACTAATTATAAGTCTTAAAAGCTTACTGGGTTTTATTGGTGATATAAATGCAGGTTTGGAGATAGACTGGCGGTTTTTAGCCATTTTCACTGCTTTTGCTATAGGAGGAATGTTTATCGGATTTCTATTTTCTAAAAATGTAAAAGCAGAAGCATTAAAGAAAGGATTTGGCTGGTTTGTGCTGGCTATGGCCATTGGAATAATATTAATAGAAATTACGTAAGATGATGTTACTCAGGTAACGATGCCTGCATTGAACCATTGTTATCTTTGAAGTGTTATTTTAAGGTTGAATTAAATTTGCAATAATGATTATAGAACAGATTTACACAGGATGTTTAGCACAAGGAGCTTATTATATTGAATCTAATGGTGAAGCTGCCATTATTGATCCTTTGCGTGAAACTGCTCCATATATTCAAAGGGCTGATAAAGCTAATGCTAAAATCAAATACATATTTGAAACCCACTTTCATGCCGATTTTGTGAGCGGGCATCTGACCCTAGCTCAGCAGACTGGTGCTACTATAGTTTATGGCCCAACTGCACAACCTAAGTTTGATTGCGCAGTTGCAGAGGATAATCAGGTATTTCAAATAGGAGATGTGAGCATAACAGTATTACATACTCCTGGTCACACCATGGAAAGCAGTACTTTCCTTTTGAAAGATAAAAACGGACAAAATCATGCTATATTCTCTGGAGACACTTTGTTCTTAGGAGATGTTGGAAGACCAGATTTAGCTCAGAAAGCAGCTAATATGACTCAGGAAGAACTCGCAGGCCTTCTCTTTGATAGCCTGAGAACCAAAATCATGCCCCTGGCTGATGATATTATTGTTTATCCAGGTCACGGTGCTGGTTCTGCTTGTGGTAAAAACATGATGAATGAGACCGTTGACACTTTGGGGAATCAGAAAAAGGTCAATTATGCGCTAAGAGCAGATATGACCCGAGATGAATTTATTGAGGAAGTCATAGAAGGCTTACAACCTCCACCAGCATATTTCCCAATGAATGTTCAAATGAATAAGGAAGGCTATGAATCTTTGGATGAAGTATTAGACAAAGGAAATAGAGCCTTGAGTCCGGAGGAGTTTGAATTAGTTGCCAACGAATCAGGTGCTTTAATCTTAGATGTGAGACATGAGAAAGACTTTATAAAAGGTTTTATACCACAATCTATTTTTATAGGATTAGACGGAAGCTTTGCTCCTTGGGTTGGGGCCTTAATAGCAGATGTGAAACAGCCTATACTTCTGGTTCTGGAAGAGAAAAGATTGCAAGAGTGCATTACTAGACTTGCTAGAGTTGGCTTTGATCAAACTATTGGTTACCTCAAAGGTGGCATAGATGCTTGGAAAGATGCTGGTAAAGAATTGGACAGTATCAACTCCATTAGCGCATCAACATTCGAACAAGAGTGGGCCAATGGAGAATCAACGGTTATAGATGTGCGCAGAGAAGGAGAATACCAAAGTGAGCATTTGGAGAATGCCATTAATATTCCTTTAGATTTTCTTAACGACCACTTGAGCAGTATACCAAAAGAGGATAATTTCTACCTACACTGTTTGGGAGGGTACCGTTCTGTAATCACATCGTCTATATTGAAATCTCGCGGATACCACAATATGATTAATATAGAAGGTGGTTATGATGAATTAAAGAAGACGGATCTCAAGAAAACAGACTACGTCTGCCCTACTGAATTGTAGCCTATCGCAATTTCAATATTCTTTCCAATATTGAAATCTTCAGATTTTATAATAATTTGTGCTGCTAGAACTTTAGCATGCCAATTCGTATAGTACCAGATCAGCCGGAAAAGAATTCCAATCGTCCAAGTCAAAATAGCAACAGAAGCGGAAGCAGAAGAAGTAGTGGAGGATCACCTTTACTGGCAGCCCTCATAGGTTTTCTTTTCAAAAAGCCTAAACTATTAATACCCATTTTAATTATTGCAGCTCTGTTGTATTTTGGTAAAGGCTGTTTATTTAGTGGTGATAATGCATCAGTAGTCCCTGACATTGCACAACTTTTTACGGGTGCTGAGTTCAACGAAGCGGAATACGATAAAGCTGAAGTATTTGAACCTTTAGCAGATAATATTAAGAACCCCCTTCCAGAGAAAGTATCGCTTGAAGAGTTTTGCCCCGACCGAAAAAACCAAGGGAAACAAGGAAGTTGCGTTGGATGGAGTAGCGGTTATGCAGCCAGAACCATATTAGAAGCAAGAGCTACAGGTAAAGATCCAAACCAGGTTGCATTCAGTCCTGCAAGTCTCTACAATCAGATTTCTCTCCCTAATTGCCAAGGAGCATACATCATTAATGCAATGAAAACCATGAAAACCACCGGTCTTCTTCCTTGGTCTGATTTGCCATATGATGAGAACACTTGCGATGTAGAATTGAGCAGAGCAGGCTATCAAAAAGCAGCTAATTATCGCATGCGTGGGTTTAACAGACTCACTCCAAATGGAGATCCCAGAGGAGTAGACCTCTTGGCCATAAAGCAAAACTTGGCTCAAGGGGCTCCTGTAGTTATTGGGATGATGGTAGGTGGCTCATTTATGACCAAGATGAATGGGAAAGAAAGCTGGCGACCTTATAGGTCTGATTACAATATGTCTGGTTTTGGCGGACATGCCATGTGTGTGATTGGATATGACGACTATAAAAACGGAGGTTCATTTCAAATCATGAACAGCTGGGGTGAAAAGTGGGGCAGGAAAGGATTAGCCTGGGTTAATTATTCAGATTTCAAGCACTTTACTAAAGAAGCCTATGGTCTCTACCCTATGGGCAATGCTAACAGTGCAGAACCCGCTCAGTTTAAAGCGAGTTTTGGACTCATAGACCAGTCCAATAAACAGGAAATTCAGTTAGAGAAAGCCAGTTCATTCTACTTTAGGACAAAACAAGCTATACCTAAACTTTCTAAATTTAAAATTGAGGTCACCAATAATGTAGCATGCTATACCTACATATTTGGTCAAGAAACAGACCAATCTAGTTATGTGCTTTTTCCTTATACCAAAAAGCATTCGCCCTATTGCGGTATAACAGGAACCAGGCAATTTCCAAAAGATGCCTCTTTGCAGGCAGATGAAATTGGCCAACAAGATTTCTTTGCCATTGTCATCTCCAGAGAGCCTCTGGATTATGATAAATTCAATCAAATGATTAATGGTGGAAGAGGCAGTAACTATCTTCAAAAGATTTATAATGCTTTTGGAAACCAGATAGACAATGGAGCTCAACTGGGAATGAATCGAGGACAGATATCCGTTGTTACAGACGCGCAAGAAGAAGGTTTGATAGTGATTGTCATTGGCGTTGATAAGCGTTAAGCCGGCAAGTAATTATACAGATTAGTCGAAATTCCACCGAAGCAAAATGAACTGGCTTAGCTTTGGGTATTCAAATAGACCATCATGAAAAACACAGTTCTCCTTTTATCAATGATTTGCAGTCTTAGTTTTGTCGCCTGCAACCAGAATGAATCAAAGAATCAACAAGAAATGGCTAAACATATAGAGCTTGAAGATTTCTTCAAGAATCCCGAAAAATCCGCTTATAAAATTTCTCCTAACGGAACCTATTACGCTTACATGGCTCCATATGAAAACAGAATGAACATTCACGTTCAGAAAATAGGAGATAGCGTTGGGCAATTACTCACTAAAGAAGTAGACCGAGACATTGCAGGATACTTCTGGGTTACAGATGACCGCTTGCTTTATTTGAAAGACGATGGTGGAGATGAGAATTTTGCACTTTATGGCGTTGATAGAAATGGTGAAAATCTGAAAATGCTAACTAAGGCGGGAGTAAAGATTCAAATCATAGATGATTTAGAAGATATTCCAGAATACATAATCATTGGAAGCAATGAGCGAAATCCGCAAATATTCGATCCTTACAGATTAAATATTAATACTGGAGAAGCAGAACTTTTAGCAACAAATCCTGGAAATATCAGTAGCTGGATGACGGATCACGAAGGAAAAATTCGGGTTGCATCTACCACGGATGGAGTTAATACCAGCTTGCTTTATAGAGCTACGGAGGAAGATGAATTTCAAGTGGTTTTGACCACAAATTTTAAAGAGAGTTTTTCACCACAGTTTTTTGAATTTGACAATGGCTCTATAGTGTATGGAGCATCAAACTTAGGAAGAGATAAAACCGCTTTAGTAAAGTTTGATTTGCAGACAGGAAAAGAGATAGAAGAACTGTATGCCAACGATCATAACGACATTAACGGCGCCAGCTACAGTAGAAAGAGGAAGGTGTTGACTTCTGTTAGTTGGACAGCCGCCAAATCTGAAAGACAATTTTTTGATCAAGAAGCTGAAGAAATCTATACGGATTTAACGGATAAGCTGGAAGGCTTTGAAGTAGCTATAACTTCCGCCAATGATGATGAAGACAAGTTTATAGTCAGAACCTATTCAGACAAAACGAATGGCGCATATTATTTCTACGATAAGAACAGTAAGGATTTACAAAAAATTGAAGAGGTCAGTCCTTGGTTAGATGCGGATAATATGGCTAGTATGAAGCCTATTACGTACAAATCTAGAGACGGTTTAACCATACATGGCTACTTAACCTTGCCAGTAGGAGTAAATGCTAAGAACTTGCCAGTTGTAGTAAATCCACATGGAGGACCATGGGCTAGGGATCATTGGGGATACAATCCGGAAGTTCAGTTTTTAGCTAATAGAGGATATGCCGTATTACAAATGAATTTTAGAGGAAGTACATCATATGGACGAGAATTCTTTGAAAGCAGCTTTAAGCAATGGGGTCAAAACATGCAAAACGACATTAGTGATGGTGTTAAGTGGCTCATAGACGAAGGGATTGCAGATCCAGAACGAGTGGCCATTTATGGCGCAAGTTATGGAGGTTACGCCACACTTGCTGGTTTGGCATACTCACCTGAATTATATGCTTGTGGTGTAGATTATGTAGGTGTATCTAACCTCTTTACATTTATGGCTACTATCCCACCATATTGGCTTCAATATCTAGAAATGTTGTATGAAATGGTTGGACATCCTGAAAATGATTCAGCTATGTTAGCCGCTTATTCTCCAAACCTAAATGCAGACAAAATCAACGTACCCTTGTTCATAGCTCAAGGCGCAAACGACCCTAGGGTTAAACAGTCTGAAAGCGATCAAATGGTAGAAGCCATGAAGTCTAGAGGTGTTGAAGTGGAATACATGGTTAAAGAAAACGAAGGACACGGTTTTAGAAATGAAGAAAACCGCTTTGAATTCTATGGTGCTATGGAGAAGTTTTTAAAGGAACATCTTTAAACTGAATGCTCGGTAAGGTCCAAGGACCAAATCCACAAGAAACAAAATCACAAGAACCAAAATTGCTTCCTTTGTTGGATGGCTTGTACACTTCAATGAGAATTGATTCTTGACATTAGAATTTTGAATTTATCTTGTACTCTGGGGAGGGGTGGGCTTGTCCCCGTTTAAACTGAGGCCTAAATCCTCCTATAGAACATCGCAGCCCGAACTTACGGCTTCAATGTCATTTTATAATGTCTGATTCCAGCTTCTAGAAATTCATCTCCTTCTGTTTGGAATCCAAACTTCTTATAGAAGTCTACTACTTGTATCTGAGCATGTAGATAGATATTGCTATACTCTTTGGTCATCTCTAAGGATTTTAGTACCAAGGCTTCGCCTACTCCTTTACCCCTACTTGAATTGAGAACCGCAAAACGCTCCAGTTTAACACCATTTGCAGTTCTTCTCACTCTAGCTGCACCAACGGCTTCACCATCGCATATAGCAATCAGATGTTTGCTCGTGTCTTCAAATTCATCGTATTCTTCTCTTTCATCTACTTTCTGCTCTTCCACAAACACTGTACGTCTTATGTCGAATACCTTGTGAAGGTCATTTTTTGAGTCTACTATATTAACCTCTATCGCATGCTTCATTCTTTACAAAAGTACTTACATTTGCCGCACTTTAAACGATTAGAATGAGTACTAACATTATAGACATACTAGGCGCTGAAGGAGAAGCACTTTTGGCCCATGAATGTAAAACCATTGACAAAAGCAGATTGAGCTTGCCATCTCCAAATCACATTGATGACATTTGGACAAACACCAACAGAAGCCCTCAAGTTTTGAGAAGTCTTCAGCAGATTTATGGTCACGGAAGACTAGCCGATACTGGTTATGTATCTATCCTTCCCGTTGATCAGGGAATTGAGCACAGTGGTGGAGCCTCTTTTGCCCCAAACGTGGATTATTTTGATCCTGAAAATATAATAAAGCTGGCAATAGAAGGTGGCTGTAACGCAGTTGCTTCTACCTATGGAGTATTGGCGGCCAATTCAAATAAATATGCGCACAAAATTCCATTCATAGTGAAAATAAATCACAATGAGTTTATTAGTTATCCTAATACTTTCAAGCAAATCATGTTTGGATCTGTTGAGGAAGCTTGGAATCTTGGTGCGACTGGCGTTGGTGCAACAATCTACTTTGGTTCTGACGACTCAGAAAGACAAATTGTTGAAGTAGCTGAAGCGTTTGAAAGGGCGCATGAACTGGGAATGGCTACTATTCTATGGTGCTACCTTAGAAATAGCGATTTCAAAATTGACGGTGTAGATTATCACACTGCGGCTGATTTAACAGGCCAGGCAAACCACTTAGGAGTGACTATCCAAGCTGATATCATAAAGCAAAAGTTACCTGAAGTGAATGGTGGTTATAATGCTACTAAACACGGTAAAACTCACCCTAAAGTATACAGCGAATTAACTACTGATAACCCAATTGACTTAACCAGATACCAGGTTGCAAACTGCTATATGGGTAAAGTGGGATTAATCAATTCTGGTGGTGCATCAGGAGAAAACGATTTAGCTCAAGCTGTTAAGACTGCTGTAATAAACAAACGCGCTGGAGGTTGCGGTTTAATCTCAGGAAGAAAAGCATTCCAAAAGCCGTTAAACGAAGGAATTGAGATATTAAACGCCATACAAGACGTTTATCTCGATAATTCTGTGACCATAGCATAAATTTTCTACATTTGTTCAAACTAGTATGAGTTGGTTCAAGCGAGTAAAAGAGGGGATCTTAACCAAAACACAGGATAAAAAACCTACGCCGGATGGCTTGTGGTATAAATGTCCTAAATGCAAGAATCCAACGAGCACCAAAGAGTTTGAGCAAAACCTTTGGATTTGTCCGTCTTGCAATCATCACGGCAAAATTGGTTCCACAGAGTATTTCGAAATTCTATTTGATGAAGGAAGGTTCAAGGAACTTGATGCCAATTTGATTTCTGGAGATCCACTCAAATTTGAAGATACAAAAGCCTATACCACTAGGTTACAGACTTCTTCTGAAAAAAGCGGTCTTAAAGATGCTGTGCGAACAGCAACAGGCAGAATACATGGGTTAAAAGTATCTATGGCTGTCATGGATTTTGGTTTCATTGGAGGTTCCATGGGTAGTGTAGTTGGTGAAAAAATTGCACGCGCTATTGATGTGGCAATTGAGAACAACTTGCCAATGATTATTATCTCTAAAAGTGGTGGAGCACGAATGATGGAAGCGGCCTTTTCTTTAATGCAAATGGCTAAAACTTCTGCTAAACTAGCCCTTTTGGCAAAAAAAGGACTGCCTTATATTTCAATATTAACAGACCCCACAACTGGTGGTGTAACGGCCTCCTTTGCTATGCTAGGAGACATTAACATAGCCGAGCCAAATGCCTTAATCGGATTTGCAGGGCCCAGAGTAATAAAAGAAACCATAGGGAAAGACCTCCCTGAAGGATTCCAACGTTCTGAATTCCTCTTAGAACATGGATTTGTAGACATGATAGTTGATCGTAAAGAACTTAAACATCAACTTCACGATATACTGCATATTATTGGAACGCACAAGAAACACGCTGCAGCTCCAGTGAAAGAAAAGAAAATAACAACAACACAAAAAGCCAGTAATTAATATGAATTTCCCAGAAGATTTAAAGTACACCAAAGAACACGAATGGGTTCGCGTTGAAGGAGATATTGCCACTATAGGAGTGACTGATTTTGCACAAAGCGAGCTTGGAGATGTGGTTTTTGTAGAAATCGAAACTGAAGGTGAAAGCCTTGATAAAGATGAAGTTTTTGGAACTGTTGAAGCAGTAAAAACTGTTTCTGATCTATTCATGCCTTTGAGCGGTGAAGTAATAGAGGTAAATGCCGATATAGAGTCAACACCTGAGTCTGTAAACGAGTCTCCATATGGCGACGGCTGGATGGTTAAAATCAAAATGAGCGATACAAGCGAAGTAGACGATCTTATGGACGTTGCTGCTTATCGCGAAATGACAGGACATTAGTTTGAATGAGAGCGTATTTGCCAGAATGATCTTCATTTTCTGGCTTCTCTTTATAGCCAGTAGTTGCTTGCTACCTGCCAGAGTATTTACGCCCTTTGCTCTAGATACCCTCTTCCAGTTTGACAAACTTCTTCATTTACTGGCATTCTATGCCCTCTGTGCATCTCTTATTTATATAATTCAAGCACCCTCTTTACAGCACAAAATACTAGTTGTTTTTGCCGCCATTGGCTATGGATTGCTCATAGAATACATACAGGGAATGTCCTTTATCGGACGATCATTTGAGTGGGGAGACCTCATTGCTGATACTTTTGGTGCTATTTTAGGCGTTTTTATACCCCAGATTTACATTAAATCTTATCAATTCCTAAAGAAATATTTACCTTTTGTGAAGTAGCGGTATTAATGAGTGAATATTTTTTTACATTTGAAAAGCTAATATTATGCAGTTAAAGAAGAATCCAGATAAAGACGTCAAGAACAAACGCTTAGATTTTACCCTTATAGGGTTGACTGTTTCTATAGCTCTTGTGCTCTTAGCATTTGAATGGACCAACAAGCCGGAAAAGACCGCTTCTCTCGGAGATTTTGTGATTGATGAAGATTTGGTGGTTATGGAAAACACGGTTCAAGAAAAGAAACCACCTCCCCCTCCTCCTCCACCAGAACTAGAAGTTGTGGAAGATGAAGTGGAAATAGATGAGGATCAACCTGAGTTTGAAGACACTGAAACAGATCAGGATGAGGAAATGCAAGTATTCGAAGAAGATGAAGATGAGCCTATCAACACTGGTGAAATCTTTGACATGTTCGCAGTATCAGATCCAGCCAAATTTGGAAATGGTGAAGCTGACTTACAGAAATTCTTGCATGAGAATATCGTTTATCCTCAAATGGCAATAGATGCTGAATTAGAAGGTCAAGTTGTTGTTCAATTCGTGATAGACGAAAAAGGAAGATGTACTGACTTTAAAATTCTTTCGCCTAGAAAAGGTTTTGGTTTGGAAGAAGCGGCTATTGATGTTTTAAAACTCACTAGCGGTAAATGGAAACCTGCCAAACAAAGAGATCATGCAGTTAAGATGAGATTCTTAATGCCTGTGACTTTCTCTTTATACTAAACACTTATTTATTTTCGGGTAATTTCTTCTGGGTTTTGATTCCCAGCTCGCGCAATTTTTCTGCACGTCCTATAAGATTGCCTTTACCTTCATAAAGCTGATTAATAGCTTTGTCATAGTCATCTTTGGCGCCATCCATCTTTTTACCAATTGCCTGTAGGGTCTTTACAAAACCTTCAAGTTTATCGTAGAGTGCTCCTCCTTGCCTAGCAATCTCCAATGCATTTCTATTCTGCAATTCCTGCCTCCATATAAACGACACTGTTTTCAGGGTGGCTAGCAAAGTGTTATTTGAGACCAAAACAATATTGCGCTTTAAAGCAAATTCAAAAATAGATGGATCCTCTACCATTGCTAGTCCTAGAGCCCCTTCTATTGGCATATACATAACCACGTAATCCGGTGAATTGATACCGTGCAGTTGGTCGTATTTCACATTGCTAAGGCGCTGAATATGATCCTTAACATTTTTCACATGTTCGGCTGCTAATGGTCTTGATGCCACTTCATCCTCTTCGTTGTAGAAGCGTTCATAAGCTAATAAACTCACCTTAGAGTCAATCACCAAGTTTTTGTCATCTGGTAAATAGATGATATAATCAGGGCGTTGATGCTGATTGTCTTCACTGATTAAATCGACTTCTTTTCTGTAATGGGTTTCTTTCTCTAGACCAGCGGCTTGAAGTATCCGCTCAAGCTGTTGCTCACCCCAATTACCCTGCATCTTTTTGTCACCTTTTAGCGCTGAAGTTAAATTCTTTGCCTCTTCTCCTATATGCTGATTCAGTGTTTTAAGTTGGTTTATCTGTTCCTTTAAAGAACTGTTTTCTCTTATACTTTCTTTATGAGTGTCTTCTACCTTTTTCTCAAACTTTTCTATCTTTTCCTTAAAGGGATCTAGGAGAGCTTTAAGCTGCTCTTGATGGCGCTCTTGCATATGTTTGGAACTTTGATTCACCACTTTATTGGCAATGTTCTCAAATTCCTTGGTGAGCTTTTCATTTAGAGCTCCTATCTCCTGAGTTTTCTTGAGTACTTCCTCTTGAGCCGCTTCCAACTTTGTTTCACTCCGAGTTTTCTCGGTTTGTAGAAAGGCGTTTTCCGATTGTAGCTCAGTAAGGATTTTCTCGCCTTTCTTGTGTACTAGGAAATAGACCAGAGCTGCGCCAAGAGCAATTCCAATTATCAAAACCAAGACTATCATCAACGCTTCACTCATCCGTTCAAATTTCGTTAAACCATTATATAAAAAAAGACCCTTTGCCAAAAATATTGACAAAGGGTCTTTATTAATTTCTATCGTTGGATTATTCCACCAACAGTCTTTCCAAATAGATGTTTGCGCCTGATTTAACAGCCAGGATATACCATCCTGATTGTAGTTCAGATACATTCAAGCTCACAGCGGGCTGTGACTCATAGTTATTCATTAGCACCAAGCTACCGCTTTGGTCATAAACGAATATTTCCATTTGTTCTGAAGATATCAGATGAGACTTTAGTTCTACATTAACAACATTGTTTGCAGGTATTGGATATACTTCAATTCCGGCAGTTGCATCAAGTGTTAATGTCACCACATCTGAAAAATCAATGTTGTTATCATAATCCACTTGTTTAATTCTGTAGTATAGAACCTCTGTTCCTAGCAACATGGCATTCATATCAATGAATGAGTATGAGTTGATGCTTGTTGAAGTACCACTTCCCGCAATAGTTGCAACGGTGAAATAGTCAACTCCATCAAAACTTCTCTGAACTTCAAAATAATCGTTGTTCAATTCAGAAGCAGTTTGCCATGTCAATCTAGCATCCATTGATTCCCATTTTGCGTTGAATGATAACCACTCAACAGGAACTGGTGTTGGATCGAACAAGGTTTGAGTTAAAGTACCACCTGAGAAACTAGATAGTCCGTCGAACTGTATATAGTTTTTAGCATTACCCAAGTCTGTAAATGCCGTACCATCAGATGAACCAACTCCAGTAGTATAGTTTGGAGCACTCACCAATAAACTATTCAAATCGATGGCGTAGTCTATAGAATCTATACTAATACTAGCGTCGTCGAAGCTTGTTCCAGCCCCTTGTGAAGCTTTAAACCAAGTTCTCGCTGTATTGAAGTCTGGATTAGTAGCATCCAAAGAATCGGCAACTGCAGTAAATGTAGATAGCACAGTAGGATCATAGTAGAACTTGATATCCATATCTCCATTAGGTTGAGAAATAGGTACCACATTCCAATCGTAATTGAATACCAATCTGAATGAATCCAAACCAGTCTTTATTCTTGAATAAACAGATGGCTTATATCTCAATTCAATATAATCTACCACATTGTCTATGGGCAATGTATTTCCTCCTGATAAACTGTTTCTCACAGCGAAAAGTAAGTTGTCTGGTTCAGCAGAGTTATAGTAGTAATACCATCCATTAGCATCGGCTGCCGTATGAGCATCTCCTGTTAAAACATAATTCCCGTCAGCATCTAGATTAGTCATACCTGTAGTATCTGTTTCAGTCCATGGGTATCTTACCAACTGAGGGTAGTTCAAGTGGAATGTATCAGAAATACAAGCAGAACCTGTTGTATTACCAACTGTATAGGTTGCATCTTCACTTATGTTCACAGTTATACTTCTAGTAGTCTCGCCATTACTCCATTCATAAGGACCTTCTGGCCAGCTAGCAGTCATAGTTACAGAACTAGCATTAACATTGGTAGTCGTAGTTTCTTCAATGTCTTTTAATACCGTGAAATAGTCAGCTATATCGCCATCACTTTCAAGATAATAGAAATCCAATCTATTCTCAGTTACTTCAACATATACAGAACCATATGTTAGATAGTTCACCTTCATTACAGGGTGGTTTATACTACCACCACCAACTTTAGATGAAGATCCACATGTTACATATACAGCTCCATCTCCAGCGGTAGGTCCGGTAATTTCTTTAGTATAAGGGCAATCATTGGTTAATGCACCAAATCCTGGCATACGACCGTAACCACCATCCAAATCATGTGTAGCAGCACTATGAGTACCAGAAACACCGAAATGTCCTTTTACCAATTTAGATCTTTCATAACTATGGCTGTGACCAGACATCATAAGATCCACTCCATAACGCTCTAATAGAGGAAGGAAGTTTTCTCTTACCATTATGTGTTCAGTCTCAGAATCCGAGTTATGAGATCCTTTGGTATACGGACCTTGGTGAACAATCACCACTATCCAGTCTAAAGTATTTTGTTGTAAATCGTTTTCCAACCAAGCCCACATTGAACTTGTTGTTGAATCCAAATCCTCTTCTTCAGCGTTTATAGAAATGATGTGAACATTTGCATAATCCATAGAGAAGTAAGACTCTGTTCCAGATGCTAATCCACCAGCCTCACCGCTAGTAGGGAAGTTGTGAATCAAGTAATATGGAGTTGTACTTGGAGTACTTATTGAATGTGCTCCTGCGTATCTCACTTCATGATTTCCAACACAAGAATACATAGGAGTATTTCTCAAAACTTCTTCAAGAGGATCAAATACAGCATCTTGGAATTCACTGTCATACCCACTGTTGTAAGCATTATCACCTAACATAAGAATCATGTCCATGCTGTCTTTCCAATCTGAATGTTGGAAGAACTTTGAATGAACAGAATCTTGGTTAGACCCCGGCTGACCTTGGTCACCCAATACCCACATACGAACAGGTTGAGCATCGCTCCCAGGTGTTGGGTTGGTTACAAAATAGTATGTCCCATCTTGACCTGAAACGGTATCAGATCCATCTGAAGACACATAATAGTAATATCTTGTATCTGGAGTCAGTCCAGTAATTTCTATCTCGTGATCATCTGTAGTTCCTGTACCTGAAACTGTGCTACCATAAGTACCTAAAGTGGTTCCATATTTAATAGTACTCTCGCATGGTACATCAGTAGACCAACGTATCATCATACTTGAGTCCGTACCCAATTGTAGGTATGGCCCTCTAGTGATAGTTGGCACTGGAGCATCTATACCTTCTAACCTAAGGTTAAAAGTTATATCGCTACTAGTTACATCTGTTTGATGAATACTTACAGCTATAACGTTGTTGCCTTCATAAATAGTTGTTGGCAAAACAATCTCAGTATTCCATGTGCTTTCATCTCCTCCTCCTACAGTAGCACTGGCCAATGTAGAGTTTCCAATCGTTCCCGTAGGCATATTATCTCTAAAAAGCTCATCACCATTAAGGTATACTACTATACCATCATCTCGTTTGAAGTCAAAACTCAAATAGTCAAAAAGTGAGGTATCTGGAATATTAACCACTTTTCTGAAATAAGTAGCGGCGTATTTATTGTTGGCATCTCCACCATATCCAACAGTGGTAGTTTCGTCACCATCACCATATCCTAATTCACTGTTTCCAGAACCCCAGCCAGTATTGGCATAGTTGGTATCTGTGTCCCATGAACCTGTAGGTGTGGTCCCTTGATCCCAATAGTACCAAGAATCACCATCATCCACATAATATGAATTAGTTACAGCTACCACTTCAAGGTCAAACGCAAGATCTGAACTAGATCCACTTCTGTTGTGAACTTCTACGGCAATGGTGTTGTTACCATTTACCAAGTCTGCAGCAGAAACTGTAAAAGTTTCGTAATCTCCCTCATCGGCACCTGAAACTGTTGAAGAGGCATATGTGGTATAGCTAAATGTTCCTGGCATATTATCGCTAAGGACTTGATTGCCATTCACATAAATCACCGCACCATCATCTACCATCAAACTAATCTCAAGATTAGTATAAGCTGGATTTGTTAGGTTAATAGTTTTTCTGAAATAAGTAGTTGGGTACTTATTATTCGCATCAGAACCATAGCTAATAGTATTAGAGACTGTAGCGCCTGTAATAGTTCCATAACCATGTACTCCTGCTGCTGAACTCCATCCAACATCATTAAATGAAGTGGCTGTCCAACTCGTTCCTTGATTTGACCCATCATCTAAATACTTCCAAGTAGAAAGTTTTGAGATAAGCGTAGTCTGAGCTATTGAGCTCAAACCGATGGTCATAAATAGAATGCTTAATAAATACTTAGATTTCATCATTTTGTAGTTTAATTTCATCAGTTAGTTTATTTATTTCATTTACCAGATTCTTAATAAAATCTGTGGTCCTGAAATGTTTAGGTAATTGTTCTATGCTTTTTTTGGATTGCTCCAAATTGAAAAGCGCTTGCTCCTTGTCTCCAGCTGCGTTATGAACCAGAGCCAGTTTAAAGAACCACTTTTCTTTTCTTTTAAGTTTTGGTAATTGTTCATTACAGAATTTTACTGCTTGATCATACTTTGAATACTTAACAGCCAAATCCACCATTTTCTCTTGCAAGACGATGTCATATGGCAAGTGCTTTTTACCAAGCATTAACCATCCTATTGCATCATCATAATTATCCTTATCGGCATACAAAGTCAATTCACTGATAAAAGCGAAGAATGTTGTATTGTGATTCTGCTTATAGTTATAGGACAATTTTGCATAGTGTAATGCACTATCAGACATAAAAAGCTTGTCCAAGATTTTACTCTTTAGAAGGTAGCACTCCCCTAAATCCATGTTCAGAGCTTGAAAAGCCGAAATATGAGCTAATGCCATATTATAGTTTTCAAATACATAACAGAGGTCTGCTGCTAAAAAATCTACGGTAGTGATGGTGGCATCTAATGATCTGGCTTTAACCAAATCAGCCATAGCCATATCAAATTGTGCGTCTATCTTGTAATAAGATGAACGCTCAATATAAAGAGTGGCATCAGAAGGATTTCGTTTGATCTTTTTGTTTACAAGATCAATTTTTTCGTGAATGGGACCATGCGCCATTAGTTGCGCGCTGATCAGCATAATTGCTATTGTTAATAATCGGTTCATCGGTTTACTTTTCATAAACCACGTGAAGTTCAGAAACAAATCTTTCCTTTATTTCAATGTATTATCCCAATTAGGGCACATTTTGAAACAAATTGGCGCCAAAACATGCAAAACCACCAGTGGTTAATCCAGTAGATTTGATGCATACCAAAATCCCGAGAGGACGTAGTAATAGCGCGTTGAAAGAGTGAAATTTCATCATTTCGACGTGTAGTAGTTGGCACAAATATAGATAAAAAAATTAATTAAGCGTTTAAATCCGTCTGTAAGCGATTATATAAGTGATACAATATCAGGCTTTTGTCTCTTTGTATTAATAAATAATCTACCAAATGAACGCAATGAAAAACAAAGTACAACTCATTGGATTCCTCGGCGCGGATCCAGAGTTAAAGAAACTAGAAAACGGCAATCAATTAGCCAAATTTTCTCTAGCCACTCATGAAAATTACAAAAACCAGGCTGGGGAAAAAGAAGAAAAAACACAATGGCATTCTGTAATAGCTTGGGGAAAATTAGCCGGTTTGGTTGACCAATTGCTCAATAAAGGCAGTGAAGTTATTATTGAGGGAAGACTGAATCACAATAGTTACGAAGACAAAGAAGGCAACAAACGATACAATACAGATGTAGTTGCCAATGAACTTTATGTTATTGGAGCAAGAAAGTAAACATGCTACCTGTTCATTATTTTATAAATGGTTCGTTCTGATCTTTTGTAGGTGACCAAAGTATATAAACCTTTAGAATCAACTGCAAGCAACCCAGAACCTATCAATTCACCCGTTTGGATTACTCTTCCTAAAGGATCGATTAAAGAGTATTCTAGGGTTTCGTTGGAGTTTAGAGTGAGGTGTAGCTGATTGTTGTTCAATCGATAATCTAGACCATCTCGCTCATCTCCCATGAAAGTGATAATCTTGGAATAAGAAACCACTCCATCATAATCTTGCTGCTTGATTCTAAAGAAATAAGAGCTTGATTTTTCAAGTTTTAAGGGTTCAACCAGAGCTTCGTATTCTGTGATTTCCTTACTGTTCCCATCTGGATGAAGAGATGCAACCCAATTAAAGCCAATAAATTCAATTCCGTCTAAACTGTATTGAACTTCAAAACCAGCATTGTTAATCTCTGTGGCCGTTGCCCAACTCAATGAGATCATATCCTCGACCTGATCTGCTGCAAAATATAACCAGTCCACTGGAACAGAACCTATAGTAAAGCTGGATGAGTTTTGTGCATAAGCAGGTCCTGAAACATTAAACGTACCATTTATAGTTACCCCTCCTGCAAATCTGAACTTGGATCCTGCATTGCCTCCAATAACCGTCCCACCTGAAAATACTTGAATAATTCCAGTAGATGATAAATCTATCTTACTGCCATTTTTAAATTCCAACACTCCATAAATCTTTATTGTATCAATGCTAGTTGTGGAGTTGACATCGCAAAAGACAGAGTCTGAAGCTTGTATTACATAGATGACAGGTGTTCCACTCCCACTGCAATTGAATGCAGTTGCCCAATTATTGCCACCATTAGAAGTACATGTAGTTTGTGAAATTGCTGACATTTGTAGAATACACATAGCAATGCCAAAGAAAATATTTTTCATAACGATAATAAATACCGCAAACCCCCCAGTTTGCGGGTTCAAAAATAGATTCTAGGATTTCAGGATTTGAACGCTGTGATTCTTGGTGTTCACTTTTTCAATCACTTCCTCTATAATACCGTTCTCATCAATAACAAATGTGGTTCTTGCAACACCCATGTAGGTGCGGCCATACATCTTTTTCTCTACCCAGACACCATAGCGCAAGCAGACTTCTTTTTCTACATCTGCTAAGAGATCAAATGGCAAATCATATTTAGCAATGAAATTCTGATGCCTTTTCTCGCTATCTGGACTCACACCCAAAACCTCATAACCTTGAGCCATCAATACTTTATAATTATCTCTCAGATTGCATGATTCAGTGGTGCATCCCGGGGTGTCATCTTTTGGATAAAAGTATAGTACCAATTTCTTTCCATGGTAATTAGCTAAACTTACTTCCTCTCCATTTTGGTTCTTTCCGCTTAGAGATGGGGCCTTTTCCCCTACTTGTGGTTTACTCATAATGTAATACTTCTTTCTACTTCTGATTTGTTTCCTCTATCATCAATAACAACTATTTTGAATTGATGTTTGCCGGGCTTAATCCAGGCTGGGATTTCACCCCACATTAAGTTGAGCTTTGGTTCATACTGCATTAAGATCCATTTGTCGTCTATGGATGCCTTATAGCTCTTAATCCCGCTGAGATTGTCACTGACTCTGAATCGAAAACGTTTTCCTATACTCTCTGTTCTAATTCTTGGTGGAATAGTATCTAGATAAATGGCATATTCACCAAAAGACCTTGTCCTAAAGTTTAGATTGCTTCCATTTATTGTTCCTCCTTCATAGACTTTCCTGTCTCCACTGAAGCTCACAGCACATAGCTTGTTTCCATAAGCCAGTTGAGATTTATTCAATCTGTAGCTTACAGAGATATGCGAATGCAATGGGGTGTAGTTATAATGCATTTGAAGGCTCGGGCTCAATAGTCCAGCTCGCTGTGATTTATCTCTCAACTTGAGATCAAAATCATGATAGAAGGTTGAATTTGGTAGACTAATGGTCCAATTGCTATGCTTTACCGTATTGGTTCTTCCTTTTCTTATTCGAATAGTGGTGTCCGACGCATGCTTGGCCAACCAATGGATCTTTTGACCAGCAGAATCTCCTACTATGGTCCAGCTTACCGAATCTCTCATGCCCACATAATCTTCTACAAAGAGTTGAAGCCTAACCGTATCACCTTGTTTTAAGAATACCTCCCCATTTTTATTCTGTTTGTAATATGGGTAGGGATTGAAAGATTCTTTAAATAAACGCACATAGTTCACCCCAGTCTTAGCTTTGAGATAATACTCCATATGGGTATTAATGTATCTGCCTTTGGTGAAATCCATTTTTTCAATCTGATATTGATAGAGCAGTTGGTCATTGGCTGTTAGCCATGCGTAATTGATTCCCAAACGGTAACGTGTATCTGTAAAAAAGTCTTTGGACAACATTCCAAAACCATAAGTTCCGGGTTTGAGCTTTAGTGGGGTTCCTCTTAAATATGAAGTTCCTTTTTTCAATTTCTTCATAGGATAGCCACCCTCACTATAAAGTACTTCCTTGTCCTTATGAAATACTAATATCTGCCTAATTTGAGGAGGAATATGGTCTTTCACGTCTAAACCAAACAACAAAGGATTCACAGCTAATCCAGCTAGATTTCTTATTTCGAAATGCAAATGCGGCCCTCCAGAACCCCCTGTATTTCCGCTCAATGCAACCTCTTGGCCTTTACTTACTTTTAGTGCTCCTGCTTTTGGAAACAGTTCAATCTCAAAGCTTCTTTTCTGGTATTGAGCATCTTTAACATAATTGGCAATGGCACCGCTTAATTCCTTCAAATGCCCGTAAACACTAGTATAACCATTGGGGTGAGTGATGTACAAAGCATTACCATAGCCGTATGGGCTAATTTTGATTCTTGAAACATAACCATCTGCCACCGACTTAACACTCCAACCTTGGTATCCTCCTGTTCTAATATCCAATCCACCATGGAAATGGTTATTTCTCAATTCACAATAGGTCCCAGATAGTAAAATGGCACTGTCAAAAGGATTTCTAAAGTAGTTCTGCGGATATCTGTTCTTATTTCTGACAAATTCATATTCACCAATGGGTTCAACCACTGCCGGAATAATAGTGTCGCTTACATTCAGGCTGTCTTTGCCATTGTTTTCTACATCATTGGTTTGTGCTGGGCTACAAGCAATCAGTGCTATGAAAAATCCTGTAATGAGTATGCTCCTCATGAGAGGCAAAAGTAAGAGCTAGGCCCGAGTACTTATGACAAGTTATGCTCATACCAACAGCTTGATTAATGAATCCTACACTTCTTTATTTTACCCTGAGGTGCAGTACTTTCTTATCTTGAATATATCCTTCTAATACATCGCCGCTTTCTACTTTACCAACGCCTTTAGGGGTTCCGGTAAACAACAAATCGCCTATTTTAATGGTAAAATAAGAAGAACAATGAGCAATTAATTCTGAAACTGGATGAATCATCATTGAAGTGTTTCCAGATTGAACTTTTTCCCCATTCTTATGCAAACTGAATTCAAGATTGCTGAGCTCGTATTTGCTGGCATCTAACCAATCTCCTATTACCGCACTCTGATCAAAAGCCTTAGCCTTTTCCCAAGGCAACCCTTTTTTCTTAAGCTCTGTTTGTTTGTCTCTTGCAGTGAGATCAATTCCCAGACTAAACTGCGCATAATATTTAGGAGCAAATTTGGCCCTTATGTTCTTACCCAACCTATTGAACTTAATTACTATTTCCGCCTCGTAGTGAATCTCTTTAGACCAATCAGGGATATAGAATGCATCTCTTTGCCTCATCAAAGCTGAATCGGGCTTCATAAAAACAACTGGCTCATCTGGAATTTCATTATTTAATTCCTCTATATGCGCCACATAATTCCTGCCAATGCAAATGATTTTCATTTATTTAAGATTATTGCAAAGTAAATGCTTGATTCCAATGAATTACTCTATGCATATACCCAAGGGTATTTTCCAATGGCAGATCCGGATGCCAATAATGAGATTTATTGGTATAAACCGGAACAGAGGGGTATTATTCCTTTGGATGAATTTCATATTCCTAAGAATCTCAAAAGATTATATAGAAACCACCCATTTCAACTCAAGATAAATAAAGATTTCAGGGCCACCATTACTAGATGTTCTGAAAGAGATGATACCTGGATAAGCGAAGAAATTATTGATAGTTATTGTGCTCTACATAAAATGGGATTTGCTCATAGCATTGAATGTTGGGATAGAGACCAATTGGTTGGAGGCTTGTATGGTGTAGCCATTCGTGCAGCATTCTTTGGAGAATCTATGTTTTCAAATCTTCCCAATACATCTAAGCTGTGTTTAGTTCACTTAGTGGAATTTTTAAAAGAGGAGAATTTCAAACTTTTAGATACGCAGTATATAAATGATCACCTACTTCAGTTTGGAGCTGTAGAAATTCCTGATGCAGAGTATATGAAATTATTGGACGATGCTCTTAGCTAAGAAGA
This sequence comes from Bacteroidia bacterium, assembly GCA_049115575.1. Taxonomy (GTDB): domain Bacteria; phylum Bacteroidota; class Bacteroidia; order NS11-12g; family UBA9320; genus JAHEKB01. The sequence goes on along the minus strand of JAGDZU010000002.1, from coordinate 479,636 downwards.
GACCGTAAAGGCTTTGATACTGTCTATTTTGCGTTGAGTTTCCTGCCATTCATCTTTCGGCTCCGAATCTGCGGTAATTCCAGCACCTGCAAAATATTCCACCTCTTCAGACTCAATTCGTGCGCAGCGAAGGTTCACATAGAAAGTGGCGCTTTCTTTTGTTAAGACTCCTGTTATGCCAGCATAGAAGCCCCTGTTCATAGCTTCCATTTCAGATATAAAGGCAAAGCTGTGATCTCTTGGCAATCCGCAAACAGCACTAGTAGGCTGTAAATGCTTAAGAGCTTGCAGAGCTTGGTCTGCTGAGCACTTTGCTACATAATTGGTTTTGAGATGCTTAAGTTGATCAAATTGGGTCTCTTGTTTATCTGACTTTTCAAAGTCTTCCAAGCCAATTTCCCTTAACTTGAGCTCAATGAAATCTTCAACCATGGATTGCTCCTCTTGTTCTTTGAGAGTAAAAGCTTCATCAATGGATTTAGTACCTGCCAATGCTACAGTTGAGATTTGTCCCTCTTTATAACTCAGCAATAATTCTGGAGAAGCACCCACCCATTTTTCGTAACCCAGATCTACCAAATAGCAGAACGAAGAAGGATACAACTCACAAGCTTTTGCAAAACTCTGGGCAGCATTAACCCTAGTTACTTCCTTTTGATTTCTAGCAAGAACCACCTTAGACATAGAACCGCTTTCTATATCTGCTTTAGCCAAAATCACACCTGTTTCAAATTCAAGGCGTTCTACAGCCGGATTGTTGAGCATTTCCACTTCTTTCACATTTTCATTGCCTCCAGATTTTGCAAGGAAATAGGCTTTTCTATTTCTATCAAAAGGGTAGAAAATGAGACCTTCTCTTTTCATCCAATAATCATCTATTTGAGTGAATTCTTCTAGCCCTTCTGGCTCGAACTTCATGAAAGTTTCTGAAGAGGGTAGTCTACAGACGGCAATGGGTTTGTGTAGTTTAGTCATTGCTCTTGTCTACCACAGCCAAGGTCATGCGGCTCACATTGATTAATCTGTCTTTTTCGTCTTTTACTTCCACCTCCCAAACATGTGTTCTATTGCCTAGATGTATAGGTCTTGCCGTTCCGGTAACAAGTCCGGATTTTACACTTTTAAGATGGTTGCAGTGTAGAGAAAGACCAACGCAGGCTTTGTGTTCTCCAACTACGAGATAACCGGCGAGGCTTGCTACATTTTCTGCCAAAGCTGCGACTGCTCCACCATGCAATAAACCCAATGGTTGATGCGTGATTGAATGAACCTTCATGCTCATACTGAGATGGTCTGGACCTATCTCTACCACTTTCATGTCTAAATGTTCAGAAAGAGTCCCCTTTCCAAAATCATTTAATTGCTCTTTGTTTATAGTTTTGTGAGGTATCAAAGCTTAGTGAGCACAAAGAAAACCATTTATATCATACGTCATGGTGAAACTGATTTCAATAAAAGAGGAATTATTCAAGGCAGTGGTGTAGACAGCAATCTCAATCAAATAGGAATTGAACAAGCTGAAAAATTCTTTAAGGCGTATCACCATATTCCTTTCCATAAAATCTATAGTTCAGAACTTAAAAGAACCATTCAAAGTGTTCAACCCTTTATAGATGCTGGATTTAAACATGAAGCCTTTGCTGCACTTAACGAAATCAGTTGGGGCATGTTAGAAGGCTTGGTAAGCACTCCTCAAAGTCATAAGGCATACATACATATGCTTGAAGATTGGAAAGCAGGTTTGCTAGATAGGTCTGTGGCCGATGGGGAATCTCCAAATGCTTTGCAGAAAAGGCAAAAGTGTGGAATGATAGAGCTCATGAAAAGAGAAGATGAACAGACTATTCTATTATGTACTCACGGTAGAGCTATGAGAAGCTTATTGAGCTTGTTGACAGAAGAACCGCTGTCTAATATGGATCAGTTCAAACACTCCAATTTGTGCTTATATATACTAGAACAAGAAGGGGAATATTTTCAGATTAAGGAGAGAAACTCCATAGCTCATCTCTGGATTTAGATAGTCATAATCTCTGTTTCCTTGGCAGAAATTGCACTGTCTATTTTGTTGCTGTAGAGATTCACCATGTCTTGAACATCGCCTTCGGCATCTTTAGCTAAATCCTCACTAAGACCATCTTTCTGCAACTGCTTTATGATATCCATGGCATCTTTACGAGCACTTCTCAATCCAATTTTACCGTGCTCGGCTTCTGATTTGGCCTGCTTCACCAATTGAGAACGTCTTTCTTCTGTAAGAGGCGGAACATTAATAATGACTTGCTCCCCGTCATTTTGGGGATTCAGTCCAAGATTAGCGTACATAATACCTTTCTCTATTTCTTCCAACACGCTTTTCTCCCAAGGTTTAACCATAAGGGTTTTGGCATCTGGTGTGGAAACATTGGCCACTTGAGACAAGGGCACTTTTGAACCGTAGTATTCAACTTGAACGCTGTCCAGCATATTAGGCATAGCCTTTCCCGCTCTTAGTTTCCCAATTTCAACTAATACATGTTGAAGGCTCTTTTCAGATTGCTCCTTCAATTCGTCTAAAACAAGTTTAACCTCCTCTTGCATTTCTAATCTTGTGAGTCACAAAGAAAAAGAATATTTCTAATAATATCACCCTGCTAATGAAAGAGGTAAGCAGCCGCTCCAGTTACCAGAATTAGTGCTAGAAATACCGCATTAATAAAGAAGCTGTTTTGCTTAAAGGTAAAACCCACGGATAACAGTATGCTGCTTGGAATAGCAAGTAAAATAAAAAGACTGCTTGCCGAAGTCAGCATCATGAGCAGCAAAGCAATGAGTAATTGAAGGCCAAACAGCAAATTAATCTTAATAGATCTGTTTGGATATCTAAATCTATAGTTACGCAAATTGAACAGATGAATAACCAGCATTAAAACCACCAATGGAAGAAAGACGGATATGGTGGAAGTCCAAAACTGTGCGTACTCAAACTGAAATTTGGGAATTAAACTTTCCGCCAATTCAAATTGGTCTATGGCAAAGAGGAATGATAAATAACCAATGAGAACCAAGAAGAAGAACATCAAACTCAGGAAATAGTAATTCCACTTAAGGACTGCGTTCTGATAGAACAGTATGAAAAACGGAAAGAATAACAGAAAGGCATGATGGTCTAGTATTTGACCTATACCCAAGAGTATTCCTATATAAATCAGATGATCTTTTGCTTGATCTTGGTCTTCCCAACTTCTGAATGAAAAGTAGACTGCCAGTATCCAGATTCCTCCTGCTACCAAAGCTCTTAAGTCTAAAACATCTATAATCAAACTTGCTAAAAGACAGAAAATCACCACCGTAAAATGAGACTTCATTCCAATAATTCTAAATCGTCTACACAAGAAATTCAAAGCTATTCCCAATACAAATACTCCAATGAGTTCCGGCAAAACTTCAGTTTGGAAGCCATATAAAGTCCAGAAGTGATAACTTAGAATCACCAAGGAAAATGCCAGAGCTGCAAAAAGATTATTTGATAAGCTTCGAATCAATCGTAAACGAGTTTTAACAATGCAAATCTGCGATTTTTTGAACTTGGAATGATTAATTTATTGGAACTGACTTGTTCGGCTTCCATGGGAATCACCACCACATAATCCAATTCTGTTTTAAGCAGCTTTTTGCTCATGAGCTTGCCATTGCTATAGATTGTGTACTGCATTACTTCGCCTGAGCTTCTGATTTGATCGTTGTATATAAGTTGTACAAAGTGCTTATCCACATATACCACAGCTGAACTGAAATAACCTCCATCATTCACGGTAGTCTGATTTTTATGAATTACATGAGACCATTCTATTTGATCTGCTGAATCTATGTTGAGCACAAGTATGTCGTTGTAGTTGTAAATGTTCTTTGAGGTGGATGTTGGTATACCATTCACCATAACTATGTCGTTCTCTGTAGCTACTTCCATTTGTTCGGCAATACAGACTAAACCACCGTCTGACCGTGGTACAATTTTCAGAAACTCAAAACCTTCGGGTATAACTTCACTGTTGTATTTACCCATGCTCAGGTTTTCGGTATCCTGCTCTGTAAATGGAGTAAAACTCTGCTTGTAATCTCTGGTTCGTGAATAATAAGAGAAGATATGAATACCTCTGGACCCATAATGCCCTCTATAGCCATAGAGCCCAACAACAACCACTTTATTGTTTACCCTATCATAGCTCATCTGAAGATCTCTGAAGTCTACAGTATCTGCCATAATCAGATTCCACACACTATCTCCTTCTTGAACAAAAAATCGGTCTTCAGTCACCATTTTTTGTTTATCCCTTTCTTTAAACTCTCGGGTTAAACTGTAGATACTACCGTAATCATCTACCAAGAAATTGTTCAGATAAAAGCGTTTGTTCTTCACTTTGATTTGAGTTTGAACAGATCTAATTTTTTTAAAATCCCCATCAAAGAGGTCCCAAGACAAGGTAGTATTCTCATCAACACCTCTTTTGCTGTGATAAACAGCTATAAAGCTTTCATTGTCGCTTACTCGCACCCTAAAATCCCCTCTGTCTCCAAATTCTTGAAATGGGGTACGCAAGAGTTCTACTTCTTTGCCAATTGGTCTCAAGTCATAGTCGAAATACTGACCTAATAACAAATTGCTTTGACTTCTTCGATCAAAAGTGGCCCGAACCATGAGGATTCCTTTGTCGGTCATAATGATTTTAACCAATCGCGACTTTTTAAGATCTATGCTTCTGCTTACATCTAAATTGAGGTGGTGGTGGTACTTATCTATGATTACATTCTTGCTGTAGAACTTATTTCTGTATCTAAGTAAAAATACCCCATGCTCATTCTCGCCAAGCACTTTAGTAAAGATGGCTGTGCCCTTGAGTTTAACTGGATTAGACCACTGAGTCACTTGTCCATAGGCAAGGGAACTGCATATAAGCAGAACTATGCATACTGCACGCTTGTATAGAATGTATCTTTGCACCCTTTAAGTAACGAATTTACAATCAAAATCATCTATTGAATTATCAGTTGGAAAATAAAGTTGAGGTAGAAAAGGCAGTATTAATAGGAGTGGAACTCAAATCCACCGCATTAAAAAGCAGTACCGAATATTTAGATGAATTAGAGTTTCTAGCTACCACAGCAGGAGCATTCACAGAAAAACGTTTTGTACAAAGGCTAGACATGCCCAACCCTAGAACCTATGTAGGCAAGGGTAAGTTGGATGAAATCAAAACTTATATACACGATAAAGAAATAGACCTCGCCATTTTCGACGATGAACTCAGTCCATCACAAATCAGAAATTTGGAGAGTGAATTTCAATGTAAGATAGTAGATAGAAGCAGTCTCATTCTAGACATATTTGCTAAGAATGCAAGAACCGCTCAGGCCAGAACTCAAGTAGAACTGGCCCAGAGCCAATACCTCTTACCTCGCTTAACTCGTTTGTGGACTCACCTTCAAAAACAAAAAGGGGGAATTGGAATGAAAGGTCCTGGGGAGAAAGAAATAGAAACGGATAGAAGGGTGATTAGAGATAAAATTGCCAAGCTCAAGAAGGATTTGGAACGCATTGATAAACAAAGCGTTACTCAAAGAAAAAGCCGGTCCTCTCAAGTAAAAGTGGCCTTGGTTGGTTATACCAATGTAGGCAAGTCTACCTTAATGAACATCCTATCTAAATCAAATGTGCTCGCTCAAAATAAACTTTTCGCTACACTGGACTCAACAGTTAGGAAAGTGGTGCTTCCCAATCCAGACCCTACTAAACAGCCTTTGATTTTCTTGCTTTCTGATACGGTTGGATTCATTAGAAAACTTCCGCATCAACTTATAGAGAGTTTTAAATCCACTTTAGATGAGGTTAAAGAAGCTGACATTCTTTTACATGTAGTAGATGTTTCTCATCCAGCCTTTGAAGAGCAGATGGAAACGGTGAATGAAACTCTGATAGAAATTGGAGCAGCCGATAAGCCTACCATTACCATATTCAATAAAATTGACCTTTACGAGCCTAGTGCAACAGATGAAGACATCTTTGAAGATGAAGCTATCTATGATTTAGATGTGCTTAAGAAGACTTGGATGGCCAAGCTGAATGAGGACATTGTCTTTGTCTCGGCTCAACAAAACACCAATATAGACGAGCTGCGCTCAGCCTTAATTAACGCACTATTAAAAAGGCCATAAGGCTCTTCCAATTGCTTCTCGGAATGGCCATGGAATGGTCACAAGAATAACGAACATGCCCAAAGCAAAATAGGTGAAGGCCGTTTTGTGTTTAGCGTGGTCTGTGGCTTGCTTTTTACTTTTACTGCTACCCATTTGAATAAGCACTACAGCTAGTATCATTCCAAACATATGTTCTATGCTCCAGAACCTGAGAAAAGAATTACCCATATCTGCAAAGGCGTTGCCAATATTGCTGTGCCAGCCTTTCTGAAAATAGAGCACAATTCCCAATAGAGCTTGAAGATGTATGCTACTTACAAAAAGCATATTCGCTCTTTTGTGATTGGCAGTATAACCTTGTTGCTTTTTGAATCCTCTGTATGATTTAGTAATGGCGTATAAGCCAAAGAGTAGTACAATCCAGCGAACTAGGCTGTGCGTCATGAGTAAATGATCCATAAATCTTAGTTGTATTGTGGGTTGGCTGGTGAGTTAGATAGAAGGGCATAATCTCCTCCTAATTCTTTCATCACTTGTTGCCAAAGTTTTTTATTGTCGATGGTGTCGTTGAGAATGATTTCAGGGCTGATGTCTCCAATAATCCAAGCTTGCTGGTCTAACTCTTCCTGAAGTTGACCAGGTGCCCAACCACTGTATCCTATGAAGAATTTGAAGTTCTTTAAATCTAGGGTTTCTTCTAAAATACCTCTTGCTACCTGTTCAAAATCCCCACTCCAATAAAGGCCGTTCATGAGTTCAACACTGTCTCTAATATCTGGGAAATTGTGAAAGAAATGAAAGCTCTCAATCTCTACCGGTCCTCCTTGGTAAACGGGATTTTGAACCATATCCAATTCTGGAATTAATAAGTCCACTGTCATTTCTGTTCTTTGGTTCAACACAAAACCAACGGTACCCTCTTCTGTATGCTCGGTAATCAGCACTACTGTTCTATTGAAGTTAGGATCCTCAAGAAAGGGTTCAGAAATTAGGATTTTACCGGGTTCAAGGTTCATGCTCATAGGAGGATGGAAAGATAATAGACGCTAAATAATAGTAAAAAAAGGAATCCAACAAATGCGAGCTGAGTTTCCCTTCTATTCCAAATAGAGGAGGCATATTTTGACTTCCTAACAAGCAGTATAGACAGACCAGCTAATATGGGTGCTGTTAAGAAGGAAACTACCGTAGCTATGGTCACCATCTGTTTCATATTCTCCACATAGAATCCAAGTATAATCAAAACGCCAATGGCTAAGACAATCATCCATAAACCCTTCTTATTCAGCGCATTCACTTGAGGAGTTTTACTCTCTCCTACTATGGCTTGCATGACTCTTGGTAAAGCATCAAAGCAGGTTAATGTGGTGCTAAACATAGTTGTAAAAGCAGCTATTACAATGATGTAATAAGACCAAGATCCCAAGCTGGATGTATAAATATCCACGAGTTGTCCCGCAAACTTTCCAGCCGATGCTTCTAACTCAATTCCTGAACTAAAAAGTGTATTAGCGCCAAGCACCAAAAAGCAGATGGCCAAAAATGCAGTCCCGTAAAAACCAGTTTTAAAGTCGAAGTTCTCGGTTGCTAGTTTTCGTTCTCCCTCTTCTTCATACTTCCTGCGGGTCCATATGGAATGCCAAATGGATATGTCTAATGGAGCTGGCATCCAACCAATAAAAGCAATTAGGAAAGCAATATGAACGGGATTTCTTAAGCTGAAATTGGGTTTAATTGCCAAATCGATTCCATCCATTCTAAAAGAAAATGCAACAGCCAATACAGTAGAAATGGCCAAAAGAATCATTATCACCTTCATTAGTTTATCTAAGGCACCAAATCTCCCTATTTGAAGTATGGCGTAACAAATGGCAAGTAATATTCCGCTCCAAACTGCGGTAGGCAAATCTATACCAGTTAACTTCTGTGCTAGTCCTGCTGTAACTACAGTGACTGCCGCTTGTATAGTGAACATGGTAGAAACGGTAAGCAGGAATAGTAACCATAAAACTGATTTATGGAGTTTGGTATAACCTTGAATGAGATTCTCACCGCTGAGGTTAGCATATCTAGGTCCAACAGCAAAAAAGGGGTACTTAAAGATATGGGCCAAAACTATAGCGATAATAAGTACATAACCATACTCCGCCCCTGCCCTTGTGCTCTGCACTATATGCGAAACACCAATCGCTGCACCAGCGTACAACAATCCAGGTCCGAGTTTTTTAAGATTGGACATGGTCGAAAATAAGGAATGAAAACGATATGGAATTTTAAGCTTTCAAGTTGCCATTCCATCACCCCATCACTCAAACAACTCTTTCAAAAACTTTTTAAACTCTTTGCGTGAACTGAGCATTTTGCCCACCTCCGCCCAGCGCGCTTTCCACCCCGTCTTTTCGAGAGTAGTTTCTGCTTCGGGTTCTAGTTCTTCTTCTTTAAAGCCTATAAGATCATTGCTTTTTTTAAATCTCTCTCGGGCTCTAGAGGTATAGCCCAATTTTTGTTCTGCAAGACCAAGGTTATTTAATATGGTAGCGTCTTCTGGGTCCAAATCGTGAGCCTTTTGATAATCAGCCACTGCTTCTTCTGTTTTGCCTAGTTTATCTCTTACATAAGCCCTACAAGCCCAATAGTATGGATTTTCTGGTTCAAGGGATATGGCTTTGTCAAAATCATCTAGACTGTGCTTAAACCTCAAATTGAACTTACAGACACCCCGTTCATTGTAAAAAGAGGCGGCTTCTGGCAATCGGAGTATCAATTGGTTCCATACATCCATGGCTGTTTCAAACTCACCCGATTTTTGAAATGCAAATGCACGCCATTGCAATTCATCTGCATTGGTGCTGTTGCTGGTTTGCATAATCACTTCAGCAAAGTTGCCGCTATCTAATAATTCCTTTATGTTCACAATTCTATCTTAGGTATAAAAATAATCAGTGCCGCTACCACTGCAAATATCACACTAACCAGCACTGCCCCTGCACTTAAATCTTTTACAATCTTAATCATGGAGTCCTCTTCTTTGGTGAGCCTGTTGCAGAGTTGTTCTATGGCAGTATTAAATATTTCAGATACAAAGACGCCCGAAATAGCTACACATAAAAACAGCCATTGTGTGCTGTCTAAATTATAGTAGAAGCCCAGTACTATAACCAATATGCTAGCAAAGAGGTGAAACTTTGCATTAAACTCTTTTTGAAAAAAGAGGCCAATACCATTAAATGCAGCCAAAAACGATCGTCTATAATTTTTTGCCATGTCCAAAGCTAATCTTAATACATCTATAGTGTTAAATTGTTCTGTTATCTCGTTATTTTGAAGGACCAATGAAATATTTAATACTTGCTATAATTATGCTCGCTGCTTGTATAGAAGCAGAGAAATCTGAATTTCTAGAAGTTCGCTATGTTATAGATGGAGATACCATTATAGTAGAAGACGGAAGCAATAAAGGAATTAAGGTGAGGCTCATTGGAATAAACGCGCCAGAATCCCGAGATTATAAGCACAGAAAAAAGGAAGCTTTTGGCGAGGAATCTTCTGACTTCCTAAAACAACTATTGGAAAACCAAAAAGTACAACTCAGCTATGATGTTGAAGAATTAGACCAATATGGCAGGCATTTGGCCTATGTCTATCTAGAAAATGGTAAGATGGTAAACAACATAATGTTGAGAGCAGGATATGCGGAGCTAATGACCATTAATCCTAATGTGAGACATGTTTCTATGTTTGTACAATCCCAAACATTTGCCAGGGAAAACAGGCTAGGAATTTGGTCTCAACCTGATTAAAAAGCACCATATTAAATGCAATAAGCTTAGCTTAATTTCATGTTAAGAATTGCCATTTTTTACAATTCTATTGTTGGATTTACTGACTTTGTGTTTACATTTATCCTCTTCTTATGATAATTATTGACCACCCTAACCAATATTATAATGAGAAGAACACTTTTATCACTGGCTATTTTAGCAATGGGATTGCTTACTTTAGCCCAAACCCCAAATTCATTTAATTATCAAGCTGTAGTAAGAGCTGCAGATGGTAAAATTTTACAAAATTCCAATGTGAGTTTTAGATTTAGCATACTAGAAGGTTCTGCTACAGGTACCTCTATTTATGTAGAAACTCGAACCGCAACTACCAACCAATATGGTTTAGTAAATCTAACTATTGGAGATGGTACAGTAGTTAGTGGAGATATGGCCAATGTGAATTGGGCAGGAGAAACCAACTTTCTGAAAATTGACATGGACGTTAACGGAGGAAGCTCCTTTACAGATATGAGCACTCAACAATTAGTTGCTGTTCCCTATGCCATGCATGCTGCAACAGTTACTCATTCAGATAATGATACTACAAACGAGTATCAAGACATTAGCAAATCAGGAGCAACCATAAGCTTATCCGATGGAGGAGGTGATGTGACTTTAGATGATGATGATGCCAGCAATGAGCTTCAAGATTTGACTAAGTCTGGTTCAACTATCAGCCTGTCTGATGGAGGAGGAAGCGTAAGTTTAGACGACGATGATGCCACTAATGAGCTACAGACCATTTCTGTTTCCGGAGTAGATTTAACTTTATCTGATGGAGGAGGAACAGTATCCATAGCAGATAATGACAATGATGCAAGCAATGAGTTTCAGACTTTAAGTAAAACAGGAAACAATGTGAGCTTATCAGACGGTGGAGGAACAGTAAACATTGCAGATAATGATAACAACTCCAGCAATGAACTTCAAACAATAAGTAAATCTGGTAATGTGGTTACATTATCAGACGGAGGAGGCAGTGTGAATATAGCTGATGATGATAACGATGAAACAAATGAGATACAAGACCTCACTTTTGCCAATGACAGTATTGGGCTCACATTAAGCAATGATAAAATTGCTGTAAATGATTTTGGTCACTGGACCTTAAAAGATAATAATGATTTGTACCGCATGGAGCGTGCAGTTGGCCTTGGAACATCAACACCCAATCGTGGATGGATGATGGATATACTTTCACCGGATTCAATACCAAATTCACTCAAGGTTTACAATTCTGCGGATACCAATGGAACGATTTACAGTTTACATAATACATTGTCTAGAAATTCAGAAAATGTAGGTAATGCATTTGGTATAACTAACTACACAGCTTTTCATCCAGAAACTAGTAATAGTATTACTGCCGGTATGCTTAATCAAGTGGTTTCAAGCCCAGACAATGCTTCACCACAAAGAACATACGGGATTTACAATACTGTTTCCAGATCAGATTCCGGAAATGGAGCGGCTTATGGTACCTATAACTATGTATCAAGCGGTGCAACGCGAGGATTTCTTTACGGCTCGTATAATCAAGCCTATATTGGAAATTCAGAAAACACTTATCCTATCTACGGATCTTTTAATACTGCCTCTAGAGTTGGAGGAGGAGTTGGAACCATATATGGTTCATATAGTAATGCAACTTTTAGCCCAGTAAGTTCATCTGGGGGTGCTTATGGCTCCTATTCAAATGTAAATTCTTCCCCAGATGATGCTTCAAGTGCTTTAACCATTGGTACGCACATTGATGTTAACCGCTCAGATTCGGGATTTGGATACACAAGAGCCTTAGATATTGATCACAATCACAGTGGTAATGATGGTGAGAATAGAGGTATTTATTTAGACATGGACATAACTGGTGATAATCCAGATCCTGTTTATGGTGAGTATTTGGATCTAGTACATCGAGGTTCAGGCAACTTCTCTAATATGGTTGGGTCAAGAATGTTCTTAAAAAGAAAAATATCTTCATCAAATTCGGCAGACAATTCAAACAATGGCTGGATGTATGGTGATTGGACAACTATACATAATAATCCAACTGGAGGAAGTTCTTATACCTATGGAGACAAAGTTGAGATACAATCTAACCCTGATGATGCAGCTTCAGGACCAGTGTGGGGCAACCATTTAACTATAATCCGTTCGGATTCAGGAAGCGGAGCGGTATACGGTGATTACCAAGATATTAATCATACAGGTGTAGATGGATCGGTATATGGTGAATATGACGATATAGATGTGACTGGTGCCAATCCAGACCCAGCAACAGCTAATTTTAGTGATATATTCAGATCATCTTCTGTTGTTGCTGAGCTTTATGGAACGCATAATAGAACCAGAAGGACAAGTGCAAGTAGAGGTATGACATACGGTCTTTATAATTATACAACCACAGGACCTACATCATCTGGCTATAGCACTTATGGAATTTATAATGAGCTAGACGTTTCTCCAGCTTCTTCTCATACAACTTTTGCTAGTTATACCGAGGTAAACAGAAGTGGTAATGGCACAAGCGCAACCTATGGAGATTATATGGACTTTAATCATAGCAGTGGTGGAACAATTTACGGAGCATATTATGACATTGATAGAACAGGTACAAGTACTTCATCTACATATGGGCACCGCACCAATGTTAGTTCCGTAGGATATACCTATGGTTTTTATGGAGAAGCTTATAATCCGTCTACAACCACTACTGGTTATAATTATGGGGGGTACTTTATAGGACAGAGGTCAGGTGTAAATAATGGTAGAAGTTATGGGGTTTCAGCAAATGGTTGGAATTACACAACTGGAACAGGGGGTAGATACGCTTATGGTATATATGCATATGGTTATCATTCAAGTTCAGCAGGTACTGCGTATACATATGGTGTATATGCACTGCAAGGGGGCAGTGGAGACATAGAATGGGGAGGTTACTTTGTTGGAAATGTGTATACCTCTGGTGCATACAATCCTTCAGATGCCAAACTCAAGACCAATATTAATTCAGACATGACTTCTTTAGATAGAATTAGAAATTTGAAAGTAATGGAGTACGAATATGATACAGACACTTATGAGCATATGAATTTACCTGAAGGCACTCAAGCTGGGTTCCTAGCACATGAGTTAGCAGATGTATTCCCAGAACTAACTGCTCAAGCGCACCAACCCGCTCTTACTGAAGATGAGATTAAAATGTTAGAAGATGATGGTAAAGAGGTAAAAGATGCGGCCAGAGAAGGAATTGACTTTACTGCTGTTAATTATGCAGGTCTTGTACCTCACTTAACTAAAGCAATACAAGAGCAGCAAGACATGATAGAGCAACAACAGGCTCTTATTGAGCTAATGCAAGCTCGTATAGATGCATTAGAAGCTGCAAACGAATCTTCAAATAATGAATAATATGAAGAAGTTAATCATAACACTTATTGCTTGTTGTATGGGGCTTTGGTCTTATGGCCAGTCCATAGAAAGACAAGTGATAGGCAGCGCAGGCGAAGCCGTGCAAACGGGCAGTGGCGGTATTAGTTATACCGTAGGTCAAGAGGCAACAGCTTCTCAAATTATACCTGCTACCAAACTCACCCAAGGGTTCCAGCAAGCTGGCCCCGAAGAGTTTGTAGGTATTATAGATTTGTATACCAGTACAGTAAAGGCCATTGTCTTTCCTAACCCAACGGTGAACATACTTCAATTAAGAAGTGATTTACACACACAAGGCATAGACCATTTGGACTATCAGATATTGGATGTTCATGGCAAGCTGGTGTTTAGCGGAAACATAGCATCCGATGGAAGTACCATAGATGTAAGCTCATTAGCTGCATCTACTTATACCTTGGTACTCAAATCAGCCAATCAGAACTTCAATCAGCGAATTAGATTTGTAAAAGTTTAATAAGCTAACCAATTAACTCAAGAAAGCCTCCTAGTCATAGGGGGCTTTTTTGTTGCCATACTTTCAAAACCCAACGCCCCTTCGACCCATCAACCCTCAAACCCCTCTCATCAACATTAATTCAATGTTAAGAATGCGTTTATATGACGCGGTTTTATTGGATATACCATTATTGTAACTAAATTTATGCTCTTCTTATGATAATTATTGGCCACCCTAACTAATAGTATTATGAGAAGAACTCTTTTATCCCTGGCATTGGTAGCAATTGGATTGTTAACTTTAGCCCAAACCCCAAATTCATTTAATTATCAGGCAGTCGTACGTGCTGCGGATGGTAATATTTTACAAAATTCAACCGTAAGTTTTAGGTTCAGTGTACTAGAAGGCAATGCCACTGGTACTGCCATGTATGTTGAGACTCAATCGGCCACAACTAACCAATATGGATTGGTTGATTTGACCATTGGAGATGGAACTCTAGTTAGTGGATCCATGACTAATGTAGATTGGGCAGGAGAAGCAAATTTCTTAAAAATTGAAATGGACGTTGACGGAGGAAGTTCCTATGCAGACATGAGTACGCAACAATTGGTTGCTGTACCTTATGCTATGCATGCCAACACTGTTACTAATTCAGACAACGACAATGCAAATGAGATTCAAGATCTTAGCAAGTCTGGTTCCACAATTAGTCTATCTGATGGAGGCGGTGATGTAACCTTAGATGACGACGATGCAAGCAATGAGCTTCAAACTTTGAGCAAATCAGGAAATAATGTAACTCTTAGCGATGGCGGAGGAACAGTTTCCATTGCAGACAATGACAACAGCACCAACAATGAGCTACAGACTCTAAGCAAGACGGGTAATAACGTTACTCTAAGTGATGGCGGAGGCACAGTGAATATTGCAGATAACGACAACAATTCAAGCAACGAGATACAAGTATTAGGAAGCACAGCCACTCAACTGACCCTTAATAATGGAGGGGGAGCTGTAGACAAGGATGACATCAACTACTGGCAAAAAGTAACTCCTGGTCTTACCTACGATGAGTTTGTTGGAATTGGAACAACAGCTCCATTATCAGAGCTCGTCGTGGCTTCTGATTCAGCAATATTGACCATAGGAAGTGCTGGAGCAACTCCTAATGGGGTAAATTCTGGGATACTCAGATTTACTGAAGGAGTGGATTATACCAGCTATCCTTTATGTGGAATGCAGTTTAATTATAACGGATCCACTAATAAATTAATATTAGAAGGTGGTTGTAATTCGCCTGGAGCAGGGACAGATACAGCCATGACCATTTTGAGATCTGGAAACATAGGATTTGGTACATACAACCCCGGATTCAACGTTGAAATTGATGGAACTTTTGGTGTGAGTGCGGGGATGACCCATGCTGGTGATAATGATACTCGATTTGATTTCATGGACGACAATGTAAGAATAGTGGCAGGAAATGAATCACTATTAACACTTACAGAAAGCACTCAAGATGCCGTAGATATTGGAGATGGAGGAGATGTGGATATAAGCTTGAATGATGTGCTGTTTACCAACGGTCAATATGGAAATATTCAAATGGGAGACCCTGCGGTTTCTACCCTTTATTTTGTTGATATAACTCCGGGAGAATTTGATAGAGGAATATGGGTTGATCATAATCACACGGAAAGTGGAACCACATACGGTATGTATTATGATTTAGACAATACTTATACTGCAAGTGCCTCTACGTATGGAGGTTATTTTGATGCCTATAAAAGTGGAACAGCTGGAACAGTATATGGTCTCATGGGTAGAGGAAGAAACTATGAGGATGCTGGTAGCACTTCACCAACTTACGGCGTTTATGCATATGGTTTTAGAAATAATACATCAACATCAACTACCTATGCATTATATGCTATTCAAAGTGGATCTGCCTCAACAGAGTATGCTGGTTATTTTGCTGGAAATGTATACACCAGTGGAAGTTATTTGCCATCAGATGCAAAACTCAAAAGCAATATTGAAGAACGAGAGAGCTCTTTGAGTTTATTGATGGATCTAAGCGTATATGATTATAATTATGACACTGATAGGTTCAGCCATATGAACCTGCCAGAAGGAGAGCAAACAGGATTCTTAGCTAATGAATTAGCAGATGTTTTTCCTGAATTAACTACTCAGGCAGTTCAACCAGAATTGTCAGCTGAAGAGCAAGAAGATTTAGAAATGAGCGGAATGAACGTGCCTGAAGCCGGGAAATCAGAAGTGGAATTCACTGCAGTGAACTATGCTGGTCTGGTGCCTCATTTAACTAAAGCAATACAAGAGCAGCAAGCTATGATAGAAGAATTACAGGCTAAAATAGCTGCCTTGGAAGCTGCAAACGAATCTTCAAATAATGAATAATATGAAGAAGTTAATATTAACTCTTATGGTTTGTTCTCTTGGATTATGGTCTTATGGCCAGTCTATAGAAAGACAAGTCATAGGCAGCGCAGGCGAAGCCGTGCAGACAGGCAGTGGCGGTATTAGTTATACTGTAGGCCAAGAGGCTACCGCTTCTCAAATTATACCTGCAACCAAACTCACTCAGGGATTCCAGCAAGCTGGACCAGAAGAGTTTGTAGGTATTTTAGATTTATATACCAATACGGTAAAGGCCATTGTCTTTCCTAACCCAACGGTGAATATACTTCAACTCAGAAGTGATTTACACACACAAGGGATAGACAATTTGGACTATCAGATATTGGATGTTCATGGCAAGCTGGTGTTTAGCGGAAACATAGCATCTGATGGAAGTACCATAGATGTAAGCTCATTAGCAGCATCAACTTATACCTTGGTACTCAAATCAGCCAATCAGAACTTTAATCAGCGAATTAGATTTGTAAAAGTTTAATAAGCTAACCAATTAACTCAGAAAGCCCTTTAGCAATAGAGGGCTTTTTTGTTGCCAATCTTTCAAAACCGAAGCCCAAACTCTTTTCTATATTTGTCACTACATATCTGACCCATGGACAATTTATCTACCATTATTCTAGCTGCATCCCTCGTAATTATTATGCTGGGGATGGGTTTGTCGCTCACCTTAGCTGATTTTAAGAGAGTACTTCTTTACCCCAAAGCCATACTTATTGGAATCATTAATCAGATCGTACTTCTACCATTAATTGGTTTTGGATTGGTTTCTGTTTTAGATGTGCCACCAGAAATAGCCATAGGTATAATGATATTGGCAGCGTGCCCTGGAGGACCTACTTCCAATCTTATATCTCATTTGGCCAAAGCGGATTTGGCCTTGTCGGTTACTCTTACGGCCATGAGTAGTTTAATTACGATTATTACCATACCGTTCATCATCAATTTCTCACTTATACACTTTGTAGAAGAAGGGCAAATGATTCAACTAAACGTTTTGGAAACCATAGCTCAAATACTCATAATAGTTGTTATTCCAATCAGCATTGGTATGGTGATTAAAGACAAAAGAGATGATTTTGCTAAACGAATGGCTAAGCCTGTAAGAGTAGCTTCAGGATTCGTTTTGGCATTGGTGATTTTAGGAATCATTCTCAAAGAAAAAGACAATTTCATTTCCTATTTTGAGCAAGCCGGTCATGCTGCATTGGTTTTGAATATACTCACTATGGCGGCTGGTTATTTCACGGCTAAGTGGGCTAAACTTCCTTTGAGACAAATGCGTTCTATTTCTATAGAATCAGGCATACAGAATGGAACATTGGCTATCACTATTGCGGTGGTGTTATTAGACAGTTCTTCATATGCCATAGCACCTGCGGTTTATAGCTTAATCATGTTTGTAACAGGAGCTGCAGTTATTTGGATGGGAAATAGAAGTACTGCTGAAGAGTAGTATGTCTAAGAAAGACCTTCAGATTTTAGCAGTAAGCTTAATGATACTGGGCATAGTTGTTTTTATCGTAGCTGTGCTTTTTAAGATCTTACATTGGCCTAGAATTCCAGGGGACCGTTGGATTGCTTCTATTGCAATAGTTCTAGGAATAATAGCGTTCGGGCTAAACAGCCTAAGATCTTAAATTAGCTTTTCGACAGCAATGTGTGATGTACGGTAAACCTAAGGATGTTTCTGCTCACATAATCACTTCCTGTAGTTAATTGCTGATACCAATTGAAATAACCCAGATCTAAAGACCAAACTTTATTTGGGCTATAGCGAACAAAGGCGCCTAATCTGTTCTGGTCAAAGCTGTTAAATACCACATCATTTCCAAGGTTGAACATGACCTCATCAAAAACGGTTAACCTCCATTTGTCTTTGATTTGATGATTGGTCTGAGCTTGGTACCTCACCCTGAAATTTCCATAAGGGAAGGTATTATTCCCCTCTTCAAAGAATCTCAATTCATTCATCAAACGTTGTTCAAAAGACCACTTTTCGGTCATGGAATTTTTCATGCTCAATGTGAAATGAGGCCGTAATTCTTGCCTCATTACAATTAATGAAGTGTCGGGATCCTGAGGAACTGTTTGCTCAAAATAGCAAAAACCAATATTTCCCGATAAAAATGGATTGAGTTTCTTGTGAATACTCGTTCTTATAAGCAATTGATGCGGCCTGAGATTAGTATACACTCTTTCTTCTATCTCTTGCTGCAATTTGAATTGCTTAGTTTTTAATTGAAAATCATAACGTACCCATAGCAGGTCTTGTTTATCTACTTGTTTTTGCGCAAACAGTTGCACGCCCATTAGCATGAGTATAATTAAAAATATGTTTTTCATTATTTCTTACGGAATTCTAGGAAGAGAAAAATGTATTCTACATCCTTTTCTGTGAGTTCATAAATAACGGCGTGATTGGTTGGGTCACCAAGTTCGTAAGCGTCGTTATAGGCATCAATTTCGTCTTTGGTAAAGTTGGGCATATCATCCTTGCCTTTATGGGTAATGCCATGGCATTCGCCACAATACTTTTTGTATAGCTCAAAGCCATCTGCCGCCATGTCTTTGTGGTCTTCCACTTCCCAGTCGGCCAAATAATCAGGCCATATATATTCGGGCACATAATTGCTCTTGCACTGTACCAGCAGTATAGTAAACGTTATTATGAATATAATGTTTAGCTTTTTCATTAATAAGTGCCTCCGCTAGGTCTTATTTTTAGTTCTTTTTTACCTTCTGGCAATATCACTTCTTTTTCAGGAATATTCAACTCTTCGTTCAAGCTATTTAGGAATGCTTTTAAGAATGAAATTTCCACAGGGGTTAAATGCAACTCATCTGAGTTTAGAGTCTGGTTGGGAACATCAAATCCCAAACCTTGCCCTCCCCCTTTATTGTAAAACTCTATTACCTGATCTAGGTTGTGATAGGTGCCGTTGTGCATATATGGAGCAGTACAAGCCAGATTTCGAAGACTAGGTGTTCTAAATGCGCTATGCATTTCTGCAACTGGATGGGGTCCTGCTCTCCCTGTATCTGTAGATAAGGATGTATTGGTGGAATCAAAAGGTGTTCCCAATACCTCAAATTCAGAGCCTATATAGGGCGGCTTTACTCCATTAAAGTAAGGCGCAAAATGGCAAGTGCCACATTCTGCTTTACTCATGAAAAGGTTAAAACCCTTTTTAATACTATCTGAAGTATAGATATAATCATAATTGTTCATAGCCTTATCAAAAGGTGATATGGCATCGTCGAATTGACTGTAGTAAGCAATAATGGCTGAGTAAACATGTTTAATGCTTAACTCATCGTAAATGGTTTTTTTAGCCAGCGTTCTCAGTTCTTTGCGGTAATAAGGAACGTCACAAATCTTCTCAAAGATTTCATCTTGATTATGCCCCATCTCCATTGGATTTTGCACCACATCTTCGGCTTGTTCCAAAGGAGTAGTATGCCTGCCATCAAGCATCAGCAAATGATTAGCCAAGGCATTTACTAAACTCGGCGTATTTCTCTCCAAAGGGTCTGTTCCATTAAAATGGGTAGAGCTCTTTAATTGATCTGTAAAGCATTGGTCTGCCTTATGGCAAGAAGCGCAGCTCCTTTTGTTGTTGGCAGACATGATGGGATCATGAAACAGCTTTTCTCCTATTTGAATCAGCGTTTTTTGATCGTTCAGGTTTCTCAATCCCTTAAAAACACCTCTGTTAGACTGGCCTTTGTAAAGCGTCTTATCAAAAATGGAAGTGGCTTCATCATTCAAGGAATAGTCATTAAAGCTCTTGGAGATAGCTCTGTGTTTTCTTATGTGAATCTGATTTAAAGCAAAGAGGGGATTTACAAATTCGTGTATGAATTTATAATGGTCAAATTGCAAGGGATCAGGCGCCTGAGATTCAACGAAAGCAATGGCCCTACCATAGTTGGTTATATAATTATGAGTGTATGCCTGATTTGGAAAGCTCTTATTAAATGCTTCGTAAATATCCATCTGATACCTCATCATTTCCAGCAATTCTGGAATAATGAGATCTTTATTGGGGCATTCAAATCCCGTAGTGTAAATAGTAGCCAGATTGAGCAAGTGCAAACGGTTGGCCAGTATAAAATGGTCAGGTGTATTTAAAAAGCGGGTAATACTGTCTTGGTGGTATGCGTTCATGGCAGTTCTTGCCACACTCAACATAGCCACCACTGAATCTTTAGACTTAGAGCCAAAGACATACATCTCAAGCAGAGATAAACCTCCACCAACTCTTTTATAGGGTCGTTCCCATTTTTCAAATACCTCGGTTTCCCATTCCACGGGTAACGGAGCATTAATCTTTTTATAGAGGGTTGGCTCTAAGTACCTCAACCAGATGTCCACCTTTTTCATAGCCATTCTGGCTTGAGGAATAATGTCGTTTATCAATTCATCAGGGCTGGCATGCTCAGACTCCATCCACAACTCTAACAACTCATTTTCAAAGTTGGAAAGAGCCTCATAATACAATTTGGAATAAGGCGTTTGCTGAGATTTAAAAGAAATGCTCAATGCACCTATGCAGCACGCAATAATTACAAGCACTCCTATACGATTGATGTACCTTATCAAGACTATTCAAAATAAGAACAACTAAGTCAGTAAATAAATCGGACTTATGAATAAGCGTTGAGAGTGTTGAAAATAGAGAACAGTTGTTAGGCAGGATTCTTGATACCATGTCAATTCGAGTGAATCAGGAGGAACGACTGATTTGTATCGAGAATGACACATGATAGTTCTCGATACACCTCCTTGCAGTCGGCACCTTCCCCACGGCAAGTAAACTCACCTATCGGCAGGCAGGCTCGAACAGACATCCAATATTAATCAATACGGTAAAAGTTCAATGTACTGTAAGTGTCAGCCTTGGATTGAAGAAATATCATACGAGCATGGCAATCAATTCAAGCCTAAAAATTTGTAAATTGCATGACTATGAAACGTTTAACAAATCTCCTTATACTGTGTGCTTGCATACTCTTTGCAAATGCACAAGACATTAAACTTAAAGATGTAAACAGTTCCAATACCTGGTTTAAATTGGGCTTGAATGCTGGGGTACCAGTGGCAGATGTAGCGGATGTGAGCTCTTTTGCCTTAGGTGTAGATCTGAGTGTTCAATACTTGCCTACTAAGGCGTATGGCTATGGTTTGAAAGCGGGTTACACTAACTATTTTGGCAAAGATCCGGCGGAAGATTTCAGCGCCATTCCACTGGCTGTATTGTTTAGGTTTTATCCAGAATCAACTGGATTTTTTGCCGGGGCAGAAGTGGGCTATGCATTCTTAAATAATGTAGCAGGCACCTCAGGTGGGTGGACTTATAGGCCACATATAGGATGGCATACCGACAACTGGAATTTCTTTGGCTACTTTGATCATATCATGACCGAAGAAAATGTCTCTGACATACAAACCGTAGGACTTGGAGTTACGCGTAATGTGAGGTTCTAGCTATGCTTCGCATGGTTCTTCTTTTTCTGGTGATCTTCATTGTAATAGGTGTGATTTTTTTAGTGGCAGGTAGGAATGAAGACTAAACGGAAAACTGTGAACTGAAAGCCGTAAACTGGAACCGAGTTACCTACCCAAGGTAGGAACCAATGTGACAGCTATAAGAGAAGAATAATTACGTTAAATTTGGTAAAGTGTAATGACCAAGCTCTTTAAACTCTTTGTATTATCCATTTGCATGGGAATCTCCTTAAGCTTATTAGCTCAAGGACCCTATCAGCTAGAAATGGTTACAGTAGAAGTAGGTGGATCTAAATTAATAGATACCATAGGTGCTATTCCCAATGGAGGGGCTGTTTATGCGGGCAAGGACCGCTGTGTTATTAAGCTTGTTCGAAATCCATATTTTGATTTTAGCCAGATGGAAGATGGTGAACCGTTGTATTATACCATTTTTGATTTGCAGCCAGATGGAGTGATAAACCAAGTCGTACCTAAGCTTTCTAATTACGAAAATCCTCAGGATTTTATGATAACTAAAAACAGTTCGGATGAGCTGCTACTTTTCAATACATTGGTACAATTTACTCCTCCCTATGGACGAGAAACTTTCATCATATTGTTTAGCAAAGAACCTGTCAGTTTTGTGGGAAATAGAGGATTTAAAGGATTATCAAGGGGTGCAACCAATATTATATCCACTGCTGATTTGAAATGGGTCATAGAGGGGAACCCCATATCTTCCATAGGTCAAGTGTATTTATCATTTTTCAATTTTGAAATCAGACCTGAAGAGGCTTATGAAGAGTTAAAGTGGAGAAACAATATAGTTGCAGATGATGATGCTGCAGATGGTTCTGAAGATGATTGGGGAGATGAGGATGATTTCAGTGACTCTTGGGATTATGATGAGGAAGAATCTGAAGAAGAGGATGTAGATTCATCGGAAAGGGTAGTTGATGTAACTTGGGATTCAGAAGAGTCTGATGAACCAATAGATGCAGGTAGTGAGCAGACAGATGATACTCATGATGATTGGGGAGATGAAGATGATACTGACGAATGGGGAGATGAAGACGATGGTTGGGCAGATGAAGCGGAATCAGAAGACTCGGATATCATTATTGAACGGCATTTAGTTAAGAATGACGAGGTTTATGTGAAATACCCCATTCTAACTATGCTTAACCCTCCAGAACCAACATGGGCTACTTCGGGACGGAACATAGTAGTTGAAGATTTTGAAGTATCCACCACGGCATTTGTGGTTAAAGGAATGCTTTCAAGTAAAAACCAAATTAGAGAGGTGATTATTACCGTGAAGAGTTTGGATTTTTACAAGCTATATGAACTTTCAAATTTTCGAATAATTCCTCAAGGAATGTTGTTTGAACAGCAAGTGAAAATACCAGAGGGGGAGATTATTATTAACGTTAAAGCTACCACTACAGAAGGTTACGCTACCACTCAGGATTTTAAAGTCAATAACACCCCTAAACAAGACGAACAAGCGAGTGGCAAAGATTATTTGCTTGTAATGTCTGTGAATGATTATAAACACTGGCCCAAACTGAGTAATGCGGTGAATGATGCTCAGACTGTGAAGCAATTATTGATTAAGAACTATGGATTTGCAGATTCTCTAACATTTGTTCTTGAGGAAAAGCAATGCACCAGAAGATCTATAGATTCAACCTTTAGATCTCTCATGAGAAGCTTAAATGAAGAAGACCGCCTTATGGTATATTTTGCGGGTCATGGCTATTATGATAGCCTCTCAAATGTGGGCTACTGGATTCCATGGGAAGCTGAGACTGGTGAGTATTCTACTTATAGTTATGTTTCTAACTCCATCATAAGTGAATACATAAAAGGTTTAAAAACCAAGCATACCTTGTTTGTATCAGACGCTTGTTTTTCCGGAGATTTATGTGTTGGAGATGATAGAGGGATAGATGACAGATATACCACTAGCGTTAGTCATTTTAAATCTCGTTGGGTCTTTTCCAGCGGAAGGTCGGAAGTGGTTGCAGATGATTATATGCAATCTGGCCATAGCCCCTTTGCCTATTTCTTAATTAGCTATATGGAGAACCCACCCAATGAAGTGTTTACCATAAGTGAAATGGCATCTTCTGTAACTAGAAGTGTGAGCAATAATGCCAACCAAACCCCTATGGCCAGAGCTATTAAGAACTCGGGGGACGAAGGTGGTGAATTTGTGTTTAGGTATGAAAATTAGGTCCGAGGTTTGGGGTTCGAGACCTAGCCCGTGGTGTTGGGAAAATAGTTAGCGTTGATCTAAAAGCAAAGTAATGGAAGAAGAGAAATTAGAAGAAGAAGTGAATCTGGATTATGTGATTCACAATGTCCATTGCCATGTATTCAACATAGATTTTCTACCTGAACGATTCATCGGTTGGTATTTACCCACCACACTAATCAAAAGAAAGAAGGTGGCTAACTTCCTGTTCAAACTCACCAGATGGTTGGGTTTTAGGCTATCCAGTTTTATCTATAGTGCTACCAAGGAATCTCAGATTGATATTTTCAAAGAGCTCCGCGGGTATTACCCTAAAACGGCCAAGTTTTGCCCTTTAACCATAGATTTTGACTTTATGGGAGCCGGTAAGGCCAATAAGAATTATCTGGCTCAATTGGAAGATATGAGAAGTATCCTCAATGATTCCAAAGTTGGTGGTTCTGTGTTGCCGTTTTTCTGTGTTGACCCCAGAAGAGACAAGGTATTTGACCTCATGAAAAGCTATATAGAAGATCACGGCTTTAAAGGCATCAAATTATATCCTGCCTTGGGATTTTTTCCAGATGATCCAAGGCTAGATGAGGTTTATAAGTATGCTGAAGAGCATGAGATACCCATAACTACCCACTGTATTCCTACTAATAAGAATCACTTTAGATACAAACCGTCGGCAGAGATGATAGCCAAAGCTAAAGAGCGATTTAAATTCTATGAAGAGAAAGCTTCATCTAAACCTTACCGCTTTGCAGAATACTTAAATCACCCTGATAACTATACCTATGTGCTAGAGAAGTACCCCAAACTCAAATTGAACTTGGCCCATTTTGGTGGAAATGATCAGTGGAATAAATACTTAGATGTTTCGGATGAGAACCATCTAATCAACCGAAATTGGTATTCCATCATTCGCAAAATGCTAATGAAGTATGAAAATGTCTACTCGGATATTTCATTTACAGTTCATGATGATAAACTCTATCCGGTACTCAGCAATTTGTTAAAATCACCCACCATTCAAAACAAGATTCTCTTTGGCTCTGATTTCTTCATGTTACAAAAAGACTATGGTGAACGCCGATTTGGCATGGATGTGAGAGGTTATATTTCAGATGATGAATACTGGCTAATTGCCGAATCGAATCCCAAAAGGTTTTTGGGCTTAACATAAAAAAGCCCACAGGTAACTGCAGGCTTTTTTCAAATGTTGAACCAAAGACTAGCGCGAAGCTGAGCCTGTTGGAAAGCTAAGATTTTGACCCATGTCTAAGGCAGTATGAGTAGCTGCATTGGCATCTATATCACCTACCAAAGGTTTAAGCACAAATGGCATTGGGCTGTTATCCGGATTAGGCTCTATGCTAATCACGGCTTTGCCACCTCTAATATCTGTAGGGAAAGTTAATCCACTAGGTGCGTTGTTTAAGAAGTCTTCTCCTGGGAATGGAGGTCCAGACATAGTTCCGCTAAATGGAGCACCCTCATCGGCCATATTCACAGAAGTGAAAGTCCCTGTGCTTACAGGAGTTCCGTTTATGACTGTCCATCCTTCGTATTTCCATCCATTAGGAAGAACAGGTAAGCTCAAACCAACTGCAGGAGATCCTGAAGAATTATCTAAGAACCAAATACCACTTTCCTCATTACTGCTAGAAGTATCTGTTGGAGTGGCTAAAATGTATTTACCCGCTGCAGAGCTAAAATCAGATCCTAAAGCAGAACCATGACCAATAGTTAAACTGGCATTGTCATCGCTGAAGTCTCCAGCAACTATGTGTACTGCACTAGGACTAGGACTTGGATCTGGTTGAGGTTCTATAGTTAATACAAAACGAGTGGCGTCTTTGAGACCTTTGGCGTTTACTGTAAAAGTTGTGGTGGACATATTGCCGTTGGCATCCACAGTAAAAGTACCAGTGGTTACTGGTGCCCCATCTACTATCATCCAACCTTCATAAATGGCATCAGGACCCAAATCCTCCAAACCACTTATATCTACAGTAAGCATTCCTGTAGGGTTGGTGTCTTCATCTTTACATGCGGTAAAGAATAAGGTAAAGGCCACTAAGAACAGGCCGATTTTTTTCATTGATTTTTTCATATTACGTATCTCTTGTTTGTATGAATATGTAGAACTTGATGTGATGGTTGCCCCATGACGTAAAAAGGAGACTTCCCTCTTTAATTTAAGTTCCAACTGATCTTTATTGAAGTCTGTAAGGTAGACATCTGTGTCTTTACTTTGCTCACAGGATCTACCGACCTTATAGATGATAAAGAGCGCTGATAGCCCGTAGAAACACCCAAAGAAATGGGGCCTATATCTCTGCTCACGTCTGCTCCTATACTCGCAGAAGGATAAACTTGATTGAGACTAGCTAGTTCCGACACCGACCCACTGAAGCGATCTAACACACGTTCTGGTCCTATTAGATTAAAATTGAAGTCTTGCTGCATTTCAGATATATAATTAATTCCCAAAGCAGAATTTGCAGCTATATGCCATAAACCCTTTTGGTACAAGTTATATGATGCTCCTAAATGAAGCCCCCAAATTTTAAACTCATTACTGACTTCCATGGAAGATTTCATAAGATCTCCTTGATTCATGCCATCCGGATCAAACACTATATCCTGACTATAGCCTCCTATGGGTGATTCAAAAACATGAACAGCACGATAAACTATATCTCCATTAGTGTTCACTTCATTTCCTGCATCATACATGGGCTCATTCCTAAATAAGCTATTGTTTCTAGCTAAGGTATAAGAAAGCTGAGTATGGATTTTGAATGAGCTACTTTTTATTTGCCTCTTATAACCAAAACCATATTGGTGGCCATTATACCAATTATCATATCTGGTTAAATTATTAGGCAATGGATTAGCAGCTGACATACTCAAACTAGTCCAATTCATACCTCCAAAAGCAAACCATGCTGAATGTGGTTTGAGCGGTATTACATCTAAACTTGGATAAGTATAGGGTAGTGTGGCTATAGTATCTTTTATAGTGATGACTTTTTCATTTGGAATCTCTGGAGGCTCTGTTCCTTCAGGAAGCACTTCCGGAGCAGGAGGCGATTCATAAGCTTCATCTGATTCCGGTATCATTTCCAATACTATGTCGTTCTCTTCTGGTGTATTCTCTATGATAGGAATCTCTCGGTAAGCTTTAGTTCTAGTAGGAGTTTCTTTAGCAATTGCATTAGAGTTTCTATTGCTTACGTTTTTCACTTCTTCAACTGCTATGGATTCTCCATTTTCTGCTGTTACTTCATTTCCATCATTGGTATTTTGAATTTCAGAGTTATTGATTAACTCTTTAGATTCCAGTAGTTCATTTAACTCTCCCACTTGTTCTGTGAGCAGATTAATCTCTTGTTGACTCCAAAATAGGTAGGCAGAACTTAGCGCTAACAATCCAATGAGTGCAAACCACCACCAAGCAAAACGCCTTTTCTTCTTGGCATTCACCACAGCCATGGCTTTATCAAAAACCTCGTCCGAAGGATTATTCCATGAGGAGTTGTCCTCTTTAGATAATCGAGATCTGAAGAATTGATCTAAGTTGCTATTTTTATTCTCTTCGCTCATTTATAGTAATACCTCCAATTTCTGTTGCAGCATTTTACGCGCTTTAAAAAGTTGAGATTTAGAAGTTCCTTCTGTTATGTTTAATTGTTCAGCTATTTCTTTATGGTTGTATCCGTCTATGACGTAAAGGTTAAAGACCGCTTTATAACCGGCAGGTAGAGATGCTATTAGGCTACTCAATTCCTGAGCAGACAGCTTTTCTAGAGGAGTTTCACTTTGGTCTACAAAGTCATTACTCTCAGATGTTTCTATTTGCTCAAAGCTCTTCACTCTTTTACGTAGCATCATCAAGTTCTCGTTCACTACTATGCGAGAAGACCAACCCTTAAAATGGCCTTTGTCTTGGTCAAACTGGTCTATATGAGTGTAAATCTTAATCAAAGCATTTTGTAACGCATCTTCCGCATCTGTCTTGTCTTTTAAATAGCGCAAGCAGATGCTAAACCATGTTCTTTTATACAACTGATACAACTCAGCCTGGGCCGATGGCTTGTTTTTCTTTGCTGCTTTTATCAGTTGTGCTTCCGTCATGGGTGTTGGTCACAATATAGTATATATGATTGTGAGCGTGGAATGGTTGCCTAGGGGTTGTTATAAGACGAGAAGGGGAGTGAAAACTTACTGTTTTATTTTATTTCTTGCTCATTGCCGCAGGGGCTATTTCTTTTATTACCCTTTTTGGCCGCGCCGCACTGAAGACTGTTATCGCATCTAATTATTATGTTCTTTCATTTTTCTTCTTGATAAGAAAAACGAAACAAAAAGAATCAAGAAAGCAGACTACGGCTCCTTCGTATTTTTTGTCCCACCACCAGCCCCTCTCCATCCAAAAATACCCTATTCGCGCATTTGGCCGCCGCTAAGCTTTCAAACCCACCCGCTTTTGGAGTCCAATTACTGTAAGGTATTATTAATACCATCATAAAATCTAAGCCTCCTTGGTTCTTGTGGATTTGGTTCTTGATTCTTACCTTCTAGTTCTCATTGTCCACCAAAGCATAGCTAAGGTGGGATATCGCTCGGAATGCATGCCTCACTTTTTTGCTAGTCGTGAGGTTAGTAGAAGCCATTATGCATTAAAATCTCCTGTTCTCTTTGGAACGTGATGTTGCTAGATCCCGAAACTTTTACCAGCACTGAATTGATAGAAGTACGAATTTAAATTTGAGGAAAGAATACCAAATGCTGGGATAATTTCAAGCTTCCTAAGGTCATTTGTATTATTAGTACCACTTTATGGCGTAGATGCTTTGCAAGTCAGGGTTTTTGATTTCTGCCAAGTATACCTTTTTGTCATCTTTAATAACTGGCTCAATTGTTTGCATTGGGAAATCACTAGACTTAAGCCTTTTAATTAATTTTACATCTTGATTAAAACTAATTGGGCAAACTAATTCAAAGGAAATGTGCTTTGCTTCTACTTCAAAGTCATATTCCCAATAGGTGTTCTCGTCCTTAAACCCATTATGTAGCTCAAAACTAATTTCAACATGCTCATCGTCACCTAAGTGCAAGTATGGTTCATCAAATAGGATTCCTGTTTTTAGTTGATTAGGATATTTAGTGTTGTATACGTGCCTAAAGTTGCTTTGAAATGCCTTGAATACTCCTTCATGATCAATTTGCTTATTTATTAGTACAACATTATCCCTCGTAGCGATGATGTCCATAATATCTTCTATATAGGCATGTTGGTTGTTGTCTCCAAATAGTGAGATTCTTTGAAAAGATTTTGACACCATATATCCGCCTAGATTTGACCTTATGGAATGAACTTCGTCAATTGGTTCGTCAAGAATGCTGGCAATGTGCTTTGGAAGTTCTTTGTTCAGTGTTCTATAACCACTACTATCATCGGAGTATACAATGATTCTCTGGTTTCGTAAGTCAAAGGGAACTCTTTCAATATTTTGGCTTAAAAGGATTGCTTTCTTTCCCATTGTATGGGCAATGCCCAATTCATAAAACACATTTTCACTTGGCACAGAAATATCAGCTATGACAAAGCGAGACTCATAGATTCCTTTCCAAATATCATCCAATACATTTCTTCCAAACATCTCATCAGCCCGAAGTGGAGAGATATCATTGCTAATTGCATTTTTTGAAATAATTTCCTTGTACAAGTGCTCTGACCATTTTTCTTTAAATGGCATTATTACAAAACACATTTTAGAATTCGGGGAAAGATTCCGATCTTTCCATATGGGATCGACTAGCAACATTTGTAAATATTGTGAAATTAAGATTTAAGCATTAGAATTTTCATAGTTGTTAGTTCATGTAGCTAGATTTTTATAGCTTATGGCTAAATGTGTATTTCTTACTGCAACAAGTTTTGGACGTTTTTAGCGAGTTCTTCTATATTACATTTAGTAAAAATATCTTGAACGTACTTTTGAAAACTGAAATCTTTGAAACTTCTAATCGGTCCTTTAATTCTACAAATGGCCAACCATTGTTCTCCATCTTTTCTATCTTCCCACATAAGGTCTTGATATTTATTTTTTAATCTTTCCTTTTGTTCGGTTTCTACATGAAGCCAGTCAGCCACGGCGCCTTTGCGTAACCAGAGTTCAAATTCCGTCTCACCTTTACTTAATTCTCCAAAATACCAATAAAGAACAATGTTTTCATCTGGTTTATATGAGTAGCTGGATAACTGCTTGCTCTTACTTTTGTATTCAAAGTTATATTCCATAAGTATGGAACGGAGTTGGGCAATGAAATGATTTTCAGAAATTGATTTTATATCAATCAAGCTATTAATATTCTTAATGTTTTGCAGATAGAAGTTAATTGTATGGTTCATTTCGTGATCAGGTTTAGACATAGTTTCCATGTTTGCAATGAAGTCAAAGAGATATTGATTGAATTTAACATTGGACTTGATTATGAAAGAACCCAATCTTGATTTGACTTCTTGAAGGAGGTTGTAATGTGTTATGCAGATGTAATCTGATGTGTCCTTAATTTTTATTTTTACAGAGTTCAATGATAAAACAATGCCAATTTTGGAGTCGGCTGGAATTGATTCAAAATAATCATCTAAATCGTTGTATACTGATGCATTTACTTTAAGTTCAATTATCATTGCTTCAGTAGGTTCAAGATAAGAATTGGTCAATAAGATGTCGATGAAGTTGCCCTTCGTTGTGCCAAATTCTTGCTGCACGAATACATCGTCAAATGACAATTCAAGATTAGGGTACTCGTTTGAAATTATGGAAAGTAGAGATTCTATGAACAGTCGGCCTAATCCATGAGACTCTTCTGGATCTAGAAAGAATGAATACCAGTTGCCAATGACTCTTTCGTAATGAGGAAAACCAGAAATTTCGAAGAAAGTTGATTCAGATTTGTCAATTTGACTAGGAATTGATTGTAGTATTTCCTCAAATGACTCAAGAACCTCAATTCTATATGTATCCTCAATTGGCATACAACCTATGCGTCATTTCTATTGATATAATTACTCCAAGCTGAATTTTCTTTGCTAATATAATTTTCAATTGACTCTACAAATATCTGAAAAGATTTGTCTAGATTTTCGTATTGGCCGGACATTGTTAGGTACAGAAACTTCTCGTGCTTCAATGATTCTGAAATTGTTCTATATTCAATCCATTTTTCTTGAAATTTGGCTATAGCAGCAATGCCCGTGACTATTGCAATAATAACACCAGTAACTGCAATTAATGTCAATGGCCAACTATTACATGGCGATACCATACCAGCAAGAAAAGGGATCACAGCGCCTCCAACTATTGTCAATCCTCTGGAAATGTAAAATAGCAATTTGTTGGTGGAGGCTTTGTTGTTATACCATTTAATCTGGTCTTCAACTCGATGTTCAATATATTCGTCTTGATTCATGGTTTATTATTCAGGATATACTCTTACTTTTTTTGAAATCTGATGTTCACGTTTTTGAAATGCAAGATCAATACAATATTCAGGAAATCTGACAAAATCGCTCCATTTTACTAATACACAGTATTTATCGTCTTCAGACCAAGAACAGACTCCTTTCGGATTGGGTAAATAGTAGTTATGGCTAAACTCTTTTATAACTGTATGATCATCTATTTTAATTGTACTATGATATTCGCCACATGTTGAACATAATTGTTTGTCCAGATATATTTTTGTTTCCATGCTAGGAAGTACAACACCAAGGATGCCGTTTCTTGTGTTTCCTTCACCATTGTACAAAGAAGCTTGAAGCTCTCGTTTAATAAAGGTTTGATCTTCAACCCATGATATTTCTTGGGATTGTTCTCCTATCAAAAATATTGTAACTGTAGAATCTGATAAATAGTCTTGCCGAATCTTCTGAAGAATATAATCTTGGTTCTCAGAGTCAATTGGCTCATCTAATGATTTGTCGATCATGTCAATATCCAGATTATTTTGAATGAAATTCTTGAATTTTATATCTTCAGTCTTAAATGAAATGAAGCATTTATGTCCCATACGTTGCAAGCTAATTGGTCTGTATTGACTAAACAATATCAAAAGCAATACTTGTCGAGTTTGACTAAATAATTATTCTATGCTGAAAAGAGTATAGATTACATCAATTCAGATTATTCGACGCTACTTGTTTGTTCAACTTTCTTTATTTTAAAGGGCCTTATATCGTCTATTATATATTTTCCAAAATGGTCTAAAGATTTGTTATAGATGCTACATAACAACAATGCCCTAATGTGTTTATGAGAAACAATCAAAACTATATCTTCAGGGTACTTATAAGTGATATCTCGATAGGCTTCAACCACTCGCTCTTTGGCCATCAATATGCTTTCGCCCCCGCCTGGAATGCTAACTTTTGAAGGATTCTTGACCCAAAGAGCATATTTGGAATCTTCTTTTTCGAGTAGATTAGCCATTTTTTTTCCTTCCCAATCCCCATGGTCAATTTCTCGCAATCCGGTGTGGACATTTAAAGGGACGTTCAGTGACTTGGCATAAATTTGTGCTGTTTCATATGCTCTTTGGTAGTTACTAGTTACGATTCTGGTAATTTTGTATTCATTTAAAGAGCTTGTCATTTTTTGAGCTTCAGAAATTCCTATTTCTGAAAGAGGAAGGTCCTTCGAACCTTGAAGTTTGTGTTCAATATTCCATTGAGTTTTGCAATGACGAGCCAACAAAACTTGCCCAAATTGTAACTGTTGATTGTTTTTATGAATAGCTTCTAAAGTTTGGTTTGCGATTGTCCCAAGTCTTTGATTCATGTGTGGAATCCAGTCCTTTCTCTTACCTATTATTTCGACTCTACTAGTAATTTCTCTTGGAACATCTTTAAGTGTCCTAAGTGATATTAAAGAGCTTGAGACTACTCTCAAGTCATCATCAATCAATGATTCATGAAATAGGTCATATATCTCATTTCCTCCTATCAATGCTGCTGCCTCAGGGACAATCCATCGATAAGAAGATTTTTTTTGCTTTAAATGATTCATTAGCTCAGGAATAGCATTAATTCTAAGTCGACCAATTGTCCTTAATGCATGACCTTGTACATGAGAGTCATCGGATTTGAGTAATTCAATAAGCTCATTAATCCTTGTAAAAATCAATGACTTATTTGCTATTTGATGTAACGCCCAAGTTGCATCTCCCGCTGTTATCGGATTTGCAACTTTAGTCAATGGAATAACTCGGTTTTTTAGCACGTCTAGCTTGTGTTTTCCTATATGTTCTAGTATGTGCCAAGTTAAACCATCTGAAGAATCACTTAGAATCTCATCAATTACTTCTATGACTAATTCTGATTTAGACTCAAGTAAAATAAAACACTCTAGTGCACATCTCCTGGTGTAATCGGACCTTTCTCTTTCTTTCAGAATTTCTTGCATAGGAAGAATTATAGACTTTCCAATTATGGTAAGAGCTTGGGACAAAACAAGTCTAACCGGTAATTTAGGAGTACTATGCTCTCCAAATGAAATTACCCGAAGAATTAGTGTTTTAAGCTGTTTTGAGTCAAGAAGACCTTCTTTTACTGCACGGCAATAGGTAAAAGGGTCATTTAGTGTTTTTTGTTTCAATAGTGTAAATCGTTCATTTGAATTATTGTTCAGTCCAACAACAAATGAAAAGACACTATCAAAATTTGGTTTGTTCTCAAGTAACAGAAAATCGATTTTTTGATCAATGATGTATCTTGCCGCAAGATACTCTTGGTACCACAAATGAAAAAACTCCATTCTGCCTGATCTGCGATCTCGTATTAAACCTAATTTACCAGATAGCACATGTAATATGTTTGTAGGTATGAAGTCAAAAACTTCAAAGACAACTGAATTCAATTGATCATTCGTAAAAAATCTTCCGTGTTCTTGCCAAATGGACGTGTAAGCTAATTTTGAAAGTACCTTCATAATGTCAACGATACTATTTCTGGACTTGCTTTCTAATTCACCCTCAAAAGGATATGCGCGATTGTACTGATTTATAATAGAGGTAAATGCTCGCTCATATAAATGGGATTTGTTTATAATTTGGTAAGAAGAATCCTCTTGAAAAACTATCGATATTATTGAAAGATTAAGAGGGTTTTGGGCAAGACGATATAACTCATGGTCACTTTTGATCCACTTTAAAATGGTTTGAACCGTTTTTGGGTCTCTAATTCTTAGTGAAAGGAAACTAATCATTCTTTCTAGATTTAAACCCTTCATACTATAGAGATCAGAATAAGGTAACAAGCGCTGAGTCTCTGGTCGAGATGATATTATAAACGAGTAGTCATGTGATGCAAGGAACTTTTTGATATCATGGTAGTAGATGTCTTTATTAACTTCGTCCCAACCGTCTAGTAATAAAATGACAGGTTTTGAAGAAATCAAATTAGAAATTGATGAATTCAATCCATATACAGCAAGCTCATGGTTTATGAAATCTTCAAATTTTGTAAAGCTGTGTGATTCTTGTTCTCTAGAATAAGCAGCCAAAGACAGATAGATAGGTGTAATTGGTATTTTGGGGTCTCTGAGTAGCTCAAGAGTAAGCTTTCTTAATGCTGTCGTTTTACCAGAACCCGGCTCTCCAATAATCGCGGAACGTTTAAATATTACAAGTTGGTAAATGCTTATTGGAACGGATTGCTGTTTTGAAAGAGATTCAAGAAGTGGTGTAATACATAGATCATCATAATGTGACCTGTCGAATAATTCAAGAACTAAATTATTATGGATTTCAGCAGAGAGATTGTCAACATAAGCTTCTAAACCCAATGGACTAGAAGCACTAGTGGAAGTCAAAATTTTGTTGTTTATTACTTTTCCAAGCATTGACGCAATAGCTGAAGGATCATTGTTCCATTTTATGTGCAATTTGTCGGCTAAAAAGGGAATGTTCTTCTGTATGGCTTCTTGGTCAATATCAATAACAATTGGTAGAATTTTTTTTACTTCTGTTTCTAGTTGGTTCATTAATGCAGCATTAAGTTCTGCTATTGTCCATTTTCTTGAAAGGTAGTCTTTTGAAATAAAGACAACAATAAACCGGCTTGCAAGTAATCCTTGTTGGATTCTATTTAACAAACTATCTCCTATAGACAATTCTTTGTCGTCAATCCATGTCGAAAATCCTAGTTTTTGAAGCTCCGAAGAAACGCTACTGACAATTGAACTATTACTGCTTGCATAACTTAGAAAAAAATCTTTCACTATGATTTCATGATTTAATGTCATTGCAAGTTAGCCATATTAAGCATTATTTGAAAGTCCAAAAAACTGTATTTGGAAAGCAATATCGTATTTAGTAATCTTACTTGCTTAAGCTTGAAACACTAAGTGAGCTTTTTTAAACTCAGTTTAATGGTTTTCGAAGTATTTAATGTTTCTAGGCGATAATTTCAATATCACTTAGATCACTTATTATTTAAAAACATAATCTGATATTATATTTGATTTGCTATAATTCCAAAAGTGAAAAGTAACATACCAAATAGAGCAAGACCATTTCTGAAGTGGGCAGGTGGGAAATCACAATTGATAAATAACATAGCTAAAAGTTTGCCTCTTGATTTGAGAAGTAAAACTTTTACTTACATTGAACCGTTTGCAGGCAGTGGAGCAGTATTTTTTTGGATGATGAGCAATTTTCCTCAAATAGAAAAGGCTGTTATAAATGACATAAACGCTGATTTGATTGGCTGTTATAATTCAATAAAGAACGACGTTGAGAATTTAATTGATATCCTTGCGAAGTTCCAATTTGAGTATCATAAGGTATTTGACAATCTGGATTTGTCAAAGGATTACTATTATACTAAAAGAGAGTTGTTTAATTCAAGAACTTCACGGAGTACTGTTCAGAGTGCGTTGTTTATTTTTTTGAACAAGACATGTTTTAATGGTTTGTACAGAGTAAATAGGATGAACCTCTTTAACGTGCCGATTGGGAGGTCCAAATCATTACCGAACATCTGTGATAAAGTTAACTTAATTGCAGCATCAGAAGTATTACAAAATACTTTAATTATGAACGGGGACTATTCAGAAACGATAAAACATGCAGATGGCAATACTTTATTTTACTTTGATCCGCCATATAAACCCTTAAACGAAACATCAAGTTTTAATTCCTATGCAATGGAAGTATTTAACGATCCAGAACAAATTAGGCTAAAGGAGTTTTGCAAGACTTTAAATGACAAAGGATATCAATGGATATTAAGTAATTCTGATTTGAAGAATGTTAACCCAGAGAATAACTTTTTTGATGAGTTGTATTCGGAATTTAAGATTCAACGAATTGATGCAAGGAGAAGTATTAATTCTAAGAGCTCAAATAGAGGTTTGATTACTGAGCTCCTAATAACCAATCACAACATTTAAATTGTGAACTATTGGGCGGTGCTTGTTATAAAGAGATTACTGTTTATGTCGTTTGTAACCTTCGGACTAGCAGCCATATTATTGATTTATCTGAATTTTAATAATATCAAGGGAGCTGCAATTAGAATAATGGAATGGGTGAAAGAATCAGTGAACTGGAATGCTGTATTTAAATCGTTCATGGACCTGATACTTATTGTGTTTATTACAACTTTTGCTACCATAATTGGGGTCTCAGATTTTTATCTTCATGATAATGGCAAAATAGTTTGGGCCAAATATTATCAAGATGGTCCTTTCTTTTTGTATTCAGTATCACTTTTAAGTGCATCCTTAATACATTATATCAGAAACAAAGGTGCAGAAGCCATGATGATTGTAATCATAATTATTATTCTCATTTGTACCTCATTTTATTCTTCAATTGGAGAAGGGGAGCCTTCAAAAACACCTTTAGCTAAATGGGGTTCGATAGTCTCTATTAGCTTATCTTCCCTTATCCTATTTTATACCCAATATAGAAAATACAAAAGGCCTCCAGATTTTAACGAAGTAGACACGGAGAATCAAAACAATTTAGCGTCAAAAATTAAATATGGAAAATAATGAAAGTAATTCCTGACGGAAGACAATATATT
This sequence comes from Bacteroidia bacterium, assembly GCA_049115575.1. GTDB lineage: Bacteria > Bacteroidota > Bacteroidia > NS11-12g > UBA9320 > JAHEKB01. The sequence goes on along the minus strand of JAGDZU010000002.1, from coordinate 442,469 downwards.
CAACTCCCTTGTCTAGTGGCCACACAGCCTATAGGTGATATGTATGTTGCTGTAATAAATTCAGATGAACTTGAATTTATAGCATCTGCAGATGTTCGAAGATTGAAGAGCAAACGTGAAGTTGAAGAATATACGGGAATCCAAAGAGAATTAAGCTCTAGAAGGGAGAAAGAGATAGGAAAATATGTTAACCTAGTTGATGCAACATTTCCCAATAGTATAATACTTACGATTTCTTCTGATCATGCATCGTATGATAAAAGCAAAAATGAATTGACAATTCTGTACAAAGATGATGTTGCTAAAATACTTGACGGTCAACACAGAGTTGCAGGGTTAACACATTTCAGTAAGAGAGGAAGTGCATTTCAATGTATAGTTACTATATACTTGGATATGGAACTAGAGGACCAAGGCATTGTTTTTGCAACTATAAATACAGAACAAAAACCAGTAAGTAGATCTTTGGCTTCTGATTTATATTCATTTGCAAAATCTCGTAGCCCTCAAAAAACCTGTCATACAATTGCTAGAGTTTTGGATAGAGAAGCTAAAAGCCCATTTTATGAAAAGATAAAAATCCTGGGTACAGCTAATGATGCAGATAAAGAAACAATAACGCAAAGCACTTTTACCAAAGGTATAATGCAATATATTTCTAAAGATCCTCATGCAGATAGAAACACATACAAACAGAATCGACTGTTCTCAAGAGCCAATAAACCAGATTACGCATTAAAGAAAGACGAGAACAGGTTGATTTTAAGAAAGCTGTTTATAGATGATGAGTCAGACGAGAAAATTACTCAATTGATTGTTAATTACTTCCTCGCAGTTCAAAAGAAATGGCCAAATTCATGGAACACTGTCGTCAACGACAATATTCTCAATAAGTCAACCGGGTATATAGCGTTAATGAAATTCTTTAGAATTGTTTGTTTGAATATACAAACCGATGAAGATGATGTTATTGAACAAGACAGATTTGATGAAATCTTTACAAAAATTAATATTCCTGACATGTCTTTTACGAATCGAAATTATATTCCTGGAGGGAAAGGCCAGTCTGTGCTGTTTAAAGAAATAGTAGCGAAATCTGGTCTTGATAAAGATGCCAAACGTAAGTAGCTATTGGATATTGACCTAATTCTTCTAATGAAAAAAAACACTTGAAGCCGACGCTTATGGATAAATTTAAAACACTTTTAAGGAGAAAAGTAAAGCCAATCAATAATTAGTTTTGATACTGTGTGCTTATTGTAAAGTCTATACGCATTCTCCTTTTCTGAAATTGCATAATTGCAGTTTATCAGAAACTCAACCAAATAAGCTTTGGATTTTTTTCTGTTAACAAAAGAGTATTTAGACCAAAACACATTGTCAGGATTGGTGCTAATCGAATCTCTCAAACCTTCTCTTTCTTGACACAATCAAATTGCCTTTAGGTGATCAAATAGCATGTGTCTTCCTGAATAGTTCCAATAAGTTACATCTTGTTCCAAAAACAACCAGACCAAGCATTCTAGAATCAAATCGGTTGGATGCCCAGACGTAAATGAAAAAGTTGTTTTAGTAGGTTTTTTACAATTAAAGACTCTAGTGATTTGTTTAAAAAGAAGGTTGTATTCCAAGGTGTTTTCTTGTTTTTTTAATATCAAATCATTAATGATGTTCTGATGTGTTGGTTTCTTAGATGATTTCTTAGAAGTTCCAGAATTAAAATTAGTTTTGGATACATTAACTGTAAAATCAAAACCGTTGTTAAAAATTGCAGGTCTACTTAAAAAGACCTTTCTGCCATCTTTTAACTTTTTAACAATATACTTATATCTTGATGCAAGAATCCCTTTTCCAGTTCCTGGCACTTCTTTTAAGAATATTTTTATTATTTCTTTTCTAAATTTTGATCTCTTTGAACTGAATTTAGTTTTTGTCAAGTCAACTTTATTCATTTCTAGTAATCAAATAAATCTTTAATACTTACACTAAAAGTTTTAGCTAGTTGAGAAATGTTTTTTAAAGAAATATTTCGTTCTGCTCTTTCAATCATACCAATATATGTCCTATGGAAACCTGATAAGTATGAAAGCTCTTCCTGGCTCCACCCATTCATTTCTCTTAGTTTCCTCACATGTTTCCCAAAATCTACTAAGATTGAGTCTTTGTTCATAACTCGAAATTCATGTTTTGCATACAAAAAGTCTACATACAATAAGTATCATTTTGAGTTTATTATATTTGCTTGTGGTTAAACCGTATTACTCTTCTCGTGATGATAAATTCAAGCTTTATGAAGGTGATTCCAACTATGTGTTAAGTTGTCTAACCAAGAAATTCGACATGGTTTTTGCGGATCCTCCGTATTTTCTATCCAATGATGGATTAACTATTGAGCATGGTAAACCAGTGTCTGTAAACAAAGGTGCCTGGGATAAGGAAGAATCCATTTCGGGGATTCATCGCTTCAATAATAAATGGTTGTCGGAGGTAAGAAAAGTAATGAAAGATAACGCCACTATCTTCGTAAGTGGTACAAGTCATAACATATTTAGCGTCGGGTTAACTCTTCAGCAATTAGGTTTTAAGATTCTCAACACCATTATTTGGGAAAAGTCAAATCCTCCACCTCATTTGGCTTGTAGGAGATTCACTCATTCCAACGAAATCATAATTTGGGCAAGAAAACTACCTAAGGTTGCCCATTATTTTGATTATTCAATGATGAAATTGATAAATGATAACAAACAAATGAAAGATGTTTGGAATTTTCCAGCTATTGGAAAATGGGAGAAAAGCTGCGGTAAGCATCCAACTCAAAAACCACTATCCTTATTATCTAGAATAATTGTTGCTTCAACTAGAATTGGTGATACCATTTTGGATCCATTTGCTGGAAGTTGTTCAACAGGTATCGCCGCAAATTTGCTTAATCGAAAATTCGTTGGAGTTGAACTTGAACAGGAATACTTAGAACTAAGTAAAAAACGTAGAAAAGAATTGCTAAACCAGGACTTAAAAGACTTTTACCTATCAAAGATTAAAGGTTTTGAAAACATAAATGGATTGTAGTTGAGCACAAATGATTAGTTCTATTGGCCATTTTTTTCATGCGATAAATCCAAAAAATATGGGATACTTATAAATAACAAAACATTGACTCTTAGTCAAATTACATCAATGAATATTGTGGAACCGTGATTGAATGTTTAAATTTCGTATATGAAATATAAAAAGAGAGCGCCCAATACGGTAGGGGGAGGTTCAAAAACGAATCTTAATGGACTCTCTTTTGAAGGGAGAACAAATTTGATGGAGTCATTTGATAATCATCCTAAAATAAAGGTAATTGACTTGGTAAAAGACAGGTATTATGATGTCACTTTTGACAATGAAATTATAGGTCAGTACACTGAAAAACACGATTTCTATAAATATTTCCTAGAGCCGAAAGGAATTTATTGGAAAAAAATCAATTCAAAAAAATATTTACCAGATGGGGTTTTTATTAATGCATTGAAAGGGGTGGTTTATGTAATTGAAAAGAAATTTCAACAAGGGTCAGGATCTGTAGACGAGAAATTGCAAACATGCGATTTTAAAAAAGAGATATACTCAAAATTAATTTCACCAACTGGGTATGAAACGGAGTATTTTTATTTGCTAAATGATTGGTTTGAACGACCAGAATACAAGGATGTTAAAGAATACATCGAGTCTGTAGGTTGTAAGTATTTCATTGAGGAAATTGGTTTGGAAGATCTGGGAATTGACTAAAAGTCTATGTAAAAGAAACCTTGAGAATATGAGTAAAAAGAAACAAAAAATTAGACCAACTCATTTTGAGCTATGGAAATCATATGAGGACGTCGCTATGCATTTCAATGAATTGCTTATTAGGTTAAGAGTTCAAGCCCTAGCAGCTCTTGCGACTATATCAAGTATCATATTGGTAATAAGCGAATTTAAAGATGTGTCACAGTCAACAATATTCTACCTTATGATATTTTTAGGTGCAGCTTGGGTATCTATTTGGATTTTAGACATGAGATATTACAATAGACTTTTAGAAGGTGCAGTGCACGCATTACTTGACATTGAAAAAGTCAATTTTGAGGATTATAATAAAAAAATACTTGCCATTAATTTAAGCACAAGTATTGAAAATTCTTTTGGCAATAAACATAAACATGAAAGAACAAAATGGTTTATGGATTCTAGAAATTGGTTTTACCTGGTTTTCTTAGTTGCAATATTATTTATAGCAGCAAACATAGGTTACAAAGTATTCTTCAGTAATCTGTGTCATTGTTAGTTTATGATAATGAAGCATTGAAAATACCCATCAAACAAAACTGGATCCAGCTACCCGGTTTTCCGATTACCTCTACTCCACCACCAACCTCTCAGTCAATATAACCCCATCCTGCTCCAATCTCACCCAATAAACTCCCGCATTCAAACTTGAAACATCAATCTTCCAGCCTGCGGAGTTAGATTGGAGTTGCTTTTGAAGAACGGTTCTGCCTGAAAGATCAATAATTTCTAGTTGAGCATCTAAACTCGGATTCTTAGGAAGTAGGGTAATAGAACCTCCACTCGGATTAGGATAGATAGCAAAGAAGTTTTCGGCAGCTTGTAATTCCTCTACACCTACTTTGGCAGCAGCGGCTAAGACAGCTTGGTAAGCATTAATCTTGCCCCAACCCCATCGGGTGCTGTCTGGGTTGGCAGTGGTGAAAGAATCTAGAATAGCAGTATTCCTTACAATATACATGGCTTTGGCTGGTGTTAAATTGGGATCTACTTCTAGCATTAAGGCTAAAATTCCTGTCACCATAGGTGCGGCCATAGAGGTGCCCGATGCATTGGCATACCAATATTCCTCTCCTTGAAAACCGAGCTTGTCTTTTAGAGAGGGTCTGCCACTTCCACTTATATAATAGATGTCATTTTTATTCACTCCTGAAGTGAGCATCATGCCTGGTGCGCTGATGTTGGGTTTGAGTTTGTGGTCTGTTGTAGGTCCATTGCTGCTAAATGAAGTGATATTGCCCTCCACACCGGATGAGCTTAAGTTCAGAGTTGAACCAAAATAATTTACATCTACAGGTTTTGAACTATAGGCTGCCACAGTGAAAGCATTATTTACATTGGCTGTGATGCCCATATCGTATTTGCTATCTCCTTCTGTATTTCCAAACAGTCCTGCTTTAAAGAATGCTCCTCGGTGCCCCCAGTATCCTTTAACATAACCTGCCCAAGCATGCACTCGGCCAGAGGTTGATCGGATTTTTAGTGAAAACAAATTGCTAGAGGCATTGGCAATATTCAATAACATTCGAGGTCTGCCATTAAAGGTAGCAGCTTGCCTGCTCATGACTACTCTGCACGTATCTCCAAACTTGCCTACAAGAAAAGTGGATTCAGTTTGACCATCTAAGCAATAGATTTGAGATGTTCTACTGGAGTCCGAGCCATAAAAGAGCGTGTATTCTATACAGAAAGATTCGCCTTCTTCTCCCCAGATATCTATCCATTGGTGTTTTACAAAATTGCTGTCTGTATAACCAAACTGAAGGAAGGTATGCAACACCGAGTCGGAAGTGCTAAAATCTTTGGTGACATGTTGACCACCATCTGCACTGTTGCCCGCACTCACCGCAAATAATTTTCCCTCACCGGTTAAGCTGTTAATGGCTCTGGCAAATAAAGAACTTCCATCTCCTGGACCTACAGCTCCACCCCAGCTCAAATTAACTACCGCAGCTTTGCCTTGCTGGTCGGCGTAGTCGTATATGTATTTCGCTCCATCTGCCACACTGGATAAACCAGTAGAAGTCCATTCTTCTTCTTCGGGGCGAATTCCCACTAATACCAGATTGCTTTTATAAGCCACTCCTCTAAATTCAGTAGAATCTCCTCCAAATCCAGAACCCGCAGCTATTCCTCCTACATGCACCCCATGACTTCCTGGTGCATCTTGAACAGCAGCCCTCATGGAAACGGTATCTTTTAATTCATTGCCATATACATATCCTGTAGGTGGGGTGCCATTTTTCTTTTGTTCCCAAATACGATCTATGCGTAAATGAGTACCGTTTACATCGTAAAAAGTGGGGTGATGATATTCATATCCCGCATCTATAATTCCAACAATTACTCCTTCACCAGATAAAGGCATATCTAAACCTATACCGGCATGAACTGAGTCCACACGTGTGTGTTTCCGTGCTTTGTGCACGGCTGGAATTATGGGATGATCTAGTTCTAGGTACTCTATTCCCTGAACATGAGTCAAGGCCCTTAAACTGCTCTTAGGAACCAAAATGGTCCAGACTTCTTCAATCTTGCTGTTCACTATAACACCTAATGCTGTCAATTCCTCTTCTACCACAAATTCATCTACCAGTATCATTAAATTCAAATAGACTTGATCTCCAATTTTGGTATGTACCAAAGTTTGCTCATCTATACATTCTAGATGATTGAGGTAGATAGCCAGTTTAGCACTGAGATTATAGCTAGGCGCAAGACTCTGAGAAAAAGCAGTAATTGAAATTAAGAGGGTAAGTAAAAAGCTAAGACTAGATTTCATGAAAGACGAATATAAAAAAAAGGTGCGGGGTGCGAGGTTTGAAGTTCGAGGATGGTTTCTGAAAGCGTGACGTTTATCGAAATCCAAAAGCGGGTGGGCTTGAAAGCTTAGCGGCGGCCAAGTGAGCGAACGGGGTATTTTTGGATGGGGAGGGGCAGGCGGTGGGACAAAAAATACGAAGGAGCCGTAGTCTGCTTTCTTGATTCTTTTTGTTTCGTTTTTCTCATCAAGGAGAAAAATGAAAGAACAGAAAAGCTAGAAGCGATAAAAGTCATTGGTGCGGCGCGGCTATAAGAGTTGTTATAAGCTAGCCCCTCTGGCAATGAAGAGGCATCAAGTAGAAAAATGAAAGAACGTCAATTCATTCTCATTTTACTCATCTGCTGTAGTTCTAGCCTTGAATATGGTTAAGTTTGGATAATGTCTAAACATTTGCCACTGTTTTTACTTCTATTGCTGGTTGTTCTGATAACAAACTGCCAGAAAGAAGTAATTGAACCAGAAGTGCAATACATAGAGTCCACCTATTTTGGAGATTGTTTCTTAAGTCATGTTCAGGAACAAGAGCATATCGTAATCCGCACTCAAGCAGAATACGAAGACTATTTCGATACCAAACGCTTTAGAGGAGGTAATATAGATTGTTCTAAAGCGGAACCTACAGACATAGACTTTAATAGCTTTACCCTCATAGGAACGGAAACCTATGGCGGTGGTTGCAGGGTAGAGTACTCTAGAAATATTAAACAAGAAGGGAATAAAACATTAACCTACTATATACATGCTAGATATGAGGGTGGATGCATGATGCTAATTCACAATATGCATTGGGTTCTAGTTCCTAAACTCAAAAAGAAAACTGAAGTGGTTTTTGAAATCACTGAGGAGCATGTGATATAGGAATTCTCGACATTCCAATATTGTAATCAAAAAAAGGAGCAATCTTTCGATTGCTCCTTTTAGTTTTTGGCATAAAAGCTAAGTGAATGATGCTACTCTGTAATAATCAGTTTCTTAGCAGAGGATGTGGCCCCATGATCAGCTCTAATGTAATAAGTGCCAGCTGCTAGATCTTTTACATTTAAAGAAATATGTTGAATAGTGCCATTATAGTTTTCACTGGAAACTACTCTACCATCCATAGTGAAGATACTCAGAGTTAAATTACCTTCTATTGGTTCATCAAAATCTACACTCATTATTCCTTTAACAGGATTTGGAGCAATTTTAAATGTAGCTTCATCTGGCTCTATGCCCAATTCAGTACGCTCTACTGCATCTAATTCTTTTATATTAATGGTACGTCTAATCACCATCACTTTCACATCTTCAGAAGAGTGACCTTCCATGGAAACGCGTTCAATTTCTTCTCCGGTGTTTTTGTCTTTAATAATCACTTCGCCACCTTCAATTTCCACATCTACATCATCCGTTATTTCATCTCCTTCTCCTTTGTGAATAATGATTTTCTTTTCAATCTGATGTTCTTCGGAGCCGTCGTGAGAGTGCTCTATATCCTCATCGTGTTCAATGCGTTTCCATATTTTTTTACCATTCATTTCCATGTCCATATCTCCTCCTGGCATGTCCATGTCATTGGCCTTCATGTAGTTGTGCAAATCCTCCATGGAATCAAAAGTGGTGTCAACTTCAGTTTTAACTCCGTCTTTTTCAATAGAAGTTTTAAGTCTAATCTCGTGTTTGTCTGTTGATTGAGCCAACACCAGTGTGTTTATACATGTGAAGGCAAATGCAATTAAAATGTTCTGGGTTTTCATACTATTCTTATTTAGTGTACCTACAAAGCAAAAGCAGATACCATTCAAACTATTTTAACAAACTCATAATGAGTGTTAACGCTATGTTAAAATAGCTTCTAGTTTAGGCAAAGCATGGTACTTTTGAAAAGTGAGGCTTAGAAATAAGATAATAATTGGCGGCATTGTTGTGACCTTGCTGTGCCTGATTCTAGTTCAAGCTTTCTTGATAAATAAGGAGTATAAACGCTCTGAACAGCGCTTTGACCAAAACGTGCATATTGCCTTGCAAAATGTTCGCAATTCTAATTTATCCGGTAATTTAAATGAGGTATTTGAAACCTATATAGATTCCTCTATGGAAGATGTGGAAAGTTCAGTTACAGTGCGGTTGATGACTTCTGATTCGGATGAACCGATTCAGGAGACTCAAATGGATAAGCATGTAGAAGTTCACAGAATAATAGGGAATACAGAAGAAGATGTGGTTCACAGAAAATGGCAATCAAAAGCATCGGCAGATTCATCTGATCAATGGATTCACGACATCCTCAGTAATCAAATCCAAACGCCGCTTCATGAAAGATTAGAAGCTATAAACTTAGACAGCAGCTTAAGGCATCATTTAGACAGATTAGGTTTGGATAATGATTTTTTATATCAAATTTCTGGTGATGATAGCTTATTTCATGCAACAGAGTTTAGGGCGGCAAAGATCTATGACATAGAGTTGTTTCCATTGGAATTAAAGGGTGGTGCTTTGTTAGAATTACAAATCTTAGATAGGAAGAGTTCTATACTTCAATCTTTACTGGTACCCCTTTCTCTTTCTTTTTTGGTTTTATTACTGTCAGCAGTACTGTTTATATATCTGTTTGGTCTCTATAGAGCACAGAAGAAAGTGGCAGAGGCGAGGGATGACTTTATTAACAGCATGTCTCATGAACTAAAAACACCCATAGCCACTATTCAACTTGCGCTGGAAAACCTGAAAACCGACAACAAGACCAATTACCTAGACATTATAAGCGATGAGAATGCGCGCATGTCTAGTTATATAGAAAACATACTGCAAATGGCCGGCATGGATAAGCAGACATTTCAACTTAATAAGAAGCAAGTAAACCTTAAGCTCTTGATTCATGACGCTTTGGAAAGACTGGCTATACAAATCTCAGAGCGCCAAGCCCAAATTACATCCAATGTTAAAGAGTTATCTATTAACGCAGACCCTACGCATTTAGAAAATGTGGTAGTGAATATCATAGACAATGCTCTAAAGTATTGTGACAACACTCCTGAAATTCAAATTGACTTATGGGAAACAGATGCTGAAATAAAGCTAGCTATCAAAGACAATGGAGTGGGCATTAGTTCAGAAGATGCCAAACAGATTTTTCAACCCTTTCACCGTGTACAGAGAGACAATATATACACTACCAAGGGCACCGGAGTTGGTTTAAATTATGCCCAAAAAATTATTGAAGCCCATGGTGGAATCATTAGTGTAGATAGCAAAGCTCAACAAGGTTCTACTTTTAATATATCACTGCCCAAATGAATGCAGGCAAAAACATATTGTTGGTGGAGGATGACCCTAATTTCGGCATAGTCTTAAGAGACTATTTAAAAATGAATGGTTACAAAGTGGACTTAGCCGAAAATGGGAAAATTGGTTATTCTAACTTCAGGTCGAATTCTTATGACTTATGCATTTTGGATGTGATGATGCCTGAAATGGATGGTTTCAGTCTAGCTGAACTTATTGCAAAGCAGGAAAGCAAAACGCCTCTTGTATTTCTAACTGCTAAAAGCTTAAAGAAAGACATTATTAAAGGTTATCAGCTGGGTGCCTCTGATTATTTAAATAAACCCTTTGATCCAGAGATTCTTTTGTTAAAAATCAATGCCATATTAGAGAAGCCTGGTGAACATTTTTCAGAACCTCAAGAAAGTGTGGTGTTTCTAGATTATACCTTGAATTATCCTATGAGAAACTTATCTAAGAACGGTATAGAAGTTAAGAAGCTCTCACCACGTGAGAACCAATTGCTTTTTGTACTCTTAGACAAATGCAATCAATTGGTGAGGCGAGAAGAAGTACTCACCCGTATATGGAAAGAGAATAATTATTTTACCGCTCGTAGTATGGATGTGTATGTAAACAAACTGCGAAAGCTTTTCTCTAATGATGAGCGAATTTCTATAGACAATATACGTGGCGATGGCTTTTGTATGAAGGTGAATGAGGGCTGAGCAGAACTTATGCCACTCGTATAATTCTATTTTGTTTAAGAATATTTAAGTTACGATGAACAAAATAAGATTTTGATGGTTTATTAATTGATAAACCAAGGTCTTATGTTCAAAATATTTAAAAGAAAATCCGTACTAGAATCATTGGAAAGACAGCATGCTAAATTGTTGAGAGAAGCCTTTAATCTATCCAAGATTAATCGCACTGCAGCCGATCAGAAATATATGGAAGCAGATGCCTTAATGGGTAGAATGCAGAATTTGCAAGACTAGCTCAATATGGGTGCGCATCAATTCACATTAAGGCAAGAGCTGCCCGTTCAACTTGATGAATTATGGGCCTTTATCTCTAGTCCTCATAATTTACAAAAGATAACACCTCCAGATATGGACTTTAAAGTGGTGACTCAAGATTTACCGCTTAATATGTATCCTGGCATGATTATCAAATATCATGTTCGCCCTATCTGGGGATTGAGAACCACATGGGTCACTGAAATTACTCATGTAAAAGAACTTCAATATTTTGTAGATGAACAACGCTCAGGACCATACCGAATGTGGCATCATGAACACAGACTCGTTCCCAATTCTAATGGGGTTGAAATGGTAGACACGATTACTTACATACCACCCTTCGGAATTATTGGTATCCTAGCAAATCGATTCCTCATTAAAAGAAAACTAGAAAAGATCTTTAAATACCGCAGAATGGTGTTGGAGGGTATGTTTGGGGCTAGCTAATTCAACAAAGAATTGGTAGTCAATTTATTTCCCCATCCAAACTTCTGAAATTCCCAATAAGTCCATAATAAGAATAAATGCGACAAGAATACCTAGCCACATCATTCCTGTCCAAAATGGAATGCCAAATAAGGTGCCCAACCATGCCAAAGCAGCTAGGAACAAGAAAACTACTATAAGTGTTCCAATAAAACTAAAGAAGCCATTGTGTTTCTCTTTGGCCTTAAGCAGCGCAACTTCTTGAGCATTCCTTAACATGGATTGATGAACCTCTTTGCTTACAACACTCATAGTATTGGGATTTTCAATCTCTGCTGGTAAAGCTGAGTGACTTTTCGATTCCGATGGCAAATAACTCAATGTTGCATTTGGTAAAAAACGAGTTTGGCTGCCTAATTCAATTTCGCGTTTAGATTCTACAGACAACGAAGCTATAGGTGTAGAAGTTCTATGTTCCGTCTTTACAATTGCTTTTTTACTAGTGGATTTGGTTGTTAAATGACCATATCTGGCATTGGAGCAACCAAAGCTAAAAGCAAACAGCAAAATTAGAAAGGCAATTTGATGGATCTTGGGCATGACCTTCAGTTTAATGGATGTTTTTGGTGCTTAAATATAATGATTTGTGAATTTTGGTGTGGAGGGTGATGAAATAGTATACTGCAAAATGCCATCGTCTAATAACTGTATCTTTGGAATATGCGCAGTATAGTTTTTGTATTGTTTGTGACAGCAAGTATTTTTTCATGGGGTCAGGAAAGCTCGCAGTTTGGCCTTACTGTGTCTATGAATCATTGGTTTAAGGGCAATGATTTTGCTCCTCAAATCACAAATTATGCCAAATTGATAAACATATGGACAGCAATCCCTGTACACGAGTTGGAGCCTGGACATTTGTCTGAACCTTCTATTTTAAGTAGTTATACTTTGGAGTTGGATTGGACTGAACGATTCACTGAAAAATGGGGTTTGTCTTTTGGTGTCGGTTATCATAGGATCACCACTTTATCAGAGAATGGAGACTATATGCGATATAGCGATATGATTGACCCTACATCTGGATTCACAGCTCCAAGTATTTATAACGGTACGCCCTTTACATTTATGGGAGCACATCGCCTACTTGGCATTAGTCCCCAATTGGAATATTATAATTGGAACAGACACAAGTTTGGCGCTGGGATTTTGGTAGGAATTACAATAAACTCTAGCTATCAGTTGAACCTGACTAATAGCTATAGTGGTGAACAGAAACATTACAAGGCGTTTGATTTAGAATGGATGGAAGTGATACAAGTTCATCCAAAACTCAGTTATGAATATCTGCTGCTAGATCGTGTTAATTATTCCTTATCTATGGATGCTTCATTGAGCTATGGGAAAGTTCAGAATTATAAGTCGTCCTTTTTATACGGTTTTTTAGGAGTTAGAGGAGCTTTAACCTTTAGGAATGAATCGAAGGATAATAATGTGGATTGATTACTATTGATCTTTAAGATATAAATCTTGTATACGAAGATTATCAATTCAGGTTGTCATCCGTTTTATAGTTTCTGATTTGGGTATAACATAGGGGATTATTCGCCTAAGATTCATGGTCATCACCTTGTTCCTCTGCTCATGACACGCTCTCCTTGCAGTCGTTTGGTCATGTTCCCACGTCTTGGGATTTACCCAACTCCAGAACCACTTCGTAGTCAATTTTTCCATACTCATCAAATGAGCTCGAATGAACTCGGCTAATTTTTGAGCATAAAAAAAACCGCACCATATGGTGCGGTTTAATCCTTATAGATGGAAGAGGAAGCTTATCGAACTTTAATTAAGATCCGAATGACGGTATACCTCTATATAATTGGAATTTCACCATGAAATTCGCCAGTGAAACTTCCGTTGTTAGTGGTTGCATCAATTGTAATGGCATAGCCATAGGATGTATGTTTTACAACAAAAGACATGGTTTGGACAGGGTCAACTTCTGCAAACTTTTTGGTTTGGTCATTCCAATTCAATCCTATCCCAGTAAACCCTATATTACCTGGTTGATTGTAGGTCCCTTCGTCTAATTCTCTCACTGTACTAGTAGTAATAATCATGCTTATTCTACTTCCTGAACCTTGGTATCCTAAAGACCGTGTATAATCCAAGTCTTGAGTTAATAAATGAAGTAGGAACTTCCCTCCGCCATCATCACGCATATTCCCATGAGTAATTCCTAAACTAGTTCCGTTGTAACTTATTCTTGTCTCAGGTACTAGATCTTCGGAGCCTTGATCTTTGTCTTTACAAGAGCTTAATACCGCGCATAGACAAAACATAACCACTGTGGTTTTAATAATATTCTTCATTGAAATACAATTTATTAAAAAACGGAATTTAATAGAATTTGTAACCAATTGAAACTGTAATTTTGATACTATGAGAAAAAAAAATTTATATATATATACAGCTGGCCTTATACTCTTAATCGGTTCATTTGCTTTTATGAATAGTGGTTGTAAGGACAAAGAAAATGAAGAGATAACTGTTCTATTATGTGATGGTAATGGTTCTTCTTCATTATGGCCCGCTGATATTGGAAATAGGTGGACATACGAAGTTGTTAAAGATGGTGTGAAGGATACAACTACGGGTAGATTGCACAATTTTAAAGATAGCACTTTTTTGAACACGAAATATTTTGGAGTTGAGTCATATGTAAGTTTCTGGGGTGTGCAACACTATTACAGAACTGATGCTTCTACAGGAGATCTAATCCTTTTTCATCCAAGCAACTATAAAGAGTACCTTGAATGTCCTGGAGACCCAGTGTTGGGAAGTAGATGGTCATATTACTTTTCTACAAGAGAGGTAACTGGAGTAAATGTAAGTCTTTCTACTCCCTATTGCGAGTACACTGGTCTAACTGAAATAACACAAGATGGAAGCAATATTGACAAAGTGATTTACTACAAAAAAGGTCTTGGCATTGTTAAGCAAATTTCTTATGGCGGACTATATAACAAATTTGAGTATACTTTAAAAGAAGTCAGTTTCTAATGCTAAATAGCCCATGCCAATCATTGCGTATAGGTTTGTGAAGCAAGTAAAATGGATAATTATATGACTTTTATTGTTTGTAATAAAAGAGAAGCACAAGCTTATAGAAATTCAATCATGCACAATCTTTATATTCCTTTGGCGCTACTTCGATATGAGAATTTTTTTATTTATAACCTTAGATGTGGTAGTTATTCTAAGTGAGTATAGAGCAGGACTAAGTGTCCCTAAGTCTACCGATTGCTGACCTTTCCTCAATTGCGTATAATAAACCAATCTGCCGTTAATATCGTAAAGTTCTAGTTTCCCTGGAGCGGTCAATCCTTCAAAATTAAGTAAGCCCGTACTTGGATTGGGAAAGACCTTTAATGTTTCAATATTGTCCATTTCTTTTAGAGCAAGGAATTGAGAACATGGTGACGATGTTAAATCATATTTGTTGATTAAGTAGGTATTTATAGAGTCAATTTGTCCAGAACTAAGTGCGGTATTGTGAGTTATTACTTCGAGTATTGTGCCATTTAGATATTCTCCCGAAACAAAAGAATTTCTTTGACCAAGGGTCACTAATCTATCAATGTTAGAAAAGGTAAAACTTCCACCTGCACTTTGTGTGCTAGCATTACTTAGGCTGCCATTTATATAATTGTCTATTGTGTTAGTTCCTTTATTGAATCTTACGGCCAAAACTTGGCATGTGTCGCTTCCTAAAGAATCTGAGCATTGGTGTTTATTATATTTAAAATTACCAGAAGAGCGATGTAAATATGCTTGTCTATTTAGCATTAAGAATTCATTGTTAAATTGCGTATTGGCATCGCAAACAGCCAAAGCAGCACCTGAATTGTAGTTTTTAATCACAATGAACATGGTCAATTCAGGATTTGCCAAACTTGAAGTTCTTATTGATTGCATGTAATGAGAACCTGAAAACTTTACTCCTGGAAATCCGTTTTGAACATTATTTATAAAGACAGGTTCACTGTTACTTCCAGAACCAAGGTTATTGCCAGCACCTGATCGATCTATCCATTGAGTAACTTTTGCATTTGGTGTCGTACTTGATGGCCCAATAGATGAAGTTAACCAGAGTTTCAATGAAGAATTTCCGGTGGTGTCACCAATGCCTCCTGGTCCTGATTGTGCTGAAGTGTTATATGAAATGCTAAGTACAGCCAAAAACCATATAAATTTTCGTATCATGTTCATGTCTGAAATATAATAAATAAAAAGCGACAAGAACTTGGTAATAATTGTAGGTATTGTTAGAGACTCCTTTTCGGCTCATGGTCGTCACTTTGTTCCTCTGCTCATTTATCTCACAATCTTCGGTTGATTCGAAAATGTTCCCCAGTAATAGTTATCGTACCCAAAGGAAAAGCACATTACTATAGACTACTCAAACAAGACAAACCCAGCCCAAGCTTCGGGTCTTTCGGGGTACTTCATCGACATGGCATGCTGGGCAGAGTTAAAAGCTTCTCGAACAGAAAACCCACTTACCCATTTGGCATAAAAGTCAGTCATGAATTCTGTTGTTTCCTTATCTGGTACTTTCCAAAGGCTCATAATAATTAGATCAACTCCAGCCATTTTAAATGCCCTCTGAAGTCCATATACGCCTTCACTTCCATCAATATCACCTAAGCCAGTTTCACAGGCACTTAAAATAACAATCTTAGTATTTGAAAGGTCCAGGTTCGAAATTTCTTGTGCTGTCAGAATTCCATCATCACTTTGAAATGGATTTTCTCCATGATTCCAAGCATAGTTTGCACCGGAAAAAATTAATCCTGAGCGAGATAATGGATCAGAGGCGTTATTCCTATCATGCTCCAACTGGAAATTTCTAATTTGATTGGAATGTTCAAAAAAGAAACCGTGCGTTGCAATGTGAATTACCTCTGGGCTATTTCCACTGAGATTCTTGAATTGAGATTCAGATGCCGAAGTTGAGGACCACTTCTCGACTTTTATGGAAGGCATGCTTAACAAAGAGTCTATGTTATTTATTTCTGCCATGGTTCCAGGCAGGTAGTTCCAGGAGTTTTCATTTTTCCCCAATGAACGAGAGAATTCACTTATTGTCTGATTTTTCTTCTTGTTGCTAGTGTCAAATCTATAGTCTATGCCACCTATCAATAACAAGTCGTTTATCTCCGGTGTATTTAAGTTTCTTAATAATTTGTAGTCACTAATCTGATAGAGTTCTTTATTCCTGTTTTCTGATTTCGAATCAAATACGGTTCGGTTTGAGACTAGATTGAGAATTCCATCTGGAATGAAGTATATAGTGTCATAATCACCAAGTTTGGAAAGGATAGGCTGCCATATCATAGAGTATAAACTGTCTAATAATGGCATTCTTGGTTGTGTATTCGTAACTGTAACGCCTCTTGTTGAATATAAGTTATTAGGCTTAGAAGAGTTCATAAAATGCTTTATCTCCGATTCTTTGAATAGAGGGATAATCTCAACACATGGTTGATTGCGTACACTAACGAATGTGTAATATTTCCAATCTTTAATTGAATCAATACCCTCATTTAAGGGTACTCGAGAGAACTCAATTAGAGCTGCCGAGTTGTTGAGGTTAGCCATATGATTAAAACTCACGTATGCCTTCTCAGGAAAATGTTCAACGTGCAATTCAACAATTTTAGATTCTAATTCAACCAATAATTCGCTAAAATTTGAGCTACTATCTGCCTTTGAAGCGCTAGTTAATTGTTCATAATTCCTCAATAATTGTTTAACATCATTGTCTTCTGAACCCCTCAAATCTTCTAACATTGAGGACTTTGATTTCAACAGTAAACCAGACATAGTCCTTTTTAAGTTCAAAATTTTTTCATTCAGTTCACAGATTTCATGGAGAACAACTAAACTTTCCAACCGATAAATATGTCGACGGATTAAATTCAAATACTTTTTACGCTCATATTCCGATTTGAATTTGAATACTTGATTTAAATGATATTCTAATGCTTTTAAGGCATGACCTATAGCTTCTAATCCTTCTTTTTCCTCTCCTAGACTGAAACAAATTCGTGCAAATAAGGTGTACCCATTCATGCTTTCATTTTCATCATAAGGCGCATTCATAAGATTGAGTTCTTTCATGAGAGAATAGGCTTCTTGGTTGTTTCCAATAGAATGAAGTAAGTTACTTTTATTCGTAACTAGAGTTTTTCGAAGTAATGTGTCGCTACTTTCTTTAAGATCAAATAACATTATGGCACTATCCAAATAATTCAATGCACTCAAATATTTACCTAACATAAAATCTATATATCCCAAATTACTGTAGTAAATGCTTAGCTTTTCCTCATTACCATTAAAGAACGAACTTGATTTTTTTAAATAAAATGATGCTCTTTCATACTCATTCATCCTGAGATAAGAAAGACCTATATTATTCCAGTAGCTAGACAGAAATTCGTCATCATCAGATTTTTCTACATAATTTAAGCCCTTTTGATAGACTTCTAAGGCTTTGTTATTATCTCCAATGTCAAAATATAATTGACCTTGATTTAAGTATATTTCATAGAGCATATTAGAATTAGATGACTCAAATAATTCCAAAGATTTTAATTGCCTAAATGCTAGCCTATATTTAGACATTGTTTTATACAGGTGAAATAGTTCCCATTGACAGTCTATATTCAATTGTTCATTTTCAGTCTTGTTAAGGAACTGTATTAGTAGTTTATATTGTTTAACAGACTCTTCGTTATTACCAATAAGCGTGTTCAAATAGGCACTTTGTTGTAAGAAATAATAATGATATGTATTATGAATGGAACTATGAGCCAATCCATATAATGCCACATCTCGTGCGAGGCTAATGTTATTGCTATATGTTGAGGATTTAATTACTCCTAGTAAACACTCATTTGTTAGATGGTGCCACTGAGGCATTCTAGAAATTAGGGATATCAGATGTTGATTAGCGTCTGCTATTTGTTGATTACTAGTCTGCTTTAGTGAAGCACTTAATTTAATGGACTCTAATAGAATCTTTAAAACCAGTTTGTCTTCTTCTTCAAGTAAGTCATCTACTTTAAGTGCATCTTCAACTTCTGAAATATTTTTGCTCAAGTATTTACTGTTGTCAAAGTAAAGAGCAATCTCCGCTAATTTTAGCCTAGCCATAAAATACTCCACAGAATAGGAGTCGTGTAGATATAACTTTTTTAAAAGAAATCTGTAAGCAATTTCATATGATTCGGCTTGATAAGCGGCCTGGTAAACATTCTCTACAGACTCTAAAAATTCATCATAGTAAGAAGTTAATTCAAAATTTCTAACAATAGCATAGTTTTTAATCGCATGATGAAGAGAGGAATCGTAATTCAATTGCGTGAAATAGGTATATGATTTTGAAGAATAGATACTAGCCATTTCTTCAAAATATTCGTCTTCATAATACTCGTAATCCATTTCAGCTGAGGACGGAATTGTAGTTTTGTATTCTTTAATCCAACGGTCACCACGTTTTTCATATGGTTTACACCCTCCAATCAAAATGGTAAGTATGAGAAATAATCCACCTATGTATACATTTTTCAAGTTTTTTATTGAAGTCTACCAATATAATTAAAAGTCAACTTTTTAATAGTGTACTCAGTTTTAAGATATTGAATTTTGGAATGGGTATAATTCGCCTAAGGCTCATGGTCGTTACTTTGTTCCTCTGCTCATGACACGCTCCCCTTGTAGTCGTTTGGTCATGTTCCCACGTCTTGGGATTTTCCCAACTCCAGAACCACTGTGTGGTCACTTATTAAGAGAAGTTTAAGATTTAGTGCTTAACAGGGGGGATTCATTTATCTCACAACCTGCGGTTGATTCGAAAATGTTCCCCAACTAAGTTATCGTACCCAAAGGAAAAGCACATTTCATGTGCCATTTTTTTGCTCACGCTTATACAGCCTCAAGCTAAGCTTGGTCTGCTTTCGCACAAACAAAGGAAAAGCCCGGCTAATGCCGAGCTTTTCCTTTGTAGCCCCTAGGGGAATCGAACCCCTCTTTCCAGGATGAAAACCTGGCGTCCTAGCCGATAGACGAAGGGGCCATTGTAATTTTTCCTTCTGTTCGGCTCCCAACCATGGGTAACTGATATAGTCATTTTTCAATGAGGGCTAATATCAGCCGACGTGCATCCTTGCGAATGCGGGTGCAAAAGAAATAATCTTTAGTTTAATATCAAATATTTAATTGAGAAAAAATCTTAGTTTTGCCCCCCTCAAAAAACACCTAAAAAAAATTAAAAATGAAAGTAGCCATCAACGGTTTCGGAAGAATTGGAAGACTTGCCTTTAAAGTACTTCTAGAAAAGCCAAATGTAGAGGTTGTTGCCATTAATGATCTAACTGACAACGCCACTCTTGCTCATTTGTTAAAGTATGATTCTATTCAGGGAAGATTCAACGGTACAGTAGAATCTAACGACGAATATTTGATCGTAAACGGTCAGAAAATTAGAGCTACTGCAGAACGTGATCCTGAGAATTTGCCATGGGCAGAATTAGGTGTTGATGCAGTTTTAGAAAGTACAGGAATTTTCAGAAGCCCAGAAGGCGCTGGAAAACACCTTACAGCTGGAGCAAAAAAGGTGATTATTTCTGCACCGGCTTCAGGAGATATTAAAACAGTAGTATTGGGTGTGAACGACGACACACTTACTGGCGATGAGACTATAGTTTCAAATGCTAGTTGTACTACCAACTGTTTGGCTCCTATGGTAAAGGTTCTTGACGATCTTTATGGAGTTGAAAGTGGTTTCATGACTACAGTTCATGCTTACACTTCTGATCAGCGTTTACAAGATGCTCCTCACTCAGATTTGAGAAGAGCTAGAGCAGCAGCTCTTTCTATCATACCAACAAGCACAGGTGCAGCTAAAGCAGTTGGATTGGTATTGCCTCACTTAGCAGGGAAATTGAATGGTAACTCCTTAAGAGTACCTATTCCTACAGGTAGTGCTACTGATTTTGTAGTTACTCTTAAGCAAGATGTAACGGTTGAAGCAGTAAATGCCGCATTCAAAAAAGCATCTGAAAACGAATTGAAAGGAATCTTGGAATACACAGAAGATCCTATCGTTTCTATAGATATAGTTGGTAACCCACACTCATGCATTTTCGATGCTCAAACCACTATGGTTACAGGTAATACTGTTAAACTTATGGGTTGGTATGACAATGAAGCTGGTTACTCAAATAGAGTAGCTGACTTGATAGCTAGAATCGGGTAACTGAAATCCGGGAACCGGAACCAGAATTATTAAAAACAGCATTCAGCAATTTGAATGCTGTTTTTTTTGTTCTTGTGCTACGCATGTAATGAGGTTCTGATGAACTAAATTGAGCTTCCAATAACCATTAATAATTCACAACTAACAACTACCCTATTCCTTCCCTCCTAAGGTTAAACTTTTATACCACTCCCTGAAATCTGGAGCACGTCTCACTGATAATTCAACCGATTTGTCTTGATTGAGTATGATGGTGCCACTTCTGCCAGATGGCAATTGAGCTATATGATGGTAGTTGACAACAAATGATTTATGCGTCCTGAAAAACAATTTTTCAGGCAGAATTTCTTCGTAATAACTGATGGACTTACTTGATATTACATGTTTATGGTTAACGCAATGAAACACCGTATAACCAGCGTTGGAACGGAGGTATAATATGTCTTTGAATAAGAGACTGTGTTTATTGGTGTCTGACGGAATAAGTATTCTATCTATTTCAGGTTTTTGTGCCAAGTAATCCTTCAATAATTTGTATTGAGATTTTTCGTCTTCAATCATGGCAGAAATTCGATCAATTGAAACGTTCAATTCATCAAAAGTGATTGGTTTCAGTAGGTAGTCCAGGGCCGATAACCTTAACGCATTAACTATATAATCCGAGAAGGCAGTTACTATTATTGTTTTAAAGAAGGGAGATTTGAAATGATGCAATAAATCAAATCCTGAACCATCTGGCAATTCAATATCCAACAATACTATATCTGGTCTCTTTCCTTCACACAATTTGATGGCATCCTGAACATTTGCTGCCTCACCCACAACTATCACATCTTTTCTCATCATAAGAACTGTTCTAAGCAGCTCTCTTATATCTTGTTGATCATCAACTATTAATATCCTAGTCTTCATATTTATTGATTAATGGTAACTTTATTTTCACTTCATAACCCTGCTCATTATTACTAACCACTTCTGTTCCAACGAACTCGTTTTCATATAGCTTTCCTAGCATGCTCAACCTTTCATTTACAATCGACAATCCTCTAGACAAAGGATTTTTATTGGAAGAATTATACAATGATCCTTTGCCGTTGTCTTTAACAATTACAGAAGCAATTTTATGAGTAAAATCTAGATTTAATTCAACTAATACCAGACCCGCGTATGACAAGTCTATAAACGCATGTTTGACCGCATTTTCTACCAATGGTTGAATAAGAAGAGGAGGAATATATATTGCTTTTAAATCAATATCATCTGACACTTTAAACTCAACTTTATAGTTAAAGAAATCAGTTGATCTCAACCTTTCTATTCTCAAATACTTATCCAGAGCTTTCTTCTCATTGTCTAAAGAGATATAGGAGTTCTCTGTTTGAATAAAATTTTCACGAATAATTTTGGCATATTTCGCTACAAAGTCTGCGGAAGTTAACTTGTCATTCTTCAAAATGAAGTTTTGAATCGATGTTAAAGCGTTGAAAAGAAAGTGTGGGTTCATCCTACCCCTCAAATACCTCAATTTCACTTTGGTTAATTGTTTGTCAAGATCCACCAATTTGCTGCTTTGCTCACTTATTTTAGATTCCTTGATCCTATTGCTTTTGACCAATGAATTGAAATGGTGTCCTAAAGCAAAAGAAAGTAAGATGGCTTCCATTGCAGTGCCTACCGTCATTGTAGCATTTGCGCTTGTCGAGAATTCAATTAATTCCAAATTTTGAAGAATAAAAAGAATTGAACCAACTAGGAAAGTGGACCAAGCTACCAGAAAATACTTCGCCAATACTTCCCTTTTGAATAACCAAAATGACAATACAAGAAGAAAAACCGCTGACAACAAGTTTATACTAGAAAGTACAGCTATGAAGTTTAGATTTTCTTTGGTAGTGGATAAAGTGAATAATATACCATAGCAGAATGTCAACATCACAATTACATTAAATAACATTAGGCTGTGCTCCCTAACGGATAGAAACTTCAAAATTAATGGTCCTATGGCAAGCCCTAATAGTGAACTAAAAATAAATATATCCCTCTCCAACCAAAAAAGAGATTCTGGGTATAACAGTCCAGAAATATCGCTGAAAATGGACAGCTGAGTAAGCGCAACAAAAAAGACGTAAATTGAATACAATAAGAACAATCTGTATTTGGTAGAGAAGAATAAAAACAAATTATATAGGCAAATGGAGAGCATAACACCTATGTATATTCCCATTCTTAGCTGTCTATTGATATATGACTTCTGATAACTGCTTTCATTTTTCAAATACAGAGGAACAATAAAATCTTCTGACATTCTAATCTTCAAAGTAATCATCTGAACACTATCTGAATTAGGTAAGATTACCGTTGGGTAAGCGTCCTTTACACTTCTCTGTGAAAATCTAATATTATCGCCAGACATCCCAATTTTCGAACTGCTACTATAGACTTCTATTGAATCAACATTTGGAGACAATGCAGTTAGATAGGTCTTGGCTTCTGAGGTGTCCCAATAATTGAACCTTATCCAAAGTGCATTCCTAGAATTGCTTACCTTATAGCTGCTAGATTGAGCTAATCTCCAAAGAGGAGAGTTTGAAGCCTCTTGGTATGTAGAATTACAAGATAGCTCACAAACCTCCACTAAACCACTGACCATTCGTGAACCATCACTACTCAATTTCAAAGGTTCAAGTGCATACATGTTTAACATTAAACAGGATGCCAAAACATAAAAAATCGCCCTAACACACATGACAATTAAGCCAAATGTAAAAGACTAAAGCTGAAAATCCAACAGGCCTAAAAACCCATTTACTCCCTCAAAAGCTCCTTATATTTCTTCTTGAATTTAGTCACTTTTGGGCCGATGACGGCAGAACAATATCCCTGTTCCGTGTTTTGATTATAGTAGTTCTGATGATAATCTTCCGCCACAAAATAATTAGTGAGTGGCTCTACAGCTGTAACTATAGGATTAGGCCATAAATCACTTTTATCTACTGATTCTAAGACTTTTAGCGCAATGGCTTTCTGCTCTTCATTGCGGTAAAAGATAACAGAACGGTACTGGTCTCCCACATCATTTCCCTGCCTATTTAAGGTAGTAGGATCATGGGTATGAAAGAATATATCTAGCAGGGTTTCATAAGAGATAATCTCAGGGTCAAAAATGATCTTGGCAACCTCAACGTGCCCCGTTCCTCCGTCACAAACCATTCTATAAGTGGGTGCATTTATCTTACCACCGCTATAGCCTACTTCCACCTTGGCTATCCCTCTCAATTCTTGAAAAATGGCATCTACGCACCAAAAGCATCCTGCTCCTAAAATTGCTGTATCATAATTGGCATTGTCTTCAGATATTTCCTCGCTTAACACTATCTTTTTAGGCAGTTCTTTCCCCTGCTCTATGAATTGCATGCTAATGGAATTCACACAATGTCTAGTGTTTTTATCTGTGAACTGTTCACCAATGAACACATGTCCCAAATGACCTTGGCAATTGGAACATATAATCTCTGTTCTTCTTCCATCTGCATCTTGCACTCTGGTAACTGCTCCTTCTATCTCATCATCAAAACTTGGCCAACCACATCGGCTGTCGAATTTGTCTTCTGAGCTATATAGAGCAGCATTACATTGTCTGCAGATATAGGTTCCACTGGACTTATTATCTGTATACTCTCCAGTATAGGGGTACTCCGTGCCTTTATTCAGAAGCACTCTTTGCTCCTCCTCATTAAGTGAATTATATTCATTCATAGTGCTACTGTCTTGACTATGCTCATTAGTTTGTGCATTGCATGCAAGTATAGAAAAACAACAGATGATATAGTAAAGGGTTTTCATATGTATTTAAAACGAATTTTGGTTCTCCATGTTTGCTGGTGAATTATATTTTACTTGATTATGGCATCTAGAATCGCTCCCTCCCTATCTGTTGTCCTTCTGTGTTATAGTACAACCATTTGCCAGTTTTCTTCCCTCGCTTGTATTGCCCCTTAATTTTAAGCTCCAGATTTGGATGGTATTCAAAATACTTTCCATGAAATATTCCTTTTTTCACCGCCGCTTTGATCATTACCTTTTTAGAGTTTGGGAAATATTTATAATAGGTTCCTCCTTCTATTTCCTCTGCAATAAACTGTTCTGCTTCCTGGCTTAAAGTGAAAGCATACTCATTATACAAACTATCAACATTAGAAACGGATAGCGCTTCTTTATCTTGCCCATATGAGATATACAATTCATTCTCAAAGTGCTTGTCTTTTGATTTATACGCCAGAGCGACTCGATTAAAATAATTGAAATAGGTCTCATTATTTCTCAGTGGTTCCTTATAGCTATACAAGACTTCTTGTTCTAAGACCGGGTACAATAATTGGCTGTTTATATAGCTAAATATGGTCAATTCAGATGGCATTTGACCAAGCACCTTCATAAAGGATTCATCTTTGGCCAATACCATATCGTTTTCGTAATCATCTATAAAAGCCACCAATGTTTTTGGATTATTGCTAAAGATGATGAACTCTCCAAGCTGAACATAATATGGATGTTGAATCTTGTCAAATGCGCTGCCCAGAAAGAACTTAAAGAGTCCTTTTATATCTAAGTAATGGATGGCATAACCCCTATAGCTCACATGTTTAAATTTTGCCGGACTTCTTTTCTTAATCTGCGCTTGTATCTTTTCTAGTTTGAGATTTGCCAACTCTAAATCACTCACTTTTAAAGCCAATATGGTATTGTCTGTGTTCTGATTATAGTTGTAACTCGCACTTCTGGCCACCACTATTTCATCCCCTATCCAAGACAGCATATCCTCTTCCAGATTTAATTGCAGCAACTTCTCAAACTGAAGCTTTAGCTTTTTATAGTTAGCCATGTCCGCTTGTTCAGTTTCTCTTAGAGCTATAAGTTCTTGGTAATAGGTTTTAACATGATCTATATGTATGGATTGCAAGGCCGCAATTCTGGAAGACAAAACTTTGTGAAAGCTTGGGCTTGAGTTTCCCTGTTCAAGAAGCAATTGAGCATATGCAGACTTGTCTGATATGCTGGTAAAGCCTTCTACTTCTATGGCATCCACTCCAAGATGAAGGTCAAATGCGCTATATGAAAGTTGACTCGCCAAATGTTCAACTGTTGAGCTGACTGGCATGTAGACTCCTAAGTAGTCATCTAAATACCTATAATTTAAATAGAATTGACCGAGACCATCACGTTCAACTTTTTTATAGACCAGCTCAAAACTGGAATGCTCAAGCAGGTCGTCGCTCAAATGCTGATCTATGCACAGATGCAGTAATGTTTGATTAAAAGAGAATACCAAATAATTCTCTAGCTTAACCAGAAAAGTTTCATCTCCATCCTCTTTGTTCTTTATGCCAATAATAGTCTGATCTCTGTATTCTGTTCTAGACTCAGCGTATTTATCGGTTCCAAGAGTTGCTCCAAATGGAAAACTCTCTAAACTGAATTTTGCAGCTCTTTTCAAATCCACAGCCATGAGAAAATCATAGTCTTGATTGTTGAGCATATGAGCTGACAATATGAAGTGATGATCTCCAAAAAATTTCACCAAAGCTCTATTCTCATTGAGCAATGAATCCAGATAATTAGCATCTGAACTAAGGTCGTTTAGATAGGGATGTTTACTTAGAAATTGCCAAAAAGGGCTTTTATAGAATGCCTCCCAATGGTCTAAAGGTTCCTCTGTTTCAAGTATGTAGACTGCATCATTAGGAATGAGTTGTAACGGATCTATTTGCTTATAGGGTGTCCATACAAAGTAGGCCCATAGCGAGATGGCTAGCAATACTATTATTCCTAAAAGCCATTTTGCATACTTCATTCCCTATAGGATTAAACGCAGGTTTAAATCCATTATTTGAATTTTTTCATTTTTTCCTTCACCTCATTCACAGCCTCTTGCTGTTCTACTATTTCCTGCTTTTTCTTCTCCTGATCCTCAGCGTTATCTTCTAAGTCCTTTTTGCGTTCTTCAATACGAACTTCACAATCTCTGATGTCTGATTCATATGTGCTTTGATCACCTTCCAACTTTTTCTGTTCGCTTTCGAGTCTTTTCAGTTCCTTCTCTACTTCTTTCAATTCGGCATTAACCGCTTCTACGGCTACGTCTCTTGAAAAATCCATGAGCAGCTTTTGCATAGGTTTCACCTTGTCTGGGTGCATATTGGAATTGAGATAGGCTCCACCCAAATCAAAAAACACAGTTAAATACACCCCTTCTGGGGTTTCATCAAATTGCGCAAAGACGATCACTTCCCTCTCGCTCAAAGAAGGAATTTTAGCCATATCGCTTTTGTGCTCTTCATGTCGCTTCACTTTGGAAGTTTTACTGTCATACTGTTTCATGAGCTTGGTCCATTCCTTTAATGCGAGTTTGTAATCTGCACTTGGAACTAAAATTTTCCAACCTTGCTGAGTCCCATTGCTCATAGGAACACTGACTTCTTTGGCCTTATCTATTTGAGCATAGCTTAGCGTGAAAAGGAAAAGACTGGCACTTAGTAAACTGATATATTTCATGGTCTTGGGCTTTGACCAAAGATAGTAAAATTAAAGGCAGCATTGGAAGGAACTGACCAGTATCAGTATTTTCAATTTGTGAAAGCCTTTATCTTTGCAGCACTCATTAAAGGAGTGTAACATGAAATTGCATAATACCATTAATGGGGAAGAGTTAAAGGAAAAGATTAAACAGAGTTCAGAACAGCGAACAACCATTTCCTTTTACACCTATGCCAAAATAGGGAATCCCCAATTGTTTAGAGATCATTTGTTTTATCACTGGAGCCAACTTGGTGTCTTGGGTAGGATCTACGTTGCCAATGAAGGTATTAACGCTCAATTAAGTGTGCCTACTCATAATTTGGAGGATTTTCAGACCACGCTCAAAGAGGTTTCCTTTTTAGATGGGGTCCGTCTGAATTATGCTGTTGATGACGATGGTAAATCCTTCTTTAAACTAGCAATTAAAGTTAGGAAAAAGATAGTAGCAGATGGTTTGGAAGAAGACATCTTTGACCTTACAGAACCCGCGGATTATCTAGACGTAAAAAACTTCAACAAAATCACAGAGAATCCTGAGACCATTATCATAGATATGCGCAATCACTACGAAAGTGAAGTAGGGCATTTTATAGGAGCATGGTGCCCAGATGTAGATACTTTCAGAGAACAGCTACCACTTGTGGTTGAAGAGCTACAAGACAAGAAGGACAAACCTGTAGTTATGTATTGTACTGGTGGTATTCGTTGTGAAAAAGCCAGTGCATTTTTAAAACACAAAGGGTTTGAAGATGTCTACCATTTAGAAGGTGGAATCATAAAATATAGCAGAGATGCCAAGGAACAAGGACTACCTAACAAATTCATAGGTAAAAACTTTGTGTTTGATGAGCGTTTGCATGAGCGGATAACAGATGATGTTATAGCCAACTGTCACCAATGCGGAGAGCCCTTTGATGAGCACATTAACTGCGCAAATAAAGCTTGTAACCTACTGTTCATTCAATGTCCTAAATGTGCAGCGAAATACCAACATTGTTGCTCGGATGAGTGCAAAGAAATAGCTTCCCTTCCCGAAGAAAAACAGAAAGAACTTCGAAAAGGAAAAGACACTGGAGTAAGAATCTTTTCAAAAGGAAGATTTGGAGGGTAGAACAAATAATTGACAATCGTTCTCGCTTGTTAATGGTTTCTACACTTTAATGGACTGATTTCCTCTAATTGCTTTTTGTCACTTGGAGTTTTGTAAATTCCCCTTGGGGGTAGTGGGGAACCTAAGCTTATTAGCAAAACGGAACAAGAAACCAAAAGGACTTTTTAAATTCGAACTTCCAACCCTGAACTTCCAACTTCCAACCCCAATAATAATTAATCTGTGCTAACTAGCAAATAGTCCGCCTCCCTCGGTGCTACTTGGTTTTCAGCCTTTTATATCTATATTTGGGTACCTTATTATGGCCAGAGCAATTTACCCCTTATGTCTGCTGGTAGGATTCTTTTTGTCCGCATCTGCACAGCAGCCAGTTAATGATTCCATTGCAAATGCAATAGAGTTAACGGTTAACACATCAGCGCAATATGATACCATAAAGATTTCTGGTGCCACCTCCGACTTTACAGGTTGTGGTAAAAGCGACGACATTTGGTTCAAGTTTGAGATGCCCAGTAGCGGCGGAATTAGAATATTGACCCAAAGCGTTGAATTAAATCACAGTATGTTTATCCGGCTATATGAGGGTCCTTCTAGCAGTTTAACGGCATATGCTTGTACAGGAACATGCCACTATTACTCAGGAAATAATTGTGGTAGTTCTTTGTTTCTAAAAGATCCAAGTCTATTTGGAGACACGGTATATATTAGGGCTTCTACTCAATACAATTTCACTACTGGGGATAGCGCCGCTATAGCTATAGTAAGTGTTGCGGCTGGTGATTTTCCCACAAATGACTCTTGTGAAAATGCTATTGATTTAACTGGTAAGTTGAATGGGGTAGCAGACACCTCTACATTTGAAAATGCGCTGGTAGAGTTAAGCCTTGCCAATTGCGCCCAACAAGAAGATGTTTGGGTAAAATTTGAAGTTCCAAGCAGTGGTGGATTTGACATTCAAACCACGGCAATCAATACAGGACATTCTCCTATGTTCAGGGCTTATACTGGATCGTGTGCTAGCCTTACCAGCTATGCATGTACAGGAACATGTGATTACTATTCGGGAAATAATTGTGGCGACTATTTGAGAGTCATCAACACGGACATAGCTGGAGACACCGTCTGGCTAAGGTTGGTGAGTAGATACAGCAGCAGTACCAGAGATTCGTTTTCAGTATTAATTAATGAAATACCCAGTGCTGAAATGCAGCCCAACGATTCCTGTCAGGCCGCAATTGATATTACGGCAAACCTTCTTTCTGGAGCAGATACACTTGACTTTCAACACGCTATAGTTGAGACCAGTTTAGCAAGCTGCGGGGTTGACGATGATGTTTGGGTCAAATTTGAAGTACCAACCAGTGGTGGATTTGAAATGCAATCCTATGCATATCAAGTACAACACTCACCAACATATAGGATGTATACAGGGGGTTGTGCAAGTCTCTCAGCATATTCCTGTACAGGAAACTGCGACTATTATTCATCTAACAATTGTGGCGATTACTTAAGAGTAATTGACACAACCTTGAAAAGCGACACTGTTTGGGTTAGATTATCACCTAGGTATTCGAGTAACCCCTTGGATTCATTCATTTTTGACATAACAGAAATCCCCACCTCGAGTTTTAATACGCACAATATTTGTGAAGACGCCATAGATATGACTTCAGATATGAGTTTAGGCATAGATACTTTCTCTTTTGAGAATGCCATGGTGGAAACATCACTCACGTCTTGCGGCACTGACGATGACGTCTGGATGAAGTTTGTAGTGCCCTCAAGCGGTGGGTTTGAAATGAAAACATATGCCATTAATGTTCAACATACCCCTACCGTAAAATTGTATACTGGAAGCTGTGCCAGTCTTGCTGATTATAACTGCACAGGAACATGTGATTATTATAGCACCAGCTCCTGTTCAGACTTCACAAGAGTGGTAGATACTTCACTCATTGGAGACACAGTATGGATGCGTGCAGCAAGAAGATACACCTCCAATCCGTTGGATACTTTTGGTTTATCTATAGACAGTATTACTCCTAATCAAATTATTTCAAACTCCATATGCGCTAATGCTAAGGCCATAAGCGCCAACATTGAATTTCAGATGGACACCTTTGATTTGACATATGGATTGGCAACTCAATCAGCAAATAGCTGTGGAGATGATGAACTTATGTGGTTCAAATTTGAAGTGCCAGCAAACGGAGCATTTGAACTACAAACAAATAAAATCACCTCAGCACATGAAGTCATTCTCCAACTATGGACTGGTGATTGTGGCTCATTGACCAAATATGAATGCGATTCTAACTGCAATTTCTTGAATGCATCCAATACATGTTCCGGTCAAATGCTTATTAGGGACACAAGCCTAGCCGGAGATACAGTTTATCTAATGGCTCAAGCTCGTTATGCAAATGGCGATGGCACATTCACCCTTGGATTAAGGAATATTTTAGATAGTGACCTTCCCGTAAATGATGATTGTTGGAATGCACAAGCACTTAGCGTAGGAAATGGAAATTGTGTAATAGATACATTCCACAATAACAACACAACTTATAGTGTTGTTCCAACAGGTTCATGCGGAGGGTTCAACGGATCTGATATTTGGTACAAATTTGAAATGCCAACTTCTGATGATGTTTATATTGAAATGGCTCAAGTAGGAAGTACAGCCAAATCTTTTAGGATTACAGCATTTAGTGGCCCTTGCTCATCATTAACGGAAGAAGACTGCAGCGCTAGCGGAAATTACCCTGATTTAAATTTAAGAAACCTCGCGCTAGCAGGTGATACGGTTTATCTACATGTGTATAGATCTTATACTTCAATTGATACTGACACTTTCGGATTGTGTATTAAGGATACTGTGCTTGCCCCTCTAAGAACAGAAATTGGTCAATTCGAACACAATACGAATTGCAATGTAGTCTGGGGAACTGGATGGTTTGACATGGTAGATGATAGTAATTTGCTCATCATGAGTCTAGATGCCAATGGTGCTTATCTAGGTAGAACATGTTTTGGAGTGAACATAGAAGATTCAACAAATAATCTGAGAACTGCCCTAGACACCAATGGCAATACAGCATATTTGTCTCCAAGGAACTATTATATAGACCCTCAAGGCGCTGGCACAGGAACAACGGTACGTATATATTTTAAGGAAAGAGAATTGGAGATTTGGAGAGATTCCCTGAATCTAAGAGGTTTAGATGTAGGCAGTTCGCTGCTAGACTTCTACTCCGACAGCATTAGAATTAGCAAATTCAATGGTGCTAATTTAGACACCTTAGCCGGTGGAGCTCCAACACATATAAAGCCCACTGTTTCTAAAATTCGCGATACTATTATAATGATGGAATTCACAGTAAGCAGCTTTTCTAATTTTATCCCTGTATTTAATCCAGGCAATCCGCTTATCCCCGTACCGGTGACTTGGTTAGATTTTCAGGCAAAACGCAATGAACATGGAGCTCAGTTAAATTGGTCAACGGCTTCAGAACTCAATTGTAGTTATTATGAAGTTCAAAAAAGTGCGGATGGAGTGAATTTCACATATTTAGATGAAGTGCCAGGAAGCGGAACAAGCCATGAATTAAACACATATGAATATATAGATGCGCAGCCCAATAAGACAAGAACCTTTTATCGATTGAAGCAATGGGATTATGATGGTAATTTCTCATACTCTAAAATTGTACAGTTAGACGGTGCGAATTTGACAAGCGTTTTACCCAATCCATTTAACCACGAGATGAACATAGATGCAGGTGATGCGGTCATTATGAATATTGAGGTCTATGATGAATTAGGTAGACCTATTTATACAATCAATGAAGTCGCAGATAACCAAATCATTATTCAAACATCAGACTGGATCTCCGGTATTTATATAGTGAGAATTGATCTAGTCAATGGACAAGAAGAACACAGAATAATAAAACAATAAAACACATGAACACACACGAAATAGACTACAAAATCATTGGAGAAGAAATGCAATGCGTCGAAGTGGAATTAGACCCCATGGAAACAGTAATTGCGGAATCCGGAAGCTTTATGATGATGAATGAACACATCAATATGGAAACCATATTTGGAGATGGTTCTGAACAAGGTGGAAATTCATTTATAGATAAGCTTTGGGGTGCTGGAAAGCGTATTATTACTGGCGAAAGCCTCTTTATGACTGCATTTACCAATACGGGTACTTTAAAGCAGCAAGTGAGTTTTGCCTCGCCCTATCCCGGTAAGATTATCCCTATGGATTTAAGTGAATTGGGTGGAAAAATCGTTTGCCAAAAAGATGCATTTCTATGTGCCGCTAAAGGAGTTTCCGTTGGAATAGAATTCAGTAAGAAAATAGGACGAGGATTATTTGGAGGAGAAGGTTTCATTATGCAAAAATTAGAAGGTGATGGAATGGCTTTTGTTCATGTAGGAGGAACAGTTGTAGAGAAAGAATTGAGAACCGGTGAAGAACTTAAAGTAGATACAGGATGCCTGGTTGGCTTTACCCAAAACATTGATTACGATGTGACTTTTGTAGGCGGTATAAAGAACACCATTTTTGGAGGTGAAGGAGTTTATTTTGCTTCACTGAAAGGGCCAGGTAAGGTTTGGATACAATCACTGCCATTTAGTAGATTAGCAAAACGAATCATCGCCTCTATTCCAAGAAGTGGTAAAAGCAGAGGAGAAGGTAGTCTACTGGGAGGAATTGGAGACCTATTGGACGGAGATAATCGTTTCTAAACTCAGTTTCACTAAATAGTCAAAATATACGTACGGTTTGAAGTAGTTAAATCATTGAACTATCTTGCTTTATGCGCACATTGGTCTTTCTTACTTTTATTCTTTCCTGTTTCATTTCCTATTCGCAGGTTCAAGTTCAATATGGAATAGGGGCTTCCTATAAATCCAATTTATCATATTATAATGAAGACAGACCCGCCTTTTCTCACTTCCTACAGTTAGATAGAGTCTTGGCTGGCTCCAATAAACATCAGTTGTTCCTTGGACTTAAAATCCAAAGCCATGGTTTACAAAGTGAACGTTCTCATAGTTATTCTAGATCCTCAGGTGGAGCCCGCTATGACGATTACTGGAACTTGAGAAAGACGCATTGGCAAACAATTGGTATACCCATTGGCTACAGATTTAGTTCTAATGCAAGATTTGGCTATAGTGTACAAGTAGTACCTCAGTTCACCTTATACAAAAGGGTAAAGTATGTCACTAAAGTCGAAGGTGAATTAAGGTCAAGTGATGCAGATAGACTTCTATTGGAGAGTTCAAGATCTATTCTCAATTTCGCTTTTGAAGCAGCTGTGAGTTATCGCCTTCCAAATAAACCAGATACTAGAATTGGTATTTCTGGATTTATTCTTCCCATGGGTGCTGCGGATGATGATGTGATTCCAATAGGTGCTCACTTGACTTTCCAATTCCCCTTTAACAAATGCATATCTATTGCAAAATGCATTGTCCAAACTGAATAACTTTAACTCATATCTGTGATCGGGACACGTCCTCATTTCTAGAAATGATTGAAATTTTATCTCACCAATACATAGTTTCTACACTTCTATTGATCGATTTTCATTTAATGTTTCTAGTCTAATAGAGTATTGTAATTTCCCCTTGGGGTAATGGGGAACCCATATCAAAATGTCAATTCTTAATTCTGTTGTCCGATGACGGCTAACCGCTACTTATACATCACCGAATCAACTGCTTGCACTATGCTATCTACATTGGGCAAGAAAGCATCAACCAAAGTGGCTGCATAAGGTAAAGGAGTGTCTTTGGTTGTGACTCTTTTGATTGGCGCATCTAAATGGTCGAACACCATCTGACTCATCATATAAGATATTTCAGAAGAAATAGAAGCCAATGGCCATGCTTCTTCTACTACCACACATCTGTTAGTTTTGCGAATGCTGTTAGCTATCGTATCGTAATCTATTGGTCTTACGGTTTGGAGGTCTATTAATTCAGCATCTATGCCTTTCTCTGTTAAAACTTCAACTGCCTTTTCACAAACGCGCATCATTTTCCCAAATGAAACGATAGTTACATCTTCACCACTTTTTTGAATGTTAGCTTCGCCTAAAGGAATGTAGTACTCTTCTTCAGGAACCTCATGTTTAAGACCATACATCTGCTCACTTTCCATGAAAATCACAGGATTAGGATCTTGTATTGCTGACTTCAATAATCCTTTGGCATTATATGAGTTAGACAAAACAACCACTTTAAGACCAGGAGTATTTGCATACCAATTCTCAAAGTTTTGTGAATGTTGTGCCCCTAATTGACCAGCACTTCCAGTTGGGCCTCTAAACACCATATTGCTGGTGAATTGTCCACCGCTCATGCTGTTCATTTTCGCCGCTGAGTTGATTACCTGATCTATGGCTACCAAACTGAAGTTGAAAGTCATAAACTCCACTATTGGCTTCAGGCCATTCATTGCAGCACCAACAGCAATACCTGCGAACCCAAGTTCAGCAATAGGAGTATCAATCACTCGCTTTTCTCCAAATTCATCAAGCATTCCCTGACTTACTTTGTACGCGCCATTGTATTCAGCTACTTCTTCTCCCATGAGAATGATGCTATTATCTCGGCGCATTTCTTCGTTCATTGCTTCGCGAAGTGCTTCTCTTATCTGTAGTTGTCGTGCCATAACGAGGGCTGCAAAAATAAACGGAAAATGGGTTTTCTCATGATGAATTCAACTAGGCAATTTTATGTGAAAAATCACTTAAGACAACTGCAGATGCCCATTGGTCAATTCAAGAGTAAAAATCTTCTAGATTCTGTTTACCTTTTATAGGAATGCAGTATTAACAAGCAAATACCTATGTCTATGCGAACACTTCAATTACTTTCAGTTTTCATATTTCTCATGTTGTTTAATGTGGGAATAACCCTTGCCCAATCTATAAGTGGTAATGTCAAAGATTTTGCATCTAGTAGCGAATTGGCCTATGCCAATGTAGATATTTATAGCGGAGATGAACTTGTTGCATCCGTACTAGCCGATAAAGACGGGAATTTCTTTGTCAAGCTAGATTCTGGTACTTATAGATGCGAGATTCTTTATGCAGGATACCACAAAGTGAGTCAAACGTTTAAAGTAACTGACGATGAAAAGGCTAACTTTAATCTAAAAAATGATCCAAGTTCTGCAATACCTCCTCCAATGGAAATTGTTGAAGACGATGCAGATTATTCCGAAACAACCATTAGTTCCGACGAAATAACCAAACTCCCTGCAAGATCCATAGATGGAGTTGCAGTAACTAGTTATAAAAAGAGACGATTACGTGCACCAAGGTTTGGGATAGGCAGAGAAATGGGAGCCTCAAGTGCCGGAGATGCAGATGGCAGCCCTGATGTGCATTATGATTGGATTTCTCCAGATTTAGAAGAAACCCCACAAGCTACTTCAGGTTTATTAACTGCGGGTGAAATCAACGACTTCAGTAAATGGGATTTATGGAATGATTTAACAGATGGTGAGCTCAAAGGATACCAACAAATATGGTCATTGGCTCCTATGAATAGATATATGGTAGAAGTGACCACTAAAGAAGGTCTCCCTCTGGTAAATGTAAGAGCGGAGTTGAGAACAGAAAGCAATGAAGTTCTGTTTAGTGCTCGTACTGACAATACAGGTAAAGCAGAATTATGGTCAAGCATAGAACCTGGCTCTAAACTATTAAAGAAACTAAACATTAAACTGGTTCACGGGGAGCAAGTAAAAGTCATTAAAAACGCCAAAGTATTTGGAAAAGGAAACAACAGAAGTTCTTTCAGTGCTGATTGCGAGCAAACCCAGGTTGTAGACATCGCATTTGTTGTAGATGCAACCGGATCTATGGGTGACGAACTTGAATTTCTGAAAGCAGAATTGAATGATGTGATATTTAAGTCCAAGGAAATCAGCTCTAAACTGAATTATCGCTTTGGGAATGTTTTCTATAGAGACCAAGGTGATGCTTATGTAACTAGAACGCAGAATTTCAGTAGGGTATTAACTGAGGCTACTTCTTTTATAAGTCGTCAAAGAGCAGATGGAGGAGGAGATTTTCCAGAGGCCGTTGAAGTTGCATTAGATTCGGCTGTAAATGGTCTGAGCTGGAGTGAAGAAGCGAGAGCCCGACTTTTATTTTTAGTCTTAGATGCACCTCCTCATCAAAACCCAGCTATCCAAAAGCAATTACAAAGAATTAGCCTACAAGCGGCTGAAAAAGGAATACGTATTATTCCTGTAACCGCAAGCGGAATAGACAAGGCTACGGAGTATCTAATGAGATCATTGGCGCTCACAACTAATGGAACCTATACTTTCTTAACAGATCACAGTGGCATAGGAGGTTCACATATAGAACCAAGTACAGACAGCTATGATGTAGAACTTTTGAATGACCTCATGGTTAGGCTGATTAAAAGCTATACATATATGCCCGATTGTCAGCAACAGATTCCTGAACTCAACTTGCCATATTCTGATTCTGTTGTAATTATACCGAATATAGACAGCTCTGAGATTGTTGATAGTACTATTACAGAAGACTCTTTACAAACTCTACAATGGAAGTATTATCCAAATCCAACCAGAGGTATAGTGAATGTAGTAGCCAGTGTTGCTATTAAAGAACTTCACATCACGGATTTGAGTGGTAAAATCCTGCAAAAAATAACAAACATCAAGGAGCAAGAAACAGTTCAAGCCAATTTATACGGTTATCCTAGTGGCTTATACCTGATTCGATATCCAGTTGGCAACAGATGGGTTAGTGGAAAGATAGTATTGATGAGATAGAGTTATTTCAGATTCATGGCTTTTTTAAACCATTTATTCCAGGACTGACCCGCTTTATAATGGTCTACCACAAAGTCAAGAAGATCTTCTCGCATTACATTCTTTTCCCCGTCATACTCTTGCATATAATAGAATTGCTTGTTGAATAAGGCGGGATATTGCTCTCCATATTCCTTGAATTCTTTCGGTAAGATCTTATTCTTATCTCCCTCTACCAATTGGCCATACACTTTCTTGAAATGAGGGTCATTTCCTGCTTTATTGTAAGCCTTAGGATCATCTATAATGGCTTGACGAATTTTGGAAAGGTTTTCTTTGTCTGGCATATACATTCCTCCACCTAAATGACACATTTCTACACTCAAATGAATATACAAGCCAGGATATTGCATGTCTTTGCGACCATAAGGAGACACCACAGCCGAAACATGAAGGTTATATGGGGTCTTGTCTTTAGAGAACCGGATATCCCTGTTTATTCTAAACATGGAGTTCTTTAGTTCCATCTTTTTCACAGCAGGCTCAAATTCGCCTATACTTGAAGCTGCATCCATTAAAAGAGCTTGGAATGGTTCTTTTACCTCTTTAATATAGACTTTTCTGTATTCGTCGAAATAGTCTTTGCTGTTGTTAGCAGCCAGTCCTTTAAAGAAATCAATAAAATTTTGGTTGAAGTAGGCCATAGCGCTAATATATCAAAGCTGACTGACAACTTTGTTATACCGCTAACACTTGGCCATTTCTGACACTAATGTGAAAATGCTATTAGTCCTTGGAACAACAGGCTTTACCCTTGGTTTTCTTGGGTTGACAACAAGCATCAAGCTTGCTTTGTGCTTCTTTGTTTGCAGCCATTTTGCTGGTGCTGTAGCCAATATTAGAGATGATAGTATGAATCTTATTCTCTGTTATTTTCTTGTCGTTATAACGAACTGTAAGCATTTTAGTCTCTTCATTCCATTCAGCATATGAAACGCCTGGAATATCAAGTGCTTTTTCAATTTTTACCTTACAGTCGCCACATTGACCTTCTACTTTAAACTTGGCGGTTACGCTTTTTGCAAAGACCACAAAAGATGCGGCAATTAAGCTAAGAGTTAATATGTGTTTAAGTGATTTCATTTCTTTCTATTTTACAAAGTTAAAACGGATTTGTATAGTCTTCATTGTTTAAATAATTATTATCTGTTAATGTTTTCATAAATGCGATTAGATCTGCTCTAGTTTGAGGGCTTAAATAAACAGGATTCTGCAGTGCATGCATATTGGCATTGATGTTAGGTGAGTTGAAATGGGCACCATTTGCGTAGAACTCCAATACCTCGTCAAGCGTATTGAAACGCCCGTCGTGCATATATGGTCCTGATTTTTCTATATTTCTCAAACTTGGCACCTTAAATTTTCCCTCATCATTCTTATCTCCTGTGACCTTAGCTCTTCCTACATCAGCGAAAATCGTATCGAGACCATTGTTCATAAAGCCCTTAATCATAAACAAGGGAGCGCCATGACAGTGAAAACAATCACCTCCTGTATTGCTAGAGTCATTCTCAATAGCTTCCGCATTAAATGATTCAAGACCTCTCATCTCAGATGGTGTAAAATTTGAAAACTGCATGGTTCTTCCGATATCGAATTTTGATTCTCCACTAATAATAATCATCATAAACTGTTCCAAAGCCAGTCCAACCGTCTCTTCTGTGATTTCATCTACATTAAAAACCTGCTTAAAACGCGTGCTATAGCCCGGGTGTTCACTTAGTTTAGCCAATAAATTGCCAATGGTTTCATCCATTTCCAATTCGTCTTGTATTGGCAACACCGCCTGATGTCTTAAGAGCTCAGCCCTTCCATCCCAAAAGAAACCATCTCTATGCCACATCAAATTGAAAATTGGCATGGAATTTCGACCTCCTTCTAGACCTCTAATTCCAACGCTTAAAGCCAACTCATTATCTGTAAATGCAAATTCTTGATTGTGACAATCCGCACAACTCTGAGTACTATCGCCAGAAAGTATAGGGTCATAAAAAAGCATTCTACCCAACTCTACTCCTTCTACACTTGGTATGTTGTCATCTGGAAAATTAGCTGGAGGTAGAGAGCTTGGAATATACATCTCATAAGGAGTTGTAATATATGGGCGATCTACCCCATCTTCAGATGGGTCTTTCTTGCATGCAGAAATCAGCAGTAACAATGAGATAGATATGTAGACTACCTTATTCATTCCACTTTAATCAGCTTAATAGCATTTTGGATGTTTTCAATTAGCGCAGTTGTTACTGGCCCAGTTTCGCTATGAGCAGACATTCCTGAAACCTCCATATCAAACATATTTGGGTTTTCAAAAATCTCTTCATATTCAAATTCCATACTAGCAGTTAGTGCAGGTGCTTCCTTGCTGAATGTGAGAGGGAAATTATAATCCACTCTGTTCACATCTCCTGCTAGATGATACACATAGCTGTTATTGTTTGATGCCAATCTTCCTTCTACCGCAATGAAAATATAACCTGCAGTCCAATTCCAGTGAAGAGCATTGTTTATTGGGCTTAACGGATGATTAACATCATATTGATTAGGATCAGCGTGATTTACAGCACTATCTAATCCTATTGAGAATCCTATGGATTTATAAGATCCTTTCGGAACATTTGGCAACACTAATTGAGTATAATCCCTATGGGCTTCTATCAATGCGTAATGGTCTTCAAATTCAATTTTACTACCGTCAGATTTCTCCAAAAAGAAATTAGATAGGATATAAGATAAGCGCGTAATCTTCACAACAG
Source organism: Bacteroidia bacterium (assembly GCA_049115575.1). Lineage (GTDB taxonomy): Bacteria > Bacteroidota > Bacteroidia > NS11-12g > UBA9320 > JAHEKB01. The sequence goes on along the minus strand of JAGDZU010000002.1, from coordinate 402,486 downwards.
TTCCGGCACCAAGAGTATACTCTGTCTTAATGTAATCTATTGGACTGCCATTAATAGTATGGTCTATCTTAATGGTGAGTTCTTGAACTTCAGTTTCAGGTTTAGGATCTGGATCGGATGTGGTACAACCATATCCCATGAATCCTATAACTAACGATATTGCTATTAATTTTTTCATTTCAAATACATTATTAATGCCATTATAAGCATGATACTATCTTCTATAATAGTTACCGAGCTCATTGGTAAATTAAACACCGTACCTAAACAGGCACATTGAATTTGTTGTTTTCGCCAAACCGCGTTTACAACACCTAATAGGCTTACAAACATAATAACCGCAGTTACTAAATGTGTTAGCGGCTGGTCAGGAATGAGCAAATAAGCTAATCCAAGCCCTAATTCTATAAAAGGAAAAGCGTAAGCATAGATTTTCACTCTTTTTGCTATGAGGTCATATCCCCTATAAGCTCTAGCAAATCCACTGATATCCAGCATTTTAAAGAACGAGAAAACGATAAAGAATCCCGCCATAAAATTGGGCATCCAAGTTTCCCAAAGAAACATTCCCGAGCTCCATTCCAATAAGCCAGTAAAGCCTAATAAATACAAGGCTACAAGTATCAATGGCTTATAGCTCCCCTTACCTACATTAGACTCCTGAATTGGTAAATCTGTTGCTTCTTTGCTGTCTATCAACTCATAGTCTCCAGCCTTACTCACGGCTTGTTCAATCTCTTCTATACTAGGCAAAGATTCACCCTCAATACTTCCTCCATTGTGTTCAAGGCTAATATCCACCTTTTCAACACCAGAAAGCTTATACAGTTCTTTCTCTACACTGCTTATGCATGCCATACAGTGCATGCCTTTAATTCTTATATCAATCGTCTTCATGTTCTAATCCGTGTTCCAGCTTTAGGGCGGTGTTGTAATCTTTCTTAATTCTCCATCTAAACCCTCCATAAATCATTCTACCAAATACAGGTGCCCAAACCAGACTGGCATCAAACTGATCGTTAAATGGGTCGTTGGCACTCAGGATAGGATTCTCTTGCTTATAGTTCAACAGATTTTCTGCTCCTATGTATAGTTCTATAGGAAACTTAGCAAATTGTTTGCTTAACTGTAGATTGAGCATTACAAAGGGCTTTGTTGCTGAAGAGCTGTTGAAGTTTTTCTCGGTAAACGGTTCTAAGGAACTTATGTTTCTTGGCACACGCTGTTTTCCAGTCCATTGAAGCGTAGTGCTGAATTGCCATTTATCACGCGTTTTCTGAGTTAGATTAACAAAAGCCCTATGCCTTGCAGTCAAGGGTTTTACATCTCTAAAAGTAGTCCATGACTCGGATGATGGGTCCTTTGGAAAAGCTCGATATATGCTGCTCACATCAAACATTCTGTATGCCATGCGTATTTCAGTCCTGCGCATGGGGTTCAAATCCAATTGAGCCTGAAAACTATGAGAACGGGTTCCATTTTCCTGGTTGTAAAATCTCACATAATTATCTGTTTCTCTATCCACAACTACTTCATTTAAAAAAGTGGTATTGAAATAGTCCATAATAAATGTAGCGGGGAAATAAGTCAATTTGAAATTGTGCTCTACACTTATTCCGCTATTTACAGCCACTTCTTGTTCTAAGCCATAGGCTCCTTCTTCTGAAGGGTCTATAATTTGAACTTCTCTTTGAGAGGCCAGTAAATACTGATTCTGAGCTAAGATATTAGATGTTCTTCTACCCATTCCAGTAGACAACCTTACAGATGTTTTGTCTTTGTTAAATCTGTATTTTGAATGAAGTCTAGGTGTAAGATAGAAGCCGTAGATGCTGTTCATATCACCTCTTAATCCCAAAACTATACTAAATGTTTCTTTTGGTTTATATGTATACTCAAAGAAGCTTCCAATCACTTGTTCAGAACGATCAAACTCCATGCTGTCTAATTGTTCGGAAAATTCATCTACCAAAATTGAAAATCCCCCTTGAAAGGTGTGAAAAGAGTTTCCAATAATGTCTTGATATAGCAAATTTGCATAATAGGTCATGGCATCTGCATTATACTCTCGGTAATTGCTTTCAGAACCATATCTACTTCTCAATTGAGAATTATTCACTTGATACTGTGATCCAAAACTTTTAAATGGATTGGCGTGAAAACTCTTACCCAACTTGGCACTTATATCCCATTGAGTATTGTCTACATTTATACCATAAAGGTTTAGGTTGTCCTCGGTAAAATAGTCCACCTGACCCGCATCTTTCTGATCATCCATATAAGACAAATTCAACTCCCCTTCCCAATGCTTGTCTGTGTAAAATTTCCAGCGATTCATGAAAGATATTTGGTTCCCCGAGGGCATATCCATAAATCCATCAGAGTTATTGTCTTGCATGCCTGGGTAATAAGCTATTCTGGCAAATGCTGAGGTAGAAACATACTTGTTCAAGTCCCAGCGATACATTAAATCTGTTTCGCTTCTTCCTGCTTGAGATACGAATTGATCTAACATAAATTTGTCGGCATCAAAGGGATCTTTCATTTGAATATTAATCTGTCCCGCTATGCTTTCATGACCATTAACTATGCTGCCAGCTCCTTTAGTAATTTGAATGCTTTCTACCCATGCAGCAGGAATGAAACTCATTCCAAAGTATGAGTTCAGCGTTCTAACAGCTGGCATATACTCGCGACTAATCATGGTATAAAATCCGTCTAGTCCAAGCATTTTAATTTGCTTGGTTCCGGTAACCGCATCGCCAATGCTTACATCTATTGCTGGAGCATTTTCAAAGCTTTCTGACAAATTACAGCAAGCCGCTTTTTGAAACTCCCTCTCATCTAATTTATAAGTGAATTTGGGGTCTTTAGAAGACAAACCATAGGTGATTCTTTTGGCTCGCACAGTAGTTCCTCCTAAAGTGGCATTATTTACCAGATAAATATTCAGATACTCCTTCATGTTCTCTACAAGAAAGGTGTCTGTTTTGTATCCCACATAGGATACGATCAAATTTGGAGATTCTCCATTGTGTTGAATTTCAAACTCACCAAGTTTATTGGTATAGGAACCCCCTGCAGGATTACCCATCCATTGAACGTGAGCTCCAATCAGTACTAATTCTTTCCCTTCAGCTGCATCTGTAATACGCCCTTTAACAAGGTGCTGTGCAGCGGAGGATAATTGAGCCCCAATCAGTGTGATAAGAATAAATACTTTATATATGTTCATATGTCTTTATTGATAAAAAATTCGAATACTAAAAAATCGGATTAATTATCAAAGACTAACACAAAAAGCGTTGTTGCAATATTAGGATAGGGGGTGGATGTAGCTGATTCTCCCCAATTGTTGTGTATGCATTGCTTTTCCATTGGTTCTTTAATGGAGCAATAACATTTGCCACCTTACTGTATGGCATTTTCTGAATGGTTACTTTGGTAATGGACTGCAAGTCCTGTGATTCCATGGATTTAACAACATGATCATTCTCCATGCAATCATGGCTTTCTCTTTTCTCTTCAGGGCAACAATCATCAAGTTCAATGCTTAGATGATCGAAAAGTCCCAGCTTTTCTAAATTACCACAACAGTATTCCAAATCTATATGGAATCCTGTTCCTGAGATTAGGAATAGCAATGCTAGCGATATGGACCACAATTTTTTGATCATGCAAAAATAGGTGATGTTATGTACTAAACGCCTAAGTGTGGCAATTTGTGACTTAGGTTAGACTAAAATTTATAAGAAAATCCAACACCCAACACTCTTTTGAACTGTACACGAGGACCAAAAGCAATAGCTACATTGTTAACATCATACTCCGTAGGCACCTCTATATCATTATCATAGATTAAGTGAGTGAAGATGTTAACCCCAATAAATTTGGTTATTTTCATGTTCAACATGGTCTCCCAGTTCACATCAATGTTTGCTCTATTTGCCGCGTTTTTATCTGTATAGTTGTTGAATAAGTCCAATTTGGAATTCACATTGAAATTCTTTGTTAAATCTTGGTTGTAGAGTATGTTAATGTTCGCTCCGAACTCAGCTCTGAAGTTATCTTTATAAAATTGAAATCCCTGTGCATCTTCTACACTTGGTATATAAATGTTCTGAGCTGCTATACTGTCATCCATAACTATGGTAAATTTCCCTGCAGCAGGTGAAGCGTAAATATGTAGTGCTTCTGAAACTTTATAGTCCAAACCTAGTGATAGCTGCACAAAGGCTGGTGCCAAGAATTTGGAGATAACAGGTCTATCCTCATCTGGATTTCCAAAGTCATATCCATCTGCGAATTGAGATTTAAATTCACCGAGAACCGCATAACTCAATCTTTCCGTTGCGTGATATCCAACCTTAGTAAGGTAAACTATCTTATCCTCATTCTTACGTAAATCCTCTCCTTCATTTTGTATAAGGCCATAGGCTAAATCAAGATTATTTACCCACTCCATTTTGTCTTTGCGGTAATTAGCATAGAGATTACCCAATGCTGTAACGGAATTAGATTGCACACCCCCAGCAGCCCAATTATTAAAACCAATGGTATTGAAATTTAAAGCGGAAAAGCCTCCCTTTTTCCAATAGACAGGTGGTTTAAGTGCTGTAATTTCTGATTCTACTTTAGTAATTGCTTCTTGAGTTACTTTAAGATCTTGTTGAAGCTTTTCAAGTTCTTTTTGCTTTGAGTCCAATTCGCCATCTTGCGCAAATAGTACAGTCACTTGGCATATGGCCAAGCATAAAACAACTAGTTTTTTCATGAAAGAGTTTTTATTGATACGAAATTAATACTTGATTCTTATCGACTTTGTCTTGTTTGTTAACATGAACAACGTCAATTACTCCAGCTTGAGGCGCTTTAAGAGCATTTTCCATTTTCATGGCCTCAAGGATGACTAAGTCTTGGCTTTCATCCACCGTTTGACCTTCTTGAACTAGAACATCCAATACTAATCCTGGCATTGGGGCTTTTACATCTTTATGCACTTTTTTACCCGTTTCCATTCCCATGGACTTTAAGAGCTGCTCTATTTTATACGAGAGCCTTCCCTCTAATTTTCTACCATTAATGGAAAGTGAAAGTGACCCATCTCTTGCTTTATCCAGAATCTCAACTGTAAAAGATCGGTTGTTCAATAATAGATGGTATTCATGTTTGGTAATACGAACCAAATCATACTCCAATTTTTGTCCATCTATGCTGAGTTGACCATCCTCAGATGTGAGGATCTCAAACCATTCCTTATCTACAGATACCTTGGCCACAGGTGCAAGCTTAAGAAAATTTTATCAAAACTTCGTCTAATGCCTTGCGCTTCAAAACAGGAATTTGGGCATCTTTTCTAGGGTAGCCAACGGGAATGAGCAAAAAGGCTTTTTCATGCCTTGGCCTATTAAGTAATTCTGCCAAGAAGTTCATGGGCGACGGTGTATGGGTTAAACTTACTAATCCAGCTTGGTGTATAGCACTAATGAGGAATCCTGCAGCTATTCCTACGCTTTCATTCACATAATAGTTTTTACTTTTCTCGCCATTGGCATCAACGCTATAGGACTCTTTAAAAATCACAATGAGATAGGGTGCAATTTCTAAAAATTCCTTATTCCAATCTGTATTAAAAGGCTCAAGATCTTTGAGCCATTCCTCGCTCATTCTGCCGTGATAGTTCTCATACTCCTCTTTCTCTGCAGCTTCTCTAATCTGCTTCTTTACTTCTGGATTAGAAATGAGGCAGAATTTCCAAGGCTGTTTGTGTGCCCCACTTGGCGCAGATGATGCGGCATCAATGATTTGTTCCATTACCTCGATAGGTACTGGTTTATTCGAGAAATCTCTAACAGTACGTCTTTTTTGGATTAAATCATTGAAAGCGGTGGCTCTCTCTAGTAATTGATCAGAATTAAAATCTACACCATAGTGATTTAGTGCTATGAATTCGTGGCCCATTCGGCAAATGTAGAACTTGAACTCAAATGGTATTTACATCTTCCAATTCATATTTAAAATCTTGCCAATCATCATACTTTAATTGACTAGAACCGTATATGCTTATTCCAACAAAAATGGCTAGGCACAACAACCAAGTTGCAAAAATGGTCTTGAGATTAAAACGCTGCATAGGTAAATTAAAGATGAAGCTAATTAGCAAATAGGCCAATGCTCCTATAGGTATTACTATTATGAGCAACAGCGATAGCATAAAGAATTTGGAGAGTAAAGCGGACTCAAAGACATGAGGAAGAGTTAGTATATTACCGTCTATTCTAATGTTTGCTGTTTCTGACATGCCAAAGATGAATGCCGTTGTTATGGCCACTCCAGCAATAACCAAAGCCATTAAAACAGCTCCTCCAAAGAATTTACTGAACCATCTTATTACTCTGGCAAAAAGATCAACTATACTTTGACCTACGCTTCTTAAACTTTCGTTTTTTTTTATGTTAGAGGCTACGTTTTCTGCCTCTTGCCTTACGCGTTTTGCAATGCGATCTATGTCTGGAGTTTCTCCATGCATTCTGAATCTATCTTGGGGTGTTCTGGTTTGAGGAAGAATAATCCAAAGTATTAAATATGGGATAATTCCAATACCTGCAAAAATGACCAACACTATTGTTAGGAGCCTAACCACACTGGTATCCACATCTAGATAAGCAGCCAGACCAGAACAAACTCCACCTAGTATTTTGTCCTCTGAGTCTCTGAATAGTTTTTTACGACCATCATATTGCTCTTCTTCATACACCTCTTCGGCTTCTTCGGCATAACCCATATCATTGGGGCTGCCCATAACTTCAATAGCCTCATCTACTGCCGCTTGGTCTATGAAAGTATGACCATTGCGAATTTTAATTTGAAACATTTCAGCAATTCTGGCTTCTATGTCTTCTAAAATTTCACTTCCACTTGAAGTGTTTCTAAAGTGTTTTTCTAGAGTTGCTAAATAGGACTTCAAGGTATCATATGCCTTTTCATCTATGGCTATGGCTTGTCCTGCTAAGTTTATATTGATAATCTTATTCATTTTTCTTGGGTAATTTGTTCTACAGACTTAGTGAGTTCATTCCATGTTTTGGATAGCTCATTTATAAATAACTGACCAGTTTCGGTAAGTGAATAGTACTTACGAGGTGGGCCTTGTTCAGATTCTTTCCATGCGTATTTAAGGAGACCGGCGTTCTTTAGTCTGGTTAATAAAGGGTATAAAGTACCTTCTACTACTATCAATTTGGCCTCTTTGAGACTCCCTATAATATCAGAAGCATATACCTCCCCTTTGCTAATCAAGGCAAGTATGCAATACTCCAATATCCCCTTGCGCATCTGTGATTGTGTGTTTTCTAACTTCAAAATGCTAATTTGTTATGCAAATATATAGTTATAAAAAGGTACCATGCAATACAAAGTACTATATCTTTCGATAAAAGCCTATAAAAAGGGGTTAAAAATTTGATTTATATCTTTGTCTCAGACCCGATAATAACATGAGTAAGCTAGTTTCTATCCTAGTACTGAGTGCTACCATCAGTATTGCCGCTTTGCATAAGCCCAACCAAAAGAAAAGTGAATACATAGAAGTGGGTTATTACAACACCACAAATCCCGAAGAAGGAGAGGCATTTATCATGCATAAATCTGGTGAGCGCTATATTAAAGCCTTGGACAAAGATGAAAGAATTGTGCTTTCTTCGGTTCGAAAGTACATCTATGAATCAGTCAAAATAGATTTAATTAATTCCAGCTTCTATGCGCAGCGATCTAATAAGCAAAATGGCATCAACCGTTACATTTCAATGGGAAATGGTGATAGTGAACAGACTTATGAATGGGCAATAGGCAGCTGTAATGACCACAAATTGCTAGCATACTATGAAGATTTTGTGAAAGAGTTTAGGATAGCTTTTGCAAAGGAGTATGACAATTGAAAAGCTGGAAAAAAAGCATTTGCATTTTGACTTCAAAGACTACTTTTGCGCCTCATAATTATGGCAATTCTAGTTAACAAAGATTCTAAGATTATAGTGCAAGGTTTTACCGGAAGTGAAGGAACTTTTCACGCTGGTCAAATGATTGAATACGGCAGTAATGTGGTAGGTGGTGTTACTCCTGGAAAGGGAGGTCAGACTCATTTGGACAAGCCTGTATTTAATTCCGTTGCCAACGCTGTAGCAAGTACAGGAGCAGATGTGAGTATCATTTTTGTACCTCCTCCATTTGCTGCAGATGCCATTATGGAAGCAGCAGATGCCGGAATCAAAGTGATTGTATGTATTACAGAAGGCATACCAGTTGCTGATATGGTAAAAGCTAAGGCTTATATAGACGACAGAGATTGCCGACTGATTGGCCCTAATTGCCCAGGAATTATTACTGCCAGTGAAGCTAAGGTGGGTATCATGCCTGGTTTCATTTTTACCCCAGGTAAAATTGGAATCGTATCTAAATCGGGTACCTTAACTTATGAAGCTGTAGATCAAATTACAAAAGCAGGTTTAGGACAAACAACGGCTATTGGTATTGGAGGGGATCCTATTATTGGTACTTCTATGCAAGACGCTATTGAATTGTTCATGGCCGATGACCAGACTGAAGGTATTGTTATGATAGGTGAAATTGGTGGAAGTATGGAAGCTGAAGCTGCCAGATGGATTAAAGCCAATGGTACTAAACCAGTAGTAGGATTCATTGCTGGTGAGACTGCACCATCAGGTCGTACTATGGGTCACGCAGGCGCTATAGTTGGTGGAGCTGAAGACACAGCTGCAGCTAAAAAAGCGATTATGCGAGAATGCGGAATTCATGTAGTGGATTCTCCTGCAGATATCGGAAACAAAATGATTGAAGTGCTGTAGCAGCTTTACTCAATTAATAAAGATCCTCGTATAGAGGTAAGATTTCTTCCAATTTATACTTTAAGGCATGTTCTTTAGCTTGCTTTTTATAGACTGCAAGATTCTCATCAGAAAGAATTTTCAAGGCATCCTTGGCCATCTTTTCTGTATCGCCCACATTTGAGGTAAAACCTGTTAAGCCGTCTATATTCACCTCTGGAAGCCCTCCAGTGTTTGTTGAAATCACAGGAACTTCACACGCCATGGCTTCGAGCGCAGCTAAACCAAAGCTTTCCGTTTCAGAAGGCATGATGAATAGATCCGCAACCGACAGAATTTCTTCTATAGCCTCTTGTTTTCCCAAGAAGGTAATCTTGTCACAAATTTCATATTGTCTACAATCGTTTTCAATATTCATACGATCTGGTCCATCTCCTATCATGAGTAGTTTACACGGAATGTGCTTCTGTATTTCCGCAAAAACTCTAATTACATCTCCTACCCTTTTAACTGGTCTGAAGTTAGAAGTATGTACTATAATTTTCTCGTTATTGGGAGCTATGGCTTTTTTGAAATGATCCTTAGGTAACTTATTGAATCGGTTAAAATCTATAAAGTTGGGAACCACTTTGATTTCCTTTTGGTCAACATTAAAATATTTGTAGGTATCTGCCTTTAAACTTTCTGAAACAGTAGTAACTACATCTGAGTTATTAATTGAATAGGAAACCACTGGTTCATAAGAAGCATCTTTCCCAACCAGAGTAATATCTGTTCCGTGTAAGGTGGTTACTATCTTAATTTGAATTCCTTCTGCCTTAAGTATTTCCTTGGCCTGTACTGCTGCAGTAGCATGGGGTATGGCGTAATGCACATGTAAAACCTCTAGCTTATGTGCCTTAACAATATCTACTATCTTGCTAGTTAATGCAATTTCATAAGGCGGGTATTTAAAGAGTGGATAGCTGCTTAAAGATACCTCGTGGTAAAACAGATTCTCTGTGAAATGATCTAATCTCACAGGTTGTTCATAGGCAATAAAATGAACCAAATGACCTTTTTCTGCAAGTGCTTTACCAAGCTCTGTTGCAACAACTCCACTACCACCAAATGTGGGATAACATATAATGCCTATTCTTAGCATAATTAGATGCCGCAATATTAGCAAACATTGATGAGGCCTGAGAAATGGATTGATATTAAATACTTATTGGCTTATAATTTTACAGAAAACTTCTTTTTAAATACTTGAAATACTTCTTTTTAGATATTGTAGGGTGAAAATCACCATCTTACATTTGACATACGATAATAATTACAACCCTAACCTTGGTTGCCCCTAAATGCCTTCTTGCCAGAAGGCATTTTTTTTATTTAATAATGAAATATCCATTGCGGATAGCATAAACCACAAGACCTGCAGTATTTATCACATTTATCTTCTCCAAAATTCTGGTTCTATAGGTGTTAATAGTATTGGGTGAAAGGTTAAGCTCTTGTGCAATTTCCTTATTGGTCTTTTGATCACAAATAAGTTCAATAATCTTAATCTCGGTTTTAGATAAGCTGTGCTCTTCATCTGGTACATTGAATTTGTTGCCAAAAACTTGTCTAGAGATTTCTGGATTTAAATAAAAACCATGAGAAAGAACAGAGTCCAATGCCAGCTTGAGCTCTTCTGGATTGGCTTCTTTTGGAACAAACCCATTTGCTCCTGATTCTAACACATCCTGTACTAAGAAGTATTCTTTATGCATTGAAAGAGCAAGAACTAAAGGCTTTTCTCCATAGATTTCTCTCAGTTTCTTAACGGTTTCAGCACCATTCATCACAGGCATTTCAATGTCTAGAATCAGAATATCACACATGGTTCCTTGATTCAACTTATCTAATAACTCTTGGCCATTAGACGCTTCTATACATACTTCTAAGTCATCATATTCATTCAGCATGCCAATCATGGCTTTACGGAACAATGTGTGATCATCTGCTAAACCTAATTTTATCTTATTCATAATCTAATATCAATTTGTACACCGTTTCCAACGGACGTTTTTATATCTAAGCTGGCATCAATGGCGTGCGCCCTACTATGTATGCTTTGCATTCCTATTCCAAGCTTGCTGTGATCAAGGTCAAACCCTTGGCCATCATCTTCATATTTAAAAATATGGTGATGACTTCGATCCAACCACTGTACACTAATATGTTTTGCGTTGGAATGTTTAAGACCATTGTTTAATGCTTCCTGTGCTATTCTGTAAATAGACAGCGCCTCTAATTCTGTATTTGCTTCAAAGTCTTCTATAACAGAGGTAATTTCTATACCAAACCCATTGGATTTATTGAGCAAATCTTCCAAGGCTATTTTTAGTCCTTTTTTCTTTAAGACCACAGGATATAGCATTTTGGATAAATCAGAAAAACGCCCAACAGCTTCTTCTAAATTATCAGAAGCTTGATCTAGTATAGCTGAAATACTCTCTTGAGTATCGCCTTTTTTCAGTTTTTGCTTGGCCTGTCCTAAATTCATTTTAATCACAGAGAAGGATGGGCCTAAATCATCATGAAGGTCCATACCAATTCGTTTTCTCTCATGCTCCTGAGTACTTAAAGTGGTCAAGTTGATTTCCTTTTGTCTTTGAACCTGCTCTTCTTTTAATTGAAGCTCTGCAGAATTCTTTTTTCTCACCGCAGAAATCACCAGCCATGCTGCTGCTATAATCATAACGAGCACAAACAGCGTAGAGGTAATAATAGCTATGAGGATATCTTCCATCTGAGTCCGAGTAAAATCATGAGGTGAGAAACTAGAAAAATACCAACTAAAATATAGGATGTATAAATGGCATAATCCTCTAACTCCGAATAGAGGAATCTTCCAAGATTGTCATAAATAAAAAGGCAGCCATACAAGATCAAAAAAGCAAATGCATACAAAATATGACTTTGCAACTCAATTGTATTTGTGTTATACCTTTTTACAATGTTCCACAGCCAGTAATATATTGCCACAAGAACTACCACGCCTCTTAAAATTGCAAGGTTCGAGGCTTGATTAGTATTAAGCCAATTGTAGTTTGAATAGTAAACTGGAGTAGAATTTATCCAACCCAAATTCCAGTCCGTAATAAATGCCAGAAAAGTAAATACTGCAATTATCAAAGGTCCCAATACTGGCAAAACCCATCGTTTGGAATCAAGGTAGAGCATATAATGAAGAACTCCTATAATTAAGAGGTTTACAATCGCAAGTAGTTCTAGGTTTGAAGAAATAATAGTGAAATCTAATAAATCCGCTCCTACTCCAATTAACGAAGTAAGAGCAATAGCTAAATCCACTTTGTTTCTTTTTTTCACATAGGCTCTAAATCCAACTGTGATTATTGAAACATAGATTACAATTCTTATTACTAAATATAATTCTTTCAACTCCTAGGAGTTTAATGGATTTGGGCTTGACGAATACGGCGGATCCTGATTTGAAAATTCCGCTAAACTACCGGTATAAAGATCATCTTGATCTGCTTTAGCGCCACAAAGAACTAAAGTGGGTTGACCACTCTCTATAGCAAAATAATATTTTAAGCCTACACAATCTGCTTGATCTAAAATAGCTTGTATAGCGTCTTTTCCGAAGAAACCTCCAATTTTGGCTCCTGGGTTAGCATCTCTGTAAGCTTTAGTAATGTTAGCGGCTTCCGCTAAACTGATACTGTGATCTTCATTAGGGTTAAATGACATAGTACAAAATTTGAACACAAAGTTTAAAATAAATATATCTATTTAGGGATATTTAAATATTAAAAAAGACATTGTATTTATTTGAACTAACTTACTTATTATCAATATTCTATTCCAATTATAGTATAATCCCAAGCTAGAATTAATTGTATATGCAGCTATAATTCAACCTCTAAATGGATATGCAACTGTCACTAAAACAAGATTGGCAAAGTCACTCTAGAGATGCATAATCGCGGCTCATTATGAGGACGACATCCCACTGTTGTAACACTGATTTGATATGGTATGAGCTAGTACTGGAATATTTGTATTTGTCATTCCCTTATAGAAGGAAAGCTTTTGTAATTACCAGAACAGCTGTTCTTGGAGCACTTGTACTAGGCGCCTATTTGGCTTGTTTGATTCTTTGCCCTCTTTAAAGATTTGGAGAGAGCCAAGAAGCTGCTTCTTCCTTACTCATATCTTTAGCTTTAGCGTAGGCCTCCAATTGATCTTGGGCAATTCTGCCAACTGCAAAATATTTACTGTCCGGATGAGAAAAGTAATATCCGCTCACTGATGCCGCAGGGTACATAGCATAGCTTTCTGTGAGCTTAATTCCTATATTCTCCTCCACATTAAGCAGTTTCCAGATTTTGGCTTTTTCAGTATGATCTGGGCAAGCCGGATATCCAGGAGCAGGTCTAATTCCTTGATATTTCTCTTTTATTAAGTCTTGATTGCTCAGTGATTCTGAACTGTCATATCCCCAAATTTCCTTCCTGATTTTAGCGTGCATATACTCTGCTAATGCTTCTGCTAATCGGTCTGCAATGGCCTTTATCATAATGCTGTTATAGTCATCGTGGTCAGCTTCATAAGCATTTACCAGCTTTTCTATCCCTATACCTGCGGTCACAGCAAAAGCTCCTATATAATCTTGCTTTCCACTGCTTTTAGGAGCAATGTAATCGGCGAGTGATATATTGGGAATTCCAATGCCCATCTTTCTTTGTTGCCTTAAGAAATTGAGGTTTTCATTCTCCAAAATCAAATGACCCTGGTCTTCCTCTGCTTTAAATATCCCAACAACAGCCTTAGCTTTAAGATCTTCATTCTCCACAACAGACTTAAGCATTTGCCTGGCGTCATTGTAAAGTTTTAATGCTTCGTCACCCACAACTTCATCTTCAAAAATGAGTGGGTATCTTCCTCTTAATTCCCAAGTTTGAAAAAATGGTGTCCAATCAATAAATGGCACTATCTCATCTAAGCCCACATTATTGAAAACTTGAACTCCTAATTCTTTTGGAACCGGTGGATCATAGTTATTCCAATCTATATTAACCTTATTCCCAACTGCAGATTCAAAAGGCATTAGCTCCTTGCTTTCTTGCCTAGCTGCATGTTGTTGTGCAAGCTCTTCATATTCTGTTCTAAATCTTGCAGCGGCTCCTTCTTTTAGCCTATCGCTGATTAATTCGCCAGCAACAGGTACAGAGCGTGAAGCATCCAATACGTGCACAGCTGGGCCTTCATATTTGGGTGCAATCTTAACTGCAGTATGTACTCTTGATGTGGTTGCTCCTCCAATTAGAAGAGGCTTATTCATTCCTCTCCTTTGCATTTCCTCTGCCACATTCACCATTTCATCCAAACTAGGAGTAATCAAACCACTTAGCCCTATCACATCCACATCTTGTTTTTCTGCCTCATTTAAAATTACATCTCTAGGCACCATAACACCTAAATCAATAATCTCATAATTATTACAGGCCAATACAACCCCTACTATGTTTTTTCCAATGTCGTGCACATCGCCCTTGACCGTAGCGAGTAAGATTTTCCCTTGAGTACTTCCTGAACTCTTTTGTGCTTCAAGATAGGGGGTTAGCCATGCCACCGATTTTTTCATTACCCTAGCACTTTTAACCACTTGGGGTAAAAACATCTTTCCGCTGCCAAACAAATCTCCAACTACACTCATACCGGCCATTAAAGGTCCTTCAATCACTTTTAAAGGGACTTCGTACTCCTTTAGGGCTTCCTCGGTGTCTTCATCAATGTAATCCGTTATTCCTTTAATAAGGGCGTGCTTGAGCCTCTCTTCTATACTTTGCTCCCTCCAACTCAAATCAACTTCCTGTTTCTTGCCCCCACCTTTTACTTGATCGGCATAAGCCACTAATCTTTCAGTAGCATCATCTCTCCTATTTAAGAGCACATCCTCCACTCGTTCCAACAACTCTTTTGGGATTTCCTCGTAGACTTCAATCATCCCTGCATTAACAATCCCCATGTCCATACCCGCTTGAATCGCATGGTACAAAAAGGCTGAATGCATGGCTTCTCGTACGGCTTCATTCCCTCTAAAGGAGAATGAAATATTGCTCACGCCTCCACTTACTTTAGCATGAGGCAAATTCTCCTTAATCCATTTGGTAGCATTTATGAAATCCACCGCATAATTATTGTGCTCATCTATTCCAGTAGCAACAGTTAATATGTTCGGATCAAAAATGATATCTTCCGCTGGCATGCCCACTTTCTTAGTAAGAATGTCATAACTGCGTTGACATATGGCTATCCTTTTTTCAAAATTGTCTGCTTGACCTTGCTCGTCAAATGCCATCACCACAGTTGCAGCACCATAGTGTTTGATTTTAGTCGCTCTTTTGATGAATTCTTCTTCTCCATCTTTAAGACTAATTGAATTTACTATGCCTTTGCCTTGTAGTACTCTTAACCCAGCTTCTATAATCTCCCACATAGAAGAATCTATCATCACAGGAACTCTAGCAATATCGGGTTCAGATGCAATTAGATTTAAGAAAATCACCATTGCTTCTTTACCATCTAACATGCCCTCATCCATATTTATATCTATGATTTGGGCGCCATTTTCTACTTGCTGGCGAGCTACGGCAAGAGCGGCTTCGTAATCACCTTCCAATACGAGTCTAGCAAACCTCCTGGATCCTGTCACATTTGTGCGCTCACCAATATTGATAAAGTTTGACTCTGGTGTTTGAACCAAAGGCTCAAGACCACTAAGTCTGAAATATGTAGCTATGGTTTTTTGCAAGGTTCACAAAAATAGAATTAAGTATAAAACAAAGAACCCAGACTATTTGCCTGGGTTCTCTTTATTCGGTTTGGGTAGTTTATTCTCGTATCAGGTCAACTGAACTTTCAATTGGTCCTAATCCTTCGTTCTCTTCTTCAAATAAGAATTGATAGTTGATTACGTAGTAATAGGTACCAGATGGGCATTCAACACCTGTATTATCCACTCTACCATTCCAATGATAATCTATATTATCTGAATGGAATACACGCTCACCCCAACGGTTGTAGATTTTAACATCGAATTTCTCGAGACCTTTTCCTTCAATTACGAATTCGTCGTTTCGATCATCTCCATTTGAACCTTCAGATGGCGGAGTAAACACATTGTATACTATAAGTTTACGTTGGAAATTGTTCACTATATCAATACAAGTATCATCCACACAACCTTCTGGGCTTGTTACTTCAAGACATACCGTCCATGTTCCAACTCTTTCACCCCAATTGTATTCTGGGTTCTGGTCTGAACTGGCTCCTGGTTGAGGCTCATCTTCAAAAGTCCATGACCACTGAGCTGCATTGATGGACTCATCGGTGAACTTAAAGTTTGGTTTATCTGCAGAATCTACCGTAAAGCTAGCTTCTACCGTTACCACTGTTACCTGCGCAAATGCTGTATCAGGGCAAACTGGAATGAAGTTATTAGGCGGAGTATAGAGCGGTATCATGGTAATATTATACACACCTGACGAGTCATAAGAATGACTTAAAACGCTATCAGGATGATCTCTGTTGTACTCATTGCCATCTCCCATCATCCAAGTATACCTGTCATAAACATTGGTATCTACATGAGCAATGAAATCTCCTAGCTCATCCACACAAAGTGGATCTTTTACTACCTCAATTTCTGCTCCTGCTCTAGGAAGAACAATTACTACTATTCTTCTTTGATTTACAAGATCAGGGTTGGTATCAGGGAATATTCTATTACAACGGATGTTCTCACCTGGAATCTCATCGAATTGAACTAAGAACAATTCAAACGTTCCAACTGAATCATAGGTGTGGCCTATTGTATCTCCATCACCTGGGTTAGAAATAGCGCCATCGCCCCATCTCATTTCCCAATCAGGATCAATTTTCTCACCACCACTGATGTTGAATATATTTATTGAGTCGCCAATACAAATAACTGCTGTATCTCTATCTGCCCACACTTGGTTCTCAAATACAAACTCAGGCTCTGGACCAGGAATGTGAATCGTTTTCACTATGGTTTCCTCGCAACCGAGTTCTGTCCATACAGTAAGTGTAACATCAAAGAATCCACCTTGAGTATAATCATGCGATGGGTTTTGAAGAACACTTGTACGCGTTCCATCTCCAAAGTCCCATAGCCATCTAATTACACTATCACATGGCTCCGTTTGATCACAAAGAGGTGATATCAAACATGGGTCATTCACTACTGTAGAATCTAAGAAGTCAACAATAGTGTTACAGTTCAAGAAGCTAGTGCTCAAGTTAAAGTTTGGAATTACTTCAGTAACATATGCAGTCAATCTAACTGTGTCATGGCAACCAATACTATCTTTTGAATGAACAGTAATAGTATACGTACCAGGCTCATCATAGATATGACTCAACTGAATTGAACGTTCCCATACTGGACCTAGTCCATCTGAACTATCCCAATCCACTTCATAGATTTCTAGGTTATTCAAGTATCTAGCTGGTGTATTCCAAAGATCACGTGGATCGATAGGATAATCATCTGGCCACATAAAGTCGCCATATTGCCAGTATCTCAATGTATCGTGTAACTGTATAGTTAATCCATTACAGATGTTTGGATTATCTAACCAGAAGTCATTCAAGAATCCAACATTCAGTAATGCTGCTCCACGTTTCTCACAACCCACCGTATTGTTCAAGAACAAACTAGGGATCATTGGTCCGTTAGAAGGAATCATGACTGTATCAATGGCTCCATCACATGGGTCTGTTACAATTTTTGGATGTCTATATGTATACTTCCAAACTCCTGGAATCACTTCGTCTGTACCGTCTAAATCAAGATCCGCAATCAGAGTATCATAACCCTGAATGGATGAATCTCTAAAGTGTAAGATTTGAGCAACCTCAACAGAACTTGTTTTGCTTGCATCTGTATATCTATACCTTCTGTCTCCTTGTACATAAACCAATGAATCTACTCTTTCAGAATATCCTTTTACTCCGAATGTAAAGAACTGGCTCAAGCCTGAAGTATCTAAACAGAATGGTGGAGAAGCTGGTCCTAAATAAAGAGGAACATCTTCTTCTGGTATATCTCTGAGGTCAAGACCAATTGCTTCAAACATGTCTTTAACCACATCGTCTGCATTACTCTTGTCTGCAATTACCTTCCAGTCTTTAATAATGGTAGTTACCAAAGTATCTATCACTTTAAGACCTGTTACATCACTCAATTCTTGTCTAATAATATAGTTGTACAACCAATCTTCACCGTTGTAAACAACATCTTTATCGTTACGGGTTGGAGAAGGTCCTTCGTATTTTTCATAATACTCAAACTGCTCAATGTAAGCCGCTAGGTTTACACCTCTACCAATTCCTTGGTAACCCCAGTTCCATCTCAATACACTAATACTATCTTGTATTGGCTCATTAATTCTGAAGTATGCATCTCCACCAGCACAAATTGCTTTGATTTCTTGCTGAGGAATTAGTATTTCAAAATCCGCATTCAAATAAAGAACTCTGAACATATCGTGGTACCAAGCTGTATCTAAACATGCAGGAGGTCCTCCGTTTGGATCAGGCTGACCATTTCCAACTATAAGTCCAATAGTAAATGAACCATTAGGTTGTCTCAATGATGGATCATTACCAATCTCACCAGGAGTATATCCTTTGATAAACTGAACTCCTTTATTACCTGTTAACAGATAAGGCAAAGAGAATGGCAAAGGACTACCTGGAGGAGGAGGTGCAAGAACTCCACCATTGTAAGGTATAAAGTTGTTAGGATCTGCTAATGAATCAAAATTCACCGCAAAATATTGTTGTGTACAACCTGGCTTAGTCTCGCTGATATTGAACCAGAGATAGTAAGATAAATTGTCACCATCTAATGGACAAGGAATACCTGCCTCTATCTCCATTCCTCTCGCATTTGGTGGAATCAATGCCAATGATTTGGTTGATGTTCCCTCACATGCTAGTGGATGAACTGTATCCATATGCCATAAAGACACTTGGAAACACTGCGCTCTTTCTAAGAAGAAATCTTCTCTGTGGAATGCGCTGTCTACAAATACCGAATCTATAAATGTTCCTGCATCTGTTAGGAATTGCGATGGTAATGCATAAGTGGTATCGCTTGCGTTTTCTTCAATCGTAACTACAGGGAAAAGTGAATCTCCGTCACAGATTGTAAACTGCTCATCTGTTTCTATAGTGAATATACCTGGACCAGTAATGGTTCTTGATGTACCAGCACCAGCTCCACCGCCACCAGGGGCAGCGAGTTTGTCTATTACTACGGTAACACCTGCTGGAACTCTAACATCCATATCCCATTTAGTAACAGTCCAAGTAAAGCAACCCTCTATGGAGTCTCTACCAGTCACCCACTGATCTCTTCGAACGGTGTCTGTTCCTTCGTAAATTACAAAAGCAGCGCTGTCTTTAGTTCTGGTAAAGGTGTCTAAATATATTTTAGGAGAAACCCAGAAGGTAGGTGGTCTTCGAATAGTCCAATTACCTAAAGTGTCATCTACAAATGTTTCTAATACTCCAATGGTTCTTCCTCTATAGGTATATGAAGTTCCAAATGGAATGGTAAGTACAGTATCACCTTGACGAGCCATAGTGCTGTCTGGATAAACATTTACCTCAAAACATCTTCTCAATGTTCTATTGAACATGGTTCTTGTAACCGGTGTTCTATAGAAATTACCATTATTAAAGGTCTCGTAAACTTTATCCCATGGAGTATACCAGTGAACTGGGAGTGTATCTATACTCCAATTACAATTCACTCCAATATTCTTATTCACCCATGGTCTACTATCTGTAGTACACTGTGGTGCGTATTGATCTCCAAAATCCCAAACTCTCCAAACGTGAGGATTCATACCTCTTTGTACGTCCGCATTAGGGATTGCTGTTTGGTCACCAGCTCTAATAGACTCAATAAAGTTAAAGACATATCTAGGTTTGGCATTCAATCCATAGAAATCTTTACCCTCATAGGTTGTTCCCATGGAGCCAGCCACTTCAAGAGAGTCTTTGGTAGCATCATATTTTACTATATAACCCTGCTCCATAATGGTACCTGTAATAGGATAATTCACTATAGATACAATATTGCCTTTGTCATCATAAGTGATGAACTGCAATGAGTCAAAGCCCGTAGCAGGGAAATTCTTTACTCTGAAAGCATGAGAATAATGGAAGATGATAGAATCTTCATCATGTGCATATGGGTCATTATGTCTAAAACTAGAATTATTTACAAAGTGGACACTGTCAGTAATTAAACACTGGAATGCTTCTTCTTCAGGAACTCTAACAAAAGGAACTTCTATAGTACTACCTGGTCCAATTTTAGTGATGGTATCATATACCTGAATATCACATGGTCCAGCTATTACTCTAAGAGAAATCATCCAAGGACCTGCTCCATAAGAATGCTCTACTTCCCAACTTTCATCGTCGAAGTTGGCTGGACCACTTGGTGGGTCACCAAAATTCCACAACCACTGAGAAGCTCCTTGTACAGGACCATCTTTCAGCTTGAACACAACAGGATTGTCAGCCACACAGGAAGAATCCCAATTGGCAATAATCACTGGATCAATAACAAAGTTCGTAACGGCTGATTTCCAAGTAAAAGTTTCTTCACAACCAAAAGTAGAACGAACTGTTAACTTACCGTCGAATGTACCGTGTTGGTAATACCAATGCTCTACAATTCCATCTCCATTTGGTCCGAGCCACCATTCTTTATTACTAGATGTATCTCCTGTAATAATAGTGCCATCTCCAAAATCCCATTGGAAAAACTGTATGTCTTTAAAATCTATAAGCGAAATATTTTCAAATCTTCCTAAAGTAGAATCACAACCTGGATTAGGTCCAGGGCTTATGTTGTCGAATTCAATACCCAATTTAGGAGTAACATATAAATAATCTGAGTAAGTCACTTTAGTAACACAACCATTTGCATCTTCAGCCTCAATAATCATATCAAATGATCCACCAGTTTGATCAATAAAACTGTAGCAGAAGTTGACAGGGAAAGTTGGATTGAGTGTGTCAATCTTTCCACCATCACTGAAGAGATAGGTCATACGAACAATACTACTTCCGGGAGTAGTGGTTGAATTATCTTCAAAACAGAATCTGTTGTCTTCGAAACACTGAGTGTCTGGAACCAACAGCTGTATATCTATATCCGGACTTGGAACGATAGTGATTGTCAGGTCTTTATTACAAGTACCTGCAGCTCCAACTCCAGTAAATTTAACAGTATACGTACCTGCTGTGGCATATGACTTCACAGGGTTAGCTAAGGTAGATGTGGTTGCATCGCCAAAGTCCCAGTCAATACTTGTTGTGTTGTAACCTGGTGAATTTTCGAAGAATCGAATAGGTTCGTTCTCACACCAAGTAGCGGATGTTCCTTTAGAACCATCTCTCGCCTCAACTTGTGGATTACATTGCGCCTGTGCTTGAATACTGGCAAAACCCAGTATGGCCACAAAGGCCGCCGGCAACATTTTTTTGAAGAATGATGTTTTCATGCTTAGATTTTTTTGAT
Source organism: Bacteroidia bacterium (assembly GCA_049115575.1). Classification (GTDB taxonomy): domain Bacteria; phylum Bacteroidota; class Bacteroidia; order NS11-12g; family UBA9320; genus JAHEKB01. The sequence continues at coordinate 381,015 of JAGDZU010000002.1, read as the reverse complement.
CTTGTTCGTGTATACTCAAAAACCGCGTAAATGTACTTGTATTCATGTTATATATCAAATCCGTTTATCGCGTTAATGTCAGTCTATAATTCTCTATATTAATTTCCTCTCCCTCCAATTGGTAGGTGATTTTCACTATATAAACTCCAGCTGGGCAATTTGCACCCACATTACCTATAGTTCCATTCCACTCCATCTTAGGGTCTTTACTCTCAAACACTCGGTTGAAGTTTTGATCGTATATCTGTATATGAAATTTTGTAAAGTGCTCAATATTAATTTCATAAGTCTCGTTTCGACCATCGCCATTAGGAGTTATGATATTATAAGGAACACTAAAACTTCCTTGTCCTTTTATCTGTATAATTTTTTCTTTGATTACCGTGCATTCCCCAGATCTAGCTTCTACAGCAATATGGTTTTTACCAAAACTGAGTATAGGATTAAAGACCTCATTAGTAGACATTAGTTTTCCATTGACTAACCATCTAGTGGCCGTTGCTTCTGAATTCAATGAAACCTGATACTGTCCATTGCCTAAATCTTTGACAACAATGGCAGCAGCATAATCCTGAACCTTCATAGCATATTCTGCTTTTGCATCAGCAGTTCTGAATTCTATATTGAAGTCGCCTCCAGCAGTAAATCTATGACTGAACACTTCTGAATTTGATTTAACAAGTTTGCCATCTATTAGCCAATTTCCTTTAGCAGACCCAGAGCTGAACGTTCTTGTTTCTCCAAGACAGCAATTGTGAGAAATACTGCTAATTATTATTTCTGGTTTAGCCACATCTGGATTGTCTGAGTCTGGATAATCTTGTACAGGAGCATTATCTGTATCTGTAATAATATCTGATTCTCCATTTTGCTGTCCATCTACTGCTATCGTGGATTGATCCGTTTCTTCTCCTTCATGAGTAGAAATTGTATTATTTAACTCTTCGGATTCATTATTGTCCGATTCTTCTGAATTCACCATTATATCTGAATCCAGTTCTTGATTATCTAATTGCGTTACAGCATTATCGCCTGTAGGATTAGGTTGATCATTTGAAGGTTTTGTATTAGCCTGATAAAGCAAAACACCTACAGTTCCAATCCCTCCAACAAAGAGTGCCAATTTTACCAGATTGGTAACTGAAGACAAATAAGAAGTCATTTGACTAAACACAGAAGCAGATTGACTACTTGCTGAACTAGCAACATGACTCCAAACATCTGCAGGAGGTGTTGTTTGCACCTTGTCTAACTCTGTTTTAAAGAGTTGATCTAAATCTTCTATGTTGTTTAACTTCTTCACTTAGAACCAATGTTTAAGCCACGTTTGCAGCATTTTTCTAGCCTTGAACAATTGACTTTTTGAAGTGCTTTCTGTTACTCCAAGCTGTTCAGCAATTTCTTTATGGCTATATCCGTCTACACAATACATATTAAATACCGTTCTATAACCAGCTGGTAATTCTTGAACCAGAGCTAATATTTTGTCAGAATCAATATTGTTCAATTGCATATCATTAGCAAAGCCAGGTTTATCTAAATTCACATCTTCAATATTCAAATGCATTTTTCTTTTCCTGATTTGCTCAATACTAGTATTAACAATTATTCTCTTGAGCCAACCTTCAAAACTGCCAGTGAAGGCATATTTTTTAATATTCCTGTAGATCTTAATAAAGCCCTCTTGCAACGCATCTTTTGCGTCGTCTTGATTGCCCATATATCTTAAACAGATAGAATACATTGTTGCTGAATAGTTGTCATATAGCCCTTTCAAGGCCTTTTCTTCTCCTTTCTGACAAGCTTCGATCAATCTTTTTTCCCAATCGCTTTCACTTGTATTCATTGCAGGAGTTGTTTGGTAGACGCAACGTATTCTTAGGTGGTTGCCTGAAAATTTAAAGTTTTTTTACGTAATATTTCTCATTCAAATACTCTTTGAGATTTTCTGCATAGAATCGAAGTGCTTCAACGGGCTCTACAATTTCTTGTTCGTTAAGTCCATTTACAATTCTTTTATACTGTATACTAACCACTCTTTGCTCTGCATTGGCAATGAATGAACCATAGAACATGTGAAAATTTAGGTGTGCCAATTCCTCAAAAAACATAGGCAAATGACCTTCTTCGGGATAATGACAAACCGGAGCTACAATTTGGAAGATTCCCGCGGTTTGTTCTCTGTCGAAATATTGCCACTGAGAAGCGCTTTCTGGTTTCCAAATGTCTACATAGAGCTCTGCATTCTCCGAGCCTATGATATACTCTCCAACATTCTCACAACGCGTTTGTTCTGGGCTGAGTTTAAAGTGGCGTAGAGAGCCTTCAAAAACTTCAATTGCTTCTTTGATTTGCATCTGGCAAAAAAAGTCCGAATTTAGCTATCAGCCAAATAGCATTCGCTGTCCTTTTACACTCTCATCAAATTCACCATTCTCATAGGCCAAATGACCAGAGATAATAGTATGTGTCACCTTGTGGTTAAACTCTTCTCCTTCCATAGGGCTCCAGCCACATTTATACAGCAAGTCTTCAGCTTTTAATAGATTTCTCTCTTGCTTTACTATAGCAATATCTGCCCAATACCCTTCACGGAGGTAGCCTCTATCCCTAACTCTAAACAAATCTGCTGGTGCATGACACATCTTTTCAATCACCCTTTCATAAGAAATTCTCCCTTGGTCTGCATGTCTCAACATTAAACAAAGTGTTTGCTGAACCAGTGGCAATCCACTTGGAGCTGTTAAATATTTGTTTTGTTTCTCATCCCAAGTATGAGGTGCATGGTCTGTTGCAACAACATCTAGCCTATTGTCTAATAAGGCATCCCAAAGGGCAAGACGATCGTTCTCACTCTTTATGGCCGGATTGCATTTAATCAGGCTTCCTTTAGTTTCATATTGACTCTTGTTGAATGTGAGATGATGAACACAGACTTCAGAAGTTATTCGTTTCTCAATTAAAGGTATCTCATTGCTAAATAACTCCAATTCATCTGCAGTGGAGATATGGAGTATATGCAATCTGGCATTGAACTCCTTAGCCAAGGAAATTGCCAGTGAGCTGGACTTATAACAAGCCTCATGGTTTCTAATCTCCGGATGAGCTGAGAACGGAATGTCTTCTCCATATTTCTCTTTATAGATGGCCATATTGGTTCTAATGGTTTCCTCATCTTCACAGTGAGTAGCAATGAGCATATCAATTTCGGAAAAGATTCCTTTTAAGCTATCTACATTATCTACAAGCATATTACCTGTACTGGAACCCATAAATAGCTTTACACCACATACGGTTTCAGGATTGGTTCTTTTCAATTCTTCTAGGTTGTCATTGGTGCCACCCATAAAGAAAGAATAATTTGCCATGCTCACCTGAGAAGCTCTTACATACTTTTCCTCTAAAATCTCTTGTGTTACGGCTTGAGGTTTGGTGTTGGGCATCTCCATGTATGAAGTAACCCCACCTGCCACTGCTGCCTTAGCTTCTGTATATATTTCTGCTTTATGCGTAAGGCCCGGTTCTCTGAAATGGACTTGATCATCAACTACCCCTGGCACAACTATACACCCTTGGGCATCTATTAATTTATCTGCCTTTCTTGAAATTCCAGTTTTAGAAATTTCTATTATTCTTCCATTCTCTATGAAAAGGTCTGCAACAAAGCGCTCACCTTCGTTGATTAAAAGACCGTTCTTGATTAAAATCGATGCCATAATTTTGAATGACAAAGTTAATGATGAGAGCTATCACCACTACATTAAAACTTGAATTCTCGCTGTAAATATTAGTAGAGTGGATTAACAGTGCCTTTGATGCTTCGCTTAACTCCGTCGCAACCAAAATATTCCACATAATAAATGAATGTCTGGTTCGGAACTCTTTTCCCATTATAAGTTCCATCCCAGTTACCTGATTCACTGTCCCTTGAATCAAAGATTTTCTCACCCCATCTGCTAAACACCATTATATAATAGCCAGGTTGAATTACCCTTTGAGAGTAAGGGAACATGTCATTTAAGTTATCTCCATTTGGAGTAAATGCGTTGGGGATATATATAATATCTGGAAGTGCCTCAGGATCTACAGTAACATATAAACTATCTGTTGCCGTACAACCTAGCTTATCTGTAATAACAAGTTTGTACCAACCTTCATTTTCTGTTTCTATGATTCTATCTGAAAATCCATTACTCCAAGAATAGTTTACTATATCTTGTTGTTCCTCTGGTCCCAATGTAATTAGAGATCTTAAACAAATAGTGGTGTCTGACCCAATTTCTAATGTAGGAGATGCGCTTACGGTAATGGTCATGCTATCTTGAGAAGGACAACCGTACTCATCTTCAACCTCAACTTTGTAAACACCTGGAGCTAATACATGAATGCTTCTCGACACTTGATCCGTATTCCAATAGTATTTGGCAAAATCTCCGGCATCTAATATTACATCTACCTGATCACAGAAATGCAGATCCCCTCCCAAGTCAGCTACTGGAGTTGGATTGTCAATAACAAAACTGTCTGCTTTAATGCAATGTCTTTGTTTTACTTGTAACCAATGTTTTCCTCCCGTGGTATAAGTTGCTCTGATGTCAGTGCTTCCGTTAGACCATAAATAACTCCCTTCTTCAATTGGATCAATATTGGCTTCGTGCACAAAATCACTACAATAGAATGCATCATCTACATGAGGTTCAGTTGCTTGCCAAATTCTGATTGTGTCAAATTCGGTGCAGTATTCATTGCTTACAGCAACTATATAATCTCCAGCTGCAGTAACGTGCTTGGTTTGAAGGGTATCTAATACACCTGTATTCCAAGCATATCTTAAACCAGAAATATTGGCATCCAAGACCACATCAACTTCATCGCAGAATAAGCTATCATCCTGCATATCGAATTTAATGGGGTAAGCATCAATCCTCATGGTATCTGAATAAACGCACTTATCATAGGAAACGGTGGCTATATAAACACCTGTATCAAAGACCCAAATACGTTGGCCTTCTAATCCATTGCTCCACTCTACAAGAGTTGCATCTGGAGTTTTGGTATCTAGTAATTCTTCTACATCATCACAAAGAATTAAGTCTGGTCCAAGTTCAAAGGACTTGGTAGATCTTATCCTTACAGTAAAGACATACTCATCTTCACAGAGGGAATTTATTACTTTCAGCTTGACTCTATAATCTCCATTGCCAGGATAAACGTACCAAGGATTCTTTTGAGATGAAGTGTCATCAGTTGTAGTAGGATCTCCAAAATCCCACTCATAAATATCTGCCTTTAAACTTCTATCTTTAAACCAAACGGTATCTGCACATTCAAATACATAAGCATCTGCAGAAGCGCTTGCTCCATCTGTGGTAAAGTCGGCCAAAATATCAAATTGACATTTGATAACATTCATCTGATAATCTCTATAAGTTTCTCCAATGAGAACACCATTTCTATATTCCTTTACAACTATGCCTATCACATATTGACCAATTCTATTAGGGGTCACATTTAATTCACCAGTCTTACTATTGATGGTTAGTATAGGTCCACCATCAACTTGATTCCATGTACTGTAGCCATTCGCCCATATTATTCTATTGTAATTGGGTTTTGATGGCGGATCCGGTCTTGGGTCATTAGAAGTTGCTCCTTGAAAAGGTTGATTAAGGAAATAAACTAAAGAATCACCATCTGGATCAGTTGCCGAATGATCAAAAGTTAAGGGAGCATCCACACAAACGTAGTTCGGTGGCAAATTGGAAAAAGTTGCGCTCGAATTATCGGTAGTGCTTGGTGGAATCTTAACCCAAAAAGTGGCCCCTGTAGACTGAGGTGATACAATATTGTCAATGGTATTATTTCTACAACAACGCTGGAATGCTAATATTTTACCATTAGTTCCAGGGTTTATTATTCTAATGGTGGTATAAACATATTCGTCTACACAAACACTTGAAGGTGGCCTTACACAACTGTAGTTCACCTCGTTGATTCTTTTCGGTCCTGTTCTGCTTACTGAATATTGCGTTTCGTAATTTCTGGTCCCGGCATCAAACACACCAATAATGGCAGTTGCATCACTGGCAATTGCTTGAGGACTTCCATTTTCACAGTCAACAAATACGCGAAGTGTAATTTTATATTCAGATTTATCGGCATCTAGTAGTTCATAGTACATCTCTCCACCAACTATGTGTGTGGCAGAGGCAAAGTCAGCATTGAATATTAAACTCAATGCCAAGAACAATATGCTAATAACTCTTGTGATAGCAATAGGCTTTGTGAATGAAAGCTTAGGATTCTAAGCTCGCATCTTACCAAAGATACTTAAAAAGAAAACATTCTAGTCACATTAAAGCCAAAGCGAACATCACCATTTGACCACTGACCTCTTGTATCTGACAAAAACCCTTTTTCATAAGGAGCAGATGCGTTGGTAAAAAACAATTGAAACACATGACCACCTGTTTCCACATCAAATCCAATGGAAAGTGCATTTGTACTTAGAGGATTAATTGCCGAGGTCAAGGTGTGAAAGTATTCTAAATTTAGGGTAACTCTATTTGTTAGTTTTTGTCTAAGTCCTAATCCAACTGAGAATATATCGTTGCTGAACTTCATAGAATCTACGAGATTGAGGTGCACCATATTAGCACTCAGTTGAGCACTAAAGCCATCGCTCATTTTACGAGCAATCAGCAATTGATGTGTATAGTGCAAACGACTTGAAAAAAAGTTCTCTCTATTGGGATTAGGCCATCTTAGGGTATTAATTCCCATATGGCTTATGCCAACTATGGAAACTGGTTTTGATTTGGCTCCCGTACTTTGCTCAAGTAATTTAATTTTAGCAAAAGCATCGTAGGTTTTTTCTACTGTGCTTCTTCCTATACCCACATTAATTCGGTCTGTAATTCCAAAATCACCACCTACTCTTATTGTGGCCATATCCAGTCCAAACAAATCATAGAATCCTCTATTTACAAAACCAAAACGATGAGAAATTTTAAAGTCAAACTCGCGCTTCTTAACCATTTCCACGCTGTGACCATTTATGATACGGTTTGCTTTGAAAGTAGCAGAGACTGGAATCGTTTGCTCCTCATCATCTTCTAAAAGATCTAAATCTTGCCCCCATGAAATGTTCACGGTAAATAAGAAAACTAAAGAAAAAGTGAATAGTTGGAGCCTATGCATTGCTCAAATATCGACTAATGTTTGTGTTTAAAATCCACATCCATGCTCACTACTATGTCGTTGGATATTTTATTGCGAACCACCTTAGGAATCTTAATGTGGTAATCCTCTGGATGTACAACAATTTCAGATTTGCCATTCACTACGCCATTCTTGACCGTGAAAGTTCCCAAGGCTGTTATTTCTTGAACCACATCCTTGATCTTTAATTTACCGCTAACTGGAGAGCTGTATTGCCCGTCTTTGCTTAAATCTATTTTTTCAATTTGATCTATTGTACCGCTGAAAGTAGCTCTTGGGTATTTGGTGCTTTCCATATAGTTCTCATTGAAATGCTCCTCCATCAAACTCTTCTCGAACTCAAAATCCTTTACAAGAAGACTGAATTGAATTTTACCGCTCTTTGCATCAAAGGCTGCTTTTACTTTGTGATTTTCACCTTCTATATCTTCAATATCTGTATGACTGAAAAAATTAACTGTGCCTGTATTGGTTGAATACAGAGTACTGTCGTGATTATTAGCAGCTATTAAGCTACCTATTAAAAGTCCGAAAGCTAGTATGTGTCGTATTTTCATGTTTTATTCTATTCAATTATCGTGCACTTTGAAATTACTACTTCTGGGTCGGATAATAAATCCAATCCTTCCGTATGGTTAAATCCTTTGCATAAGCCCTTAACAACAAGCGCTGATCCTGATTCAATTTTCTTAATTTTATTCAATTCATCCACTTCAAATCCGCATCTTATAAAGCCCTCGCTATCAGATACTTCAAGTACGATTTGAGGTTCATTTTCATTCGCAAGATCTACATATGAAACCATTCCACTAACTTCAATTACATGGTCTGCATAACGCTCCATTGCCGCTGTTTCATCTGAATTGAATTCATTAAACAATACATCTGCACTCACCGTTTCTTTAGCCGATGCTCTCTCCACATTCTTGTGTGGTTTATTGTACAGATATAATCCATATCCAACAGCACACAGCAAAATGAATAATATGCCAAAAAGAATTTTCTTCATATCAATTATTTGGGGCTCCTTTATTTATCCATGACTGAATTCTATCAATATCACAACTTTCCATTTTGGGCCCGCTAGGTGGCATAGCTGAAAATCCATCTATATGTTTCATGGAATTAATCATAGATTCATTATCTACATTTACCTTAACATTCGAATAGCCATCTAAGTTCACTCCGCCAGATGGAAAGCTAGAGTTATGGCAGCTGATGCATCCATAATTTGTTAAAATAGGAATGATGCTGTCTTTAAAGCTCATGTTTTCGGTGTTACACAACTTTGGGTAAAGCTTCTCCTTACTATTATAAACACAGGATGTCCAAAATATTGATGAGCCCAAAATGGCTAATAATGGTATAATAATTAGTTTTCGCAATTCAGTTTGTAAATCAACTACAAATATTCAATCCATGTAGAAGTTTTTCCAACAGCTGTATTGATTTTGACACTACGCTAACTTAGACACTGCTTTAAGCCCTTTAGCTATTGCCTCATCTGTATTGATATAGGTATACTCCGCCAAGCGGCCTACGAAGAATGTATCCTTTTCAAAGGTGGACAATTCTTTGTATTTGCGGTATCGTTCTTGATTTTCCTTATTGGGAACTGGATAATATGGCTCCCCTTGAGATTTAGGAAACTCTGTACACACCACTGTCTTATTATGTTTCTGCTTTGTAATATGCTTTATCTCAACCTTACGTGTGAAAGCCTCATCTCCTGGATAATTCACTTGAACACATTCTTGAGCAAACTCTTGATTCAATTCTTCAAACTGAAAATCAAGAGATCTCCATTCTAGTTTGCCGTAAATGAAATCGAAATAGCGGTCAATGGGGCCAGTATAAATTGTTGCTTTGGAGGCTTTCAAATCATCCTTTATATCAAAATAATCGGTGCCCAGCTTAAAGTCAATAAGTGGGTGATCCGTCATTCTTCTAAACATTTCGGTGTATCCTTTCTCCGGTAGCTTTTTGTATTTGTGCTCCACATAAAATGGGTCGCGATTGAGCTTTATGGGAATTCTTCCGCAAACACTAGGGTCAAGTTCAGATGGGTGCTTGTCCCACATTTTCTGAGTATAACCCAAATAAAAGGCCTCGTATAATTCTTTGCCAACTCTGCTTAATACAAACTCCTCTGAATTTATGGGTTCCAGTATTTCTTCTCTTTTAGAATCTAGAAGTTCTTGGGCACTTTCAGAATTTAAATTGCTCAATCCAAAGAACTGTTCCAATGTTTCCAGATTAATGGGAAAAGGAAAGAGCTCATCACCGATTTTGCTTTTAACTATATAATCACCTTCTATCCATGAAGTAAATTCACTCAAGTAATCGATTATTTCAGAACTATTGGTCCTGAAATAATGTGGCCCATAATTATGTACCATGAGTCCGGACTTCCTAGTAGAATCATAGCAGTTTCCTGCAATGTGACTGCGTTTATCAATAATTAGCGAGCGCCAATTGTACAAAGTAGCTGCTCTTTCTGCCACTACACATCCTACTGGTCCTGCCCCAACTATGATTAAATCATATGTATCATTTGATTCGATGCTATAAAGGAATATTTCCGTGCTTTTTAGGAGGGAGCTTATCTACTTTGTTTTCAAGCATTTTAAACGCCTTTATTAGCTTAACACGTGTCTGTTCGGGAAATATTACCTCATCTACAAACCCTCTTTCTGCTGCTCTATAGGGATTAGCAAAAATGCCTGCATATTCCTGTTCTTTTTCTTTCCAAGCCTCTTCTGAATTATCGGCAGCTCCAATTTCTTTTCTGAAAATAATTTCTGCTGCTCCCTTAGCACCCATCACGGCAATTTCTGCAGAAGGCCAGGCAAAATTCATATCGGCACCAATATGCTTGCTGTTCATTACATCATATGCGCCTCCATATGCTTTTCTTGTAATCACAGTGATTCTTGGCACTGTAGCTTCGCTGAAAGCGTAAAGTAATTTAGCTCCATTGGTAATAATGGCATTCCATTCTTGGTCGGTTCCAGGTAAAAAGCCTGGTACATCTTCAAATACCAATAAGGGTATATTGAAACAATCACAGAAACGAACAAAGCGAGCTCCTTTTTGAGACGACTGCACGTCTAAAACTCCAGCCAAATACGCAGGTTGATTGGCTATAACTCCTATGCTTCTACCGGCCAATCTCGCAAAGCCAACAACAATGTTGGGTGCAAAATTTTCGTGAATTTCATAAAAGCTCTCTTTATCTATTACGCCCTGCACAACATCTCTTATATCATAAGGTTGATTTGGATTATCAGGAACTATGCTGCTCAATTCATTTCTAATCTCATCATCTAACTCATATGTGAGATCTGCTGCTTGCTCTTCGCAATTTTGAGGCATATAAGAAAGCAGTTTTTTAATGTCTTCTATGCATTCTGCATCATTACTAGAAGTGAGATGTGCCACACCTGATTTTTCAGAATGAACAGATGCTCCTCCAAGATCTTCTGAACTCACCTCCTCATTAGTAACAGTCTTAACCACATTGGGGCCTGTCACAAACATATAAGAAGTGTTCTCTACCATTAGAATAAAGTCGGTTATAGCAGGAGAATAAACCGCACCTCCTGCACAAGGTCCCATAATAGCCGAGATTTGAGGAATCACACCAGAAGCCAAGGTATTTCTGTAGAAAATATCTGCATAACCACCTAGGGAAACTACACCTTCCTGTATACGAGCACCACCACTGTCATTCAGTCCAATAAGGGGAGCTCCGTTTTTCATAGCCAAGTCCATCAATTTACAGATTTTCTCAGCGTGTGTCTCTGATAACGAACCACCAAAAACAGTGAAATCCTGAGAAAAAACATACACCAAACGACCTTCTATCGTCCCATAGCCGGTAACAACACCATCGCCTGGGTAATGCTGTTTGTCCAAACCAAAATCGGTGCTTCTGTGCTTTACTAATGCTCCAATTTCTTCAAAAGAATTCCTATCTAGTAATAAATCAAGTCGCTCTCTTGCAGTTAGCTTACCTTTATTGTGCTGCGCCTCTATTCTTTTCTCGCCACCTCCAAGTTTTGAGTCAGCTATTTTCTGTTTTAGTTTATCTCTTTTATCCATTATAAGGCATTAAGCAATTCTTCAGTCATGGCGAGATTGTGATATACCGCTTGTACGTCATCATCGTCCTCAAATTTGTCAATAATGTTCAATACTTTTTTGGCGGTTTCTACATCTAGCTCAGTTGTATTATTGGGAATTCTCTGTAACTCCACAGACTGAGGTTCAACACCCAGTTCTGCTAGTTTACTCTGCATATTTCCATAATCTTCAAAGGAAGTAGTAATGATGGTTAAGTCCTCATCTCTATCCACTTCTTCAGCTCCCCCATCAATAAACTCCAATTCTAGTTCATCTGGATCTTTTCCTTCTAGCTGGCTGTTCTCCACTGTGAAAACTCCTTTCTGAGTGAATATGAAACTCAAAGAACCGTTGGTTCCTAAATTTCCTTCTGACTTATTAAAAATTGAACGAACACTGGCTACTGTTCTATTTAAATTATCCGTGGTGGCCTCTACGAAAACTGCTATCCCATGTGGCGCATATCCTTCGTACGTAACTTCAACCAATTGATCTGCACCCTCTCCAGAACCCTTTTTAATGGCTCTTTCCATGGTGTCTTTTGGCATATTAGCTCCTTTGGCATTCTGAACTGCCAATCTCAACGAAGGATTGGAATCCAGATCAGGTCCACCATCTCTAGCGGCTATGGTAAGCTCTTTAATGATTCGAGTCCAGATTTTTGAGCGTTTCGCATCTTGTGCTGCTTTGCGATGTTTGATATTTGCCCATTTACTATGTCCTGCCATTTGCTATAAAACTTATGCGTGCAAATTAATGAAATAAGGTAAAAGCATAACGCATCACAAATGCATTTTCTACTCGAACAATTTCTGAAGCTCTTCCGTCTTTAAATTCTTCATAATATTCTCCTCTATCTCTATTACATCTGAGGCTATCACTTTTTTGCGTTGTTGAAGCTTAAGTATCTTCTCTTCTACTGTGTCCGTGCTAATAAATTTATAGGAGATGACGCTGTTTTTCTGACCAATTCTATGCGTACGATCTCTGGCTTGCGCTTCTGTTGCAGGATTCCACCAAGGGTCTGTTATAAACACATAATCAGCCGCAGTCAGATTTAATCCAACACCACCTGCTTTTAATGATATTAGAAATACGGGGTATTCGTGACCTTCTTGAAACTCCTTGACCCGTTTTTTTCTGTCCATGGATGAAACAGATCCGGTTAGCAGTAGATAAGGTATACCTCGCGTTTTAAGATCTCGTTCCAATATGCTCAGATAACTCACAAATTGAGAGAAGACCAATACCTTGTGATCTTCATCCACAGCTGTTTGTATGTGCTCCAAGATACTCTGATGTTTTCCAGAATCTCCGCTATACTCCTCCTCTAATAATACTGGGTGATCTGCCATCAAGCGCAGCTTAGTTAGACCCTGAAGGATAGAAAGTTTGTTTTCCTTTTTCTTCTCTTCACCAATTTGAAACAATTCATTTCTGTATTCAGATTTGACTTCTTCATACATATTCTTCTGCTCTTCACTCATCTGGCAATACACTACTTTCTCTGTTAGAGCCGGTAAATCCTTTGCGACTTGTTGCTTGGTTCGCCTCAGCACAAAGGGCTTAACCAGTTTTTTCAATTCCTCTGCCTTTGTCCTATCCTGATCTTTCTCAATTGCTTTAACAAATTCCTGCTCAAATGCTCTAGCTGATCTCAACAGGCCTTTATTGAGAAAGTTCATCTGGCTCCACAAATCTTTGATACTGTTCTCAATTGGTGTTCCAGTTAAGCACAATTTGTGTCTTGATTTTAACTTATTTATAAGCTGGGTTGATTTAGCACTTTGGTTTTTGATGTATTGGCTCTCATCTAGCACTATACAGAGGAAGTCCTCTTCGCTAAAAATATGGTGGTCATTCCTCATCAAGCCATAACTGGTTATGATCAAATCGAAGTCCTGAAAAAGCTCTCTTCTTTTTAATCTATTGCCTCCTGTATGAACATAGGTATTTAAATCAGGTGTGAATTTTTGAGCTTCATTCTGCCAATTGTATAAAAGCGAAGTTGGTGCAACTAAAAGAATCTGAGTTGGGCTTTCTTGCTCTTCCAAAATCTTTTGCAAGAATGCAAGGGTTTGAACCGTTTTACCCAATCCCATATCATCTGCCAAAATTCCGCCAAAACCATTTCTGTATAAAAACATCAGCCAACTCAAACCGTCTATTTGGTACGGTCTAAGTGTTCCCTGAAATTTCTTACTGACTTGCTCCTCTTTAATGGATTCTATCTTGTTGAGGTGTTCTCGTATTTTTTTGGATTTAATATGACTGAGAATATCCAATTGATACTTCTCCACTTGAAATCCTTTATTTGTTCGCTTGGTTCTTTGCAAATCCTCACCCAGTGCAAACCATTCTTGTGGTATTATAAACACCGATCCATTGGGTAGAGTATAGTTTCTTTCACCATTCCTAATACTGGGTAACAGTTTCTTAAACGGAAATTCAAAATCACCAAGGCGAACATTAATATTCAAGTCGAACCAATCGAACTTATCACTTACCTTATAACTGATTTTTGGAATGTTCAGATCGTATTTTATATCTCTATCAAAGAGTATTTCATACTTCCTTTCCTCTGTGTATGCAGTGTTTTCAGCCAACCAGTGCACTGCCGCATACTCTTGGTTTTCAAGCACTTTAAACCTTCCTGGCTCTATATATTCCATTCCTCTCTCCACCAACTCAGCTGCTCTATTGTCTTCCCAAGCACGAGCCCTTCGCACCTTAGTAAAATGCGGCTCATCTCCATTCCATTTTAGGGCTACATGTTGATGTTTGGATGGGTGATAATCAAAAACAAAATCGCCATAACTAAACTGTAGTTGAATCAATTGATGATGGGCACTACCTATTACCTTGAGTATAGCTTTGGCGTCATATTGTTTATACTCTACCTCAAAGCCATCTGCAAATACAGGTGACCTTTCCATTAGCTTTCTCACAAACTGTTGATAGTATTCTTTCTCTTGATCTGGTTTAACTTGTATGAATTTTCTATTGAGAAATACCGCTAGTTTATTTCCTTCCACAAAATCATAGAACCTGAGAAGTTTACCTTGAACAACTAAGAATGCAGGTTGATTACTCAGCAATAAGGCTCCTACCTTCATGAAAGGAACCCGTTGATCTTTATACTTTATGGTAGCAAAATACCTAGTCCCAAATTCATTCTTTCTGAAATGGTAAAGTACCTTGGAAAATTCTTGTGTGATTTCAACCCTATCAGCTGCGGGGTTAATATCATCTGCTACATATAATAGGTGTTTAGCAGGATCCAGTCTTTTGAGCAAGGCCAATAAATGTGTTTCTATAAAGGGTCGCATTTCTGCTTTAAACCTGTCCTTGTCAAAATGTTTATGAAAGTATTCCTTTGGTCTAACTCTAAGCTCAGGGTGGAATTTCTTAATTATTCTTTCCACCATTACTGGATCTAATAAGGAAATCAACTCCAATTCTTCTTTAGACAAACGCGTATAATAATCGGCGCTCCCGCTGAATACTTTCTGGTAAGTCAAAGACAAAGTATTTCTGCTCGTAACAGCAATAACCACGGGTTCAATAAGGGCTCCTAACTGTGGATGCTTCTTTATACTAAAGATTAACCGATATCTTGAATGTTTATCTACTTTCAACGCTGTTACAGCTTTATAAAATCTGGAAAAATACGATTAATCTTGATGAGAAGAATGAATTAAGATATTATTCATTTGGAATTGTACATTTCGGCTCGAAAAAGCAATGAAATGAACCCAGAAACAATCCATACTGAAAGGCTTGTGCTCAGAATCTACACTCCAGAAATAAGCAACCATATTTTTAATGAACTCAACTCAAAAGAGCTGCAAGAATTTTTGGGCATTGAAAAGGAGGATGACTTATCCAGAGAAAGGAATAAATATTATGATAGCTTAACAACCTTCAATAAGAAGTTTTGCTACTTTCACCTCATAGAGAAAAAAACTTCAAAGCTGATTGGGTGGTGCGGTTTCCATACTTGGTATATAGACCACAATAGAGCAGAATTGGGATATGTGTTAAATGACGAATCACATATGAACAAAGGTTATATGACTGAAGTTCTAAACGAGGTTCTCAAATACGGATTTGAGCAAATGCAGCTACACAGAATAGAAGCTTTTGTTGGTTCAAACAACACCCCATCATTAAAACTAACAAGTCGTTTTAATTTTACACAGGAAGGTCTTTTACGCGAACATTATTGCAAAGAAGGCAAGATGGAAGATTCTTTGATATTTGGATTGTTAAAATCGGAATTTGAGGCTGCTCACAACTCAACGAATGAATGAAAATCTTCTAAGCGCCCTAGCCTTTTGCTCAAATACTCCATCATCCTATCTGGTTTCTGTTTTCTCCACATGAGATCATTGAGCGGGCCGTCATACTGTATGAATTCGGACATACCGTGTTCATTCAATTCATCAATGACTTGTTGTTGAGCATTTACAAAGTAAATATCTCCTTCAATCTCTTCATTCCATTCCTGATAATAATCTTTATCCAAAGTGTGAAAGTTGAGCACATTCTCCACTATTAAAATAAAATTTTGAATGCCTAATTCTATCAAGATATCTATCAATTCATTCTTGAGATACATGACATCATTATTAATGGCATCATTCCACTCGCCTATTAACTCTATTACGCAAAAGCCTTGATCATAATCTGTGAAAAGTTGTTTGAAATAAAGTGTTTCACTTCCAAAAGAATCCCACTGAGGATGTATAACGAAATTGTATATCTGGTCTGTAAAATGAAATTCATTGTAGACCTTTCCATAGGTTAAAGATTCAGGATCATCTTCTGCAGTATAATAATCCCTCCATAGATAATATGGTTCAATCAGATGCATCTTTTAAATCACTGTTTTCTATTAAGTATAACGGGCGATTTTTCACGTTCTCATTAATCCTACCTATGTACTCACCAATAACCCCAATGCCTATTAATTGAATTCCTCCAATAAACACCAATGTGATCATCAGTGATGCCCAACCAGGTTGATAATCTTCTAAAACAAATCTGGAATAAAGAGTATAAAGTATGAGAATAAACCCGATAAATGCGCAGATGAATCCAGATATAGTGGCTAGTCGCAATGGCCAATTTGAGAATGATGTAATGCCATCCATGGCCAAACGGAACATCTTTCTGTAGGTGTATTTGGTCTCCCCTTCCTCTCGAGATCTTCTGTGGTAACTGATAGATGTTTGTTTGAAACCCAACCATGCTATTTGCCCTCTTAAATATCTCTGCTTTTCAGGCATGCGTCTTAATGCCTTAACCACTTTGTTCGACATAATTCTGAAGTCCCCAACATCCATAGGAATAGAAACACTGGTTATCTTATTTAGAACGGAATAAAACCCTTTAGCCGTCAACTTTTTGAGCCATCCTTCTTTTCCCCGGCTGATTCTTTGTGCGTATACCACATCAAATCCCTCTTTGGCTTTCTTATAAAGATTGGCTATTTCTTCAGGGGGGTCCTGACCATCGCTGTCCATAAGAACAACATAATCTCCTTTAGTAAAATCAATACCAGCGCTAATGGCAATTTGGTGGCCAAAATTTCTGCTTAGGTTGATGTACTTTAATTCAACATGAGTTTTTACAAGATCTTGAATAACATGTAGCGATTCGTCTGTGCTCCCGTCATTCACCATAATTACTTCATAAGCTTGTGCCATTTGATCCATGGAACTTTTTAACTCTTGGTAAAAATTTCTAAGACCAGTTGCTTCGTTATATACGGGAAGGACCACGGAGATCATTCCACAAAGAAAAGCTGAAGTGATGAATATTATAAGCTGATAAGCTTTTTCTTTTTAAGGAGATAGGGAGTCCCAGTACTATCAATAATGATATAATTATTCTCATTAAGGCGAAATTGATCTTGGTAAGCAGCTGGTTTTACAACTTCTATACTAGGCTGCGTTTTCTGACTATAATAGTTCTTCGATGATTTTCTCAAATTCAATTGTAAACTAAATAAGCCAATGAGAAGTAGGATGCTGATAAAGACGATTTTTTGCATAATCTGATAGCTATATTCGTCCAACGTCAACATTCAAAATATAGTATTGAAGAAAGTTCATTTAATTGCCATAGGAGGAGCTATCATGCACAATCTAGCCATTGCTTTGAGCCGAAAAGGCTATGTGGTTACAGGTAGTGACGATGCCATTTATGACCCAGCAAGACGCAATCTAGAAGCTGAAGGTTTATTGCCAGAAGTTGGATGGAATCCTGAAAACATTCACATAGGTTTAGATCAGGTGATTTTAGGAATGCATGCTAGACCGGACAACCCAGAGCTAATTAAAGCTACAGAAATGGGCCTTGAGGTAATGAGTTTCCCTGAATTTGTTGCCAAAGAATCCGAAAACAAGACGCGTTTAGTGGTGGCGGGAAGCCATGGTAAAACAACAACTACTTCTATGCTAATGCACGCCTTAAAACAAGCGGGTTTTGACTTTGATTATTTAGTTGGCAGCTCTATTGAAGGATTTGATTTGTCAGTTAAACTTACAGATGCTCCACTTATTCTTATAGAAGGAGACGAATATCTGAGTTCGCCAATTGATAGAAGATCTAAGTTTCACTGGTACAATCCAGACATCAGTATAATAACCGGAATTGCCTATGATCATATAAACGTCTTCCCAAGTTTTCAATCCTATTTAGACACCTTTGATGAATATATCAAAGCACATAGACCAGAATCACATATTATTTGGTTTCAAGGAGATGAGCATCTAGAATCTCTCATTGGCAGTGCCGTCTGTAACACTATAGCATACCATACGCCAGAATATAGTTTACAAAATCACCAAAGTAGTATTCACTATAATGGCGAGCTCTATCCTCTTTCTGTAATAGGAGAACACAATTTGCAAAACATAGAAGCGGCATCCTTGGCAACAGAGCTTTTGAATGTAGATAAGGCTGATTTCTTTAGACATATGTCTTCATTTGAAGGAGCAGGAAAGAGAATGGAAAAATGGCTCGATTCCGTAAATCAAGTCATCTATCGAGATTTTGCTCATTCGCCGAGCAAGTTGCAGGCAACAACCAAAGCAGTAAAGGACACTTATAAAGACCGAACACTTTTAGCTGTGTTTGAACTGCACACTTTCAGTAGTCTCAATCGCTCTTTCCTTCCCTACTACAAAGATTCCATGAAGTCCGCAGATAGAGCCATTGTCTATATAGACCCTCATGTATTTGAACATCGCAAAATGGAAGTATTGAGCAAGGATGAAATAAAAGATAGTTTTGGAGAAGTTGAAGTATTAGACAACCCGCAAGAGCTTGTTAGTATTATCGAAGAGAGTTATAACAATGAAGATAATATTCTCTTGATGAGTTCTGGCACTTTCAGTGAATCAGAGTTTAGCTTTAGAAAGAATAAATAATCCATAAGTTAATACATCACTTATTTCAGCACTTTAAATAGATTCTATTAATAGAGAATGGCGCGCTAGTATTATCTTGTAGTTCGGGGAGGGGTGGGCTCGTCCCTCCTGAAGTCAACAGTAAACGGTCAGCGAAAAACCGGCTATAGAACTAAAAAAGGAATTAATTTCTCAATGCTAATCCATTTAAGAGGTTCGGCTACTTCTTCCTAGAATTAGTAATTAATAATTATCAACTAACAATTATTTAATCTACCCAATCCGCAATAAACAAATTGGTCTCCCTTGTTCCTCCATTATCTCTATTGGAACTGAAAATCAATTTTTTACCATCAAAGGAAAACATAGGAAAAGCGTTGAATACACTTCGAGTTGTGATCTGTTGTAGATTTTCTCCTGTTGTGTCTATCATATACAATTGGAATGGAAAACCCCTCTCAGATGCGTGATTACTAGAGAATATGATCTTTTCACCGCTTGGATGAAAGAATGGAGCCCAATTGGCCTGACCTAATTCGGTAATCTGCCTCAAATTTGATCCATCCACATTGCAGATGTATAGCTCCATATCGGTTGGTGCTACCAATCCTCTTGACAGTAACTCTTTATAGTCTGCTATTTCTTCTTCAGATGTAGGCCTACTGCTTCTAAAGATCAGTTCTTCGCCATTGGGTGAATAAAATGCTCCACCATCATAACCCAATCCAGAAGTAACTTGTACTACATCACTGCCATCTAAGTTCATGGTGTATAACTCCAGATCTCCACTTCTATCACTTGTAAAAACAATACGATCTCCATTCGGAGATACAGTTGCCTCCGCATCATAACCTGGTTCATCTGTAAGTTTCGAAACAATATTTCCATTTAGGTCTGCAACATAGATGTCGTAGTCTCCAAAAACTGACCACAAATACCTTGTGCTGTCTTTGGTTTCTTGAGGGCAAGCATCACCACCTTCATGGGTAGACGCATAAACTATTAGACTATCTCCCGGTAAAAAATAAGAACAAGTAGTTCTCCCAAGACCAGTGCTTAGCATTGGAGGTCTTAAAGTGTCTTTAATGGCCTCCTCAATGTTCATATAAAAGATTTGATCACATTCCAATCCCCAAGCAGGGTTGTTCGATTGAAACACCAACTTACTGTTATCGAAGCTGAAATAGGCTTCTGCATTATCACCTCCATATGTAAGTTGTTGGATATTGGCTAAATGTGGCTCTTCCCCTTCGGTAACAGTAGCTCCACTGTATTCATCTGTCTCTTTGTTTCCACTTGATTTACATGCGACAAATGATGCCACAATCAGAAATAGAAAGCTCAAATTTTTCATTCTGCAATGATAGCGCTAGACGGCTTGATTACAAATTCTGAATATCTAATTCAAAACTGAATTCATCTGGAGGTGAGAAGTGCGCTTCATCCAATCGGATTTTATAATAGTAACCTCCACTTAAACAGATTAAACTGCAATTCTTCTTTAACTCATATTGTTGTTCATCCTTATTGTAGTAAATGAAAGGATTGCTAATCTGCTCACAGTCCACATATGAAAGATCCTTAGCGTGGAAATAACTAATATCCTCAAAAGGAATATCTCGCTCAATCCAGAGTTTCACAGCATTCTTATTCACGCCGAATATTTGATAGATACTCAAACTGTCAGATATATTTTCTAGCTCAATCTGGTGCTCATTTCTACTATTAGAATCTACCCCGAAACTTAAGTTTAGGTGCCAGAGAGCCTTATGAGGTTCCATGTTTACCACATTGGCAACACTATCTAAAGCAAGGTAACTATGCGTGAAATCATTGCTCTTTGGAACCAATACTGTTTCTTTTTTACTGCCATCCAAATTGGCTATTTCCAATGTATACCTATCTTTAGTTGCACCCAGAATCTGAAATTTCCAATATGACAACTGATTGCTTTTCTTTAATCGCAATACATAAACATTATTGAATGACTGCGGAAATTTAAAAGAGTAATCTCCCCATGTACCTATGGCGGGCAAAATGTCTTTATCCAAAGGCAAGTCCCTTTGCCAGCTTAGTTCATTCTGCACTACATATTGTGGCCCTAAACTTTCTAACTCAATAAAAGTTGATTTGTGAACTGTTAAATCAAGCATTGGATTTAAAAATATCGCCCAATTGTGATCTGCATTTTGAAACTTCAAATGCCATTCCTTATGTTCTGGATAGGTTGCCGCTTTGTTGTATAAATCTATAAATGCGCGTGGCTGATTAGCGTGAATCTCCATCTTCAAATGGTGAAGTTGAGGGGCTTTCACAGGAGACTCATCTGCAACACAAGAAGCCAATAATAACAGCGATATGTATACCCATATTTTCATTTTAGGTTTACTCTAAGGCTTATAAAGTAGTTTCTATGCCTGTCTGCATATACCTCCTTGATATTTGTTGAAGAAGGGTAAAGAGTTTCAATATTTAGCTTGGTGAAGTCCAATTCGTATTCATCTAAAACATTCTTAATACCTGCAACAACTTCCAGTTTGCCTTGAAATAGCTTTTGTATTAAGCTGAGGTCTAGAAGTGAGCTGCCCCCAATATCTTGCTGGAAAACACCGTCTTCTTCCTCAACCAAATATTTACTTGGCCCATCGAACTTGGCAAAGGCAAATACCTGTAAATTAGAGTTTATGTGACAACTCGCATTCATAGACCATTCTGGATTGAAGTAGAATTGCTTATTAATATTTCTCAGGCTATTCTGACCCTTCATGGCAAATACAGTCCATAAATTCACGGCTTGAGTTGAAAAGCTCAACTTAACGTAGTTAACTAAACTCCTGCTAAATCTAGTGTTGCTATATATACCACTGCCGTAATTTGCGGCCAGCCCTTTATTGAAAACACCGTAAAGTGTTCCCATTTGAAATTGAGTGTTTTTAGAATTCAGCTTTATAAACGTATGTGACTGATGCATAACACCCATTCCAAGTCTTAAATTATTTGTTATGCTGTGACCTGTTAATTTTCTGGGGTAGTATAAGGCAGAACTTAAGGGATATATGGCACTGCTAGTGTATTGCGTGCTAAATAATAATCTATTGGAGAGTGTATATCTCAAGAATAATCTAGGGAATACATAATTTCCTAAGGTCACATTGGATATATAGTTCAGGCCACCATCTATTGCTAATTTCTCGTTGGGTTTGAACATCAATTTTGCCGCCAATACGTAATCCAGATATGATACATTAATTGCATCAATACTTTTGAAATGAATATCTCTAAAGTTAGATAATTCCAGACCCAGTGCATAGTTCAGTATGGAGTTGCTGTCCATCTTTATAAACTTTCCACTCAGGTGCACGTATTTATATCTTGTTGAGTCCTCTATTCCAGCTATACGCGATATTTCGCTTTCACCGCTATAGAGATCACGCTCATTTACAAAGTTGTAATAGTCACTCCAGTGATAGATAGTATTCAATTCTATTTTATGAAATTTTGAAACTTGAGTAGAGAACCTAGATCTAAATCTTTGAGCTTTTTCCTCTCTATGTTTATCTTCTGTTCTTGAAGTTTGATCAAAAATCTCGCTTTGGTCTAATTGATGAAATAATTGAACATCGTAGCTGAGCTCCAAACTTGTATTAGCCAAAAGATCCCATCTATATCTCAAATTGAGGGTATGAAGATCAACACTTGGCCATTTTAAGTCTCTTTGATCCTTCTCCTTTAAACCTTGTTCAAAATACCTTCCGAATTGCCAACCTACACTGTGCTTTCTGTTACTGATACTGGCAGATGTATTAAAGGCCCAATCTTTATGACTGTTGGCAGTAACATTGGTATAAAATGAAGAATTGCTTAGGTGGATTACCGAGCTATAAAGCTGAATTATAATACCATTCAAGCCTTTGGTAGGAGACCATATAGTAGGGCTATGTACTTCAACACTATCTATTCCCACCATAGAAATAGCTTGCATATTGGGTGAGACATTCTGATCCATAAAAAGAGGAAGACCGTCTTTATATATGGCTGTCACATTTAGTGATTCTGCCCCAATGTTTGCTGTTTGCGCATTGTCTTGAAAATAACTATTGCTCAAAGGAAGACGCCTTAATAAATCAGCCAATGTCTGAATGTTTAAGGCTTGCATTTCAGTCTTGTTGTATCCGTATACTACATATGGTTCTGAAGCCAAGCTATGACTCCAGAAAAAGCATAATAATATTAGAAACCCAACCGCTTTCAACACTTCTACAATGATACATTTCAGTGAGCTGTATTCATTAACAGTATATCATGAAGTGATCATATTCTGAACACTATTTCTATGAAATTACAGGACTTTGACGCTTTATGATTAGGCTAAGACCAAAAACAATAGCAAATACAACGCCAATAGTAGTAGCTATTGCCCCTGCCACGGAAACGTCTAAATATTTTGCCAAATAATAACCAAGTACCGAACAGATAATTCCAATAGCACAGGCATAAACAATCATATGTTTTAATTTTTCGGTAAGTAAATAGGCTATAGCCGGTGGTCCTGCTAAAAATGATATTACCAAAATTGCACCAACAGATTCAAAAGAAACAACCGTGGTTAAAGAGACTCCACTCATTAAGAAATAATGCCAGAATCCAACAGCAACCCCTGTTGAAACAGCAAAACCAGGGTCAAAAGTGGTAACAAACAATCCTTTAAAACCCAGAACAACCGCGGCAATCAATATGATGCTCACGGAACCCACTATCATTGCTTGATGTGGCAAATACGAACCCCATATGAAGGGTTTTAAACTAAGTCCAACATGCTCTAGTTCACCATAAAGAACACATTGTTGGTCTATGTCCACGTTTTGACCATACTTTGAAATCAAGATTACCCCAATTGCAAAAAGAAAAGTATAGGATATTCCTATGGAAGCATCATTTTGCAGTCGCACTTTCTTAGTGAACCACTCTATCATAATGCTAACCACTATTCCGCTAATGGATGCTCCAATCAAGATAGGTAAATTGGCAGCAGAGCCTGAAATGACATAGGCAATAAATATTCCTGGTAGTACGGCATGAGAAATAGCATCTCCGATCATTACCATTTTTCTCATGATAAGAAAAGAGCCCATTAAAGCACAGTTTATGGCTACCAAAGATGCGGTCAATATTACATAGAAATCGTACATCAATATGGAATTTCGCTTTCGTGTGGATCTTTATCTGGATATTCTAAAAGCTCTGTCAAATTCTTTTCAATTTCGGGCGTAATAACGTGTTCTATGCCCTCAGCATCGTCGTGCAAATGATCAGTGGCCAATTGAAAATACTTGCTCAAGTACAATTCCCATAACCTGTGCTTTCTAATAACCTCTCTAGCACTGATAACACCTTGTTCGCTAAGTACCACTCTTCCCTTTACCAACTCTACTAATTCTTTTCTTCGCAGCCTCTTCAGTACTTTTACCAGAGGCATATGCATTAAATCATCTTCTTCCTTTAAGCGTTCTAATTCCATTGAATGCTGGTTCTTCTGGGAAATTTTATATAGTGCCTTGAGCACATTTTCATTGCTAATTTTAAGTTGATTGCTTCTTCTCAATCGTATTCTTGAAACTAGCCCTCTTTGTTTTCCAAAAAGTATGGCCAAAAATGCAATAGCAGACAAACACACCACCACCCAAGGGCCTGTAGGCATCCCTAAGCCAGTTGAACTTATTAATGCACCAGCAATGCCCGCAATTGACCCTATAACACCGGAGAATAATAGCATCTTCCTTATATTATTGGTCATGAATCTTGCTCCAGCCGCTGGTGAAATTAACAATGCCGCCATGAGCACAACTCCTACAGCTTGAACTCCTATTGCCACGGTTACAACGGTAATCACAGCCAAAGCGCTTTTTAAAAATCTTACTTTAAATCCTATGCTTTTTGCATAGGTTTCATCAAAACTAATGAGTTGAAAGCCTCTTAGGAATACCCCTATTGCTACAAGATTGAGTATTGCTATTATGCTAAAAATTTGAACGTCTTTCAGGCTCATAGAGGCGGCCTTTCCAAACAAAAAGCTGTCCAAGCCAGATTGAGCTGCATTACCCCCTCTTTGTACATAGGTTAACAATAGTATTCCGAACCCAAAAAAGACACTGAGAATCAAGGCCAATATAGTATCTGGTTTCAGCTTGGAGCGTTGTTGAATGAAATCAACCGCCCAAACAGAAATGAGTCCTGAAATAATAGCACCAATTACAAAGCTGACTGGATTTTTTATGCCCGTAAGCATAAATGCGATAGTCACTCCAGGAAGGACCGCATGAGAAATTACATCCCCAATTAACGCTCGTTTTCTTAAATAGGTGAAGCAGCCAACAATTCCCGAAGCCATACAAAGAATTCCGGTTCCAACGCTTACCACAATCAAAGTGTAATTAATAGATATGAAGTCAGAAATGGTCTGCACTATTTATGTCTAATAGGGAATTCTTTGTTTTCTAATACCTGACTGATTTTGGACATGGTAGTTAGCTTACCACCATAAGTTTCTGTCAAGATTTTATCATTGAATACTTCATCTACCGGACCACAGGCCACAAGTCTAGTGTTTAATAAAACCAACCAATCAAAATACCTTTGAGCCGTGTGTAAATCGTGATGAACTATCACTAAAGTCTTGCCATTTTCTCGCATTTCCTTTAGCAACTGAACTATCATTTCTTCTGTAGCGATATCCACTCCAGCAAATGGTTCATCCATTAAGAACAAATCACCTTGTTGAGCTAAAGCTCTTGCTAAAAACACTCTTTGTTGCTGACCACCAGATAGTTGCGATATTTGACGTTTGGAATAATTCAGCATATTTACCTTTTCTAAACTCTCAGCAATAATCTCTTCATCCTGCTTGTTCAACCTTTTGAACAGACCTTTTTGGTGAAATCTACCCATGGAAACGATATCCCAAACATTGGCTGGAAAATCCCAATCAATATTCTGTCTCTGTGGAACATAACAAATTTTAGATCTGACTTTATCTATGTGCTGATCATACACTTTGGTAAATCCAGAAGTAGGTTGAATTACACCCATAATGGCCTTGAGCAGTGTACTTTTTCCAGAACCATTTGGCCCCATAATGCCTATCACCTGCTCATCTGGCAGTTCAAAATCTACATTCCACAGAGCAGGTTTTCTACCGTATAGAACAGTTAAGTCATGAGCTTCTATAATTGGTTTGTCATCCGTCATTTCAATCCTTGCAATATGGTTTCAATATTGGTCTTTATCATTCCAATATAACTCCCAGCTGAGCCTTCTGCATTGCCAAGAGCATCGCTGTATAATGCTCCGCCTAGCTCAACGCTATACCCTCTGGCTTCTGCCCCTTCTACCACAGCTTTTAGATTTCTATCAGAAACGCTTGTTTCTATAAACAAGGCTTTAAGCTCTCGTTCAATCACGAAATCGATGAGGTCAGTTACGTCTTTAATACCAAATTCTGCTGCGGTAGAAATGCCTTGCAGGCCTCTAACTTCAAAATAATAAGCATCTCCAAAGTACGAAAAGGCATCGTGAGATGTTATGAGAATTCTTTTGCTTCTGTCTAGTTCATTATCTAGGAGCTTCTGCATGCTTTGATGCATAGCCAGGACTTCTTCCTGGTATTCTTCAAATCTCACATTTATTCCTTCTAAGCCTGGAATCAACTGCAACTCTTCTACTACGCCCGCCATGCAAAACATCCACAGCTCTGGATTGAACCAAATGTGCGGGTCTCTCAAGGTAGATTCATTTCCAACCTCCTTTAAATCCTCAGGATTAGCAAAATCTCCAACTGCAATCACCTCCTTATTTTGAGCAGCATTATCTAATACATGACCCATCTTTCCTTCTAAATGAAGTCCGTTGTATATCACTATATCTGCCTTGCTTAATTTAATAAGATCGCCTTGAGATGCTTTGTATAAATGAGGATCTACCCCAGGCCCCATAAGCGAAATCACCGTTGCCTTATCTTCAACAATTTCTGAAATGCAGTCCGCTATTATTCCAGTGGTACAAACGATTATCAATCCTTCTTCTTGTTGGCTAGCTCCTTTACAAGCAGATAGAAAAAGAAGGCAAGCCAATATTAGTTTTATGGAATGTTTCATTATACAAACAAACTTAAGTAAAAGAGTAGAGCTACGGTAGTGGACTTTTATTAAAAAAAGAGGCAAAGCATATTGCCCTACCTCTTTTGCTGCTTGGAGTAAATATAAACAGTACTATTAGTAGAGGATTTTCGTTTCGTATTCGATGCATGCCTTAATCATTTTTATCAATTTCATAGATTTGTTACAGTGAGAATCATCTGCTTTATCTTGTTTTTAGGGGTCTTAACAGGGAAGGGAATTGGCCAAGTCTATGTGCTTCAAGATCATCGGCCACAAATAGATGAGGTAGATTACTATGATAGTCTTCAAGAATTGTCAGATAGCGTTTATCACAGGTTCATTAATGAAGATATAGCAGGAATTGAAATGATTACCCCAGATACTAATGCTTTGCGTTACTCCTTAGACAGTACTTACCAAGAATACGCTACATCAGATCTATTAACTCGAAGGGCCCAAATCAAAATACGTCTCAATAAAAGTTTGCGACAGCAATACAAATCATATCGCAAGAACAAGGTGATTCTAGGTCAATTTAAAAAAGATAAATTGACATATAAATTTGGTATCACTCCTCAAGGGAATGAATTTTGCTATGTTACTATTAGATGTTCCAGAAAAAAAAGAAAACTAAACATCACATTCTTGGCTCTAAAAATACAAGGACACTGGTTCTTGGGCGACGAGCTCAGGAGTTCTTTGGAATGAAAGCCATATTCGTTGCACTTGTTTTCTTGTCTAGTATAGGGCATGCACAGAATATGAGTGTAGAGTTTCATCCCAATTCTGGATTAATGGCCCTGGCTAAAGATGGCAAACTTCTCACAGATTACGTATTTACTGAAATTAGTGAGTTTTCAGAAGGGAAAGCTTATGCAGCTAAAGGAGAACTTTATGCTTACATAGATACCAATGGTAAAAGAATGAGTCCTTATATGTTCACCGTGGCTAATAATTTTAAGAACGGTTATGCCATCATAGGCGATAGTTTTGGATTAGGTGTTATTAATCACAGAATGCGATTAGTCGTTCCTGTCCGATTTAACAGGGTGATTCAGCCAAAGCACGGATTGATTATTCTTCAAAGTCAACAAGGCTATTGGGGCGCTTATAATTACCTAGGAAGAGAAGCACTTCCATTTGTCTATGATCTACCTCCAGTGTTTGATCACTTAGACTACATCATAGTTAGAAAAGACATGGCATATGGGGTAGTGAATTCATGCAATGAAATTCAGTATAACACTTCATATCAGTACATTGGCAAAAACGGCATCGCCTACAGAAGCGGTGTGGCTCTACGTTTATTTACCAATCCCGCACATCAATAGTCTTTAGATTTGGCTTAAATTCTTGTTTTGGCGTTGTTTGCAGTCAGAAAGCATGACGCAATTTGAAAACACCTCTGATTTTGCTGCGAACTTAGATGCAGCAGATGAATTAAATCAATACAGAAACAGATTCTATTTTCCTAAAGGTAAGAATAGGGAAGCACAATTGTATTTCACTGGAAATTCACTTGGTCTACAACCCAAAAGTGTTGAAGATCATTTAATGGTAGAGCTTAATGACTGGAGAAATTTAGGAGTTGAAGGCCACTTTCACGGTAAGAATCCTTGGTTCTATTATCACCATTTCTTTAGCGAAAAAGCATCAAGAATAGTAGGAGCGAAACCTTCAGAGGTAGTAATCATGAATAATCTTACGGTGAATCTTCATCTTTTACTGGTTAGTTTCTATAGACCTACAACCAAAAGACATAAGATTATTATGGAGGCCGGAGCATTCCCCAGCGATATGTATGTGATTGAATCACAAGTAAGGCATCACGGTTTTAATCCAGAAGAATCCATTATAGAAATTCATCCAAGACAGGGTGAACAACCTCTAAGAACTGAAGATATAATAGAAAAGATTAAAGAAACAGGAGATGAACTTGCAGTTCTCTTCTTTAGTGGTGTTCAATATTACACGGGGCAAGTTTTCAATATGAAAGAGCTCACTAAAGCTGCCCATGAAGTTGGTGCTTTGGCTGGATTTGATTTGGCTCATGCAGCAGGAAATATCGAAATGCAATTGCATGAGTGGGATGTGGATTTTGCAGCTTGGTGTACCTATAAATATCTAAACTCAGGACCAGGCGGCGTGTCTGGCGTTTTTGTACATGACAAACACGGCCAAAACCCATCTACGCCAAGATTTGCAGGATGGTGGGGTCATAAGGAAGACGAAAGATTTCTTATGCAAAAGGGTTATATACCAGAACCAGGAGCAGCTGGTTGGCAATTAAGTAATGCACCTGTATTGAGCATGGCGGCGCATAAAGCTTCTCTAGAAATATTTGATGAAGTAGGCATGGAGAAGTTGGCTAAAAAAGGCAAAGTGCTAAATGCCTATTTAGAGTTCATAGTGAAAGAAGCTCAGAGCTTAAATCCAAAACTCGGTTTTGAAATTATCACTCCTGAAGAACGCTCTTGTCAATTGTCCATACTTACTAATAGTGAGGGTAAAGCCCTTTTCGACTACCTCACTGAAAACGATGTCATAGCAGATTGGAGAGAACCTAATGTTATTAGGCTAGCACCAGTTCCACTTTACAATAGTTTTATGGATGTGTATGAGCTGGGAAAATTGTTAAGCAGTTTCTAGTCATTTATCGACTAGAAACCGCTTGGTTAATTTGATAAGCTTCTTCGCTGATCACAAGATCATCTTGGTTAATTTCCGGAGCATACTTAACAAGTACGCTTGCAGTGCTCAATACTGAAAGAAAAAATAATTGAATCCACAGTAGTTTTTTTAGTGATTTCATAATAGTAGTTAGTCTAGATGGGTTAATAATAATTAAGTAGTAGTTTAATAATTTGATACAAAGTAAAACACTTTTTTTTAATTAAACAAGCGCATTATGCAATATTTCCACTTTTTGGAATTCTTTTTCCCTTATTGGGAATTTAAAGCATCTACTATCCCACCTGCCTCCTCTAAATCTGCAAAGTTCTTAATAGACAATATCAAGTGGGCTTTGCCCTGTTTCAATGAATAGGTTCTCGGATTATTATTCACTTTCTGTAACATGCTGGTAAACAGGCCAGACTGGAAGAATTTTTCCCCTAAATCGTTGTTAAAATACAGTAACATTTGATGAGCATTTAACTTCACTTTTTCGCAATCAATTTGCTCAGCATAAAGCTTAATATTCATGCAACTAAATAAAGATTGCAATTCTTTTGGAAAATTTCCAAAGCGATCATGCAATTCATTCCTAAATTGGGTCAATTTCTCAAAATCCCTAATTTGGGACAATTGTGTATAAAGGCTGATTCGTTCTGCTATGTTATTTACATAACTATCCGGTATGAGTGCTTCAAATTCCGGTTCAACTGTGCATTGCACATCGTGGTGTTCCTCATCCTCTTCTATCAGGCCTTTAAACTCCTCTTCTTTAAGCTCAGAAATAGCCTCATCCAATATCTTGTGATACATCTGAAATCCAATCTCAGATATAAATCCGCTTTGCTCAGCTCCTAGTAAGTTCCCAGCACCTCTTATGTCTAGATCTCTCATGGCCACATTAAAACCACTACCTAGATCGGCATACTCTTCTATGGCCTGCATTCTTCTCCTTCCGTCGTCTGGCAAACTGTGTAATGGTGGAGCCAATAAATGACAATAAGCTTTGACATTACTCCTTCCAACCCTGCCACGCATTTGATGGAGATCACTTAATCCAAACATATGCGCATTATTAATAATAATGGTATTTGCATTTGGAATGTCCAAACCAGATTCAATAATGGTAGTTGCAACGAGTACATCAAACTCCCCTTCAATGAACTGAACCATAACACGTTCCAAATCATCGCCTTTCATTTGACCATGACCCACGGCAACTCTAGCCTTTGGCACCAATTCAGAAATACGCATAGCAATTTCATTAATGTCTTTAACTCTGTTGTGTACCACAAATACTTGCCCACCTCTTTCCAGTTCATGTTCTATGGATTCTTGAATGATTTCATTATTCCAGACATGCACCTCTGTGCGAACTGGCCTTCTGTTGGGGGGCGGAGTTTGTATTATGGAAAGATCGCGTGCTCCCATTAATGAAAAATGGAGCGTCCTTGGTATAGGGGTAGCTGTTAAAGTTAGAGTGTCCACATTTGTCCTAAATTCTTTAAGTCTTTCCTTGGCACTTACCCCAAATTTTTGCTCCTCATCTATGATGAGCAGACCCAAGTCTTTAAACTTGGTCTTCTTGTTTAACAGCTTATGTGTCCCAATCACTATATCAACTTCTCCACTTTCTAACTTTGCCAGTGTTTCTTTCTGCTGTTTTGCACTTCTGAATCGATTTATATAATCCACCTTGCACGGAAAATCCAACAGCCTATCCCTGAAAGTGTGAAAATGTTGCTGAGCAAGTATGGTAGTGGGAACAAGTATGGCTACTTGCTTACTGTCTGTAACCGCCTTAAAGGCTGCCCTAATGGCTACCTCAGTTTTCCCAAATCCAACATCGCCACAGATAAGTCTGTCCATAGGCGAGCTGTCTTCCATATCTTTCTTTACATCCTCTACCGCTTTTGCCTGGTCTGGAGTGTCTTCGTACATGAAGCTCGCTTCTAATTCAGTTTGTAAATAGGTATCAGGGGCAAAAGCAAAACCCTTGGCTGATTTCCTTTTGGCATATAGCTTTATTAAGTCCCGAGCAATGTCTTTTACTTTACTTTTAGTCTTACTTTTTAGCTTCTTCCATGAATCACTTCCTAATTTGTTCAGGCTTGGACTTTGCCCCTCCTGACCTTTATACTTTGATATCTTGTAAAGCGCTCCAATGTTCACATAAAGCAAGTCATCGTTTTTATAGCGTATTCTAACAGCCTCTTGTAGCTTGCCTCCCATTTCCATCTTCTGCAATCCTTGAAATTGACCTATGCCGTGATCAATGTGCACCACATAGTCGCCGGGTTTTAGATTCCTAAGTTC
Organism: Bacteroidia bacterium; assembly: GCA_049115575.1. Lineage (GTDB taxonomy): Bacteria > Bacteroidota > Bacteroidia > NS11-12g > UBA9320 > JAHEKB01. The sequence continues at coordinate 349,109 of JAGDZU010000002.1, read as the reverse complement.
TTTCAGGCTTATAGCTGCTCTTCCAGCTTGCTTAGAAGTTCTTACTCTATAATAGCGGTTGAAAATCTGGTGTTCCGTAAAGGAAGCGACTCTTAACTGATGGTCAATAAAACCTTCTGATAGGTTTTTATAAACTGCCAGCACATTAATTCCAGATGATAAATCATCGAAAATGCTTTCTAGTCGTTCTATTTGTTTTCGACTACCAGAAAAAAATGGAATGAGGTATTTGTCCTTAGCCAATTTCTTCAATTGCTCAATGAGCACGTTGAAATTCTTATTTATTGAAGGCTGTGGCTCTTGTTTAAAAGAGAGTTTTACAGAAGGTCTGAAATAATGCTGCTGACTAAATTCAATCACTTGCATCTTTCTGAGTTGATGTTCTAATTCTTCTAAATCCGCAAATAACACCTGAGAATCATCCTCTGAAAAAGCCGCTATTTTGGAATGCCCTTTCTTGAGCAAATTCATGGCATAAGGCAAGTCCACTGCGGCCATTATGCTCTGCTTACCTAAATAGCTGAATATGTCTGTATTTGCTAATTGCTTGCTTTGCTTTTGAATATTTGGAACTATAGACGCTCTATTCAATTTCTTAGTTGACAATTGCGATATGGGGTCGAATTCTCTTATGGACTCAATTCTTCTGCCATCCAACTCCATTCTTATTGGCAACTCGCTGGCAAATGAATACAGGTCAACAATTCCCCCTCTCACAGCAAAATGCCCTGCTTCATAAACAAAATCTTCTCGCTCAAAATGAAACTCATGCATCAACTCAAAGAGATCATCCAAATCAACCTCTTCTCCTACCTTATAGACCCATTTGTTTTGATCATATTCTTCAGCTATAACCACTTTTTCCAGTAGAGCCTCAGGGTAACTCACTAAAATAACCGGCTTATCTCTGTCTGACAAAGCATCTAAGACAGATGCTCTGGATTGTATTTTGCGATTGTCCGGTCTGCTTAAATCAAAACTTTTTCTAAAAGAATCTTTCCATAATAGCACATCCTGAGCAGGGTTGAAGATGAGTAGGTCAGCGTGAAAATGTTCAGCCTCTTCCGCCGTTGAACAGCAAAACACTATGTTTTTCTGTACTTTATTAAAAACATGGCTTAAGGCAATTGGCTTGAAAGAACCAATAGCTCCGCTTATCGCTAATCTGGATTTTCCGGCAATAAGCTCCCTCTCCAATTCTAGAAGAATCGGATGTTCATTAAATAATTGAAAGTACTCTCGTGTGTTCAATTAAGTCTGCGAAAATAGTCTTTTAGAATCATGGAATATTCCCTGTTTTTTGGAGCTTATAATTAAGTCAGCTTACTATCTTTGCTTCCCATAATAAAATGTTAAACCATTCTTATTTGAGCAATGCTGATGTGGATGCTGTAGATGATCTGTATCAGAGTTATCAGGACGATAAAAGTTCAGTAGATGAAAGTTGGCAGCGATTCTTCGAAGGATTCGATCTTGCCTACGGCAAACTTGGTGTAAACGGTTCTTCTGCCACGGTTTCTGAAGACATGATCAAGGAGATTAATGTGCTTCACTTAATCAACAACGGTTATAGAACTAGAGGTCACCTCTTTACTAAAACTAATCCTGTACGAGAAAGACGTACCTATACTCCAGATCTCGCTATAGAAAATTTTGGCCTGGAGACTTCTGACTTAGAAAAAACATTCAACGCAGGTGTTGAAATAGGCATTGGTCCTGCCAAATTAAAAGACATCATTGCACATTTAGAACAAACCTATTGCGGAAGTATAGGTGTAGAATATATGTACAATCCTCATCCCGAACGCAAGCAGTGGTTGCAAGAAAGGATGGAGGCGAGGAAGAATACTCCAGATCTCACTTTTGAACAGAAGCGAATGACTCTAGACATGCTAAATAAAGCAGTCGCATTCGAGAACTTTCTTCACACCAAATATGTAGGTCAAAAGCGTTTTTCACTTGAGGGACTTGAAACACTTATTCCAGCATTGGATGCTGTAATTGAATTAGGAGCATCTCACGGTGTTGAAGAGTTTATAATAGGAATGGCCCATAGAGGAAGACTCAATGTGCTGGCCAACATCCTTCAGAAGGAGTATAAAGACATATTTAGCGAATTTGAGGGTATGGCACACGAACACGCCATATTTGAAGGAGACGTAAAATACCATCTCGGCTATACCAGTTTAATAAAAACCAGTCTTGGGAAACAGGTGAAATTAAACCTCTGCCCAAACCCTTCTCACTTAGAAGCCATAAATCCTGTTGTTCAAGGAATCACAAGAGCAAAGCTCGACCAACAATACAATAATGATGTAGACAAGATCACCCCCATACTTATTCATGGAGATGCTGCGCTTTCAGGCCAAGGAATTATTTATGAATTGGTACAAATGGCAGGCTTAGATGCCTATAATGTTGGTGGAATTTTGCATTTGGTTACCAATAATCAAATCGGATTTACCACCAACTACGTAGATGGAAGAACCTCTATCTATTGTACAGACGTAGCCAAGACCACAAAATGCCCTGTTTTCCATGTAAATGGGGACGATGTTGAAGCTTTGGTATATACCATAAAGCTCGCATTGGATTATCAGCATACATTCAATTCAGATGTTTTTATAGATATCTTGGGTTATAGAAAGTATGGCCATAATGAAGGGGATGAACCAAGGTTTACCCAACCTGGACTTTATAAGAAAATTGCTAAGCATCCGAATCCAAGGATGATTTATTCCCAGAAGCTTACAGAAACTGGCGCCATTGGTGCAAACATGGCCAAAGATCTTGAAAAACAGTTCAAGGCGATGTTACAGAAGACCCTAGATGAAGTGAGAAACAATCCAGCTCCTGAAAGAGCCGAGCTACCAAGAAACACATGGGGAGAAATTAGAGTGGGAACTAAAGCTGATTTCGCATCTTCACCAGTCACTGCTGTTAAAGCAGCTATGCTAAAAAAAGTGGGTGAAGCAATTTGCCATATTCCAGATAGCCATATTCATATTAAAAAGGTTGAAAAGCTTTATGCAGACCGACTTCGTATGGTAGATGAAGGGAAATTTGATTGGGCTATGGGTGAATTAATGGCTTACGGCACATTGGTAGAAGAAGGATTTCCAGTTCGAATGAGTGGTCAAGATGTAGAAAGAGGAACTTTTTCTCACAGACATGCTCTTGTTAAAACAGAAGATGGTACCGGTGAATACTACCCTCTCCAACATATCAGTGACAAACAAGCAAAGTTTGAAATTTACAATTCTCATCTTTCTGAGTATGCCGTTTTAGGATTTGAATATGGGTATTCCATGTCTAACCCTAACGGTTTAACCATTTGGGAGGCCCAATTTGGTGATTTTGCCAATGGTGCTCAAGTTGTCATTGATCAATTTGTGTGTAGTGGTGAGACTAAATGGGAGCGTTATAGCGGATTGGTAATGCTTTTGCCACACGGCTATGAAGGCCAAGGACCAGAGCACTCATCCGCAAGGCTTGAGCGATTCCTACAGCTCAGTGCAAACGGGAATATGCAAGTTGTTAACTGTACAACTCCCGCCAATTTCTTCCATGTTTTAAGAAGGCAAATGCACCGAGATTTCCGAAAACCTTTGATAGTAATGTCTCCGAAATCATTATTGAGACATCCATTATGCCAAAGTGAAACTTCTGAATTCACCACAGGCGGATTTAAAGAAGTGATAGGAGACAACTACGCAGACCCAAAGAAAACCAAGATTGTTAATTTGTGTAGCGGAAAAATCTACTATGATCTATTGGAAAAGCAACAAAACGAAAAACGAAAAGATGTTGCCATAGTTCGTCTAGAGCAATTGTATCCTCTACCTGAAAATCAAATCAAGGAGGTTTACGATTTATACCCAAATGCTAAATTCAATTGGGTTCAGGAAGAGCCTAAGAATATGGGTGCCTGGCTTCATATGTTGAGGTATGAATATACTCGTCCATTAAATATTATCAGCAGAAAATCGAGCCCTAGTCCCGCAACTGGATTCATGGCTGTTCACAAGAAAGAACAAGCGGCCATTATAGATGCGGCTTTCGAAATTTAGAATTTTTTAACCGCTTTATAAAGAAATATGGCGCTAACTATGGTTGCCAATATTTCACCAATAGGCATTGCAAACCAGATTCCATCTAAATCCATGAAAAGGGGTAAAACCAATGCGAGCGGAATCATAAATAAACCTTGCCTTGCCAAGGTGAGAAATAGAGCGGGTCTAGTTTTACCTATTGCTTGAAAATAAGCTGCGGCTATAAAACTCAAGCCCATAGTTGGCAAACCGGCAAATGTTATGATCATGGCTCTAGGAGTATAGGCAATCAAATCTGCGTCATCTGTAAAGAAACTAATTACATCATTAGAGAAATATGTAATTATGGCAAAAAGTAAAACCGAAATGCTTGTGGTCCAGGTAATACCCAATTTAAGAGCCTGCCTTAATCTCGAGTATTTCTCTGCCCCATAATTGAAACCAACTATAGGCATTAGCCCTTGCATGATTCCAATATTTGGGAAAGCTATAAACATGGTGAAACCTCTTATTAAGCCGTACATGGCAATGGCTAATGACCCTCCATAGTGATCTAGGGAATTGTTCAACACTATGGCCAATAAGCTAAAACTTCCTTGCCTTACAAGAGTAACAGAACCAATTGAACTCATCTCTTTGACTATGTCCATGTCAAGAAAATTTTTGGGTTTAATAACCTTAATCTCACTTTTACCTCTCAGAAAAAACCACAAAGTATACAGGCCACTACACCCATAGCCGATAGTTGTAGCCCATGCTGCACCTGCTATGCCCATATCCAAATAGTAAATAAGTATAGGGTCTAATATGATATTCGCTACAGCTGGAATAACCAAGGTTAGCATTGCAATTTTCGGTTTCCCTTCTGCCCTTATCACATTATTGCTCATCATGGCCCATGCTAAAAATGGGATACCGATAAGGAGTATATGAAAATACTCTTTGGCCATAGGTAAAATCTCCGCGTTAGAGCCGAATATCCTCAGTACTGGACCTGTAAAGATGTAACCAACAAGTACAAAAATTAGAGAAAGGCCTGTGGTGAGCTTGAGTTGGTTGCTAAAAGTTTTAAAGGCTTTATTATGGTCTCCTGCACCCAATGCTCTCGAAATAATGGAAGCACCCCCAACTCCTATTGCCATTCCAATAGATGAGATTAGGAAAGTAATAGGGAGTACAATATTGATAGCGGCTATGGCAATCTTTCCAACATATTGACTCACAAAGAACACATCTACCAATTGGTAAATAGACATGACCAGAAATCCTATCATGGCAGGAACTGACTGCTGCAGAAGTAGTTTAGGGATAGGCGCTGTGCCTAATTTATCTGATGTTTTGGCCAATTTGCTGCGAAAATAATTATTTGCCGATGATCCTTAGTATATGGCCAACAATGATGGCTTGAAAATGTTCTAGGTCATTTTGTGTTGCAGAACATAACTTTATGTTTGTAATCAATGATTAATAAGGCCCAAAAATCAATAATTCACTTTCTGGCTATCGGCTTAGGCTTATGTTATCTTATGTTCGGTGTACTCAAATTCTTTCCTGGGGCGAGTCCGGCTGAAGAGATTGCCATTACAACCATAGACAAACTCACATTTGGGATGATTACTGGCAAAGTGGCCATAATCACATTGGCTGTATGGGAGTTTGGACTTGGGTTGCTCCTAGTAAGTCGCAAGTATGTTCGTATAGCTGTAGTAGCAGGAATCATTCATATGCTGCTCACATTTAGCCCATTTTTTCTACTCCCAGAATTAAGTTTCACGGAGTTTCCTAAGCCTACATTATTAGGGCAATACATATTGAAAAATATAGTGTTTATCGGAGCCTTTCTAATGATCTACCCCAAAAAGAAATAATTACCAATCTGTACTCTCTTCTTCTATTGGGGTTGAAACTGCTTCTACAAGACTATCCGTCATATTGTTAAAGTAATTCATGGTTTGCTCTATAAATAGAGGCCACATTTCCTCATCGTATTGGCCTTCCTCTTTGTTCTCCCACCTTGAAATATCGAAATAAGAAGCTTGCTTCCAATGAATTCGGTCTATTACATATCGGAATTTACCCTCTTTAAACTGTAGAGTAAAACTATAAACCACAAATCCTGAAGGAGTTACGTTTCCTTTCTTGTCTGTCCAAGTGAGTCTAAACCTCGCTTTTCCTTTGATTTCATAGCTAGTGGAATCGTTTGACTTAATAACACCATGTGGATTTGGATAAAAGGATTTTATCCATTCCACAGCTCTTTCATTTAGTTCAGCAGGAGTGCCAGCATTTACGGTGACTACTTCAATAATTTCTGCTTGACCAGATTTCTCATTGGTTGGTATCAGCCCTTCTTGGGCTTGAGTTGCTAATTGACTGAATAAAAAGAATACGAGCAGTAGTTTGTTCATAGTAACGGTATTTGTTCTGTTTACTATACCAAACAACGAATGTAGGATTTTATTGTTACTTAAATTTTAAACTATTTAGTTTCTTTGCAGTAGTGAATTACTTGAGTCATTACTATTTTGATCAGGTAGAAGATAATAAGTATTACAATATCGGACTTATCTTACCTGACTTGGCTAGGCATCACATTCCTAAGTTGAGAATCAACCCTTACCGTAATATTGAATTTACTACGGAAGAGATAGGCTCCATTAATAGGGGCTGTAATAGACATTTTGCAAGCGATAGAAAATTCCATAACTGGGCTGTTTTTGTTCAATTGTCACAAGATGCTATTGATACTATACGCGAAAGCGGAGATAAGGATTTAGACAGAGATTATTTCATCTCGCATATTCTTATTGAAATGTTATTGGATAAGATTCTTCTAGATCAAAACCCCACTCTTGCCGAGGATTTCTACAATATGATTAACATAGTAGAAATGGACTGGATTCTTAAGTATTTAAGATACAGTGGCCTGCAGGATGATGAGTTATTCAAGGGAAATCACAGAAGATTTATGAAAGCTGCCTTCTTAAAAAACTACACAAGTCTCGAAAATGTGGTGGACATGTTAGGTCAGGTTGCTGTAAGAACTGGACTTAATGAGTTTACGGAAGGTCAAAAAGAGCTCCTTATTGAAATTAGCAAAATACTAGAACCACAATTGGCTCGTTCAATAGACCAACTGGAAATTCAGTTGCTATAAGCTTATTAACATGAAACACATACTGCTACTCTTACCATTAATCCTTTGCGGCTTGTTTGCAGATGCACAAAGCACACCAAAGTATAGTAATGAATTCTTGAGCATTGGTGTTGGGGCACGAGCATTTGGAATGTCTAATGCCTTTGTTGCAACAGCAGATGATGTAACTGCTGCATATTGGAATCCAGCGGGATTAACCAAGCAAAAAGACAAGATTCAATTTTCATTTATGCATTCGGCTTATTTAGCCGGTATTGCCAATTATGATTATTTGGGATTGAGTGCTAGAGTAAAAGAAAATGCTGCTATAGCTTTTTCTATGGTCAGATTTGGAGTAGATGGAATTCCATACACTCATGATCTCATACAGAATGGTCAGATAAACTATGACAGGGTTAGAGAGTTTAGTGCCATTGATTACGGTTTTCTATTGAGCTATGCCCAAACTACTAGTGTTGAGGGCCTGAGTTTTGGAGGAAGCGCCAAAATCATACACAGAAGCGCTGGTGAATTCACTACTGCCTGGGGTTTTGGTGTTGACGCAGGAGTTCAATATTCAACTGCAAATGAATGGATGTTCGCAGCTATGGTTAGAGATGCTACTTCTACCTTTAATGCCTGGAGTTTTAATTTTACCGATGCTGAAAAGACCGTATTTGTTCAAACTGGAAACACCATTCCAAGCAATTCTCTAGAAATAACACTTCCTAAAATACTTCTGGGTGCAGCCAAGAAATTTGAATTTGGAGAAGATTACAGTATCCTAGCGGAATTGGATTTAGATATAAATACAGACGGTAAAAGAAACACCCTAATCAAATCCAATTTCATTAGTGCCGACCCTCATTTGGGAATGGAAGCATCATACAACGATATCATATTTGTTCGGGCTGGTATAGGTAATTTCCAACAAGAGTCGAACATTGATGAAGTACAAGAATGGTCGTTCCAACCTAATATTGGACTTGGGTTAAACCTAGGGAGATTGACTATTGACTATGCCTTGAGCGACATTGGCGATCAAAGTGCAGCTCTCTATTCACACGTCTTCAGCATACGCGCTTCCATTAACGCAAGCAATTAAAAGTGGAATTCATTCCACTGCTACAACAAAAACTTCAAGAACTTTCAAATCCTGAAAGAGCAAATCAAATGAGTGCATATATGAGGCACCAATTTGAATTCTTTGGTGTAATGGCCGGGCCAAGAAAGCAGGTCTTAAAAGAAGTATTCAAGGAGGTTGGCATTCCACAGGATGCGTTTAAAACTGCAAGGGCACTCTTTAGCTTGCCCCAAAGAGAACTTCATATATGTGCCCAAGAATTACTGTTGAAAGCCAGACAACAATGGACCAAAGACAGCATCTCAGAATTTGAATGGTTTATTATTCACAATAGCTGGTGGGATTCCGTCGATTTCATAGCATCAAATGTGGTTGGACCATATCTGATAAAATTTCCAGAGAACACTAAAAAAGTACAGCAATGGGCAAGTACAGATAATCTCTGGCTTCAGAGAACTGCCATTCTTTATCAATTAAAATACAGACTGAATACAGATACTGAATGGCTGTGGAAAGTAATTTCCATGCATTCTCATCAAGATGAATTTTTTATTAAGAAGGCCATAGGTTGGGCCCTGCGAGAATACAGCAAATACAATCCAGACTGGGTTTCAAACTTTGTAGCGAGCCATGAGCTAAAGCCACTCAGTGTGAAAGAAGGCTTGAGGATAATTAAAAAGTGATTGTCAGCTAAATGCAATAATCAACTCCTTCTTCTCGTTATTTCTTCATCTAAATCTTACGTTTTATGAAAACCTTACTCAGCCTTTGTCTACTAATCATAACCCCTTATTTCAGTTTTTCCCAAATCACAAAGACAGTAAGCGTTCACTTTGAAGTGGATAAGCACTACCTCCAAGAAGAGGCAGTGAAAACTCTTGATCAATTGCTAGAAGAAGTCAAGTATTTCCATATTGACAAGATTGAACTTACCGCTCATACAGACCATGATGCTTCAGAATCTTACAATCTTGCATTGTCTAAAAGACGAGCTAGTTCCGTAGGGCAGTATTTAACATCAAATGGCCTTAGTCAACAGCATTTATTAAGCAGTTGGCACGGAGAATACATCCCAATCGCAAGTAATTTAACCGACGATGGCAAACAGCAGAACAGAAGAGTCGATCTTACCATTACATATCACCCTTATAATGATGTTGATGAGGTGTTAGAAGATCTCAAGCAAGACGTTCAGAAATTTAAACTTAACCCAACTGGGCCTACTACTATTATTGGAGAAGAGGGAATTGAAGTTGAAATTCCCGACAACTCATTCATAGATGAAAATGGAAACCCAGTGTCAAATTCTGAGGTTGTTATTGAGCTGGAAGAGTTTACAAGTATTGGAGAATCTTTTACTAATCAATTGAGTACAGAGAGTAATGGAGAAATGCTAGAAACCGGAGGCATGCTCAGAATTGATGCTTTTCAAGGAAACAATAGGCTCAGGCTCAATAAGAAAAAAGAGATTAAAATTAAAATCCCAAATCCTCGAATACTCGAGGGCATGACTGTATTTACTGGACAGCGCGGAACGGATGGAGTCATGAATTGGAATAATACAGGCACCAGCTTTGGGCAAAAAGAAATACTTACTGAAGGCTCTCCATTGGTGATAGATACCATGGCCTTCTATGAGTTTGTAGATTATAATCTAGACCACAGACGTAACTACTTGAAGGAGCTTGAAATTAGCTATCCTGATAAACCGGTTAGACCTTCAACTCCTGCTAAACCAAGAGCTCCAAGAAGACCAGATCCCGAACAAGTTTATACAGGCTTAGCAAAATGGTTGAGTTCAGACGAAAGAAAAAACCGCAAAGCAGACGAAGAGTATAACAAGCTAATGGAGAGATACGACACGAGAATGGAGCGCTATGAAAGGAATTCGGCGGCTTATAAAAACAAGCTTGAACTACATAATAAAGCCATGTTGGCTTACAAAACAGAAATATCTGCTATAAATGAGCGACTAGAATTCCATATTGAGTTTTTAACAGAAAGATATAACGAGCTCAAAAGTGTATATGACCAAAAGCGGCTCAACTTTGCCATTTTTAAATTCAGTGCCCTATCAAAAACGCAGCAATTAAAGTCTGGAAATCCGACTGCTCTATTGAGAAGATACGCCACTATTCCAATTAAAGATGAGATGTATCAAGATTTAAAGCAAATCGGCTATTTCTTGAGTTATTACAAATTTCTTGCACAATTTGACCCTGAGTATATAAACAAGTACTTCGTCTATAAAGGACAACTCAGAGTCCATAGAATGAGAAAGAAGGGCTTTAGCGTCTATAACCAACAACAATTTTTTGCACTGAACAATCAAAATGTTAAGCTAGATGCCATGTTAACTGGGACTGAAGTACCTAGTATTATAGCAGAGGCAGTTTCACAAAAAATGGAAGTAGATCGCGCTTCTGGAATTACGGCATTAAGTGAATTTGACCAAGCGTACAATGCCTCTACATCTCAGCTGGGTTGGATTAACTGCGATCGATTTTCGAAAATCAGAAGAAATAGAATGATTAATGTTAGTATGATGAGTGCCATAGGCGCACGCATGATGATTTATGTTAAGAGATTTAGAAGCTTGATGAATGCCAATGCGGGTACTGCTAGGGTTCCAAAAAACACAACGATTAAAGCTATTTTCATGACTACTATAGATGGCAAACCTCACATCTCAATAGATGAATTAAAACCTAAAGACAACGTTGGAATTAAACCCGACTATGAACCAGTCACTCTAGAAGAAATAAAAGAGAGATTGGCCAAGCTATAGACTACTTTTCTATAGTGATTTCAACATCGGATACAGCGTCTAAACTGAATTGCTGACCAAGTGCAATGGTTTCTTCAAAGGTGCCTTTGAATACTACTTTATTTGATGTACTTGATACTATGGTAATATTGGACCCATCATCTGCATTTAAACTGATTTGGCCATTGCTTTCCGTCCAATCACCAGTTATGGTTCTTTTCTCAACTGGCATATCACGCTCTTGCTCTTGATTAAAGATGGTTAAGGTGAGTGCCGCAGTATATTCCAATTCTGCAGTAAAGCGGTTGGGATTCTCCGTTACAACTACAGAACCTACAATGTCTTTTCCAGTTCCTACAAATGTCCCAAATGATTGCCCTTGAAGCCCAAGCGTACCATTAGTCATAACAATTTTGGTATAATCCCACGTACCAACATATGCGCTGGGTTGGTCTTGGTTGTTCCCTGTTCCATTATTATTTTCAGTATCTTCTGGTCTTGGAAGTGGTGGTTTTTTACACGAGCTAATGGCAATTAAGCCTACAAGACCAATTAATACGAACAGCTTTTTCATAGATGGTGCAAGATAGTCATTTCTAATAATAGATTACTTTTGAGTTGTAACATGAAAGTCTTTTATTCAATATTACTATTCGCTTCTATTCTCGCAGTTTCATGCAGCAATAAAGAGTTTAAAGAAGTTGACCCTTCTTCCTTTAATGAACAAATTGCAGATAGAACAGATATAGAAAAACCTAAAGACCTGATTGCCTTGTACTATGGTATAGATAGTGCAGCTAAGAACAGGAACATTAGCATTGCTGTTAAAAAAGTAAAAAAGGATGTTTTTAAGATTAGGTTGATCCACGACAAACTTGAAGATGACTCTGTTCGAGGAATGCAGATTGTATTACAAGCTCGCAAATCAGGTAATAAATGGGTAGTTGAATCCATTCTTGAAAATTGGAAATGTTGGGAGGGCCGAGGTCATACAGAATGGGGAATAGAGATGTGTCAATAGCATAGGCTCACCTCAACCAATCCTTAATTCCCTATATTTGGTATATTATGAAAGCATTACTCTCCTTACTTATTGGGCTTACTGTGGTGCTATCTTCTTGTAAGGAAAAAGAAGAGCCAAATGAGCCTTATGTTCCTTTTGCCGATCAAATTCACGGAACTTGGAAAGTGGTGGCATCCATAGATAATGATACGGAAGCCACAGTAAATTACCCCGAAAGCATTACTGAAAGCTTCTTTACTTTTCACAAGAATAGCGAGCTGGAATTTAATCTGGTTTGCAATGCAGGTAAAGCAGATAGGGTTATAGTGAGTGAATCAGGTAGCTTGTTGCTAGACGGTATATTGACCACCAATGTAATTTGCCCTCCGAATCTGGCCGCTACTTGGAACAATGTTATCAAGAATACAGTTGAAAACGCCAATCATGTTTATGTGAGTGGAACATCTATGACCTTACGAGGTGTTGATGATTTTAGTCTTAAACTGAAAAAGCAGTAAATGCTTCACAAGACGCATTCTAAAAAGCTTTACTTCTTCGCTTTTTTAATGAGTTTCAATGCCCAGTCATAATGACTTGAGGTACAAGACACCAGATATGAACCTAATGAGGTAGAACCAGTCCATTTGTATCTCTTCTTTTCAAAAAGTTCCTTATCACTATGCTTCTTAATCAGAGCTCGAATTTTTTCATAGCTCGACTCATAATGCCCTATGGCGTCCTCAAGCTTAATTTGATTGTACTTCTCCCAGATCCATCGGTTTAGTTGAGGGGTGGTTTTCCAAGTATATCCCTTGGCAGGCATATCTGGCTTGTTTCCGACCATGCCAACTGTATACCACTCAAGCATCATCAACAGCCAGAAACAAGCTCAGAGTTTGTAACACAAATGCAGCAAGTCCCTGCCTATTTTGGCGAAGTTGCTGCTGAAGAATATACAAGGGTATTATCTCAGGCAATCAACTTGAAGGGATGGGTAAGCACAGCAGATTTAGGAGCTCTTGAAATCCATTGCTTAAACTATGAAACCTTATTCCTTTCAATGCAATCCAAAAATGAAGATGGCGACTCAAATATAAAAAGGCTAGACCGGTTAGAATACAAAGACCTGTTTTCTGCTTATAAAACATCTGTTGAGCAATTTGGGCTAAGCCCATCACATAGGACATCAATTGATCTTAAAATAGAAGTAACTGAAGAAGACGATGACTATATTTTCTAAAATGCTATCTAAGCAGATCAACTTAAAACCTATCGATTAACAAGGCGTTTTTTATGGATTATCTAGGGGCGACTAGCTATTAGTGTAATCTACATTTTTATCCAAGATGTCATGTCATTTTTCTAAGAAAAGATATTTCAATAAGTTAGACCTGTTCAATTGTATTTGCTTGACAGATGTACATGGTCTGATTGCTAGACATAAAATATGTTACAGAATGTAATTATCGCACCAATGTCACAGATCCATGTTCATTGTGCATCCGACCATTTGGTTCGGTATAGTTAATATGGAACAGATACACTCCTGATTGACACTTAGCATCATTGTATGTACCATTCCAAGGTTGGTTCGATTCATATATTTTCTCACCCCATCTGGTATAAATGATTAACTGATAATTAGTAATTTCGCATTCAGTTACTGCTGAAAAAAAATCATTAATTAAATCTTCATTAGGACTAAAAGCATTTGGAATATGGACCAAGCAATTACAATTGCTCAGTGTAACAAAAGTTGAGTCTTGCGATTTACATTCACCTTCTTGAACAATAAGAGAATACATCCCTGATGAATCGGCTACAATACTCCTAGAGGTTTCTCCTGTGTTCCAGTAGTACTTTTGTGTAGCTGAATTTACCAAAAGATTAGGAGACAAGGTTATCGTGTCACAAACAGCAGTATCTTTCAATAAGAAGTCAGATTGTGGCTCAACAAACCTAATTTCTATAGTGTCCCGAAAAGAACTGCATTCCAAGGTATATTCTATCCAATATGAACCAGATTCTAAAAATTCTTTAGTACTGTCCGTAGTCCCATCATACCACCTAAAAGTACCTTGTGAGTCAGATAAAGAAAATGAAACTGTATCCCCGACGCACACCGTGGTATCCACGCCCAAGTTTAAATCTTTTTGTAGGTCAACAATAACGTCACTTGCATTTTCAAGCTTAACATCATCAATAAAAATATATGGGTGACTTATGTACGTGTATCGATCTTTGGGTTGAACATTAACATTCGTGTCGTCGCTGAAGTTGCCTATAGTAATAAACTTCTCTCCACCCTTTGCTTCGTAACAAAAATGCAATTGGACCCAATCTCCGGTATCATTCAATAACTTATTGATGCGAACTGATGGCACTATGTTTATGGCTTGCCCAAGAGAATCTTGTTTCAGTTTGGAATCACTGAAATGAACATCTAGGCTAGTGCAATAGTATTGATAAAGAATGTCACTACTATTTGATGCGCTATACCAGAAGGAACCAACGTATTGTTCCCCTTGACTTAGGGGTTCAATCAACTGAACGGTTATATACTCTCTGTAATTGGTGCCAGAATTTTGAACCAAAAACATTCCAGCAAAGCCCTTGCCAGTATTTGGATATCGGATGCCAAATGCTTTTGGTGCTGGCAGACCAACAGTATCTATTAGGTTAAAATAGTCAGGAGATCCTCCCCAACCGTCTTGCCTCAAATTTTCCCAATAATCACAAGAACTTAAAGGAACATTATCTCTAATATTATTGTATTCTTCAAACCCAGGGTTTGGAACAAGGTTTTGAGATAGTACAGAGTTAGGAATACTCAAAACACATAGCAAAATTGTTATATAAGAGATTGTTAGCCGACGCATAACCTATGTAAATATAGCGAATTTACAAGGACAACCTGGAACTTCACTTAGGGCTTAACCTGTTGTACATTTTAATCCATACCTCAAAGTTTAATTAACTCGGCAATTCGTAAATCGAATAGAATAACATTGATTTTCAAGATTGTAAAGAACATGGTTTTTAAAAAACTTGTCCAATACACCACCCACTTTCCATTCAAGACCTTGGACAAAAGATAAGTTTGTGACAGTTGCATCTTTCAAAGTAAAACACCCTAAAGCTTGCATATAAAAACCATTTAACCCTACAATTTGAATTGATTAGAGGCATGACTTCTTCATTAAAAAGGAACACCTTTTCACTTTCTATGCCTTTACTTCGTATAGCCTTTACAAAAATGACCCGTATATCTTTTTAGTTAGCGGAACAACAAAAACTGACTTACAGAGTGGTCGGAAATCTCATCATAACCGCTTGCTCCAAACCCATGACTCTTCAAAGTCCAACCCGCAGTTTCAAAATCTGAAATAAGTTCAAAAGCCGCATTGTAATCATATGCATTTTGGAGGGATCTATTGTCAATGAAATACCCGTCCTTTTGATAATCTTTCTTCATAAATCGATAACGTCTGGTTCTCATAGAATCTAGAACAGCAATCCTTTTAACTACTTTTTTTGATTCTGAGATGTAAATGATTTGATGGTCTAGTTCCATTCGCACCGTTACTAAAATTAATTCATTGGGTTTTGATGTGTCACTTTTAAAGCCCAATATTACTACAACTGATGTGGTCAAGAGTAATGTCAACAGAGCAAGTTTAGTATTGATAGTTTTACATTTAGTTTTCATAATGATTTATCTAGTAATAAAGTAGTGCCACAATAGTTATGCCTAAGTGTTAATCCTTCACTTAAAAAGAGTTGTTGCGCCAAAAATACACCGTAGATGGAGCTTCTATATTTGTGGATAGTGGCGCTTTGAATTTGGGAGTAAATGCTAATCCATCTTTTAAACCTAATTTTTGATCAAAGTGATATAGTGAATATCAGTATAAGTTGAATCGTTAATAGAAACTTGGAAATCTGTTATACTGCCACAGTCACAACACCCTCCAGAAAACAACCAATCATACTGAATATCTTCTACAATAAATGAATTTCCTATTGCAGGTTTTATCTCATAGTTGAAAGACCAATATTCATCGTCATTGAATGTATTTGGTCCTATTCCAAAAGATGGGCCTCCACTGCAATTAGATATAGATTCATAAGTGTTGTTGTTGAAACCAAATGAAACAGAATCAATTCGTTCAGAATTATTTCTGTTAATTTTTACTATTTCGATACTATCAAGTTCTTTCAATGAATACCCCATGTTGAAGGAATCAAGATCAAAATTAAACTGAATGGTATTTGGACATGCAGGGCATGGGGCACAAACTACATTTCTGCAATTGTCTCTACAAGATGTAAAGACGATTAAAACAACAAAGAGAGCATGGAACCTCTGCACAAAACGAAAATAGTATTTATGGTTTAGCCAATTATTTGATTAGTGTAATATATATTGATAATGGGAACAGATTAATCACCTTTTTGGCTTATGGTCGTCACTTTGTATCTCGGCTCATGTATCTCATTGCGTTCGCCCATAAATTGACTGCTATTCAAACTTCCAATCCAATCTTACGGTCTCTACACGTCCATCGTGATAAACGTTCAGTACTTCAACAAGCAACATTTCATCTAAAGGAGATCGTTGTCGAACTTTTAATGAGTCCAAATTCTGAATCTTCATATATGGTTTTACATATGAATGGCTATATACTAATATCCTTAATCAGTTCCTTTTGTCTAGGATTTTGATGACCTACGGACATTCATTTGTTACCTTTGGTTATTAAGTTAGATATAATTTCATGATAAAAATTGCGGTATATCCATTTGAAAATTTAAGCTCGAATGATAAACATGACATCTTTTGTAGATCAATAAGCTTTGATTTGACAAACGAGCTATCAAAGTTTAGACAATTTCATGTTTTCGATCAACAATTTGTACAAAATCAGGCGTTGGCAAACTTACAGGAAACCACTGACTATGCTGTAGTTGGCTCATTTAGAGCAACAGAAGAAGACATTCGTGTCAATGTTCAACTGACAGAACCTGACACAGGTCGATTAATTTGGGGTGAAAGGTTTCAAAGTCAAATTGATGGAATCTTTGAATTGCAAGAAGATGTGCTTAGAAAACTAGTATCCTCTTTTCAATCCAAAGTAGATCAAAATCTTTTATCCAGAATCCAAAACAAACCAAATCAAGATCATCGGGCTTATGCATTCTGGCTCAAAGGCATGGAAGCAATAAAGCGCAAGTCTAATGACATGGAATCGATTCGAGAATTATTTTATAAATCACTTGAAATTGATCCGAATTATTCATTAGCTCATTCTGGGATTTCTATGACATATCACAATGAATGGTCCTGCCATCTTTGGACAAATTGGGAAGAAAGTAGCGAATTGGCAAAAAAACATGCGAGAAAAGCTGTGAATCTTGATCCAGACAATGCATTGGCACACTTAATCCTAGGTAGAAGTTTTTTATATGATGGTGAATTTGAGAAGGCCGAAATGAATTTCAGGAGAGTGATATCGTTGAATCCAAATGATGCCTATAATTTAATTGCTGTGGCATTCTGGACAACTTATCTAGGCGATATAGAACGCTCCAAAGAACTGTATTACAAAGCAATTTCTTTAAACCCTATTCTTGAATCTAAATATAGTACATATGCCTTGCAGATATTCTTTGAAGCAGGTGATTTTGAAAAAGCACTAGTTTTTGCAAATGAAACAGACGAGAGCTCACAGTGGGCCGACTTTAGTGTGTTTATGGGAGCTTGTTACTTTTATCTAGGTGAAAAAGAAAAAGCTATAGTCCTATGGAGGCGTTTTATTGAATACTTCAGGGTTACAATATACAATGGGAAAGCAAATTTACAGGAGCAAGCACTCGAATGGCAAAAAGGAGTAAATCCATATAAGGGAAAAACAAACCTGCAACCTTATTGGGAGTTTGTTTCTAAAGAAGAGTCATTTAAGATTCCAATCAAGCAAAACACTGACAGTCAAATAATAGCTTACATCGAAGATTTAGATAGCGCATTCAGATTTGAGTATAATTCAAAAGAAATCACCATTAATAAATCAAAAGGCTTAACTGACATATCTTTTTTACTATCAAACCCAAATCTGAATTTTCCATCAGAAGAATTACTTGGGGTGGCAGTTAAGCAAACTGGTGTAAATTTGATTGATAGGAAGTCAGTTCTGAACTATCGTGAACGGTTGAAAGTGTTAATCAAAGAAATTGAAGAATGTAAAGTTGAAGGAGACTTTAAGCAACTTGATATCTTGGAAGATGAATATGATAAACTTGTTGAGTTTCTTTCAAGCTCTCTTGGTTTAGGGGGGCGAATAAGAAAAGGAAATTCTTCACTTGAGAAATCTCGAACTGCCATAACTTGGAGAATCCGCAACGCCATAAAAAAGATATCAATGTTGCATCCTGAATTAGGAAACCACTTACAACGCTCAATTAAGACTGGCTATAGATGTGGCTATTTTCCAGAAATTAAATTAAACTGGATTGTCACATAATCCTGAATGTAAGTCTGGCAACTTACAATGTAAGTAAATTACTTACACTGTTATGGGTAAAACAATAATATTATGCCAAACTTATTTCAATTATTCACTGATCCAATATCATTGCTTTTCATTGGAATCTATCTACTGCTAATTGCAGCTGAACGCTTTTTCAATTCTAGGAGATTAACTCATATACCTTTTTGGTGGTTGAAGGGGATGCTTTCATTTCTGGTTTATTTCATTATTTCCTCTTATATACCACTTTTAATTGAGCCTCAAATGGTAAAATTTAGAGTAATGGATCTAAGTACTCTTTCTCTTGGTTTGCAAATTACCATTGGTCTCCTAGGTTATGAACTAGGAGCCTGGTTGTATCACTTTAGCATCCACAAAAACTCATTTTTATGGCGTACCATTCATCAAATGCATCACAGTGCGGAACGAGTTGATACATTTGGGGCCTTTTTCTTTAGTCCAATGGACATGGTGGGTTGGACCCTATTGGGAAGTGTAGTTTTTGCCTGGTTAATGGGGCTTTCTGCCCAAGCAACCACTATTGCCATGTTGGTGACGTTTATACTAGCAGTATTTCAGCATAGTAATATTAGAACACCGAGATGGATAGGCTATATCATACAGCGCCCAGAGAGCCATACTTATCATCATGCACGAGGAATACATCGTTGTAACTATTCTGATTTACCTATTTGGGACATGTTATTTGGTACTTTCAAAAATCCGAAGGAGTTTCCACAAGAAGCTGGTTTTTATGATGGCGCTTCAAGTAGAGTGCCAGAAATGCTGAGCTTTAAATTGGTAGACCAACCTAAATCGAACTAAAAATTAAGAAAATCATGAAGCGAAATTTGCAATTAACTGATGGTGGTTTAGAGACCACTTTGATTTATAAGGAAAACATACCACTAAGACATTTTGCAGCTTTTGAGCTGTTGTTAAATCCTGAGCATATGAATGTATTACGTAATTACTATAAGAAATACATTGTTTTGGCTAAGGAGAAAGGATTGCCATTCATGCTGGAAACACCTACATGGAGAGCTAATCATGATTGGGGCTTTCGATTAGGGTATAAAAGTCAGGAACTTGCAGCAATCAACCGAAAATCTGTAAATTTTCTGAGACACCTAAATGAAAGTCTTGGGAGTGATAAATTTAATACTATTAGTGGTTGTGTTGGTCCAAGATTCGATGCTTATCGTCCTAATCTTAAAATGACTGCTTTAGAAGCAGAAGCTTATCATGACGAGCAGATTAAAGCATTTGCATTGGCAGATGCAGATCAAATTTCGGCTATGACCTTCACTAATTCAAATGAGGCATTAGGAGTTGTTCGGGCGTCAACAAAATACAGCATGAACATTGTGGTCTCATTTACAGTAGAAACTAATGGATTGTTACCTAGCGGTGAAAGCATGGAGCTTGCTGTAAAGAGGATTGATGAGGCCACCAATGCTTATCCGAGCTATTATATGCTCAATTGCGCACATCCAACCCATTTTGGAGATATCTTTCAATCCTCCATAGCTCACAGGATAGGAGGATTAAGAGCCAATGCATCCAGTATGAGTCATGATGATTTAGACAATTGTGGAGCAATACAAGAAGGAGATCATCAGGAGCTTGCTTCCCACTACGCCCAGCTTTTGCACAACAACCCAAATCTTAATCTAATTGGTGGATGTTGTGGTACGGGTGTCAAGCACTTAAATGCAATATGTAATTTAATAGGAGTATAAAATTAGAACGTTATGATAACACCATATAGAACAATCAAGTACATTGAGACATTAGGACTAAACTTCTTTGATTTATCACAAATTAAGAATGATGACCTAGTATTCAAGGTAGTAGCAGCTCATAGCAAAATGAGCGGCTTAAACCATCATGAACTAAGCTCAGTTTGTAAGTCGTGGAGTTTTCAAAAGATGCTAGAAAGAGCACACCAAAGTCATTCAATTGAATGGTATGAAATTTTGGTTGAAGTTTTCTGTGCTCTGAATATTAGAGCTAA
This sequence comes from Bacteroidia bacterium, assembly GCA_049115575.1. Taxonomy (GTDB): domain Bacteria; phylum Bacteroidota; class Bacteroidia; order NS11-12g; family UBA9320; genus JAHEKB01. Next base: position 328,523 of record JAGDZU010000002.1, on the reverse strand, counting down.
GTTGCTACACATAACAAATGTTCATCAGCTGCATTCTGACAAAACAGAGAAACAAACTATTGTTGTAGTTCAATTGCAACAGAAAGAGTTTTTCATAGGCTTTAAAGAGTCTCCGTTTGTGGTGACAATTGACATGAATTAGAAAAGAGAATGAGGTGCAATTTTTCAAAACTTGTAATCATGAAACTGAAAATGGCCAAATCCAAAAGTCCTTTTCTATTCCAAATTGATAAGATACTCTGGCAGTGACTCAACAGACTGTGCCAATAGTTCTAGTTTGGTTTCCCTAATGTTCTTATCATCTATATGTGCACAATAACTGCTATACACATAGTACATAATTACTCTATTATAATCATCAAGTAAATCATCTTCAATCATAGATAATATTTGAGTACCAAGAATTTCACTTTGTTCAGAATCAGCTATAGCCCTTCCAATTCGTCTGGCACTACTGTAATAATGATTCTTTGCTGCATTCTCCATTCTAAGTGTTATTCCAACTAGTAGGTCGAGAATATTGATATCAAGTTCTTCCAATTCCCGAACATATGTTCTACGTCCTTCCCAAGCATAACTGCCATCCGAAACTCGGTCAAATCTGTCATTCATAATATCTAAGTGCGCCCGCAAGAAGACCTCCCAGTTAGCTGTTTCGGCACTTAAATGGGCAATATTTACTGCATGTTTCCTTGGTCTATTGTCCATGCTGCAAAAACCTACGACACGGGTAGAGCGAAATTCCTCGAGCAGTTTGATCTTTTTTCTAATAGACATGGTTCGCCAATGTCTTGGCAAATCGATGCTTCCCCTAGTGGCATCATCTTTAAATTTAGTAATGGTTGTATCAACCAAACAATCAGCGTAGGCAACCATCTGACTATATCTTGGCTCGATAGAAGTGGTCTTGAAGTCGCTTCTAAAATATAAACCTTTTACTGATTCATTGCCATATTTGGAGAGCTCCTTGTAAGTATGAACCCATGTGTTTTCAACTGATCCATCGTAGTCTTGAATTTTTGACTTAATAGATATAGACAGCCTATTCTTACCTATGGATACATCTGAAAATTCAACATATTGAACACCTCGATGATCTGTATATTGATATTTTACAACAAGTAACTCGTATACCACATTAGCATCTGGATATCTTGAGACCAAAGAATCAAAGGAGATTCCTTTATTCATATCCCTTTTTGCCTTGTGTGCTTGGCTACCTTTCACCTCTATGAATGAGGCCACAGTCTGACATTTGGAATAATAAACTTTGTCTAAATCGCATCTCAGAAATTTCAAATTCAAAGAATCCACTATTTCGTCCAACTTACTCATGGTTGAGCTGCTATATATAAGGCCATTATTGTGAATTTTTAACTCAGATTGAGCGAAGATTGCTATACTTGAAATGAGTACAAATGCTATAGACCATAAACGATTCATTCTACATTTAACGCAAAGAATGTAGCCGATTGTACCTTTATGAAGGGGTGATTTATGAATAACCGTATTGAGTTAAAGAATGATGATTAAGTCACAGCAAACTCCATGAATGTCTCCTTAAAGGGAAATTAATGTCAAGCAATCTAGAAAATCGCGTGTGTAGAAATAAGAGGCTTGCTATGTTTATCAGCAACCTGACAAAACTATTTTAGGCCTGTATCTCCTCTTATAAAGAATTGTTTAGATATACGAAAGTTTTCAAAACTCGTACGTGCGTATAAAAGCCTACCCCTGCGTTTATCTTGGGGTAGGCACATAGACTTTTACCCACCCCCTGCCTTGTTGTTAATTAAACATCCGATGTATATATTATTGTATGCCCAGTTCCTGAAGACTTCTTCTTATTTCATTTTCGGTGTGCCTACCTCTATACCCAGTGAATAGTTTAACCACATTTAACTCGCTGTCAACTATAGCAATTGTTGGAAACTCTTCATACATATTTGGAAGTAGTCCTTTAGATACATCTAATTGTGGTGTCTTATACCCCTTCCTATTGAAATATGAGTGAATGTTCTTTTCTTGGTCATAAGGGTTGACACCTATTAGTAACACAGAAGTGCTATCTAAGGTTTGATAAAGCTCTTCTATAAAGGGGTGCATTTCGATGCAGGGTCTACAAGACAGGTACCAGTAATCTAAACTATGTATTTATAGTTAGATAGCTCTATTTTCCTACCATCTAAAAGACTAAACACCTTTGATTGGGTTTGGGTATCCAAAGCAGTTACCGTTGTCTCAGCACTGTCTGGGAAATAATATGTCCCTAACCCATATTCCATGTTGAGGCTATCAAAACAATCGTGTTTGAAATATTGAATATCAATTTTATAACCCAGATCCGACCTGTTCTCATCATTGTTATTTACTTCAACTTGGATAATTTGAAACTTGCTATTTACAGTAAGGTGTCGAGTCTGTTTGAGCTTCCTATCAAACTGGCAAATCACTATTGAATCAGGCGCTTTGTTAATTAACTTCGGTTTCGAAAACCTCAAACGCCGAAAGTCTCCCTTTTTTGTGGTCGGTATGCTATTTAGTGCAGAATAAAAACTACTATTATGCTTACGGTCTAAGTCAACGATCCCCATATTTCGAGGCGGGAATGAGTCGCCATTCCAACTTGTTAAATAAAGGAAGTTGTTTTGGTACAATATCTCACCATATAACCTAGCAGAAAGCCAAATAAAAGTGTCTTTAGAGTTCTTAAATGGAGAAAATGTCTGATGAATTGTGATAGTATCGGAAGTAAACCTATTATAGATACTTTGAGACACTAAAACCGTTGTGGCTTCTATATTGTAAATAGTAATATTTGCTTGCCTAATCCTTTGATAAATATTACCTTCTTGCCCATAGGCCTTCCCAAGAATAACAACAAATACTACTATTACAATGTATTTCACAGTATCATGAACATTACGTTTTAAGTAATTCAAATATACCGTTAATAATAGCAACACCTAAGAGTACCCATCCGCTACCGCCACCTGATCTTACAGTAGTCTTTTCGCATGAATAGTTAGTTTCGTTTTCATTAGGATTACATGATGAACAGGTATTGTCTGTTGCCAGACTACAGTAATGCAATGTTGTTTATGAATGATCAACCACATAAAGTTTACAGGGAGGATAATTTAGTTTATACCTCTGGTATTCGCCGAGATGCTCCTCTTTCTGATCATTTGTATTTGGGCATTCGAAACCCAAACGAAACTACAGGAGTCACTGTCTATGTGAACTTTTATGTTTGGCGTAGAACGCAGCACTTTCATTATGTAGATGATGTGGAGATAAATGTATCACCCAAATATGTTACCCTATATAAACAAAGAATGGCAGTAAATACTAGACGGATTCGAGTTTGTGTCAGTCAAAACTAGAGTTAGACGTGACCTTATCTAAAAAGAAATAAAAATTATCAATTTCATGCAATACTTTATGGTTCAAACACGTAGACACCATTATCATATAATTTAGTGTTTTCTATCATGCTTTTACCATTTAACAACAGAGATTCTAAAGGGTACAAGCACATGCAAGAGTTTGGGCCATCTGGATCTTCAAGGTAATCTGCAAATAAAGTGTCTTGTTTCCCTCCAGGCCAATCAATGTACCATGTTGTTCCAGCTAGACTCTCTTTAGCGAAATGACCATGAGCAGTCTTATTTATTGCTAGTACATAGTATGGATAATAAAAAGAATCGCTACTTTGTTCTTTAAATAGAAAAGTAGGTGCTCCATATACTTTGTTCTTGTTTGAATCTATATAGTATGACATATTGTCAAATTGATAACTGGTATTCAAGTAAAAGCTATCTATATAGGAACCAAAACGGTCATCCAAAACACTTGAATCTGTAAAGCCTAGATACATTGCGCCAGGAAGAGGTAAAGAGAATGTAACAGGAGGCTCATTCTTGTTATCGCACGACGAAATGACTAATAATAAAATAACTACTGCTGAAAACTTCTTCATTTTACCACTCGATATCGTATATCATTTTATTTCCATAAAGATAGATATTTCAACAGAAGTGCGGTAAAGAACAGGTCCGGAGCTATGCTGAAATGCTTCGTTCTTAACATTAAAGAAAGTGCAAGATTTAGGTCTTAAGCATTTAATGCGTATCTGCTATATCTCCGGTAAACCACCCCTTTAGCATATATGTTGTATCACCTTCAGTATGGTCTATGAAACAATGGTTACCGTGATCCCTATCTTGGGTAAACTCAATTGCGAATGATCCAGCAATTTTCCCGATTCTTGTAATTGTATCTAAATCAATGTATCCTACACTGATGCTATTTTGAAATAAAGTGCTATCTAGTAAAAAATGTCTTCCAGTTCCAAAGTCAGAGATTATGTTGTGAACATGAGATGTTGGTGTTATTGTATTTACCTGTGGGATATAATCACCTTCTTCAGGAGGAAAAGATAAGGTAAAAGACGAATAGACGTAGTCTGTATATTCATGTCTTGCTTCTACACGAATATGATTTATAATACTTGAACTATAGACTATCCTACATTCTCTATTGTACTCTCTTCCATTCATTTCGTATCCTAATCTTCCGTTAGTGACAAAACTGAATCTAGGGGCTTGTTCCTTGCAACCTCCTACAAAGGTCATTAATACATACAGTACTAACGTCCTCTTAAGAAAAGTAGTTGCCATATGACTATAACAATAATTTCATTCTTTAATTGTATACTATTGATCTAGCAGGTAGATAAAACCCACTTTGGATTATATGGGATTCAGTGTCGTTCCCTTCCTTTAAAACGCAACCTTCACAGGAAGAGCCACAATTCATTAAAACCCTTTTATAAAACATTGCTGTAACATCGCATGGGCTTTGTGGTCCACAAGTTGTTTTTTCACATGTAAAAGACAGAGCTACTTTGTCTTGCTTAATTGGAGGTTTTCCTAAATCAATATCAACCCAATACAAGGACACCCCAGATGGAAGACTATCAACCTCAAACTCTATTGTGTCATCACCAGATGCCATTTCGAAATTAAAGTTGTTAACCAGAATAATACACGCTGCAGTGTCTCCTGGTTGAGCTTGCCTTGAAAATGAGGAAATTGAAGCGTTATCTAAACTGTCATAAACAACTGTGGTGGTGTAGAATAAGGTGGAATCTGTATTCAAAGAGGAAATGACCAGAGGATCATAGATCTTTCTTAAGTTTGACTTTTTTGGATTAGGATTGAAACTAAAATATCTTTCATGCCTGCTGGTGTCTTCATCTATCTCGCTTAACACATCTCCGCAATTATTCATGGATGATGTCGAAACGATTGCCTCGGTGAATCTAAGAGAACCCCAATTCCTTTGGTTTGGATGCCAAAATGAAACAATGATAAACTGTTCACCTCCATATGCGGTGAATGGATAAGAAAGAACACCTTCATTGTTTATATATGACTGAGCCTTCATGAAATGTTTCTTCCTTGTTTTGTACAGCGATTCAGAGTTGAGAACTAAGGTATCACTGAGCCATATGTCAATCTTAAAGCTCGTGAACAGCTTTTGTGATTTGTCTAATTGAATAAAAGGGATTTCAATAAGGACATTCTGACCTTCTACTAGCTGAGTGCAAAGTTTAGCCTGAAGAATGTCTGGGTGATTTTTATTATAGGTATGTACACCTGCTCTAAACCAATATTCTTGAAGTTCTTGATTTCGGTAATCAGTGAAATAATCAATATCTGAATACTTCCAGTCATTCACCGCAGATTTCATGCCGTAATAATCCATTGTCCTAGGGTTTATCCCTGTATGACATCTGTAATACGCCAAAGCGCTATCAACGACCTTGGCAACACCTGAGTCTATCAAATTGTGTTGAGCATTAACAGTGCAAGTAGCGAACAGAGCAACAAATGTTATTATGTGTTTCACTATTGTGTAAATTTAACGATTACAAATAGTTTAAAGTCTTGCCTATTATTAGAATTGGAGTAGTGAGTAAAAGCCTCAAAACATTCATTATAGCTTTTGTCCTGATTTCATTGAAATTATCTGGATGCAAAAAAGAGAGATTTGGTCTTCCTCCTGGTGGCTCAATAATTATAGGATTTGTAGATACATCTCATGCAATTAAACGCTTTGGTTCACTGTTAGATTCTGTAAGAAATAATTATGATATACCATATGAGGGAGACATATTTAGAATCACCTCAACTAGTCGAGAGTATAACGTTTCAATGGCCCATCTCGTACAGACATTTAATGATGATTTAGAATGGGTCTTTCCTTTTTATGTATTAAGTATAGCCACCGTCGAGCCTGAAGAGGATTTTGGATATCATAATGTGCCTGGCTACGAGTGGTTTATTGATTGGCCGGATGGAGTGACAGATACATTATTTGCTGATTTTTATATAGATAATTTTGGACCTAATGATTGCAATTGTGCGACTCCGATTGAAGTATTGCGATTGAATGGAAACACACATGTTTCGACTGCCAAGATTATCGGAGGATATCAAGTACACATATTTGATCCGTAGGGCATCATTCTGCTATTTTATTCTTAGATAATCTAAGTTCAAAACTACTGAGGAACATCAATAGAAACTGTCTGTATTAGCCTAATAGCGTTGTTGTTGCGGTAGGGCTGTAGGTATTTGGCAAAGCCTCCCCTTTTATCTATAAGCCTGGTTCCTTTACAATATCTAAATAATAAAACGAAGACTGGTTTCTGCTCGGAATCCAGTATTTGAGCTTGTGGCAACGTGCTGGCCAATAAATGAAACTCCTTGAGCATTTAGTTAATAATTGAGTATTGAAACTATCATTGGATGAAGCCCTACGTTAATTCCCGATTTTACTACTAAGCTGATTTTCTTGTTGATTTGATATTCAACTTTAGCAAAAGGATAAACGGACCAACTTTTGTCCCTAACGCTGTGTTGACCAATAATATATTCAATATTCCCTTTTTGCTTGTTTATTACTACTTCAGAGACTAGTAACGAGGTTTGAAGGGAGTTTTCTGGGAATGGCTGATTGGAATTAAGCAATTGTCCCGTATACATAGATCCACTAATCCCGGCAGAAATTGAATATCGTTCACTACGATGCAATGGAAACTGCGCCCCTACGCTAATTCTATTTGAACGCCAATATAATGGGGGAATATCTATATCCTTTGATTCACTTCTAGACATTATTGGACTATTCTTAAAAATTGAATAAGAATTACTCAATTGAGTTCTGGAGTATGATATGACAATAGAAAAACGTTGAAAATCTCTCTGTATAAAAAGACCAACAGCTTTATTAATATTATACGAAGATGTTGAAGGAGAATATTGAAATGAAAACAAGTTAGAATTATTCAATAAAGCATCCGTACTTACTCCTACAGAAGTTTGACTGAAAGAGCAAGTACAGTTAACTATTAAACTAGCAGCTAAATAAATAATTCTAATTTTCATTCTTGATCTCTATAGGCTTTAAATATCAAGTGATTTCCACTGTCGTTCAAATTGCAATCAATTATCCTTGGCGATCTAATTAAGTCAAAATAATGCGAAAACCACCATGACCAATGAAAATTTACATTACCCCAAGGAGCTTCCTTGGAGTTGTATCCATAACTCCAATTACATTCACCTATTCCGTCAAATGAATCTAGATTCCAACTTCTTCCAAATTTTTTCCTATTATCGTATTCAAACATAAGGCACCACGCATTTGTGCCTATGAAGTAAGGTTGAAGTGGACCTATGATGTCATTGCCTTGTTCTAAATACTGTTAATGAAATGTATTATAGAAACATGACTTTGGTTTGCTGTTTCTATCTTTACTCAGGTAATGACAAATTCCTAGATCCAATCGGTCATACATTTCTTTTGGCCAGACATGTATTTAGTTTGGGATTGACACCAAATAATAGTACTTTGAGAGAACATTGAGGTTGATGTCTTTAATATGTATATGCTTCTTTTGTCTAATTGGCTGCAAAGAGAATTGTGATTTAAAAGGACTGTATTATTTCCCAAATGGCGATGTTGAATGGACTTTGTATGGAGAGTGCAGAGGTGAAGTAGTACCTAGCCAAAGAAGATTTACTCAAACCTATTATGACACCCTAAATCTAGGAAAAGATACTCAATTTAGTGCCACAACCTTAATTCCCATTACAAGAGACTATATTGATTCGACATGGAGGGGGACTAAAACGTATCATGAGGCTCTCCGAAAGCTAGCAATTGTAATTGAATGGGATGACGGAGCTAAGAATGATACCTTTCGGAAAATTGAAAGGTTTGGTTGGTTTAGATTTGATGAAACAAATGGTCGTATGTTTACACCATTCTTTGATCAAAGTAGAAATCAAGTTTATGATTTGTTAAGGTATGATTACAGTGTAGAGGTTGGCGATGAGTATTTCGTTTTTGTAAACGCTTGGCATCAAGATATGTCGATTAGTGAGATTTGGATATCTAAAATGAAAGTGAATGAAATAGAAAAAGTTTCATTTGGAGATAATGAACTAATTATGCAAAAGTTTAACCAATACGCTTTTCTAATTAGTGCATTGGACATAACCAAAGGAAATTTGACCAAATCGAGGTCGGCACCTAGTGGTCCGTGCATTGATAGGAAGACAATTCGAAGCAATGGCAAATTCTTAAAGTACGATTATTACTAGAATCAGGTTTTATTAATTAACTTGAAAGAAGGAGTGCTCCACCTTTTTAGTATTTAAGTGTGAACTAACACATTGCTAGTTGCAATTATAAAAATATTTTTTGTGACTTGTTCTGTACGAACTTTGAATTGCTAAACCAGCACTATCGTATTCGAAGTTGGTAATCACTTTATCTCCAGTGCTCTGTGACCAGGTAACATTGTTTTTATCATTTTTAGGTCTACGCAAGTTTGGCTCAGAGGCACGGACATTTTGCGCACTGTCATGCCCGAAATGAATGATATAATCGGGCACGTTGTCAAACTGCCATTGTCTAGATTCATCTAAGAATTGCTCAGATCTTACTACATTTCCCTTTGAATAATAAAGTACAGTTTGAGTATGTTCATATTTGGTCTTAGCATATTCTGTCCATACAGTATCAGAACCCACTAGGTTCATAGTCATTGTCATGGTCCAATACAAAGTATCATTATAATACCTAACAACCTTTCTTCCTCTTGAGTCTCGGTTCACTAAGGTGTACTGAGGTCTATGAGAATCCTCTCTTATTACATGATTTCCATCCCAGGTATATTTTGTGTATCCATAAAAATCCGCATTGTAAAAATATTCAACCCTCTTCAACCGTCTTAACGAGTCATAAGTGAAATACGCTTTCAAGCTTTCATTAGAATGAATAGAGTCAATAAAGCAATCAAAAACAGGTATGTCTGAATAGCGCAAGTCCTTCTTTACTGATAGTTCCTGCTTACTGCAACCTAGTGGGATAAATATTATTGCAAGAATCAAGAAAGAAATGATGTTGTTGGACACCAAACAAATATAGTGGTCTAGAACATTGCAATCCTGATGCTGATTATTATTTTGGTAGGAAAACGACAACCTATCCGACAACAGCAAACGTACGCTGACAAATAACCCCCTGTAATACAGAGGGTTACAAAAATTAGTTGTGGTGTGGGGCGGGATCGAACCGCCGACACATGGATTTTCAGTCCATTGCTCTACCAACTGAGCTACCGCACCAACCTTGTCTCATTCTTTGAAAAATGAGGCTGCGAAAATAACACTTATTCCAATTTCCAAACCAATTTTTTTAGAGTGATTTAAAATGGGCTTTTTGATTAATTTTGGAAGGTCTTACATGCAGTATCTTGAACAAATTGTTTTTCTAGTTGCCCTCCTCATTGGAGTCTTCTTTTTTGTAAAGAGCGTCAAGCGCATTAGAACTAACATTAATATGGGGCGAGATTTGGACCTCAGCGACAACAAAGCTCAAAGGTGGAAAAACATGGCTCGCATTGCCCTAGGGCAAAGTAAGATGGTAGTCAGACCAATTGCTGGAGTTCTTCACATTATAGTTTATGCTGGTTTTATCTTAATAAATCTAGAGGTTTTAGAGATAATAATTGATGGCTTGTTTGGAACACATAGAGTGCTTTCCTTTTTAGGGCCAGTTTATGATTTAGCAATTGGCTTTTTTGAAATATTGGCCATAGGTGTCTTGTTGGCATGTGTTCTATTGTTAGCTAGAAGATGGATCCAAAGGATTCCAAGATTTCATTCAGCTGAAATGAAGGGATGGCCGTCTAAAGATGCTACATATATTTTACTAATTGAGATAGTATTGATGTCTGCCTTGCTATTAATGAATGCATCAGAGCAAAGCCTGTTTTCTATACAAGATACAACAGCAGTTCTGCATGGAAGCTACCCCATAAGTCAATTCTTAACTCCGCTGTTTCATGGCGTGAGTGCAGACGGTTTGCATCTATATGAACGACTTTTTTGGTGGCTACACATTATTGGGATTCTCCTATTTCTTAACTATGTGCCTTACAGCAAACATCTCCATATCTTTTTGGCATTTCCCAACACCTATTACGGCAGATTGAATCCCGCAGGACAATTTGAAAATATGCCAGAAGTAACTAATGAAGTGAGGTTAATGTTAGACCCTTCTGCAGCTGACCCTAATGCACCTCCTCCTGAAAAATTTGGAGTTAATGACATAACAGATCTCAGCTGGAAGAATCTACTTGATGCATACACCTGCACCGAATGCGGCAGATGCACCTCTAGCTGCCCGGCAAATCTCACAGGTAAAAAATTATCTCCAAGAAAGGTGATGATGGACACACGCGATCGCATGGAAGAGTTGGGTGCTGCCAAAGCCACAAATGGGGCTGATCATACAGATGGAAAATCACTACACGACTATATTAGCAAAGAAGAATTATGGGCTTGTACTACATGCAATGCATGTGTTGAGGCATGTCCAGTAAATATCAATCCGGTGGAAATAATATATGGTATGAGACAGTTTCTTGTTATGGAAAAAGCAGATGCTCCAAACGAACTCAATATGATGAACAGCAATATTGAGAACAATCAAGCACCTTGGCAGTTCTCACCGACAGATAGAGCGAATTGGACGAAGGAATTATGATACTAGAATAATTCTACCTTGCATTGCGTTTGTATATACGGATGAAAACCTGCCTTACCCTCAGCGCTTTCTTATTATTAACTTTATGGTCATCCGCCCAGAACTATCAAGTGAAGGGCAAACTCATAGATCCTAATTCTAAGCCCGTTGGCTTTGCCAGTGTTGGCCTTGCTAAATCCTCTGATAGCACTGTACTCAAATTTGTAATTTCCAAAGAAGATGGCAGTTTCAAATTCAACAGTATTAAAGAAGGTGAATATTTACTTACCATAGCCTGCTTTGGCTTTGAGGTGAACTATGTTCCACTTACGCTAGATAAGAACATTGAAGAATGGGTTATATCTATGACACCATCAACTGTGAGCATTAAAGAGCTGATGGTAAAAGCGCCTAAAATCCCAATTATTCTAAGTGGAGATACAGTAGTATACAATAGTTCTAGCTTTAAAACTCAAAACAACGCGTCGGTAGAAGACCTCATTAAAAAAATGCCAGGCATACAGGTTAATAAGGATGGCACCGTGAGTACAGAAGGGCAAGTAGTGACCAAAGTGCTCATTAATGGCAAAGAGTTTTTTGGCGGAAATGTACAAGCTGCAACAAAAAATTTGGATGCAGATCTAGTTGATAAAGTGGAGCTCATAGACCGTAAGACAGACGAAGATGAGTTTACTGGAGAAGATGGCAACGAAAGAGAAAAAGTAATAAACCTAGTTTTAAAAGAAGAGCATCACAAAGGATATTTTGGAACTATTAGGGCTGGCTATGGAACTGACAGCTATCACAACTTACACGGCAATATGAATTTCTTCAATGATGAAACCCAATTGTCAATTATTGGTGGTTCAAACAATGTAAACAGAAGGCTTTACGGTTGGCAAGAAATGAATACGTTGCAATCATTTGAGATTAACCCATTCAATGCTCCTAACAGAACCACATGGTGGAATGGTGGAATAACGTCATATAATGGCGGAGGAGCTAATCTTCATCTTACTCCTGCTAAGAAAATGAACATAGATGTGGCTTATGTTCTGAGCAACGAATCCGTGGTGAGTATTTCCGATAGAAACTCTGAAATCTATTTATCAGAAGGTTCATTGTATTCTCAGAGACGTGAGGAGGCCAACGGCGACAAGAACAATCATCAAATTAATGCCAAAATGGAGTGGGAACCGGATACACTAAACAGGTTCGTTTTCCGAAATCAATTGTCCAAAATGCAAAACCAAGGCCTAGATTTAAATAGGTCATTGAACAGGTCCATAGATGAACTTCTTGTGAACAGTGGGGTAAATCAGGATGCTATAAATGAAGGCAATGAAAAATTTGCCTCCAAATTGCACTGGACTAGAAAAAGTAAGAACAATAAAGACAATCATTTCTTAGCCTCGGTATATGTAGGTGGTTCAGATTTATCTAATATTTATGATTCTTATTTCAATACCGACACATTATTGCTTCCCTTTCCCGGTAATGAGGATCCACTATTAAAACAGAAATTGAACACCAAGGAATTTACACTGGCCTTTACAACTGGATACCAGCACAAAATTTCAGAAAAATTTACAATTAGACCTGGATTGAATTATTTAACATCTAAATACAACCACTCTTTCATATGGAGCCAAGATGAATCAACTGTAATGGGTAAAAGCCCAGTTGGAGAAGTTCAATTTCAAAACATAGAGTATTATGCTCACCTCATATTCAAAATTGATTCTTTAACTACCCTGCATTTTGTACCTGAACTTAATCAAAACATAGAGAACAGGCTTTTCACAACCGATAGCAATTATCAGTACGATTTTAATAAGACGTTCTTTATTCCTTATATGTTTTTAAGGTCTAGCAAACCTCATAAATACAATTTCAGATTTAACATTACAGCTAATGTGAGCAAGCCTCAGATTAATCAGATACTTCCAGTCATTGACAATAGTAATCCTTACCAGACCATCGTAGGAAATATTGAATTGCAGAACTATATGACTTACCGAAATAGTTGGAATTATCAACGAATATTTGGTCTAGGGAAAATTCTGAGCTTGAGAGGTTGGGCTAGGTTTAATGTGAATCCTATTGTTAATCACAATCAAATTGATGAAGGTAATTACTCTGTTTCTAATGTATTTAACTTAAAGCACTCTTTGTCTGCTTACTACAATGTACAAATGCTTTGGCCGATTGATAAAATTAAAGCACAAATAGGCTTGGATGTTGAATATGGAATGGGGCAGTCATTTTTTATTAGAAACGAGGAGGAACTGCAGATTGATAATATAGATATAGGATTTGGCCCAAATATTCAATTCAATGAATTTGACTACTGGTCTTTAAGCATTGACTATGTGTTAACTAAGAATAATGGAAGCATAGGTGAAACAAAAAACAATGCTTTCCTTTCGCATGATATAGATGCGGAAATAGTTATAAGCCCAAGTGATCGACTAGAAATAGCAAGCAGTCTTTATTGGGAAATATTTGGAAGCAACTCAAGAGTAGGTTCTGCCAGTATAGCAATTTGGAATGCGGAAATTTCTTACTTTTTTGATAAAAATCAACGATGGAGTTTAGGCATAAGAGCTTATGACATTTTAGATCAAAATCAAAACCTATGGAGGTGGTGGAGCGGCAATAGGTTTATTCAAAGTCAATCCAACGCAATTCAAAACTATTTCATGGGAACCCTAACTTATAAAATTCGAAAAGCAGGGGCAGAGTCATAAGTGAAATTTGTAATTTGCAAGCCAAATGAGCGATGCAATACAAGTTCCAACTGTAGCTGAGTTAACTGCCAAAGGAGAAAAACCCGATGTATTGTTTTGGGTAGGCTGTGCAGGAAGTTTTGATGAACGAGCGCAAAAAATCACCAAAGCCTTTGTGAAAATTCTTCATCATGTTGGTATCAAATATGCCATATTAGGTACAGAAGAGAGTTGTACAGGAGATCCTGCCAAACGAGCTGGAAATGAATTTCTATTTCAAATGCAAGCTATGGCTAACATAGCTACACTTAATGCCTACGAAATCACTAAAATAGTCACTACGTGTCCGCACTGTTTTAATACGCTCAAAAATGAATATCCTGAACTAGGTGGGAACTATGATGTCATTCATCACACTCAACTCTTACAGGAATTAATTGATCAAGGAAAGCTTCATTTTGAAGGTGGTGCATTCAAGGGTAAAAAAATCACTTACCATGACAGTTGTTACCTTGGACGTGCAAATGGAGAATATGTGGCACCCAGAAGAATTCTGGAAGCCATGGATGCTGAATTAGTGGAAATGAAGCGTTGCCGAACAAACGGGCTATGTTGCGGTGCCGGTGGCGCCCAAATGTTCAAAGAAGCTGAACAAGGAGATAAAGAAATCAATGTTGAAAGAACCGAAGAAGCTCTTGATACCAAGGCTTCCATCATATCTGCTAATTGCCCGTTCTGTACCACTATGCTTGGAGACGGCGTTAAAAATGCAGATAAAGAAAAAGATGTTTCTGTTCTTGATTTAGCTGAACTAGTGGTTATGGCCAAAGATCTTTAGTGTCAAATTGTTGTCATTCAATATTTTAATGGAATAAAAGACCCTCATTCTGAGTCTAAATAATATGCGAAAAGTCCCTTTGATTGTACTCGGAGTTATTATTTCCTCCTTTGTTTTTTTAAGTTCATGTAAAGAAGAAACTAATACCGACCCCTCAGAGAAAAGTTATCCCGGTATTGAAAGCTTCCTAAATATTGATGTGAATGCATTGGCTAACTATTCCAATCAGGACATTCCAAATTACTATCAGAATCTCAATACAAATACCCCAATAGGAAATCAAATCACCAATATGGGCGCCACTTTGGGAAGAGTGCTATTCTATGACAAAGCTTTGAGCATAGATAATTCTGTTTCCTGTGCAAGCTGCCATGATCAGAGTCTTGGATTTACAGATACTGCTGTTTTGAGCACTGGGTTTGACGGGGGAAAAACAGGCGCTCATTCTATGCGCTTGGCTAATGCTGCCTTTTATGAGGGTATCGATTTTTTCTGGGACAGAAGAGCTCCTAGCTTAGAAGCTCAATCAACAATGCCAATCCAAGATCCGGTAGAAATGGGTTTTGATGCAAGCAACGGAGGTATAGAAGCGCTCATTCAAAAAATGAATGCATTGGCCTATTACCCGGAGCTTTTTGAACTGGCTTTTGGATCAACCACTATTACCGAGGAACGTATGCAAGATGCTATGGCTCAATTCATGCGAAGCATGATATCTTATAACAGTAAGTTTGATGAGGGATTTGCACTGGCCTATAATCCAAATGCTCCCGGGCCAGGTATGGGTGTTGGTAGAGATTTTAATAATTACTCGGCTCAAGAAAATTTAGGTAAGACTCTCTTTCTTCAACCACCAAACAATGGTGGTGGAGGCTGCGCAGGATGTCATGTTCCTCCTAGCTTTTCTTTGGTGGCCGTATCTAGAAGCAACGGCTTAGATGGAGGGGAAACAACCATATTCAAGTCACCCTCTCTTAAGAATATAGGGTTAGGCGGACCTTTTATGCACGACGGGTCATTGGAGACTCTTGAAGATGTGGTAGAACATTACAACAGTGGAATTCAAGATGGGCCGGCCTTAGATCCAAGATTGAAACCAGGCGGAGTAGTACAACAACTTAATCTCACTTCGGACGAGAAAGCGGCCTTAGTTGCATTTTTAGAAACCTTAACCGATCAAGAGATTAATCAAGATCCTAAATTCTCCACTCCTTTCAAGTCATGATGCAATGAATTGAATAGATTCGCGTTAGATTCTCATGCGTGTCCTTCTGCTTTTACTTCCATTATTTGTGCTATCGGCTTATAAGTCGCCCAAAGAGTTAAAACCGCTTTATAAGCATTACCTTTTTGTTCCTCACGGCGAAGTACATCTGCAAATACAAACAGATGAGGGTTGGAAATGGCATAAGGATACAGTGTCTTCTTGTTTAATTTCCATTACAGAAGTGAGCAATTTAGATTATCGCGAGTTTGTGTATTGGTTGAAAACCAACAATGACCCAAGATTACAAAAAATGATTCCTGACTCCACAGTTTGGGCAAAGGGACCTCTTAAATTCGGACAGCCCTTTGTAGATCATTACTACAGCCACCCAGCCTATAATGACTACCCTGTAGTTGGCGTGAGCGTTGAACAAGCCACCGCCTATTGCAATTGGCTTACGGCACAACTCGCTAAAACATACCCAAACATTCATGTAAAAGCTCGACTTCCGAGAAAAAATGAATGGATTAGAGCAGCAAGGGGAGATAGCAGAATGAGCTATGCGAACGGTGCTTTGCTCAAAAACGAAGAAGGGCTCCCCATGTACAATTACAAGCAGATTGGAGATGAATATGTAAGTCAATCTGAAGAAGGAGAATACATAGTTATAGATAGTTTAGGTTTTGATTCAGATTCCTACATTACTACTCAAATTCCATCTTACTATCCCAATGAATTTGGACTTTATAATATGTGTGGCAACGTAGCCGAGCTAGTTGAAGAAGGAGTTGCCATGGGTGGATCCTGGAATTCTACTGGTTATGATATTCGTGTAGATTCGGAAATGCCTGCTTCTAAATCCTGTGAAATTGGTTTTAGAGTCCTATTGGAGATTCACTAAATAGGCCGCAATACTTTTGGCATCCAAGCCATGGAATTCTTTAAGTTCTTCTACCGTACCATGTGGACTGAACTCATTTGTAACACTAAAGCGTTTGAAGCTTCCTTTATAATCCAAATCCGAAGCTAAGGAGCTCAATGTCATTCCAACACCGCCTTGCTCAATCCCATCTTCTATGCAAAGTATATGCTCGGAGTTCTCAAATACTTCTTGCAACATTTCCATATCTAGGGGCTTAATAAATCTCAAGTCAATATGCCTCACTTTGTTTGAAAGCTGAGCAAAATCAATTGCTTTACGAGCCTCATCTGCAGTGGTCCCAATAGAAATAATACAAATTTCCTTTCCAGAATTTATTTCTTCCGCTCCTTTAAAATCGCGAAGGTTAATTTCATTTTCCCAATCCACATGGAAGCCTCTTCCTTTAGGATATCTGAGAACAACTGGTCCTTCCAAATGTTGCACAGCCCATGCCATGGCGTTTCTTAATTCCCACTCATCTCTTGGAGCTATAATGCTTAGATTAGGTATGCTTTGCAATGATGCTAAATCAAACATTCCATGATGCGTTGGTCCATCCTCGCCTACTAAGCCAGCCCTATCTAGACAAAAGATTACAGGAATCTTTTGAAGAGCAACATCATGTATTATTTGGTCGTATGCTCTTTGTGCGAATGAAGAATAGAGATGACAAAAAGGTCTTTTACCTTTTAAAGCCAAACCTGCCGCAAAAGTCACGGCGTGTTGCTCTGCTATTCCTACATCAAATACTCTCTGAGGCAAAACATCCATTAAGATATTCATTGAACTACCACTAGGCATTGCGGGGGTCACCCCAACAATGCGATCATCTTTGAGCGCCATTTGCAAAAGTGTTTTACCAAACACCTCTTGAAGTTTTAGAGGTTTAACCTCTAAGGTCTCAGGCTTTATGGCAGGCAGTTTTACATATTTTACACTGTGCCATTTGGTTTGTTCTTCCTCTGCAGGAGAGTAACCTTTCCCTTTTAGCGTTTTTATATGCACCACTCTTGGATGACTCAATTCTCTCTGCCTCTCAAAAAGATGAACCAGAGCTACCACATCATGGCCATCAACAGGACCTTCATATTCTAAGTTGAGATTTTCAAACAGGTTCTCTTTGCTACCTTCTATATACTCCAAATGCTGATTAACAGCCCCCAGATTAGGGTCAATGCCCATTTCATTATCGTTTACAACAACCAAGACATTGGCAGTTGAACAGCCTAGATTGTTCAGGGCTTCAAATGCCATTCCTCCGCTTAATGAGCCATCTCCTATCACAGCTATATGATGATGGTTGTTGTCATCCAATCTGTCTGCCTCTGCCATTCCGAGGGCCGCAGATATGGAAGTAGAAGAATGTCCGGTGCCAAAGGCATCATATTCACTTTCCTTTAGATTTGGAAACCCACTCAAACCTTTCCACTTTCTAATGGTATTGAATTCAGCTTTTCTTCCAGTAAGTAGTTTGTGAATGTAAGATTGGTGCCCAACATCCCAAATCAGTTTGTCAATGGGTAAGTCAAAAACATAATGAAGTGCGACCGTTAGCTCTACCACACCCAAGTTGGCACTAAAATGACCTCCATTTACCAATAATTGATCTATAAAGAAAGACCTGATTTCAGCACAGAGCTCTTCAAGCTTGTTAAGTTCAATTTTCTTAAGATCCTGTGGACCTGATATGTTGTTAAGCAAGCTAATATTATATTGATTTAGTCATTTTGTAGTGGTCAATCCCAACTTCTTGAAACACCTCTGGATCTGCTATATAATGGAGTTTTTTATAGAACTCAGCAGCATAATGTCTCGCGTGAAGAACAATTTGATTCATTCCTTTACGCTTAGCATGTTTTTCCAATTGCCAAACTAGCATTTTGCCAAAGCCCATGTCCCTAACTTCTTCCAAAGTTGCCATTTGTCTAAGCTTCCCAACACCCTCTTTGTAATTAGGTATCAAAACTACACACCCCACTACTCTCTCCTCATGTATGGCCACAAAATGAATGTGTTGGTCTTCATCAAAGACATCACCTTTAGTTATTTCCATACCAAGTGGTTTTCTCAGTACATGGTCCCTAATCATGAGGCTGTGTTTGTACAGGACTGAATTAAAAGGAACAATTTCTATTCTCATTCTGATCTCATGCTAAACAAACCTTGCTTGCCTTGGGCATCTACAGCGGCTATATTAATCATGTTTACTATCTCTCTAATGCTACTTCCGAGCTGAAGCACATGAACAGACTTTCTAAAACCAAGCAGTACGGGGCCTATAGCATCTGCTACACCCAACTCTTGAACCATTTTGTATGCAATATTACCAGCAGATAAGCCCGGGAAAATAAATGTATTGGCCTCTTCCTTGCCCAACTTAGAAAATGGAAATACTTCTTGTCTGAGTTCTGCATTAAGAGCCATGCTAGCTTGCATCTCCCCATCTACCATTATCTCAGGATGATTCTGGTGTAAGTTGCTAACCGCTTCTTGTATATTCTTGACCGTAGGTCCTTTGGCAGAGCCAAAATTGCTATAAGACAACATGGCAATACGAGGCTTAATACTGAATTTGCTTACGGTCTGGTGAACCATTTTTACTATCTCCACCATTTCATCTGCATTCGGTTCTATGTTAACCGTGGTATCTGCAAAGAACAATGGGCCTCTTTTACTATTAATAATGTACATGCCCGCCACCTTGGTAATGCCTGTTTCCTTCCCAATGATTTCCAAAGCAGGTCTGATTGTTTTGGGGTAGTTCCTGCTCAATCCAGATAGAAATGCATCTGCTTCTCCCAGTTCTACCATCATTGCACCAAAAGGATTTCTGTTACGCATTTCTTTGGTTGCTTCAAATAGTGTAAGACCTTTACGTGATCTCTTTTCAAAATACAGTTTGCCGTATTCTTCTTGTTTTTTCTTTTCTTTAGTTGGGTCTATTATGGCACAGTTGCCCAAATTCAGATTGTTTTCTTTAATTAGCTTTCGCACTATATTTTCATGTCCAAGAAGAATAGGAATGCATGTACCTTCCTCATTTGCAATATGTGCAGCCTTTAAAATCTTAAGCCTATCCGCTTCTCCAAAAACTATCTTCATTGGGTTTTGCTTGGCACGCATAGATACACTTCGCAAGAATCGGTTATCCAATCCAAGACGTCTTCTCAATTTGTCTTTGTAAGCCTCCCAATCTGTAATGCCCTGCATGGCAACACCGCTATCCATAGCTGCCTGAGCAACAGCCGGTGCTACTTCCGTTATCAATCTTGGATCTAGTGGTTTGGGTATAATGTATTTGGCGCCAAAAGTCATTTCTGGTTCGTTATAAGCAATCAGCACCACATCTGGTACTGGTTGTTTTGCCAAGTTTGCTAGTGCTCTAACGGCCGCTAGTTTCATTTCCTCATTTATAGCTGTAGCTCTAACGTCCAATGCTCCCCTAAAAATAAAAGGGAATCCAAGTACATTGTTCACCTGGTTTGGGTGGTCAGATCTACCTGTGGCCATTATGATATCATCTCGGGATTCTACTGCTAAATCATAATCAATTTCAGGATTTGGGTTAGCAAGGGCAAAGACTATTGGGTTCTTTGCCATTGACTTAATCATGTCTTGATCAACTACATCAGCTTTGGACAATCCAATAAATACGTCGGCATCCTTCATCACATCTGCCAACTCATGAACATCTCTATCGGTTGCAAACTTTGCCTTTGATGGCTCAAGTGAATCTCTATCTTTTCTTATAACTCCTTTGCTATCTAGCATAACCAAATTGGTTTTATCTATGCCCAATGAAACAAAGAGTTTGGAACAGGCAATGGCGCTGGCCCCTGCACCATTTATTACAATTTTTACATTGCTAATATCCTTCTTAGCCAATTCCAAAGCATTGAGCAAGGCCGCTGCTGAAATAATTGCAGTGCCGTGCTGGTCATCGTGCATGATTGGAATATTCAACTCCTCCTTAAGTCTTTGCTCAATTTCAAAACTTTCCGGTGCCTTAATGTCTTCTAGATTTATTCCTCCAAAAGTGGGTTCCAGTGCTTTTACTGTATTGATAAAAGTGTCTGGGTCCTTGGCGTCTAACTCAATATCAAACACGTCAATATCTGCAAATATTTTAAAAAGGACTCCCTTTCCTTCCATCACTGGCTTGCTCGCCTCAGGGCCAATATCTCCTAAGCCCAAAACAGCCGTTCCGTTGGTAATTACACCAACTAAATTCCCTTTGGCTGTGTATTTATATACCTCAGATTTGTTTGCAGCTATTTCCAAACAAGGGTCTGCTACCCCCGGAGAATATGCCAAACTCAAATCTCTTTTAGTTTGAGTAGGCTTGGTAGGCGTAACTTCTATCTTTCCTGGACGACCCTTGGAGTGGTATTCCAAAGCGTTGTCAAATTGTTTCTCCATCATATTATATCCTTCAATTTAAATGACTCTCCTAATCCAAATCCTCTTTCGGTTTTTACTACACTACCGCATTCATTAACCAAATCATGTTCAAAAAAGAGGTGATAATTATTGCTAACTGCTTCTTCTAAAAAGCTAGCTCTTTCTTTCATGGTTTCTAGCGGTCTAATGTCATACCCCATCACATAATTGGGTCTTATATGACCAATAGACGGAATCAGATCCGCCATAAAGACTAAGGTTCCTTTAGCTGTATTAATCTTAGGGCAAATCATGCTTTCAGTATGCCCATTGGCTAGTAAAGCGGTAACATTGGGGGATATCTGCATGTCTTCCCCTAAAAAATGAAGATGGCCTAGCTCCTGTATTGGCTTGATGTTTTCTGTTAGAAATGAGGCCTTTTCTCGTGGATTTGAATCCAAAGCGTGTTCCCAATGATCTTGATGTACCCAATATTTAGCATTTGGGAAAGCCAACTCATATTTATCTTTACTACTGTTCCAATTCACACTCCCACCACAATGGTCAAAGTGTAAATGAGTCAAGATTACATCTGTAATGTCTTTAAAATCCACTCCTTTGGCGTGTAGAGATTTTTGCAAACTATGCTCTCCGTTCAGGTAATAGTACCCAAAGAATTTTTCAGATTGCTTAGACCCCATTCCATTGTCAATAAGCATTAATCTATTGCCGTCTTCTACCAACAGACATCTCATTGCCCAATTGCACATATTGTTATCATCAGCTGGGTTAATTTTATTCCATATACTTTTTGGGACAGTGCCAAACATGGCTCCTCCATCCAACATGAAATTTCCTGTATGTATAACTTCTAATCTCATATGCTAAACTTTACAAACTTCTTTATTCTACTTACACCTCCACCATTTACTACTAAAAAATAAATACCTGTTTCTAGGCCAGGTAGTGCTATGCTTTCTATATAAGGAAAGTCAGAAGAAAGATTATTCAATAATTTAAAATAGAGCTGGTTGCCAAAAACATCTACAATTTGTATGCTCGCATCTATATCTTCATTCGGGCTAACCTGAAGGTAGAATTGCATTAAGTCCACCACAGGGTTAGGCCAAAAATCAATGTAGAAAAGATCGTTCGGGCAAACTCCATTCTGAACAATGGTATTTATTCCAGCTTGATTGAAAGAAGCGCATTCATTGGTGTATGTATTGCCATCGCAACCACAAACAGGATCAAAAGATTCACCGCAAGGAAAGAATTTATTAATCCTATTAGAGTCTATACATCCAAGGTCAAATTGTGCCTTGGCTGTAAAACCAAAAAAACCAATAAGTATTAGGAATAGCGCCTTTCTCAAGCTTCAAAATTAAGGTATTTAAGGCGGCTTTTAGAAGGCTAAAACCTACGCCTTAATCTATTATAGAAAAACCTGTATAAGACTGTAAAACTTCAGGTATGTGAATTCCTTCAGCGGTCTGATAATTTTCTAATAATGCCGCAACTATTCTTGGTAGAGCTAAAGCGCTGCCATTTAATGTATGAGCCAATTGATTCTTACCATTGGAATCTTTAAATCTAAGTTTCAATCTATTGGATTGGAAGCTTTCGAAATTGGAAACAGAACTAACTTCAAGCCAGCGTTCTTGTGCTGCACTCCACACTTCCATATCGTAAGTCATTGCACTGGCAAATCCTGTATCTCCACCACATAACAATAGTACTCTGTATGGAAGTCCTAGTTTTTGAAGAAGCCCTTGCACATAGTTCTGCATCTCTTCTAGTTTGCTATAAGATTCAGTGGGATGAGCCAATTGAACTATCTCAACCTTATCAAACTGATGCAATCTATTTAGTCCTCTCACATCTTTTCCATAACTCCCAGCCTCTCTTCTAAAACAAGGTGTATATCCGCAGACTTTTATAGGGAAATCTCCTTCTTTCAATACAAGGCCCCTATACATATTGGTAATAGGAACTTCTGCTGTTGGAATCAAGTAAAGGTTGTCTACCGTGGCATGGTACATCTGACCTTCCTTATCTGGCAACTGCCCAGTTCCAAAACCGCTAGCTTCATTAACCAAAATTGGAGGTTGTACTTCGCTGAATCCTTCCTTTCTTGCCTCATCTAAAAACCAATTGATTAAGGCCCTTTGTAATCTAGCCCCTTTGCCTTTATAAACAGGAAAGCCGGCACCTGTAAGTTTAACGCCAAGCTCAAAGTCTATGAGATCATACTTCTCTGCCAATTCCCAATGCGGCAATTTTTGGTCTAAGTTGGGAATTTCGCCATGTTCTGAGATGACTTTATTGTCTTGCTCACTCTTCCCTGCGGGAACTGCTTCGCTCGGATTATTTGGAATTTGAGTAAGAGTTTCATATAAATCATCTTCAGCTTGTTTCAATTCATCTTCCAATGTTTTGGAATCTGTTTTCAACTGAACCGTTTGAACCTTTAACAGCTCCGCTTCCTCCCTTTTACCATCTTTGAACAAGCCTCCAATCTCTTTTGAAATGCGATTCATCTCAGATAACTTGGCATCAAGGGCGGTTTGAGATTTTTTGCGTAAATCATCCGCATCTAGAGCAGCTCTTAGCAGATCACCATAATCCACACCCCTCTTGTCAAGTCGAGATTTAATCTCGTCAAAATTTGATCTTATATCTTGTATTAATAACATGGGCTATTCCTATCGCAAAATTGCTTTGAATTTAGCTAACCGCAAAGCCTCTCCTTAAAATTAAATTTCCTTTTCTTTGCAGGCCAAATCAAGAACTATGAATTTCGACTTAATTGTTATAGGAAGTGGCCCTGGTGGATATGTTGCAGCAATTAGAGCTGCTCAACTCGGTCTTAAAACCGCTGTGGTAGAAAAATCCGAATTAGGAGGCGTATGCCTTAACTGGGGATGCATACCTACAAAAGCACTTCTCAAATCTGCGCAAGTCTTCGAATATATAAATCACGCTAGCGACTATGGCATTAGTGTTAGTGGGGCTAAGCATGATTTCGACGCGGTTATTAAACGCAGTAGAGATGTTGCGAGCGGAATGAGCAAAGGAGTTCAGTTCTTAATGAAAAAGAACAAAATTGAAGTGCTCACAGGTTATGGAAGCCTTATAGCCAAAGGACAAGTTCAAGTAGATAATAATGGCAAGAAAGAAGTGCATTCTGCCAAGAATGTGATTCTAGCTACGGGTGCAAGAGAAAGAGAACTTCCATCTCTTAAAATAGATGGTAAAAAGATAATTGGTTACCATGAAGCCCTAATCTTACCAAAACAACCTAAGAAGATGGTGATTGTTGGTAGTGGCGCCATTGGTGTAGAGTTTGCCTATTTCTACAGCGCTATGGGAACAGAAGTAACGGTAGTTGAATTCATGCCTAATATAGTTCCAAATGAAGATGTTGATGTTTCAAAAGCATTGGAAAAAATCTATAAGAAAAAAGGCATTACAGTAATGACCAATAGTTCTGTAGAGAGTGTAGACACCAAAGGAACTGGATGCAAAGTGAAAGTGAAAACTGCAAAAGGGGAAGAACAACTCGACTGTGATGTGGTTCTTTCTGCGGTGGGTATACAAACCAATCTTGAGAATATTGGCATAGAAAAGCTGGGAATAAAGACAGATAAAGGACGCGTTGTAGTTGACGACTATTACAAAACAAACGTGGATGGTGTTTATGCCATCGGTGATATAGTTCCCGGACCTGCATTGGCTCACGTAGCAAGTGCTGAAGGAATAATCTGCGTTGAAAAAATTGCTGGTGAGAATCCTGAACCCTTGGACTATGGAAATATTCCAGGTTGTACATACACATGGCCTGAAATTGCCTCTGTAGGATATACCGAGAAAGCAGCTAAAGATGCCGGCTATGATATTAAAGTGGGGAAATTCCCATTCTCAGCTAGTGGAAAGGCTAGTGCTGCAGGAGCCAAAGAGGGCTTTGTTAAGGTGGTTTTCGACGCCAAATATGGTGAGTTTTTAGGAGCTCATATGATAGGCGCCAATGTTACTGAAATGATTGCTGAAGTAGTTGCTGCGCGTAAGCTTGAAACCACAGGGCATAGCATGATTAAAACGGTTCATCCTCACCCTACTATGAGTGAGGCAGTTATGGAAGCCTGTGCTGCAGCCTACGATGAGGTAATTCATCTTTAAAGGGCCTAAGCCTATTTCGATTTAGAATTTCATTTTTTGAACTTTACAAAGTGTAACTTTGTCTTATGTTCTCAGAACTAAAAGGCAATGGTAGGGTTTGGATACATACATCCAATCGCGCCCTTAATGAGACTGAACAAGAACAAATCAAGAACCAGTTCAATTCATTTCTTTCTCAATGGGCAGCTCATGGTCAGCAACTTAAGGGCAACTTTGACATCTTCTATAATCAAGTGCTGGTATTGGCCGTGGATGAAGATTTTGAATCGGCTACAGGTTGTTCCATAGATAGTGCTTTTCAAATATTTAAGAATGTGGATGCCAACCTAGATTTACAACTTTTTGATAGGCTAAATCTGGCGTTTTTAATTGCCGATGAACTGAAAATCATAAGATTGGCAGAATTGAATACCGCATACCAAGCAGGTTTGCTTAATGATGAAAGCATTCTACTTGACAACAGCATTGCCGAATTGGATGCTTTAAGATCAAAATGGAAACTCAGGTTTAAAGACAGCTGGGCCTTTAAGAAAGTAAATCAACTTGCCTAAGTGGAGTCAAATAGGATTATTTCTTTCCTTGGGATTGCTCATTGCATTCAATGTATTTAGATGGAGTCAGAAGGAC
The DNA here is from genome assembly GCA_049115575.1 of Bacteroidia bacterium. Lineage (GTDB taxonomy): Bacteria > Bacteroidota > Bacteroidia > NS11-12g > UBA9320 > JAHEKB01. The sequence continues at coordinate 302,532 of JAGDZU010000002.1, read as the reverse complement.
TGGAATTATGCAGACCCTATAGATTTTAGAGGTCTGTACCTAGGAGCCGAACTCTTTGCAGACAAACAAGAAATCTACAACGACAGTTTAGCTAGAAACTACTGGCTCAACCATAAGGAATCTGAACAATTTGAAAGTCATTCTGATTTTGGTGATCAATGGGTCTCTATTATGCTCTATCCACCTCATGCAATTGTATTCTCCAGAGGCTTTTCCCAAATGAGCTGGAAACAATCTAGAATATGGTGGTGGATTTTGTGTGCACTTTCAATATGCTGCATTCTGATTTTGCTCTATTTGATAACCAAAGATGTATTAGCTCTATATTTAGTGCTTGCCTTTAAGGGCACTTTCTTTGCTATTGCCCTAGGCCAGCCAATGCTGCTGGTCTTTGCTTTCCTTTTGCTGGCTGTACTTCTACAAAAGAAAAAATCCTATTTGGCAGGTATATTTCTCGGTTTGGCCATGATAAAATTTAATCTCGCCATTCCATTTGGAATCTGGTTTTTGCTACAAGGGAATTTCAAATTAATAGGAACTGCTGCTCTCACTGCCGTACTATTGTTTTTGCCTGCTTATTTAATGTATCCAGATATTATTTCAAACTATATGACCAAGGTGAATGATTACTATGTTATGCTATACAATCCTCACCCTCTCAATATGTATACATTTAGTAATTCAGAAATTACTATACTGCTCGACTACTATTTTAATAACGACACCAAAGTCTGGAAACTCATCAATTATTGTGGTCAATTCTTGGGTTATTTATGGCTAAGTCTAAGCTTTTTGAGAAAGAGAATGGATCGCAATTACCTGCTACTAGGGTTGTTGCTTGTATCTTTTGTGTTTAGCTATCATTTGAGTTATGATGCGCTGATTTTACTGTTGCCCATACTACTTCTACCCAACGTTCAGTATAAATGGATATCCATTGCTCTATTCATAATTTTGAGTTTGCCTTGGAATGCCGTCTTTGAAAACTATCCTATTATCAAGTTCAACTATCCTTTGATCCTTATATTTGGCTTGCTCCTCTTTATCTTTGCCAATAAGAAAACAGTTAATGCCATCCACAGCTAACATCCTCCTTTTAGAAACCTCTGCTGATGTTTGCTCTGCAGCCCTATTACATCAGGGTCAGATAACAGAGAAAAATGTGTTTGAGAAGAATAGCCATTCCAAATTGTTAGCATCTATGGTTAGTGATTTATTAGAGAATCAGCAATGCAAGATCCAAGAACTAGATGCAATAGCTATAAGTGCAGGTCCAGGTTCGTATACTGGTTTGAGAATAGGTGCCAGCTTGGCAAAGGGTATAGCATTCGCTCATGATATTCCAATTATTTCTGTAAGCTCACTTGCGAGTATAGCCCAAGCCTTAAAAGAGCAAGAAGAGGATGGTGACAAACTGTACTGCGCTCTAATAGATGCAAGGCGAGAAGATGTTTATTATGGCATATTTAATTCAAACTTGGAACTCATAGAGCCAGAAGCATTTTGCACTGTAAACAATGATTTCCTTAAGAATCATCTACAAAACGAAATTTTTATTGGCGGAACTGGAAGTTTAAAGACAGCAAAAATTTTAGGTCATAACAAGCTCAAAGTAGTTGAAGTTGATGCTTTGGCTAGACATATGGTCAATATTGCCTTGCAGAAATACAACAACAAAGAATTTGAGGATTTGGCATATTACGAACCCAATTACATAAAATCAGTTCATATAATTCCATCTAAAAAAAACGTTCTATCCTAAGATGAAATCCGCCCTACTAATTCTATGCATTAGCCTTTTATCCGTTTTCAGTTTAAAAGCTCAAACTCATCAACTCGAATTTGGTTATGGTATGAGCTTAAAATCGGGCATTATTAAAACCGCTCTTAATCTGAAGAAAGATGTGAATGTAGAAGGAACCGCTGTAATAATAGCGGGATATGAGTACAGGATAGTTGAAATGTTTGCTTTGGGACTAGGTTTTACTCATCAGAGCTTAAATGGGGACTATACATTTGAAACAGAAGTTCAGAATGTAGTAGTGGATGAAAAATTGAGTTTTGACTTTAAAAGGTATGCTATTGTCTTAGAACCCAAATTTTACTACCCCATAAATAGCGATGTTCTTGAATTGTATACTAGTGTTCGGCTGGGTTATAAAAGAGAAAAACTAGATGCCAATACTACCAACAACAATATTAACGAGATCTTAAAGCTAACCGATCTTATTGCAGGTAGAGGAGTGAACGCCAGCATTACCCCTCTTGGGGTAAATTACTTTCCAATAAAAAATGTTGGAATTGGATTAGCGGGTAATCTTGGTCCTACCTACTGGACCAAAGCCAGTGTTTTCTTGCGTTTCTGATTATTGAAGAGCACTAAACGGATTGTTCAAGCCTTTGTGCGAGGTTATGTCAATCTTAAGTGAGCCTACATAAATTTCCGTTTTGACTCGAATTGGAATTTTGTTTGCATCTGCGCTTACCCACACTGTCATATCATCTTCGTCCTTGAATACTCTATCAACCACCAATTGAGGTCTTAACTTATAGCACTTCACTTTACCCAAATCAGATTTGATAATTTCAGTGCCCATATATTTAAATTTCAAATTGTAAATCTCTTGATCAAGATAAATATCGAGCGGAAATGTTTGTCCCACGGAAGCATTGGCTAAATCAATAGATCTTGCGTAGTAGATTCCACTAATCACATCCTGCACATATGCGGGCATATTCATATTCTTCTTCTTTCCTTTTAACCACTCTTTCTCATGATCATAGAAAACCAAATCCACATCTCGGTATTTGTCTTCTTCAACAGTTTTGAAGTATTTCAATGGAGCTAGACTTACACTATCCATATAAGTTTCAAAATGATCTCTCACTCTATAAGCCCAATCAAAAGACCTAAAGGTCTTACCATAACCGGTAATATTATAAGTACTTCTACCTTTTATTATTGTTGGCTCTGGCGCAATTTTCATGGTAATCTTGGCCGCATTAATCCAGCCATAGTGAACTCTAAAACTCAATTCTTCTCCGTAAGTAAATGCTTCGTTTGCTATAACTCTAGAGCCTGCAACCGAAGTAGTCTGGTTGGTAAAAGCCGTGCTAATTAACACGGTGCAAAAAACCAATACATATTTAATTGCTCTCATAGTAATTCTCTTTGACTTATAAAATGCAAACTGCATACCATAGTTCAATTTTGCAGCTAAAACCGCTTATTTGCAGCTCCAAACTACCATGAATATTACTAAAAGTGCACTATTAAGCTTCATTTTTACTTGTTTTTTGTTCACTTCTGTATACAGTCAGTATGATCATTCTTTCTTTGATGCAGAGAAATACGACCGAGTTATTGACTCTTCTCATATTAGTTTTCATTTTGATAATTTGAACTATTTCAGAAACACAGAGTATACTACTCGCGTGGATAAGGGATCAACTTTTCCTGGATTTCATCTATTACCCTATGTACAATATCAATTCAATGAGGACGCTGAAATCATGGGCGGTTTATTTCTGAGATACGATTTTGGCAACCCCCAAATTCGAACGATAGAACCATACATCAAGTTTAAATACAGATTGTGGGGGCATGACCTCATTTTCGGGAATCTTGAAGGCAGCGTTCAACATAATCTAATAGAACCCATGATGGATTATGAGCAGTCTGTAACTAAAAGAATGGAACAGGGAATTCAGGTAATTCGTGAGAACAAAAGAATAGAATATGACTTCTGGATTGATTGGGCGCAAATGATTTATCAGGACGATCCTAAAAACGAGGAAATGTATGCCGGATTAACACTAAACTTAAACCCTGTACTCAATGAAAAGACCAAACTCAGTCTCAATGGCCAGGGTATTACAGTGCATCAAGCTGGTGAAATAGACTTGTCTGTACATCCAAATTCCGTTATTTATAACTATGCTTTTGGCTTGCGTTTAGATCATAAGTTCAGTAAAAACACAGCTATTCACCTTGCCGGTCATGCTACATTTTTTCACGACTTGAGTGATTTTACACCTTTTAAATATCGCAATGGGAAAGGGTATTTGGCTGTGGCCAGATTAAAATTACACGACTATCATATAGTGATGTCATATTGGGATGGATACCAATATCAGGCACCTTATGGTGAAAGACTGTACTTTTCAGAAGGACGAAAAAACGTGGGAGACCCTTATCAAAATAGGGAAATGGTTAGTTTCAGAATCGCTAGTGAATTACACGTTGCCAAGAATTTGACCTTTTTAAGCAGGGTGGGTATGAACTACAATATTGACTTTCAAAAGGCAGATGTGATTATGGAGAATTATTTGAGATGGCATTTCTCTACCACTCCTAAGAAAGTGAGCCTGAATTAGAAAGTTGGACAATTACAACTTTTAGCTTTGCGTTTGCTATAACCTTGAGATTTACAACTCTCAAAGAGGAACAAGGCGGTCAAGACCAAGAGTACTATTGCCATTTTCCTTTTCATACGTTCCATTTCTTTTGTGCAAAGTTAAAACGATTGAAGTAGGCAAATCGTACTTTTGCCCACAAATGCGTGAAATACTAAGCACAGCCTTAAAAGGAGCCGCTATGGGCATAGCTGAAGTTATCCCTGGTGTTTCAGGAGGAACCATTGCTTTCATTACTGGAATCTATGAAAGGCTATTGCTGGCCATTAGATCTATACAGCCCTCTCTAATAAAAACTTTTAAAGAAGAAGGATTCAAAGCGGTCTTGAATAAAATAGACTTTTACTTCCTGGTGAAATTATTCTTTGGAATGGTTGTCGGTTTTGGACTAGGTCTGTTTCTAATTACTCATCTTCTAGAAAATCACCCCATTCTTATTTGGAGTTTTTTCTTTGGATTAATATTGGCCTCCATTCCTTTGGTTGCAAGAGAAGTTAAACAGTGGAACTGGAAGTTAATTGCATTGCTCATATTAGGAACTGTATTTGTTTACTGGATAACCATTGCAGCTCCAAGCCAAGGCAATGAATCTCTATGGTTCGTTTTTATATCAGGCTTGCTAGCTGTTTCAGCTCTGATGCTACCTGGTCTATCCGGTAGTTTTGTGTTATTACTATTAGGCATGTATACCGTTATTATGCCTGCTATTAAAAGTTTTATCGAATCGCCATTTGGTCCAGAAACAACTATGCTCATTGTATTTGGGCTTGGATTGATAGTTGGCATATTCAGCTTCGCACGAGTCTTAAGCTGGACTTTTGAACGTTACAGAAATCAAACCTTAGCTCTTCTCACAGGATTCCTTTTGGGGTCTTTGAACAAGGTTTGGCCTTGGCAACAAGTGCTTTCTACAAGGGTTGGTTCATCTGGTGAGGAAAAGGTGATGTTCAGCAAAAGCATAAGTCCAAAATCTTTGGAAGCTCTAGACAGTAATTTCCTTTACGGTACAGACGCTCAATTAATCCCAGCCATGGCCATAATGCTAGGTGGAATAGGCATTGTTTATTTGCTGGCTAAAATGGGCTCAAAACAAAAATGAACCACTATGGACTTATAGGAAAAACACTCGATCATAGTTTTTCAAAAAGCTATTTCGAAACCAAGTTTAAGAATGAAAAAATAGAGGCATCTTATCACAATCTTGAGTTGGAGTCTTTGAATAATCTTTTTGAAACAGCCGAAGAATTCAATTTAAAGGGTTTCAATGTTACCATACCTTACAAACAAGAAATCATACAATACCTAAATAGAATTGATTCAATTGCAGCTGAAATAAATGCTGTTAATGCTGTTGTGAAAAGAAATGGGAGTTGGGTTGGGTACAATACTGATTATTCTGCATTCATTCACACTTTGTCACCTTTTTTGAAGAGTTCAATGAGAGCATTAATCTTTGGAAATGGCGGAGCTTCACAAGCCATACAGTATGCCTTAAGAGATGTTGGAATCAATTATTTAGTAGTTGCTCGCAGCAATTGCGATTTGGTTTTTGAAGAGCTGGATGAGAATCTAATCGGTAACCATCATTTATTAGTCAATTGCACTCCTATAGGAACAGATGGATATGTTACCCAAGAAATACCCTTTCCCAAAGTAGGATTGTCTTCAAATCATATCGCATATGATTTGGTCTATAATCCTCATGAAACTCCTTTTCTAAAGAGTGCAAAAAAAGCAGGAGGGCTAGTTCTAAATGGTTATAAAATGCTGGTTAGGCAGGCCGAAGAATCTTGGTCTATTTGGAATGAGGCATAAAAAAGCCCGAACATACTGTCCAGGCTAAAAATTTTATTGTGAGTGCTTATTATGTCTTTTTGACATTTACTGCATTCATTCCCTTTTTTCCTTCTTTTAATTCAAACTCAACTTGGTCACCTTCTCTTACGCTATCAATTAAGCCAGAAACGTGAACAAAGTACTCAGTTTTAGAATCGTCTTCAATGATGAAACCAAATCCTTTGGCTTCATTGAAAAACTTAACTGTTCCTGTATTCATAATAATTTAAAAATGTTAATGCAAAGGTAGTCATATTCTAACTAGTTTGGTGTTTTGCTATTAAAAGACCTTAAATGAATTTGGCAATAGTGTTGAAGAACGTTACTATAGGCAGAGTTTACTACTATTGATCTTGCTCAATTAATGGAATCATAATATTAACTCTTGTTCCAGAAGCTACCCCATTCTCATGTAAATCCTCAATTTGAACATCAAAATCCCCTTTACCTTCACTCAAAATTCGAAGTCGAGTTTTAGTTAGAGCCATTCCTGCTGAATTATGTTTTTTCCTTCTTCGTTCATTCATGATTTTTGAAGCATCTCGCCCAATTCCATTGTCTTCTACCATGCAATCAACGTGCTTCTCGCGCTTCACAAATGATATGCTAATCTTCCTGTCTTCTTCTTTTGGTAAAAGACCATGAATAATACTGTTCTCAACATAAGGTTGAATCAGCATAGTGGGAATAAAGCTTTGTGAAATATCATCAACCCCTGAAACATCTATTTCATATTCCAGTGTATTGTCCATCCTCATCTTTTCCATTTCCAAATACAATTCCAGCCATTCTACTTCATCTTCTATACTAATATATTTCAATCTGGAGTTCTGCAAGATCTTCCTCATCAGACTAGCAAACTTTGATAAATATGTGTAGGCTTCTTTGGGTTGTTTTTGCAATATGAAATACTGAATACTGTTGAGTGAATTAAATATGAAATGTGGATTCATCTGGCTCCTCAAAGCGCTAAGTTCGGAGTCTACCAATTGAAGCTTGTAACTGCGTTCTATCTCCCTAGTTCTAAACTTGAACAAACTATATATAGCTGCCCCAATAACTAGCAAGACCAGAACTATAAACCACCACATCTGCCAAAACGGAGGTTTAACGTAAACCTTGAGTAATACTGGCTCTATTAACCACTGTCCAAATTCATCTTCAGCAACCACTTGAAAACTGTAATGACCAGGACTCAGTCTTGGGTAAATTGCTGTATTGTTATGTGAGCTTTCAACCCAAACTTGATCGTAACCCAACAATTTGTATTTGTATATAACCCCTTCGGGATTGCTGTAATGCAATGCCATGAAGTCAATTTCCAATCGCGAATTCAAAAAGCTCAATTGAATTTCACTTTGCTTTAAATTCTTGTATTCCCCTCTAATTCCTGTAATCTTTAAAGATGGATAGCTCGTATCATATGCAATAGTTTTGGGTTTAAAAAAATTGAAACCGCTCACCCCACCAAAATAGAATTCACCATTAGGAGAAGACGCAAATGCTCCCTCATTAAATTCAGTGTTTTGTAAATAGTGAACCGGCTTAAAATTAGTAAAAGACTTATTGTAGAGGTGGTATTGTACAACTCCATTATTGGTTGAAAGCCAAACTTTGCCATTCCCTTCATACAGTATGCCATATACAGCATTGTTCACCAAACCATTTCGCTCCGTTATATGAGTAGCTATTTTCGACTCCATATCCAAAATGTTCAACCCGCCTCCATATGTTCCTATCAAAAGGGTGTCTGAATTAATCCATTGCATGCACATCAGATTATTGTTGCTAATAGAAGTGCTGTCATCTGCGTGATACTTCAAGCTCACAAAATGTTTAGACCTAGGATTAAAGAATTGAAGTCCGCCTCTAAAACTTGCCAGTATCAACTGGCCACTATTGGGATCTTCTGTTATTTGATAAATGGAATTGTTAGCAATAGAAGCAGGTTCAGCTGAAAAATGATAATACTTATTGTTCTCTACATCATATCTGTTCAATCCACTCTGTGTTCCTATCCAAAGTCGCTCTTTTGAATCTTCATATATGGCTCTAATGATATTATTACTAATCTCAAAGTCCTTTACCCCTCTCATATGCTTAAATGATCTTCTAGATTCATCAAACAAGAAAAGACCTTCATCACGAGTACCCACCCAAAAATTCCCTTTGGAATCTTCATATATACACCTTACGGCTTTAGTTTCTATTTCTCCATCAGATATTACAGGAAAGACATCAACTATCTGATGATCCAAGTTCAATTTAATTAAGCCCCCAGATAAGGTTCCCAACCAAATAAAGTCATCCTTACCATAGTAAATATAGTAGACGTTGTTATTGTGAGATTTCCCTTTGAAATCAAAGTATTGTAATAGGCCGAATTTCTTAAGCTGCGGAGCATATCTACTCAACCCACCAATAGTACCTACCCAAACAATTTGTTCGTCATCAACAAACAAATGATTAATCTGGTTATTAACTAGAGAATAAGGTCTTGTGTTATTGGAAGTATAGTGTTGGATTTGCCCATTTGTTTTATAAACTAGACCTCCCATGGTGGCAATCCACTGTTCTTCTCCTGAAACTACAATATCGGTTATGTTCTTAACCCTCCTCTTTCTTTTAGGTAGCTCTTCTACAGTGATAGAACCATCTCTAGAATGCCATTTGAACAAGCCAGAATTTCCTCCAAATATGATGTCAGAACCCGAGAAATCGAAACTTGAAATACTCCCACCTTCGGTTCTAAATAAAAGCTCGCTTGAAGATTTTGTACATCTATAGATAGCCGTTAGAGAGCTTATATAGCAATGCTTTTCTTTTACTTTTACATCTGTAATTATTGGGCTGATTTCATAGTAGACCGCATGTTTTTCCAATTGCTCATTTTGGGGACTATAAGTCCAAACACCACCTCCTTCAGTTCCGATTATTAATCGATCTTGAAACCAAGATAAGCACGTGATGGGGTAGTCAAAGCTTTCATCTACCTGTGCAAGTTCGAGAGTAGTGACTTCATGTGTATTGATGTCAAAGAGGTCCACCATTCCACTGTGGTTACCAATGTAGAGTATGTCTCCATGAGCAAGTAAAGTGAGAATATAACTATCTGAGATACTCCCTTTTACTCCATCTATATGCTTAAAAACTTTGAAGTTTTTTCCATCGAATCTATGCAGTCCTTCTGCAGTGGCTGCCCAAACATATCCATTAGCATCTTTTTGAACGGCTGTAATAGTGCCCATAGATAGACCATCACTCACACCGAGATTTTGAAAACGTAATAAGTCCTGTGCCCAAGATGAAATTGGGAAGGCAAAAATGAAAATGAGTAACTTTATGTGAGCTTTTCTATTCTTATACACTGCTCAATGCAGCTAAAAATGCTTCTTTTCTTCTTTTGGAAACGCTAACTGTTTCTCCGTTGGTCATGATGGCATGACCTCCCTCTCCACGAACATACGTTTTTATTTCGCTAAGATTTACGAGATATGATTTGTGACACCTAAAAAATCGCTTGTCTTTAATTCGATTTTCATACTCTTTTAAGTTTTTAGAAGTCGTGATTCTTTCGCCTGATTTTAGAAAGAAATAAGTATATGCCCCATCACCTTTGCAATAAAGAATATCTTCAGTTTTTAGAATAATTAATCCCTTAGAAGTGGAAAGTGTAACGTGATTTTGAGTTTCTCCATCGTTCTCTAAATCGGTTCTTTTTCTCACTCTTTCAACAGCTGTTTGCAAATGCTCAATTGAAACAGGTTTAAGTAAATAATCAACAGCCTCAGATCTAAAAGCTTGTACAGCATGTTCTTCATGACCAGTAACAAAAATTACATTTTGATCTTTATCTGTGAGTTGCTCTAATATTTCAAAGCCGTCACCATTGGATAAATGTATGTCTAAGAAAACCAAATCAGGATTGTTATCCTGTATGGTTTTGATACCTGTTAATACTCCATCAGCAGTACCAACTATCTCCACATTCTCAACAAAAGAACTCAATAAGAGCTTTAAATTTTCTCGACTTTTACGTTCATCGTCAATGATTACTGCTTTTAGCATAATGTGTTCCTTTAGGTGATACTTATGATTTAACGAATTTCTTCGTCTCTATATGATTGGCGTAAACCAATTGCACAAAATAAATTCCGCTTTGTAATCCACTCACATCTATCTGGTTTAAACCAGAGATTTCAATAACACTGGCCCCGGATAGACTTACAACTTGAATTCTTTCAGGCATGTCATCAACTTGAATATTGAGTACATGAGTAGCCGGATTGGGATACAATTCAAAATTAGTCTCGTATCTCTTTTCTCTATAGGCAGTTACTTTGTCTAGGAGTGCTGGTAGCTCTAAAGATTGTTCGCCCTGATCTGATTCTGAGTCTCCATCTTGTATCATGGAGTTGTCACTTGGAGCTTTGTTTGGGTCATCCCAATCTTCAAATACCAAAGTGTCGTCATTCTCATCACAGCGTTCTTTGTCAAGATCTACCAAAGTAGAATCCACAACTATTACTTTATCTTCATCCTGCTTGTCACCATTTTTCTTAACACCCTTTTTGTTATCGGCAAAAACGAGACTTGCCATTAGTAAAGTGAGCGAGAAAAAAAAGATTCTTTTAAGCATTGTATAAAGATAGCGAAGAAATAGCCCTTTTTCTTGTCATGGCTTGAGAAACGGTTGAAATCAGTTGAAAAACGGCAGAAAACTGACAAAAAGAAAGTCGGACGGGATTTCCCGTCCGACTGATCAACTAAAAGCTAAGCTTACGAAAACTACCTTACCGAATGTACTAGAATAACTTCCAGAATCATGCCAATCAATAGACTTGCAATCTTAAAGGCAGTTGCATTCGGACTTTTACCTTTCTACCCATTTGCTCCCCGGGTATCCAGTTTGGCATTTTCATAAGTAAATTTATGGCTTCTTGTTCAGCTCCTAGTCCAGAAAACGAACAGCTAACCACCTGTGGGTCTGTTACTTTGCCGTTTTCATCAACAATAAATCGAACTACTACTTGTACCGTTTCTGCATGTTCAAACATATAGCTGGTGAACTCATAATTGGTTTGAACAAAGCTTGCTAACGCCTTTTCTCCACCTGGAAATTGAGGCATTTGCTCCACAAAACTGTCTATTTTATGAGACTGTCCGCGGCCTGTTTTTATAGGCAGAAAGCCAATCGGTGTCTTAATTTTTCTTGGAGGTACTAGTTTTTTCTCTTTGATCTTGAATAAATCATCCACCACCTTTACTAAGCTGGAAACATCGAATGGGATGATAGAAGACTCCTGCTCCTGTTCATCAATTGGAATTGGATCTTCAATGGGTCCTAAAACGAATGGACTATCTGCCCAATTCTGTTCGGGTGGATTTTCAAATGCAAAATCCGTCTGATACTCCAGATTGATAAACCAATTCGTGAATAATAAAGCGACAATAATCCCGATTTCAAATAGTATAACTCTATCTGGTCCTTTGACTTGTTGGTGCATAATAATCCATAAACTCTTGAGCTTGTTGATTATTACAATGAATGAAGTTATGGATGATTTGAGTTGAGCAATGGCTATTTAGCCAAATGCTTAAATCTTTCTTTAACCGGAGAAGGGATTGGTGTAGGTGCACCTGACTCGTCAATTCTTACAAATGTGATGGATGTGCTTACAACAACATCTTCCTCTCCAGTATATACACTTACTTTTCTTGCTTCAATGGCAAATCTTATGGAGCTATTTCCTATGGCTGCTACATCACCATAAATACGAATAAGGAATCCTTCCTTTACTTTCTTCTTAAATACCAACTCATCAACTTTTACAGTAACCATATTTGGAGTGTGACAAGTGCTAACAGCCAAAGATGATGCTGCTTCATCTACCCAGGCCATCATTATTCCACCGAATAAATTGCCGTGAACACCAAGGTCTTTGGCCATACAGATATGAGTTGTTATAAGATTCATTTGTTCCTTCTATTATAGGTTATCTTATTGTCTCAAACCAAATCTACCCTTAAGGCATCCTCAGTTTTTGTTACTTTGGTTAAACCATGTTTAGCTAGGCCTTTCATACTAAGATCCCATTGCTTGTTTGAAAGACCAGTCATAGATTTAAGGTCTGCTAAGACCATGGATTTTTCTTTTGATAAAATATCTAAGACCAATTGCTCATTCTCCGTGAGGCTTGGTCCTTTAGGAGCCTCATCCTGCTTCTCAGGTCTCATTTGAGGAAAGAATAGTACTTCTTGTATGCTCTCATTATTGGTAAGCAACATAACAAGTCTGTCAATCCCAATTCCTATACCTGCTGTAGGGGGCATCCCATATTCCAAAGCCCTGAGAAAATCCTGATCTATAAACATAGCTTCGTCATCTCCTCTCTCTAATAGCTTCGCCTGTTCTTCAAAACGTTCTCTTTGATCTATGGGGTCGTTCAACTCGCTATAACAATTTGCTAATTCTTTGCCATTAATAATCAGTTCAAATCTTTCCGTAAGCTCTGGATTTTCACGGTGTTTCTTTGTTAACGGACTCATGCTCACAGGATAATCCATAATGAATGTGGGTTGTATGAGATGTTCTTCAACTGTTGCTCCAAATATCTCATCAATTAACTTCCCTTTACCCATGCTATCATCTACTTCCGCATGGTATTTCTTGGCTGTCTCCATTAACTGAGACTCATCCATTTGACTTATGTCTGTACCGGTGTACTTTTCAACGGCTCCAAAAATTGTAAGGCGCTCAAACCTTTTACCGAAGTCAATTTCCTTATCGCCAAAAGTTACTGTACTGCTTCCATTAACGGCAATCGCAATATCTCTCAACATTTCTTCTGTAAGATCCATCATCCAGTTGTAGTCTTTGTAAGCTACATACAATTCCATTTGAGTGAATTCAGGATTATGCGTTCTGTCCATCCCCTCATTTCTAAAATCCTTTGCAAACTCAAATACGCCTTCATAACCACCAACTATCAACCGTTTCAGATACAACTCATTGGCGATTCTTAAGTAAAGTGGAATGTCAAGCGCATTGTGATGAGTTTTAAACGGCCTTGCAGCGGCTCCGCCAGGTATAGATTGTAATATTGGTGTTTCTACCTCTAAATAACCTCGATCGTTGAGGAAATTCCTCATACTAGCTATAGTTTTTGTTCTTTTAGCAAAAGTCTCTCTGTGTTGAGGATTGACTAAAAGATCCACATATCTTTTTCTGTAACGCTGTTCTGGGTCTGTAAAGGCATCAAATACTTGTCCGTCCACCTCCTTAGGCATAGGTAGAGGACTCAAAGATTTTGATAATATAGTTAGCTCTTTTACATGGATAGAAGTTTCACCGGTCTGAGTCTTAAAAACAAAACCTTTTACTCCAATTATATCTCCAATATCAAGCAACTTTTTGAACACTGTATTGTAGTATTCTTTGTCTTCATTGGGGCACAACTCATCCCTATTCACATAAATCTGAATACTTCCTTGCTCATCTTGCAGTAAAGCAAAACTGGCTTTCCCCATGATTCGCCTGCGCATCATTCTACCTGCAAATGAAATTTCCTTAAAATCATCTGGATTTGTTTCAAAACCTTCAATGATTTCAATACTGCTGAAATCCTTTTGATAGGCTTCAGCTGGATAAGGATCTATTCCTAGCTCCTTTAGCGTCTTTAATGATTCTCTTCGCTGAATTTGTTGCTCGTTCAACTCCATTGATAAAATTTCCGCGAATATAATTCTATCCTATGTATGGATTAGCTTTTGAACCCTTCTAATAAGCTGAGCAACTAATTACAATACTCAATTGTCTTAACAGATACAGTACAACTATCTTTGTGAGGATGCTATTTAGGAGTATGCAAATATTATTAGCCTTGTTCTTTGCTCTAGAGCTAAGTGCGCAAACTCAAGAAAGTGTCTCAACCTCTAGCCTCGAAATGGTACCTAACCACGGGCAATGGCACCCTGCTGTTAGATATAAAGTCAATATTCCATATGGTCAAATATTCTTAAGGCAAGATGGCATTGTTTATGACCTCCTAGATTCAGAGCAATATGTTGCTCATCAAGAAAAGAGGCACGATCAACCAGCCAATAGAAATAACAGCTCCCAAATTGACAGGCATTCCATTGAGCTGAAGTTCCTTGGCTTGGAATATTCAAGTAAGATATATGAGGAACAAAAACGGAACCACTATTACAACTTCTATTTGGGTGAAGACAAAAGCAAGTGGGCCAGTGCTGTGCACCCTGTAGGTAAAATCAAATACAAGAATGTTTACCCTGGTGTGGACCTAGAATTCATTACCGACCAAGATTTTAAATATCAATGGGTAATTCACCAAGCTAACGAGGACAACATTGCACAGATTCAATGTGAAATTAATGGCGCTGATTCTATCCAGATTATAGATCAACAATTACATATTTTCAGCTCCGTTGGAACTATAATCGAGGACCAACCTCTTTGTTTTCAAATTGTAGAGGGAAAACAACTTCCTGTTCTTTGTGATTATCAAGTTAATGGAAATGTGCTCAGTTATGTACTCCAATCCGAACTAGTAGCAAATGCTCCTTTAATCATTGACCCTAAATTAATTTTCTCTACTTATTCAGGATCTGTAGGTGATAATTTTGGATATACCGCAACATATGATTCCGAAGGAAATCTGTATGCAGGAGGGATAGTAGATAATAGAGGGCCATATCCGGTCACGGATGATGCGCATGACACCATTTGGAATGGAGGTGTAGGGCGTTCACCTGTAAACCTAAGATGCGATATCACCATATCAAAATACGATTCGGCTGGAACGCAATTACTTTGGGCCAGTTTTTTGGGAGGATCTGATGATGAGTACCCGCACAGCATAGTTGTAGATAGAGATGATCAGCTCATATTATTAGGGACTACGCACTCTCCAAATTTCCCATTTACAAAGGATTGCTATGACAGCACTTACAATGGGAATTTTGATATAATAGTAAGTAAGTTTTCTGAAGATGGATCTGAACTCATGGCCTCCACATACGTTGGTGGCAGTCAAAATGACGGTTTAGTTCAAGCCGGTTCAGTGCTCGCTCATAATTACGCGGATGACTTCAGAGGAGATATTATTCCAGATGATGATTACCACGTTTTTATAGCCTCCAATACAAACTCAGATAACCTCAATACGGTTCTCCCCAGTCAAGTTAATCTAAAGGGAGGTCAAGATGCCTTCATCTTTGAATTGAATCGAGATTTTAGCCAAATGGAATGGGCCACCTATTTAGGTGGTGGCGGATTAGATGCTTCTTACAGTATAAAACTAGATCAAAATAATAATGTATTTGTAGGTGGAGGTACAAACAGCGATAACCTGCCCGCACTGGATACATCATACCAACCTACTCGAGCAGGCTTGGTTGACGGTTACATTGCTGTCTATAATAAAACAGACAAAACGCTTAAGCGCTTGAGCTATTACGGAACACAAGCTTACGACCAAATCTACTTTATAGATATTGATAGAAAAGGAAATATATATGCTACTGGGCAGACCGAAGGAAATATCACGAAATCTTCGGGAGTGTATGGAGAAGACAACAGGGGTCAGTTCATATTCAAAATAGACACAGGTTTGTTGAATTTGGAATGGCAAACCACATTCGGCAATACTGTTAATCGAATTAATTTGGCTCCTAGTGCTTTCTTGGTAGATGTGTGTGAGCATATCTATTTCTCTGGCTGGGGCTCAAGGGTTTCAAATACAAATCCTGGAAGTACCAACGGTATGGAAACCACAGGAGATGCTGAACAATCGGAAACTGATAATAACGACTTTTACATACTAGTGCTAGACAAAGATGCTAGCGGCTTACTATACGCTACTTATTTTGGAGGAGATTCAACTTCTGACCACGTTGATGGTGGCACAAGTAGGTTCGATAAAAAAGGAGTCATCTACCAATCTGTTTGCTCTAGTTGTCCATCTGGAGATGACCTAGCTGTGAATACGTCCGAAATTAATGATTTTCCGGTTTCTCCAAATGCCGCTTTTACATATAATTCAAGCGTTCGTTGCAGCAACGCATCTTTTAAAATAGACCTGCAAATTAAAACTGCAGTAATTGCGGATTTCATAGCAACACCAACCATTGGTTGCGCACCATTTACAGTCACTTTTAACAACAAAAGCGTGCTAGGAAATGAGTGGGAATGGGATTTTGGTGACAATACCACATCTACAGCTGTAAACCCTACACATGAATACACGGAACCAGGGCTATACGAAGTCACCCTAACAGTAATTGACTCTAACACATGTAATATTTCAGATGTCTATAAAAGATCTATTCTCGTTATTGAACAGGGCAATGCGGATTTTGAAATTAAGTATCAAGCTTGTGCAGACGAATTAGAAATTATAGACCATTCAGAAGATGCGCTCAGTTATTCCTGGGATTTTGGAGATGGTAACACCAGTGATGTACCCAACCCTGAGCACTGGTATGAAGAAGATGGAGAATACACCATTAGGCTAATTGTAAATGAAGATAGCTACTGTGCAGATACAATAAGTCAAATAGTAAATATTTCCAAAATAGGTGATAAAGATTTTACCCTTTACAATGTGTTTTCTCCTAACAACGATCAACTCAATGATTGCTTTAGGTTTGACGGTTTGGACCAATTCTGTGAAGGAATAGTCTGGAAAGTCTATAATAGATGGGGTGAAAAAGTGTTTGAAACCACTGATCCTAACCTTTGTTGGAATGGCAAATACATGAATTCAGGAGTGGATTTACCCGGCAGTACTTACTTTTATATTTTAGATTTAAATACAAATAGTTTATCTTCGCAAAACCTGATAACAGGTACTATTACTTTAATTCGCTAACGATGAAACTATTTACTGCTACTACTTTAACACTATTTTCTTGTGTGCTGTTTTTTTGGGGATGTACTCAAAAAGATTTTGCATCTTCCTCAGTTAAAAGGACTTACGACAAAAAAACTCGTGCGGACCTCGCCGCCGAATTGAACTTTGAAATGACTAAAGATCCGGAAACCAATACGGTTCCCAGACATGAACTTTGGACCATTATTGAAGCTCTTAAAAAGCAACAAAGAAGTAAGGGTAAAGCAGCTATTTCTAATATTAATTGGAGCGAAAGAGGACCAAATAATGTTGGAGGGCGTACAAGAGGTCTCCTTTTTGATCCAAATGACAATACTAATAAACGTGTTTTTGCAGGTTCCGTTGCTGGAGGGCTTTGGGTTTGCGAAGATATTTATGCTGCTACTCCAAGCTGGACAGCAGTAGATGATTTTCTCGCTAACATGGCTATAACTACACTTGCCTATGACCCAAGAGGTACAGACACTCTATACATGGGAACTGGTGAAGGTTATTTTAATGCTGATGCTGTTAGAGGCGATGGAATATTCAAAAGTACAGATGGTGGAGCCAACTGGAGTCAATTAACAAATAGTACAGGTTATAGCTACATTCAACGTTTGGTGGTAGACAGTGCAGGTAACATCTATGCTGCAACAAGAAACTACGGGGTGGTTAAATCTACTGACGGTGGTAATTCATGGGCCGCAGTATTAAATAACAGTGGAACTCCCACAACCAACAGAGTTGCTGATTTAGAGATAGCTCGCAATGGAGATTTATATGCCGCTTTCGGGATATTTTCATCTGATGGTGTCTATAAAAGCACAAATGGAGGTAGTTCATGGACCAAAGTCTATACGTCTGCTTCAGAACAACGAATAGAAATTGCCTGTGCTCCTTCTAATAGTGATGTTATATACATGATCACTCAAAACAGCAGCACTTATAATGCTAATGCCGTTAGAGTGAGCACGAATGGAGGTACAAGCTGGTCATCAGTATCCAACCCTAATGATGCTGTTGGAGGTACAAATTTTTGCAGACAACAGGCTTGGTATGACCTAAGTCTTGTGGTAGACCCCAATGATGCTACTACTGCTTACATGGGTGGTATTGATTTGTATAAGACCACAAATTCAGGTTCTTCTTGGACACAAGTTTCTCACTGGTACGGTGGAGGTGGTTACACAGAGGTGCATGCAGATCAACACATAGCTATTTTTGCTCCAAATAGTTCAGATTCAATGCTTTTCGGAAATGACGGTGGTGTTTATGTAACCGAAAATGCAAGCAACTCAACTCCTAACATATCACATATTGTAAATGATTATAATGTAACCCAGTTCTATTCAGGTGCTATTCATCCAACCGCAGGGGAAAATTTCTTCTTAGCTGGAGCTCAAGACAACGGAAGTCACAAGTTTACATCCGCTGGAATAAATTCTACAACAGAAGTTACTGGAGGTGATGGTGCTTATGTTCATATTGATCAAGACGATCCTGATTACCAATTCACATCATATGTTTACAATCAATACAGGAGATCTACAAATGGAGGTTTAACATTCTCTTCTTTAAATTTTAGTTCTTCAGCGGGTAAATTCATTAACCCAACGGATTATGACAATGATGCCGAAATTATGTATTGCTCATGGGGAAATGGACAGTACATGAGATGGGCAAATGCCAGATCTACTAGTAGTGCAACAGCGGTTGGTTTCGGAACAGGTTCTACAGGAGAACCTTCAGCTGTTTTTGCAGATCCAAATACCGCAGACAGAATATATATAGGCACAGATAATGGTGAAATCTGGAAAATAGATGATGCCGACGGGACGATTACAGATACTGATATAACCAGTGGCTCGATGCCTGGATCTGGTTATGTAAGTTGTATAGCTGTTGAAAATGGAGATGCTGACCACATCTTAGTTACATTTTCAAATTACAGTGTAAATAGTGTTTGGGAATCTACAGATGGTGGTTCATCTTGGAGCAGTGTAGAAGGAAATCTTCCCAATATGCCAGTTAGGTGGGCTATGTTTAGTCCAATTGGAGGAGATAGCGCTTTACTTGCTACTGAACTTGGTGTTTGGTCAACCAACAATCTAAATGGAGGTTCAACCGTTTGGGAAGCCAGCAATACTGGTTTGTCAAATGTGAGAACAGACATGCTACAATACAGAGCGGCAGACTCAACTGTAATAGCAATTACACATGGTAGAGGATTGTATTCTTACAGCTTTTCAACCAATGAAACAGCAGAGTTTACTGTAGATAAAAATATAGTGGTTCCATGCGAAACAGTAAGTTTTACAGACGCGTCAACTGGTGCTACTTCATGGGCATGGGATTTTGATAATGATGGATCTACTGATGCGACCACACAGAATCCAAGCTGGTCATACTCAGAAGGAGGTTATAAAACAGTAGTGTTAACAATCAATGGTTCTACTACTGAAACTAAGACATCTTTCATTACAGTATTGCCAAAACTTGGAACTCCTTACACCACTTCTGATGGTGGTGATTTTGAGAGCAATGCTTGGCATTTTGCAAGTGAGGCATCTGTAGGCACCAATATTTGGGAAAGAGGTTCTCCTTCTAACCAAATTACGACTTTGAACTCCAACTCAAATGGATGGAAAACTGACCTAGACGCGGATTGCCCAGATGAGACAATCACATGTCATCTGTACACCCCAACTTTTAATATGTCGGCCTCTGGAACATATACCCTTTCATTTAGAAAGAGTATGGAAATATACTACGCCGCTACACCTTATGCAGCCTATATGGAGTATAGCACCAATGAAGGTGGTACTTGGTCTAAACTAGGAGTATATAATGATGTCAACGGTACAAATTGGTACAATAAAAACACTATTGATGCAAGTGTAATTTCAGATCAGGTGGGATGGCACGGAACTTTTAATAATGAGTCAACTGATCTCGATATTTCAAGTCTTGCAGGAAATTCTAGTGTGAGGTTCAGATTCACATTTACATCCAATTCAATTTGGTCAACAGCCGGATTTGTTGATGGATTTATGATTGATGACTTTGCTTTGTCTGGTCCCAACAACGATGCAAACCCTTGGGAGATTGAAACTGCACTAAATGCCACGGCAACTGCTGACTTGGGCCCTAATGCAACAGTGAATTTTGTATCTTCAAATTGTAAGGTCATTGCCACTATAGAAAACCTTAGTTCACATGATTATGGAAGCACCACAGTTACTATAGATGCTTCTGGCTCCAACGCTAAAAACTTTGCTAATAACACCACTGCAGCAAAGAGAATATTCGATAAAACCATTTTGATAACGCCAACTACTAATAATTCTTCTGGCAATGTTAAAATAACCACATACTACACTTCTGCCGAAGGTGCTGGATGGAAATCTACCACAGCACAATTCTATAAATATTTGAATCAGTTAAAAACACCAGGTAGCATTTCAACAGCTCTTAAATCTTCCGCTGTTCTGGGTAGTTCAGTAACTGTAGACACTAATTATGCAGGAGCAAACATTAAGTTAACTGCAACTTATTCCAATGGTTTCTCTGGAGTTGGAGCAGGTCTTGATGGTCCTGGAGGTCCTGTGCCAGTTGAATTATTATCATTCACAGGTGAAAGATTAGAAGATGCGAATAATTTGGAATGGACTACCGCAAGCGAATTAAACAGTGATTTCTTCCAACTTGAACGGAAAGAAAATGGAGAATTCAAAACCATTGCAAGAATTCCAGCTGCAGGTAATAGTCAAGAAATATTGCACTACAGATATAGAGATATAGATCCTATTGCTTTGACCAGTGAAGTGTCTTACTATAGATTGAAAGAAGTGGATATGGATGGGAGCTATGAATATAGCCAGGTGATAATGATAAGCAATAAGCTAGCTCTATATAGCTTCACAGCATACCCTAGACCAGCAACTAATCATATTAGTTTGAGTTTTGATAGAAGCTTAGACCAAACTATTGATGCGGATATCATTAATCTAAATGGGCAGATTATACTACAGCAATCAGCATTAAGATCTGATCAACGAATAGATCTAAGTTCGTTAGAGTCAGGTACATACTTTGTTGTGCTCAAAAGAAATGGCGAGATAATGGACCGGAAAAAGATTTTGGTACTCCCTTAAACTCAGCTTCAGAGTTCATTGTATTTTCGCAAGATGAGACTATTCTCAATACTTGTATTGTACTTGGCTTGTAGTGCAAATGCGCAAACTCTGAAGCGATCTTTAATTACAACTCCTTCAAATGCCAACGAAACTTCTGTGGCCATTAATCCGGCTAATACAGATGAGATGTATGCTGCATGCAATGTTGATCGTTTTTTTACCTATCAACCTGAAGACAACCTTTGGAATGAGTCTGTTGCTCGCTCTAGATATGGAGTATATGGAGATCCGGTTTTACATTTTTCACGAGGCCACCTTTTTTATGCTCACCTGAGCAAAACCAAAGGAAAAAAATATGGAGATTGGTTTGATCGCATAGTTGTTCAAAAGATTGTGAATGCCGAACTCTGGGAAGAACAGTCATATTCAGTTGGATACAACAATGGCAAAATGCAAGACAAACCCTGGCTTTCAAGTGATGAGCACAGCACCCAATACAAAGGAAATGTTTATATCAGTTGGACCGAGTTTGATGTTTATGCCAGTCATAATCCGGAGGATAGAAGTAGAATTAGGTTTTCTTACTTTAATCCAGATATGGATAGTTTTAGTACAGCTATTACCATTTCCGATATTACCGGAAATTGCGTAGATGGAGACAGTACTTTAGAAGGAGCAGTTACTGCTGTGGGGCCAAATGGAGAAATCTATGCTGTATGGGCAGGGAATAACAAAATCTTTTTCGATAAAAGTCTAGATGGCGGTAAGACTTGGGGCGAAGACAAGATAATAGGGGAACAAGTAAACGGTTGGAATATGGAGATGCCAAATATCATGAGAGCCAATGGCATGCCATTCATAGTTTCAGATACCATTGAAAACACTATATATGTTTGCTGGGCAGATACAAGAAACGGCAAGGCAGATATTTGGGCAAAACACAGCACCAATCAAGGAGAAGGCTGGAGCGATGCTTTTCAAATGGACCACAATTCTAAAAGCCATAGCTATTTCCCAAACATGGTATACAACCCAAAAGAAGGCGGTATAAATGTGTTCTACTTTGACCAAAGTCGTTCTCCAAATGAGAAGTATTATGATGTCATGATGTCTAAATTCAGTCCAATACACGGATATACAGAACCAGTTATAGTAAACTATAAACCTATTGCATTACCGGGCCAGCGATTCTTTTATGGCGACTATATTGATCTAGACTATCAAGAAGAAACACAATTGTTTTGCTATCCTGTTTACCGCGGCTTGCATTCAAGTCTTGCTATGGTTATAGTTGAAGGAGGCTGGTCACCAATTTATGGCAGACATCATGAACAAATGCATCTTCAACACTTAGAAGACGCGGTGGATGTTACAGCCAATAAGGAAGCTCTTTACCTAAGTTGTTATTCTTCAAACTTCAAGAAATTAAAAGGTAAACTCACTTATTGGCAAGATGGGGAAAAAAGAAAAATCAAATTCAAATATTCACCCGAAGACAACGGACTGAAAGAGCACGAACTGGCCATGGCTAAATTGGATCCAAATCTTGACTTATATGTAAGTCTCAAGTATCGCTACAAAAGACTGAGTGATGGCAAAAAGATAAAATTACAAGTCAGCCATAGCTACCCATAGTGAAGACGCTATTTATACGTTGACTTTTCCCTACAAATAGCCTTAATTTGCAAACCATTTTTTTAGACAAACATGTCAGATAAATACAATAAAGAAGAACCGAGTGTAATACAGAAGATACAAAACCAAACAGGTTGCCTTTTACTAGTAATTGGAATAGCTATGCTGGCTTTTGTTCTCACAGACCTCTTTAGTTCAAGAACATCATCCTTTGGCAATAAAGCCAACAGTATTGGAAGTATAGACGGAGAATCCGTTGACGTTCAAGAATACAATCAGATCTACGACGCTCTCCTAAACAATGTGAGAGCCCAAAATCCAGGCCTTGAATTGGACGAACGTTTTCTAGCGTCTTACAAGCAACAAGCTTGGAATATGTTGGTACAAGAAAAACTGGTTTCACAAGAGTACGATGCCTTAGGACTTTCAGTTAGCGGAGCTGAGATGGAAGACATTACTATAGGGGACAATACACATCCACAATTGGTTCAGGCTTTCACCAATCAGGAAACTGGTCAATTTGACAAAGGAAGATTGGTTCAATACCTGAGGGAAGACATTGAAGCAAGTCCTGATGCTAAGGAGCAATGGTTGACTTTTGAAAAGGATATGATTAATCAAATTGTAACTGAGAAGTATACAGCTTTAATCAGAAGTGCTTTCTATGCTACAGAATTAGAAGCTAGAACAGCTATAACTAGAGAACAACTTGCGGTAAACGGAAGTATAGTGGGAATAAGCTTTGCAACTATTCCTGACAGCACCATACAGGTTACAGACCGAGATTTACAAAAATACATAGATGCTCATCGCTCCGAGTTTAAGCAAGAAGCGAGTCGCGATATAGAGTTTGTTGCTTTTGATGTTAAACCTTCTAAAGAGGATTCAATAGCCACTCAGGAATGGATTAATTCCAATAAAGAAAAATTTGAGAAGGCCACTGACGATTCTCTTTTTGTTAGCTTAATGGGGTCTGAAACTCCATATGACCCAGCATTCAAGGTAAGAGGAAACTTTACTAAAGATGTTGAAGACGATTTATTTGCAGCCGACACCAACACGGTTCTAGGACCTTATGAAAGCAATGGCACATATGGGCTTTTTAAAGTTACAGAAATTGGAGAAGATAGCTTGTCCTCTGTTCGTGCAAGCCATATAATGCTATCTGTAGCTGGAAGAACCAAAGAAGATACACTAAACGCCATGTCTGAAGCTCGCAAATTGCTTGCAGATATTCGTTCAGGTAAAACTGATTTTGCAACAGAAGCGCTAACTAGAAATAGTGATGGAACTGGTGACAAAGGTGGGGACCTTGGGTGGATGAGAGAGAAGTCTCGATCTGCTCCTGAAAAATTCATCAACCAAGCATTAAAAACTTCTAAAGGTGGATACTTTGTAGTGGCTACCAGAAATGGTGTTCATTTAGGAAAAACCACTTCAAACAAGAGCCGAAGAATGATTAAAGTTGCCAGACTTACTCAAACTGTTATTCCAAGTACCGATACAGATAGAGAGTTCTATCGTATGGCCGGAGAATTCCTTGCAAAAGCGAAAGGTGATGAAGTATTTGAAGAAATTGCAGAAGGTATGGGTTACACTAAAAAAGTTGCTAAAGAAATAACGGAGCAAGAAAGGGTTGTTTCTGGAATTCAAAGCGGAAATATTATAGCAAGATGGTTGTTCGATTCTGAAACGGATGAAGGTGATGTATCAGACATCATTGAGGTTGATGGTAAATATCTTGTAGCTCATTGCACTAAAATTCGCAAAGAAGGTGTGGCTTCTATAGAAGATGTACGAAAAGACATAGAGCCCAAAGTTTTGGCACAGCTAAAAGGTGAGCAATTGAGAACTAAAGTTGAGGAAGCTTTAAAAACTTCAAGCACCGCTGAAGAATTAGCAGATGCCTTAGACGCAGTTGTTACTCCCGTTCCGAACATGACTTATGAAGGTGGAAGTATTCCATACATTGGAGCAGACGACAAAGTCCTTGGAACTTTAATGGGAACAGCCGTTGGAAAGCATTCCGATATAATCATTGGTAACAATGGAATCTATGTGGTTTATGTAAATAATCATGGCCCACTGGAAATGCCATCAGACATCTCAGACAAGCGAAGAGAAATTACGGAACTGCTCAATGCTGGGACAGATTCTAATGTTGAAACATCTTTGCTTAAAATCGGTAAAGTGAAAGACAGACGATACAAGTTTTTTAACTAGTATGTTTTTTTCATCTGAGATTGGTAAAATATTTTATACAAAGGTGGGGACTGGTCCCCACCTTTGTTTTTTACACGGATTTTGTGAAAACCAAAGCATATGGGAAAGTCAGATTGAAATCCTTAAAAAGACCCATACATGTTGGCTATTTGATTTGCCAGGATTTGGGCAAAGTTCATTAAAAGGTCTAGCCTCTATTGCTAAACAGGCTGATGTATTGAACCTTCTTCTTGACCATTTGGCCATTGAAGATATTTGTGTATTTGGTCATTCCATGGGTGGCTATATTGCAGTAGAAATGGTGAGTCAGCGGCCAGACAAGTATAATGGCATAGCTATGATCCATTCTACAGCACTTGAAGATAAAAAAACCAAGAAAGCAAATAGACAAAAAGTGTTGGAATTTGTCAACTCCAATGGTGCGGAGGCATTTCTTAAGCAATTCTTCCTTCAACTAGTTGCTCCTTCTAATCAAGAAAGACTAAGCGTAGTCTTATGGGCTCAAGTGAAAGATACCAGTAAAGAAGCTATTTTAAATGCCACCTCAGCCATGATGAACAGGAGAGATCACTTAGAAACCATACAACAGTTAAAGATCCCTGTTCTCTTTCTTTGCGGTTCAGAAGATCAACATTTTCCTATTTCAGATGTGTATCTCCAAATCTCTAAAAGTGATTTAGGACAGATAGAAATAATAGACAACACTGGACATCTTTCAATGCTTGAATCTCCAGATGAATGTTCTGCAGTTATTCTGGATTTCTTGAGATTTAAAACCCTCAGTGCAATATCTTGAATGAACCTGTTTCTTGAGATGAGACCTCTTTTACTTCAACTCCCTTCACTCGCGCCAATGCTGGTCCTTTTCTGCACCAGTCTACCATGTTTTGCAGTTGATCTTGCTCTCCGTTTGCTTCAATACAAACACTGCCATCTTGTTGATTCTGAATTGTACCTGAAACACCTAACATTAAAGCGCGTTGTTTAGCCGAAGCTCTAAAATAGACTCCCTGTACCTTTCCTTTAACTATGATTTGAACGCTTTTCATTTATTCTATACGCTCCCATTCAGAAGTTCTTCCCAACCAAGTCATACCCATAACATAACCTCTTAGGTAGAGCTTATCTTTATTATCCCCTTCAAATCTCATGTATCCATCGTAAGTTTTACCGTTGTTAGGGTCATATATAGTACCATCTTCCCACTTCTTATCGCCTGCATTCCATTCAAACCCTTTCATTATAACCATTCCCAGTCTTGCTCTACTTCTCAGTTTTTTATCTGGATTTTCAGGATCTGTTTTAGGGTCTCCATTTTCGTCATTGGGTTCTGTCAAATGCTCTATCTTACCGTAGTACTTTCCATTCACAGCTCTATAAATTCGAATTTTGGCTGTTTTTTCTCCATTCCAGTACATACCTCGAACATCGTCCGCAACCACTTCATTCACATAAAGTGCATCAGACATCATAAATAAACTTAGGCAAAAGCCAATTATTAGAAAACGTTTCATAATCTTATTGTTTCATTCAAGTATACAATTTTCATTCCACTATTTAAAGCACTACCTTATTGCAGATATTTAGAGTAAACCATGCTAGTAAAAACTTATGGCAGTGCTGTTTATGGAATCACTGCACAATTAATAACCATAGAAGTAGATGTAGGTAAAGGCGCTAAAGCCCAGTTAATAGGCCTGCCAGACAATGCTGTAAAAGAAAGTTTGACTCGAATTTTTGCCGCTTTAAAAAACTCATCTTTTCAATTTCCACGAAAAGGAGTCATTATAAATATGGCACCTGCAGACATTAAAAAAGAAGGTTCTTCTTATGATTTGCCTATTGCACTGGGCATTCTAGCCGCTTCAGAGCAAATAATTCAAGAATCGTTGGATAATACCCTATTTATGGGCGAACTGTCTCTAGATGGCAGTCTGCAGCCCATTAAAGGTGGTTTGCCAATTGCTCTACAAGCTTCAAAAGATGGATTTCAAAGAATAGTGCTTCCGAAAGAAATGGCCCAGGAAGCCGCAATAGTAAAAGGCATTGAAGTCTATGGTGTAGATAATCTAAAGGAAACCTGTCAGTTTTTATCTGGAGAACTCCAATTGAATGCAACTCAGTCTGACCCCAGAACAGACTTTGAGCAAAATCTACAAAAATCGGAATCAGATTTTTCAGATGTGAAAGGTCAGAGTTCTATTAAGCGGGCAATGGAAGTTGCCGCAGCGGGAGGACACAACATTATTCTAATAGGGCCGCCAGGTGCGGGTAAAACCATGTTGGCCAAAAGATTGGCTGGGATTCTGCCTTTAATGAACTTACACGAAGCATTAGAGACTACCAAAATACATTCTGTGGCAGGAACCCTTGCCGTGAACAAAACACTCATAGCTCAACGTCCCTTCAGGAACCCCCATCATACTATTAGTGATGTAGCTATGGTTGGAGGAGGGAACTACCCTCAACCTGGAGAAATCTCTCTTGCACATAATGGAGTGTTATTTTTAGATGAATTGCCCGAATTCAAGCGCAGTGTTCTTGAAGTTTTACGTCAACCCTTGGAAAACCGTGAAATCACTATTTCAAGAGCGCGATTCACGGTTAATTACCCCAGTAATCTAATGCTCGTTGCCAGCATGAACCCCTGCCCATGCGGGTATTTCAACCACCCAACTAAGGAATGCAGCTGTGGTCCTAGCGCCGTACAGAGATATCTGAGCAAAGTTTCAGGGCCACTGCTTGACCGTATTGACATTCACATAGAAGTTACACCTGTGCCTTTTGAAGAACTCACAGCAAAAACCGAACTAGCAGAATCAAGCACAAAAGTTCGAGAACGTGTCATTCAATCTCGAATGAGTCAAGAGCAAAGATTTCAGGAATATGAGAACATTCATACAAATGCTCAAATGAATTCTGAGTTAATCAGAATGCATTGCCAACTCAACAAACCAAGCTCATTGCTGCTTAAAACCGCTATGAACAAATTGAGATTATCGGCAAGAGCATACGACCGAATTCTAAAAGTCTCTAGGACTATTGCAGACCTTGATGGAAAACGAAATATTGAGCTAGAACATATCGCAGAAGCAATTCAGTATAGAAGTTTAGATCGGGAAGAGTGGGGAGCTGCATAGGATATATCTGGAAATTTATGACTTTTGCCTCATGAGGGCAATTCTTCAGAGAGTAGATTCGGCCAGTGTCGAAATCGACGGTTCAATTCATTCGAGGATAGATGAAGGCCTACTAGTACTTGTGGGTTTTGAAGAAGAAGATACAGAAGAGGATCTTCAATGGGTTACCAAAAAAATCACTCAACTGAGAGTGTTCAATGACCAAGACAGAGTAATGAACAGAAGTATTGTTGATGTAGATGGAGAGCTTTTAATAGTGAGTCAATTCACATTGCATGCATCTATAAAAAAAGGAAACCGTCCATCCTATATTAAAGCGGCTAAACCTGATAAGGCCATCCTTCTTTATGAAAGATTCAAACTAATATGTAAACTCATGTTAAACTGTGAATCAGGAGTATTCGGTGCCGATATGAAAGTGAATCTAGTGAACAATGGGCCAGTTACTATTAGCATAGATAGCAAGCGTAAAGAATAGTTATTTGTTAGTGCTGTTTCTTTTATCTACACCCCACATCAACTTTGTTCGAATGGTATCCATATACGTCTGGCCATCAAGGTTTACCATATTAAACTTAAAATCAGCTTTCTTCACTTCAAATTTGGTATTGGTAGGAACCTTATATGATCTCGAATCCAATGAAACCAAAACGCTATTCCCTCTGCTGCTAATGTTAAAATGCAATCCTCTGTTATCGGGCAATACTGCAGGCCTAACTGTGAGATTATGAGCGGCTATAGGCGTTAATACCATGGATTGTGAGCCAGGAAAAAGAAGAGGGCCACCACAACTCAAAGAATAACCCGATGAACCTGTAGGTGTAGCTAAGATTAAACCATCAGACCAATAAGAATTTAGAAAATCGTCTTCGAGGTAGGCATCAACGCTAATCATGGCTGAACTGTCGCGTTTTTGAACCACGAAGTCGTTCAGTGCATAGGGAAATTTTTGAATTTCAGGAATTTCTGTTACTACTTCCAATACAGACCGCCCTTCCACTTCATACTCATTGTTCAATAGTTGCTGTACAGCTGAATCTATATCTTCTACTTTTATGGTAGCTAGGAACCCAAATCTTCCCAAGTTTACTCCTAAAACAGGTAAACCTGAATCTCTAACCAAGGCTAAGGTATCTAATACTGTGCCATCACCCCCAAGCGAGATTAGAAAGTCGAAATCTGAATCGAGATTGTTGGTCTTATCCCATTTTAAACCATATTCTTTCTCAAGAAAATCTCCATAACTAGCACAAGCCAGATATTCTATTCCGTTGGTTTCCATGCAGCGGGTAAAACGAGCAATAAAATTCTCTAGATCATCTGTGGCTATAGGTCTACCGTATACTGCAACTTTCATTATAGAGCTTTTTTAAAGTGAATGTACAATCCTGCTTCCTTGAATCTATTGTAGCTGTATTCAAATCTAATGACTCTATCATTATAAAACAGACAATTTAGTCCAAGCCCAGTAGATGCAAGTGTAGTGTTCGGCAGATTGTTGTCTACTATTATTCGAGAACTAGAACTTCTCCCAATATCCATAAATAATTCTAGGAACAGATTTACTGGTAGTATTCTATAGCTTTTCGGTAAAAAATTTATTTTCATCTTACCATTTTTCAATAAATGATACTTTATGGAAGATCTCAACGCAACAGCTGCGTGACCATCAGATACATAGTGCTCGTAACCTCTTATTGATTGGTCATATCCTAACATTTTATAATCATGATATCCGAGTTTATCATTTGTATTTATCACGCCATATATGGAATAAACAGAATAGAATCTTTGCCCAATTGGCCTGAATTCATCCCATTGAGCATATATATTAATATTGTTAGCATTGGAGTTTGCACTAAATCTTTGAGCTTGTACTCCAACGTTCAAATACTCACCAATTAATGGATAGAACTGATTATCCCTTCTATCGTATTGAGCATCCAATCCAAAGTACATTTTTTGTTGATGATGACTATTGTCTATGAAATATGTGTATGAACTGGGTAAGCTTTGAATTTCAGAACTAATCCTGCTGTCTTGCAAGCCTGTAGTGAATGAAATAGAAGTATTTAAATTTAATCTTCTAGACAAAGTCACATCAATTTGACTCTCCTTGATTGCTCCTTTCTCATCTGACTTGTAAAACACCAATTTATCATTGACTGTTTTTTGCCATAGTTCCTGTTGGTTTTGATGCTGAATTTTGAAATCTATTCCCCAAGGGCTATATCGGCTGAGAAATGGTATTCGGTATTCCAATCCAATCTTCTGATTATAACCTTGAATAAGTGACAATTTCATAGTGTGATTGCTCCCAAATAGGTTGTAATTGAACAAATACAGTCCATAATTAGTCCTTTCAGGATCAAAATCCAGATTTTGCCAAACATTGAAATTTCTGTCGCTAAATTCCAAACTTGGAATTGGCCAAACATACCAGCGCTCTATTAATTCAATTCTGATTTGGCAGAGACCATTTTCGCATTGTTTAAGAAAAACAACATCATTGAATAGATTCAAATTCATCAATCTATTTCTAGAAGTGAGCAAGTGCTCACTTAATTCATTCTCATCATATAACACATGTTGTCTAAAGCTGAGTTCACGCAATATCACCGCATCCTTAGTCCTCTGATTACCAATAAGTTCTATGGAATTTACTTTTGTCTGCTGACCATTGCTTACCAGCGGCAACAGCATAAGAAAAAGGCCTAGGGCCAGATTAAAGATCGAGATATTTAATAAATGCCTGATAACGTCTTTCTACCGTGTCTTTATAATCGTCGTCACCAAATGACGAAATCACCTCATAATTAAATCGTTGAAGGCTACTTACTATTCTTTCGGCACTATTTGTATTCACCTTCATACTCAATCGAATTCTACCAGAATCTGGAACTTGCTCAAGCCACATACTTAATATTTGAGCATTCTCACCCTCCACAATTTGAGATATTTCGCTTGATGAATACTGATGTGTTGCCATTTCAATCAATAAAATTGCCCCTGGTTGTTCAGTGCTAATAGAATGGGATAATCTGTTGAGCACCATTTCTTTGGTAATAATTCCCAGAAAATTACCCTCTAAATCTACCACTGCACAAACGGCGGCATTTGAGGAGCGAAATATCTGCATCACATCAAAAAGATGAGTGTTTATATAGACCTTAGATGAAGTATTTTCCACTACATCGGCAATGGTCTTGTGGCTATCTATGAGGCAATCTTCTAACAGAACTCTTCCAATAACTTTGCTTTCGCTAAGCACCGGAAGTTCAAAACACTCTAATTCAAACATTAAATTAGCGCAATCCTTCCTTATCCAATCTGAAGAGATTTGAGCAATTTCTTGTATGTGCTCAGAGGTATTCATTCCAATAACTAGCCAACGCGAATGGCAGTATTCTATTGCAAATTAATATGCTTTAGCCAATTCCTCAACATTTCTAATCCAAATTGAGTAAGTATGGCTTCTGGATGAAATTGAACGCCCCAAACCACCTTGTTCTTATGCGAAATTGCCATGACTTCACCTATACTCGACTTGGCAACTATATCCAACTCCTCTTCATTTATATCTACCACTTCTAAAGAATGATATCTGCAAACCTCTTGTGTAGACTTTATGCCATCAAACATGGCATGACTTGCACATTCAATCTCTGAAACCTTCCCGTGCATTGGATAAGCTGCTCTTTGAATTTTAGCTCCAAAATGTAATGCGATAGCTTGCATGCCTAAACAAACTCCAAAAAGTGGAGTTCTGTTCACTTCAGCAGCTACTAAATCCATAGTTATGCCCGCTTGGCTTGGTTTTCCTGGTCCTGGCGAAATTACTATCCCTTGTGGGGACACTTCTTCAACCTGCTCAACACTTATTGCATCATTGCGTTTCACTATCACCTCTTGACCTAATTGCTCCAAATAATCTTTTAGATTGTAGGTGAATGAATCATAATTGTCTAAGAGCAATATCACAAAACGAATATAAATCAATCAACTAGCCGTAGCCTATTTCTTTCTGATAAAAAATAGTTGATTTGTAGCTGAATGGATTTCACCACATTTAAGATTTCTAAGAAGAAACAACTTGAGCTATACAATGCCATAGTTACACCTAGAATGATAGAGGAAAAAATGCTCAAACTTCTTAGGCAGGGATTGGTGAGTAAATGGTTTTCTGGCATAGGTCAGGAGGCCATTTCAGTTGGTGCTACCATGGCGCTAGAAGATGATGAATACATCTTCCCTTTACACAGAAACCTAGGGGTATTTACAAGCAGAGGTATAGAACTGGAGCAGTTAATGCATCAATGGCAAGGAAATCCAGAAGGCTTTACTAATTCTCGAGATCGCTCCTTTCATTTCGGAAGCTTAGATCATCATATAGTCGGCATGATTTCTCATCTGGCTGCTATGCTAAGTGTTGCAGATGGGGTCTCATTAGGCAACAAACTTTCAAGGAACAATAAAATCAGCCTAGCATTTTGCGGAGATGGAGGAACGAGTGAAGGTGAATTTCACGAAGCTTTGAATCTCGCTGCCGTTTGGAATCTTCCGGTGTTGTTTATTATTGAGCACAATGGCTATGGTTTGTCTACACCTTCTTCTGAACAGTTCAAATGTGAAAATTTAGCAGACAAGGGAAAAGGGTATGGTATAGAGTCAAAAATCATAGATGGAAACAATATCTTGGAAGTCTATACTCAAGTACAAAGCATCGCCAAAAATATGCGTAAGAACCCAAAACCTTTTCTTTTAGAATGCAAAACATTTAGAATGCGTGGACATGAGGAAGCATCTGGCACTAAATACGTCCCTGATGACTTATTGGATACATGGGCAAATAAGGATCCAATAGAAAACTACGAGCAATACTTATTTGAAGAGGGTATTCTAAACAAAGAAGCTGAACAATCAATTAAAAAACGCATACAACTCGAAATTGATAAAGCAACCGAAATTGTTAAACAGGATGTTGCCATAGAAGTAAGCAGTAAAAAGGAATTGGCAGATGTTTATGCCTCTAGCCCTCCTCTTTCCTTAGTTATGAAAAGCAATGACCAGCAGGAGATGCGGTTTATTGATGCCATTAAGTCTGGCTTGGAAATCGCTATGAAAGAGTACGATAATCTTATACTAATGGGTCAGGATATTGCTAAATATGGAGGGGTTTTTAAAATAACAGACGGTCTTTTTGAAACTTATGGAGCTGACCGAGTTCGCAATACTCCAATATCTGAAGCCGCTCCTCTGGGCGCTTCATTGGGCCTTAGTATTATGAATTACAAATCCATGGTTGAGATGCAATTTGCAGATTTTGTGAGCTGCGGATTCAATCAGATTGTAAATAATTTGGCAAAAACTCACTATAGATGGGGTGCTAATTCAGATGTTGTTATACGTATGCCAACTGGTGGTACAGCTGCAGCTGGGCCATTCCATTCTCAGAGTAATGAAGCCTGGTTTTTTCATGTACCGGGCTTAAAGATAGTATACCCATCAAATCCCTACGATGCTAAAGGGCTCTTATTAAGGGCATTCAACGATCCTAATCCAGTTATGTTCTTTGAGCACAAGGCACTTTATAGAACCATTAGTGGTAATGTTCCAGAAAGGTATTATGAAATTGAAATTGGCAAAGCTTCTCTATTTACAGAAGGAGAAGACCTGAGCATTATCACTTACGGAATTGGAGTTCATTGGGCAAAAGAGGCAATAGAAGAACTTAATATCCATGCAAGCATTCTAGACCTTAGGTCTTTACTTCCATGGGATAAAGAGGCTGTTAAAGATGTCGTTATTAAAACTTCCAAAGTGCTTGTTCTTCATGAAGACACACTAACCGGGGGTGTTGGAGCAGAAATTGCGGCATGGATTTCAGAGCACTGTTTCGAACAACTTGATGCTCCAGTAATTAGGGTAGGAAGTCTTGATACTCCTGTGCCATTTAATGCCAAACTCGAGCACAACTTCATGGCTAAAGCTCGCCTTCATGAGGCATTGCAAAGACTAAACAACTACTGAGCAGGTTGAAATTCACTAGGCAACTCTCCAAGCGGCCAATAGTTGTTTGATTTATCAACGTCTGCTATTTCTTTATTTGGGTCCAAAACAATGCGAACCACTCTTTTATCGGTAATAAATACCTTGGTTACCGTCTCATCTAACTTAAAGACCTCAGCAGGTATTCTTATCTCTTCAGAAGTCCAATCTTCATATACAAATTTTAGTATAACTGGCATCACCAATCCACCAATATTTGAAAAAGTGAGTTCATAGAAATAATCATCTACATGAAGCATATTCTTTCTCCTATCAGACATTCCTTCTATAGTATTCTGATATGTAAGTACAGGTTGGTTTGTACGAACAGCAGACTCCAAAATAGGATCAAATTCTCCTTTTTTACGTTTCTTTCTAACCCTTTTTACAATCTTTTTTCTGCTGTCATTGTCACCAGGTTGTTCAGGCACATATTGATATTCTTTCACCTCATCCAAGCTTAAATCGCAATGATCATTGGTATAGAACCACCCTCTCCAAAACCAGTCTAAATCTACAGCCGAGGCATCCTCCATAGTTCTAAAAAAATCTGAAGGACTAGGGTGCTTAAACATCCAACGTTGAGCATAAGTCTTAAAGGCATAGTCAAAAAGCTCTGGACCCATCACTGTTTCTCTCAATATATTCAAGGCTGTTGCTGGTTTACCGTAAGCATTATTTCCAAATTGTCTTATAGACTCTGAATTAGTCATGATTGGCGATATATAACGTTTATCACCACTCATGTAGGGAATTATTTTGTCTGCTGGACCTCTTCTTGATGGGAAAGCCTTACCCGTTTCATCAGTCCATTCAACTTCCGTCAGGTATTGACAAAAGGTATTTAGACCTTCATCCATCCATGTCCATTGTCGCTCATCAGAATTTATAATCATTGGAAAGAAGTTGTGGCCAACCTCATGAATAATCACACCAATCATTCTATACTTTGTATTGTCTGAGTATTCACCATTTGCATTAGGTCTACCAAAATTGAAACAAATCATGGGATACTCCATTCCAATGCTCGCAGCATGAACTGAATAGGCAACAGGATACGGATAATCAAAAGTATATTTTGAATACACCTCAAGAGTTAAAGCAACAGCTTTAGTAGAGTATTTCCCCCAAAGCGGATTGCCTTCTTTTGGATAAAGAGACATGGCCAAAACCGTTCTATCTCCAAATTGAACTCCCTGTGCATCCCACAAAAATTTACGAGATGCTGCCCAACCAAAATCTCTTACATTATGGGCTATAAAGTGCCATTCCTTAGTTTTCGTTGAGTGACTTTGTTCATTGGCAACAGCCTCTTCATGAGTTACTATTATAATTGGGGAATCTGAACTCTTTGCAGCCTCCATTCGTTCAAGCTGTTCAGAAGTTAAAAGCTCTTTGAGATTCTGTATTTCACCGGTACCACCCAATATCATATCGTCAGGTGCAGTTATTCTTACATCATAATCACCAAATGGTAGAGCAAATTCACCGCGACCTAAAAATTGTTTGTTCTGCCATCCTTCCACATCGCTATAAACGGCCATTCTTGGGAAAAATTGAGCTATAGTATAGAGGTAGTTGTTGTCTTCTTCGAAATATTCGTATCCACTTCTCCCACCTATTTCCATTCGGTCATTAATGTTATACCACCACTTGATCTTAATCTTAATTGATTCCCCCGTTTTCAGGCTTTCATCTAAGTCAATACGCATCATGGTATGATTTACTTTAACCGAAAAATCCTCTCCACTTTCAGACTTTACTTCTTCAATGTTGAATCCACCGGGGAAAGTGTGAAAGAGACTGAAATACTCGTATAAACCAATTCCGTCCGATATCCTACTTCCTCTAATTTTATATGTATTAGACTCTGGATGACGCATATTTTGATCTAATTGAACCCATAAGTATGTAAGCTCATCAGGGGAATTATTAGTATATGTGATGGTTTCATTCCCTGATATCCTTTGATTCTCATCATCGAGAACTATATCCATATCATAATCCACTTTCTGCTGCCAATACAAATGACCTGGTGCTCCAGATGCCGTGCGATAGACATTTGGAGTAGCTAATTCCTGACCCAACTGTCTAAATTTATTAGTATTTGTATTCTGAGCAACAGCAGTTGATGTTAATATGAATGCAAGAACCCCTGTGAGTAATGAGATCTTATTATAAGTTGGTTTCATAAATTAATTGCGATTATAAGTAATTTTGGATGATGCTTTTAATCTGGCTCTTTTCTATTTGGGCAGCCCTCAACCCTACTCACGATTTTCATACTAGTGTAATGAACTTCACTTATAAAGACGATGAAAAGCATTTTCAAATCGATTTGAACTTAGATACAGAGCAATTTGAGTATTTCCTCAACCAACAAAGTAAAAACGACGTTAGCCTAGATGTTGATATTGATGATGAATTGGAAGAGTTGATAGAAGACGCAATAAATGAACATATAAAATTGCGATTAAATGGTTCTGTAAAGCCATTGAAATTAAGTGTTGTTGAAGTAACCTACGCAGAAACTATTCTCCAGTTTGAGCCTATTTGTTATCGCAGAAAACTGAAATCATTTGAAATGAGTAACTCTCTTTTGTTTACGAATTTCCCAAAACAAAAAAATCTGGTTAAGGTAAATTATAGAGGAGAAGTTAGAAGCTTACTTTTTCAAATTGAGCATCAAAAAGATGTACTGGAATATTGACTAGATTATGGTTACGTATTTAGATATTAACAACACGGTTAGTATTTATTTTCATGTCTAAACACTTTTTATATTTACTTTGCTAAGTAAGTATTGTGAGCCCTAAAGAAAAATCAATAGACCTAAAATCACAATCACTGCTCAATGCAGGTGATATTAATTATGTTGCCCTTCGCGACGAAGTACTTCAACAAGTTGCTACTTATTGCTCAAATCAAAGTCAAGATCTTTGGTTGGCATTTTGTTCAGATTTGGCCCCTCAAATCATCAACAGAAGTTGGGATCAAAATCTTCAACTTGAGTTTTTGAAGTTCCGCAGACTCTTGGATAAAATGGGAATTGCAGCAACAGAGCTAATTCTCAATGATTTGCAGAACTTAGCTATGGAAGAAGACAGTAATAGCGTCCTCTAATCAATTACCCCTAATTCTTTCCCCACTTTAGTAAATGCTGCAATGGCTTTATCTAGGTGTTTTTGTTGGTGTGCAGCAGAGAGCTGTACTCTAATTCTCGCTTTCCCTTTTGGTACTACTGGGAAATAGAAACCAATAACATAAATCCCTTCATTCAGTAAAGCCGAAGCCATTTTTTGTGCCAAAACCGCATCATACAACATGATAGGAACTATTGGGTGTTCACCAGGTGTAATATCAAAACCCGCATCGGTCATTTTCTCTCTGAAGTATTTAGTGTTGAATTCAAGCTTGTCTCTTAACTCAGTAGTCTCGCTCAGCATATCCAAGACTGCAATTGATGCCCCAACTATACTTGGTGCAACCGTATTGGAAAACAAATAAGGTCTAGATCTCTGCCTCAGCATATCAACAATTTCTTTTCTCCCTGAAGTGAATCCACCACTCGCACCTCCCAAGGCTTTACCTAATGTTCCGGTGATGATGTCTATTTTACCCATTACCCCTCTGTACTCGTGTGTACCTCTTCCAGTTTTGCCTAAAAATCCGCTAGAATGGCATTCATCTATCATTATAGCAGCGTTGTACTTCTCAGCCAACTCAACAATCTTATCTAGCTGAGCAATAGTGCCATCCATGGAAAAGCTACCATCTGTTACTATAACCCTTTCCTTTTGTGACTGGGATTCCTTAAGACATCTCTCTAGGTCTTCCATGTCGTTGTGATTGTATCTATACCTCACAGCTTTACATAACCTCACACCATCAATGATAGAAGCGTGATTTAATGCATCAGATATGATGGCATCTTCGGGGCCAAACAAAGGTTCAAACACTCCTCCATTTGCATCGAAAGCCGCAGCATAGAGTATGGTGTCTTCTGTACCAAGGAACTCTGAAATTTTGCGTTCCAATTCCTTGTGAATGTCTTGCGTTCCACAAATAAACCTAACAGATGAAAGTCCATAACCTCTTTGATCAATTGCTGCCTTTGCAGCTTCAATAACTTTCGGATGTGAGCTGAGTCCAAGATAATTGTTCGCGCAAAAATTTATCACCTCTTGCCCACTGGACAAGGCAATATCTGCTCCTTGAGGAGTGGCAATAATGCGCTCTTCTTTGTACAAACCTGCTTCTTTTATCTCCTGCAGTTCATTCTCTAACTTTCCCTTTAATGTTGAATACATTTCTAATTAAATTTTGTAACAAAATAAACTAAATAGTTTGTAGTTTGTCATCTTAAATAAGCAGATTGCTGAACTAGTCTCAGACAGCTTGGCATAGCTATTGCAAAACTTATATTCACACTATATAGAAACTGAATGTCAGAAAACAATAACGACAGCAAACCAACTGGTAATCAAGGGCCTAAAAGAAATCCTTTTGAACAAGGAAGTAAAAAAGGAAAGGGTCCAAGATTCAATTACCTTTGGATATATGCCATATTAGCAGTTCTTTTCATTGGAATCACATTCTTCGGACAGGACAGTGGCACACCAAAATCTCTTGGTGAAGTTCTTGAAATGGTTAGAGAAGGAGACGTTGAAAGTATTAAAGTAATTAATACCGAAAGAGCTCAAATTGAACTAACTGAAGAAGCAAAACAGAAAGAAGCCTATAAAAAAGATATAGGTAAAGGTTTGTTCCCTTCAGGTGAGGAGTTCACATACTATTTACCAGACATAGGTGATTATCAAAGGTTCGATGAGAAGATTAGCGATGCACAATCAGAACTTGAAGAAGAACAACAATTTGAAATAGATCTAGCTATAGAGCGAAGCATTTGGGATAGCCCCTTGGTGAGTACACTCATTTTTGTTGCCCTATTTGCAGGTATTTGGATATTGTTAATGAGAAGAATGGGAGGAGGAGGCGGTGCCGGCGGTGCTGGTCAAATATTCAATATAGGAAAATCAAAAGCCAAGCTTTTTGAGAAGGATACCAAAGTGAATGTAACATTTAAAGATGTTGCAGGATTAGAAGAAGCAAAAGTCGAGATAATGGAAATCGTTGATTTTCTTAAAAATCCCAAGAAATATACAGATCTGGGCGGTAAGATTCCTAAAGGTGCCCTTTTAGTTGGTGCACCAGGAACTGGTAAAACCCTTATGGCAAAAGCCGTGGCAGGTGAAGCAAATGTGCCCTTCTTTTCGCTATCTGGTTCAGACTTCGTAGAAATGTTTGTTGGGGTTGGAGCCAGTAGAGTTAGAGATCTATTTAAACAAGCTAAAGAAAAAGCCCCTTGTATTATTTTTATTGATGAAATTGATGCTATAGGTAGGGCTAGAGGAAAGAGCGCTTTCCAAGGAGCTAATGATGAAAGAGAGAATACATTGAACCAACTCTTAACTGAGATGGATGGTTTTGGAACTGATAGTGGCGTAATTATTTTGGCAGCTACCAATAGGCCTGACATACTGGATTCTGCATTATTAAGACCTGGAAGGTTCGATAGACAAATTGGAATTGACAAACCAGACATTAATGGTCGAGAAGCAATTTTCAAAGTTCATCTTACTCCTCTAAAGAAATTGGCAAAAGATGTAGATGCCAAGAAATTAGCAGCACAAACTCCTGGATTTGCGGGAGCTGAAATTGCTAATGTCTGTAATGAGGCAGCCTTGATTGCTGCTCGTAAAGACCGCAAAAAGGTTGAAATGCAAGATTTCCAAGATGCCATTGACCGAGTAATTGGCGGATTGGAGAAAAAAAATAAACTGATTTCTCCAGAGGAAAAAGAAATAGTGGCCTACCACGAAGCAGGTCACGCCATTACTGGCTGGTTCCTTGAATTTGCAGACCCTCTTCTGAAAGTATCTATTGTACCTAGAGGAATGGCTGCGTTGGGATATGCACAATACCTTCCTAAAGAACAATTCTTGTACAGAACCGAACAACTCATAGATGCTATGTGCATGACTCTAGGAGGAAGAGCGGCAGAAGAAGTATTCTTTGGTAAAATATCTACAGGAGCTCAAAACGATTTGGAAAGAATTACCAAAATGGCCTATGCTATGGTAACCATGTATGGGATGAGTGACAAAGTAGGAAATGTTTCTTTCAACGATCCGCAAAATGAATACGGTTATGGCAAACCATATTCTGAGAAAACTGCTCAGATGATTGATGAAGAAGTTCGTGAACTTATAAATAATGCCTTTGAAAGAACTGTTGCTCTTATTCGAAGCAAACGTTCAGAATTAGAAACAGTTGCCAAATCACTCTTGGAGAAAGAAATACTATTCAGAGAAGATCTTGAAAACCTTATAGGTGAGCGCCCATACGCTGATCATCATAGCACACGACTTCTAGCTGATAAAAAGGAGGAAGAAGAAGCCCTTGCAATGGCAGCTGAAGAAGCTAAAAATGAATTAGAATCTGTGGAAGAGGAAGAAGATACTAGTGAAGAAGATTCTGGAATTGAAATAAATCTAGAAGAAAAGCAGGACTAATTAATCCTTAATTTTTGATCTCATATAGGTCTCAACGCTTTCAGGGACCAAATACTTCATGGATTTTCCCATGCGATTAATACCGCGAATAAAGGTAGCTGAGATATTCAACATGGGTCCTTTCATAAGACGCACCTTTTGATTCTTCGCGAATTCACCACCTGGAAAGCCATCTCTATAGTAAGCAAGTATATCATGCTTCATTAGAATCTCTTCGTGATCCTTCCATTTGTCGAAATGCTGTAAGTTGTCAGAACCTAAAATAAGTACAAACTCATATTTTGGATTTTCTGTAGTCAGCCGTTTGAGGGTATAAGATGTATAAGACGGTTTGTCCATGCTGAATTCCACATCACAGGCTTTAAACTTGTCATTGTCTTTCACAGCAAGTTTAACCATCTCCAATCTATGGCTTTCATCCATCATGCCCATACCTTTCTTCAAGGGATTCTGAGGTGATACGACATACCAAACCTCATCAATATCAGTTTGATTGAGCATATACTGCCCTATTATCAAATGTCCGTGATGTATTGGATTAAAAGACCCGAAGAATAAACCTACTTTCATCTAAATTGTTGATTCTAAAAAGCTTGCAACTAAATTTTCAGCCTCAGCAAATGTAATATTTAATCTATCGTTAACAATAGTCACATCAAATTGATCAGCAAATTGCAATTCTTCTCTTGCCTTGCTCACTCTTTCATTCAATTCATGCTCTACTTCAGTATCTCTATTTTTTAACCTTTCCATGAGCACTTCCACAGAAGGTGGTTTCAGAAATACAGACAAGGCCTTCTCTTTATAATATTCTTTTATGTGAATTCCACCCTGAACATCTACATCAAAAATTACCGCCTTTTCTTCATCCCAAAGTCGTTGTACTTCAGACTTTAAAGTTCCGTAATGCAAGCCTTTATACACTTCTTCATGCTCTAGGAATTCACCGTCTTCCACTTTCTTCATGAACTCTTCTTCACTGAAAAAGTAATAGTCGACTCCATGAATTTCGTTGGGTCTTTGCTTACGAGTTGTAGCGCTTACAGAAAAGGCAAGCTTATTAAATGTCTTGAGCAAATGTTTCACCACGGTGGTTTTGCCAGAACCAGAAGGGGCAGAGAATATGATGAGCTTTTCCAACTTATAAAATATTGAGGGCTTGTTCTTTTATTTTCTCTAACTCCTCTTTCATAGAGATCACACATTTCTGTATATCTGAATGGTTTGCTTTACTTCCCATAGTATTAATCTCTCTTCCCATTTCTTGTGCAATGAAATTGAGTTTTTTGCCTTTAGGACTATCTAATAACGCTTTTTGAAAATGCTCACAATGTGCTTGCAGGCGCTTTTTCTCTTCTGAAATATCAAACTTTTCTATGTAATAAATCAATTCTTGCTCGAACCTGTTTTTGTCGTAATTTTCATCTTCCATCAAAGCATTCAAGCTCTTTTGAAGTCTTTCTTTAGTTATTTCTAACCGCTGGGGCTCAAACCCTTCCACTTCTGGAATCAAGGCTTCAATATTACTACAACACTCTTTTACGTGTTCTTGAATTTGAGCTCCTTCTGTTAGTCTGAATTCATCAAATTTCTCAAATGCCAATAAAAGCACTTCTTTTACTGCCTCTATCATGACTGGGTCCACCTCGTCATCATCAGTATAAATTACATCTTGCATTAAGGTTGTAATTCTAAAGATGTCATGTTGTTGAGCTCCTAGTTCTTCACTCAGCTCTTTCAACTGATTGTAATATGCTTTAGCTAAATCTTTATTAATATTTACCGTGCTGTCTTCAACACCGTGCTTAATCACATGAATATTGACTGTAACACTGCCCCTTTCAATTTTTTTACTTACGAGATTTCTGAAGACCAGCTCCCTTGAAAGTAAATACCTTGGCATCCTGAAATTCATATCAAGATACTTGCCATTCAGGCTTCTCACCTCCACTTTTACATCGTACTTTTGGGTGTGTTTTTCAGCTACACCATAGCCTGTCATTGATCTCATTTCTTACCGCTACTTACTAGATAAACACCCAGTATTATTAGTGCAGCGAATATAGTTTTTTCAAGGCTAAGAACGTCTTGTTTTAAGAGTATAGCGAATAGGGCTGCAAGTACAGGCTGAAGGTAGATGTAACTTCCAACCAAAGTACTACTAGATTTCTGTACACCCCATGAGTTCAAAAAGTATGCAATAATGGTGGTGGCACCAACCACAAAAACTATGGAATAAATAGCTTTGTCTGGCAAAGTATCCCATTGGATCACACTGAACTCCGACCATCCAAATGGAAGCACAAAAAGAAAACCAAACAGAAAGATATAAGCTGTAATTGTAGTTGCTCGGTAAATCTGGAGCAATTTGGCTACATAAACTAAATAAAAGCCATAGCTACAGGCATTTAGAACAACCAGTAAGTCACCAACAATTCCATTTGAACCCAGGCTAAATCTTTGCACTCCTACCAGAAATGCAGCTCCTATAAATGAGATGAGTATTCCCAACCATACTTTTATAGATATCCTGTTCTTAAACTTTATAGCACTAATAATTACCACAAAAACTGGAGCAAAAAGCATGAGCACAGAGGCATTAATAACGGATGTCATAGATAGGCCCTTAAAAAAGGCCAGCATATTCAACGACACTCCAAAAAAGCCTGCCACAGCCAGTTGTAGGTAATGCTTCCTTTCCTTAATTGGCTCATAAAGCAAAAAGCGATACAAACTATAGAAGACTATGGCACCGAAAAATACACGGATGAGAATGAATCCAAACGGACCTAAATATTCAGGCATCGCCCACTGTGCAATTGAATAATTCGCAGCGTAAATGGCAGATACGGAGAAAAGCGCTAAATGAACTAGTGGTGATTTTACTTGTTTGTTCAAATTGTTCAGATGTTTATAAAAGCCCCTAAATATTTGACGTCCAACTTCTAAACTTGCAAATATGTATGATTTTTTAGAAGGTAAGATAGATCGCATAACGCCAACCGATTTGGTCCTAGATGTGAACGGTGTGGGATACGCTCTTCACATATCTTTAATCACTTTTGAAAGAATTAAATCTAGTCAGGAATTAAAGATTTATGTACACCTCGTTGTTCGTGAAGACAGTCATAGTCTATATGGCTTTGCTACCACAAATGAACGGGAACTCTTCTTAAAACTCATAAGCGTGAACGGGGTTGGTACTGCTACTGCACGAATGGTTTTATCTGCTTTAAATGTAGATGAAGTTATTGGTGCCATTACCAATGGAAATGTTGGTCTTTTAAAATCGGTCAAAGG
The DNA here is from genome assembly GCA_049115575.1 of Bacteroidia bacterium. Lineage (GTDB taxonomy): Bacteria > Bacteroidota > Bacteroidia > NS11-12g > UBA9320 > JAHEKB01. Next base: position 258,328 of record JAGDZU010000002.1, on the reverse strand, counting down.
GATTGGTCCTAAAGCCGCTCAGAGACTCATAGTTGAGCTTCAAGATAAGCTTGGCGGAATCGGTTCTGACGATGCATATCAACTCAGTGGTGGAGGTGCGAGCATAGATGAAGCCACCGATGCCCTCATAGCTCTTGGTTTTTCTAGGGCTGCCGTTCAGAAAGTATTACTGAAAATTAGCAAAGAAGGAGGCAATAATTTGGAAACAGAAGAGTTAATAAAAAAATCACTTCAATTATTGTAATTTTGACAAGCTTCCATACAAGTACTGCGTATAAGAAAACACTACTAAACTAAAGGAATACCATTTACCGAACCACTCTATATTCAGGCGTGAAGCAGCTTGCAGGGAAAGCATGCATTGTACTTTTTTTATGTGCAGCGTTTAATACTCCACTTTTTGCTCAAAAAAGTGATAGCACATCTTTGGGGCTAGATTTAAAAGATCCACCCAATGTGGTTACCAGCTATGAATACGATCCAACAACAGGTAATTATCTAGAAATTCTCACCGTAGGCGGTAGGCCGGTTGGTTCACCAAAGGTGCTCACCATGTATGAGTACATGCAAAAAAGAGGAAAGCAGGAAGAAACATACTATTTCAGACAAAAGGCTAACGCTACCAAATATGTTAAAGGTAGCGGATTGGTTCCTCCTATACATCTCGACCCTCCCATATTTGATGCAGTCTTTGGCGGAGGAATAATTGACATTAGACCTACAGGATCAGCTGAAGTGACTTTTGGAGGCAAATACAATAAAGTTGAAAACCCCAATTTCACCAGAAGGCAGCAACGCAACGGCCAATTTGATTTTGGCATGAAGATGCAACTCAATGTAACTGGTCAAATAGGAGATCGTTTGAAGCTGAATTGGAATTACGACACTGAGGCCACATTTGAGTTTGAAAACCAGATGAAGCTGAACTGGGGAGGTACAGAAGATGATATCATAAAAAATATTGAGTTAGGTAATGTGAGTCTACCGTTGAATGGAAGTTTAATTCAAGGAGGGCAAAACTTATTTGGGGTTAAAACACAATTGCAGTTCGGTAAAATGACTGTTACCGCAATTGCTACCCAACAAAAAGGGGAAACCAGAGAAACTGAAGTTAGCGGGGGAGCGCAGGTAACAAATTATGATATTCAAGCGTCAAGCTATGATGTGAACAGGCATTTCTTCCTAGCCCAATTCTTTGCAGACCAATACGATCAGGCCTTAAGTCAACTACCAGTAATTCAATCTGGAGTATTAATTAACTACATAGAAGTCTGGGTAACAAATCGCTCAAATTCATCTGGAAATACAAGAAACATTGTTGGATTCATGGATTTAGGGGAGCACAATGCCCAATCTTTATATAGAGATGATTGGAATCCTTCTGGTTACGATGTACCAGACAATGAAGCTAATGTTCTGTTCAATACAGTTAAAGGGCAGCCCTATTGTGATTATACAGATCCTAGGTTAGTACTAGGTACAGACTATGAATGTTTGAATAACGCCAGACAACTTACCGCAAACGACTTTACTTATAACGATCGTTTAGGCTACATCTCCTTAAACCAATCATTGAATAATGATGAGGTTTTGATGGTGGCATTTGAGTATACTTTTAATGGAAGAAGGTTTCAAGTTGGAGAATTCACGGTAGATAATCCGAGCACTACCTCTGGAAACAATCACCTTTTATTAAAACTACTTAAACCAACCACGGTTAAAACAAATCTGCCTACATGGAATCTCATGATGAAGAATGTGTATTCATTAAACACATATAATCTTCAAACCGAAGACTTCACCATGAATGTGGTATATGCGGATGACCCTTCAGGTGCCGATCTTAATTATTTACCTGTTCCCCAGACTGAAAACCAAATCTTTGAAAAGCAATTGATTGAAGTACTCAATTTGGATAAAATCAACAAGCAAATGGAGGCTAAGCCCGATGGAGTTTTTGATTTAATTGAGGGTGTTACGGTTAATACACAGAAAGGAAGAATCATATTTCCGGTAAGAGAGCCTTTCGGCGAATTTATACGAGATAAGTTTCAAAATCCCACTGGAAAAGATGCTGATTATTACGCATTTGATGCATTATATGACAGCACAAAATGGCTCGCCGAACAAGACGTTAAGAAGAATAAATTTTTCTTGAGAGGAACATTCAAAGGTTCAGCAACAGATGTAATAAGACTTCAATGTTATAACATAACTCAAGGTTCTGTGCGTGTAAGCGCTAACGGCAATATGCTGAGCGAGGGATCTGATTATATAGTTGACTATACCCTGGGAACAGTTCGTATAGTAAATGAAGGAATTCTCAATTCAGGTGCAGTTATAAAAGCAAGTTGTGAAAGCAATTCTCTCATAAATATTCAAACCAAATCTCTGGTTGGAGCTCGATTTGACTATAAACATTCAGACAAGCTCATATTAGGTGGAACTTTCATGCATATGACCGAGAGGCCTTTAACTCCCAAGGTGAATATTGGAGATGAGCCTATTCTAAACTCAATCTGGGGTGTAGACGGGAGTTATAATACAGATTCTAGATTATTAACCAAATGGGTAGACAAGCTTCCATTTATAGAAACTAAGGCTAAATCCACTTTTAGTTTTACTGGTGAATTTGCCCATCTAATTCCTCATAAACCAAGGACCATGGGTGCGAGGGGTACTTCTCATATAGATGATTTTGAAGGTGCTGAAACGCCTTATGACTTAAAATACATGAGTAATTGGAAACTAGCCACCATGCCTCAAGGTCAGGTAGATCTTTTTCCAGAATCTCAATTTGGAGACAGCGCATACAATACTAAAAGGGCATTATTAGCATGGTATACCATAGACCCATTATTTCAATCTAGTCAACCTTTGTCTCCAGACTATCTGGATGCAACAGACAGATCAAATCATTTTGTGAGGACTATTCCAATGGATGAGGTATTCCCTAAAATTGAATTACAACAAGGGCAACCTACTCAATTGCCAACTTTAGACTTGGCCTTCTACCCAAGAGAAAGAGGTCAATACAACTATAATACAACAGACCTTCAGGCCGACGGGACATTGGCTAATCCAGAAGAAAATTGGGGTGGAATAATGAGGAGGATAGAAACTAATGATTTTGAGGCCACCAACATTGATTATATAGAAGTGTGGATGATGGATCCCTTTGTTTATTCCAAACACCAAGGAACACCTGCTGCAAGTGGCGACCTATATATAAATCTGGGTTCAGTTTCTGAAGACATTATTTCAGATAGACGAAGATCCGCTGAAAATGGGCTCCCAACTTCTTTGAGTCAAGTTCCAGTTGACACTACTTACCTCAGATCCATACCGGGTTCAATTGTGCCATCAGGTCAAATAATTAACAAAGCATTTGATAATGATCCAGCAGCCAGAGGAACTCAGGATGTGGGTTATGACGGCATGAACGATGAATCAGAACGTGTTTTATATGCAGAATACCTACAGACCATTGAGAATTTGTACGGGACTGCCTCCATTGCATATCAACAAGCCAGCGCTGATCCAAGTGCAGATAATTATGTCTTCTATAAGGATGAAACCTATGATGGGCCCCAAGCATCAATATTAGAAAGATATAAAAGCTTTAATGGCACGGAAGGAAACTCTACTTTAGATAAATTAAGCGACGGAACTCCAAAGTCTGCAAACAATAAACCAGATGATGAAGATATTAATGCAGACCATACCATAAATATGGTTGAGGAGTATTATCAATACCGTATCTCCATTGACCCTACCAACTTAAAAATTGGTCAGAACTATGTAACAGACACTATAAACGCTGAAGCACTGCAAGAAGACAAAGGTGTGTTGCCAAACTTCGTTACTTGGTATCAACTGAAAATCCCGATTCGCCAATTTGAACGAAAAGTTGGTGGTATACAAGATTTCAAATCCATAAGATTCATGAGGATGTACCTCAAAGGATTTGAAGACAGTGTTATCATTCGTTTTGCCAATCTTCAATTGGTGAGAGCGGATTGGAGAAGGTATTTAAATACATTAAAGTTCCCCCCAGTTTTAGGGCCTCCAATAGATCCAAATGATGATTCAAAATTGGTGGTATCTACTGTAAACATAGTGGAGAATAGCCAGCGCGATCCAGTACCATACATAGTTCCTCCTGGTTTCACTAGAGAAATTGACCCTACACAAGTGGGTAACGTTCAGCAGAATGAACAATCACTATCAATTGCAGTTTGCGATCTCGATCAGGGTGATGCAAGAGGAGCGTTCAGAACGCTCAACTACGACATACGTAACTACAAAAGCATGCAGATGTATATACATGCTGAATCTGAATTTGCTAATAATGGAGATGTAGTTGCCATGATAAGAATTGGTACTGATTTGGAAAACAATTTTTATCAGTATGAAATTCCTTTGGAGCTCACTCCTTATGGAACTACAGATGGATTTGCTATTTGGCCCACCGTCAATGAATTAAATATTGAGCTAGAAGAATTCTATAGATTAAAACTCAATAGGGAGTTAAACGGTGGAAGCAATACTTCATATTATTCTGAAACACTGGATAATGGACACAAGATTTCTGTGATAGGTTTACCTGATTTGAGTAATGTGAGAACCATACTTCTTGGAGTTATCAATTCGGCCAATTCCAGTCAAGAGAAATTATGTGCCGAAGTATGGTTCAATGAATTGAGATTGGTGGACTTTGTGAATAAGGGTGGATACGCTGCTAATGCAAGAATGGTTACCAAACTTGCCGATTTGGCCACCATTACTTTATCCGGAAACTATCAGTCCATAGGATTTGGGGCAATAGATAAAAAACTGAATGAGCGAAATCTGAATGAACAAATTCAATATGATATCTCAAGTAATATTGAGCTAGGTAAGTTCTTCCCTCAAAAAAGTGGAATAACCATACCTATGTTCATTGGTTATAACGAGAACATCATCAATCCAAAGTACTATCCGCTAAATCCAGATATTTTGCTGAGAACAGCTGTAAATAATGCGGAAAGCAAAGAGGAAAAAGAAGCCATAAGAAGCGCAGCACAGGATTATACCTCTAGGTATAGCCTTAATTTTACCAATGTAAAAAAGAACAGGACAGGTTCTACAGGCGACGCCCATTTTTATGACATACAAAACTGGAATTACTCTTTTGCCTACCAGCGATTATTCAGAAGAAATCAAATCATAGAATACAATGAAGTAAAGACCTATAAATCTAGTTTGGGATACAACTTTGCTAAACGTAGAAAAGCTTGGGAGCCATTCAAGAAAATGAAGACCAAGCATTTGACATTGATCAAAGATTTCAATTTGACATTATTGCCTAGCAACTTCAATTTTAGAATTGATGTTGATCGAAGGTATTCAGAAACTAGAAATAGAAACAACGATAATTTCAAAGCCATTATCCCAACATTGTACGACAAAACTTTTGGTATTTCCAGAGTGTATGGATGGAAATGGAATCTTGCCAGAAGCTTAGCTATAGATTATGCCTCAACTGCCAATGCTTGGGTAGAGGAACCATTTGGCGCACTGGACACAGAAGCCAAAAGAGACACTATGTTCAAGAATTTCTTGGGTATGGGAAGACTCAACAACTTTAACCAAACTATTAATGTGAATTACAGTCTCCCTCTCAGGAAGATTAAATATTTGGATTGGGTTTCGGCAACAGCCAGGTACAGTACTTCTTTTCAATGGAGAATGGCTCCACCGGCTAGAGAAAGCTTGGGTAATACCATACAGAATTCCAGAACAGTTGGATTAAATGGAAACTTCAATTTCATTTCGTTCTACAATAAATTCCCGTTCTTACTTAAAATTAATAGGCCTCCTAGAAAACCAAAAGACGGTGATGACAAAGCGGAAAATGAGATTTCTCCTGCAGTAAGAGCATTGTTTAAAGGAATAATGATGTTAAAGCAGGCACAAGTGAGTATAAACACCACTGATGGAACCACTATTCCCGGCTTCCTAAAGGTAATGGATTTCTTCGGTCAGAACTTTAAACATGAAGTACCTGGATTTCCATTCATACTAGGTTCTCAAGACCCAGAACTGCGTTACAACTTTGCCAGTTCAGGTTTTATGACCACAGATACTTTGCAAAATGCTAGGTTCCTTCAAATGAGTAGCATTAACCTAACTGGATCTGCAACCATTGAGCCTTTTGATGGATTCAGGATATCTGTAAGCTTTAATAAGAGACAGAGTGTAAACACTTCTTCAAACTTTAGATATATAGAGGAATTTGGTGAATTTCAGGATATTGGCCTCACTGAAGTTGGAACATTTACCACAAGCTTTGGAACTTGGGCTACGATGTTTGATAAACTGGCTGATGATTATTCTTCAGATGCCTTTGACGCCTTTAAGAATAATCGTTTTGTGATTGCTCAGAGGCTTCAAATTGAAGAATTCACCACTGGTCCTTACGCACCTGCTTATGCAGATAGCATAGGGCAATTTGATGGAGAAAGTGGATTCCCTCTCGGATTTAATCCTACACACCAAGATGTTTTACTCTACGCATTCATCTCTGCTTATAGTGGTCAAAATGCCGCGGATGTTCAGCTCAGTCCATTTAAGAAAATTCCTATTCCAAACTGGAGAATCAATTATAACGGCTTGTCTAAACTAAAGGGTTTAAAAGAAATATTTAGCAATATTTCCATTAAACACGCTTATAGTTCAACCTTAAATATGGGATCATTCTTTCAACCACTGGAGTATGGAATTGATACTTTGGAACACGGAGAAAACCTGGTTACCAGATATGGTTATCAGACCGGTGTATCCATCATAGAAAGATTAACTCCACTCTTGGGCATAGACTTAACAACAAGGGAAGGTTTAACCATAAGATTGGAATATAAATTCGATAGGAATCTCACCTTGAATTTAAGAAACCTTCAGATGGTGGAAATCAGAAATAAAGAATATGTTGTTGGTGGCGGATTTAGAACAAGCGGTGTTCGTTTGCCTTTCAAATACAATGGAGAAAGAGTACTGTTAAAGAATGATCTCAACATTCGATTTGATTTCTCCCTAAGAGATGGTGTAACCGTAGTAAGACAAATTGAGACCGACCAATACACTGCCACGTCTGGTATCAAAACCTTGAGTATTAAACCGAGCATTGACTATAAAATCAATGACAACCTCAATTTCAAAATGTTCTATAACAGGAATGTGAACACTCCTAAAACTTCTAATTCATTCCCAACAGCATTAACCGACTTTGGGTTTGCTTTGAGGTACACCATGCAGTAGGGTAAGAAAACGGAATTCCGAGCCTACCGCAGGTAGGAACCGGAACCATGCTAACCTGCTACCATTAGCAATTAACGCATGACCTTAAATCACTCAATTCTACACTATCATAACATCAATTTTCATAGTTGAAATCCCATCTTTTATCTTGGACTTCGGGGAGGGGTTGACGCAGTCCCAGCATTTTAGCATCAGTAAATAGTGGCCTGACCGATATCAGTATACTTATTAATAATCGTTCCAAATAATATTACATCTTTGCCGCCTTGTTTTTAAGTGAATTGAAGAAAGGTCAGAGTGCCGAGATTCTCGAAATTCTCGATTGCATCTATAAGGATAAACTTATGGAAATGGGTTGTGTGCCTGGCGTAACCATTGTCATGACCATGAAAGCACCATTTGGAGACCCTTTAGGATATGACCTTGAAGGTTATACATTGAGCATGCGCAAATCTGAAGCATCTAATGTGGTAGTAAAGCTATTGGCAGATTGAACTCAAGTAGAAAACATACAAGATTATTACTAGCGGGAAATCCCAACAGCGGCAAGTCTTCGCTATTCAACGAGCTCACCGGCTTAAGACAAAAGATTACCAACCTCCCTGGAACCACCATTGAGAATAAAAAGGGAACCATAGTTCACAAGGGAGAGAAATTAGAAATTATTGATACTCCTGGAACCTATAGTTTTTCACCTAAATCCATAGATGAACAGGAAGCTGTCAAATTCATCAACAGCAAATACATAGACTATGTGCTATATGTGGCTGATGCCTCCAACCTCAAAAGACATCTCTTCTATTTCAGTCAATTAAGCGAGTTGAATATTCCAATTATTCTAGCCTTGAACATGCTAGACGTAGCTGAGAACAAAGGGCAGAGCATTGATATTGAACGTTTGAGTAAGGAACTGGGAATTAGAGTTGTTCCTATTAATGCTAGAACGGGAAAAGGAGTTAAAGAACTGAAAGACGAGCTCTTCAAAGAGCAATTTGTACCTCATTACCAATTCTCAGAAAAGGATGTTAAAGCACATGATTTTAGATATCTTCAAATTGATCAGCTACTAGGTAGAACTCAAGAAATTGTAAATAAATCTGCTCTAATTACAGATAAATTAGACCAGGTGTTCACCCACAGAGTATGGGGATTTCCCATTTTCTTGGTCATCCTTTTTCTAATTTTTCAAGCTGTCTTTGTACTCGCTGAATACCCCATGACATGGGTTGAACAAGGCTTTGAGCATTTGTCCATTTTTCTCAGTGACACTTTGCCTAGTGGTTGGCTAAAGAAATTAATAATTAACGGGTTGGTTGCTGGTTTAGCTGGAGTAGTGGTCTTCGTGCCTCAAATTGCAATTCTCTTCTTTTTCATGGGTCTATTGGAAGACACGGGTTATATGTCTAGAGTTAGTTTTATTATGGACAAACTTTTGCGAACCCTAGGTCTCAGCGGCAAATCAGTAATTCCTCTACTCAGTGGTGCCGCATGTGCAATTCCAGCAATAATGAGCACAAGAACCATTGAGAATTGGAAAGATCGCTTAATCACCATAATGGTAACACCCCTTATGAGTTGCTCTGCTAGACTTCCAGTTTATACATTACTCATTTCGTTGGCTATCCCATCACAAATGGTATGGGGATTTATCAATTTACAAGCTTTGGTGTTGCTTGCCATGTATCTAATTGGTACAGTGGCCGCTTTAGTGGCTGCTATTGTTTTCAAATACCTTATTAAGCACGACATTCCTTCGTTTTTTATTATGGAATTGCCAGTGTATCACAGTCCAAGGTGGAAGAATATTTGGATGACTTGCTGGCAGAAGTCTAGGAGTTTTGTTGTAGAAGCCGGCAAGGTCATACTCATAGTTTCCATGGTGTTGTGGTTCTTGGCTTCCTATCAAAAGCATGAGACCAAATCTTTTGCTGTACAAGAAACTACAGAATTGGAAAAATCCTTTGCAGGGAGTTTGGGTAAAACCATAGAACCTGCCATAGCACCCTTAGGGTTTAACTGGAAAATTGGCATCTCACTTATTACTTCATTCGCCGCGAGAGAAGTATTTGTTGGTACCATGAGTACTATTTATAGTGTTGACGATGAAGACAATCACGAACAAATAAGGGCAAAAATGGAGAAGGATGTAAATAGAAATGGAGCTCCCGTGTACAGTTTGGCTGTTGTTCTTTCTCTTCTGGTTTTTTACGCTTTTGCTATGCAATGCATGAGCACATTAGCAGTAGTCTATAAAGAAACCAAAACCTTGAAATGGCCGATTATCCAGTTCTTTTACATGACCGCAATGGCATACGTTGGAAGCTTCATAGTTTACCAACTATTCCGCTAGTTGATCTAAGATTTTCTGACTGGCACCAGCCTGCAGTTCTACAAACTGCACCGCTTTTTCCTTTACTTCGGCAAGAGTCGCTTGATTGTTAAAAAAGCCCTTTAAGAGAGATTCCAGTTTTTCACTTTTCCCAACTTTAAAAGCAAAACCTGAACTGATGAATTGCTCGGCTTCTGGAAATTTTTCAGTGTCTGGGCCAAACAGAATTACACTTCCCCAAACAGCTGGTTCTATTATATTGTGTAGGGCCCCTTTGAATCCACCTCCAATAAAAGCAACATCTGCATATCTATATAAAGATGAAAGCATTCCAATATTGTCTATGATGAGTACCTGATCAAATGGACTTAAAGAATGCTCACTAAATCTTTTAGGGTTATATGCCGCAAATAGCGTTTCAATCTGTATGAGATGATCTTCTTTTATTTCATGAGGAGCAATTATGAGTTTTACTCCTTCCAGTTCGTGATACACATCATTCATCATTTCTTCTTCGGCCCACCAAGATGAACCCAAAACGATTGCCTTTTGGTCTCCAATAAACTCTTCAATCTCCTGAATTCCTTCTGCGCTTTGTGCTATTTCCAAAACTCTATCAAACCTGGTATCACCACAATAACTCGCATTTGCAATTCCCCTCTTCACCAATAAATCTTGCGTTTTGAGATCAGAACTAAATATCCATTTGAATGACTTCAACAATTTTAAATATGGTTTTCCCAATAAAGAGAACATGAAATGTCCTTTGCGGAATCTGGCATTCATCAAGTAAAATTCACATCCAAGATCCAAACCCACTTTCAAGAGATTATACCAAAGTTCATATCTAACAAGAATGATCTTTTCGGGTTTATACTTCTTGAGAAATTCCCTTATCAAGCTCGGTTTATCCAATGGCAGATAAACACACATCCCTTTAAACTCATCGAGCCTATTCACATACTCCAACCCACTTGGGCTAAAGAAACTTATCAAAACTGCTTCTCTACCATGCAGCTTAACCAAATGCTCTAGCATAGGCCTAGCCATTTCAAATTCCCCTAAAGAGGCACAGTGCAAACAAAACTTTCTAGGATATGCTTCTGGTGATTCATGTACCTTTCTTAAGTCCAGAAACCTTTTAAGCTTGGGTCGAAAAAGCGAGGCAATTCTAAGTATTGCAATAGCTAGTTTAACAATGATTTGATAGAAGAAATGATACATCAATTAGTAAAAAACTCTTCGTCTTCGCGGTCTTTGGTATAAACGGGTACTATAATCCCAAATTTGAAAACAGTGGTCTGGTCAAATCTCTTTTCCGTCCCAGGTTCGTTTGTACTAAAGTTCCACGTTCTTCTTCCCTGAGTGAAACCCTGATTAAATTCTACGCCGGCTCTAAAATGGAATTTATTATGTGTAACGAGATATTGATAGCCCACAAACTGTTTCATGGAAAATCCATAGGCCATTCTATCATAGCCATACTCATATTCTCCATTGATCTGAGGAATAGTAATCTGAGAAGAGTATATATCAATCTTGTGCTGCATAACCCCTCCTCCCAGCATTAACATAATTCCACTGCTTGGTTGATTATCAAATAAAGGAATCATATAGCCAATATTCACTGTTCCATAATACCCTTTAATTCTTAGCCTAATTACCGAAAAATCACCGTTTTGGTCTATTATAAATCCACTAGGTCCTCTTATTCCATCGAAAATGGTACTGTCTTTTACACGATCTCCATAATACCAATCATAATCCACGCCGAAATAAAAGTTCTTTTTAGTTTTATAGTCTACCCCAAGGCCAATACTATTAAAATCATAGAAGCGCTCTTTTAAATCACCACCCACTTTTTGATACGCCCAATGCGGACTAAATAGAAAACCCTTAGTAGCATTTTTTGACGGTTCAACTGCTGCCTCTTGTGCCATGATATTCACTGACATAAAAAGCAGTATCAAGCTATGTATACATTTTGATTTCAATGTGATACAAATAACGTAATAATTAGGCTATAGTGTTTAAGTTTGCGCTCCAATGGCAAACACAATGATACCTATGGTAAATCTCAAGGAGCAGTACCTTGATCTTAAGGATGAAATTGATGCCGCCATTCTTCATTCTGTTGCTTCTACTAAATATATTAATGGGCCAGAAGTTGGTCAATTTGAAAAGGATTTTGCTAACTACTTAGGTGTTAAACATGTGATATCGTGTGCCAATGGTACAGACGCTCTTCAATTAGCTTTTATGGCCTTAGATTTAGAAGAGGGTGATGAGGTAATTACACCCAGTTTTACCTATGCCGCTACTGCTGAAATTTTAGGATTATTAAAGTTGACGCCTGTTTTTGTTGATGTGGATCCCTATTCTTTTAACATAGATACGGAACGAATAGAAAAAAGCATTACAGCCAAAACAAAGGCCATATTACCTGTTCATCTTTACGGTTTGAGCGCGGAAATGGATCGCATCAAATCTATAGCAGACAAATACGGCTTGTATGTAGTTGAAGATACAGCTCAAGCATGTGGTGCTCAATACAGCAGTGAACAAGTTGGAATCAAAAAAGCCGGAAGCATGGGAGCAATAGGAACATTTAGTTTTTTCCCATCCAAAAATCTAGGTTGTTTTGGTGATGGAGGCGCGCTCTGCACAAATAATGATCAGCTGGCTAAGAAGATTAGAATGTTGAGTAAGCACGGGCAGATAGAGAAATACAAGCACGAAATATTGGGCTGCAACTCAAGGTTGGATAGCATACAAGCAGCCGTACTGAATGTTAAGTTACAACATCTGGATACCTACAACGAGAAAAGAAGACAAGCTGCATTGATCTACAATGAGTTGTTGAGCGATGTGAATTCTATTACTTGCCCAAGCGTGCCTGATAAGTCAACACATGTTTATCACCAGTATACCATTCAATATGAGCATGGAAGAGATGGTCTGCAACAACATTTAAAAGAGAATGGAATTAGCAGTACAATCTATTACCCCATTCCGCTTCATCAACAAAAAGCATTTGTTGCTATACCCCATAGAAAGGGCGAATTGGAAGTCACAGAAGAAATAAAAGAAAAGGTTATCTCCTTGCCAATAGATACCTCTATAACAAAGGAGCAACAAGAATATATTTGTAACACCATTAAAAATTATTTGAATAAATGAAAATTGCAGTAGTTGGAACAGGCTATGTAGGACTTGTATCTGGAACTTGTTTTGCCGAATCCGGTAATAGAGTTACCTGTGTTGACATTGATGAAAACAAAGTGAATAGTCTGAGAAATGGCAAAATCACTATTTATGAGCCAGGCCTAGAACACTTGTTCGAAAGAAACTTAAAAGAAGGACGTCTGTTCTTCACCACAGATCTCGAAGAAGCCATTAAAGATGCTACCATTATTTTCTTGGCATTGCCAACACCTCCGGGCGAAGACGGATCAGCAGATTTGTCTTATGTACTGGGAGTTGCTGAGCATTTGGGAAAAATTATGACCGAATACAAGGTCATAGTAGACAAAAGTACAGTGCCCGTTGGAACCGCAGAACAAGTACAAGCTGCTGTAGCGGCAAATTATAAAGGAGATTTTGATGTTGTTTCAAATCCAGAATTCCTAAGAGAAGGAGTGGCTGTAGACGACTTCATGAAACCAGATAGAGTAGTTGTTGGCTGCAGTTCAGCTAGAGCTGAAAAGGTAATGCAAGAATTGTATGCTCCATTTGTGAGGCAGGGAAATCCAGTAATTTTTATGGATGAGAAGTCTGCTGAACTTACCAAATATGCTGCCAATTCATTTCTGGCAACCAAGATTACATTCATGAATGAAATTGCTCGTATATGCGAACTTTTAGAAGCTGATGTAGACAAGGTTAGAAAAGGTATGGGTACAGACAGTAGAATTGGAAAACGATTCTTGTTCCCTGGCATAGGTTATGGTGGATCTTGCTTCCCTAAAGACGTACAAGCTTTAATTAGAAGCTCTGCCAAAGTAGACTACGACTTCAAAATATTAAATGCTGTTGAAGAGGTAAATGAGGATCAAAAGATTTATCTGGTTCCTAAAATAAAATCGCAATATAAGGGCGACATAAGTGGTAAAACTTTTGGACTTTGGGGTTTGTCTTTCAAACCAAATACAGATGACATTAGAGAAGCCCCAGCTCTTTATATTATTGATGAACTGACCGCTGCCGGTGCCAAAATCAAAACCTTTGACCCCGAGGCTATGCCTAATGTTAAAGCTTTAATCGGCGACAAAATCGAGTATGTAGACAGCATGTATGAAGTGTTAGAAGGGGTAGATGCATTGATTATTGCTACAGAATGGAATGAGTTTAGAAACCCTAATTTTGACCGCATCTCCGACCTACTGAATGAGAAGGTAGTATTTGATGGAAGAAATGTTTGGTCATTAGAAAAAATGGATGAGTTGGGTTATACTTACTATTCCATTGGAAGAAAAACAGTTAGACAAACGCAGGTTTCTAAATAAACACTGCATTAGACAAAACGAATGAAAAAAGTACTGATAACAGGTGGTGCAGGATTTTTAGGGTCCCATCTTTGTGATCGCTTTATAAAAGAAGGATTCCATGTAATTGCAGTGGATAACCTGATTACCGGCGACATGAAAAACATTGAGCATTTAATGCCTTTGGAACAATTTGAGTTCTATCACCACGATGTATCTAAATTCATTCATATCCCTGGGGAGCTAGACTATATTTTACATTTTGCTTCTCCTGCCAGTCCAATAGATTACTTAAAAATTCCAATTCCAACTTTGAAAGTGGGCTCACTTGGAACTCATAATTGTCTTGGTTTGGCATTAGCAAAAAATGCTCGTATGCTCATCGCAAGCACTTCAGAAGTTTATGGAGACCCTCAGGTTCATCCTCAAAACGAAGACTATTGGGGTAATGTAAACCCAGTTGGGCCAAGAGGAGTTTATGACGAAGCAAAAAGGTTTCAAGAAGCCATGACCATGGCATATCACACCTATCACGATGTAGAAACTAGAATCGTGAGAATATTCAATACTTATGGTCCTAGAATGCGATTAAATGATGGTAGAGCATTGCCAGCATTCATTGGTCAAGCATTGAGAGGAGAAGACATTACTGTATTTGGTGATGGAAGCCAAACTCGTTCATTTTGTTATGTAGATGATTTGGTAGAAGGCATTAATCGTCTGTTGTTTAGTGATTATGTTCACCCTGTGAATATTGGTAACCCAGACGAAATTTCCATACTTGACTTTGCCAAAGAAATAGTTGAACTCACTGGAACGGATCAGAAAATAGTATTCAAGCCTTTGCCAAAAGACGACCCTAAGCAAAGAAAACCGGACATTACTCGTGCTAAGGAGATACTTGGATGGGAACCAACTGTAAGCAGGAAAGAAGGTCTTAAAGTAACATATGAATACTTTAAAAGCCTGCCAGAGGAAGACCTATATAAATACGCCTACCCAAGAGAATTTCACAAAAAATGATGAGCTACTTTGCCCATGAAACTGCAGTGATAGATGCCAAAGCCGAGATTGGAGATGGTACAAAAATCTGGCACTTCAGTCATATCATGGACCACGCAAGTATTGGAGAAAATTGCAACATTGGCCAAAATGTTGTTATTTCTCCTCAAGTGAATTTGGGAAAGAATGTGAAAGTTCAAAACAATGTTTCTATTTACACAGGGGTGGAATGTGAAGACGATGTATTTATTGGTCCGAGCGCTGTTTTCACCAATGTTACAAATCCTAGAAGTGCAGTTGTTAGAAGAGATCAATACGCAAAAACACTTGTAAAAAAAGGTGCGAGTATTGGCGCCAATGCGACTATCATTTGCGGAAACACCTTAGGTGAATACTGTTTTATTGGAGCTGGTAGTGTAGTTACATCCGATGTTTTGCCATTTGCCTTAATTGTAGGTAATCCAGGCAAACAAAATGGTTGGATGAGCAAACATGGACATCGCCTTGAATTTAATGAGGGGAAAGCCATTTGCCCAGAAGGAAAAGACGTTTACATTTTAGAGAACAATAAAGTATCACCACTATGAAAGTACTGGTAACTGGAGGTCTTGGATACATCGGAAGTCACACGGTTGTTGAATTGCAACATCAAGGACATGATGTTGTAATTGTTGATGATCTGTCTAATTCCAGAGCTTCTGTTGTAGAAGGCATTGAAGCTATCAATGGCATTAAACCCAAATGGTATAATCTCGACATTAGAAGAACCGATGAGCTAAAGCAAATTATCGAATCGGAAGAAATTAAAGCGGTGATACATTTTGCCGCTCATAAAGCTGTTGGAGAATCTGTAGAACAACCACTCAAATATTACAACAATAACGTAGGAGGTCTTTTGAGTTTGATTGAGGCCATGGGTGATCTGTCAAATAAAAAAATGATCTTCTCATCCTCTTGCACCGTTTATGGCGATACAAAAGATTCACCTATAGCGGAAAACCAACCCGTAGTTGCTGCCATTTCTCCATATGGAACAACTAAGATAATTTCTGAAGAGTTGCTCGAGGATCTTGCCATACACTCCAAATTACAAACCGTTAGCTTGCGTTATTTCAATCCGGTTGGGGCTCACGATAGTGGCCTAATAGGTGAATTGCCTCTTGGTGTCCCCAGCAATCTTGTTCCATACATTACTCAAACAGCTGCAGGCATTTTGTCTCAACTAACCGTATTTGGAAATGATTATAACACTCCAGATGGCACCAATATTCGAGATTTTATCCATGTGGTTGATTTGGCAAAAGCTCATGTAAAAGCTTTGGATTTTGCCTGCAATGAATCCTTTCAATATGAAGTCTTCAACCTTGGAACGGGAAGAGGTAATTCTGTTCTGGAAGTGATAGAAAGCTTTGAAAGAACCAGCGGAAAAACTCTAAACTATCGAATTGGAGGACGCCGAGCAGGAGATGTGGAACAGATTTGGGCCGATGCAAGTAAAGCACATGATATACTTGGCTGGAAAACTGAACTGGAACTAGACGACATGACTCTTAGTGCTTGGAACTGGCAACTAAAGCTTAGCTAGCTTTATAATTTATCTCTCTTTTTATAACCCTATAGGTAGTTTCATTGCTCATCAGGTTCTTAACCACAGAAACCTTCTCTGTCCAATTACCATGCTGATCTTCTTTGTTGTATTTATTCTCGATATGAATGTTTAGTCTTGACTCTCCGTCTTTGTTCACAGCAAAGCTTTTAGACTCTGTCATTCTTTTGGCCATATAAGATTTCACTATGAAATATTGTAAAACGCGCTCGCCACTGTATGAAAAAGCAGTATCAACCAATCCATCAGCATTATAATGAAACTCTCTAATGATGTTCAGTTCATCCAGCTTGCTGTAAACTTTGGTCAACTTCAATTTCCCATCCTCATATTCATTTAAATATCTAGAATCTAATCGCTCTTGTTCGTCCGTCCATCTTTCTTCGGAAATCTTCCCATCTTTATTTAAACTTAGTTCAACAAATATGCTGGACTCCTCCTCTGCATCTTTGAAAGTAATACTCACAGGGTTGCCATCCTCATCGTTTATGGTGGTTTCACTATACCTATAAGCTGGCACTGTATAGACCGATTTAATCACATTTCCCTTGTGATTATACTCAAAAAAGTTGGTGGTTAATTCCTTGCCTAATAGCAATTCATCTGTTTGAACTTGAGCTTCATGGGTATGTTCAATCCAGTTTAATACAGGTCCATTGAGATTTGATCTATCTAAATCAGACTGTTGCTTGTTCTTATCTGAACAGGCAGCCAAAACTACCAGAAGAATGAGCCAATATTTATTCATTCATCAAATGTAAAACCAATTAATGGATGGTATGTGAGAATTAGTGGAAGACTAAAGCTTTACCAATTTTTTAATGAATATGCTTCCATCTGAAGTTGCAATCTGTAAGATATAAATCCCAGAATTTAACCCTCTTAAATCAACGCTCTCAATCTTGGTGACATCCTGAACTTTAGTTTCCCAAACTACTTTACCATTCAATTCTGCAATCTGAAGTCCAGTAACATTTTGTCCTAGCTCTCCTAGCTCGAGGCTAAAATGTGATGTGAAGGGATTCGGATAAACCAAGGGTTCAATATTGATTTGCTCCTCCTTGCTAGCTGTTTCCAATATATTCACCTCAAGGAATTGATTCCCTTCAGTTCTGTAGGAATTCAAGTTGAAATAGTCCACTGATATTTGTGAATTAAGGGTATCCGTTGGATATAACATTACTCCATATCGTTCTCCGGGTAAAATCACAATAGAATCTGATTGCTCAGATTGTGGTAATGGTCTTCCATCTGATGCAATGATTGTTGCATCCAATTCAGGTGGAAAATGAAATGTATTGCCATAGTACCCCACATTCGCCAAACGCAAATAAATAGCTTCATTTTTAGCACCATAAACCTTAACCTCATTGTCTATGAGTTGCTGATCTGAATAACCATTAACTAAAAAGAATTGTGGATGATATGGAGGAATGGCCACCAATGTAACTGTGTCTCCATGTGGGTGGTCTAAGACTGAATCTCTATGCCAGACCGTATCGATTTCAGAATTCAAAAAGGCAAATTCACGATCATAATCATAGCCATCAGTCCAGGTCTTTTTCTCGTTATTCTTTTCTTTAACTATAATCAAACCATACATCCCAGCCTGTACGTGAATAGTGCTTACCACATGACAATGGTAGAGATAGGTCCCGGCATGTGGAGCTTCAAATCGGTAAAAGCCGTGGTCCATGTGAAGCACCTCAAAAGACAAAGATGGCACGCCATCATTCTCCTGATCTACATCAAGTCCATGAAGATGAATAGTATGAGGCGCCCCTTGTGAAACGTTCCATAGGTCAATTTCCACAGAATCTCCTTCATTCATAATTAATGTTGGTCCTGGGATGCTTGGATGTGTACTTAAATCTTCAGCAAATCCGAAAACGGTAATAATTGAACTGTCGGCTAATTGCTTCTCGCCTGTATTTCTAGCAATAAGAAAAAAGTCTTTATCAATCTGAGCTAAAACTACTTGGGACAATAAGAGGAATATAGATATAATGCTAGTTCTCATATTATTGAATAAGTATGGTTGAAAACATGCCACTTGGATAATATCCTCCTCCTGTAACTGCAACTAAGTTATGTTCATGAACAGGGAATTC
Organism: Bacteroidia bacterium; assembly: GCA_049115575.1. Lineage (GTDB taxonomy): Bacteria > Bacteroidota > Bacteroidia > NS11-12g > UBA9320 > JAHEKB01. The sequence continues at coordinate 239,497 of JAGDZU010000002.1, read as the reverse complement.
ACCAGGCTGATGGGGAACCAATTCTACAACCACAATCTCCTTAGAATATATTGGAAAAGTGTCTTTGCTTCTTCCAATATGATTGGGATTCTTGGTGGATTGAATAATTCTACAGTGGTAACCATGATAATGTATATCGTGTATTCCCTTACCAGTGTTCACCATATAAATATGTATAGTATCTCCTACCACTCCAGCTATCCTTGCAGAAGCATCAGCATTAATTTGAGGATGACTTTTACCATTGATAGTGAAATAATCTGGTTCGTATTTGTTCCATTCTACTTGCTTGCCATTTGATAAGCTATCGTTAAAGCTTTTTTGATGGTCTTTGATATTCCAGTAAAATCTTTTTGCTGAACTTGTTGAATTCAATGCTACTATCATCCCACCTAAACCCATGGCATAGTAGCGATCATTTTGACTGTGATCATGATAAAACCAGGCCTTCGCTTCATCAGTAGTTAAATCCAATGTGATTGAATCTCCAGCAGAAATTAAGTACTGAATTACCTCCCCTTTAATATTAAATCCGTGAATAACTGCATCCTTGTTTACTACAGTCAGTTGCAATGTATCGCCTACGTTAAAAAGGATACGAGCGTTTTCCTGATCAAAGCTTTTGGAATTATTAAATGCTACATATGGAAATTGTTTGCCATCAACGGCAGTGAACATTCCCGCATTAATATAGATGGTTTTTGCTGTTTTTGCTTGAGAGGGAAGTACAAACTGCATTGCAATTATGAGCAATGCAGTTTTTAGAAATATTTTAATCACTGAATTGATATTTTCTTGGTGATTATACCTTGGCTTGTAAGGCATTCAACTATGTACATGCCGGATTCCATCTCAGCAACATCTAATGTAGTTGAACTACTATTGATGTCTCCTAACTCAAGAACAACTTGACCTACAGAGTTCAATAAGCGGACTGACTCTATGCTATTAGAATTCGCCAATTCAATATTTAGCTGGCTATTGGCTGGATTAGGATACAAAAATATCTGCTCTGTTGATGCGATCTCATTAACACCAACTAGGTCTCTATTCCAAACATGCAGTGAAACAGTATCACCTCTACTATAGTCGCCCTTTACATAGACGTACATAAAAACGGTACCTCCACCATAAGATTTAGGGTTAATGTTAAACTTTAAAAAGCCTTCAGTGCCCGCTTCAGCTTCTTCTTTAGTGATTTTATCCATTTCTCCTCCAGCGGCAATTCCAACATAACAATTCCCATGGTCGCAAAGTGAATAATTCCAACCATCAGGTATGCCATTGCTTATGAGTTCCCATTTGAATATGACATCTTCTGCGGTAGGAGTAGCTACGTTAATATCATAGTAGATGAAGTTTTCATCGCTAAATATATAGGTACTGTGTTGGCCATTGCTGTAAACCAGGTTTTGAGCCATAGAGCTTAATGCTCCTAGAACTAGTAGGCCTGTTATAAATATCTGTTTTTTCATAGTTTCTTTTTTTAGTGTTGGTGATTTGATGAATCGTGTTCATGTTGTTCATCTTCATTTAAGACATAGTCCATTTCACATACTGGGCATATGCCTTCTTCCTCACTGCCGCTACCTTCGCAATGCATAGGGCAGACATAAGTTGAGGTGTATTCTATACCGGTTTTTTCACTTTCGGTATTGTCTTTATTAATGGTGCAACTTGCCAGAAGCAAGGCAACAAAGAGTGTAAATATTAAATTGATTGATTTGATTTTCATGTTTATTTGATTTAGAGTGAATACTGCAATTCTCTCTGGTATCAAATAAGAAACACCTGCAAAACAGATTGCTTGTTATCAGGTATGGGAATTCTTAAATTTACATTTACGTTTTGCTTCTCATAAACCCATGATGGGTTTAGAAGCTCTGCTTGATTCCACTTATAAAGTTCAAACTGAGGCGCTATCTCAGTAGCCTTCACAACTGGAACGTTTGCTGATAGTTTGTTGTAAACTGCGTCTTCATCACAACAAGAAGCTCTGCTCAGCATTTCTAAATCGGCAGATCCAACAACTGCGTCGTGCTCTGTGCACATATCACACTTTTCAGCCACCGAGAAGATGCCTATACTATTTGCCTCTCCCTTGCAATAATGAATGTTCACAGCAATTCCTATAGACGACACTAAAAGTAGTGAAGCCATTACAAAAGCGGTTAATCTAATATGTGCGCCGATTTTGGTCAACATACAAATTTAGTAAATATCCGTTATCCCTAGACCAGATGGATTAATATCATAAGAAAGGCTGTTAATACTATGGAATTATTACCTGCACGGATTAACCTCTTCGAAGTCGGTCCGTCCCAATGACTCGAGACAGGTATCTAGCCAATAAGTTGTTCAATGAAGACCCTACTTTTCTGATTCTTTAAAAATTGCTCACGTATTAGTGCTTCTCGCTTGGCTGGAAATTCTTCTATGTACACCAGTTTCCACGGTTTTTTGGTTGAGGTGTATCCGCTATTGGAGTTATTATGTTTTTCCAGTCTAATTAAAGGCTCCTTACTATACCCTATATAGAATGAGCTATCCTTTTCGCTTTGAATGATATAAACATAATGCACTCCAGAAAATGCATTCAATAATTTAAAAACTCAGAAACGCACTTATAAAAAAAGCCCTTGCGAGAGCAAGAGCTTTTTCAGCGTGTTGGCGGTCCGGACGGGACTCGAACCCGCGACCCCCTGCGTGACAGGCAGGTATTCTAACCAACTGAACTACCGGACCAATTTCTTAGTCATCCTTTAATTCAATCTATTAGTGCGACTTCCATCGCGACCCTCCCGAATGCTCGGGACAGGTATTCTAACCAACTGAACTACCAGACCAATAATCTAAAGAACATCCCTTTTTAATAAGGGTGTGCAAATATAAATTTTGAGCACATTTATCATACCGATTTCTAAAAAAAAACTCTTTTCACTTTTAAAGGTATCATTGATTGATACTTTTGCTTTCTAAATTTAAGCTTATGCCGGTATTACTGGACTTTGAACAACCTCTATTAGAAGAGCTTTACGAACAACTAGAAAAAGCTCAAACTACCCATAATAAAGGGAAAGTAGATATGAGCGATACTATTGCTCAGTTGGAAAAGAAGATCAATTCCATCCGTAAGGAAATGTATAAAGACCTTACAGGTTGGCAAAAGGTACAAATCTCAAGACACCCAGATAGACCTTACACTCTAGATTATATCAAAGGAATGTGTAAGAGTTTTGTGGAGCTTCACGGCGATAGAAACGTTAAAGACGATAAAGCGATGGTAGGTGGTCTTGCTTCTATTGATGGCCACAGCGTTATGCTTATTGGTCAGCAAAAGGGCAGAAACACCAAGCAGAGACAATACAGAAATTTTGGTATGCCAAACCCAGAAGGGTATAGAAAAGCTTTACGCTTAATGAAGATGGCAGAGAAATTCGATATCCCTGTGGTTACTTTTATAGATACACCTGGTGCATCCCCTGGATTAGAGGCTGAAGAAAGAGGTCAAGGAGAGGCAATTGCCAAGAATCTTATGGAAATGGCTGTATTGAAAGTTCCAATAATTTGCATAGTCATTGGAGAAGGAGCAAGTGGTGGTGCATTGGGAATTGGCGTTGGAGATAAAGTAGCTATGTTAGAAAACACTTGGTATTCTGTAATATCTCCAGAAAGTTGTTCTTCCATATTATGGCGCAGCTGGGACTTTAAAGAAAAAGCAGCAGACGCCTTAAAGCTTACAGCAAATGATATGTTAGGCAATGGACTAATTGATGCTGTTATTAGAGAACCATTAGGTGGAGCTCACAACAATCCGCTGGTTATGTATAAGACATTGAAGCTTGAGATTAAGAAAATGCTTAAGGAGCTTCAAGAACTGAATCCCGATAAATTAATCAAGAAAAGAATTGAGAAATTTAGCAAAATGGGATCTTACGAAGAGGTTGTTTGACCAGATAGATAGTCTCGCGCTTCTGGCCCAAGATTAAATATCAAGTCCAGAATTGCTACATCTCCATTAAAAGGATTTCTTTCATCAAAAACTTGAGGGTATACTTCTAAGGAATACTTTGGTACTTCTTTATAATATGCTTCTTTACTTTCCCACTTTACATCAGTGTCAATTTTCAAACAATCCAATATCACTTCAAAACAGCCTTTATTGAATTCGTATAGACTTTGGTGCTTTTTGCGGAATAAGGGTTCCAGCTTGAAATCGTAATAAATAAAAAAAGGAGATTTCAAATAGGCTGTTTTAATACTTCGCCATTGTTCCATTTGCCAGTTCTCATCTGCGATTTGAACATTTAGAAAAGGTCCTCTTCGGCTCTCTTTGACTGTGGGAACAGAGCACTTAATTATTCCGTTTGCTCCGTTAATTTGGTATTGAGATAAGGAAGACTGTTTTTGAAAACTATGGTTGGTTTCCAATATTCTTTCTTCTGCAGAAATAAAATTCACCCACCAATTTAGACTACCAAAACAATCTAGAAACATGATGAAAACAATTCAAAGTCCTTTTCTCCATCAAATTGTCCGAATAGGGTGTTTACGTCTACTCCTAGTACTGGGTGAACAAAACTTGGAATGATTTCCACCAGTGGCCTAAGCACAAAAGATCTGTTTGTGATTTCTGGATGAGGAATAACTACCTTTTCTTGATTCACCGCTTCACCCCCATAAAAAAGTATATCTAAATCTATGGTTCTCTCCCCCCACTTCTCTATTCTACTCCTACCCAATTGCTGTTCTACGTTCAAGCAAATTTCCATGCATTCTTCTGCTGGTAAATCCGTAGAGAAACACGCTACACTATTTAGAAAACTAGCCTGGTTTGTCTTGCCCCAAGGCGGTGTTTCATACACCCCAGAATACTTATAGGCCCGACCCAATTTTTTACCCAATAATCTTTTAGCTTGAAATAAGTAGGCATAGCGATTTCCTATGTTTGACCCAAGGGCAACAACCAACATTTTTTTAGCTATTTTTGACTCGCTCATGGACAATTTTTTTGAACTTCTGCCATTTATTATCGGTATTCTTTACTTCGTATTTGGTAGAGGCAAAAAAACAAAAGAAACCTCAAAGCCACGAAAAAGGCAACCACAACCTACAAAGAATACTCCAAGTTTAGAAGATATACTTAAAGAATTGACCGGAGAAAGTTCTCAACCAACTCCTAAAGAGGTTGTACCAGAAGTTGTTTTAGAACCTATAGAGCCAGAAGAACCTGTATATGAAGACACTATAGTTCACGATGCAGATACTGGCCCTTCAATTGATGAAATTCGCAAGAAGTTGCAAGAGGAAAAAAAATTAGAAGTTCAAGACCGAGTGATGGATTTTGACCTCAGACAGGCTATCATAAATGAGACGGTTCTGAATCGTCCTTATCAATAACAGGTTCAGACCTATCTTTAAAAATCCAATACTTCTGACCAATGAAATTGAATATGCTACTCACCGCAGTGGCTATAAAGAATGCTACAAACTTGTCCGTCTTCATGGCGAATAGTTGCTTAGCTTCACTACTCAATCCCTTAATCTGAATTAGAATTTCAGAATTTGGCAAATAAGTCAAGGCCAAGCTATTCACGGCCACATTTATAATCATGCTAATGGCATAAAGCACAAGAAACCATGCCAACCTAAGGTTGTTTTTATCCGTTTGCCTCCAAGTCCAATACTTGTTGAGATTATAAGTTACAAGAGTGCCAGTGGCAAAACCTAATGCCTTACTAATATTTACATCAAGAAACTGTGAAAGCAGGTAATAGGCAAAAAGATCAACGCATACTGCTGAAATGCCTGCTAGGCCAAATTTGGTTAGTTGCTTGCTGGTTTCGTAAATAGGCATTAAGCTGGCAAAATTAGCGTATTGTCCTTTAATTCAGCATTTTGCCCAAATCTCAAGGCTAGGTTTGGCTGTAAATGTCCCGCATCAAAGCCAAAATATATGGGGAAATCAAAGTCTTTACATTGATTGTAGATGATCTCTTCTGCGGTGCTCCCAAATGGAATGATGTTGTCGTTCATGTCTGACATACCTCCTACTATTAAAGCCTCTAATTGATTAAAAACTCCACTTCTCTTTAGGTTCATCATCATTCGGTCTATATGATATAAATACTCATCCAGGTCTTCTATGAACAGAATTTTACCATCCATATTTGGCATGGAAGCACTTCCACATAGACTATAAAGTATACTCAAATTCCCACCTATCAATTCTCCATTTGCATCACCTTCTTTGTGAAGTGGATGGGTCTTAATTTTGTATTTCAAATCATCACCTCTTAAAGCGCTCAAAAGACTTTCTTGACTGGAGTCATCTGCTTGCTCGTCTATACTTATTGGCATAGTGGCATGTATGCTAGGAATTTGCAATACTCTATTCAAATGAGCGTGAAATACCGTAAAGTCACTATATCCTATAAACCATTTGAATTGGGACTTCAAAGGTTCAAAATCAATGAGGTCAATAATTCGAACTGCACCATAGCCGCCACGCGCTGCCCAAATCCCTTTGATGTCTTTATTATTTATGAAACTCTGAATCTCTTGGGCTCTTTGTTCATCCGTTCCGGCAAATTGATGATCCTTTTCAAAAATTGCACCTGATAGCTCAACTTTAAAGCCTTCGTTTTCGAGAAATTCTATAGCAGATTTTAATTCTTCTTGTTTAATGGCCCTTGAAGGAGAGACTATGCCTATGGTATCACCCTTTTTTAGGTACATCAAACAAAAATATCAATTATATACTAAGAGTTTATCTTGATTATTTACTCTGTGAATCACTCCTTGATTTATAGTCATAAAAAGAGGGAAAGGATTACTTTTGCAGCAAATAAAACGCATGAATTTCGAGCTCTCAGAAGAACATTTAATGATTCAACAAGCTGCCAGAGATTTTGCTCAAAACGAGCTTCTTCCTGGAGTGATAGAACGCGACAACCAACAAAAGTTTCCTAGCGAACAAATTAGGTCATTGGGAGAACTTGGGTTTTTAGGAATGATGGTAGACCCTGCATATAATGGTGGAGGAATGGATACCGTAAGTTATGTACTAGCCATGGAAGAGATTTCCAAAATAGATGCAAGTGCAAGTGTTGTTATGAGTGTAAACAACTCTCTAGTTTGTTGGGGACTTGAAACTTTTGGATCCGAAGAGCAAAAAGAAAAATTCTTAAAACCACTCGCCGCAGGTGGAATACACGGCGGATTCTGCTTGAGCGAGCCAGAAGCCGGGTCAGATGCTACCTCTCAAAAGACAACGGCCATTGATATGGGCGACCACTATTTGTTAAACGGAACTAAAAACTGGATTACAAATGGTGCAACGGGAAGCATCTTTTTAGTAATCGCACAAACCGATGCAGACAAAGGGCATAGAGGAATTAATGCCTTAATCGTAACCAGTGATATGGAAGGTTTCCAGGTTGGAAACAAAGAAGATAAGTTGGGAATTAGAGGTTCAGACACTCACTCCTTGATGTTTCAAGATGTGAAAGTTCCAAAGGAGAACAGAATTGGAGAAGATGGGTTTGGATTCAAATTTGCCATGAAAACCCTTGCTGGAGGTAGAATAGGAATTGCCTCTCAAGCCTTAGGAATTGCCAGCGGTGCTTATGAACTTGCGTTACAATATTCTAAAGAGCGTAAGGCTTTCGGTACCGAAATCATGAACCACCAAGCCATACAGTTTAAACTAGCTGATATGGCTACCCGTATAGAAGCTGCTAGATTGTTTTGTTTAAAAGCTGCTTGGTTAAAAGATAATGGTCTTCCATATGACCAAGCAAGTTCAATGGCCAAACTATATGCTTCCGAAACAGCAATGTGGGTTACAACGGAAGCTGTACAAGTTCATGGAGGTTATGGATTTGTGAAAGAGTATCATGTTGAGCGTCTTATGAGAGATGCCAAGATTACTCAAATCTATGAAGGTACTTCTGAAGTACAGAGAATAGTAATAGCCAGAAATATTCTAAAGGGCTAAGACCAATTTCTTTAGTCGAGCTGCAAGAATGGCACTTAGGGCAACTCCCATCCCACCTAATCTTGCACCTAGATAAACATTGGATTCTAACTCTTTTACAATTGGAGTTGCATGGCCTTTAGTGCTCATTCCCATAATACCAGACCAGCTGTGTTCAATCTCAACTTCACGCCCTAAAACTTCATCTCGCAAAAATCTTTTAAGTTCTAGAGTCACCTTATCATTTTTACCAAAGGCGAACTGTTGTTCTCCAATTTTATCAATTTGTCTAGCACCACCAATCATGATGCGATTATCAATTTCGCGCCAGTAGTAATAACCCTTATCATACATGAAAATTCCTTGTGGGCAATCTGCAATTTGTTCAGTAACAAGCACTTGACCTCTCGCTGGCACTATATCTTCTTGTGCGAAATTGGCAGAAAAGGCATTGGTACACAAAATCGTTTTCTTGCATTTTAGCTCTATTCCTTCTTCAAAATGAAGCTCGAGCTGATCTCCTTGATTCCAAGACTCTAGAGTCAATCCGCCCATAACTCGAATTCCTTCTTGCAAGCAAGTTGAATAAAGTCTTTCATACAGCAAACCTGTATTGAGTTGGCCTTCATATTGATTAGAAATGGCTCCCATGCTGTTCTGAAAACCCTTGGAAGAACGATAAGTAAAAACTCTATCAAGACCTAAAACATCGTGCAGTTGGTTGTTAAATTTCTGCATATAATCCAGGCTCTGCTCCAAGTCTTTCTTATTGTTTTTGGTAAAGATTTCATGGCTACCTTTCTCTTGATAGTCTATCTGTTTATCACCAAAACTTTGTCGCAATTTTACCAGACCATCATATCTGTCTTTCACCAACTGAAGAGCCTCCTCTTCACTCATATGAGTAAGATCATCTAAATATTCAGTTAGATTGGCAAAACATGCAAAACCCGCATTTTTAAGACTGGCTCCGTGAGACCATGCAGCTCTGTCTACTACCAATATACTGGAGTTTGGTTCTGCCTTTTTCAACTCTAAGGCGGTTTGCAAACCAGTTAATCCTGAACCCACAATTACAAAATCTAATGATCTTAACCAATATTCCTTTTCCCAATATGATGAACTCATTCTTGAGCAAAGTTGTGTATTTAAGCTCAAAGAATAAATACAAGATTTAGCTTTGAATAACTTTGCCTTATGAATAATCGGATAACCGAACTCTTTCATATTAAATATCCATTGATACAAGCAGGAATGATTTGGTGTAGTGGTTGGGAACTCGCATCTGCGGTAAGCAATGCAGGAGGTCTGGGAATTATTGGAGCTGGGAGTATGTATCCTGAAGTGTTGGAAGAACACATTCAGAAGTATAAACAAGCCAGCAACAAACCTTTTGCGGTGAATCTGCCATTGCTTTATCCAGATATTGATAAACATATAGAGCTCATTGTGAAATATGATGTTCCTATCGTGTTTACATCAGCTGGAAATCCAGCCACCTGGACTTCAAAACTTAAAGAAAAAGGCATAACCGTAGTACATGTTATTTCAAATAGAAAATTTGCCAAGAAAGCCGAAGAATCTGGTGTAGACGCTGTAGTTGCTGAAGGATTTGAAGCTGGTGGGCACAATGGAAGAGAGGAGACTACTACATTTTGCCTTATTCCTCAGATTTGCGAGACAGTATCCGTGCCAGTAATTGCAGCAGGCGGGATTGCTAGTGGGAAAAGCATGTCTGCAGCATTTGCATTGGGGGCTGAAGGGGTGCAAATTGGTTCTAGATTTGTAGCAAGTGAAGAGTCATCTGCTCATATCAATTTTAAAAATGCTGTAGTAGATGCTAAAGATGGAGCTACCCAACTGTCCTTGAAAAAACTAACTCCGGTACGTTTACTGAAAAATGAATTTTTTGAGCAAGTACAGATGGCTGAAATGCATGGAGCAAGCAAAGAAGAGCTTCAGAAAATATTAGGAAGAGCGAGAGCTAAAAAAGGGATGTTCCAAGGAGATCTTAAAGAAGGAGAACTAGAAATTGGCCAGATTAGTGGCAATATAGATAGCATTAAACCAGCGGCAGACATAGTTGCCGAAATCATTTCAGAGTTTAATGCGGTAAATACAGATTTAGGTAAAATAAAACTGTAACCCACTCTCATATTTCTTTAAAAAATGAATGCGCACATCAAAAAACTGTTGTTGAGAGGGGAAGACGAAAGTCTTGACTATAAACAAACCATCAGTAGTGCGACCAAAATTGCTAAAACCATGAGCTCATTTGCCAATAGAAGTGGAGGAACTTTGCTTGTTGGTGTTAGAGACAATAAAAGCATAGCAGGCATCAAAACGGAGGATGAAATTTACATGCTCGAATTGGCAGCGGCGTTCCATTGTAAACCTGAAGTTCAAATTGAAAACACACTTCACCAAATAGGAGACAAGCAAATAATCGAGTGTAAAGTGGCTGAAGGCACTGAAAAACCACATGCCGCTAAAGGTGAAGATGGCAAATGGTGGGTATATATTAGGGTTAAAGACAAGAGCCTATTAGCAAGTAAAGTGGTGGTAGATGTTTTGAGAAGAGAAACAGCACAAAAAGGCACTTTCATTAAATATGGAAAGAATGAAGAGGCGCTATTAAAGTATTTGTCAAATCATGAAAGAATTACGCTAATGGAATTTAAAAAATTGGTGAATATCTCAAAATGGAGGGCTTCAAAAATCCTGGTTAATATGATTTCCGCAGGCATAATTAGGAACCATACCACAGAAAAAAAGGAGTTCTACACCTTGTCTTGATTGGACTCTCAGCAAAATAAAAAAGAGAAAATCTTCGTTTTAAAACTTACATTTGCTCAGTTAGACCTTAAAGGAATGAAGAAGTTTGCAAGAATAACCGTGGTTTTAGCCATAATATGCTCTACTCAAGTTAGTTATGGGCAGAAGTGGTTTAAAACCAGTGAATTGGAATTTGGTTTGATCGTTGGTTTCAGTCACTACTCTGGTGATTTAACCCAAAGCTATTTTGAAACACGCGGCTTTAAGCCAAGCGTTGGAATCATTACAAGATATACTCCTAATGAGACTGTTACATTTAGATTGAGCGGTCAGTTTGGTGGTATGGAAGGTGATGACAATTGGTACGATCCTGTGGAAGATGAAATTCCAAGACAATTACATTTCAGGTCTCGACTTTGGGACTTTACCGCAGCAGCCGAGTGGAATTTGATAACTATTGACCCAAGAAGGTCATCTGGTGCCATTCCTTATTTGTTCGCCGGTATCAGTGTATTTAAATTTAACCCAGAATCGCAATTTATTTTTGATCCAAGCAGTCCTCATATGACTCGTCCTAATAGCAGTTACCCCAATTTATCTGATAGAGACGGGCAATGGGTTGAATTACAACCCTTAGCTACAGAAGGTCAAGAAACAACGGAGTTCAATGAAAGAAAACGTTATAGCTTAACACAAATTGCTATCCCAGTTGGTGGTGGATTCAAATTTAAATTGAATAACAAATGGGCCGTTGGTCTTGAATACGGTATACGATTTACATTTACTGATTACCTAGACGATGTAAGCACTACTTATGTTGAGCCCACTCGTATAGAAGCACAATATGGACCTATGGCAGCAGCCATGGCAGATAGAAGCCCTACTCTTCACTTAGAAGGTGACCCTAGAGGTAACAATCAAAAAGATGACAGTTATGGAATCTTTGGATTGACCATTACCTACAGAATCTATGGGAATAGAGACCAATGTGCACAGTTCTAGATAAAAGGTCATATTTCATTCACTAAGGGCACTATAGGAGTAACATCTTCCGTACTTTTGCGTTTTATTTTCAAACCAGCGAATGCGTAGCGTCTGCTTATATATTTTATTGATACTCAGCTGCACTTCTCAAGCACAGCTTCAGGGGAGATCTCACGAGATTGGATTCTTTGGAGGTGCCTCTAATTATCACGGAGATTTGGCTGACGAAATAGTGTTTTCTGAGACGCATGCTGCTGGCGGGATTTTCTATAGATATAACATTAATCAATTCTGGGCATACAGACCCATGATATCTTATATGAGAATCTCCGGTTCGGATCAAAACTTTGAGGAGAACGTCATTAGAAATTTAAGTTTTCAGTCAGACATCATAGAACTGTCTAACACTTTAGAACTCAATTACCAACCATTTAGTAATTCTCCTTTCCATCAAAATGCGACTTTTTATGCTTTTGTTGGATTTTCAATGTATTACCATAATCCTAAGGCCTTAATGAACGATGAGTGGTTTGAGTTATCTAGCATGAACAACGAGGGTCAAACTTTGGGAAATGACTACCACCTTTTTCAATTCAGCATCCCTTTTGGAGGTGGATTCAAATACAATATCACTCCAAATTTAATAACCAGTGTTGAGTTGGGTTGGAGACGAACCTTCACTGACTATTTAGACGACGTAAGCACCGTTTATCCAGAGAACCCAGCATCTCCTGATTTTTCAGACAGATCTGGTGAGGTAATTGATGGACAAGATTATATTGCCGAGGTAGGTGATATGCGTGGAGATCCAAATAATAAAGACTGGTATGTTTTAACTGGTATTAGTCTGTCATATCGTTTCACCCCTATCAAATGTTGGTCTCGATAGTATGTTAAAAGAGCAGATCAATCCTAATAAGCTTCCAAAACATGTAGCCATTATTATGGATGGCAATGGTAGATGGGCAAAGAGTCAGGGTAAATTTAGAGTTTTTGGTCATCAAAGTGGAGTGCGCTCTGTTCGTGAAGTTGCCGAAGGAGCTGCTGAGCTGGGAATTGAATGTTTGACTTTATACGCTTTCAGTACAGAAAATTGGAATCGCCCTAAAAAGGAAGTCAATGCATTAATGACTTTGCTCGTTAAAACTATTCGAAATGAGACTAAGACCCTCATGGATAACGACATAAAACTTGATGCTATTGGCGACCGCAATACCCTACCCAAAGATTGTATTCGCGAATTAGATGAAGCCATGGAGATTACCAAAGGCAATAGTCGTATGACCTTAATTTTGGCTTTGAGTTACAGCGCTAAATGGGATATAGTGAATGCCACCAAGCATATTGCTCAAAAAGCCGTTGATGGAGAAATTAATATAGAAGATATAGATGAGACGCTCATCAATAACACTTTGACCACTTATAAATACCCGCATCCTGAGTTAATGATTAGAACCAGCGGGGAACAAAGAATAAGTAATTTCCTTCTTTGGGAAATTGCATATAGTGAATTATACTTTACAGATGTACTTTGGCCGGACTTTAGAAGAGAAGATTTGTACAAAGCAATCTTAGATTACCAGAACAGAGAAAGAAGATTTGGCAAAACGAGCGAACAGCTGAGTAAGGCCTAATACCAAATATGAAGAAATTAATCTTATTAATATTAACTGTGTGCTCTTTGCATGCATCTTACGGCCAAGATATAGACAGTACCTCCATCTTGATATTGGATTACGAAAAACCAACTAAGTATGAGCTAGGCGGGATTGCAGTGTATGGAAATCAATTTACAGACCGAAACATTATAGTTATTATGTCTGGTTTAGTAATAGGGCAACAGATAGTAGTTCCAGGAGATGAACTCCGAATAGCCACAGAAAAATTGTGGTCTCAAGGATTGTTTAGCGATATAGAAATCAAATTGGCAGGAGTAAATGGAAAGAAGATTTTCATTAACATCATAGTGACAGAAAGACCACGTCTTTCTAAATACTCCATAAGAGGACTTAAAAAAGGGGAAACCAACGACATCAGAGACGAGTTGGATTTAAGGAGAAATCAATTGATAACTGAAGACCTTATTAATCAAGCAACAAGACAGATACACGCATTTTTCTATGATAAAGGGTATTATGGTGTTAGTACAGAATTTACCAAAGAAGCCGATCCTGAAAAACCAAATTTTGAAATTTTGAGGATTAAGATAAATAAGGGTAAAAAAGTGAGAGTACAGGATGTGGTTTTTGTTGGAAATGAGACTGTTCCAGACAAGAAGCTCAGAAAACTTATTAAACCAAAAAGACGCTATAGAAAGATAAACATATTCGCCAGCTCTAAATACGTGGCTGAAAACTACGAGACCACTAGACCTGCTGTTATTGCTAAATACAACAGCATGGGTTATAGAGACGCTCAATTAGTATCCGACTCCGTTATTAAAATAAATGATAAAAGAGTGGTTATTAAAATGACCATAGATGAAGGTAAGAAATATTATTTCAGAGATATAATATGGGTGGGCAACACCAAATACAGAAGCACTTTGCTCGACACCATTTTGGGTATTAAAAAAGGCGATGTTTATGACCAAGCTAGATTGGAAACACGCTTGTTTATGAATCCTAACGGCTTTGATATTTCAAGTTTATACATGGACGATGGATACCTCTTTTTCAACGTAAATCCAGTTGAAGTATTGGTTGAAAATGACAGTATAGACCTTGAGCTAAGGGTATATGAAGGTAAACAAGCTACTGTGAACAGGGTTACGGTTTCCGGTAATGATAAAACAAGTGATTTTGTGGCTTTGAGGGTAATTAGAACTATGCCAGGAGATAAATTCAGCAGAAGTGACATACAGCGCTCAATGCGAGAATTAGCGGCTCTTGGATTCTTCGATCCTGAAGGTCTAGACGTAACTCCTATACCAAACCCAGCAAATGGAACGGTAGATATAGAATATAAAGTGGTTGAGAAACCAAGTGATCAAATTGAAGCATCTGGTGGTTGGGGCGGATTTGGCGGATTTGTTGGCACACTTGGATTAACTCTGAATAATTTCAGTACCAGAAAAATGCTGCAAGGAAAGTTCAATCCTATACCAACTGGTGATGGACAAAAACTATCTCTAAGGGCTCAAAGTAACGGACCGCAATATCAAGGATATAGCTTTTCTTTTGTTGAACCTTGGCTCGGAGGAAAGAAGCCTAATTCATTGTCGGTTAGTTTGTTCCATTCCGTACAATCGGATTTTAGTCAAGCTGCAGACAGACCAAAGTTTAAGACAACAGGTGGTACCATCTCGTTTGGAAAGCGTTTGAAGAAGCCAGATGATTTCTTCACCTTCAACAGTTCTTTAACTTACCAGAGGTATAATTTGAACAATTGGATTTATTCTGGAGCTACTGAACTAGGTTTTACAACAGGTTTTGCCAATAACTTAAGTTTAATTCTGAACCTTGGTAGAAACTCTACGAGTCATCCAATATATCCATCTTCAGGATCTAATTTTAATTTCTCTGCTCAGGGAACACCACCATATTCTTTGCTCAACAGCAAAAAGGATTATACCACTCTAACCGCCCAAGAAAGATTCAAATGGGTAGAGTTATATAAATTCAAATTTGACGCACAATGGTTCCTAGGATTTTCCAAGAACCCCAATGCAAAACGTCAATTTGTTTTGGCTCCTGCAATCCGCGTAGGAATGGTTGGTATCTATAATAATGACATTGGTTATTCTCCTTTTGAACAATTCCTAGTTGGAGGTAGCGGTCTTTCAAATGTGAGGTTGTATGGTACTGACATTATAGCACAAAGAGGCTATGCAGACGGTAGTATTAGTGACCCAGTTAGAAGAACAGGCTCTAAACCTATATACACCAAATACACCTTGGAATTGAGGTATCCATTAACCGTAGGTCAAACATCAACTATCTATGCTCATACATTCTTAGAAGCTGGTAATGCTTACGATAACTTTAAAGATTTTAATCCTTTCAAGGTGAGGAGAGCAGCCGGATTTGGTGTTCGTATGTTCTTGCCAATGTTTGGATTATTAGGACTGGATTATGCCTTCCCATTCGACCCAAGTGCCCCTGGAGAATTCCACTTCACTATTGGTCAACAGTTTTAAGCTAGTATGATATTTGAATAAGCTTAAGGAGATGAGATCACTTTTGCTTATAACCTGCTTTTTCAGTTTGCAGTTACTTGCGCAAGATACCTTGCATTATGACCAATTGATAAGCACTAACAGCGGCAAGTATGTAAAAAGCAAATACTTCTCTCAAGTCACTGGTAGCAAACAGTTTCTTCATTTAAAGAAAGGGAAATGGCTATACTATGATAGCGCAGGCGAATTGATAAAGGAAGAGAACTTCATTGTTAAGAAGTCCAAGAATAAATACCTAAGACACGGTAGGCAAGTGTATTTAAATCCGCACAGTGGTGACACTATTTTAATTCGCCTTTACCAGCAGGGTAAACTCAAAAATCAATTTGCATATGAATCAGCGATTATTAAAGAAGAGGGTAGCATCATTCATGTGTATAGAGATTTTCACTCCTTTAGTGTTGAAGAGTATAAAATAAAATCAAATCGAGGTCCTGATTTTGTGACTGTATGGCAAAGTAGCTTAGAAGACCCGGGATACATAGAGCAACTTAAAAACTATACTGCGTTTGAAGACAGCCTTGGTGAAGCTAGTCTTTTGGAGGAATCCAGTTTCAAAACAACGGATCAATTCAACTATGTGAACAACCCTAATTTCGAAAAACATCCAAAAGCCTTTTTCTCCACCATGTCTTTTACCAATCAATTGCCGTATTGGGAAGAGGCTTCTAAATCGCCAGACCTCTATATAATGAAAGAGCACGCCAGGTCTGGGAGTAGCTTTATTGGATTTAGAGTATTTTCAATGCAAAAGCATATAGAGTATGTTCAGAATCAATTGAAAGAACCTCTAAAAAAGGATTCTATTTATTGCTTCTCGGCTTACGTTAAGCTTTCCGCTGCGAGCAAATACGCCACCAATGCTCTAGGCGTTCAATTCACTAAAAATAAAAACCAGATAGATGTAGATGAACTCCTTCAGGTAAGAGCTGACATTAGTTTAGACGATCAAGTTCTTCTTTTCAAAACAAGATGGATGAAAATCCAATGTACATATAAAGCAAAGGGAGGCGAGCAATGGATGACCATTGGAAGTTTTAAAGATCACAAGTCTTTATTGCTATTGGACGTTCCCGGTGAAAGTATGGAGTGCTATTATTATCTAGATGATGTGAGTTTGGTTCCAGTTGAGCAAGCAGACAATTGCCCGTGCAATTTCACGAGTAAACAACCAGAAGTGGTAGATTATATTGAAGATCCGGAACTGGAGCAATTAACCAATTTAAGTGTTGGAGACAGGTTTGTATTGGAATACATCAACTTTGAAAATGATAAATCTGACCTGCTTCCGTCTTCTTTCAGGTCTTTGAATAATGTACTAGTGGTGCTTGACAGAAATCCCAATATGCGTATAGAAATTTCTGGCCATACTAGTAGTGCAGGTTCTCATGAACACAATATGAAATTGAGTCAACGAAGGGCTAAGGCAGTACGTCGATTCTTGGTCTTGCAAGGCATTTCGGAAGATAGAGTAGAAATTGTTGGTTATGGCCCTGATACTCCCATAGCGGATAATGACACCCCCGAAGGTCAGCGCCTTAATCGTAGGGTAGAATTCAAGGTCTTAAGCAATTAGGAAGCCATCGCTTTCAAATATGCAGTTTTGAGAGCAGGGCAAATTTTATAACGCTCATCATGAGTATCTTCATACATGGCATTTAATACCTCATACACGTTTATGATTCCAATTTGCTCGCACCATTCGAATGGTCCTTTAGGGTAAGCAGTTCCCAACTTCATTCCCAGGTCTATATCCTCTGCCGTAGCCGTTCCTTCTTGAACAGTAAAGAAAGCCTCGTTGATAATCATGCAGACAATTCTGGGTGTAACCATCCCTATTCTGCTATTCACAAAACGCAGTTCCCATCCCAATTTCTCGGCTAAAGCTTTCGCTTTGGATTCATTACTGGCACTCATCACACTTACCTCTACCAATGAACGATTAATAAAGGTTGGAAGACAATTCATCCCTATTAGAGTGCATTTTAATGCTCGTCCTAGCACTGCGGGCAATTCCTCAAGTTGAACTTTTACAGCTCCAATCACCACTAATAAGTCCGATTGCTCTCCATAAGATTCCAAATGTTCTGGGTCATCATCGAAATCCAGATCAAAGACCACATCATACGAGCTCAATTCTGTAATTTTGAGCGGACTCAAGGTGAATTGCGCTCCAAGCTTAGCTTGTAATTCTTCTATTTGGATGGCTTGACCTTTAACAGCAATATTCATTCTTGGGCAAATTAAAACACAAAAGCACTATTAGACCTAAGAACATGAGTAAGAAAATCATATCAACTGATAAAGCACCTGCGGCAATTGGGCCATATAGCCAAGCCGTACTTGCCAATAACACCCTCTATTGTAGTGGACAAATTGCCATTGACCCAGCTAGCTCCGAACTTGTTTTAGATACTATAGAGCTAGAAACAGAGCAGGTTATGAAGAATATTTCTGCTGTGCTATCTGAAGCAAGTATGTCTTTTGATAATGTGGTGAAAGCATCCATCTTCATGAGCGATATGGCTCATTACGCCGCCATTAACCAGGTCTATGCCAAGTATTTTCCAAATAATGCGCCAGCTAGAGAAGCTGTTGCCGTTAAAACATTGCCAAAAGAGGTGAATGTGGAGATAAGTGTGATAGCTGTGGTGTTTTGATTTCTTAATACAAGCATAAAACAGCATTAACCTGCAATTCATAAACCAATTGTTCCTTAGCACGCTCAATGAGCGAGCAAGAAAGGATAATTTTATTGGCCGATGACGACAAAGAAATTCGTAATCTTCTCCAATATAATTTGAAGAATGATGGATTTAAAGTTTATTCTGCTTCTGACGGAGAAGAGGCTATTGCTATGGCTGTGAAATATAAGCCTGACCTCATACTGCTAGACATTATGATGCCTAAAAAAGATGGCATAGAATGTTGTCAGACACTCAGAGCAATGCCCGAGTTTGAACAAACACTCATTGCCATTCTAACCGCTAGAGCAGAGTCTTATTCTCAAATTGCTGGCTTTGAGGCTGGAGCTGATGATTACATCACTAAGCCTATTAAGCCAAAAGTACTCATGGCTAGAATTCACGCTTTGTTCAAAAGGCAAAGAACAGACACCAGCAAGGTGATTGTAACACTGCCAAATGATACGGTGATTAATACAGACGAGAGGCTGGTCTATGTGAAAAACAAGAAAATAGAATTACCTAAAAAAGAGTACGAGCTTTTGCTCCTATTGAGCAGCAAAGTAGGCAAGGTCTTTTCTCGAAATCGTATTTATAATGTTTTATGGAACAACCAATTAGACATCAGCGATAGGACTTTAGATGTTCATATAAGAAAACTACGCCAAAAAATTGGAGAGCACCAGATCAAAACCGTGAAAGGTGTTGGCTATAAATTAAGTGACTAGCTTTTAGGGTCTTTCCTCTCTACCATCTCCATGAATGGCAAATCTTTGTTCTTCTGAACCATGCGAGACTTCTTTTTCTTCCCAAGGCCAACCACCAAACTCCGTTTGCCTATAATCCGTGAATGCCTGTTGTATTTCTTGTTCGCTGTTCATTACAAACGGGCCATATTGTACCACTGGTTCATTTATAGGCCTGCCTTCAAGAAACAGCAAACGAGATATTGAATCCCCATTCTGTATGCTCAGTTTTTCGCCTGCATTCAAATGAATGAGTGTTGAACTATTAAGTTCCTGAATATCTACTTTTATTGAATTGCCCTTATAGAAATACAAACTACTGTTGGTACCTTCCATGGTGCTTAGCTCCCATTTAGCATTTGGAGCTAACTCAATGGTCATAACTCTTACATTGTTATTTGTTTCTGCAGCCCAAGAGTCAGGTGTTGGCTCTAAAGCTTTGTTATCTAGATACTTACCAGCAATAAGGTCAATGCTGACTTCATTTCCATTTTCATCTTTTTCTTTGATTGTAGGTATTTCTTCCTTCCACAACATTTTGAAATGAGGCTCAACAAACTTGCTTCTCTTAGGCAAGTTCAACCAGATCTGAAAAATCTCAAGAGGATTGCCCTTGTCTTGATGAATAAGTGGAAACATCTCTGAATGTTGCACCCCTTTACCCGCTGTCATCCACTGTACATCCCCGGCCATAAATCTCCCTTTGGCTCCCAATGAATCTGAATGATCTACTACCCCCTCTTTGTTTATGGTAATCGTTTCAAAGCCTCTATGGGGGTGATATGGAAAACCGGGGATGGTGCTTCCATGATACATTCTCCACCCATCTTTAATATTAAAATCTTGACCAATATTTCTACCCGCTAAAGATTCTGCAGGTCCAAATTGAGAATTTCCTTTTGGGTATTCATCTCTGTGATACGCACAAAACAAAAATGGATCTTGAGTCTCCCACGGAAAACCCAATGCCTTTATTTCTCTAATTGCTGACATAATAGTTGATTAACAAAGAAAGGGAGGAAATGTTAATCTTTTTGAAATGGGCGATGTAGGATTACCTCCCTGCGGTCGGTTTTCCTTGTGGAGGCCTCCACTCCAAAAGCCTCTACCTGTGGTAGAATTGACTTTTTTATGCAAATGGACTCAAGTGAAACTTGGCAAAAGAAATCCTACCCAACAGCTTCCCCAATAACAAAAAAGACCCCACCGAATGGTGAGGTCAATTTTTGTGGGCGATGTAGGATTCGAACCTACGACCCCCTGCTTGTAAGGCAGGTGCTCTAAACCAACTGAGCTAATCGCCCGAAAAGGGCTGCAAATATAAATTTCGCTCAGTTTATACAAAACGTATTTGAAAAAAATACACAATAGGACACCCTAATGTGCATTGTTGATTCGTTCTATTAGGAGTCTGACACTACACAACGAAATTTGCTAACCTGCAATGAAGCGTTTTTTGAAAATAGCTCTCATCTCTTTACTTGTGATGATTATCATCATTGTTGCAGGCGGTTTTTACTTTTCTAAAAGAATCAAACCCATAATCATAGCACAGCTTAATGAACAACTCACCGTAAAAGTAGATGTGAGTGAAATTCAATTGAGCAAATTTGCCAATTTTCCAAAACTGGGTGTGAGATTTAGCGATGTGGTGATTGATGAGTCATTACCACATTACGGAAAACCGGTACTAAATGCACGGGAGCTTTATCTCTACGTAGATATCATAAAGCTCTTGAACAAAGAATATGTGATAGATGCAATAACTATAGAAGATGGCACTATCATGTTGGCTAATACTTCAAAAGGAAGCAACTATGATGTATTTAAATCAGACAGTAGCGCCAATTCTGATTTGAGCTTTGCCATAGAAGACTTAAAATTCAAAAATTGTGTGTTTCAATATGAGCACGAAGGAAGCGATTTTCTGGCTGCAGGCACCTTTAGTTCGGCCAAAGCACAACTGTATTACAGCGATACTGTCACCCAACTTATAGTCCAAGGAAATGTCTTGGCAGACAGTATTAAACAATCTGGAGACTACTACCTCAAGGGGCAAGATTTAGCGTTAAACACAGAATTGCTACTGTCTAACAACTATGAAAAAGTGAACATCACACCTAGTGAGCTCATAGTGGAAGGTGTCACTTTAAATACCTCAGGAATGGTGCTGATTGAAGAAGAAGAAACTTATATAGATCTCAAATTCAAGAATAAGGAAGGTTCTATTAATGACATTATAGCCATAGTACCAGATTATGTGAAAAGCCTATTTGAACATTTGGAGCTAAGCGGTGCCGCTGTTGTTGATGCCTATTTCAAAGGAAAAATTGGTGAGGATGTCTTTCCAAGCTTTGGGTTTGAATACACTATAAAAGATGCTGCAATTAAAACTGAGGATGCCGTTAGCCTGGATAAGGTACAATGTAGCGGTGAACTACGCATTCCAAATTTAGGCAATACCAAAACAGCCTGGGTAAAGGGTCGACTAGACAAAGCGGCCTCTGGCAGCAGTCTTTTTAAAGGGGATTTTGCAGTAGAAAACTTTGATAGACCATGGATTAAATGGGCTGGTGATGCCAGTATGGAGGCCAAGACTCTATTCTCTATTATGGATGTTCAAAACACCAAGATTAGCAGCGGAAAAATCGTAGCCAATGGAAAACTGGAGATGATCTACGATCCAGATAAAGGAGAAATCGCTTCTAAATCTTTTAAATATATCGGAGATTTTAGAGGCACGAATATCAGTGGTGAACTGGAGGATCCACATTTGAAAATACATCAAGCTGATTTTCACCTATTGGCAAACGATAAACATATCGTGATTAAGCAGTGCGATGTGAACTATGAGAACACCAAGGCTTCCTTGGTGGGATACATACGAAATGCCGACCAGATGTTTAGTTCAAAAAGTGCTACTGAGATAAGTGGTAGGTTAGACATAGACAACTTGAATGTAAATGAACTTTTAAGTTCAGACACTAGCGAGGCAGAATCCATTGTAAAAGAGTTATTCCCTTACCATCTTTTGCTTGAAACACATATTACCAATCTCAAATTCAATGACTTTACGGGCAATAGCATAGATGGAACTTTGAAGTCTAATCGAAGACAATTCCATATACCTAACTGCAAAGTGGTTGCTTTGGAAGGGAGTGCAGATGCGAATGTTAGATTTTCAACCCTTGGGGATTACTATTTATTAGACATCAACTCCATAGTTCAAGACATGAACATTACTCAGCTATTCAAAGAATTCAATGATTTTAATCAAACAGAAATAACATCTGAACATATAAGTGGCAATATGAGAGGGCGTTTACAGACCAAGGTGATGTTTGATAAAGACTTTGAACCCTTGCTAGACAAGCTCTATGCAAAAGCGGAGGTTGAAATAGTAGATGGACAACTCAAAGACTATGAGCCTCTACAAGAGCTATCTAGTTTTGTTGAAGTTAGTGAACTTAAGAATGTGAAATTTAGCTCCTTGAAGAATACCATTGAGATATTTGATCAAACCGTTTTCATACCTAAAATGCACATTGGAAATTCTGCAATGAGCATAGACTTAGAAGGAACTCACAATTTCGAAAACTATATGGACTACCACCTAGAAATAAATTTGGTAGAGCTCATGGCTAAAAAATCAAATTGGATTGCCAAGAAAAAAGAAAAGCGCTTGGAAGATAATGAGCACGGTGGATTAACAGCATATATTCATATGTATGGAACACCAGACGACCTCAAAATCACATACGACAAAGTAGGTATGAAAAAGGTATTTAGTGAAGAAGTGCAACAAGAGAAAACGGAATTTCTAAATCTCTTGCGTGGGGAAGAGCCGGAGGATGAAACCCCGGAATCTTACTACGAGGATATTTGGGATGAATGATCCACAAACAAACTTGCGCTAATGTGATCGGCAAGCAACTTCCCATTATCAGTCAATCTTAACACTCTTTCTTCATTGCTTAAAACTCCCTGAAACACAAAATCATGAATTTCATGTCTTTTCAATTCATCTAGCTTTATTCCAAGTTCCTTTTCAATGAGTGCCATATCTACACCCCATTTAGTTCTCAAACCCGTGAGCAGGCGTTCATTTATCAAATCTTCCCGACTTAGAACTTCTTTCATTAGTTCTAATCCTTTTCCTTTCGATTGCTGAATATAGGCAGCATTACTTCTCACATTCCAGCTGCGCTCTACCCCATTATAGCTATGTGCTGAAGGGCCTATTCCTAAATATCTTTCACCTGTCCAGTAAGCAGTATTATGTTTGGAATAGTTAGATTGTTTGCAATAGTTTGAGATCTCATACTGCTCCCACCCTTGTACTGAAACCTGTTGTTGAAGTGCTTCATAATGAGCAATGGCAAGTTCATCTGGTGGAGCTACTGAAATTCCATCTTTCACCTTTTTGGCGTAGACTGTTTTAGCCTCCATGGTTAAACTGTACGCCGACAAATGATTAATTGGCCATTGCAGTATTTCTGTAACCTGAGCATTCCATTCTTCAGTGCTGAGACCAGGAATTCCATAGATTAAATCTATACTGAGGTCTTCAAATCCTAGTTTGGAAGCGTCCTTTACCACTTGAATGGCTTCTTTGGCTGTATGACTGCGATTCATCCATTCTAAATCTCTGTCTAAAAGAGACTGAACCCCAATGCTTAACCTATTGACACCTGACATTTTTAAAGCTCGTAAATAGTCCAAATTCAAATCGTCTGGATTGGCTTCTAGGCATATCTCTCCTTGAATATTAAAGTTGTAATTCTCCTTTATGCATTGAATAATACTTTGCAATTCTTCTATGCTCATTAGCGAAGGAGTTCCGCCTCCAAAGTAGATTGTGTTTATGGGTTCATTCTCATGTAAAAAGTCAGTTCGTTGTATAATTTCTTTGCGAATGCAACTCAGCAACTCCTCTTTTCGTTCAATTGAAACACTAAAGTGAAAATCACAATAATGACAAGCCTGCTTGCAAAATGGTATGTGTATATAGATGCCTGCCACGGAGCAAAAATATGTCTATCAATGGCTTAACTTTGAATGTTGCTGCGATATACTTACTTAATTCTTATCCTTTTTTCATGCCTAGCAGGCAAGGGGCAAACGAACTATGCCCTTTTGGGAGATGGTTCTGTTCAAGTATATACCTATGAAGATCAATCCAGCCTTAAGTACTTTTTAGACCAATGGTTGCTAGAAAAAAGAAGTCAATCTTACTTAACTGCTTCTATAGATTCTCAACATCTGAAAGGAGATACATTGTGGATTTACACCTACACCGGCAAAGCCTATCAAAAGCTATATATACAATCCCATAATATCCCTTATGAAATCCTAGACAGTCAAACAAAATCATTGAGCATCGCCGAATTCAGTAAACTGAATAATCAAATTTTGACGAGCTATGAAAACATGGGATACCCTTTTGCCCATATTAGTCTGAAAAACTATTTTACTCAGCAAGACGGTATTAATGCTGAGATTTTTTTTAACCCAGGCATCTTTATTAAATACGACAGTCTGGAAATTGTGGGTGACAGCAAACTATCTAAGCGTTACTTATCTCAGTATCTCGGACTAATCAAAGGAGAGCCTTATAGCGAAGAAGCCGTTTCAGACATTGATAAGAAACTGAGAAATCTCTCTTTGGTTAGAGTTAGGTCTAAAAGTAAAATTTACTTCTATCAAGGTTTAGCCAAAATTATTTTATTCATTGATGATCAAGTCACGGATCGTTTTGATGGCATAATAGGCCTTGCACCAAATAGCCAGAATAAGGAATCAAATGATTTACTTATTACAGGAGAAATAAATGTAGAGCTGAACAATCTATTTAGCAGTGCAAAGCAATTTGAGATTCATTGGAAGAACTACTTGCAAAGATCTCAATTGTTAAATACCTCTTTTACCTGGCCATACCTGTTTCAAACTAAACTGGGTGTAAACGGTGCATTCAATTTGAATAAATACGATACTCTGTTTGTGAATCTAGAATCCAAGTTGGGTTTTAGGTATCAAAAAACGGCTAATAACTATGTGCAGCTTTACTATAAGTACAATGGCAGCAATTTAATTACCACTGACACATCTCAAATTCGTTCATCAGGTAAACTGCCTTCTAACAATCCTTATAGGATAGACAACTATGGATTGAGCCTACATCAATCGAGTTTCGACTACTTACCAAATCCACGGAAAGGATTTAGCATATTGGCAGACGGAAGTATAGGCCTTAAAGAATTATTGCGAAACGGATTGATAGATCAAGTCCTGTTCTATGATCCTGATCAAAATGCCAATATCTCTATTTATGATACTCTAGATGGCAAATCCATCAGGGCTCGATTTGAGTTTAATGGCAAGCTCTATATCCCTGTCTTTAAACGAGCCACTGTTGTGCAACACCTGAGTTTTATGGGAACTTTTGCAGATCAAATCCTATTTAATGAATACTACAATTTTGGAGGGTTTGGAGACTTACAAGGTTTCGATGAAAAGTCCCTTTTTGCCAGCAAATACCTTATGTATCGCGTGGAATATAAATACCTCTTTAGCGATGCTGGAAATGTGGGACTATTCTTCAACCTTGCTGCAATGGAAGACTTTATTGAAGAAGATGGTATAAAAGACATGCCATATGGTTTTGGCGTAAGTGGGCGCATTGAAGTTGGAGGTGGAATTCTAAGCCTGTCTTATGCCCTCGGTAGTCAGCAGAACAACCCAATTGCATTTAATGCAGCTAAGATTCATTTTGGTATCGTCAATTACTTTTAATTGATGATTTTTGTTCTGTGGAAGAAGTTCTTTTTATAGGAAGTAGAGAAATGCCAGCACTGAGCATAAAAATAGCCCTGTTGGTGCTGTTGGTGCTCTTCACCGTGCTTTATGCAGTTAACCCTTCATGGTTAGTTACCAATAGGGTGCTCATAGGTCTTCCTATACAGAGGTTCAAGTGGAAGAGTGAAACCCATTTAAGTTCTAATTTCAATCGATTTGCTTCTCTTATCACCACGGCTTTTGCCATAGCCATACTGATAAGATCTTATTTCTTTACGCCAAGTGAGACCATGGTTTTTAGTAGTGAGCTGGTCTTTATAGGTCTTATATGTGCTGTAATCATTGTTTTTCTTTTGAAGTTTCTAAGTATGAAGCTTTTCTTCTATCTAAATGAAGACCATGAAGTGGGCACTATGGTTATTGACTATCAATACGCATTTAACCAGTTTATTGGATTGGTGGTTTTCTTAGCCGTTTGCCTTGATTTATTCTACTTCAGATTAAACAGCCCAATTCAGTATATCTTAATTTATGTATTAGGGTTCCTATACTTGCTCAGATTGCTCGGACATATAGTGCTTCTCCTTAATAAAATGAGCTATCCTATAATTAGTCTTTTTATCTATCTTTGCGCGTTCGAAATTGCACCTATGCTAGTGGTGGCTAAAGTCCTTTTCGAGAACAGCTAAGGAACAACATTGAAGGTAAAGAATATTCTTGTATCACAACCTGATCCAGGTGAAAAGAAGTCCGCCTATCACGGATTGGCAGATAAATACAAATTGAAAGTCGATTTTCGACCTTTTATAGAGGTGGTGGGTGTCCCTGCTAGAGATTTACGCAAGCAAAAGTTACGCATTTTAGACCATGAAGCCGTAATACTGACTTCTAGAAATGCTATAGATCATTTCTTCAGAATAGTGGACGAAATGAAGGTTGAATTGCCTACAACCATGAAATATTTCTGTGTAAACGAGGGAGTATCTCTCTACATTCAGAAATACACGGTACTAAGAAAGCGCAAGATGTTCGTTGGTAAAGGTACAGAGGCTTCATTTTTTGAGTTACTCAAGAAGCACAAAGCCTTGAATTATCTTTTCCCATGCTCAAATATCAGAAAAGATTCCATTCCCAATTATATGGATGAAATGGACATCAACTATACTGAAGCAATCATGTACAATACGGTTAATGCAGATTTGTCTGATTTGGCCAGTGTCTACTATGATATTTTAGTATTCTATAGTCCTCAAGACATTGTTTCCCTTTTTGCCAACTACCCTGATTTTACTCAAGACGATAGAGCTATAGCTGGATGGGGAAAGACAACCAATCAAGCCATAGAAGAGGCAAAATTGAACAATACCATACCTGCACCTACAGCCGATCATCCTAGTATGATTTCGGCAATTGAAGATTTTATTCTTTCAAAAAAGTAAACGACAAATAAAGCTTTGATTCAAGCCTGCTTGAATCTGAAATAGGTAATCCTTACCGCCTTCTTTTATTCCCAAAGCTTTTGCAATTTCCGTTGAAGACTGTTTGGAACCTTTTGCAATGATGTTGAGTTGCTTGATTTTCTCAGCTTTCAAAATGGTTTTAACACTTTTAACCGAAGAATCAGTGCGATGCAATACTTCAAATGCTCTCACACCTAATAAATGCTTAAGTTCTTTAGAAAAGTATAGCTCAAGACCTTTCAATTTTTTTATCCCTAGGTTTTTAAGGTAATGATTAGCCATCCGTGATTTGCTCAGCGCGGCTTTAGGTACATATATATATGACCCTTCTAGTTCTGTTTCTTCATGAATGCCATCATTCATTTCATTTTCAGTCCATTCTAGATGAAAAGCTGAACTCCCCACTTCCACCGCATGAATTCTTCTTAACTCATCAGATTTGGATAAGAGGTATAACACTTCTTTAACTTCTCCATTTTCACTAATCACATAAGCCTCAGTGGTAGTAGGAAATAGTTTAAAGAACTCTGCAATCTCATATAAGGGGCTCATTTTAACCGCTACTTTTACGCCCTCAACCATGAGTTTGGGGATAAGGTTACCCATATTGGGTTTTAAGTCTTCAATATGAATTAACCTTTTACCATCTGATCTTCTATCTGGATCAATATAGGCCCAATCATAAGTAGTGATATCTACTTCTTCCGCCCTTTGGCTTAACCTATCTACATTTTCAATTCCAAGTAAGTCTAAATTGTAGTTAACCAGTTCATTTAGATCTGTATCTGGGTCTATGCTCACAACTTTGTTGAATGATTGACTAAAAGCCATGGCGTCTACTCCTAAGCCACCTGCAAGATCTATAAGTTTTTCCCCACTGATTATTCCAGCCTTAAATTCAGCCACCTTTTCAGAGCTAGCCTGCTGAAAGCTTCTATCAGTCATCGCTGCTAATTCCACTGTCAATTTTGGAAGTTTTGTTTTGGATTTTTTATAAATACTTAATAATTCCAGGACCGGTTTGAGATCAAAACCAACCTTATTGGAGTACCTAAGTGCCAAGTCTGATGGATTGTCATTTAAGTGTTTAATAATAAACACTTTAGATTCTTCGTTTTCTAATAACCCTATTATTTTGTTACTTTGTAGCGACACTAAACTAAACAGCTAACTGGCGAAGTAAATATTGTTTTGAATAAAATTATGAAAAAATTGTTTTCAGTACTAGCCTTAGGATTCTTATTAAGCGTCATGTTTAGTTCTTGTGCATCGAGGGATCATTGCCCTGGAGTCGGTCAAACACAGCAACCAGCTGAAATGCCTGCGTGATGAATTGCTTTGAAAAAGCAGACACAAAAACACTTGAGAATTTATTAGAAGAAACTACAACCGTAGTGCTTTTTAAGCATTCTTATCGTTGTTCTATAAGTTCAGTGGCTCTCAATAGATTACAAAACCTTTGTGACGACTTGAATAAGGGCCAAAAAGCCATTCTTCTAGATGTAATTGCGCAACGCGATTTGTCAAATAACATTGCATCCAAATTTCAAATCAAACACGAATCTCCTCAGCTCATCATAGTTAAAAATGGGAAAGCCGTTTATCACGCTTCTCACTTCGACATTAACAGAGATGCAGCTGTAGAACTAGCTTCATAAAGCTAAGCATCATGTCATTTTTATTTGCGGTGATTTATTTCACTCAGGATTTTACTATATTTACGCTGTGCTGCGTAAATTGTTATCTGCTGTTTTCATTCTAACCCTCAGCTGGAGTTTTGCTCAAAGCCCATACTCTGGGTCGCAGTTTTCTATAGGTCCATATCTAAAGACAAATGGAGCAGGAATCAGCGCTGAAT
Source organism: Bacteroidia bacterium (assembly GCA_049115575.1). Taxonomy (GTDB): domain Bacteria; phylum Bacteroidota; class Bacteroidia; order NS11-12g; family UBA9320; genus JAHEKB01. The sequence goes on along the minus strand of JAGDZU010000002.1, from coordinate 210,040 downwards.
ACAGATTGCAAACTAAATCCAATACATCGCACAGTCTTAGCTTTGGTCTCACCAATCTAAAACACATGAAAGAGGCAAAAATTAGAAACTCACTAATGCCAAATCCTCTTCCTTATGTTTACGGAAAGGCCTTTAGAGCTACTCAGCTAAATGCCGCATTTCAATTGAACCGAACATTTGGTTCAAACATTGCTAGCCCACGTTTAAGTCTGGCAGTGGAGCTAGGTCCTAGTTTTGCATTTCTCAGACCTGTTCAAGTATACTTTCTTGAACTTGATCCTCATGAAAATCCAAGACAGACTATAAGATCTTACAACCAAGAAGTGCACGGGCAACAGGAATTTATTATTGGAGATGCCGGTTGGAATAGAGGATTCTCACAAACCACACTTAAACTGGGAATTCATTCTGCTATTTACCTGCAATTAGACAGTGAAAGAGATTTCAGAACTCGCGGTATAAAAGCCGGAATATCTCTGGATTATTATCCGAATGATCTACAAATGCTTTTCGAGAATGAAAACAAAGTTTTCAGCTCGTTGTTCTTAGTTTATCAGTTAGGTACTGTACGCTAATTGTGCCGCTAGTTAAGCCTAATGTAAACTTCCTCAATTAATACTTGCTTAAGTGTACACTCAATTTAAATTTGCAAAGCATCACCTAGCTAAAATTTAGAATAGATGAAGAGAAAAATTACAATAACGATTAGCGCCCTTGTCATTTTGGCGGGAGCTACATTCACTGCTTCTATTATGAAGTCTGGCGATTCTTATCAGCCAAGAGTTAAAACAGAAGCTACACCAGATGGTCATTATGCTTACATCAATAGCATGAGAAACAATCAGGTAACAGGAACTATAGACCCACAGGATATAGCCAATGCAAGAGAACAAATTGCATTGATGAGACAAAATAAAACCAAAGCAGAATGGCCGTTAAACTGGGAATTTGCTGGGCCAGACAATATTGCTGGTAAAGTCATGGCCATATTAATTGATAGAAATGATCCAGACATTTTATATGCTGGTGCATCTGGTGGAACAGTGTTCAAATCAATTAATAAAGGTGCTTCTTGGTATCCTATGCCAATGGATAATGACGGATTTGGGATTACCGGATTAGCTCAGACTCCAGATGGAACCATTTATGCTGGAACTGGTGATAGCTGGGTTCAAACTTCAGGCTTAGGAGCAGAAGGATCAAAGTTTATCACAACTGGTGTATTTAAATCAACGGATGGTGAAACTTTTGAACTTTTACCAAGTTCTCTTTCTTCACCTGCCATTGGCCATATAACAAATATGGTGGCTCACCCTACTCAAAATATAGTTTTTGTTGCGAGTCAAACAGGATTGAAGTATTCAGATGATGGAGGCGCAAGTTGGAAAACAGCTCGTGCAGGAAGCGCTGGCGACGTGGCTATAAATAAAAACGGAGTAGTCTTAGTAAATATTGGAACTACCCTTTGGAGATCTACAGACCCTACTAATGCAGGGTCTTACTCTATAGTGAGTGGAGTAGCATATGGAGGTAGCCAAGGTCGCATGAAAATAGCATGGTCTGAATCAGATCCTGATTATGCCTATGTGGTTACTGGGGGCGTTGTAGGCACATACTCAAGTGCGCTTTCAGGGCTTTGGAAATCTACAAACGCAGGAGCTTCATTTGATGAAGTGGTAGACCAAACAAGTACCTATTTCTACCCGTTTAGACAAGGTAGTTTTTCTTCAGCTTGGCATAATTGCACTATAGGTGTACATCCTAGAGATAAGGATAGAGTTTTCATTGGAGGTATTGGATTTGCGGAGTGGACTTTAGCAAAAGGTCCTGAAATGGTAGGAAATAATGGAAACGGACCAACCAATCCATTTGGAATACATGCAGATAAACATGTCATCGTATTTGATAATACAGGTGAAGACCCAATTATGTATGTAGGTAGTGATGGTGGAGTCTCTAGAACAACCAATGAAGATTTAGATAGATATGCTGACCGTATTACCAATTTAACTAGTATACAAGGTTATGCAATTAGCGCTAACCCTAGAGGTGAAGTCATGGGTGGAACGCAGGATAATTCAAATATTTTGGTTTCAACAGAATCCTATCCAAGGTTATTTGGAGAAGATATGATTCGTAATCGAATTGCAGGAGTAACTGGTAGTTTAGGAGGTGATGGCTTTGAAAATGCCATGTCTCATTACAATCAAGACATCATGTTTGTTCAGCAACAAAGGGCTAACCTTTTTAGAACAACGGATGCAGGAAAATCAGCAGGTAGCCTATTATGGGATAACAGAGTTGGTGCTGTCATTCAAGGAGAGGTTTATGCTGCTGGCAACGGTGGTGGATTTGCTTACGGCTTACATCTTTGGGAGAATCCTGAAGCTGTTGAAGGTAAATTATTGAATGGCCCATCTGATTACTATGATTCTATATACCAAGCAAGATTGTTTTTGACTTTAGATGATGGTGTATGGTTGTGTAATAATGCCACTAGTTCATTATTTAATGCTGAAAACCCAAGCAATGACAATGTTCGTTGGTTTAAAGTGGCTAACACTTCTGGTAAGGTTTTGCATTACGCAACAACAAGAGACGGAAACAGTCTTTTTGCCGCCACAAACAATGGAAGATTATATAGAATTGATGGTATTAACAAAGCCAATTGGGATACTACAGAATTAGTTAGCGCTACAGCCATCTCTGATTCAATAACAAGAACAGATATTGCTTCTGGCATTAATATATTTGGGAGACATATTTCTAGTGTTTCTGTTGATGCAACTGATGACAATAGAGTTATGATAACACTGGGTAATTATGGAAATACTCGTTATATATATATGACCGAAAACGCATTGGATCCTTCTCCAACTTGGACTAATATTACTTCTAACCTACCGCGTATTCCGGTATATAGTGGAATTATTAGCCAGGATGACCCATCCGTTTTAATATTGGGAACAGAGTTTGGCTTCTATGCTACTAATAATGGTTATTCCAGCACTCCTAACTGGATAGAAGCAAATACAGGAATAGACGGAGCCAACATACCTACCAGCCCTGTATTCGATATTACGCAAGCTGCAGAGAAACCATGGACAGGGGCCAAAATCTATGCCATAACACACGGTATGGGAATGTGGAAGACAAGTTCTATGTTAACTAACGTAAAAGAGAACAAAACGGAAATAGTTAAAGCTGAAATTACGGCTTACCCTAATCCTGCAAACAATTACTGTAATTTCAACACCTCGGTTAAAGGAGAATACACTTTGAATGTTTACAACATTAATGGTGAATTAGTTGATCAATACAGTGGCAGATCAAATGGGAAAATTGAATTGAACACTAGTGAATTACTCAACGGTAATTACTTTGTTGAAATAGTTGGTTCTGATAATAAAGCAGTTACCAAGATTATTATTCAACACTAACATATTTACAATTTAAAAAGCCCAGGTCAGCAAGTCTTGCCTGGGCTTTTTTATATGTCTAAAGCAAAACAGATACTTTCCTATTTATGGGATATTCCTATAGAGAAGAGCAGTTCACCACAGAACTCTTATCTTGAAGTGGTATGGAGTCAAGGTAAAAAAATGTTGAATACCGAGAACGCCAATTACTCTTTTGGAAATGGCTATAAGGTATTTGAATTGGCTTTTGAAAAGCATAGTGACCGCATTAGTCAAGCTCAAAATGTTCTAGTACTTGGTTTTGGTTGTGGCAGTGTACTCCAAATCCTAAGACGTGATTATAAATCCAATTGCCAAATCACAGGCATTGAATACGATGCAGAAATCATTAGACTATTTTATAAACATTTCAGCACAGCGGAAGACCCAAAACTTGAACTAATTCAAGAAGATGCCTTAAGCTTTGTGAAGCAATGTGAGATGCACTTTGACTTAATCATAATTGATTTATTTGATGATTTAAGCACTAGCCCCTTAGTTTTTCAAACCGACTTCACACAGCAATTGCTCCGAATAGCTAACAGTGGAAGCACACTCATTTACAACACGGTTAAAAGCGGCAAACATCAATCACAATCATCTGAATTGCTCATAGAATTGAGTGGTCATTTTAAAGAAGTTTCGTCCATAGAATTTCAGGGAATTAATCAGATAATTACGGCATTTTAAGCCACTTTGGCGGCTTTTCCTTACTTATTCTGGTTAAAAGTGCCTTTATGTCTTGTTTTTGCTCTTGGTTTGGAATTTGCCATCTAGTAGAAAAACAGTCATGAAACTTAAAAAAATAGAACCCAGAAATTATTGGATGTCGGATTTATTCCCAAGCAATTTCAACAATCTAGTCAACACCTTTTTCGACAATGATGTGAGTGAAGTATCGCCTTCAACGGCTTTTTTCAGACCAAGTACTGAAATTAAGGAAACGGATCACAGTTTTGATGTGCTATTGTCTATTCCTGGAATCAAGAAAGACGAAGTGAGCATAGAATTACACAATGGGGTCTTAGAGGTTAGTGGAGAGAGAAAAAACGAGAAAGAAGAAAAAAATGAAAAGTATCACTTAAGTGAAATTACATATGGCAAATTCACTAGAAGGTTCCAACTACCAGACAATGTTGATCCAGACAAGATTGACGCCAGCGTAGAAGATGGAATTCTTAAACTCAGTATTCCAAAAAGTGAAGACAAAAAGCCTAAACAAATTAGTGTGAAGTAAGCTTGGTTTTAATTGATTAACATGGGCGCCTTCGGGCGCCCTTTTCTTTAGGGGAGTTTTATTAAGTCCCCTATACCCCTTCGGTAATTGAGGTCTTTGTAGTTGGATGGTTCACTTACATAATAAATGTTCCCATCGTTAAAGATTTTTACAAAAATGATTTCGCTTGCATTAATGTAACAGTCAAGTGGAGAATGATTGTCTAGTATCACCTGTTCAGCTAGCAAGTCTCTCGCATCCAAATCGGAAACCCCCTCTATGCTTCCCTTTAATACTTTAGCCTTTCCTTCAAGCTTCAAATAAGCAGAATTATAGGATTGAACATATACCTCATCTGTGACGTCTAGCTTTAATGAGCAGTCTGAAAGTGCTTCGTGAAGTATATTCAGCTTTGACAGCTTGATTGTACCTTCAGTGGTTACTTCAGATGCGGATTTCACCATTAGGCTCTTTAGGTCTTTGAAATGAGCCCTAATCACAATTCTGTTTTCAAAACTTCGTACAAAATTGCAGCTATTCCTATTGTCCAAGTTCAATATGCCATCTGAGACTTCAGTTTCTATTTGCGATAATAAATTTTCAGGACCTTCGAGAATAACCATCCCATCTTTCAGACTGTCTTGCACCAATACCACCTGTATTTTATCTGTGGTAACAATTTGGGTAAAAATGTCTAATTGCCTTGTTTCTGTAGTCTCTGATCCAGCTGATGTGAAACAATCATCCATTTGAACTTTGGTGCAACCCCAACTCAGTAAAATAGCTATGACAACCCAGGCTTTCATTTGAAATTATATGTTAATCCCCACTCAAAATAATCTGCAACTCCTCTGTGAAATTTCAAATTACCCATGAGGTTAAAGTGCTCCGTTAAATTATAAGTGAAACCCATTTTTTGGTACATATCCCTTTTAAATGTAGTGGGCTTCAGCACATATGCACCAATCTCTAAACCTAATCTAAGCTTACCAACTCTCCATTCATGCCCACCAGCCAATCCGATTTCCACTTGCTCACCAAGAGAAATTGAATCTAAACTCGCTTGAGAAAACTCGGTGTATTTATAGGTTTTGTCCAGCATCAAGTCAATACCAACTCTCCATGCTCTAACTGGGTTTGCTTGTCTAATAATCCTGCTCTGCAGTCCCTTATGATTAAAGGTTACTGGACTTGCAAAATTTCGTTCTTTTCGAGCATATGTTAAACTTACAGAATAGTAGGTAAAGGGATCAAACTCCTTAGGTTCAACAACTGAGCTTTGAACTTTGCTCGATTCTAGCCCGCTTAAAGGCACAGAGTATCTAAAAAATAATGAAGGCAAATTATACCCGAGGTTTGGCATTTTAAATGCTCCATTAGAAAAATGAGATATCCCAAATCCATACGACAAATAACCTTTGCTCGCATTTTCTCCTATGCTGTGCTCCATTAAAAAAGCTGTTTGCATAAAGGCATTCCAATGACTTCCAATGGCTTGATTTCTTCTGTTTTCTTTGGCATCAAAAATCTTGCTCACATATCCAACTCCGGGACCAACCCGTATATTGAAGCTGGATCTTTTCCATTCTTTTAAGCTAAACTGTAAAGTGGATTGAAATGTGATAGCGGATCCTGTTTCTTCTTGACCAAAATTGAAATAAGATAGACCTACAGATGTAACAGGATTTTTATAAAATGGAGTCCAATCAGATTGAAGCTGCCTTTTTTCATACAGCAATTCAATTCCTGTAATATGAGATTCTATATTCTTGAGATCAGTTCTATGAGCAACAAGGAAACCTGGATTTACCCCTATCCCTAAACTGGAGTGTTGGGCTTGTAGTCCCAATGACAATCCGAACAAACCAAGAAGAACCAATGCTTTTCTCATGATTTTCTATTGCCATTTCCTTCTTCTATAAAAGGCGTTTATGCCTCCAAATATTACGACAATTAGTATAGGTAGACCCATATTAATCCATTGCCATTTTTTCTTTTCTTCCCTCACTCTTTCCTTGTCTAAAAGTCGCAGTACAATTTCCTTAGACCGAACTTCTATAATATTAGATTCGTCGCAGAGATAGTCCACACAGTTCAAAAAGAATTTCTTATTGGCAAAGTTCACTGGTTGACCAAAGCTTTGAGAACCAAACTTGTCATATCCTAGAGGGTATACTTGGCTTTTATCTGTAGATATTTGATTCCTGATTAAATCTCCATCTCCTATCACTATCATGGCGTTTTCTTCAACTGTGTCTTTGTAATCTATCTCTAGATTTCTCCTCATTCCTGGTCTGTATTTAAATGCACTTCGGAAACCTCCTTCAAGAAGCACCGCCGATATCTGACCCGGGTTTCTGAAATTATTCTCATCTGGTCTAACTTCTAATTGATCCAGAGAAATCATTACAGGGTTATGAGCCACTCTAGAGAATTTAGAGGACTTTAATAAAATGGTCTTCTTAGCGGACCTATTTGCAGTGGTATCTATAGTGCTGCAGAATCTTCCCCATACCGATTCCAAATTCCTGGTAATCATATTGTCGTCTGCTGGGTTAAATAAAGGATAGAACCACCAGGGTTTGAAATCAGGCCTATTAGTTTGTCTATTAATGGCCTGAATCCCATGACTTTGCAAATCTTGAACCAATGTTGCTTCTACTCTTGCACCATAGTTAAATAAGAGATTATCTAGATTGTGCGCGTGATTCGCAGTCATAAACCTGCCGGTACCCGAACTAGCTATACTATCCATTTCCGCTATGAGGCTTTCCACCAACCAAATCACTTTCCCTCCATTCATGACATATTGATCTAGAATGAACTTCTCAACCTCCTTAAAGGGGATAGTGGGTTTGGCTATAATGATTCCTTGATAAGTGTTGAGTTTTTTTATTAATGACTCTATTAGCACCTCTGATTGCCTTTCAGGATTTGCAAGAACTTCTTTGGCAAATAGCTTTATGCAATTTGTATCAGACAAATTAATACTGATTCTCTCCACCCTATAGAAGTCACTCAGCTCTTTTGCAATATCTGCCGTTTCCATAGGTCCAAGCTCTCCATGTCCCTCAACTATGGCTAACTTCAATTCTCTGCCCGCAATGCACTTACGAAGCACATTTCCTATTTCGTACTCCAATAGCTCAATAGAGCCGTTAATTTCTTGTTCTAAAGGTTTACCAAATTCCCTTTTTAAGAAGTTCAAAGGATACTCACGACCTCTATATACCACCATAGCAGATGGCACTATATACCTTTCTCCAGCCACCTCATCATCTGCCAGTTCAGGCACTTCTATTTTCAAACCTTGCTGATGCAATTGTTGAAGGATTTCTCGCTTTTCCTCTATACTGCGGTCTGCGAGTATATCTTCAAAATTGTAACTCACATTGCCGCCAGATTCGTAGCGATACTCATTGAGCATATCTTTCACCGAGGTTTTTAAACGTTTGTATTCTATTGGCAATTCCCCGTCTAGATAAACAGTTATGTATACCTCGTCGTTGAGTTTGTCCAGCAAGTTTTTGGTTGACTCTGAGAGGGTGTATCTCTTTTCTTTGGTAAGATCAAATCTCTTATACCATCGGTCTGCAACTGTGTTGATTAAAAAAACAGCAGCTAAGAAGATTAGGAATCCTCCTATTGAATTTGACTTGCTATTTTCCTTCTTCTTTTCTACCATTTCCTGCTATTTAATATTAAGGAAGTGCCAGTTAAGAAAACGGCAATAAAACTCAAGAAGTAAACTAGATCTCTGGTGTCTAATACTCCTCTGCTAATGGAATCATAATGGAATTGTATTCCCATCCATTGCACTAAATAATCTGATGATCCGAATAATCCAAGATTGCTTAATTGTTCAAAGCCCATGTAGAAAAAGAAACACAGGAACATGCTTAATATAAATGCCACTATCTGGTTAGGGGTTATAGCCGAAGCAAATAGGCCAATAGCTGCATAGCAACCGCCTAAAAACAACAAGCCAATATAAGAACCCCATGTAGCACCAACATCTATATTCCCTTTAGGTAGACCTAACTGATATACGCTATAGAAGTAAAGCAAAGTGGGAAGAATTGCAAAAACGATAAGGGTTACAGCAGCAAGGTATTTACCCCCAATTATTTGTATGTCTGTAAGAGGTTTGGTGCTTAACAACTCAAAAGTTCCCGTTCTTTTTTCCTCCGAAAAAGACCTCATAGTAATAGCAGAGATTAGAAAAATAAAGACCCAAGGAGCCATTAAGAACAAAGTATCCAAATTGGAATAACCAAGGTCTAATACATTGCCGTCAGCAAAAACCCAAGTAAACAATCCTATCAGAAGTAAGAAGACGATGATAACCACATACGCTATAAGCGAACTCAAAAAACTCCTGATTTCTTTTATGTATATACTAAGCATTCTTTGTTAACTGCTGAAATACAGATTCCAGATTTCCTTTGTCTTGTTGTTGCTCTAATATAATTGTCTCGCTATCTACCGCTGTTTTAAACAATAAGCTTGGTAAATCAACCTCAGACGAGGCTTGAATTTTGTATCTATTTTCTCCTATTTCTTCCAGTCGTTCTACGCCTTTTATAGACTCCAATTGAGCTGCATCAATGGCATCCTTAAATTGAACCGTCATAGCATTCACCGATTTCCCCATATCTGCAATTTTTGCAGTTTTGTCATCCGCTACAATCTTTCCATGATTAATTATGATAACTCTACTGCACATCGCCTCCACTTCTTGCATAATATGAGTAGACAGCAATACCGTTCTGTCTTTTCCTAAAGATGTAATCAGTTTTCTTATCTCGAGCACTTGATTTGGATCTAGACCCGAAGTTGGTTCATCTAAAATGAGCACTTTGGGTTTGTGGATCAAGGCTTGAGCCAACCCTACTCTTTGCCTGTATCCTTTAGATAATTGCCCAATCTTCTTTTTGCGTTCAAGACCTAAGCCTGTCAGTTCAATCACTTCCTCAATACGTTGTGCTCTATTTGCAATTCGGCTAATTCTACCAACAAAATCCAAGAACTCCGTCACGTACATTTCGAGGTAAAGTGGATTGTGCTCCGGCAGATATCCCACCAGTTTTTTCACTGCAATTGGATCTTCATCTACATTTATGCCGCATACTTTGGCTTCCCCCGAGCTAGCTTTAATATAAGAGCTCAATATTTTCATGGTTGTGCTCTTCCCCGCTCCATTCGGACCAAGAAATCCCACAATCTCACCTTCTTTTATTGAGAAACTGACCTTATCGACAGCTTGCTGCTCACTATATGATTTACTAAGGTTTGAAACCTCTATAGACATCTTAATGACTTACTATAACCTTAGAATATATCTGATTATTGTCTTTACGTACCGCCACCTGGTAAAGGCCATTTGGCACTTCAGTTAAGTCCAAGCTGTATTGGTGTGCTCTAATCTTCTTATGTAAAATTATTCTTCCTTGAACATCTATTAACCAGATTTCTGCGCCGGCTAACGAACCGTCAAAATCAATATTCAGCACTTGGCTCGCAGGATTGGGATATAGTCTCAATTTGTTGTCTCCTAGGTAGAATACAGATTCTTTATCACAAGTCATGGTATCAACATCTACGGAAGCTGAACCACTACAGTTGTTAGCATCAGTAACTGTAACACTATAAGTTCCTTTAGTTGATACGGTAATAGTTGCGGTACTTTCATTAGTACTCCAATCATAACCAGCATAACCTGTTCCTGGGCTAAGGTCTATGGATTCTCCTATACAAATAGTGGTGTCTGGCCCCAGTGTAATGGCTGGATTTGGATTCTCAACAACAACAATTGTATCTCTAGATTGACATCCGTTATCGTCTGTAACAGTTAACCAATGCTGACCTCCTTGAACAGTTAAAGTGTCTTTGTCTGTACCATTTTTCCATAAATATGAAGACATAGACATTGGACCACTTAGAAGTACGCTTCCACCTTCACAATATCCAGTGTCATTCCCAAGACTGAAAACAGGTTCGTTGTATTCGTCAATTACTACAGTATCTGAATATGGACATCCAAAACTATTGTATGCGGTTAAATGATATGTTCCACCTTGAGTTACTGTTAGATTCTGAAGGCTACTGGCTGTATCATTCCATATATAACCTCCTAAAGCCCCAGGGCCATATATAACAAATTGGCCATTAGGACACATGGAAGTGTCAGGGCCTAAATCAAAGGTGGCAAATGGTTTTGTTTGGATAACAATTTGATCGGTGTAAGTACATCCAAAGCTGTCAATTACTTGCAAAGTATGTGTTTGTTGTGAGCTCGTAGTGAAAGACTGATCACTTGTGCTATTTCCGTTCCAAATGTATTCTTCCATATTAGGAGGACCAGAAAGCGTTATGCTCAGATTTGCGCATATGGTGGTATCAATTCCCAAATCAAATGTAGGAATGGGTATTTCACTTATTTGAATGGTATCTAGATATACGCATGCATTATTGTCAATCACAGATAGTACAACCTCATCATCTTCGTCAAACGTAACTTGTTGACCAGAAAAGGCATAACCTGTTCCAAACCAAGAATAAGAATTCATGCCTGGATAGGCCGTAACTGTGACATCATCTCCTTCGCAAAAGAAGCTATCTCGTGCAAAGTCTATTCCTGTCAATCTAGAATTTACAGTCACATAAACTGTAGCTGAATCTCCGACACAATTTCCATTAGGATCTGAAACAACCAATTTGTATTCGGTATCCTCTTCTGGTGAAACTTGAGGATTAGCTGCAGAGGAGGTATAACTTGAGTTGTTGGTTGTCCAACTATATGTATATCCCGATACTCCTTGCCTCCCTATATTGATTTTGTCCCCTTCACACATGGTAATTGAATCAGCAGCTGTTCTCGCAACTAAAACACAACACAAGGAAGTGTCTGCTTCGCTAACAGTTGTTCTTGTTATGGTTGGGTTAAAACCCAGTCCAATAGTTGTGGTATTGGAATAAGAATTTGTACTCATGCTGATTGGGAAAGTTTGAATATCATCTAACTTTTCTTCACACTCAGCAGACCCGCTTTCCTCTGTTTTAATTAAGAATAAATTTTGATTGTTTCCTGTTTTAAATGATTTACCATGGCCCAAAATGCTATACCCACTTTCCGATGATTTCTGCAAGGCACCACTCATTCCGTCTGCCGAATCTCCCCCATAAACAAAGTTCAATAGCACCGCACCGGTATTATCTAAATTAACTAGGGCTAAATCATTGGCTGAAGTAGTTCCTTCTATGGACATGAGTAGATTTAATGTATTCCCACTAAGTGTAACAGCATCTAATCCCCTATCTTCAAATTGAGTACCAAGAGCTGTAACATAATCTAAACTAGAAGTTGAATCCACACGCATTAATAGCGCATTTCTTGTAGGTTCTAAAGAGCCATCGGTGTACCCGATAACGTAATACTTTTCGTCGTCTATCTTTATTCTAGTAGCAACATCATCGGATGAAGTTCCATAGTTCTTTATCCAATCAATATTTCCGCTTTGATCTAGCCTTAATACCTGAACATCCATCACCCCACTTGATCCAACAATAATTGAATCATTCTTTGTAGTTCCAACAACTACCAATTTACCAGCGATGTCCTCAGCAATATCATAACCTACATCATCCTTAATTCCTCCATAAGTCTTTGTCCAGAAGATATTTCCAGTTGTACTAACACTGGATACTAAAACATTTGCATCCAAAGAATCTAGCAATATTTCTCCGGTAACAAAATATCCTCCCGTTCTTGATTCAACTGCACCATGCAATCTAACAAAGCTGTCTAAGCTGTAATATTTAGACCAACTTAAAGATCCAGCTGAATTGATTTTTAATAAAAGGCCGGCATCTGTACTTCCTGTGGTAATCCCATCTGAATAACCAGTAACTAAAAATCCACCGTCACTTGTAGCCGTTAAAGAAGTGGCTTTGTCATTACCAAGGGTACCATAAGCATAGGTCCATTGTATTTCTCCTAAACCATTCACTTTGCTTAGGTAAATGTCTGTATTTCCCGCCCCATAACTTTCAGTATTTGCTAGTATGAAATGATCTCCAGAAGAAGTCTGAACTATTCCAACAGCTTCTTCATCTGAGCTTCCACCATAAGCATGTACATAGCTTGTGTATTGGGCGTTTACACCTAAGAATAAAAAACTTAATAAAGCCGAAATTGTTAGTCTAAATGTTTTGCGCATATTGAGGCGCAAAGTAGGAAAAATTTACGTATTGCTATGCCACCTTCGAGCAACATTTAACGAATACTGTACAAACTCCTTGAAACCTTGATTGTACGCTTCATTATCTAACAGAACTCCCTCTTCATCAATGCACTGTGTGGTAAACTGTGATTCAAACTTCTTTGGTGAACTTATGCTATGTAAATTGAATACATTAAAGATCTTATCAAAAACATAGCTAAGCTGAACAGCTGGCATTCTACCACCTCTACCTGTACTTACTCCAACAAATGCGGCGACTTTATCGTGAAAAATGTGTCTAAATTCGTTGCTCGCCAATTGATGCACCGTATTAACAATCTCAGCAGATGGAAACCAATTGTATTCTGGCGTTAGAACAAATAGCAGCTGCGCTTCATCTATAGCATTTACTAAGCTTGTCTGAAATTCCGTTAAATTGCCTTTGTGCATGGACTCCTGATTAGCATTAGGTAAATCATAGGTTCTATAATCTACAATTACACCCTCTCCTAATTCCTTTTGAATAGCTCTAGCAACACGAATAGTATTGTTATCTAATCTTGCCGAACCTGATAAGATTGCAACTTTCATATTTTCCTCTTAAGGATTTTAGCCAATTCTGTGACAGTTTTAAAATTTCTGCCGAAATCTAGAAACCACCATTTGTAATGCGGTCGACTTTTGAGAGTATACTCCGCATCAGATCTTTCAATCGTCACATGATCAGCTTGCATAAAATAAACTTTCTTCCTCAGAATTGCCTTAGAATCAGACTGTTCAAGTACAGAATATCTTCTATTCTCACCAACTGCATTTAGCACAAAATCCAAATCATGATGACTTTTTACTTTAACATTCTGGTTAGACCTTAAATAGTTTTCATTAGGACCTTTACCTATTAACTCATAGCTTAGCACATGGTACATTCCCAACATGAATCCCATAGCTAAAGCAATGAAAAGGCCCACATCCAAACTGTTTTGTATGAAAGTAAACCCATATTTCCAGCCTCCTTGCTTTGAATAAACAGCCAGTATTGTTAATGGCAAAAACAATACTGAAAGTCTCAACACATAAAAAATGGCCATAGATAGCTTAAAGAAATAGAGCTGCAAATTCATATTAGAGACATTTTGTTAAAATAGCATATGCCAATGAAGCATTTCCAGCTTCAATTAATTCTTTGGCTTTATCTAAAGTTATTTCTCGATTGTCTATCTTAGATAACTCTTCTTCAATTTGTTGAACATTTAATAATTCCGTCATTGAACCCAAAATTCCAAGCATATTTCCAGTTAAATTCACTGAGTGTCTTATCTTCTCTGGCAATTTATCTATACCAACCCCAATAGTTGTGATTGGCTTCTGCATTTGAAATAATGCATCCCCATTTGCCCTGCAATACCAACTTCCACCCATTCTCGCTACTAAATCTATCTTTTCTTGGTCCACATATCCATCCAATCCAAGAACCTCCTCATTTATATGCATCCTGAGCAATTCGCAAATCACTAAGTTCCCGGCGGACCCTTCGATTCCTAACTCTTTTATTTCCAACACCTTACACTCCATTTGTATGGGGGATTCTTTTACTCTTGCTGGTCTAACGAGTTCAGAATCAATAGGAGTGAAACCCGCTTTTACAAACTCATCAACTCCTTTTGCATAAGGGGAACTTGAAAGACTAACTTGCATTACCATGCTGTAATCCACCACGTTTATTACCACTTCTGGCACCTCCTTCACATTATCATGAGTATTCTTGGTAGTATTTGTTCTTCCACTTCTAGCAGGTGAAAACACCATAATTGGTGGATTCGCACTAAATACATTGAAAAAGCTGAAAGGACTTAGATTTCTGTTTCCATCAGCATCAACTGTACTGGCAAAACATATTGGTCTTGGGCCAACAGCACCTAGCAAATAATGATGTAGTTGAGGGACTTCAATGTCCGATGGATTTATTGTTTTCAATGCTATTCTTTAATAATTAGAAAGTGTTTTCTCTTCCCGCGTTGTACTATCACAAACTTCCCATTAATCAGGTCCTGTTCACTGAGACTCCTATCTGCTGTTACTTTTTCACCGTTAATAGAAACTGAGTTTTCTTTAAGTGCTCTTCCAGCTTCTTTATTTGATGGCAGAAACTGTGTTTGGGCCGATAGAACATCTATCATGCTCATGCCTTCTACGATTGCTATCTTGGCTTGAGGTTTGCCGCTGAATATTGACAAAAGATCTTGATCATTCAAACTAGACAACTTTTCTATTGAATCGGGCCTAAACAAATAGTCGCTCATTTCAAAAACTTTATTGAATGCCTCTTCACCATGAACCCAAGTAGTCATATACTTAGCCAATTCTTTCTGTAGGACTCTTAGATGAGGTGCTTCTTTATGTTCGCTTATTAGATTCTCTATTTCAGACTCTTTGTGCAGAGTGAAAATTTTAATGTAGCGTTCTGCATCTTCATCGCTCACATTAATCCAGAACTGATAAAACTCATAAGGAGATGTTCTGTTTGCGTCTAGCCAAACATTTCCTCCTTCAGACTTGCCAAACTTACTTCCATCTGCTTTAGTAATTAAAGGTGCTGTTAGCGCAAATCCTTCACCTTGTCCTTTTCTTCTAATCAGTTCAGTACCAGTAACAATGTTACCCCATTGATCGCTTCCACCCATCTGCAACTTCACTTGCTGCTCTTTCCATAAATGAAAGAAATCATAGCCTTGAACAAGCTGATAAGAAAATTCAGTGAAAGACATTCCTTCTTCCAATCTATTCTTAACTGAATCCTTAGCCATCATGTAGTTGATGCTAATGTGCTTGCCAATTTCCCTAATGAAATCTAAGAACCCATAATCTTTAAACCAGTCATAGTTGTTAACTACTTCAGCGGCATTATCGCCTTTAAAGCTTAGGAATTTCTTGAGTTGCTCTGTTTGACATTTGAGATTGTGGTTGATGGTCTCAAGGTCTAATAGCTGTCTTTCTGCTTTCTTCCCTGATGGGTCTCCAACCATCCCCGTTGCTCCACCAACCAAGGCAATAGGTTTATGACCTGATCTTTGCAAATGCACCAATAAGATAATAGGCACCATATTTCCAATATGTAAAGAGTCTGCAGTTGGGTCAAAACCAATATAGCCTTTCACCATTTCTTTTTGCAAGAGTTCTTCGGTTCCAGGCATGTCTTGGTGATACAGACCTCTCCATTTTAACTCTTCTACCAGATTGTAATTTGGTGTAAATCCCATTCCTAAAATTTGGGCAAATTTAAGTGAATTAACCTTCCATTTTTCCCAATCTATAAGCTATGCTGAATTGTACGGTAATTGGGTATGTTCCTTCTGAGTCTCCAGCCTTGCGCTTTACGTTGTCGAATAGGCTAAATTGAAGCCTTAAATCAGCTTTCAGTTTGTCATTCAAATCTTTTTGAACTCCAGCCAAAAAGCTTGGATATAACAGTTTAATTCGATTATTGAGGTTCCTGGTTCCCGCGGACATATCCGTAGAATCTGGTGTGCCACTTTTTATGGTTCTAATCTCGTTTGCAGACAATCTCACTCCTAATTGAGCTCCGATATACCAGTTCAAGCTATTATTCAGAGGATTGACTACATAAACAGGTATGTTGAGATAATTGTAGCTGAGAGTCTGTCTATAAATCACATCTGAAAAGGTGCTGAAATCATAATTAGGATTCCACGCTCCTTCTTGTGAATAGTTGAGCTCTACTCCAAGAATCTTATCCTCGAGAACAGGTACAATTCCGAAAACCCCTGCTACTAGTCCCAGCTTGAATTCAAGCCCTTGATATGTATCTCCAAACTGGGTGCTCATATTCAGTCCAGCCTTAACTCCATACTCAATGCTACCTTGACCTTGTACAGTCTCTGACAATGACAGTAGCAGAGAAATAAAAATAATTGCAGGTGCTTTCATATTTAAAAAGAAATAAAGATGTAAAGCTACAAAATCAATGTAAAACAGTTGCATCTACATTCAACCTAATCCCTATTTTTGGTGCTTTATGCCAGAAGAGAAGAAATTGTTTTTGCTCGATGCCTATGCATTGATTTTTAGAGCTTATTACGCTTTTATAAAGAATCCTAGAATTACAAGCTACGGTCTGAATACGAACGCCATATTTGGCTTTACAACTACACTTCTAGATATCCTTGAAAATCAAAAACCCACTCATATTGCCGTTGTATTTGATCACAAATCAGAGAACATTAGAAAACAAGAGTATAAAGAATACAAGGCCAATAGAGATGAAACACCTGAAGACATAGTTAGATCTGAACCCTTCATTAGAAAAATTATAGAAGCCTTTAATATTCCCATTTTGGAGAAAGAGGGATATGAGGCAGATGATGTCATAGTCACATTGGCTAAAGAGGCTGAAAGAAATCATTTCATTACTTACATGATGACTCCTGACAAAGACTTTGGTCAGGCTGTTACAGAAAAAGTTCTCATGTTTAAACCAGCACGATCTGGAAATAAAGCTGAGGTATGGGGTCCTAAAGAGGTTTGTGAACGTTTTGGGTTGGACCGAACTGAGCAAGTAATAGATTTACTGGGTCTCATGGGAGATAAGGTGGACAACATCCCAGGAGTTCCCGGTGTAGGTGAAAAAACCGCCGCCAAACTTCTCAAAGAATATGGAAGTATGGAGGGTCTGTATGAAGACACTTCGGCACTAAAAGGTAAATTAAAAGAACGCATAGATGAAAATAAAGAGCTGGCTTTTCTATCTAAAAAGCTAGCTACTATTATAGATGATGTTCCCGTAGAGTTCAATGAAAATTCTTTGGTTTTGGAAGAACCAAATTCCGATAAGCTGCAGCAACTTTTTCAAGAATTGGAATTCAGGAATTTGGGCAAAAGACTGCTTGGAGACAAGATGGGAGCAGGTATGGCAGTGCAAGGAGATCTTTTTGGTGGAGGTTCTAATATGGCTGCAGAACCAGCTAAGAAACCTCAAACAACAGAAATCAGAACTATTGAAAATACCGAGCATAAATACACCCTTATAGAAACAAAAGAGGATGCAATCCAACTTACCGCTCTATTAGATAAACAATCTAGTTTTTGTTTTGATACAGAGACAACTAGTCTGAATAAGCTAGAAGCTGAAGTATTAGGATTGGCCATTTCATTTAAAGCAAGAGAGGGATATTATGTTGCTATGCCTAGAGATTTTGAAGGAACCAAAAGCATGCTAGAGCTTTTTCAACCCGTGTTTGAAAATCCAAACATTGAAAAAATAGCTCAAAACATCAAGTATGATTTGATGGTTCTTTTACGCTATGGCATTAAACTAGATGGGCCTTTGTTTGACACCATGCTTGCTCATTACCTGATTGAACCAGACCAAAGGCATAATATGGATGCTATGGCCATGAATTTCCTCAATTACAAACCCGTTTCAATAGAAACCCTCATTGGAAAAAGAGGCAAGAACCAATTGACTTTTGACACCGTGGCCTTAGATAAAGCCACAGAATATGCAGCTGAGGATGCTGATATTACATTTCAATTAAAGCAAGTTCTAGAGCCAAAGCTAAAGGAGCTAGAAGTGCGAAAACTTCATGATGAGCTTGAAATTCCTTTAGTTAAGGTCTTGTCTTCTATGGAGTTAGAAGGAGTAACCCTAGATGTGAATTTTTTAAATACCTACAGTGAAAAGCTTGAAAAAGAAGCTATCGCATTGGAAAAAAGCATTCATAAAACATCTGAATCAAACTTCAATATTGCAAGCCCTAAACAATTAGGTGAA
Source organism: Bacteroidia bacterium (assembly GCA_049115575.1). GTDB lineage: Bacteria > Bacteroidota > Bacteroidia > NS11-12g > UBA9320 > JAHEKB01. The sequence continues at coordinate 191,356 of JAGDZU010000002.1, read as the reverse complement.
TTACTGTTTGATGTATTAAAGCTAGACCCCAAGGCTAAGAAAACAAAAACGGGTCAATACAGAACAGATGAAGATACCTTGAAGAAACTTGCAAGTGAGCATCAAATTGTTGCCGACGTTCTTGAATACAGACAAATTCAAAAGTTGAAATCCACTTATGTAGATGCATTGCCAAATCTGGTGAATAAGCAAACTGGCAGAGTTCATACAAGCTTTGCTCAGGCTGTTGCAGCAACTGGAAGATTGAGTAGTAACAATCCAAACTTACAGAACATTCCAATACGAACCGAGAGAGGTAAAGAGGTTAGAAAAGCGTTCATCCCTAGAGATAAAGATCACACTTTGTTGGCCGCCGATTATTCGCAAATTGAACTTAGAATAGTGGCGTCCGTAGCAAAAGATAAGGGAATGATGGACGCATTTAAAGATGGCCTAGACATTCACTCCGCCACTGCCGCTAAGGTCTTCGACATAGGACTAGACGAGGTTACTAAGGAACAACGCTATAAAGCTAAAAGTGTAAACTTTGGTCTCATATATGGGCAAGGGGCTTTTGGTCTAGCTCAAAACCTTGGTATTAGCAGAAATGAAGCAAAAGAGTTAATTGACGCATACTTTCAGCAATTTCCAGGAATAAAAAATTACATGGATGAAACCATAAATTTCTGCAGGGAAAATGGTTACGTAAAAACCTTAATGGGGAGAAGAAGGTACATTCCAGACATAAACTCCAACAACAGAACGGTAGTAGGCTTTGCAGAACGCAACGCCATTAATGCTCCAATCCAAGGTTCAGCAGCCGATATGATTAAAGTTGCCATGATAAAAATTCATGAATATTTGAAAAACTCTAATCTCAAAAGCAAAATGATCTTACAGGTTCATGATGAATTGTTATTTGATGTTCCAAAGTCTGAGCTTGATGAGTTGATTCCTTTGGTTAAGGAAATGATGGAATCCGCAATGCCATTAGACGTCCCAGTGCTTGTTGAATCTGGGAGCGGAGACAATTGGCTTCAAGCACATTGATAGTTAGCAGTATCTTGTCTTGCTTTTAATGAATTACATTTGTCCCAAGCCATGAGTAAGGTCTTTTTCGCATCCGATTTCCACCTTGGAAGTCCTGACTATCAATCCTCGTTAGAAAGGGAAAAGAGAATCGTGTCTTGGTTAGAAGAAATCAAAACTGATGCTCAAAGTATATTTCTCGTAGGCGATATTTTTGATTTCTGGTATGAATACAATACGGTTGTTCCAAAATACTATACTAGGCTATTGGGCAAACTTGCCGAATTAACGGATCAAGGTATTAAGATTTACTTTTTCAAAGGCAATCACGATATGTGGACTTTTGACTATTTAAGTAAAGAAATTGGGCTTGTAGTAATTGATGAAGAATGGGAAGGGGAGATTCATGGTCACAAGCTTTATGTTCATCATGGCGATGGTATTGGACCAGGTGATTTTTGGTATAAATTCATTCGAAAAGTATTTAGGAGTAAATGGGCCATTTGGCTTTTTCACCGTATGCATCCAAATTTTGGCATGGGATTGGCTCAATATTTATCTAAAAAAAGTCGTTTAAAGAACGAAGCAAAAGATTTGAAAACCATTCCACTAGAAAAAGAATTCCAATATCAATTCACAGGGGAATTGGAAGTGCTAAATCATAGGGACTACTATATCTATGGCCATAGGCACCAGCCTCGGATTGAAAAAGTTAACGAAACAACTCGGTTTGTTAATCTAGGAGATTGGGTAAGCCACAACACTTTTGCCGTTTTAGACAACAATGGTCTTGAACTTAAAACATATCGTCCTTAGCTTGAGCTTGTTCATTGGTGTTGCTGCCTTTGGCAATGACACTCTGAGCTTAGATTCTAGCATTACTGTGAGTCTGATTTCCTCGGACTCAAAAGGCAATATGTTTATTGCTGATCAGGAGAATAACATCATTAAATTGAGTAAGGATGGTAAGGAAATCACCAGAGTCAATACCAAGTTATATGGAGAAGTATATTCCATAGATTGTAGCAATCCTTTTGAAATCTATGTTTTCTATCGCGATCAAAACATGATAGTGTTTTACGATAATATGCTGAATGTTAGAGGTGAAATAGATTTAACCGTTTTTGGGTATGGAAACATAAGGGCTGCGTGCCGATCTTTCGATAACGGTATGTGGGTTTACGATCTAAGCTCGCTTGAAATAAAAAAAATTCAAAAAGATGGAGTAATTACCCAAAATAGTGGCCCTATTTCCAACTTTATTGACGGCTCACTTAACCCCCATTCAATCATAGAATACAACAATCAGGTCTACTTGGCGGATTCAAGTCTTGGAATCTTGGTATTCGACATGTTTGGTACATATATTAAGAAGATCCCTTTGCTTGGTATTACAGATTTTGATGTTGAAAATGATTTGCTTGTTGCTCTTGTTCAAGGAAAGCTAATGAGCTATCATTTGAAAGAGTTCGTTTTCAAAAAATACGATTTTGCTAGCCACTACATTAAACATTTTGATTTCACGTCTGGCCGCATATTAGTGCCGGTTAAACATCAAATAATAAGACTATCTGCCTTATAACATTGTTCACCTATTTTTGCCCCGAACAATAAAAAATGCTCGAAAAACTAGAAGCCATACACGCTCGTTTTCTTGAACTAGAACAACTCCTAAGCAGTCCTGAAATTGCTTCTGATATGAACAAGTTCAGTAAGTTGAACAAAGAATACAGCGACCTTAAAGAATTGGATGAAGCCTATTTCAAGTATCGCAACTTGCTGGCCAATATTCAGGAAGCTAAACAAATCTTGGAAGTTGAGACAGACGTGGAGATGAAAGAAATGGCAAAAGAGGAATTCGAGCAATTGAGTAAAGAAAGAACTCCCTTAGAAGACAAAATCAAGTTCCTACTTATACCAAAAGACCCTGAAGACGATAAAAGTGCCATAGTAGAAATCAGGTCTGGCACAGGAGGAGATGAAGCTAGCTTATTTGCAGGTGATCTCTACAAAATGTATGAACGGTTTTGTGCAGATAACAATTGGGGAACTGAGCTTGTTGAGGTGATGGAAGGTACTGTAGGTGGATTTAACAAAATATCATTCAAAGTAAATGGTGCTGGGGCATACGGCATACTAAAATTCGAATCAGGTGTTCATCGTGTTCAGCGAGTACCTGAGACTGAATCTCAAGGCAGAGTGCATACTTCAGCTGCAACCGTAGCGGTTTTGGCCGAGGCAGATGAAGTTGATGTTAAACTGGATATGAAAGATGTAAGAAGAGATACTTACAGATCTTCCGGTGCTGGAGGCCAACACGTAAATAAGACAGAATCGGCGGTAAGATTAACACATATTCCAACTGGAATAGTGGTGGAGTGTCAAGACGGAAGATCACAACATAAAAACTTTGACAAAGCACTTTCTGTATTGAGGAGCCGATTATATGAAGCCGAGGTTTTAAAAAAACAAGAGGAAATTGCCAAAACTAGAAAGACCCTCGTCTCTTCTGGTGATAGATCTGCTAAGATTAGGACTTATAACTTTCCTCAAGGGCGTGTTACAGACCATAGAATTAATCTTACATTGTACAACCTTCCTGCAATCTTAGGTGGTGATATTCAAGGCATTATAGATGAGTTGAAAATGGCTGAAAACGCTGAAAAATTAAAAGTCGGAGGCCTAATATAGAAATGTGGATTGCTGTTGATTTTTTGTGGGCTAAAATCAAAATCATTAGCCTAGCTCAATAAGTGCTCAGTCTACTTTTGCCACTAGTTGTCAATATGAGATTTCAAGCAATTACCCAGGCACAGAACCGAGGTGTGGTTCACCTAAATTCTACCGAAAAGTCCATTCCAAAACTCTTTGCAAGTAATGTTTTTGATGATGCTGCAATGCAGCAATATTTAAACAAAGAGGCATATGTTGCTGTATCAACGGCCATTAGAGATGGCATATCCATCAATCGTGATATGGCAGCCCATATTGCTGATGGTATGAAAAAATGGGCTCTTGAAAGAGGAGCAACACATTATACTCACTGGTTTCAACCATTGACAGGCTCCACAGCAGAAAAACACGATTCTTTTTACGATGGAAAAGATGGTCAAGCTATAGAAAAGTTTTCAGCTGGGAATCTTGTTCAACAAGAACCTGATGCATCAAGTTTGCCGAGCGGTGGATTGAGAAACACTTTTGAAGCCCGTGGATATACGGCATGGGACCCAAGCTCTCCAGCCTTCATTTATGAGAATTCCACAGGATCAACTTTATGTATTCCAACAGTATTTGTCTCTTACAATGGTGAGGCTTTGGATTATAAAGCTCCCCTTCTGAAATCTCTAAAATTCTTAGAAGATCAAGCTGTTGCATTATGCAATTATTTCGATGAAGCCGTTACAACATGCAAAGCCTCTTTGGGAATTGAGCAAGAATATTTTTTAGTTGACGAAGCTTTGTTTATAGCAAGACCAGATCTTATGCTTTGCGAAAGAACATTGATAGGACATGCTCCTGCGAAAGGTCAACAGATGGATGATCATTATTTTGGTTCTATTCCAGACAGGGTTTTTAACTATATGTACGATCTGGAGTTGGAAGCCTTAAAACTTGGCATCCCATTGAAAACAAGACATAATGAAGTTGCTCCTGGTCAATATGAATGCGCACCCTTATTTGAAGGGGTTAATCTGGCAATAGACCACAATCAATTGTTGATGGACCTTATGGATGAGATTGCCAAAAGGCACAATTTCCGAGTCTTACTACATGAAAAACCCTTTGCTGGAATTAATGGATCAGGTAAACACAACAATTGGTCAGTGATTACTAATACTGGGGTTAATTTGCTTTCACCAGGAAGCAACCCCGAATCTAATCTTTTGTTTTTGGCATTCTTCATTAACACTTTAGCTGCTCTTCACGACAATGCAGACATAATACGTGCAAGTATTGCATCAGCCGCAAACGATCACAGACTTGGAGCCAACGAAGCCCCTCCTGCAATTATTTCCGCATTTGTGGGATCCACACTTAAACGTGTTTTAGATGATTTTGAGAATGGTGCTTCAAGTGAAGTGGACAACGGAAACAAGACCATAAACATCAGCAATATTCCAGAAATATTGGTTGACAATACAGACAGAAACAGAACATCTCCTTTTGCATTTACTGGCAACAAATTTGAGTTGCGAGCGGTTGGTTCTTCAAAGAATTCTGCTCAACCAATGACTGCTCTTAATACAGCGGTAGCGAATCAGCTTAAGAAATTTATAACTTCGGTTGATGCCCAAATTGCAAATGGCGAGGACCAGCAGAACGCAATTATCAGTGAACTGAGACAAACTTTAACAAAGGCTAAACCAATCATTTTTGAAGGTAATAATTATGGAGATGAGTGGGTGGCAGAAGCAGAACGTAGAGGGTTAAGTAATATCAAAAACACTCCAGAATCTCTGGACGCATATCTGTCTGAACAGGCTATGGAGACTTTTGTGAGTAACAATATTTTTACTGAACCTGAACTACATGCTCGTCTTGAAATCATGCAAGAAGAGTATGTTAAAAAAATTCAGATTGAAGGCCGTGTTCTCAATGAGCTAACATACACTTATGTGATACCATCTGCGGTTAACTATTTAAGTCGATTGGCAGACAACGTGAATGCTTTGAAGTCAGCTGGAATGACAGTGGGATCAAGTCAGCTTAGTTTAGTAGAGACTATTTCAAAGCATATTGACCAAGCAAAGCAGCTGGTAGACCGGATGACAGATGCGAGAAGAAAAGCGAATAAAATGACTGATTTACACGAGCAGGCAGTCACCTATCACAGAGAAGTAAAAGAGTCATTTGACGACATCCGTTATCATGTAGACAAACTAGAAATGATGGTAGATGATGAACTATGGAAGCTGCCCAAGTACCGAGAAATGCTATTTATACGATAAACTGAACAGGCTACAGCACACAACCCCCTGAACATCAGGGGGTTTTTTGTTTGAAGAAGTTTTATTTGCTTTTAGATATAGAATTTTTGATTTTTGACGTTTCTATATGACCACCATGTCCCTTACCATGCTAAGACATTATAAATCAACCCTTTTTATGTCGGCACTCTTAATTATCCTAGCTTCATGCGGGGTAAATATGAAGAAAGCTGACCATGCCTTCGAAGGAAAAGAGTATGCCTTGGCTGCTACCTATTATGCAGAAATTGCAAATGAATCTGATGACAGAGCAGAAAAACAGAAAGCAGTATTTCAAGCTGCAGAGTGTTATCGCCTCAATCATGATCCTAAGCGTGCAGAAAAATATTACGAACGTGCCATCAAGTACGGTGTAAAAGATCCTATAGTCATTTATCGCTTGGCTGAAGCCAAAAAGCAACAAGGAAAATTTGAAGAAGCTCTGGTTGAATTCAAGAAGTACCAGAAACTGGTACCTGATGACGAAAGGGTAGAAACTATGATTGTTGGTTGTGAATCTGCTTTGAAGTGGAAAGAGGAACGAACTAGATACACAGTGGAAGAATTCAAACCCGCCAATGAAACTGCTTCAGACGACTTCTCTCCAATGTGGGCAGACCGCAGGGCCAAGACCATGATGTTTACTTCCGATAGAGAAGAAGGTCGTTCAAAAGAGAGTTATGTATGGACAGGAAGATATCATACAGATGTTTGGATTCTCAAGATGGAAGGGAAAAGAGGAAAAGAAAAATGGGGCCAGCCTACTATAGTTGAAGGACTCAACACAAAATACAACGATGGTGTAATCGCTTTTAACAAGCGTTATTCCAAAATGTACATCACTCAGTGTAATGGAGAAGATGGGAAGGAGCCAAATTGTAAGATTTTCGAAGCTCGAAAAGTTGGACTTGGTTACGAAATGGAAGAAGAGCCTCTTGATTTTTGTAAGGACGAAACTCAAGAAAACAGATGGAACTACGGACATCCAACTTTATCTCCAGACGACAAGACCATGTATTTTGTTTCTGACAGACCTGGAGGTTATGGAGATACTGGAGAAGTAAACGCCACTCAAGATGTTTGGATGGTAACTTATGTGAGAAGAGGAAGAACTTGGAGTGATCCCATTAACCTTGGACCTCAAATTAATACTGAAGGAAATGAAATGTTTCCTTACATGCACAAAGACGGTTCTTTGTACTTCTCTTCAGACGGACATCCGGGAATGGGAGGATTAGACATATTTAATGCTACCAAATCTGGTGATGGACCAACGGACTGGAATGTACCAGTAAATATGAAAAGTCCGATTAATTCCAATGCGGATGATTTCGGTATTATTTTAGACAACACTAAAGAACACGGTTATTTCACTTCAAACCGTAAGAAAGAGAAAGACGACATATTCGAGTTCCATATGGAGCCGATTGTTTGTACACTAAAAGGTCAGGTAACTGATTGCGATAGTGGAACAGCTATAGCAGAGGCAATGGTAGTAATTAGCAACAATAACGACACTACCAAGATACGTTTGCTAACAGATGCCAAAGGATACTATGAAACCCCATTGAGCATCAATACTAATTATACCATAGAGGTAACTAAAAGAGCAGATTACTATTATGATGCCAAGCCTCAATATGTGAGCACTATGGGTGTTGAGAATTCCCTGGATTGCCAGCATATCAAAGACTTTTGTTTGAAAAATACTTGTAATGATGTTTTTGTGCTTCCTATCTATTACGATTTGGATGAGTCATTTATTAGAGATGATGCCAAGCCTATATTGGATGATTTGATTGCCAAATTGAAGAAGTATCCAAAAATGAAGGTAGAGCTAGGGTCTCATACAGATTGTAGAGCTGATTTTGAATATAACAGAGCATTATCTCAGAGACGTGCAGATTCGGCAATATCTTATTTGATTGACAATGGCGAGATTAATCCTTTCCGTCTTGAAGCAAGAGGTTATGGAGAATCTCAGTTGGTAAACCATTGTGAATGCGAGGGCAATAGACGAGTAGATTGTACAGATGACGAGCACCAGCAAAACAGACGTACTACGGTAAAAGTGGTAAACTGTAATTTCGATGTGCTTTCAATTGGAATTGATTACGAATTGAGAAATGATTCTGCTCTATTGGGTAAAGGGTCTATTTATAGTCCATATCTTCTAGATCAGCAACGCCAATATATCATAGACACTAAAGGAAACATTGATAGTTTCTTGAGAGCTCAAGAATTACAAGAGGTAAGAGACCAAGAAATGGCAGATAGCATTGCACTCATGGCTAAATATGACGTAATCCCAATGTCTATGTCTAGAGATTTAGGTTATGTATATGCTTATGCCGGTAGAAAGAAAATGAAGCTTCTTTTTAATGGTGAGGAACGCAGAACTCTAATTTCACAAGAGGTAGTAGTACAATTGCTTAACAGTAAAGTAATTACTCTAGCTGACTTTAAGGATGGCAAAGACAAGATAAAACTGCCCAACGGTATGAAAGTCTATAGCACATCTTTTACTATACCGGAACTTAAGATTGGCGACATGGTCTTTACCAATGTTCGTTGTAAAATGACTGAGGAAAGAAGCAAGCTGGTTCTCGGTTATAATACTTTCAATGATTACGAAGATTTCGAAATCAAAGACGGTAAAATCTGGTTGTTAAAAGAACCTGAATAGAAGACACATTGAACAGGTATGAGAAACGTGGAGTATCTTCTCAGAAAGAAGATGTTCACAAAGCAATATCCAATATAGACAAAGGGCTTTTTCCCAACGCCTTTTGCAAGATTGTAGAAGATTTCATAGGCAATGACCCAGAGTACTGCAACATTATGCATGCAGATGGTGCTGGAACAAAATCCTCATTGGCATACATCTACTGGAAAGAAACTGGCGACATTAGTGTATGGAGAGGAATCGCTCAGGATGCCTTAGTCATGAACTTAGACGACATCATTTGCACCGGTGCAAATGGCCCTTACTTGCTTTCTAATACCATAGGAAGAAACAAACATTTAATCCCTGGCGCAGTAATCAAAGAAGTAATTGAAGGCTTTGAAGAGTGTATAGCTACCATGAGTAATTTTGGGGTTGACATGAAATTTACAGGAGGTGAAACAGCAGATGTAGGAGATTTGGTAAAAACGGTGATAGTTGATTCTACAGTTACTTGCAGACCCAAACGATCAGAAATTAAAGAAGTTGACATACAAGATGGAGATGTAATAGTAGGTTTTAGTTCTTCTGGTCAAGCCAGTTATGAAAACAACTATAATTCCGGGATGGGTTCCAATGGACTCACCAGTGGGAGACATGATCTATTATCTCATGAGTATTATTCCAAATACCCAGAATCTTTTGATAAAAACACAGACGAAGAATTTATCTATTCTGGCCAGTTCAAATTGACCGATCCTTTGGAAGGCACACCTTTAGATATTGGAAAAGCTTTACTCTCTCCTACTAGAACGTACGCACCCCTCTTAAATGCTTTCTTAAGCAACCCAGCATTGAGAAATGCTATTAACGGAATCATCCACTGTACGGGTGGAGCTCAAACTAAAGTCATGAAGTTCTTAGATAAAGATCTTCATATTATTAAAAACAATCCTTTCGACTTACCTCCATTATACAAAACCATACATGAAACTACAGGTACCCCTCTAAAGGAGATGTATGAGGTTTTTAATATGGGACATAGGTTAGAAGTTTATTGTAAACCAGAAGCTGCAGATGAATTGATTAGTCTGGCAAATGATTTAAAAGTGGAATCAAAAATTATAGGGCATTGCGTGTCAGTAGCTAAGAAAAGTCTGACAATAGGCAATATTCAGTACTAAATTACTTAATATTCTTCCTGTCACGGCAACATCAAATCATTGTCATTTTAGGTACTCATGAGGTATATCAGTAGTTTACCTCTTTTTCAAACAACAAATAAGCTTATATTTGGGCTCAATTTTAATTAAGACAATGAAAAAACTATCATTACTTTTACTTGTAGCGAGTGTTGCGCTATTCAGTTGTAAGGACAAAGGCACGGACGACCCTAATGGCGGCGATGCAGCTCCTACTTCCTATACACAAAAAGTGTTAATCGAGTATTTCAGTGGTGCTTGGTGCCAGTTCTGCCCAGATGGTAAGGTCTATTCAGACAACATCGAAGCTAAATATGGTGCTGGAGTATCTACAGTAGTTTATCACCTAGGTGATGCCATGGATAACATCTTTGACGATGCTATTGATGACAAATATGCCGCAGGTTACCCTACTGGTATGATTAATCGAATTGGTGGCGTAGCTGCTAATAGAGGAACTTGGGATGCAAGTACTGCAGCTGTTATGGCTGAGGTTGCTAAATGCGGACTTAGCATTGATGCATCAGACAAAAATGGAACTAACTTAACTGTTAAAGTTAATTTAGGAATTGGCGCTAACGATATGCCAGAAGGAAATTACTTCCTTACTGTTTTAGTTGTTGAAGACGAGATGTCTGGAACTGGAACTGGATGGGATCAAGCTAACTACTATAACGGAGTTAGTGGACACCCATACTACGGTAAAGGAAGCCCAATTGTAGGATACAAGCACACAAATGTTGTGAGAAATGTATTAACTGCTGCTCTTGGAGATAAATTGACTGCTGGTCAGGTTGCTGCTGGAACTCTTTCTGAGTTCGAATTCACCACTAACCTTGGTGGATTGGGAGATGACCTAGACATCGTTGCATTCATTTCAGAAGCTACAAATAACTTGCAGAATCCTGCACTTTCTTCTTCTTACATTTATAATGTACAAAGAGTTGATGTTGGAACTACTCAAGCTTTTGACTAAGAATTAAAGAATTCATAAAATGGCCTCGCCTTCGGGCGGGGCTTTTTTGTATATGGCTAAAAAAGATTTAAGGCAGTTAAATAAAGACGAGTTGATTCTTTTGATGGCTGAAATGAGTCAGCCAAAATTTAGGGCATCTCAAATTGAAGAGTGGCTATGGAATAAATCTGCCAAAAGCATTCAATCTATGTCTAATCTCCCTCAACAGTTAAGGGATGATTTATCCGACTCTTACGAGATTAAGGCAGTAACTATTGCCAACTCACAAAAAAGCGCTGATGGAACCATTAAATATGCTTTTAAGCTGGATGATGGTTTTATAGTGGAAGGAGTATTGATTCCAACCAAATCTAGAGTTACAGCATGTATCTCTTCGCAAGTTGGTTGCAGTCTTAGTTGTACGTTCTGTGCAACTGGCTTTCTAAAAAGAGAACGAAACTTAAGAGCTGACGAAATTTATGACCAAGTTGCATTATTGAAAAGTGAGGCTTTAGAAGCTTATGATAGACCTCTAACCAATGTTGTTCTTATGGGCATGGGTGAGCCCTTATTGAACTACAATTCTGTTCTCAATGGCATTAATAAAATCTGTTCAGAAGATGGGCTAAACATGTCTCCACAGCGATTCACATTATCTACTGCTGGAATTGCTAAAATGATTAAGAAGCTTGGAGATGACCAAGTGAGGTTTAATCTCGCTCTTTCTCTGCACTCTGCTAATAATGAAAAGCGCAGCAAGATTATGCCTATCAATGATAGTAATTCTCTTGAAGACCTGGTTGAAGCCTTAAACTACTTCTACGAAAAAACAGGAACTAGGGTTACCCTTGAGTATTGTGTAATTAACGACATTAATGATCATCCAGAAGAAGCAGAAGAGCTTATTGCATTTGCACGTCAAATTAAATGTAAGGTCAACCTTATTGAATATAATCCTATAGACCTTGCGGAGTTTGAGGCAAGCTCCTTAAAGAAACTGGAAGCCTTTAGAGATCATTTAGAAAAGGCGAGAATTATAGTGAACATTAGAAGAAGTAGAGGGCGAGATATAGACGCGGCTTGCGGTCAATTGGCTAATAAGTTGGCTTAATCATAAAACAGAGCTCGTTCTTCTTCGGTGGGAACTCTACATTCTTTTCTTCGCTTAAACACCCTATATCTATTATTTGCCACTAGCTTGTATGCAGCATTTCTTATTCCTCTGGGGATAAACCTACAATACATAAAGACTCGCCAAGGCCAAGAAAGTGATTTAGCAATTTCAACAAGTGCATCTGATTCAGTATAAATCTTCTGCTCCTTGTATAGGACCACCGAATCCATTCCAATAATTTGCTTGGGCTTCAGAAGCTCATTTGCCTTCTTGGACTGTAGTGATGCATACTTAAATTCTTTTTTATGGTCTAGCCTCATTAAAAAATTCACAGACCCATTACACACAGTGCAAAATCCATCGAAAAAGACTATTTGTTCGTTTTCAGAGGTATCCATCTTAATAGAAAACAAATCTACATCAGATATCAACGAAAGCTGATTAGAATTGTTTGATTGTAAAAGCCCCTATTTAAATACTTTTGCGCCATGGCAAAATTCTCCATAGATCTTAAGAGTGGATCCCTAGACAAGGGCAGTGCTGTTATTGGCATTGACTTGGGAACTACCAATAGTCTTATTGCATCTATAGATGAAAATGGCGAAGCGTATTGCATATCCAAGGATGGCCATAACACTGTACCTTCTACCATTCACTTTGGGGAGCATATTGCCGTTGGTCATGAAGCCATCAAAGAAATGGTAACATCACCAGAAAACACCATTTACTCTGTTAAACGGTTGATGGGTAAATCATACAGTGACATAGAAGATCAGTTAAAGTTCTTCAACTATCAACTTATAGATGAAGGTGAAGACAAACTCATTAGAATTAATGTTAAAGGAAAGAACTACAGCCCCATTGAACTTTCATCCATTGTTCTAAAAGAACTTAAGAAAGTGGCCGAAAATGCCTTACAGGAGCCTGTTTCCAAGGTTGTGGTGACCGTTCCTGCATACTTTAACGATGCCCAAAGGCAGGCTACTAGGGATGCTGGCAAGCTAGCTGGTTTAGATGTGCTGAGAATAATCAATGAACCCACTGCAGCAAGTCTCGCTTATGGTATTGGACTCAACCCTCAAGATAAAAAGACAGTTGCCGTTTATGATTTAGGTGGCGGAACTTTTGATATATCCATTCTCCGAATTGAACAGGGAATCTTCGAAGTACTCAGCACCAATGGCGACACCTATTTGGGCGGGGATGACTTTGACCAGGCGATAGTTAGTCATTGGTTACAGGAACACAAAATATCAAGCAGTTCTTCGAGCGATTTACAATTACTTAGGTTGACTGCTGAAAGATTCAAAAAAGAATTAAGCCAAAACGAAAATGTAGAAGAAACACTGAGCATAAATGGTAGTGAATATGTCTTATCTATGAATAGGACGCAACTTTCTAGCTTGCTTCATCCTCTAATTGAAAGAAGCATGGAGTGTTGTAAACTAGCATTAGCAGATGCTGCCATTAAATCTACTGAAATAGATGATGTGGTGATGGTTGGTGGAAGCACCAGAACCATTGCTGTTCAAAATGCAGTGGCTGAGCTATTTCATGCATCTTCTATAGATCAAGACTTGAATCCCGATGAAGTGGTGGCCTTAGGTGCTGCTATAGAGGCAGACATACTAGCTGGAAATCGCAAAGATCTATTGCTTTTAGATGTTACTCCTTTATCGCTGGGAATTGAGACTATGGGAGGTCTAATGGATGTTATTATTCCTAGAAATGGGAAAATTCCTAATAAAGTTGGAAGACAATACACCACATCTATAGATGGTCAGGTAAATCTAAAAATTGGCGTTTATCAAGGTGAAAGAGAGTTGGTAACTGATAACAGAAAGCTTGGCGAATTTATACTATCTGGAATTCCAGCCATGCCTGCAGGCTTACCTAAAGTTGAAGTTGTATTTATGTTAGATGCAGACGGTATACTCAAAGTATCTGCCACTGAATTACGCTCAGGGGTAAAACAAGAAGTAAAGCTTGAACCTAAATATGGATTAAGCGACTCCGAGGTCGAAAACATGTTGTTGGCCAGTTTAAAGAATGCATCTTCAGACATGGAATTGAGAGCTCTCACAGAAGCTATTACTGAAGCCAATCAATTGCTGTACAGCATGAATAAATTCAAAAAAGATCATGCGGACCTTTTAGATGACCAATCCGTTGAGCAGATAAGATCCAAAATGAGAGATATTGACACTGCTATTCAAACTAAAAACAAAGATCAAATCGTTAATAGCTGTGAAGAGTTAAATAATTATAGTAAACAGTTTGCTGAAAAGGCCATGGATAAAACTATCTCAAAAGCCCTTAAAGGTAAAAAGATTTAATGCGCAGTATAATTCTCATATTGAGTTTATCCCTATTGGCCTCTGCAAATTTTGCACAGGAAAGTGGTAGAGATTATAAACTGGGAATCAAAACAGCCTTGAATTTTTCATCTTTGATTGGAACTGAACTTCAAAATCCAGCACCTCGATTTGGATATACAGCTGGCGCCTATTTCAGAACTGAACTCAATAAGAATTGGGGATTTCAAGCAGAAGTTTTGGGAAATTTCAAAGGATCTAATTTTAACAATGGAGAAGGGGAATATCAAAGTATTGCCACATTCTATCTCGACTTCCCTCTACTTCTCGCATATAATATAAAAAGCGAAAAGCATCAGATACTAATTGGTCCACAAGTTGGTTATCTAGGACTTTCTTCTATGTATTTAGCGAAGAACTCAAAAGCTTACATAAATGGTCTTGGTTTACATCCTTTTGCCTTGGATGGCGTTCTTGCATATCAACAAATTGGAAAAACTGTGGGATGGCAAGTAGGAGCTAAACTGGGAATATTGGATATTAACAACGGTTTACATTTTGAGAATGTTAAACCTGAAACAAATACCAACGGAAGCATAAGGTCTTTGAGCTTCGAAATTGGGCTTTTGTTTTAAGCCAAAAAAAAGCCTTTCATCAAGAAAGGCCCTTCAATAAATTCAAAACTTCTTAGAGTTCATCTTGATTAAAAAAGTAATCGTCGGTGGACGGGTATTCAGACCATATCTCTTCTATGGTCTCAAAAGGTTCACCGTCATCTTCTAATTCTTGTAGGTTTTCAACCACCTCAAGAGGAGCTCCCGTTCTGATAGCAAAGTCTATCAATTCGTCCTTAGATGCTGGCCAGGGAGCATCATCTAAGTAAGAAGCTAATTCAAGTGTCCAATACATATTCTTATTCTTTAATAGGGCCTTTTTAAACGCCCTGACTTAAGCGCGAAAGTAAAATTATATTCTATTATTCCTAATAGAATTTGAAAAATCTAGACTTGCGTTTGTTAATGATTGATTACCTGCGCGTTAACTCGTACAGAATAACTCCAGCTGCTACAGAAACATTCAAAGAATCAATCTTTTCAGACATAGGAATAGCCACATTAAGGTCCATTTCAGCTAATCTTTCACGAGAAAGACCTCGATCTTCATTACCCATCCACAATGCGAATCCACCAATTTCCTTCTCATGTATATTGTTCAATGCTAATTGTCCCTTTTCAGAAGCGGCAATTTGAATGATGCCCCAAGACTTCAAATAATTCAGACATTCTGAAAGACTTTTCACTCTTGCAACAGGTAAGCGCAGCAATGCTCCAGCCGATGCCTTAACTGCCCCATCTCCTATTTCTGCATTCGATTTTGTACCCATTATTAATAAATCAACATCAAATGCTAAACATGAGCGCGCAATGGCCCCTATGTTTTTAATATCTTGAATGCCATCAGCAACTAAAATTTTTGGTGCTGTTCCCGCTTCAAATAGCCGTGTAACCGTTTCTTCAAGAGGTACATATTCTATGGGACTAATTACTGCAACAACTCCTTGGTGATTGGCCCTGCTCATTTTGTTGAGCTTAACTAAAGGTACCATTTGCATAGGAACTTCTTTGAGTTTGCAGTATTTACGCAAAACGCCGACTTTTTGCTTGTCGGCGTTTTGATTTATAAATACCTTGCTTACAGTTCTATCTCCTTGAAGGAGCTCTTCTACTGCGTGAAAGCCTATGACCAAATTCGAACTCAAACTAAATCCCCACTTGGAGTTGATTGAATCTCTGTTCGTACTTAGCGCTTAAATCTGTTCTGTTATTTGCCTTGAATGTATTTGCTACATCCTTGATGATTGACAAATTATACCTGGAATCCTGTTGAACTCCACCAAGCTTACCTCTCCTAGGAAAACGCTTGTAGTAAACAACCAATTCTGCAGCATCATCACCAACCTCGGAAAGAAGCTGGTCACCTTTCTCAACATTTCCCGCTCGATAATAAACTTCCGCTGAAGCCACTTTCAATCTCATGTCCATAGGTAAGATGCTTTCTGGCATAGCCTCAAAACAACGATCAATTAATGCAGTTGCAGTATCGTGGCTATTTGTTCTTGAATAATAGTCTCCAACTTGAACAAACAATGACCTTAAATTTCGGGGGACTAGGGTAGCTTTATCATCAAGGAACATCTCTCCCTTGTCCATATTCCCCCAAGTGTATACATTCATTAAGTTGTTGTATAACATTGGCATATCGTCCATACCTCTGAAGCTTCTATTGGCCTTTACAGGCAATAACTCATATACTAGACCATTATGTCTTAAATAGTTATCTAGATTTAGATATACGGCGCTTCCTGTTGTGGTGGTCCAATAGATAGGTCTATTCCACCCTTCTTTAGCATTGGTTGCGATAATGTCTAAAACAACAATGTCACCTTTAGACAATCCATTTCTACCAATATTCCATTGAATCTTGTCTACAATCTTATCGGCTTCCTCTTGCGCAACTCTTCCAGCTGCCAATACGGCCTCCTTGTCTACAGCTACTGAGAATCGCTTAACAGGATAGTAATTATCTATGTCTCCGGCATTGTTCTGAGCCATTTTATTTCGCTCATCCGATGTCATCCAATCAAGAACTTGGTCTAATGGATAGAACTTATTCTGGTCCAAAGATTTGTTCTCTAGGAATCTCAGGTATTCACGCTTTCCTTTAACCAGCTTTGATGCCGGAATACTCATGGGTAGAGCTTCAGATTCAAAAACTTTACGTCTCAATGCATCGCTGTACCACTCCGTAGGCAACAGACTTAAGTTGATAATCCTTATATCTGTTCTTATTCCTTCTACATTCTGTGCATACCATAATGGGTAGGTATCGTTATCACCATTGGTAAACAATATGGCATTTGGTTTACAGGACTCCAAATAGTTTTTGGCAAATGAAATACCGAGATATCTATCAGATCTGTCGTGATCATCCCAATTCTGTGATGCCATTAAAACAGGTGCTGCCATAAGACCAACTACCGTTGCAACAACGGCAGCCGTTTTGGAACTCAGCCATTTCTTGAGTAGGTCTACCAAAAAGAGCACACCCAAACCTATCCATATTGCAAAAGTTTGATAGGAACCCACATTTGTATAGTCTCGCTCTCTGGGCTCCATCGGTGGCTGATTCAGATAAATAACCACCAGTATCCCTGTAAACAGGAACATGGTTAGTACCGCAAAGAAGTCCATTTGTCGTTTCTTATATTGATAGAAAATCCCTAATATTCCCAGTATCAACGGAAGGAAATAGAGCTTATTTCTGGCTTTGTGGTAGCTCAACTGTTTAGGAAGATTGTCTTGAGGTCCTAGCCTCATATTGTCTATGAATCCAATTCCCGACAACCAATTTCCCTCTTGCACATTACCTGTTATGTTCTGAAGGTCGTTCTGCCTACCCACAAAATTCCACATGAAATACCTCCAATACATCCAACCAATTTGGTACTTGAACATAAAAGTCAAATTGTTTGCCATGGTAGGTTTGGTCATTTCAGCCACAGCTAACTGCTCTTGCAGTTGTTTGTCTTGCGGATTTTGTTGAATCTTTTGTTTTAAATCCATGATGCGATAATGCACATCATCCATGCCCGCCCATAAAGGGTATAGTTGAGATTTCTCACTTACATCCGCCATCCTAGGTAAGAAAGTGGTGTAATTTGGATCATAAACAGGAGATTGTTTTCTCTTTGTTGGTTCATATCCATTCTCCCCTTTTCTATACTGCATTTTCCCCTCCTCAATATCAAAAAGGCGTGCATTCCAATAGTGTCCTTTAATCAAGGGTCTTTCGCCATACTGCTCACGATTTATATAACTCAAAAGGCTATAAGCATCTTCCGGGTCATTCATGTCAATTGCTGGCTCTGCCAATGATCTTATTACAATCATGCTATATGAAGAAAATCCAAGCATGATAAATGCAAAACACAAAAGAATTAGGTTAGTAATGGGTTTGCCATTCTTCTTAGACCACCAGAGACCAAATGCTGTAGCAGCGCCTATTAAAAACATGAAGAATAATACTCCAGTGTTATAAGGTAGCCCGAATGAGTTTACAAATAACTTGTCAAACAAAGCAGCTATTGCTGGGGTTTTAGGAATAATTCCCCACTGCAATATGGCAATGGATCCCAGCCCAATAGCCGCAGCCTTTATTAGATTTCGTCTGCTATATTCATACTTATTGAAGAAATAATACAAGAAGA
The DNA here is from genome assembly GCA_049115575.1 of Bacteroidia bacterium. Lineage (GTDB taxonomy): Bacteria > Bacteroidota > Bacteroidia > NS11-12g > UBA9320 > JAHEKB01. The sequence goes on along the minus strand of JAGDZU010000002.1, from coordinate 172,863 downwards.
TGGCAGGTATTACCAATAAGTTCAAAAGGTGAAGTCCTATACCTAAGCCTACTACGTAAGCCACAAAGACCAACCATCTGTCTGAAGTTTTTTCTTCTTTAACCCTTTCCCATCTGAGTATTGCCCAGAATGCCAGAGCCATAAAACAAGAAGAAGCAGCGTAAACCTCTGCTTCAACAGCACTAAACCAGAAGGTATCCATAAAGGTTACTGCCAATGCCCCAACGAGACCAGCACCTAAAATTGATAGTGCCTTTCCCATTTCAACAGAAGTTTCATTTAGTCCTACACCAACAATCTTCTTAGCAAAATGAGTTGTAATCCAAAAGGTGAGCATAACTGTTGCCGCACTCGCGGTGGCAGATAACATGTTTACACCTATGGCTACCTCATTAGTGCCAGCTGCTGAAAAAATCGTAAACAGCTTACCTAACATAAGAAATAAGGGTGCTCCTGGAGGATGCACCACTTGCAGCCTATAAGAGGCTGAAATGAATTCACCGCAGTCCCAAAGACTCACGGAGGGTTCCAATGTCATAGCATATACAGCAATGGAAATTATGAAAGTAAGCCAGCCTAAGCTAGTATTTATAAGCTTGAATTTGTTCATCTCGCTTTTGTTTAGAGTCAAACGGCGAAAATAAAGTTTTTAGTTTTCTACCGACGTTATTTTTAGAGCTTACAATTTGAAAAATAATCTTTTGTAGATATGTCCTTCAATTGAAGCGTGAATTATATAGGTGCCAATAGCCAATTGAGATACGTCTATGTGGTTTCCTTCATTTTGTTGCAGCACCAGTTCTCCCTTTGTAGAATAGACTCGGAAATGTGTAGATTGGTTGTCTGTTTCAACTAAAACATAATCTCTAGCAGGATTGGGATATACTTTTAACTCTTGTGAAGAATACTCATGAATACTTACGGCCCCTTGTTCAAGAACCTCTACACTGTCAATGACTAATTCATCTCCTGAATTCGTGTTGTCTCCATTGCAAAATAGACCAGCCATATAAATATTCACTTGCCCAGTTCCTGCAGGTGGAGCAGTCCATTGAACGTTCCAAGATCTTGAATTAGTTCCTGTGTTGCTCGTGGATTTATGTGTTGCTCTTTGGCTGCTTATATATGCTGTTACTTCTGAATTTCCTGTGAATTTACCTTTCTTAACCCCATCTGGATCTTGTACAGTCATTTCGAAACCGAATTTAGATATCCCGTCCTTAGCCATAGTCACTGTTATATTGTAAACGCTGTCTGGCATATATCCTGCAAAGGGAATGTCTGAACTTATGATATCCATCTTTTGTGCTTGCTGAAAACCATGGCAGCTACCCGTTGCACATGTTTGACCATCCCATGGACTACCCGTTCTTCCACCAGGAGAACCTGAGCTATTAGCCATAAGTAGAACCGTTGAACAAATAATAAAAGCCAATTTGAAGGTTAATGATACTTTTCTCATTGCATCAAAATTATAACACAATTAAAGCTTTACCATAAATCACTGGTTTATTCTGTAAAAACGCCTAAATTTGCGGCCATATATGAAGGCGAAAGGGGATAAATTATCCCCTTTTTTCATATCAAAATTTTGAGTCTAAAAGACACCATATTAACGATAGTTCAAAGAGAGTTGAAAGAATCTCCTTTCTTTCTGGTTGGAAGTACTGCCAATCAGGATGGGACTAGCATACGCATATTCATAGACGGCATAGACGGCGTTGGAATAAAGTTTTGTGCTAGACTCAGTAGAACCATATCTGCTGAATTGGATGAAATGGAACTGGACACTGAGCGCTTCAGGTTTGAAATCTCCTCTCCGGGGGCAGATAACCCATTAGTGGATATAAGACAGTACCACAAACACATTGGCAGAGAATTGAATATTGCCTTAAAAGATGGGAATGAGACGGATGGGGTTTTACTCAAAGTAGAGGAGAATGAGTTAGAAGTAGAAAAGCTCATTGACCAAAAAAAGAACATTAAGCAAATTATTAATATAGACTATGAGAACATTGAAAGTTCTAAGGTCAAAATATCATTTAAAAGAATAAAAAAATGAGTGTACAATTAGTTGAGTCATTCTCAGAATTCAAGGAATTCAAAAACATCGACAGAGCTACTATGATGAGGGTTCTTGAAGACGTATTCAGAACTATGATCAGACGTAAATTTGGTTCAGACGACAACTTTGATGTCATTGTGAACACAGACAACGGTGACCTAGAGATTTACAGAAATAGGGAAATTGTTGACGAAGGTGAAGTAGAAGACCCAAACAAAGAAATTACAATTTCTGAAGCAAAGGAGTTAGAAGATGACTACGAAATTGGGGAAGAAATGATTGAGGAGATTTCTATGGAAGATTTTGGTAGAAGAACTATTCTTACTGCCAGACAGACTCTGCTTTCAAGAGTACTTGAACTTGAGAAAGATGAAATCTACAAGAAATATAAAGACCGTATTGGCGAAATCATTGTAGGTGAGGTATACCAAATATGGAAAAACGAAATCATGGTACTCGATGATGAAGGAAACGAATTAATTCTTCCTAAAAGAGAAATGATTCCAAGAGACTTTTTCAAAAAAGGTGATAACGTTCGCGCGGTAGTCTTAAGAGTAGAAATGTATAATTCAAATCCAAAGATTATACTTTCTAGAACTGCTCCAGAATTCCTGGAAAGACTATTTGAACTTGAGGTTCCTGAAATACTTGATGGACTAATTACCATTAAGAACATAGTTCGCGAACCAGGGGAAAGAGCAAAAGTTGCTGTTGAAAGTTATGATGATCGAATTGATCCAGTTGGAGCCTGTGTAGGAATGAAAGGTTCTAGAATTCACGGTATAGTTCGTGAATTGAAGAATGAGAATATAGATGTGATTAACTTCACTGCGAATACTCAGCTTTTAATACAAAGAGCTCTGAGTCCAGCGAAAGTTTCAACTATATCCTTGGATGAGGAAAACAGCAAGGCAGATGTTTATCTACCAGCTGACCAAGTATCCCTTGCCATAGGAAAAGGTGGACACAACATTAAGTTAGCTGGAAAATTGGTTGGATATATGATAGATGTTTATCGTGAAACTACCGATGAGGACGAAGAGATGGATGTTGATTTGGATGAATTCACAGATGAGATAGATGAGTGGATTATAGATGAGTTGAAAGCCGTTGGATTAGATACTGCAAAAAGTGTGTTGGAATCTAATAATGAGGATCTTGTAAGAAGAACAGATTTGGAAGAAGAGACGGTTATAGAACTCAAGAAAATCTTAGCGGCGGAGTTTGAATAAACCCTGCCTTAAGATATTATATGTTATTTTCGAAAACTAGTAAATATTAATGCCAACAAAGGGTAAAACATACAGAATCAATAAGGTAGCTACCGAGTTTAACGTGAGTTGGAAAACAATCGTTGAGCATCTTCAATCCAAAGGATTTGAAGTGGAAGCCAAAATTACGGCCAAGCTCGACGCGGATATGTACAACGAACTTCTTAGCTTTTATCAAAAAGATAAAATCGCTAAGGAAGAATCTCAACAGCTCGAGATTAACATTCGTAAGGATGCGAAAACCCAAGGCATAAATGAAGTTAAGAAAACCATAGGCTCCAATGAAGATGAGGATGTTATTCTCATTAAAGACACCAATGTTAGTTCTAATACACCAGCAGAGGTTGAAGAAGAAAAGCCAGTAGAAATACCCGAACCTGAAGTCAAAGAAGTTGTTGAGGAAGTAAAAGAGGAAATTGTTGAAGAGGTAAAGGAAGATGTTACTGAAGAAGAACCCATTGCAGAAGAAAAACCTGCTCCTGAAGTTGAAACTCGTAAGGAAAAAATCAGTGGTCCTAAAGTTTTAGGAACCATAGATATTAACCAGAAGAAAGAAGAACCAAAGGAGGAGATTGCAGAGGAAGAGGTAACAGCTGAAGCTACCGAAGAAGTTGTGAAGGAAGAACCTTTAACTGAAGAAGAGGAAAAAGATGAGCAGATAGAAACTCAATACAAAAAGCTTCAGGGAACAAAAGTTCTCGGCAGTATTGAGCTTCCAAAGGTTGTTAAGAAAGAAAAATCAAAAGATAGCGCAGACTCTCCTAAGAAACGACGCAAAAGAATTCGAGGTGAAAAAATGACCCCGGAAAAATTGCGTCAAGAGCAGCGCAAAAATCTCAAGAAAAAAGAGGACGGCAAGGAAGAAGTTTCTGAGAAAGAAATTCAAGACAAAATCAAGCAGACTTTAGCTCGTATGTCTTCTCAGAAGCGTAATGCTCATGGTGGTGGAACTAGAAGAAAGGCCAGAAAGCAAAGACGCCAAGATCACAAGCAGTCCAGAGATGAACAACAAGTTCAGGAAGAACTGCAAAGCAAAGTATTGCAGGTTACAGAGTTCGTAACTGCCAATGAACTTGCCAATATGATGAATGTTAGCGTTAATGAAATTATCAGTGCCTGTTTCACATTAGGTATGATGGTTTCTATTAACCAAAGACTTGATGCAGAAACACTTCAAATTGTTTCTGAAGAATTTGGCTATACTGTTGAATTTATTGACGTAAGTGAAACTATAGATATAGTTGAAGAGGAAGATGATCCTGAAGACCTTATAGGAAGACATCCTATAGTAACAGTGATGGGACATGTTGATCACGGTAAAACCAGTTTATTGGATTATATCAGGAGTGCCAATGTTATTGCTGGTGAGGCAGGTGGAATTACACAACATACCGCTGCATATGGAGTGGAGCTTAAGAGTGGAAACAAAATCACTTTTATAGATACACCTGGTCACGAGGCCTTTACTGCTATGAGAGCTCGTGGAGCTAAAGTAACAGACATTGCTATAATAGTGATTGCAGCTGATGATGCTGTAATGCCTCAAACTAAAGAAGCTATTAGTCATGCTCAAGCAGCTGAAGTTCCTCTCATATTTGCATTTAACAAAATGGATAAGGATGGAGCCAATGCGGATAGAGTGCGAGAGCAACTTTCTCAAATGAATATCCTAGTTGAAGAGTGGGGAGGAAAATATCAAAGTCAAGAAATTTCGGCTAAGAATGGAACCAATATAGATGAGCTATTAGATAAGGTTCTTTTGGAAGCTGAGTTGTTAGAATTAAAGGCAAATCCAAATAAAGCAGCTAAAGGCGCAGTTCTTGAAGCTAAAATTGAAAAAGGTAGAGGTGTTGTTGCATCACTCCTTGTACAAGAAGGAACTTTAAAAATTGGTGACGCACTTATTGCAGGTAAACATTTTGCTCGTATCAAAGCCATGTTTAATGAACGCGGCACTAATGTGACTGAAGCAGGCCCTGCATCACCTATCTCTGTCTTAGGTTTCTCTGGAACTCCGGCGGCAGGTGATACCTTCCAGGTAATGGAGGAACAGAAAGCTAAAGAAATTGCTCAGAAAAGGGAGCAGCTACAACGTGAACAAGGAATTAGAGCTACCAAGCACGTAACCCTTGAAGAAATTGGCAGAAGGCTTGCTGTTGGAAACTTTAAAGAATTAAATGTAATTATTAAGGCTGATGTTGATGGTTCTGCAGAAGCATTGTCTGACTCCTTGATAAAGCTTTCAACTGAAGAAATTCAAGTGAATGTGATTCACAAATCTGTTGGACCTATATCTGATACGGACGTTATGTTAGCTACGGCATCTGATGCTGTGATTATTGGGTTCCAGGTGAGACCTATGCCAAGCGCTAGGAAACTTGCAGAAAGTGAAGAAATAGAAATTAGACTCTACTCTGTTATTTATAAGGCTATTGAAGAGATTAAGTCTGCCATGGAAGGATTACTTGATCCAGATGTGGAAGAACAAATCACCGGTACCGCTGAAATAAGAGAACTTTTCAAAATCACTAAGGTTGGAACAATTGCCGGTTGTATGATTACAGAAGGGAAAATGTTTAGAGACAATAAAGTGAGGTTGATTCGCGAAGGTGTTGTTATCTATTCTGGTGAGCTGGAGGCATTGAAGCGATTCAAAGATGATGTCAAAGAAGTAAATAAAGGGTACGAATGCGGTATTCAAATCAAGAACTACAATGACATTCAAATTGGCGATCTAATTGAAGGATTCCAAGAAGTGGAAGTAAAACGAAAGTTGAAGTAAGCTCTCCATTTTCAACCATTTTTCTGATTAACTTGCAAACATGAACACCTCTATTATTAAAGGTATGGGTTACTACGTGCCAGACAATGTGGTAAAGAACGAAGACCTAGCCAAATTCATGGATACTAATGATGAATGGATTCAGGAAAGAACAGGTATCAAAGAAAGAAGGTGGATTTCCAACGGGGAGGATAACACCACTTCAATGGGGGTTAAAGCAGCAGAAAAAGCTATAGCTGATGCTGGAATTGACAAATCTGAAATTGACTTTATCATCTTCGCAACACTAAGTCCTGATTACTATTTCCCTGGCCCTGGAGTTTCAGTGCAAGAACTATTGGGCTTAGACACTATAGGAGCTTTAGACGTTAGAAACCAATGTAGCGGATTTGTCTATGGCTTAAGCGTAGCAGACCAATACATTAAGACTGGAATGTATAAGAACATTCTTTTAATAGGATCTGAATTCCACTCTGGTGGACTTGAGAAATCAACTAGAGGCCGTGGGGTCACAGTTATTTTTGGAGATGGTGCTGGAGCAGCTATAGTATCAGCTTCAGATGATACTGATAGAGGCATACTTTCAACACATTTGCATTCCGAAGGAAAACATGCAGAAGAACTCACTTTGAAAGGACCAAGTACAAGTAGATGGGTGCCAAAAATCATTGAGGAAAACAATCCTGAAGACACTTCTTATTACCCATATATGAATGGAAATTTTGTGTTTAAGCATGCTGTAACTAGATTCCCGCAGGTAATACAGGAGGCGCTCATTGCTAATGAGTTAGAAGCATCAGATATTGATTTACTTATACCTCATCAAGCCAATTTAAGAATTTCTCAGTTTGTTCAAAGAAGCATGAAGCTGAGAGACGACCAAGTCTATAGCAACATCCAGAAATACGGCAATACAACGGCCGCATCTATTCCAATTGCCATTGCAGAAGCAAAGCAAGAAGGCCGTATAAAAAATGGAGATCTTGTTTGTTTAGCTGCATTTGGTAGCGGTTTTACATGGGCAAGCGCTTTGATGCGTTGGTAGAATCATTTAATTTGTATTGAATGGCTACCAGTAAACGAATCAGAAAAACCATTGGATTAACCGAATTCATAAGTATTCCCGAGGCGGGAATCAGTAATCTCCCCTGTAAAGTAGATACAGGCGCAGACAGCTGTGCCATTCATTGTGAAAGAGCCAGAATTAGAGAGGTTGATGGAGAAGAGTATTTGGTTTTTAAGTTACTAGACAAGAAACACCCTCTGTATTCAGACCAGGAATTATGCATTAAAGATTTCAAAGAAATGCGTGTCAAAAGCTCTTTTGGAGACTATGAATACAGATATCAAGTTCGCCTAAATTTTAGGATATTCAACAAGATGTATGATGCTACATTTAACCTGTCTAACAGAAAAAGCATGAAATATCCTGTACTTCTAGGCAGAAAATTCCTGGCAAATAATTTTATAGTTGACGTATCAAAAAGAAACATATCTCAGAATAAATGAAAATAGCTATACTCTCCGCCAATAGAAAGTTATATAGCACACGCAGACTTTTAGAAGCCGCTAAGGAACGCGGTCATGATGTTTATATAATTAATCATACCAAAGCTTATATGACCATCCAGAAGGACCATCCAGATGTGTTCATAGGGGACCATAAAGCCGATCCGGTAGACGCTATCATTCCTAGAATAGGCGCAAGTGTTACTTTCTATGGAAGTTCCATAATTAGACAGTTTGAAATGAATGGAGTGTTCACCACCTTAAGTTCATTGGCACTGGTAAGGTCTAGAGACAAATTGAGAAGTCTCCAAATTCTTGCCAAATCAAATGTTGGGATACCAAGGACTGCATTTGCTCGCCATCCCGGTGATATTAAAAACCTGATTAAAGAAGTAGGAGGAACGCCTTTGGTTATAAAACTTTTGGAAAGCACTCAAGGTAAAGGCGTTGTATTGGCAGAAACCATTAAAGCTGCTACTTCTGTTATTGAAGCATTTTATGGTTTAGAGGCAAACATCATTATTCAAGAATTTATCAAAGAAGCTAAAGCCGAAGACATAAGAGCTTTTGTTATTAATGGCAAAGTAGTAGGTGCCATGAAAAGAACAGGAACTGAGGGTGAATTCCGATCTAATTTACACAAAGGAGGAACTGCTTCTACGGTTAAACTCACAAGGAAAGAAAACTCGGTAGCGGTGAAAGCCGCGGGAGCTCTAAACTTAAAAATAGCAGGTGTAGACATGTTGAGGTCTGATAGAGGACCCTTAGTTATAGAAGTGAATTCCTCTCCAGGTTTAGAGGGAATTGAACAAGCTACGGGTGTAGATATTGCTGGTAAAATTATTGAATACATAGAGACCAACATTGGCCAGTCTAAACAGAAAAAGAAAGACAAGGTTGGAGTCTAATCAAAGAATGTCAATAGTTCTTCAATCATTATTTCTGGTTCAGTAAAAGGAATAAAGTGATTGAACTTTTCAAATTTCATCACTTTCAGTTTACTCGCATTAACCAGCATCTTCTCAGCATAATCGGCATTTCCTGCTGGTACTAGCTTGTCTTTTTCTCCCTGTATAATGCATACTTGAGAAGTGATATTGGTCCACAAAGGTTCCATCACTTCCAGTTCATCTTTGGCCGGCAGTATTTCTTGATTAGACACTCTAAAAGATCTAGGAATCAACCAGCGAATAATTTTCCAATTCATTGGTTTTCTCCACTTCTCTTTAGGTTCCAGCTCTGGAGAAACAGAAGCTGCAACTAGCATAAGGCCTTTATAATTGAAACTAGTATCCATGGCCATGCGTACTATAATCGGCCCACCCAAGGAATGTCCAATCAATATTTTGTCTTTGCTCTTAAACTGTTTCACAACTTGATTCAAAATAGCAGCCTGTTTCTGCATATCGGGTTCCGAATTGCCAAAACTGGAGTATCCAAAGCCAGGTCTATCTATTAAGAGAATCTGGTATTTTTCTAGAAGTAGACTGTCTTTAGCAAATCCAATGAAATTGCTCGATGAGCCAGGTGAACCGTGAACAAAAACCAATAAATCCTTGCTACTGTCCTTCCCACTTAAGGTATAGTGAATTCTTCTTTCTAAACCTTGCTTATATCCAAGCTCAACATCTAGTCCTTCTTTATTGAATTGCTTCTTCTGTTTCTTTTCTGCCATACGAAACTGCAGACAAGAAGAAAGAGATAAACTAAATGCCATTAGCACTAGAAATAATAACTTAGTGTTTAGATTTTCATTCAATTTTCTCAAGATATTCTAACTCAAGTATTATGGGAAAATACGGTGGCACTTTTTCATTTCCCTGAGTGCCAAATGCAGACGAAGATGGTATAAGAGCTCTTGCGCTTTCACCTTCTTTAAGTTTCATTGCCAAAAACTTTATCCCTTTCATCACATCTTGCTTTTCAAGATCAATAATGAGCGGATCTTCATCTTTGCTGTAAGCAATGAGGTCTTCGTTTATGGTTTTAAGCACATACTTAAAGCTCGCCTTTTTAAAATCCGAACTGCTGGATCTACTGGTTTTGAGCTTTTCATAATGAATGCCTGTTGTACTATCAAAACTTGCATTCCATCTGTATTTCTCAACGTATTTAACCATTGATTGTTTTTCGAACAATTGCTTGTGAACTTCATATTGCAAGGATGTGAGCTTGTCTTGCATCCTAATCCAAGCATTAATCTTCTGGTTTTCTAAGCTAATTGGACGAACTCCTCCCAGTGCCATATAAAATGAATCTGCTGATAACTCTATATTCAAAGAATCTCCGCTACACAGTTTCATAATTAATTCTGCAACCAACATTTGACTGTCTAATTGCCCACGTGATATTTCCAGTTTTCTACCCAGCTCTATGGTATTCAACATTACTGAGTCGTTTTGATCTCTCAGTATCACATCCATAAGAAAGTACTCGCTGTTTTGTTCAAAGCAATCTTCACCTGAAATAGTATAAATGGCTCCTCTTTCTTCTATACTTTGATTGTCTGTACAAGCAAGCATGAATAAGAAACTAAGTGCTATTAAATATTTCATTTCAGATGTTTTCTATAAGTAGCCAAACTAGATTTTACCTTCTCCACAGTGTCTTCTAAACTCAATTTGCTGCCGCCGCCTGCTGCATTTCTATGACCGCCTCCATTAAAAAATTCAGCTGCAAATTCATTACAAGGAAAGCTTCCTTTGCTCCTAAAAGACATTTTGACCAATACAGACCTATCAATAATTAAGGCACTCATTTGAACACCTTCAATGCTCAAACCATAATTTACAAATCCTTCTGTGTCTCCAGTTTTAACTGAAAAATTGGAAAGCTCTTCACTACTCAAAGTGGCTATTGCCACTTTCCCATCTTCTATCAATTCAATTTTGTTATGCAAGAAGAAACCTAGAAGCCTCAATCTTTCCAATCTATTCTGATCAAAAATCTTGTCATAAATAACAGAAGGGACAGCCCCTTTATCTAATAATGCAGCAGCCACCCGTATGGTCTTACTGCTAGTGCTGTCATATCTAAATGAGCCTGTGTCCGTTATTATTCCTGTGTAAATACATTGGGCAACATCATTAGTGATGAATGAGTGGTCTAGAAATTCCGTGAGATAATCATAAATCAATTCACAAGTTGAACTCGCTTCTACATCAGTTAATTGTTCAGATGCAAATTCTTCAGGGTCTCTGTGGTGATCTATCAAAATGCATCTCGCCTTTGATTCTTTCACCACATGCCCCATATGATTAATGCGACTCAGTGCATTAAAATCTAAACAATAGACTATATCCGCATCCGCAATTATCTGATCTGCTTTAAGCTCATTTCCTTCGTAAACCAAAACTTGATCATTGGAGGGCATCCACCATAAAAAATCCGCATAATCCGTTGGGGTTATTACCAATGAATCAATTCCCGCAGCCTTAAAATAATTATAAAGCGCAAGGCTCGAGCCCATAGCATCTCCATCTGGCTTGTGATGAGTTGTAATCACGATCTTACCAGAACTAGGCCTGAGATCTTCTAAGTTATGATTTAGTGTTTTTATCACTTCAAAATTTTGAGCAAAACTCGCTAAAAGATGTAGATAATTCTATTTTTGCGGCCTTAAAATCGGAATATGTCAGGAAGAATAACATTTACTATGATTAAACCAGATGCAGTTGGTAATAAACACACTGGAAACATTATTAACGACATCTTGGTTGGTGGGTTTTCTATTAAAGCAATGAAATACCTTCAATTGTCTAAAGACAAAGCAGAGGCATTCTATGGCATTCACCGCGAAAGACCTTTTTTCAACGATTTAGTTGAATACATGACTTCTGGTCCTATCGTAGCTGCGGTTCTTGAAAAAGACAATGCAGTGGACGACTATAGAACATTAATCGGAGCCACTAATCCTGCAGATGCCGCCGAAGGAACCATCAGAAAAAAATACGCGAGCTCAATTGAGGCAAACGCGGTACATGGTTCTGATAGCGATGAGAACGCTCAAGGAGAAGCTTCATTCTTCTTCTCGTCCTTTGAGATGTACTAGTTTAGTCGTTTTTTAGCGATTTTTTGTAGGCTTCTAACCAGCAGCCGCACAATTTGTGTTACTTTGACTGTTCAATTCATTAATGAAGTCAAGAAAGTTATTACTCATCATTATGCCAATGCTCTTTGTAGTGTTTGGTTTTTATCTCAAATCGCGAGATGCGGGAGAAGATATACTGTTACAAGCAATTACTCAAAACTTAGCTGATCAGCATTATGATCCTGTTCAAGTAGATGACAAATTCTCTGAAAAGGTTTTTGACTTATACATAGAAAACTTAGATCCAAACAAGCGATTGTTCTTAGCTTCTGACGTTGAGAAGATGGAGAAGTATAAGGAAGAAATTGACGACCAGACTCTTAGTGGTAGTTATGAGTTTTTTGATCTTTCATTGGAAATTCTTGAAAAAAGAATTGAACTCACAGAAGGCTTCTTTACAAGCATATTGTCCAAACCTTTTGATTTTAATTTGAACGAAGAAGTTGAATTTGGAGATGAGATTCCTTATGTAGAAACAGAAAGTGAGCTGGAGAATCGATGGAGAAAGTATCTTAAATACAATGTATTGACTCGCCTCCATTCCAGTATGGAAGCTCAAAAGAACAAGAAAGATAGTGGAGCAGTTGTTCTATCATTCGACAGCCTTGAAACCAAAGCTAGGAATGGTGTTCTCAAAACTCATGAAGATTGGTACAAAAGACTAAAAAGATTAGATCGTAAAGATCGGGTTTCAATATATGTGAACAGCCTGACTGCCGTTTATGACCCACATACCAACTACTATCCCCCTAAAGACAAAGAGAATTTCGACATTCAGATGTCTGGCAGACTGGAAGGTATAGGTGCTCAATTACAGGAGAAAGATGGCTATATAAAAGTTACTCGCATTGTACCAGGTGGACCGGCATCTTTGCAAGGTGAACTAAAAGAAAATGATTTAATCCTCAAGGTTGCCCAAGAGAATGAAGAAGCCGTTGAGATTATAGATTGGAAAATAGATGAAGCTGTTAAGCTTATAAGGGGTAAAAAAGGAACCATAGTTACTTTAACTGTGAGAAAACCAGATGGAAGTGTTAAAGACATCAAGATTACAAGAGATGTTGTTGTTCTAGAGGAAACCTACGCTAAATCTTTAATAATTAAAGATGAAGACGAACATAGCGCAGGCTACATTTTCCTTCCGAGCTTCTATGCAGATTTTGGGAATCCGCTTGGCAGATTTAGTTGGAAAGATGTAAAAGCTGAAGTGGAAAAGCTTAAGAACGAAGGAGTCAACGGAATCATTATTGATTTGAGAAATAATGGTGGCGGATCTTTAGATGATGTGGTTAAAATGGCTGGATTATTTATTGATCAAGGACCTGTGGTTCAAATAAAAGAAAAGGGCAGAAGAGCTCATGTAATGAGAGATACCAGAGAAGGAATAGAGTGGGATGGAGCCTTGGTTATTATGGTAAATGAGTTCAGTGCTTCTGCTTCTGAAATTCTAGCGGCTGCTATGCAAGATTATGGAAGAGCCATAATAATTGGTTCAGCAAAAACACATGGCAAGGGAACTGTTCAGAGATTCTTAGACTTAAATCAATCATTCAGAAGCAAGAACCTTCCGAGATTAGGGCATATCAAGTTAACCACTCAAAAGTTTTATAGAATAAATGGAGATGCAACACAGCTAAAAGGAGTGAGTTCAGATGTTTTGACACCAGACTTCTATATGTACATAGAGACAGGAGAGAAAGAGCACGATCATCCATTGAATTGGGATCAAATTGAAAGTTCCGATTATAAAAAAACTAATTCTGTACCAAAGAAATTAGTGGCCAAAAGCAAAAAACGCATTGGCAGCAGTGAAACCTTTAGTCTAATAGAAGAAAACGCTACCAGATGGAAGCTTCAACAAGAGGATAATAGCTATACACTTCAGTATAGTTCATATGCCAATGAAAAGGCAAGCGAAAAGCAAGAAGACAAGAAATATAATTCAATTATGAAGGATTCTATTCCTGGCTTTATCGCATTAAATCCATCTGTAGATGCAGAATACATCTCTGAAGAAGAGTCGAGAGCAAAACGCAACAAAGATTGGATGAATAATGTAGTGAAAGACCCATATATCTATGAGGCCCTACAGATTATCCAAGACTGGGTAAACTAGTTGTTTATTTCCTTAGAACTCAAGAGACGTATTTGGACTAACAATAGAACAAGTATGCTTATTAGTCCGTATCCCACGGTTTTAGGAAACTTTAGAGTTTGCCACTTATTTAGCACTTCTTGATATCCATCGTCCAATAAAGATCCACTTTCAGCTTGTTGAAATATCAATAAAAGGAAAACTCCAATTAGCAATATTGAGCATACCATCACGAATGCTTTTCCATCAAATGCATCCTGTCTTTTAGTGGATTTAACAGCGTTCATCACATTCTTGGAAAATGACATTGAAGGTTGAGAAATATGCTCTTCTAGAGCACCTTTCATTATTTTTCTAAACTCTTGATCTTCATTCATATGGCCGCATTATTATGTAAAAGGTTCTTTAATTGCTTCCTAGACCTGTGCAATCTTACTTTAACATTTGCTACACTTTGGTCTAATATATGGCTAATTTCTTTCATGTTCTTCTCTTCGTAATAGTATAAGATAACGATCCACTGATCCAATTCACTCAATTCAGCTATGGCAGCTGAAATAGCATTTTTCTTCTCCAATTGCTCCAGTCTTATGGGCTGCTCTTGTTCAGGCTGTGTGTCTGCTATTGAATTTCCTTGTTGTCTTTGCAAGACTCTAATTCTATCCAGGCAAGTATTATACGTAATTCTGTATAGCCAAGTGTTGAATTTCGCATTCCCATCGTACTTTTTCAGCGATTCATACGCTTTTATAAAACTCAACTGTGCCACTTCTTCTGCCTCAGATCTATCTTTTAACAGCTTTAAGCTCAATGAGAAAACCATGTTTTCATACCGCTCAATGAGTATAGCAAACTGATCTTGATCTCCTGCTAGAATAGCTTTTATAATGGCAGTGTCTTGCTTGTGCACGTTTTGTATTTAGACGCTTGAAATCGAAATGGGTTACAATTTCTATTTTTTTTGTAACCAGATAACCAAGGTCTTCGTCTAAACTCAAAAACATGGAACCAATCATAGCAATATTCGTTGTATTTTCATCTATAGTAGCCATCTTCTATTTGTTTGTTACTACTAGACACAAAGAGCGCATGTCTCTCATAGACAAAGAGCTCAGTTCAGATCTTTTATATCCAAATAATAGAAAGACTAAACCTGTTTTAAAGGTGCTTTTAGTCAATTTCGCTTTACTTCTTATTGGAGTAGGACTAGGAATCTTTATTGGAGGTGCCTTTCATCAATATGCGGGAATGAATGAAGAGATTGCCATGCCCGGAACTATTTTCACTATGGCTGGACTAGGCCTGTTCATAGGTTACAAAATCTCTAGTAAATTGGACTGATTACTCACAGCATTCCAGCTTTTCTTCTTCTACATTGTATTCGGGACTTAGGTAAGGAATTCCCAATCCTGCACTGCGAATGATAAGAAGAAAGCCGGCTACGATCATCATTCTTGGCAACCAACTATTAATGGCTTTAACCCATGATGCTCTACCCATTTTAGGGAGTGCCGAGATACCCAAAAGAACTGGTAGAGTACCCACACCAAATAAAAGCATATAAAGTGCCGCAGCTTGCATGCTGCCCGTGTTAACAGATAGTATGGCTGCTGAAAATGACAAACCACAAGGAAGCAGTCCATTGAGTACACCCAATAACACATTTCCTGTTCTGCCCACAGAAGTCCCTAACATTCTATTTGAAATGGTTTGAGTAATTTTTTCAAAAACTCGTTCCACCGGTTTGATATAACTTTTTAACCCATACAGCACTATTAGAATGCCACTTACCAATGCCACATATTGTTGGGCTTCAAAAATATAAAGCGGTGATATTACTGCATAGAACAGTATTGCCAATATGATGTAACCCATCCAGCGGCCAATATGATGCACCACAAATGCAAACCAGGAGTAGTTTCTGCTACTTAAACCCAACATTAAAGGTCCACACATAGCTGCACAGTGTAAACTGCCTAGCAAGCCTAATATGAATGCAGACCACATCATATGGTTACTTGTAATTTTTTAAAGAATTCTTGGCCGTTTCTTGTTCCTGTAACTTCAAGAACCCAAATACCACTACTCAAATCAAGTCTAAGTGAGCCAGTTCTAAAGCGTTTTTGGTCAGGTTTGTAAATGAAATCTTTTGAGGAATCAGAGAGCTTTAAACATCTTACCTGATTTATTATACCCTCAACGTCTCCAAAGTCTACAGCTAGTCCTTTGAACGAATAATCATAGCTGAGATTAATATTGCCACTCTGAGACTCCTGCAACATTCTTTCTGCATGCTCTTCTCCTTTTTCATAATAATCGCGCTCATAGAGTTCGGAGCTTGAAGTAGCCATCCGTATTCCCATTGCCACTATCATAGTAATGAAACATGCCATTGCAATGATTAATATTTTATTCCACGAGACTTTCATTCTCTGACTGGTGCCAAGAAACTTGTCTCAAAGGTATTAATCAATTCGCCATCTGAGTACAATTCCAGTTCTAATTCAATGCGATTCTCATGAATATTTTCTTGTTCCATGCGAATCATAAAAACTCTTTTCTCATCATTATTGGCATCCAAAATGGAGTCGTTTCCAATCATAATAAGTTCTGCATTCTCATTGAGCAAACGAAGTTCTACAGTTTTGTCTTCGAATGTTTTGTTCACCATATTTAGATTGTACAAATTGGCTACTTGCCCTTCTGCATTCTCAGTATAAGAGGCTCCTGCTACTTTTAAAATATTGGATTCTATCCCTTTTCGCGTTAGTAGTATAACTGTAGAAGCTGCTATAAGTAATATCATAAGAATAATATAGGCTCTAATCCTGTTTGTAAATTTAAAGCCTATACCTTGTTCTATATTGTTCTTGGAATCAATTCTAATAAGACCTTTTGGCTTTTTAATCTTTTCCATTACCGAATCACATGCATCCATGCAAGCCGTACAATTAACGCATTCTAGTTGCGTTCCATTTCTTATATCAATACCAGTAGGGCAAACGTCTACACATAAATTGCAGTCTACGCAATCACCCTTGTCTTGCTGATCTTCCTTCTTCCTGATTTTACCTCTTGGCTCACCTCTCCCATGGTCATAGGCCACTACCATGCTATTAGGGTCGAGCATTACTCCTTGCAGTCTACCATAAGGACAAATCATAATGCACACAAGTTCTCTGAGCTTGGCAAACACCAAGTAGAAAACTATGGAGAAAATAAACAAGCCAAAGAAGGTTGAGTAGTTCTCCATAAATGGACCGCTAATCCTAGCCCATAATTCCTCATAGCCAATTAGGTATACTAGGAAAGTATGTGATATAATGAATGATATGAGAAAAAATACGGTATGCTTAGCTCCTTTTTTCAGAATCTTCTCCGTATTCCAGGGCATTGCATCAAGCTTTCTTTGTTTGTTAGCATTTCCCTCTATCCAATTCTCAATCTTGCGAAAGACCATCTCCATAAAGATGGTTTGAGGGCAAGCCCAGCCACACCAGACTCTTCCAAAGACAACCGTGAAAAGTACTATAAAAATGACCCCTGTTAATCCGAAAAGGACAAAGATGAAGAAATCTTGAGGCCAAAAAGGCTTGCCAAAAATGACAAATTGCCTTTCGAACACATTGAGTAGTAAAAGAGGATATCCCCCTACTTTAACAAAGGGCGCAACAAAGAAGAATGTTAAAAGAAACCAACTTAAATACGTCCTATACCTGTAAAAGTAGCCCTTAATTATTTTGGGGTATATCCAAATTCTTTTACCACTATCAGAGACATTGGCTAAATGCTCTCTAAAGTTTTGCGTGTTCTGTTCTTGGGTCATTAACCTTCTGCAGCTTCTTCAGCTACTTCCTCCTCCCCTGCGTCTTCTGCTTGTTCTACATCCTCCACAGGTTCAACCCACAACTCTCCTTCTGGTGGCAAGCCACCTTCTGGATTAGTTCCTTGCAAGCTCAATATATAACTAGATACTTGTTGGATCATTTGAGGATTCAACATCTTCTCCCAGCTGATCATACCTTTATCAGGTACACCATACTTTATGGTCTTGAAGACGTTGTTTATTCCTCCTCCATTTTTCCAGTATTCATCTGCTAAGTTCGGACCAGAATTTCCTTTTCCTCCCTCATCATGGCAAATCTTACAGTTGGCAACGTATATGCCTTCACCAGCTGAAATTGATTCGGCATCCTCCAAGTAAGTTACATTAGACTCATCTATAGCTAGATCTAATTCCTCTAATGCAGCTTCTTGTTTCTCTTCGCTGGCCGTCATTTCAGCTATGTATTCCTCTTCTTGTGTTGGGCCAGCACCTGTTACACTGAATCTCACAAAGTAGATTACAGCAAAAATGATGGTGCCATAAAACAAGAACATAAACCATGGTGGCGGAGGGTTGTCCAATTCGCGAATACCGTCGTATTCGTGATCCATTTCCACGCTTTTATCTGTGCCAATAGGTTTGAGTTGGAATAGCTTTTCCCACATGGAACGCTTGTCCCACATTTTTTGCTCTTCGCTTTCAAATTCGCCTTTCTTATACTTCTTCAATTGAACACTAACCCGGTAAAGGATCAACGCCAATATCAGCATCAAGAAGGTGATAAAGTATATAATCCAGATAAGCTCTCTTGGAAGACTTATCGTGCTTGAACTCTGTGCATATAGGGCATTGGAGCTCAACAATAAAAATAATAATGTCGCTATTTTAGTTTTCATGACTTTCCTTTTTAGATTTTGATAATGGTAAGTTAGCCAGCAGGTCTTCTTCTTCTTTTGTCATCATAGTCAAGTAAATGGCTGTGATAACAAAAACTAGAATGAAGACAATTAATGCTACTATTAAGTAGATGTCTGCTCCTTCAACAAATCCTATCATTTTTCCCATAAGATCAATTGTTAGTTGCTACTTCTTCGTCCACGTGAATATCTCTCCCAAGCTTGTGCAGATAAGCGATCAATGCTATGATCTCTTTCTTTTCACTCACTTTCACCCCTTTAATTTTGAGTTTGGTTTGTATTTGCTTGGCCTGTCTGTTTAGGTCTTTCATAGCCTGGTCTTCATACCCATCCTCGTATGGAACACCTAATGTTCTCATCGCTGAAATCTTCTTGGCTGTCATAGATACATCCAAGTCATTAGCTATTAGCCAAGGGTAAGCAGGCATTATAGAACCCGGAGATTTAGATCTCGGATCCTCCATATGCTCAAAGTGCCATTTAACATCTCTAAAAGATCTAGAAGTTTTATCACCACCACGAGCTAAATCAGGACCAGTACGTTTGGAACCCCATAGGAATGGATGATCGTAAACATTCTCACCTGATTTTGAATAATCTCCATATCTCACCGTCTCAGATCTAAATGGTCTCACCATTTGTGAGTGACAATTATTACACCCTTCTCTAATGTAGATGTCTCTTCCTTCTAATTCCAGAGGAGAATAAGGGGTAATGCTTGGTATGGTTTTAATATTTGATTCAACCAGGAATGTTGGAATAAACTCAACCGCCCCACCAATGGCAACTATAACAAGTGACCAAACTAGCATTTGAACAGGTCTTTTTTCAATCCATCTGTGCCAGTAAGAAGAAGATTTAGATTCCTCATCTTTTACCATTGGATAAGATTCTGCAGGTTCATTGGCAACTAAAGATCCAGCTTTTGCTGTTTTCATTAAGTTAATTGCCATAATAATTACCCCAGTCAGATAAAGGAGTCCTCCAAAAGCTCTAAGCATATGCATTGGGAGTAATTCCAAAGTAGTTTCAAGGAAATTAGGATAAGCTAATTGACCTGCTTCAGTGAATTCTTTCCACATTAAACCTTGTGTAAATCCAGAGAAGTACATTGGTAATGCATAAAACAGCATACCAAGAGTAGCTATCCAGAAATGTGTTCCAACTAGTTTCTTCGAATGAATTTTAGTGTTGTAAATCTTAGGAATAATGTAATACAACATGGCAAAGGTTAAGAAGCCATTCCATCCTAACGCTCCAATGTGAACGTGAGCCACAATCCAATCTGTGAAGTGGGCAATTGCGTTTACATTTTTAAGCGACAACATGGGTCCTTCAAATGTGGCCATACCATAAGCGGTAATACCCACAACCATGAATTTAAGAACCGCGTCATCTCTTACTTTATCCCACGCACCCCTTAAGGTGAGCAGTCCGTTTAACATACCACCCCAACTTGGTGCAATAAGCATTATACTGAAAGCCACACCTAGTGTTTGTGCCCATCCGGGTAATGATGTGTACAATAAATGGTGAGGACCAGCCCAGATATACAAGAATATCAGAGACCAGAAATGCAGTATTGATAATTTATAAGAATAGATGGGCCTGTTGGCCATTTTGGGCATGAAATAATACATCAGGCCAAGGAATGGTGTGGTTAAAAAGAATGCTACCGCATTGTGACCATACCACCATTGAACCAGTGCATCTTGAACACCAGCATACCAAGAATAACTTTTTAAGAACGCAATTGGTAATTCAAAACTGTTAACCAAATGCAGCATGGCCACTGTTACAAAAGTGGCTATGTAGAACCAGATGGCTACATAAAGATGCTTTTCACGTCGTTTGAGAATGGTCCCAAACATATTCCATCCAAATACCACCCAAATAATAGTAATGGCTATATCAATTGGCCATTCTAGTTCGGCATACTCCTTAGATGTTGTAATACCGAGAGGCAGTGTAATTGCTGCAGCAACTATAATCAGCTGCCAACCCCAGAAGTGAATCTTGCTCAAACTGTCGCTGAACATCCTTGTTTTCAGAAGTCGTTGCAACGAATAGTAAACACCCATGAAAATGGCGTTTCCAACAAAAGCGAAGATCACTGCATTGGTGTGCAATGGTCTAATTCTACCGAAAGAAGTGTATTGATTGCCAAAATTGAACCAGGGTTCAAATAATTGGCTCGCAATAAGCACTCCAACGGTCATACCTACAATTCCCCATATTGCCGTGGCAATAGCGAAATTCTTGACAATCTTGTTGTCATAATTAAAGGTCTCTTTTTGCATATTTCTCTTGATTTAATTGTTTTGGTTCTTTTTTGTCTAAGATTCTAAATGAAGGCGATTCCAAATCCTCGAACTGTCCTTTTTTCAAAGCCAGATAGAAGGCCACTAGAAACACTATGGCTAGCACAAGGCTGATTGATATGAGAACCGCTATTATTTTCATTTAAGTCCTAATTTTATGGCTTTACGTCTCACCAAAGCTGTATCTAAACTCACTACAGTTACTGAGCTCAATGGCATTAGAATGGCAGCAACTATTGGCGTAAGTAGGCCGGTCACCGCAAAAGCTAATCCAATTATGTTGTAAAGTAAGGAAAAGATTAACCCAACTTTCAGTACTTTGGATGAATATCTTGCCAGATTCATAAACTTTGGAAACAATCTAAATTCGCTAGCTAAAAGTACCCCATTAGCATTCGGATAAAACCCGTTCAACGATTCAGTTAATGCAATTCCAAAATTGCTCTCTTCAAGTGCCACAGCATCGTTAAGTCCATCTCCTAACATCACAACTTTATCGTTTTTCTGATACTGCTCAATTTTCTTCTTTTTGTCTAATGGGCTCAGATTAAAGTGCATCTCTGTGAAACCGGGGTAGAGCTTGTAAAGGGCTTGTTCTTCACTGCTGTTGTCGCCACTGAGAACAACTTGTTTATAGTCATTTCCTGTGGTGGTTAACTCAAGATCATTTCTGTATTCTGGCACAATAACATATTTGCCCTTAAGCTGTCCATTGATTTCGAGGTAGGTAGACCCACTAGTTTCTGATTCCTCTTGTTTCAACCAATTTGCTGAGCCTAACTTCAATGAAAAGTCTTTATAGGTGGCTGCTAAACCTGAACCGATTTCTTCATTGAAGCTGTCTAAAAGAAGAGTAGCAGAATATAAACTTTGAGCAATAGAGTTGCTCACCGGGTGAGTTGATTGCTCAACAGCACTGCGCAGAATTTGCATCTCAACTTCACTCAATTCCTCGCCAACATAGCTCACTTGTTTTTGTGTACTATAACTCAGTGTTCCAGTCTTATCGTAAACAACAAGCTCGCTTTCTCCTAACTGTTGAATACTATTGGCAGTTTTTACAAAGAAATTGTTCTTTGAAAAGACTCTTAGAATGCTT
The DNA here is from genome assembly GCA_049115575.1 of Bacteroidia bacterium. Taxonomy (GTDB): domain Bacteria; phylum Bacteroidota; class Bacteroidia; order NS11-12g; family UBA9320; genus JAHEKB01. The sequence goes on along the minus strand of JAGDZU010000002.1, from coordinate 150,888 downwards.
CCATATGTAAAAGGTGCTGACAATGCTAATGCACAAGGGCACGCCACTATTAATACTGCACTAAATACAAATGGAATTCTAGACGGGTCAATCAAATACCAAATGACTCCAGCAGCAACTGCAATGGTTAAAACTGCTGCCGTAAAATATCTTGCAATATGGTCTGTCCAAGTTGAGCCACTATCAGATTGGTGATTAACATTCCAATTGCTCCAAATGGCATCCATATTGGGTTTTTCCAATACTTCTAGTCTTAATCGTCCTCCCAACTGTCTGCCACCAGCAAATATTTTGCTCCGTTTTGATACCTCTTCTGGGTATTGTTCTCCTGTTATGAATGAATAGTCAACAGAAGTACTTTGCTCCATGGTATAGGCATCGATTGGAATAATCTCACCATGCTTTATTTCTATGTGATCCCCTTGTTGGAGATCTTTAATTGCTGTCCATTTGGTTCTGTTGTTGTCCACTAGCTTGCGAACCACCATAGGTATGAATTCTGCAACTTCTCGCTGAAAACTAACTTCATTATAAATTCTAGATTGAAACCACTTCCCTACTAATAAAAAGAAAATCAATCCAGCTAAGGAATCAAGATAACCTGATCCACTCCCGCTAACAATTTCATAAATACTCCAAGCCCATAAACTCAATATCCCTATAGCGATGGGAATATTGATATGCATTCTTGATGCCGTAAGTGCTTTATATGCCGAGATTAAATACTCCTTGCCAGAATAGAATAATACTGGTATAGACATAAATAGTGAAAGCCCTAAAAACAGCTTGCTGAAAAAAGGATCATTGGAGATATTTAAGCCGAAATAATGAGGCATGCTGTAAAGCATGATGTTCCCAAAACAGAAACCTGCTACGGCCATTTTGAAAAGAGTCTCTTTCTGTAACTTCTTTTCAAGTTCTCGCCTTTTAATTCCTACACTGAGCTGAGGTGGATAGCCTAAATCATCTAGTAGCTGCGCCAAAAAAGATAGAGCTAAGTCTTTCTTTGCGATAACAGTACAGGCCTTCTGCTCAAAGTTCACAGTTGCTTTTAACACATTCTTGTTAAATGCTGGAAGGTCTTCTAACAATTCAACGCATGAAGAACAATGAATAGCTGGTAAGCTTATTTGTACTTTGTAAACCTTGTCGTTTTGAAATTCAACGAGTTGATCAAAATTGTCTTCGAGATCAAATTGCTTGTATTGAACCTGAACTTCCTCTTCACTTGTATTGATTTTTGACACAACCTCGTCCAAAGTTGCACATCCATAACAACAGTAATGGTTCGCCTTTATAACTACATGATCGCTCAAACATGGATCACCGCAGTATTGGCAAGCAATAGTGGTAGAGGTTTCTTTATTCATCCTATTATAAGGCGGTACAAAGCTAAATGATGCCCATAGTCATTAAATGCTTGAAGTCATATCTCAAACTGATTATTTAACAGGAATTACCAATAATGGAATGTCAATTTTTCCGCAAACACCCACTGTGGAACTCTTGCTAAAGAAAGATGCAATTTTTCCGCTGTGCACATGATACATGAGCATGAGGTCTGTATTAGCTTCCTTGGCATATTTGCATATACCTTGTACAATGGAAGAGTTAACCACTTGCTCAACCCCTACTTGTACTTGATCTATATCTATGCTTTTGGGTAAGTCATTTCGCTCTTTCCTCACCACCCTAATCACATTAACGCGAGGATTTTCCAGCTTAAGAGTAGCCATAAAACGTTTGACGTAATTCTCATCTGGAATCTTGTCTGATACCGTTGCAATTGCCACCTGATGAACAGGGGGCAAATCATCTTTAGGGGGAATGGCCAGAACTGGAACTTCACAAGCTCTAATCACAGAATCAGTAACCGAACCCAATAGCTTATTCCCAATGTCACTCTCACCTTTTGTTCCCATGCACACTAGGTCAATTTTATGGCTATCTGCATATTGCTTTAGCCAATCATTCAAATGACCAATCTTAATTATGCTATCCACGGTCACGTCATATTTGTCCTTTATCTCTTGCGCCAAATTGGCCATGTCCCTTTCAGCATCTTGCCTCATTAGGTCATCAATTCTAATTAACACTCCTGCTGCCGAATGAGGTGCCTTAATGGTATGAATCAACATTAGTTTAATCCGTTCATGCTTAAAATGTTTAAACACATAAGAGATGGCTCTAAAAGAGTTCTTGGAAAAATCGGTTGGAAGTAGGACTCTAAACATGTCAGTTACTTAATCCGCGGCTTTCTCTTGATAATTGCACTTGCTCTTTCAAAGTGTAACTATCTGTGGCGGTGGTTTCTATCCAGCTAAGGTTCATTTTTCTAAAAACCTGAATGTGTAAACCTAGCCTTTCTTCAAATATATCTTCTACCTGATTAACAGTCATATTCTCATCTATTGAAAAATGTTGCTCTGTTAATTTAGGATTGAGTTCATTCAATTGAACATTCCCTTGAACCATATCTTTTTTTGGAGATCCTTGTTCGTGCTCATGGGAATGTTTAAAAAACTCAATTTTTATACCATCAAATGAATCCATAAATGGAGTCTTGAGGTCTTGCGTTGTTGTTGAAATATCAATATCAATTTTCATGGCTCTCTTTTTATAGTACGTTGCTCAAATATTTCTTGAATTCCTCTTTCAGCTCTGCAAATATTTTTTCAAATGAGACCATTTGATCTACCAAGTCTTCATTTTCAGCAGCTTTGCGATGATCTGTAGCTACATTATTCTGCTTGGCGTTAGCCACTATCTTATCTTCCTCTAGATGAATAATATGAAGGATTTCATCAATGACTTCATTTTGTCTTATAAACTGATTCTGAAAATGTTCTAAGCTTGCTAATACTTCTGTTTTAGTATTTGCCATAACAATCTCAGATAGCCTATTCTGAAAGGTCTTAATTTCGTCTTTTGCAAAGTTCAATTTCTTAGTCCATTGAACATGTTCTTTGTGTAATTCGCTTAAATACTTCTGTGTGTTATCCATAATTATATTAGTTGAAAACTAGGGCTGGGATATTGCTCTTGCCCAGCACTTGTTTGATTGTGCTTTTATGAAACAGATTCTCAAGGAAACTGCGTTGATGTCTCTTTAATGCTAATAATTTTATATCGTTCTCATCTACATATCTGCAGATTGAAGGTGCCACCTTAGTTGACTCAATCTCAACAACCTTGGTTTTACCCTTTATATTCTTTACTTCAATTTCGTAAGGAGTGTCGTCGTCTTTTTCCACGGTAACTATGTCCATCGCGGACTCAAAATATTTGCTCAGCTCTCCTAGCTCTGCCATTTCATCTTTTAATGATTCTTTTTGATCATTAGCTACTACTATCTTATCCCATCTTTTGAATTCACAGTCTGCAGGCACAACCAAAACTGGAACTTCGCTTCTTTTCACTGTCTCATAGCTCACGCTTCCTAAAAATCGGTTGATTGCCATACTGCTCCCATTGGTACCCATGCTAATTAGACGAGCTCTGTTTTCATTAGCAATTTCACATATAACCTCAGCGGCAAATCCAAATTCAATTCTGTACTCATAAGAACATTCATATTTATCTTGTAGTTCTTCTATTAGAGCTTCAAGTTGAACTTTAGAACCTTGTCTCTGTGCATCCATCATTTCACTCATCACATTTGCAGGACTATAAACATCAACCGCGGGAACATGTAATACATTCACCAAAATAATCTTGGTATTGAGAAATTCTGCTAATTGCGAAGCATAGTGAACAGCGTTGTTAGCTGTAACCGAAAAATCTGTTGGACAAACTAATGAGTTCATGATGGTTTCTTTGATTTCAAAGTTCAAACAAAGTCCGCACCTGAAGTATGCGCTACATCAGACAAAAACATGATTTAAATTACTCTGATTGAAAATTCTCCAAATTCTCTATGAAGAATTCTTGACACTCTTCACATTCGAGCAGTTTATAATAAGACCATAGATCTACTCTTTTTAAAGGCTCATAATCATACGAGCAATATGCAGAATCTTTGCACCATTCAAAGAAGTGCTCTTCACATATAAATATACTGTCTTTTGATAGACTTGTTGAATCGAGTTTTGGTGGATCTATTTCAAATGATACGCTTGGTCTTGCAAGCAACTCCAAATACCCTATTATAACTAGCGCGAGTAATCCAATTCTCCATCCCATTTGTGAATTCCGTTGGCTAAATAAAACAAATGATTAAAGCCCATACTTTCAAGCAATCGAACCATGCTCCTACTTCTTGTGCCATTTTCACAATAGACTAAAACAGGTAAAGACTTATCCCGACCTTCGAAATACTCTTCTACATTTACCTTTAATATATCTAGGTGTATGGCGTATGGAACATGACCTTTTAGAAATTCTTTTTTAGACCTCAGATCAATCAACACGCTTCCCTCTGAACTCAGTATTTCTGTCAATTCCGCTTTGTTTGCTATAGTATTGACCATTTTAAGCCCACGAAAGAACTCGGTCAAATATTAATTCTTGCTCATGCCTATCAGTTGAAGGCATGATTCTGCTCATAATGCCTAATAAGGAAGGCTTGAAAGCTTCTCAACCTCCTTGATACATATCTCAGAACCGTTCACTTCTATCAAGCCATCTGACTTGAATTCAGATAACATTCTAATGGCTGTTTCTATAGAAGTTCCCGCCATGGAGGCTATGGTTTCTCGTGAGACTTTCATTTTGAAAGGCTCCTCTTTGCTGTACTTATTTTTTAAGTCAACCAGTGCCGTTGCTATTCTTTTCCTAACCGATTCATAAGCGAGATCGAGTATGCGATGCTCCTTAATGAGCAAATTATTTGTCATTAGTTTCAGAAACTTAGAAGACACTGCAGAACTGTCTGTAATCAATTCCCTGAAATCTGCTCCAGGTATTAACCAAATCTCAGATTCTTCTAAGCACTCAGCAGAATTGGTGTGGTCTATTTGTTCTAATACAGACCAATACCCAAAAAAGTCTCCCGGCTTACACAAATCAATGACTGCTTCTTTACCGTCATTGTTCATTTTGGTGACTTTAACTTTTCCTGAGTGAAGATAAAAGATGTTTAAGGCTGTATCTCCATCTCTGAAAATGATATCCTTCACTCCATACTTCTTAATCATCTTGTTTTTAAAAATGAGCTCAAAAGATCCTCCATCAAAAACTTTATGATCTTCCACCATCTGGTGTTTTCTGAGTCTATTCTCAATGGTTGTTAGCAAATCAGACTCGTCAAAAGGCTTGGTGATGTAATCATCGGCTCCCAAATTCATGCCTCTTCTAACATCTGACATTTCAGCTTTGGCTGTTAGGAATATAAACGGAATGGCCAAAGTGTCGTCTCTTTTGGAAAGAATATGCAGTACACCATAGCCGTCAAGTTCCGGCATCATTATATCGCATAAAATGAGGTCTGGATGGTGTTCAAGTGCCTGTTTCACACCTTCTTTACCATTCTCAGCTCCAATTGTTTCATACCCTGTTAATTCTAGGATTTCGCAAATGTTTTCTCTGATGTCTTGATTGTCTTCTATTACAAGAATTCTACTCATATTCATTAAAGCTTATAACAAATGTACTTCCTTCATGAAGAACACTTTGAAACGAGACTTCCCCTTTCATTATTTGAATATACCTCTTTACTATATTTAATCCAAGACCAGTGCCTTGAATATTGGTTGCATTGCTCGCTCTATAGAAACGGCCAAACAACTGAACCTGATCTTGTTCAGATATTCCAATTCCCTGATCAATTATGCTAATCTGCAAATCATCCTTTTCATCTGTTTTAACCGTAATGGTTCCATTGTCATTGGAGTATTTAAATGCATTTGACAATAGGTTATTGAGCACATTTCTCAAAAGAAAAGGATCTAAAAGTACCTGCTTTGTCTTGTGATTCAATTCCAGTTTTATTTTCTGATTTTCCTTTTTAAGAGGACTTGTTTCTTCTAGTATCTCATTTACAAACTCTTTGAGGTCGAAGAGTTGCGGCTTGTTCTTGATTAATCCACCTTCGATTTTTTCCAATGACAAAAAATCATTCAATATGAGATTGAGGTTTTTAACATTGCTGGTGATTTTACCTATATGTTTTTCCCTTTTGTTTTGTTCATTTTGCCCTGCATACCTCTTAATTAAGGTTGCAGAACTCTGAATGCTACTCAGTGGAGTTCTAAATTCATGTGAAGCCATAGAAACAAATTTTGACTTCAAATCATTGAGTTCTTTTTCTTTAATGAGAGCGTTGTATATCTCCTCTTCAGCTTGTTTTTCAGTAGTAATATTTAAATCTACCTGCAATATTTTATCAATAACTCCTTCTTCATTTGCCAAAGGAACGGATCTGCCTAAGAAAACTTTATCACCTACTTTAATTTCAAAAACACGATGCTCTCCATTAAGTACTTCCTTTAATAAGGCCTTAACATCATCCCTCAGGTCTTCTGGAAGTAGATTAATGTAGTTTTCACCATTTAACCTATCTGAATCAAACTCCCCTCCTTCTAATTCAGTTCCTTTCATTAAAAGGACATTAAAGTCTCTGTCGAGTACTCCTATAGTGCCGTTGGGAAAATTTTCTGCTATGGCCTCGTATAATTTTTGGCTCTCTAAAAGCTCTTTTTGCGCTTGAATTTTGAGTTTTACCTCTTTCTCTAATCTCGCTGTTCTCTTCTTGACCTTATGCTCTAGTTTTTGGGTGTACTCATTCAGCTTTGCTTTTACTTCATGTTCTTCAGACATATCGTGAATTATTCCTGTAAAATAAGTGGCTCCTTCCCTTGTGAACTCACTAACAGCTAATCTTATAGGAAATATTGTGCCGTCCTTTCTCATGGCATCCACTTCTCTCCCAATGCCAATAATCTTGGCTTCTCTGGTTTTATTGTATCTGTCTATATAGCCATCGTGCTTTTCTCTATGAGGTGCCCCCATAAGCATAGCCACATTCTGACCCACTAATTCTTCTTTATTATAGCCCATGAGGGCCAATACCGCTTCGTTGGCATCTTGCATTATCCCCTTGTCATTTATAATTACTATACCGTCGATTGAAGTTTCGAACAATGATTTATAGAGAAGGCTATCGTCTTTAGATTGTGGCATCTGCTATATTGTTCCAAAGATAAATGCATTGATTTAAATGCTTCATAGATTCAAAATCAAACATTTTAAAGAACTTTGGAGGATGGTTTCCGTTGAAGAAGCAAAGAATCAAGTTCTAGATAAATATGGAGTTATGGAGACTATTAAAGTGAGTCCCGAACATGCATTGGGATATGCTTTGGCTCAAGACATCATCAGTCCATTTTCTCTGCCATCTTTTAGGCAATCTGCTATGGATGGATATGCTGTTAGCTTAAATGAAGATTATGAATATATATGTAAAGGAGAAGTTGCAGCTGGCCAAAAAGCTAGCTATAATTTAATGCGTGGTGAGGCCGTAAGAATATTCACAGGAGCACAGGTTCCAGATACAGCCAACGCAGTAATCATGCAAGAATGGGTGGAAGCGGAAGGCGTTCATCCTCCTTACAACATAAGATTGAGTGAGAATAAAGAAATAAGACCTGAGCTAAACATTAGACCTATTGGAGAGCAATTAGCTAAAGGAGATAAAGCTCTTATAAAGGGAACAGTATTAAATCCTGCCGCTATAGGTTTGTTGGAATCGCTTGGATTGGATGAGATTGAAGTTCACCGCAAACCAAAAATTAGTCTTCTAATTAGCGGAAATGAATTGGTACAAAGGGGAGGTGAATTAAAAGAGGCACAAATATTTGAATCAAATTCCTCAACTCTAAAATCTGCCTTGCTTAATGCATCTTATACCGATGTTTCTATTTCATTTTGTAAGGATACTCTTGAAGATACCATCATTGCCCTGACTTCGGCCATAGAAAACTCCGATGTTGTTATTACTTCTGGTGGAATATCGGTAGGAGATCACGACCACCTAGAGGCTGCATTTGGAAAACTCCAAGTAGAACAATGCTTCTACAAAGTGAGACAAAAACCTGGCAAGCCGCTATTTTTTGGCACCAAAGAAAACAAATCTGTCTTTGGATTGCCTGGCAATCCTGCATCCGCTCTTACCTGCCTGTATGCATACATAATTCCCCATCTCAATATGAGATCTGGGTTTAATCAAGCTGACAACCTTACTATTAAACTTCCGTTGAGCAAAGATGTAATGGTAAAGGGAGATCGTTCCATATTTTTCAAAGGGAAAATACAAGATGGCACTATATCGCCTTTAGGTGGGCAAGCCTCTTCTATGCTTCAAAGTTTTGCATACTCAAATGCCTTGATTTACTTACAAGCAAGAGCAACCCCATACAAAGCAGGAGAGCTCGTAGATGTGATTCTAATATAAATGATACTTGAACTTACTCTGAAAGCATTTACTGTGGATTATTCAATGATCTCATTTATGCTTCTTCTGCCCATAGTGGCTTTTCTGTACTCTAGCGTTGGACACGGCGGCGCAAGTGGATATTTAGCTTTGATGGCCATTTTTTCATTTCCCGCTTCGGTAATGCGACCTACTGCATTGCTGCTAAATCTAATTGTAGCCGGCATTTCTTTTTTTTACTTCTATAAACAAGGCTATTTCAAATGGAAGCTTTTTTACCCATTCGCCATAAGTTCAATCCCTGCCTCCTTTATTGGCGGATACCTCTCAGTTGACCCTATCCTCTATAAAAGGATTTTAGGCGTCTTATTGATTTTTGCCATCATTCGGATGCTAGTTCCTACCACAAGTAAAGCTAAATCCGCCTTTAACCTAATACTTGCCTTGCTCATAGGAGGTACTATTGGATTCTTTTCAGGTCTCATTGGAATAGGTGGTGGAATTATTTTAAGCCCCATTCTTCTTTTACTCGGATGGGCAGACATTAAGCAGACAGCAGCAATTTCTGCCTTATTTATCTGGGTGAATTCTCTTGCAGGATTTAGTGGCTTAATGCTCAGGGGTATCACACTCTCAAGTGGAGCTGCTTGGTTCGTGATTCTAGCCTTAATTGGTGGTGCTATCGGCGCCTATGTAGGCAGCGGGAATAAAGTAAAGAATAAAATTCTGCGATACGTGCTGGCATTTGTTCTCTTAATTGCAAGTATTAAACTCTTAGTGATTTGACTATGCCAACTAGAGCCTATATATTGTCAGGAGGGAAATCCAGTAGAATGGGTCAAGAAAAAGGTCTTGTACAATACAATGGAAAGCCAATGATACAATGGGTCATAGACGCTTTAAAACCTATTGCACAAGAAATAACTATTGTTTCAAATTCACCAGATTATCAAAATCTAGGATTCGAAGTGATTGCAGATATTCAAAAGAATAAGGGTCCTTTAGGTGGAATTGCTACCGCATTGAACCATAGTAACAATGAAGTCAATATTATCTTGAGTTGCGACATCCCTGAAATTAAGACTTCAACGCTTAAAATGATTTTGTCAAATGCAAATGCTCAAGTTACCATTTGCAGGCAAGGCAATCAGTTGCACCCATTAATTGGAGTCTATAGAAAGTCCAGTTTGAAAACTATCAATAAGCAGCTGGAGACCGATCAATTGGCAGTTATGGCAGCATTGGACTTGCTAGATTTAAATATTATAGATTTGGGAAGTGAATTTGCGGAAGACTTCAAAAACATCAATCGGCCTGAAAATCTCATATGAATAAATCATTCTACTTCCTCCTGATACTTCTTGCCTGTAATAATTCTGAGTCCAAAAAGAAGCAAAGCATGGTCAAGAATCAGTTTGCTCAAACCTCTTTAGTGGTGTTAGGAACTGTACAGGATGCGGGCTCTCCACAGATTGGATGCAAGAAAGATTGTTGTATTCATTTATATGATGAACCAGATCCAAATCGCATGGTAGTGAGCTTAGGTTTAATCAGCCCTAAAGAGCATAAAGTATTCATGCTAGAAGCTACTCCAGATATGCCAAGACAAATGGCATTACTTGCTGATTACTGTAGTTTTCCTTATAATGGAATACCCAATGGGATTCTACTGACCCATGCTCATATTGGCCATTATACTGGCCTCATGTACTTAGGAAAAGAAGCTATTAATGCGAGCAAGATGCCAGTGTACGCCATGCCAAGGATGAGGAAATTCTTAGAAGACAATGGCCCTTGGAGTCAATTAGTGCAGTCTGAAAACATTTCACTAGTTGACTTAAAGAATCAAAAGCAAGTGCCTATTGCCAAAGATTTAAGCATCACCCCTTTTACTGTCCCGCATCGCGATGAATTTTCTGAAACAGTGGGATTCATAATAAATGGGCCCACAAAAAAAGCATTGTTCATTCCAGACATTGATAAATGGAAGAAGTGGAGTACGGATATTATCAAATTAATTGAGAGGGTAGATTATGCATTCATAGATGCTACTTTTTACAACAATGAAGAATTGCCGAACAGAGATATGAGCGAAATTCCACACCCCTTTGTAGTAGAGAGTATGTCCTTATTTAAGAATCTAAATCAGATTGAAAAAGAAAAGCTATACTTCATTCATCTCAATCATACCAACCCTCTGTTGAACAGTAAAAGCAAAGAATACAAAAATGTAATTGAAAACGGATTTCAAATTGCCACAACTGGCGATGCTTTTGCGCTATAATTAGCTAGCCTTAGCTAAATCATACTCACCAGTTCCCAACTTATGAAGAAGGCTAAAGTGGCTTCTCAAAGCTCCTAAAAATGTTTTGTGTTGATGATAAGGCAAGTTGTACTCTTCGGCTGTTTGTTTAACTATGCTTGAAATCTTTTTGTAGTGAACATGGCAAACCAATGGAAATAAGTGATGTTCAATTTGGTAATTCAACCCTCCTATGAACCATGAAAAAAAGATGCTTCCATTCGCAAAATTGGAAGTTGTTTTCATCTGATGAACAGCCCAGCTATTTTCAACGCTAGTGTTTTCATCTGGAACAAAAAACTCAGTTTCTTCTAACACATGAGCAGGCTGAAAAATGAGAGCTAGGATTAAACCAGATATAAAATGCATACAAAAGAACCCTAACAGAACTTGCCACCATGGCAATGGAATCAGAATCAGAGGAAGAACTAAAATTATTACAAAATACCATGTTTTGTTCACGATTATCTGGGTAAGTGCCTTTTTGTAACTCAAGCCTTGCTTCTTTATCAATCCCCTTTTATTGTAATCTACCAATTGAATGAAGTCTTTTGCCAATACCCAATAGATGGTGAGAAGGCCATAGATAAACGGAGCGTAAAACAACTGATATTTAAACAGTTTGTGTCTTTTTTGATTTGGCGAGAATCGCATCACTTTCTGTTCTATATCTTCATCATAGCCCTCAATATTGGTAAATGTATGATGAAGCACGTTGTGTTGAATGATCCAATTCGTGTGATAGCCACCAGCAAAATTTACAGTGAATCCAAGTATCTTATTAATCTTACTGTTTTGGGAATATGATCCGTGGTTTGCATCATGCATCACACCCATTCCAATTCCCGACATTCCAAAACCCATAAGGCACCACATAAAGATTACCCCACCTAATGAAGTAATAACACCTGTTAACATGAGTACCAAAGGGACAAAATACAGTCCTAACATAAAGACCGTTTTTAATACCATATTTAAGTTGGCATTCTTGGAAATATTATTGCTTTGAAAATATGTATTTACCCTAGTTCTAAGCTCGTTGTAAAACTCTGGGTTCTTGGTATTATTGAATCTAACTATTTCGCTCATTCAGCTCATTTTAGCGGCTACGAAGATACGCTAAATGCATGAGCATAATCAAAACACTTACACACAGAGGGTTCCGGCAAGCAGCAGGCTTTAAGTCATCAGTTAGATTTCCACTAATTTCGTAAAGTAAGGCAAGTGCAATTTATCAATTTCATCATAGCTATAATTTTCTGTATTGCTCAACAGGCTTTTCTAATTTTAATGGGTGTAGTGGTTTATTACCAAGGTCCGCTTTTTCTAGCTATCATATTTTGGAGTTTGTGCTTACCTATGTTGAAAGTAAATAGGTTGACCATTCGATATATGATGAGGTTTGGCTTTATCAATTTTATAACCATGAATGCGGATACTTCTCAAATTGATGTTAAGAAAGGAGAGCGGTGGTATGATAAGTAAAAGGATAGCACAAAAAATAATAAAACTGACAAAGAACAACATTAGCAATGCTGATGATGTTCTTAGCTGCTTAAATAGAATTAGCACTCTTTTCAATAAGCATCCTGCAGGCATATTCAATCGCCTTTATAGGATGACAACTCTATGTGCCATTAATAAGATAAAGCTGGAATCCAGTCAAAATATGGCTGCCATGGAGGAATTCATTGTGCTCTTTGCCCATAGGTATTTCCATAACTTGAGATTGTTCTTAAAGGGTGCTCAATCCGAGCTACATTGGGAAGTGTACTTTAATTATGCCGAATTAGCTGAACCCAAAATGGATAGGCTAATTCTATATGGTATCAATGCACATGTAACAGTAGATATTCCATTGACAATAAAAACTATGAAGCTCAATGAGGGTCTGGCTAAAGAGTGGCTCGAAATTGGAGAAGAATTAAGCGGTATTACTTCAGACTTTATCACTGAAAGTAAGAGCGCCTATGGTTTAAATTCATCATCTGCTTTTGGAATTCCAGCTTGGGTTCATCCTAAACATTACAATTTACTCTCCAAAAGTTTGATAAGAACTGTATTACAGTATTATAGAAAACGGGCATATTCATCAGCAAATCGTGTTAGTTCAATCAAGCAGCTTTTGCCTTTGTATAGCTTTAGAAAGCTATTAATAGATGGTTATTCTAGTGTTACGTTTGCTCCTAGACTTCAAAATGCGGTTTGAAGGGTGGTTGGGTGATCCTTGGGGGCGGCTAACATCATCGGCCTAAGTACTACGTACATTGTGACTTTTTATTACTCCAATATTTGAGCAAGCTCATATTGGAAAAATAAAAAAGCCCACTGCTTAGCAGTAGGCCGATGATGTGGGCAATACTGGATTCGAACCAGTGACCTCTGCCCTGTCAAGGCAGCGCTCTAAACCAACTGAGCTAATTGCCCATGAAGTAAAAGAACAAAATCCCTCAACATAGGGTTGAAGGATTTTTCAGTTGTGGGCCCACATGGACTCGAACCATGGACCACCTGATTATGAGTCAGGTGCTCTAACCAACTGAGCTATAGGCCCAATTTAATATTCTTGGACTATAGCGAAGTGCCTGTCCCGAGAACAAAGTGACTCGGGGAGCTATAGGCCCAAAAATGTGGCGCAAAGATAATCTCTCTGTTTAATTGCAGCCACATATAAAACCAATTATTTCGATAGAATTCCATCGATGGTATTGTAGCTCACCGAGTGATATCCGCTTCTCGCTTGAGAATAAACTCGTTTAGCCCATTCTTTATGAGATTCTGTTTTAACAAGTCTCTCATAAAGCGGAGTTAAAAATTTTCTTCTTCCCACCCTGAGTAAGAACTCTTCCATAGCCGGAAAGGCTACTTGGTAATCTTGTTCTATGCAATGTTGAAACCAATCACATGCTATCTCAGAGTTTCCTGTGGATGTAAAAGAAAAGGCCTCATCTAAGTCGCTCATTTTATCAAGGTTCAATTCAGTTAGTCCTCGCATAAAGTATAACCAATGGTGAGTTGTGAACCCAGTAGTATCCAGTTCAGAAGCTGCTGTTCCTGAGTTGAAGCTGTTTATAGCTGCTTCCACCCTTTCCAATTCCGTAGAAGGAGTTGGTGGAACATTGTCTGGAATACCAGGCCCATAAATCCAATCCTCAAGTCTCACTTTATCTTTTAACTCTTGGCTTACGAGAAGTTTGGATTCTAGATAATCGATGAAACGCTCTGTATTCATTGGTTTAAATGCATTCTCGGTAAAGTAGTTCTTCAAGAATTCATCAAAAGCTGTTCTACCTACGGCCTGCTCTATTGTCTGTAAAAAGAATCTTCCCTTTTCGTAGGCCACATCGGTTAAGCCGTCATCGGGATTGCGTCCTTCTAATTCTAAGAATAAATGGGTGTCCGCCTCTTTACCTTCTTTGTTAAGTCTTGCTATGGTCTTTTTCAACTCTCCCATGCCGAGCTTGGTCTGCATCTCTTCATAAGCCTTACCATAGATTTTCTCCATGATTCGCTGTTCAAAGTAGACTGTGAACCCTTCGTTCAACCAGAAATCATTCCATGTTTCATTAGTGACCAAATTTCCGCTCCAGCTATGAGCTAATTCGTGTGCAATCAATGCAACAAGCGAACGATCTCCCGCAATTATGGTTGGAGTAGCAAATGTCAATCTAGGATTTTCCATGCCACCAAAAGGAAAAGATGGAGGTAAAACAACTACGTCATATTGACCCCATGCATATTCTCCATAAAGCTCTTCGGCACTGTCGATCATACTCTGCATACTCTTGAACTCCCAGACCGCATTCTCTAGCATGGCTGGTTCTGCATATACACCTGAATTTCTTCCTGTAGACTCAAACTCTAAATCGCCAACTGTTAAGGCCATTAGATAAGAACTTACCGGCTGAGCCATTCTAAAAGTATAAACTCCATCGCTAGTCTTTACTGTCCCATTTTCGGCGCTCATCAACGCCATAAGGTCTGGGCTGGTTCTTATGGTAGCTTCATAAGTGAACTTCACTCCTGGGCCATCTTGACATGGAATCCATGTTCTAGCGAGAATTGCCTGTGATTGACTGAATAAAAATGGATGGGTTTTGCCCAAGGTCTGTTCTTTGCTCAACCATTGCAAAGCCTCTGCTTTTGGACTAGTTGTGTAGTAGATTTTTACTTTTTCAGTCCCTTTGTTAATATCAATTGTTAGCTTCTGACCAAAGTGCTCTTCTTCCTCATCTAATTTGAATTTTGTTTCATTTCCGTCATCGAGAATGATCTTATCTATAGACAATTCTCTCGTATCTAGCACTAATTTGTCAATTTGAGTCAAATTCTTGATAGAAAGCTCCGCCCAGCCGCTCAAAGTGCTCTTTTCAAAATCTACGGTTAAATCAAGGCTCAAATGGTGCATTCTAGCATCATTAAAATTGGCGTAAGAATGTGGATCTGGACTCAAAATTGGCATAGCTGTATCATCGTTAGAATCATTGGTATTACACGAGTTCAGGACAAATAGAAGTATTGAACTGAACATTATTATATACTTATTCATAAATTGGAAAGACAAAGCAATGCGAATTGTTTTATAAAGCAAAAAATACTTTTCAAAACCCCTGTTTTCGTAGAATAAATGCTTGTTTGGCAGCAAAAAATGGCTATTTTCGAGAACTTTTTCAGAATTAGCCGTTACTGGCAAGGTATTTGATTTAATAATAATAGATGATGAAAAAACTCACACTAACTATTGCCTTTTTGAGCTTTCTAGGTTTCACATCTCATGCACAATGGGAAGATTATGATGATTCTTATGATTCAGAAGGCACCTATGATGACTATGATTATGATGAGAACGGTGGAGGAACAACCACTACCGACTCTACGGACGAATTTGCAGAAGATGATGGATGGGGAGATTGGGATGGAGGAGAATCTTTTGATGCAGGAGGTTACAGCGACTTAGAATATGTACGCAGTGCCCGCCCTAAATTCGAACACAGACCCTACGAAAGATTCTCTGGAATGCCTTATGACTCCGCTACCGAACTGGTAACTTATGTGGAAGTTGTAGAAGTTATTACTCCAGATAGCTATCTCGATTTAGAAGGTATCCCTTATGACACAGAGGATTCTCTACAAGCAAGAGCCATACAATGGATGACTGCTCAATTTGGTGAAAAACAAGCCAAAAAAATGATTGAAGAGTCTGGTCCTGATGGTCAAATGAGAGAAGGACTTACCATTAATGCTATTGCAGAAGTTCCTTTACTTGTACAGATGAATGAGTTCTCTAAAAGAGCTTCAGGCATATTGAAGTTTGATATTGAACTTAGGTTCAAAGACCAACGTTACCGCTATAAGTTCAACAATTTTGTGCATGTTGAAGAAGATTTCATTGAGGGCAAAGAGCCTATAGAAACTTATATTGAATACTATATGGACGCCAAGGCGAACATTGAAGATAACGATCGTATACTGATTGCTACCAACAACACAGTGAATGATATGATAGATGCACTTAAACAAACCTGCTCTAGAGTACCATTCATAGATGACGATAGCTGGTAGACATCTCATAATATTATCAAAAATCCCTTCACTATGGTGAGGGGATTTTTTTTGCCCTTCCTTTGTATATGCGCTTATTAATCACAGCAATGATGTTAATTACAGGTCTAATTTCCTTTGCACAAACTGACCTGGGTTTTTTGAATGCTGGAGTAGAGTATAATTATTATCCAGCGGGGCATCTCATTGGTCTTCAGACTGAAATTGCTGTTAAAAGAGATAGTCATAAAGACGCTTTTCAAAACCCGCATCACAGTGTGAACTTCAGACTAGGTGTTAACCTAACCGACCGCAAAGATTTTAGTAAATTCAACGATCATGAAAGTGGCTGGGGATATGGAGCTTCTGTGGGATACAGATACTATCTGAGCAGAAATTGGCGTGCGGGCTATGCCGGCCTTTATTTCGGGGCAAGGTCTGATGTATGGCTTATGAATATCAATTGGGAAGATGCTAGCCAGATGCCTTCCAGCGGTAAAAGTTCTATAACCGTTGTTCAACCTACTTTCGAAATAGGTTACAAGCTCCCAATTATGCAATACGACATTATTCTAGGTATTGCCAATGGGGTGGAATTAAATGTGAGGACAGTTGGTGATGAAGTTGGGCATGGGTGGATTACAGAAGCCCAATTGGTCATTGCAAGACGCTTATACCATTAATTATTCTTTGAAAGTTTCAACCCTTTTCATACGTGTGGTGAGTTCAGTGAATTTGCCTTTGAACTTAGTTGCTCTTACAATGTGATTGTCAATCCAGTGATAATTACCCCCTCTCGGTTTACCGTATACCACACCATGGTATTGAAAACCATGTTTGTCTAACCAATCTTCGGTTACCTTTTTGTGGTCTTCTGTTCTTGATGTAAAAAAGAAGATGATATGTCCTTGTTCGTACCACCTGTTAAGCACTTCCAGTGCATCTGGGAATGGTTCACAGGTTGCCATCCGTTCAGGTTCTTCATTTGGAATATCATCGGTAATAGTTCCGTCTATGTCTATAAGGTAATTTTTTACTCCATCTGGGAGATGAGGACTCATTAAATTGCCCTCTTCATCATACCCTTCATGAAGTTCCCCGTTGAGCTTTTTTCGACTCATGTATCACGAAACTACTTCAACCTCTTGAAACTCCATAGCTTTTTTATACCGACTGACCTCAGAGCGTATACTTCTTAGAACTAAAGTGAGTATGGCTGCATCGTCTACAAAGCCCAAGCCTACAATAAAATCAGGCACTAAGTCTAATGGGTTAACAAAATAGAGCAAACCAGCTATTACGTAAACAATTGTTCTTGTACTCAATTTGTATTGCCCTTTCAACCAAGATTGAAGTAAGTCTCTCAATGTTCTCAGATCGTTCAACATTGAATCTCCTACCTCATCTGCATGCTCTTCTGTCTTTGATCCAGATTTCTTATACAAGGCTTTGATCTTTTCTCTATTCTTATAAATGTGTTTGGCGCTATTAATCGCGCTTTGGAATCCTTTCATGTTTGTACTGTTGATGCTAATATTGTTACATTGAATAATAAGCAAAAAGCATACCTTCAAATGCATATTGCCGTGTTTCTCTTCGGATTTACAGCAATACTCGGTAAACTTATAACTCTACAGGAGATTGCTTTAGTATGGAATCGCTTGTGGATTGCCGTTCTAGGATTAATATTTATACCTGGCGCTATAAGGGGAATCATGCAGATTCCGCCCAAACGAATTCTAGTTTTTGCGGGGATAGGTGTTTTGGTTGCACTGCATTGGATTACGTTTTATGGTAGTATTAAAATAGGGAATAGCGCTTCTATTACTTTGGCCTGTTTTGCTACAACTGCACTTTTCACTTCTATACTTGAGCCATTAATTACAAAATCTAAATTTAAATGGATTGAATTGTTATTGGGATTACTCATCATATTTGGAATTTATCTTTTGTCTGGAGTTGGCGAATTTTATTATAAAGCCATTGCTGTAGGTCTTATATCGGCCTTTCTCGCTGCACTGTTTTCCGTTCTAAATAAAAAATACATAATTGGATATAATAGCATTTCCATATCTGCTATTGAGTTATTGTCTGGATTTCTATTCATAAGCTTGATGTTCCCTTTCTTAACAACCTTAATGCCGCAGGAGCAATGGATTCCTTCTAGTGTGGACTGGATTTGGATACTTTGCCTTGGATTGCTTTGTACAAGTTTTGCATATGTTCTGGCATTGAATTCTCTTAAAGAACTCAGCGCCTTTGTGGCAAGCCTCAGCATTAATTTAGAGCCCGTGTATGGCATTCTGCTCGCCATATTATTACTCAACGAAAGCCAAGACCTCAACAGATCTTTCTATATGGGCACAGCTATAATCCTACTTGCTGTATTGCTTTATCCTTTGATTTCGCGATACCAAAAACAAAGAAAAAAGAACAAAGAGATGGCTTAATTTTGCGCCGTGCCTAAAAGACATCTAATTACCAGTGCTTTACCTTATGCAAACGGACCTATTCATATAGGTCATTTAGTTGGCTGTTTGTTACCCGCAGACATTTATACTCGGTTTTTACGAATGAAAGGGGAAGAGGTATTATTTGTATGTGGTACTGATGAACACGGTGTTCCTATCACTCTCAAAGCCAAGAAAGAAGGTAAAAGCCCGCAAGATGTTGTAGATGAGAACTACAAGTTAATTAAAGGCGCACTTGATAACTTTGGAATCTCATTTGATCATTTTTCAAGGACAACTAATGCTCTGCATAAAGAAACATCACAGGAATTCTTCAAAACTTTGTATGACAAAGATGTATTCAATCGTGTAGAAAGCGAGCAACTATTTGATCCAGAAGCTCAACAGTTCCTTGCGGATAGATACGTCACAGGGACTTGCCCAAATTGCCAGAATGAAAATGCTTATGGAGATCAATGTGAGCGATGCGGAAAGACCCTTAGTCCATTAGAATTGATTAACCCAAAATCAACTATTACGGGCAGTAAACCTATACTCAAAAAAACGATCAATTGGTATTTGCCCTTGGACGATTTGCAAGCTTCATTCCTAAATGAATTTATTGGCAAGCAAAAAGGCAAATGGAGAAGTACTGTTTATGGTCAGTGTAATAGCTGGCTTAAAGATGGTTTAAAGCCTAGAGCCATGACAAGAGACCTAGATTGGGGCGTTCCAGTTCCTATTGAGGGTGCAAAAGGCAAAGTCATGTATGTTTGGTTCGACGCACCTATTGGTTATATAACAGCAACAAGAGAGGCCACTGGAGACGATTGGCTAAAATGGTGGCAAGACCAAGAAACCGAATTAGTTCATTTCTTGGGTAAAGACAATATAGTGTTCCACTGTATCATCTTTCCTGCTATGTTACATGCGCATGGCAAATACATCTTACCTACAGCTGTACCTGCCAATGAATTTTTAAATCTCGAAGGAGAAAAAATCTCCACTTCTAGAAATCACGCCATTTGGCTGCATGAGTATCTGCAGGATTTTCCAGATAGACAAGATGAGCTTAGATATGCTTTAGCTTCTATTATGCCTGAAACTAAAGATGCTGATTTCACCTGGAGTGATTTTCAAGCTCGTATTAACAATGAGCTAGTTGCTATTCTAGGGAACTTTGTGAATCGTGTAATGGTTCTAAGCCACAAATACCATAACGGTATTGTTACAGATACAGAAGTTGATGATGATGTCTCACAAAGTAGTTCTAAATTCACTGAAAGAATAGATGTCTCATTGCGATTATACAATCAAAGAGAGGCTTTGGAAAACTATATGGCTTTAGCTAGGCTGGGCAACAAATACTTACAAGATGTTGCTCCTTGGCATCTTGCCAAAGAGGAAGGGAACAAGCAAGCGATTGAGATCTGTATGCGCAGTTGTCTGCACCTGGTTTTTCTACTCGGTAAGTACGCTCAGGTATTCCTACCAAATACATCCAGAAAAATTTCCAAATTACTTAAGACTCAAGATTACTCTTCAACGCTAAAAGCTGATCATGAATTAGGTAAACCTTCTTTGCTATTTGAAAGAATCGAAGACAAACAAATTGAAGAGCAACTGACCAAATTGAAAGCTGACAACCAACAACAAACTAATTTCAAACCTATGATCAACTACGAGGATTTCACCAAATTGGATTTGCGTTCAGGAACAATAACTGAAGCGGCTAAAGTAGAAAAAGCAGACAAATTACTTCAATTAAAAGTAGACATTGGAACAGAGACCAGAACTGTTGTGAGTGGCATTGCAGAGCACTTTAAATCAGAAGAATTAATAGGTAAAAAAGTAACCATGCTAGTAAATCTTGAACCGAGAAAACTCCGAGGAATTGAAAGTCAAGGAATGATCTTGATGGCCGAAAATGAAGACGGTTCTTTAAAGTTTGTGAGCCCTGATAAAGAAGCTGAAAATGGTTCAATAATTAGCTGAACTAATAAGCAATTTCCCTTTAGTTCTAGAGGTCATTAAATGAGCAAATGCTTCTGGCGCTTGCTCCCAAGAATACTTTTCTTCTACAACGGCTTTAAGTTTTCCTTGTTCTACCAATGTTCGAAGAGCTGTTAAATCCTTCTCGTTGGTTTGCATTAATACATAGCGATAACTGATGTCTTTCTTTGCTAAATGCTTTCTCAACTTACGTCTTTGCAATTTAATTAACCAGCGAATGAATCCTGGAACACCTAATCTTTTTGCTGCATTCTCGTCTATGCCGCCTGCAATATTTACCAATACTCCTCCCTTTTTTAACACTATGGCCGCATCAAACCCGTACTGCCCTCCAAGACTGTCCAAAACCATGTCAAACTCATTGCTGAGTTCTTTATAGTCTTCTTTATCATAGCATATTACTCTATCTGCTCCTAACTCTTTTACCCAAATACTGTTTTTGCTACTTGTTGTGGTAGTGACATTATAGTTCATAGCTTTTGCAATCTGAATCGCAAGCGAACCCACTCCCCCTGATCCCGCGTGTATAAGTACTTTGTCACCTTTGTTGAGTTTAGCCTCCCAAAAACATTGCAAAGCTGTCATGCCTGCCAATGGCAAAGGCGCGTACAAATCTAAATCAGAACTCCTAGGAAGCTTGGCAAAACACCTATCTGTCGCAATGAAGAACTCAGATATGGTTCCTAGTCGGTTAGCAGGTAAGCAACCAAAGATTTTATCTCCAATTTCATATCCAACTACTCCTGACCCTAGCTCTATAATCTCACCCGCAAAATCATAGCCAATAGCAGATGGCAAAGGCCTTCTTTGAACCATTTTAAACTTGCCTTGAATGATTTTATAATCAACAGGATTGATTGATGCGCTTTGCAGTTTTACTAGTACTTCACCAGCTTGAGCTTGTGGTTTAGGTTCATTAAACTCCTTTAGAACCTCCGAGGCTTTACCGTATTTTGTAAACTTCCAAATCCGCATTAGCGGCGCAATTTCATTTAAAAATGGTCAAAATTTAAATGTAATGACACCAAATTAGAGATTTTGGTATAGTTGTACTAAATAATTTTTCTCAAAAACTACTATATTTCCACCAACAAAAAACTATTAAGAAAGATCCACTATGAAGAATCCAAAATTTGAGGTCTACAAAGACAAAAGAGGAGAGTACAGATTTCGCCTAAATGCTAAGAACGGTCAAGCAATATTAGCAAGCGAAGGCTATTCATCAAAACAAGGTTGTTTAAATGGCATTAACTCAGTGAAAACAAATTCCCAAGATGATGCACGATTTGACAAACTAACAGCTAAAAATGGGCAGTTTTACTTCAATTTAAAGGCTAGAAATGGTGAAATAATTGGTAAAAGTGAAATGTATACTTCTACTTCTGGAAGAGACAATGGCATTAATTCAGTTAGATCAAATGCTTCTGAGGCTCCTACAGAAGAGATTGAATAATAATCCACTGAAAATGATTTAAAAGGCGGGCGTTGTCCGCCTTTTTTAGTTATTAACGAATAAGGTATTCCCTTGTAGATTCACCTGATAATTCTTGAGACTGCACTGAGAAGGTCCTTCTAAAAGCAAGCCATTCAACTGGTAAACCGATCCACAGCACTCCACAAATCCTGTGTCAGTATGACTGCCGCATTTAAGTTGTAAGTTGAGGCTATCTACAGATACTTGAGCGCAGCTTTGATCCGATTCGTAAGGGCAGGTTCTTTCTACTGCATAAAATAAATCGTCATAAAAATGCACCAATAATATCCCTCGATTGCCAGATGTCAAATAAATATGCTCACCCAAATTCTGAAGTTTGAAATACTCAGGCAAATCCATATTGATTACCTCGTTCACTATTGCATCAGGAATAAAGCAGACACCTGAATATGGATCATTCTCTTTACATGCTGAAGATGAAAACACCAACACAATTAATAAGGAGATATGTGCAATTATGTTTCTCAATCGTAGTTGTAAAATCCTTTTGAAGTCTTTCTTCCGAAGTAGCCCGCTTGTACTTTCTTTTGTTGTATGCGGTTAGGTCTGAACTTTTGATCGTAATTGAAAAGCTCATACATAGATTCTGTAACAGACAGGTTAGTTTCCACCCCAATAAGATCCATCAATCTAAATGGGCCCATTTTAAATCCAGAACTCTGAATCAGTTCATCGATAACTTGGTGGTCTGCTACTCCTTCTTCAAGCACTTTCAATCCCTCAATATAAAAATGCCTTGCAACTCTGTTTACAATAAAACCAGGTGCGTCTTTTGCTACTATGCACTTCTTGTTTAAGCTATTCACAAAATCCACCGCTTTATTAAGGACACTTTCATCGGTTTGCTCCGCTTTTATAACCTCAACCAGCTTCATGATATAGGCTGGATTGAAAAAATGTATGCCCACCAGCTGTTTTGGATAAGGGATTTTAGAAGCAATTTTGGTTAAAGGTATAGAAGAAGTATTGGACGCATATATGCAATTCTCTCCATTAATATCAGCAAGCTCTTTAAATACATTAAGCTTAATATCAAGTCTTTCAACTATGGCTTCGATTACCAAATCAACTTTCACATCCTTGATATCGCTAGTATATTTTATTGTCTTCAGTACAGAGTCCAGTCTGCTCGCCTCAAGTTTACCTAACCCAACTGCTTTATTTAAATTTTTCGCAATGCTGTTTTTAGCTTTTTCAAGTGATTCAGCTTGAATATCAAATAAGACTGTTTCATACTCTGCCATTGCACAAACTTGTGCAATGCCAGCACCCATAACTCCTGCTCCTACAACGCCAACTTTCATATCAGATTCTTTTAAATGACTTTGGTATATTAAAAGGAAAACTCAGAATTACCTCATCATCCAGAGTCTGATAATTCAGCTTTGCAGATGAAGCCTGATTCCCCATGTTTATATCGGCAATCACCTCATTGGGTACTAATTTCCCTCCAAGGTTTTTATACTCTAAATAAGTAAACTTCGCTGATTGTATGTGCTCCGTAGAGTTAAATTCAGAAATTAAATTTCTCATTTTATCGTTCACTCCAATATTGTTCACTATAGACCCTTTTTGAGCCTGCATTCTCGTTACGCTATCTGTGAATATGAGGCTATAAATCTCCTCAGGAAATGGCGCATTCCCCAACATAATGTCCTGTATTTCTGATAGTTTTACATCAAATCCTAAATAATACTTTAAATAATCAACACCTCGGACCATATAGGTGTTATTCAATCGATTGATCATCTTAAAACTGTCATTTGTTACTAGCACTCTTGCCCCTTCAAAACCTACCAAACTGAATGAAGCCCACATAATGCTGTCCTTTTTCATGCGAATGTTGGTGGTAACATTGGTAGTGACCCCTTTGTCCGTAATGTTCAGTCTTGCCTTTAAGGATAAGTAGTTATAATCCAGTTGATTAGACCAAAATTGGGCCATTCTCATATCATTGAGATCTACTAGGTTTACAGCTTTTCTTCCCCCGCATGACCAGATGGTTAAACCCAATAATATTATAATGCCTATTCTTTTCATGTCAATTCATCGAGACTTTCAATTTCACTGCCTAATTCACGGGCCTTATCCAAATATCGTTGTGCTTCTGACACTTTGCCAAGATTCAGATATATTTCTGCCAAATGAATAAAATATTCGCTTTCACGCGAATCTAGTTCTATTGCTTCAAGTAATAATTTAATTGCCTCATCACTCTTACCTTGTTTGTACAATATCCATGCCTTAGTGTCTTTGAAATATGGATTCATAAGGTCTGTTGCCATTGCCCTATTTATCATTTCCATGGCCTTTTCTAAACTAACGCCTCTTTCTGCTAAGGAGAAAGCGTAATTATTCAAAACTCCTTTGTTCTCTGGATCTAGTTGAAGTGCTTTTTCAAAGAACTCATCAACTTTATGGTATTCTTTAAGCTCATTATAGGCTGAGGCCAGGCAGCTCCAAAAATCCATCTTATCCAAAGCGGCAGTTGCAATTTCCAAGCCTTCATTGGCTGTTGAAACTGCATTTGTATATTGTTCAAGATCTAAGTATGCATATGCTTTGGCCAGATAAAAGCCCGCAATATTTGGGAACCTCGCAATTGCCGCTTCGCTATCTTCCAGTTGCCACTGTGAATTTCCAAGCTTGGAATCTAAACTCAATAGTTTATTCCAAGTCATATAATCCGCACCGCTTTTCAGAACAGCTTGTGCAAAATAGTTACGGGAGAGCTCTAGGCTATCAAGGCTGTTGTATATGTCTCCTTTTACAACATACGGAACATCAAGATCTGGATAAACTTCCATAAGAATATCGCTTAATTCTATGGCTTGAAATTTAAATGTTGGGTCTGATCTCATCCCCAAATAGTACGGTGTAAAAACTTCTAATTTCTTGTTAATCTCAATATCAGTTGCTCTGAATGCCCGTTTCAAATGAATATAGCCCTTTAATTCTTCACCTTTCTTGGTATACAATTCATATAACAACATTTCAGTGCTTCCCAAACTTGAGTCTATGGCTGATAATTCTTCTAATTGCACCAGTGCTTCATTACCTCTTCCAACATTAATTAATGTCTCAGCCAAATATCCTTTGTATATGTATTTTTCAGGATATGCTTCAACTAGAGCTTGTATTGCTTCAACTGCTCTATCTGCTTTGCCTAGCTTAAGGTAAATGTATTCCTTTTTTGTAGCCGTTTCTTCAGTTACACCAATGCGTTTATCGTGAAGATCTAACAAGTCCAATGCTGATTTGGGATCAGAAGCATTTAGGTATTGATTGCTTCCCTCCATGTACAACTTGGATCTATTTGGTTCGTTTGCAATCATAGATTGAAACACTTCCGCTGACTCCTCATATTTCCCCAATTGATAATAGATTTGGGCTAACTGGCCAGAATACCAATAATTATAGTCTACATACTTTACAGATTTACGTGCCCATTCCTCTGCTTCTACATACTTTTTCTGGTTGTAGTACAAGCCTGCCAATTGGTACATGCATGCATGACTTCTAGGATGAACTTTTAAGGCCTGTTGAAATAAATCTATTGATCTTTGGGTGTTGTTAAGGAGTTTGTTCTTTGCCGCCTCGTGATAGAGTTCTTCAAACTGCTTTTTCTTTTTATAGGGCAATTCTGCGACACTTTTAGAAGTTCCGCAAGAGCTAAAAATTAGACCTAGTACTAAAAATATAAGAGTGTGTTTTTTAATCAATTTTTAAAGTGGAATAATCACTCAAGCTAAGCTGATTTGCTTTGCCATCATACTCCACAAAGTTACCTATCATGGAATTCTCTAAGTTGGCATTAATCAGCATTGTATTAGTTTGAATAATTGTGTTCTCAATAACGCTGTTTTCAATCACAGTATTATCGCCAATAGACACATATGGCCCTATTTTGGTATTAATGAGCTTCACATTGGAGCCAATAAAACAAGGTTCAATAATTTCTGATTCTTCCTTAATCACGTCATCTGAAATCAATTTTTCGCCATTGGCGTTGGCAAGGACTCGTTGATTGGTGTAAACCGTTGCGTTCTTATTCCCGCAATCCCACCACTCGGTAACTTTCCCTGCACCAAATCTAAGGCCGTCATTTTTCATGTTGTCCAAAGCGTTGGTTAATTGGTACTCTCCTTTTTCTCTAATGTCGTTGTCCAGAAGGTGTTCTATTTCCTTTCTGAGTCTTGAACCATCTTTGAAATAGTAAATTCCAATTATGGCCAAATTGGATTCTGGATTTTCTGGTTTCTCAACAAAATCCTTAATAATTCCTTGATCGCCTAACTGCACCACTCCAAATGCCCTTGGGTCTTCAACTTCCTGAACCCATACTGTGCCATCTGTACTCGTGTCCAATGTAAAATCGGCTCTAAATAGTGTGTCGGCAAATGCAACTATAACATCTCCATCTAAAGCTTGCTTTGCAGCATAAACAGCATGAGCTGTTCCTAAAGCTTCATCTTGATAATTAATAGTCCCTTTTGCGCCGAGATTGCTAGCTATTTGAATCAAATCTTTCTCTACTTCGTCACCAAAATTTCTGCCAATCACAAAAGCAATTTCATCTATGTCATTGCCAACTACCTTGGCTATGCTCTCCACCAATCTTTGTACTATAGGTTTGCCTGCGATTGGAATTAACGGTTTTGGAGTTGTAAGCGTGTGGGGTCTCATTCTTTTGCCCATCCCCGCCATAGGAATAATAATGTTCATTTTATCTCTTCTTAAATTCCGGTGTGACCATACCCTCCTGTACCTCTTTTTGTAGTTTCGAGTTCAGAGCTAAGATCCCAACTGATTTGTTCGTATTTATTAATTATCATTTGGGCAATGCGATCACCATGATTTACTTCAAATTCCTGATCTGAATGATTTATTAAAACTACCATTATTTCTCCGCGATAATCTGCATCAATGGTTCCAGGACTGTTGAGTACCGTAATTCCATGTTTTAGGGCTAAACCACTTCTGGGTCTAATCTGTGCTTCGTATCCATTAGGAAGTTCTAAGTGAAGTCCAGTGCCAATAAGTTGTCGATCCCCTGGTTGAAGTACTCTAGGTTCATCCAAATTGGCCCTGAGGTCCAATCCTGCTGATTGCTCAGTTTGGTACTCTGGCAGAGTGTTCGACGAGTGGTTTATTACCTTAACGGTCAGCATTGCTAATCTGCTGGCAAATCTAATTCTTTTTAGGCCTAATAACCACTATATAAACCACTACTGAATAACAGATGACAATCAAAGCTTTTAAAAGCATTGTTATGCTACTTTGGCTTGCATCCGAATTAGACAAATCGTGTTGATTAAGGAAGTGCAAGTCCATAAAATATATCGCTACGGCCAGAAGCAAAAGAAAGAGCATCTTCCCAATTTTATATGGTACAGGATAATACTTTTGGCCCATAAAATAACTTGCTATGGTCATGGCTACATATACCAATAAAGTTGTTGTAGCTGCAGCTATAATTCCGTATCTAGGAACAAAGGCTAAAAGAAGAACAATTGTCATAGCTGCACCTCCAATAGAAATTGCTGCGCCGAGTTTGGTTCTTTCTTCTACTTTGTACCATATACTCAAATTGTAAAGGACGCCCAAGAATACATTAGCAAGTAGAAGTATGGGTACTATGTTCAAAGCATCTACATGATTAAAGTAAGATGACTGTCTAATTGCCAAAGGAGCAATTTCGTGTATGAAAATTTGAGTACTTAAGGCAATAATTAGGCAGGTAGCAACAAAATAATTCATCACCTCAGCGTATACCAGTTTAGCATCTTTGTCTTTGGCCCTCTCAAAGAAAAAGGGCTCGGCGGCATATCTAAATGCCTGTATAAAAATGGTTATGATTATACTTAGTTTATAAAATGCACCATACACTCCTATGTCAAATTTGGGATTCTCAGATGTGAGCAGTTTGTCCATGGCGGCCCTGTCAAAAGTCTCGTTCACTATACCAGCCAAGCCCACAAATATGAGAGGCCAAGCATAGCCCATCATTTTTTTCCAAAGCTGTTTATTGAAACTGCCCAAATAGCGAAGTGTATCCGGAATAAGCAGTAAGAACATCATAGCTGATGCAATGAGGTTGGCAATAAAGACATATCCAATTCCCATGGAAGGGCTATAGAACCATTCCTCACCAGTAAACCAGCGAGGGAAAAAGACAATTAGAACTACGTTCAATCCAATATTTACAAAAATTCCTAAGGACCTTATTAATGCAAATCGCTTTGCTTTTTGCAAATGCCTCAACTGAGCAAAAGGAATCATGGCCAATACATCAAATAAGAGTATAAGTGCAAACCACCTTACATATTCAGGATGCTCTGAGTAATTCATAAAATCAGCAACCTGTTGACTAAACACAAAAGCCAGTGCAGTGAAAGACAATACCAGAACTAGCACCGAAACAAAAGTTGTTGTGAACACCTCTTTAATATCTTCCCCTCTCCTTATGAAATTGAAATAGGCGGTCTCCATACCATGAGGTATTAAGACTAAAAAGAAGGCAGCATATGCATAAAACTCAGTATGTGCCGCAAATACGGTAGGGTCAAAATATTGAGTAAATAAGAAAATGAGCAGAAAATTGATGAGTCGGCCCACTATACTTGGAATTCCGTATATGGCCGTTTGGCCTGCTAGTTTCTTAAGGATACTCAAGACAAGCAAAATTAGACTTAGAAAAAGGCAAGCAATTCACAATCAATCGAGCTCTACTTGAAAGTGTAGCTAATTTGCAACCTAAAAGTCCTGGGCGGTCCAATGTCGGCAGGTCTAATCATATACTCCCTATTACCAATATTAGATACAATTAAGTTGACTCTCAATTCTTTATAGACTTGATACCCCAATCTTGCATTGAAAGTCAGGTAACTGGTTAAACCATCATTCATAGCAGAATCCACCCCTGGAACAAATGCAGTAATTGGCAATGAGACGAATGAAGTGTCTATGTTCTTAAATTCTGATTGATACGTCATTCCAAAACCCAGATTCCATTTCTTATACTTCCAAATTATATCAGACTTCAAGCTGTGATTTGGCCTGTACTTTAGATTCTTCCCATTGGTAGTTGAGCTCGTATTTCTATAGGTTAAAGTTCTGTTGTAAAAATCTACTGTGAGAGAATCGTCTGGGTTTAATGCAGTCCCTTCATTATAATTATAACCAACAAAACCGCTCAAAGTTCCTCCGAGTAATAGACCCTCTAAAGCAATACTAATTTCCGCTCCAGATACCTGAGTTTCTCCAGCATTGATTGCTTTAAAACCAATTCCCAAATCACCACTGTTTATATCTAATGCGCTCCAAGAAGCAAACAAGAACTCACTCATGCGGTTAAACCTCATTCTGTAATACGCCACATCTACAAATGCCTTCACATTTCTTATAGCAAATCCCTGCCTCAGACCTAGTTCTAAATTTGACCCCGTTTCCGATTCCAAATCCGGATTGGGGTATATAGTAACTGGCCCTACAGTTGTGGCTACAAAAGCTTCTGCTACACTTGGAAATCTATAGCCTTGCCCATAAGATGCCCGTAGGAAAGTTGCTTTGCTCAACTCATAATTTAGCCCTGCTCTTAATACCGGCTTCGCCTCTTCTCTCTCATTAAGCTTAAAATACTCATATCTGACGCCCCCGTTAATGAGCAACTTACCCCATGTTTTCTCTAGTTGAAAATAGGCGGCTGCATTTCTAGTGTTTTGAGTTCCACTAAAAAGTGGTGATCTAGTTTGGCTCATTTGGCCCACTACACCACCCAGAGCATTTAAACTTAACTTGCTAAATGTTCGCTTCGCTTGATATTCTGCAAACGCCCAATCCGAAAAATTAGATTGATCAACTGCACTGTCCCCATTATCTACATCATTTGATACCTTTAGATAGCGAGTATTGATTTTGTGCTCAACTTTGCCGCTATACCAGCTTATGTATGGATCTATGCTCAATCGGAGGCTTTGATTTTCTGTGACTCCGCTATCTAGACCTGTATAAGCCTGCTCATAACTCTCCCATAAAAGAAAGCTAGTGGATTTCCCCATTTGAAAACCAGTGTTCACTCCAATGATTCTGTGTTTTTCTCCATTGATTTTCTTAATGCCAAAAGTGGTTCTGGCTCGTTGGCCTGCGTCAGACATCTTATACCCTTGGTCATTCATCATATTCAAACCAAGGTGAAAATCCAAACTGCCCATTTTCCCTAAGTGAAATGCACTTAGATTGCTCAAATTATATCTTTTCTTCCCATTGAAATACAAGCCCTCTCTGCTGGGCAAATCGTATATACCGGTTGTAAAGCTCAATTGAGTGAATGGCTCAGTGCCGTGCGTTTTTGTTTTGATATTGATAACTCCGTTAAGGGCAGATGAACCGTAAATAACAGATGCCGCTCCTTTAATTATCTCTACGTTTTCAATTCCTTCAGTCGGAATGAAAGTCCACTGAGGTTGATTCGCATCTCCAGAAAGCATGGGGATTCCATCTACCAAAACTTGAACGCGGGAACCAGCTCCATAACTCCAGCCGCTTCCTGATCTAATATTCGCCTGATTGTCTACTATTTGCACGCCATTAATCCGGTTGATGCTTTCTTGTATTCTCATTGGGGCGGTTTGATCTATCAAATCTGGCTTAATCAGTTGCATGCTGATGGTCGTTTTCTTAATCATTTTTGCTGATTTTCCCTCAGAAACAACCAACTGATCCAGAAGATTTGCTTCTGGCAGCATCATAATGGTATTATATCCCTCACTCAATTCAACTTGAATGGTGTAATAGCCTAACATGCTAACTTCTACCCTAGTAAGACTTGATTCTAATTGAAATAAGCCCATAGAATCTGTAAAAGCTATAACAGATTTGTCAGTTGGGTTTAAGAGTTCTGCCCCTGTTAAGCCTCCATTTAAATCTCTGACTATTCCAGTGTATTTATAAGTATCCTGTGCAACAGCGGTCAGTACCGCCGCCAGCATCACAACTTGGAGAACAAATGCTCTTAGTCTATATTCGTTAAACACTTAACAAGTTTAATGATTCACTATGAAAAAGCTGGTTGTAATCTTTATAATTCTATTCTTGAGTATGGGGCTCAGCGCGCAAAACTGCACTCCTGATCAAAACATAACCGAACCTGGAATTTATCCTGCATCGATAGATACAGCCATAGTAGGATCTGCATATGAACATGTGCTGCAAATACTTGCTATTAGAGATACATCTGTAACAATTGCAAACCAAACAGTGAGTGCTACTGTAGACTCAATTGTGCTTCATGATGTGCTCGGTATGCCAAACTCATTCAGCTTCAGTTGTGAGCCCTCAAGTTGCGCATTTACTTATCAAGCCGTAGGCTGTATTAAATTTAGTGGGCAACCTACTTCTGTAGAAGAAGGCGAACACCCCTTAGAATTAATTATAACCACTTATGCCAAACTAGGAGTAACGCCTTTCCCAGTGAAGGATACATTGAGAAACTTTACTCTGGTTGTGCAAGATTCTAACCTAAGTAATATTACAGAATTAGCACAACAAGCAGTACAACTATACCCTAATCCAATTGCGGAGTCTCCGCTAAAGGTTTATTCAAGGTTTGCATGTACTCAGTGGACTATTTACAATGAGCAAGGTCAAATGGTCGATTCTGAAAAGCCAGATCATCCTTCTACTTTTGACATCAATATGGATCATTTGGTAAAAGGAGTTTACTACATACATTTTAACACATCTGGAGGCTCATTTGTAAGTCGAATATTGCGATTATAGGCTGTAGTATAGAGTCCCTTTCAAATTATTATCTTTGCAGCCCTTAAATTATGGCAACGGAAGTGGCGCAAAAGACGAAATCAATATCTAAAAAGGAGTTCAATGCTCAAGTTCTTGAAGACTACATAATTGCTTATTCCAGTAGGCAAACTTCATTAATCGGGCGCAAAGAGGTTCTTACGGGCAAGGCAAAATTCGGGATATTTGGAGATGGCAAAGAAGTGGCTCAAGTAGCCATGGCTAGGTTCATGGAAAACGGTGATTTCAGAGCAGGATATTATCGCGACCAAACGCTGATGTTTGCACTTGGATTAAGTGACGTTCAAAAATTCTTTGCGCAATTATATGCTCACCCAAGCATTGAACATGAACCTGCCAGTGCGGGGCGTTCAATGAACGGACATTTTGCTACTCGTATGCTAGACAACAATGGAGAGTGGTTGCCACAAACGGATAGAATAAATATTTCTTCAGATATTTCTCCTACAGCAGGTCAAATGCCTAGACTTCTAGGACTCGCGTTTGCATCTAAGGTTTATAAAGAAAATAAAGACC
Organism: Bacteroidia bacterium; assembly: GCA_049115575.1. Lineage (GTDB taxonomy): Bacteria > Bacteroidota > Bacteroidia > NS11-12g > UBA9320 > JAHEKB01. The sequence continues at coordinate 118,384 of JAGDZU010000002.1, read as the reverse complement.
TTCATAAAAATACCAACTTCAGTATTAAAGGGAGAGAAATTGCATGGGGGACTATAGGGAATGCGAGCACTTCTGAAGGTCATTTTTGGGAATCAATTAATGCCGCAGGTGTACTTCAAGTACCTATGCTCATGTCTATTTGGGATGATGAATACGGCATTAGCGTGCATGCCAAACACCAGACTACAAAACAGAATTTAAGCGCCATATTGAGCGGTTTTAAAACGGACAAATTCGGAACAGGAATTGAGCTCATAACAGTGAACGGTTGGGACTACCCTGCTTTGGTAAATGCATATAAAAAAGCCTCTGAAATGTGCAGAAGCAAGCACACCCCAGTTGTTGTGCATGTTAAAGAAATGACGCAACCACAAGGTCATTCAACTTCGGGCTCACATGAGCGTTATAAATCCAAAGAAAGGTTGCAATGGGAAATAGATTTTGACGGAATTGCTAAGATGCGTGAATGGATGTTAGCAAATGAGATCTGTACCGAAGATACTATTGATCAAGCCGAGAAAGAAGCATTAGATCAAGTAAAGCAAGCCAAACGCGACGCTTGGACCAGCTTTAATAATGAAATAAAATCAGAGCTTACTGAGGCTGTTCAGGTTATGGAGGCTTTGGCACAGGAATTACAAGATGGAACCATTGCCCAAATTACCTCTGACTTAAAATCTAGCATGGATCCTGGAAGAAAGGACCTTCTTAAATCTATGCATGGCTGCTTAAGAGCGAGCCTTGGTCAAGAATCTCCTGCTCGGGCGAACCTTCAGAGCTTTTACTCAGATTACTTGGCCAAATATCAAAACATTTATAGCTCACATTTACATAGTGAATCTAGCACTAGAGCTTTGAATATTACGGAGGTTAAGCCAGATTATGGAGATGAGATTAAAGAAGTAAATGGCTTTGAGTTACTTCAATTGTGTTTCGATAATTTATTGAGTACGCACCCAGAAGTTATTGCTTTTGGAGAGGATGTTGGTCAAATTGGTGATGTGAATCAAGGTTTTGCAGGACTGCAAGAGAAGCACGGTGAAAACCGTGTAATGGATACGGGTATCAGAGAAAATACCATTGTTGGTCAAGCAATTGGAGCTGCATTAAGAGGTTTAAGACCTATTGCTGAAATTCAATATCTGGATTATTTACTGTATGGCATTCAAATGCTGAGTGACGATGTTGCTACAACGCAATACAGAACTAAGGGTGGACAAAAATTGCCACTAATCATAAGAACAAGAGGACATAGATTGGAAGGAATCTGGCATAGTGGCTCTCCAATGGGTATGATAATTAATGCTTTAAGAGGTGTTAACGTGCTTGTTCCTAGAGATATGACAAGAGCTGCTGGTTTCTACAATACCATGATTCGCTCAGATGAGCCAGCACTCATCATTGAATGTCTCAATGGATATAGATTGAAAGAAAAGCTTCCTGTAAATCTTCCAGAATTCACTGTGCCAGTTGGCATACCAGAAATTTTAGAAGAAGGAAATGATATTACCTTAATAACCTATGGCAGCTGTATTAGAATTGCACAGGATGGCATGAAAATGTTAGCTGAAAAAGGTATTAGTGTTGAGCTTATTGATGTTCAATCCCTATTGCCATTTGATGTAAATCACCAATGCGTTGAATCATTGAAAAAAACCAATAAAGTCATCTTTATGGATGAAGATGTTAGCGCTGGGGCTACAGCTTACATAATGCAAAAGGTATTGGAGGAACAAGAAGGATACAAGCATTTAGATTCTGCTCCAAGAACATTGAGTTCTATGGATCACAGACCGGCTTATGGAACTGATGGAGATTACTTCTCCAAATCAAATGCAGAACAACTTTTCGATTTGGCCTATGGCATGATGTCTGAATATGACCCTGCCAGCTATCCTGAGTTTTAAAAAAGGGGGCCTATTAGCCCCCAATCTCAAATTATTTTTTTAGAGAATCTCTAATCTCAGTTAACAGATCAATCTCTGATGGACCTGCTGGTGCTGGAGCTTCTTCTTCTTTTGGTTTTTGTGATTTGTTGTAGGCCTTCACTATCATGAATATAGCAAACGCAACTATAATGAATGTAATAATGTGGTTTATGAAGGTCCCATAATACAATGCAACCTCTGCTACGGCATCGGTAACAACTGCATCGCCTTCCATTACGGCATCAGCGCCAACTTGAATTACATACTTCATTTGACTGAAATCAACTCCTCCAATTAATTTACCAATAACAGGCATTAGGATGTCGTTGACCAGTGAATTGATGATCTTACCAAAATAGGTAGCCATAATAACTGCAACTGCCAAATCAAGCACGTTGCCTTTCATAATAAACGCTTTAAATTCTTTGATCATAATTGTTTTGTTGGTTATTCAAAGATTATAAAAACATAGCAAACCCATTCAGTTTTTTCCCATTTCTAAAGGAAATTCCACAAGTGAAGCTTGATGAATGGTATACATTTTTTGATTTGAAAGCCGAATACAGAGTGTTCTCGTTCTGCGATTTTTTATTTTTCTATAGAGAACTTCTTTAAAGATAAACTCCTGCCCTTCAGCCACATTCCCTAGTTGAACTCCTGTGTTATTTGAATCAAATTGACCGAGAACAGCTTCCTTTTCCTTATGTATTCCACTACAGGCGCTGGGCTTAGCAACTTCATAGTTAAAAAGATTAATCAATTCAACTGAATGCGAAAAGAGATCCCCGATTTTCCAGATTTCTAAGAGAAGTCTGTAATTATCTTTCCATTCTTCCCCGTGGGGTTTACATTTCCAACCCAGTTCATAATGGGTTTTTAAATGAGCAATTTCATGAATTAAAGTGAGCATGAATCTAAATTGATTAAGATTGCGATTGATTTTAATTCTCTTTTGTTTTCCTCTAACTGAAAAATCACCAAGTTTAGACCGCCTGGGCTTACACAAGATTAGTTCACATTCATGCTTATTGAGGTATTCTGTGATTACCTCGGCTCTTTCTACACCAAGGGTTGTGCTCAAGTATTGATATACTTGATTGGTAATCAATGGTCTAAAGAAGCTATGACAGTTTGAGCCCCACTCACCTTTTGTTCCAATTCAACATTGATTTTTGAATTTACAGGCAAAAAGATATCTACTCGAGACCCGAATTTTATGAAGCCCATTTCTTCCCCTTTATTCACTTTATCTCCTTCTTTATTGTACCACCTTATTCTTCGTGCCACCGCGCCAGCTATTTGTCTAAATAGAACTTCTATACCTTCTTCTATTTTTATTACGGAAGTGGTGCGCTCATTCTCTGTTGAGGATTTTGGATGCCAAGCTACCAAATACTTGCCAGGATGATACTTGAAATAGCTAATTATGCCACCAATGGGATTTCTATTCACATGAACATTTAATGGAGACATGAAAATGGAAATCTGTATTCTTTTGTCTTTGAAATATTCGGTCTCCTCGACTTCCTCTATTACCACTACCTTGCCATCGCATGGAGCTACCACCGAAGTTCGATTCTCTTCTGCCTGCCTAATCGGATTCCTAAAAAATCGAATAATTAGTATGAAAAGGACAAGTAATGGAGCTCCGAGAAGAGCAACGAGCCACATGGGGAAATTCAAGATGTTCATTCCTAGCAATACCAATACAAACAGAATGGTAGAGACCAGAATGATCTTATATCCTTCTCTGTGTATTCTCATCTAGAATATACCTCTCAATTTAGAGGTGCTAGCAACTCGATCAATGGCTACTATATAAGCTGCTGTTCTCATGCTTACTTTATGTTTCTTTGATGCTTTATAAACATTTTCAAAAGCTTGTTTCATGATTCGGTCTGCACGTCTGTTTACACGCTCTTCAGTCCAGAAATAACCCAAACGGTTTTGAACCCACTCAAAATATGAAACCGAAACACCGCCTGCATTTGCCAATATATCTGGAACAACCATTACACCATTTTCGTTTAATATTTTATCTGCATTAGCGGCAGTTGGTCCATTCGCTCCTTCAACTATTAGCTTAGCTTTAATCTTGTTGGCATTTTGCTCTGTGATTTGATCTTCCAGAGCAGCAGGAACTAAAACATCCACATCTAAAGTCAATAGTTCTTCATTACTTATGATTTTTCCTCCTTTGAAACCTTCGAGACTTTTGTTTTTTTCTACATAGTCAATAGCTTCATCAATATTGATCCCGCCTTTTTTATAGTATGCTCCGCTCACATCAGAAATAGCGCAAATCGTTAAACCTTGCATTTCTAATAGCTTGGCCGAAATGCTTCCAACATTTCCAAATCCCTGTACAGCACATGTGGAAGATGAAGGGTTCATCTTAAGTTTAGCCATGGCGCTCCTTGCAGAAACCATAACTCCTCTTCCTGTAGCCTCTACTCTTCCCAATGAACCTCCTAATACAAGCGGCTTTCCAGTTACCACTGCAGGACTCGCAAATCCAGAAAGTTGAGAATACTCATCCATAATCCAAGCCATGGTTTGAGGATTTGTACCCATATCAGGTGCTGGAATATCTCTTTCCGGACCAAATACATCTCTCATGGCCAAAGTGAAAGCTCTTGTTAGTCTTTCCAACTCTCCATCAGATAATGATCGAGGGTCACATTTTATTCCACCTTTAGCACCGCCATAGGGAATCCCAACTATAGCGCATTTCCAAGTCATCCAAGCAGCCAAAGCCTTAACTTCATCCAAATTCACAGAATTCGCATAACGAATCCCTCCCTTAGAGGGTCCTAATTTGGAAGAATGCACTACACGAAAACCTTCAAATACCTTAGTTTTTCCATCATCCATGGTAACTGGTATACTCACAATTACAGATTTTTCAGGTGATTTTAGGGCTTGATAGGTTGACTCATCTAAACCTAGAATTCGCGCTGCTTCGTGAAATCTTTCCATCATTGAATCCAGGGGATTGAGCTCGGAGATGGGAGCAGGCTCTTTATACTTCATTTTCATGGAGAAATTTTAAAATATTCGGCAAATGTATTTATTAATATATATCAAGCTAGGTGCTTCAGTTATTTTTATTCAAGATAGACTTAACATGACTATATAAGGAAGCGCTGCAAGCAATATGGAGTCTATTCTGTCCAAAATTCCACCGTGTCCAGGAATGAGTTTCCCAGAGTCTTTTACGCCTAAAAATCTTTTCAAATATGACTCAGATAAATCTCCGAGTATCCCGAAGACAATAATCACAATTGCAAGCAGAATTGAATGGTCTATCTGAATCCAATATCGATCTAAAACAAATACTAGGCCCAGAGTCAAAATTGTTCCTCCTATGGTGCCTTCGTATGTCTTTTTGGGAGAAGTTTTAGGGAAGATTGGACGTTTTCCTATGAGCTTTCCTACAACGTAAGCCATAGAGTCATAAGTCCAAATTACTATGAAGAAAAACAGCAGTTCATGCTTTATGTTTTCCGGATGTTGAACCGCCCACATTGCCAAAGCTGCAAGTGGTAACCATACATACAAGGTGCTAAAAAGCAAAGTGGGTGCTTTGCCAGATTTCATTCTATACCACAGGGCACCTAAGCTCAATAGCTGCACTGCCCAAGCAATCACAAATTCTATTCTGAGAGGATCTACTTGGCCAAACATGCTTAGATAAATGATCAGGCCAGCATACACAAGCGCGGTTAGCTGTGTATTTGATCTAACATTTACGCTGATCAACTGAATCATTTCCATGAGGGCTAAAAGGCAAAACAGGGCCATAAGAATGCTAAATCCTGGATCTGTGAAATGTACTCCTGATAGAACTACGGCTAAATAAACCGCACCGAATATTATTCGCAGCCAGAAATTATTCATAATAGTTACTCAATTTTGGCTGTGCGTTTTTATGAATAAAGAATGCCAATAGCAACATAAGTGCTGAGCCCGCAATAACATAAGGCCAAGCCATAGACTGCTCTTGCTTTAGCATTTCTATATAACTCCCATCTTTAGTGAAGTAAAGTGTAATAACTGCTATTGCATTATTGGCAAAATGAGCAGCCACTGAAGTCCAAACTGATCCAGTCCAATACACCATATAGCCAAATGCGATTGCAAGGCTCATCATTGGCAATATTTTAAATGCCTGAAAATGAATCAAGCTAAATAAAAAAGCACAAACAATAATGGCAACATGTATATTCTTAAACAGGCCATGGAATATGTTTAGTAGTACGCCCCTAAAAAAGAATTCCTCTGCTAATGCAGGTAAAAGTGCCATCAACAATAGGTTAATAAGCAAGTTGCCAAAATTTCTTTCCCCAAATAAAACGTCATAAGTTTTATTATTCTGAATTTCCATTTGAGATGCCCAGTCTTTCAGTGTTGGAGATATCCGGCTCAAATCCCAGCTCATATTCCACTCTAGCAAGCTAGACATTATTGGCAGACACGTAAAAAAGAATAAAACTGAAAGTGCAAACCATTTAATGGAATCAACTCGGTTTAAAGACAAAAATGTTTTTATGTCTACAGTCTCCCATTTATTAGACATAATAGGTATTGCCATTACGGTTACAATGCTTGCCAGAATAAGAGCTAATGAGGAGCCAAAAAACGTGAGTATTCTCATGGCATTGGTGTCTGATTGCATTTTGGTTAAAGTTTCGGGATCTACAAGATCTGATACACTAAAACCTGTAAATATGGTAGCAACCAATATGCCAACTACAGACATAAATGTAATACTCAACAATCCTGACCCTCCAGCTATGAATAAATGAGCAAAGGCTTGAATTTTGTTGGGCCTTTGATTTGTAGGCAATTGAATATCTTTGCCCTCGTTTATTGGATCAGTAATTTCGATTCGGCAAATATGGTAAAAATAGACCACATAGAACTAGGTGAATTCCCTTTGCTTTTAGCACCTATGGAAGACGTGAGCGACCCTCCTTTTAGGTTGGTTTGCAATGAAAATGGAGTAGATCTGATGTTCACAGAATTTATCTCTTCAGAAGGTTTGATAAGAGATGCTGCAAAAAGCACTCAGAAACTAGATGTTTTTGAGTATGAGCGCCCAATTGGAATCCAAATCTTCGGGAACAATATTGAATCTATGAAGGAGGCCACAGAAATTGCTACTGCAGCAAAGCCAGACATTATAGATATTAATTATGGTTGCCCAGTAAAAAAGGTTGCATGCAAAGGAGCAGGCGCTGGTATTTTACAAGACATTCCTAAAATGGTGAAGATGACTTCGGAGATAGTTAAAAGCACTTCACTTCCTGTTACTGTGAAAACCAGATTAGGTTGGGATGACAACACCAAGTATATCTGTGAAGTTGCTGAGCAATTGCAGGATGTAGGTATAAAAGCTCTAAGTATTCATGGGAGAACTAGGGTTCAGATGTACAAAGGAGAAGCTGATTGGACCTTAATTGGAAAGATTAAGGAAAACCCCAGAATACACATCCCGATTTTCGGTAATGGAGATGTAGATTCACCTGAGAAAGCAAAAGCAAATAAAGAACGCTATGGAGTTGATGGAATAATGATAGGTAGGGCGGCAATTGGCAATCCATGGATCTTTAATGAAATAAAACATTTTCTAAATACAGGACAGAAATTAGACCCACCCACAATTTCAGAAAGAGTAAGGATATGCAGAAAACACTTCACGGCCTCCCTTGATTGGAAAGGTGAGCATTTGGGAATAGTAGAAATGCGCAAACACTACTCTAACTACTTTAAGGGAATTAACCATTTCAAACCTTATAGAACTCGACTTGTTCTCAGCATGGATGTAGCAGAGATTCATGCAATTCTAGATGAAGTTGAACTGACTTTTGGCAACACGGTTTTAGCCTAATTCTTTGTAAACAATGGCGAACACTACTATACATAATATGATAGTAAACGCAAAAGTTCTCCAAAAGAAGTACCCTCTACTCTTCGCAATTCGCGCATTTATGTACGCTACAAATAAGGAAATTCCGATAAACCAATAGATCAACTTGTAGTCTTTGTTTTGATAAACGAATACCAGGACTCCAATGTTTTCTTTTTCAGAACTCTGGGGAACTTGTTTTGAGCCCCTTCTTTTCCTTCCAAGCGCATCCATTCTAGAAAATAAGAGGGGGGAATTAGGTGAATGATTACTTCTTTTAGTGCAGCAGAGCGTTCTGTACGGTAATCATCATTGAGCACCTTAAGTGTCATGTCTAAGTTCTCTTTGATTTTTTCACTTTGACTTGCTATCTCTGGATTGTCACATGATATAAACCATTCATGGGCAAAAAACCCTTGGTATGGAATTCCGCAAACAGTAAACTCCTCAAATGAGTAATTGAATTCATCGGAAATTAGCTCCATGGCTCTCTGCATATTGTCCACAGACAAATGCTCACCGCAAAGTGAAAGAAAGTGTTTTGTTCTGCCCGTTATTTTGATTTCACATCTATTTAAATCAGTGAACCTGATAGTGTCTCCAATGAGATACCTCCATGCTCCTGCGCAAGTTGAAATAACTAAAGCATATTCGTCCTTGTCGTTCACTTCTGCTAAGGTTAGAACTTGATGCATTGGTTTCAACTCTCCTTCTTCAGTAAAATTATGATGGTTAAAAGGGATGAATTCATAATACAAGCCATTTCTAAGGAGCAACCTCATACCTCCTTTGCTTTCTTGTCTGCTTTGAAAGGCAATAAAGCCTTCTGAAGCCAAGTATGTTTCAAAGTACTTCAAAGGTTTGCCCATCATGGAATCCAAAGATTTTTTATAAGGATTTAGACTAACACCCCCATGAATATAAACATCGAAATGAGGCCAGATGTCATGGATATTATCCAAATCATATCGATCGATAATATTTTCAAATAATAGTTTCACCCAGGCTGGAACACCTGCTACCATTCCCACATCCCAATTATGAGCCTCGTCGGTTATTTTAGCAATTTTTTGTTGCCAATCTTTTTCCCTCCTTATCTGCGGATCCGGTTTAGAGATACGCTGAAAAGGAATCGGTACGTGGCCAGTTGTAATGCCACTTAAATCACCTGAATAAAACATCCCATTGTATTCCAAGGCTGTGCTTCCGCCTATCATGAGCCATTGTTTTGCAATATGATCTTTTGGTACATCTGTGGTTGTAATAGAGAGTACTTGCCTTATGCTCGCCAATCTAATTGCCCTTAGCATTTGCTTACTGATTGGAATGTATTTTGAACTCCCATCTGATGTCCCAGAGCTAACTGCATAATGATCTATAGTTCCTGGCCATGTAACATTAGCTTCTCCCATTCTGCATCTAGACCACCATGGTAACATTTGTAGATAATCTCCAACGCGCACAGCAGATTGATAGTCACTAGCCAAATTATTGGACTTCAAGAGCTGCTCAAAACCATGAACGGTTCCAAAAGAGGTGTCTTTGGCTTTTGCAATCAACTTTCTCAAAGTGGATTGTTGAACCTCAAATCCTTCCTCAATGTTGAGTTTAAGAAAAACTCCTCTTTTTTTAGTTACGCCTCGTAATCTTTGCAGCATAATTGTAGTAACAAATTTAACAATTCTAGCACGTGGATATAAAGAGCGCAAAAGACAAGTGGTTTAAAATCAGAGAGCTTATTCAGACTAAGTTCAATAAAGCTCCAGATATCAGTGCCATCTTGTTTATTATAGGTATGAGAGAGTTAGGAGTTGCTCATACTAATTTCACCAAAGAGCAAAAAGTGAAGCTCATGCATATTGCCGTTTGCAGAGTACTAAGCTATTCAGGGCACTACAAATTAATCAAGACTGATAAACTGGGCTGGCCCGAATGGGAATTGGTTGAAAAACTCCCTTATCAAGATTTGTTTGAACAGGAAACTTATTTGCGTCATCATATCATTCATTACTTTGAAGATGAAGAACTAATCTGATGGATTTATGGTTTAAAAAAAGCACTAATAATCCAGTGAAATGAGGGCTTATCCACATTGCTACCATTTATCTCGCTTTTATATAATTTTGCCTGAATTTTTAGTCCATGCCAAAAGATACATCCATTAAGTCTGTACTCATAATAGGAAGCGGCCCCATTATTATTGGACAGGCCTGTGAATTTGACTACTCAGGAAGCCAAGCAGCAAGAAGTTTAAAAGAAGAAGGAGTTGAAGTTAGTTTAATCAATTCCAATCCGGCAACCATCATGACAGATCCGGTTACCGCTGATCACATTTATCTTTTGCCTCTAAATGTAGAGAGTTTAGAAACTATTCTTAAAGAACAAAACATTGATGCCGTTCTGCCAACTATGGGTGGCCAAACTGCATTGAATTTAGCTATTGAAGCTGACGAAGTTGGTCTTTGGGAGAAATACAATGTTCGCATAATTGGGGTAGATATTAACGCTATTGAGAAAACCGAAAATCGGGATCTTTTTCGTTCGTTAATGATTGACATTGATATTCCAATTGCAACTTCAAAAATTGCCAACTCATATTTAGAAGCTAAAGAGGTTGCGCAAGAAATTGGATTTCCACTAGTAATTCGCCCATCATTTACTCTTGGAGGATATGGTGGTGGATTTGTGCATGCAAAGGAAGATTTTGATGAGGCAATAAAAAGAGGGCTAGAAGCTTCCCCTACTCACGAAGTACTTGTTGAACAAGCGGTGTTAGGTTGGAAAGAATACGAATTAGAACTTTTGAGAGATGGCAAAGATGACATTGCAGTTATCTGTACTATTGAAAACTTAGACCCTATGGGAATTCACACTGGTGAATCCATAACTATTGCGCCAGCCATGACCCTCAGCGACACCTGTTTCCAGGAAATGCGCGATATGGCATTTAGAATGATGAGAAGTATTGGGACTTTTGCAGGTGGTTGTAATGTTCAGTTTTCTGTGAATCCTGAAAACGAAGACATCATTGCAATTGAAATCAATCCTAGAGTATCTAGATCCTCAGCTCTTGCATCCAAGGCAACAGGTTATCCCATTGCTAAGATTGCGGCCAAACTTGCTTTAGGATATTATTTAGATGAACTTAAAAACCCAGTAACCAAAACCACATCTGCGTTTTTTGAGCCTGCTATTGACTATACCATCATAAAAATACCTCGTTGGGATTTCAATAAATTCAAAGGAGCAGATACCACACTTGGACTTCAAATGAAATCCGTTGGAGAAGTTATGGCCATTGGACGTAGTTTTCAAGAGGCGCTGCAAAAAGCTTGTCAATCTCTTGAATTAAAACGACTTGGCTTAGGTGCAGATGGTTGGGAGTTAAAGAAACTGGAGCCTATTATTCACAGTTTAAAGAATCCTAGCTGGGACCGAATTTTTCACGTAAAGGATGCGCTTTCGCTAGGAGTTCCTATTTCATCTATCCAAAAGATTACCAAGATAGATCCATGGTTCCTCGAGCAGATATATGATCTAGTAAGAACGGAAAAAGAGATAAGCAAATTCACCTTGGATAATATCGATTCAGAATTATTAGGAGTGGCCAAAGAAAAAGGTTTTTCAGATGCCCAAATAGCTCATATTCTTAAAGATTGCACAGATAAAGATGTATATCTAAAGAGAAAGAGCCTAGGCATTAACAGAGTTTTTAAAATGGTGGATACATGTGCCGCAGAATTTGAATCTACCACCAATTACTTCTATTCAACTTTTGATGGTGAAAATGAATCTGTTAAATCTGACAAAAAGAAAGTAATTGTAATTGGTTCTGGCCCTAACCGAATAGGGCAAGGAATTGAATTCGACTATAGTTGTGTTCACGGTCTAATGGCAGCTCAAGAATGCGGCTATGAAGCCATCATGATCAATTGTAATCCGGAGACCGTTAGTACAGATTTTGACACAGCTGACAAGTTGTATTTTGAGCCCATTTTCTGGGAATATCTTTACGAAGTTATAGATCACGAAAAGCCAGAAGGAGTGATTGTTCAGTTAGGTGGTCAAACTGCGTTGAAACTTTCGGAAAGATTAAGAGACGAGGGAATCAAAATTCTAGGTACTTCTTATGAGAATATGGACTTGGCAGAAGACAGGGGTTCTTTTTCGGATTTACTGAAAGAGCTTGGAATTCCTTATCCAAAATACGGTGTTGCAGAAAATGCATATGAAGCAATACAAGTAGCAAATGAAGTAGGCTATCCTGTTCTAGTTAGACCCTCGTACGTGCTTGGAGGCCAAGGCATGAAGATTGTTATAAATGATGAAGATCTACAGGCAGCAGTAATTGATTTGCTTGGTGATTTGCCTGGCAATAGAGTGTTAATAGATCATTTTCTTGATCGAGCAGAAGAAGCCGAAAGTGATAGCATTTGTGATGGGGAGGATGTGCATATTATTGGAATGATGGAGCACATTGAACCAGCTGGTATCCACTCCGGAGATTCATCAGCAGTACTTCCCCCATTTAGCTTCTCAGATAATGTACTCAAACAAATTGAGGATTATACTGTTCAAATTGCAAAGGCCATGAATGTAATTGGTCTACTAAACATTCAATTTGCTGTGAAAGATGAAAAGGTGTATGTGATTGAGGCTAACCCAAGAGCAAGTAGAACAGTGCCATTTATTTGTAAGGCATATCAAGTTCCATATGTAAACATTGCAGCTAAAGTAATTTTAGGAGAAAAGAAACTTAAAGACTTTGATATTGTTCCTAAACCTCAAGGATATGCTATTAAGAAGCCTGTATTCTCATTTAATAAATTTCCAAATGTGAATAAGGAGCTTGGGCCAGAAATGAAATCTACTGGTGAGGCAATTATCTTTGTTAAAGACACCAAAGATCCAGTGTTTAGAGAGCTTTACAGCCAGAAATCAATGTATCTTAGCAGATAATGAAATATATATTACTCTTCATATTGCTCTTTTGGATTAGTCGCAGAATACTGCGAATATTCACTGTGGTAAGCAATGATGGGGGTGACCAAAATATTTCTCCTCCTGAAGAAAACAAGGCATCCAACTATGAGCAAAACAAGGGAGAATACATTGATTATGAGGAAATAGAAGACTAAGTTCTTTTACATTCATTTTACCATTTCGCACTTGGTGAACAAGTCCTTATTCTTGGCAAATTCGAAGATTTCCTTTATATTCGTAAGAACCATTACTACTTAAGTACAACAAGTATATCTAGCAATTATTGTCGTTTTCAGGGTTAACCGACTGGATACGAGAATGATATGATATATTTTAAATCAGACTATGATGAAAAGACTACTACGAAAAGGCATTCTACTTCTTATTGGAATTTCTCCACTTTGGGGCTATTCTCAAGTTATTTACAATCTCAACAATCAAGATTTAAACTTCGGGGGAACAGGTGTTACCATTGTTTACAAAGTTGGCACAGGAACCACAGTTGGAGACATTGTTCTATATGAAAATGTGGTAACGATTGGTGCTCAGCAGATTGACGCAATTGTAAGAACCGTTGCTTTAACGGGTACCATGACTAATTTTGATAATCCTTCGACTTCTGGTCCTGGTATGAGTAACAATCAAGCTAGGTTCTTTTCTCCTCAATTCTCATTTAGTAGTGGTGGTGGAAGCGCACAATTCGTTTTTGAGTTTATATCTGGTGGCTCCTATAATAACACTACAAATACAGGTACTATAGTCGGCCTAAGCGATGTGCTTGCCAATACCTATGATATTGATGGAAATGGCGGTTTTGGTTCAAACCAATACAATGAATATGGTGGATTTGATACGGTTGCTTTAGGTAACCCCACCAATGTAGGTACTACTTATAATCTTGCAACAGGTCTGACCAAGTTTCGATCCAACTCATCAACCAATGTATTTAACGTACTTGATGATAGGACTCGTGTTCACGTTGGGTTCCCCGTCTTAACCACATTCACTTTTGTGGTAGGTGCGGACGGTTCTGGAGCAGCCTATTTCTTTATAGATTTTGGCTCTGGAGCTACCTGGAGCAGTCCTCCAGATTATTTTGAACCACCAACTTTAGACTTAGATACATTAACCACAGGAATCAACAATTTAGATACCTTCTGTATTAATCCCGTATACTTTTCAGGTGGAAACACCAATATAGAATCGGGAGGTACTATTGATAGATTACAAGTAGGTATCACAAGTACTGAAATAATCGATGGTGCCGATGAAAAATTTGTTGTAGCAGGAGCAACAGGAGGTGACACTATTTCATGGAATTTTACACATGGGCAGATTATCCCAAATTTCACATTCAAGGGCAATACGTATAGCGTAGCAGCGAGTGTAGCTAATGGTGAAAGCACACTTGACATAGTGAATAATAGCGGTACCATGACAGAAGCGGAATGCGAAGAACTTATTGACTCTTTACTATATGTAAATTGGAATGCAACAACCGGATTACGAGAGTTTGATATTTATCTTGTAGAAGGGCCATTTGCTAGTTTACTATCTAACTATCAAGTGAATGTAAACTGCGGTATTCTACCTGTGGACCTGATGTATTTTACAGCAAATCCTATTGATGCTCAAAGTGTTCTTCTAACATGGGCAACTGCAAATGAATTTAACAACGATTATTTTGTGATAGAAAGATCGTCTGATGCTATTGAATGGGAAGAACTTGAAACTATAGATGGACGAGGCTACTCCAGTGAAATAAATACTTATGCTGGCATGGATTATCAACCTTTCGATCAAATTTCCTATTACAGACTTAAACAAGTTGATTACAATACTGATTATGAATATTCAGATATAGAAGTTGTTACTTTTAACAAAGAGTTTCATGATTTGGAGATTAGATATTCCTATGACCCTAATACGCTATATGCGCTTACAAGACAAATAGACAATCAAGACATCAGGGTTTACAATATGCTAGGAACTGATGTAAGCTCATCTGTTGATCTACAGATTATGGATAGCAACAAGATGAAAGTGAGTCTTTCAGAATTACCTAAAGGTGTCTATGTATTTAAAGCCAACGATCAATCGTTGACAATTAGAAAACTATAACATTAACAAAACCACCATATATCTGTATCAGCTGTATGGTGGTTTCTTTTTAGCTGGTTTTTAAGCTCTCTTTTATCTTCTGGAGATGCAATGGCAATAATTAATTGCCTTCCAGATATATCGTCACCCCTGGGACTGATTATTTTACCATTTATTTCAACCCCCCATTTCTTTTGATTATCTGTGACCCATTCATATTCTACCGACTTGTCATTTAGAAGCTTTGAAATCAACTTCCCCTTTTTTCCTGCTCCCCATAATATTAAAGGCTTCTTTTTGTCTCTATCTATGGATAGAAAATGATGGACTTTTAACGGATAATATGCCATTGGAAAATAGGAAGGATTCTTACGTGAAGTTCTCTTCTGACTATCTCGCCAAAGATGAACAACTTCATCTAAAGCAATTATTCCTATCCCGTGTTTATACCACCTAAAGCACAAATCATAGTCTTCAGGAATCAATTCAGAATCAAATGCACCACATTTATCAAAATCGTCTCGATGAATTAGCCAAGCTGGACTGGGAATAGGGCACTCCATATAAATGTCCTTCCAATGATTCCCCGATTCCATTAAACCATTAAGCCAATTCTGATAATTTTGAAAACCCAGCCCTACCAACCATTCGTCAGAAAAATATTCAACTTTCCCAGTAACAACATTTCCAGGCATCCATGCCGCATTGAGTCCTTTAAGTTTTTCAGGTGGCATTTTATCATCTGCATCCATGCGGTGAATGAGATCACCTTTAGAATTGGAATAGGCCAACTGCAATGCGCTCACTATCCCATTCCCTTGGTTTGCAAGAATCTTTATTCTAGTGTTCGATCTTTCATATCTTCTTAAAAGAGCTAAACTTTGGTCAGATGAATGATCATCAACCGCTATAAGTTCCCAATTCTCATAAGACTGATTTAATATAGAATCCAGACAATCTGATAGATAGGGATCCGCATCTTTGACCGGCATTAAAATACTGATTAAGGGAGAATGCATTCCATACAATTTTAGCTATATTTGGTGTAGGGCTGGAGAAGATAATTGAAAAATTCAACACTTTAAACTTTACCGGCTTCAAACGAAGCGCATAAGAGCAGACCTTAATCTTGACTTGTCAGTGTGCGTTTGCAAACTTCGGTTTGTAAATAAACGTAGGTAGTTCGTGGCGTGGAGGGAGCCAAATCCTATTTATTTAGGAATTTTTCATTAATTCAGCCCTTTTTTTATTCTATTACCCCACTTCCAATTAATTCTTCATTCTCATACCAAACAGCAAATTGGCCAGGTGTAACCGCTTTTTGGTTTTGTTGGAATACAACCTTCAACCCCGTCTCTTGCATATTCAATGCTACTTGAAAAAGTGGCTGTCTGTATCTAATTCTCATTTGGTATGACTTGCTCTCTCCAACTGCAAGTTCTAGATCTTTTCTCAACCAATGAATATCATCTCTCGGAATAAACAACCCTTTCCGTAATAGACCTGGATGATCTTCTCCTTCTCCCACATAAATGCTGTTAGTTTTGGTGTTTACTTGGAGAATAAATAATGGGTTGGAATATCCTCCTATGTTCAAGCCTTTACGTTGTCCAACTGTATAGAAATGAGCTCCTTGATGTTGTCCAATTAGCCTGCCATCATCTTCCTTAAATCTATAGAATTCAGTTGGGTCAAGTTCATTATTAAAACCATCCCAATCTGCTGGTATTTCGATTACATTACCTTGTTTTTCCTTGAGTTGTTGTTTCAAGAAGTCAGGCAGTTTTACCTTCCCAATAAAGCAAAGACCTTGAGAATCTCTTTTCTCTGCAGTGACTAAATCCTGTTCTTTGGCTATTTCTCTTACTTCACTTTTCTGCAGCTCGCCAATTGGGAATAGCGCTTTAGACAATTGCTCTTGGTTTATCTGACAAAGAAAATAGCTCTGATCTTTGTTGGCGTCCAAGCCAGCAAACAATGCGTTTTTATCGGCTCCTCCACTCAGTTCTTTTCTTCTGCAATAATGACCAGTAGCTACATAGTCCGCTCCTAATTTTTTAGCATGATCCAGAAATAGATCAAATTTGATTTCTCTATTGCACAGCACATCCGGATTGGGTGTTCTTCCTGCCTCATATTCCTTAAACATATAATTAACTATTCGTTCAAGGTAGGGCTTACTCAAGTCTATGGTATGAAAGGGAATTCCTAACTTGTCTGCTACAAGCAGGGCGTCTTTACTGTCTTCTTCCCAAGGGCATTCATCGCTAATTGTTACTTCGGTATCATGCCAATTTTTCATGAATACACCAAGCACATCATACCCTTCCTCTTTTAACAAATAGGCCGCCACTGAAGAATCAACCCCTCCAGACAGCCCAACCACTACACGCTTCATTATTATTCGTTCCTTATCAGCAATTTTCGCTCAGTTACGTTATCGAATTGCTTCAGTCTAATAACATAGATTCCATCACTTAGTTTTGGTAATAAAAGCTGATTGGAAAGTAGTTGTCCCTCAGAAATTATTCGGCCATTCATATCTATGATTTCATAAGCCTCTACTACATTGGAACTCAAATTAATTAGTTGACCACTTTTAGCTGGATTTGGACTCACCCATTCCAGAAGTTCTAATTCATCAATTCCTACTTTGAATGTTACAGAAACACTCTTTTCTAAACTATCTGCCGAGCATTGGTTGGTTACTTTAAGCTTTACGTCATAATCACCTTGGTCTGCATATTGATGAGTTGGATTTTTTTGGCTAGAACTAGCGCCATCTCCAAAATCCCAAAGGTGCGTAGTTGCGTCTGTGCTACTTGAGCTAAAGTCCACTACCAAACCATCAGGGCTTTCTGAGAATAAGGCTACTGCATCGTCTTGTATATAAACATTTTCAACTCTGCCAGCACTATTGCCACATTCTCCTAAAGAAACAACAGTTACTGTTTTATCACCTGAAGTTGTCCAATCTACGGTTACTGATTTCCCAGTTGAGCCGCCAACAAAAGACCCCCCAGATGATACTGCCCAGGCATATCCCGTTGCAAAGTTCACTTCGTCAATTGTATAGGTTACTTCTCCTATACAACCAGTATCTGATTCAAGGAATTTGGCTGGTCGATTTGGTTTTGGTGGTAGTACTTCTATGATTCTAGACATGGAATCCTTACCAAAATTATTTTCAACCACCAATTTTATAGTCTTTGTTCCTGAGGATGAATAGCTGATTGTATGAGGCCCCTCTGTGCTCGCAGTTGAGGTAGAAGCGTCAACACCAAAATCCCAGCTAAACGTTAATCCATTGCCGTCAGTCTGATTAGTGTAGACAACATCATCACCTTGACAAACTGTGGTATCATCTATTCCAAATGAAACAACTGGCAAGGTCGTCTGACAGTTTCCACTGGTTAAAGCAGTCATTTTTGTTTTGCTGCAATGAGAAGTTCCTGTACTAGCATCCATTACAAATTCTCCTCCTTGTATATCGAAAAAGCTCAAAGATGCTTTTCTGTCTCCTGCCCCTATTGAGTAATGCATTGTTTTAGTGTCATCTCGGACATGACTCAATTGATGTCCATGCCCAAGTTCATGTGTTGCCACGGACTGGAAATCCATCTGGCTTCCACCTGGTGTTCCTGTACCGTAATACCAATTATATGTGCTATCAAACTCGATATCTAACTCACTTACATACCAATAGAAAGTATTAGCCGTTCCGTTAAAGCACCCACCCCAACGAGACCAACACGTGCCGAGTTTGTTCCCTGTTAAGTCATCAAAGCGTACAATGTTTACATCGTCATCTGCAGTCTGATCCAAAGAGGTATCGCTACCCACTTTCCAATTCATGAAAGTAGCACATCTCCATGTTTCCAAAGAGCGATAAAATGATTTAAGTGGATCTTCTTTAGAAGCGAAGTTATCTGTCATTTGCCATGTATAACCGCCTGAACCATTGTGATCGTAATGCTGGTTTGGATAAAAATTGGTGTCTACAGAAGCCGTTCCATATAGCACGTTAGTATGCGCCCATTTAACGTAGAGCTCTGTAGGAGATTGGTCTGAGTGACTTGTGCTTGTGACCACCTGAATCTTACCGGTACCCGCTCTTGTTGGAACATACACTTCTATTTTGCTATTGTTCCACGATTTGTATGAGGCACTTACAGGAGGATAGTAGTGTCGCCCATCACCAAAATTAGCATCTTTAAATCCTACGCTTCCGGTTGATCTTACCGGTCCAAAGTTTGAACCATAAATAGTTAATAGTGCCGCTGTTCCTGAACTGACCGTATCTAAACTTATGGAATCTACTGTTGGTACCGCTAATGGAGTAATAACCTTTTCATTATGCTCAGGGTCATATGTTTTGATTTCTGTTATCTCATCACCTGAATGCACCAAAATATCATTGTACAAATCATGAACTATTGAATAATAAGATTTCTCAACATCATAAGCCATTACCTCGACTTCATCATAAACTATAAATGACTCTGTGGTAGCAGTTGGGAAGAACAATTTAGTGTGTTCATCAATCTCAATAGGGCTGTTTGTGAGCAGAAATATTCCCTTCTGTCCAATTTCAAACTGCATTGAGGGAAAGGCTTCGTGTCTTTGAAGTCCTATTTGACCGCCCATACTAACAACTTCTATTTGGTCCGTGCTTAAAGAACCCTTGAATGATTTATAAAGCTCAATTGTGTTAATGGTATATATGTTCTTATGTTGCTTGTCCCATGAGCAGATTTGGTCAATAACCTGACCTTCAACAACAAGTTCACTTTGGTCAATTCTTTTTTCAAGAGACCAATGCTCGATTACACATTGGGAAAAGGCAAAATTTGCACAAAGAATAAAGCAGCAAGCGGTAAAGATGGTTTTCATGATGATAGCAATTTATACAAATTTATTTTTCTCCTATCACCTCTAGAATTAATTATACAACTTTGCAGGCTCGTGAGTAATAAATTAGACCGTAAGATTGGAATCCTTGGAGGTGGCCAATTGGGAAAGATGCTTATTGAAAGCTTTTCCCCTTTAAACATTGAGTATACCATACTTGAAAAAAGTAGGCATTGCCCTTCAGCTCTGGTTACAAGTAAGGTTATTGAAGGATCACTTTACGATCACGATGCTATAGAGGCTTTATCCCAACATGCAGACATCCTCACATATGAGATTGAACATGTGAGCATAGAAGCTTTAAAAAAGCTAGATGTGCCCACAATTCCTTTCCCATCTGTGTTGGAGGTTATACAAGACAAGGGTTATCAGAAAGAGTTTTATAGCAATAACAATATCCCCACTTTAGATTATAAGCTCAGTACCGCTGAAGCTCTCAAAAATGATGTAGAGAATTGGCCAGAGGATGAGTTTGTACTTAAACACCGCAAAGGCGGATATGATGGAAAGGGAGTTCAAATTTTAGATAAAAATAGGTTTGAAGAGTTACACGATCTCTCAGAAGACAGTATAAGCAGCGAACATGGCTATGTGATTGAATCACTAATTCATGGAGCAATGGAAGTCTCTGTTATTGTTGGAGTAGATGGCAAAGGGAACCTAAAGTCCTATGAAGCGTGTGAAATGGTCTTTGATCCAAAGGCAAACCTTATGGACTACTTAATAAGCCCTGCACGTTTATCTAAGGAAGTTAGCGAGCACTGTAAAGAGGTGGCAGTCAAAGCCATAAAAGCATTTAAAAGTCCCGGCATTTTCGCTGTAGAGCTCTTTGTGAAAAAAGACGGTAAAGCCTATGTAAACGAGATTGCCCCTAGACCCCATAACAGTGGTCATCACACCATTGAGTCTTGTTATACATCTCAATACGAGCAACTTAATCGCATTTTACTAGAACTTCCTTTAGGTAGCACGCATCAAATATGCTCTGCGGTAAATGTGAATCTTGTTGGGCCTCAAAATGTGAACGGCCCATATAGGCTTGATGGATTGGAAAAGGTCTTGAACATTGAGGGGGTATATATCCATATGTATGGTAAAACCGAAAGCAAACCATATAGAAAGCTAGGTCATTACACCATACTTGGTGATACGGTGGACGACTGCTTGAATAAGATGAATGAGATTCGCAAATCGTTAACTATAGTAGCAAAGGACTAAATTTGTTGCCAATGTCAGATGTACTAATAATAATGGGATCAGATTCAGACCTTCCGGTCATGTCTGAATCCGCTAAAGTTCTAGACGAGTTAGGAGTGTCTTATAAGCTCACTGTTGTCTCTGCTCACAGAACTCCTGTAAGAATGTTTGATTATGCTCAAACCGCACATACAACGGGTGTTAAAGTCATTATTGCTGGAGCCGGAGGCGCAGCGCATTTGCCAGGTATGGTTGCGTCATTAACACCGCTGCCTGTTATAGGTGTGCCTGTAAAATCTAGTAATATGAGCGGCATTGATTCTCTTTATTCCATTGTGCAAATGCCTCCTGGCATTCCGGTGGCAACTATGGCAATAAATGGCGCCAAAAACGCTGGAATCATGGCTGCTAAAATTTTGGGGTCTGCAGATGCGGCTATCTTAGAGAAGGTAGAGCAATATGCCAAATCTTTGAATGATATGGTAATGGACAAAGCAGAAAAACTTGAGTCCTTGGGGCATAAGAAATACCTAGATCAAATGTCATGATCATAGTAAAAGACTGTCTTGTATCTGAAGACGTCATTGAAAAACAGTTTAAATGCAATATATCAGCATGTAAAGGTGCGTGCTGTATAGAAGGAGATACTGGAGCCCCGCTTGAAGAGGATGAAATCCCCATTATTCAATCCAATTTAGATCTCATCATGAAAGAAATGGATGAAGCTGGCTTGGATTCGCTGAACAGACATGGTGTTAGTGAACTAGACCCCTTTGATGAACATGTTACCACCTGCAAATCCAATGGAGAGTGCACCTTTGCTATTACTGAGAAAGGAAGGTTGAGTTGTGCCATTGAGAAGGCAAATCAAAAACATGATTTTGATTTCATAAAACCTATTAGCTGTCATCTGTACCCAATTAGGGTTAAACAGTTTAATGAGTACCATGCCTTAAATTATCACAAATGGGATATTTGTTCCCCAGCATGCGAAGCAGGTAAGGAACATCAAATAGCAGTATATGAGTTTGCTAAACCTGCTTTAACTAGAAAATTTGGAGAGTCTTGGTATCAAGCACTTGAAAGTGCTGTTAAGGAGTTCTTAGGCAGTAAGAGTTAAGCCATTCCGTTTAACACATATGAGCTTTCCTTTATAGTAAGTTTTAAATTGCTTATTTATCCCGTTCAAGTCCCATTCTTCATAAACACCGTCCATCTCACCATTGATGTAATTTACATGAAACCTCTTGCTACCATTTGGCCAATAACATATTCTTCTGCCGTGAAATTCATCTTCCCTAAATAAGGAAACCTCCTTTATCTGACCATTGGGATACCATTCTTTGAATACGCCATCTTTTTGACCATTCTTGTATTGGCAAATAGCTTCGCCAATATTCTCATTGCCCTCACGGAACAATGAACCGGTAAACGGCTGTTTTTCGAACATCAGGCCGTGATTTTGAATCTCAAAATCATCTTGATGCTGAGCAAATTGGACATTCATGTATAATGATGTAGTAGTAGTTCGAATCAAAAATAGCGAAAAACAGGGGGGAATCCTAATTAAAAGCCCCTTAGCCGGTAGCTAAGGGGCTTAATTTTTTGGTGTAACTTGCTTAGCTACAGCCTGTTGTGGTGCCGCAGTTAGTGCATAGTAAGCAGGTGCCATTTCTGATTAGTGCTAAGCTGCCACAATTTGTACAAGGCAATGCATCTGATGATGTTGCTCCTGTAGGAATTGGGTTGTGAGATGCTGCATTCTGTTCTTGTGCTGCAGGCTTACTCAACTTCATCCCAACTGGCTTAGGCTCCATGCTAGGATTTGTTGTTTTATTCTCCGTAGTCTTGGTTACTTCTTCCTCTTCTGTTTTAGGCTGTGGCTTAATGTGAACTAAATCAGTTCTATTCAAGTATTCAAAACCTAATAATCTAAAGATGTAATCAATGATAGATGTAGCGTTCTTAATATTTGGATGTCCTTCAACAATTCCGCTTGGTTCAAATCGAGTAAAAGTGAACTTGCTTACATATTCCTCCAATGGAACTCCATATTGTAAACCAATAGAAACGGCTATAGAGAAACAATTCATTAATGATCTGAATGTTGCCCCCTCTCTATGCATGTCTATAAAGATTTCTCCTAAAGTTCCGTCGTTGTACTCACCTGTTCTCACAAATAATGTTTGGCCTCCAACTTTTGCTTTTTGAGTAAAACCTCTACGTTTCCATGGCAACCTCTTACGCTCTACAATTCGAGACAACTGTCTCATAAATTCTGTTCCTTGAGAATTATCAAGAATCTTTTGCGCTGCAGAAAGAACTTGGTCTTGGGTCAGCTCATCTAAGCTAAGACCTGCATTAGAACCAATTGCTTCTTCAACCGCATCAATAGAATCTTCTTCTTCTTTCTTATCAGATTTATTGCTAAGTGGTTGAGACAATTTGCAACCATCTCTATATAAAGCATTCGCCTTAAGTCCTAGCTCCCAACTCAATTGATAACAAGACTTGATATCTTCAATTGTTGCCTCGTTAGGCAGGTTAATGGTTTTTGAAATTGCTCCAGATATAAAAGGTTGAGCGGCAGCCATCATTCTGATATGCCCATTTGCATGTATAAATCTACTTCCTATTTCCCCGCATTTATTTGCACAATCGAATATTGGAAGGTGCTCATCTTTCAAATGAGGAGCTCCTTCTACAGTCATGGTGCCACATACATAATCATTGGCTTCAGAAATTTCTTTCTTGCTATAGCCTAGCTCTTTAAGAAGGCTAAACCCTTCTTTATTGTATTGCTCTGCCTTGAAGCCCAAACGCTGCATTGCATCCTCTCCTAATGTCCATTGATTGAAAGCAAAACTTATTTCAAATGCTGAAGCCAATGCTCCCTCTATCTTTTCAAGATCATCTGCATTAAATCCTTTTGCAGATAGTGATTCGTGATTTATAGAAGGTGCTCCAACAAGACTTGCATAACCTTTAGCGTAATTAACTATTGCAGTTATTTCATCTTTATCATAGCCCAAATTTTCCAGAGCAAGAGGAACAGACTGATTCACGATTTTAAAATATCCCCCTCCTGATAATTTTTTGAATTTAACTAATGCAAAGTCAGGCTCTATTCCTGTAGTGTCACAATCCATTACTAAGCCAATGGTACCTGTTGGCGCAATAACTGTAGTTTGAGCATTTCTATAACCGTGCTCTTCTCCTAATTGGACTGCCTTATCCCAGCTTCTAGTAGCAGATTCCAATAAATAGTCTGGACAAGTTGCTGGATCTATTCCAACGGGCTTCAAGCTCAAACCATCGTACTCATCTAAATTATATGCTGCGTAACGGTGATTTTTCATTACACGCATCATGTGTTCTTTGTTCTTCTCGTACTGGTCAAATGGCCCTAAATGCTTGGCCATTTCCGCTGAAGTCGCATATGCAGTACCTGTAAGTATAGCTGTAACTGCTCCACCAATCGCGGTTGCTTCTTCGCTGTCATATGGAATACCAGACACCATAAGTACAGACCCGAGGTTTGCATACCCCAAGCCTAATGTTCTGTATTGGTAAGACAATTTAGCTACTTCCTTGCTTGGGAATTGAGCCATCAAAACAGAAATCTCAAGCACCACAGTCCATAACCTTGATGCATGCTCTATAGACTTAACATCAAATTTTCCTTCTTTTTCATCAAAGTATTTTCTCAAATTCAAAGAAGCGAGATTACATGCTGTATTATCTAAGAACATATACTCAGAACACGGATTTGAAGCATTTATTCTTCCACCTTCTGGGCAAGTGTGCCATTCATTTATAGTAGTGTCAAACTGAACACCAGGATCAGCACAGGCCCAAGCTGCGAAAGAAATATCGTCCCAAACCTTAGTAGAAGGAATACTTCCTACCGGTTTGCCGTTTGTTCTTGAAATAAACTCCCATTCCCCTTCTTCTTTTAATACTTCAAAGAACTTATTGGGTATACGAACCGAGTTGTTTGAATTTTGACCCGAAACAGTCTGGTATGCTTCTCCTTCATAGTCTGAAGCGTATCCAGCATCAATTAAAGCCTTAACTTTTTTCTCTTCGTCCTTTTTCCAGTTTATAAAGCTCATCGCCTCAGGGTGGTCCAAATCCAAGCAAACCATTTTGGCTGCCCTTCTTGTTGTTCCTCCTGATTTAATTGCTCCAGCAGCTCTGTCTCCAATTTTTAAGAAGCTCATTAAACCGCTTGAATATCCGCCGCCACTTAATTTTTCATTTGAACCTCTAATTGCAGAGAAGTTAGTACCAACACCCGAACCGTATTTGAATATTCTCGCCTCTCTAACCCACAGATCCATAATTCCACCTTCGTTTACCAAATCATCATCAACTGATAAAATGAAACATGCATGAGGTTGTGGACGCTCATATGCTGAGGTAGATTTCTTTACTGCGCCTGTCTCATGGTCGCTATAGTAATGCCCTTGTGGCTTGCCTGTAATCCCGTATGAGCTATGCAGCCCTGTATTGAACCATTGAGGGCTGTTTGGTGCTGCATATTGGCCAATGATAGAAAATACCAATTCATCATAAAACACTTTGGCATCTTTGGCAGAAGCGAAATACCCATACTCCTTGCCCCATTGTGCCCAACAGTTAGCTAATCGATGCGCAACCTGTTTTACTGAAGATTCAGAACCTAATGATCCGTCTTTTTGAGGAACACCTGCTTTTCTAAAATATTTCTGAGCAAGTATATCTGTAGCTACTTGTGACCACTCTTTAGGTACTTCAACGTTTTCCATCTTAAACACCTCGTCTCCGGCGGGATTTTTAATCACAGATGTTCTGTATTCATAGTCGAATAATTCTGTTGGTTTAACCCCTTCTTTAGTGAAGTGTCTTTTAAATTTAAGACCGTCTTTGTGGTACTTGGCTTTCTTGCTCATTTTAGAAATTCAATTTAATGTTTTTGGTTCGACTCACGAAAAAATAGGGTGAGTTTTTGCTCAAAACTACACCCTAAGATTCTCATAAATCTAACACCGTTATCCACACTTAAACATTAAAATTTTTGAATTGACTTATTTTTAAGAGATTTGCCCTGTTGATAACAAAAAATAAAGATTTCTTTTAGTGTAAAAAGGACCTTAATTCTATCAATTCTTGTAAAAAAATATAATTACTCCCTATCAATAATTTAAATACAATAACATCCAGTTTCCGTCTTGGTCAAAAGATGATTGCTGTTCTGATGGACCCCGATAAAGCCAGCAAAGAAGCCATTGTTAAATTAGCGGAACACCCTGCTTTTCAGTCAGTTGACTTTGTTTTTGTAGGCGGTAGTCTTGTAACGGAAGGTCAAATGAGTGTATGCCTTGAAAGCCTCAAGGAGCATACCAATAAACCACTTATAATCTTTCCGGGCAATCCAAATCAAATAGACTCACAGGCTGATAGCATACTGCTGCTCAGTCTCATTAGTGGTCGTAATCCAGATCTACTCATAGGGAAGCATGTAGAGTCTGCTCAACAACTCAAAAAATCAGGGCTTGAAGTAATACCTACGAGCTACATTTTGATAGATGGAGGTAAGACCACTACTGTGTCTTACATAAGCAATACAATTCCTATTCCTCAAGACAAACCAGACATAGCATCTTCTACTGCTTTAGCAGGAGAGCTCTTGGGTTATAAATTGTGTTATATGGACTGTGGTAGTGGTGCAAAATGGCCTGTTCATCCCGATCTAATTAAAAAGGTGAAACAAGAAATAAATGTGCCGCTAATTATTGGCGGAGGAATACGCACAAAGAATCAAGCTGAAGCCATTTTTAAAGCTGGAGCTGATATTGTTGTTGTTGGAAATAAATTAGAAGAAGATCCTCAATTCTTAGAAGATCTTGTGCTGGCTAAACATCAGTTCAACTCGGCTTCAGTTCAAACACCGTGATTTCAGGAGTGAACCCAAGTCGCCCAGGATAGCCCAAATATCCAAACCCTCTGTTTACGTATAGAAATTGTTTGCCTTCCTGATATAAATCTGCCCATTCTGGGTATCTGTATTTTATAGGGCTCCATTTTACATATTTATTATCTACCCCAAATTGCATACCATGGGTGTGGCCTGAAAATGTTGCCGTTATATCTGAATAGTTTGGTAGCACTTGAGCCCTCCAGTGACTTGGGTCATGTGAAAGAAGCAGTTTGAGGTCTGCACCTTCACTCCCTTTATACGCTTTTTCCAAATCTCCATATTGGCTGAACCCATGACTACCCCAATTTTCAACACCAATAACCGCCAATTTCTTCCCCTCTCTTTCTATTATTACGCTATCGTTCAACAATAAATTCCAACCTATTGATTTTTGATACTCAACAAGTTGCTCAAGGTTTTCTCGTTTAGTCATTCCGTTTTTATCTGGCCAAGATGAATAATCTCCGTAATCGTGATTTCCCAGAACAGAAAACACCCCTATTGAGGCCTTCACCTTATCAAAAACATGCACATAGCCTTCAAACTCACTAGATCTGTTGTTTACTAAATCGCCGGTGAAAAACACTAAATCCGCATCTTGTTCATTAATGAGTTCAACACCTCTTTTTACGGCTTCTTTGCTCCAAAAACTTCCCGCATGAATATCAGAGATTTGAAGGATTTTCAATCCATGAAATTCTTTGGCCAGCCCATCTATTTTGAGTTCTCTATTTAACACTCTGTAGTTGTGGGCTCCTCTTACAATTCCATAAACCATTCCTCCAATTAGAGAGCCAGAGAGTAAAGCGCCTGCACTAACAATAAACTCTGAACGCTTTATACTAGCCATCATTTCTTCATTTGGAATATCAGATGCAACCGAAAGAAAACGAGCCAGTCTAACAACATCGTCAACGGCAATAAAAACCGTCCAGCACATTTTGGCTAAGTATAGAATAACAAATGCACTGAAGGTGAATCGAAAAATGACGCTGCTGAACATATTCAAACCCGACGACGACATAATTATCATCGCTACAACTAATAATATTGGGACTCCCCAATATGCTATGTTAAGGATGGTTCCGTAATCAGGCAGGTGTTTTTTACTTAAGAATTTATAGCCTTGAAACACATAAATGTCCATGGCTATAAGCAAAAGAATAATAATAAAAAGTGTAACTATTCTATTCATCTCTTAATTAACAGGGAAGTAATTCCTAAAGATTTGTTTTAGGCGATAATTCCGATTTGAGTCATAAATATTACGTCAAAAGAACCAAATTTTGTTTTGTTTGTATTCCATTTAGGCAAAATGTCAAGTAATATATGAAACTAGAAGATGTTATAAAGCAGAAGAAATTCGCTTCAGAAAAGCAAAAGGCACTAATTAATATCGCTTATTCAAGCAGTTATGTGTCTAGCCACATGAATGGAATCTTTAAACCTCATAATATCTCTATGCAACAATTCAACGTGATGAGAATTTTAAAGGGGCAGTACCCAAAAGCTGTTTCTATTAATGACATCACTGACAGAATGGTTGACAAAATGTCTAACGCATCCAGATTAGTTGAAAAACTGCGATTGAAAGATTTAGTAGAGCGCAGTCAATGTTCAGCAGACAGAAGACAAGTAGATGTTCAATTGACTCAAGCGGGTTTAGACCTATTGGAAATACTCAATAAAAAGACCAAGGATTCTATGACCAAGTTTGACCATATTTCAGAAGAGGATTTTCGTATCCTCAACGACATCCTTGATCGTATGAGGGATAATTAAGATGAAATTGCCTCTGTTCTACGTTTTGCTGCTCAGTTTATTTTCTTGTAAGCCAAGCGCAGAATCAATAGTCTATAGAGCTGAGCTAAGCATTAACGACAGCTTAGGATTGCCATTTTTCTTGAGCTATAATAAAACAACTGAGGAGTACATTATTAGGAATGGCTCAGAGAAAATTTCTGGATTATATAAAACCAAAATAGGGGATAGTATTGACTTGGAACATCCTGTTTTCAATTCAAGTCTACGTTTTGTTGAAGGTGACACCTTAAAAGGCTACTGGTACAACAGGGAAAAGGGAAGCTATAAGATGCCACTTATAGCTTTTGAATCAGCGATACGATTTCAACAGAAAGCCAACCCTAACAAGCTTATTGCAGAACGGTGGAGTACGGAGTTTGACGAAGGAGAAGACAAATACCCAGCCGTTGGTGTTTTCGAGCTAACCGAAGGGATAGTTACAGGCACTTTCCTAACAGAAACTGGTGATTACAGATACCTGGAAGGTGTACTTAGTGATTCGGTTTTGAGTTTGTCCACTTTTGACATGTCCCATGCTTTCCTATTCCTTGCAAAGGTTCAAGATGATCAACTACAGGGAATGTTCTATAGTGGTCATCATTTTTTATGTTCTTGGAATGCAATTGCCGACCAAAACGCTCAATTGAGATCTGCTCAGAATCTAGTTGGTTTAGTTGACACCGCTGAAGTCAATTTTGAAGTTGTTGATTTCAATGGTGATATCATAAGCTTAGACCACCCCTCTTTTAAAGGGAAGCCTTTAGTTGTTCAAATTTTTGGAAGCTGGTGCCCAAACTGCTATGACGAAAGTATTTATCTCAGAGAAATTTATCTAGAGCTTCAAAAAGACTCCATTCAATTGATAGGCGTAGGTTTTGAGAAAAGCGAGAACGAAGAAGCGGCTTTTCTCAAGCTACAAAAATTCCGTGAGGGTCTTGATATTCCCTATCCATTGGCATATGGAGGTAGGGCTGATAAAGAATTGGCTCAAACCGTATTTCCTTTCCTAGACAAGGTTGTGGCATTCCCAACTTTACTTTTCTTTAACAAGCGGCATGATTTGATAGCAATCCATACCGGTTTTTCAGGACCGGGAACAGGTGATCATTATCTCAACACCAAGAAAGAAATTGAATCGCTGGTTCTATCCCTTAAAGAGGAATAACTGTTTTAGCAGTCACAATATTTTTAACAGCAAAATAACCATAGGCTCCATTGCTAATGTTTGATATTGGGTTTGCTGGCGGAGGATCAAATGGTGTACCAGACCTATTTTGTTGATTCTGTAGTTCGATAAGGAAATTATAATATCCCTCACCAAAACAGTATTGATCCATAATAATAGTATCTCCTGGGTCAAAGGTGAAAGGGAAAGGCCTAGGCAAAATTCCATCATCCAGGCCAGCTAAAGGATCATCCGCATCTATGGATAAATTAAAAAAGCTGAAGTCTCTGTTTCTGTCCTCATCTAAAACATACCCAAACTGATCTTGGAGAGTGTCGTTCTTATAAATCATCCATTCATAGTAGTCCCCTTCCAATTCTGATTCTAAAGACTTCTGAAAAGCGTACCACCCTTTTTCAATGAACCCATTGTTTTCTGGCAAGAAGTAGGCTGTAAAGGTGTCAATATCATTTTGAAACCTGCAGTATTCCATAGCATCATACTCTTGACCATCGTATTCTATATGCAGAAAGTACGTTCTACCTGGGACAGCTGCTTTTGCACTATCTGTTTTGAACAGACTAAAGCCTTGATACTTTAGAGTATCAATATTCCCTAAATCATCACTGATAGTAACCAATGCTGAAATAGCATTCTTAGGTTCGCTTTGATCATAATACGCCTGAGACTCTGTTATAGAAACTTCCCACTGGCTTTTAACCGTGGTAATTTCCGTTTCCACAACTATACTATTCAAGCTTTGTGGAGTTTCTATCTGTATTAGTTTCTCACAAGAGCTAAAAATGAATACGGCTATTAAAAGTATTAATATATTTCTGCTCATCTCAAAAATTAAAATTCCAAGTTATTGATGGTATCATTTTAAATAAGGCAACCTGCACGGCAATGCTCTCACCTTCTTCCACTCCAAACTTCTCTGCTTGCTCTTCATCTGCTTGTGCAAAATAGATGCTATATGGATTTGCCCTATTATAAACATTGTAAATAGAGAAGTTCCAGCTGCTGCTAAACTTTCTATCTGGTCTTTTCTTGGGGTTAATAGTAACTCCAATATCTGCCCGGTGATAGTCTGGGATTCTATATGAATTTCTCGGCCCATAATAATTATTCCATTGACCCCTATAATAATACTTCCCAGAAGGAGGAGTAAATGGGTTCCCCGTGGTATATGTGAAACTCGCAGTAGCAATAACTCGTTCTGTGAATCTGTGACTAACCACTAAGGCCAGATTATGTCTTCTGTCAAATCCTGTGGCGTACTCTTCCCCATTATTTACCCCTTCAATTTCACGCATGGTTTTAGACCAAGTATAGGACAGGAAGCCGGTGGTAACACCTTTAACCTTATTCACATAAAATTCAGCTCCATAACTATACCCATCTCCAAACAAAAGTTCACCGTCTAGATATTTATTGAAAATCAAGTTTGCTCCATCTCTGTAATCGATTTGGTTCTGCATCCATTTGTAATAAATTTCAACAGAGGATTCAATCCCCAAATCAAAGTTTTTGAATAACCCAATGGCCACCTGATCTGAAATCTGAGGCGCCACGTTATTGTTTGAAGAGAACCACTGATCCGTTGGAAATGCTGAAGCTGTATTGCTCGCTTGTTGAATGTACTGCATGGTTCTATTGTAAGAACCTTTTATAGCCATTAGGGGATTCAAATTATAGCTAATTGCTGCCCTAGGTTCTAACCCGCCATAATAGTTGTGCATTTCATTCCCTTCGAATACTTGAGTTTGGGTCAAAGAATCTATGACCGCATAATTACCATCTTTAGTATAAGTGAAGTTAGACCCTCCCAAGTTTGTGAAAGCAGAATATCTAAGTCCATACCTCACATTTAATCTTTTAGTGAATTCGTATTTGTGGTCTAAGTACAAAGCTCCTTCTAGAGCTCTTCTTTTCTCCAATTGTTGAACCTGATCTGTAGAAGTAAACGTTCCTGGATTAAAGTTGTGATGAATCAGCTGCCCTCCAAAGTTTAAAGTGCTTTTTGGACTAAAGAAGTAGGTGAAATCAGGCTTTATGTATACATCTTCTATGTCTTGATCAAAGCCAAACTTGGCGTTTTCAGAAAACTCAACACCAAATCCATAATCAAAGTCGCTATAAACCAGAGAAAGGTTTGAGAAAAGCTTCTGATTAAAGATATGATTCCATCTAAGTGTGGTTGTTGCATTTCCCCATTTCAATGAGAACAAAGAGCCCAAGCCAAATACATCCCGTCCAAAATAGGCGCTGAGGTAAACTCTATCTTTATCACTGAAATTATAATTGGCCTTTAAATTTAGATCGTAGAAAAACAAAGTGCTTTCTTTTGCCAAGTCATCTCCAGCCAAAGGAAGAAATACATCGGCATAGCTTCTTCTGCCCGCAACCATAAATGATGATTTATCTTTTACGATTGGCCCTTCTAATGTTAACCTACTGCTAATGGTGCCAATTCCTCCAGCACCTGCGAATCTTTTCTTATTGCCATCCTTCATTCTAATGTCTATAAGAGATGCTAACCTTCCGCCATACTGGGCAGGAATTCCTCCTTTATAAACTTCAAGGTCTTTTATAGCATCTCCGTTAAAAACACTAAAAAATCCCAACAAATGGGAAGCATTGTAAACGGTAGCTTCGTCTAATAAGATTAGGTTTTGATCTTGCCCACCCCCTCTTACATTAATTCCAGAGCTAGCTTCTCCTCCAGATTGTATACCAGGTAGAAGCGTTATGGTCTTTAGAATATCTACTTCGCCAAATACCACTGGTATTTCCTTGATTTGCTCCATCTCCATCTTAACAACACTGATTTTCTTATTTTCAACATTGCTTTCGTTGGACTTGGCGCTCACAACAACACCCCCAATTTCTTGAGATACCTTTTGAAGCTCAATATTGATAGTCAGATTGTCATCCAATTCAATTTCGCGCACTTGTTTGCTGTATCCTAAATAGCTAAAAGTTACGGTGTAACTGCCTTTGGGTAAAGACAATGAATAGAATCCATATACATTAGTCAGCGCACCACCTGCATCGGCAACTTTCACAACCGCACCGATAAGATCCTCTCCGTTATCTGCATCTTTAACTCTACCGCTAATGCTATAAGATTGAGCTAAAGAACTCAAAGAGGCCACAAGAAGAAGAATTGTAATTTTAATGCTTTTCATTCTAGGCTTCAAACGTATATCCGCCAATTTTGTTTCGAACTTAATGTCGTTAATCAAATGGAATAATAAGACTAATGATTCTATCTGAGCATTTTATGACAAAAGAGCTAGCTTTGAATGCAGTATGAGTATCAAAAACCAAATTCCAAATATGCTAACATTGGGCAATCTATTATTTGGTTGTGCTGCTATCATTTTTGCTTTTAAGTTAGAGTTTGACCTGGTTATACTTTCTATAGCCTTTAGTGCTGTATTAGATTTTTTTGATGGCGCCGTTGCAAGTTGGCTTAATGTTAAGAGCGATATAGGAAAGGATCTGGATTCTTTGGCGGATATGGTCAGTTTTGGTGCTGCTCCTGCTTTAACATTATACAATTACTGGCTACAATCCGGAACCGAACTGTTTGGATATTCCTTGCCCCTTGTGGTATTGGCGTTACCTCTGTTTGCCGCTTATAGGTTAGCTGTATTTAACAATACCAAAGAACAAAATGAGTACTTTACTGGTCTTGCGACTCCTGCCTTGGCTATAACCAGTTTTTCTATTCCTCTTGCCTCAACTTATTCCAGTGAAGTTTCTACATGGTTAAATCACCCGGTATTTATTCTAATGTATACTATAATTGGCGGGCTCTTAATGATTAGTTCTATAAAATTCTATTCTATAAAACTATCTAGCAAAGTAAAGTGGCTCAATCGTTTAAGGATTTTTAGTTTGCTCGCATTTGTTGTCTTAGTGGTCATTTTTAAGTTTTTTGGCGTAATTCTTTGTTTGATACTTTATCTGGTCATTTCTTTGACGAGCCAAAAGCGATTGAGAACACTATGATTTTTGAAGTTGACGTAAACATCCTTCCTTTAAAAGGGCTATTAGACCCCCAAGGAAAAACTGTTCATCAGGGATTGAACAAAATTGGAATTGCAGAAGTACAAGACGTTCGTGTAGGAAAACGAATAGTCATGCATATAGAAGCAGGCAATGCAGATGATGCATACGCCATTGCAGAAGATGCATGTAAAAGAGTGTTAGTGAACCCCGTTATGGAGAACTACACTATTGAAGTAGGAACAAACGCATAATTATGACAGAACAGGTATTTGATCTCATTCAAAAAGAGCTTGAGCGCCAACAGAATGGAATTGAGCTCATCGCTTCAGAAAATTTTACGTCAGCAGACGTGATGCGAGCGTGCGGCAGTGTATGCACAAACAAATACGCTGAAGGGTTACCTCACAAAAGATATTATGGAGGTTGTGAAGTAGTTGATCAAATTGAAGATTTAGCCATTGAGCGTGCTAAAAAACTATTTGGAGCAGCTTGGGCCAATGTGCAACCACATAGTGGTTCACAGGCAAATGCAGCCGTTATGCTAGGTGTACTTAAACCAGGTGATTCTATGTTGGGATTTGACCTTTCACATGGGGGACATTTAACACATGGTTCTCCTGTAAATTTCTCTGGTAAAATTTATAACTCTCACTTTTATGGTGTAAATGAAGATACTGGACTTGTTGACATGGATATGGTTGAACAGAAAGCCATAGAAGCACAACCAAAGTTGATAATATGTGGTGCTTCGTCTTATTCAAGAGATTGGGATTACAAAAGGTTTAGAGAAATTGCAGACAAAGTTGGTGCCCTGTTATTGGCTGATATCTCTCACCCCTCAGGCATGATTGCCACTGGATTGCTTAACAATCCTATGCAACATTGCCATATAGTAACTACAACAACTCATAAAACCCTAAGAGGCCCTAGAGGAGGATTAATCTTGATGGGTCAGGATTTTGAAAATCCATGGGGAATTACAACACCTAAGGGTAGTATTCGAAAAATGTCATCCATTTTAGATGGGGCTGTTTTTCCAGGAACTCAAGGAGGTCCATTGGAGCATATTATTGCAGCCAAAGCCATCGCTTTTGGAGAGGCACTTCAACCAGAATACACTGAATACTGTAAACAAGTAATTGCCAATGCCCAAGCTCTAGCATCTGCTTTTACTAAGAGAGGATACAAAATTATCTCTGGAGGAACCGATAACCACTTAATGCTTATTGACCTTAGAACAAAAAGCGAAACACTCACAGGCAAAGTGGCTGAAAACACCTTGGTGCGAGCTGATATCACTATAAATAAGAACACCGTCCCTTCTGAAACACGTTCACCTTTTGTTACATCAGGGATGCGAATTGGAACACCTGCTGTAACCACACGCGGTATGAAAGAAGAAGACATGGAAACTATAGCTGAATTAGTAGATAGAGTGTTGTCAAATGTTGATAATGAGTCTGTTATAGAAGAAGTGAAGCAGGCCACTCATACTCTAATGGCTAAATTCCCTTTATATAGTGCAGCTTCCTTTGCTCATTAAGTCGTATTTTTAGCGGCATAACATTCCGTTTTTGAAAGAAACCAACGATTTACATGTATCTGGTTTCAAGGGTTTGATTCATAATTGGCGAAGAGATCTGGTAGCTGGTTTGAGTGTATCTCTTGTTGCCTTACCATTATCACTGGGTGTTGCTATAGCTTCTGGTGCCCCTCCAATGGCTGGACTAATTGCGGCCATGGTTGGTGGAATATTTACAACCTTTATTAGAAGTGGGCACGTGGCTATAAATGGCCCAACGGCCAGTCTAATTGTAGTTACCCTGTTTGCTATGGGAGCATTGTCTGACCCAGGGACTGCAAATGGGTTTCAATATGTAACTGCTGCATTTATGTGTGCAGGTGGCATTCAATTGCTATTTGGAGTTTTTAGGCTTGGGAAATATGGCAACTTTTTTCCGTCATCTGTTGTTCAAGGAATGCTGGCTGCTATTGGAGTCATCATTTTTGCTAGCCAAATTCATGTGGGCTTGGGAGTGCCGTTCAAAGGCAGCCCTTTGGAATCATTGAAGGCCATACCTTCAAGCTTGTCAAGCCTTCATCCTTTTGTTACTATCATATTCTTTAACAGTCTTTTCATTTTGGCTAGACACCCTTATGTTAAAAGCCGATTCGTAAAATTTATTCCCGGTCCTATGTGGGTTTTGCTTACTTCCATCCCATTGTTTTTACTATTTCAATACCTATCTGATGGGGAAGTAGAAGCCTTGGGTGATTTACACATGATCAATACGGAATTCTTAGTGAATTTACCGGCCAATGTCATAGATGGATTTAGCATAAGGCCCAATTTCGACAAGATAGGCAATGTTGATTTTTGGATTGCAGTATTATCTATTTTTCTTATCTCAACTATAGAAACAGTTTTAAGCGCCAAGGCCATTGATAAACTAGATCCTTATAAAAGAAAAACAAACTTGAATCACGATTTAGGTGCAGTAGGTATAAGTACTATGGTCTCAGGTTTTCTTGGTGGTTTACCTGTACTTGCCGTAATAGTTAGAAGTTCCGTGAACATAAATCACGGAGCGAGAACTAGGTTCTCAAATTTTTATCACGGATTATTCATTTTAGCATTCGTGTTTTTAATGTCCCAGTATATTCAAATGGTGCCTCTGGCCGCACTTGCAGCTATACTGGTGTACTCAGGATATAAATTAGCTTCTCCTAAGGTGTTTAAAGACGCCTCACTCAAAGGTTATGAGCAATTGCTTATTCTCATCAATACACTGCTCTTCACCATACTCACCGATTTAATATGGGGTATAGTAATTGGAGTCTTATTTACACTTCTATTGCATCTAATTAGAAGCAGTTTGCCTCCTACAACATTCCTGAGGTACATCTTGAATCCCAACTTTTCAGTGAGTAAAATTGATAGCCATTTTCATGTAAAAGCTAAAGGCGTTGCAAATTTTGCGAGCGTTCTTAAACTGGAAAAGAAACTGAAACGAATACCAGAAAAAGAGCAAGTGATTTTTGACTTTTCACATTCTAGATTAGTAGATTATTCCATCTTAGAGTATGTGAATGATTGGGGTTTAGATCACGAAAATGAAAGATCAGGTTCCTTTTCTGTTCTTGGTCTAGACGAGCACTTAACCACAAGCGACCACCCATTTAGTCTTCATGTTTTACCCCCATTGAGAAAAAAGCGTTTATCTAAAAGGCAAAAGGAACTAGAAGAGTTAAGCAATTTTAATAAGTGGGACTTTATACCAGATTTAAATTGGAAAACAGGCAGATTAAAACAGAACAGTTTCTTTTTAAGTAGGCCAATTGAGTATTCTAAAAACAAAATTAAAGGCACATACAAGAATGGACTTCATTGGGAAATAAATGATATAACATTTGATGAAGGCGCTCTTATGGCGGCTGAAGTGCACCATGCCACCATGCTCAGAATTGTTTATGATCAAAACATTCCAGATTTCACATTGGAGCATGAGAAGCTATTTGATCGATTATTGGATTTAGCGTCGAAGGAAGATATAAATCTCGGGGTGGTTGATAGTTTTGATACATCCTACTCATTGAAAGGGAGAAATAAAGAAGAGATTAAGAAAACGTTCAATAAGGAACTGCAAATATTCCTTAAAAACGAAGAGCGTTACCACATTGAAAGTCAAAACAACATTATCTTGATTTTTAGGTTCTTCAGGTTGCTCAACAGCCATGAAATTAATCAAATGCTTCGCTTTGGTTCATTGTTTACAGAACAGCTTCACAAGCTAACCGCAAATCCTGCAGACAACCCATAGTGCCCTGCCTGGTCTTTGAGAAACAAGCCCTGTATGCCAGCAAGTCCAAGATAAAAATGGTATTTGTCTTGATGAACATATTCAGCTTCTTCGAGCCAAGAAATTCCTGTGAAATCACCATAAGCCAAACTGGATCTTAATGAAAAAGTTGGAGCGAGTTTAATTTGATCAATCAACCTGAGTTCCCAGCCATATTGACCCAGACTAATAGCGCTCAATTGAGCACCGATTTTATGGTCTGGATTTAATGTGTGCATATACCCCAAGTACACAGGCACAGGAAGAATTTGCCAACTCTTCTCATTTACATTTGAGTACAAAAACTGATCTATTAGGCTATCCGTAAGCTCTGTAATGTTTCCATTTAATAAATCTGCGCCAGACAATTCTAATCCTTCAAATCTGAAACTGGTATCTATTTGATATTGCTTTTCCTGATTTAAAAATGCCAAACGAATTTTTCCAGTTGAAAAGCTGAATTCACTTTTCTCTTTCTTGTATTTAAAACTCATTCCTAAATGCAACCCGATTCCATCCCAATAATCTGAGCTAGAATAAAACCTCAAGTCTGAGCTGCTAAAATCTATATAACTTCCCTGCTCCTCGGTTAGGAAAAAGACTTCATCTGCTCTATACTGTTGTAAGTCTTCATAGAAGTCGAGGCCAACTCTCCACCCTATCTCCCAGCTTTTGTTCAAATTCATTCTTCGCTCATAACTTAAAGACAAGCTGCTGATGTTCAAGAGTTCCGTATTCTTTGAGTTAATACTCATACCAGCTAAATGTGCATTGCCGAACAATGCCATCTCTGCTAGCTTCTTGGAAGCTGAAGCATACCATTCGGCCTGATAGCTTAAACTAAATGCATGTTGTGTTGTCCCATTACCTAGCAGTTGACTTACCCCGAATGCATTCTGATTCTTAAGGTTAAAACGCTCTTGATCGGCGTTTATAAATGCCTCTTTATTCTCAAGCTCGAAGCCATCTGCAAACAGGAAATTATTAATCAAACCAAATGTAAGTGCATTAGAAGAAGCTTCTCTACTCAAAGACAGTTTTAATATAGAAGTTGAGTCTTCAAATGAGGCCTCGTCAAGAAATATAAAATCCTGGGCTTTAAGGGGGCTTATAAAAAATAATGCAAGAACTAGAAAGCTAATTACTCTCATATACAAATTGAGATATCAATTGAAGGTCAAACTTATAATCACTAAAGATGTCATATCTCTGGTTAGATGGAGTGCTAAAGAAGGCATACACTCTTATTTTGGATGCTGTATTGACTAGCTCCAAATCCTCTTGACTCAAATCTATAATCAAATTGGATCTTTGCGGGTCCCCAACTTTTCCTGTCCCTGGATCAATTAAACCTGCATCTACAACATCATCACTAGTTCCTAGAGTATTCAACAAAACCTGATCATCTTCATCTAGGAATTCAAGACGAACCCAAGCAATCCAGGGAAATCCATTGTCAACTATAAGTTTTAAGCTGCCCTTTTTAATATTGCTTAAGTCTTCATTTAAATCAAAGCTTTTCTTCTTTACCAAGCCAAAGCTATCCATGCCAAAATGCATGGGAACATGTAAACGTAACTTTGTTTTTAGATAACTATCATAAAAGGCAAAGTCCGTTAGATTGTTGCTACCATTAGGCCTTGTGGTTACATCAAAATCTGGAAGTATCTTATCTGGGATGTTCTCAAGGAATAGTTTAAAGTTAGAGTTGGTCTTATTAAGATTAACTCCTGTGCTATAAGGTCTAACATGCGTATTTAGGTTTATTCCCCTTCTCAAGAAAATGGTTGGTTGAAGCTCTGGTGATATTAAACTCAATTGTTTTCCAGTTCTGCTATTGACTCCTTGTATGCTTTGTATGTCTATATTGGCTTCTATACCAAAGCTGTTTTCGAAAATCACATCTAAGCTGGCATCTTCCAAACTAATAGAACCTTCTAGGTCTCTAAACACGGGAACATCTAGAGGATCTGTAAACGTGTATGTTTTTTTA
Source organism: Bacteroidia bacterium (assembly GCA_049115575.1). Taxonomy (GTDB): domain Bacteria; phylum Bacteroidota; class Bacteroidia; order NS11-12g; family UBA9320; genus JAHEKB01. The sequence goes on along the minus strand of JAGDZU010000002.1, from coordinate 78,572 downwards.
CCAAAATCCCCAATGGCTAATTCCGGTTCAACGTCCACTAAGCCAAATTTGATGTATATACTATCTGAAAGTGAAAGGCTTCTTACTTCTCCAGTGTATTCCATTCTCGCATCCAAAATGCTATAGAATGTGTTTACAAAGGGCGGGTTGTTCACATCTTTCCCTTTGTAAATGATTTCATATTGACCAATTGGGAAACGCTCATCTGTTCTAGAAGGTACGCCATCTTTGGCTGGCGGAATCCTAAATTCTTTGTAGATTTTTTCACCCGTGACAAAGTGAGCACTTTGTGGAACTTCATATTCCAAAATAATTTCTTCTTCAATAGTTGAATATACCTCCATCAAGACCTCTCCTTTGCTAAGTCTCATAGCTGTAATTTGAGGGCCGCCAAAGTTATAAGTGGTCTCTTCTTCTTTATTAATTAGGCTTTGTGCTGGAAAGATTGCTGTTGCGCTTTCTGGTTTTAAGCCATACACTAACAACTGCAAGCGTAATCCCTTAAATGCTTCTATAAGCACAGGTCCAACACTCGCCTTTGTCTTTACCCTTTTTAATTTGGCTTCCATTATCCCCTCTACCGTTTTCCCGGCTAAATCGTAGCTTTTGGTGGCTGAATCAAATGCCAAAACATCATTAAATGCATCACTAATTATGATGCTGCCGTCGCTTTTGTTAATCAGTTCAAACTCTATAAGTTCTACATCTACAGGAAGATCATTATAAATACTCAGGTCTAAAAAGCCTTCTTTAAAAGTAGCGGTTTGAAAAAATTCTTCAGTGACATCTATTTCTGTGCCTTGATCTGATGTTATGTCTTGTGCATCAAGAGTGGTAGTCTGACCATTCAAAAGAATAGCTGGTGGATACATTTCAACCAATGTTATGGTATCTGTAATCTTGCGATCATCCAACAGCAATTGAGTCAAACTTATAGAAACCTCGGTTAAACTGTCTGGCACTTCAAGAATATCAAGTAGGCTATCTAAAGTCTCTTCATATTCTACCACCAAATCAAGTGATTGGTCAGTATCCTTTGCTATGAGGCTGTCGGCTACTATATCTTCAACACCAAGGCTCGCTTTAAAAAGAGGCGTTAGCCATTCGCTCTCGTAAATGAATTTCTCTTTTTTACACCCTAGCATTGTGAGAATCACCCACATCCATAAAAGAATTTGCTTCTTCATCCAAACACAAATTAAGCTTGGAATACATAGGTTTTATTAAGATAATTTGAAATATTGCATCAATATGTCATCACATCATTTTGTAGTTGAAGGTCAGGAGCCTGCATTAGTCATTGCCAACGGTGAAGAATGCAGCATGCAACTTCTTAAGCAATTGATAGAGTGGTGCCCATTTATTGTAGTCCTTGATGGTGCTTATGAAAGAGTAATGAATCTTGAAATAAAGATGGATATGGTCATTGGTGATTTTGACAGCATTAAGACAACAGAACGTAGGCCAGATGTGCAGTACATAAAAATTGAAGAACAGGAAACTACAGATTTAGAGAAGGCAATTGATTGGCTTTCTAAAGCTGGATATACAGACATTAATATAGTGTGGGCCACCGGTAGAAGACTAGATCATACGATGAACAATTTAAGTCTGTTGGGCAGGTACCCAAATCTGCATTTAGTGTTCTATGACAACCATAGCAAAGCGCACCTTTTACCTGACTCCTTTTCTAAACACTACGAAGAAAATAGCATTTTGTCTTTACTCCCTTTAGGACGTGTTGAAGGAATAAGTACGCAGGGATTACAATATGCTTTGGACAACGAAACTTTGGAGTTAGCCAAAAGAAGTGGTTCTAGCAATAAAGTGGTAGCTACAGGATTAGTTCAAATTAGCCATAAAAAAGGCCATCTAGTTTTAATTGAAAGTAGAGATGAGTCAGCTTAGCGAAATACATGAGTTTACCGGTTCAGGGGCTGACCGGATGCCTATTAAATCGCATTATACAATGAAGATTAAAGATTTTAAGAAGAGGTACATTCAGCTCAATACCATTGATTTAGACTCATATAACAAATCCTACTTTGAAACATATTTAGAGAAAATCAATTACAATATTTACTTGGGCATACACCTATTAGAAAATGCATTGCCAATTGAGGAGTACAAGCAGATTGTTGATTTGGGAGGTGGGATTGGATTCAATAGTGCTCTCTTTGCCTTCTTGTATCCAAATAAAGCTGTGGTTTACGTAGATGTGGACCCTGTAAGTGCAAAAAGCGCAGAACTGCTAAATTCTCAAATGGGTTTAACTAATATTACGTACCTCGTTGGGGGCCTAGAAGAACATGTAGATCAACTTACCAACGAGAGCCTGTTGTGCAGCCGAGACGTAATTGAGCATATATATAATCTTGAAACATTCTTCAAACAAAGCTCTAAAGCCAAAACCAATGTTCACAATACAGCCGCCGTATTAAATTCTTGGCTCAGGAGAAATGAGTTTAAGAGAATACACAAAATGGCAGAATTTGAAGGGAACACAGCCAAATCTATAAAAGATAGAGATAGCCGAAAACCGTATTTCAATCAGCGAATAGATATTATTAGCAAGCTTCGCCCAGATTACAGTGAAGAAAAACTACATGAAATTACAGCTTTAACTAGAGGGCTTATAAGTGCTGATATTAAGCAATATGTAGTGAACGGTGTGTTGCCAAATCATCACAATAAATGTCTTTATTCCAATACCTGCGATCCTAACACTGGGAATTGGGCAGAACGAACTTTATCAAAGAAAGACTATCAACTTTATGCAGGTAGCATCCCTTTAAAATTTACATACCCTGAATATAATGTTGCAGGGGCGCGGACTGTTTTTAAACGAGTTCCTTTGGGAATAGTAAATTTATTTGCCGCTTTTACTGGAAAACATGAAATTCAACCCTCTTTCAGCATAGTCTATTAAACTAATAAAAACATATCCTTTATCTGCTGCCACAGTGCTGTTGTTGATTATCCTTTTGGCGCAGCAATCTTATAGAGTTGGAACATGGCGCACTAATAGGTCTATTATTCACGATATCACCTCTTATTATTCCTATTTGCCAGCCGCATTTATATATGATGACTTTCAGTTTGAATACCGTTATGAGTTACCACAAGATGAGCCCATTGATCATTTATGGGTAAATACAAGAGGTGATACCGTGTTCCAGAAAATGAGCGTAGGTTTATCATACTTCTATCTGCCTACATTTCTTCCAGCTCACTGGTACACCAAAAACTTTACAGATTATAATGCCAATGGTTTCTCGAAACCATATCAAATGGCTTTGAATATAAACACCCTGCTATTTGGTGTTATGGGTCTAGTCCTTTGTTGGTTGTTGTGTATGAGGTTGTTTACAGACCAGGTCGCAGCTGTTTCATTGATTTTGCTTTATGCTGGAAGTAATTTGCTCTACTATATAGCAGGAGCTCCTGGTTTGAGTCACCCATATAGCTTTTTGCTCATTACTTTATTATACCTAATTAGCTTATCCATCTTTAAAAATGGAGCAAATAAGAAATCGATATTTCTATTAGCTTTCACGGTGGGGTTGATAGTTTTGGTAAGGCCAACAAATGCTATTCTATGCTTGTTTCCAATTCTATATGGCCTGCAAAAGGAGAGAAAAGGCAAAACATTAGAGATATTGAAAAGGCCCGTCAATTGGTTGATTCTAATAGTTGCTTTTCTAATTCCTTGGTTTCCTCAGTTTGCTTATTGGAAATATGCCACAGGAAGCTTCTTGTTTTACTCCTATGATCAAGAAGGGTTTTTCTTTGCAAAATCCCACTTTATGGATGGCTTGTTCAGTTACAGAAAAGGCTGGCTGCTTTATACCCCTCTTATGTTTTTGGCCATTGTTGGGCTTTTTGTAAACAAATCCTTTAGAGGTTTAAAACGACCATTGATTATTATACTTCCTCTTTTTGTGTTTGTGGTCTTTAGCTGGTGGTGTTGGTGGTATGGTGGAAGCTTTGGAAGCAGGGTAATGATAGACACTTATCCCTTGCTGTTAGTTGGGCTAGGAGGATTTGTTGGGTGGGTGCTAAAGATGAAATGGTGGAAACGAATCCCGTTTTTGGCGACTTTCCTATTTGTGCTAATCCTTAACCTCAATCAAACATGGCAGTATACTTTGGGAATGCTCCATTGGGACAGTATGAGCAAAAAGGCTTATTGGTCTATTTTCTTGAAAGACAAACCACCAAGCGATTTTCAAGAATTGCTCGTCCATCCAGACTACAAGAAAGCCATGGAAGAGGGAGAGTAGTTCACTAAGCTATTGGAATAAAAGGATTAATTGATTGGAATTTAGGGTTAATGAATCATCATTTCCAATGCACATTGGGTTCCCCATTACCCCAGGGGAAAATTATAAATTTCTATGAATTCCTACAATTTCCACAAAATGTAGCACTTGCGCGTGTCTAAAAGACTTATAAATGGGCCAAACGGTTTAATTAATAATTCACAATTAACCATTGGTACGTGTGGATTTGCTCCTGCCTTCCCTACCTGCTATAATTAGGTGCTTCTTTAGTAATCGTCACATCGTGTGGGTGACTCTCACGCATGCCTGAATTTGTGATTTGAGTGAAGCTTGCACCTTGCAGATCCTCTATTGTACGCGAACCTGTATAACCCATTCCCGCTCTAAGGCCTCCAATATGTTGATATACCACCTCGGATAAATGCCCTTTGAATGGTACCGTTCCAACTATTCCTTCAGGTACCAATTTAGCAATCTCCGCCTCGGCATCTTGAAAATATCTATCGCTCGAGCCTTGTTTCATGGCTTCAATAGAACCCATGCCTCTGTATGATTTTACTTTTCTGCCTTCATAAAATGAAGTTTCTCCAGGACTTTCTTCCGTACCAGCAAACATGCTTCCGGCCATAATTGAGCTTGCTCCAGCCACTATTGCTTTAACCAAGTCTCCACTATATCTAATCCCTCCATCAGCAATAACTGGAACTCCTGTTCCTTTTAAGGCTTCTGCACATTCAACAATGGCGCTGAGTTGTGGGACTCCAATGCCCGCAATAATTCTGGTTGTGCAAATGGATCCAGGGCCTACTCCAACCTTTACCGCATCAGCTCCATTGTCAGCCAAATACTTGGCAGCATCACCTGTGGCAACATTTCCTACTATAACTTGTAAGTTAGGAAATTCTGCCTTTACTTTTTTAAGTTCTGCTACCACAAATTTGGAATGGCCATGTGCAGTGTCAATCGCAACTACATCAACTTCTTCTTCCACCAAGCTCCTAACTCTATTGATAGTATCGGCCGTAACCCCAACCGCAGCACCAACCATTAATCTTCCTTCCCTGTCTTTACACGCGTTTGGATGATAGCTAACTTTCTGAATATCTTTATATGTAATTAAGCCCAATAGCTTGTTGTTGCTGTCTACAACAGGTAGTTTCTCTATTTTATACTCCTGGAGTATGGCTTCTGCTTTAGTTAAGTCTGTGTCTTCGTCTGTTGTGATAAGATTATCCGTAGTCATTACATCCGAAATTGGAGTTCCTAGGTTTGACTGAAATCTCAAATCTCTATTTGTAATAATTCCCACTAATATTCCATGGTCGTCTGTAACAGGAATACCTCCTATTCTATTTTCTTTCATCACATTCAATGCATCAGCCAAAGTATTATCCGCCTTTAAAGTAATCGGATCTTTTATCATTCCGCTTTCAGAACGCTTCACTTTTCGCACTTGTGCCGCTTGAGCTTCTATGCTCATATTTTTATGAATGATTCCAATTCCGCCTTCGCGCGCTATGGCTATTGCGAGATTTGCTTCTGTAACTGTGTCCATTGCAGCCGATACAATAGGTATATTAATAGACAGATTACGAGTAAGTTGTGTCTTTGTTTGAGTATCTCTAGGAAGAAGTTCAGAGTATCTTGGAAGAACTAAAACGTCATCAAAGGTGAGACCTTGATAAGAAATTTTGGATGAGTTGGGTTGTGCCATTGCAAATAAAATTAGAGCTTAATTTATTTGCCGCACAAAACTAGCCTTCTTGAAGCTTATCGCCTAATTTAATTTACTTTGCCAAATCGCTTTGAATCAGACCAATCAACTTTTTAATTGCATCAATTGTGGTGCATCCAGCTTTAGCTCAGTGCTTGAAGTTGAAGACTTCTTAGTAAGTCATGAGAAATTTAGCATCAAGGAATGTGATAACTGCAGGTTCAGGTATACCGATAATCCACCTTCCGAGCAAGAAGCTGGTGCTTATTACGAAGATGAAGATTATGTGGAGCACAGTGATAAGCAGGAAGGTTTAATCTTTAAACTCTACCACATTGGTAGAAAGTGGATGCTCAACAGGAAACTCCGTTTAATTCAAAAACATACAAAAGAAGGTAGAATACTGGATGTTGGCTCTGCCTCTGGCTATTTCATGAACCACATGAAGAGTGCCGGATATGGAGTAGATGGTATTGAAATAAGCCCAAAAGCTCGCGAACTATGCAAATCTAAGTTTGACATCAATGCTTATGAGCCTAAGTCGTTGATTAACAAAGAACTTGACAGCAAATATGACATAATATCTTTATGGCATGTGTTCGAACATGTCTATACTTACAATGAATACTTTGAGGCTTTTGAACATTTCCTAAAAGACGATGGAAGATTACTGATCGCCATGCCAAATCACAAATGTTTGGATAGTGAATATTATGGCAAGTACTGGTGTGCTTATGATGTGCCTAGGCACCTCTGGCATTTTGAACCAAAAACCTTTGAGACTTTTGTTCGCAAAAGAGGGTTTCGCTTGGAAGCTATCAAACGAATGCCTTTAGACCCTTTCTATAACGCAATGGTGAGTGCTAGTTATAAAAAGAGTTTTACCTTTTTACCCTGGACTTTATATATCGGATTGTTGTCATATGTTCAAAGTCTCTTTAATAAAAAGAGGTCTAGCTCCATCATCTATGTCTTAAAAAAGAATATTTGATCATATTATACGTTTTCATAAGCCAGTGAGAGTTCTACTAATCAGCCTATTTACACTTTTTCTATTTCAGGTAGCTGCACAAAGCAGCGACGAAGAACTTGCTGCTCATTATTATAATTCGGGAGATTATGAAAAAGCCGTAGTTCTCTATAAAAGGCTTCATAAAACAAAACCATCCTCCGTATATATTTATGAAAACTATTTAAACAGTCTTATAGCTTTAAACAACATAAAAGAAAGTACTTCTCTGGTTAAAAAAATGATCAAGAAAAACCCAAAATCACTTAACTATAAAGTTGATTTAGGATATGTATATGATCAGATGAGCAAGGGAGAAATGGCTGAATCACATTTTGAGAAACTCATTAACGAGTATAAAAAAGATCAATATCAAATTTCTCATTTGGCACAAGCTTTTCTTAAAAGGCAATATACTCAATGGGCTATTAAATGTTTTGAGGCGGGGTCCGATGAACATGGTCTTAAATACTTTTGGATGAGCTTGATGAATATGTACCGCAACACCGGAGAGTATCAAAAGGCAACTGATATCGGCCTCGAAGTTATTAAAGCTGAACCCCGAAGGATGAAGAGTGTGGCATATCAATTTAGTAGAATGCTAGAAAAGGAAGAGTCCGCAGACTATATTCAGCAACAAACTTTAGTCTACAGTCAGAAAAACCCAGGCATTGGTGCATTCGACGAATTATTAATGCAAATTTATTTGGAACAGAAAAAGTTTAGCGCAGCATTTAGGCAAGCTAAGGCTATGGATTTAAGACATAACGAAGGTGGTCAAAGGCTTCTAAATTTAGGGCAAATTTGTGTTAACAATGAAGCATACGATATCGCTTCTTTATGCTACCAGGAGCTCATAGATAAAGGTCGCAATTCCAGGTACTATATAGACGGTAGAGTAGGATTCTTAAATGCTTCTTTTCTAAATATTTCCTCCAAGCTGAATACTTCTTTGGAGCGAAAAATGAATCTAATTAGTGAGTATGAGACTTTCCTAAATGATTTTGGATATTCAAGAGGGACATCTTTAAGCATGAAAAGGCTTGCTGAGCTCTATCTATTCCACATTTATGAAACAGACAAAGGCATTTCAATATTATCTGAGTTGTTGCAAATCAGAAACTTGGGTGTTGATTTCGCAGGTGAGTCAAAACTATTACTAGCAGATGCTTACCTTATTAAAGGTGAAGTTTGGGAGGCTAAATTGTTATACGGACAAGTGGATAAGGAGTTCAAGGAAGATGCACTTGGTCAAGAAGCTAAATTCAGAAGTGCTCGCCTCTCCTACTTTCTCGGTGATTTTGAATGGGCCAAAGACCAATTAGACATTCTAAAAGCTGCAACCTCTCAACTCATTTCTAATAATGCACTTGATTTGGCCCTTCATATACAGGACAATGTAGGCCTGGATACCTCCTATGACGCAATGACAGAATTTGCGCATGCCGAATTTTTACTTTTCCAGAATCGCTTGAAAGAGTGCATGGATGTGCTTGATATTCTGCCTGTTCTATATCCTAATCACAGCCTAGAAGATGAAGTGCTTTACCTGAAAGCCCGGCTCATGGTTAAAAAGAAAAACTTTGATGAAGCGCTGAAACTTTATAATGAAATCTATACCAACTACTCATATGACATTCTTGCTGACAACGCATTGTTTCAAGCTGCAGAATTGTATCTAGATGTTATGGGTGATCAAAAATCTGCCCTTAGCCTATACGAAAAATTGATTCTCGATTATAATTCAAGTCTGTATGTGGTTGAAGCACGCAAGAAATACGAAAAGCTTCGGTCAACACTTATTCCCTAATTTAAAAATTGCCTAATTTCGATTTCTTGAGGAATGGTTTACTTTCCAGCCTAATTATTCTCCTCCTTGGAGGGTTAGCTCTATATGTCCATTACAACCATGTCGGATACCCCGAGCTTAGAGACAGCCAAGAATATCTTAGTCTTGCGGAGAATTTAAGTCAAGCTAACATTCATTATGCTGGCGACTTAAACGAGCCCACCGATTATCGGTTATACAGCAAAAGACCATTACTCTATTCGAGCTTCATTCTAATTTCATCAATGCAAAACCTGCATCTGATTAGATTAGTACAATGGCTTTTCATTCTTCTTTTGTTTGTTATTGGTTTGGCTGTTCTTCATTTGCTAAATGCCATGAGGTTTTCATATATGATATATGCCATTCTATATATAGTTAGCATTGGTCTAATGATTAGCAGCTTTTTTGTAATGGCCGACCTGCTTCTTTCTATTTTGATTGCCCTCATTGTCTATTACGGAATTCGCTTTGAGTTTTTCAAACGCAAATCACATTTCTCTGTAATCATAGCAATTTGGTCTGTTACTCTACTGCTTAAGCCCGTAATGCTTGTATCATTAATAGCAATCCCGCTTATAGCGTTGCGCTATAGAAGACTTCTGGGTTCATCTATCAGCTATCTGCTTGCTCCTCTTCTAGCTGCCGCAATCGTATTTGGAATCAACTTTAAAACAACTGGCCTTATTCATTACAGCAGTATAAGCAGTATTAATATGAGTTACTATAATGCTAAGCTTCTGATTGCCAACGAATACGGCTATGATTCAGCGCAGAAATACACACAAGCTTCTATTTTTGAAACACCCAGAAATTCCGACGATTATAGAAATTATCTAAAAGCGCTCAACTCAAGAGCTAAGGAAAGTATAGTGAAGCACCCAAATTCATATTCTAAAATTCATATTATTGGGATGCTCAAATCCCTACTAGATCCAGGTCGGTTTGAGCTATCTCATCTGTTAAAATCAGCTGAATCAAATATGAGTCTTACCGAACAACTCATTGCAGGAAATTGGGATTTTATATACAAAAAAATGAAATCTTCACCAGGGTTTATTGCCCTCTTTCTTGTGTTACTGCTGTTCAGTTTAATAAAACTTGCAGGACTTCTGCTTGCTGCTTTTTCCAAAAACAACATAAACTGGTTCCTCTTACTAATAACAGGTTACTTTATATTTCTAGCAGGCCCTATTGGTGCTTTTAGATTCACAATGCCCGCATTTATTCCTTACTTGATACTTGGAACATTAGGTCTTGAAAAACTATTCCTGCTTTTCCAAAAAGGTTCTAAAAGCCAAGACATTCTCGCCAAATAGATCTATTGTTTTTTGTTGTAGTTCTTGAGCAAAATTGTTCTGATACGCTTCAAAATCTTCCCAGCCTTTTAACCTGTATTGTACTGCATATGAACTATGGGTCTCAGAATTTGGGCTGTCAAAAACTTTAAAAATCTCGTGGCTAATAAAGCAACGGGTTTCCATTACTTCAGGCAAATGGGTTTCTTTTAACCAAAGTATAAATTGCTCTTCTATGCTTGGTTCAACTGCGATGGTTACATTATATACTATCATTATGATCTGGGATGATATTGCTCAACTACCGATTTCAAATAGCTGCGGTCTAGGTGGGTATATATTTCTGTGGTGGTAATGGATTCGTGCCCCAGCATTTGTTGCACTGCTCTTAAATCTGCTCCTGCTTCTATCAAAACTGTAGCAAAACTATGTCTCAATGTATGAGGGCTCACATTTTTCTCTATTTGCGCTCTAGAAGCCAGTTCCTTTACTAGCTTGAAAAGCGAAGTACGGCTTAGCTTCCCTCCTCTTTGATTTAGAATTAGCACGCCTTCAGCATCTTTGCTAACTTTCGATAACTCATTTCTCCAAGATAGATACCTTTTTACTTGGTCCAGAGTCTGATTTCCTATTGGTACAAGCCGTTCTTTATTACCTTTTCCCAACACTTTAATAAATCCATCGTCAAAATGAATGTCGTTGATTTTCAGATTTATTAGCTCGCTGACTCTAAGACCGCACGAATACAATAACAACATACAGGTTTTGTCTCTTTCCCCTCCGCTGCTACTTAAATCTAGCTGTGAAATCATCAAAACTACTTCCTCATGAGACAAAACTTCAGGAAGATTCTTTGGCAGTTTTGGTGTTTCTATCAAGGCCAAAGGGCTGGTCTCAGTATAGTTTTCGGCGATAAGGAATTTATAGAGTGTTTTTAATGCAGATATAATTCTGGCCACGCTTCGTTTAGACAATCCAACTTCTTCCATGCCAACTACAAAGTCTACGGCTTCTTTGTTCGTGAAAGACAATACGCTTTTTTGATCTAAATAAGACTCTAGCTTTTGAATGTCAGAAAGGTATGAGCTAATGGTGTTTTCACTTAAAGATCGCTCTAATTGCAAGTAAGATGCGAACTCAGAAATTAACGTAGCGTTTGCTATAGCTTGATTTCTTTGCATTGAAGCACTTCCTTATTGTCTGCTTCATTCAGGTTAACAAACAACACAAGTGATGCGTGTTCCTTCCTAACTTTGTTTGGAAGTACTATTTGCCAACTCGCTTGAAGGTGTCTTCCCTTTTCTGCATTTGTGTAAAAAGGCGCTCCATTGTAAGGGGTATACATTTGCCTTAATACATGCTCATGAACATAGTCGTGAATATCACCTGTATCTGAGGTTTGCGCTGCTTCTATATCGTTTTCCAATAGCATGATGCTCACAAATACTGTTTCTTCCATGGCCTCCATGAAGGTAGCTTTGGCTACTAATTGAATCGTAGAGTCATTAATGCTATCGGTTTGAAGATCTAAATTTATCACAGAGGACAATACCTTATCTGCATTTACACTTGCGCCCCAAAATGAAAATTGTTGATTTATAGTAGTTTCGCCTGGAAAAGGTTTTCTATTTACACCTCCACCAGGAAGTGGCGGGCTGCCGTATAAATTGGCATAGATATTAGTTGCATTCTCGGTTCTTAAATCTTCAGATCCGCTATGAGGAAAAGTCAAATTGTTTGGCTGCGAAGTATATAACCCAGCAATAACTACTTGGGTTGGGTTTGCGCTTTTTAAATCCTTTGCGCGTTTAGCAGCATCTGGGCAATTAGTACACCTTACGCCAGTTAGATCTTCAATTAGGACTACCCTGTCCTGTGGAGTGTTTGTTAAATTTACATCAACATAAGTGGTGTCCAATACCATATCCGCACCGCCCCTGAGGTCAACAGGTGGAGGCACTTCCATACATGCATATCCAAAAATTATCAAGGCTAACAATCCCAATGGTTTCAATCTCGCCATACGTTCAAAATTACACACCCTTAGCATACAAAACATAGCTGTCATGAAACTTTTACACCAAGACTACGTAATTCTTTTTCTTTCAGAGCTCTCCACTCCCCTCGCTTTAAACCTCTTCTTTCAAGGGTATGAAAAAGAACGCGATCCAGTTTAAGCACTTGAACATTCTGTGATTCAAACATCCTTCTTATAATACGGTTCTTTCCAGAGTGTATTTCTATACCAAAGCGGGGTTCATTATCCTCTTGCAGTTCAACCAGCTTATCAAAGTGTGATTTGCCATCTTCTAATTCCACTCCATCAACCAACTTTTGCATCTGGTCTTCTGTTATGTGCTTATCTAGCTTCGCTTTGTAGACCTTTTTTACTTTTTTAGAAGGATGAAGTAGCTTTTGAGTCAGGTCTCCGTCATTTGTTAATAGTAATACTCCCGTAGTGTTTCTATCTAATCTTCCTACTGGATTTAGGTGCTGAAGGTCTGGTGGTAGCATGTCCATAACAGTTCTCCTTTTCTGAGGATCCGCCTTAGTACAAATTACGCCTCCAGGTTTATTCATAATGACGTATTGCTTCTCCTCTGGGCCAATTAACTTGTTGTCTACCTGCACTTTATCTCTTAAGCTAACCTTTACGCCTAGCTCTTTCACAACCTTAGAGTTGACCTTCACTCTGCCTTCCGCAATAAGTTCATCTGCTTTTCTGCGGCTGCACAATCCGGATAATGAAATAAACCTATTCAGTCTAATCTCATTTCCCAAAGATTGCTGGACTGTCTCTTTATGACTACTCTTGGCTTTATTCCTCGGTTTACCCCCTTTCATGCTGCTGTATTTTTTACAATTTTTGCAAAGTAAATGCGTTATACCTGATAAGCTTCGATTAAATGCGAATACTCCTCTTATTCCTTGTTGGATTCAGTTTACAACTGTCCGCCGTAACTAGGGCTCCCCTAGTGTTACGGGCATGTATAAACAACGACGATTCCACCATTACATTAAGCTGGACCAGCATTGCCGATCTTTGTGGCTCTTTTAGTCACTACACCATTTATGGGAATGAAAACTCCGGTGCTTATCAAGAAATAACTAGCATTCCCAACATAGCTATACAGCAGCACACTTACAGTATTCCAAACCTAAATGCAGATAGGGCGTATTTCATCAGGGTGTTTCACTTATGTGATTTGGTAGATAGCGCAACTAGTAATATTATTAAAGTAGACATTAACAAGCCATCAACCACCCAATTAGATTCCGTCAGTTTTGATGTGCTAACTCAGAACATAATTGCGGGTTGGAGACCTAACGGTGCAGCAGATAGAATGGGTTATAGGATCTATCGTCATATAGGAGGAATAAACGACTCCATAGGAGAAACAAACAACACATCTTATATAGTGAGCACTAATCCGAGCAACGTATTCAATGTAACGCTCTCAGTATTTGATAGTTGTCACCTTTTCTCGCCTATCTCTGCCCCTCATCGTCCCGCTTTACTAAGCTCTTCCATAGATAGTTGCAAAAGAGAAATAAGTCTTAGCTGGACCAGATATCAGGGTTGGTCTTCTATTGATTCTCAGGCTCTATTTGTCAATAAAAATAAAGCCGGCTACAAACACTACAATTCATTGAACGGGGCCGATAACGCTCTGATTTTCACTGACTTTATGTTAGGAGATAGCATATGCTTTCTAATAAGATCCTATACTTCATCTGGAAACATCTCATCCAGCTCGAATACCGTTTGTGTAGAAACTAGAGCGCTTGAAACACCTAGCTTTTTATATTTAAGTCAAATCACCGTTAACGACTTTGATGAAATTGAAATTGATTGGATCACTGACAACACAAAGGACATTAGAAGATTTGATTTGGACAGAGCAAACAAGAGTGCTGCGCTAACGCCTCTCACTCAAATAAATAGCAACTCATCTCTAAACTACTCCTTTACTGATCTTGCTGTAGACGTTAACACGCTGTATTACACTTATCAGATCACAGCTTATAACCAATGTAACGAGGCGGTGATTACAAGCAACACAGGAAATTCATTACACCTACTAATTTCGCCATCCGCTATATACAATACCTATATCAACTGGGATGGAGGAGTGAGTGAATATTCGCTGGAAATATCTGACTTCAGTCGTTCCACGTGGAACGTAGCTGAGATATCAGCATCTCATGGCCAATTCCACAACACCGATTCAGCTGCTTGTTATAGAATTAAAGCTACAGAAAACTTTAACAGCTACAGTATGGCAGCTAACAGTTATTCCAATGTTGTGTGCCTGGAGCCTCCGCTCAGAGCTTTCGCCCCAAATGCTTTCAGGTTTAATGGAGAGAACAACAGGTTTGTAATTGTTGGCACAGGAATAGATCATGTCAACTCTAGCTATGAAATCTATAATAGATGGGGAGAAATGGTAGTTCAAAATGCAACTGACCAAGCCTGGTATGGAAACTACAAGGGGGAAAGGGTTCTGCCTGGAATTTACGTTTACATAGTTAAGGTCAAAGGTTTTAAAGGTGAAAGTCAAACGCTTAAAGGTGTTCTTCGCATTATTGAATAATATAGAAATCATATCACAGCATCCTGATTATTCCAAGCAGGATTTAGAGCTGGACCATAGGTTAGAGCGCTGCTTTCAAGACTTAAGCCTGAAAAAAGCCATTTGCTGCCTATTGGTTACAGATCGTCATCTCCTCGATCTAAATAGGCAAGTCTTGGATCACGACTACTACACAGATATTATCACATTTGATTACAGCTCAGACTCAGACTATACTCATTCAGAATTATACATTAGCCTAGACCGTGTAAAAGAAAATGCCAAAGAGTACGAGGTTGGCATGTTGGAAGAATTGCATAGAGTAATTATACATGGCATGCTTCATCTAGCGGGGCATACCGACAAAACTGAAGATGAAAAACAAAAAATGCGAAGCCTGGAAAACCACTATTTAGCTTTGTCGCGTTCCACGTGAAACATCAATTTAACACATACGACATAATAGTAGTAGGAGCTGGGCATGCGGGATCAGAAGCTGCTCATATAGCTGCCACTTTAGGCTCCAAGGTTCTTTTGGTTACCATGAACCTTGAAACTATAGCAAAAATGTCTTGCAATCCTGCCATGGGCGGCGTTGCTAAAGGCCAGATAGTCAGAGAGATAGATGCTCTTGGAGGTATGTCTGGCATCATTTCTGATTACAGCACCATACAGTTCCGAATGCTGAACAGGTCCAAAGGGCCGGCTATGTGGAGTCCACGGACTCAAAACGATAGAGTTATGTTTTCGCTAAAATGGAGAGAAATTTTGGAGGAGACTCAAAATCTAGATTTTATACAAGATTCTGTTAATCAGCTCATTATAGAAAACAATACGGTAATAGGCGTAAAAACAAGCCTTGGTCAACAATTTTATGCCAAAGCTGTGATTATAACGAGTGGGACCTTCATGAACGGTTTAATGCACATTGGCAAAACCCAAATGACCGGGGGAAGAATGGGAGACAAGGCCTCATATGGCATTACGGAACAATTAGTGGCACTAGGGATGGAGTCAGGTAGAATGAAAACCGGCACACCTCCTAGGGTTGATGGCAGAAGTCTTGATTACAGTAAAATGGCAGAGCAGGCCGGCGACAAGGATCCAGGACAGTTTTCTTTTAGAGTAAAATCCCAATTGAAGGAGCAAAGAAGCTGTCATATTACTTATACTAATGAAGCTGTTCACGAAATACTCAAAGACCACCTTCACGAATCACCACTGTATAACGGCACTATTAAATCCATAGGGCCCAGGTATTGTCCCTCGGTGGAGGACAAAATCAATCGGTTTGCCGAGAGAGACAGGCATCAAATATTTGTAGAGCCTGAAGGCTGGAACACTATTGAAGTTTATGTTAACGGATTTAGCACCTCATTGCCTCAAGATGTACAATACGAGGCTATTAGAAAAATTGTGGGCTTTGAAAATGTTCGCATCTTCCGTCCGGGTTACGCTATTGAATATGACTTTTTCTTCCCAACCCAATTGAGGTTGAGCTTAGAGACTAAAGCCGTATCAAATCTGTATTTCGCAGGTCAAATCAATGGAACCACAGGTTATGAAGAAGCTGGTTGTCAAGGCTTGATGGCCGGTATAAATGCCCACTTAAAAAATAACGATAAAGATCCACTAATTTTATCTCGATCCGATGCCTATATAGGTGTTCTAATAGATGACCTAATTAATAAAGGCACAGATGAACCCTATAGGATGTTCACATCCAGGGCTGAATACAGAATATTGTTAAGGCAAGACAATGCAGACATTCGTCTTATGCCTATTGCGCATGGTTTAGGCACAATTACAGACCTGGATTATGAAAAACTCCAGCAAAAAATGGAGCAAAGAGATAAGGCGGTTGCCTATTATCAGGCTACCACCATAAGTCCTAAAGAAATTAACCCGGTTCTTGAAGAGCTGAAAACTCCCGCAATTCAACAGAATTACTTCATAGATAAGGTACTTTCAAGACCACAAGTAAAAACTAAAGATTTGCTAAAGGTGCCGAGTATTTACAGTAAAGTTGGTGGATTGAGTTTAGAGGCTTTGGAGCAGGCAGAAATAGGGGTGAAGTATGAAGGTTATCTCAAAACAGAATCAGAGAATGTTGAGAAAATGAATCGACTAGAACATATACGTATACCAGGTTCTTATGACTTTAAACAAGTGAAGTCCTTATCTAATGAGGCTAGGGAAAAATTAAACTCTATTCGTCCTGAATCGGTGGGACAAGCGAGTAGAATAAGTGGGGTCAGTCCTGCAGATATTTCTATATTGTTAGTACATTTCGGCCGTTGACAAAGCACCTTCTATATTTATCATTATTTTTTGCGAGTTGCGCCTCTGTATCCGCCCCTGATGGCGGCCCCAGAGACACTACACCTCCAAAAGTTGTTAGCACCTACCCAGATAGTGCTCAATTAAATATTAAGCCAAAACAAATCACACTCACATTTGATGAGTATGTGGTAGCCAAAAGCATTCAGGATTTACTCATTATTTCGCCGAGAATTGGGAGCTCCCTTAAAACCGAAATTAAAAAGAAAACGCTGGTGATTGAGTTTGACGATAGCCTATTGTCAAATACCACTTACTCTTTACAGCTAAATGGTTCTATAGCAGATAACAACGAAGGGAATGAGCTGCAAGACTATCAACTTTCATTCTCTACAGGAGCCTATTTGGATTCACTTAACTACCACACACTAATTATTGATGCATTCACTAAAGCAGCTTGCGAAGATTGTGTGCTTTACCTCTATGAATCCTATAGAGATAGCAGCGTACTGTTAGACAAACCAGTTTATGTTGCGAGAACAAATGGAGCTGGTTACGCAACTATTCCTCGCCTATCCAACAAGTCTTATACAGCAGTGGCCTTGAGAGACATAAATAAGAATTTGAGTCTGAATCTGGAAGAATCTGTGTCTACATCTAAGCAACGTAATATTCAAGATTCCATGGCAACAGATACCTTCTATGTCTTCTCATATGAAAATAAAACCGTTGCAAAACCAAAGCTGGTTTCTCACTTTCCTGGAGTAGTACGTTTTTGCTTTGATAATGCTGTAAGAACTATGAATACCAAGCTATTATTGGATAACAATCAAATTGAAGCTCATTTCAACTTGAGCAGAGATACTTTGCTTTGTAGATTTAAGGCTGCCATAAATGATAGCTTAAATCTTAAAGTCCAAATTGACACATTCTCATTTGCTTATACTTACGTTCCCAAGGCGACTAAAAGAGCGAAGCGAGTTAAAGCAATAGCTAAAAACAAGCAGATTACTTTTAGTCTCCCTCAGGTTGTACAAAGTGTAGATACCTCTGGATTGATTGTTAAACTAGATAGTATTGATTACCATATAGATTCATATGAGATAGAAAATCAAGATGTAATTATTTATCTGCCCCCAAAAAAAGAAGTAAGTGCCATCCAGTACTTTATATCGGATTCTTGCTTTCAAGATATTAATGGATCATTCTACAAGGCAGATAGCGGTGTACTTATTCCAATTGCTGTGGAGGGTTCAAATCTAAAAGTAGAGCTAAGTCTAAGTAGGGCGAATTCCTATCTCATACAATTGCTAAAAGGCACTGAGGTGGTAGATCAAAGAGTCAAAACAAAATCAGAAATCTTAAGCTATGAAAGTCTTGGAACAGGAAACTATAGGATAAGAATTATTGAAGATGCCAACTCCAATCTCATTTGGGATCCAGGCAACATCTTAACAAATACTGAGGCTGAGAAGGTCTTCTTATCTGAAGGAATAGACCTGAGGCCAAATTGGGATAAAGAACTAAAAATCAGTTACTAATGCGTAATTAACATTTTGTTAATAAGGATGTTAATCAATGCTCATTACTTTTTAATTATTCATCTTATGCAAAACTTTACAACTTATAACATTAGTGTCAACCATCTATACACCACAAACTACCAGATTGCCAACAATACAGTAATTAACAAAAGGGTGTGAATTGCAAAAAAATGGATACGTTACTAAATTGATAACGCTTTAATTGTTAGCCTTTTAGTTGTGTATTTCATGTTAACGCAATGTTGATCAGCATTAAAGCAAAATTTATTAGCCACGAATTCACAGAGTATTAATAACTACTACTATTCTTCTTTTAATCTTTTTAATTCTTATTGGGCCTGTTGATTTCCTAATCCGGATAAGCTTTAATTTGCAGCAGATATGTTGGATAAAATAAATACCATTCTTGAACAAGCATCCCAATTTAAAATTGAAGACTCAGCTAGTCTTGAAGATTTTAGGTTGAAGTTTTTGGTCAAAAAAGGAATGGTATCTGTTTTGTTTCAAGAGTTCAAATCTCTTGAGGCAGAAGAAAAGAAAAAATGGGGTAAAGAAATAAATGAGATGAAATCTCAGGTGGAGAACATCCACAATGAGGCCAAAGCAAATCTTTCAGAAAAGAGTGCTTCATCGGAGAAGTCAGATGATGATTTACCGGCATATTTTCAAGAGCTGGGAGCTAGGCACCCAATTAGCCATACTATTGAGCAAATGACTTCAATTTTTGAAAGGTTAGGCTTTTCTGTGGTTACTGGACCAGAAGTTGAAGATGATTGGCATAATTTTTCTGCATTGAATTTTCCCAAAAACCACCCTGCAAGAGACATGCAGGACACCTTTTTTGTGGATGAAGACCACGCATTGAGAACACATACATCTTCAGTACAAGTAAGATTAATGGAATCTAGTAAACCTCCAATAAGGTCTATTATGCCAGGAAGAGTTTATAGAAATGAAGCGATATCATCTAGATCCAATTGCTTTTTTCATCAAGTTGAAGGCTTATACATAGATAAGGGAGTTACATTTTCGGATTTGAAACAGACTCTTTATCAATTCGTTCAGGAATTCTTCGGTGAGAATACTAAAGTGAGATTTAGAGCATCCTATTTTCCATTTACAGAACCATCAGCTGAAATGGATATTTATTTGGGATTGGAAACGGAATCAGATCACAAATTAACAAAAGGAACAGGTTGGTTAGAAATATTAGGCTGTGGGATGGTAGACGTGAACGTTTTGGAAAACTGCGGAATTGATAGCATTAAGTATACAGGGTTTGCCTTTGGGTTAGGAGTAGACAGAATTGCGATGTTAAAGTATGGTGTGAAAGATCTCAGAACTTTTTTCGACAACGATAAACGCTTTTTGTCTCAATTTGCCAGCTTATAGTCCAAGCTCCTTCTTCATAGAATCATATCTTTCTTGGTCCTCTTGAATAATATCATCAACCTTTTGATCCATTTCTTCTAGCTCTTCTTCAGATAGTTCTTTGTCATTGGTTGACTCTCCTTGTTGACATGCCAAGGCTGAAAGCACTATCACTGAATATAGAATTAACTGCTTCATGAAAATAAAGGTACAAAAAAAGGGACTCATTGGAGTCCCTTAGTTTTTTTAGCTTGATGTGTTCTTAGTGAACAGCATCTTCAACAGCTTCAGCTGCGTCTGTAGCATCTTCAACTGCTTCTTCAACAGCATCTGTAGCTTCTTCAACAGCATCACTAGCTTCCTCAACTGCATCTTCTACCGCATCGGTAGCTTCTTCAACAGCATCAGTAGCTTCTGCTTCTGCATTTTCGATTGCTTCTTCAGCACCTTCTTCGGCGTCATCAGCAGCATTGTTACATGCTACGAATCCGAATACAGATACGATAGCAAATAGAGCAATAATTTTTTTCATTTTACGCGTATTAAATTAGTTCGAAATAAATTTAAAGGTGGCGAATATACTAATAATTAGGTTATTATCATTTTTTTCTGAAAAATAATCTAATCGGAACACCGCTAAAATTATAGGTTTCTCTAAGCTTGTTTTCCAAAAACCTTTTATAGCTCTCTTGAACATATTGAGGCAGATTACAGAAAAACACAAATGATGGGCATCGAGTAGGCAATTGTGTGATATATTTTATTTTGATGTATTTGCCTTTAGTTGCTGGGGGCGGTTTACGTGCGATTACATCTAGTAAATAATCGTTCAATTTAGAAGTAGGGATTTTAGTATTCATACTATTATATACTTCTACCAGAGAATCCAAGGCTTTCAGCACCCTCTTTTTTGTTAATGCAGAAACAAAATGAATAGGCACATCAGTCCAAGGAGCAATTTTCTCCTTGATGTACTCTGTATAATCTTTAACTGTATGGGTGTCTTTTTCTACTAGGTCCCATTTATTTACAATAATGACTACACCCTTACCGTTTCGCTGCGCTAAACCAAAAAGGTTGAGGTCTTGAGACTCTATGCCTCGAACAGCATCTATCACTAAAGCTATTACATCTACATTTTCTATAGCTTTAATGCTGCGCATTACAGAGTAGAACTCAATATCTTCGCTTACGCGACTTTTTCTTCTTACACCTGCTGTGTCCACAAGGTATAGGTCGTGATTAAAAGCTTTGTATCTGGTGTATAGAGTGTCTCTAGTAGTTCCAGCGATATCTGTGACTATATTCCTTTCCTCTCCTAAAAGTGTGTTACAGATGGTTGACTTCCCAACATTGGGCCTACCAACAAAGGCAATCTTTGGGATGTCTTCTTCGTAAAGGCTAACATCTCCTGCCGGAAGGTGTTTCACCAATTCATCCAGCAATTCTCCTGTGCCGCTACCAGTGACAGATGATATGGGAAATAGTTGATCATACCCTAAGGAATAATATGAATTTGCCATAAAGGTTCTTTCATCATTATCGGCCTTATTGGCAACCAAAAGCGTTGGCTTGTTTAGCTTTCTCAGGATTTGCGAAAAAGCAATATCTAACTCATTTGGATCTGCTGTTGCATCTACCATGAATAGAATGGCATCCGCCTCAGCCATGGCCTCTTCTACCTGTTCGCGTATGTGCTTTTCAAAAATGTCCGAACTGTTGTCTACATAACCCCCTGTATCAACCACGGTGAATTCCTTTCCTGTCCAATCGCTTTTTCCATAGTGCCTATCACGGGTAACCCCACTTGAATCGTCTACTATGGCTTTTCTTTGCCCAATTAGCCTATTGAACAAGGTAGATTTCCCTACATTAGGTCTTCCAACTATTGCTACTATTCCAGCCATTACTTTTTAATGTATCCGAAGCGTTTGAGTTGCAGCTCATCCTTTCTCCAGTTCTTTCTAATTTTTATTGATAACTGCAAATAGACTTTCTTTTCAAGGAACTTTTCAATAACCTTCCTAGCCTCAGTTCCAAGCCTTTTGATTGAAGATCCACCTTTGCCAAGAACAATTACTCGTTGCGAATCCCTTTCCAAGTAAATGGTCGCATATATTTTGTCTATTTTCTCTTCTTCTTTAAAATCTTCAACAACAACTTCGGCCGAATAAGGGATTTCCTTTTTGAATTGAGTCAGCATCTGGTCTCTTATTATTTCAGCCACATGAAAACGAACATTCTCGTCGGAAATAGATTCTTGATCGTAATAAGGAGGATGCTCAGGCGACAAGTCTTTAAGCTTATCTACTAAATGATCTATATTGAAGTTGTTCAATGCTGAAATTGGATAGATTAAATCTGTTCCAAAAGCTTCTTGAAGAGCTTCAACCTTGGCCTCCAATTGATCCTGCTCTGATTGGTCAATTTTATTAAGAGCAACAACAACTGGAACATCTTTTAACTTTACAATAGGTTTAAGCTCATCTTTTGCTTTAGGATTGTTGACATCCATAACAACAAGTAGGATGTCGGCATCTTCCATACTTTCTGAAACAGCTTTCATCATGTGCTCCTGTAGGAGATATGCAGAATCTTTTATAATTCCGGGCGTATCAGAAAAGACCAACTGACAATCTTTTTGATTGAAGATACCCTTAATGCGATGGCGGGTAGTTTGAGCCTTTTTATTAGTGATAACTAGCTGCTCGCCAATAATGGCATTTAGCAAGGTTGACTTGCCCGCATTGGGTAGCCCTATGATAGTAATAAATGCCGATTTAAACACGGCCGCAAAGATGATGCTTATTTCTGATATACAGCGATTACATCTGCGCTTGTTACAGTGGTAATTCCTGTATTGGTCTGTGTAAGCAACCAAGGGAATTTAACTTTTATCCTTGTGCTACTGGATTCCAGAACTTCATATTCGGTAGTTTGCGTTGAAGAGACCAATTCAATATTGTCTTGATCATTGACGGACCAGCTACCACTATCAGTGCCGTTTATTGGAATAGTTTGTTCTGTTGTTTGATTCAAAATGACCACTGTCATCACATTATCGTAAGAAGTGGAAGATGAGTATTCGTCTGGATTTTTGGTGAACTCGATTGAACCAATGATATTTTTTCCAACTGAAGTAAATGTAGAAGTTTGGAAGCCGTTTACTGAAATAATTCCATTTTCCTGGCTAACCTCTGTGAGGTTCCATTTACCTGGAAGCCAACTTTCCAGTCCATCTTTAGGGTCTGGGCTGTTTGGGGTTTCAACTTCTTTACAAGAAGAAATGACCAAAAGACTCAATAAGCTGATTGCAAACCACTTTTTCATAATACAAGCATACTATAAAAACCTTTAAACCTATGTTTCCGGACTCTCGGAATTAAATTGAATTTCGGCTTGACTTAAGCCAAACTCGTCTTTAAGCCAATCAGAACAAGCTGCAAAGTCCTCAAAGCAATACTCTCTCTCAACCAGTCCGGGAATTAGATTAAACCTTTCAAACATATCTAACGGCTGACCATACACACCTGTGAATACAACTTTAATATCTAGGTTTTGTAATAGCATAACAGCATCTTCCATTGCATAAAGCCCCGATTGATCTACATAGGGAACTTTTCCCATACGTATAACCACTACTTCAACTTCAGGCAGGGCTTGTATCATTTCTTGAAAACGTGTTGCAAATCCAAAGAATAATGGTCCATTTAAATGTTTAATGTAAATTTTAGGACCTAATCGATCCCTGATTCCTATTTCATCAATCCAGGGCATCTCTTTAGAAAAGTCTTCGATGGGTGCCAATTTTGTTTTGTGGTCTACCAAATCAGAGATTTTCTTCATGAACAAAATTGATGCAAGCACAAGGCCAATTGCCACAGCTTCTATTAGACCTATAAACACAGTCAGGATAAGCACTAATAGCATTACAATCACCTCACTTTTGGGAAGTTGACCCATATGCATTAAGCCTTTGTAGTCCATAACGCCAATGCCTACAGTCACCAAAATTCCAGCTAATACAGCTGCTGGAATAAGTGAAGCAAGCGGGCCAAAGGATATGAGAACAACTAATAAAAGTATGCCAGCTATCATTCCAGATAGCTTAGTCTTTCCACCAGAGTCAATGTTAACAACAGTTCTTATGGTAGCCCCGGCTCCAGGAATGCCTCCAAATAAAGCAGCAATGGAGTTTCCAATTCCCTGACCAATTAATTCATTATTGGGCTTGTGTTGGGTTTTTGTTTTATTGTCAGCTACAACTGAGGTTAGCAGGGAGTCAATGGCGCCTAAGGCTGCTAAGGAGATGGCACTAATAATATAGGGTGCAATTTGAGCAAAATTGAACTTAGTGAAGATTTCAAAATGGGGTAGAGGAAAGCCACTAGGAATTTCTCCTATTGTTCTGTAGCCAGGGCTTATGTAGTATGCCCCCAACGTAACAGCTACAAGCGCTACCAAAGTAGAAGGAATTTTTTTCGTAATCCTTTTAAACCCATAAATGATGAATATGGTTAGCAAGCCCAAGACTAAATCCACCACACTGAGATTTCTAAAAGCCCTTGGTACTAACCTCAGGGCACCTCTAACACCAGAAGCCTCGCTTGATGCCAATAATGAAGCTTCTTTGATCATAGTTTCACGATTTATTTCACTAGCCCTTGCAATAGTCTCTTCAAAGTCTTCAAGTACAAGAATATCCTCTGCGGCTTCTTCGCGAAGAATGTTTTCTAAAATAACTTCTTCGGCTTGAGGCAGAAACTCATTTACATATCGCTCGTCTTCTTTTGGATAATACCCGAGAATTGGAAGTATTTGAGTAATGAGTATTATAACCCCTATGCCGGTCATAAAACCAGAAACTACTGGGTATGGTATAAACCGGATGTATTGCCCCACCTTTAAAAAACCAAACAATATCTGTATAAGACCAGCCAATAGAAAGACCATAAGAATGTATGGCAAAGCGGTTTGAGCATCTCCATTGTTAGCTGCAATAATTCCCGCTATTACTACCATACTAACGGCTGTCATAGGAGCTGTTGGACCAGAGATTTGAGTATTGGTACCTCCAAATAAGGCGGCAAAAAAACTGATGAATATTGCTCCATAGAGGCCTGAACTCGCATCTAAGCCCGACTGAAGTCCAAATGCCAAAGCTAAAGGAAGAGCTACAATCCCCGCAGTTATACCTCCTAGTAAATCTCCTTTAAAATGGGAGAAATCAAATCCGAAAAATTTCTTTTTCATATCAATTGAAGAATGCACTTTACTTTAAGAACACTCCTTTCTGTTTTAACGTCTGAAGAGTGCAATTTATATGAAATGCTGGAGATTTCTTTGTTGTCAAGACCAAGATGAATCAAACAAATCCAGCTTTCCGGGGTTTTATATTCTAGTTTTATATTTGCGCCAGAATTTCTATTGTTTGATTTTTAATAAGACATCATATTTTACGAAAGTGATTAGCACAGTATTAATGCTAGTTGTGCTAGCTGTGTCTTGTCCTTTATATGCACTTTCTCAAGACTTTGGTCAAGAAAAGTGTACTGAATTAGCAGAAGAGTCTGGTGAAAAAGAAATCGAACCAAAAGAGAACAAGACAGAATTGTTCAATAGCAAAGCGAATGTATTTGGAGTTTTAGCAATAAACCAACAATTTGTGTTGGCCAATGAATCCAATCAGGAAACTATTTGGCAAAAAGTAATCACCCCACCGCCAGAGAACTAATCAAATTAGGCTTTCAATTTCTAAAGCTGAGCAGATCAGCATTTTTTTAATTTTTAATATTTTACCTTATGGAAAAGAAACCGTTCTTTTCATCAATAAAAAGTGATTTACCGGCCAGTTTGGTCGTGTTTTTGGTAGCTATGCCACTATGTTTGGGTATAGCTCTGGCCTCTGGTGCTCCGTTATTTTCAGGGATTATAGCAGGAATAGTAGGAGGCATAGTGGTAGGAAGCTTAAGTGCTTCACCATTAGGAGTAAGTGGTCCAGCTGCTGGACTTGCGGTTATAGTTTTAACATCTATACAAGAGCTAGGAAGCTTTGATATATTTTTATATGCAGTTGTGATTGCAGGTATATTCCAATTGGCATTGGGATATTTGAAAGCAGGAGTGATTGGGTATTATTTCCCTAGCTCCGTAATTAAGGGAATGCTTACTGGAATTGGAATCATTATTGTGTTAAAACAGATTCCTCATGCATTTGGGTACGACAAATCTCCCGAAGGAGAACTCTCATTTCTACAATCAGATGGTCACAACACTTTTAATGAGCTATTCTATATGTTCAATAGTATTAGTCCTGGTGTATTAATTATTACTGCAGTCTCATTAGGAATCCTGATCTTATGGGAACAGAGTTTTATGAAAAGACAAGCAGTTTTTAGAATTGTGCAAGGTCCACTAGTGGCTGTAATAGCAGGAATATTGTTGACCTCCTTATTCAAAGGGATAGACAACTTAACCATAGCGCCAGAACATATGGTAAGTATACCTGCGGCATCCTCCATTTCTGGATTCTTTGGTCAATTCTCATTCCCTGACTTTAGTCAATGGAACAATGCTGAAGTTTATATTACAGCCATCACAATAGCAGTTGTGGCCAGCTTGGAAACATTATTGTGCGTAGAAGCTACAGACAAACTAGATCCACAAAAAAGAGTCACCCCAACCAATAGAGAATTAAAAGCCCAAGGCGTAGGGAACCTTATTTCTGGTTTAGTGGGTGGCCTTCCTATTACACAGGTAATTGTTCGTAGTTCAGCTAATATTCAATCGGGAGGAAAGACCAAAGCCTCCGCCATATTTCACGGAATACTTTTGTTAGGGGCAACAATGGCATTGCCAAACTTGATAAATTCAATTCCTTTAGCAAGTCTAGCAGCTATCTTATTCCTTGTAGGTTATAAACTTGCCAAACCCTCTGTAATTAGAGAAATGCTCAAAAAAGGCAAGGCGCAGTATGTTCCTTTCTTAGTGACTATTCTTGGGATTGTGTTTACTGATTTACTAATTGGAATAAGCCTTGGCCTTGTAGTTGCTGCATTTCATGTCCTTTACAAAAACCTTAAACTGCCATATCACCTGGATTATGAAGCAATTGCATTAGATGAGCCTATTGTTATTCGCCTAGCCGAGGAGGTAAGTTTTTTAAACAAAGCAAGCATTCTGCAGACCTTCAATCATTTGCCAGATGGCTCTACAGTGACTTTGGATATTAGCGGAACCAAGACCATTGACATGGATGTATTGGAAATTATTGAAGATTTTAAAATAAATGCACCAAGCAGAGACATCACCTTAAAGATTATAGACCCCAATCCTGGTAAAAGGAGCGATTACCAGAACCAGAAGGGATATTCAATAAAGTATGTAAAAGCCGCTCTAACATCAACTAAAGAAACAAAATCACAATGAATACAAAAACTCAAAATAAAGAGAGTCAAGCTATGATTAGCCCCTCTCAAGCTATAGAATTACTAAAAGAAGGAAACAAAAGATTCATTAATAACGAACAACATACAAGAGACTATAAAGAGCAAATCGACAATACAGCAGGAGGGCAATGGCCGTATGCAGCAGTATTGAGCTGCATAGACTCTCGAGTTCCAGTAGAAACCATATTTGATCAAGGAATTGGCGACGTGTTCAGTGCGCGTGTAGCTGGAAATTTTGTAAATGACGACATTCTTGGAAGCTTGGAATACTCATGTAAAGTGGCTGGATCAAAAGCAATTGTGATTTTAGGGCACAGTGGCTGTGGTGCTGTTAAAGGTGCATGCGACCATGTTGAACTTGGGAAAATCACCGGGATGCTAGCCAACCTTATGCCGGCTGTTGACGGAGTTACAGACATCATAGATGATAGAACATCTGCCAATGCAACTTTTGTGCAAAAGGTAGTTGAAGAAAATGTGAGACAGACCGTTCATAATGTAACAGAGCAGAGCGAAGTTCTTAAGGAAATGGTAGACAATGGAGAGGTAATGGTAGTAGGGGCGGTTTACGATGTATCTACTGGTGTGGTTAGCTTTATGTAACTCACCATTTTAAGAATAAGTATTGCGGGTTCAGCTTTAAGCGCTATCTTTGCCGACCTAAATCGCGGGATGGAGCAGTGGTAGCTCGTCGGGCTCATAACCCGAAGGTCATAGGTTCGAGTCCTATTCCCGCAACTTCATAAAGAGTCTCGCCTTCGGGCGGGACTTTTTTGTTTTAGCTGTTAATTACTATCTCCCCAAAGTGAATTTTATTAATGTATTTTTCGCCAGATTATGAGAATTCACAAGCTTGACGGCCTTCGAGGTATTTTTAGCCTCATGATAGTCTTCTTTCATTATAAGTCTGAGTTCTCTACGGAAGTTTTTTATTCGAATTTTATAGTGAGACAATCTTTCATTTTTGTTGACTATTTTTTTGTGCTTTCAGGCTTTGTTATTGCCTTAAACTATAATTCAATTGGCACTTGGAGTGAAACAGTAAATTATATGAAAAAACGGATTGCCAGATTGTTTCCTCTACTATTTTTCACAACCACCTTTGCGTATTTGTATAATGCAGTGAGGTTTACTGGATCTACCATGAGTTACCTTCAAGAGAGATTCTTAGAATATTTGAATCCTGTATTAATGCTGAATTCAACACCTATTATTGGGACCAATAGTTTCAATCCGCCAACTTGGTCTATCTCAGCTGAAATGATAGCGTATATGGTATTTGGTTTAATATGCTTTTTAAGTCTGAAAAACAGGAAGCTTTGGTTTGCATTGATTTCAATAATGGCTCTTTTGGGACTTTGGTTTGTGCGGCAACAAGATGCAGATAGCTATGGGTTTTTGAGAGGTCTTTTGGCATTTAATTTTGGCTGCTTGGTTTGGGTTCTCTATGATGCTAAATTTAAAATCCGATGGAAATTTGAATGGATAATACCACTAGTAATTGTGTTGCTACTTTACCTGCTCAACGCATCAAGTGGAAACCTCAAGTTTTGGTTGCAAGTGAGTGCGGTACCCGTATTTGCCATGTCTATCTTATTGTTAATAAACAGTCGTGGAAGCTTAAGTAGAATATTGGAATCTAAACCAATGCAACTCTTGGGAATGCTTTCTTTCTCCATTTATTTAAACCACCTAATTGTAGTAAAAGTTATACCGAGGTTCATGTTTAAATATCTTGAAATTACTCCGGTAAACATGTACTTGGTTACTATAATATCCATAGTGGTAGTATTAGGGTATTCTTTCGTCACGTATAAAATCGTAGAGAAGAAAGGGGGGCTATTACTAAGGCAAGCTTTGAAAGTTTAATTCAAAGAGCAAAAAAATCCCAAATAAGTTCACAGGCATTGAACTCTTGTGAGGTTTTTCCAATTAAGCGCTCGCCTAGATATTGTTTTCCTCCTGGCCAAGTGTGCCCGCCACCTTCAACGGTGTAAAGAATTAATTGACTGCTGTTTGCGCAATCAGAATATCTCGTAACAGAAATTTCAGTCCCGTCATCTGCTTTGTCTTCCAGCTTTTGAGCTTCATGCTGAACCGAGCATTGATTTTTAGATTTCCAAAAATCCATATAGTCAGAGGTGGACATTACATTACCTCTTTCCTTACCTAGGACTTTAATCGAGCCTCCGTTATATGGGACTAGGGGGTCGTCTGTTCCGTTTATCACAATTAGAGAAACCGAATTTGAAGGGTTACATTTTGGTAAATAATCTAAAGACATGCTAGCTGTTATCACTGCAGCACCTTTAAAAAGATCTGAGCGATCGCAAATCAAACGGTTAGACATAAAGCCACCATTGGACATTCCGGATGTAAATACTTCGTTTCTATCTATGCTATATGCAGAATCGAGCCAATCTACTACTTCAGATAAAAACCCTACATCGTCGATGTTTTCTTTCCAGGATGTAACCTGATCTCCTTTGCGTCCATCATTCCATTGCTTCTCTATACCTTCTGGGTAAACAACTATAAAGCCTTCTCGCTCCGCAATTTCATTGAATTTGCCATTAGTTAAAGAAGCGGTATTTGGTCCGTTACCACCACCTCCGTGTAAACAGAAAAGTACAGGTGGTGATTTTTTAATTCGTTTTGGTACGTATAGATAAAAGCTTCTTTCTCTATCGCCCCACTCGATATTGTAATGGAGCAAATCCTTTTTGATTTGCCAACTTTTATTGCTTCCACATTGAACCAAAAGAAGGGAACTGAAAACAATCATTGTATACCTAAAAAACACTTTCATATCCAATATTATAACAAGGACTAGGCCAAATTAACGAATTAGCTATTTTGTGAACGCCAAAGTTGCCTTATGCATGCTATATGCGCAAATAGAACTATAGGAACAACAACGGCCGGCAGCAAGTTGAAGGGAAAATGTAGAACTGCTAGATTTGGCTGATCAAAACCAAATACTTGAAAAGGAGTTGGAATGGCAAGCACTGCCGTAACTACTATGTTTAAGAGAAGCAGCAGGGAAAACAGATTCCAAATTAACAATGCCTTTCTCTTAAAAATCTCTTTGCGATAAGCCATAAAGATTACAATAGGTGCAGTAAGACCGGCGAGTATGTCAAAATTCCTTCCAGCGAAGGTCATCACTTCTGGTATGGCCGATTGCAAGAACAATCCATATAATATTAATTCTACCAGAAATCGTACAATATGGATACGTGTGAGCTTCTCTTGATTAATGCTATATAGCCAGCTTGCGTTTGAGGGTAAAAGTAAAACTATAAATATGAGTAGGACAGGAGGACCAGCTAGTAGCGGCAGCCTATACATTTTGCTTACAGCCTCTTCAAAGAAACCCAAATAACCAAGAACCAACTGCAATATGGTCCAAGTCAAGACAATAAAAACCACAATTCTTTTGTACTCTACGGCCTTAAATAATAGCCATATGCTTAATAATGCAGTTAACAAAAAACTAAAAGGGAGGTAGAAAGGAAGTTCCATGATTGCTTTAGTTTAATATGATGTTATCTAATAATCTAACCCCTTCGTATCTAACAACAGTTACAACAGCCAAATTTTCTTGCATTTGGGCAACTTCTTCTAATGAGTTAGTATCCACAGCCGTAAGGTATTCTATTACAGCTCCTTCTTGAGAGCTTAACATATTTCTTGCGTTATCAAGTGACTGTTGTAATCCAACCACCTTGCAGTTCTTTTTAATGTCTAATAATGCATCTCGAATGAATCGGGCCTTCATTCTGCCCGCATCACTTAAGCGTATATTTCTTGAACTCATAGCCAGGCCATGAGGCTCTCTTGCTATAGGCAGCACTACAATCTCCATATCCATACCTAAAAGACTCACCAGCTTTTTAGCTACTATAGTTTGTTGAAAGTCCTTTTGACCAAAGTACGACCTATGAGCATCTGTAATTTCAAAGAATCGTTTCAGAACGTTACACACTCCTTGAAAATGACCGGGCCTTTGAGCGCCTTCGATTTTCAAATCAAGGCCATCAAGGTCAAATACAATCTGCTGGTAGCCTTTGGGGTAGATTTCGTCTACGTTCGGTAGAAACAAGATATCACAACCATTTGCAGTAAGCTTGGCTATATCATCCTCTATTGGTTTAGGGTAATTGACAAGATCGCTTTCCTCTCCAAATTGAGTCGGATTAACGAAAATGCTACATACCAAAATGTCGTTTTGAGACACCGCGGTTTTGATTAAACTGAGGTGACCATCATGTAAAGCACCCATGGTTGGCACAAAACCAATAGACAGGTCTTTGTCCTCCCTACGTAAATTATTTAGGTATTTGGTGAGTTTATCCCCCGATTTGACAACCTTCATATACGAAAAAAATACTTAAGATGCAAGTTATACGTTCTGCTTTTATCAAGTATTTGTGTAGTAAATTTGCAGTTGTAAAAGTAAGAACGTTCTATGGATAGTAATCAGGAAAGAAAGAAAATTTTATTCATCTCCTCTGAGATGAGACCTTTTTTAGACAGTGAAACCCCATTAGCAGAAATAGCGAGGTACCTTCCTCAAAAAATTCAAGAGAAAGACAACGAAGTAAGAATCTTAGTTCCACGCTTCGGAGTAATTAATGAAAGAAGAAACAGATTGCATGAAGTTGTTCGTTTGTCTGGTATGAACATTACCATTGATGACAACGACAATCCTTTAACAATCAAAGTAGCTTCTATTCCCAACACTAAAATGCAAGTGTATTTCTTGGATAACGAAGATTTCTTCCAAAGAAAATTCGTTTATAATGATGAGAATGACGAATTCTTTGGAGACAACGATGAGCGTACCATTTTCTTCTGCAAGGGCGCTTTGGAAACAGTTAAGAAACTTGGCTGGTATCCAGACATTATACACTGTCAAGGTTGGATGACTAGTTTAATCCCACTTTATTTAAAGACTTTATACAAAGACGAACCGGTATTTTCAAATGCCAAAATCGTTTATTCTGTATATGAAAATGACTTTAAAGAAGACTTAGGAGCAGATTTCAAAAGAAAAGCTGGACTTAACTATATTGAAGACACTGAGCTTGAACCGTTTTCAAAAGCGGATTGCACTAGCCTTCATTTGGGTGGAATAACTCATGCAGATGCTGTTGTTAGATGCGACGGTCTCGCACCTGAGGTTGAGAAGCAATTAACAGGAGAGAGTAAACCTGTTATGGAACATACAGACGATGAACTTGCAGACAAGTATCTCGATTTCTACAACTCTTTATTGTCAAGTAATTAGTGACTAAAAGATATAAAGCATACATAAAGGGGTTTTTACCCCTTTTTGTTTTACTTGGGATTTTCTCTTGTAAAAAAGAATCATCGGATATTGGTGTTAATCTAAGACCTGATGGCGGAGCTATTAACGCTGTTCAAGTATCAATTACAGATATAGTTGCAAGAACGGTGCAAGAAGATTCATTGAGAACGGATTCTTTAGATGCCAACGTTCTCGGCAGTTTAAACGATCCCATTTTTGGTGAGACTGGTGCAACACTAATTTGTCAACCATTGCTTCCTGCTTTTCAATATGATTTTTCAGGAGCAGTACTTGATTCCATTGTGCTGCAGTTGAAATATCAACAGACACAATCTGTGTCTGGAGTAGATCAAACCTTGGTGTATGGAGACCTTGATGACGAAATAACTCTCGATATCTATAAAATAGATGAAGATCTTGATGCCGAAACAAGATATTATTCCAATGGAAATATTACGCTGGGCAGTAAAATAGGGACCTACGTTGGAAAGTTTATGTTTTATGACTCTGTTCAACAAATCTCAGATGGAGATACTTTTATGGGAGCCCCTGTATTACGTATTCGTTTAGACGATGCATTCGGTAATGAAATATTATCCCAACCATCACTAACCTTTGATTCGCAAGATGACTTTCTAAATTACTTAAAAGGCATAGCTCTTGTACCTCGAATGAATCACGCCAGTGGTGATGGTGTTATGGTGGCCCTTGATGTGAATAGCCCTTCATCTAACATGGTTGTTTATTACAACGGAAACGAGAGCAAAGACTTTGAATTCAGCACCAGTTCAGAGCGAATAAATCTGTACAATATTAGCAGCCCTGGAGTAGACCTAACAGACCAATTCAATGGTAACGGCCATTATAATACCACCTATGCTCAAGCTATGGGTGCAGCTAAAGTAAAAATTGATATACCAGGATTAGATAGCATTATAGAGAAAGGAATTCCAGTAGCAATAAATGAAGCCAAACTAACATTCAAAGTAAAATCGGGAACCATCACATCTGACTATCCTTCACCTGTTAGATTATTGTTGTTTGAGCCTAATACAAGTACCGGGGCTAACGTTCCAATCATTGATTTTATAGATGCAATTCTTCCTCCTAGTGCGGAATGGCTAGCTAGCAGTAATTACGGAGGCAGTTTTATGAATTCGAGTCAGTCCTATGAGTTTCACTTCAATCGATTCCTGCAAGGCTTGATAGAGGCATATAATGAAACAGGGGTAAATGGATTTAACGGATTTTATCTGTTAATACCATCTGACAAGCCAATTACACCTTCGCGAGTGATCTTTGATACCGATCCTTTGAACGACGGAATTCAACTTTCTGTGAGCTATACAAAACTCAATTAACCACTATACGTTTAATTTGTAGCAATGTCTGAATATAGGTTAGTAGCTAAAGATTATAAAGACGGACCAACTGTTGTAAAAGTTGGCGACGAACTTATTGGTACGGAAGAAATCTGTTTGATTGCCGGACCATGTGCTGTAGAGTCTGAAGAACAAATTTTTCAGATTGCTAAGCAGATATCTGATTTAGGGATTAGATTCATAAGAGGAGGGGCCTATAAACCTAGAACCTCACCTTATGCCTTTCAAGGTTTGAAGAAAGAAGGGTTACAGCTGATGGAAAGGGCATCTAAACAGCATAACCTAAAAGTTGTAACAGAAGTACTTGATACCAGTTTGCTTGAAGAAGTATACCCTTATGCAGACATCTTACAGGTGGGCTCAAGAAACATGAAGAATTACCAGTTTTTAAAAGAACTGGGAAAGGTTGATAAACCTATAATGCTTAAAAGAGGCATGTCTGCAACAGTAGAAGAATGGCTTTTGGCAGCAGAGTACATCATGCTCAGCGGAAATGAAAACATTATACTTTGCGAAAGGGGAATTAGAACATTTGATACATCCTTGAGGAACACTATGGATATAGCTGCAATTCCCTTAGTAAAAGAATTGAGTCATTTACCTGTAATAGCTGACCCTAGTCAAGGTAGCGGTAAGCGCAGTTTAGTAAAACCTATGAGTCTCGCTGCAATTGCTGCTGGCTCAGATGGGCTCATGATCGAAGTTCACAACGAACCAGATGCGGCTCTTTCAGATGGTTTCCAATCAATTTATATTCACCAACTCTCGGAGTTACTACCACTGCTAAGAAAGCAGTCTGAACTAGTGAACAGATCTATGGAGTTGATTAAAGCCGCAGAAGTAGTATGAATTTAGCTGTTGTAGGCGCAACGGGTATGGTTGGGAGAACCATGTTGCAAGTGTTAGAAGAAAAAAGGGTTCAAGTAAATCAACTTTTTCCTGTAGCATCCGAAAAATCTAAAGGAACCATTGTTTATCTAAATGGTCGAGAATTTCCTACTATTACCCTACAAGAAGCTTTAGAAAAGGACATTGATGTGGCCTTGTTTTCAGCTGGAGGAAGCGTTTCCAAAGAATGGGCTCCAAAATTCGCAAGTAAAGGAATTCATGTAATTGATAATAGTTCAGCTTGGAGAATGGATGAAGATGTCCCTCTTATAGTTCCTCAAATCAATATGAACTCCATAGGCAAAGACGATCGCATTATTGCCAATCCGAATTGCTCCACTATACAAATGGTGATGGCTTTGGCGCCTCTACACCAAGAATTTGGTATAAAGAGACTGGTTATTTCTACCTATCAATCCGTTACGGGAACGGGAAAAGCAGCTGTAGAGCAAATGAGGGAAGAGCGCGAGAAAGGTATGGCAAGCACAATGGTTTACCCACATCAGATAGATAGGAACTGCATACCGCATTGCGACGATTTTCTCGACAACGGGTATACGAAAGAGGAGATGAAGCTCGTGAATGAAACCAGAAAAATATTAGCAGATCCTTCCATAGCAATTACAGCAACTGCAGTTAGAGTCCCTGTAGTTGGGGGGCATTCAGAATCAATCAATATAGAATTCAGCAAAGCTGTTGAGGTAGAAGCTGTTAGAGAATTATTATCTAACACAGATGGAATCATAGTTCAAGACGAGGTTGATGCCAACCTATACCCAACACCAAAAGAAGCGATGAATAGAGATGAGGTTTTTGTTGGAAGAATAAGGAAAGACCACTCATTAGAGAACAGCATTAATATGTGGGTTGTAGCAGATAACCTTAGAAAGGGCGCTGCTACCAATGCCATAGAAATATTAGAAAAATTAAAATTAGATTAATATGCCAGCAGGATTTTATCCAATACAGGTAAAGGAAGTAAAAAGAGAAACTAAAGATGCAGTGAGCATCAAGTTTGACATTCCTTCCGAGCTTAAAGAAAAATTTCACTATAAAGCCGGACAGTATTTCACCTTTAGCATAATCATAAATGGAGAAGATGTTCGCAGATCGTATTCTGTATGCTCTTCGCCGGTTACTGACCCAAATCCAACAATTGCGGTTAAAGAGGTTGAAGGTGGTAAGATGAGTACTTATCTGAATAGAAGCCTAAAAGAAGGAGATACTATAGACATTATGCCTCCTATGGGCAAGTTCACAGTTGAGCCAAAGTCTTCTGAAACTCACCATTATTTCTTGTTTGGTGGCGGAAGTGGAGTTACCCCACTAGTGAGCATTATTAAAACAGTGCTAGTTGCTGAACCCAATAGTAAGCTCAGCTTGTTTTATGCCAATAGAGACGAAGAAAGCATCATTTTTAGGCAGGAGATTGATCAACTTGCGGCGGAGAATAGCGATAGATTGGAGATTATGTATAGTCTTGACAATCCCCCGCAGGAATGGACGTCATATGAAGGTTACCTTACCGAAGACAAAGTATCCGAACTGGTAAGAGAAAAGCTTGGATTGAATTACCCAGTAGCTAGGTATTATACCTGCGGCCCTTCGCCAATGATGGACGTTGTTGTTGCAGGACTTAAATCGGCAGGCGTTAGAAACGACAACATTTTCACAGAATACTTTACGGCCACGAACCATGAGAATCATGGTCAAAATACCGCTAGTGCCGAAAATTACAGCGAAGAAATTATTGAACGCACTATAAAAGTCGAAGTTTTTGGGCAGAACAAGGAAATTACTGTGAAGCCAGAACAAACCATTTTAATTGCTGCCCAAGAAGCCGGAATGGATCCGCCATATTCTTGCACAGTTGGGGTATGTACTACATGTAGAGCTCGATTGCGTACAGGAAGAGCCAGCATGGATGAAAGGGAAGGTTTAAGTGATGCCGAGATAGATCTTGGCTACATCCTTACCTGTCAAGGTCATCCTCTCTCCGATGACGTAGATCTTGTCTACGAGTAATTAGGAGGCAATTTTTACCTGCCAACCATCTTCGGTCTTGCGGATAGTAAGACCTTCATCGTAATAGATTCCCTGATCTATTTTAGGAACTTTATAGTCTGTAAAGCCCGCTTGTTTCATAAAGCTTCTCAAATCATGCTCAGAACCAAATACCTCCTCGTGGTAGGTGTGTTGAGCAACATGTTCCATAGTTGTTGAAACCGCTGCTTTATAGTTGACGAGCATATTCTTGATTTTCTCTAGATAGGCATCATCTATGTCTGAAGGCACAGCAAGAGTAATGACCTTCTTTTTATTTTTTGATAACCAAAACTGTGACCTACATGAGCTGCTGCAGAATTTTGCAGTCCTTCTGTTTGCCAAGAATTCTTGACCACAGTTGTCACACTTCAGCGCAGTAACCTTGTGATTGTGCTGAAAAGCCTTGGTTGTTCTAAATAGCTGGATTTGTTGTTGCATAGCACAAAGGAAGCTTACCGTTGTTAACGTTTATTAACGCTAGAGTAAAGTACTGTTTGTTAGAATAGACAGTTAAGATACTGGATATCAGGGAATTTATAAATCCCAGACAGAACGATCGCGTTCTCTGATATAGTGGCGGAGGTTCAGAAAAAAGGCCAGGACTAAATAAATGATGACAGGACTACCAAAAGTTAGAAATGAAGCGTAAATAAAGTACATGCGAATCCGGCTTACTGAGATATTGAACTTATCTCCTATAGCGCTGCAGACGCCAAAAGCATGATGCTCAACCATATATCTAAATTGCTTCATAGCCTAGGCTTTTTTGAACGTGAAAAAGGTACAAATTGTTTTATTAAGATGCAATTTCAGATGTAATGAGCTGTTTGTTCCGCAATGATTTTTGCTTCCATTCTCGCTTTTTCAGCGAAATCTTCTCCACCGGATGCATACAATATCCCTCTAGACGAATTAATGAGTAAGCCACCTCTTTTATTGGCTCCATAGGCACATACATCATCTGCGCTACCTCCTTGT
Organism: Bacteroidia bacterium; assembly: GCA_049115575.1. Taxonomy (GTDB): domain Bacteria; phylum Bacteroidota; class Bacteroidia; order NS11-12g; family UBA9320; genus JAHEKB01. Next base: position 40,615 of record JAGDZU010000002.1, on the reverse strand, counting down.
GCACCAACGCCAGGAATAAGCAAGAAATGGTCTGGAACCATAGCTCTTATCTCTTTAAGCTTTTCTGCTTTGGTAGCTCCAATAACAAACATCAGTTGTTCAGGTGAACCCCAGCTGGAAATTTTTTGAATTACAGTCTCATACAAAGGTGGAGTGTAAAGAGGGTTAGTTTGAAAATCTTCAGAACCCTTATTAGAAGTCAAACCAAGAACGATTGTGACTTTGTCTTTAAATGCTAAGAATGGCTCAACAGAATCATAACCCATATATGGAGCAACAGTTATAGAATCAAAATCAAGATGGTTAAAGAATGCGGTTGCATACATAGTAGATGTATTCCCTATATCGCCTCTTTTTGCATCAGCAATATTGAAACAATCTTGTGGAAGCAAAGCTCTCGTTGATTCCAATAAGTCCCAACCTCCTTTCCCCAGAGCTTCATAGAAGGCAATGTTTATTTTATAAGCTACAGCATAGTCCTGAGTTGCCGCAATAATTTCCTTATTAAAAGCCAACATGCCTTGCAAGTCTTTGGAGAATCCTTTTGGCAGTTTGTCCATGCTGGTGTCAAGTCCAACACACAACATGCTTTTTTTGCTTTGAATCTGATGGGAGAGCTCAGTGATATTCACTACTTCAAAAGAACGAAAAAATGTTCTAATAGCAGTTTTGATTATTTTTACCGCATAATATGAAACAGCTACGAATTCTAGTCATTCTTTTCTTGTTCAGCTCTTTATTTGCTTCGGCACAAGACGAAGGAGTTCTAAGTGGAAATTTTCAATCAAACTTCTCTTTTTTTATTAAAGACACTCTAATAGGTGCGGACGAAAAAGCATCTCCTCAGTATGGAAAGCAGATCAGTTCTGCAGAAGCTTGGCTGTTTTTGAACTATGATATCAAAGGGTTTCATTTGGCAGCTAGGTATGATTTGTTTAATAACAGTAATTTACTGAATCCATCTGGAGCATATACAGGTCAGGGCCTTGGATTTTGGCAAATACAAAAGAGTATAGGTAATTTAGAAATAACCGCAGGTTCCTTTTATGATCAATTTGGGTCAGGAGCCATATTTAGAGCCTATGAGAATCGCCTTATTGGCATTGACTATGCCATGCAAGGAGTAAGAATGAAGTACGATATCAACGACAATCTTACCGTCAAGGCTTTTACTGGTAAGCAGAAAGGATTTCAGGACAATAGATTCGGAACTTCACCTCAAATTATCAAGGGCATTAATGCTGAACAAAGCATGAATTTTGAAGATGGCACCTCCCTAAACATTGGTGTTTCAGGTGTAAATAGAACCCTGGATGAGAATACCATGTCTACACTGGTCACAGAAATTAATGGCTTGAGCTTGGAAGATAGATTTATACCAACATACAATGTATATGCGGCCAATGGGTATTTTAGCTTGAATTGGATGGACTTTGGATTTACCGGAGAATACAATTGGAAATCGAAAGAAGCAATAAGATTGGATGATGGTAAATTAGGACTACGTGGCGGGTCAATAGCAATTGGCTCAATCAGTTATTCCAAAAGAAGGCTAGGCAAGAAAAAACAAGGTGGACTAGGAATAAATGTGCAATACAGAAGGATAGAAAACTTCCCATTTTTGGTTACTCCCTTTGCGAATTTGCTAAATGGTATAGTTACTTATCAGCCCTCCCTAACTAGGCAAGCTAGTTACCGAATGTTAGCTAGGTATAATGCGCCTGCTCAATTCAATGGAGAAACAGGCTATCAAGCAGAATTAGTTTACTCTTTTAGCAGAAAGACCAATATTCAACTTAATTACTCTGACATCACAAACTTGGACGGTGACGATCTCTTTAGCGAAAAATTTGTGCAAATAGAGCATAAGCTCAGCAAGAAATGGAAAGGGAAAGTCGGTTTTCAATCGGTCTTTTATAAACAGAGTATTTATGAGGGAGAAAGCACTTACCCAGATGTAGTAACCCATACACCTTTCTTAGAATTCACTTATAAAGTCGATCGCAAGAACAGCATTAGGTTTGAATCACAATACTTGAGAACAGAGCAAGACCTCGGAAGTTTTTACAATGGAATCCTTGAGTGGAATTCTTCACCAAAGTTCACCATTGCTATTTCTGATATGATTAACGCCGAACCTCAAAGGCAGTCTAATCAACTCATTCCCAAGCAGATATTGCATTACCCAAGCCTGTTTGTAAAATACAATGTAAAGACTACTTCTTTTACAGCAGCTTATGTGAAACAAGTTGAAGGGGTTAATTGTACCGGAGGAATTTGCAGATTGGAACCCGCATTCAGCGGTTTAAGATTTACCCTAGCGACTCAATTCTGATATTTCTGAATAAAGCCATTTATACCCCTTTCTTGAAAATCGGCCAGCATTGATTTAGCATCTGATAAAGTCTCAGATCTACTCAAAACCAGCTTGTGATAAGGGTCTATATAAACAATTTCACATTCAATGCAATCAAAAGGAAGTAAACCTAATGCCTTTATTGCTCTATCGGCCTCTAGGTAAGATCCATAAATTACCAAGTATGGACGGCTTGATAAACCTGAGGTTTCAAATTGACCCTCATCTTCAAATGCTATCGTCTCTTCAAATTGTTCAGTTGTATCGTATCCATCATCGGCGTAACCGCTATCAATCCACACATCTTGCTCAAAACTGTCAATTGTTTCAGTGGTCTCAATGGCCGGCACATCTTCCATGGTAGGTAATTCTTGTGCAATTACCTCTTGCTCTTTATTCATCCAAAAGAAAACCACCCAAACGTAAGCGGCGCAAAGAATCGTGAAAAACAGCCATTTAAGGAGTCGCATATTCAGACAAATTTAGACATAAAAAAGCCTTCCCTATAAAGAGAAGGCTCAATATTATTTGATAGGATTATTTAGCAGCTGTGTATCTTCTTGCAACCTCATCCCAGTTTACCACATTCCAGAATGCAGCTATATAGTCTGGCCTTCTGTTTTGGTAGTTGAGGTAATAAGCGTGCTCCCAAACATCCAAACCAAGAATAGGAGTGCCTTTGCAACCTTCTCCCATTAAGGGATTATCCTGATTTGCTGTTGAGCAAACACAAAGTGTTCCATCACATACACAGAGCCAAGCCCAACCCGATCCAAAGCGAGTAGCTGCTGCATTTGCAAATGCAGTTTTGAATTCATCAAAACTCCCAAATTCTGAGTTAATAGCATCAGCCAGATCTCCAGTTGGGTTTCCACCGCCACTGGGACTCATAATCGTCCAGAACAAACTGTGGTTATAATGACCACCACCGTTGTTTCTAATGGCAGCAACAGAAGATGCAGTCTTGCAAAGCTCTTCTATGCTTTTGCCCTCATGTTCAGTTCCAGCCACCGCCGCATTCAGTTTGCTTACATATCCTTGGTGGTGCTTACCATGATGAATTTGCATGGTAGTAGTATCAATGTTTGGCTCAAGTGCGTCATGAGCATATGGTAATGTTGGTAATTCAAATGACATAGTTCTAAATATTAATTAGCACAAATCTAAAATTTATGGTGGTATGGTTAGCAAAAGGACTCGATGATTGTTTCTATACTTGTATAAGTAATGCAAATGAACCTAGAAGAAGCTATCATAAATAGAAGGGCAAATTATCCAGTTCAGTTCTCAGGCGAACAAGTAGATGACCAATTGGTTGAACGAATGTTGGAGCTGGCCAATTGGGCTCCTACCCATAAGCATACTGAACCTTGGCGCTTTCAGGTATTTAGTAAAGATTCATTGTATAGGTTTATAGATGTGGTCATTGATGTTTACACTAGAATAACTCCTGCTAAAGATTTTGATTCTTCATTTTCGATTAAAATGAATGAGCGAAAGAAAACAGTTTCGCATATCGTACTAATTGCCATGGAACCAAAGCCAGATGTGAGTCTTCCTGAATTTGAAGAAATAAGCGCAGTAGCTATGGCCGTTCAAAATATGTGGCTCTATCTGTCCGCACAAAAAGGCCACGGTGGATATTGGTCTACACCAGAAGTGCTTCTTAGCCAGACTTTTCATGAATCCTTAAATTTAGGAGAGGAAGAGCGTTGTCTAGGTATGTTTTATGTAGGGAAATTGATGGAGCCTAATCCGAAGGGTTCAGGTCATAGAACTGCATGGAAAGAAAAGGTTAAATGGCATAAAATCTGAGTATTTTTGCCTTATGGCGAACAAGTTGCATCTATACAATACATATAGCTCAGAATTAGAGCTATTCCAACCGATCAATCCTCCATTTGTCGGCATGTATCTGTGTGGTCCAACGGTATATGGAGATCCGCACTTAGGGCACAGTAGAGGCCCGGTTTTGATGGATGTCTTATTCAGGTACCTTACTCACCTTGGTTATAAAGTGAGATATGTAAGGAATATTACAGATGTTGGGCATCTTGTAAATGATGCGGATGAAGGGGATGATAAGATAGCCAAACAGGCTAGATTAGACCAGATAGAACCTATGGAAGTGGTTCAGAAGTATACCAATGCATATCACAATGCTATTAACAAACTCAACGTTTGGTCTCCAAGTATTGAGCCTAGAGCAACAGGCCACATTGAGGAGCAGATAGACATGATTGTAAAGATTATTGAGAACGGATTTGCATATGAGGTGAATGGCTCTGTTTATTTCGATGTGATTCGATATGCTGAAACTAACGACTATGGTAAACTCAGCGGCCGGAAACTAGAAGACTTAATTGCGGGTGCGGGTAACGCGAGAAGAGAATTAGATAGCCAAGAAGAAAAGAAAAACCCCAATGATTTTGCACTATGGAAGAAAGCTTCACCTGAGCACATCATGAAATGGAAAAGCCCTTGGGGAGTTGGAATTCCCGGCTGGCACATTGAGTGTTCAGCCATGAGTGCTAAATATCTTGGTCAGCCGTTCGATATACATGCAGGAGGGATGGATTTATTGTTTCCTCATCACGAATCTGAGATAGCCCAAAGTACGGCTTGTAATCATGAAGCTCCAGTTCAATATTGGCTTCATCACAACATGATTACTATAAACGGCCAAAAGATGGCTAAAAGCTTGAACAATGGAATTCTTATGGAAGAAATGTTTGCAGGCGACCATCATTTACTGGACAAGGCATATAGCCCAATGACACTGCGTTTCTTTTTAATGCAAGCACATTATAGGGGAACAGTTGACTTTTCCAATGAAGCTTTGAGTGCCGCAGAAAAAGGTTATAAAAGATTGTGCGAAGCCATAATGAAAGTGAAAGGCTTAAATACATCTGAAACTTCAGAAGTGAATATTGGAGAATGGTCAGATAAATTCACTCAGGTGATGAATGACGACTTGAATACCCCTCAGGCAATAGCCTTATTATTTGAAGCCGTAAAGTGGATTAATGAAATAGAAGCCGGCAGACTTACAATAGACAAAGAGAATTTGCAGTTGTTTAATGAGAAGCTTCAAGCCTATTTTTTTGATATTCTAGGCTTTGCACTTGAAAGTGATGGAGAAAACAGCGAAAAAATGGATGGCTTAATGGAACTTCTATTAGAAATCAGAAATGAGGCCAAAGAGCGCAAAGACTACGGAACAGCAGACCTTATTCGCAATCAGCTCAATCAGTTGGGAATTGAAATCATGGACGGGAAAGAGGGAAGCAGCTACAGATTGAAATGAAAATACGGATTGCAGCAATAATATTAGGAGTGGCTTGTGTACTCTCCTCTTGTAAAGAAGGAGGTAAAAAGCCAAATAAACCTATTGAGAAACCGCCAGTTGAGAAAAATTACACTCTAAAATTTAACGCGGATTCAGCCTATCAGTATGTGAAAGATCAAGTTGATTTTGGTCCGAGGGTGCCTGGGAGTATGGAGCATGGTTTGGCAGCAAACTATCTATACAAGCAAATGAAGAGGCTTTGTGATACTGCCTTAATGCAACAAGGAAGCATGCCAACCGGCACGGGGCAAACTGTTGCAATAAAGAATATTATTGGTTCCTTTAGTCCTGAGAAGAAACAAAGAGTGTTGTTAGCTGCTCATTGGGATACAAGACCACAAGCAGATGAAGACAAGGAAAGACCAAATTCTCCAGCAGATGGTGCAAATGATGGAGCAAGCGGTGTTGGCGTACTGATCGAGATGGCTAGGCAATTTCAAATGCAAAAACCCGATGTTGGCGTTGATATTATTTTCTTTGATGCGGAGGACATGGGAAGCAATGAAGGAGGGCAAAATTCGTGGTGCCTCGGATCTCAATTCTGGTCTAAGAATCTCCATCTGTCTGGCTATGATGCCAAATACGGAATTTTACTGGATATGGTTGGGGCTCCAGATGCTGTTTTCGCCTTTGAAAGGAATTCAGTTTCTTCAGCTGAATGGTTAGTTAAGCACGTTTGGAGAGTGGGAATTGGGCTAGGATTCAACAAGTATTTTGTTCCATTTCAAGGTGGTTATATTACAGATGACCACGTCTTTGTGACTAGAGGAACAGGCATACCAATGATTGATATTATTCACTATGACGCCAACAACAGAAATGGCTTTGGTTCTTATTGGCATACACACGAAGACAATATGGATGTAGTAAGTGCAGAAACGCTTAAAGCAGTTGGCTTAACCGTATTAAAAACGGTGTACGAGGAGTGATCTAACCCCTCATTATTAAGAATACGAGATAGCCGACATAGGCCAGTAAAAAATACACACCATTGAAGCGGTCTATGGAGTTGGGTTTACCTATTACCATGCTAAAAAAGATGAGGCAAGTGGCACCTATGAGCACCATAATGTCCGTATTGATTAATGGGTCATAACTCATCGGCTTTATCATAGCGCTAATACCAAGCACCCATAGCAAATTGAAAATGTTTGAACCGATTACGTTCGCAACAGCAATGTCTGTGCTTTTTCTGTAGGCAGCCACTGCAGAGGTAACTAGCTCAGGTAGTGAAGTACCTATGGCAACTATAGTTAAGCCTATCAATTTCTCAGACAAACCAAATTGAGACGCAATATGAATGGCACCTTCAACTACCCATTTTCCCCCAAAGAATAATCCTAAAATTCCTAGCACTACGAATAAAACACTCTTGCCAAAGGGGAGAAGGCTATCTGGCACATCGTCAACCATTTCTCGTCTGCCTTGCCTAATAAGACGAATAATGTAGATCATAAATAAGCTAAAAAAGGCCATCAGAATTAGGCCATCAATTCTGCTTAATACTGAGGGCTCATCACCAAAAAATGCTGCATTTGCCAAAAATGCTAAAAGCAAAGTGGCTATAAGAGAGTATGGGATCTCAGATAATACGGATTTCTCATTAACGGCTAGAGGATAAATCAAAGCGGCAACACCGAGAATAAGCAAGATGTTAGAAATATTGCTGCCGATAACATTACCTATAGCTATATCAGCAGACCCGCTTGAACTAGCTAGTATATTAACTATGAGCTCTGGCATTGATGTGCCCATAGAAACAATGGTCAACCCGATGACCATATCCGAGACTTTGTATTTCTTAGCTATGGATGCGGAACCAGCAACCAGAATATCGGCGCCTTTGATAAGAATCACAAATCCAATCGCGAATAGAATGTAGACCATCAAGCGTTGCAAATATCGGGAAACAATAATCCAATGCCTTGTTGCACCAAATGATTTCTAAACATTAAGCAGTGCATTGAAGCAAGTCTTGGACGATACACTAAAGACTACCTATAGGCAAGACTCTTGGTATCATTACTAATTACGGCATCCATAAAGTCTTTTAATTTTTCAAAGTCCTCAGGTTGAACAACTTGGGTTTTTGGCGTCATTGTTCTAGTAGCTGTAATAGTGTTTCCTACCACTCGATATTTGATAGAGTAAGTCGCAAACTCGTTATCTATATAAACATTCTTTGGACGCTCGGCTAAGCGCTTACCAGAAGGAATGGTGATCGTAATTTCCTCATACTTTTTGTCGTAATTGAAGTATCTCCAAAGCTCAATAGGATATTCTCTGTTTTCGTCACTCACTAACTCGCTTGTTTCGTATGAGTCATTCCATGGAATTTCGAATATGTTTAAACCTGCAATTTTGGAAACAGCACCTTTTATGGTGAAAGTGTAAGTGTATTCAAACTTATTAGTCAAAGTGTCAAACTCTCCAAACTCCAATCTGTCAAGGTCTACACTTTTGTAATCGTTGTTTAAAGCACCTAACATCACTTCGCGTTGCTCCTCTGTAGATTCGTCTTTGTATCTATACCTCATATAAGCAGCCCAATTACCAGTTTTTACATTGTCCACTTCCATATCTAGATTTTCGCCATTTACTTTTACCTTGGATGTTCTGTAAACTGAATTTTCATTTCTATTCTCAGGATCAAAATAGAAAGCTTCAGATTCTATATCTTCATTCTCATCATAGATCTTAAGAGCGTATGAATTGATTAAGTTATCTCCATAGGTAAGAAAGGAATTATTTTCAGATGTTAGTTCAACATAGTAATCTACACCTTCAAGATTCACTCTAGCCACACAGTGGTTAAAACTAATAGAAGGTAGAGTTAAGTCCTTTCTACCGTTATCTCGAGTATTTATAAGTACTAGCCCAACGTCTTCTACACCTGCTTCTTTACACATTGAAACAAATAAGGTAGATACATCCTTGCAGTCTCCAATTTTAGTATTTAATACATCTGAAGCCTTTTGAGGAATCAATCCACTTTGCCTAAATGAAACTGAACTATACCTAATATTGGTTATGATGTATTTATATATGGTTTCAACTTTTTCTCTATCTGTCAACTCATCTTTATCAGCAAAGAGGCTTTCTACTAACTCTTTTACTTCAAAATCAGGAGTTGATTTGGTAGCAGCCAGATCTGAATACCAATTCGAGATGTAGGTCCAATCAGGAAAAGTGGAGAGGAATAAGTATTCTCCAAAATCTACATGTCTACTCATATAATCTTCGCTTCTAAGTGCTGGAACATTTCCTCTGCTCCATACATATCTATCAAATCCCCCAACTTGGGCTACTTCAGGTTCGAAACCCCCATTAGAAAACTCATGTTGGAATTTTATCTTGGGATTCACCAAAAGAGAGTAAGAATTGTTTAGAACCGGATAGTTGAGTTGGAAAGGATGTTTCTCCCAAAAATTGAAAGCCAACTTGCCAAAATAATGGTTTTTGACTCTATAAATAATTAGTATCCCGTCGCCTGGTTCTAGATTGGTAAAGACCACGCTGCTTCCTTCTCGTTCTGCTTCCAGTTTAGAGCCATTGGCTTTTATTACTTCTACTTTCTCTACTATTCCTTCCTGAAAATTATAGATAGGAATGGTGTACTCTTTCCAATTATCTATACCTGCAGTATTTAGCATTTTAACCAGAAGAATTACCTTCTCTTCTGAACCTCCACCTTCATATACCACTTTCTGAGTTTCATATCTCACTATTAGGCTATTGTCATCTGGGAAATCCTCTGCCCCAGGAGTGTTTTCAAATACTTCATAATAATCCTCTTCATCAAATAGCTCAAAAACACTTTTTTCATCGTTGAGGAGTCTCAAACTTTCTCTTACATCATAGTTATTAGGATAGAGTTCAATAGCTCTTTCATAAGCTTCTTCTGCATCTGTATGGTCTCCCATCTCCTGAAGAATCTCACCTTTAGTACCCCAATAAGCATCAGCATATGGAGCTAAGTCGATGCATTTGTCTATGTAATTTAAAGCGGTCTGATAATTTCTTATGGCATAGTGAATATTGGCCAGGTCGTAATAGGTTCCCACATAATAGGGGAACTCTTCCAGCATACTGGTATATTCATTTAGACCAGATGACAAGTCGTTCTTTCTAAAGTAGTTATTAGCCAAAGACTCTTGCATACTTACACTGTAGTTGTGCTTTAAGTACTTCTTCATAATCTTTATGGCCTTTGAAGTCTTTTTATTAACGCTCTGTTCAAGTAAGGCCTTTAGATTTACAAATTTTTCTACATCCCTATATGCCGCATATGCATCTTCAATTAATACTAATAGGTATTCGTTTTCATCCTTCTGTATTGATAAGTCAATGGCGTAATCATAGTAGTCTACTGAATAACCAAAGCGCTTTACATACAAATTCAATAGGGAATCAGCCAAGTCATATTCCTCATTTTCAAGAGCCTCCTCAAAAGTTAAACTAATGGAAACAGGATTGCTCAAATCGTTGTCTTTAAGCCATTCAAGCAACATTGCCATTCCGGTTCTGTTTCCTTCTCTTATGTAAATATTGGCGAGGTTTATTTTTAAGTAGGAGCTGTTCGGTGCATCTTCAATAGCCTGATTCAACACCTTTCTGGACATGTACTGCTTGTCATTTCCTAAATAGGCTGTGGAAAGAAGTACTCGGTTAATAACAGAAGGGTCTTTCGCTACTAAATCTTCAAAGAACTTTTCTTCTTCATTGTCTAAGGAAGTGAAAACAGGCTTTTCTTTTGAGTAACTAGAACCAAAAGCTTTGGCAGTTAAACCCGAAATAGCATGTCCTTCATTGTCTGTAATCCGAAGCATACTATTTGAATTATCAGCCTCGCTTTCACCTATTTGCAAGACAATTCGATTGCTACCTTTTTCTAACTCGGTTTCTATTATATAACTATCTGCAAAATTGTTTCTCTCTTCTTTTTCTTCAAATACGAGGTGATCATTTAGCCACATTTTCACAGAGCCAGACACACCTAACCTCAATTGAACCTTTTGTTTTCTCGGTGACCTCACAAAAGTCTGAGAGTAAATTACAGCATCAGAAGTTGCAAAGAAATATTCATAGTCTAGCCATTTATCAATTCGCGGTCCATACACCTCAAACCACTTAATCTTTGCTCCGTATCTGCTGGTAAAAGTGTGAGAAGCGCTGGGATTGTCTAATACCCCAACATCTTTATTAAAGCCACTAGCAGACAAATTCTCAAAGGGCCCAACGGCACTCCAATTGTCAATACTTCCAATTTGGCTATAGTAGGATTTAGCGGACTTGAAATCTCTTGTTTCTAGGAAATGGTTCCCTAAGGTATTAAGACAAAGCATGCGCAGTTTGCCAGGGGTTTGAGGGTCATCAACCATCCTCTGTAAAAAGGCTAATCTAACTTCATCCTTTTTGGTTTCACCCAGACCAATATCACCACTGTTATATAAGGCCGTTATATATGGATAAGGATTGTCTAAGGCAGCTACCATTTGCTCAAAATGGCTAAAAGCACTATTGTGCTTCTCTACCATGGTATATATGTAGCTCAGCACAAGATGACTTTCGGCTACTTGTTCGCCATTGCTAATAGACTCATTTAATAACTCAATGGCTGTTTCTCTATCATTTTCTAAGAAGGCCTCAAGTCCTTCTTCGTAAGATTTTTGAGCAAATGAGACCAGACTCAAACAGACAATACTCAGGGTGGTTAGTGCTTTGAATTTCATAGTTTTATTAAGGGTAAAAATATATAATCTTATGGATTGATATCCCGACTTTCATTTTTTAAACGGGAAACCAGTACTTTCTAATATCATCAATGCCTAAATCTTTTCGCCTGGCTTGGAACTCTTTAAATACAATTTCCAATATTCCTTTCACCTCCTCTTCGTCTAATATGTGACTTTCAATAGGTTGTTTAGACTTTAAAAGTTCTTTCAGGTTTTCTTCAAAAAACCTTCTCCAATGTGTTCTAGCTTCTTGTTTAATATCTTCTTCTTTGTAGCCATAGATATTCAACTTTGAGAGGTATTCCTCTCTTAGATTGTCCTGTGTGGATGATTCTTCTATGGCTTTGACTAAATCTTCCAAATGCGTCATTCAGCTAAAAAATCTAATAAATTTTGACTGAGTAATTTGGCTTTACTCTCATTGCTTAGGTCATTCATTTGTTCAATGAATGCACCGTGCTCTAAATCTCCTAAGGGAAATGGGTAATCCGTACCATATGCAATTTTATCCTCACCCATTACACTAATTAAATACCTCAGTGCACCTTGATCGTGTGTAATTCCATCTACCCAGAATTTGCCCTTGTAATCATACGGATCTTGAACATTGTTTATGTTCACCAAATCAGGTCTACAATGCCAGCCGTGACTAATTCTACCTAAAGTATGTGCAAATGAACCACCGCCATGAGCAAACATCACTTTTAGTTTGGGGTATTTGTCAAAGATGCCGCCAAACATCATGGAACATATTGCTCTTGAAGTTTCTGCGGGCATACCCACTAACCAAGGGAGCCAATATTTCTCCATTTCTTTTTGACCCATCATTTCCCATGGGTGCACGAAAATGGACATATTCAAATCCTGAGCTGCCTCCCAAAACGGGTAGAAACTAGGATGATCTAGGTTCTTATCTAAAATATGAGATGCTATTTCCAGGCCGGGCATGCCCAGCTTTTTGCAGCGCTCCATTTCCTTAATAGCTAGATCAACATCCTGCATTGGAGCTGTACCTAAGCTGATAAATCTATCTGAAAATCTTTCTTGTACGCCAATAAGGTGATCATTTATAAACTTTGACCATTCCGCTGTATGTTCTGCCTTGGCCCAATAATAGAAGAGTACAGGAATAGTGCACAGCACCATTTTGCTCACGTTATATTCATCCATTTCTGGAATAATGGCCTCTTCATCATAACAGTTTTTCTCAACTCTTCTAAAGAAAACTCCATCATCACGCATCATGCGTTTTGCTCCAGTTCCCTCTTCGTCTTCTAGATAGATAAAGCCGCCATAACCAAATTTTTTGTCTAGTCTATCCCAGCCTGGTGGCATTATATGCGCGTGGGAGTCAATTTTTAGAATTTCACTCATTGGTTGTTTCCTACATAAATCGAGGGTCTGTCTCCATTACTTTACCGCAATTTTTGCAGGTTCTCATTTCTTCATTAGTGTAGTATTCTTTGAATCTTGGCAAGAAGTCCGTTTCTATATTGTTTAAAGGGAAGTAAGTTTCATGCAGCTTTGTATTGCAGTTATCACAGAACCATAGCAATCCATCGCGTTCTTCTTTAGTTCTTTTGCATTCAATCACCAACCCCATGGAGCCTTCGCTTCGCATTGGAGAATGCGGTATACGAGCTGGGAGCAAGAACATTTCGCCTTCTTTAATTGCTATATCTACGGCTTTGCCATCTTCCTGTATCCGAACGTTTATATCTCCTTCAAGCTGATAAAACAACTCTTCGGTCTCATTATAATGATAATCTTTACGTGCATTTGGGCCTGCTACCATCATTACTATGTAATCTCCAGCATCCTTATACAAGTTTCTATTACCCACTGGAGGCTTTAACTCCTCTCGGTGTTCATCTATCCACGCTTGTAGATTGAAAGGTTTTCTTACGGCCATAGTCCTAGTTTTCTGACGAAAATAGTTAATAGGCAGGATAAGACCTGAATCCTGCAATTCAAAAGTTTTGTTGTACGTTTGTTGTTCAATTTAGCATCATGATATCAACGATATTTTTATTTGGTTTAGGAGCCCCTGAAATAGTAGTTATAGTACTGGTTGTCCTATTGCTATTCGGCGGAAGAAAGATACCTGAGCTAATGAAAGGCCTAGGTCAAGGAATCAGAGAATTTAACAAAGCAAAGACTGACGTTAAAGAGCAGATCAAAGAAGGAATGAAAGATGAGCCAGAAGGTGAATCTAATTCTTAATGACACGTAAAAAGTACTCTTCTCTCTCTGAGGTAAGCGCAGCGATTTCAGCTGGCGAAACAAGTTGTGCCAAATTGGCCAACCATTATCTCAATAATATAAAAGACAATAAGCATCTCAACGCTTTCTTGGAAGTGTATGAGGATGAGGTAATTGATAAGGCTGCAGAAATAGATAGAAAAATTGCAGATGGAAGTGCCGGCAGGTTAGCTGGGATGTTCTTGGCTGTTAAAGACAACATTTGTTACAAAGATCACAAAGTGTCGTCCTCTTCTAAAATACTAGAAGGGTTTGAGACTGTTTTTTCTTCAACGGCAGTTGAGCGACTGCTCGCAGAAGATGCCATTATCATTGGAAGGTGTAATTGCGATGAATTTGCCATGGGTGCCAGTAATGAGAATTCGGCATACGGACCTGTTTTGAATGCAGCAGATGAGTCTAGAGTTCCAGGAGGATCATCAGGAGGATCTGCAGTGGCTGTTCAAGCAGACTTGTGTTTAGCAGCTTTAGGCTCAGATACCGGCGGGTCTATTAGACAACCCTCTTCTTTTACCGGAACAGTTGGAATGAAACCAACTTACGGAAGAGTTTCTAGATGGGGATTATTAGCCTATGCTTCTTCTTTTGATCAAATCGGGCCTATTGCGTCATCTGTTGAAGATGCTGCTCTTATTTACGAAATAATGTCTGGGAAAGATGAGCATGACGCTACTTCTTCTGGCCAAGCGGTTAAAGGTGTTGACTTTAATATGGACAAGAAGTACAAGCTTGCCTATTTAAGAGAACCTTTAGAAAATCAAGGCATAGACCCAGAAGTAAAAGAACACTTTGAACAATTGCTTGAACAGTTAAAATCCAATGGTCATGAAATAGAAGAGGTGTCATTTCCATATCTGGATTATATGGTCCCTTGTTACTATGTTTTAACAACAGCTGAGGCCTCATCTAATTTATCAAGATATAGCGGAATGCTGTATGGTCATAGAAGCAGCAAGGCTAGCGACATAGATTCTACTTTCAAAAAGTCTAGGTCTGAAGGTTTTGGCGAGGAGGTTAAGAGAAGAATCATGACCGGAACATTTGTACTTAGCGCAGATTATTATGATGCATACTACACCAAAGCACAAGAGGTAAGACGAGTGATAAAGGACGAAAGCGAAAAAATATTGAAGGACTTTGATTTCATTTTGTCGCCGACTACCCCAACTACGGCATTTAAAATTGGCGAGAAAGCAAATGACCCAATTCAAATGTATTTAGCCGATATATTTACAGTCCAAGCACCTTTAGCGGGATTGCCAGCCATCAATATTCCAACAGGTTTGGACCAAAAAAACCTTCCTATAGGTACGCAAATCACTTCAAGAGCGTTTGAAGAAGACAGATTGTTAAACTTTTCAAAACAATTGGAATCCTATGTTAAGAGTTAGCCTTTTTCTTTTTGTGATTTTACCTCTGGCTTTAACAGCTCAGATTCAAGATAGCCAACTTGAAAATAGATTGAGTTCTATAGAAATGGAAGTTCCTCTTACTTATAATTCATATGTAAGGGCTCACATTAATGACTATCTGAGAAATGACAAGTCTTATACATCAAAGGCCCTGGCGAGATTTAGCCAAGAAGAAAAGGAGATTGAACAAATTATTAGCACTTACGGTCTTCCTAAAGAAATCAAATATTTGGCCTTGTCTTTGTCTGGCTGCAGCAATTTTGAAACCTCAGAGGAGGGAGGCTCTGGTGTTTATTTAATGCGCTATTCGGTTGCCAAGAATAAAGGTCTTCATATAAGCAGCTATGTTGATGAGAGAAGAGACATTGAAAAAGCTACTCATGCTTTATGTCAGGAGCTACGAGAGCTATATGCCTATTATGACGATTGGCATAAAACAATTGCGGCTTACTATGCGAGCTCTCTTGAAATGAACAGAGCAATCAGCTATTCCAAAGATACTTTAAAGAGATACTGGATGGCACATTCCTATTTGCCTTTTAGCTACCGAAAGACGGTAAGTAAATTTATTGCAGCTGTGTATGTAGCTCATTTTCACAAAGAGCACAACATAAGAATGAGTCCTATTATGATTGTTCAAACAGATACGGTTCCAATTAGACAGCACACCAGCATACAACAAATCGCAAGCAGATTAGAAATGCAGGAGACTCAATTAAAAGAGTTGAATCCAACCTACAAAAAACAGATTATACCCAATTCAGGCAGACCCTATTTTTTAGTTATTCCCGCAGATAAAGTATCTACCTTTTACGCTCTTGGCGACACCGTTTACATGAGCAAAGAAGAACCTAAAGACACAACGGAGAATGAAGAAATAGAAAAAGAACCAGAATTGCCACCTTATACCACCATCTATTATACGGTGAGGTCTGGCGATATGCTGCTCAATATTGCCGATTATTACGATACAAGGCTAAGCACTCTAAAGAAATGGAATGGTTTAAGAAGCGACCGCATAAATGTTAATCAGCGACTAAAAATTGTGGTGCCAACAAATAGGCTTTCCTACTATAAAAAGATTAATGGCATGTCGCGTTCAGAGAAACGGCGTATAGCCAATAAAGATTAAATCTATTGAAACTAGATAGACAGAAATATCTAGAGAGTAGAAGTGTAAAACCCAGTTATATTCTCATTGCCCTTTTAGCTGTCAATATAGTGCTGGGAGCTATAGCTTTTGTTTTTCCAGAAGAAGGGCTCAAGCTGTCAAAGAATCTGAATCTAAAGTTTCTCAATAAGTATGATTTACTTGAAAATCCTGAAAGTAGTGACCTATCAGTTAATGTAGATGATGTATTAGCGGGAGTAAATCCACTTGAGGAAGATAGTGTTCAACAACCTATTGATACTGCCTATCTTGATTTAATGGCCAATATTGATGAACAATTAAGGTCAGCTTCAGATTTCGACAGCCTCACTGGTCAGTGGCGTTTTCCTCAACAGAGAAGCATACAGTTTTCCAAGGAACATTCCTCTGCATTGAACTACTTTTTTGAATCGCTGCTTACTGAAGCCAAAACGGAAGTGATTAGGATTTTGCATTATGGAGATTCGCAATTAGAAGGAGATAGAATCACGGACTATTTTAGAAACAGAATGCAACTGTTATTTGGAGGTCGTGGTCCTGGCATTATCTTACCTAAAGAGCCAACTGCAGGAGCAAGAAGATCTGCATATGTGCGGTGCAGCCCAAACATCAAAAAACATGCGATCTATAAGAAAGGGAGTAAAGTTGATGGCAACTTTTATGGTATAGGAGGAGCAAGCTTTGAAATTCAAGGATTTTATAACAAACCGGTTGGTTTTGATACCGCCTACGTAGACACATTTAACGTAGTAGACAGCATACAGGTATTAGATACTGTGATAACACCACTTTATGAAACGGTTTCTAAAAGCACTGCTTATGTTCAAGTCAGCAATTCAAAATCGAGTTATCTAAACGTAAAGTCTTACGACCAGGTTAGACTTTTCTATTTCGCTGAAGAGCCATTCACTATGGAAGTAAGCCTGGATACGAATTATATAAGACAAACCATACCTGCAGCTACATCTTTGGGATTTGTAAGTTGGAACCAGGAAGTTAACAGCAGAGTAAGATTTAATGTTGTACAGGGGAAATTTCCTTTGCTATATGGAATAGCTCTTGATGGAACAGCTGGAGTTGCGGTAGACAATTTCCCAATGAGAGGAAGCGCTGCATTGGGCTTTAGCTCTATGAATCGAAACGTCTATGCACGGCAACTAAATGAGCTGGGCGTGAAACTGATTATACTACAGTATGGTGTTAATGTGATTCCTAGCGTACTTTCCGATTATACCTACTATGAGCGAATGTTAACTAAAGAACTAGAAGCCATAAAGCTTGCTCATCCCGATGTAAGTATTTTGGTGATTGGCCCTTCTGATATGAGTAGAAATAAAGGAGGACGATATGTATCTTATAGCAATATACCACTGGTTAGAGACGCCATGAGAAATGCAGCGTTTAAATCAGGCTGCGCTTTTTGGGATCTTTATGAAGCGATGGGAGGCGAGAACTCCATGGCCGCCTGGGTTGAAGAAGGATATGCAGGTAAAGATTACACCCACTTCAGCTCTAAAGGAGCCAAATTTGTTGGCGAAATGCTATTCAACGCAATAATGAATGAACTCAGGAATTACGAAACACTTAACTCAGAGGGTTGAGCGAACAGCTGTATTCATATTCTTCCGCGTTTTTTTCATGTAAGAATTTTTGAATGGCCTCTTCTTTGTCATCTGCCATGAAATAAGAAAGGTGCTCCTGGCTTTCTCCAATTTTTTTCCATTTAATCGTAAATGAACTACTGTCATCGCCTTCTACAGTGTTGCTGAGATAATTGTGCATTTTCTGAAGGCAGTCAATAGAACTTGTTCCCAGGGTAGTATGAAAAAGCATATACTCATCATGGCGTTTGTTGTAGGTGAGAAGGTTTAGTTTAACAGTCTCGTCATCAGACATTAGATTAACATGATAGTCAAAATGACTGCTAACTCCATTATCTTCATGCAATAGGCTGTAAATCTCGTGTTGAAGTCGCAATTGCTTCAGTTTTTTATCAAAGGATCTCGACATGGACTAAATTTGATGTAAAATTAAGAAATAGCATGGAACTTGGCCCTGAATACTTCATGAAACAAGCCCTAAGACTGGCAGAACAAGCTTACGACGAGGATGAAATTCCAATTGGAGCAGTGGTTGTTGCTCAGAACAAAATAATTGGCAAGGGATACAATCAGGTGGAGCGCCTTAAAGATCCTACAGCCCACGCAGAGATGTTGGCTATTACAGCAGCAGCAAATTTTCTAGGAGCCAAGTATTTACCTGAGTGCGAACTCTATATTACCGTTGAACCTTGTCTAATGTGTTTTGGAGCTATTCAGCACGCCAGAATTCCAAAAATGTTTATTGGATGTGAGGAGCCAAGACACGGTTTTACTAAGAGTATTGCATCATACAAGACCTCCACTATTTGGGGGATACTAGGAGAAGAAAGCAAGGGGCTTATGCAATCTTTTTTTGAAAACAAGCGCGTATAGCTTAAATTTGGGTTGTCTAACTACTATTCTTGGTGTGATTATCTACCTTAATGAAATAGATTCATGGGGAAAGTAAGTCACAAAAAAAGAGTCATTGGCGCCAACTTCAGCTTGGCCTTATTTGATTCAACTGGCCAGTCGTCAGAGGCAAGCTCTGGTGCTCTAGTTTTGAGTAGAATGATGACATCTTGCGGCAAGACTGCCTGGGATGTGATTCATTTGAACTAAGCATTCTCCCAATTCCTTATTTTCGCAGCTCTTAATCATGATCAAACATCCTCATTTAGAAGAGTTACGCGAACAAATCAGTCAAAAGAACAACGATATTGCCGTAAAACGCAAAAGCTGGATTAAACGCAATCCTTATTTCTACAGGCAACTGATTAAAACTATAGCGTTTGTAGTACCAGAAGGATCTAAGGTCTTAAATATTCGATCCAGTGTTGGGTACATATTGAACGCACTGAAACCATCTAAAGGGGTTGGTGTTGACGGCAGTGCTGCCCAGATTGCGCAAGCGCAGGAATCCTTTCCCAACCTAGAATTTTCAGTTCAGAATGCAGAAAATGTAAACGTAGAAGGAGAATTTGATCATATTGTTATTTCATCTACAGAAGACATAGTAGATATAAAGGCAATGCTCGATAATTTGAAGTCGAATTGCCATGCAAGAACAAGAATCATATTTACATATTACAATTATGGGTGGAACTGGCTGGTTAGGCTTGCAGAAAAGCTCAGACTCAAGTTGCCGCAAAACGTACACAATTGGGTATCACCATATGATATTGAGAATCTTCTTAGTCTAAGCGGATATGAGGCCGTTTACAACAAAAAGTTTGTTCTCATACCTTTCAATATTCCAATTATCAGTTATTTCTTTAATCGGTTTATTGCCAGGCTTCCAATATTCAGACACCTCTGCATGATGAATGTAACAGTGGCTAGAGTGTTGCCAAAAGGAGACCAAAATCCTTCGGTTTCCATTGTTATTCCGTGTAGAAATGAGGCGGGAAATATAGAAGCTGCTGTAGAACGTATTCCTCAATTGACTGCCGACCAAGAAATAATATTTGGAGATGATAAGTCTACAGATGGCACGCCAGATTTAGTTCTTAAAATGGCTGAGAAATATCCAGAAAAGAACATAAGATTAGTGGCCTCTCCTGGAATTAACAAAGCACAAAATGTCTGGACTTGCTTTGATGCAGCTAGTAAAGATGTATTGATGATTTTGGATGCAGATCTAACAGTTATACCAGAAGAACTACCATATTTCTATGAAGCAATCAGTAAAGGATATGGGGAATTTATAAATGGATCTCGCTTATTATATCCCATGCACGACGAAGCTATGCGATTCTTTAACGTATTGGGGAACAAATTCTTCAGCTTGTTTTTCTCTTACATCTTAGACACCAAGATTAAAGACACATTATGTGGAACCAAAGTGCTTTACAGATCGGATTTCAATAAAGTGAAAGCTTTGAGAGGAAGCTGGGGAGTAGACGACAGGTGGGGTGATTACGAATTGATATTTGGGGCGGCTAAAACCAATCTAAAACTCATTGATCTTCCAGTTCACTACATGGAAAGAACTTATGGAGAGACCAAAATGACCGGAAGAATCAAAAACGGTTTGGTTATGCTCAAGATGAGCTTTGCTGCACTTCTGAAAATCAAATTTTATTGACAAATCGACATTTGATTTTTAAATCAAATAGCAGTCCTTTGCTCAGCTCAAATCAAGATGAAAATAATAGTTACAGGTAGCAGCGGACTAATCGGTTCAGAAGCGGTTAGATACTTTGGCAAGAAAGGTCATGAAATAATTGGCGTTGACAGCAATCTCAGAAAATACTTCTTTGGTGAAGGTGGAGACACAAGCTGGAATTTAAAATTATTGCAAGACTTACCCATAAATTTTAGCCATAGAGATGTAGATATAAGAGATAGGCAAGCCATTCTAGATCTATATGAGACTGAGAAACCAGATGCAACCATACACTGTGCAGCCCAACCTAGTCATGATTTGGCAGCTAAAATTCCCTTCGACGATTTCGACACCAATACCGTAGGGACTATGAATCTGTTAGAGGCCAACAGAATTCACAGTTTCAACTCACCTTTTGTGTATATGAGCACCAATAAAGTATATGGTGATGCGCCCAATGAAATTGACTTAGAGGAGTTAGACCGAAGATGGGAATACCGAGATCCAGATTATGTGAATGGAATCTCAGAAGAGTGTAGAATAGACCAATGCAAGCACAGTTTATTTGGAGCGAGTAAAGCAGCAGCAGATATTATCACCCAAGAGTATGGAAGATACTTTGGAATGCCAACTGTGAGTTTTAGAGGCGGATGCCTTACAGGGCCGCAACACAGTGGAGTGGAATTACACGGATTTCTATCCTATCTAGTGAAAGTGGCTGTAACGGGTAAACCTTATACCATTTTTGGATATAAAGGGAAACAAGTAAGAGATCAGATTCACTCAGAAGATGTGGTAAAGGCTTTTGAGGTATTTATTGAAAACCCGCACACTCCTGGCTCAGTTTACAACCTAGGTGGAGGAAAGGACAATTCTGCATCTGTTTTAGAATGTATAGATTTAATCAAGGAGATTGGAGGACATGAAGTGAACTACACTTTAAGCGATGAAAATAGAATTGGAGATCACATATGCTATTATTCAGACTTGACCAGGTTAAAATCGGACTATCCAAATTGGGATATTAGAATTTCTCTTAAAGATATTATCAGCGAAATGATCAAAGCTGAAGAAGCACGCTTTGCTCTAGAATCTTAATACGGCAGTTCCTTTAATACCAAATGCGTTGGCATCTGGATGTTGATCATCTATATAGGTTAACCTATGTATGAAATCAATGCGGATAAATCTCAAAATGTTTTCAATTCCATAACCTACCTCAACATAGGGTTTTTGCTTATCAAAGGAATTGGGATTACTTACACCTTCCATTTGTGGCATGAGTGATTTATTGCCTTCCGACATAGTCCCGTAAACCATTTTAGTGTTCACAAAGCTTCTCCATTTTAATTGACGAATAAGAGGAAATCTATTGAGAATCAGCCCGTTAAACTGATGTTCATAATCCAAAGAAATATACTGGTCGGCTGCGAATTCAAACCAAGACATAAGGTTGTATGAAATGTCACTGCTGAAAATGGACTGATTCCCTCTCATCACATAAAGTATGGGGTAGGGAATCTGCCCAAAAGCTTTATATGCTTTGAAAGTGTATTCAAATGTTCCAAAGTTGGCCAAGCTATTAAATTGCCAAAGCTCAACGCCAATCTTGTCAAACTCAAAATCGCCTCCAGTCCACTGATCAAATCCATGGGTGTAATCTACTGTGAGAACCGGTGCCTTTAAGTTGCCAAAACTTATACGTTTAGTTCTTCTAAAAACGAATTGTTCTTTGTGAGATAATCGTCCTCTTAGCCGTATGCTATTAACTGAAAAATTGGAACTCAAAGAAGTGGTATCGCCAGCTTGAGAATAATATGAAAAGCTAAAATCCCCTATGGGCCTAAATATAAAGTCTTTATGGTTCAGACTCACCGTCTGGGTATAGCCTTTAAAGAGTTCTTTTTCATACCATAACTGTTGGCTAACTCCTCTGTTGAGTCTATTGTTCCCAAAAGTGGCAAAGGCATCATATAAGGCAAGAGTGCCAAAATCCTCATCGGTAATGCCAATCAATTCAATATCATCTTTAATGGAAAAGCCAATCTTTGACCACTTCTTTCTGTTGAGTACCAAGCTTAAATTCACTCCGTATTTGAATTGCTCATCTTTGAGACCATATGCGCCGTATGCACTTATTTCAAAATCTTTGCTGAAACTTGGTGAGGTTCGTGCGCCAAGTCTAAATCGAATTCCTTCCAAATTGTTAAACCCCATGAGATAGTGATAAGGTCCAAGCTCAAGTTTACCAACAGGGACATAGCCTTTCACCAGTATTTCAATGGCATTTACATATGATTTTATCAGTGGTTGGTTCTTGAGAGAATCAACCATTTGATAAATTTTCAAATCACTCGTACTAATTTGTTCGTGTCTAGAACTATCCCAAAACAAGCTGTCTTTTGAGTAAGCACCGCTTTGTACCCAGACTTTATCTTCAAAGAAGCTGAGCTCCCTTTCCTTATGAAGCTTTGCTTCTTTAATAGAGTTGTAGTAGAGCCCTATCATTCCAACACTCTTGGCACTTGGTTCTGAGATGTCTACTAACACTCGGTTTTTAGAGGTAAGCCACATACCTGGGGTAACTTCAAGAAACTCCTGTTGAATCTTCATCTTTTCAATGAAATTTAAGTTAGCAGCCCTTGAGATCTCCAGACTTAATTGCTTAATGGAGTATTGCCCTGCCACTATCCATATTACACCGTTGAACACCAAATCAGTTGGGTTCTTAGGCTTGACTTCAATTTGATAACAGGGATAACCATTTACCTGAACACTATCCATTAGCCTGAAATTATAATAGACTTTCGCTTGAGATGAAAGCGGAGAAATGAAGTCCTTGTCTAGGATGTATAAATTATTCAGGTAGAAATTGTACTGCTGAAAAGAGGAGCCCAATACTTGAGCAACATAGCTTTCTTCACCAACTCCAACCCCCTGGATTTTAGTAGCTCTAATAAATTCCTTGGTTCTTCTTGGTGTCTTTCTATAGTAGTAATCACTGATGGTTTCAGAAACGAATACGGGTAAAACTCTATTGGATGAAGAATCAGTAAAACTGCTAATGGTATCAAATAGAGGCTCTAGAGATTTAAACAGTTTTCTTTTTTTAAATCGATCTGATACATTGTCTACAGCCAGCTGTACTTTGGTATATGACTCGTATTCTATATGATCTATCTTCTCTGGATTATACTGTTTCTTTCTTTTTGAGGCCTCTTTCATAATGATGTCCGCTCGATTAATCCTGTTTGGAGTTACTCGAATTCCTTTAATAGCCTGAGCGGATTCATAAAGAGTGAAAACATGCTCTTCGTTCGCCTTTACAGGGATAGTAGCAGGGCTATAACCTAAATATGTGGCTTTTAGGCTATCGGGCAGATAAGACATCTGTATGGTGAAATACCCATCAAAGTCAGAAATGGCTCCTGCGGTTTCCCCAATCACTTGAATAGTTACGTAGGGGAGGGGTTCTCCTGAACTGCCATTAACTACTCTTCCTTTTATAGCAATTTGAGCCTGCGCAAACAGGCAGAAACCCATTAATAGGAAGAGGAGAGTGAATTTAGTCTTCAAAGGGAAACAATAATAGCAAAGCGAGCTTGAATTACTCTTGCAAAAAGTCTTTGACCGCCTCAAAGAATTCCACAGGTTTTTCTGCATGTACCCAATGCCCAGCATCTTCAATACAAACGAACTCAACAAGAGGGAAGTATGAAATAATGTCGTCCTTGTCCTCTTCAAGCACATATTGTGATCTTCCCCCGTTCAAGAAAAGACAGGGAATGTTCATGGGCCATTCAAATTTGAGAGCGGCAATCATATCTGGGTAAAACGATTCTATTGGCGGCAAGTTAAATTTGAGCTTATAGCCTTTCTCGCTTCTCTGAAGATTCTTTAACAGAAATTGTCTAATACGTGAATTGGGTTCAATTTCAGCAAAGGCCATGTCCGCTTCTGATCTCCTATCAAATATGCTAAAATCTATATTCTTGAATGCTTCAAAATAGAGGGTATGACCCGGTTTATATGTTTTTGGTGCAATATCCACTACTATAAGCCTGTGAATCATTTGAGGATATAGATGGGCGAAAACCATTGCGGTTTTACCTCCCATGGAGTGACCCATAATGCTGACTTTCTCAATATTTAGATCCTCGAGGAGTTCATGTAAATCTTGAGCCATAAGTTCAAAGCTCATATCGTCAACATGAGGGCTGTGCCCATGGTTGCGTTGATCTACACTTACAACATTAACATATTCGCTAAGCTTTTGAGCCATGTTGTGCCAATTGTCCAACATGCCAAAAAGACCATGAAGTATAATTAAGTGCTCCTTGGAATTAGTATTGGGGTAGAGCTTGTGAAAAAGCTTTACAGCCATATTAAGAAAGGATGTCCTCTACGGGAGTGTAGTCAAGATCGAAAGCTTCGGCTACACCTTGGTAGCAAACTTTGCCTCCAACTACATTTAGCCCTAAACGAAGCTCTTTGCTCTGCTTGCATGCTTCTACCCAGCCTTTTTCAGCCAGTTGTATAGCGTATGGTAATGTAGCATTGGTCAATGCTAGGGTTGAAGTATATGGAACTGCACCTGGCATGTTGGCAACACTATAGTGAATTACACCATCTATTACATAAATAGGATCTTCATGAGTTGTGGGTTTAGTTGTTTCAAAACAACCACCTTGATCTACAGCAACATCCGCTAAAACAGCACCTTTTTTCATATGCTTAAGCATGTCCCTTCTAATTAGATGTGGGGCTTTGGCACCAGGAATTAGAACAGCACCTATTACGAGGTCTGCGTGCTTAATGGCTTCTACTATGTTATATTCATTGGAATACATGGTATCTACATTCGCAGCCATAATATCATCCAACTCTCTTAATCTAGGCAAGCTAATATCCATGATAGTTACATGAGCACCCATACCCGCTGCCATTTTAGCTGCATTAGTTCCAACTATACCGCCACCTAAAACAATCACTTCTGCAGGTTTTACACCTGGCACACCTCCAAGAAGTATACCTCTTCCACCCATTGGTTTTTCTAGATATTTGGCTCCTTCTTGTACACTCATTCTCCCTGCTACTTCACTCATAGGAATAAGTAGAGGTAAGCTGCGGTCAGCCTGCTCTACGGTCTCGTATGCAAGGCAAACAGCACCGCTCTCCATCATAGCCAATGTTAATGGCTCATGACTTGCAAAGTGGAAATACGTAAATACCAGCTGATCTTTTTTAATCAATTTGTATTCAGGTTCAATGGGTTCTTTTACCTTAATAATCATTTCGGCTATAGCATATGTCTCCTCTATGGTAGGAAGAAGCTGTGCTCCAGCACTTGTATATTCGGCATCTGCAAACCCACTACCTTCTCCGGCCGTGGATTGAACATAAACGGTGTGACCTCGCTTAACAAATTCTGCTGCTCCAGCAGGGGTTAGCGCTACACGGTTCTCATTGTTCTTGATCTCTTTAGGTACTCCTATTATCATGATTTTTGTTTAAAAAGCGCACAAAAATAAGTTTTGAAAATGATACTGACTAACCAAAGAAATCTTTAGCCAGATTACGCGCAATTCTTTCCGGTAGAATATCAGATTCCAGATCCTGATCAATAGTGCTTTCACCTTGATTAATCTGCTGTACAATTTGATCTTTTAGATGACGAATTAGCCAGTATTTCTGTTGACCCTTGCGAGTAGATTTGCGTAAATCAGAATTCAGATAAATAAAGAATTTATCTATGGTTGAAGAAACCTGATCAAGCCCCGTTTTTTCTATAGATGAACAAGTGAGTATTATGGGTTTCCAATCTGTTTCAGAAGCGCCAAGTAGCTGCAAAGCATTTTGATAATCCCTTGCTGTGTTTTGTGCCAATGTGGAACTTGCTCCATCATTCTTATTCACCACTATAAGTTGAGCCATTTCAACTATTCCTCTTTTAATTCCTTGCAAATCATCTCCTCCTCCAGGGTTTAATACCAAACAGAATAAATCACACAACTTACTCATTTCTGTTTCTGCCTGCCCAACACCAACGCTTTCAATAAGAATAGTATCATACCCTGCCGCTTCACAAAGCAAAGTCGCAAGCCTTGTATTTTTTGCCAAACCTCCTAGTTGCTTTCCAGATGCACTTGGTCTAATATAAACCTGATCCATTTGGTTGAGATCTCCCATCCGTGTTTTGTCACCTAGAATACTCCCTCCGCTAATAGAACTACTAGGGTCTATACTAAGAACTGCGATTTTTAATGTGGGATCTTCTTTAAGCAAGTGCATTCCCAGGGCATTGATAAAAGTGCTTTTCCCAGCACCCGGACTACCAGTGATGCCAATTCTTCTGCTTTTATAGTTTGAAGGGAATGATTCAATTATTGACAAAGCAAGTTCAAACTGATCTTGAAGCTCACTTTCAGCCAGAGTAATTGCTTTACTAAGAACTCTTACATCAGATTTTTCAATCCCTTTTATATAATCTTCCTTGGTCACTGTTCTTGGTAATAAACTCTATTTACCCTTTCGCTTACCGAAGTTAGTATATCATAAGAAATGGTGTCTAGTTTGACTGCCAATTCTTCAACATGTGGATCTTCACCAAATATAATTGCTCTGTCGCCAACTTTGCATTCAATGTCGCTCACATCACACATGGTCATATCCATGCAAACATTTCCTACCACATCTGCTCTTTGTCCATTAATGCAAAATGAACCTAGACCACGACTAAAATGTCTGTTAAATCCATCTGCATAGCCCACAGCTATTACGGCAATCTTTCTGTCTTTGTGACTAGGGTCTCTTTGCCCATAACCAATTCCCTCACCTGCTTTTACGGTCCTAATTTGAGCTATGTATGAGCTAAACTGGCCAACTGGTTTGAGTTTTTTGCGGAATTCATTGTCGGCACCAATTCCGTATAGACCAATTCCCAGCCGAACCATATCCATGGTGCTTTCTGAAAACCGCTGAATTCCTGCTGTATTCGCTATATGCCTAATAAATTTTTTTGATGTCCGTTTAGCGAGTTGATCGCAAATAGCATGAAAAGCATCAAGCTGCTCCTTGGTATATATATCGTGCCTTTCATCATCTGCAGAAGACAGATGACTAAAAACAGAGGCAATTTCGATATTCTGGTGCTGATTTAATAGAGAAGCAATCTCTTCAATTTCTGAAGAATCAAAACCAAGGCGATGCATTCCTGTATCAAACTCAAGGTGAATATTCATATTTTCTCCATCTAATCTTTTGACTAGATCCTGAAGCATTTCATAGCTGTAAATAACAACTTCAATTTGAAAGTCTATCAAGGTTTGAAATTTGCTCAAGTCGCTGTTGAGCACCATAATGGGTGTTGTGATACCTGCCCTTCTCAATTGAACAGCCTCATCAACGTAAGCCACAGTTAGATAGTCTATCTTGTTGAATTCTAATAGCTTAGCAATTTGATGACCACCAGATCCGTAGGCGAAGGCTTTGACCATTGCCATTAATTTAGTCTCTTTTGGTATAAGGGCTCTATGAATATCTAAATTGTGCTGCAAACTGCTCATATTCACTTCCAATACCGTTTCATGAGTTTGCTTACTCATTAATTCAACAATCTTCTCAAACTGAAATTTCCGAGCACCCTTAATTAATATAGCGCTGTCTTTTATTTGGTAAGAAGGAAAGGACCCTATGAAATCTTCAGTGGTTTCATAAAACTCAGAGTCTATGGTTATAGTCTGTTGATTGGCAAACAAACCAGGGCCAATAGCCAATAATTTTGAGATGCCATGACGCAACAGTATCTCATTCACCTTAGTATAAAGCTCTTCGTTTTGAAATTCTGTTTCAAGGATGTCTGATAGGATAACAACCTTGCTCTTAGAATCAGATTGTTGAGATAATAAGTCTAAGGCAATTGACAAGGAGCTCAAATCAGAGTTGTAGTAATCCAAGGTGAGGGTGTTTCCGTTCATCCCGCTTAGCTCTTGAAGCCTCATATCAATGGCTGTAAGAGATGCCAAACCAGAAGAGATTTCTTCAAAATCTAACCCTAGATAAAGGCAGCAACTAAGACAGTGTAAGGCGTTTTCTACCGATGCCTTGTCTTTGAATGGTATAGTAAACTCTTTGCTCTTACCATTATACTCAATTTGAACCTTTGTAGACTCCTTGAAAGTTTCCATTTGGGAAACTCGCACCTCTGCGTTATCATGATTGCCCCAGCTAAAGACCGAGACACCCAGAGGCTGTAAATAGTTCAATATATACTCTTCATGATGGCAGATTACAATTTTGGAATTTCTGAAAAGTTTGAGCTTTTCTTTGAGCTTTTGAGCTTTGTCTGTGAATTGAGCATCATGGGCATCACCTAAGTGAGTAAATATCCCAATTTCAGGCTGGATCATTTTTTCTAGCACTTCCATCTCACCTGGTTGAGATATTCCAGCTTCAATTAAAGCCAGCTCGTGATGTTCTTGAATTCGCCATAAAGAAAGCGCAACTCCCAATTGAGAGTTATAGCTTTTTGGGCTTTTGAATACTTTAAAGCTAGACATCAACAAACTCGACAACCATTCTTTGACTATCGTTTTTCCGTTTGAACCCGTGATTCCAATCATGCGAGCATTTACGGACAACCTATGATGTTTTGCTAAAGCTTGAAGAGCTTTCAGGCTGTCTTTAACTATCAACTGATGAAATCCATTCTCATCAGATGGCTGTTGAACAAGTACTGCTTTTATCCCAGCTTGTTTAACCTGATGAAGATAGTGGTGCCCATCTCCTTTATTCGTTACCAAAGCTATGAATAGAGAATCCTTGTCTTGAGCAAGCTTTCTGCTATCATATACCAAGTCTTTAATGAGGAAATTTGAATCGCCAATTAATTTGGCATCCACTATTTTGGCTATATCTCCTAAGGTGTACACAGGCACACAAAATTAGATATATATATTGCGGGCAGAGCCAAAGAAGTAAATATTTCTTGAGTTATACAGAACCAGATACTATTAAAGCGGCTAAAATAAAAATCGCCAAATACTGCGCTTATCAGGAAAGGAGCCACCAAGAAGTTAGAGATAAACTATACGGCTTAGGTCTACATAAAATTGATGTAGAAAACTTGATTGCGGAAATGATAGAGCTCAACTATTTGAACGAGGAGCGCTATGCCATTTCATATTGTAGAGGAAAACATCTTTTAAAGAAATGGGGCAGAATCAAAATTATTAAAGAGCTAAAAACAAAGAGGATTTCTGACTATTGTATTAAAAAGGGACTCGAGGAAATTGAAGAAGAGGTTTATATGAGAAATCTCTGTGAATTATTAGAGATACAATGGAACAAACACCGAGCACATAATACTTATCAAAGAAAGAATAGAAGTGTGCAGTATATGATTAGAAAGGGCTATGAATCTGAGCTAGTTTGGACCCAAGTAAACCTTTTATTAGGCAATGACTAAAGCAAGCGGGCATTTGAGTTTGCCAACACCTTGGCAGCAAGTGACACCTCAATGGTGCAGAGACAGAAATGTGGAGTTGTTTATAAAGAGGGACGACATGATTCATCCCATTATTTCAGGAAATAAGTGGCGTAAACTTAAGGGGATAGTAGGCAAGCATAATCATTTTTCAAAGCTGATCACTTATGGTGGAGCATATTCAAATCACTTAGTTGCAACCGCAAAATATTGCCAGATTGCTGGTGTGAATTGCGAGGGGATAGTTAGAGGTGAAAAGCCGAAAAGACTCAGCACCGTATTGGATCTTTGCAGTTATTATGGGATGAGGTTAACATTCATCAGCAGATCAGAATATAGAGAGCAATGTAGAACACAAGGGTTGGTGGGTGACACTCTTTATGTACCAGAAGGGGGATCAGCAGATCAAGGCATAGAAGGTTGCTCAGAGATAATCACGGAAAATATGCCGGAATTAGATCAATTGTTTGTGGCATGTGGCACGGGAACCACTCTTGCTGGTTTATCACTTGCCAAAGAGGAAAATCAATTAGCAATGTCATTAACAGGCGTTTCTGTTCTTAAGAGCGGTGAATTTCTATATAGGGATATTGCAGAACTCAGTCCTCACAATAATTTCCGTTTATTGTTGGACTACCATTTTGGGGGGTATGCTAAAACTTCAATTGAATTGATGAGGTTTATTCAAGATTTTGCGATTGAGACCAATGTATTATTAGATCCAATTTATACAGCAAAAGCAGCATTTGCTGTAAAAGATTTAATTATCCGAGATAAGTTAGCTGCTGGTAGCCAGATTGGGTTGATTCATACAGGGGGCCTAACAGGCTGGTATGGTAAGTGGACGGAATTATTGACATAAAAAAACCGGACTAGAAAACTAGCCCGGCTTTTTTAATCTTAATTTATAATTAGTTAGGAGCAACAACCGTAGGTTGTGGAGCAGCGGCTGGTTTAACAACAACTCCTCTGATGGTCAAATAAAGAGTTCCACCTTCTCCGTTATGTGTAACTGTAATTGTCTTGGTAAAGTTTCCAACTCTAGCCTTTGAATTATAAGTTACTACAATAGTTCCTTCTTCGCCAGGTGCAACTGGCTCTTTAGTCCATTTTGGTGAAGTACAACCACAAGATGGTTTTACACTATTCAATACCAAAGGAGCATTCCCGGTATTTTTAAATGTAAAGGTATAAGTAGCTTGTACGCCTTCTTCAAATGTTCCAAAATCATGGGATTTCTTTTCAAATTCAATTTGAGGAGTTGCATCAGTAGCTAATTCAACCCTGTCTTGATCCTCTTGAGCAAACCCAATTGTTCCAAAGCCAACAACAAGTGCTAATAGTAAAATCGTTTTTTTCATTTTCAATGTGTTATTAAGTTTCAAAGTTAATCTTCGTTAGTCATTCAACAAATACAATGCCAAATATGTCTCGACAATGACCTATTGTATTCAGCTGTAATTAGGCTTACGCTTCTCAATGAAAGCTGCCGTACCTTCTTTGAAGTCAGGGGTTTCAAAGGATTTAGAAAAACTGTCTATTTCATATTCAAAACCGTCTGTTATATCATACAAGGCATTAGTGCACTTAATCACTTCTGCAATAGCCAGAGGAGATTTTCCTTCCAATTTGTTCAAGTATTTCGTGCAGGTTTCAAGCAGAGAATCTATCTCTACTACTTGTGTAACCAAGCCGTAGTTTAATGCGGTTTGCGCATCAATGGCTCTTGCACTTATCAATAAATCAAGTGCTCTTCCCTTTCCCACTATTTGAGCTAAACGCTGCGTGCCGCCATAACCAGGAGGAACACCAAGATTAACTTCTGGTTGGCCAAATTTGGCATTTTCAGAAGCAATTCGAACATGGCAAGCCATGGCAAGTTCACAACCTCCTCCAAGCGAGAACCCGTTTACTGCTGCAACTATTGGCTTAGAACTTTGCTCTATGCTATTAAAAACAGCATGGCCATTGGCACTCATTTCCTTCGCTTCCGCTGAACTAAAATCGGAAAATTCAGAAATATCTGCTCCAGCCGCAAATGCCTTTTGACCAGATCCGGTGAGAATAACTCCCCTAATTTCAGGATTCGTTTGAATACGTTCAATCTCTTGGCCAATTTCCTGAATTAAGCCAATAGTCAATGCATTCATTTTATCTTCTCGGTCTATGGTTATTAGCTGTGTGCTTCCTTGTCTTTCGGATTTAATAAACTGATACATGGTGCAAATAAAGCAAGACTAAACAAGCTTTCTTTTCTCAATGAGATTTCTAGCCGCACTTGTATTGTATTTTTGCGAGGTGAAATTAGAAGAGTCGTTGAATTTCAGTGAGTTCACTAAACATAGTTTTTCTCAATGGCAGGAGAAAACAATCAAAGACCTAAAGAATAGACCTTTGGATGAATTGAATTGGAAGACAAGTGATGGAATGGAGGTAGAGCCCTATTACACATCTGACCATTGCTTTTCATTTCCCGCAGTTGCGAACAGAAGTTGGACGCTGGCAGTGGTGGGCAAAGGTTCTACAACAATTCAGGATTTAAAAACCTATACCAAAGGCGAACTTCCATACCTGCTTAAGAACTCTTCTGTTGATGAGCTAAAGAGGGCTATAGAAGATGAACCAAAGGAATTAACTGTTCCATTGGGGTGCCTATTTTATGAAAACATTGCCAAGCTTAGGGCCCTTAGAACAGTCCTTCCAAATGCCAAGATCTTTTGCTTGATTCTATCTGATAATGATGAATTTGAGTTTAACATATTAATTAGACAAACCATAGCGTGTTTGTCGGCAGTTATGGGAGCTGCAGATGAAGTTTGTATTGAGACTTTTAAGGAGAACTCAGACGACCAAAGTTTTAGACTAGCAAGAAACATAGGAATTTTACTGAAGGAGGAAAGTCACCTCAATGAACTCACATCGGCCGCAAACGGTTCTTACCTGCTTGATAGTTTGAGCCATCTATATTTAAATAAGTTAGACGAAAGAGGAGGTGCTGATTCTTCTGGAAAACTTTCATTTGGTGCTGGTTTAGTACCTTATTTAAGGGGACCTTACACCAGCATGTATACCAGTCGTCCTTGGACCATAAGACAGTATGCAGGCTTTTCAACTGCAGAAGAATCCAATGCGTTTTACAAACGAAATTTGGCTGCAGGGCAAAAGGGCTTGTCTGTAGCATTTGATTTGGCAACACATAGAGGCTATGATTCAGATCACCCCAGGGTAAAGGGAGATGTTGGAATGGCTGGTGTAGCCATAGATAGTGTTGAAGATATGAAGATTCTTTTTCAGGGGATCCCACTAAAAGACATATCTGTGAGCATGACTATGAATGGAGCTGTCTTGCCAATAATGGCCTTTTATATAGTTGCAGCTGAAGAACAAGGAGCCAAGCTCAATGAATTAGCTGGGACCATACAAAATGATATACTCAAGGAGTTCATGGTGCGCAATACATATATATATCCGCCTTCACCAAGCATGAGAATTATTGGAGATATCTTCAAATACACCTCAGCGAATATGCCCAAATTCAATTCTATTAGTATTAGTGGATATCATATGCAAGAGGCAGGGGCTACTCCAGCACTTGAGTTGGCATATACTATTGCAGATGGTTTAGATTACGTACGCACAGGAATAGCAGCTGGGTTGGATATAGATGCCTTTGCTCCAAGGCTGTCTTTCTTCTGGGGAATTGGAATGAATTTCTATGAAGAAATAGCCAAACTGAGAGCAGGAAGATTACTGTGGGCTAAACTGATTAAAAAGTTTAATCCATCCAATCCTAAATCAATGGCACTAAGAACGCATTGCCAGACAAGCGGTTGGAGTTTAACAGAGCAAGATCCATATAACAATATTGCAAGAACTACGACAGAGGCCCTGGCTGCGGTATTCGGTGGCACCCAAAGCCTACACACCAATAGTTTTGATGAGGCAATTGCTCTACCTACAGATTTTAGTGCAAAAATTGCTAGAAATACTCAAAAAATAATCCAATCAGATACAGACATATGCCAAGCAGTTGATCCTTGGGGAGGGTCAAAGATTATAGAAGAGCTTACTATGGAGCTTGCAGACAAAGCTTGGGAATACATATTGGAAATTGAAGAACTGGGAGGAATGGCTAAAGCGATTGAAAGCGGTTTGCCAAAAATGAGGATAGAGGAATGCGCTGCTATCAAACAGGCTAGAATAGATAGCGGGGAAGAAACTATAGTAGGTGTAAACAAGTACAAGACCACAGAGAAAGCCGAATTTGACATCTTAGAAATAGACAATTCTGCTGTTAGAGATAGCCAAATCAACAGACTGAATCAGATGAAAGCTAAGCGTGATGAAAATGCGGTTCAATCTGTTTTAATGCAATTAAAAAAGGCAGCTCCTTCAACTGAAAATTTACTGGAATTAAGCGTGAATGCTGCGAGAGTTCGAGCAAGTTTGGGAGAAATTTCAGACGCCCTAGAAGAGACTTTTGGAAGATATCAGGCAGATAGCCGCGCAGTTAGTGGTGTATATTTGAACGAAGTGCAGAACAATAATGAGGTTGTAACAGCCAGACAAATGGCAGAAGAATTTGCTAGCAAGAACGGCAGAAGACCTAGAATTTTAGTAGCAAAAATGGGTCAGGATGGACATGATAGAGGGGCAAAAGTGATAGCATCTGCATTTGCTGATTTAGGCTTTGATGTAGATATAGGGCCCTTATTCCAAACTCCTTCAGAGGTGGCTAAACAAGCTATGGAGAATGATGTTCACGTTTTAGGAGTTTCTTCTTTAGCCGCTGGTCATAAAACACTGATTCCAGATGTAATAGATGCACTAAAAGATAAAGGGATGCAAGACATTTTAGTTGTTGCAGGTGGTGTAATTCCTGAACAGGATTATGAATTTCTTTTTGAAAAAGGAGTTGATTTTGTTTTTGGCCCTGGTACAGTAATTCCAAAAGCAGCTCAAGATATATTAAAGCGCCTTTCTTAAGGCTCGATTCTTACAAAATCAAAGTTTACACTTCTCACCCCATCACCAATCACTGCTTTCATTTTGTCTTTTGTAAAACTATACGTAAAAGTTTTAGGGAAATCATTTTCCTGATTTATGCAAGTGAAACTCTGTGAAGTCCAATTATAAAATTTAAAAGGAGTTGGTTCATCATTAACGCCATATACAGTTAAGAAATATTCCTCACCTTCTTTTGTTATGACCATATGTTCTGAGAAAACTAGGCTGTCCTCTTTATATGTGTAACCAGAACCTTCAAATGTGCTGTCTGTTTTGAGCCAGTGTTCAGTGGTTAATTCACCCACATCATTATTTGTTCGAATCCAATCTCCTACTAATAAATTTACAGGAGGCGGAGGCTCGTTTGAGCAAGCAAAAAAACTTAAACTTATAATTATAGCTAGGTATTTCACTATACAGATACCTTGGCCCTAATCAATGGATGAGGGTTGTAGTTTATGAGTTCAAAATCCTCATAGTCAAAATCGTAGATTGACTTTATATCTGGGTTGAGTTTAATTTGAGGATAGGCTCTCACATTTCTGCTTAACTGTTCCTGTACTTGTTCAAAGTGATCATTGTATATATGGGCGTCACCGAAACTATGCACAAATTCACCAGGCTGCAAACCACATTCTTGAGCAATCATCAATGTGAGCAGAGCATAACTGGCAATATTGAATGGCACACCCAAAAACAAGTCAGCACTTCTCTGATATAAC
Organism: Bacteroidia bacterium; assembly: GCA_049115575.1. GTDB lineage: Bacteria > Bacteroidota > Bacteroidia > NS11-12g > UBA9320 > JAHEKB01. Next base: position 4,950 of record JAGDZU010000002.1, on the reverse strand, counting down.
TGACAGCTCAATTTACCATCTGCCACATAGAATTGAAAAAGACAATGACAAGGAGTTAGAGCCATATCATCCAATTCAGCCACATTCCATGCGTTAACCAATATTCTTCTACTATCTGGATTGGTCTTTAATAGATGAAGCACTTTCCCTATTTGATCGTAAACTTTTCCGTTGGCTCCTTCCCAACTCCTCCATTGTTTACCATAAACAGGCCCTAGATCTCCGTTCTCATCTGCCCATTCATCCCAAATCCGAACTCCATGTTCTTTTAAGTACTTAGTATTTGTTTCACCTTTCAAAAACCAAAGTAATTCATATACCAAGGACTTAAAGTGCACTTTTTTAGTGGTGATTAGAGGAAAAGAATTTGCGAGGTTGAAACGCATTTGCCCTCCGAAAACACTTATAGTACCTGTTCCAGTTCTATCCTGTTTTTTAGTGCCGTTTTCAAACACATGTTGTAAGAAGTCCTCGTACTGCCTCATAGCATGCAAAGCAAGGCTATTAATTCTTTCTATTCTCAACAATATTTAAACTTCCTTGTTTAGTTTTGCGCATCTTAAATCAATTATGGCTGTAGCAATAAAATTGCCGAGAATGAGTGATACAATGGAAGAAGGAACCATTGTGAGCTGGGAAGTAAAAATCGGCGATACGGTTAAATCTGGGGATATACTAGCAGAAGTGGAAACTGACAAGGCTACTATGGACTTGGAAAACTTTGAAAAAGGAACCATTCTTCACTTGAATGTAGAAGAAGGAAAAACTATTCCTGTGGAGTCGGTAATTGCTGTTGTTGGCAAAGAGGGAGAAGATTACAAAGATCTTTTGGTTGAAGCTCCAGCTGCTGCGGTAGTTGAGGAGAAAGCACCTGCAATAGCAGAAGTTGCAACACCAGCGCCAACGCCAGTAGTTGAAAACAAAAGCGTAGCTAGTAACAACAATGGAAGAGTATTCGCTTCACCTTTAGCCAAGAAAATGGCAGAGGATAAAGGAATAGATATAGGAATTGTTCCAGGCACGGGAGACAACGGAAGAGTTATTAAAAGAGATATAGAAAACTTTAAAGCGCCTTCTGTTGGCACTTCGAACTTTGGTGTAGAGAGCTATGAGGAAATGCCGGTCACTCAAATGAGAAAGACCATAGCTAGAAGGTTGGCTGAGAGCAAATTCACTGCTCCTCACTTCTATTTAACCATGGAAATTCGCATGGACAAAGCTATAGCGGCTAGAAAAGAAATGGTGGAGTATGCCGAGCAAAAAATCTCTGTAAATGACTTGATTATTAAAGCAGCGGCAGTTGGCTTGAGAAAGCATCCCATGGTAAATGCGGCTTGGATGGGAGACAAGATTCGCCTAAATAAGCATGTACATATTGGTGTTGCTGTAGCTGTTGAAGATGGATTACTCGTGCCTGTAGTAAAATTTGCAGATCATAAGTCACTTGCAGAAATCAGCTCAGAAGTTAAGGACAAAGCTGTTAAAGCAAAGAACAAAGAACTTCAACCTGCTGACTGGGAGGGGAATACATTTACCATATCTAATTTGGGAATGTTTGGTATAGATGAGTTTACAGCTATTATTAACCCACCAGATTCATGCATATTGGCAGTCGGCGGAGCAAAAGACACTGTAGTTGTGGAAAATGGAGAGATAAAGCCAGGGAAGGTTATGAAAGTTACCTTGAGCTGTGATCATAGAGTGGTAGATGGTGTAGCTGGTGCTAAGTTCCTTCAAACCTTTAAGGAATTGCTTGAAGAACCAGTGCGATTATTAGTCTGATTTTGAAGTTTCAACTTCTTAGCGTAGCTTTGTAAAGTCTTTCAAGACGAATCTCATAGAATTCCTACTTATAGTTTTCTAGTTAAGTATTACATCCGATAAAACATTTATATGTACGATATATTAGCATTGAGCGAAATGCTTGTTTCCGAATTAAAAGGCATCGCCGATAAAATGGGCGTTGAACACAAAGGCCTAAAGAAACAAGACCTCATCTACAAAATTTTAGATTTCCAGGCGTTGAACCCAACAGCTTCACCAGCTAAGAAATCTTCAAATCCAGACAAACCTAATAAGGAGAGCAAAGGCGATAATAGACCTAAGCGAACTCCTAAACCCAAATCAGAAAATCCATCTGATAATAAAGACGAGAACAAAGGCGAAAACAGACCAAAACAAGAAAAGTCTGAGAATAGACGCCCACACCAAAATCAGAAAAGAGAAGATAATCGTCCTCCGAGAAATCAAGACGACAAGCGAAATCAAGACGATAAAAGAAACAATAGAGGGGAAGACAAAAGAGGACCGAGGAATGATGACGATAAAAGAAATCAGAACCAGCCGCAGTCTAATAAACCCGATAACAGAGCCAGAGACGAGGAAAGAGAGAAAAGGGATGCAGAGAGAAAGAAAAGAAGAGAGTCAGAAGATAAGCTGATGAACTATCTTGAGTTGGAAGGATTAGTGACCACTCAAGGTGTACTCGAAGTAATAGATGGCTATGGATTTTTGAGAAGTGCTGATTACAACTACCAGCCTTCTCCAGATGATGTGTATATAGCACCTCATCAAATAAGAAACAACGGTCTTAAGACCGGAGATGTAGTTAGTGGATCTATTAGGCCACCAAAAGAAGGTGAGAAATACTTTGCCATGCTTAAGATTAGCAGCATTAATGGTAGAACACCAGAATTTGTTCGAGACAGAGTTGCTTTTCATCACTTAACTCCATTATTCCCAGATGAGAAGTTCAATTTGGAAGAAAAACCAGACAACTATTCCACTCGAATAATAGACATCATTACACCAATTGGAAAGGGTCAAAGAGGATTAATAGTGGCACAACCTAAGACGGGTAAAACCAACTTGCTAAAAGACATTGCCAACTCTATCGCCTCTAATCATCCAGAGGTTTATATGATTATCTTGCTTATAGATGAAAGACCTGAAGAGGTAACAGATATGGCCAGAAGCGTAAATGCAGAGGTTGTGGCTTCCACATTTGATGAACCTGCAGATAAGCATGTAAAATTGGCTAATATAGTTTTAGAGAAAGCTAAAAGGCTTACAGAATGCGGCCACGATGTGGTTATCCTTCTAGACTCTATTACACGTTTGGCAAGAGCTTATAATACTGTACAACCTGCAAGTGGTAAAATATTATCTGGTGGTGTTGATGCAAATGCACTTCACAAACCAAAACGATTCTTTGGAGCGGCTAGAAATATTGAAAATGGCGGATCTTTAACTATAATAGCAACCGCTCTTACTGAGACTGGTTCTAAGATGGACGAGGTGATCTTTGAAGAATTTAAGGGAACAGGTAATATGGAATTACAATTGGATAGAAAACTATCTAATAAACGTATTTATCCAGCCATTGATATTGTTGCTTCTAGTACAAGACGTGAAGATCTCCTATTGGAGAAAGGCGTATTGCAGAAAATGTGGGTGATGAGAAATCATTTAGCCGACATGAATCCAGAAGAAGCCATGAATACCATGCTCAATTATATGAAAGGAACTAAAGACAATAATGAGTTCCTAGTGAGTATGAATGGTTAGTCTTTAATAGTATAGATTAAAGGAGAAATTGCAATTCTCTTCCCATTTCTGAAATAGGTTACGCCTTCAATAAATATCCTGCTTCCTGGAGTAAGTTCCATAATGTAGCGTTTCATTTGATTTGTAAGAGTTCTTCTCCCTGTAATCATAGAAGGTTTTTGAATCATTGGAACAATGATTATTCTAAAATAATCGATGTACGTTGTGTCTACAAACGAGTCCGTGCACAGGTTTTTGCTAAAGTAAAATGAGTCTAAGGACATTAATTCATCCTTGGTGATAGAATCCTTTTTTATAAAGTGGGTCTCATTAAATATTCGATAACATGAGTCTGTATGGTCTGGCTTAGGAAATTCTATTATTCTTTCACCTGATTGGGCACAGGACAAGAAAGGGATTGTTAATGTCAGAAAGAAAAGAAGCTTTCTCATAATACTATCGAATATAAATTATTTGAGGTCTTACAAAATAGGCGTTTCCATCTAGGTTAAATCTGGCACGTTCTATTAAAATGGATGATCCAGATTTCGCATTTAGAATTGCTCTCAAACAGGATTGAGAAAATGAATTTTGGCTTGTAAAAATTTCTGCAGGGCCATTTAAGGGAGCTAGAATAATAGAGAAACTCGCAAGCTCGGGATTGCTGGAATTTCCACAGGTATTTTGTAGTTTCAGTTGCTTTATTGCCAATAATTCTTGCTTAGACATGCTATCTTCCAAATGCTGATCATCCTGGTCAGTAATACGGTGACATGTATCTTGAATATGGTGTTGAGCTAAAGTATTCAGTGAAAAACCTAATGCAAGAATCAAGAAGAAAATTAGCTTTCGCATGGCACTAAGATAACCCCTATCTCACAAGAGTTATTGTACCTGAGTATTGATATACTTCATCATTCAATGCAACTACCTTTAATTGGTAAGCATATACATCTTGCTGACAAGGTGCTCCTCGGAAGGTGCCATCCCACTCAATGTCTTTATCTGTGGATTGGAACATGATTTCACCCCAACGATTAAAGATGATTAATTCCATGCTTTTTTCTCCTGAAATAATCGTCTTAAATTCATTGTTCTCTGGCGGGCCGTTTCCATCTGGTGTAAATGCTGTAGGCACATATACTATAAGGTCTGGACCTACTATTACATCGCGTTCAATAGAATCTTTACAGCCGTAATTGGTTTCAACAACTAATTTGACGCTATATGTGGCTGTGTCCTTATTGTAGAAGGTGGTTGGATTCTGATCCGTAGATGTTTGTGGGTTAGCAAATGGACTTCTAAAATCCCAATTCCAACTTACTATAGAACTACCCAATACTGGATTAACAGTACTCTCATCTGAGAAGCTGAACTTAGGTAAGGCAGCTGTAGTGAAGTTAT
>JAGDZU010000001.1:1137546-1147546 GCA_049115575.1 Bacteroidia bacterium | reverse complement strand
GGTGTAAAGGCAGTAATGTCAAAGCCGAGCAGTACTAATTACCTGTAGACTTACCAATTTTATTTAATTAAAACATATTGTTTATTTTACTTCCAGCTTTTGTCATTGTATTCTGTATGAATACATAAGATTTTTAGGTGGTTATATCGACGGGGCACACCTCTTCCCATTCCGAACAGAGTAGTAAAGTCCGCCAGAGCCGATGATACTTGGGTAATACCTGGAAAAGTAGGTCGCCGCCATTCTATTAAAGAAGTCTCTCCTAACGGAGGGACTTTTTTTTTGCTTTATTTTAACCCACCATGCCAGTTTTGTACATGATGAAGCCCAGCAGGGCAATGCCAAGTAATAAAATCAATCCAATAATGCCATATCCAGGCAACAAGATTTCTACTACTATTATTATTACCACAAGGAAGGCGAGAAACACCCATAATATTCCCTTGGGATTGTAGCTTGTGGTTTGACTCTCATCCTCGCCAAAGGCTTGAAATGATGCTACTACTTGAGGCTTTAATTTATTCTTAAGAACAGACTCATTAACTTGAGCTGCAATAAGAGATGGCTTGCTATTTATTGAGGTAACAACGAGATTGGTTTGTTCAGGGTTTGTAATACTCAGGTCTGCATATTCGTTAATTATGGCATCTGTTATTTGCTGGTGTTGAAGTGCTGACACCTCTTTCTGAGTTAAGCTCTGTGCCTGAATTGGCACTGCCTTATTGCTTCTTCTGGTAAGATGACTATATCTGCTTGAACAGGAGGTAAGCACAAGCAAGAGGATAGGATAGATTAAGCGAATCACAGTATCAAATATATGGATTGAAGATTTCTTAGACTTATGCTCTTCTCGCTGAAATCTCTAAGAATACATAAGATATTAGGTGGTTAAAAAGGAAGGGCATAGATGTTCCAGTTCCAAACCTTGTTGTAAAGTCCTGCAGCTTTGATGATGCTCGTGTAACACCTTATAAGCAGGTCGTCGCAATTTTATTCCCTAAGTTTGTTCTAACCCATGGCCTTTTTTTTGCCCTATTTTGGAATACTTGAAAAAATTAACGGAACAAGAAATACAAAGCCACTTATCAGCGTTAACGGCTTGGAGTATTGAAGGAGAGTTTATCAAACGCGAATTCAGGTTTTCAAACTTTATAGAGGCTTTTGGCTTTATGTCTAAGGTGGCCATACTTGCTGAGAAAATGAACCATCACCCAAATTGGTCTAATGTCTATAACTCAGTTGAAATATCCTTGAGTACACATGATGCTGGAGGACTAACCGAATTGGATTTTAAATTGGCTTCAGCCATAGACCAACTACTAGATTAATTAAGCTGTCGATGGACTTTTATAGATTTACTAAGTCCAATAATTTATCTGGAGGATTAGATTCGATTCGCATCCAGTCTTCTTCTGAGATTGAATTGAAAAAGGCAAACAACGGATCAGAATCATCAATGGTTTTATACCTTTGTGAAATGTCCATGATCTGATGAATTTGATTCAAGTAAGTTTCAGTAATATTATCGCCGCTTTGAGTAGATGCCGCTTCTGAGTCAATATAAGCAATGCCTTTTTTAACCAGAGGAATACCTAAAGATAGAGTGGCTTGTAAAACTTCAATTTGATAAGGGAAAGTATAGATTTTTATCAAGGGCAAAATTTCCCTTAGTGCCTCACTCTCAAATGCCTTAAATGCTCTATTGGTATCTGTAATGTGCTTTGCTAGCTCTGGTAGAAAGTGCTTCCATATTTGAATAAAGAGGTTTCCTCTGCTATTTCTACTCCCACCAATTAGCGCAATAGAATCTTTTTCACGCCTTGATCCAGCAACTACCTTAGCATTGCCATTTACAATGTCTTCTAAAAGGAGCCCAACTTGCATGGGATGAACAGACAAATCAGCGTCATTATCAATTATGATATGCAGTCCTTCATAAGAAGACTGAAGTGCTTTTTTCATTCCAAATAGAACAGCTCCACCTTTAACACTGCGATTTGATCCGCTTTTTTCTGTGATACCTTCTGGAGTGTCTGGGTCTTGTGCTACTATAGCCTCTTCTAAGAAGTATACGTGATGAGGGGAATCTGGATATTCAGATAAAATCTGTTTGGCAAATGCACCTGATCCATCTGGGCAACCATCGTCAACTACTATGACTCTTCCATTAAATAATGGATTAATACTATGGAAGTAATCGAGGCAAGCAATCTTAGTTCTGAGAGAGTTTTCACCATGAGGGTGTTCTTCTCTTCGTTTCAAGCGACCAATTTCTTTGTATACAGGATTGATCAAAGACACATTCACCTTCTCTTTCAAACCTAGAATAATCTGTTTTGACTTGATGAATTTAAGCGCAGTTCCTAGAGCCAACGCTTTATCTCCCAATAAGCTTGCATCTGATATGCATTCATCAATACCCTTGTTTTGAGTAGATAACCATTGTTCCACCTTTCCCATATAGGCATGGGCATCTGCCGTATTCATGTCATATGCCTCCGAAACTTGAGGCGCCTGATCAATGATAGAATTCATGGCGTAAAGCTATCGAAAAAAATTCTTAAGAATTAATGATTTGGGATTTAGAATTTAAGTATAGAATTTGTCTCATAGGTGCTTTTCAGCATGATAAGAACTCCTCACTAAAGGACCAGATTCTATATAATCAAATCCAAGATAATCGCCGTATGATTTGTATTTAGCAAACACATCTGGGTGCACATATTCTGCCACTGCAAGATGTCTTGGAGTGGGTTGCATGTATTGCCCAAGAGTTAATATGTCTACACCATGTTCTTTTAGATCTTCCATGGTTTTAATAACTTCATCTTGGGTTTCACCCATACCACACATTATCCCGCTTTTGGTTTTCATACCTTTGTCTTTCAAATAGCGAAGAACTTGCATACTTCTTTCGTATTTAGCCTGCACTCTCACTTTCTTAGTCATGCGCTCTACCGTTTCTATATTGTGAGACACAATTTCAGGATGAACTTCTATAATACGGTCTATCTGCTCTTCTCTTCCCTGAAAGTCTGGGATTAGGGTTTCCAAGGTTATATCTGGATTGTGTTCTCGAATAGTTGATACGGTTTTAGCCCAATGAATGGATCCACCGTCAGCGAGATCATCTCTGTCTACACTTGTAATGACCGCATGCTTTATACCCATCATGTTAATGGATTGAGCCACTTTGAAAGGCTCAAGCGGGTCTAAAATATCTCCTGCACCTGTGGCAACATTGCAGAACTGACAAGATCGAGTGCAAGTATTACCCAATATCATAAAAGTGGCGGTTCCAGCTCCCCAGCATTCACCAATATTAGGACACTTACCACTTTCGCAAATAGTGTGAAGATTATTGTCTCTCACCATTTTAACCAAATCGCGGTATTTTCCATCACCTGGAATCTGGGTCTTTAACCAATCGGGTTTTACCCTTCCGGTTTGTTTGATTTTTACTTCTGGTTTATTCTCAATCTTATTTGCCATGAGCAGGCGCAAAAGTAAGATGCACTCCTGATTAAATACATTTTAGTGGCATTTTTGTTTGCAGACATACCAGCTCTTAATTAACTGCGTTAGATTTGTGTTTTACATGAGGAGAAACTGCCTGCTTATCATCTTCCTTCTGTGTGCCTTCATTGGGCGTGCCCAGGAGTCTATTCCTATTGGTCAATGGCGCATACATCTGCCATATAACAGCGTTACTCAATTAGTTGAAACCCCACAATTACTTTATGTTGTTGGAGAGATAGGATTCTATAGTTTTCATAAACTCAGTGGTGAAATAGAACTTTATTCCAAGGTGAATGGATTTTCAGATACAGAGGTTAAAACCTTGGCATACTCTGATGATCACAATACTTTGATTATTGGATATAGGAACACCAATGTAGACCTATTGAAGGAAGGAAAGATCATTAACATACAGGGGATATTGCGCAAAACAATTATTGGTAAAAAAGAGATTAATGAGATTCAAGTATTTGGAGACTTTGCCTATGTCTCGTGCTCCTTTGGAGTTGTTGTTATAGATCTTGTTGAACAAGAAATAAAAGACAGCTACTTAAACATAGGACCAGGCGGAACCAATCTAGATGTGCTCACTACAGCTTTATATAAAGACAGTATTTATTTGGGGACAACAGATGGGATTTATGGAGCCTTAGTTTCAAATCAGGTAAATCTCAGTGATTTTAGTTCATGGTCTCTGTTCAAATCATCTACGGGAGCGGATTTTCTCAGAGTATACAACAATGAGCTGCTTTTTGTAGAAGACAGCGTAGTTTACTCCTATGACGGTAGTTATAGTTTATTCTGGATAGGTTCAAAGCAAGATTATAAAAGCATCACTTCCAATCACGGAAAACTTGTGGTGACTTACACCAATGGTATATACGTGTTTGACAATGGTTCATGGGATCGTAATGTGGCGGAAAAATTCAAGGACTATGCAGTAGTAGACCATCAAAACAATATATGGTGCGGAGGATTTTATACGGGCATGGTTAAAATTACGCCCGCTGGTCAACAATCATCACTTAGACCGCAAGGACCCTTTGGTCCAACCACTTTTGAAATGGAAGGACTCGGTAATCAAATGTGGGTCACAAGCGGAGGACATTCTACCATTTATGCTCCTACTTTTACCAATACAGGTTATTATATGTTTGAGAAAGGTAAATGGACAAATAGACCTACCAATGTACCTGAGCTTTCTAGCATGTATGATTTTACATCTATAGAGATTAATCAGAATAATGGTGACATCTGGATGGGGACTCATGGTACAGGCCTTTGCCAACTTAACCGCGGGGATTTTGTTGCCCGCTATGATTCTGACAATACTCCTTTGCTTAAAGATGCCACAGGGAGTGACTTCACTTATGTTTTGGGATTGGGGCTAGATAGCAAAGAGAATCTTTGGATGACCAATTTTGAGACGGACAAAGCTCTGGTAGTTCGCATGCAAGACGGTAGCTGGGATAGCTATGATGTAGGTGAACAGAGGCTAGGTGAAATGGTGGTAGATGAATTTGATCAGAAATGGATGGCCTTGGAAAGAGAATCTAGCAAAGGAATTCTCGTTTTTAAAGAAGATGAAGAGGGTGTGAACCCACCACTTGTGCGTGTACTTACAACATCTGTTAATGGTGGTGGTTTACCGAGCAATGTAGTGAATGCCATGGTGCTTGATAGAGATGGTGAGATTTGGGTAGGAACAGAAACAGGTCTAGCAATTTTTTACAATCCAAGTTTAGTATTCGAAGGAGGAAAGAATGCAGATGCTCAACAAATTATTATAGATGATGGTGAAGATGTGGGTTACCTTCTAGGAAACGAAGTAATCAATGACATTAAGATAGATGGGGCTAACCGCAAATGGGTTGCAACTAATAATGGCGCATGGTTAATCAAGGAAGACGGTTCTGAAGTCTTGCTTCATTTAACAGTAAGCAATAGCCCTTTGCCTAGCAATACAGTTAATTGTGTAGGAGTTGAACCCGTTACAGGAGAGATATTCTTCGGAACAACGGGTGGTATGGTATCTTACCGAGGAGATGCAACAAGCGCTAAAGTAGATGAGGCAAATCCATTGGTTTTTCCAAACCCCGTTCATAAAGATTACGATGGGCCTATAACTATTACCGGCCTGTACGAAGATGCTACCGTTAAAATAGCTGATGTAGCAGGAAGAGTGGTCTATGAAATGATTGCTACGGGAGGTACTGCAGTTTGGGACGGCCGAAACTTTAGTGGTGAGAGACCTCAAACTGGGGTTTATCTCATTTTCAGTTCTACTAAAGACGATGAAGACGCCTTGGTTAGCAAGCTATTGATTGTAAGGTAGTGGTTTATAAAACGGAAGCCATAGTACTCAGAAATACACATTACAGTGAAAGCAGTGTTATATGTAAAACTTACACCAAAGTTCATGGAATACGCAGCTTCTTAATTAATGGGGTACGCAAACCGAAGGCTAAAATTTCTATGTCTAGCCTTCAACCCTTAAACATATTACAGCTTGAGGCTTATGAAAAGAGCAGCAACAATTTGCAAAGAGTAAAGGAACTCAGGTGCGAGCCGCTTTTAGTGAATATCAGTCAAGATTTCAGAAAAAGAGGAGTAGCTCTTTTTATTATTGAACTTCTCAACGCTTGTTTATGGGAAGAGGACGGAGATGAAACGCTTTTTAATTTTATTAAAGAGGAGATATTAGCATTAGAGCATGGAAAAGAAGTATCCAACTTTCCGCTTTATTTCATGATGAAATATGCCAAAGTACTGGGCATTGAACCTCATGGTAGTTATAGCAATGACAATCCATACTTTAATTTAGACACTGGAAGCTTTCATTCTCATAGAGATGAGCACAGTATACCATCTGATCTGTCTAGGCTTCTTTATGAGCTCAAGTTAAATGCTGGCCAGCAACATCATCTTCTAATGAGTGGTAAACAAAGGAGGGAGTTACTCAATAGCTTAATTTTGTATTTTCAATTCCATATAATGAAAAACAGGGAGATGAAATCACTGAAAGTCTTAACTGAAGTAATGGAAGCTTGGCATACTGTTTGATTTAAACTTATTGATGAGAGCAATCAAATCCATAATACTAGTATTTTTTGGACTGAGTCTAATGGCTCAAGTTCACGTTCCAGATTCCATGAAAATTGTGCGCAAAGTGGTAATGGATGGAGATACTTTCTTTGTTTATGAATTTGATGAATTCATTTTTAGGGAGTTTACCTCCAAAGAGGAAAGAGACCAATATCTTAAATTGGTTCGCAGAGTTAAAAAAGTAATGCCCTATGCCAAACTCGCTGCATTTAGATTGCAAATGATGGAAGACAATCTGAATCAGATTAGGGGAAGAAGAGCTCGGAAGAAGTACATCAAAGAAACAGAAGCTGCCATTAAGGAAGAGTTTATGGCTCATCTTAAGAACTTGTATGTTGAAGAGGGCAAACTTCTATTAAAGCTGATTCACAGAGAAACGGGCAATACCACTTATGAAATTTTGAAAAAATACAGAGGAAATGCAAACACTTTCTATTGGGGAATGTTAGCAAAGACCTATAATGCAGATATTAAAGTGGAGTATGACCCAATAGAAGACTATTGGATAGAATACATCATAAAAAGTCTCAAACTGGAATAAATATGAAGTTAGATGTATTGGCATTTGCCGCTCATCCTGATGATGTGGAGCTATCTTGTTCAGGTACGCTTATCAAATTGCAACAAGCTGGAAAAAAAGTGGGGATAGTTGATCTTACCAAAGGTGAGATGGGAACAAGAGGAAGTGCAGAATTGCGAATGAGGGAGTCTGAAATGGCCTCTCAGATTATGAAGTTAGATGCTCGAGAAAATTTGGACTTGGGCGATACATCTTTTGAATTGGATAGAGCCACTAAACTCAAAGTGGTGGAAGCCATAAGACATTATCAACCTGAGATTCTTTTTATAAATGCTAGAGAAGATAGGCACATAGATCATCCGCGTGCTGCTGAATTAGTTAAACAAGCTGCATTTCTCAGTGGTTTAGCCAAAATTGAAACCAGTAGGGATGGCAAAAGCCAAGATAGATGGACTCCAAAGCAAATCTTTCATTATATACAGTTTAGGTTTATACAACCTGATTTTGTGGTGGACATCACAGATCAGATGGAAACAAAAATGAAGGCCATAGAAGCATATAAGTCTCAATTCTATGATCCCAACTCCAAAGAAAAATCTACTTTAATTTCTAGCAAGAATTTTGTGAATCACATTAGTTCCAGAGCTGTTGAAATGGGCTTTGCCATTATGAAAGGTTATGGTGAAGGTTTCAATACCATTACACCTTTACAAGTGAATCCAGAACACTTATTGTCTAAGTAATCTTGCCACCTTGTATACCCAGCTTGGTGTATCAATCAATTCGTAGAAATGTTCTTGCTCTGCTCCAAAGCCTCTGTAAAAGTTGGCAACATTGCTAATAGAAGAGCCCTCAAAATCTAGGTGCATGTCCCTGACTGCATAATCCTGTATTAAAGACCATATACCCACACTTAGTGCATTTCTATTCCTGCCTTCTAGCGTAGGCGCTCCCAATATATAGTGTAGCCTTTTATGTGCTTTTAAAAACACCATAGATGCTAAGACATTTGAATGATCTTGGGTATCAACACACAGTAAGATCTCGGCATTATTTTTTTGAATTGCTATTTTAAGTAGTTCCGCCAAACTCTGATAATGTGCCTGCTTGATTTGTTTGTTAAGGGCGCCATATGCCTTCCTATATAGATCAATGGCAACATCTGCCTCATCTATTTTAAGTACGGTAATTGAAGACAAGTTCTTCTTGATGTTCTTTCTTACATCCTTTCTGAATTCCTTATATAATGAATCAGCTTCTTCTTTTAAAGAAAGAATGAGATTCACCCTTTTCTTTTGTTGAAAGCCGGGGATTTGGAGGTTGGTGTTGATATGTATATGCGCAACGCGGTCTTGGAGTAGTGCAGACAATTGCTTGAGCTCATCAGTGCTTGGTTCAGATCCAATCCATCTGCATTGTTGTACAAAAGGGGGTTGCGAATAGGTGGTAAATCCTTTGTTCTTTCTAATAGGTAATATCATGCCTCCGCTGTAATCAGATCTTATCACCATTTCATAGCTACACATTCCATCTAAATACCATAGATTTTCGTAAATGGTTGCATGCTCAGAATTGAGCAAGAGATCTTGCCATTTTTTGCGGTTAATTTTTGCGCTTGAAATGATTTCTATCACCTTGGAACAAATAAAGGTGAAAAATGCTGGAGTATTTATCTAGAATTTGTGCTCTTTTTTTATTGGAAAAAAACACTCAAAAAGCCTTGCAGCTCTAAGGCAAATCAAGGCCGCAAAACTGCTTCTTAAAAATTTCTTCAAAGCCCCTTGCAAACTAAGGGAGAACTGTTACTTTTGCAGACCTTTTTAGAAATTGCAGAAATAGTATATGCCAACGATACAACAACTAGTAAGAAAGGGGAGAACGCAAATCACCAAGAAGAGTAAGTCAAGAGCTTTGAACTCTTGTCCTCAACGTAGAGGTGTTTGCACTAGGGTTTACACAACCACTCCCAAGAAGCCAAACTCGGCTATGAGAAAAGTAGCGAGAGTAAGGCTTACCAACGGTAATGAAGTGAATGCCTACATCCCAGGTGAGGGTCACAACTTGCAGGAACACAGTATTGTTCTTGTTCGTGGTGGTAGAGTAAAAGACCTTCCAGGTGTAAGGTACCACATAGTTCGTGGTGCATTAGATACTGCCGGTGTAGAAGGTAGATCACAAAGAAGAAGTAAATACGGAGCTAAAAGACCTAAGAAATAATGAGAAAGTCGAAAGCTAGAAAAAGAGAGATTGTTCCTGACCCGCGTTTTAATGACGTGATGGTTTCGCGTTTCATCAACAATATGATGATGGGTGGTAAAAAGGACAAAGCGAGAAAAATATTCTATGATGCCATAGATATCGTCGATTCAAAAAACGAGGAAGAAGAAGGCATAGAAGTTTTCCGCAAGGCATTGAATAATATCATGCCATCTGTAATGGTAAAAAGTAGAAGAGTGGGTGGTGCTACTTTCCAAATTCCAATGGAAGTGAAACCAGCCTTAAAAGTATCCTTCGGAATTAAATGGATGATCAAATATTCCAGAGCTAGAAATGAGAAGTCAATGGCTACGAAACTGGCATCTGAAATTTTGGCTGCATCTAAGGGTGAAGGTTCTGCAGTGAAGAAAAAGGAAGATACACACAAAATGGCGGAGGCTAATAAAGCATTCTCGCACTTTAGAGTATAACAATGTCAAAAAGAGATTTAACATATACTAGGAATATAGGGATTGCTGCTCACATTGATGCAGGTAAGACCACTACTACAGAGCGTATTCTTTACTACGGTGGCGTAAGTCACAAGATAGGGGAGGTTCACGATGGAGCCGCTACTATGGACTGGATGGAGCAAGAGCA
>JAGDZU010000001.1:802688-1137535 GCA_049115575.1 Bacteroidia bacterium | reverse complement strand
TACTCCAGGTCACGTTGATTTCACTGTTGAAGTGAATAGATCTCTTCGTGTATTGGATGGTCTGGTTTTCTTATTTAGTGCTGTTGACGGTGTTGAGCCACAATCAGAAACTAACTGGAGATTAGCTAATAACTATAATGTTCCTAGAATTGGATTTGTAAATAAAATGGATCGTCAAGGAGCTGACTTTCTTAACGTGTGTACTCAGGTTAAAGAAATGTTGGGTTCTCATGCTCTACCACTTCAATTGAACATTGGAGCTGAAGAGGGATTCCAAGGAGTTGTTGATTTAATCAACTTCCGTGGAATTACTTGGAATGAGGAAGATATGGGAATGACTTTCCAGGAAATTGAAATTCCAGCGGATATCATTGATGAGGCACGTACGTTGAGAGGAGAATTACTCGAGGCGGTTGCTGAATTTGATGATACTTTAATGGAAAAATATTTCGAGGACGAAAATTCATTAACTGAAAGAGAAATCCTTGATGCTTTAAGAGAAGCAACTATCGCTGGAAAAGTGGTTCCAATGATGTGTGGATCTGCCTTTAAGAATAAAGGTGTTCAAGCTATGTTAGACATGGTTATGGAAATTCTTCCATCTCCAATGGATACAGAAGCTATTGTTGGGATTAACCCTAACAACGATGAGGAAACATCTAGAAAGCCTTCTGTTGATGAGCCGTTTGCTGCATTGGCATTTAAGATTGCTACAGACCCTTACGTAGGTCGTTTGTGTTTTACTAGAGCTTATTCAGGTAAACTTGATTCAGGTTCTTATGTTCACAATACACGTACTAATAAGAAGGAACGTATTTCTCGTATCTTCCAAATGCATGCGAATAAGCAAAATCAAATCCCACAACTACAAGCGGGTGATATTGCTGCATTAGTTGGATTTAAAGATATTAGAACTGGTGATACTCTATGTGATGAGAAATCTCCTATAGTATTGGAATCTATGGATTTCCCAGACCCAGTTATCGGTGTTGCTATTGAGCCTAAAACTCAAGCAGACGTAGATAAGTTAGGTATGGCCTTGGGTAAATTAGCCGAGGAAGATCCAACATTCCAGGTTAAATCAGACGATGAGACTGGACAGACAGTAATCTCAGGTATGGGTGAACTTCACCTTGAGATTATTATTGATCGTCTTAAAAGAGAATTTAAAGTTGAAGCTAACCAAGGTGCGCCTCAGGTAGCTTATAAGGAAACCATTAACGACCAAGTTAAACACAGAGAGACTTACAAAAAGCAGTCTGGTGGTCGTGGTAAGTTCGCTGATATCCAAGTTGAAATTTCTTCTGGAGATGAAGGAAAAGAAGGTTTGGAGTTCATCAACGAAATTGTTGGTGGTGCAATTCCTAGAGAATTTATTCCTTCAGTAGAAAAAGGATTCAAGGAAGCCATGAAGAATGGTGTTTTGGCAGGTTACCCAGTAGACAGCTTGAAGGTTCGTCTATATGACGGTTCTTTCCATGCCGTGGATTCGGATGCAGTATCTTTTGAAACTGCAGCCAAGTTTGCTTTCAGAGAAGCTTGTAAAATAGCTAGCCCAGTATTACTAGAACCAATTATGAAACTTGAGGTAATTACACCTGAAGAGAATATGGGAGATGTAATGGGTGATTTGAACAGAAGAAGAGGTCAAATGCAAGGTGTAGGTGAGAAAGCCGGTTCACAAGTGGTTAAATCCATTGTTCCGCTTTCAGAGATGTTTGGTTATGTAACTGCATTGAGAACAATTACTTCTGGTAGAGCAACTTCTACTATGGAATTCTCACATTACGACCAAGTACCGAAAAGTATTTCGGAAGAAGTTTTAGCAAAAGTTAACGGTACAACTAATTCTTAAGAAATGATTAATCAAAAAATACGCATAAAATTAAAGTCTTACGATCACAACTTGATTGACAAATCAGCTGAGAAGATTGTAAAATCAGTTAAGGCTACTGGTGCTGTTGTTAGTGGACCAATTCCACTTCCAACTCACAAGAAAATCTTTACTGTTTTGCGTTCTCCTCACGTAAACAAGAAGTCAAGAGAGCAGTTTCAGTTGAGCTCGTACAAGCGTCTATTGGATATTTATAGTTCCAGTGCTAAGACGGTTGACGCACTCATGAAATTGGAATTGCCTAGTGGTGTAGATGTAGAAATAAAAGTTTAAGAACAATGATTGGGTTCATAGGAAAAAAAGTAGGTATGACCTCTATGTTTACCGAAAACGGTAAGAAAGAGGCTTGTACAGTGATCGAGGCTGCGCCAAACGTGGTGACTCAGATCAAAACCACTGAGACAGATGGTTATAATGCTGTTCAAATTGCCGCAATAGACAAGCGAGAAAAAAGCACGTCTAATGCATTGAAAGGTCATTTTGCTAAAGCTAAGACTTCTCCTAAGAGAGTTGTAGCTGAAGTAAGAGATTATGAAGGCGAAGTTCAAGTTGGAGAAAACATTACCGTTGAAGTGTTCACTGAAGGTGAGTATGTTGACGTTGCTGGTACTTCAAAAGGAAAAGGTTTCCAAGGGGTTGTAAAGAGACACGGTTTTGCCGGTGTTGGAGATGCGACTCACGGACAGCATAACAGATTGAGAGCACCGGGATCAATTGGAGCAGGTTCTACCCCGTCTAGAGTATATAAAGGTACTCGTATGGCAGGTAGAATGGGAGGTGAGCGTGTAAAAATGCAAAACCTTCAAGTCTTGAAAGTTGATGTTGAGAACAATGTATTAGTCTTAAGTGGAGCAATACCTGGTCATAAGGGCTCCTTTGTAATGATCGAGAAGTAAAATGAAAGTAAAGGTATTAAATACATCAGGTGCTGAAACTGGTAAGGAAGTTAATCTTCCTAAGAATGTTTTTGGTGTTGAGCCAAATGATCATGCCATTTATCTGGATGTAAAGCAGTTTAGAGCGAACCAAAGACAAGGAACGCATAAAACAAAGGACAAGTCAGAAGTAACAGCTTCTACACGTAAAATCAAGAAGCAAAAAGGTACGGGTACTGCTCGTGCTGGTAGTGTGAAATCAGGCGTTATGCGTGGCGGTGGAAGGTTCCACGGTCCAAGACCAAGAGATTATAGCTTTAAATTGAACAAGAAGCTTAAGCAATTGGCCAGAAAGTCTGCATTGAGCTATAAAGCTAAAGACAAAGAGGTATATGTAATAGATAGCATTGCCATGGATTCAGCCAAAACTAAGGAGTATGCATCTGTTCTTGCTAACTTAAAGTTAGATGGACGCAGAACTCTCATGGTTATTCCATCGCATGATATGAACGTATACAGATCAGCTAGAAACATTCCAAATGCGGAAGTGATGGTTGCATCAGATATTAATACATACGAGATATTAAAAGCTAAAAGCTTAATTCTTGTAGAGGATTCAATCACTAAAATAAAGGAGACACTTAACTGATATGGCTGTTCTAGTAAAACCTTTGATAACTGAAAAGGCATCCCTACTGGGTGAGAAGTATAACCAGTACGGGTTCGTTGTTGATCTTAAAGCTACTAAGCCTGAGATTAAAGACGCTATAGAGAAAATGTACAATGTAGAGGTGGACAAAATTCGCACATGGGTTGTACAAGGAAAAAGAAAAAGCAGATTTACAAAATCTGGTGTTGTTAACGGAAAAACTTCCAACTTTAAGAAGGCAATGGTTTCATTGAAAAATGATGCCACTATTGACTTCTACGAAAGCATATAGGTATGGCAATTAGAAGAATCAAACCATCGACTCCAGGCCAGCGTTTTAAGCTTGCCAATAACTTTGAGCAATTAACTGCATCAAAGCCAGAGAAGAGCTTATTAGCTCCTATTAAAAGAACTGGGGGAAGAAATGATACAGGTAAAATGACCATGCGCTATATAGGTGGAGGTCACAAGAGAAGATACCGTATTATTGATTTTAAAAGAAATCGTTTTGAAGAGGCTGTTGTTCAGACTATAGAGTATGATCCAAACAGAACTGCATTCATTTCTTTAATTCAGTTTGCAGACGGAGAGAAAAGATACATCATTGCTCCTAAGGGCATTGAAGTAGGAATGAAATTAAACTGTGGTGAAAATGCGAGCCCAGATGTGGGAAATGCACTTCCTTTATCTAAGATTCCATTGGGAACCACAATTCACAATATTGAAATGCAGCCTGGTAAGGGTGGAGAAATCTGCAGAAGTGCGGGAACAAGCGCTCAACTCCTTGCTAGAGACGGTAAATACGCTACTATCAAGTTGCCATCTGGTGAGTCTCGAATGATTCTCGCTACATGTTTGGCCACGATAGGCGAAGTGTCAAATGCTGATCATCAATTAGAAATATCTGGTAAAGCAGGTAGATCTAGATGGTTGGGTAGAAGGCCACGTACTAGACCAGCTGCTATGAACCCAGTTGATCACCCACAAGGTGGTGGAGAGGGTAGATCTAAAGGGGGACAAGCCAGATCGAGAAATGGTATTCCTTCTAGAGGTCTTAAAACGAGAAGTAAGAAGAAGCATTCTTCAAGATTAATAGTTGAGAGAAAGAAAAAATAAGCGATGCCTAGATCATTAAAAAAAGGGCCTTTTGTCCATTACAAATTGGAGAGAAAGATTGAAAGGATGACTGAATCTGGAAAGAAGTCAGTTATCAAGACATGGAGCAGAAGCTCACTGATTACTCCTGATTTTGTTGGACACACTATTGCAGTGCATAACGGCAACAAGTTCATACCTGTTTTTGTAACAGAGAACATGGTAGGTCATAAGTTGGGAGAATTTGCTCCAACTAGAACGTTTAAAGGACACCAAGCGAAGAAATAGATATGGAAGCTATAGCAAAATTGAATAATTGCCCAATGTCTCCTCGAAAGATGAGATTGGTTGTTGACCAAATTAGAGGTCAAAGGGTAGAGGATGCTTTGAATACATTGAAGTTCAACCAGAAAAGAGTTTATGCTGAAAAAGTTGAAAAGCTTTTGAAATCAGCTATAGCTAACTGGCAGCAGATTAATGATGAGCGTGTTGATGAAGAAACTGGATTGATCGTAAAAAGCGTATTTGTTGATTCAGCAAGAATGCTTAAGCGTATTCAACCAGCTCCTCAAGGTAGAGCTCACCGTATTCGCAAGCGCTCAAATCACATCACTTTAGTGGTTGATACTGCAGCGGCTCAAGAAGAAGTAAAAGAAGTGGAAACTGAAGAAATAAACGAAGCATAATGGGACAAAAAGTAAACCCAATAGGAATTAGATTAGGTATCATCCGAGGATGGGAGAGCAATTGGTACGGAGGAAAAGACTTCGCTACTAAATTGGCCGAAGACAATAAGATTAGAAAATATCTTAAGGCTCGTATCCCTCGTGGAGGAATATCTAAGATCTTAATAGAGCGTATGCTTAAGAGAATCATCATTACTGTTCACACTTCTCGTCCAGGGATAGTGATTGGTAAAGGAGGTTCTGAAGTAGACAAACTAAAAGAAGAGGTAAAGAAATTAACTAAGAAAGACGTTCAGATTAACATATTTGAAATTAAGCGTCCTGAGTTAGATGCCGCTTTGGTAGGTGAGTCTATTGCAAACCAAATTCAAGGTCGTATAGCTTATAAGAGAGCTGTAAAAATGTCTATTGCTTCAACCATGAGAATGGGAGCTAAAGGAATTAAAGTAATGGTTTCTGGTAGATTGAATGGTGCGGAGATGGCTAGAACTGAGCAGTTCAAAGAAGGTCGTATTCCATTGCACACATTTAGAGCTGATGTTGATTATGCATTGTCAGAAGCACAAACCGTATATGGTAAGATAGGAATCAAAGTTTGGATCTTCAAAGAAGAGGTATTCGGAAAAAGAGACTTATCTATTAATATGGGATTGGGTGAACCCAAGAAGAGAGATTCTAGAAAGAGACCAAACCAAAGAAGAAGGTTACCTAATAAATAGAGTGAATTATGTTATCTCCAAAAAGAGTTAAATATAGAAAAAGACAGAAAGGCCGTGTTAAAGGCCTGGCAGGAAGAGGCCATCGTATAGAGTTTGGTGATTTCGGATTGAAGTCATTGGAGCCATGTTGGATCACTTCGCGTCAAATAGAAGCGGCAAGGATTGCATTGAACCGTCATATGAAAAGAGAGGGAAAACTTTGGATTAGAATTTTTCCTGATAAGCCGGTAACTAAAAAGCCTGCTGAAGTTCGTATGGGTAAGGGTAAGGGTTCTCCAGAATATTGGGTAGCTGTTATCAAGCCGGGAACAATCATTTTTGAAATTAATGGTGTGAGCGAGGAAATCGCGAGAGAAGGTATGAGACTTGCAGCTCAGAAATTGCCTATCACCACCAAACTAGTAGTTAGACCAGATTTTAGCGAATAAGAATGGAATACTCAGATATTAAACAAATGACTGATAAAGAGCTTCACCTTAACTTAAAGGATGAAAGAGCTCAATTGAATAAAATGGAATTCAGTCACGCAGTATCACCTATCGAAAACCCTCATAAATTGAGAGCTTCAAGAAAGTTGATTGCGCGTTATTTAACAGAGATTAACAGCAGAAGAAACGCTACGGCGAATAAAGAAGCATAAGATGGAACGCAACGCAAGAAAAGAAATCGTTGGAACGGTATACAGCAGTAAAATGGATAAAACCATAACTGTTTCCGTTGAGCGTAGAGTGAAGCACCCTAAATACAAGAAGTTCGTAAAGACTACTTCTCGTTTTAAGGCGCATGACGAAAAAAATGAATGCAATGAAAACGATATTGTTAAAATCATGGAGACTCGTCCATTGAGCAAGAACAAACGTTGGAGATTGGTAGAAGTAATAGAAAAAGCTAAATAAGATGATACAACAAGAGTCAAGACTTAAAGTAGCAGATAACAGCGGTGCCAAAGAGGTACTTTGTATCCGTGTGCTTGGTGGTACCAAAAGACGATATGCTCGTGTTGGAGACAAGATAGTAGTTACGGTAAAAGAAGCAATGCCTTCTGGAAACGTAAAGAAAGGATCTGTTTCTAGAGCTGTTGTAGTGAGAACCAAGAAAGAATTGAGAAGACAAGATGGATCTTATATCCGTTTTGATGACAACTCCTGTGTTTTATTAAATGCACAAGACGAGCCAAGAGCTACTCGTATTTTCGGCCCTGTTGCACGTGAGTTGAGAGATCGTAGATTTATGAAAATTGTATCATTAGCACCAGAAGTACTGTAAAAATGAAACGCAAATTCAACAAAATACCAAAGTTGCACATCAGAAAAGGAGATACTGTTAAAGTATTATCTGGAGATGACAAGAATAAGACTGGCGAGGTGAAGAAAGTTAATCTTCAGGCTGGAACTGCTATTGTAGACGGTGTAAACATGGTTACCAAACACAGAAAGCCAGACGCAGACAATCCAAATGGATCAATTGTGAAGTTGGAAGCTCCTGTTAGAGTGAGCAAACTACAATTAGTGGTAGGCGGCGAAGCTACTAGAGTTGGTAGAAAGAGAAATGATCAAGGTAAACTTCAGCGTTACGCTAAGAAAACAGGAGATTTTATAAAGAATTAAAATGAAACCTAGATTACAAGATACGTACAGAAACGAGATCGTTGGGAAATTGAAGGAAAAGCACAATTACAGCAATGTAATGCAGATTCCTAAATTGACTAAGATCTGTTTGAATCAAGGAATTGGAGACGGTGTTGCCGATAAGAAATTGGTAGATACTGCAGTAGAGGAAATGTCATTGATCGCTGGTCAGAAAGCAGTTCCTACTTACTCCAAAAAAGCAATCTCTAACTTTAAATTGAGAGAAGATATGGCAATTGGCTGTAGAGTCACTCTTAGAGGAGAGAAAATGTATGAATTCCTAGATCGCCTAGTGAATGTTGCTTTACCTCGTGTAAGGGACTTCAGAGGAGTTAGCGATAAGGGATTTGATGGTAGAGGAAACTACTCAGTTGGTATTCCTGAACAAATCATTTTCCCGGAGATAGATATCGATAAGGTATCAAGAATGAATGGTATGGACATCACTTTTGTAACAACTGCAAAATCTGATGTAGAGTGCCATAGTTTATTAACAGAATTAGGACTTCCATTTAAAAAGAATTAAGGAATATGGCTAAAGAATCAATGAAAGCGAGGCAGCGCAAAAGAGAGCATACGGTTAAGACCTATGCTGCAAAGAGAGCTGCACTTAAAGAAGCTGGTGATTACGAAGGTTTGCAAAAGCTGCCTAGAAACGCTTCTCCAACACGTTTGAGAAACAGATGTTCTGCCACAGGTAGACCACGAGGTTATATCAGACATTTTGGACTGAGCAGAAACGTATTTAGAGAAATGGCTTCTAAAGGTCTTATTCCAGGTGTAACTAAAGCAAGTTGGTAGAACATGAGTAAAGTAACAGATCCAATAGGAGATTATTTGACCCGTATTAGAAACGGAATCAAGGCACATCACAGAATTGTAGATATCCCAGCCTCTAATTTGAAGCGCGCGATGACTAAAGTTCTTTTTGACAAAGGATATATCACCAACTTTAAGTTTGATGATACTACTGGACCTCAAGGAACAATTAAAATCGCTTTAAAATACCATCCGGTAACTAAGCTTTCAGCCATTAGAGAATTGAAAAGAGTGAGTAAGCCAGGTTTGAGACAATACAAGCACACAGGAGAAATTCCTCGTGTTTTAAATGGACTCGGAATTGCTATCATCTCTACTTCAAAGGGAGTAATGACTGATAAAGAAGCAAGAAAAGAAAATGTAGGTGGCGAAGTATTGTGCTACGTATCATAAAAGAAGAAGATGTCACGAATAGGAAAAAACCCAATAAGCGTTCCAGAAGGTGTTGAAATCAACATCGATGGTTCAGTGGTAAGCGTAAAAGGTCCTAAAGGCGAATTGAGTCAGGAACTTCATCCAGAATTAAAAGTTCAAATGGAAGAAGGATCTGTGGTCATAAACAGAGCCAATGAGACTAAAGAGCAAAAAGCCATGCACGGATTGTATAGATCTCTTGTGAGCAATATGATTGAAGGTGTGAGCAACGGTTTTAGAACCGTTCAAGAATTGGTTGGTGTTGGTTATAGAGCCAAAGTATCTGGTCAAACTCTTGAATTAAATTTAGGTTTTTCTCACAATATCTTTATGCAGATTCCACCTGAGGTTAAGGTTACTGCTGAAGCTGTAAAAGGTCAACCGCCAAAGGTGATTCTTGAAAGCTATGACAAGCAGTTAATTGGTCAGGTTGCTGCCAAGATTAGAAGCTTGAGACCACCAGAGCCTTACAAAGGAAAAGGTATCAAGTTTGAGGGTGAACAATTAAGAAGAAAAGCAGGTAAGACTGCAGCTAAATAATAGAATATGATAGCTAAGAAATCAAAAAGACGCTATAAAATAAAGAAGAGAGTTCGCAAGAACATCTTCGGGACATCAGATGTGCCTAGACTTTCTGTTTTCAGAAGTAACAAAGCCATCTATGCTCAAATTATAGATGATAATAAAGGAGTGACAATATTGGCAGCTTCTAGCCAGAACATCAAAGGTGGAAGCAAGACTGAACAAGCCACTCAAGTTGGAAAAGAGATTGCAGAGAAAGCAAAAGCCAACGGAATTGAAAAAGTAGTATTTGACCGCAACGGATACTTGTACCACGGAAGAGTTAAAAATCTTGCTGATGGTGCTAGAGAAGGAGGCTTAACATTATAAGATATGGCAACCAAAACATTAAAAAGAATAAAAACTACAGACCTAGAACTCAAAGAAACAGTGGTTAACATTAACCGTGTTGCTAAAGTTACTAAAGGGGGTAGAACATTCAGCTTCAATGCTATTGTTGTTGTAGGTGATGGTAATGGAATTGTAGGTCACGGATTAGGAAAAGCTGGTGAAGTAATAGATGCTATTCAGAAAGGAATAGACGATGCTAAGAAAAACCTAATTAAGGTGCCTATTATTAATAGTACTATTCCTCATGAGCAATACGGTAAGTATTCTGGAGGTAGAGTATTTATGAAGCCTGCAGCTAATGGTACTGGTGTAATTGCTGGTGGTGCTATGCGTGCTGTATTTGAAAGTGCTGGTATACATGATGTATTAGCTAAGTCAAAAGGATCTTCTAACCCGCATAATGTGGTAAAGGCAACTATGAATGCGCTTTCTCAGATGAGAGATGCTTATTCGGTTGCTGAGCAAAGAAGTACTTCATTGAACAAAGTTTTTAACGGATAATAAAGCCATGGGGAAAGTAAGAATAACACAAGTAAGAAGCGCTATTCGCAGACCTAAGGATCAGAAGAGAACCTTGGTAGCTTTAGGTATCACTAAATTGAACCAGAGCCGCGAAGTAGAAGACTCTCCAACCGTTATGGGTATGGTAAAGAAAGTTGAACACTTACTAAAAGTAGAAAAAGTTTAAGATGGATTTAAGTAATTTAAAACCAGCTGAGGGATCAGTTAAGAAAGGAAAAAGAATTGGACGTGGAGAAGGTTCCGGTAAAGGCGGTACTTCCACTAAAGGTCATAAAGGTGCTCAGTCTAGAACTGGATACAGCAAGTCTTTAGGTTTTGAAGGTGGTCAAATGCCACTACAAAGACGTGTTCCTAAGTTTGGATTTAAAAATCCTAACCGCAAGGAGTATGTTGGAATCAACTTAGATAGACTTCAAGAATATGCAGACAAGCACAAGCTTAAAGAAGTTACTCTTGAGAATCTTAGATCTAACAATGTTGTAAGCAAAAAAGACCTTGTTAAGATTTTAGGAAGAGGAGAATTAAGTTCTAAGCTAACTGTTAAAGTGAATGCTTTTACTAAATCAGCCAAAGAAGCAATTGAAAAGGCCGGAGGATCTGTAGAAGCGATCTAGTATGAAAAAATTAATCACTACATTAAGAAACATCTTTTCTATTGAAGATTTAAGAACCAGGATTATTAACCTAGGTATCTTACTTCTTGTATATAGAATAGGAACATTCATTGTAATACCTGGAGTGGACCCAGTTGTTTTGGCTGAATTAAACAAAGCAGCCAAGCTAGAAGGTCTTTTAGGTTTGATCAATACATTCTCGGGTGGAGCTTTTGAACGAGTTTCAGTCTTTGCTTTGGGAATTATGCCTTATATCTCGGCATCTATTGTTGTGCAGCTACTAACCATTGCGGTTCCTAGTTTCCAGAAGATGCAAAAAGAGGGAGAGGACGGAAGAAGAAAGATCAATCTTATTACCAGATATTTAACCATTGCAATTACTGGAGTTCAAGGTATGGCTTACTTGGTCAACCTTAAAGCAACTAAAGCAGAAGCGTTGATGGGAATGAATTGGACCATGTTCTTAACTGTAGGAGTGGTAGTTCTTGTAGCCGGTACCATGTTTACCATGTGGCTGGGTGAAAGAATTACGGATCGTGGAATTGGTAACGGTATATCCATTATTATTATGGTGGGGATTATTGCGCGTTTGCCAATTGCATTATTAGCAGAAATACAAGGAAGATTTGAAACCAGTGGTTTTATCATCTTTATAATAGAGTTTGTAATTTGGATAGTGGTGATACTGGCGGTGGTCGCTCTGGTGCAGGCTACCAGGCGAATACCTGTGCAATATGCTAAGCGAATTGTAGGAAACAGACAGACCGGAGGAGTAAGACAATACTTGCCATTAAAAGTGAATGCTGCAGGTGTAATGCCAATCATCTTTGCTCAGGCTTTAATGTTCTTGCCGGCTTCTGCTACTCAGGTTTCATTCTTGCAGAATTCATCATTCCTGCAACAAATGACCAATCCATATGGAATGTGGTATAACATACTCTTCTTCTTTATGATTGTGCTCTTCACATATTTCTATACGGCCATTACTATCAATCCAAATCAGATTGCAGATGACCTTAAAAGAAATGGTGGATTTATACCAGGCGTTAAACCCGGAAGAAAGACGGCGAACTTCATAGGTTCGGTCATGTCTAGAATCACATTACCAGGATCTATTTTCCTTGGTTTTGTAGCCGTGTTCCCTGCCTTTGCAATCATATTTGGAGTGAACGATCAGTTTGCACAGTTCTATGGTGGAACTTCACTTCTGATTATGGTAGGTGTTGTATTAGATACCCTACAACAAGTAGAACAATATTTAATCATGAGACATTATGATGGCCTCATGAAAACAGGTAGAATAAAAGGTCGTACTTCTGTAGGAGGAGCGATAACAGGATAAGTTTGATAAGACAAAAAATAGAATTAATTTTGCAGCCCTTTTAAAAATGGCAAAACAACAGTCAATAAAGCAAGATGGAGTGATTACAGAGGCCTTGTCCAATGCGATGTTTCGCGTTGAATTGGAGAACGGTCATCAAATAGTTGCTACCATTTCTGGAAAGATGAGGATGTATTATATCCGTATTCTCCCAGGAGATAAAGTGGCTGTAGAAATGTCGCCATATGATTTAACAAGAGGCAGAATTACTTATAGATACAAATAATGAAAGTAAGAGCATCTGTAAAAAAACGAAGCGCGGATTGCAAGATTGTAAAACGCAACGGGCGTGTATACGTCATTAACAAGAAGAATCCAAAATTTAAACAAAGACAAGGATAAATGGCACGTATTGCAGGCATAGATTTACCCAAGCACAAAAGAGGTGTTGTAGGCTTAACTTATATCCACGGGATAGGAAGTAGTAGAGCTGCATTCATTTTAGCTAAAGCCAAGGTTAGCGAAGACAAAAAAGTTGACGATTGGTCTGATGAGGATATTACTAATATCCGTGGTGTTATTGGAGAAGAATTCAAAGTTGAAGGTGAACTGAGATCAGAAGTTCAAATGAATATCAAGCGATTGATGGACATCGGATGCTACAGAGGATTGAGACATCGTAAAGGTCTTCCTTTAAGAGGTCAACGTACTAAAAATAATGCTCGAACCAGAAAAGGTAAGAGAAAGACAATTGCTAACAAAAAAGTAGCACCTAAATAGGTAATAGATGGCAGCAACTAAGAAATCGGCTAAGAAAAGAAATGTGAGCGTGGATGCCAATGGTATCGCTTTCATTAAATCTACCTTTAATAATATCATCATTTCCATCACCAACTCTCAAGGTCAAGTGATCTCTTGGAGTAGTGCTGGTAAAATGGGTTTTAGAGGTTCTAAGAAAAATACCCCATATGCAGCTCAAGTTGCGGCGCAAGATTGTGCCAAAGTTGCAGTTGATGCGGGACTAAGAAAAATAGAAGTACACGTTAAAGGACCTGGAGCGGGAAGAGAGTCTGCTATCAGAACTTTAAATCAATCTGGATTGGAAGTATCCTTGATTAAAGATGTTACACCACTTCCACATAATGGATGTAGACCACCTAAAAGAAGAAGAGTTTAATAAAGGACCATGGCAAGATATAGAGGACCCAAAGCCAAGATTGCAAGAAGATTTAGAGAGCCCATTTTTGGACCTTCTAAAGCTTTAGAAAGAAAGAACTACGCTCCTGGAATGCACGGCAATTCCAGAAGAAGAAGAGCTAAGAAATCAGAGTATGCTATGCAATTAGCGGAAAAGCAAAAGGCTAAATACACTTATGGTGTTTTGGAAAAGCAGTTTGCTAGAACCTTTGATCACGCAGCGCGTAAAAAAGGAATTACAGGTGAAAACCTTTTGAAATTCTTGGAAGCGCGTTTAGATAACACAGTATTCCGTTTAGGTATTGCACCTACTCGTAGAGCGGCCAGACAATTGGTTTCTCACAAGCACATAGTTGTGAATGGAGTTATTACCAATATCCCATCTTGTCAATTGAGACCAGGTGACGTTATTGAAGTGAGAGAGAAATCTAAATCACTAGAAGCTATAGCTGATGCAGTTGCCGGAAGAAAATCCTTTAACTGGTTAGATTTTGACAATAATGCTTTGAAAGGAACTTTCCTTTCTTATCCTGAGAGAACAGATATTCCTGAGAATATCAAAGAACAATTAATTGTAGAACTATATTCTAAATAGATATGCCAATACTTGATTTTCAACAACCTGATAAGGTTATAATGCACAAAGAAACAGACAATTACGGTCTGTTCGAATTCAGTCCTTTAGAAAAAGGTTATGGTGTAACTGTAGGTAATGCAATGAGAAGAATCCTATTATCTTCCTTAGAAGGATGGGCCATTACTTCTATTCGCATTCCAAGTGTAGATCATGAATTTTCTACTATCAAAGGAGTATTAGAAGATGTTACTGAGATAGTATTGAATCTTAAGCAAGTGAGATTCAAAAAGCTTATTGATTCAAATGAAACAGAGAAAATCTTTGTTTCACTTAAAGGAAAAGAACAATTCAATGCAGGTGAGATTGCCAGATACACTAATGCATTTGAAATATTGAATCCAGATTTTGTTATCTGTTCAATGGAGCCATATGTAAACCTTGAAATCGAATTGACGGTTGAAAAGGGTAGAGGATATGTTCCCGCAGATGACAATGAAAATACTAACTCTCCAATTGGTGAGATTGCTATTGATTCTATCTTCACGCCAATCAAGAATGTGAAATACCACGTTGAAGATTTTCGTGTTGAGCAAAGAACGGATTTTGAGAAATTGATCTTTGAAGTGAAAACAGATGGGTCTATTCATCCTGAAGAAGCTTTGAAAGAAGCGGCTAAGATCATGATTAGACATCTTGTGCTATTCTCTGACGAGAGCATTTTACTTGATACTCAAGTACAATCTCAGAAGAATGAAGTAGACGAGAATATGCTTCACATGAGAAAGATTTTGAAAACTCCATTGAGCGATCTAGACCTTTCTGTGAGAGCATACAATTGCTTAAAAGCTGCCGAAATCAGAACTTTAGGTGAGCTTGTAAGCTATCATATTGAAGATCTATTGAAGTTTAGAAACTTTGGAAAGAAATCACTTACTGAATTGGAAGATTTCGTAAAAGAAAAAGGATTGAACTTCGGAATGGATATTTCTAAATACAACCTTGACGACGAATAAGAGCTATGAGGCACGGAAAGAGATTTAATCATTTAGGTAGAAAGAAAGGCCATAGAGAAGCAATGTTGAACAACATGGCTAGCTCTTTGATCATTCATAAAAGGATATTCACTACTACTGCCAAAGCTAAGGCTTTGAGAAAGTTTGTAGAGCCTTTAATTACCAAGTCTAAAGACAATACTACTCACTCTAGAAGAGTTGTGTTTAGCTATTTGCAAGATAAAACTGCGGTAGATGAACTGTATACAGTTGTAGCACCAAAAGTTGGAGACCGACCAGGGGGTTATACTAGAATTCTTAAAACTCATAACCGATTGGGTGACAATGCGGAGATGTGCATGATGGAATTGGTTGACTTCAATGAGATGATGCTTGAGGCTAAAGAAAAATCTTCTAAGGCAAAAGCAGGTAAACGTACCAGAAGAGGTAAAAAACCGGCAGCTGCTAAAGCTGCTGCACCTGCGGTAGAAGATGTGAAGGAAGAAGTGGAAGCTAAAGCTGAAGAAGTAATTGAAACTACAGAAGAAGTTGCTGCAGAAGCTACTGAAGAGGTAGTAGAAGACACTGTTGAAGAAGTGAAAGCAGAAGCAGAAGAAGTTGTTGAAGAAGCAACTGAAGACGCTGCTGAACAGGAAGAAGCTGAATCAACAGATGAGGCTGCTCAAGAAGAAGAATAATTATTCAAAACACTATAAAAAAAGCCCAGGCGATTTCGTCTGGGCTTTTTTGTTACAGCTTGTAAATGTCTGTTGGGTTGTCCAAGATAATAGCTCTTGTTCCCCTAATTGCAATGGGGCTTCTCACTAAATCTGGATTGTGCATTAATAAATAAATCCAATCTCTTTCCTCGAAGTCCCTTCCGCGAATGTTTTCTTGATAGTAAGGATTTGATTTGTCTAAGAGGTCTTTTGGCGACTTATCCAATTTAGCTAGTATGCTTCTCCAGATAGTGCCAGTGCCTACAGTTCTTTGAATGTCAATAGTTTGCACTTTGTCTGATATGCTTTTGGCATAAGCCACTGCCTTCTTAGACTTGCTATCATTTTTGCTAAAATAAATCTGAATTTCCGATGTGCTCGTAAGCGTTTTATGCATAGCCAATAGTGTTAAGGTTTTACCTAAGGTAGGCAAAACGGTTGGCTAAAGCAAGAAGACTGCCTTAACTGACTGAATGAAAGCTGCAATAAATTTCCACGTTAATGTGGAAAAGCTGAGAATGGTCTAGGAAAACGAGAACTACAACATTTGGGATTTTCATTGCCCAGATTACCTCTAAGGGCACTCCCCGCCAACAGGCAGGTAGGCCTGCAGTAAAAAAGTGGGACAAGTCCACCCCTCCCCAGAAGACAAGATAAGTAGGGTTGAGCAAATCGCCTATTTCTTTTTATTTAAGTTGATTCATTAATTGAAAAGTGATTTTGAATCTACAATGACGCCTTGCCAAAAACTATAATCTAACTTTGTTTCATTAAGGTGATTGGTATTATATCAATATTTCTGTTGTCAACTAATCTTAACTCATGCAAAGATTGTTGTGGGCCATTGCCTAATTATCATTCTCCTCCATTGTTGAGAGTGCTTTATGAAACAGATTCTGGAGTTAATGTTTTAGAGCGAGATTCTATTGAAATTCAGGACTTCACCGTTAAGTATTATAATAACAGCATGCAGTCCGATGTTGATTCCCCTTTCTATTGGATCCAAATGGATGCGATTTATGGGCGAATACTCAATATTTACCCCAGTGATGCTTGGGAAAATGGAGAATCATTCACATTGATTAGGTTCAATAATCTTACCGATGATCTGGTTTGTAAGTATTTTGAAAAAGATGATACTGGCTATAGATACCAATTTCTTTATAATGGGACAAAACTAAACAGCGACTCCATCAATCGCGTAATCCGGAGATAAGTATAAGTTCGTTTTATACGTTTCCCTCAATTAGCTCTCGAACCTACTTAAAATACCTAAAATCGTGACCAGCTTTTAACTGAACAACGAATTCATACATGAGCTTAATAACAGCATCTATGTCTTTATAAGCCACAGTCTCGACTGTAGTGTGCATATACTTCAATGGTAACGAGATTAGAGCAGATGCTAATCCAATATCGCTATAGGCAAATGCATCTGTATCTGTTCCTGTCCATCTGCTTGCAGCCATTCTCTGGAATGGTATCTTCTTTTTATCTGCCACTTGCATAATCATTTTCAATAGATTATTCTGTACAGCAGGCCCAGTAGTAAGACATGGTCCACCTCCGCATTTAGTATCTCCTTGTTCTTTCTTATTGTACATAGGAGAGTGCGTATCATGGCAGACATCAGTAACTATAGCTACATCAGGTTTAATTCTCCTTGACACCATTTCTGCCCCTCTCAGACCTACTTCTTCTTGAACAGCATTTACTATATAAAGGGTGAAAGGCAGTTTGTTCTTTTTCTTTTCCTTAAGCAGTCTTGCAACTTCAGCAATCATAAAACCACCTGCTCTATTGTCTAATGCTCTTCCAACCACATATTTCTTATTCAAATCCATGGCGTCAGCCTCAAATGTCACTACCGTGCCTACGTGAATACCCATTTTTTCTACATCGGCTTTTTTATCGGCTCCAACGTCTATAGACAGGTTCTTAATAGAAGGCTGAGGTTCTTTAGCTCTGTCTCTAACGTGGATAGCTGGCCATCCAAATATTCCATCTACGGCTCCTTTGTCACCATGAAGTTTAACACGCATAGATGGTGCAATCTGATGATCACTTCCGCCATTTCTAACCACGTAGATATATCCTTTGTCATCTATATAGTTTACAAACCAAGAGATCTCATCTGCATGTGCTTCTAAAACCACTTTATAATCGCATCCAGGATTTATTACAGCTATTGCTGTGCCGTAAACATCCACTTCATAATCATCTATATAAGGTTTGAGGTAATCCAACCACAACTTTTGTCCAGGACTCTCAAAACCAACTGGAGAATTGTTGTTTAGATAGGCGTGTAAGAACTTTTTACTCTTTGCATTCATAGTGTTTTTCTTTATTTAGGCCAAAAAAAAGCGGGCCTCTTCTGAAGCCCGCAAATTAGTATATCCTTCTTAAAATATATTGCTATTCGTCGTCCGGATTTTTAAACCAACCACTAATTCTTATTCCCATCTTATCTGTGAGATAATACATGATAGGTACAATAACCAATGTTAAGAATGTGGCAAAGATCAATCCGTATATAACAGCCCATGCCATAGGACCCCAGAAGTCCGCATTTTGACCTCCCATATATATTTCTGGTCTTCCTTCTCTAAGAAGTCTTCCAAAGTTTATGTTGAAACCAATGGCCAATGGGATTAGACCAAGCACCGTTGTAATTGCAGTAAGCAATACAGGTCGTAGTCTAGTCATACCACTTTCTACAATAGTGCCAATAATATCTTGGGTAGATAGGTGGTCTTTATCGCTCAAACCCAGCTCTGCCCGTTTCCGTTTCCGGAGTAGATTTATATAATCTATGAGTACAATAGCATTATTTACTACTATACCTGCCAGAGATATAATACCTAAGCCAGTCATCATAATAGAGAATGTGGTTTGTGTT
Source organism: Bacteroidia bacterium (assembly GCA_049115575.1). Classification (GTDB taxonomy): domain Bacteria; phylum Bacteroidota; class Bacteroidia; order NS11-12g; family UBA9320; genus JAHEKB01. The sequence goes on along the minus strand of JAGDZU010000001.1, from coordinate 1,119,003 downwards.
AGAGCAAATCCTAAGAAAACGCCTATAGTACTAAAAAGTACAGACATCATGATAATGAAAGGACCAGCTATAGAATTGAATTGAGAAACAATAATCAAGAATATTAGAAATACAGCAATCAACATGGCTCTTCCTAAGAACGCCATAGATTCTCCTTGTTCCTCTTGCTCACCTGTAAACTTAAAGGAATAGCCATCCGTCATTTCGTGGTCTTCCAGTAAAGTTTTGAATTTAGCAACTATCTCGTTGGCATTGGCACCTTCTTCCACTTCAGAGAAAACGGTTATCATTCTGTCCATGTCTTTACGTTTAACCGTTCCATATGTACTATTATAGCTGACATCAGCCACTGAACGAATTGGCACTTGAGAGATTTTGCCGCTTACCATGTCTCTAAAGGTAATTTTGGTGTTCATTAGATTACCTAAATTGTATCTATAATTATCTTGAAAACGCAGCTGGATCTCGTAATCATCTTCACCTTCTTTGTATTTAGAGATTTCTTTACCAAGCAAAGCGGTACGTATAGTCCCAGCTATCTGCATGGTGCTTAAACCAAAACGTCTAGCCGCTTCTCGGTCTATATGCACTTCGAGCATAGGCTTCCCAATCTCCAAGTCAGTTTTTAATTGGTCAACACCTGGTATTTGCGCATCCTCCATTTTCTTTTTTATCTTCTCAACCTCTGCAATCAGAGTTAGATAATCTTCCCCTTTAACTTCTACATTAATTGGCTTTCCAACTGGAGGGCCCATGGCATCTTTAGCAAAAGTTAATTGAGCTTCAGGGAAATCTGCACATGCTTCTTTGATCTCCTGCATAATTTGGCTAGTAGACACATCCATCATGAAGATTCTTTTTTCATATTCATAAAAAGACACGGTAATTCTAGCTTTATGAGGTGAAGAACCACTTTGAGGTCCTTCATTTGGATCCGCCGTTTTTTCGCCAACTTGGGCTAAAACTGCCTCTACTATGGTGTCATAAGGAACCACAGCTTTCATAATTCGTGATTCCAATTCTTCAGTAATCTCATTCGTTTTCTCTATATCAGTCCCTAAAGGAGTTTCTATAAACACATTGACCATATTAGGTTCTGTGTCTGGGAAGAAAACAATCGGAGGTGTAAATGAACCAAATATTCCCATGGTGAAAATGAAGAACACCACTATTCCACCTACATAGCCATAAGGTTTCCAGCCGGATAATGCAGACTTAATAAATCTGGAATATCCGCTTTCAAGCTTTGGCATTATGTTGGCCATGAAGTAGTCACCACCAGGTCTTAAGAAGTATCTGTTGGTAATGGATAAAATAAATCCAACCACAAACAGACCTCCTACAAGCGCGCCACCCACTACATAAAAGAAGACCGCAGCCACAAGTACTAAGGCCATACGTATCCAGAATTTTCTGGGAGTACCCTTTTCTTTATTACCCTTCATCATCCAATCAGATGTAAGCACAGGGTTTACCACTAGAGCCACAAAAAGTGAAGAAGATAGCACAATTACTAGGGTAATAGGCATGTATTTAAAGAACTCGCCCATTAAGCTTTCCCAGAACATGAGAGGTAAAAAAGCTGCTACTGTTGTAGCCGTTGATGCTATAATAGCTGTAGCAACTTCTCCGGTCCCTTGTTTGGACGCTTCATTTTTCTCTTTGCCTCTATCGGCATACATTCTGTAGATGTTTTCAACGATTACAATTCCATTGTCTACAAGCATACCAAGTGCTAGAATCAATGAGAAGAGCACCATCATATTCAATGATGTTCCACTGAAATTTAAAATAGCCACACCCATAAGCATAGAAAGTGGAATAGCTATACCCACAAACATGGAATTCCTCAATCCTAAGAAGAAAATAAGCACACCAATAACCAAGAGAACACCCATGATTATACTGTTCTCCAAGTTGTTCACCATGTTCTTAGTGAACTTGGATTGGTCATTTGTTATTACTACTTGTAAGTCTTTGGGGAAATAATCTGCCTTGGCATCTTTAACCAATTGTTGAATCTTGTCTGCCGCATTGATAAGATTGGCACCACTCTTCTTTTTGATATCCAAACTCACCACAGGATTGCCGTCTAATCTGGCAAAACTGGTGGGCTCTTTAGGACCAAAACTCACACTGCCTATATCTCTTAAATAGACAATTTTCTGATTTTCATTCTTGACTATTACATTTTCAATATCTCTATAGTCTTTGAATTCACCATCTATACGAATGCTCCTTCTGGTAATGTCACTCCCTTCTATACTTTTGATATCACCTCCACTCATAGTAACATTTTCACCTGATATGGCATTCTCAACGTCTTGAAGGTTAATTTCTAAAGCTTCCATTTTTACACGATCTATAGAAACTTCAACTTCATCTTCTGTAAGACCTGTAATATCGGCGGCAGAAATCTCGTTCAGATTTTCAATTTTGTCTTTGAGGTATTCCGCATAATCTTTCAGCTTTTCCTGAGGATAATCTCCAGAAACATTCACGTTCATTACTGGAAATTCGGAAAAATCCATTTCCAAAATGGTAGGGTCTGCAGGGAGGTCATTGGGAAGATTCATTTGTGCCCTATCAACCGCATCCTTTACTTCCTGAGTTGCTTCATCTGTTGGAACATCCAGTTCAAATTCGGCAATAATTATGGAGAAATCCTGTATTGAAGTAGAAGTGACCTTCTTTAAGCCTGTAATCGTATTAACTTCCTTTTCTATGGGTCTGGAAACTAAATTTTCCATATCCACTGGTGAGTTTCCTGGGTAAGCCGTATTAATGTAAACTATAGGCTGTTTAATCTCAGGAAAACTTTCCTTGGGCATAGTATTATAGCTTTGAGCACCTATAAGCGCTATTATAGCTATCATCACATAGACGCTAATCTTGTTATTGACTGCCCAGGTGGAGAGTTTAAACTCCTTGATTACTTCTTTTATCTTACTCATTTGAATACTTTTTATGGGTGATTAACCTTCTATAACCTTAACCTCATCTCCAGGGATAACATTATTAACACCTTCTGTGATTAATCGATCTCCGTTTTCAAGTCCTTTGGTAATTATAGTGGCAGAAGGAAACTGCTGCCCGATTTCAATAATTCTTTTTTCTACTACCATTTTGTTGCCATTTGAATTGATTACATAAACAAAGTAATCTTCTCCTGTGGTGCGTACTAGACGGGTGGGAACGCTTATGGTATTGTCTTGAATAAAGTCGTAAGCCGTGATCATAGACAGCATGTTAGGTTTGAGCTGAGACAAGTTGGAAGATGGCTTAATAATGAGCGTAAACGTTCTGTTATTTGCATCTATAACATTACCAACCGCAGCTATTTTCTCATTCAATGTGAGATCTATAGACGGGAAGTGCAACTGCACATCTTGTCCTTTGTTCATCATGCTGATGTATCTCTCAGAAACTTTGGCTTTTACTTTAATATCTTTCAAGTTAACTACACGAGCAATGGGTCCTCCAGTTAAACTACCAACCAATTCTCCTTCATTGGCCATAATAGCATCAACCGTTCCGTTAATTGGAGATCTCAAGCTGTATTTACCCAATTGCTGTCTGGCGGTATTAATGCTCTTCTGTAAATTCTCATAGTTGTTCTTAGCTTGTAGATATTGCATTTCAGATCCAATGTTTTGGTTCCATAAGCGCTCTTGTTTTTCGTAGTTGGTTCTAGCGAGTATCAATGCATTTTCAAGCTCTGAGATTTGGGAGCTTGCCACTGAACCATCTAAGGTTGCGATGAGTTGGCCTTTATATACTTTTTGACCTTCTTTTACATGGATCTTAATCAATTTAGCGGGCACTTCAGGGGAAATCATCACATTTTGGTCTGATTCTACTAATCCCTGAATTTGGAATGGATTCTTGAACATTCCAGCTTGAATATCAATGGCCCTAACCGCAATTGCATTGCTGCGAGCATTAGTATCCATTTCAATAATCTCTTGCTTAATCTTGCTAATCTCTGCTTTGAGGTCAGCTAACTCAGTTTCTTTGTCTTTGAGCTCTTTTTGCTTGGCTTCTAAGGTGTTTTCATCCGGTTTGCTGCATGCTGCTATTAGGATAAGAACAAGAAACGGGATTGTTGTTTTAATTGCTTTCATATGTGATATTATAAATTGCCTAATGCTTTGTCAAGGCTGATTTTTGCTATGTTTAATTGATAAAGTGCGTTTAAGTAGTTGGTATTTGCAGTGGTCAAGTCGCTTTCCGCTTGAACCATTTCAAATGAGCTTCCTACTCCTTCTTTGAATTTAATGGTAGTTGTATTATAGATGCTTTCTGCCAATTCCATATTGTTCTTTTGAAGTTCCATGTTTTGTAAAGCATTTATGTAAACACTTCTGGATTGTGCAACTTCTAGGTTGATACCGTTAGTGAGCTGAGCAATACTATTGTCGGTTTTCATGATATCAATCTTAACCTGATCGCTTTTAGCTTTTTTGTAAAGACCATCAAATATGGGTATGTTCAGGTTTAAGCCGTAAGATGCTAAGGGGAACCATTCAGCTCCTAAATCGCCAATGCTTCCATCTTGAGCAAAGGTGTTATAACCCATGTTTGCGTTGAGATAAATACTAGGAATATATCCCATTTTGTATCGCTTTAAACTCAAGCTGTTAAGAAGCTGCTGTTGTTCAAGCATTTGAAACTCAATTCGATTCGCTGCAGATAAATCGGCTCCATAGCTTGCGTTGAAATTAGTTGAATTGAATTCTGGCAGCGAAGTTGTTAAGCTTACATCCTGGTTTACATCTAAGCCAATAGCATTTAGGAGAAGCTTAAGTGCAAGCTCCGATTGCATCTTTAGGTTATTGATATTCACTTTTAAAGTAGAAACAGATAGGATAATTCTATCGTGATCTAACTTCTCAGCGAATCCAGCCTCATACATGGCTTTAGTTTCTGCTTCTACTTTCTCAAGGTTAGTTAAACTCTTGTCTAATTGTATTAAGTTTTGTTCCGAGATAAGTGCCATATAATATGCTTTCATAACCCCCTCTCTTACATCAATTTCAGACTTAGAGGCAATTAGTTCATTGATTTTCACAAATTCTGAAGCCGCCTTTAAGCCTAAGAAGTATGTGCCGTCAAATACTAATTGGTTCAAACCAACTGTAGCCTGCATGCTGTAGGGTACTCCAAACTGGGCTGGAAATGATCCTATTTGAATGTCCTTGCTCGGAAGCAAGTTTTCAGCGAACAATACCCCGTACACAGAAGGAGAGATAAAATCAGGTAGCACAGATGTAGGAATTTCCAAGTTATGAGTAAAATTCACATTCCCGTTTACTTGTGGTAATCCGGTGGAAAGCACTTCTTTTACTTTGGCCTCGGAACTTTCTACGTCGAGTTGTGCATTGTTTAATTCTGGATTATGTTCCATTGCTTTTGCAATGGCTTCATCCAAACTCAAGCTTAATTCTTGAGCTCCTGCCAGAGCAGAAATAAAAAGAATGATTAGAGTAAATAGCTTATTCATTTTTATAAATGTTTTTTGAAATAATTGATTCCTTTAGTGGTACATATAGCGTAGAGATGGTATGTAATCATCTCTTTATGCAGATTTTGTAATTTCAAGCCTAGTTGATTTAATCCCATCGTGGTAAACTCCCTTACTAATGAAATATAAATGGTAGAGGCAAATTCGGGATGGAGATCCTTCCTATAAAGTCCTTGTTCAATTCCAATGACAATGTTGTTAAGCATAAATTCATAAACAACCTCTTTGGTGAAGTTATCAAAGCGGTTAGAACACTCAGGGTAGTACTTGCGTAAATCGTAAAGTACGGCAGGGTTCATGTCTTTTAAATTATTGCTTATAAAAGAGCTGATATTAAGAAACTGCTGAATGGCATTTTCTGTTTGCTCGCAAGTTTCCATGCATGCTCTTTTATCCAATTCAAGATCATGACCAAAGGCCTCGTTAACTAATTCCTTCTTGTCTTTATAGTGCTGGTATATGGTTTTTTTACTGATACTCAGCTCTTTAGCTATATCATCCATGCTTACGCTTTTAACGCCAAGCGTCTTAAACATATTCAAAGATTTGTGCAATATGAGTTCTTTTGTCTCCAAATTTGGGGCAAAAGTAAAGTGGAAACTTTCAAAACCAAATAAGTTTCCACTGTTTTTAGGAGGTCTCGATAAGAAAGCAAATTAGTTGGATGAATGGCATTGGTAATTCTTAAAATTCCAATGTAATATTGTTTCATGAGTCATGGAATATTTGTGGTTGGATTAACAGGTGGTAGTGCTTCAGGCAAGACCACATTCGTTAACCAACTCAAGGAATATTTCAACGAAGAACAATTGGCCATTATATCATTGGACAATTATTATAAACCCATATCTCTTCAGTTTAAAGATGAAATGGGAGAGGTGAATTTTGATAGACCTGAGGCGATAGATTTTGAACGTGTAGTAAGAGATGTAAAGCTATTGAGAAAAGGGAAGAAAGTTGAAATGGTAGAATACACCTTTAACGACAGCAGTAAATTCCCCAAGAGTTTGCTTATCAATTCTGCTCCTATCATACTCGTTGAGGGATTGTTTGTATTCAGCGATTCCAAGTTGAGAAAGATGTTTGATTGGACTCTCTTTTTAGAGGCCGATCACAGCATAGCCAAAAATCGAAGAGTGGCTAGGGACACTAAGGAGCGGGGTATGGACGAGAAAGTGGTACACTACCAATGGGAGAATCATGTATTGCCTGCTTATCAGAATCATCTCAAACCATATAGGGTAGATTCAGACTTAATAATAGACAATAATCAACACTTCTCAGAGAGCCTGAAAATCGTTATAAATCGATTTGAAGAAGTCTTGCGGTTGTAGCCTTGAGTCTTCTTCATCTTTTCATTTTTAAATCAACCTCAAAAGTCTACTTTTGCCACCTTAGAATTTTTAGCTTTTAAGCTTATAATTTTATGAAGAATAAAGGATTTATACAGGTAATTACAGTATTGCTAATCTTAGCAAGTATTTATCAGTTGTCCTTTACATTTAAAACTCGTTCCATTGAGAAAAAGGCAGAAGCCAAAGCGGAACAAGTTTTTCCTGAAGACAAGACTGCTCAAGATTCATTCTTGAAAGTCTATTATGATTCTCTTGCACCAGTTGAAGTATTCAATTTGGGAATAGGGAAATTCACTTATCAGGAGTGTAAAGAAGAACAGCTGAATTTAGGACTTGACTTGCAAGGTGGTATGAACGTGACTCTGGAGGTTGCAACTCCAGAAATAATCCGTTCAATGGCTGGTAAAACAAAAGACCAAGCCTTCCTTTCTGCGCTAGATGCTGCAGAAAAGCGATACTTAGGACAGCAGAACTTTGTGGATGTACTCGCTTCTGAGTACAACAAAATAGCACCAGATGGCAAGCTCGCTTCCATCTTCTTCAGCAGAGAGCTAGAAGGAGAATTGGAAAATGGCTTTGAATCTAGCAATGGCGAAATCTATGACTACTTAAAGAAGGAGTCTGAAAGCGCTATTGACAGAGCTTTCGAAATTATCGCTACTAGGATTGATAAGTTCGGTGTGGCTCAGCCCAACGTTCAGAGATTAGACAATGGACGAATACTGGTTGAATTGCCAGGTGTGGATGACCCAGCAAGGGTGAGAAAGGTATTACAGAGTTCGGCGAAACTTGAGTTCTGGAATGTGTATCCTAACTATGAAGCTTATTCATACCTCGAGGCTGTAAACAAGATTATTTACGGTAAAGAGAAACTTGGAGATACTACTCAGGCTGAAGCTAGCCTTGTTGCAGATGATGCAGAAGAAAGCGAGTTAGTAGCGGAGGCCGATAGCGGAGATAATCTGGATAATACAGGATCACTGGATGCTGCATTATCAGATACTGCGTCAGGAGATTCAATTTCAGATGAACAGCGTTTAGCGGAAAATCCAGTATTGTCTAAAATGATTCCTAACTTGAGTCAAGACAATCAAAACTGGGGAGCAGGTGCTCATGTTGGATATGTTGCAGCTAAAGATATGCCTGCATTTGAGGCCTATTTTGATTCACCAGAAGTATTGGCATCTATGCCTGCAGATCTGCATTGGAAATGGAGTTTCAAATCTTCAGACCCAAGTGGAGAGTTTTACATGCTTTATGCATTAAAGTCTAGCAGAGATGGTGAACCCGTATTGGCTGGTGATGTAATTACAGATGCCAGACCTTCAAGACAAATCAATGGACAGCTTTCCGTAAGCATGACCATGAATCAAGAAGGAACGAGAGAATGGAAAAGAATTACTGCAGCGGCGTCTAAACTAGACCCCAAAGAAGCTGTGGCTATTGTCCTTGATCATTTAGTTTATAGTGCACCTACGGTTCAAAATGAGATTCCTAACGGGATGTCTGAGATTACAGGTGGCTTTGACCAAAGAGAAGCAGAAGATTTATCTAATATACTTAAAGCGGGTAAGTTACCTGCGCCGGCTAAAATAGCAGGTGAAAGTACTGTTGGTCCTTCATTGGGAGCCAAGGCTATTAAAGCGGGTATGATTTCGCTGGCAGTTGGATTCATGTTGGTTATCATCTTTATGATGTTTTACTACGGTAAAGCAGGTATGTATGCAGACATTGCATTGCTTGCTAACCTCGTATTCATTATCGGAGTACTTACGGGATTACATGCAGCTCTAACCTTACCAGGTATGGCAGGACTGGTGTTAACCATAGGTATGGCGGTGGATGCCAACGTACTCGTGTTTGAGCGGATTCGTGAAGAATTGAGAGCGGGTAAAGGTTTCAAGATGGCTGTTAAAGACGGTTATCAAGGGGCTTATTCCTCTATTATAGATGCGAATATTACTACCTTGATTGCGGGTATTATTCTTTGGGTACTTGGAAAAGGACCTGTAATGGGATTTGCTGTAATCTTGGTAATAGGTATTTTATCTTCTCTATTCACATCCATTTTCTTAACTCGTCTATTTATAGATCGTGATATAGAAAAAGGAAGAGAGACTTCTTTCTACACTACATTCTCCAAGAATATGTTTACTTCATTCAATATCAATTTCATTGGAAGAAGAAAATTGTTCTATACTATATCGGGAGTTATCATAATTGCAGGTATTATTTCTTTGGCAACACGCGGTGTTAAGACTGGTGTTGATTTCAAAGGTGGTTGGAGTTATATAGTTCAAGTAGACGATGGCAATGTTGCCGACTTGCGTAAAGCATTGAACGACAATATAGATGGTAACAACGAAGTGAAAACCTATGGAGGTAATGATCAATTTAAGATTACCACCTCTTATATGATTGACAGCAAAGAAATAGAAGCTTCAGATAAAGTAGAAGCAGATCTAATAAGTGCTTTAAGCCAATTTGATGTTGATGGAGATGATATTCTTTCTTCTTCCAAGGTTGGACCAACCATAGCCAAGGATATTAAAGTGAGGTCTACTTGGGCCATTGTAATAGCCCTGATTGGAATGTTCATTTATATCGTAGGACGATTTAGAAAATGGGGATTTGGATTGGGTGCAACAGCTGCTTTGTTCCACGATGTTATGATAGTATTCTCGATTTACTCCATATTCTGGGGCATTTTGCCTTTCAGTTTGGATATAGATCAAGCATTTATAGCAGCCATCTTAACGGTAGTAGGTTACTCTATTAACGATACGGTGGTAGTGTTTGATAGGGTGAGAGAATTCCTAATCACTCACAAACACGAATCTGACTTGGGAGGTGTGATAAACAGCGCAATTAACTCTACCCTAAGTAGAACATTAATCACATCATTGACTACCTTATTGGTGATCTTGATATTGTTCGTATTTGGAGGTGAAGGACTAAGCGGATTTACCTTTGCACTGCTTGTTGGTGTGGCTGTAGGTACCTATTCGTCTGTGTGCGTTGCAACACCTATAGTGGTTGACATCTTTAAGATTCAACGCAACAAGAAAAAGAAATAACAAAAACTGAAACTCTTAAAAGCCCGATCATTTGATTGGGCTTTTTTGTTTAGGCAATTTTAGTCCACTCCCTGTAAGCTGAACGGGATTGAATGTGATTCTTTAAAGCCTGATTTTCTGAATTCACAAGATCTGGATCAGCCTTTAGAATCTGAACCAGAGCATTTCTAGCTTGCATGGCAATTTGCTGGTCGTTGCTCAAAGAAGAAAGCTTTAGCTGGTCCAAACCACTTTGTCTTGTTCCAGCTATATCTCCAAAGCCTCGGAGCTGCATATCTATTTCGCTTAAATCAAAACCACTGTTAGTGCTTACCATAGCCTTTAACCTGGTTTCAGCGTTCTCACTGATTTTCTTACTACTCATGAGTATGCAATAGGATTGTTCTCCTCCACGGCCAACTCTACCTCTAAGCTGGTGTAATTGAGACAAGCCAAATTTTTCTGCGCTCTCTATGAGCATAACCGTGGCATTTGGCACATCAACACCCACCTCAATAACAGTAGTACTCACTAGTATTTCATGTTTGCCCTCTTTAAAGGCTTGCATCACAGCTTCTTTGTCTTCAGACTTCATTTGGCCATGTAACATGGCTATTTGGTAATCCGGTCTTGGGAAATATTTTAATAAATCATCGTATCCGGAATTTAAGTCTCTGTAGTTTAAAACTTCACTTTCTTCAATTAAAGGGTATACTATATAAGCTTGTCTTCCTTTGGCAATTTCTTCTTTTATAAATGCCCATACCTTTTCTCGGGCAAAGCCAAATCGATGAGCAGTTTTAATTTCCTGTCTTCCTGCTGGTAACTCATCAATAACGCTGTAGTCCAAATCACCATATAAACTCATTGCTAATGTTCGAGGGATTGGAGTAGCCGTCATTACCAAAACGTGTGGAGGGTGATCTGCCTTCTCCTGCAACCTAGCTCTTTGTGCAACTCCAAATCTGTGTTGCTCATCTATAATTACTAATCCCAGCTTGTGAAAGCTCACTACATCTTCAATTAAGGCATGGGTGCCAATGAGTATATGAATTTCTCCAAGTCTTAAAAGACGATGTAACTCTTTGCGCTCTGAATTTGGCGTTGAGCCCGTAAGAAGGGCAACTCTTATCCCGGAGAGTGCAGCCCACTCTTTTAATCCCAAATAATGTTGGGTGGCCAGGATTTCCGTTGGAGCCATTAAACAAGCTTGACATCCATTGTCAATGGCCATAAGTGCACTTAGGTATGCCACTATGGTTTTACCACTTCCAACATCTCCTTGTAACAGCCGGTTCATTTGTTGACCAGAACAGAGATCGGATTTAATCTCTTTGAGAACTCTTTGTTGTGCCCCTGTTAATTTAAATGGAAGATGATGCTCCAGAAAATCACGAAGTTTAGGAAGCAAGGATTCAAAAAGCAAACCATAAGCTTCGCGTTTGCGCTGAAGTTTTTGTCTTATAAAAGGAAACTGCAGCATAAACAATTCCTCGAACTTGAATCTATAAACCGCCAAATCGGCTTCCTTCTGATTTTTGGGTTGATGAATGGACTTAAAGGCTTGAGGACGAGGGATTAATAGATTTTCTTTCCTCAACTGTTCGCTGAAGAATTCGGGAATATTCCATTTTTCATGCCTAAGAATATTGTCCATTATCTTTCGCAATGCCTTGCTTTCAAGTCTGCGATTTCTCATTAATTCCGTTACAGAATAAACCGCCTCAAATGGCTTGAGTTTGTTTGGGTCATAGGCTTCAATCTCTGGGTGAGCAAAATTGAGTTTTCCTTTGTAAAATGTGGGTTTACCAAACAGTACCACTTCTTCATTAAGTGTTAAGCTTTTCTTAACCCATTGAACTCCTCTAAACCAAACGAGTTCCACTGATTTCTGACCGTCGAAAAAGCGTGCAACCAGTCTCGAATTCTTTTTGAACCCCACCACATCTATGTGATTAATTACCCCTCTAATTTGATAGAACTGCTGTTCAGAATCAATGTCTTTGATTTTGTGAAATACCGAACGATCTATATATCTGAATGGGTAATACTGCAATAGGTCTGCCACAGTAAAGGCAGCTAATTCTTTCTGCAATACAGTTGACCTGGCCTCGCCAATTCCCTTTATAAATTGAAGCTCTGTATTGAGGAAACTGCTCATGAGCTAAGCGTATTTCCAATGAATGCTCCAATTTCCATCATCCAGGCTATTCCAACATGAACAATGATTCCACCAATTATTGATTTGCTGTAGTAGGCAATAATGCCCAGCAGCGTTCCTCCAAAGAAGGAGCTCACCAGTTCTCCAGCGGGTTTTCCGTAGTGAATAACCACATAAAACATGGCCATGGGTAATATGGCCCTTGGGCCCACAAGTCCTATGAAAGCCATAACCATAAAGCCTCTAAAGAAGAATTCAATGCTGAAAAAATCCAAGCCATAGAACAATTCATAGATAATAAAGAACCAGCGATGATCAGGGTTTTCAATGTTTAAATCTCTAAAACGAACACCTCTGGGATAAGCACCTTGAAAATCACCTTGTGTTGAAGCAAGAACAATTAGTGGCAGCATTATAGCCAGCATAACAAAGTATGGCTTGGTGTTGAAGTTCTTAAGCGTGAAGCCGTAGAAATTCATTTTCTTTCTATCTACCAAATACCAGTAAATAGCAATAGGGATAAACAAAAGGCCACCTCTAAAAATGGTGCTGAAGATGGCATAGTACCATCTAGAGTATTGCCAGCCGCCTATATGATCCCACATTCCTTGAAGAAAAAGGTGAGATGATGCCCTCATAGAAAACAAAGACAATGCGAACAAACACAAAAGGATGAATTTGGGGTTTTTCCAATAAGACCAATCCTTATGACTAAATGATTGAATCAAATAGCCCAGAAATAGCGGAATGGCATAGATGACAAAATGGAATGGAATGAGTTTATTGGTCCAAACATATTTTTCTGTAAAGCCTATGGTTAGATCTGTACCATAGTTTATATAGCTGAACCCAGCCACAAAAAGAAGCCCAAATATCACATCATATTTGTTCATATGATCTGTGTAAAACTTCTTGATGTATTTTAAGATTTGCTTCAAACTCTTCTAATTCAAAGCAATACTATTCAGAAGCATTAAAATATGCAACCATGGAGTACAAAATGTGGGTATGCAGAAGCTTAAGCTTTGTATACTTGTACGTTAAATTTAATATGCCGTCATTCTCACATTTACATTGTCATAGCCAGTATTCACTGTTAGATGGAGCAGCTAGAATAGAAGATATGTTTTCCAAAGCCAAGGAAGATAATATGAGGGCTGTAGCACTTACAGACCACGGAAATATGTTTGGTGTATTTAAGTTTGTGAATGAAGGTTTAAAGCAAGGAGTAAAGCCTATAGTTGGTTGTGAGTTTTATTTGGTAGAAGACCGATTCAGAAAATCATTTGTTGGCGACACTAAAGACCACAGATATCACCAACTCTTACTAGCGAAGAATCAAGAAGGGTATAAGAATTTATCCAAGCTCTGTTCCATTGGTTATACAGATGGGCTATATAGCAAATGGCCAAGGATAGATAAAGAGGTGCTAAAAAAATACAGCGAGGGACTCATTGCCACATCTTGTTGTATTGGTGCAGAAATACCACAGGCTATACTTCACAAAGGCGAAGAAGCGGCTGAAGCCTTGCTCAGAGAGTATTTAGAAATTTTCGGAGAGAATTATTATATAGAACTTCAAAGGCATGGTATTGAGAATATAGATGGTACTGGAATCAGCCAGGAAGCGGTAAATCAAGTTCTCATTCGACTGGCCAAAAAGTATAATCTAAAAACCATAGCCACTAATGATTCTCATTATGTGGCTGAAGATGATTGGAATGCACATGATATTCTTCTATGTGTAAATACCAACTCTAAACAGGCAGAACCTATTGGAGATGGTAGGGGCTATAGGTTTGGATTTCCCAACCACGAGTTTTACTTTAAGACTCAGGAGCAAATGCATCAAATATTTGCAGACATTCCTGAGGCATTAGACAATACAAACCTTATAGTTGATTCCATAGAAACTCCTGAACTTAAGCGAGATGTATTACTGCCCAACTTTGTTTTACCTGCAGGTTTTAAAACCCAAATAGACTATCTGAGACATCTTTCATTTGAAGGTGCTAAAAAGAGATACGGAGTTATTAGCTCTGAGGTTGAGGAACGCCTCAATTTTGAGCTTATGGTAATAGGTGATAGTGGTTATCCAGGTTACTTTCTCATAGTTCAAGATTTTACAAGTGCAGCTAAAGATATGGGTGTTTGGGTAGGGCCTGGTAGAGGATCAGCAGCTGGCTCTGTTGTGGCCTATGTTTTGGGAATTACCAATGTAGATCCCATCGCTTATAATTTGCTTTTTGAGCGTTTTCTCAATCCTGAAAGGGTAAGCATGCCGGATATTGATATAGATTTTGACGATGAGGGCAGGCAGAAGGTAATTGATTATGTTTTAGACAAGTATGGACAAGAGCAAGTTGCGCAAATTGTGACCTATGGTTCAATGGCGGCTAGATCGTCACTGCGAGATGTAGGAAGAGTGCTTGATGTGCCATTGCCAGTTGTAGACAAAGTGGCTAAAACCTTTCCAGACCATCTAAAGGCAACTCTGCAGAAAGTACTTGAAGCTGAAGGAGTACAGGAAAAGCTGAAAAAGGAAATGAATTCTGAGCAACTGCAAAACGCAGATGAGTTCAGAAAACTAGCTTCAGAAGAAACACCAGTTGGAGAGATGATTAGAACCGCAGCCAAATTGGAAGGTTCCGTTAGAAATACGGGTATCCATGCCTGTGGTGTTATTATTACTCCTGATGAAATAACGAATTATATACCTGTTAGCAAGACCAAAGACAATGAGCTTTTAATTACTCAGTTCGACAATAGTGTTGTAGAGACTGCAGGCCTTCTCAAAATGGACTTTTTGGGTTTAAGAACCTTGAGCATTATCAAAGATGCTGTTGAGTTGGTTAAGGAAAAGCATGGTGTGGAGATAGTTCCGGATGAAATTCCACTGGATGATAAAAAGACGCTGGCCCTTTTTGCCAAAGGAGAAACCAATGGAATTTTTCAATTTGAGTCTCCTGGAATGCAAAAAAACTTAAAGGCACTCATACCAGACAAGTTCGACGACCTCATAGCCATGAATGCTCTTTATCGCCCTGGCCCAATGGATTATATTAAGAACTTCATTGCGCGTAAACACGGCAGAGAAGAGATTAGTTATGATTTAGCAGACATGGAAGAATACCTGTCTGAGACTTATGGTATTACGGTTTATCAAGAGCAAGTAATGCTTCTATCTCAAAAGCTGGCCGGTTTTAGTAAAGGTCAGGCCGATTCTTTGAGGAAAGCCATGGGTAAAAAGAAGATAGAGGAGATGAATAAACTCTTTGATCTCTTTATTCAGCAAGGTACTTCTAATGGTCATCCAGAAGAGGTTCTCAAGAAAGTCTGGAAAGATTGGGAGGCTTTTGCATCTTACGCATTTAACAAAAGTCATTCCACTTGTTATGCATATTTGGCTTTTCATACTGCCTATTTAAAGGCTAATTATCCAGCTGAATTTATGGCATCAGTACTAACCCATAATATGAACGACATTAAAAAAGTCAGTTTCTTTATGGAAGAATGCAAAAGGCAAGGTTTAGATATACTTGGGCCAGATGTGAATGAAAGTGCTTCCAAGTTCAGTGTGAATCAAAAAGGGGCAATACGTTTTGGTCTTGCTGCGATTAAGGGAGTAGGAGAGTCTGCTGCTCAAGAGATCATCAGAGAACGGAAAGAAAATGGTGAATACAGCAGCATCTTTGAACTATGTAAACGAGTGAACCAAAGAATGGTGAACAAGAAGTCATTGGAAAACTTGGCTGTGGCGGGGGCATTTGATGCATTCGGATACAGCAGATCTGCCTATATAGAGCTGTCTTCCAATGGGCAAACCAGCATAGAAACTGCAGTGAGATATGGCCAAAAGGCACAAGCCGAGGCCAATAGTAGCCAAGCTTCACTTTTTGGTGGATCTGAGAGTCTGGAGTTGAATGAGCCGGAATTGCCTAAAATGGAACCATGGAGCTTATTGGAAAGGCTGCATAAAGAAAAAGAACTTATTGGAATATATATATCTGGTCATCCTCTGAGCAAATTCAAGTTTGAAATTGACCATTTAATCAGCAACAGTCTACTACAATTGGAGGAAATGAATCTTGAATTGGTAGACCGCGAAATTGCTGTAGCAGGTTTAATCACCAAAGTGAGAGATGCCGTTTCCAAGAATGGAAAGCCATATATGATTTTTAGCATAGAAGATTTTTCTGGTACCAAGGAGTTTGCACTTTTTGGTGAAAAGTATGCCAGCTTTAGAGGGTATATAGAACCAAATGCTCAAATCTACATTAGCGGAAAAGGGGAAAAGAGCTATAGAGATGACAGTAAGCTCGAAATCAATATTAAACAAATCTGCTTCCTGAAAGATGCAATAGACAAAGAGTTAAAATCTGTTACTATTAACCTTCCAGTAGAGCGTATTTCAGATGAATTGATGTTAGAACTATTTGAGCTCTCAGATGAAAGAGGAAGTGTTCAACTCAATTTTAAGATTATGTCAGTAGATAAAACCATTAAGGCACTATCTAGGAAATACCGAATTAAGATGGACGATATTACAAAGCAAAAACTCTTGGAAATGGATTTGAACTTCAGGTTTAATTAGTCTCTACATTCAAATCGTTCAATATTGTGGTTTCTGTGTAATCCATGGGAACTTTAATCTTTTTAGATAGCATTTTCACGGTTACATACCCTTTATACCGAATGTTAATTTCATTTTGGCCAATTTGTTCAATAATGGACTGAAGAATACCGTCTCGGTTGTTAACCAAGTCCACAGGATCCACCCTAAAGACAATGGGAATTATAAATTCGGAATTCTTGGCCACCTCCACGGCTTCATCCTGCTCTACTTTGGCAATAAGTTGTTCGTCTATAAAGATATCTATATCCGTTCTAACTAGCTGGCCACCGAAAGGATTAGGATTGTTGTAAACTGCATTTGCTGAGATTCTATAGATGACTGGAGCGACTCTTTCCACTTTCAAAGTTTCTAATCGCTGAAAAGAAGGAATTGACGGTTTGCTGCATCCCAGAAGTAAAATTGCAAAGAGTACTGGCAAATTGGAGCTATAATTCCAAAAGATTTTCTTCATTTTTTATTAACTTTACACGCAACAATAAATAAAACAAAATGGATAAAGATCAGGCTTTCAAAAAGATTTTAGTTGCATTTGACAATTCGGAATCATCTCGGCAAGCGATGCAAAAGGCATGCGACATTGCTGAAAAATTCAATTCTACCATTACTGCAGTTTTTGTTACAGGTGAGGGGGATAAGAGTTTTGACGATGCAAAAAGTTACTTGGAGCAGTTTTCCACTGCAAAGGGTATTCCTGTTAATGTTGTTGAAAAAAGCGGCAGGGTTTACGATGCGGTAATTAAATTGGAAAAAGAAGAAGGATTTCAACTAATTCTAATTGGAGCTCATGGTAAAAAAGGATGGTCACCATTTTGGATAGGTAGTAATGCATTTAAAGTTGTAAGTACATCCAATTGTCCTGTAATTACCATACAGGATTATGCTACTGATACGGGTATAACCAATATTGTTTTACCTCTGGCCGATTCAAACACCACCAGACAGAAAGTAACATATGCATCCATACTTGCTCAAGCTTGTAATGCTACTATTCATATACTAGGAGTAAGTAAAAGCAGCAGCAAAGATGCCGAACAGCATGTTAGTGCTTATGTGAGACAAACAGAACGTTACTTAATGGAACGCGATATAAAATATACTGTTGCTATGAACCTTGGAGTAAAGGTTCCTGAAGCTTGTATAGAGCACGCTAAAAAAGTAGATGCTGGCTTGCTCATGATTATGACGGAAACAGAAAGTGCAGGTTACTTTATGGATAGCTATTCACAGCAATTGGTAAACACTAGCCCTGTACCTGTTATGTGCATACACTCTAGAGACACACGTCTTTCAGGAGCTGCTGGTTATTAACATCATAAACCCTTATTTCTTATTACAACACCTGCTGCCGGTTGGGCTTTTGGCATTATTATTAGCTCATTGATGTTCACATGAGCCGGCCTGCTTAGAATATACCAAATAGCATCAGCTATATCTTCTGCTACCAGATTTTCAAAGCCGTTGTAAACCTTTTTGGCTTTATCCTCATCTCCATCGAGTCGTACAATGGAAAATTCAGTTTCTACTGCTCCTGGGTTCACGCTAGAGACCTTTATACCCTGTTCTGCTAACTCTCGTCGCATAGCTTTGTTCAAAGCGTCAACCATATGTTTGGTTCCGCAATAGACGTTCCCGTTGGGATAGACTTCTTTACCAGCAATTGATCCAATATTGACAATATGTGCGTCTGCACTATTTTTTAGTATGGGAATCATGGCTTTGGTCATATAGAGTAAACCTTTGATATTGGTGTCTATCATTCTATTCCAGTGGTCAATGTCTCCATTTTCCAAATTTTCAAGACCTGCAGCTAAGCCAGCATTATTCACCAGAACATCTATATTTCTCCAATCATCATCTAGCTCTTCTATATATTGTGCAACCTCTTTTTGATTTCGCACATCAACCGCCATTATCCTGCATGAAATGCCATACTTGGCCTGGAGCTCTTCAGCTTGTTTTTCTAGGCGATCATGCCTCCGTCCATTTAGTATTAAACGATAATTGTTTTGTGCTAATAACTCTGCTGTGGCCTCGCCTATACCAGCTGTAGTCCCCGTTATTAATGCTGTTCTCAGACTCATGCAGCGAATATAGAATTCTATCTCAGATACTGCGATTTAGAGATGCGGTAATAGTAAGAATCTTCTATTCCATTGCACTCATCTTCTTTCCAAAACTCAAAACCACATTTGTCAAGCACCTTTATAGATCCCGTATTCTCTGATGCCGTTCGTCCAATCACTTCTTGAATTCCAAGTCTATTAAATGCCAGATCAAGGCATACGCGGGCGGCTTCTGTCGCATATCCTTTCCCCCAGTACTTTTTCATAAATCGGTAACCTAAATCCACAATTCCGTTTTCCTCAAGCTTTAATCCAGCCCAACCGATGAATGTTCCATCTTGTAATTCAACAGCCCATCTTCCATAGCCATTTCTCTTGTAGTCGGTGTAATTAGCTAAGAAGTCTTGTGCAGCTTGTACACTTTCAAAAGGAGGGTCGCCAGTATACTTTATCACCTCCGGGTCTGCATTGAGTTCATAAGCATTGTTGGCATCCTTCAGCGGGTCGAACTCTCTGAGTATCAGCCTCTCTGTTTCTGCAATAGTTTTCATTCGATTCTTCTGTAAATTCCATAGAACAGTTGTTTAGATAAACCTCTCTTGGTATTGATCAAATTCCAATCTTGTGTAACTGTTCCATTTTCTTGCTCTGTCCATTTTACTTGATGAGAAAGACTGTCGTTAACCACCATGGTCATGACCATACTGCCATCTTCAAATTTTCCTTTGAGCGTGAGATTACCTCCATTATTGTCTACCCATACTTGATTCCAGCTTTGATCAGTCCGGTTATAATATGAATAGCTTGTGCCTGTTGAGTTGCTTGATTTCCATTCTTCCATCATTACACAACTATCTTCTTTATAACTGATAGTGTTGTGCCCTACAATTTGCCCGTTAGTGTCTACAACTTCCCAGTTGCCAATCCAGAAATTGAAATCCGTGTAGGCGCCTTCGCAACACGCGCAATTAGACTGAGAATAAACGAGAATGTTAAGGAAAATTATCAGCTTGAGTAGGAGTATGCATCTCATGCAGGCTAAGATAAGAAATAACTATTCAACTTATAGTACACTTCCGTCTGCTTGTAGATAAACGGGCTTTAAGTGCCCTGCATTCATCCTAAATTGCAGCTTTGTCCATGGGGCTATTTAACAAAAAGAAGAAGAGAAAGAAGAAGGTCAAAACCAAAGACCCGAAAAAGGTAGAATTGAGAAACAAGATCCTGGGAAGTGTGGTCTTGTTGTTTACTATATTTACGTTTTTAGCATCTGTGAGTTATATGTTTTCATGGCGAGCAGACCAAAGCATATTAAACAGTTCCATCCGCGAGTTTTTGTTTGACTTCGGTGAGAACGCCCCTAGAAATTTCATGGGTAAGCTAGGAGCGTACTTAGCACATCTTTTCATTTACAATGGTTTCGGTCTAGGTGCATTCTTCATCTATCCGATTTTCTTTCTTTGGGGATACAACATTTATTTTAAGCAGAAGTACAGCATTAGACCAAAGACAGTAAGTAAATACTTGGTTACGGCCATTTGGATTTCAACTGTTTGTGCGGTTTTCTTTTATAAGAGTAGTCCAGTCTTGTCAGGGTTGTTGGGATATGGAATTTTCATGTTCTCCAAGTCCATGATAGGCTTTATCGGAATTGTATTAGTTCTGCTTTTGATGACTTTACTCTTTGTCTATGTAGCTTTTGGTGTAGATATTCTGTCTGCACTTACTACTAAGCGCATGAACAAGAAGAATTCGGATGTGCTAGCTGAGGATGATTCAGATATTCCGTTCCAAGGAGAAACCTTATTTGAAAAGGATCAAATTGAAATGCCCGAAGAAGGAGAGGAAGATATTGAAGTAAGTGAGGAGGACATAGTTCTTGTTAATCAAGACACAGAAGCAATAGATCTTAATCCAGAAGCCGAACAGGTAGAAGAGCCTGAGGAGCAAAATGGCATAGAGTTAGAAATAGAGGAACAACAAGAGGAGGAAGTTGTAGAAAAAGGGAAAGAACATCATGGAATAGATGAGCAATACGATCCAACTCTTGATTTAAGGGATTATAAATTTCCAAAGCTTGATTTTCTGAATACGTATGGAGATGGAGGTAAATCAGAGGTATCTAAAGATGAATTAGAAAAGAGCAAGAACATGATTGTTCAAACTCTAGAGAACTACAAAATTGCCATATCTCAGATAAAAGCAACCATAGGACCTACTGTAACCCTATTTGAAATTGTACCTGAGAAAGGGGTGAGGATTTCCAAGATTAAAAACCTTGAAGACGATATAGCCTTAAGTTTATCCGCTTTGGGTATACGTATTATTGCTCCAATTCCCGGTAAAGGAACCATTGGGATTGAAGTTCCCAATGTGAAACCCGAGATAGTGAGCATGCATGCAATGATTGCAAGCCCTAAATTTCAAAATAGCACTTTTGATCTTCCGGTTTGTTTAGGTAGAACCATTGCCAATGAAGTGTATATAGCTAATCTGGCTAAAATGCCTCACTTGCTTATGGCAGGAGCCACAGGTCAAGGTAAGTCGGTTGGTTTGAATGCAATCATAGTCTCCTTACTGTATAAGAAACATCCTTCAGAGCTCAAGTTTGTATTGGTTGATCCAAAAAAGGTAGAATTGACCCTATATCAAACTATTGAAAGACATTATTTAGCTAAACTGCCTGGAGAAAATGATGCGATAATAACTGATAACAAACAGGTCATTAATACCCTTAATTCTTTGTGTGAGGAAATGGATGAGCGATATAAGCTCTTGCAGGCAGCACTCGTAAGGAATATTACGGAGTACAATGTGAAATTTAAAAAGAGGGTGTTAAATCCGGAAGAAGGACATCGTTTTCTGCCATACATTGTTGTAGTAATTGATGAGGTGGCAGATTTAATAATGACTGCGGGAAAAGAAGTGGAACACCCCATTGGCAGATTAGCGCAATTAGCTAGAGCAATAGGTATTCACCTCATATTAGCAACACAAAGGCCATCGGTTAACATTATTACTGGTACCATTAAGGCTAATTTCCCAAGTAGAATTGCATTTAGAGTGACTTCAAAAATTGATTCAAGAACTATCTTGGACACAGGAGGGGCGGATCAGCTTATTGGAAAGGGAGATATGCTTTATTCAACCGGAAGTGAATTGGTTAGACTACAATGTCCATTTGTAGATACACCAGAGGTTGAGAAAATAACCACTTTTATAGGAAGTCAAAGAGGTTATCCAGATGCACATATTCTTCCAGAAATTCGAGAAGAAGAAAGTGGAGGGTCAGGTGGCTTTGATCCAAATGACAGAGATGCACTCTTTGAAGATGCAGCGCGCATAGTGGTGCAGCACCAGCAGGGCAGCACCAGTTTAATCCAGAGACGTCTAAAAGTTGGTTATAATCGAGCAGGTCGCTTGATTGATCAGTTGGAAGCAGCTAATATTGTAGGCCCGTTTGAAGGGAGCAAAGCCAGATCCGTTCTCATAGCAGATGAATACGCTTTGGAACAGTATTTGTCTTCATTGGGGTAATTACTATCATGAAAAAAGCATTACTTACTACAAGTTTATTATTGCTCATACTTGTGCAGCCATTCAACTCATTGTCTGAGGCCAATGACAATAAGAGTACACAAATTCTTAATAAGGTTAGCAAGACCTATAAGAATTATAAAACAATGAAGGCCACTTTTACGGTGAACGTGACCAATAAGCAAAGCAACTCCAGTGTTAAGCAGAATGGGACACTTTATGTAAAAGGCAAAAAGTTCAGAGTGAATATGTCTGGTCAGGAAATCTACTGCGATGGCAAAACCATTTGGACATATTTGAAAGATGCCAATGAAGTTCAAATTACCAAGTTTGATGAAAAGAACATGGATGTAAACCCATCCGAAATCTTTACCATCTACCAAAAAGGATTCATGCATAAATATGCAGGTCAGAAGACCATAGGGGGTAAAAGCGTAGACATCATTGAGATGACTCCTACAGATAAATCCAAGTCATATTTTAAAGTGAGATTAGCTATAGAGAAAGTGGCGGCCAAGATTAAAGAAATGGTTGTTTACAATAAGAATGGAGTTACTACTACTTACCTCATTTCCAAGTTTGCAGGTAATATGGAAATCAGTGATTCTTTTTTCAAATTCAACCCTAAAGCTAAACCAGGGGTTATAGAAATCGACCTTCGCTAGTGAAAGGCTATCTCGCTATAGCTTTCATTTTCATAGTTTTTCTTTCGTGCAAAACCACTAAGGATAGTGGACAAGAAACACAAGACATCAGAGTTTTTACCGTTGAAACTACGGCCTGTTTTGGCAGATGTCCTATCTATAAACTTACCATTGCTTCAGATGGCACTGCTTTCCTTGACGCTATCAAGTTCACAGAGGCAGATGGGAAGTATAGCACTCAGTTAAGCGATAGTACAGTAGAGGAGTTCTATAGGCGCTTAGATACACTTGCATGGTCATCTTATGAAGATGTTTATAGAACGGGCTATACAGATCTTCCTTCTGTTATAATCAATTATATAAGCCCAGAAGGGATTCAACATAAGGTAATTTTGGAACAAGCTGCTGCACCAAAAGAACTTCAACAATTATCGAGAAGTGTAGAATGGTTTAGGGTGAACTTAGATTGGGAAGCTTTAGATCATTGATTAAGATTCAATGAATTGCTTATCTAGTTCCTCGTAAATAGAATTATTACTCACGTATTCTGGAACTATTCGTTTCATAGTCTTAACCAGAAATCTATTGGTTAACTGATCTTTCTCTTTATAGAGCTTGTTGATTACCTCATTAACTTCCAGATAATTGTATTTAGGAACTTTGGCAATCATTATTTTAGGATTGTGTGTTCCAACCGTATTCTCTTTGTCGTTGAGCAACTCTTCTTTGAGTTTTTCACCTGGTCTGAGTCCAGTATAAACTATGTCTATATCCTTGCCAACCTTGAATCCAGAAAGACGGATCATTTTCTTGGCAAGATCAATGATCTTAACACTTTCGCCCATGTCGAAGATGTAAATTTCACCACCTTTGCCCATAACCCCAGCTTCAAGCACTAATTGACATGCTTCTGGTATAGTCATGAAATATCTTGTGATTTCAGGGTGGGTTACTGTAATTGGTCCACCAGCTTCAATTTGTTTTTCAAAAATTGGAATTACTGAACCATTACTGCCCAATACATTGCCAAATCTTGTAGTAATAAATTTAGTGTGCTGATCGCTGTCAAGGTTTAGCTTGGCATTCAAGGATTGCACATAGATTTCGGCTATACGCTTAGAGGCTCCCATAATGTTAGTTGGGTTAACCGCTTTATCAGTACTTACCAAGACAAACTTCTCAGCTTTGAATTCCACTGCTAAATTGGCAACAGTTTGCGTTCCAAATACATTGGTGTTTATGGCTTCATATGGATTGTTCTCCATAAGAGGTACATGCTTATAGGCCGCAGCGTGAAAAACATAAGAGGGTTTGTAATAATCAAATACCTTCCTCAATCTAGCTTGATTACAGACATCGGCTATAACCACCTCAGCTTGCGTATATGCTTTTAATTGATTCTGTAAATGATATACAGGAGTTTCTGCCTGATCCAGCAATACTAGCTTCTTTGGTTTGAAAGCTAGACATTGTCTTGCAATTTCACTTCCAATAGAACCGGCAGCGCCAGTAATAAGAATGACTTTATTGTTTAGCTCTTTGGATATCTTAGCTTTATCTAACTGAATTGGCTCGCGTTCTAGCAGAGCTTCAATACGAACTTTCTTGATTTGCCTAGCATTAAATTGTCCATTAAACCAAGTTCCAACAGGAGGAATAGTTTTAGCCGAAATATTGGTGCTAAGACATTTTTCAATCACACGCTTTTTGCGCCAAGGTTTCAAGTTTTGAATGGCAATAATTAATTCATGCTCTCTTTCATCAAAAACCAATTGGTCAAAATCTACTTCGGGGCTATGAATTCTAACACCTTCTAAGGTTTTACCCTGAAGTTTAACATTATCGTCTAAAAAAGCAACAACTTTAGAATTCAATTTAGGATCACCTTCTAAAGATCGTTTTACAAGCATCCCTACTTCTCCAGCTCCATAAATAATTACGCGTTTGCGCTCAGCTGCACTATTTGGGCCATAGTAATTAAAGAATAGTTTAAAAGCTATTCTGAACCCAGCTAGTAAGGTGGTAAGTATAAAACCATCAACCAGGATAATTCCGGGGTTGAGAAGATGTAAATCTGTGGCATAGAAATAAAGCCCTTCAACTACAAGCATAGCCAAGGTGCTTAAGAAAATTGCACTTACTATTCTTACTGCATCTTGAGTACTGGTATATTTGAGTATACCTGTATAAGACTTGGTAATTAGAAATGCTTTTGTTCTGAAAAGTAGAATTACAAAGAGTGGATTTAAAATTTCTCTTACTCCAAATTCTTGGCCTCTAAATGCTTCAAATAGATAACATGTTAGTATAAAGGAGAAGCTGGAAATTCCTAAATCGACGACTAGAATTACCCATCGAGGAATATTTTGTAGAGCTATTTTTTTAAGGTTAGATAGCATAATTGGTTAATAGTGAGTACTACGAAGGTACGATTTATAGAGTAGTCCTTTTTCAATACTATGAACATTAAATCTTTGCATGTCTATTTAGTTAGTGTTCAATTTCTGTACCACTGAACCTAAGTAGAGCTAATCCTTTAATAGTCTGAGCTTTGCGAATTTTAAGACTAAAGTCTTCTTTCCATATTCGAGAAAGTCGATCACCGCTTTAAGATCACCTTGTTCACCGCTTAAAGACGCTATTTCACCTTTCCCAAAGCGTTGATGTTCAATTTTTAGACCTACCTCAAAATGGTCTATCTTATCCGGAACAAAATTTGAAATCACTGGAGGTTTAGCCATTTGGCGTCTGGGTTGATTTTGCTTACTGATGGTTCTGCTCAGATTGCTTCTTCCAGTTCTGTTTCTTTCTAGTTGGTCTAAGTCTCTTGACTTGGCTTGTAGTGTATTGCGTCTATCCAGCTCTAGAAATTCATTGTCAATTTCATCTATAAATCTACTAGGCTCACATGGCAACAAAGTGCCAAACCTGAATCGCGATGTAGCAAAAGACAATGTAAGTTTCTTTTCTGCTCTGGTTATGGCCACATAAAAAAGCCGCCTTTCTTCTTCTAGATCTTGTCTAGAACCTAAAGCCATTTGTGATGGAAAAAGATTTTCCTCCAAGCCTGAAACATAAACATAAGGGAATTCAAGTCCTTTGGCCTGATGAATGGTCATTAATGCTACTTTATTATTGTCGTCATCTTCCTTATCTGCATCGGTATATAATGCTATGTCTTGAAGATAACTGGCTAGGTCTTTGCTCACTTCGCTGGTGTCGTCTTCTACAAACTCTTTCATCCCGTTTAGTAATTCTGAGACATTTTCGTAGCGGCTAATTCCTTCTATGGTTTTGTCGTCATTTAGGGTCTTAAGAAGATTGGTAGTACGCATGATGTGCATACAGAGATCATAGACATTTTCTGTTTCTGCTTTTATTTTAAAGCTCTTTATAATCTGAGCAAAGCCTTGAAGCTTAGTTGCTGCAGACTTGAGCAAAGGGTGTTGTTGAATCTGCATAATAACATCCCACATGCTGATTCCATTCTCTGTTGCTATGGCACTCAATCTATCAACAGAAGTTTTACCTATTCCACGTGTGGGGTAATTGATAACTCTTCTAAGTGCCTCTTCGTCATTGGGGTTGATAGTAATTCTTAAATAAGCGATAACATCTTTGATTTCTTTGCGCTGATAGAAACTCAAACCACCAAAAATGCGATAGGGGATGTTTAGTTTTCTCAAAGCTTCTTCAAGACTTCTCGATTGTGAATTGGTACGGTATAATATGGCAAAATCACTATTGATCATTTGCTCATTCATTTTGCTCTCAAAAATGTGTTGAGCTATGAGCCTACCTTCCTCATTATCGGTAACAGCTCGCATTACCGTTATTTTTTCACCTTGTTCGTTCTTGGTCCAAACTTTCTTTTCTAGTTGCTCTTTGTTTCTAGCTATTACTGAATTGGCAGCATTTACTATGACCTCAGAAGATCTGTAGTTCTGTTCGAGTTTGTAAACCTTGAGATCGGGGTAATCGTTTTCGAAATTCAAAATATTTCGGATGGTTGCTCCTCTGAAAGAATAGATGCTTTGAGCGTCATCACCAACTACACAAATATTCTCATAAACAGATGCCAATTTCTTTATGATCATATATTGACAGTGGTTGGTATCTTGGTACTCATCCACCATCACATATCTGAATTGATGCTGATATTTATTTAGGGCCTCTGGAAAATTGTTGAGCAACTTGAATGTGTTAAGCAATAAATCATCAAAATCCATAGCACCTGCCTGAAGGCATCTCCTGCTATATTCTGTATAGATTTCATGAATTTTTCCCCTGCCGGTAGTGTCGTCGTATGCAGTTAGCTCAGGATTGGTTTTGTATGCATGAGCTTGTATTAGATTGTTTTTTGCAGCGCTAATACGATTTAGAACTATGTTGGCTTTATAGACTTTGTCATCGAGGTTGAACTGCTTAACAATATTCTTTATAAGTGTCTTGCTGTCATCTGTGTCATAAATGGTAAAGTTGGAGGTGTACCCAATCTTGTCGGCTTCTCTTCTCAAAATACGAGCAAAGACGGAGTGAAAAGTTCCCATCCATATGTTTCTCGCTTCAGGGCCCACTACTGCTTCTATTCTATTCCTCATTTCTCTTGCAGCTTTATTGGTAAAAGTCAGTGCGAGAATATTAAAGGGGTCTACACCTTTAGCAATAAGATGGGCAATGCGATAAGTCAACACCCTTGTTTTTCCTGAACCAGCACCAGCTATAATCATGACGGGTCCTTCCGTCTGCATGACAGCAGCTTTTTGGGCATCATTCAAGGAGTCAAGATAGGGGGGAGCGGTGTCCTCTGGCATAGGAGGTCAAAAGTACATTTTAAGCTAAAATCATGATAGCTTTTCTTCAGAATTTGATTATTTCATAAACTTGCACCCAGATGGAAATCATAAATACATCAATTCCCGAAGTTAAAATCTTCAAACCTGCAGTTTTTGAAGATGAAAGAGGTCATTTTTTTGAAAGTTATAGGGAGGATGTATTTAGTCAGCTCGGTTTGTCTTTAGATTTTGTTCAAGACAATCAATCTAAAAGTGCCAAAGGAATTATTAGAGGTTTGCATTTTCAAGCAAATCCTTTTGCTCAGGGAAAATTGGTTAGGGTAGTGAAGGGCGCTGTTCTTGATGTTGCTGTAGATATTCGTCTTTCTTCGCCAACATATGGTCAATCTGTTGTGCAAAGACTAGATGAATATAATAAATTGCTCTTCTGGGTGCCGCCAGGATTCGCTCATGGATTTCTCACTTTAGAAGACGATACCATTTTTAGCTATAAGTGCACGCAGTACTACAACCGAGATGCTGAAGGCGCAATTCTTTGGAATTCTTCCACACTTGATATTCCTTGGGGAATTGAAAACCCAATATTATCTGAGAAGGATAGGATCGCTCCTAAGTTTGCTGATTTTAAAAGTCCTTTCCAATAAAAAAGGCTTCCGAAGAAGCCCTTTCTAATAGTTTATACTTTTAACATACTTCGCGTATGTGTGAGTTGTTCATTTTGGTACCTACAGTAATAAGTTCCTGCTGCAAGCCCGAATGTATCGAAGTTCACTTCATGTTCCCCTTCAGGAATAGTAGCGTTTACTAGAGTCTTTATTCTTTTTCCCTCTTGGTTCATAATGTCTATGTTCACATGACCACCATTGGAATAGAATTTAACTGTGGTGTAACTACTAAATGGATTAGGATAATTCATTATATAAGCATCTCCTGCTTTAGCGCGTTGGTTTCGCGTAATAGAAGATGTTGTACATGAATCTTCAAGTACATCTAGACGGTCAAACTCTTGAAGCATAACGCTGTCTGTGGTTTGTGCATCTAAACAGAACCATTTTTCTAGTATGCTGGAATAAATAGTTCTAAAATCGTGCTCCATTGGCAAGTTATCTCGAACAGTTGCTCCAGATGGAATAGTAGGATTATCACCCGTAATTCCCCCCTTAACGGCATTACCGAACATGAACAATGGCGCCGCAGCACCGTGATCTGTTCCCGTACTTGCGTTTGAGACAATTCTTCGTCCAAACTCACTGAAAGTCATACCCAATACTCTATCTGCTTTACCCATTTTAGTAATATCATCCTGGAATCCGTGTATGGAATCAGAAAGATTTGCCATTAGGTTAGCATGACTACCAACATCATTAGAAGAAGTAGGATCAACTTGATTCGCATGCGTATCAAATCCTCCTAGCCTCACTATATACACTCTAGTTTTCAAACCACCATTAATCAGTCTGGCAACAATTTTTAATTGATTGGTTAGAGATGCAGAATAGTTTGTGAAATCAGTTGGATACTCATTAGAAATATTTGAAGATGCCTCATATACAGTTTTTACTCTTTGTGCATATTCATTACTCTGGTGAGCTGTAGTTCTAATGTATTCTAATTCATGACCTGCCCAGTTATCTGGAGTAGCTCCATAATCACCGGTAAGTAGCTGATAGAAATTAGTTGGGTTGGCTATGGCAAATCCCATATTCACTTCCAGACCTTGACACACTGGTGATACCACAGAACCAATTTGGATGGCTAGTGGATCTTTCATGTCGTCATTTGGGAAACCATTTGGATAGTTAGGCCATTCTTCAGAAAGGTATCTTCCTATCCATCCACTTTCAAGCACTTCATCTCGGTCAGAAGCTGTAAGCCAAATGTCTGTAGATCTAAAGTGAGAATAATTCTGGTTTGGATAGCCTACATTCTGTACAATTCTAACTTTTCCATCGTTGTACATATTTCTTAACTTGCCAAGGGACGGATGCAATCCTGTGTCAGAAGTTCCTGTCATAGATAGAACTTTGTTTTCAGGAATAATCACGTCTGGTCTAGCAGCTGTTAAATTGGCGTATTGATCTAAAGGAATAACCGTGTTTAAGCCGTCATTACCTCCATTAAGTTGGACCAGTACCAACACATTATCTGTGTCTACAAAATCTTGTGCTTTTGCACCCAAGATGCTTCCATAGGCATTAATGGGTTGTCCTTGAATTGCAAATGGCAACAAAGACATGGGAGCTACGCGTTTTATAAAATCTCTTCTTTTCATTTTTAATGCTTTAGGATAGTTGATACTCGCTTAAATTCATGAAGTATTTAAACAATAAAGTGAGCTTGGTTTCTGCTGTATTGCCAGGAGTTCCGGCTTTGTAAGCATTCCAATCATTAGTCCAGTAAAAGTCCTGAACCTGACCCGCTAGAAGGATACTCTTCATATAATCCTTCTGATCTTGATTCACATCTAGAGTGAAGAAGAAATCAATAAGGTCTTGAATGAACAGAGTAGGATTAGCTACATTGGAGAACTTATCTGCCAACTTTGCCGAATCTATCTTCATTCTAAAGCCATTATATGTGTATCCTACTGCTGCGATATAATCACTCACCTTATTCCTGTTGGGCAAGGTGTCTGAATTAATCCAAAGCTCATGGAATTGCGGAACTTGATAATATGCCGACCATCCTGCGACCCCAGGAGGGTCTCCAATATTTTGCTGTTGGATAGCTCCGAAATATTGAATCAAATACCACATATAATACTGCTCAGGTATATTGGATGATGTTGGAAAAACATTATTTCCTGGATCACTTGGCCCGATGTAAGTATTATTTGAACTGATTTCAAACTGTCTCATAAGCCCAACCATAAAGTCCATAGGACTCTTTATTAGTGCTCCTCTATTAGCCACATCAAAGAAATGCTCACTCTTGAAAAGTTGCTCAAGCATAGGCTTTATATCATAATTGGCATTTCTAAAAGTATTAGCTAATGGAGTAATTACATCTGTTTCTGTATTTGCATCTATTTCGTAATAGACAAACCATCTGTAAAACTTACGAGCAATGAACTTAGCCACTTCAAATTCATTGAATATCATGGCAATCATGTCGTTGAATTCATCTGCACCATTTGTCCCAGTCTTACCGGTTATAGTAAAGTCGTTGTAAAAACTGGAGAAGGTTTTATTTCCCTCATCATGCCTTGCAGGATCAAAATATGATGTACCGTTGGTTCGATTCACTCTCCATCCTGTTAGAACTCTTGCTCCTTCAATTACATCATCCTCTGTATATTGAGAATCTGGTCCTTTACCTAGCGTAAATAACTCCTGCAATTCTCTTGAATAGTTTTCATCCGGTGCCGTTTTTGTGTTTCGTTCTCCATTAAGGAAAATCAACATAGCAGGATCTATGGTTATGTTTTTTACCAGGTCTTTGAAGTTCTTCATGCAATTAGCTCTCAACATAGCATTTTGCGTATATGCCATATTAGCCCAAGCATAAACATTCAACTCAGTAGCAAAATGGTTATGCCAGAAAAGCACCAGCTTTTCTCTGATGGTTCGGTCTTGGTTAATCATTTGACCAACCCACCAACGTTTAAATGAACTTTGCCTTTGTCCGTTGAATGTTCCGTTGTAGTCATTAACCCAAGTTTGCCCTGCTGGGACATTTGGATCTATGCTAGTTGGAGTGTTGTAATTGTTAAGAGGCGGGGTAGGAGGAGTATAGTCTATATTCAATACCGCATCCACCACTTGATTCATGGTTTTGCCTGAAAAGAAATCCAAGTCATCTTTACTAGCACCAAATGTGCAGCGTTTTAAGAGGTGAAGGATTTCGGCGTTCCCAAATGAACCACTGTAGGGTGTAACCCCAGAATTCGTTCGAGCTTTTTTTGTAACTGCCATTGTAACTTTATTAAATTAGTCTGTAAGTAGTTGATTTAGTTGCACAATATAAGAAAAAAATATCGCAATTCCGAGGCTAGAGCCCTTGACTGACTAGGAAATACTACTATTTAAAGAGCTTTCCTAAAAGTCCACCAATGCCACCACTTTTGCCCCCTCCGGTTAATCCACCAACCACACTTAAGACATCTGATAAGTCTAAAGATGTGGATTTGTCTGCTTCTTTGCTCATGCCACCAAGGAGGTTTGCAATTTGACTTATATCAAATCCACCAGCTGAAGATCTCTTCTGCTTTCCTAAAAACCCCATGACTATTGGAGCTAGTATTTGCATTAATTGACCTGATTGTGACGAATTCAATCCGGATTTAGCTCCTAGAGCCTGCTCCACCGTGGCGCTATTACCACCCAGAACATGTTTCAGAATTCCGCTTCCAGACCCGTTTTGAAAATTGTTAATATGGCTGCCTAAATCATCAAAGATGCTTCCATCGTGATCTTTGTCTAATGCAGATAGTAAACCTTGTGCTCCCTCTTTAGATTGACTATTTGTAGACATTGCGCCCAATAGTGTTGGAAGAGCTCCTTGTATAGCCATACTGGTTTGACCTTCATCAGCACCTATTTTGCTTGCAATGCTAGAAATTGTTCCAGAGTCAAGTTTGCTTTTGAGTTGTTCTAATAATTCATCCATTTTGCTTGTTTGCTCGCAAAATAGCAAATGTTACGGACTCACTACCCGCATGAGTTCTGCACAGAATATGGCACCATAGGTCCCCAAGGCATAACCCAATACAGCTAACAGCACCCCAACTGTTGCAAGTGCAGGGTGAAAAGCAGCAGCAACTACAGGAGCAGAAGCGGCCCCACCTATATTGGCTTTGCTACCTACTGCTAAGAAGAAAAATGGAGCACGGATAATCTTTGCCACTATAACCAAAAGACCCACATGTATCGCCATCCAAATCAGACCAACTAATATGATAAGAGGATCGTCAAATATTTTGAGGATATCCATTTTCATTCCAATAGTAGCCACTAGAATATAAACAAATACACTACCTATCTTACTGGCACCGGCACCTTCATAATTTCTAGCTTTTGTGAAAGATAATACTAAGCCAATGGTAGTTGCCATAACCACTATCCAGAAAAAACCGCTAGACAATACAGAATCTGCCAAAGCGGGAATCTCGGCAAATGAGCTCACAGCTAGTTCTGAAATGAGATGAGCCAATGCAGTGGCTCCGAACCCTATTCCAAGTATAACCATGATATCAGAAAGGGTGGCTTTCCTTTCAATGCTTTTAGCAAAGGTTTCAACTTTATTTTTGAGTGCCTCTATAGCAGATGAATCAGCTTTAAGCCATTTATCAATGCGTGCATTTCTTCCTACACCAAGTAGTAAGAACGCCATCCAGATATTGGCAACCACAATGTCAACTAATACCATGGCAGCGTATCTTTCCTCATTGTACTGGTACATTTCCAGCATAGCAGCTTGGTTTGCACCTCCACCTATCCAACTTCCAGCCAGAGTAGCAAGACCTCTCCATGCCGCATCAAAGCCAACTCCGCCAACCGTTTCTGGTGCGAAAGTTTGAACTATCAATATGGCCAAGGGTCCTCCAATAATTACTCCAACAGTTGCTGTGAAGAACATAATTAAGGCTTTAGATCCTAGATTAAATACAGATTTGAGATCTATTGATAAGGTCATCAAAACCAAGGCTGCTGGCAGAAGGTAATTCTTGGCCATGGTATAGGTTTCACTTATGTCACTTGAAATAAGTCCAACTGTATTAAATACGGCCGGAACCATATAACACATTAACAGTGCAGGAACATATTTGTAGAATTTACTCCAAGGACCAGTTTTAATGGATGAAGTGTAGAATACCAATCCTAGAGAAGCCGCTAAAACACCAAAAACTATGGCGTCATTTTCAAAGGGCAAATTAATTTGCATGCCGCAAATAATAACTTTTTACTTAAATAATCGAAAGCGTTTGTTTTTGTGTTTGGAGTTTGGTTTGATGGGGAGTTGTTGATATCTCTTTCCCTCAAAAGAACAACTAGTGTTCTGCTTATAGGATCTAGACATACGCAATGGGAATTCATATCTAAATCCGATGAGAAAATATTGATCGTTGTCTTTAGAATCTCCTCTTTGGTTTCCAACGCCCATTCCTTCAAGAGAAGGGTCTGATAAGTAAGCTGCTTCGGGTCCAGATATTTCTTCTATTCTTATGGGATCAGCATATGAAGTAGAAACATCGTCTAAGTAATCCGTAAATGACTTTCTCATATTCATATCTATTGACAAGGAGCTTCCTCCTCTAAATCTGATTTTATATCCAAAACCAAATGGGAGTACAGGCGCAAAGTGGCTGTATCTTGATTTACCTGGCAAATAGTTTTGACCTTCAGTTCCCAGTGGTCTGAGTTTAATAAGTTCTCCTTCATACCTAGCCATTGGAGAAAAAGCCATTACACCCAAACCTACATTGAAATAAAAGTTCTTTACAACTGGTATGTTCCTAGGTATACAGTATTCCAAGTTCACACTGGCCTCTAATACATCTGTTATAGAGTGGAGTCTTCTTATACTTCTTCCAGCTTTGGTAAGTCTATCATCTGCAGCTAGTCTTGCATAAAATGCGTTTGTTCCTATACTGAATGGTCCTGAATGAAATTGCACACCAAGACCAAAAGCGTACCGAGTTTGTTCAAGGTTGAGGTCTGAAATGTCATTTGTACCTACCGCGTCTTTACCGCCAAGATCACACAAAAAATAGCTACTCGATGCAGTTATTCTGAAAGCCAAAGGTGTTCCCCAATTCTCTTGACAAAGAGCTAGCGTATAGCAAAATATTAAAGATAGTATGGTGGCAATAGTTCTCACGATGGAACAATATTTAGCCACTTTAAGAATGTAATTTTATCTAAAATTCTTTTAAATGGCCTTGCTCTTTTTCCAAATTTAAGTACAGCATTTCTATTACCAAACCAAGAGTTACCAATAGTAGCAACCATTAGACCTCTTCCCAAGAGGAATAGTGTACTTAAAACCAATCAGAAAATAATTGTCCATGTCTTCAGAATCGCCTCTTTGTTCACCTTCTTGAAATCCTCTGGTAGATCGGTCTGCTAGTATACTGGCAATTGGTCCTGCTTTTTGGCTAATCCTATTAGGATCTGCATAGCTGGTTGAAACATCGTCGAGATAATCTGTGAATGATTTTCGAAGACTGACATCCAAAGCTAGACTTGCCCCATCTTTGAATCTGAACTTGTATCCAAAACCAAACGGAATAACAGGAGCGAAGGTGCTGTATTTATCTACTCCAGGTAAATAATTTTGACCTTCTGTTCCCAGCGGTCTAAGCTTGTATGTATTACCATTGTATTTGGCTTTAGGAGAGTAGATCATTACTCCATAGCCAATATTAAAAAATAGATTTCTGAAAACCGGAATGTTCCGAGGCACGCAGTATTCCATGTTAACACTTGCCTCGAGAACATCCGTAATTACGTTAAGTCCTCTGATACCTCTAGCAGAATTACTTAGTTGGTCGTCGGCCGCTAGCCTGACGTAGGTAGTGTTTGCTCCAAGACTGAATCCTCCTTTTCGATATTGTAAACCAACACCAAGCCCAAAACGGGTTTGTTCTAGATTAATATCGGATAGATCATTGCTACCGTAGCCGTGTTTACCGCCAAGGTCACATAGAAAATAGCTTGTAGAAGCTGATACTCTTAGAGCAAAAGGAGTTTGTCTATTCAATTGCCCAAAGGCAAATGAATGGAACAATGCTAGGGTTAGTATGGCCACAAGTGTCCTCACAAGGAATGACGAGGCGGCCGTAATCAGAAGTAAACAGTTTTATCTGAAAATTCTTCTTCGAGACCTTCCTCTTTTTCCAAATTTAGGAACTCCTTTTCGATTACCAAACCAAGATGTACCAAAAGCACAACTTGTATTAGGATTTCGATAGTCTCCAATCGGAATTGTGTACTTAAATCCGATGAGGAAATAGCTGTCCATATCTTTGGAATCGCCTCTTTGGTCGCCGATTGGGAAACCATTGATAGAACGATCTGCTAACTCTGCTGCAACCGAACCTCCTGTTTCTGCAATTTTTGCAGGATCAGCATAATTGGTTGAAACATCGTCTAGATAATCAGTAAACGATTTACGCATACTTATATCCAATGAAATGCTACTTCCATTATAGAATGTGAATTTTTTACCAACTCCAAAAGGAATAATTGGAGCGAATTTCCCATAAGGTGAAATTCCCGGTAAAT
Source organism: Bacteroidia bacterium (assembly GCA_049115575.1). Classification (GTDB taxonomy): domain Bacteria; phylum Bacteroidota; class Bacteroidia; order NS11-12g; family UBA9320; genus JAHEKB01. The sequence goes on along the minus strand of JAGDZU010000001.1, from coordinate 1,083,006 downwards.
AATTCTGACCTTCAGTACCTAATGGACGCAATTTGTAAGTGACTCCAGCGAGTTCTGTTTTTGGCTCAAACCAGATTGCACCTACACCAGCATTAAAGTATACTCCACCTAATGCACCGGCGTGTTGAGGAATGGTCAATTGAAATTTCATGTAAGCTTCAACTACATCTGTTTCCACACGTAGTAAACGAGTACCTCTTTGAGCTTGGGTCAAATTGTCGTCTGCAGCTAAAAGCGTATAGAAACCTCCAACTTCAAATCCGACAACGCCGGATGTATAAAGCATGCTGGCTCCTAAAGCGTAACGCGTACGACTAAGGTCCAAATCTGAAAAATCATTTGTACCGATTGCATCCTTTCCTCCGAGATCTGACAAGAAGGAACTTGTTGATGCTAGTATTCCTACATTCCAATAACCAGGCGAATACCTGCTTTGGGCATAGAGATTCATAGGCAATAGAATCAATAGTAGAAATACGTTCTTTAGAACTTTTTTTGTTAACATGGTTATCATAAGTTTAGACTAAGTAGTTGTGCAAATATAATGGAAATATTCTTTTCTGGCAGGGTTTTGGCCTAAATGCTGCCGTATTTCAACAAAAATGAGTCAAAATTTTCTGGCGTAACTATCAGATAAACAGTACATTGAACTTTTGTCTCCTGATAAACTCTTAAAACGGCAATTTATTGAGATTTTAAATGAAAAAAACAGTCAAACAATGTGTGAACTGCCTGTGTTTTGACCTTAGTATTTAATTATTTTTGCCACCCAATTTTAGCATATGTACAAAGAACGTTTTGCAGATAGACACAACGGTTTAAGTGAAGCCGAAATTCAAAGCATGTTGAGCACTCTTAATGTTTCCAGCATTGAAGAGCTTATTGAGAAAACCATGCCGGATGAGATACGATTATCTCATGAACTCAATTTGACATCGGCCAAGACAGAAGTTGAATTTTTAAAAGATTTGGCTCAAACCGCATCAAAGAATAAGTTGCACAAGAATTACATAGGTATGGGGTATTACAGTAATCATACTCCGAATGTAATCCTCAGAAACATACTAGAGAATCCAGGATGGTATACTCAGTATACTCCTTATCAAGCGGAAATTGCGCAAGGAAGGCTAGAAGCCCTTCTCAATTTTCAAACCATGGTTATGGATCTCACAGCTATGGAATTGGCAAATGCGAGTTTATTGGACGAGGCCACAGCTGCAGCAGAGGCAATGTCCATGCTGTATAATGCTAAGTCTAGAAAGAACGGAACAAAATTCTTTGTTTCAGATAAAATATTCCCTCAAACCGTTGATGTTCTTTTTACCAGAGCTGAACCTTTGGGTATAGAGATTGAGGTTGGTGATGTTCATAGTTTTACGGCTACAGAAGATTATTTTGGAGTCATAGTTCAATACCCAGATCAAGAAGGAGGTATTGAAGATTACAGCGGTTTATGTGCACAAGCAGAATCAGTTGGAGTAAAACTGGCAGCCATTTCTGATTTGTTGGCGCTCACATTATTAAAACCTCCAGGAGAATGGGGAGCAGAAGTAGTGGTTGGAAGTACGCAGCGTTTTGGTATTCCTTTAGGATATGGAGGGCCACATGCCGCTTTTTTAGCAACCAAAGAAGCACATAAAAGAAGAATTCCAGGAAGGATTATTGGTGCATCTGTAGATGCAGATGGAAACCCAGCACTGAGAATGGCACTTCAAACTAGAGAGCAACATATCAAACGAGACAAGGCCACAAGTAATATTTGTACTTCTCAAGTTCTGCTAGCTATTATGGCAGGAATGTATGCTACTTATCACGGGCCGGATAGATTGCGTTCGATTGCAACTAAGGTGAATGAATTGACTTCTATTTTGGCAAACAACCTGCAAGCGTTGGGTTATGACAGATTGAATGAATTTTTCTTTGATACCGTGAGCATAGCCGCGGATTCCAATCAAATGGAAGCAATCAAAAAGGCTGCATTGAGCAAATCGGTGAATTTGAGATATGAAGAGAACTTTGTAGGCATAAGCTTAGATGAAACTACCGAGATTGAGGATGTTGAAGAGTTAGTTAGCATCTTTACCGAAGCTAAAAATGGCAGCTCTTTATTCATAAGAGACATCAGCGCAGGTTGGGATAGTCGCTTTAACAGAACCTCAGAGTTTATGACTCACCCAGTCTTCAACAGCTACCATACAGAGCATGAAATGTTGCGCTATCTAAAATCTTTGGAAAACAAAGATTTGTCTTTGACACATTCCATGATAGCCTTGGGGAGTTGCACTATGAAATTGAATGCAACTGCAGAGATGATTCCAGTTACCTGGGCCGAGTTTGGCAATATGCATCCTTTTGCTCCACTAGATCAAGTTGAAGGCTATACAGAAGTTATTGGAGATTTAGCCAGTGACCTAGCAGAAATCACAGGGTTTGATAGCGTGAGCTTACAACCAAATGCAGGAGCACAAGGTGAATATGCAGGTTTAATGGTAATAAGAGAGTACTTTAAGCATAAAGGTGAAGATCATAGAGATGTTGCCATTATTCCAGAATCAGCGCATGGTACCAATCCAGCTAGTGCGGTAATGGCTGGAATGAAAGTGGTTGTAGTTAAATGCTTGGATAATGGATATATAGACGTTGAAGACCTAAAAATAAAAGCGGAAGAACACAAAGATGATTTGGCCGCTTTATTGGTAACTTACCCATCTACCAATGGAGTTTATGAGGAAACAATTATAGAAGTAACCAGAATTATCCATGAACATGGTGGTCAGGTTTATATGGATGGAGCCAATATGAATGCTCAGGTGGGCTATACAAATCCCGCCAATATAGGAGCAGATGTTTGTCATCTTAACCTTCACAAGACTTTTTGTATTCCTCATGGAGGAGGGGGACCAGGAATGGGACCTATTGGAGTTGCTAAACATCTAACACCGTTTTTGCCAGGTCACTCTGTGGTTAAGACAGGTGGAGAACACGCCATGAGAGCGGTTTCAGCTGCTCCATTTGGAAGCGCTAATATTTTACTCATCAGTTATGCTTATATCAAAATGATGGGTGCCAAAGGTTTGAAAGAAGCTACAGGAATTGCCATACTTAACGCCAACTATATGAGGCACAGATTGAGTGAGGGTTATGAAGTCCTTTATGCGAACCACAACAATATGGTAGCTCACGAGATGATTATTGACCCAAGAGGTTTAAAGCTTACCTCAGGAGTTCAAGTAGAAGACATCGCTAAAAGATTGATGGATTATGGATTTCACGCTCCAACAGTGAGTTTCCCAGTGCCAGGTACACTAATGATAGAACCCACAGAGAGTGAAAGTAAAGAGGAAATGGACAGATTCTGTGATGCACTCTTGTCTATTAGAGCAGAAATTCAAGCCATTGAAAACGGAGAGTTCGATCAAGATAACAACTTGCTCAAGAACGCTCCTCATACAGCGGAATCCTTAATTTCTGATAAATGGGATAAGCCTTATAGCAGAGAACAAGCAGCATATCCGCTTCCTTATGTAAAACACATCAAATTTTGGCCAAGTGTTGCGCGTGTTGATAACACTTATGGTGACAGAAACCTAGTATGTGCTTGTCTTCCAATGGACGCATATGCGGAAATGTAACGAAATTGAAAGAGGTAGCTTGTCGTCCAACATAATTTCATAATTTAGCGGCATGACCTTAGCTCTAATAATTACTCTTTTCGTTGTCGGATTTGTTCTGATAGGAGTGGAGCTATTAGTAACCCCTGGATTCGTAGTAGGGCTAATTGGAATGGGGTTTCTGGCAGCAGGTATTTATGTAATATATACCGAATATGGCAATCAAGCAGGGACTATTACCTTAATTACAGTCGCTACTTGTCTCATCGTTTTTTTTGTGGTTTCCTTGCGTTCGGGGTTTTGGTCTAGAATAGCCTCCAAGGATCAGATTACAGGGAAGGCGAATAAAATGGACCAGATTAGCCTAGAGATTGGTGCCGAAGGAACAGCAATCAGTGCACTAAGGCCAAGTGGTTATGCATTATTCAATCATCAAAAATTTGAAGTACAAACAGACGGTGAGTTTATAGATTCATCAGTAATAGTAATAGTAACGAGCATCTCCGATAATAAAATAACAGTCAAACCTAAAACAACATAGTATGTCACCATTAATATTAGTTCTCAGCATAGTGGGAATCATTGTTCTAGTAACAATATTCCTATACTTCATTCCTCTAAATCTCTGGTTCACGGCAGTAGTGTCTGGTGTGAGAGTTGGGATTCTTCAATTAGTGTTAATGCGAATAAGAAAGGTTCCACCTGCACTTATTGTAAATGCCCTGATAAATGCTACAAAGGCGGGATTAGGAGTCACAGCCAACGAGATGGAAACCCATTTCATGGCTGGTGGAAATGTGAACACTGTTATTAAAGCACTAATTTCTGCGGACAAAGCAAACATTCCACTCGACTTTAATATGGCGGCAGCTATTGACTTGGCAGGTAGAGATGTTTTCGATGCCGTTCAATTATCTGTAAATCCAAGAGTCATAAACACACCTCCGGTAGCTGCGGTTGCCAAAGATGGTATTCAACTTATTGCTAAAGCTCGTGTTACAGTGAGAGCCAACATTCACCAATTAGTTGGTGGTGCTGGTGAAGAAACAATACTTGCAAGAGTTGGAGAAGGTATAGTAACAACTATTGGTTCTGCACTTAGCCACAAAGCAGTATTGGAAAATCCAGATATGATTTCAAAAACAGTATTGGCAAAGGGACTTGATGCAGGTACTGCCTTTGAGATTTTATCTATTGATATCGCAGATATTGATATTGGAAAGAACATTGGGGCGGAATTACAAACAGATCAAGCTGAAGCGGATCTTAAAGTTGCAAACGCAAAAGCGGAAGAAAGAAGAGCAATGGCAGTTGCAGAAGAACAAGAAATGAAAGCTAGGGCTCAAGAAGCGAAAGCTCAAGTAATTTTGGCTGAAGCTGAGGTGCCAAAAGCTATGGCCGAAGCCTTCCGCTCTGGAAATATGGGAATCATGGATTACTACCGTATGAAAAACATTCAGGCGGATACCGAAATGAGAGATAGTATTTCCAAACCACCAACTACAAAACGCAAAGACGACAAATAAATAATGAAAGCGGCTTCGGCCGCTTTTTTTATTAGAAATTCACTTTTGCCGCTAGGCTTAGATTTCTACCAGGAGCTGTAATTCCAGATGCGTAGACCCTATAACGTTTGTCCAAAATGTTTTCCAAACCTAGATTTAGAATCCAGCGCTTGTTGATTTCGTATTGAGCCTTTATGTTAAAAACGGCAAATGAAGGGGTATAGGGCTGACCCTGTTCATCTTTGAGATATAGATAAGCATCTGATAGCTCAGAGTTACTAAATCTATCTGAAGTAAATTTAGATTGATAGTTCACATAGGCATCTACGGTAATGGCATTTTTGCTGAATATCAAGTGGGTCGCACCAAAATTAGGGCTGATGTGCCTAATGGGTTCACCAGTAGAGGAACTACTATTCATAATGTTGTATGAGGTTTTTAGCTTCCAAGAGCTATCTATCTGCCATTGAAGACTTGCCTGAGATCCGTAAACAGAAGCATAATTTAAATTGTTCAATTGCTGAACCTGGCTTAATACGCCATCATAAATGATACTGTCATTTCCATTAAAGTTGGAGACTGTTCTCCCGATGGCATTGTTGAGATAGGTGTAATAAATAGATACTTGTAACCTCAATTCTCGATTTATTGGACTCTCATATGTAATCTCAGCATTATAAGCATATTCAGGCTTTAGAGATGGGTTTGGAATGATAACTATTCCTGGACTGCTGTCAAAAATCTTGGCAACATCATCAATATTTGGAGCTCTATAGGCCGTTGAAGTAATCAAACCAATTTTGTTCGATCCTATGAAGAAAAGCTGAGCCATTGAAGCGGTTAAAGCATTGCTGTTGCTATTAATGGAAGTGAAAGGAAAAGGATAAAATGAAGTGTCTAATTCACCATTTATGGTAAACCAATTGTACCTCACACCAGATTCAATGATGTACCATCGGTTTATCTTCTTAAAGAAATTTAAATAGATACCAGAACTTTGCCATTTGGAATCATTGGGATATCTGGAGGGGATTGCTCTAAGGTAATCCATACCACCATCATTCACATTTTCTCTTTCGCCCTCTGAGTTGACAACATTTAGCAAATATTCAAAGCCGTAGTTAAGTTTGATTTTATTCTTAAAAATCTTACTGAAATCAGCATTAACACTAAAAGCATTTACAGTTTCTTCACGAGTGTTTGTCCATTCTGATAGCAATTTTCTGTCAATACGGCTTTCTTTAAACAGCTGATGAGCCATGGTCAGTTTGAATTGATTATAGGCCTTGGTCTTATTGTTATTGAGTAATTGAGCCCTGTTCATTAACCAGATTTGAGGACCGTATTCCCATCTTGCATAAGTTAAGGAGTCGTTTTCTCCTCTTACTATAAGTCTGTCATATCTTGGATTACTTGGAATATTGGAGAACTGCGAACTCAAATCTAGCCTTAACTCGTCCTCTATCTTCCAGTAAAACTTCTGTATTAGGTTAACTTGACTATATCTTGTGAAATATTGCGTTTCTGGGTCTGGATTTAGAGCTATGCTGTCTTTGCTATTTTCTGTAATAGCAATGTCTGGTCTGAGATAAAAATCCGGCCCATTGCTTCCCATCTGGAGATTACCAAATTGATATATAGAGACACCAGTGTAGGAACCAAAGCTTTTTGAGCTGGCCATGAAATCTACATGTATAGTTTTCTCTCTGTTTACCGTAGACAATCTAGTGCTTGCATTTCCAACAAAGAGATGAGTATCTGTGCTAGACAATTCAATGCTTCTTGTTTTGAAATTGAGGACACCTCCAATAGCATCACTCCCATAGAATTGACTTGAAGGCCCAAATAACACTTCGGTTTCCTCAATATTAAATGGATCAATGGATAGTGAATTGTGAACATTCCCACTTCTGAAAATGGCGGTATTCATTCTTACATCGTCAACAACTAGAAGTATACGATTCGTGGCAAATCCTCGAATCATGGGACTACCTCCACCCATTTGACTTTTTTGTATATAAACCTTTTCTCCTGCACCAATTAAGTCTGCTGCCGATTGGGGTTGAAAGAATACGATATCTTTAGACTTGAGTCTCTCTGTGGTACTTGCCAAATCCGTTCTCAATCTCTTCACTCTTCCAGAGCTTACCCTAATTGGGCTAATCGTTCCAGTTTTTAAATAGAGCACAACTATATATTCATTCTGAGTCAGTTGGAAATGACTCATGATCTTTGGATGATAAGATTGATGAATAAAAACCAGAGATTGTTCTTTTAGACTATCTAGTGGAAGCCATACATCCCCATTAGAATCTGTATAGCCTAAAAGATTTCCATTAGACGCAATCTGTACTTCATTTATGGGAAAAAGGTCTTGATCTACTACTTTAACTGTTTGAGATTCAGCAAGTAATGTACACAATAATCCAATTATGAAGAGAAGTGCTTTTGGCATTCGGCTGCAAATTAAACCAACTACTGCAATAAATATTCCCAATTCTTAAAACCAAATTAAAAATTAGATGTTTATACATCTAATTTACAAACCAAGAGTATCAAAATGATTAAAACATTTGTATTAGCAGCGGCACTAATAGGTCTTATGGCCTGTGGTCAAAGCACTACTAGCAATACTTCAGAAGCTGAAGAAGTTGCAACAAGTTCAGAATCTAGCACAACTTACCAAGTACAAACTAGCGAAAGCAATGTAGAGTGGTTCGGTGAGAAGATTACAGGATGGGCACATAAAGGAACAGTAATGGTCTCAAGTGGATCATTTGCAGTACAGAATAATGAGATTACTGCTGGCAGTTTTGAAATTGACATGAATTCCATTACAGAAATAGAAAGTCAAATGCCAGAAGAAAAAGTGACCAAGTTAATTGGCCATCTGAAAAGTCCAGATTTCTTTGATGTAGGAACGCATCCTACAGCAAGTTTCGCTATTAGTTCAGTTCAGCCAGATAGTCTCAGAGGAAACCTCAGTATAAAAGGAATAACTAAGTCAATTACAATTCCTTATTCAATTGAGTTTACAGATAATCAAATGCATGCCACATCTCAATTCACTATTGACAGATCAGAATTTGATGTGAGATTTGGTAGTGGATCTTTCTTTGAAGATTTGGGAGACGAATTAATTAAAGATGAAATTCAATTCACTGTTGCTTTACACGCAGCACAGGCTGAATAAAAAATGAATTAGATTAATTGAGCAATAATTGATCATTCAAGGCCGTTGGTACTCAGTATTGACGGCTTTTGTATTTTTGTACAGATGAAAAAATTACTACTATACGGTTTTTTGTGTTCGACCATTGCTTTTGGCGGAGTCTCATGTAAGGCGAAACATTGCCCAGCCTATGATGATACTATGGAAGGATATAAGCCTGCTAAAAAGAAAAAGAAACGTCAGGAGGGATTGTTTCCCAGAAAGATGAATCGTTAATCTGTGACCTCTTAAATTACCTTCTTGTACTATAATTGATTTAATGCCTCCATGATAGTGGTGCACACTTCTGTGATTTGAACATCTGTGATAATCAGAGGTGGTGAGATTCTAAGTGCCGTGTTTGCATATAGAAACCAATCTATAATTAGACCATGCTCATAGCAGTAATTAATCACTTTGTCAACTTCTTCAAAGCTAGATAGATGAACTGCCAACATAAGACCCTTGCCAGAGATGGTCTTAATTTTTGAATGCTCAAGTAATTTCCTAAAAAGATTTTCCTTATTTGAAATGGATTGACAGACTTGTTCTTCCATTATGAATTGCACTGTAGCGTGAGCGGCGGCAGCTGATACTGGATGCCCTCCAAATGTGGTAATATGCCCAAGTATTGGATTGTTCTTGAGCGTATCCATATGCTCTTTTGAACTAATAAAACAAGAAATAGGCATTCCTCCACCTAATCCTTTTGCTAAGCAAAGCACATCTGGAATTACACCTAATTGTTCAAAGGCAAACATAGTTCCTGTTCTACCCATACCACTTTGGATTTCATCAAAAACCAACAGGCTGGAGGTCTCATTACATTTTTTCCTCAACGCTTTTAAGAATGCCTCATCTGCCACTTTATATCCGCTTTCTCCTTGTATGGGTTCAATAAAAACCCCAGCAGTATCTTTATCTATGACATCTAAACTGTCTATATTGTTGAATTCAGCAAATTGAATCTGAGGTAGTAATGGCTTAAATGACCCAGAATAATATTCATTGTCCATGAGACTCAAAGCACCAGAAGTGCTTCCGTGATAAGCATTTCTAAAAGCTACAATTTTATGCCTCCCAGTAGCTTTCTTCACTAATTTGAGAGCACCCTCTATAGCCTCGCTACCACTATTTAATAAATACACCGATTGCAGATTATCTGGCAGAATTTCAACCAAGCTCTTGGCTAGCTTAATTTGAGGAGCTTGAATGTATTCTCCATAGACCATTTGATGTAAGTACGCTTTGAGCTGTTTTTTAACTGCTTTGCGAACCGCTTTATTTCTATGGCCTATATTGTTAACTGCTATACCTGAAATAAGGTCTATGTATTTGTTGCCTTCTTTGTCAATTAAGTAAACTCCTTTTGCCTTTACGAATTCGTACATCGGAGGCTCAGGTGAAGTCTGAGCGAGGTGTTGAAGAAATGATTCTTTGATAAGGCAAAATTGCAAAAAAAAGTCTTACCACTTGGCAAGACTTTCTTTTGATTTTTTGGGGCGAATTAGCTCACTTTTTTAGCTAACTCAGATCCAGCTTTGAATTTGACAACTTTTTTCGCAGGAATCTTGATTTCTGCACCTGTTCTAGGGTTTCTACCAGTTCTAGCAGCTCTTTGAGAAACTGAGAAAGTTCCGAATCCAACAAGAATCAATTTGTCTCCTTTTTTTAAGGCTCCTGAAGTAGAATCCAAGAAAGAATTTAACGCTGATTGCGCTTGTGCTTTAGTGATACCAGCATCGCCAGCCATCTGTGAAATTAAATCTGATTTGTTCATTTTATTCTTTTTAAATAAGTAATTATATATCCAAGTTTAAGGCTCAATGCCGCATTATTACAAGGATTGTGGCCTATTTGTTAATAATTTCAGCGAATTGGCCAGTTTTTTGGGCGAAAACCCACTGTTTACAAGGGTTTGCAGCTGTGATTTTTCATAAAATGGCCTTCTTTGCTTCATAAGCTCCTGAATCTTGGATACCGCTTTTTCCCTTTCAAGATCATAGAAAAGGGGTCTGGTCCTTATTAAATCATCTACTTTATCCGTGAAATATGACTCAGGTCTGTTGAGGTAAACAACCACACCGTTCTCTAGAACAAATTGTGAAACATGTTTGCTGCACATGGTACCTCCTCCTAGGGCAATCAATAGATCGTTTTCTGCGTTTTTCACTAGATCTTTAAGGACCTCAAATTCAAGTCTTCGAAATTCAGATTCTCCTTGATTCAGTATTACTTCCTTAATGGATATCTCTTTTTTCTGAACTAGGGCCTCATCAAGGTCGATAAATGGAATATTTAATTCACCAGCTAATTCTGAGCCAATCTGACTTTTACCACTCATCATAAAACCTGTGATAAATATAATCATGAGCTTAGTTTAACCCTAGGGTCTAATTTTACGTAAATGATATCTACTATGATATTGAGTAATATAAAGATGCTGGCAATGAAAAGTATAGAACCCATTACAACCGGGAGATCACTCATTTCCAATGCTTCTATAGTTACTTTTCCCAGACCTCTCCAGTTAAATATGTATTCCACGAAGAATGCCCCAGCAAGTAAAGATGCAAACCAACCAGAAATTGCAGTAATTACTGGATTCAGTGCATTTGGTAATGCGTGAACCCTCAGAATTCTAAATGGACTTAAACCTTTGGAAATGGCTGTTTTTATATAATCCTTATTAAGGGTATCTAGCATTGAACTTCTCGTGAGCAGTATAAAAATGCTCAATGGGCGAACGCCCAAGGCAATTGCAGGTAGAATGAGATTTTTCCATGGGTAGAACACACCATTAAAGGGGTCGAGATCCATCCAGCTTCCCGTCATGCTCAATCCTGTATAGTCGTGCCACACAAAACCAAATAGCCATGCCAATATGATGGCAGAGAAAAAGGAAGGTACAGAGATTCCTATGGTACTTATAAATAAAATCGCTTGGTCTAGCCAACTATTGGCTTTAAGGCCAGAAATAACGCCTAAACTTATTCCAATTAAGGCAGCAAAGACGATAGCAACTAAAGCTAAAACAAAGGTGCCTTTGAACGCTTGAGATATGATAGTTTCTGTCTGTTCTCTACTTTGAAAGGATTTCCTTAAAAATGGGCGTTTAATTAGAAGAGAGCGATTTGCCCCTTTTACAGCAATCAATACTCGGTATTTGTCTTTTAGATCTGAATAAACGCCGGTGTGTATGGCAATTGGACTAATATCCGCCACAAACAATCTGTATTGAACAAATCTCGGCTGGTCTAATCCAAATTCTTTTTTTATGGCTTCTTGGGTGGCTAGATCTGTTCTTTGCCCAACGGCCATTTTTTCTGGATTGGGAAAAGACAAACTGAATAGAAAGAAAACTACTGTTATTACGCTAAAGAGAATAAATGCTCCTCCCAAAAGTCGTTTTAGGAGGAAAGTAATCATTCAGTAAGTTTCATCAATTTTTTAGCCTTGGGTAATCTAGTAGAAGGCCATGTTTTTACCACAACAGTGCTGTCTACCATTACCAAGCCAGGATTACTTCTCACTATAGATTTAAGATTAGTCTTGTCTCCATAATAAAAAGGAATATCTAATTGGTGTTCATGCCTAAAGGCTTCCACTTTGCTTTGATCACTTGCCGTTAATGGATAGACTGCGTAACCCGCCTCTCTCCATGCTGCAATTAGTTCCTTGAGTCTTGGAATAGCTAGCACATTAGATTCATCTAGATCGTTCATAACAATCATGATTTTCCATCTATCTGCATTAAAGAAATCATCTACATAATCAGCTGATTGAGTTTCATCCATGATTTTGAAATCATGAATTGGCGGTTCATCTCTTTTCTCTAAAATGGTTTCGTTCCCAACTTCTACAAATTTCCATTCGTTGTTTATGGCGGGTGTAAAGCTGTTATCGTCAGAATCCCATGTGACTATTACTTGTTCACCATTATTGTCATAGATATACTCTCTTATTACATAGTCGGTTTCTCTACCTCCTTCTGGCACATCCATTTGTTTCTTGATATCTGCCCCTTCTTTGAATTTCAGGAAATTCTTCACGGGTAAATAATGCCAACAATACAGAGAGAACCCAGTTGCAATTAATGTAAAGACGGTAAGTAAACGAACGCTAAACGGATTGCTAAATATGGGTTTCAAATATTGTCGACCTATATATATAATGATAACTGCGACTAACAGTATCATGTCTTTATTGAAACTTTGCCATGGGGTAAGTTTTATGGCGTCTCCAAAGCAACCACAGTCTGTGACTTTGTCGTACTGGGCGGAATAAAAGGTGAGGAAAGCAAAAAACAAGAGCATTGATAAAAGCATCCAAAGTGTGAATTTTGGAGCCCAACCAATGAGCAGTGCAACACCAAGTATAATCTCAAAAACGCAGATGAAAATGGCCAATGCAAGTGCAAATTCCCTCAATCCGTTTAAGAACCCAACTAGCCAAGAGTTTGACTTTATATAAGGGCTTGTGTCAATTTGAATGGTGTGAGCATTATTGTTATTGGCTATATAATCAAAGCTTTCTTGGGCAATGAGGTCATCGTTTATAAGTATGTCTACGCTCAATTGATGTACCACTGAGTCGCCTGGCATCGCGCTCAGATCAAATTCTTGTACAATTTGACTGCCCAATTTGACTTGAGTTGGTCCTAATAAGGTTGAGATGCCATCGCCAAGATCTAATTGCAACCATTGATTGGTCTGAGTAGACCATTGCATATTAGTAATTTCTGGAACTATGACTTGTTTATAGTGAAGTTCTCCATCAACAGATTTAAGTTTAATAAAAACGCTGTCTTGGTCAGTAGATAAGTCATCGGCAAATACGCTAAAGTATTCATCAAGTTTATAACTAAACCCAGTAGGGTCATTGGACTTGATCAAGCCTGAGAAGATAAAGACCAACCCTACGAATATGCGTAGTAAATTAACTATGAACTTCATGTTTTAAAGAAATCGTTTAAACGAATCAACGCAAAAATAGCATAGTTCAACATATCGCTGAAGTTAGCATCGATACCTTCAGAAATAAGGGTATTACCGGCTTTGTCTTCAATCTGCTTAATACGGAGAATTTTCATAAGTATCAGGTCTGTAAATGTACTGATTCTCATTTCTCGCCAAGCCTCCCCATAATCGTGATTCTTATTGGCCATGAGATCTTTACAAGCCGTAACTTTAGATTCAAATAGTTCCATCACCTGCTCTGCAGGTAATTCGTATTCTTCATCTCCATTCAAATCCAATTGTATTAGCGCTATTATGCAGTAGTTCGCTATTCCAATAAATTCAGACTCCACGCTTTCACCTACTTTATTGGCATTTTTAGTTTCAATGCTTCGGATGCGTTGAGCTTTTATAAATATCTGATCTGTAATGGATTGTGGCCTAAGGATACGCCAAGCTGTTCCATAATCAAATGTTTTCTTTTCAAATATATCACGGCACAAAGCGATCGCTTGATCATAAAGTGCAGGAGTGTCTGATTGCAAAGTCATTAATTTGCGCAAAATTATCTTAGCAATTTAATTCTAAAACCTCTAATGGCATTAAGCATTAACATAAAAGACACAATTGTTCATTTTAATCAAGCCAAAGTCATGGGGATTATCAATGCCACTCCAGATTCCTTTTATAAAGCAAGCAGAACCAAAAACATGGATAATGCAATTACAAAAGCGGAATCCATGCTTAATGATGGTGCCGATTTCTTAGATATAGGTGGTTATAGTAGCAGACCAGGTGCACCCCAAGTAAGCCTTCAAGAAGAGTTAGACAGGGTAATTCCAGTTATCCAAACTATCAGCGCCAATGTAGATGCCATTATATCCATAGACACATTTCGTTCAGAAGTTGCTAGAGAAGCTGTGAACCATGGAGCATCTTTAGTGAATGATATATCGGGAGGTGAGGATGATAGTAATATGCTCGCAACAATAGCAGAATTGGATGTTCCATACATTTTTATGCATAAACAAGGAAGCATACAAGACATGCAAACATCGCCACACTACGATAACGTAGTAGAAGAAGTCTTTCAATTTCTATTGGATAAAAAGAAGGAGTGCATGAATATGGGAGTTGTTCAGCTCATTGCCGATCCAGGTTTTGGTTTTGGTAAAAGCTTAGCACACAATTATACATTGTTGAACGAATTGGAAAAATTCAAGGAATTGGATATCCCCCTTTTAGTTGGTATTTCCAGGAAGTCCATGATTAACAAAATTTTGGATACCAAGGCTATTGAAGCATTGAATGGAACTACATTTCTACACGCACTTTGTTTACACAATGGAGCTAACATTCTCCGTGTTCATGATGTCAAGGAGGCAAAACAAGCTTGTTTGTTGTGGCAAGCTTATGCTGATTTGTCTTGATAATTAGCTAGTTAAGACTCACTTCTCGAGGGCTTGTTAATTCTGTGTTAAGCACTGATTTAATAAGGTTGGTAGCTTTAACCGAATCATCAAAGCCAGATAACATTAAGTTCAGATTGGCAGGGAACCTTTGTTCACAGAAATCGATACTTAATATCAAAATGAAAAAAATCTTAAAACTTCCATTAGTAATCGCTTTAGGCTTACTAATTGGCTTTACGGGATGTAAAGAAGATGTAAAAAATGACCCAGAACCAACTACTACAAATGAAGTTATTTCTGGAGCTATTACTCAGGACGTCACTTGGACTGCAGACAAAATTTATGAATTAGCAGGTAAAGTAGTTGTTGAGGATGGAGCGACTTTAACTATTAATGCAGGTACTATTATCAAAGGGAGAACAGGAACCGGTTCGCTTGCTACTGCTTTAATTGTAGCAAAGGGAGGTAAATTAATGGCAAACGGAACAGCTGGTGCTCCTATTATATTCACGTCAATACTAGACAATATTGAAATTGGACAAAAAGCTGGATCAAATCTAACTGAAACCGATCGTGAAAAATGGGGAGGTCTAATCATACTTGGTAAAGCTCCAATTTCTGCGGAAGATGGAGATAATGCTGCCCAAATTGAAGGGATTCCGGCTGATGATGCATTTGGTCAATATGGAGGTTCAGATCCCGCTGACAATTCAGGAACGCTCACCTATGTATCTATTAGACATGGTGGTGCTCTCATAGGAGAGGGTAATGAAATTAACGGTTTAACACTTGGAGGAGTTGGATCAGGAACAACTATTGACCATATAGAAGTGGTAGCGAACCTAGACGACGGAATTGAGTGCTTTGGTGGAACTGTAAATATTGATAATGCACTTGTTGCATACCAAGGAGATGATGCTATTGATTTGGACATGAACTATAGCGGTACAATCGACAACTTTGTGGTAATACACGGAGGTGATACAGATGAAGGTCTCGAGATAGATGGTCCAGAAGGGAGTACTCATACTACAGGACTTTTCACATTGACTAATGGGACAATTAAAAGCACAGATGGTGCGGGTTCTTCAGCTGATATAAAGTCAAAAGCTCAGGGAACTATTTCAAATTGTGTTTTCACTGGCTATACCACTTGGATAAAAATAAGAGCCAATTTTGATGAAGGAAATTCCTGTGCGGTTAAAACCGATGCATATACCAATATGACGGATGGCTCACCAAAATTGAACATCACTGGAAATGAAATCTTAAACGGCCCTGGAGCAATGAATGATGTGGCTAATGCCTATACACAAGTTTCTGGTTGTTCTTCTGAATTGGATGCAGCAGCACAAACAGCTGTTGACAATGCCATGTCTGGCAATAGCCTAGTAGCAACTGCTACTAAAGGAGCAGATAATTCAGAATTCACAGGCTGGACCTGGGCAGATCTGAAAGGAATGTTATAAAGTACTAATGAAAAGTCTCCCGTTTCCAGCGGGAGACTTTTAAACGTAAAGAGAAAATGAAAAGAATATTATTTGTACTTAGCTTAGTTGCATCATTGGGTGTGCAACATGTAATTGCCCAAACTGGAGTCATTAAGGGATTTGTTACAGACAAAGAAACTGGAGCACCCTTAATGGGAGCTATGATTAAATGTATTACTTCTCCAACAGGTGCTTATACTGGTATCAATGGAGATTTTATGTTTTCAGTTCCTGCAGGGACTCATTCAATTATTGTATCATACATTGGTGTAAAGCAGAATGCAACTAATTTGGTGGTTAAGCCAAATGACACTTTAGTATTACACTTAAGCTTTGGCCCCGAAGCTCAAAATGCCATTAGTGGATCATTAAAAGTAACTGCAGCTCGTTCTGTAAAAACAGCTACTGCGATTCATATGAAGCAGAAGAAGGCAGTGAATATGCTAGACGGCATATCTTCACAGAGCTTTAAAAGAGCTGGCGCTAGCACCGCAGGTCAAGCTGTAGCTCGAGTTTCAGGTGTTTCAGTTCAAGGTGGAAAACACGTTTTTGTTAGAGGCCTAGGAGACAGATACAGTAAAACCATATTAAATGGAATGATAATACCGGGCTTAGACCCTGATAAGAATACCGTTCAAATGGATGTTTTTCCAGCCAGCTTATTAGACAATATTCTGGTTTACAAAAGTTTTTCTCCTGATTTGCCTGCTGATTTTGCAGGGGGGTTAGTCAATATGAATACTAAAGCTTTTCCTCCTAAAAAGAATCAATCCATTTCTTTCTCTGTTGGATATAATCCTGCTATGCATTTACAGGAATCTTTTATCACTTACGATGGAGGAGGCTTAGATTGGTTAGGTATGGATGATGGAACTAGAGCATTACCTATATCTAGCACTTTGGATTTAACTCGACCTGAATTTGATCCCACCAGTAATAATCCAGAACTTACAGAGCTTACTTCAAAGTTTTCAGGCACTTTGGCTCCAGTACAGCGAAAGAATACACCTGACTTAGGCTTTTCGTATACTATTGGAGATCAAGTGAATTCTGAGCATGCAAGTTGGGGCTATCATTTTACATTGAACTACAAAAAGGAAAGTGAGTTTTACCAAAATGCAGAGTTTGGATATTATATAAAACCCGCATCTGAAGATGATAATGATTTGTTGTTAGACGTAGATGCAAAAGGGCCACTCGCTTCTGAAAATGTAAGGTGGAGCAGTTTAATTGGAACATCATTCAAGAATGACCATACTTCTATTCAGCTTAGTCTTTTACATTCACAAAATGGTGAATCTAGATCAGCTCAACTTACTCAAATTGATTATAGAGAAAACCCATCTACTATTATAAAGAACAATTTAGAATATACTCAACGCTCAGTTTCTAACATTCTTTTGGCTGCTAACCACAAATTGGGTGGAAATGGATGGGAGTTAGACTGGAGGATTTCACCAACACTTTCAATGATAGATGAACCAGATATTCGTCTAACTGCTTTTGAAGTGACAGACGATTTAGATCCTAGGTTTGAAATTAATGAGGGTGTAGGAGCTGTGGCAACACGTACCTATAGAAATCTAATAGAGCAGAATTACAACGCCAAGATAGACGTTACCAAGTCATTTATATTTAGGAATGAAGATGCCAAACTAAAGTTCGGTGTGCTTGAGACTTATAAATTGAGAGATTTTGAAATTTTAAATTATCAGTTCAGAATTCAACAAGAGAATAAGTTTAACTTCACTGGAAATGCCGATGAACTATTGGCAACTGAAATGATCTGGACTCCAAATGAGAACTCAGCGAATGACAGTGGTGTTTATGTAAGTGGAAATCCTGAGCCAGCTAATACGTATGCTGCCAGTCAAAATATATTTAGTGCCTACATCATGAATATTCTTCCATTGAGTAAGCAGTTAAAAATTACCTATGGCGCAAGAATGGAAAAGGCCGAGAATCGTTATACTGGTAGTAATCAGGCAGAAACGGTTATTTATGACAAAACAAAACTGCTAGATGAGTTAAACATTCTTCCATCCATGAATATGACATACAAGCTCAATTCAAATATGAATTTTAGAGCATCGTATGGTCACACTTTGGCTAGACCTTCTTTCAAAGAACTTTCAAATGCACAAATAGTGGATCGAATTTCGGGAAGAACATTTTTAGGAAATGATTCATTACAGCAAACCAATATTGTAAACTATGATGTGAAGTGGGAGAATTTCATGCCTTCTGGTCAGATGATTTCATTTAGTGCATTCTATAAGACCTTTGAGAACCCAATTGAGCTAGTTGCTTACAGTGCTAGCGCTCCAAATAATTTTCAACCTCAGAATGTAGGTAACGCGCAGGTCTTAGGATTAGAAATTGAAATTAGAAAGAATATTCATTTCTTAACTGATTCCTTAAAGCGAGTACAAACTGGAGTGAACCTGACCTTGGTTGAGTCCAGTGTGGAAATGACTCAATCGGAGTATGAGGGAAGATTGATAGCAGCTCGTGGCGGAGAAGTCATCAACAATCAACGAGATATGGTTGGCCAGTCACCATACATCATAAATGGATTTATAAACTATCTATGGTTAAAAAAAGGATTGGATTTAAGTCTAACATACAATGTGCAAGGTCCTCGACTTAGTATAGTTGGCGTATCGAGAAATCCTGATGTATACGAATTGCCATTTCACAGCTTAAATTTCCGTGCAAGCATGCCTCTAGATAAGAAGCGCAAAATGAAGCTTAGTGCTGGAGCCAAAAACATTTTAAACAGTGCAAGACACCTGGTTTATAAATCATATGGAAGTACAGATCAAACTTTCAGCAAATTCTTGCCACAAAGATCATTTTCACTGGGATTCAGTTATACAATAGACTAATCTTAGACTCTTTACGTAATACCCACAAGGCAGCTTGTGGGTATTTTTTTGAAATATTTAATCGTTTAATTGCAATATTGCGATTAAGTACTATATTTGAAGTCGAAAATGGGTATAACCAAAACAGAAATCTTTAGCAAAAGGCAGAACGAATTAGCCAATTTGGCAAAAGTTCTTGGGCATCCAGCCCGTATTGCCATTATAGAGCGGCTTTTGGAGCTTAATTCTTGTGTTTGTGGTGATTTGGTCTCTGACATTGGTCTGGCTCAAGCCACCATCTCACAACACCTGAAAGAGTTAAAACAAGCTGGCTTGATTAAAGGGAGTATTGCTGGGACAAGTGTTTGCTATTGTCTTAATCAAGATGAATTTGTTAAAGTGAAGGAACTGTTCGTTAACCTATTCGATAACATAGAAAACAACGCTTTAAATTGTTGCTAAAATGACTACAAACACTATCGCAATGCACGTATCACTTTACGTAAGTGATCTAGGTAAAACCATTAATTTCTACAATCAATTTTTTGGACAAACGCCGACCAAAATCAAGACGGCTTATGCCAAGTATGAATTGGACAACCCATCTTTGGTTATTTCATTTATAGAGAATAAAGAAAGAGTGAGTACCAATTTTGGCCATCTGGGGTGGAGAGTATCAACAGAAGAGGAGCTAAAGAAATACATGGAACTATCTGAATCAAAAGGCATTATAGATTTAGTAGAAGAGGGTACAAGTTGCTGTTATGCGGTTCAAGACAAGTTCTGGGTCAATGACCCTGATGGAACAGCTTGGGAAGTATATTACTTCCATGAAGATTCAGAGTTTAATGATCCAAAGTATTCCAATGGTGAGAGCAATGCTTGCTGTACTCCATTGGCTACTAAGACCAAAAAATCCATAGCTGAAATAGCACAACCCTCTTGTTGCTGATATGAGTGCCGATTCAAAAAAGAAGATGAACTTCTTTGAGAGAAACCTAACTATTTGGGTGCTCTTGTGTATAGCAGTTGGTATTGGAATTGGTAAGCTGTTTCACGCTCAGATAATTCCATTGTCAGAATGGAATTATCACGGTGTAAATATACCTGTGGCCATACTCATCTGGGCTATGATTTACCCTATGATGGTGCAAATTGACTTTTCATCATTGCGCTCCGTAGCCAAGAATAAAAGGGGACTTGGATTAACTGTGGTTGTCAATTGGCTAGTTAAACCTTTTACCATGGCATTTTTTGCGTGGGTGTTCTTTAAATACGTTTATGCGGCCTATCTAGACCCAGTATTGGCAGATGAATATATAGCCGGAGCGATTCTATTAGGAGCCGCCCCCTGTACGGCTATGGTGTTTGTCTGGTCTTATCTCACCAATGGAGATGCAAACTATACCCTAGTTCAAGTGTCGGTCAATGACATTATCCTCATGTTTGCTTTCATACCTTTAGTTCAACTGCTGTTGGGTATTACTTCTGTGAGCATACCATGGGATGTGCTTGCAACCTCGGTGAGTGTATTTGTGGTTATTCCACTTCTTGCTGGTTACTTAAGCAATAGATATTTAATTAGAAGCAAAGGGGATGCGTGGTTTAAAGACAAGTTCTTGCCTAAGCTCAGACCCATCTCAATTATAGCTCTATTAACCACCTTGGTGCTCATCTTTGCCTTTCAAGGAGATGTGATTACATCTAAGCCATTTCACATACTGTTAATAGCGATTCCACTTACCATTCAAACCTATCTCATTTTCTTTTTAAGCTGGTTTGCGGGTAGAAAACTGAAACTATCACACGCGATTTGCGCACCGGCTTCTATGATAGGAGCTAGTAATTTCTTTGAATTAGCGGTTGCTGTTGCTATAGTGCTTTTTGGTTTAAATAGTGGTGCAGTACTGGTAACCGTTGTTGGAGTATTGATTGAAGTACCTGTTATGCTGTCTCTTGTTAAACTAGCCAATAAATGGAAATACTAAATCCATCTTTATTACAGACTATCTCGGAATTGGAATCTGAGTTGGATCTGATAGATGTAGCTAGGAAATTGGAACTTGAAAAGCTAGCAAGTAATCTTAGAGTAACAGGATTGCAAAAGTTAATTTTTGTATGCACCCATAATTCTAGAAGAAGCCAATTAGCTGAAATTTGGGTGAATCAACTTTCGCAGATATGGCAAATGGATTTACAAGCTTTTTCAGCGGGAAGTGAATCAACAGCATTCAATAATCGAATGGTAAAAGCGCTGCGAGATACTGGATTTAATATAGGCTTAGTTGAAGATGGTGATAATCCCATTTATCAATTAAATGAACTGTCTCATCTGTATTATTCGAAAAGCATAGGACATGAACAACTGCCAAAAGAAGAATTTGCTGCTGTAATGGTTTGTTCAGATGCAGATAAAAATTGCCCTATAATACCAGGTGTGGATCATAGAGTGGCCATTAAATATGAAGATCCCAAAGCATTTGATGGTACAGAATTAGAGACCAAAGCATATGCAGATAAAGTGCGCGAAATTGGAAGAGAAATGATTTTTTTACTTAGAAAGCTATCTTCCTAGATTCCTTTCTTAAGATCTTCCAATATGTCTTCGTCACTCATATCGAGCCAACCTGATTCAAGTATGGTTTTAACCTCTTTAGCCAAACCATCTTCAGGATAACTTTCTAAGAATGTTTCATAATAGGCTCTCGCCTTTGCTGCGTTTTTCATGTATTCCCATGAAATGAACCCAGCTCGGTAGATGAGTTTAGATCTTCCAGGGTAGTTTGGAAACTGAGAAATGGCGGAATCCAAATTTGCAAGTGCAAGATTAAAATCACTGAGAGCGGTATAAGACTTAGCCAACAATTCATAATCACTAGGTTCCGGATGAGCATTTGCTTTTATTTTAGTTTGAAACATGGTGCGAATCTCATTCCATTGGGTATTTGTTGGGGGAGCTAAATCTATAGCGGTTTTTATATCCTTTGCCATTAATTCATAATCCTCGTACTGCATATGTATTTGACCTAGAATTAACTGTGCATTCTTTTTTTGCTCGTTACTATTGGAGCGACTTACAAATTCGGTTAGTATAGCTTCTGCTTCGCTGTTGTTCTTAGCGGTATAATAGAAGTAATAACCAGAAGAGTACAAATACTGTGTTGCCAAAGAATCTGTACAAAGAAGACCATATTCTTTATGAAGGTCTGCTAATTTACTCTGGCTTTCTGGTGAGCTTACATCTTCTGATTTTTCTAAGTTCTTAATCTGTTTAAAAAGCTTTTCCTGAGGCTTAATACATGCGCTCAGGCCAAAAAGGATGATTAGGAAATATTTAATCTTCATTGTTAATATTGGTTTGTCTGTAAAAGTACAAGAGTACAGGCTTCCAGGGCTTCAATTTCGTGGGCTTCAGCCATTTTTACTAGGCTGTCATTTTCCGTACCTGGATTAAATATGATTCGTTTAGGCTTTAAATCGATCATTTTTTGCAAATATGGCCCTTGCCATTTGGCACTGATATACAAAGTAATGGTGTGAATGTCTTCGCTCTCAGGCCAGTCATTTAATATAGGAATACCAGCTACTTCTCCTTTCTTAATGCCAAAGAGTACCGTCTCAACATCATAGTCTTTGAGCATATGAGTCGCTCTGTAAGCAAATCTGCTGGGATTTGGTGTGGCACCGATAACAAGTGTCCTCTTATTTTGAGGCATATCCTAAATAATTAAAGGGAGTGATAGCTCTTAATTCCGACTTTATTTCATCTCCCACTTCTAGATTATCTACAAATTTGGCTATGGATTGTTCTGTTATTCCTTCATTGGTGCGTGTTAGTTCTTTGAGTAATTCATATGCACCTTCTATTTTTTCTCGTCTTAGTACCGTCTGTATGGCTTCAGCAACCACTGCCCAATTATTATTGAGGTCTGCATGTATAGCGTCTTTGTTAATAATCAATTTAGACATGCCTTTATCTAGGCTTTTTAGAGCAATCAAGGCATGAGCTAAAGGTACTCCAACATTTCTCAATACAGTAGAGTCGGTTAAATCTCTCTGCAATCTGGAAATTGGTAATTTATTACTCAAATGATCATATAGCGCATTAGCAACACCGAGATTTCCTTCCGCATTTTCAAAATCAATTGGATTCACTTTATGAGGCATTGCTGATGATCCTACCTCGTTTTTAGCTATTTTCTGTTTGAAAAAATCCATACTGATGTACTGCCAAACATCTCTGGCAAAATCTATAAGTATAACATCAATTCTACGCAGGGCATCAAATACAGCTGCTAATTGATCGTAGTGATCTATTTGAGTAGTAGGATAACTGTGGCTCAAGCCTAGTGAATTCACAAAGTCAGATGCAAATTCAGGCCAATTCACCTCTGGATAAGCTATATGGTGGGCATTATAAGAACCAGTGGCTCCTCCGAACTTTCCGCTGATTTCAATAGATTTTAAATTATTGATTTGAATTCGAAGCCTCTCCGAATAGACCTCAAATTCTTTACCCATAGTGGTTGGAGTTGCAGCTTGTCCGTGGGTTCTAGAAAGCAATGGAACCTTACTCCACTCTTTAGCGTAAGCCGAGATTTGAGATAAGGTGTTCTCTATACTAGGTATTAAGCATTGTTCCAATCCGTGCTTAAGAGAAAGCGGAACTGCAGTATTATTAATGTCTTGAGAAGTCAAACCAAAATGCACAAACTCGGAATATTCTTCTAAGCTGCTGCCTTTCATTTTTTCCTTGATAAAGTACTCAACTGCTTTAACATCGTGATTGGTGATTTTCTCAATGTCTTTAATAGCTTGAGCATCGGCCTCATTAAACTCTGTGTAAAGCGAGCGCAAACTCATAGTTTCATCATCCGTGAGCTCTATGAATTGAGCTAAATTGATTTTGCTTAGAGCTATGAAGTATTCTACTTCTATCCAAACTCGGTATTTAAACAAACCATATTCTGAAAAATAAGGGGCGAGTTCTTCTATTTTAGATCTATATCTGCCATCTACTGGACTAACTGCTGAGAGACTGCTTAACATGAGCAGGCAAATTTAATTCAATGCGTTCAAAGAGCACTAGAACAGCCTTTCAAATTTGTTCAAATGGCGTTCACCGATATAATATCTGCATTGACCGAAATGAGATTACAAGCTAGCAATTGCTTTGTTACTCTCGTAGTGTAAAGATTGGCAACAAGAATAGAATCATGAATTTTTTTAAAATAGTATTAGCGTCGGCCCTCGGTTACATAATCGCAGCGGTTGTAGTGTTTGGATTGATAGCAGCAATGATTGTTGGAATTGCTTCGAGCGCAAAGAAAGAGGTGAGCATTAAGACTGAATCGGTCTTAAATTTAAAGTTGGATTATACTATTAAAGATCGAATGCAGGAAAACAATCCGTTTGCTGCATTTGAAGCTTTAGATCCGAATCTAACTTCACCTGCGGGTTTAAACGATATACTAGCTTCTATAGAACAAGCAAAAACAGATGACAAGATTAAAGGAATCATCCTTGATTTAAGCACGCTAGATGCAGGCTATGGAAAGATTATGGAAATCAGAACCAAGTTGGATGAGTTCAAGGAAAGCGGAAAATTCATCTACGCATATGCAGACTATTACCAATACAAAACATACTATTTAGCCAGTGTTGCTGATTCAATCTTTATGAACCCCGAAGGTCAAATGCTTTTAAATGGCATGACGGCACAGGTTACCTTCTTATCTAATACTCTTAAGAAGTTAGGTATAGAAGTAGATGTAATAAGACATGGAAAATACAAAAGTGCAGGTGAGGCATTTGTAAGGCAAAGCCTGAGTGAAGAGAACCGCAAACAATTGAGTGAATATGTTAACTCTGTTTACGACAATACCCTAGCACAAATTGCATCTTCAAGAGGTCAAGAAGTTGAGCAATTGAAGGCTCATGCAAATAGTTTGGACATGACTTCGGTTTCTGAGTACGCGGCTGCTGGTTATATTGAAGGAACTCAGTACAGAGATGAGTTCTACAGCATGATGAAGGGAAGAATGGGTCTTGATGATGAAGACAAAGTGGAGCTAGTAACGGTGAAAAAGTACAGCAAACTCTTAGATAAAAATTATGAAGCTTCTGATCGCATAGCGATTGTATATGCGTTAGGTGATATAGTTACTGGAAAAGGTGATGGAACTCAAATAGCAGCTGATGATCTTGTTCAAACCTTAAAAAAGGTTCGTGAAACAGAGAAGATTAAAGCGGTGGTTTTAAGAATCAATTCCAGAGGTGGAAGCGCATTGGCTTCAGAAATAATATGGAGAGAAGTTCAATTGCTTGCAGATGCTAAACCATTGGTGGTATCTATGAGTGATTATGCGGCTAGCGGTGGTTACTACATTGCTGCACCTGCTCACACTATAGTTGCAGATCCAACTACCATTACAGGTTCTATTGGCGTGTTTGGTTTAGTTCCCAATGCCAAAAAACTATTCAATGATAAACTAGGGATGAATTTTGAATACGTTGGCACTGGTGAGTATTCAGATTTTGGTAGAATTGATCAAGCGCTTGAAGCAGAGGAAAGAGCCTATATTCAAGAGATAATAGACCAGATCTACAACACTTTTGTTAAGAGGGTTAGCGATGGAAGAGACTTATCTCCAGATCAAGTAGATTCAATAGCGCAAGGAAGAGTATGGACAGGTAGCATGGCCAAAGAAATAGGATTAGTAGATGAATTGGGAGGCTTAGAATACGCGGTTGAACTTGCAGCTAAAGCGGCAGATTTAGAAGAGTATAAGATTAGAGAATATCCTAAATTGAAAGATCCTTTTAATCAAATATTTGAGCGCATGCAGGGCAATGCCAGCTTAGAACAGAGCTTATTGCGTACTTCGTATGGGCACTATATTAAAACACTTATGGACGCTGAAAAACTGGCTAGTCAACACAGCGTTCAAGCGATGCTTCCTTTTGCAGTAGACCTCAAGCATTACTCATTGAGGTAATATCATTTTTCTGTAATAATAAATGGTGTAATTTTGGCGTTGTAGATTTACCTACAACGATCAATTGAATGAATCAAGCTAAGCGTTTACTCTTTGGCTTTCTGACCTTACTGATTTCATTGCCCGGTTTGGCTCAAAAGAGCCAGGAAGGGAATATTTGGTATTTTGGGAGAAATGCTGGATTAGATTTTAAAACTGGTACACCACTGTCTATTAATAATGGTCAGATGAATAATCTTGAAGGTGTTGCTAGTATTGCCAATGATAGCGGACAAATCTTGTTCTATTCCGATGGAATGGAAGTCTATAATAAATTACATCAATTACTAAATTCTGGAAGTGATTTGAATGGCCATAGGTCCTCTACGCAATCTGGGGTAATAGTTCCTCAACCAGTTAGAGGAAATCGCTTTTTCTTATTCACAGTAGACGAAGAAGGAGGAGAGTTGGAATACGCAATATTAGACAGTGCTGGAAGTGGTGGAACGGGTTCTATATATTCTAGGAACCATAGATTATTGAATTCTGCTGATGAGAAAATCACGGCGGTACTTCACGCCAATAAAACAGATATCTGGATTATCGGTCACGAATGGGGAAACAATAAGTTTTATGCCTGGCTGCTTACTGGTGCAGGTCTAGCTTCAAGTCCAGTGGTTACTTCAATAGGTCCGGTTCACAGTGGAAATACTGGATATTCCAAAGGATATATGAAAGCCTCTCCAGATGGTTCACAATTGGCTCTTGCTGTGGTAGGAGCTCAAACTGGATTTAACAGCACAAATAATGGGAGATGGGAGCTCTACGACTTTAACAATAAAACTGGGGCGGTTTCAAATGCTAAGCAATTTAATAATGGGAATAAACCAGCTGCAGTAAACGAATATGACGGGGCATATGGTGTAGAGTTTTCACCAAATGGGCGATTCCTATATATCAGCTGTTGGGATGTTAGAGGCTCTAATGATCGCATTTTTCAGTTTGACTTAAGGGCAGGTAATAGAACTTTTGCAGACATTAATAATTCGGCTTATGAAGTTGCTCGAGCTGGTAATTCATCAGACTTTGGAGCGCTTCAATTGGGTCCTGATGGCAGGATTTATATTGCAAGAAACAACAGGTCTAGTTTGAGTATGATTGAATTTCCCAATTGTCCTCAAAGTCAATGTAAGTATAACAGCGCTGGTCCTAGTCTCGGTGGAAATGATTCGAGATATGGATTGCCTACTTTCATACAGACCTTTTTCAATGAACCAGAATTTGACTTTGGTGATTCCACTGGGCAAGGTTCAGGAGTTTGTTTAGGTGATTCAACTCAATTTTGGTTGCTTAATTATTTCGATATTGATTCCATTAAATGGTTCTTTGGAGATCCCGGTTCTGGAGTAAACAATACATCCACCATTGTAAATCCTACTCATATCTTTTCAACTACCGGGCAGTTCACTGTTAAGGCTATTATTTATAGACCGGCAAACACTCTTAGCTGTGATTTGGATACTATTGAACAAGTAGTTACCATTATTGATGTGCCACATGTGGATTTTGGCAATGATACTATTTTGTGCGAAGGACAATGGATAGCCAGATCTATGCAGATCTTTTCTCAACCCTATGCCACTTATAAATGGAGCACAGGTTCTACTGGGCCAGCCATGCAAATGACTCAGCCTGGTACCTATTGGGGAAGAAAGACTAATGAAGGTTGCTCAACTACAGACACCATTACTGTGGATTTTGTGGCCTATCCCGATTTAAATCTACCAACGGATTCGTTTATATGCTTACCTGATAGTATATACCTCTTTCCTGGTGCAGCAGATAGTTTCTTATGGAGTAACGGAGCAACGGATAGCTTTACTTATGGAAGAAATAGCGGAGCTCTAAGCGTTATTGCCATGAATGGAAACCTCTGTACCAGCTATGACACTATAGTTCTAACCACCATCGCAGATATTGGTTTAGACCTTGATAGTTTAATAGAGATTTGCATTGGTGACACTGTAACCCTAAATGCATATAAAGGAAGCAACTATAGCTATTTATGGTCTACCGGCTCAACAGACTCCGCCATAATTGCATATAACACAGGGTTTTATGATGTGGTAGTATATGACACTTTCTGTAGTTATAATGATTTCTCTCAACTCATAGTTCAACAACCAGCCAATATAGATTTGGGCGCAGATACTTCACTTTGTACAGGAGACACGTACTTGCTAAGTCCAATAGTGCCTAATGCAACTTATAGCTGGCATGATGGTTCAACTGATTCAACATTTATGGTGAGTACTGCTGGGCTGAAAAAGGTGGATATAGTGGATGGACCTTGTTATATAAGTGATTCGATCATGATAACTTATATCACTCTACCCATAATAGATTTAGGTCCGGACTCAACTATTTGTGAGGATGAATTCATTGATTATGTATTAACACCTTCACCAAATTGGGCTTATACCTGGAATGGGACAATAGTCGCAGATAGCTTAAGAGTTACAAATGCGGGTCAATATATAGTAAGTGTGAGTGATACTCCTTCCTCATATTGCTTTATAACTGACACAGTAGTGGTAACCGTACAAAACAAAACGCCTTTTAGTTTAGGTTCAGATACTACCTTATGCGCTGGTGACTCTGTGATACTGGATGTTTCCTCATTCCCTGGACTTGTAAGCTACAGCTGGTTTGACTTTAACAATTTGAGTGTAAGGAGAAATAATCCTGTGTTAACTGAACATTGGGTTGCTCTATATGATGGAGTTTGTACAACCACAGATTCGGTGACCATTGATTATTATCCTACCGTAATCACGGATGTTGGTCCAGATTTGGTAATCTGCGACAACTTAGACACTAGCTTACTCATTAGCGTGAATATTGGTACTGAATACAGATGGACTAATCTGGGAGGAACTGTGCTTTCAAATAGTAGAAACCTCAATATCAATAATTCAGGAACCTTTATTGGCACTGCTGGTACGGCATTGTGTAAAGACAGCGATACTTTAACAGTAATCAATTACAACACTCCTGTTTTCAAGTTAGGGGCTGATACTACCTATTGCAATAGCTTTAGCAGATTAATGCAATTGCCTTTAGGTGCGCAAAGCTATAGATGGAGCACGGGCTCTAATCTAGATACTTTAACTGCTTCAAGTCCAGCCTTGTATTGGGCCCATGCTTCTAACAATAGATGTATCCATAGAGACAGTATTCTCATTGAACAAATGGAGACTCCTGTACTAGATCAACTCCTTGAAGATCAAGCATTATGTGAGTTGCAAAATTTCACTCTAAGCTTTAGCGAACAAGCCTTTACCACTTATATGTGGGAAGATGGATCAAGCCTTAACCCAAGAGTGGTTAGAGATGTTGGAAATTACTGGTTAAGAGCTTCTAACAATTGTGGAACAGATTCGGTAGGTTTTTCTATCGCATTTGCAACTTCTGGTTGTAGAGTAGATATACCATCTGCATTCTCACCAAATGGAGACAACACCAATGAGGTCTTTAGAGTCGTGGGAGATGCTTTGGAATTTGAAGATTTGGAAATCTATAACAGATGGGGTGAACTCATTTTTAAGGGTGATCCACTGGTAGGATGGGATGGAACCTATAAAGGCGAGCCAGTGCAACAAGGAATATATATTTACCTTGTCAGCTTCAAACGAACCCAAGATGGATACTCACATTGGTTCCATGAAAAAGGAACAGTCTACTTGCTTCGTTAATCTCCACACATTATTGGACTAATCTGAACTTAAAACATTCATTTATTGAGGAAAACTGCCATTTTTGCAGTCAATGGATCTTTTACAGTTAAAGCAACGATTTGGAATAATTGGCAATTCCCCCAAATTGAATTATGCGCTTGAAACCGCTATGCGCGTAGCACCAACGGATTTGACTGTTTATATTCAAGGTGAAAGTGGGGTAGGAAAAGAATCATTCTCTAAAATTATTCATCAATTAAGTGGCAGAAAACACGGGCCCTTTATTGCGATTAATTGCGGTGCATTGCCAGAGGGAACCATTAATTCAGAACTTTTTGGTCATGAAAAGGGAGCTTTTACAGGTGCAGTAGATAACCGCAAAGGATATTTTGAAACTGTAAATGGCGGCACAATCTTTCTTGATGAAGTTGGTGAATTGCCGCTTGAGACTCAGTCGAGACTGTTGAGAGTTCTTGAGAATGGAGAATTCATCAGAGTGGGAAGCTCTAAAGTGTTGAAAACAGATGTTCGTATTATAACTGCTACTAACCGTGAATTGGGAAGTTTGGTTCAGGATGGGAAATTTAGAGAAGACCTGTATTACAGATTGTCAACTCTTCCTATTCATGTACCACCTCTGAGAGATAGAATGGGAGATATAGTCCTCTTGTTTCAAAAATTCATGTTTGATGCAGGCGAGCGCTACAGAAAAAATGAAATACAATTAACAACAGATGCGGAGCAGCTTTTGATGAATTTCAGGTGGCCAGGAAATATTAGACAATTAAAGAATGTAGCTGAACAAGTGGCTGTACTTGAGCATAGTGATGTTTTAGATGCAGCGGGGCTTAGCAAATATTTGCCAGAAGGAAATAATAGCAATTTGCCAGCCGTTTATAGGGAAAAGAACAACAGTTCAGACTTTTCGGAAAGGGATATATTCTACAAGGTTCTAATTGACCTTAAAAATGACATGTCAGAACTAAAGAAAGTGGTTTTGGGTATGATCAAAAATGAGCAATTAGATGCTGATTTTGTTAAGGACAATCAGTCTGTTATAGCTAGAGTTCTATCAGATGATAGTGTCAGTGATGAGTTAATGATTTCTCCTGTGACTCATGAAAACGTGCATGCAGATGACGATCATCATTTAGTTATTGAAGAAAAAGATACTGTGAGTTTCGATGAGGATTTAAGCATAGAAGCTAAAGAAGAAGAATTGATAAAGAAAGCCTTGCTTAAAAACAACGGTCGACGAAAAAAGGCAGCCATTGATTTGGGTATTTCAGAGCGAACTTTATACAGAAAAATTAAACAATACGGTATTGAAAATTAGTTTTTGGATAGCATTAATTGCATTGAGCACAGGAGTCTATTCTTGTGGTTTATATTCTTTTTCAGGGACCTCTATCCCTCCAGAAGTAGAATCTTTTTCAGTGCAGTTTTTTGAAAATAAGGCTTCTATAGTATCTCCATTGTTGAGCCAAACATTTACAGAAAAACTGAAGACCAAGTTTATCTCTGAAACCAATTTGAGTATTCAAGAAAACGATGGGGACTTTGCTTTTAGCGGGTATATAGCAGATTATGTGGTGGCGCCTGTTTCTGCAAGTAGTACGGAGGACGCCCAATTGAATCGTTTAAAGATAACAGTGCAGACT
Source organism: Bacteroidia bacterium (assembly GCA_049115575.1). Classification (GTDB taxonomy): domain Bacteria; phylum Bacteroidota; class Bacteroidia; order NS11-12g; family UBA9320; genus JAHEKB01. The sequence continues at coordinate 1,051,577 of JAGDZU010000001.1, read as the reverse complement.
ATACTAGTTTGCGAGAAGGATCCAAAACTGAGCTTTGAACAGAGCTTTACAAACTTTCAGGACTTTGATGCCGGAACTAATTTCAGTAGTATTGAATCACAGCTAATAGATGAAATTACGGATATGCTTATACAGCAAATCTTTAATAAAGCAGCTATAAATTGGTAAGTCATCCTAGAGATATCGCCGCTAATTTTCCTTTGAATAACATAGGACTGGAACATATAGATGAACTGGAATCTTTGGTTTCACTCTCTCCATGGTGTAGCGCATATCGCACTTTACTTGCACGTGCATATAAAAACGCCAACCTTCCCCAATTTGAGCAAAAACTCAGTTTGGCTTCTCTATACGCGGGGAATAGAGCTCAGTTGTACAAAGTATTACATGAAAGCGATTTAAAACTAAGTGAGGTGTCTTCTGATTTTGTTGTAGAGGAAGAAGTTGTTAGTGACCACAAAATTGATTTTGATGAAATAGTAACTTATGATCCTAGTGTAGAGTTGGCATCAGAAATCAAGGAAGAACCAAAAAAGGAAGTTGAACAGAGTATTCCCTTTGAGCAAATCCTTTACAATCCTGAAAAAGAACTTCAGAAGCTAGCAGAAGAAAGAGAAGAGGAAGCAGAACACGACTTTTATTATTGGTTGAATCACAGCAGGGAGAAAGAAGAATCCAATGAAAAGACCTCCTCTGTAGAGCAGGTCAATGACCTTTTAGAAGATTTTCTAGCTTCTAAGAAGAAACCAGTGAGAGAAAAGCGTGAATTCTATAAGGCTGAAACTAAAGCAAATGAAAGTGAAGTAGATGATTCACAGCTTGTTAGTGAAACACTTGCAAAGTTGTATGTGAAGCAGGAGTTATATGAAAAAGCCTTAGACGCATATCGCAAATTAAGTTTGCAAAATCCTTCTAAATCCGCGTATTTTGCCGCCCGAATTACAGACCTGGAAAGGGTCATTGAACAAAAAGAAGAATAGAAAATGTTTACACTTGTTATAGTACTTGCCATAATCGCAGCCATACTGTTAATCTTGATTGTATTAATCCAGAATCCGAAAGGAGGAGGGATAGCCGCTAATTTTTCGGCAGCCAACCAGATTGCGGGTGTAAAGAGAACCAATGACTTTATTGAAAAGGCTACTTGGACTTTAGCCATTGCGTTATTGGTATTCTCATTGAGTTCTGGTTACTTATATAGAACTGGAGGCACACAAGAAAGCATCATGCAAGAACAATTGGAGAATGCCCCAACTGGATTGCCAGATGCAGGTGGAGCAAGTGATTTTGCACCGGAAGGAGGACAAAATCCTGCCACTCCTCAAGAAGGAGAAACTGCACCATTGACACCTGCGGAGTAAAAAGCGAGCAACCGCTCCAATTAGATTTCATACTGACAATTTGACTTTATGAATAAGGGGAATTGTTACACAAAAGGTGAAAATGTGTCTTAATACCAATTTGGCACAAATTCTGACAACTGAAATATCAAAAAACAATTAGAAATGAATATCAAACCATTATCTGACAGAGTATTAATTGAACCAGCAGCTGCTGAGGAGAAAACCGCAGGTGGAATTTATATTCCAGACACGGCGAAAGAGAAACCACAAAAAGGAACTGTTGTTGCAGTGGGACCAGGAACAAAAGACGAGCCCACTACTGTTAAAACTGGAGATCAAGTGCTTTATGGAAAGTATTCAGGCACTGAACTTAATGTAGATGGAAAAGACTATCTAATGATGCGTGAATCTGATCTTCTAGCAATTGTTTAACTAAAAGGAATTACAAGCAAATTATGGCAAAACAAATATTATTTGATACATCAGCAAGAGATCAACTCAAAAAAGGAGTTGATGCACTTGCCAATGCAGTAAAAGTAACTTTAGGACCTAAAGGAAGAAATGTAGTCATCGATAAGAAATTTGGATCTCCAAATATTACTAAAGATGGTGTTACAGTAGCAAAAGAAATTGAGCTTAAAGATCCTATTGAGAATATGGGTGCTCAAATGTTAAAGGAAGTAGCATCAAAAACTGCTGATCAAGCTGGAGATGGAACAACAACTGCTACAGTATTGGCCCAAGCGATAGTTGGAAATGGACTTAAAAACGTGGCCGCGGGAGCAAATCCCATGGACATTAAAAGAGGGATAGACAAAGCAGTTACGGCTGTTATTACAAATCTTTCCAAGCAAAGTGAAGTAGTTGGTGACGACTTCAAGAGAATAGAACAAGTGGCTTCTATTTCTGCCAATAACGATGAAGTAATTGGTAAGTTAATAGCAGATGCCATGAAGAAAGTTGGAAAGGATGGTGTAATCACTGTTGAAGAAGCAAAAGGAACTGAAACTGAAGTAAAAACAGTGGAGGGAATGCAATTCGATAGAGGATACCTTTCTCCTTACTTTGTTACTAATGCAGAAAAAATGGAAGCGGACTTGGACAGTCCTTATATCCTTATCTGTGATAAGAAAATTAGCAATATGAAAGAACTGCTTCCTGTTCTTGAGCAAACTGCTCAAACTGGTAAGCCACTCGTGATTATTGCTGAAGATGTAGAAGGAGAAGCTTTAGCTACATTAGTAGTGAACAAAATAAGAGGATCCCTAAAAGTTGCAGCGGTAAAAGCTCCTGGGTTTGGAGACAGAAGAAAAGCCATGTTGCAAGACATCGCTGTTCTTACTGGCGGACAGGTTATTTCAGAAGAACAAGGAAGAAGGTTAGAAGATGCTAACTTGGAATCTTTGGGTACTTGTGAAAAGATTACCATAGACAAAGAGAACACTACTGTAGTAAACGGAGCAGGTATTAAAGCAGATATTGAAGGGCGAGTAAATCAGATTAAAGCTGAAATTGAAAACTCAACTTCTGAATACGACAAAGAAAAACTACAAGAGCGTCTTGCTAAACTTTCAGGTGGAGTTGCAGTACTTTATATAGGTGCCGCATCAGAAGTTGAAATGAAAGAAAAGAAAGACCGTGTTGATGACGCCTTACACGCTACTAGAGCAGCAGTAGAAGAAGGCATTGTTGCTGGTGGTGGTGTTGCGTTCATTAGAGCTCTTGATGCCCTTGAGGGGGTTAAATCTGAAAATGCAGACGAGAAGACTGGAATGGCCATAGTTGTGAGAGCAATTGAAGAACCACTTCGTCAGATTGTTAGCAATGCAGGAGGTGAAGGATCTGTAGTGATTCAAAAAGTAAGAGAAGGTAAAGGAGATTTTGGTTATAACGCCAGAACAGAGAAATATGAGAACTTGATTAAAGCTGGTGTTATAGACCCAACTAAAGTATCAAGGATAGCATTAGAGAATGCAGCATCCGTAGCAAGTATGCTACTGACTACTGATTGTCTGATTGCTGAAATACCAGAAGAAGAAGCTCCTCATAGTCATGGCGGCGGTATGCCAGACATGGGTGGTATGGGCGGCATGATGTAAGCCCAACAACGAATTCAAAGAAATCCCTGCCAATTAATTTGGTGGGGATTTTTTATTTTATGATGTGGAGCACACCTGACTCCAATTCAGAAATATTGGTGGTGTACTTATCAGTTTTAAAAGTTAAAACCCATATTAATAATGGGCCATCCTGTGGTGATGGATAATAAGCTTCATTGGGATCTTCACTCTTAAATACCAGATTTCCCCATCTGTTATAAACCTGTATGAGGTACTCTGAAATTTCTAGCTCGCATACGAGATAGGGTTTGAAATGATCATTGAGGCCATCACCATTCACTGTAATTGCATTTGGCACATAAGCTTTGCAACTGCAATCGTGATAGTCAACTGTAAACCTAGCTGTATCTATACCACATTTATTGCTTACTTCAACTTCATATGCCCCTGCTGTATAAGCATAAATAAAAGCGGATTTGCTATTGTCAGACCATAAATAGGATGAGTTTTCGGTATTGGCTTCAAGCAGAACTTCGTCATCATTACAGGCATCAATCTGGGCGTTGCTTTCATCAGGTGTGTCAAAAAACTCTAAATACACTGTGTCTGCATGGATGCAGCCATTTAAATCAGCTTTAGCCCAGTATTGCTTACTCACATCAGCGGTCTTGTTAAGACTGACATCATCATCCATCCAAACTACACTAGCTTGAGGGTAAGGAATACTTAATTCAACACTCCCAATATCACAATGGAAGGTGTCGTTTCCAAAATCCAAAACAGGTGTAGGTTGTATCTCCACAGTTTCTGAATACTGGTGAAAATCACCAGCTAAATAGGTGGTCAGCTTTACCACATAAGTCCCAGGTGTATTAAAAACATGACTTGTAATCAAGTCTGTATTGCTGTTCTTTTCTTGCGATGAAGGGTCTCCAAAATCCCACCTTACAGAATCTGCAGTAGTTGTAAGCGATCTAAATTCAACGGTTTGTTCAGAACAGTATCCATCATAGACAAAATCTGCATCTATAAAATAAGACTGAACAAATGTGGGTAGTCCCAATCGAGACCGCTGTCCATTTAGATATATGGCATCTGCTACAAACTGGCTTTCAGATCCAGGAGAATTGGGCTTTTCTATTCGAGATAAGTAAAGCGAATTGCCTTGTGCAACATAGATCATTCCGTCTGCAGCAACTTGTAAAGCCCCAATATTCCCTCTGTACTTATAAATCTCTTCTTTAGATCCTTTGATGTCATTGCCCAATAAAGAATATTGGAATATGTAAGAAGTGTCTTGCGCATTTTGAATGGTGGATACAAACATGGAATTCCCATCAGGTGAAAACTCTATACCGTAGGGGGTCAATCCTTGAAAGCTATCAGCTTGCACATGATTCGATATTTCACCAGTTTTGGGATTGAAGTCAAATACATCAATGCTTCCTCTAAAAGAATTGGCCATAACCAGTCTTCTGCCATTAGGCGAGATTTTCATATATCCAATGCCGTCACTAATGTTTGGTCCAATATTTACATTCAATGTGTTTTGAACATCTCCGTTAGTGTTGACTTTAAATACCATGAAATTTCGACCATCAATTTTGTGGCCAATCACCCAAAACTCTTCTTGATTTGCATGCTTTACCGCTGTAATTTTCTCTAACGAGCTTTTGATTAATGAAGCGTTCTTTTTAGAGGGTGTAATTCCTCCTGACCCAGAATTCAAGGACATATCCACTTCTGTATATTGAACTCCTTTATCTCTACCAGAACTTGTAAAAACAAGATACTTTTGATTGTTACCTGGGCTTTTAATAACTACTGCCGATTGTGTGCTGCTTTGGTCTCCATTTAAACCGCTTTCCATAATTTGATGGTTCTTATTCCAGATTCTAACTCCGTCAGTATAGAATAGTAAGTTTCCTAAACTATCAGATATACTGGCACAACCTTCGCTTGTATTCAATTTGCCATCTGTAACGGCTTGTACATCCGTATCACTGAACTTCAGGCCAGCATTAGTGCCAAAATACCAATTATAGGATTCTCTTTGACCATAGACCAAGCTAAGGAATGAGCACAGTATGATAGCTAGTAGAATGCGCACTCGGCGAAAATACCCTTTAATAAAGCAAGAGACAGAAAAAAACCTCCCACAAGTGAGAGGTTTGAACAAAAACTGAAAAAAGTCGGTATGAATGACTTAACCCTGTTTAAGGGCACGACCGTAGTAACGGCCGATTTTTATAAAGAACATGGTGTTTGTCAAATTTGAGAGATCTATAGTATTCACTCCAAGCTCTAATTGCTCTTCGTGTACTATTTTCCCTTGTATGTTAAGTATTTGAAGTCGCATGTCATCCAAAGGAGACTTAACTTCAATATTTATGGAATTTCTAAACGGGTTGGGATAGTGCTTTATATCCTGATTAAGAATAGAAGGCAGTACTCCTAATGTGCAGCTGTCTACTTCTATTTCTATTTCTATTCTCTGGTCACAGCCATTGGAATCTACAGCTTCTACCACTATTACAGTATCTTTTGTTGGGTAAATAACAGCTCTATCATATCTGTGACCGCTGCTCCACCAGTATTCTGCAAAACCGCCGGTTAGTTCAATTACTACGGAGTCTCCAATGCAAATCTTAGCTGGCGAAGGGTTGGTATATGCATTGAGTTCTTTGGCTTCGTTCAATTCTACATAAATGCTGTCTTCACACCAGTATCCATCATAAGTTTTTGCTTTGATTTTATACCATCCGCTTTCTTTAACCCAAAGAATTCTTCCTTCTGTTCCATCATCCCATTCATAGTCGGTCCAACCGTAATTGGCTTCTAGAACTATGGAGTCTTCATCGCATTTGCTAATTTCTTCTAGGCCTAAAATATTACAGCTATCACATTCATCAACCCCAATTGTTATCATCAACCTTTGCTCACATCCATTGGAGTCTACTGCTTCAATTACTATAATAGTATCAGTGGTGGGGTATAGAACAGCGCGATCATATCTGTGACCAGTACTCCACCAATATTCTTTGAATCCTGAAGTGAGTTCAATCACTATGGAGTCACCAATACAGAGATACGGACTCTTGCTAAAGAATGCTTCTAACTCTTTGCCTTCATGTAACTCAACATATACGCTATCTTCACACCAATAACCATTGGCATTTTTTGCTTTAACGGTATACCACCCTGTTTCTTTAGCCCATTTCAAGCGGCCTTCTGTTCCATCTCCCCATTCATAATCACTCCAGCCGTGCTCGGCTTCTAGAGCAACAGAATCTTTATCGCACTTTACTATTTCATCATGTTCAAGGATATCACAACTGTCACATTCATCTACATAAATGGTGAACTCAATTCGTTGTTCGCATCCATTGGAATCCTCAACCTCAACCACAATTGTAGAGTCGCCGGTTGGAGAGAGTACTGCCCTATCATACCTGTGGCCAGTACTCCACCAATAATTTTTGAATCCGGAAGTCAATTCCACAACTATGGAATCTCCTCTACATAAGTAAGGGTCTTTATTAGTAAAATATTTGAGCTCTTCTGTTTCGTGTATCACTATATAGATGCTGTCATAGCAGGTGGTTCCACCTGGAGTTTCAGTTTCCAATTCATACCATCCAGTTTCTTTAACCCATCTAATACTGTCTCGATTTCCATCGAACCATTCGTATACAGTAAAGCCACCTTTGGCTTCTAGTTTTATGGAATCTCCTTCGCAAGCCACCGAGTCAGGCCAAACCTCAATAATGTTGTGACAAGTGTCGTGTGTTGTTGTGTTAGTTTTCGCAGCAAAAAGTTGAAATGCGCTGCATAGAATAATAAGGCTTATGATGGGGCGCATGTATTTGAGAGGAACAAGGGTTTTAAGATGTTGCATCTTGGGTTTGAACTGATACTAATATGACAAATCGAGTTCGAGGTATGAGCTGCATGATGTCAATTACAATTGGTCATTGTGCCTAGTGGATTTGATTCCTTCCTGCGGTAGGCAAGCTTTGTGATTTAAGCTCGTTTATGAGCTTGGTGTATACTTTAGATGTCTGGTTATAAGGAAGGTTTTATTTTTGTTTTGAGAATTGTAGTTTTCCCCTGGGGTAATGGGGAAGCCATGATTTCGGTTTGGAATTGGAATGACAGTTGAGAGCAGTCTAAGGCTTAGGTGCTATGTTTGATTTGCAGTGTTCTTAAATAATACTTAATCAAAATCTTGAACTTTCCCGATATCTACAAATTGAGCATTTGAAACTACGGTAAGATCATTCATGAATTCATCTTTATGGACTGAAGTAATGAAAGCAACCACTCTTAAATCCTCATTTAGACCCTCCAAATCAACATCGAAATTAAATGTGCTTTCTGAATTAGGTTCAACTTGAGATTTAGTCAATACTTCCCCATAGGGGTCTGCTAGATTTGTGACCACTTTTACAACACAATTTGGATGTTTATAGCCTATTATGGGGTCGCCCAAGTTATAGAAAGGACCACTTGTGTTGTTAAAATAGTTTTCTTGATCCCATCCAGCACCTAATCCTTGGGCCTCTTTTTCTATCAATAGTACGGTTAAATAGTAATCAGAATCTGGAATTCCATTTGAATTAATAGCCAATGCAACTTCTAATTGCAAATGGTCATCTGATATTGTGCTTGCATCTATGGCTAATCCACAATTTGTCCTGTTCGACTCTACAAAGTCATCCCAATATGTTATGGCTTGTTGCCAACCAACTCTACCTATTGGGGAAGTTCCCGATCTATTAAACCTAGCACATGGAAATCCAGTATTTAAAAATCTAAGGTCGATATGATCATCTTCAACAATATCCATGGCATCATTAAAATGATAAACCACAAATTCATATTGATTTGCTTTGAACAGGGATTTGAATTGTGCAGCATCATAATCGCCCATTGGGCTAAAAACGCACCATGCAGCTTCCCTAGTTTCAACCAAAACTTTATAAGTATACTCCATTGAGTTTTCTTTATCGTCTTGAATGGCTACATCGTATTCACATGCTGAAAATAATCCAAGCAAACCAGACAAGCCAATAATAACTAGCACCTTTTTCAATGCATTCATCTTTGCAAGATATAGAATATTTCATCTATGCTTAAATTTCCAACAATTCAGTACTGCAGACGGAATTAATAATTAACATCAATAACTAACAATTCTCATTCGGTTACCCCTCATCTATTTATTAGCATTAATTACCTACCATTGCACCAAATTTTCAGGATGAAGAATATAAGAAACGTCGCCATAATTGCTCACGTAGATCACGGTAAGACTACATTGGTAGATCGAATTCTACAGGCATGTGAATTCTTTAAAGAACACGAGCAACCTGGAGAGTTGGTTATGGACAGCAACGATTTGGAGAAAGAACGTGGAATTACCATACTTTCTAAGAACGTTTCAGTGAACTATAAAGGAGTGAAAATCAATATTATTGATACTCCAGGGCACAGTGATTTTGGAGGTGAAGTAGAACGTGTTATGAATATGGCGGATGGTGTTCTTCTTCTTGTGGATGCTTTTGAAGGTCCAATGCCTCAAACTCGTTTTGTCTTGTCAAAAGCGTTGGAAGCAGGGCTGAAACCAGTTGTGGTTATTAATAAAGTGGATAAGGAAAACTGCACCCCAGATGAGGTTCATGAAAAAGTGTTTGACTTGATGTTTGCTCTAGAAGCTACAGAAGAGCAATTGGATTTTGATACACTTTATGGTTCTGCCAAACAAAATTGGATGAGCACCGATTGGCGCAAACCAACTACTGATATGTATGCGGTTTTAGATGCGATAGTGGATCATGTCCCAGCTCCTGAAGAAAGAGAAGGAAATACTCAGTTAATGATTACTTCATTGGATTATTCAAGTTTTACTGGCCGTATAGCCATTGGAAAGCTGAGAAGAGGTTCCTTAAAAGTAAAGCAATCGGTTAGTCTAGTAAAAAGAGATGGTACCATTGCTAAGGCCAAGATTAAAGAACTCTTTGTTTTTGACGGATTGGCCAAAAGAAAAGTGGAGGAAGTAGAGCAAGGTGATATATGTGCCATTACGGGCCTAGAAGGTTTTGAAATAGGAGATACCGTTGCAGATTTAGAAGAACCGGAAGGTTTGCCAACCATTGCTATTGATGAACCAACAATTAGTATGTTGTTTACCATTAACGATTCTCCATTCTTTGGTAAGGAAGGGAAGTTTGTAACCAGTAGACATATTAGAGATAGGCTCACTAAGGAATTAGAAAGGAATTTAGCTCTTAGGGTGGAAGATACCGGTTCATCAGATTCTTTCTTGGTATATGGAAGAGGCGTTTTGCATTTATCTGTACTTATAGAAACTATGAGACGAGAAGGATTTGAATTGCAAATAGGCCAACCTAGAGTAATTATAAAAGAGGTTGATGGCATTAAGCATGAACCTATAGAGGAATTGACTATAGATTGTCCTGAACCACATTCGGGAACTGTTATAGAATATATTACCCAAAGAAAGGGCAATATGCTCACTATGGAGCCAAAAGGGGATGGGATGCATCTTGAATTTGAAATACCTTCAAGGGGTATAATTGGATTGAGAAATCATTTGTTAACCAGCACTCAAGGAGAAGCTATTATTTCTCATAGATTCAAAGAATTTCAACCGTACAAGGGTGCAATACCACAACGTATTAATGGATCTATGATTAGCATGGAACACGGAAATGCTATTCCATACAGTCTGAATAATCTTCAAGATAGAGGGAAGTTCTTCGTTGAACCAAATCAATCTATTTATGAAGGACAAGTGGTAGGTGAACATTCAAGACCTGGTGATTTGGTAGTGAATCTAACCAAAGCTAAAAAGCAGTCTAATGTTCGATCTGCAGGTGCAGATGACAAAGTGAAACTGGCACCTCCAACTCTATTTACATTAGAGGAATCATTGGAATATATACAGGCTGATGAATATGTTGAAGTTACACCAGAAACTATTCGTCTGCGTAAAATTCTATTGAAGGAACACGAGCGCAAAAGAGCTAAGAACGCTCTAGTTACAAATAGCTAAGGCATTCTGCCTTGCTATATTTATTTTCGTCTCATGAAATCTCTTAGCAATGATCTTCAGATTGATGATACTGCATTTATTGCCCCAAATGCAACGGTTATAGGAGATGTTCATATCGGAGAAGAATCTTCTGTTTGGTATGGAGCTGTAATTCGCGGTGATAGCGATGAAATTCGTATTGGAAAGAGATCCAACATACAAGACAATGCCGTAATTCACATAGATCCAGACTTTCCGGTGTGCATTGGTGATGACTGTATAGTAGGGCATGGGGCAATTATTCACGGAGCCACACTTGAAAACAACGTACTTGTTGGAATGAATGCAGTAGTTTTAAATGGAGCTAAAATAGGAGCGTATTGTATCATTGGAGCCAATGCCTTGGTAACCGCAGGCATGGTAATTCCTGAAGGATCTTTAGTCTTGGGTTCTCCAGCTAAGGTGGTGAAATCATTAACAGAGCAGCAAAGAGATGGAATTGATGAAAATGCTTCGGTCTATGTTGCTAAAGCTAAAGAGTTTAAGCAGCTGTTAAAACTATAAACTGTCTTTATACTCCTATTCAATTTTAGAATATCAAAAACCGTGTTTGAATGCTTTGGTTATATACCTTTGCAGTAACAATAAAAAGAAAAAAACATGTCCGTACTAGTAGGAAAAAAAGCACCAAAATTTAATGCTCATGCAGTGGTTAATGGAGGTGTTGTAGAGGAGAATTTCTCATTAGAACAATACGAAGGAGACAACTATGTTCTCTTCTTCTTTTATCCAAAGGATTTCACCTTTGTTTGTCCAACAGAATTACACGCTTTCCAAGCTAAATTAGAAGAGTTTGAAAAAAGAGGATGTAAAGTTGTGGCTTGTTCAACAGATACAGAAGAGTCACATTGGGGTTGGTTACAAATGCCGAAGAATCAAGGAGGAATCCAAGGTATCACTTATCCAATAATTGCGGATACTTCTAAAACTATAGCCATGAATTACGGCGTATTGAACGGCGAGTATGACTATAATGAAGAAGGTCAAATGGTAAGCACGGCGAATATGGTAGCATACAGAGGCTTGTTCTTAATAGACAAGGCTGGTGTGGTGCGCCATCAAATTGTGAACGATCTTCCTCTTGGAAGAAGTGTTGACGAAGCATTGAGAATGGTTGATGCATTGGCGCATGTTGACGAGCACGGTGAAGTTTGCCCTGCCAACTGGCAAGAGGGTGAGGAAGCTATGAGTGAAACTCATGATTCAGTTGCAGATTACCTAGGTAAATACCTAGATTGGCAACGTTCATAATCTAAAAAACACTATCTCAAAAGCCGATCATTGATCGGCTTTTTTTTTGCCGTCGGCTTATGAATCCGTCTAACTTTGTCAGATGAAATTTTGGTGCCTATTTGTGCTAATTGCCTTTGTTGCATGCAAGCCAAAACCTTTTCCAGATGAAACCGTAAACCGTTTTGAAGATCCTCAGCTAGTTAAGATTTATGAAATTCAAGACCGCAGAGACATGCAAGCTCTGATTCCTTTCTTTAAAGCCAAGAAAGAGTCACATAGAGTCCAAGCTGCTTTAGCATGTGCTAGTATTCAGGATAGCATTGCCATACCCTACCTGGTTCAAATGCTTTTAATAGATGAGAAGGAAATGGCCAGAAAGGCTGCTGCTTTGGCTTTGGGTCAGATAGGAAATAGTATTGCTGCAGAAAGTCTTCGTATGGCTTTTGCTTCTGAAGTAGTTGAAGAAAACCAGGCGGTCATATTGGAGTCCATTGGCAAATGCGTTGATTCCACAAGCTTAGAGTTTATCAGCTCATATGAACCAGAAGGAATGGTGCTAATTAAAGGTTGGGTCTATGGAGCCTATAGAGCCTTGCTTAAAAGACAATTCAACAACCGAATAGCAGAAAAGCTGATACAACACGCATCAAATGCTGATGAAGAAATTCAGTATATGGTGGCGCACTACTTCTTTTACTATAATCGAATACCAAAAGAGGAGTCATTTAGCCTTCCAGAGAATTTGAAGGATCAATTCACATCTGAAGAAGCCAAGGAAAGGTTGGCTTTGATTTCAGAGGAAAGCAAGGAATCCATAGAGTTCAATGAAAGCTGGAAACTATCAATTTCTGAAACCAATCCGTATAAGACGGCGGCATTAATTAAACAATTGGATGACAGCTTAAACGCACAGGAAGCTAGGTGGTTCTTGAGCAATTTGTTGAGGGACAGCACTAGTCATAAAGTGATTAAAAATGAAGCATTTCAGAAAATTATAGAGATTGAAAAACGCGGAAGTTTCTATCCGGAGTTTTTTACTGACATCATGAACTACGCGTTGAATTCAGGAGATATGGCATTGCAAAGCATTGCTTGCTATGCATTGTTAGATACAGACATGCCATATGCCTGGGAGGCAATCACGGTTAATAAATTAAAGAGCATCAGAGATGAGCTGGTCTTACCCAGACAAAAAGAGACTTTTATAGATATTTCTAGGGCCATTGCTTATAGCGAGGGAAAGAAGTACAAATCTGAGCCACTAGTATATAACAATCCTATAGATTGGGATTATGTGAAAACAATACCATCAGAACAACAAGTGCGTATAACCACATCTAAGGGTGACATATTAATTCAATGTTTTGTTGATGATGCGCCGGCCTCCGTTTCTAATTTCTTAAAACTGGTAGACAGCGGATTTTATAACAACAAACACTTTCATAGAGTGGTTGAACATTTTGTAATACAAGGCGGCTGCCCCAGAGGAGATGGATGGGGAGGGCTAGATTGGTCTCAACGTTCAGAGTTCTCTAACTTCCAGAGGTACACAACAGGTACTGTGGGCTTAGCTTCTGCAGGGAAGGATACAGAAGGAGTGCAATGGTTTATCACTCACAATGCTACTCCATTTCTAACCGGCAGATACAGCATTTTTGCTAGAGTAATAAAAGGAATGGAAGTAGTACACAATATTGAAGTAGGTGATAAAATTGAATCTGTAAAACGTATACCTTAACCACTTGTTATTCTTGAGAAGGTGCTTTTAAAAATAGCTTGGCGCAATATCTTTAGAAATAAAAGGAGATCCCTGATCACCCTTTCTTCCGTTGCTTTTGCCGTTATCTGTGCCATTCTAATGCGCTCATTGCAGTTTGGTGCTTATGACAATATGATTGGCAATGTGGTAGGTTCATACATGGGATATGTGCAAATACACCAGAATGGTTATTGGGAAGATAAACGCATAGACAAGGCTTTGGAATATGAACGTCTAGATTCCATAAAAGATATTGACGGAGTTGTGCAAATACACGAGCGAATAGAATCATTTGCCTTGGCAAACTTTAATGACCGAAGTAAACCTGTTGCCATTATGGGCCTGGATCCTGATGAGGAAGCAAATCATATTCAACTTGACAAAAGACTGATTCAAGGCGATTACATCAGCTCTGAAAATCAGGGCCTAATGCTATCTAAATTTCTATTTGAATGGATGGATGTTAAAATAGGGGATAGTATTTCTCTACTAGGTCAGGGTTATCACGGTTCAATTGCAGCAGGAAATTATCCTGTTGTTGGAGTGGTGGATCTTAAAACTCCTGAGCTGAATAAAAGAACCATCATAATGAATCGCGAATTGGCAGAAGATCTTTATGACCTTTATGGTCTAGTTACTACCGTTGTAGTACATACAAATTCAAAAGATTGGAAAAGAGTTCAAACTAAAGTGAATGAGAATCTAGGCGATGAATTTGAAGTGATGAATTGGAAGGAAATGTTGCCAGAACTGATTCAACTAATAAGAGCAGACAAGGCTGGAGGTACAGTAGTTCTTATTATACTCTACCTGATTATGGCCTTTGGTTTATTTGGTACTGTTTTAATGTCTGCCGAAGAGAGAACCTTTGAATATGGGGTTCTAATAGCGGTTGGTATGAAAAGACATCAACTGTATAGAACTCATTTATTGGAGAGCCTCATGATTTCACTTCTAGGATTAGGTGTGGGTGCAGTTCTTTCACTCCCTCTTGTAACATGGTTTAATATACACCCAATCAGAATGGGTGGTGATGTACAGCGAATTGCGGAACGATTTGGTTTTGAAGCGGTACTTCCAACATCTATAGATCCCAAAATCTTCATTACTCAATTACTGATTCTTTTTGTGGTTGTGTTATTGGTGAATTCATATGTGTTCTTCAAGATTAAAAACTTAAGGCCCGTTGCGGCCATGAACTCGTGATTATTCAAATAGCATATCGCAATATTTGGAGGAATAAGCTCAGAACTTGGGTTCTCATATTGGCTATAGCCATTGGAATCTGGGGTGGACTTCTTGTGATTGCCTTGGCTAAAGGTCTAACTCAGATGCGACAGAAAAAGGCCATTGAGACTTATGTGAGCCACGTACAAGTGCATCATCCTGATTTTGTTAAGTACGGAGAGTTAAATCAGGCTATTCCAAATGCTAACCAACTCTTGCTGCAATTGGAGAATGATCCGGATGTTGAAAATGTGCTTGGAAGAATTAAGACAGAAAGCTTTATACAATCTGCCGGCAATACTTCTGCAGTCGTGATCAATGGCGTAGTCCCAGAGAAAGAAAGAGCTTTAACCACTTTACCTAGTTTAGGACAGACAGGAAATTTCTTAGAGGATTTCAAAAGTTATCCGCCTATAGTGCTAGGTGAAAAACTCGCTATTAAGTTGAATGTAGGTGTCAAAGACAAGGTGCAATGTAGTTTAGTTGATGCTGAAGGGGGACAAGTTGAGGTTATATTCAAAGTGACAGATCTATATAGAACAGCAAACGCCCTTTATGATGAGTCCAATGCATTTGTATTACAAGAACATCTAGCAGATTATCTTGGGAACAAAGCCATTCACGAGATAGCTATTGGTCTGAGCTCTCCAGGTTTAGCCAGCTCATTTGCAGAGAGTTTGCAAATTGAAATTCCAGAAATGCAGGTTGATGATTGGCGAGAGATTGCACCTGAATTAGGCTTTGCCGATAAAATGATGGACTTTCTTATGAGCTTATTTCTTCTAATTATCATGTTTGCATTATCATTTGGAATAGTCAATACCATGCTCATGGCGGTCTTGGAAAGAAAGAAAGAAATTGGAATGTTGTTGTCTGTAGGAATGAATAAGAAAAAGATCTTCAGAATGATCGCACTTGAATCATTAATGGTAGCTGCATTGAGCGTACCTGTTGGTTTAGGATTAGCTATAGGAACTATCAGTTTATTAAAACGCACTGGAATAGATCTTGGATTTCTTTCAGAAGGTTTGCGCACCGTAGGTTTGGAAAGTGTGCTCTACCCTTACCTTGAACCGTATTACTATGTGCAGATTACATTATTGGTAGTAGCAACCGCAGTTTTAAGCTGTATTTATCCAGCCAGAAAAGCATTAAAGTTTAATCCTGCAGAAACATTGAGAACAGCTATATGATAGAACTTAAAAACATAGTCAAAACATACGGAAGCAAGGGAGTGGAGGTTCAAGCTTTGCGCGGAGTAGATATAGAAATTGGGGAAGGAGAATTTACAGCAATCGTTGGGCCAAGTGGCAGCGGCAAAACCACCTTGCTTAACATAATTGGTGGATTAGACAATCCAAGCAGTGGCAGTGTGAACCTTGCTGGTACAGACATACTGTCTTTATCAGACAATGAGCGTATTGATTTTAGATTAAGACATATAGGATTTGTTTTTCAGAGTTATAATTTGATTCCTGTCTTAACGGCCATTGAGAATGTGGAGTTCATTATGCAATTACAAGAGCAAAGCAAAGAGAAGAGGAGAGCAAGAGCTATGGAATTACTCAAGGCTGTAGGCTTGGAAAATGAGAAAGATAGGAGACCCTCTGAGCTAAGTGGCGGGCAGCAACAAAGAGTGGCAGTGGCAAGGGCATTAGCGAGCAAACCAGATTTTATATTAGCAGATGAACCTACAGCCAACCTGGATTCTACTTCAACAGCATCTTTATTGGATCTCATGCTTAAACTCAATCAGGAGGAGGGCATCACATTTGTGTTTTCTACACATGATCAGCGGGTTATAGAAAGAGCAAGAAGGGTTATAGAATTGGTGGATGGAAAAATTGGGTAAGGTTCGTTGAAGAATTACTTGGCAAGGATCTGTTTCCAAAGACTGAAACTCGGTCTTTCATTTCCGTTCTCATCAAGCAAGCCAGTATCTCTCCATATTCTTCCCAAGTCCTTTACTCCTTCGGGAAAAGTTTCCCATAACTCATCAAAGTCTCTGTAAGCCCACCAGATAAGAAATAAGTAGTTTTTATCATCTGCATTATTTAAAAGCGTGCTAACATAATCTGCCTGCTGGCATTCATCAGAAGGAATATTGGTGTTAAAATTAGGTATAACCAAGTCTTCTGCGATATGTGCAGTTTCCACAAAGGCTATGGGTTTGTTAGTTTGACTGTGCAAGAAATCCAAAGCTTCTTGCATTTCTTCAGGGCTACTTAGGCCTTTCATAAAGGGATAAAAACTTACAGCTGTAAAATCAAATTCTTCGGTATAGTCAGAAAGCTCTTGTTCATAAGCTGTTTTATCTGGAACATCTGATTTATACCAATTGTGAAGGGTTAGAGATTCAGAGATCTTGATGTTACCATACTTGGCTTTAATTCTTGGACGAACCGCAGACATCAGTTTCTTGTATTCTTGCCATAAGGAAGCATTGTGAATTCTCAATTCATTAACCTCCATTGCTAAGACTAAATAGTTTGGCTGTAATTCTTCTATGATATACTCCAAATGTTTTACAAAAGCATCTTCCATACTTTGTTCGTTCAAAGAGTCAAATGTGGGCGGAGATCCGTCATAATCTTGGATTACTCCATCTCGAATGGAGTTTAATATGCTCACTGAAACTAGGCGTTGATGACCATTAATGGATTTGTTCTTCCTGTATTGAATATCATTGACAAATTCAGCAGGGAGATTTGTGTTATTTCTCCAGGCCTGCCAAGGGATTTTGTTATCTAAATGATGGGAGTAGATGTCTGCATTTGCAGCAATGAAATCATAAGTTTCATCTACATCTTCTTCATCCGGCCCAAATGGCCATGTAGTGAATCCCATATGAAAGTTTCGCTGAACAATCTGAAGACTTGGTGTTTCTGAACAAGGCACTGTAGATGGTACATCTGCAGATTTGTCTTTGCATGATGTAGCCAAAGTGAGTAAAAATATGGAACCTAAAAAGTACAGTCTCATAAATAGTGCTAAGATCGTTTTATGTGCTCAATCTTTATACACATACGTTTGACCTGCTACTTAGTTACATCCGAGCTACTTTCATTGAACTTATAGCTCAAACCAATTTTTAGAAGTTCTGGAAAGAGCCATTGCCATTGTTCAGTTGTTCTCAGTCTGCGATTACGCTCTATTGTTGTGGATTTAATGTAGCCATAACTCGTACCATGAGACAGATTAATTCCGATGTTGTTATTTACATAATACCTTAATTGAATGTTTACTTGCCCAAAATATCCGGAGTAAGGGTACACATATTGTGTTTGTACCGTCCCTAGTTTTATTGATGGTATGAATTGTATGTTTTTTCTCTGATTTAAATTGAAAGTGTGACCACAGTAGAAACCAAGATGATACTCGCTAAATCCAGAAATTCGTATTGGTAACATTGTTGCGGATGCCCCATAAGACCATTGTTTAGGCCCTTCATAGGCAGCTTGAAAATATAAGCCAGTTCTCTGTGCAGTTAGACTATTTCGGTTTAAAGGTGAAACACCAATTTCTGCACTGATTTGGGCATTAGAATCAATGCAGAACGCTGTTAATATTAAGATAAAGAAGACCTTGATTCCGTAAAGATAATTAATAGCTCTCATTGATCTACCTCAATGGCCTGTAATAGAAAATACCTTAACATATCTTCTTCTATGTCTTTGGGATGCATATAAACCTTGGTACGAACATATTTGCGATTGTCTGCTCGTAAGTATTCATCTTCATCTAAAAGAAGATGCCCTTTGGTAAATCCCATTTGAACGCCTTTGAATGTGGTATTGCCCCAGGGAACACTGCCTGGCCATATGTAGCAGACATTCTTGTGCTGATAATAAAATGGCACATTATACGAGAGTTTTCTCTTAATGGTTGGCAAGGTAGATAACACAATATCATTAAGTATATCTACTATGATTTGTTCTTCTTGGGGCAAATACGCAAAACAATCTTCATAAGATCTGAATTTAACAGACTGCATTTTCTTTCCTTTATTGCTATTGGCCACTGTTCGAATATATAGAATGACTTTCTTCAAACAAATCTGAAGGGCAAAACCGCAATGGCTTAACACTTTATCCTAAATTTGTTCGTTTCCTTTAAAATGCGAAAACTCCTTTTATTACCAACGCTGTTTGCATGTTTGTATGCTTGGTCTCAACAATTAGGTGGGTCAACAGCATTCACATTTGCATTGATTGAAAACAGTGCAAGGCATACAGCCTTAGGAGGGGTAGCTATTGTAAATCCAACAGATGACCCTGCTATCGGTTATCAGAATCCAGCATTGATTAATGCTGGTATGCACCACAGTGTTTCATTGTCCTATGCCAATTATATAGCTGATCTAAATCACGGTTTTGCCAGTTATGCATATCACAAAGACTCTTTGGGTACATTTCTATTCAGCGTAGGATATTTTGATTACGGAGAATTTACAAGAACCAATGCCAATGGAGAAATCCTTGGAGTTTTTGACGCATCGGACTACAATTTTCAAATTGGTTTCAGCAGACAGTACACAGATAAAATCAGTTATGGTTTTAATGGCAAATTTCTTTACTCGGTTTATGAAGCTTACGTTGCAACAGCTGGAGCTATAGATGCTGGAGCGCATTATAACGATGAGAAGAACCTTTTTACTGCAGCTGTGCTCATGAAAAACCTAGGTTATCAATTTATAGCATATAGCGAGAACGGCCTTAAAGAACCTTTACCATTTGACCTTCAAGCCTCTATAAGTAAAAAATTGATGCACAATCCTTTGAGGTTCACTCTTACTGCTCATAGTTTACACAGATGGAATAATTCTTACACCAACATAAACACTAGGAACAAAGAGATCGATCTTGAAACGGGAGAGATAAAGAACCAGGAAGTGGGATTTGGAGATAGATTAATGAGGCATGTTATTTTCAATACAGAGCTAGTGTTCTCAGATAACTTTCAATTGAGAATGGGTTATAATCACCAAAGGCGTGCTGAGCTTTCACCAGAAAACAGAAGGGCCATGACTGGCTTTAGTTGGGGTTTTGGAATTGGAATTAAAAAACTCTATTTGAGTTATGGAAGTGCGGGATACTACCCCGGAATATCCACTCATTACTTCAGTGTGCATCGCTCATTGAGCTCATTTTCAAGGGCTAAGAGCAAATAATAGAATATCCTATACAGATTTAAAATTATTTGATATGTTTGACAAGCATCTTGTCTAACAAAATTAATATAGCAATAGATGGTCATTCCAGTTGTGGAAAAGGGACCCTTGCAAAGAACTTAGCTAAAGAGCTTGGCTATACTTTTATTGATAGTGGGGCAATGTATAGAGCAGTTACTTTATATCTTCTTAGACATGAAATTTCAATACAGGAAGTAGAAGAAGATCCTGCGCTTCTTGGCAATATCAAAATCACTTTTGAATACAATCCCGAGCGAGAATACTTTGAAACCATGTTGAATGGTGAAAATGTGGAAGGGAAAATTCGAGGGATGGAAGTGTCTAAGTTAGTTAGTAAGGTTAGCTCTCTTGCGGAGGTAAGAACATTTCTAGTAGCTAAACAAAAGGAAATAGGAGCAAATAAGGGAGTTGTGATGGACGGGAGAGATATTGGAACAGTGGTGTTCCCAGACGCTGAACTCAAAATATTTATGACTGCTTCTACAGATGTAAGAGCCAAACGACGATACGAAGAGTTACAGAAAAAAGGTATAGATGTTCACTTTCAAGAAGTGCTACACAACATCAAGGAAAGGGATTATCTAGACTCTCATAGACCACTTAGTCCTTTGAAAAAAGCCGAAGATGCTATTACGCTTGACAATACTTCTATGACCAAAGAAGAACAGGCCCGACTCTCCTTGCAATGGGCTAAAGGTGTGATTATGGCCATGCAATAATGAAGAAAGCTGAACGCTACATTTCCATTGCTTTTCTTGCCTATTTTGTAGTATTTGTAATACTTCATATCATAAACCTTGATAGAATTCCATTGGTTTGGTTTGACGAGGTCATGGGTTTAGATCCTGCTGTAAATGCCATATTCAAAGAGGGATATCAATCTAGAATCTGGCCACAAACAGGCACTGAAAACGGATTTATGGCTTATTTACCTGTCAGATTTCTCTTTCATATGCTTCACCTTCTGCTATTGCCTTTTGAGGTCTTTTGGATGAGAATACCTTGGGCTATTTACTTTTTTACCTCTGCTTACATTCTATATCTGACTTCCAAAGCTCAGAATAAAACTAAATGGTTGGTGCTTTTAGTTGTGTTCTTGTTTATCAATGATAGAACCGTTTTTGAAGTGGCTAGATCTATGAGGGTAGATGCGCTTTCACTCATGTTTAGCGTTTTACTTTATTACTGCTTCTATAAAAGACTTTTTCATTGGCAAATGCTATTGAGTTCGCTACTTGTATTTATTCATCCCAATTTGTGGATGATTGCCTTGGTTTTATTTTTAGATGCTTCGTTTAAATGGAATAGAACAAAAGATGCTCCTATAGCCAAACCTAATGCTTGGTGGCTTATTCCAATTGGACTGCTTGTGCTTTATGGATGGAGTATAAATTTTAATATCAATGGACTCTACACCCAACTGTTCGAGCATGGATCTGATCACAGTGCAAGCGGAGGACTTATAACACGAATTGGAGATCACTTCTATACTAGATTTTGGCCTTATTATTTAACGCAACCTTGGATGCCGTTCATCATCTACGGCGCTCTAATTATGTCTGTGTTTAAAATATGGAACAGAAAGTACAATGCGCTACATATTGCTGTGCTAGCCACTCATTTGTACTGGTTGCTGGCACTTGCGCCTTTCTACCGTTACAATGCGGTCTTATTGCTTTTAAGCATGATTTGTCTTCTTCCTGAATTACAAAAAATGAAATGGAACAAAAGAAGTCAGGCTTTTAGTCTTCTTCTTTTAATCTTAATGCCAATTAACACCTTGGCTATTCACAGCCTTGCTTTATCCGAGCGCAGCAATAGAGATCCCAAACAGGTAGTAAATTGGCTTAAGAATGAACTAGGGGAGGAGAACTGCCTTGTTTTTGGTCATGATGTCACCTATTATGCCGTTGCCACTGACATGAACAAAGACTATATGATGTTCAATCTCCAGCCAACCAAATTTAGCTTTGAAGATTACGATGCTGTTTATGCATTCTTAGGCGATTATCCAGACTCTTTTGCTCATGTTTTTAATGACTTACCTAGACTCTATTTCCCTGAAGGTAAGGCTAGAAGTAATTTGGCCCATATTATTTCTCAAATATTTAATAAACCAAGCTATGCTGGATTGATGTTGTACAGGGTAGAAAGCAAAGAAGATTTTGAATTGATCTTAGAAAAGATGGATAAGGATAATAGATCTAGAAAAGCTAAGAAATCAAGCCACTAAGAGGACTCCTACCTCATAATCGTGACAGTACCTTTTTGAGTGTGGCTGCTTCTATCCCAGCCAGTATAAGTTACTACCCAGATGTAGACATTGCTATGGCGCAGATTATTGTCTTTGTAAATGCCATTCCAATCCGCATTTTTATCAGTGGTTTCAAATACTTTTTCACCCCAACGGTTATAGACTTTCATTTCAAAATCTAAGACAAACACATCTGACCAACTGAATACATCATTTAAGTTGTCATTATTGGCCGTGAAGGCATTCGGAACGTGCAATAAAGGTGGTTGCACTAAATAAATATCATTACTTCTACTTTCAGCATCTTCACTACCAGAAGCTTCATAAGCTATAACACTATACCAATAACCTCCCCAATCATAATCGAGGTCTGAATCTAAGTATGTTCTTGTATCATAATCTACCCTAACTATTGGGCTCAATACTTGCTCGTCGTTTGCTCTAAGCAATTCATATTCATCAACTCCGCCAGCCCAATCAATATAGTCATCCCAATTCAGGTCAAACTTGAATGGAAGGCTTTCCCCTCTAATGACTATTGAACACCCTATATTACTTTTTACGCTGAGGTGCCCGCAATCATCACTTACTCTCACTTGATAACAATAAGAAGTTGTGTTTACATCTACATTCTCGTCATAATAATATAAACTGTCTATGTCGTGAATGGTTGTGAGATAAATAGTCTCTGAACTTCCTCTTCTTGATTTATATAGTTCGTAGTTTCCAAAATCATCTTCTGTTGAACGCAACCATTCAATCTTGATTCTCTGATCTTCCACAGTTACCGTCTTTAAATAAGTAGGGTTAACAGGTACTTCGTGCTCTTTAACGGAGCTCACATCATAAGATTTGGGTCCAACCATATCACAGATATTAACCACCACCATATAGTATGTATAGTTGTTCTGCCTTGGGTCTACTACATCGCTATCTGTATAGGAACCCGCCAATTGATTGGTATAGCTATTTAATAATTGTGTCTGACCGTTTGGATGCACTTTATATAGTCGCATTTCTTTGAAGTACTTAGAAAATGCAGTAGCATTCCAATCCAATCTCAGAGCATCTTTTCCTAAGAAGTTTAGACATATGACATCTGGGGCGGGAAGTAGGGGTGGAGGTTCTACAACTATGTGAAATCTCGAAATACTGTCTTTAGGTGCTGGGCACCCTATATCTAATGCTCTAACTGTTATTGTAATAGTATCTCCAATTAATGAACAATCCGGATTAAACACGAATTGACTTTGTCCTTGTGTAGGTCCGTTCACTGGTGGGAGAATAATGTTGTTCCTCGTGAATTTCACAAAGTATGACATATCAAGATTTGGCGAATCCACTTGAATAATTATGGTATCTCCATCTGGGTCATCTGTTTGATACCAGAAATCTATAGTGTCTGTTGCTGTAACATTGAACCATTCTTCTTTGAGTTCAGGTTTTCTATTGAGGTTACCAAACGAAAACTTAAATGATGCATTACTACATCTCGGACTTAAATTGTTTTCTGAATAGGCTCCAGGAGTTGTAGGAAAATCACTTACTTGAGATTGTTGCCCGTCTGAAGAAGGAGGACAACTACTACAAACACTTTGATAGATAACTCCTAGTTTATCAAATCGGCTGGTACCTCCGTCCACATGATCATCGGTGAGATTACCTCCAAAATAGGTAGCATACACCAAGTCTGACATATTCTTTCTAAAAACGGCAAGATGGAAATCATTGCCATCTGTTTTGGTTTGCATGGCATTTACTGTGATAGGCATATTGGCCAATTTAGCCTGAGGCCCGACATATAAACTACCACCCCAACCAGAAATGAAAATCTTATCACATTGATCTACTAGAAATGCATTGATGGTTATATCTGGGACGTTTTTACCACTTCCATAAACCGTAGACAATACTACATTTTCTAGATCCGCATCGAATTTTGATATGAATTGTCCGCTACCGCCATTTTTGTATACAGGGCCTTTGGTTGGTATTCCACCATCGGATTGTCCCACCACAAAAATGCTCCCGTATTTGTCTATTTCAAGTTGCAGAATTTGATCATATCGAGATGTGCCCCAATAGGCAGTTCTCATAAGTGTAGTTCCGTCGTTCTTCAATCTAGCAACGAAACCATCTGTTCTACCGCCTTTATACACAGGTCCGAATGAAGAGGATGCATTGGTTAAATCACTACTTGCAGTACCACCACTAATATATAAATCGCCGCTTTCTGCTACATCAATGCTGTAAATGGCATCGTCTCTAGATCCTCCAAAATAACTAGCCCAAACAAGGTTGTCTACATTGGGACTTATACAGAGTACCACTCCTTCTTGGCCGCCTTTGTGTTGATCTTGAAAAACGCCTGTAGTAACTGGAAAGTTGATTGAACGCGTGGTGGTTGCCACTAAAATTCTTCCTATGGAATCAACATTCACTTCACCTCTAAAATCATCCGAATAGAAATACTTGGTTACATTACTTTCATTCAAACCATCATTGGCAGTACCACCAATGTAAGTTGAACCAATAATAGCGGAGCCATCTTCCGTGAACTTAGTTACTATTAGGTCGGTTCCTCCTCGTTTTAATCCTTGTGGAGCATTAAGACCCGTAGGAAAGTCGAGAGAGTATGAAGTTCCAAAAACAATCAGATTATCGTCGTGATCTACTATTAAACTATGCGGGTATTCATCGTCAGTCCCACCAAGATATGTTGCATATAACAGAACAGAACCAGTTGAGTCGTATTTGCTAATAGCTATATCACAAGCCAAGTTGGCGGGAGTTCTTCCTTGACCGCCATTAAAACTAACATCAAATGCTCCTGGGGTTACTGGGTATCTTCCGTTGGGAATACTAAAACTAGGACCTGCTGCAATTCCACCTGCGTAGAGATTTCCGTAACTGTCAAAGGTTGCAGTGAATCCAAAATTATCAACTGAATTGCCAGCGTAAGTGCTAAATACCAATTCTGGGTCTATTAAGTAACCGTCCTTTACTGAACCTTGTTGATTGGGTTCAAAGCCTATAAGGCCATTCTCTTCTACATAATTGAATTTTACAACACTCTTTGTGCCTTCTTGCTCAATTCTGTAAGACACAGGCATAATTTCAGAGAAATAGCCAAATCTGGTATATACCTCTAGATTGCTTTTGCTGATATCTAGTTCTTCAGCACCATCAATTTTTATTTTTATATCTGAAAGCTTGGCTCCAGGGTGAAGAATGAAGTTGTACTTGAACCGTTGATCAATGGCTTCAAATTCAATGTCTATATTGGGATAGGCATTTTTGTATACTACTTTGAAATGCTTCTTAACTCCGCTGGCCCATTTGCTAGGGTCTTTGCCCAAATAGTAGTTAAACGAACTTGAACTACTGTTCATTCCTTTATGATTGCTAAGATTAGCGCCTACAAATTCATACTTTATGCTGTGAAATCTAAGCGAAATGTCGGTGTGCTTGTTTTTTAGAGGACCGTGACTATGGTATCTCTCTATAATTTCTTCCCATTGCTCTTCATCGTGAAGTAAGACCGTAAATCCCTGTTTATCAAGATATATGCGGAATTGACTGAAGTCTCCTTCATAGTGTACATTATTGTGAAATTGACCTTTGTTTTCTATGAAACCAGCTTGACCAAAAGTTGCACTAACAATTAGTAGTAGAAAAGAAAGCAATATGTATCTGAACTTGCACATGGTCATGTACGTCTGTAAGACGTGCAAAACAACAAAATGGTTGCAAGTGCAAGATACTAAAGTTTATTGGGGTCGTAATCCATTGTTCGAACGGTATAGGAATATTTACTCCCGGTTGACAGAGTTACAGTCACCTCAAAAACACTATTGTGTTTGAGCTTTGCCTTGTCATACTTAGGAATAAAGACCAAGGTTGGTGCTCCATAACCCTCCACAGGCTTGAGTATATCAACTGCAATGGAGTCTCCATCTAGTGCTATATCAACAGTTGCGCTATCCAAAGCTTGGTATAAAGAAAATGACCAGTGCTTAAATAGCATAAGCTGAGGTATGTAACCGTTTGGAGGCCAAGTGATTGGTTTTTCCTTATAAGTTGCACTATCCGTGGTTCCAGAATCGTCTAAAGCCCAGATTACAGCCACATTATCTGTGGATCCATGTCCATAAATTCTTCCATTGGGATAAAGCAACCACCTTCTGTTACCCACAGTAGGGTTCTTCTGATCTGCCATGAGCGATGTAATTGCTATGGTGGTATTGGCATTTTTCACTAAAAGTGAGTGCTTAGCCGCATTGGCGCCGTTTTCAGTAAAACATCTCCAATTTTTTGATGGGTTGTGATCCAGTCTGTTGTTCACCTGCATCATCAAGGCTGCTTCTTGGCAATATTCATTTGTTGCTGCATCAAACAAGACTTCTGGCAAACCAGCATTTCTTCTGAAGTAATTGATTCTATTCAATACCTTTTGTTGTATCTCATCTGGAACTGAACCTGCATCACATCTACTTATTTGTCCTTCCCAAACAAATGCGTTTTGTTCAACTCCTTTTTCGTCAACTCCCTTGGTTTTTGTTAAGAAATAGTTCTGATAGAAATCTTCCCTCGCCATATACTCCATTTGATCACTGTAATCTTTTACAGGATCATAGGCCACCAACTCTTCCATCACATCTCGTGCTGTTGAGAATCGGACATTTTTAGCCAATAGGCTTAAGTATTGATCCCCTAAGGCTTGCAATAGTTCTAAGTTTTCAGGAGTCTCTGATGTAGCATATTCATCTTTCATAAGATCGTAAATCGCCTCCATCTGGTCAATATCCAAATCTTCTTTAGACTTCTCTGCAATCACCGAGGTCCTAAGTCCTATGAGGTCTTCATGTTGTTCAGTCGCAGTCAAAGACTCTTGAAGAACAAAACTGGCGAAAGGCAAATCTTTAGTTTGAAAAGCATAATCTGCAATCACCAACCATCGAGCTGCAATTTCAGGAGCAGTGTCTTGTTTAGCTGTTGTTCTAATGTATTTGGATAGGACATATTTAGCTGAGGCAGTATGGTTGTAAGTATGGAAGTATTCAGAGAGTTTCCAAAGCACATTCTCCGCTTTCTTCTCAATGAAGTCATCTCCGAGCTGCATTTGATACACATCTTTACTCGCCGATCTCCTCACTTTCTCATTCACAAATTCTGACAATATGGTATCGGCAACCTCATACTCTTCATTCATAATCTGATTCTTAAGCAGATAGATGTATAGAGCGTTTTCTTTATGCAAGAAATTAGTGTCTGTAGGGAACAAGGCCAGGTTCTTCTTGATGTACTCCATCATAAGTGCAGAAGGTGGCATATGGTTGATCTGCTCCATACCAATTCGCTTTTGAAAGAAATCAATCTTCTTATCCGAGCCAAAAATGCTACGCGCATTGTCTAAATAGTAATTGGCAGAATCATAGTCCTTTTTACCCCAGTATTTGTCTATGAAATACAGATGGGCATCAGTTTCTTGTTCAGCTCTGGTATCATTATTAGCTATATCTTGATTGTACCACTCAATGAGTTGCTTATAGTGAATTTCCGTAGTGGCAGTATCTTCCATAGCCAATGCGGTTTTTCCCATCATATAATAGGCCGTTCTGTTACCATTAAGCTGATAAGAGTAACGGTACATTTTCTGTGATTTAGAATGTTTATTGATTTTGTATTGATCGTATGCCAACTCGTTTTGGCGCTCAACCAATTCGTCAATAAAGCCTGCATATGATTGAAATACTGAACTGTCTGTGTCTTTCTTAAGTCCTTTGAATACAGACTTTACCGCCGTTTTGATGGCATCTGGATTGTCTTCGAAGTAATATTCATCTTTAGACAATTCATAAAGACCCATGGCGTGATAGTAATAAATCTGAGGGTCCTTCTTCATGATATCATCATCCATGAATTTCTCTGCCAGCTTTACAACACGCAGATAATTTTCATCTTCAAGGGCATCACCTATCTTACTTATTTGAGCCGAAGAAAGAAAAGGGCTGCTCAGAATGAGTAATGTAATAAGGCTTCTAATAAATGTCTTCATATGTGTCTTACAATATTATTTACTTTAATTTCAAACTCCAAGCCTCTGGTCTTTGCTCAAAAAGCGCCTTGGTTCTTGGCCAAACAAGTCCAAAAAGCTCAGAATTTCTGTATTCCTCTAAATATTGGTCATTAAGCCATGAACTTATGGTGAACAATATAGCTTCATTTTCATCATCCTGATAGAGTTTGAGATTGAGAAGTCCAGGCATGGACTCTATTTTGTCTTTGATGGTGTTGAAAAACTGCTTGAAGTTGTCAACTTCTTCAGCCTTAAAATGCATTTTAACTATTCGCGTTATCATGAGTGTTCAATGATCAATGGTTTATACTTTCTTAGATTGAGTAATTGTTCCGCATTCCCTTTCTTAATCGCAACTACTAAATAGTCGTGATCGGAAAAGAAGCACAAAGCATCTCCATCCAATACCTCGGAAAAGTTGTTCGATAAGCTTTGAATCCTTTCGTGGCGACTTAATTTAACCTCAAAGGCTTTACCGCTGGTGAAAGTTTCGAACTCTGAGCGATGAATATTGGTATAGGCATTTCCAAAATGGTCTACAAACAACACCGTGCCTCTGAGTTCTTTCTCGTCTTTAACGGGCACCAATCTTGTCTTGGTATTTATCTTATCCGTTTTACTGGCAATTTTGTCCAAATCAAAATTTGAAGCCATGAGCTTTTTTAGAAAAGGGACATAGGCATTTTCAATGCGCTGTTCAAAGCTATCGGTTGGAATGAGGTAATAGTCGGTTTCTGCTGGAGCCACTATTAATGGAAGTATTCCATTGTCTGGAGCTATGAAAAAATGGCCTTGGTGGAATGCGGCTAGATGCCCTTCATAAGATGTGGCTACAACATCAGCTGCCAGTATATGAACACTTCCTTCAGGAAAATCTCTAAAGACCATAGAGCTCAAATAAGCAGCTTCTACTATGTCAAAAGCCTCAATGCTACTAGAAATCTCCAAAAAAGGCCAATCAATACCCGCTTTGTACAACGAACCTCTAAAGCTGGCTGTTAAAAATGAGTTGGGACCGAAATCGCTTAAGAATGTTATTACCGACAAGCTATTTGTGCTACTTTTGACAGGCGAAAATATAAAAGCTAAACACAAAAACTTCATTCTATTGGCAGAAAGAAAATATTTGATAGAAGATATAAATCCAGCGAGATTTTTTGGGCCCCATAATAGTTATTTCAAACACTTTAAATCTAAGTATGAAACTATCAAGATTTCCAGCAGAGGAAATGAGATCAAACTACAAGGAGAAGAAGAGGAAATAGAAAATTTTATTAAGGTATTAGACTCAGTTGTTCGCTACCTTAAATTAAATGATGAACTCCACCTCGGAGACTTAGATAGAATAATTGAAGGAGCGGAAAGATCCGGCGGTAAAAAAGACAATTTGATTATTCACGGGCAAGGTGGGCGTTTAATTACAGCTCGCACCAAAAACCAACAGGAGTTAGTCAATCAAGTTGAAAAGAACGATTTGGTATTCGCTGTTGGTCCTGCGGGAACTGGAAAAACATATACAGCGGTTGCACTTGCAGTTAGAGCATTAAAAAACAGAGAAGTTAAGCGTATCATTCTTTGTAGACCCGCTGTGGAAGCTGGCGAATCACTTGGGTTTTTACCAGGCGATCTCAAAGAAAAAATTGACCCTTATTTAAGACCGCTATACGATGCACTTTTAGATATGATACCGGGAGATAAATACCGCTCGTATTTAGAGAGTGGAGTTATAGAAGTGGCACCAATGGCTTTTATGAGAGGGCGTACATTAAATAATTGTTTTGTAATACTAGACGAAGCCCAGAATTCTACAGAAACTCAATTGAAAATGTTCCTAACCAGAATGGGACCCATTGCAAAAGTGGTTGTAACAGGAGACCTAAGTCAAGTGGATTTACCCGCAAAACAAAAGAGCGGATTAGCACCTGCAATTGCCATTCTCAAGAATATTCATGGCATAGGAATAGTCAAGCTAAATGAAAATGATGTCGTAAGGCATGCACTTGTTAAAAAGATTATCAAAGCCTATAACAAGAAGACTAGATAAGTGCCAGAAAATCAAGTCATTATAATTCAAAAAACTAAGCTATTTAGACAACTTCTAAATTGCGAAAATTGTGAATATCTACATCAAAGCTCATTTTAGAAGTCTTCTATATTTGCAGCCGCACACCTAGTGTATGCAGAAACCAAAAATCAAAATACTAAGTACCTTAATTCTAACAGCAATAAGCAGTTATTCCTATTCAAGCAATATGTCATCATTTTACACTGATTCAACTCTGCTTGCTCTAATTGTACTATGCGTAGTACTTTTACTTATAGCAGGTTTACTATGGGGAATTCAAAAGAATCTAAAGACTCTCCATTCGGAGAAGTCTGACGAACCACAAGAGCCCTCTTTTTATCAACGTGTCATTAAACCTACTGTTTCCAAATGGAATCCCACAGTGGCTACTATAGTCATTGCAGGTATACTATTGGTAGTGCTAGGAGCTTTTGGCTATAAATACGGTATGACCGAAGTTGGAATACAACAAGGTTATAGTCCTACTCAGCCTATCAATTATTCCCACGAATTACATGCTGGTCAATACGAGATTGATTGTAAGTATTGTCACAGTATTGCGGAGAAGAGCAAGCAAGCAAGTATTCCTTCTGCGAATACATGTATGAATTGTCACCGCTATGTGCAAGCTAAAGACAAATACGATGGAAAGATATCTCCAGAGATTCAAAAGATCTATGATGCCATTGGATATGATGGGGCTAAAATGGAATACATAGAAGGGTATGAGCAAAAGCCTATTCAATGGGTGAGAATTCATAACCTACCTGATTTAGCCTATTTCAATCACTCACAACACGTAAAGGTTGGTGGAGTTGAATGTCAAACTTGCCATGGTCCTATAGAAGAAATGGTTAAAGTAGAACAGTTTTCAGAGCTGACTATGGGATGGTGTATTAATTGCCATAAAGAAAGAGGCATAGACTCAGAGAATAACGATTACTATGAAGAAGTTCACAGTAATATGAAAATAGAAGGTAAGGACTACCTCACGGTTGCTCAAAACGGCGGTCTAGAGTGTGGTAAATGTCATTATTAATACAAGGAAGAATAAAGAATGGATTCATCAAATAAATATTGGAAAGGTTTTGAAGAGCTTGAGGAGTCAAAAGACTTTGTTGCTAATAAGAGCAATGAGTTTTATGATGGCTTGCCTCTAGACAAGGTTTTCTCAAATGAAGATTCTCACAGAGCAAATCGACGAGACTTTTTAAAATACTTCGGATTCAGCATTAGCGCTGTAGCCTTAGCTGCATGTAACCGTACTCCGGTTAAGTATGCTATGCCATATGTAATTCAACCAGAAAACGTAACACCGGGCAATCCTCTGTTTTACGCAAGTAGTTCTGTTAGTGATTACGAAGGTTATCCTGTGCTAGTGAAAGTTAGAGAAGGAAGACCAATCAAGTTTGAACCTAACAAAGAAGCAGAATTCTTTGGCGGTGGTCTTGACGGTAGAGCTCATGCAAGTATTCTATCTCTATATGATACCAATAGACTAAAAGGACCTGGGACTTCAGATTCAGAAATGAGTTGGGAAGATGCCGACAAAGCTGTTATTGCTGGTTTAAAAGCAGCATCTTCTAAGAAGATTGCGATTGTCACAAGAAATAACACTAGTCTAGTTTTAGATCAGGCTATCAAGGATTTTACTGCAGCCAATGCCAATACTACTCATGTGTCTTATGAAGCGACAAGCTACTCAGGTATTCTGAGAGCCAATGAGCAATCATATGGCAAGAAGATAATTCCGAGCTATCATTTCGATAAGGCTGATGTTATAGTAAGTTTTGGAGCAGATTTCTTGGGTACTTGGATTAGTCCAGTGAGATTTAGTGCTGGTTATGGTAAGAATAGAGTTCCTAAAGATGGGAAGATGTCTAAGCATATTCAGTTTGAATCTCTAATGTCTATGACGGGAGCAAATGCTGATGTGCGTGTTCCAATGAGAGCCAGCAATACTGGAAAGCACTTGGTGACTCTTTATAATGAGCTAGCCATACTTGCCGGAAGAGCTGGAATGTCTGGAGACAGAATGGAATTGGCAGGAGATGCAATAAAGCATGCAGCAGCAGACCTTTGGGCAGCTAAAGGAAAGGCTTTGGTTGTTTGTGGTTCAAATGACACCAACGAACAATTGGTAGTTAATGCCATAAATGGAGTACTTGAAAGCAATGGAAATACCATTGACTACAGCAATGCTTATTTAGGAAACAACACAGATGAAGCAGATTTCATTCAGTTTATGAATGAGGCTAAGTCAGGTGCTTATGGAGCGGCAATATTTGTAGATTGTAACCCATCATATTACTTGGGAGACAGTTTTAAAGCTGCAATGGATAAGATAGACTTCAAGGTAAGTAATTCTATTATAGCTGATGAGACTGCATTAATGTGCAACATACAAGCACCAAATGTTCACGCTCTTGAAAGTTGGGATGTAAAGCAGCCTTATTCAGGTAAATACGTATTCAATCAGCCCACCATTTCTCCTGTTTTTAATGGTAGACAAACTTCAGACTCATTAATTATATGGTCTGGGGGAGAAACTGCTGTTGAAGGAGATAAAACATTTGCTTATGAATACACCAAGCAAGTTTTTGAAAATACAGTAGGAGGAGACTTTAACCAGGCTATTGAGCAAGGGTTTATAGATAAATCATCAGATTCAGCACCTGTTTCAGATGCTACAGATGCTTCTTCAGCCGCTTCGGCTATAGCAGCGGGAACTTCTGGAGATGCAGATTTGATACTTTACGAAAAAGTGGGTATTAGAGATGGTTCCTTTGCAAATAACCCATGGGCACACGAGATGCCAGATCCTGTTTCTAAAGTATGTTGGGATAATTATATCAGTATTTCCAAATTAGATGCGGATGCTATGTCATTGGCAGACGGAGATACAGTTACAGTTTCTATGAATGGAACAAGCCTTAGCAATTTACCTGTGTTAATTCAGCCAGGTCAAGCTAAAGGAAGCTTTGGAGTTGCATTGGGATATGGTCGCTCTTACACAGACGATGTCACCAATGACATGAAAGACCTTGGGCAAAATGCCTACGCTTTTGTTGGAATGAATGGCGATCAAAAGTCATTTATAGCAAGTGGCTCAATAAGTTTAGAAAAAGACGGCACATATGAATTGGCAAGAACTCAATCTCATCACACTATAGAAGGTAGAGATATTATTAGAGAAGCTAGTTTAGATGCATATAATGAAGATCCATTAGTAACCAATCATCACAAGCATAATTTGGTTTCACTTTGGGACGAGCACGATTATTCTACCGGTCATCACTGGGCTATGGCCATAGATTTGAATTCATGTACTGGTTGTAGCTCTTGTATTGTAAGTTGTTCTATTGAAAACAACGTGCCAGTTGTTGGAAGAGATGAGGTTAGAAGAAGAAGAGAGATGCACTGGTTGCGTATAGATCGCTATTACAGTTTTGAAGTACCTAAAAAAGCTCATTTAGAATTGGGTTATGTAGAAGGTAATTCAGATTTAGAAGCTGGTGACTATATCACTAAAGAGAAGCAAATAGATGCATATACAGATGAAGTAAGTAATGATTTGTACTCCAATGTAAAAGTGGTGCATCAGCCAATGTTGTGTCAGCATTGTGATCACGCACCTTGTGAAACGGTTTGTCCTGTATTGGCAACTACTCACAGTACAGAAGGTCTAAATCAAATGACTTACAACAGATGTATTGGAACTAAGTATTGCGCAAATAACTGCCCTTATAAAGTACGTCGTTTCAACTGGTTTAGATTTAACGAGAACAAGAAGTTCGATTATCACTTCAGCAATGATTTAGGTAAAATGGTAATCAACCCAGATGTAACTGTTCGTTCTAGAGGTGTTATGGAGAAATGTAGTTTCTGTGTACAGCGTATACAATCTGCAAAGCTTCAAGCTAAAAGAGATAATAGAAAGATGAATACGGATGAGTTCACCACTGCATGTGCGCAAACTTGCCCTTCAAATGCTATTGTTTTCGGAGATCTTAACGATACGAACAGCGAGATTTCTAAGCTTTATAAGAATGAAAGATCTTATCACGCTGTAGAAGAATTGGATACCAAGCCTTCTATAGTTTATATGACTAAGATTAGAAACAAGAAAGAAGAATCAAAATCAGCACATCACTAAGAATAGATAAATGTATCAAGCAGAAATTAGACAACCTTTAATTACCGGTGGAAAGACCTACAAAGATGTCACGGCAGACATATGTAGACCCATCGAGAACAAACCAACTGCACAATGGTGGCTAGGGTTTACCGTGGCATTTATTTGCCTATTGATCCTTGCTGCAACCTTAACATGGACTACATGGGAAGGGATTGGAACTTGGGGAGTAAACAAAACTGTGATGTGGGGATGGGACATTACCAACTTCGTATTCTGGGTTGGTATTGGTCACGCGGGAACATTAATCTCGGCCATCCTTTTATTATTTAGACAAAAATGGAGAATGTCCATTAACAGATCGGCGGAGGCTATGACCATATTCGCCGTGATGTGTGCTGCCATATTTCCTATGTTCCACATGGGTCGTGTATGGTTAGGATACTGGCCTTTGCCATTGCCTAACGCTTTTGGATCACTTTGGGTAAACTTTAACTCACCACTTTTATGGGACGTATTTGCGATCTCAACATATTTCTCTGTATCTCTTGTGTTTTGGTATCTAGGTCTTATTCCAGATATCGCTTCAGTAAGAGATAGAGCTAAGAGTAAGGCTAGAAAATTTTGGTATGGCTTTTTTGCCATGGGATGGAATGGTTCAGCTAAATCTTGGGCTAGATATGAAGTTGTGGCATTGATATTAGCAGGTATTTCTACCCCGCTGGTACTTTCGGTACATACTATAGTATCCATGGACTTTGCTACTTCGGTTATTCCGGGATGGCACACCACTATTTTCCCTCCCTATTTTGTGGCTGGGGCGATTTTCTCTGGGTTTGGAATGGTACTTACGCTTTTATTGATTGCGCGTTATGTGATGAACTATCAAGACTATATTACCTCTGAACATTTAGAGGCTATGGCTAAAGTAGTTCTATTAACAGGATCTATAGTTGGTCTAGCTTATATCACAGAGTTTGTGATTGCTGCTTACTCTGGTTATGAATATGAACAATACGCTTTTAAGAATAGGATGTTTGGACCATATGCTTGGGCATATTGGACTATGATGACTTGTAACTTGATTGCACCTCAGGTGTTCTGGTCTAAATGGGCTAGAACTACACCATGGTTCTTATTCATCATTTCCATTATTGTGAATATTGGAATGTGGTTTGAGCGATTTGTGATTATTGTGACCTCACTCCACAGAGACTTCTTGCCAAGTTCATGGGTGATGTACAAACCAACTTGGGTTGAAGTGGGAATTTTTGTTGGAACACTTGGTCTGTTCTTCACATGTTTCTTCCTCTTCGCTAAATTCTTGCCAGTGATTAACATGGCTGAAGTTAAATCGATAATTAAAGACAAAGAGTAATATGGTCGATAAAGAAATACTACTAGACAATAAACAGTTTACGGTAGGAATTTTTGAGGATTCCGATAAGCTGTTAAATGCGGTAAAAGCACTTAGAAAAAAAGGTGTCAATATTTTTGACTGTTATACCCCATTCCCAGTTCACCATTTAGACAAGGAATTAGGGTACAAAAGAACTAATCTAACAGTAGGAGCATTCATTATGGGAGCCTTGGGAGGTCTATCAGGATTTACCCTAGCATACTACATGAACGTTCAGGATTGGCCTATGATTATTGGTGGTAAGCCAATGAGTATTAATGTTTTTACCAGTTTCATTCCAGTCATTTTTGAGTTGACTATCCTATTCACAGCCTTTGGCATGGTAGGAATGTTCTTTGCTCGTAGTCGTATGATTCACGGGATTAAAGAAGATATACTTGATATCCGTCAAACAGACGACAGACTGGTATTGGCCATAGACAATAGCGTTGAACAACCGCTTGATAGCAGTGAAATCATTTCTATGATACAATCTGAAGGAGCCGTTGATGTTAGAGAAGGCGCAGAAGCAATCACCCCATCACATATGAGCAATGACAATGAATAAATTAAGCCATACCATAATACTAGTTGCGCTTGTATCTGCTTTTTCTTCCTGTGTAAGTTCAGGAGATGATCCAGGTATAGAGTACGCTCCACAGATGTATGTGTCGCAAGCGTATGAGCCATATTCTCAGGAAAAACTTTTCGAACCAAATCCGAATGGTATGACCATGAGACTACCGGTTAACGGAACTATAGCAAGAGGTCAATTGAACTTTGTTTACCCTCACCCTAATACAGGTGATGGATATGAAGCTTCAGCATCTTTTACATCTGATCTTCCTATAACAGAATCAAATGTTGCTGAAGGAAAAAGATTGTATGATTATGCATGCTGGCATTGTCATGGTAAGAAGGGTGGAAACGATGGACCCATCTTTGAATCAGGAAAAATGCCTGGTCCATCTTGGCCTAACGTACAAGCGGACTATATAAAGAATATCCCAATGGGTAAAATGTATCACACCATTACCTATGGTAAAGGTATAATGGGCTCACATGCCGCTATCCTTTCACCAGACGAACGTTGGAAAGTGATTTACCATATTAAATCTATGAGTCTAGGAGAGGCGTTTGAAATTCAAGCTGATCCTGAAGATGAGGTATTGGAATTAATAGAGCAAGCTGATGCACATAGTGCAGATGGACATACACATGAAGGAGAAGATTATGACGGTCATTCTCATGAAGTTCACAGCACAGACGGGCATACGCATGAAGGAGAAGATTATGATGTTCACACCCACCATGATGAAGCAGAAACACATTAATAATTGAAGGTTAACGAATAAAGAATATACAAATGGGACACCACTTAATTACAGAAGTAGCTCAAGAGAAATACACCTTCAATGGCAAATCAAAACTCATAGCCATCATCCTTATTGTATTGGGAATTGCATTGGCTGGTTTTGGATCCATGCAGGTTAAAGAAAACTGGGGAGGAGCTCATGATACAGAAGCTGTTTCACATGATGACGCAACCGCGCATGAGGCAGAACAAGCTCACGGAGAAGAAGCATCTCATGGAGAAGAGGCTGCCGCATCTCATGGACATGAGAAAAGCTGGACAAGTCGCCTATGGGCAAATCTCCTGATGAATAGTTACTATTTCTTATTGTTTGCAGTAGGAGCCTTGTTTTTTATAGCAGTGAACTATGTCGCAAATGCGGGATGGGCTACCATGATCAAACGTATTTCAGAGGCCATTACGGCTTATGTAGGCATAGGGATAGTTGCATTGGTTGCTGTGGTTTATATGGCAAAAGATCAGCTCTATCATTGGCTAGAATACTTTAGTCACGGATATACTTCAGCAGATGCCGGATATGACAGAATTTTAGAAAGCAAGTCTTGGTTCTTAAACAGCAACATATTGTTTATTGTATTCCCAATTGTATTGGTAGTATGGTATTTCTTCCGTTGGAAGTTCAGAAGTAACAGTATAAAAGAAGATGCACAAGGTGGATTGAGTTTCTTTAGAAATTCAACTCGTTGGTCAGCAGCTTTTATATTCATATTCGCATTTACATTCTCAGCTATTGCATGGCTAATCATCATGAGTATTGATGCTCATTGGTATTCTACCATGTTCTCAGTCTATAATTTCGCAGTATCATTTGTAACTGGTCTTACCGTTATGATGATGTTCTTATTATATCTGAAGTCTAAAGGATATATGGAAATGGTTTCCGATGAAGTCGTTCACGATTTAGGGAAATTCATGTTTGCATTCTCCATATTCTGGGGGTACATATTCTTAGGTCAATGGTTGCTTATTTGGTACGCGAATATTCCTGAAGAAGTAGTTTACTTCAATGCAAGATTTCAAGACGGCTATACCACTCTCTTCTATGTGAATATCATCATGTGTTTTGTATTGCCATTCCTTATTCTAATGATGCGTAACGCAAAAAGAAGTCCATTGGTACTGACGGTAGCAGGTTCAATTATACTGGTAGGTCACTGGATAGATATGTATCTGATGGTTATGCCAGGAACAGTTGGAAAGAATGGAGGAATAGGACTATTAGAAATAGGTACTACAATGGCGTTTGCCGGAGTATTTATCTATGTAGTGTTGTATTCTCTTTCAAAAGCGAATCTGTATACTACCAATCATCCTTACTTCTTAGAATCAGCAAATCACGACGTTGGACCATAAGTAAGAAAAGATCTTATAAGAAACTCGACTTGTCACCTAAGTCGAGTTTTTTTATGCTTGTAATCAGAGCTTTAGGCATAAAAAAACCCCGAACTCAAAAGAGATTCGGGGTGCCCCTATGAAAATTAAGATTAAAAAAGATTAGCCAAATTTACATTATTATGACAAAACACCAAGTTTAATAGGTGTTGATTTTAATGCGTTTTGACAACTCTTCAACATCTGATTTAAATTTCTTATCTGTATCAATCAAATCATTCACTGTTTGACAAGCGTGAATAACGGTTGAGTGGTCTCTACCCCCAAAATACATTCCGATATTTTTAAGAGAAGCTTGAGTTAATTGTTTAGCGAAGTACATAGAAATTTGTCTTGCTTGAACTATTTCTCTCTTACGGGTTTTTGACTTCATTAAATCAACACTAACTCCAAAGTAGTCAGAAACTAATTTCTGAATGAATTCTATAGAGATTTCGCGAGAAGAATTCTTGACAAAATTCTTCATCATTTTCTTGGCCATATCTAGATCAATCTCTTTTCTATTAAGAGAAGCTTGAGCTATGAGTGAGATTAAAGCACCTTCCAACTCTCGAATGTTAGAATCGATTTTATTGGCCACATATTCTATTACTTCAGGTTCGAATTTGATGCCATCTTGATACATTTTTTGTTCAAGAATATTTACTCGAGTATCAAAGTCTGGATTCTGCAAGTCTGCCGACAATCCCCATTTAAAACGAGAAAGCAAGCGCTCGTCTACGTCTTTTAGATCTTTTGGAGGTCTGTCGCAAGTGAGAATAAGTTGCTTTTGGTTTTGATGCAGGAAGTTGAAAATTTGAAAGAATACTTCTTGTGTCTTTTCTTTCTTAGCAAAAAACTGAACGTCATCTACTATTAATACATCTATCATCTGATAGAAGTGAAGGAAATCGTTGTAGTTACCATTCTTGGCGCTATCTACATACTGATTTATAAATCTTTCAGAAGAAACGTATAGTACTGACTTATTACTTGAAATTTCCTTAATTCTATTTCCAATGGCATGAACTAAATGTGTTTTACCAAGTCCAACTCCGCCAAATATCATTAATGGGTTGAAAGCAGTGCCTCCTGGTTTATTCGCAACGGCATAACCCGCAGAACGAGCAAGTCTATTGCATTCGCCTTCTATAAAATTATCAAAAGTGTATGAGGCGTTTAATTGTGAGTCTATATTCAACTTCTTTAATCCCGGAATTATAAAAGGATTGTGGATGTTGTTTGATAAGTTGATGGGCATTCCCATCTCGTTCTTATTGTTATGAGTGACATTTCGTGTTGGCATGCTCACCGTATACGGTCTAGCATTTGTGCCTCCACTATTTTCTACTATTACATTGTATTCTAATTTAGATCCAGCGCCTAATTCTTTCTCTAATGTTTTCTTAAGAAGCCCTACATAATGTTCTTCAAGCCATTCATAAAAAAACTGGCTGGGAACTTGAATAGTCAAAACCTTGTCTTCAATTTTTAACGGTTTGATTGGGGCAAACCACGTCTTAAAACTCTGTGGGTTTACATTGTCCTTGATGATCTTCAGACAACTCGCCCAAACAGTTTCGTGTTGTTCACTCATATAAGTTTTTGGTTTTTAAATTGTTAAGTAATTAAAAGTAATAAGGTAGATCATTTGTCAGATAACCTGGCGCTAAGTTGGGGTAAAAAAAGTTTTAAAAAAAATTTATTTCGGCTTGATTTTGTAGTTTTTTTAGCATCTCTAATCCCTTTATTGATGCGGCATTACGCTTATAGCCCTAGTAATCAAGCTAAAGCGGCGGTTTCGCTTATCCACAGGGTTTTGAACAAAAAAAATCATCTGTCTAAACAGCTTTTTTAATAGTTGATAAACTGTTCATGAAGTTAGAAAACCTAATAAAATTGAGTGTTTATTTTCTCAAAGAACTATCTGAATTTCCTTCTTAATGAACTCTATTGCTCTTTGTGTAGGCACATCTTTTTGTTCTATAAGATACTGTAGAATTTTCTTTCCGAGTTCCGGTCCTGAGGAATCCTCCTTACACTCTGCATAGCACTTTTCTATTATGGCTAAAATTTGTTCTTTAACTGCTTTTATCAGATTCCAAGCTTGGTCTGAAACAAAAATTTGTTGCGAAACATTATGATTAAATTCTTCAGTCACATTTTGAACAAGTAGAGCTCTTAGATTGCTTGCGCTCTGGCTTGATTTGGAATGTCTTAACACCAAATTGTCAGGACTAATCCTGTCAAGGAAAATGGTGAGCCTTTCATAAGCTTGAAGTTTAATTGGAGTTAGCTGTTCAGCATGTTCTTTTTTAATTTCTAATAAACGAGCATGTTTATTGTCATCCAGAAATTTGCTTATTAATGAATAACTTACACCATAAACAATTAAAGCTGGGATGATGAACATTATCAAATTCAACCCAATCTGTAGAAAGTCGATTTCTAGTAGCATATTGAACAAACGAATTTAGGAAATCACATATTTCCTTCCGCATTAAAAAGGTCGAATTTTTAATTATGTTGATAGAGAGCTGAGGTAGCTCCTATTTAATTAAGTGATATTGCACTAGTGAATTGGTGGCAGAGCATATTGCTTTCGTTAAGAGCTATAAAGGCAAATCTTACTAGAACGGTTATAACCTGTCTCATCATTTCTATTGGCATAATGTCTTTGGTAGGTATTCTCACAGCTATTGATGGGGTAGAAAGCTCTTTGGTAAAGAACTTTAGCTTCATGGGGGCCAATTCATTTAACATTCAAAACAGATCCACCGGATTTAGTTTAGGAAGGAATACTAAGCGGGTTAGATATGAGCCCATCTCATTTAAAGAAGCGCAGGAATTCAAAGAACGTTTTGAGTATAATGGAACTATTTCACACTTTTCAAATAATTCATGGAATGCCATTGCTAAATACAAAAGCGAGAAAACCAATCCGAATTCTGTATTGGTAGGAGGAGATGAGAATTACCTTAGAGTTTCTGGTTATGATTTAAGCGACGGTAGAAATTTAACGGAAGCAGATGTTAAACTCAGAAACAACGTAGTCTTAATAGGGGAGGAAATCAGGTCGCAGTTGTTCACAAACGAGAATCCTATAGATAGAACTATAAAGATAGGAGGGTCCAGTTTGAGAATTGTAGGTGTATTAGAATCCAAAGGAAGTGCTTTTGACTTTGGTGGTGATAGAGTGATTATTTGCCCGATTACAGTGGCTCGTCACCATTTTCCCTCTTCGAATAAAAGCTATAATATAGGTGTGGCGGTAGATGATGTAATGGAATTGGAACCTGCAGTAGATTATAGCAAGGCTATGTTCAGGAACATTCGAAAACTGCGGATAAAGGAAGAAGACAACTTTACCATTGTTAAAAGTGATAGCTTGTCTCAATCTCTTATGGAAAACCTGAGCCTAATCATTATGGCGGCAGTTCTTATAGCAACCATTACTCTGATAGGAGCGGCGGTGGCTTTAATGAATATTATGTTAGTTTCTGTAACTGAGCGTACCAAGGAAATCGGAATTCGAAAATCTATAGGGGCCAAGCGAAAGTTGATCATGAATCAATTCATTATTGAAGCAATTACCATTTGTCAGCTTGGTGGTCTAGGCGGAATAATTTTGGGATTGATTATAGGTAATCTTACATCCAATTATATTGGAGGAAGTTTTATAGTTCCTTGGAATTGGATGATACTAGCTGTGGTGGTATGCACGGTTGTAGGATTAGTTGCAGGAATCTGGCCGGCTTACAAAGCATCTAAAGTTGATCCTATAATCGCTTTGCGCTATGAATAGGTTTTTTTAAATCACAAGAACCAAAATCACAAGAACCAGTTTACCTTTCGGACTAGGAATTGTCACTCAGTTTCCCATTAACAATTAATCACTAATCATTAATAATTAACAACCATAAAAAAACCCGTTCATCAGAGACAAACGGGTTTTCATTCGGTGATTGTGCTTCTTACTCTTGCACAACTTCAATTTCTATTTCTGCACTTACTTCTTTATGAAGATCAAGTGTAGCTTTATATTCTCCAAGCATCTTAATGTCTGAAGAAGTATTGATTTTTCTTCTGTCAACTTCAAATCCTCTTTCAGCCAATGCTTGAGCAATTTGTATGGTTGTAACAGATCCGAAGATCTTTCCGTTTGAACCAGCTTTAGTTGAAATGCTCAGCTTAAGACCGTTAATCTTTTCGGCCATTGCACTTGCTTCTGATTTAATCTTCTCTTGCTTATGAGCAGCCTGGCGAATATTTTCTTCCGCCATTTTTACAGCTGAATCCGTAGCAATAGTTGCCAAGCCTTTTGGAATCAAGAAGTTTCTACCGTAACCATTTTTAACCATTACGATATCATTCTTCTCTCCTAAACCTTTTACATAATCTTTTAAAATTACTTTCATGATATTATCTCTTAAAGCTTAGACTTATTTTAATTGATCAGCTACATATGGAAGCAGTGCAATATGACGAGCACGTTTTACTGCTTGCGACACTTTTCTCTGATACTTCAAAGAAGTTCCTGTTATACGTCTAGGAAGAAGTTTTCCTTGTTCGTTGATGAACTTCATTAAGAAATCAGGGTTTTTGTAATCTATGTACTTGATTCCACTCTTTTTAAATCTGCAATACTTCTTTGTTTGATTCAAAGGAGCTGTTGAGAACCTGTACTGTCTTTTGTTGTTCCTACTCATGCTGTTGCCTCCTCTTTCTTTGGTTTGTTAAAAGCACCATTTCTTCTTCTTTCGTTGTAAACTACAGCGTGCTTGTCCAATTTGATAGTTAGGTATCTCAATACCTGCTCATCTCTTCGGTAAGCTAATTCAAGCTTGTCAATCAAGTCTGCGTTGTCAGAAGTGAATTCAAAAATTTGGTAAAAACCTGTGGTTTTGTTCTGAATTGGATAAGCCATTTTAGTAAGACCCCAATTCTCTTCGTGGATGAGCTCTCCACCGTTTCCTGTAATCAGCTTTTTGTAAGCTTCAACTGCATCTTGCAGCATCTTCTCACTCAGCACGGGTGTTAAAATGATTACAGACTCATAATTTGTTTTGTCCATTATTGTTTGGTCTAATAAATTTTAGGGCTGCAAATGTAGCATTTTGCATATAATATACAAAGTAAAAGAACGCATTGAATATTGGTCTAGATAATGT
The DNA here is from genome assembly GCA_049115575.1 of Bacteroidia bacterium. Taxonomy (GTDB): domain Bacteria; phylum Bacteroidota; class Bacteroidia; order NS11-12g; family UBA9320; genus JAHEKB01. Next base: position 1,007,798 of record JAGDZU010000001.1, on the reverse strand, counting down.
GCTATGATTGGCTGCCATCAAAACACTTCACACTTCCGTTGGTTGGTAGAAATGCATCTTTCTAAAGACCGATATTTAGGAATAAATATTACAGGCCAGCTTCAGTTTGAGGGACATAGTCCAACCCCTCCCCAGAAGGCAAGATAAAGCTTGTTGTTGAACACCCATAAATGTAAAACCGATTAGTGATCAAATAAGTGAAGGACGACCATGGTTTTGTACCCTCGCACCTCGCCCCTCATTTATCCACACCCCTTGAATTATTCCGCATCCATTACATCTTTGCATTTGAATGAGCCACTTTATAGTTTCAGCCAGAAAATACAGACCAGACAGCTTTGATACAGTTGTTGGTCAGAAGCACATAACTCAAACGCTGGTGAATGAAATCAAGAATGACAGACTAGCTCAAGCATTCTTGTTTTGTGGCCCTAGAGGAGTAGGTAAAACTACCTGTGCACGTATACTCGCTAAGGAGATAAATAAAGGCTCCGTTCCAGAAGATTACGATTTTTCATATAACATTTTTGAATTAGATGCTGCTTCTCACAACTCTGTTGACGATATCAGAAGTTTGAACGAGCAGGTTCGAATTCCGCCTCAGACAGGAGAGTATAAGGTTTACATAATTGATGAGGTTCATATGTTGAGTCAGGCAGCATTTAATGCTTTCCTCAAGACATTAGAAGAACCACCTTCATATGCCATCTTCATTTTGGCAACCACAGAAAGGCATAAAATTCTTCCTACTATTTTGTCTAGATGCCAAATTTTCAATTTTGAACGCATTCAAATTCCAGAAATAGTAAGTCACCTTCAGAACATTGCCAAGGCAGAGAAAATAGAAGTTGAAGAAGAAGCTTTACATCTCATTGCAGAAAAGGCGGATGGAGCATTGAGAGATGCATTGTCTATTTTTGACCAGATGGCAAGTTTTGGGCAAGATGGAAAGATTACCTATGCCAATGTGATCCATAATCTTAACATATTGGATTACGACTATTATTTCAAGATTACCGAAGCCTTTGTAGATGGAGATGTAGGTCAATCACTTTTGTCTTTCGACGAAATTCAAAGCAAAGGATTCGATGCTCAGTTGTTCCTTAATGGCTTAGCCAATCACTTCAGAGATTTATTAATGGCAAAAACTGCAGTAACTAGGTCTCTAATAGACAAATCTCAGGAAATGGCTGTTCGTTATGAAAAGCAAGCCAATTTGGTCACGTCTAGCTTCTTGATTAATGCTATTAACATATTAGGAGAAGCCGATAGCCACTATAAAGCATCTCGCAATCAGAGATTACATGTGGAACTCTGTTTAATAAAACTGGCTTCCCTTCAACACGCTATAGACGTATCTAAAAAAAAAAGCCTAAGCTAGCAAAGCTTGTTAATTCTGGTTACTTCAACGAGCTCTTTAAAGAAGAAGAAGGAGTTGCTAAGAAGAATCTTAAAGAAGAGCTTGTAGAACAAGTAGTTTCTACGGTGCGAATTGGAAGCCTCAAAAAGGTGAAAGAAGTGGTACCAGTTGTTTCGCAGATAACGGAAGAGGTGCAGGAAGAAGTTGTTCCTGATGAGAAATTAGAACTTAAACCTATTTCTGCAGAATCATTGTCCTCGAGAATAGCTCAATTAGCAGATGATATATTTAAGCAGGGTAGAAAAGGTCTAGCTTCTTATCTGAAAGATCCACTTTATGATTTCACTGATTCACAAACCACTTTTAAAGTGGGATCCAAAACCTTGAAAAATGAACTTGAAGATACCTTCACTAAGCTTCAAAGAAACTTTGCATCAGAAGGGGTTCAATGGGACTTCATAGTGGAGATCAATGCTCAGGCGGTGAATGAATACAAATTGTTTACTCCAAAGCAGCAGTTTGATGCACTAGCCAAAGAGTATCCACCACTTAAAGAATTTGAACAGAGGTTTGGATTAGACTTTGATGTTTAGTCTTTGCTTGCTCTTATTATGATGTTAGGGGTGAAAACAACTTCATTCCATGTTCTTCCACTGCTGAATAGCATAAACTTACGGCTCATCTTATGGCAGGTCCAAAGTATTTTTCTGATAAACTCTTTTATAGGGTTTTGATTCCAAATCAAACTCGGTAAAACCTCCACGTTTTTAAAGCCTGCACTTTTCATAATTTGTAAGGCAGAACTCTTATTGAGAAAAACTTCGTGGCTAATGTCTGCAAAGGCATAAACAGAAGCCATAGTTGCATCCATATTCGGAGTTCGGAAAATAACTTGTCCGCCTTTGTTCAAATGCTTCTTGCATTTGGTTAAAAAGTCCATCAGCTCGTCTTTGCTAAAATGCTCTATAATATCTACTCCAACTATGCAGTCTGCACCAGCACTCCTTTCGAAGTAGGCGTCTATGCTTTCGTTCTTGATTTCAGTAAGACCTAATTCATGTGCTACCGCTACTTGTTCAGGACTCAAGTCAACACCCTCAACATTGTGATACCCATTGCTTTTAGCGGCTGATAGGAAACTTCCAAAACCACAACCCAAGTCAACTAGTTTTTGACTCTTATCTCCGCGAATTAGAGGGATCAACTCCCTTGAGTAGTATGCTTCTTGTTGTTTGATTAAACTACTATAAGACGCAGCAGTTTTATTTACCTGGTTGCTGTGATAGTCTTTGTATATGGCCTCGCGGTAGTTAAGCATGGCTTGCAAACTTAGTTATTTTTGTTCCTTGCTTAAAAGCTATTTCAAAAGAGGAGTATTGGAATCTGGTTGCGATGAAGCTGGAAGAGGATGCCTTGCAGGGCCAGTTTATGCGGCTGCCGTTATACTAGATCCAAAGAAGAAAATCAATGGACTTAACGACTCTAAGAAATTGACTAAAGCTAAAAGGGAGGCACTGAGATTAGAGATAGAAGAGAAAGCTTTGGCTTGGGCGGTAGGTTCTTGCACTGAACAAGAAATTGATGAGATTAATATATTGAACGCCTCATTTAAGGCCATGCATAGAGCATTAGACCAATTGCAACACAAACCCGAGCATTTGCTTATCGACGGCAATGGATTTCACAATTGGCAAGATGTTCCATTTGAAACCATAGTTCAAGGAGATGGATTGTATAATAGCATTGCAGCTGCATCTGTTCTTGCCAAGACCTATAGAGATGAATTCATGTGCAATATGGCGCAAGAGTATCCTCAGTTTGGCTTTGAGAGGCATAAAGGATATGCTACCAAGCAGCACATTCAAGCTATAAAGAAGTATGGGTTTAGTCCAATACACAGAAAGAGTTTTCATCTCAAACAACTGCAATACGAATTATTTTGAAGAAGCTAATACTGTTAAATATCGCAATGCTATGTTCTGTAATAGGGCAAGCGCAGCTCATAGAAAGCCTGAGTTTACAACTTGGTCCTAAGATTGAATTTTACAATTCAGAATCTGGGAGGGTGGATTTGATACCTCATGTAGATGCAGGTTTTGGACTAACAGCCAGCAGATCAATACAAGAACATTGGGAGTTGAAAGTGGGGTTTTATAAACGCGATTTTACAGCTAAGTATGAGATAAATCAGTTTGAGCAGGCCAGTGGTCAAGAAGAAGTGTACTTCGAAAATTATGCATACCCAGGCTTTAGCTCCTATCAATTGGCCGTAATGCCCAGTTATCTCACTTATTTGAGTCAGAATTCCGCATTGTATTACAGCGCAGGCCTTGTGATGTATATAAATAAGAAGCTCAACAGAAAGGGTACTGAAACACGAACAGATGTAATACTAGATGCAGACCAAATGCCTGTAAGTAGTTTAGAGATGACTACCTATGCCAATCAATTTGAAGGAGGCAACTTTTTTATTAGATCTGAAATAGGTTATCTACACAACATCAATGATTATTTGGCATTTGATGTTTCACTTAATTTCAATTTTAGTAGCTTGGAACATCAGAGTTTCAAACTTGAATTTACAGATGATCTTAAAGGCACTACTCAAGATAGAATTTATACTAGAGGTTTGGGCCTTGGATTGAATGTTGGAGTTAAAATTGACCTGGATTTCAGGGATTAAGAGTTATTATTCAAGGCTTTAGCCTTAATTTGCACTATGGCACCGCGCCGTTCCATAAAAGACAGGTACTACCCTGAATTAAAAGAAAAATGGCACGATATCATTTTTCATTCAGATACCAAGGAGGGTAGACGGTTTGATATCCTGTTGTTGTATGCCATATTACTGTCTGTACTTGTAGTAATGGCAGATAGTGTTCCAAGCATTCAGACTAAATACAGTCTCCTATTAGATGTAGCTGAATGGGTATTCACCATAGTTTTCACTATAGAGTATATTATGAGAATATACATCAGCGATAAGCCTAAAAAGTATATTTTAAGCTTCTGGGGTATCATTGATTTATTAGCCACCATTCCAACTTATTTGAGCTTGATAGTAGCAGGACCACAATTCTTGCTCATGATTAGAGTATTTAGATTATTGAGGGTGTTCAGGGTGCTGAGATTGAGGAGTTTTATGGTTGAGGCTCAAACTTTAGCCAATGCCATACAAAGAAGTGGGGCTAAGATTACGGTGTTCTTTGTAACAGTACTAATCGTGGTTATTGTTATGGGCACTATCATGTACGTGATAGAACCTCCAGAAGCTGGATTTTCCAGTATACCGAGAAGCGTTTATTGGGCTATTGTTACCTTAACTACAGTAGGATATGGAGATATTACCCCTGTTACGGCTTTAGGCCAGTTCCTATCTGCCATGCTCATGATTTTAGGTTATGCGGTAATAGCAGTACCCACCGGAATAGTTTCAGTGGAATTCAGTCAATCTAAACAGCTAGTAGAATGTCTAAACTGTGGCAATGTTCACAACGATAAAGATGCCATTTATTGTAAAAGCTGTGGGAACAATCTCAAGCATAGGAGAGACTCACTTAAATCTGATGCTACGGATGGGGGAGATTCGAGCAACAACAAAACTGGGTAGCCAGGTAAACAAATAAGCCAGAACTATAGTTGCCACATTAATAAGAAGTAAAACTTCAATTGGTAAATAGAAAGGAACCGCATCCATATAATAGGTTTCTGCGGATAGTTTTATAAGTTGATAGTGTTCTTGTAAATAGCCTAAACCAAGCGCCAATCCATTTCCTATTATCAATCCTCCAAATAATATAAATAGCCCTTGCCAGCTAAATATTTGCATGATACTTTGATTTCTTGCACCTACCGCTTTAAATATTCCTATCATGGGTATGCGTTCAATAATCAAAATTAGCAGGACGGTGATAATATTGATTATGGCCACTATGAACATAAGGATGATAATTATCAGGACATTTGAGTCTACGATTTCCAGCCATTGAAACATGGTGAAGTATTGGTTTTTAATATTAACCGCCCTAAGGACAGCACTAATATTATTGTCAATTTTTTTGGTGGTGGGTTCTATGTCTGAGAAGTCATCAACCTTTATTTCATAACCTCCAGCTACCAAATAATCATTTGAAACAACTCGCTGCACCATGCGCAAATGGCATAAGGCAAACTGCTTATCAAAGGTTTGTAAGCCTGTATTAAATATTCCTTTAACCGTAACCCTTCTTCTTTTTACATCACCTTCATTTACAAAGTACAATTGAAGTTTAGATCCCGTATCTACTTCGAGATGTTGTGCTGTAAGTGCAGATAATAGAATATCATAGCTGTCTATGCTATCTGTATAGCTCGGAAGTTGGCCTCTGAGCAAGTGTTTTTTGTAGAAAGCCAGATCATAATCACTTGGGATTCCTTTGAAAATTAGGCCTTCGATGATGGAATCAGATTTGATGATTCCAGCTTTGTTTAAAAAGGGATAAACACTTTTTACGTTCTCAACAGCGCGAATATTCTTCTCTATTTCATCGTCTATTAGAAGCTCTGTATGTTCATTTCCTTGGCTGAGGTCGAAATTACTTACGGTAATGTGCCCGGCATAGCCGCTCACCTTATCTCTGATCTCTTTTTTAAACCCTAAGAGTATTCCATAGGACAGTATCACAACTAGTACACTTATAGAAACCGCAATGGTTGCAAGCCTAACCACCGTTTTGGTGAATGAGGCATTATTGTTGCGTGTTAGTTTGTTAGCTATGAACAGTGCAAATCGCATACTTTTGACCCTACAAGATTAACCAAATGAATAAACTTATAGTACTAACTTCTTGTGTGATATTATTCTTATGCTGTTCTTCTTTTAATGAACAACAACAAAGCTCATCTATTTCAGATGCCAAATTGGTCTTAGGAGCAGAAAGAACAGCAGAATACTTACCTCTTCTAAAAGATAAGAAGGTGGCATTAATGGTAAATCAAACTTCAACGATAGGTGCAACACATTTAGTTGATTCTTTATTGGCACTTGGAATTGATCTTGTAACCGTTTTTGCTCCCGAACATGGATTTAGAGGAGAATACAGTGATGGCGCAACTGTTCACGGTGGAATTGATGAGCAAACTGGTGTTAAGATTACCTCTCTATATGGTAAGAACAAAAGAATGCAACCGCAAATGCTAGAGGGAATAGATGTGTTGCTTTTTGATATTCAAGATGTGGGGGTGCGCTTCTACACTTTCATTTCTAGTATGCATTACGCTATGCAAGCATGTGCCAAAAGCGGAAAGAGATTCATTGTACTAGACAGGCCGAACCCCAATGGATTTTACGTGGATGGTCCTGTATTGGATCTTAAATACCAATCTTTTATAGGAGTGCATCCCATTCCAGTGGTGCATGGTTTAACAGTAGGAGAGCTGGCTCAAATGATCAATGGAGAATCATGGCTTGGAGAAGATTTGCGTTGTGAGCTTACAGTGGTAAGTTGTTTAAATTACTCCCATGATATCCTTTATCAATTACCTATTCGGCCTTCTCCAAATTTGCCAAATATGAATTCGGTATATCTTTATCCGTTTCTGGGACTATTCGAAGGGACAAACGTGAGTGTAGGTAGAGGAACTGAAACGCCTTTTCAAATTCTTGGCAGACCTGGCTTCAAGGGCGTGGAATATTTCACTCCTCAAAGCTTACCTGGAGTGTCAGACAAACCGAAGCATATGGGAGAACTGTGCGGTGGAATTGTGATTACAGATGCAGTAGACAGCAGTTTGTTCGAAAATCCCCGTTTGAATCTGAGTTATTTGCTTTTATTCAGTGAAACAAATAATGAAGAAGTTAATGGATCATTCTTTAGAAGTTACATTAATAAACTAATTGGTAATGAGGAATTTAAGCTTCAGATTGCAAGGGGCGAAACGGAGGATGAAATACGTGCATCTTGGTCACCAAAACTGGAGCAATACAAGGAGCTAAGAAAATTGTATCTTTTATATCCTTAGTATTTGATAAATCAAAAATTAAGTTAATCTTTGCAGCCCAAATTTTCAGAGGAATGTCTAGAGTATGTGATTTGACCGGAAAGAAGGCCTTGACAGGTAATAGAGTATCTCACTCTAACCGCAAGACCAAGAGAAGATTTTATCCAAATCTTCAAACTAAGAAGTTTTACCTTCCGGAACAGGATGAGTGGATTACTTTGAAAGTAAGCACTTCAGCCTTGAAAACGATTAATAAAAAAGGAATTAGCGCTTGCTTGAATAGCTTGCTTAAAAACGGTAAGATATAATTATGGCTAGGAAAGGAAATAGAGTACAGGTTATATTGGAGTGCACTGAGCAAAAAGGAACCAACATTCCTGGCATGTCTCGTTACATCACAACCAAGAATAAAAGAAACACTACTGAGCGTTTAGAGCTTAAGAAGTATAATAAGTACATGAAGAAAGTTACTCTTCACAAAGAGATTAAATAAGATGGCTAAGAAAGTTGTTGCAACATTAAAGAAAGCAGGTTCTGGTAAAGAATGGGCTAAAGTGATTAAATGTGTGAAGTCTCCTAAAACTGGTGCTTACACTTTTAAAGAGGAAATGATGCCTGGTGATGCTGTAAAGGATTACCTAGCGAAATAGAATGATATACTAGTATGAAAAAGCTTCCTTTGAAAGATGGGAAGCTTTTTTTGTTTATAGAGGTATGGGCTTATTTGACATATTCAAGAAATCTCCGACAGAACAGGAACAGACTCAGTTAGACAAAGGACTGCAGAAAACGAGGTCTAGCTTTTTAAGCAAGATTTCTAAAGCTGTAATTGGAAAAAGTCGTCTGGATGAAGACTTTCTAGATGAATTAGAAGAAATTCTAATTACTTCTGATGTTGGAGTTGAAACCACTGTTAAAATCATAGACCGAATAGAAAAGCGTGTTTCCAAGGATAAATTCATAGATAGTGATGAACTGCAGCAAATGCTGCAGGAAGAGATGGCGGATCTACTTCTCAAGGCAGAAGAAACCATTGTTAACGATGATGTTAAACCCTATGTGATCATGGTAGTTGGAGTCAATGGGGTTGGTAAAACTACCACCATCGGAAAGCTCGCCAATATGTTTAAACAGCAAGGCTTAAAGGTAGTTCTAGGTGCAGCGGATACCTTTAGAGCTGCAGCTGTAGATCAAATTACCATTTGGAGTGAAAGAGTTGGTGTGGAATTGGTTTCCAAAGGAATGAATACAGATCCAGCAGCTGTTGCTTTTGACAGTGTAAAATACGGCAAAGAGAATGGCGCGGATGTAGTTATTATTGATACTGCCGGAAGATTGCATAATAAGGTGAACCTGATGAACGAATTGTCCAAAATTAAAAGAGTGATGGACAAGCAGGTGGAAGGCGCACCGCATGAAATACTTTTAGTTCTGGATGCATCTACAGGACAAAATGCTTTTGAACAAGCTAAACAATTTACTGCAGCAACAGATGTGAATGCTCTAGCGTTAACAAAACTAGATGGAACTGCTAAAGGCGGTGTAGTAATTGGCATAAGTGATCAATTCAGTATTCCGGTGAAGTACATTGGTGTAGGAGAAAAAATGGAGGATCTTCAAATCTTTGAACCCTCTCATTTTGTTAAATCTTTATTTCAATCGTGAAAACCAAATCACATAAACCAGAAAAGGTAGCTCTGATTACTTTGGGATGTTCAAAGAATACTGTGGATTCAGAGGTATTGATGGCTCAGTTGAAAGCGGGTGATGTAAAAGCAGAACATGAACATCAAGAAGATGCTGACACTGTAATTATAAATACCTGTGGTTTTATAGATAATGCAAAACAACAAAGTATAGATGCTATTTTGGACTATGCTCAACAAAAGCAAGCTGGCGAGATTAAACGCCTTTTGGTTACAGGCTGCTTATCGGAAAGGTATAAAGAGGATCTCAAAGATGAGATTCCAGAAGTAGATGGTTGGCATGGGACATTTGATTTACCTCAACTTCTTGAAGGAGTTGGAGTAGATTATAAAAAAGAACTCATTGGCGAAAGAACTTCTTCGGTGGCTAAACATTTTGCCTATATGAAGATCTCTGAAGGTTGTGACAGGCCTTGTTCTTTTTGCGCCATACCTCTTATGCGTGGTGGGCATGTGAGTAGATCAATAGAGGATTTAGTAGCGGAAGCAAAGAAATTAGCTTCTGATGGAGTTACTGAGTTGATGCTTATTGCACAGGATTCTACTTATTATGGAATTGATCTATATGGCGAGCGCAGCTTAGACAAATTGCTCGAAGCTTTGAGTCAGGTTGATGGAATAAAGTGGATTAGGTTGCATTATGCTTATCCTTCAAAATTTCCTTTTGAGATTCTACCTATTATGAAGGAGCGCGAAAATATTTGCGCTTACCTAGACATTCCTATTCAGCATATTACGGACAATGTGCTCAAATCCATGAGAAGGGGGATTACTAAAAGGCGTACAATAGAGGTACTTAACAGAATTAAAACAGAAGTACCAGGAATTGCTTTAAGAACCACACTTCTTGTTGGCCATCCTGGAGAAACCGAAGAAGATTTTCAAGAATTGTTGGAGTTTGTGAAAGAATTCAAGTTTCACAGACTAGGAGTATTTACTTATTCGCATGAAGAAGGTACGCATGCATATAGTATGAAAGATGAGATTCCGCAAGAGGTTAAAGAGGATAGAGCAAGCCAGATAATGGATGTCCAATATGATATTTCACTTGAATGGAATTCTTCTTTAATTGGAACAGAACAAGAAGTTTTAATAGACAGAATAGAAGGGGAGTTTTATGTTGGAAGGACACAATATGATTCACCTGAGGTGGACAATGAAGTCTTAATTGGCATAGATGAAGGATATTTGCGTAAAGGAGACTTTGTAAAATGCACTATTACCAAAGCTGAAGCTTATGACCTCCACGCCAAACCCATATACTGATTTTGATTGCATTCAGCTTGAAAGGGATGATACATATTTCAGCTCTGATTTCATTGAATCTTATACCAAATCACAGTCTTTAAAGGAATTTTACTCCTACGATCCGAGCTTAGAAGGGTTAAGGGATAGAATTTCAGACAAACCAGAATTCAAACCAGAGCAAAGAACGCTCTTGGTAGATTGTTTGGCTCAGCAATATCAAAGAAGTGGAATTGATCTCAGCAACAGTCCAGTTGGAGAAGCATTAAAAAAGCTGGCTAAGGAGAAAACCTACACCGTAACTACAGGGCAGCAAATTCATGTTGGCGTAGGCCCGTTATATGTTTTATATAAGATCTTAGACACCATCAGGTTGGCAGAAGAGATTAGCCAGACTGAAGAAATTGACGTTGTTCCAGTTTTCTGGATGGCCACCGAAGACCACGATTTGGAAGAAATTCAGGATGTTTCCCTTTTTGGTAAGAGATTTAAATGGAAAACAGATCAAGAAGGTGCAGTGGGAAGAATGTCTACAGAAGGTATCCATGATCTCTTTGTTGAAATAGAAGGCACATTGAATCTCAGTGAGCGACAATTAGATTTTTTAAAACTTGCAAAAGAGTGCTATAGCTCATCGAACTATGCAGATGCCAACAGAAGACTAGTTCACGCCTTGTTTGAAAATAGCGGTCTTCTGGTTTTAGATGCAGACGAAAAGTCTCTAAAATCCCTAATCACCGAGATTTTTTCAAATGAACTAAAGGGATTGAATTTGGCATCACTTAAAAATGCCACTGAAAAATTTGCGGAAAAGGGATACGGATCTCAAGTACATGTAAGGGATATTAATCTGTTTTTACTCAATAAAAATGGTAGACATCGCATCATTCGAGAAAATGAAGAATTGCTCGCAAATGATCGAATTTTATGCAAAACGCATGAAATTGATCAATTTTTAGAGGATAATTACCAGAATATCAGTCCAAATGTGCTGATTAGACCTCTTTATCAGGAGATGATCTTGCCAAATTTAATGTATGTAGCAGGGCCATCAGAATTGAAGTACTGGATGCAGTTAAAACTGTTATTTGAACAGTATAAACTACAATTACCCCTTTTGTTCTTGAGAACTTCAAATGTGGTGCTGAGAGAAAAGCAACTTAACAAAATGGATATCAACCACTTATCCACTTTATACAAGCCTGAAAAAGATATTATTTCTCATATTTCAGAAAAAATGGCAGTAATTGAACAAAATTTGATGGCTGAGCTTGAAAAGTCTAGAAAGGCATTGCAGGAGTTATCAAATCTGTCAGCTCTAACATTAAAAGGTTTTAGTCTAGAAGGCAAGATAAATAAAATAGAGCCTAAACTCACTGAAATAGAGGGTCTTATATCTGAAAGATTGAGTCAAATGGCTAAAGATGATAGCAAATTAAAGGCAATTTTGAAGTTCAAAAACGCCCATTTTGATCCATCAAATCCACAGGAAAGAGTGAAACATTTGATTGAATTTCCTGAATTATTGTCATACGATTGGACGGCTAAAAAGCTGTTTGGATTAGGTAATTTGCTTAAGGTTAACCATTTGGTAACAAAAAGTGTTTGAATTTACTGCTCTGTAAGTTACTTTTGCACCTAATCAATTACTAACTAAGATTGATAAAGTTTAACATTATGAGAAATTACAGATTATTAGCAGTACTACTTACTGCTTTCATCTTCACAGCTTCCCAAGCTCAGGTTGGAGATTATTTTTCTAAATTCAGGCCATCTAAGAAATGGTCAGTTGGATTACAGATAGCCCCAACTCTATTTAATGGAGATGCCGATGATTTTCAAATTGGTCTTTCTGGTGGACTTCACGTGAAGTATTCACTCGGACAGTCATTTGGTTTGAAGTTGAGCGGAAACATGGGTGCGTTGAAAGGTGGAAGAGAGAATTTTAGTTTTAGTGGAAACGCTAAAAACGGTTTGAATGGAGCGGATCAAGTGGGTTCACAAGATCCAAACGGAGATAACTTGTTTAACGACGGTAATGCTGCGGGTGATCCAGATAGCTATTCCTTCACTAACAATTACAAGGATGTCGATCTTACTGCGGTTTATACCATGGGTAACTTGTCATTTCTTAGACCTCTAAGAAAATTACAGTTATTTACCTTCTTTGGTATTGGTGCTGTATGGAGTGACGTTGAAGGTGGATATGCTATCCAAGAAGATGCACGTCATGCTTTTGCTGCATGGGGACCATCATTCTTTAATCCATTAGATGCTAATGGAGATATTATCCAAACTGATCCTGCTGATCCTCTAACTTGGTCTTTAGCCAATATAGAAGATGCTCAAACTTTATATAAAGGTAGAAACTTAACCATTCCATTTGGTGCTGGTCTTAAGAGAACCTTTGGTAAATGGTTAGACTTAGGTATAGAATACAAAGCCCATTGGACTAGAAACGATAACTTAGACGGTTTCTCTTTCCCTATATGGAGAAACAGAGTACAAGATTACTATTCAACTTTAGGGCTTCAGGCTTCTATCAAGTTAGGTAAGAAAGGTCAAGACTCTCACTACGATTGGTTGAATCCTATGGAAACTATCTATAGTGATATGGATTCTATGAGAAACGACATTGAACGTCTTAAGCCATTAATGGAAGACGAAGACGGTGATGGAGTAAGTGATTACTACGATCAAGAAGCAGATACAGATTGCGATAAAGTTTATGGTAATGGTGTTTCTGTAGATTCAGATGGTGACGGTATCACTGATTGTAACGATGCTCAACCATTCTCAGAATGTGATGAGGTAGACGAAAATGGTGTTGCTATCGATTCTGACAATGATGGTGTACCTGATTGTATGGATGAGCAAGCTGGAACTCCTGATGGATCTCTAGTTGATGTTCGCGGTGTTGGTATAGATATCAATGAGAACTGTTGTGATTGTGAGAACGTAGTTCTTCCTTCAATCATATTTGAAAACGGTAGCTCTAAGATTCCAGCTCACACTTATGGTATTCTTTATACCATTGCTGAAAAAATGAAAACATGTCCAGAATTGACTATTACTGCATTAGGATTCTCTAATAGCAAGTCTTCTGAGCAATTAGCATGGAGACGTGCTAACGCTATAGTTGATCACCTAGAAGCTAACTACGGTATAGACAGAAGTAGAATCAGCGTTGATTACTCTTCTGATTCTTCTGGAGATTACAGCAGACGTAGAATTGACTTGAACCAAGGTTCTGGTGGAAGTTCTGCACCTCCTGCTCCAGGCATGTAATAAGATGTTAAATTTTATATAAGAAAAGGGCTCCAATTTTGGGGCCCTTTTTCTTTTTAGGTCGTATTATTGTTCACATGAGAAAGAGTATTCTTTGTTTGCTGATAACTGTATTCTGTTTGTCTTTTTATAGTTCAAAGGCTCAGCAGAATGAAATTGGTTTGGTTTTTAGTCCACTAAATAAGGAGGACATTGGTGCGGGACTTTGGTATAAGCAAGTCTGGAACCACGAACTCAGTTTGAGATTGCTAGCCTCTTTCAGCATGGATACGGATAAAGAGATTCGATCAGATTCAGCTACTCTTAGAGGCGGTGAAGTTGCCTATTCTCTTGGAGTGGGAATACAGAAGAACTTACCTTTAGGTAAACGTAAAAACCTTTCTGCCTACATAGCCTGTGATGGATATTGGAATTCTGCCTTTATAAGAGAACCTTGGGAGACTTATTATGGTTATCATTTTAATTTTGGTCTTATGCCATTAGCTGGTTTGCAGTTTACACCATATGATAGATTGAGAATATCATTAGAAAGCAGAGCAAATTTCAATGTGAACTTGCAGGAGTATTCAGCTGAAGGTGAAAATTACGATAGAAGGTTTAGCTTTAATGGCTTTGACCATCTAGCTTTCGGAATAGGATATCTGCTTTAAAAGGAGCGGCTAATAGCCGAAAAGTCTGCAGCATTAAGTGCAGCCCCACCAATTAATCCTCCATCTATATCCGGGCAATTAAAGAGTTCTGGGGCACTTTCTGGTTTAACACTACCACCGTATAAGATAGAAATGTTGTCCGCAACCATATCTCCGTAATCTACAGCTATGGTTTTTCGTATAAATGAGTGAATTTCTTGAGCCTGTGAAGGACTTGCAGTTTCTCCAGTGCCAATGGCCCATACTGGTTCGTAGGCAATTACACAGTTTAGCAGCTCAATTTCATTGAGGTGAAAAAGACCCTCTCTAATTTGGCTCCTGATGATTTCAAAATGTTGATCTTCTTGCCTTTGAGCCAATGTCTCTCCGCAGCAATAGATAGGTCTAAGACCTTGAGCTAAAGCTTGATTAACTTTATAGGAAATAGACATGCTGTCTTCGAAGTAATAGCTTCTTCTTTCAGAATGACCAAGAATTACAAACTCAACACCAACGCTTTTAAGCATAGATGCAGATACTTCTCCTGTAAAAGCGCCTCGGTCTTGAATGTGACAGTTTTGAGCACCCAAAAGGATTTTAGAATTGGTTAACAACTTGCTAAAATGATCTAGGTGTATAAATGGAGGAGCAACTATGATTTGGCAGTTTTCTCCAAATTCAGAATCTATGAGTTCCAGTAAAAGCTCTTTGCCTTCATCATAATTCGTATTCATTTTCCAGTTACCAGCAACTATTTTTTGTCTCATAGGGTTATGAATTTTTCTCCCAAATTCGGTACTCAGAAGAGCTTTCAAATATATGTTTTAAAATATTTTCTTCAAGTTCATTCAGGCTTTTCCCTCTGCGTTCCATCACCTTAGATGCTGTGTCGAACGCTTTGTTTAAACTATAGGTAGTAAAACCTGAACTACCTCCCCAGCTAAAAGAAGGAACAAAGTTTCGGGGAAAACCAGATCCAAAAATATTGGCGCTAACTCCAACCACAGTTCCTGTGTTAAACATGGTATTTATTCCGCATTTAGAATGATCCCCCATTATTAAACCGCAAAACTGAAGACCACTTGGTGTAAATCGCTTGGATTCATAGTTCCAGACTTTCACATCTGCGTAATTATTCTTGAGGTTAGAGGCATTGGTGTCTGCACCTATATTGCACCATTCACCTATAAATGCATTCCCTAAGAAGCCATCGTGTCCCTTATTACTATGTGCCTGCATTACCACATTGTTAAGCTCACCACCTACCTTGGAGTGGGGTCCAACAGTGGTTGCTCCATAGATTTTACATCCAAGTTTTACAACTGAAGATTCACAAAGTGCAAATGGACCTCTTATAAGACTCCCTTCCATAACTTCTGCATCTTTGCCTATGTAGATAGGCCCTGACTCGCTATTGAGTACTGCAGCATTGATTTTTGCACCTTCTTCTATGAATATTTCATTGCCAATAAGTGTATTGGTTTCATTTACATTAGCTGAACTCCTATTTGCTGTAATGAGATTAAAATCCTTTCGAACTTCTTGGTCATTCAAATTGAACAAATCATAAGGTCTACTTATCAATTGAATTGAATCATCTAATGCAGTACTTTCTTTTGCCTCCAGAAGCTCTTCTAAGGTCATTTTACCGCCCCTTAGAGCAATTAACTCACCATTGTGCTCATAAGCTTGTCCTAACTGCAGACTTTCAAGAATAGCTGCGCTAGATGCATTTGGTAGCCATCTTCCATTCACATAGATATTGTCATCTTCCCAATGGCATTTAAACTTGGCTTGCAGACTTGCTTGCGCAAGAAAAGAGCATGATGAGCCAGTATAATTTTCCCACTTCTCTTTTATGGTAAGTATACCAGTTCGTAAATCAGCAGCTGGCCGAGTATAAGTCAGGGGTAGAAGTAATTCTATATTGGAGTCGAAGAGTATGAGATTCATGGCAAAAAAAAAGCTCCCCAAATATAGAGAGCTTTATAAATATCAGTTTCTTTATTACTTCTTTTTAGAGTATCTCTTGTTGAATTTGTCAATTCTACCTGCAGTATCAACAAATTGCATCTTACCAGTATAGAATGGGTGAGAAGCGCTTGAAATTTCTAATTTGTATAGAGGGTATTCCGTTCCGTCGTCCCAAGTAGTAGTGTCTTTTGTCTCAACACAAGATTTAGTTAAGAACTGGTATCCATTGGACATGTCCTTAAAAACTACTAGTCTATAGCTATCTGGGTGTATTTCTTTTTTCATTTTTTGCTAAATGGACGGCAAAATTACTAATTTTTGCATTCATATCAAGCTAAATGATAAGAAAAGCCTTATACAAAATTGCAATCTTCATCGGTGTTCTGGTGGCTCTAATTTGGACCAGCAGACTATGGTTTCATTGGCAAATAAATGGAATAGCTGGACTATCACAAGTATTTAGCTTTAAGTATCTGTATGTCAGCATTTTATTTGATTTAAAAACTATTGCAATTTGGTATTCACCGGTGTTTTTATTCTTGATAATTTCACTTTTTGTAAAGCACAGAATCATAAAATGGGCCACTTCAATCTTGCTTTTCATACTGAGTTTGGCTCTGTTGTTATTCAATTTTGTAGCTGTTCTATACTACCCAATCACCAAAACTATAGTTGGAAAAGACCTTTTTTACATGATTTCTGGCCAAGAATCGGCCATAGTTTGGGGTTATGTGGCTTCATATTGGTATTTAGTACTCCTTCTTTTGGCAGTTTGTTATTGGGTCACTGGTAAGCTCATGCGAATAGAACTTGAACTAGGTAAAAGACAATGGTTTGCGGTTGTACCAATACTGTTATTACTATGGGCACTCACGGCAAGAGGAAGTGTTTCATTAAAACCACTCAACCATTTAGATGCTTATGCAGCATTGCCAAGTGAACAAGCAGTTTCAGCCATGAATCCATCGTTCATACTATTAGAATCCTTATTTCAAGTAAGTCTGGAGGAGTTAGATTTCCTTGAACCTACTGAATTGGCAGATTTGCAAAAAGATGATCTAGTTTCTTACGAAGCTCTGCTACAAGAAAGCCCCAATATCTGTCTGATCTTATTAGAAAGTTTTGGCAAAGAGTATACAGGACTTCACAATTTGGATATTCCTTCATATACTCCATTCTTAGATAGCTTGGCTTCTAAATCTATAGAATTCGAGAATGCATTTAGCAACGGACTGCGTTCAATGGATGCGGTTTCATCTATTTATAACGGCGTGCCCACTTTAATGAGGGAAGCTTTTGTAGGATCTGTATATGCCCATATACAGTTACATTCTGTTTTTAAGTTTTTAAAAGACAAGGGTTACTATTCCAGTTTCTTTCATGCTGCTGATGAAGGTTCAATGGGTTTTAAATCTTATCTATTGTCTCAAGGTTTAGATGAGTATAATGCGCAACAGCAATACCCAGAAAAAGCTCACCACGACGGGCATTGGGGTATACTAGATCAACCTTATTTTCAGTATGTGGTGGACAAATTCACAGATCAAAAAGAACCTTGGTTCAGCTCCTTTTTTAGTCTGAGCAGTCACCACCCTTATATGGTTCCAGAAGGTTATGAACACTTACAAGAGGGAAGCTTGGAAATCCATCGTTCCATTCGTTATACTGATGAATCTCTTAGGGATTTTTTCAAATCCGCTAAAGAAACGAATTGGTTTAAGCGCACTATATTCATAATCACCGCCGATCATAGTTCTATAAACGAAACTCAAGAGTATAGCACTATTTCAGGCAAGTACGAAGTTCCACTACTCATATATGCTCCAGCCATTTTTGAACCTAGAGAAGTAGAAAGAGCAGTGCAACACATAGATTTTCTACCTACGATTTGGCACTTGTTTGGCATTGAAGAAGAGCAGTTCAGTTTTGGAAAATCGCTTCTAGACTCGGTGGAAAGCACGGTAGTGAATTTTGATGGGGCCCTATATAGTCTCACCAACGACAACAGAAATTTAAGTTGGTCTGGGAATGAAGTGATGGGGTATTATAACCAGCGCGAAGATCGCAAGCATGAATTTCTCATAGGCAATGAGCCAGAAGAACAGCAGAAATTGCTCTATAAACTCAAATCTCGTGTTCAAAACTTCAATCACCGAATTTTAACTAATACTTATCACTAAGTACATTGTAAATTTGCCTCATGCAGAAAGCATCTAATGCGAAAGGTACTCGAGACTTTAGCCCGGAAGTACTCAGAGGAAGGAATCATATTCTCAAAGTGATTACCCATGCATTTAAAACTTTTGGATTTGAACAAATACAAACTCCAGCAATTGAAAACCTATCCACCTTAAGTGGTAAATACGGAGAAGAAGGAGATCAGCTTTTATTCAAAATATTGAATTCAGGCCCACTCGCAAGACATATCAATACGGAGGATGTTGAAAATGACAATCAAGGTAATCTCATACGTTCTTTGAGCGAGAAAGGATTGAGATATGATTTAACCGTCCCTTTTGCACGTTATGTAGTTCAGCATAGAAATGACATAACATTTCCTTTCAGGAGATATCAGGTTCAGGAAGTTTGGAGAGCAGATAGGCCTCAAAAAGGCAGGTATAGAGAATTTACTCAATGCGATGCAGACATTATTGGTTCTGATTCTATGATTAATGAAGCCGATT
The DNA here is from genome assembly GCA_049115575.1 of Bacteroidia bacterium. Classification (GTDB taxonomy): domain Bacteria; phylum Bacteroidota; class Bacteroidia; order NS11-12g; family UBA9320; genus JAHEKB01. Next base: position 988,933 of record JAGDZU010000001.1, on the reverse strand, counting down.
TGGTTTTGATTTACAACCAGGTCTTCAAAGAATTGAAATTGAATGATGCGGTATTAAAAATGAATCACCGCAAACTGCTTGAAGCTCTGGTAGAGTTAGTTGAGGCAAAGGACTTTTCTGTACTAGACTTTAGTACAAGTCTTGATAAACTAGACAAAATAGGTAAAGAAGGTGTTCAAAAGGAACTTGAGAATAAAGGCCTAAATGGCAATCAAATAGATCAGCTATTTGAATGGATAGATGTTATTGAATTAAATGCTGATAATCTGGATGCAATGGCCGCTAGGTTTGGCAACAATGAAAAAGCACGGATTGCTATATCAGAACTAAAGGGAGTAATTACGCTATGTGAAAGTAGAGTGAATTTAAAAATTCAATTGGATTTGAGTCTGGCAAGAGGATTGGATTATTATACGGGTTGCATTTTTGAGGCTTTGGTTCCAGACAGTGGAATTGGCAGTGTATCTGGCGGCGGCAGGTACGACGATCTAACGGCGGTATTTGGTCTTAAGGATGTTTCAGGAGTTGGAATTTCATTTGGAATAGATCGTTTATATGATGTTATGAATAGCCGTTCCATGTTAGACAATCTCAGTGCTTCAGAGAAACTTGTTCTTTGCTCTCATTTTGACGAATCGAGTAGAGCTTATGCCTATGATGTAGCCAATTCCTTACGAGCTCAAGGCATACAGGCTTTGGTTTATCCAGATCTTAAGAAGCTTAAAAAGCAGTTGGATTACGCCAATAAAAGAGGTGCTGCATTTAGCATAGTCATTGGAGATGAGGAAATGAAGACGGGTTTGTTGGCATTGAAAAATATGCAAACAGGAGAGAGTTATAAAGTCTATATGGACGAATGCATTAAACATATAAAGGCATGAAATCCATAAGGTTTAAGGAGATTGTTATTAAAGAATCAGAAGATTATATATTTCTGAATAAACCTTCTGGTATTGCTAGCTTGCACGAAAGAGATTTGGAGCTTCCTTCTATTATAGAAATGGCCCAAAAATATTGCAGTGATGCTCAGTTATGTCACAGATTGGACAAGGAAACAAGTGGTGTTCTACTAATTGCCAAAAACAAAGAAGCTTATAGGAATGCCTCTATACAATTCGAGAAGAGACAAGTTGAAAAGGTATATCACGCCATTTGCGATGGAATACATTCATTCAAAGAACAACTTATTGATTTGCCATTGTCAACCACCAGAAGTGGCAGAAGTCAGGTGAACAGTCTAAAAGGTAAATCTTGCCAAACAGTGGTGAGCACCTTACAGCATTTTCAACATTATACATTGGTAGAAGCCAAGCCTCTAAGTGGGCGTTTACATCAGATAAGAGCTCATTTATCAGCCATTAATGCTCCTATAGCGGCGGATCATATTTATCACGGAAAGTCTCCTTATTTGTCTAAGCTTAAAAAGAATTTCAGTCTGGGTAAGTACAAAGAAGAACAACCTATGATTAAGCGTGTTGCTTTGCATGCAAAAAGCATAAAACTACAAGATTTGAAAGGCGATGAAATCTTAGTAGAAGCAGACTATCCTAAGGATTTTGCCGTTCTTCTCAAACAACTCGATAAGTTCGATAAAACCTTGTATAGCGTATGAAACATTGGGTCATCCTTCTTATTTGCACATTGGGCGTTAGCACATTACAAGCTCAAAGCATAATAGAGAACAGTGCACAATTATTAGCGGATCATAAGTATTCTAAACTCTGTAAGCAGTTCGACGATCCCTTGAAGGACCAGGTTGATCACAAATTGCTCAAGACTATATGGACTCAAACCGAGGAGATGTTTGGGCCATTCCAAGCTTATAGCGACCCAGAGTTTAAGGAGGTAGAAGGAAGGATAGAAGAAAACATATTTCTTCATTTTAGAGACAATACTTTTAAGATGAAGTTGGTTCACTCAGGTGGAGTGATAAGTGGTTTGCTTATTAGCCCATTGGCTTATAGCCCTCCTTCTTATGGCAAAGACCTAGTGGTTTCCAAACAATACTTATCAATCCCTTCTGGAGATATAGAGCTGGAAGGAGAACTAGTCATTCCTATTGATTGTAATAATTGCCCTTTGGTTATTCTAGTTCACGGTTCTGGTGCTTTGGATAAAGACGAGACCATAGGGCCTACAAAGGTCTTCAATGATATTGCTATTGGCCTTGCAGAACAGGGAATAGCCACTTACCGTTACGACAAAAGAACTATGGTGAATCCCGAGATGTTAAACGGGCAGTTTACCATCTATGATGAAACCATAAACGATGCTATCACAGCCTTGAATTATTTTAAAACACACAGCATTTATAGATTCGATAAAGTGGCAATCTTGGGCCATAGCCTTGGAGCCTATGCCATGCCACTATTGGCAGACAGTGCGGATAATTTAAACGGAATGATACTGTTTTCTGCAAATGCGCGGAGATTAGAAGACTTAATACTAGACCAAATTGAATATTTATCTGCAACAGATGGAGATGTAAGCAGAGCAGAAAGAAAGATGTTGGAATCTTCTCAAGAAAGAGCGGAGAAGATTAGAACCAAGGCATACACTGAATCTACACCAGCTGAAGAACTAATGGTGTATTGGCCAGGCAAATTTTGGTGGGGAATCCATGATTACGATCCAGTGCAGCTAACTAAGAGTTTAGATATTCCTACTTTAATTCTACAAGGGGAGAAGGACTACCAGATTACTATGGTTGATTTTGGTATTTGGAAGGAAAACCTCTCTGGGAAAGACAATGTAGAACTTATATCTTACCCCAATCTCACACATTTATTTACAAGAACGGAATTAGAAATGTCTCAGCCAACGGATTATTTCAAACCGTCAAATGTGGAATTCCAGGTGATACAGGATATTGCCAGATGGGTATACCAGCTACCTTAAAAATCTTTGCGTTGAGACTTCCTAACAAGTCTCCATAGCGGAAGAGCTATCCACACTACCATTAAGCTAAAGGAGATTAGCATACCGTTAGATGTTCCAAAAAACTTTTGAAAAACAGCACCAGTATATCCTAGTAAGGCAGATATGTCCAGTTTTAGCAGAATGAGAATTCTAGATAAATCTATAGGGTTAAATGCGGTGAGTCCGAGAGCTAATTTGTCTAGTGGATATTCATTAAAGTAGACCAAGGTAATCAAGAATATGCCATCATAAATAACAGCCATAAACAACCATAGAAGTATGGCATAACCAAATCCTTTAATCTTATTGTTATTAGACAAGCCTATGTTTATAGATAGAGCTGTGAAAATGAAAGTCAAAAGGGCTCCGATGAGCAGGAGGGTAGCAAAGTTCCAAATGGCTCCTGATTTTAATAGACCATAAGCTAAAAATGGCACACCCAAGCCAAGCACTAAACTCAGACTTAAAGAGACCGCCACACCCAAATACTGCCCCATAAAAATGGTGCGTCTTTTAATAGGTTGTGCTAGAAGAAGCTCTGTAAATTCCTTGGCATTATAGTAATACATGATTCCAAATACAGTTCCTATTAAAGGAGTCAGAATCATGATTATATTCAATAAGGTAATAATGGCCTTTGAAACATCTGTATTTAAGAAGAGCAATACAAAACCCAAACACAAATAGAATAGGAAATAGACATAGGTCCAACGCGATCGCATTAGGTCATAAAAGCTGTATTTTAAGATCTTAAACATTACTCCAGTATGGAGGCAACTGCCTCTTCTAATTTATCTTTTTGTTGGTCTTTCATGATTTGTTCAGTGCTGCCCTGGAATCTGATTTTACCATCCAGTAAAAACACGATATCATTAGCTACTTCTTCAACAAAACTCATGATGTGAGAAGTGATAATAATGAGTTTGCCTTTTTCCTTTTCGCGATTAATCAGTTCTTTTAAATGCAGCAGCGATTTGGGGTCTAAACCCGTTGTTGGCTCATCTAATATGATCATGGGGCTGTCGAACATAAAACAGATGACTATATTCACTTTCTGTTTTGTACCCCCAGACAGGTTTCCTAATTTCTTATCTAGAAAGGGTTCCAGAGCAAACTTCTCAATCAATTCATGATCAAAGGCCGGCATTTGCCTTAAGTCTTTGATCATGGCAATAAGTTCATCTACCCTTAAGTTAGGAGGGAAGTTGGCAATTTGAGGAAGGTAGTTTATTCTTTTTCTATACTCCCAATTGCCGTTGATGCGCTTATCATTCAATAAAATATCGCCTCTGTCTGGAATGGTGAGACCCAATATGCTTTTAATCAAGGTAGTTTTCCCAGATCCATTAGGGCCAAGTATAGCTGCAATTCCTTTAGAAGGAAGGCCTAGATCTACGTCTTCTAGTACTTTTACCTTGCCAAATTTCTTATGTAATCCTTTGATATTAAGCATTTACGGCTTTCATTAATGGTTGAGGATCCACTAGGTGATCCGGTGTAAAAATAGGAGAAACCTTCTCTGAAAAATTGATAATAAACACAAATAAACTTCGCAGAAGAACTATTGCTTCTGGTGTCTGATTCACTATATAAGAAAACAATTTAACGGGTCTATATGGAACATCTCCTATTCCGTCTTTGTCTAAATCATAACCGCTGTACTCACTCCAGAAATTGTGAATGAATTCATTGTCGTTCATCTTGCTGTTATATGATAAATCAAATGAATTGTATAAGAAGTTATTGTCTTTAAAACTATTGGCATAACAGGCGCCAACTATTTTAGCAGCCCAGCCGTTGCGCACAAAATCGTTGTATTGATAATTCACTCTACTGGAACCTTCTACATTAATACCAATAGTATTCTGCTCAAAGCGATTATTGGTGATTTCCGCATCGTAAATCTCTTTTAGTAAAAGACCATAGGCAGCGGTACCCCAGTTTTCCAAAAAACGGTTCTGATGCATGTTTATTTTCTTGGAAAACATGACTGCCACCCCGGCACCATTATTTTGAAAAGTATTGTGATGGTAATTGTCACTATTGGAAAACATAAAATGCAAACCGTATCTAAGGTTATTGTGGCTGTAATTATTGTATATCTCGCTACTGTCTACAAACTCAAAATAGATTCCATCTCTTAAACCACTCAGCTTATTGTCGTGTATGCTCACATTATCGCAATGCCAAAGATGAATCCCGTTACCAGATCCTGCTTCTGTAGTTCCATCACTTGTAATTGTATTGTGATAAACCTTGCCCTGATGGCATTTTTCAATCAGCATTCCAAAAAAGACTTTTTCTAACTTGTTGTGGTGTATGCTAAATGAATCCGACCTCAAAATATGTATGGCGGCATATTCTTTAGTATAGCTCTGTCCTACATTTATGAGGTGGAAACCACTCACCTCTACGCCATCTGATTCAATATTTATGATGGTTTCTATATTCTCACCGTCTATGGTTACTTCTCCTTCCGCCTGTAAAGACAGGGGTTTGTTTATAAGTATGCCGTGTTCCTTATATACACCTTCCTTTACAGTGATTAGATCTCCATCTTCTGCTAGTTCCACAGCAGTACCAATACTTTGGAGGTTGCAGCTTTTACATACCTCAATCTCCTTGGCTAGACCAAGTTGACAAACGAACAAGAAAACATATAGAAGCTTATTCTTCATTTAAGATCTTAAACAATTGTTCCCAATTATAAAGTTCGCCGCCATGAGATTCAATCACTTTTTTAGCGCTATCAGCATGGCTAAATGCAGATAGGTTCGCACCCATAGGGCTTTTAATGGCTTCAGTAATTACAAAGTGAGCATCATGAGTATATACCATGTCACCAGGAGAAAGGTAATCTGCGACCAATACATGTGCAGGGTTCTTTGGTTTGGTTTCTCCCATCTCATTTACCAGGCACTCAATAGCATCATACTTGAATTGTTTGCCTTTATCGCTCACGTATTGTGCGGAATGTTGCAGATCTACCACCGTCATTTTGCAATAGTGGCACTGGTCAGAACCATAGTTAATGGCTTCTGGTTCTGTGCTGCACCCCGTAAGCATAAGCATAAAGCTTACAGCCAACATTGGTATTGTGAAGGAATTCAAAGATTTCACGAATAGCAAATAAAAGGAATTAGTTCTCTTTTGCAGCTTTAAAATACGCCCATAAACTGCCAATTAATCCAAGTACTATAAAAATAGCACCAGATCTTGGGTAGGAGTGCGCCACAAAGTTTAATATGGTTTTAGTTCCTATTAAAGGAGGTTGATAAGCCATAGGTGATCCATCTGGATTCATAAACTGTATGGCTGCTTTGGGATCAAGACTGTGACCATAGTCATATTCCCAGAGATAAAAGTCGTACATGCCAGCTATACACAGCAAGGCAAAAAGTATGAACCACGTTAGATACAATGGTCGTCTTCCAATGAATCCAAAAAGAAGCCCCAATACTACCATAGAAATTACAACAACCGGAAATATTTCAAATTCCTCAAGGTGTTCAGGTATTTCTTTCATGCCCACATAGTGATTCATAATGTTGATGTTCTTTACATCATTGGGATTCATATCTGCAATGCGGTTGATATGAATGTCCATGCCTATTGGCTCGGGATATTGTGGAGCTTCAAGAGTGATGTTCCACATGGGGAGTAAGAAGAGGCCTAACAGTAGCAAGGCGCTAATCATCATAATAAGTTTGGATCTTTTCATTGTTTTTTATTTTAAAAACGGGCGACTTTCGCCGCCCGTCATTTATTTATTGCTCAATACGCTGCTTGAAGCACTAAAAAATCATTATGGTTTGTCACCATCAAGTGTGTAAGAAATTGGTACGCTAGAACCTGCTGGTGATACTCTAACATATCCTTGCATTTCTTGGTGAAGTGCAGAACAGAAGTCTGTACAGTAGAATGGCCAAACTCCAACTTTCTTAGGCATCCAAACAAATGTTTCTGTTTGTCCTGGCATAATTAGAAGTTCAGAAGTATTAGCACCAATCATACTGATACCGTGAGGAACATCATAATCTTGCTCCAAGTTAGTTACGTGGAAGTAAACCTTATCACCTACGCGTATACCTTCAATATTATCTGGTGCAAAGTGAGAACGGATAGTGGTCATATAGATGTGAACCTCATTTCCTTCTCTAACCACTTTAGCTTCAGATTCGTTCTTAGCTGCGTATGGGTGAGTGTTGTCTTCTAGTTTATAAATTTTAACTTGATTAGGAGCAATCAAATCAGCTGGGCAACCTGCTGCATAGTGAGGTTCACCAACAGTTGGGAAGTCCAAAAGAAGCTCCATTTTATCACCTGAGATGTCATATAACTGAGCTGATTGTGTTAATTCAGGACCAGTAGGTAAATATCTGTCTTTAGTGATTTTGTTCATAGCCACAAGGTACTTACCGAAAGGCTGAGCTGAATTACCACCTGGAATCATTAAGTGACCAACAGAGTAGTAAGTAGGTTGTCTGTCTAATACTTCCCAAGTTCCCAACTTCCATTTTACAACTTCAGAAGAGATAAAGAAGGTAGTATAAGCATTACCATCATTGTCAAACTCAGTATGCAATGGTCCAAGACCAGCTTGTTTTACAGCACCAGCATTAACTGATTCAAAAGCTAAAATTGGAATACCATAAGCTTCGCCGTCAAAAGATTCACTTTCTATAGCTTCCATCATCTTAGTGAATGAGTGAACTGTAACGTCCGCAGAAAGTTTACCGCTACCTACAATGTACTCACCAGAAGGATCAACATCACAACCGTGAGGAGATTTAGGAGTAGGAAGGAAATAAACTAAACCTGGGCATTCTGCCGGGTCAAGTATATTTACTTCATTAATCCAAGTAGTTGTAGCTGTATGAGAATTCTCATCATAGATATTATGCGCATATTTGGTAGGCATAGTTTTGAACTTGCCAGCAGCCATATATTCTTCTGCTTTTTTCCAGTTAACTGCTGCAATAAAATCCTTGTCTCTTTGAGAAGCGTTCACTTCTAATAGAGAGTTAGCTTCTTCAGAGTTATAAGTGGTAAAGAAGAACCAACCGTGAGAATTACCTCTACCAGGGTGAGCCTTATCATAGTCAAATCCAGGCATCATTATCTGGAATTCAACATTCATATGGCCATTTTCTGGATCCACTTTCAAGAAAGATAATGCACCTTTAAAGTTCCCTTTATATTCAGAGATAGGCATATCTCTTTGTGGAACTGGTACACCAAAACGAGTACCGGCAACAACGTACTCTGTATTCTCAGTAATGTAAGAAGAAGAGTGGTTACCCGCACTGTTAGGAATTTCAATAATTTCTGTAGTCTCAAAAGTGCTAAGGTCTACACGTGCAATACGCGGGGTGTTATTCGCATTCACGAAACACCAGCGACCATCAATAACACCATTAGTTTGAGATAAATCTGGATGGTGTAAGTCATCCCAAGGAATTTGCCCAAAGGAAGTGTTCAATAATGGCTTAGTTTCTTCACTGAAACCGTATCCTTTTTCTGCATCAACAGAGAATACAGGAACTACTTTAAACAATCTACCTGAAGGCAGACCATAGATTCCCAATTGGCCATTAAAACCACCAGAGATAAAGGCATAGAACTCGTCATGATCTCCCGGTGCTACATAAACTTTTTCTGCTGCATTGCCGGTCAATGCTCCAGAGTTTGAATTTGAACCGCCACCGCAGCTAGCTGCGAATAGGGCAATTACAACAATTAGTGATAAATATTTAAATTTCATTTTATGGGTTATTTATAGTGTTCTAAAAAATTCAAGAATTGAGCGAGCTTCTTGCTCGGTAAGACTTTGGTTAGCCATAGGAGAAAGGTATTCCGCTAATAATTCCATAGCTATAGGATCCTCTTCAACCATTTGCTCTGGGTTAAGAATCATATTCATGACCCATTCTGGTGAGCGGCGTTCGAGTATTCCAGCCATTGAAGGCCCAACAAATTGCTTGTCTACTTTGTGGCAAGCGCTACATTTACTTTCAAACAGTTCTTCTCCAACTGCAACTTCGGCATCATCAAGTTCGGCTAAATCTACACTGCTAATTGGTCCGATTCCCATGTTTTCCATAGGATCATCACTTACTTCTTCTACCTCTGCAGTGGTATCAGTGCTGTCATCTTGATTTTCATTTCCGCTTGAACAACTGAAGAATACAACAGTCATAAGGGCCATCAATAGGGTATAGCTTAATTTTTTCATGTTTTTTATTATTATTCTGCTGGAACTATAACATTGTCCACAACATGGATGATTCCATTACTTGCTTCAACTGTGGCAAGAATTTTAGCTCCTCCCACATATAAATCGTCACCTTCTTTAGTGATAACTAGATTCTCACCGTAAGCTGCACCTAGGGAACGACCTTTGTCTAATTCCTTGTTAAGCATTTTGATAGTGTACTTTCCCGGAGTAACGTGGTGTGTTAAAATGTTAGTGAGTGTGGCCTTGTTTTCTGGTTTGATCAGTTCTTCCACTGTTCCTTCTGGTAATTTAGCAAAGGCATCGTCGTTTGGTGCAAATACAGTAAGAGGCCCAGCATTTACTAGAGCGTTTTCAACTCCTGCTTTTTGCACTGCTGTTACCAAAGTAGAGAAACCTTCTGTGCTCACGGCTATCTCAAGAACGTTTTTGTCGAATCCATCACTTTCTATAAAGGCTTGACCGCGATTATTTCCTGTGAGTTCAGTTTCACTTCCACTGGAAGCTTCATTGTTTTCGGACGCATTATTACATGAATGCATCACGAGCAGTCCCAATAGGACTACAAATGCGTGTTTTAATTTCATTGTGTTACTGTTTAATGGTTGTCTTAGTTTCATTACTAATTATGATGCGAACCTACCTACAAGCTCATGACGCAAATATGATATAGGTCATTGACCAATGTGACTATTGTTACTTTATGGCTTAATTGCCAATAAAACAGTCAGTTATACAGTAAAAAGTGAATAGATTAAAGCTCATATCATAGATAGATATGAGCAATCTCATGTAGTGAATTTGGACCTGATTTTAAGACTTGAGCTTAAAATTTAAAGCATTCTTTACTTTGGCTTTGAGAAGGGCGTGTTCCAAGACTTGATCCATTCTATCTACATAGTGGAAGGTAAGATCAGAAATATATTCTGCTTTAATATCTTCAACGTCTTTCTTATTAGCCGATGACATTATTATCTCTTTAATCCCAGCTCGCTTAGCAGCTAGTATCTTTTCCTTAATTCCTCCTACGGGTAATACTTTACCTCTAAGTGTAATCTCACCAGTCATGGCTAATTTGCTTTTTACTTTGCGTTGTGTAATCAAAGAAGCTAATGATGTTAAGATGGTAATTCCAGCAGAAGGTCCATCTTTAGGAACAGCTCCGGCAGGAAAATGTATATGAGCATCGTATTGATCAAAGACCAATGGGTCAATGCCAAATTCTTCAGCGTGAGCCTTGAGCCAAGTAGAAGCTGTAATGGCAGATTCTTTCATTACATCTCCAAGTTGTCCTGTTAAGGTGAGTTTTCCTTTTCCCTTGGTTAAGGTGGATTCAACAAAAAGAATATCTCCTCCCACAGAGGTCCAAGCAAGACCAGTTACTACCCCTGCAGTCTCATTGTTTTCATAAAGATCTTTTTCAATCTTATTTCTACCTAGTATTTTTTCAATTTGAGCCGTGGTTAAAGAAGGTTTGGGATTATTGCCGTAGACAATTTCTTTAGCTTGAAATCTGCAAAGCGAAGCCAGACGCTTGTCTAAAGTACGAACACCACTTTCACGGGTATAATGCTCTACAACACGCTCAATGTTTTTATCGCTCAATTTAAATTGATTGGCTTTGAGTCCGTGTTCTTTGCGTTGTTTAGGTATCAAATGTCTTTTAGCAATTCCAATTTTTTCTTCTACCGTATAACCGCTAATGTCTATGATCTCCATACGATCTCGTAGAGCAGGTTGTATAGTATCCAAGCGATTGGCAGTTGCTATGAATAGGATTTTACTCAAGTCATAATCCAGATCTACATAGTTATCGTGAAATGCGCTATTCTGTTCTGGGTCTAGTATTTCTAAAAGGGCAGAAGATGGGTCACCTCTAAAGTCACTTCCAATTTTGTCTATCTCATCTAGTACAAACACCGGATTAGATTTACCAGCCTTTTTAAGAGATTGGATAATTCTTCCTGGCATGGCACCTATATAAGTTTTTCTATGCCCTCTGAGTTCAGATTCATCGTGCAATCCTCCCAAACTCATACGCACATATTCTCTGCCCATGGCTTCAGCCACAGACTTGCCCAAAGAAGTTTTTCCTACACCTGGAGGGCCGTAAAGGCATAATATAGGGCTCTTCATATCGCCCTTCAGTTTTAATACTGCAAGGAATTCTAGTATTCTCTCTTTAACTTCTTCTAAACCAAAATGGTCTCTGTCTAAAATGTCTTTAGCCTTCTTAAGATCAAAGCTGTCTTTAGAAATGTCATCCCAAGGAAGCTCAAGAAGTAATTCCGTATAATTCAAACTCACAGAATAATCAGGTGTGGCCGGATTCATTCTCATAAGCCTATCTAATTCCTTATTGAACGCCTTGAGCACCTGTTCGCCCCAGTTCTTTTTTCTTCCTCGCGCTCTTAGATTCTCTATTTCTTGGTCTGGACTGTCGTGCCCAAGTTCTTCCTGTATGGCTCGTATCTGTTGTTGAAGAAAATACTCTTTCTGCTGCTGGTCTAAATCCACTTTAACCTTAGTCTGGATTTTGTTCTTTAACTCCAGCATTTGCAGTTCTTTATCTAAGTGGGTGTAAACCAACCTAGCTCTTTTACCAAAATCACGTGTTTCCAATATGTCTTGTTTGTCGTCTACAGACACATTCAAATTGGAGGAGATGAAATTGACCAAAAATCGAGGACTGTTAATGTTCTTAAGTGCGAAATTGGCTTCCGTAGGAATGGCTGGAGAAATCTCAACTATACGAGAAGCTATATCTCTAATGTTGTCTACCAAAGCCATAATCTCTTTGCCCTCATCTATTTTGTCTTCCTGTATATAACCTACTTGAGCTGTTAGATATGGATCTGTTTGTATGAGCTGTTCTATCTCGAATTTGCGCTTACCTTGTATGATTACAGTGGTATTACCATCTGGCATCTTGAACATCTTAATAATATGTGCCAATGTGCCTGTGGTATAGATATCGTCGCTTTTAGGATCTTCGGTATCCTGAACTTTTTGAGCTACTACGCCAATAATGCGATTGTTTTTATAGGCATCTTTTATAAGCTTGATGGATTTATCCCTCCCAACAGTAACAGGAAAAACTACTCCTGGATACATGACTGTATTTCTCAATGGGAGTATAGCCAGAGTTTCTGGATAATTGCCTTTCTCATCATCTTCAAAATCACTATCGGTGATAATGGAAATGATTTCTTGTCCTTCTTCGTCTTCCAGTAAATCGGAGCTTAATGCGAATCGCTTGTTAAATGTCATATTGTCGGTATTACGGTTTAATTAAACCGTTCTGCCTTATAGTTCAATATGTATGCCAGTTAAGAATAGAGCTTGGCCTTTTTAGCAGATAACCTAAAAAGAAGAGCTCCCAAGAGCATGACCGAAAACAACATCCCCGCCTCTGAATACTCCTTAAAAATGAGTTTTCCTGTACAGAAAAGGAAGGAATAAACCATTATTATACCTGCAAACCAACAAGATAAAAGCCACGGAATTTTGGTTTTAAATAACTGAAAACCAGAAGGATAAATCTTCGATTTGAATCTCTCAACATGAGTGCTTTCCGCTTTTGGTCCATAGATGGCAACTAGTATCCAACTTATGGTTGTAAGCCCCACGGTAATAAAGAATGAAGTGGGATTGGAAGATATGCTTTCACCAAAAACTGGATAGATGGGGGCCAAGCCAAATTTAAGAATGCCATATATGACAACAGGTGTCACAGTTGCAGTTATTTCTGCTTCGGCATTTATTTTAAACCAAAACCATCTCAACATAAGAACTAAGCCCAAACCTGCTCCGGTTTCCATTATGAATTCCCAAACAGCACTAATAGATTCTATTCTAGAAGTCACAGCTAAGGCTATAATCACAATTACGAATGTGATAATCCTAGAAACTGTAACTATATGCTTATCACTTTTGCCTTTCCAAGGGTAAACATCGTTTACTATATAACTAGCTCCCCAATTCAGATGAGTAGAAACCGTGCTCATATAAGCACCCAGAAAAGCCACTAGAAGTAGTCCTTTAAGACCTGAAGGTAAAAAGTCCTTCATGGCTAGCACAAATCCCAATTTGGGGTCGGCCAAATCAGGATAAAGGATTACAGAACATAAAGCAACAATTATCCATGGCCAAGGTCGCAAGCCATAATGGGCAAATTGAAAGAATAAGGTGGCTTTAAAGCTGTGTTTTTCATCTTTGGTGCTCAACATGCGTTGGGCTATATAACCTCCACCTCCCGGTTCAGCACCTGGGTACCAACTACTCCACCAAATCATAGCAGCAAAAGCCAAAAATGAAGCAAAGCCCATGCTTAAAGTAGATCCTGTTCCATTACTTCCAATGGCAGGAATAATATCAAGGCTGCCTTCGGGCAAAGCCATTTTTAATCCGTCTATGCCTCCAATCTGATCTGAGTTCACTACCAATACGGCTAGTATGATACATCCAGTTAGGGCTACAAAGAATTGAAAAGCATCCGTTAAGGCTATTCCCAGCAATCCAGAGATTGCTGAATAAAGGGCAACCAGCAGCATGGCGGCACCCGTTATCCAGAGAAGATGACTCTCTTCTACATTAAAAAAGACTTTGAGTATAGCTATAAATGCTAAATTCACCCAGGCCAGTATTACTGAATTCATGGCAAGCCCTAAATAGACCGCTTTAAATTTCTTTAAGGATACTGCTGCCTTCCCTGGATATCTCAAAGTGATAAACTCGGTTTCTGTAACAACCCCACTTCTACGCCACAGCTGAGAGTAGAATACTGCAGTGAACATTCCTCCGAGTAGCATATTCCACCAAACCCAATTACCAGAAATTCCATTTTTGGCGACAAGCTCAGTTACTGCAAGAGGAGTATCTGCTGCAAAGGTGGTTGCCACCATGCTTAAACCAGCCAAATACCAGGGCAAGTTTTTTCCTCCGAGAAAGAAACCTTCTAAACCTTGATTTGCCGTTTTTCTAACATAGATGGCAATGGAAATGGTAATTAGGATAAAGAGTCCAATCACCACAAAATCAAGGCCTGAGAGTATCATAGAGGCACAATTTTGTAAGAAAAGAGTAACATTACAAATTATGTGTAACAGAATTAATTAACATTATATCTTTGCCCCAATAAAAATACAGAAATGAAAAATTTGAAATCTTTAGCTCTTATTGTAACCATGGCAGCTGTGCCTGTGTTCCTAAGTAATTGTGGAGATACTGAAACAGTAGATCCAAGTCCAGTATTAGAATTCATTGGTGGGGGAGATTATATCTCTGGAGATGTTAGTTTACCTACAGGTACTGACTTCGAAGTTGGAATCAACGCAAGCCATGAAAGCAATATAGAAAGTTTAAAAATCACTGTGTCTTATGATGGTGGTGCTGCACTTACTCCTGCAGGATGTACTTTGTGCGATACGGCTTTCAGCGCAAAGACTCTTAGAGTTGATTTTGTTGGAACTACTGGAAATTCAGTTGGTGAAGAAAAATGGTCTTTCACAATCGCAGATAAAGATGGTAATTCAACCACTAAGACTATCACTATAGATGTTTTAGCTAGCGGAGATGATTTATTTGTTTTTGAGATGGATAACAGCAACCCTCCACAACCACACAGAGTTTGGAACTTTATTGGACCAAACAAAGGAGCTCACCAAATGGGAGCAGGTTCAGTTGGTTCATCAGATCCAAATGCTTGGAAAGACATCCAAGATTCTATTACTATAGCTGAAGGTTCTAACTGGCCTGGCAGATGGGGAAGTAGAAATGGTGCTACCTATAAGAAAATCACTGGATACAGCTGGGTTAATATGGCCAACACTGCTCAGTTAGAGCAAGCTTGGAATGATGCAGCCGGTTCTGGTACTGCAACTATTACACCAGCCAAAGATGAATTCTACGCCATCAAATTAACAAATGGCAAATACGCATTCATTGAAATCACTGATGTGGTTTCTACTCCTAGCGACAACTTGGACTATATCCAGTTCCGCTATAAATACAGAAACTAAATTTATCAATACAATAATTAGAAAGGGTCAGTATATTGCTGACCCTTTTTTTATGAAAACAATTGGCGTATATACATCTGGAGGAGATGCCCCAGGGATGAATGCCTGCACTCGTGCAGTAGTTAGAACAGCTATCTATAATAACCTAAATGTTAAAGGCATTTACAGAGGCTATGCAGGTATGATAGAAGGCGACATAATAGATTTAGATAGAAAGTCTGTGGCCAATATTATTCAAAGAGGAGGCACTTTTCTTAAGACAGCTCGTTCTGAGGAATTTAGAACAAAAGAAGGTAGAGCCATGGCTTACGAACATCTGAAAAGCCAAGGTATTGATGGTCTAGTTTGCATTGGAGGAGATGGCTCATATACAGGTGCCATGAAACTGAACGAGGAGTTTGGAATGCCTTGCATTGGAGTACCTGGAACTATAGACAATGATTTGTATGGCACAGACTTCACTATTGGTTATGATACGGCCATTAACACTGCACTAGAAGCTATAGATAGAATACGAGATACAGCTCATTCGCATGAGAGAGTATTTATTGTTGAAGTGATGGGCAGAGATGCTGGATTTATTGCATTAGATGTAGCTATAGCTGGAGGAGCTGAAGCTGCACTCATCCCTGAAGATTTGAATGATTGGGATTTGCTCACAGAACAATTCAGCAGAAAAGGGAAAAGGAAGAAGTCTTTTTCAATCATAGTAGTGGCAGAGGGAGATGAGCAAGGAGGAGCTATAGTTCTGGAAAAGAAACTACAAGAAATGTTCCCAGACTTAAAAATTAGAGCTACCATACTAGGGCATGTTCAAAGAGGAGGTTCACCTTCAGCGCGAGATAGAATTTTGGCATCTCGCTTGGGTTCATCTGCTGTCAAAGCTTTAATGGATGGTATGGGTCAACATGCAGTTGGAATAGTGGCAAACGAAATAGTGCATACCCCTTTTTCCGAAGTTATAGGAAAACACAAGCCGGTATCACAAAAACTAATAGACCTAGCTAAGATTCTAGCTATTTAATCTTAAGACTAAGCGTCTATATTAGCGTATTTGGCATTTGCTTCTATGAAGGCTCTACGAGGAGGAACCTCATCACCCATGAGCATAGAGAAAACTCGATCTGCTTCTGCCGCACTTTCTAAGGTCACTTGCTTAAGTGTTCTGAACTCTGGATTCATAGTGGTTACCCATAATTGCTCCGCATTCATTTCACCCAGACCTTTATAACGCTGGATTTTTACACTGTCTGGATTATCTCCACCAAGCTCGCGTACCAATACATCTCTTTCATCGTCACTCCAGCAATACTTTGATTGACTTCCCTTTCTCACTTGATATAAAGGAGGAGTGGCTATGTATAAATATCCTTGTTCTATAAGTTTAGACATATACCTAAAGAAAAGTGTTAGTATAAGCGTTCTAATATGGCTACCGTCCACATCCGCATCCGTCATAATCACAATTTTATGATAGCGGAGCTTTTCTATATTGAGCTCCTTGGCATCTTCTTCAGTTCCCATGGTTACACCAAGAGCGGTAAACATATTCTTAATCTCTTCATTGTCGTAGATCTTGTGCTCCATGGCCTTCTCTACATTCAAGATTTTACCTCTGAGTGGAAGTATGGCTTGATAGTTTCTATCTCTACCTTGCTTTGCTGTTCCACCTGCTGAGTCACCCTCCACAAGGTACAATTCACAAATGGCTGGATCTTTCTCGGAGCAATCAGATAGCTTACCGGGCAGACCAACGCCACCCATGGCAGTTTTACGCTGTACCATTTCACGCGCCTTGGTAGCGGCATGTCTGGCTTGCGCTGCCAATATTACCTTCTGAACAATAATCTTAGCATCATTCGGATTCTCTTCCAGATAATTGGTTAGCATTTCAGATACAGCCTGACTTACTGCTGCAGATACTTCTCTGTTACCCAATTTAGTTTTGGTTTGACCTTCGAATTGAGGCTCTCCAACCTTAACCGAAATTATGGCAGTTAAACCTTCTCTAAAGTCATCACCAGAAATCTCAAACTTCAACTTGTCTAGCATGCCTGAATTATCTGCATACTTCTTTAGTGTATTAGTTAATCCTCTTCTAAATCCTGTAAGGTGGGTTCCACCTTCATGGGTATTGATATTGTTAACGTAAGAGTGAAGATTTTCAGAATAAGAAGTGTTGTAAACCATTGCAACCTCAACTGGTATACCTGATTTCTCGCCTTCCATTGCTATGATAGTCTTAATCAGAGGTTCACGAGTAGAATCCAAATAGCGTACAAATTCTGGTAAGCCTTCTGTAGAATGGAACTCTTCTCTTACAAATTCTCCATCATCATCTTTACGACGCTTGTCTGTGATAGAGATAAAAATTCCTTTGTTCAAGAATGATAGTTCTCTCAATCTTGCTGCCAGAGTATCGTAGCTGTATTCAACAGTTTGTTGAAAAATTTCAGAATCTGGTACAAAAGTGACCATGGTGCCATTATCCGTTGTATCACCAACAACTTCAACTGGCTTTAAAGCTTTTCCTCTTTCATACTCTTGCTCATGTATCTTACCGTCTTTATAAACGGTAGCACGCAAATGAGATGAAAGGGCATTCACAACAGAAACTCCAACACCGTGAAGTCCACCGGAAACTTTATAAGAATCCTTATCGAATTTACCACCTGCACCAATTTTGGTCATTACAACCTCAAGAGCAGAAACACCTTCTTTCTTATGAATCCCAACAGGAATCCCTCTTCCATTATCTTTTACTGAAATGGAGTTATCCTCATTAATCCAAACATCAATGGTGTCACAGTATCCACCCATGGCCTCATCAATGGAATTATCTACTACTTCATATACTAAATGGTGTAAACCTCTTGGACCTATATCTCCAATGTACATGGAAGGTCTCATTCTCACGTGTTCAATACCTTCTAAGGCCTGTATACTATCCGCGCTATAATTGCTTTTTTCACTCATAGTTTTAAAGAGGCGACAAGGTAATATTCGCCTTGCGTTTATCGGGTGGAGACTACCTTTAGATATCCACAATTAATAAACTAAAAAACTTAAGGTAAAAGGCTGATAATCAGTGTCTAAAGAGGCGACATTTCTCCTCTGATATTTTGACTCAAAACGGCCTTTCTTTCAGCCATGGGATAATTGCCAATTACCCACATCAATTTGGTTAAAGCAGCCTCTGAAGTAATGTCAAATCCACTGATTACATTCTCAGAAATGAGCTGTTCGCTGGCTTTGTATTTGCCCAATTTTATAGAGCCATTTAAGCACTGTGTGGTTGCTAATATGAGTACTTCATTTTCCTCGCAAGCTTTCACCAATTGAGTCCATCCTGGGTGGTTAGACAAGTTCCCAGAACCGAAGGTTTTAAGTACAATTCCCTGTAATAAACCTTCTTCAACCATCATAATTAAAACGGCTGGATTATATCCAGGAAATACAGTCACATTAACCACACGATCGCTAAATTCACTTTTAACTTTCAAGCCCGATTTATTCTGAGGCCTCAGCAAAGAAGATTCTATGCTAATGTCTTGTTCTAACTGACCCAGATTGGGGTGATTTGGAGATTGAAATCCTTCTAGATCTAAGGTACTGGATTTAGAAGATCTATTTCCGCGCAGTAGATCGTCGTTAAAACAGATACATACTTCTGGTATACACTCTAACTCAAAACTGTCATATGCGGCTATGTAAATAGCATTACTGAGATTGGTTATAGCATCTGTTCTGGGGTGAAAGACCGGTAGCTGAGATCCTGTGAGTATAACAGGTTTATCCAAGTCTTCCAATACAAAGCTCAATGCTGAGGCTGTATATGCCAAAGTATCTGTGCCGTGTATCACTATAAAACCGCTGTGGTCTTCGTAATTCTCTGCAATCTTGGCCGCAATCTGTTTCCAGGTGTCAGGGGTAATGTCTGAAGAGTCTACTATCTCATCTAAGGTATCAAAAGTGAATTCTACATTCTTAAAATGACTAAAGTAGCCATCGTTATTCACTGCTGGCATGAACTTGAGTATTTCATCCCAATCTCTGGGAACCAGACCTTTGTCCTCGCTTTCTTGCATTCCGAAGGTACCTCCGGTATAGAGTATGAATACTTTAGATTTCACTAGTCTTTGGGGTTGCTTGCCAGTAGATAGAGTATGGCCATTCTTACAGCCACTCCATTTTCCACTTGATTCAGTATGATTGCTTGGTCTGAATCTGCCACATCACTGGAGATTTCAACTCCTCTGTTTATGGGTCCAGGGTGCATCACCACTATTTCTTTATCCAAGCTGTTGAGTATATCCAGGGTGAGCCCGTATTGCAAACTGTACTCTCTTAAGCTGGGGAAGTAACGGTCATCTTGTCTTTCCAATTGAATTCTCAGCATATTGGCTACGTCGCACCACTGCAAGCTTTCCAGTAGGTTATGGCTCACTTCTACACCCATAGAAGCAATATGTTTTGGTATAAGGGTAGGAGGGCCGCAGACTCTCACTTTTGCTCCGAGTTTTTGCAAGCAGTAGATATTTGAAAGGGCTACTCTAGAGTGCAATATGTCTCCAACTATCACCACTTTCTTATTTTTTAATTCTCCAATCTCTTCGCGTATGGAATATGCATCTAATAAAGCCTGTGTTGGGTGTTCATGTGTTCCATCTCCGGCGTTAATAATACTGGCATCTATATGTTGTGCCAGAAATTGATGAGCCCCAGGTGCGGGATGCCTCATCACCACCATATCCACTTTCATGGCCAGGATGTTGTTCACCGTATCTATCAGGGTTTCTCCCTTTTTAACTGAAGAACTGCTGCTAGAAAAATTCACCACATCTGCAGACAGTCGCTTTTCTGCCAATTCAAATGAAATCTTAGTTCGGGTTGAGTTTTCAAAGAAAACATTGGTGATAGTAACATCTCTTAAAGAAGGAACCTTTTTAATAGGCCTATTCAGTATCTGCTTGAAATTATCTGCTGTACTAAATATGAGTTGAATATCCTCCTGAGTGATGTCTTTTATTCCGAGTAGATGCTTGCTTGAAAGTAGTGACATTATGCGTTATGATCAGTTATTATCCAGACTTTACAATTATTCTCTTTCCAATCCACCTTAACGTAGTCATCCGTTCTGCTGTCTACTTCTTCGCCTACATAATCGGGTTGAATGGGTACTTCTCTTTTGTATTTTCTATTAATCAATGTGAGCAATTCAAGATGTGATGGCCTGCCGTAGTCGTTAATACTGTCTAAAGCCGCTCTAATAGACCTTCCGGTATAGAGCACATCGTCTACCAATATGATTTGCTTGCCTTCTACCTGAAAGTTCAATTCCATATTATTGGGTAGGAGGGGCTTATCTGTTCTTCTAAAGTCGTCGCGGTAAAAAGTAGCGTCTAATTCTCCGTAGAGCACATCTAGTTGAAAGTGTTCTTTGAGATGCCTCACCAACACTTCTCCAAGAAAAGTACCTCTCGGTTGTAGCGCAATGATAGCAGAATTACTAAAGTCACCGTGCTCTTCTACCAATTGATGGCACAGCCGCGTTATGGTGATGTCTACTTGTTTATAGTCTAAGATTACTCTTTTCATGGCATAGTGGTTTTGCTGATTTTGAGTACTTTCTTAAATTCTTTGGCGGTTACTGGAGCTACAGACAATCTGCTTTGCCTCACAAAACGCATCTCTTTAAGCAAGGGGTCTGCTTTCAGTTCGGCAAGCGTAACGGCTTGCGCTAATGGTTTCACCGCTTTTACATCTACAGCTACCCAACGTTCATCATCTGTGGTTGGATCCTGATAAGACTCCTTAACCACTTCTGTGATACCTACTATTTCCTTGCCTTCGTTGCTGTGGTAAAAAAGGCAGAGATCTCCAACCTTCATATCGTAGAGGAAAATACGTGCGGCATAAGAGCGAACTCCGTCCCAATAGGTGGTCTTGTCGTTGACCATTTCATCCCAACTGTATTTAAAAGGTTCTGATTTTATGAGCCAGTAGTTCATTTCGCTTCAAATATCTCCTTTGTCTTTGACATATAGGCAAAAAAAATCCCGACCAAATGGCCGGGATTATTTTTTATTTATTTAAGTCGGTGGCTTGTTTCACCCAATCATCTCGTTCCACTCTCCCCGGCCACTTCATTAGTGTTTCTAACATTTCAATAGAACCAGCGTCTAGCTTAGCTAGCTGTGCGTAGGAGTTAACTCCAATTGCGTTCAGCTTTTTCTCGTATGCTGGACCAATTCCATTAATTGCTTTTAAATCATCCGCATCTGCAGATGCATCGCCCAATGCTTTAATCAAATCCGCAGCATCTGGAGCAGCTTCCGCTTTCTCTTCAACTACTGCTTCTTCTTTCTTAGCTTTAGGTTCAGCTTTCTTAGGCGCTGCTTTTTTAGGAGCGGCCTTTTTAGCTGGTTCGTCATCTGAACCTTCCATCTTAGCTTTCAGTGCAGATAACACATCAAAGTCACCTAAAGTTGAACGCTCTACTTGTTGGTTGATTTTGTCAACAAATTTGGAAGTTCTGCTTGTACGTTTCTTTGCTTGTGTTTTTTGATCTGACTTCTGAGCTCTTTCAGATTCTTTCCAGATGTCTGTGTGAGATACAAGTATTCTCTTCGCATCCTTATTGAATTCAATCACTCTTACTTGTAGCGTTTCGTCAACAGCTATTTCAGTTTGATCTTCTTTCTTAGTATGCTTCTTAGGAGCAAATGCTTCTACTCCGTAAGGAAGAGCTACTATAACACCTCTATCATTTATCTCGGCAATAGTACCCTCGTGCTCAGAACCTAAAGTGAATACACTTTCGAATGTATCCCATGGATTCTCGTCGATTTGCTTGTGACCAAGACTCAATCTTCTGTTATCTCTGTCTATTTCAAGAACAACCACCTCTAAGTTTTCACCTTTCTTAGTGAACTCTGCAGGGTGCTTGATTTTCTTAGACCAAGAAAGATCAGAAACGTGAACCAATCCGTCTACTCCTTCTTCAAGTTCTATGAACAAGCCGTAGTTGGTTAAGTTTCTAACTATACCAGTATGCTTAGACTCCACTGGGTATTTCTCAGCAATCTTATCCCAAGGATCAGGAGTAGTTTGCTTTAACCCAAGAGAAAGCTTGTGCTCCTCTTTGTCTATGTCTAATACCATGGCATTCACTTCGTCTCCTACCTTTAAAAAGTCTGATGGGTTTCTCAAGTGTTGTGACCATGACATCTCTGATACGTGTATCAATCCTTCTATACCTGGTTGAATTTCAATGAAGGCTCCGTAGTCAGCTACTGTAACTACTTTACCTTTTACTTTATCACCAGTCTTAACTTCAGCGCTCATATTCTCCCATGGATGTGGAGTCAATTGCTTCATGCCAAGAGAAATTCTCTTTTTGTCGTCGTCGAACTCAAGAACAACCACTTTAATCTTCTGGTCTAGTTCCAATACATCCTCTGGATGATTGATTCTACCCCAAGAGATATCTGTGATATGTAGTAATCCGTCTAAACCTCCAAGGTCTACAAACACACCAAAGGAAGTCATATTCTTAACCGTACCTTCTAGGATTTGACCAACTTCCATTTTGGAGATCATTTCCATTTTCTGTGCTTCTATATCGTCCTCGATTAAGGCTTTGTGAGATATAACCACGTTCTTATAAAGTTCGTTGATTTTAACAACCTTGAATTCCATGGTCTTACCAACATACTGATCGTAGTCCCTTACAGGCTTAACGTCAATTTGAGATCCTGGTAAGAATGCATCCATTCCTAATACATCAACTACAAGACCACCTTTGGTTCTTGTTTTAATGTATCCATTCAATATAGTGTTATCATCTTTAGCGGCGACTATTTTTTCCCAAGCGCCTTCTTGAATCGCTTTTCTACGAGAAAGAACTAATTGTCCTAAATCGTTTTCTGTTTCGTCCACAAAAACTTCAACCTCCATGCCTACTTCTAGGTCTGGAATATCTCTGAATTCTTGCTTAGATACTAGGCCGTCAGATTTAAATCCTATGTCTAATACTACATCTGAATCAGTGAAGCTTACAATCTTACCAGTAACAAGTGTCTTTTCTTCTACTTGCTTAATGGTGTTTGCATACATAGCAGCCTGCTCTTTTTGCTGACCATCGTCATAAGTGGCAAAGCCTTCTTTGTCGATTGACCAATCAAAGTCATCTGGATTGTGAACAGGGTCTTCGTTAACCGATTGTTCCTTAGATGCTTCTTTTTTTGCAGCTGCTTTAGCGGGTTTTTCTTCCTCTTTAGCTTCTATTTCTGTTTTTTCTTCAACAACCTCGGTAGATTCTTCAGTTGTTTCTACTGTAGATTCAGTAGTTTCAGCCGCTGGTTCAGGGCTGGTGGATTTCGTTTCTTCTTTAGCTGTAACATCCTTGGTTTCAGCTGCTTGACTCAAGTTTTCTTCTTGCGTTTCGTTTGTTTCGTTACTCAATATTTCATGTCCTCCTTTTCCAAAAAGTCCGCAAAAATAAGATTTTTAACAATCTAAACCTTTAGCTATGCTTAAATTTTGTTTTTTTGCGAGCAATGAAGCGAATCAGCATTCTGATCCTTTCTGGCTTAATTTCAATCAACTATTTAATGGCAAGTGTGAAGTACACGGTCAGTTTTGACCAAAGCAAAGCTCATTATGCGCATATCAGTGTGCATTTCGAAGCAAGTGAAGCGGAATCAATCTTTAAAGTTCCTGTATGGACTCCAGGTTCATATAAGGTGAGAGAGTTTAGTCAAAATGTAGAACATATGAAGGCTACCGTGAATGGCCTTGGTATGGAAGTAGATCGCATAGATAAAAACACTTGGTCTGTGGGTACAGAAACTGGGCAAGCAGTCACCTTTGAATATGATGTTTACTGCTTTGTAAATAGTGTGAGACATAGTTATGTAGATGAGTATTACGCATTTCTACATGGGGTTTCTGCATTTGGTTATGTAGTTGGCCAACAAGATGAAGAGGTTATCTTAGAATTAATGCCGCTTTCTAATTGGGCTAATGTGGAAATAGCCGCAGAGCGACTAAAAGCAAATGGCCATGTATTTAGATTAGATAATTATGATTTACTAGCCGATTCACCTATTGCGCTTGGCAATTTTGATGTAGTTGAATATGTGAGTGGAGATGTACCTCACAGAGTTGTGATGATGGGAGAGGGCAATTATGATTTAGAGGTGATTAAGACCGACTTTAAAAAGATCAGTGATGAAGAAGTGAAGATGTTTAAACATCACCCTTCTAAGCTCTATGTACATTTTATACAGAACACCGAAGTGGCTTCTGGAGGTTTAGAGCATATGAATTCTCAGACCAGCCAGATGGATAGATGGGGTTATAACAATAAAGAGCGATATATAAAATTCTTGGGATTGGTTTCTCATGAATATTTCCATCTCTGGAATGTAAAACGCATAAGACCTGTTGAGTTGGGCCCTTTTGATTACGATAAGGAGAACTATACAGACATGCTCTGGATAGCCGAGGGGATTACCTCTTATTATGATGACCTCTTTTTGTTTAGAGCAGGATTTTACACTGAGACGGAATACTTTGATGTGCTTTCTAAGCAGATTAACCGCTTTGAAAATACACCGGGTAAAGATGAGATGACTTTGGAGCAAAGCAGTAAACTCGCTTGGATCAAAGCCTACTTACCCAATGAGAATTCTCATAATACTACCATTAGCTATTACAATAAGGGAATGCTGGTAGCATGGATGTTGGATTTACAGATACTCAAGAATTCTAAGGGCAAACGCGGTTTGGATGATGTAATGAGAAAGCTGTATAGCAATTACCAAGCAGATCCAAGCAAAGGATTCACTCATTCTGAATTTATCGCAGTCTGCAGTGAAATAGCAGGAGAGAATATGCAATCCTTTTTTGATGCCATGGTCTTTAGCACCAGCACCATAGATTATTCACGGTGGTTAGCTGATTTTGGTATGGCAGCAGAAGAGGTAGAGAGCGAAGAAAAAGCCTGGTCTGGAGTGAGCAGCAGCTTAAAAAATGGCAAGTTGATTATAGATAAGGTATTCTCAAATGGCCCTGCAGAAGAAGCGGGTATAGCGGTGAACGATGAGCTGATTGCTATTAATGGTTGGAGAGTCACTCACGCCATGAATCAACACGCTAAGAAGTTTGATGTAGGAGATACGATTACCATACTCCTAAGTCGTGATGGTAGACTCATAGAAAAAGAAGTCACTTTTATTGCCAATCCACGAGAAACCTATAAAGTCAAAAGCACGAATAAGAATAAGCTGCAGGAGTGTTGGCTTAGTCAGGACTAGGTTCGAAGGGTTGAAGGGTCGAAGTTTGGGTTATCAGAGAATAGTTGGCAGAGAACTGGGAGCCGAAACTAGAGGGCAAGAACCAAAGCTTGTCCCGCGAATCGGGGAACCAAAACCACAAGAACCAATGCCTGCCGGTAGGAACCCTATTTCTCGATACAAATCGCTCGTGCCTCCGATTCACTCGAAATGACATTAAGAAGTTCAATATGTCAGTTCGAGTGCCGACTGAAAGGAGGTGTATCGAGAACAGTCATCGGAAAGCAGTCAGCAGTCAGTAATCAGCAAAGACAAGAGGTTATTTGACCAATTTCACAACCATTTTAAATTCCTTTCCTTCAACTTCCTGATGCCATGATTGCCTGAGGTAGTTTTTACCAATGCCATACTTGGAAGGTTTATTTCCAACTTGTGGGTGTCTGCCGTCAAAACCATTTTTATTGAGGCTATCACTTCTCCAACGATTAGTTACCGCAAACAGGTTTAGGGAATCATCAATAACCTTCCAATGTCCAGTTATAATGTTTCCACAGCTTTCATATATATAAGTGGAATCCTGATTCACAACAAGAGTGGTACCACTAGGTACAAGAGTTTTGTTGTGGTACATCCACATGATTTTTAGATTGGAATACTCTTTGGATTTGTATGTTCCAATGATGTCTTTCTCTGTGCATGTAGAAAGGATTAGGAGGAGGGGTATTAACGAAAAAGTTTTCATTTAGTATAACAGAGGAATTGTTACGGCTCAAGAGCAAAAGACAACTTTTAACAATTATTTCAGTACCCTAATGCTGCTCTGTACAGCTTTGGTATCGTGTATACGTCCTTCTTGTCTAAATTGTCCTTGTTGGGGTTGAACAGCAAACCTATCTTAATCATATTGTCTAGAATTACTTTTGTATCTTTCTTATTTGTACCCCAATACTTCCTTAACTCATCATATGATGAGCTGATTTTCTTACCTTTCAGTCGATTAATAAAATTTTTCAAACTAGGATACTCCGCCAACATAGTCTCAAGTTTAGTTTTAGAAACTTCTCTTAGAGCTTTCCATACTGAATTTTCGCTAATAAGAAATTCTGTTGAACCAGACCCTCGCTCAAGTATTCTTTTGACTTCATGCTTAAATGAGGCGTTCACCAAATGTATTAGTTCCCTCGGAGAAACGTTAGAATTGCCATCTTCAATTTTGTCGATTATCCATGTGAATGTAATAGAACCGCTGTTTTCAGTTTTCTCTTGAAAGATCATTCGGAAAAGCTTTTCCTTATCTTCCAGAGTTTCTATATTTCCTGAGAGGCCTAAATATTCCATTAAATACTCGTTTGAAATCAACCTAGACATAATTAGGTGAAAAAGCGAACTTTCATCCCATGTGATAAGCTCTTTCTTTGTTAAGTGACTAGCTTCTCTAAAGCCATTGTCAATAATCCTATTCCAAATATCGTCTCTAAAAAATATTAATAATCGAATATTCGAATGCTCCATCAAGTCTATATAGACTTGAAAAAGTGTCTTTAACGCATTTGCTTCTAACTCAAAGTTATCTTGAAAAACTGCATCTAATCTGTCAATGGCCACCCAGATATTAAATCCGCTCTTTTCAAGCGATGCATTCAAGCACTCATAGAGGTAATCAACAGAAACAACTCCTTTATCCGCTAGCTCAGTAGAAGGTTCATTTAGTGAGATTTTCACACCAATATTTTCTAACATGCCAGAGTGTTCGTTAAGAGAAACATTTGGCTCAATGACGGCATTCCGAACAAAGTCTCTGACCATTTTAACGAGAGCAGTTAACGATGATCTTCTTGCCATGAGATTTGAATCCTGTAGTTTCGAAATTACTTTTTTAATATGCTCGTCATTATATGAGAAATCATCGTGAAGTTTAGAAGTGATAAGAATAATAAAGTATAACTTCCAAATGTGCTTGAATTCGTTAAGGCCTGTAGGAGGTTCTGTATTTAAGTCTTTGAATGCTACAGTTCCTCTAGGGTTTTCAGCAAAAGCAAGTATTCCAAAGCTGTCAAAAATTTCAGTTTTCTGGTTTGATAAGAAATTATAAATCGCACTTTTACCTGACCCTTTACAACCGAATACTATATCTGTTTCTCCTGTAAGAATTTGATCCCAGAGGAAGGTTTTCTGGAAATACTTGTTCAAACCCTCTTTTTCATTCTCTGCAATCCTTGCCCCAACACTTGTTTTTCTTAATACCTCTATTTTCTCCATAAAATTACTGCTAACAATTGCATGTAATCCACAATTGACAATTTCTATTTTTCACAATATCTCCAAAACTTCCAACAACAACATGAATCATTGGCAGAAAGGCACTGTAAACCTATTTAATTCATAAATAACCGCAATTTCACCAATTAATTACAACTCTCCAATATCAAAAAGAATACTCTTTTTGGCGTGCGAGGGACGAGGCGTGAGGTGAATAAAAGGTTAGATGTTCAGAGTTTGAGAGTTCGAACCTTCGACCTTTCAATCCTTCGACCTGAAATAACAAAACCCAAGTCGGGGCAGTCAATTTTTAACAACCACTATTCTTGTCAGTTCTTTACTCTTTGTCAATACCTCACACACATAAATCCCTTTAGGTAAAAACCGAGTTTCTATGCTAATGGATCCTATATGAGATTCGTCATAGCATACTTTACCCATCATATCAACAATCCTAAGTTGGTATGCCTCTAAAGTAGGAGATGAAATGTGAATTGTATTTTCAAATGGATTGGGGTAAGCCCTAAATCCATTGGCTTTGGTTAACTCCTTCTTGTTAGCTGTATAATCAATATGAATTAAGCTATCTAGTGCAGTAGAATCTCCATTGAATTTGTTTAGCGGAACGTTTCCAGATATACCTACCACACTTCCGCTACCGGTATACTGCCAAAATAACCAGTCAGTCCATGCATTAGGTAGGAGAGGTGATGACACACTCCAATGAGCAATCCACAGGGGGTTACTGCCAAAATCAATATTATTATCATTTGCAAAATATCTGCCCGTATAAATCATAGGATTAATTCTAGTGAGCCGTTTAACCTCGTCAATCCAATCTTGCACCCATTTATGTATTTCCGTGGGTGTTTTACCTTCTGTAGTTTCAATGTCCATGACTGGAGGCAAGAATCCATCACCGATAAAAGAATCTGCCACACTCACAAAGTGTTGTGCAGAGCTTATGGCATTCACATTTGGCCTGCCAAAACAATAGGCACCCATAATCATGCCGGCATCCAAGCCGTTTTTCATATTGGTTTTAAAATTGGGATCTGTTGTTGCTAATCCATCTGTAGCTCTGGCATAAGCAAAGACTTTACCCGAATCATGAACCTGCTGCCAATCTATAGTTCCTTGCCAATGTGAAACATCTATTCCTTCAAGGGTTTGTGAATGGACCTGAAGGCTGGCAAATACAGTAAGGATGATAAAGCAGATTTTGAATCTTCTGCCGAGCTGTATATATGTTAGATTCATAATGCGTGTTCGTTTAATCAATCAAAAGAAGCATTAGAATATCCTTGAGGTGCAAGGTCGGGAATTAACGCTGTAAATCAAATTCAAAAGGATTCTCATTTTGGGGTGTGAGGTGCAGGGAACGGGGTGCGAGGTGAAATATGTTCGATGTTCAACAGTTCAAAATATGGTATCAACAAGCTTAACGGTTTTAAAAAAGTGAGGCATGCGTTCTGTGAGCGCAATAAACACAGCAAGAACTTAGTAAGATAGAGAAGTGACAAGGGAAATCACTCAATCGCACTTAGTTCTTGCACAGTGAATAAGCGAGAGGAATGCGCCTCGAGCTTTTGGATACTTTTTGCGGTAAAAAGTATCTAGCCTCTCTGGCGATGAAGAGTAATCAAGAAGAAATATTGAAATGACATTATGATTCCTTCATAAGCTCATCCCTCCTAAACTTAACCATCTCAGATATTATGGCTTTCGGTAAGGGTTTATCCAGAGGAAACTGTACCGTTCCTTCACCTTGTTTATATTCCTTAAGCCGTTCAGAGAACTTAGCCATGGTAGTTGTAAAAGGATAAAAGCTCACAAATTTGGAATAAGCAGCCATCATAATCTGATGTTCCAGTTTTCCATTGGGGACTAAGCTGAATGAAGGAACCTTATAAAACAATCGCTCCTCTGCATCGGGAGCCGCTTCTTTAACAATCTGTCTTAGCTCTCGTAATAGTTTTTGCTGCACCTCACCTTGATGGGAGATATAATCATCCATGGTCTCGAAGTTGGGCATGGGTCCTTTTTTAGCCATAGCAGTGTCTAAGGTAATAAAAAGCAAGAAGAATGTAGAAAGAAGAGCATGGGATTAATAAGAAAGAATGTGCATCGAGAACGGTCGGGGGTCCGCAGTCCTCAGAGAACCGGGAGCCGTAATGCTATTTTATTCAAAAATGTTGTAGGAATCCCAAATATCCGCTCCCTTTTTAGCTTCCTTCATTTGCGCCATATAGAGCCGATTACCGTCACACCTTAAATTAATCATTCCATAGAGAACGTCATCTTTCGAATTTACCGAGCGCGCTAATTCTGTAGAAAAAACTTTAGGTCTAACACCTCTAGAATAACGCCCTGCACATCCTA
This sequence comes from Bacteroidia bacterium, assembly GCA_049115575.1. GTDB lineage: Bacteria > Bacteroidota > Bacteroidia > NS11-12g > UBA9320 > JAHEKB01. The sequence continues at coordinate 958,817 of JAGDZU010000001.1, read as the reverse complement.
TGGAGTCAGCTCTTGGATGAGCATGAGATTCATTGTCTCCAGAAGAAATAACAGTAACATAAGGCTTCATTTTTTTCATAAAGTCAACTGTAAAGTCTGAAGATCCATGATGGCATTGCTTGGATACGTCCACAAGAAAAACATCTGGATTAGCATGTTTTGTTAAAAGATGGGTTTCAGAAGCGCTGTTAAGATCGCCACCAAATAGCATGGTTCTTTCTCCATAAGTCACCTTTGCTACTACGCTATGCCCATTACGGGTATGTGACGAATCATCAAACCACTCATAACATATTTTATTATTAATCCTGCTTTGAACCGGTCCTAAAACATCAATTTTCGCATCTGCACCATGTTCGCTTCCTAAATCTATGGTATCACCATCGTTCATCATTTTTAATGCCTTTATTCTTCCTTCATTGTCAGCTTTAATAACCGCGTCGGTGAATTTATTAAATCGAAATTTCAAGCCTCCGTCGTCTTGTAATTTTTTAAGCTGATTAAGGGTGCTGAACTTAGTCATCAAATAATCTTTACCACCTGATTCTATAACTGTTCCTAAATCTTGATTGTATTTATCTGGTCTTTTATTTTTATCAGCATGAAATCGGGCAATTCCGTTGTGATAAATGGTCCCGAAAGTAAATCGGTCATCTTCAATTAAAGGAATTAAGCCTCTAAAATGGTCATCATCAAAATGACTAATGATCACATGCTCAAAATGAACTTTTTTACGGCTTATTAATAGGTATCTGAAGTGATACTTTAGATACTTATAGAAATTGCTATTAGGTCCACCGTCTATAAGAATCCGTTTCTCGCCCATTTCCATAAATGCACCATCACCTTGCCCTACATCTACATAAAAAGTTTTTAATCCCATTGTTTCACGAACATGGTCTTTATGAATCCATCCATCTGGGCCAGCCGTTACTACTTTGTACCAATCACCTGATTCTTCAACCACACCAACCCAAGTGCCCATCAGTATTTTATTGATAGCTTTCCCTGAAGATTTGTTGTTGTAGATTTTGGCATACAGAGGTGCCTCATTTTTGTTGGAATAACGTATTTTTAAGTAGGCCATAATTGATTTGCAAGTTCAATTTGTTCAGCCAATTTAGCAATATCAAAAAGAATACTCTTTTTGAGGGGTGAGGTGTGAGCCTGCCAGCCGGTAGGAACCAAATGGTAAGAACCATGGACCAAAACCACAAGAACCAGCATTTAACAAATTGAAACTGTTCTATCTATGTCAGTTCGAGTGCCGACTTAAAGGAGGTGTATCGAGAATGAGTGGGAACAAAAAGCCGGATACCGGAACTAGCATTCATATTATCGTTTAGTTAGATTTGCATTTGCCGATTAATCCATTTCCTTAAACTGATTATAATTTATAAATCCTTCGAACTCATTGGAATAAATGACTCTATTTAGATCTTCTATAGATTCGTCAACTTCATTGATTATAACAGTACTGCTTACAGATCTAACTCTCAAGAGAGTTTTAAAATTTCCTTTAAATAAAGGCACTGTTGAAATCATAAATTGATTTGGAGGGATGATGTATGATTCCAATCCTGTTCCGCAACCCATTTTACGTAACCTTTGGATCGGTTGCCATATACCCATAGAATCTTTTGCTTCTACAATTAGGGGTAAATAGGCATTGTGCCCAAATGTGATGCTGTCTGGTCCTTCATTATGTATATAGATGGGCATTGATTTAAACCTGCCGCTCTTAAAAGATATGTGCGGATCATAACTGCTATCCATTCCGGGTGGAGGCGGGACATTGTACCATCTGCGAGAACTACCAATGATAGTTGAAGTATCTACGTACAACTTGGTTCTTTGTTCTGGGTTTGGAATAAAGATCTCCATTTTTAAATGATTACTATATTCAGCAATTAAAAAGTTCAAGATAATTACGCTGTCACTACCTATATAAATCGGGTAGAAACGGGAAATGTCCATTTTGTCTACCTCAAAAAGAACTAAGTTATTGCTAAACGTATCTATCAGTTGGGGTAGGGCAAACGGTACGTCTTCTTTTGATTGATTACTGCAAGACATGAAGGCAAGCACAACGCCCAATAAAAAACAGGCTTTATTCAATCTCAGTAACACCGTCTGCAAGTTCAGTATTTAATATTGATTTGGCAAAGCAGACTTGAATGGCTACTGATTCTTTCGCCACATTTCATCCAGTAAAACTAAAAGATCATCTCTATCAAAGTCAATATAACTCGCTTGAATTTGTGCTTCTTTGTCAAACACCTCTGCTGATTTGGCTTCTGTTAAATGAAGAACAATACAATCTTCCATTCGATTTGTGCCCATAGACTTTCGCCTATCCGTACCAATTAATCTTATCTCATTCCATTGGATGGTGCCCCAAGCTTGATATTCAGATAGCAATATTCCTTCATTAGCTATCACCACTTGAGGTTTTCTTGTACTCAATTTATATAGACTAACTAAAACTACTACAGAACCCCAAATTAGAGGAGAAAATACCAGCAAGCCATGAATCATGCTTCCGATATAGTTTTCATTTTCAAAATTCTTTCCAAACTCTATAAAGCCAGACTTAAGAAAATAGATTCCTACTGCTACGGAAAACAAGCCTATTAAGAGTCTCTTTATCACTCTTTTCTTAGCATAATAGATATTTAAAGTCTTCTGCATTCCTAAATCTTAAACTCCGTATTGCATTCCAAACAACGGTAATCTTTTATCAGATTGCCAATAGGTGTGCCGGCAAACAATGCCATAAATAACAAAGCTATTCTCCGATTCCATCTTACAGATTTTGATTTAATATTCTCAGAACCGCAGTTTGGGCAAAGTGTTTTGTCTGCATTCATATTGGCAACCTCCCTAGCTCGCTCCAAATCCTCTATTTTAATCACCACCTGAACCCCGCTTCCTAAAATATCGTTATGCATTGGCAAAAGGTCATTAAATTGCTGATTAACTAAGAAGCAATAGATATTCTCATTGTCTAGCTGGTGTTTGAGCATATGAGCGTCTATAGAGTTTGGTAGCGTTGCTAACACCACCGTTTTCATATTGTCACCTAGTTTGAGTTCCAATAGTAGTTTACTCTATGGTTAAAATTCCGCTAAACCCAATATACTCACTTGTTCCTTGGGTTCCTATGCCATAGCCATTGTTGATGACTCCCGGATTAAATCTGGCAAAGGATACGTAGCTTGACCTGTCTTCCCAACAACCATCAATCTTTTTGTACATATGGATTCTATATATGTAATATTTCTTGCCATTCTCAATAACTCTACCCACCGCAATTCTTATAGCTCCATCTTTGCTAACTTTAATTATAGGTGTTTCATCAGTGACACTACCAGTCCAAGTTTTGTTTATCTTTTTACTGTCCCTACCCACAGTAAAATTGCTAATATCAATAGAGATGGTCAGTTTGCTTTTAAATGATTCAACAGGCGCTACATAATTGTAGGTTTGAGATTCATCACAAACCTCACTATTGTCAATTGTTTTAAACTCTTGAGCGTATATCTGGGTACTGCCAATGCACAGAATTATTAATGTAATCAGTTTAGTCTTCATAATTTGATAACGTTTTGTAGTGCTAAATATATGTATCTGTTCAAGATTTAGCTAAAATAAGCTAGAGCTAGTACTCAATCATCAGCTCCAGAAGATGAAGCATTATAAAATCTAAAACTTTTAGTTATTCTTTCACCTTCTTGCAAATTGTTGTTATAACAGTATACTGTGATTTCGTAAACTAAGTTTAAATCAGTGTTTACTATGAATAATACATAAACCGGAATTAGGATGCCTTGTTCTTTTTCCTTTGAAATAACGTAATAAGCACTATAGATATATGGGATTGTTCCGCCATCAACTGTATGTCTCAATCCTAAATCTTTTGCAAGCTCATAGGCTGCTTGTTTTTGATTATTGAGGTATCTATCAGGTGTTTGATCTAATGACACTATTTCAATATCCACTGCATAGTTTTCATTGTCATATCCCAAAACTGTACTAGATTCAGTTTCGTAGTTTTCAAGTAGCTCAGAAGTTTCAAATGAGATTTTGAATTCCTCAGACTCAACTAAATGCTGCGCTTGGAGCAGGCAAGTGATGAACAGTGCGGCTATTAATGTAAGAGCGTATTTCATGCTTTGCTTTGTTTAGATAATACATACTCCATAGCGCTTTTAGCAAATTCAATCCATTGGTCACTGTAGTTAAAAGAAAGCTGAACCCATTCTTTCATGGGTCGGCCTTTACCAGAGGGGTCAAAAAGCTGAGATCCATCTAGACTCAATGCATCTGAATGTTGTTCGGCTGTGAGCTTAAAGACCATTTCATTATTAAAAAAGCAGACAAAGGCTTTGCCGTTCACTTTAAAACATGGCTTGCCAAAGAGTTGGCTTTCAACTGCATTTTCTAAACTACGCCCTATCTCTAAATATCTTTTTTCTTCCGGGCTCATTTCTTTGATTTATAATGATCATGCATGCCAACTCCTTTAAGTATCATGGATTCATATTTTTCTATGCGAGCAGTTCTTGTTTTCGGCTGTTTAGCTTGAGAGAAATGGATAATATATCCTCGCTGTCTACCAGGACTTAAGGCTTCAAATGCATTTTTAAAAACAGGATCAGCTTCAAACTTTAGCAATAGCTCAGAAGGCAGCGGTTCAGGATTCTTTTCAAGTTGCGGTTTTATACTTGTTTTTTCAATCTCAATGGCTTCAAATATGTATGCACGTATATCTTCTTTTAACAGAGCAATCTCAGAGATACTTGTGAATTTTAAAATTCTGGCAGCTTGAGTGTGGCGGCCAGGTTTAACCAAGATTTTTTTCTGATCTGCTAGAAGAGAACCCTTTAAAAAACTAAGGCTACAGTACGCCTTAAACGCACTTAAGATAAGTACGTTTTTACTATTATAGGTATAGCAAGGAACTCCCCACTTTGATTCTTCTACAATATCTGTTTCAAGGATTAGATTGCGCAATAGATTTAATTCCGCTGCCCAACGGTGCACCTTACATTCATCTGTTTTGTAAAGCTCGCATCTGCCACAGCCTTCAATAAAGTAGTTGTCAACGGATGTGTTCATTAGCTTTAATCACTCTTACGTAAAATCTTCTCCATTTTGCGCCCTTTGGCCAACTCATCTATCAACTTCTCCATACGCCTAGATTGTTTGTACACTTCAAATTCATCTTCTATTTCTTCAATTCGGTAACCACAAACTACTCCTTTTATCATATCTGCATTGGGATGAATTTTTGCTTTTTCAATCAAGGTTTTATAGGTTACTTTATTTGTAATCAGTTCCTTTAATTCATCTTCATTATAACCTGTAAACCATTTTAGTACTTCATGGAATTCCTCTTTGGTTCTTCCGTTCTTTTCCAATCTATTCCAGTAAAGAGGGTAAATGGATGAAAAGATCAAATTACCCATCTTCTCATTTTTTTCTGCTGTTACTTTCATTTTTCTAATTTATATCCTCACTAATCGATAAAAAGCCATGCCTTTTCTAGACTTAGCCGCCAAACCATCTTTGACTATTTTCCATTTGTAGTGGAAAGGGTATTGGTTATTGTCGGCGCTGAGAATGACTGTTCTATGTTTTAAGACCCATGTTCCTTTTACATCAATGGCTCTCTCAGGATCCGAAAAATCTTTATAGCTAAATGTATAATCTTGCTTTATGTTCAATTCAAGATGAGAAGGGTCAGCATCTGATACCCCATAAACACCCACTACTTTGTCTATAGGGATACTTACAAAAGTGAAAGAGAATAGTGCTAATAGTACGCCAATACTTAATGTGGTTCGAATAGTTTTATTCATTTCTTTATTAGAATGTTAAGCCATTATCTCATGAAATTTTCCATTAGTGCTCCCCATCTACTGTCCTCACGCAAAACACTTAAGTCAGCATCCTGCTTAATGACCTCATGCATTTCTGGATTGCTAGCTGCCAATCCTTCAAGATATACAAATGCCTCATCTATATTTCCGCTTAAAGCGAGCATGCAAGCCATATCATATCTGTCATATGCCCTTACAGCTGTTGGGTAAGTATTAAAAGCCTTCTTGTATCTCTCCGCCGCTTTGTCATATTCTTCACTATGGTAAAACCGGTCGCCTTCACGCAGTAAAGCTTTATACTCATTGCCACAAAGTACTAACATAGCTCGGGCACTAGATGCATACCAAACCGTGCTGTGATCTTCACCAGGGAACAACACCATATCTGCCTCTACCTGCTTGTTAGCTGTGAATGCTTCATACAGCTGCTGGCCATATTGCTTAAAACCCTCACTTTCATCATCGCCATATGAAATAAAAACGTCTAAATCTAAAGCATTTTTAATGTTATTCAGCAGCATTCCATCTTTGTATATCAATTGGTCTCGGTAGTCTAAAGAAGGACTCAGCAATCCCAATTTTTGGAATAGTTCAGGGTCTTCTTTAAATGCATAGGTGGTGAATAAGCCGCCGTAAGAGAATCCCAATAATCCTCTATCGTTAGGGTCGGCTCCATATTTATTCTCCATATATGGAATCAATTCTGTTTTAATAAATTTTAGAAAATCATCTGCCTTATGAGTTGAATCCTTATCGTCTTCAGGTGGTAAATAATCTCTTCGTCTAATGTTATTAAAGTTGCTGATTTCAGTATTGAATGATATTCCTACAACTATGGTTGGATCCATACTTTTAGACCACATCATATTCTTTGCCAGTTCATTCATGCCTGAGGATGAGACAAATGCATCTAGATAGAACAATATGGGATATTGTGCATCTTTAGATCTGAAAGGGTAAGGGGTAGAAATATATAAGACATAATCTGTCCCAGTAATTTCTGAATGTAAGGTGTCTTTGAAAGCGGTTGGAATACCAGACATTACTTGAGCTTGTGCAGCACTAAGCTGAATAAGACAAGCTATAATAATTGCTATGAGTTTCATTGTGTCTTTAAGGCTAACTTCCTGCCCAAGGAGTCCCAAACAAACCAACGGCCAGTTCAGCCCATAATAATGCAAACAGAAGAATAATGGCAAAAATTGTAAGCAATCTGTATTTGGCTTTATTCCAAGCAAGAGAGATAACAAATGCAGCTACCAAAAGCAAAACCGCAGCAACCACAAAATCAAACAGATTCCAATTCACTTCATCAGTGAACTGCATAGCAATCAAAGGAATTAGAAGCAGTAAAGCCACAACCCCTAAGATGATCAATATTCTATTCTGTTTCATATTTTGGTTCTTGTAGATTTGGTTCTTGTTTCTTAATCACCTAGGGTCAATAACAATGCTCTTCTTTTAACAAAGTCGCTTCATCTCCATACATTTCTAAATAGCCTAGCCTCAGTGCTTCGTCAAGCTCTTCACAGGCTTGGTCTCTTTTACCCTGCTCTATTAAGATGAGTGCACGCACTTTATGAGCATAGGAGTTTTCAGGGAAAAACTTGATGGATTTATTAATATCCGTCATGGCTCCTTTAATATCACCCAGCTTATATTTATTATAAGCTCTATTGCTGTACCCATAGGGATTGTCTTTAGAGACTTCTAAGGTTTTATCAAAGTACTTAATGGCCTCTTCATATCTTTCTAATTGTTGGTATAAAAAGCCAATATTGGTGTAAGTTTCGAATTGAGTGCTGTCGATCTCAAGTGCTCTTTCTAAATATTCAATTGCTTTTTCTGTATCTCCAAGTTCGTCTGTGGCATTAGCCAAATTGTTTAAAACACCTGTGGAATTTGAATCCATATCATATGCAATGAGCAAATCGTCTTTGGCATCTTGCCATTCCCTAGTGGCCAGGTATACTGCAGCTCTATTTATGTAAGCTCTAACTTTCATGCTATCCGTGCTGGCGTATTCAAGAGCTTTGGTAAAGTCTCTATCGGCAGCTCTAAACTTATGAGCCAGATAATAGAAATTACCCCTGTTGTTGTGAAGGTGATATGATTGAGGATTCTCTTCAATACCTTTATTATAGGTCTGAAGAACCTGATAATAGTCTTCCAGTTCCATATAGCAATCTGCTTTGAGTTGGTAGTATTCCCAAGTGTGAGCGTCTATGGCCAATGCTTTATCTGTTGCTTTGATGGATGCTTTATACTTTCCTTTTTGAAAAGCTTCTATGCCGTCTTCATAATAGTCTTCTGCAGACTGAGCATGTAAGTACAATGGGAATAGTAAGAGCATTAAGGGAATTAAAATTTTGGTCATAAGGTTATATTATTCGGCTACGCTAGTTCCTTCTTCTACGAAAGCTTTAAAATCATTCAGGTAAATCATGCTTTGCTTTTTAAATGCACCAGGCATAATCCAGCCCATGAATTTCATAGCTAATCCAGCAAAATGAAACTCTTGTTCATTTACATAACGCGTAGACTTGCCATCTATGTCTTCAAAATTTGCTTTTATTGTGTTGTGCACACCTTTGGCATCATATGAGCCATGAAGATAATCTGGAAGCTTGTTTTCTACTATGGTTTCTACCATCTCTATAGTACGCTTTCCAGATTTAAAAACCATTTTGGATTTTGCTCCTGCTTTGCCCGGTTCTCCTTCTAGATGCTCAAAGCTTTGCAAGCCTCGCATCCAATGTTTCATGTTATCTGCATTATCAAATTTGGCCACCACCTCTTCTCTAGGTTTATTGATGACCGCACTTACGGAATACTTCATGTTTCGAATATAGGAAATGTTAAAGAAAGCCTTAAGCCTTATCTCATTCCTTTTCATAAGTCAATGAGCGATTCAATAATGCTTGATAAGTCTGCATTTGTGACTTGGCATACTGTTCCATCTCTTTGACCTTCTCAGGATAAAGACTACTATGATCTTCTCTATCCCTGCTTTTGTATTTGTATAGCTTTGATAGGGTTTCATCTTTCATAATAAGTAGAAATTCTTCATCCATAATCCCAACCTTATCGTCGTCATTAATCAATACATAAGGTCTTTCATTTTTCATTAAATCTATACCTAGATTATTATGAAGGTATGGCAAATTTAGAAGTCCCATTATGGTGGGAAATACATCTAACTGACTGCTCATCTGGCTTCGTGTTTCAGCGGAATCCGTTAATCCAGGTGCATAAAACAACAATGGGCTGTGATGGTAATCCAGAACAATATCGTAGCTAGCTCTCAATGGTACCCCGTGATCTGCTACAAAAACGAAAAGAGTATTTTCATACCAATCCTGTTGTTTGGCCAGATTGAATAATTTCCTTAAAGACCAATCGGCATATTGAACAATTCTATCTTTTTCATTGCTTGCAGTTGGTTCAAAATAGGGTGGAATATAAAAAGGCGGATGGTCGCTCGCGGTCATAAAGACGGAAAGAAATGGGCCTTCCTTGTATAGGTCGTTAAGTTTGGGAATGGCATATCTAAACATATAATCATCAGAAACACCTAGTGTGGTTTTAATTTCAGATGAAGGATAATCTTTCTGACCAGTAATATGCCTGAATGAATTATTAATTAAAAAACCTTCTGCATTGTCGAATTGCGCATCATGAGTGGTGAAATAAGCTGTTTCGTATTTGTGTTTTGCCAATGCATCTGCAATTCCATTATACTTATGCATGTGTTTCATGGGGTGTTGCCTGTATAAAGCTGGAAATGAAAACAAAGTACTGAAGACACCATTGAAAGTGTGTTTGCCAGCGGTATAGGTGTTCTCGAAATACAAACTATTGCCAGAAAGACTGTCTAAGAAAGGAGTTAGATTTCTGCTGTTTCCGTGCCGACCCATTTTAGCTGCACTCATGCTTTCCATTATTACAATTACCACATTGCGTTTGGCATTGATTTCATTTTGAGCATAGACTCTTCTTGCAATTGGTGAATTGAACGAACTATCAGTTATGGAAAGCTGTTCTCGAACTTGAGAAATGGCCAGATCAGGATCCATCAATTCTATGGCAGCATTGCTGCTGAATTTGGTATCTAAATAGCTCCTCATGAGTGTAAATACCGGATTGAGGCCCAATTGATTCAAGAAGGCATTGTCACAGTAGTAAGCCGTACCAACAACTATGGGAGATTTCTTGGTGATTCTACCTCTGATGCCAAGAAACATAAAAGCTAAAATTAGAAGATAGATAGGTGCATTTAGAAATACCGGTTTATTCCAAAGCCGTGAGCGATTAAACACCTTGCCTAATACTTTATAGTAGATTATTGTTATGACTATAATAGGTATCATGAATATGACGTACCTAGGCTCTTCTAGAATCATTTGGAAAACAAACTTTGGTGAGTCCATCCATTCAAAGGCACCCACCGAGAAACGAGCAAAGAATTGATTAAAATAAGGAATATCTATTGCAGCGATTATGAATGCCAGAGTGAACACCAGGTACACCAGAATAAATAGGATTCGCTTAAATATAGGGCTATTCACCTTCAGTAAGTCTAGGATTATAAGTAGGAAACTGGGGATGAAAAGTATATAACCGCAAATGACAATATCAAAGCGCAATCCCATTACAAATGCTTGCAATATGGTAGCTATAGAGTCTTGCTCAAGGTCTATATGCTTCAGTTCTGTAAAGAATAGGATAATGCGAAAAATGAGGAATACGGCTAGGGAGAGTAAATAGAACTTAGCAATGGTGATTGGAAGAACTTGATGCCACTTCTTGATTGGTGTATTGTTGTACTTACTCAAATGTTTGATTTTAGCTTGGCCTTTCGCATTCGAATATAAGATTCATATTGCTGAACAATAAATGCACGTTCAACAATAAGCATAATATGAATTCGCTAAATTCAGCTAGCATGGTTAATTTCCCCTTGGGGTATAGGGGAAAGCGTGCCAAGCAAACGAGATTTTGTGGCGCCTATGCTTGAGGCTTTAGAAGGGCTCTGCATTCAAGCCTAAAGAGCACAACAATTGCACGTAGTCTTGCTCAAAAGCGGGCTGTTTCAGCTGAATCCTGATTACCTTGTCTACATCTTCTTCATCAACATTCCAAGTTTCAACCTGAGGATGGTTTTGTAGGCAAAAGCTTACTAAACCCAATTCATAAGAACTCTGGATATTGGTTTTGAGAATAATTAAAGATTCAAGCTCTGTGGCTATGTCTGAGTTCATTTCTTTACGTCTTGATATTCAAATACCTCTTCAAGCTTTTTGTCAAATGCTCTAGCGATTTTGAAAGCCAATTCAAGAGAAGGGGAGTAGTTGCCTTTCTCTATGGCTACTATAGTTTGCCTGCTAACGCCAATAAGATCTGCCAATTGTTGTTGAGTCATTTCGCTTTTGTGAAACCTCAGGCTTCTAATGTGGTTGTTCAAATTAGATTTAGCCATATTAGACACCTTTTCTTAAATAATAGTACTCAGAAAATTCTGAAATTACAGCTCCTACGAACATGCTTATATAAAACACTATAAACATACTCCCTATACTCCAACCTACCACTTGCGTCAACATAGCTAACAGGAATCCCGCGATAAAAATTCTATAGAAATTGGTGGAAGATTTTAAATCTATCAATTTGCCAAATTCATCTTTATTCATAGAAGGTTCATCTTCTCCAGTGAGCATGGTATTTACAATGCTATAAAGTATGTAAATAATAATTCTAGCAAACACACTAATAGGTAAGAACAGTAAAATAGCTGTGGCAAAAAATTTGGGGTTGTCCATAGTATATAGCTCATTGCCCTCAAATCTTAAGTAAGCGATATAAGTATAAGCTGCGAATACAATAATGGTTGTGCCAAGCATGGCGAGTGGTCTTTTTTCTTCGTTTGTCATTAGTGAAAGTAAACTTTTGTTGACGCAAAGATAAGAACACTTGACAAAATGTAAAGAAAACTTTACATGAATAGATAAAAAGCTATAAAAATTCCATGAACGGAGACTTAACATTTTATCCTTCCCCTTTTGAAATTTCGTTAATAACTCCTGAATAATTCTTGGCATTCATAGCAGATTATTATACGTGGCGTTTTAGTTTTGCCAAACTCTAAACTATGGTTGCAGTTCTCAGTACACAAAAAGCCTACTTAGTCTTACAAGATGGCACCGTATTTATCGGAAACGCCATTGGAAAAATCGGCACTACCACAGGAGAAATTTGTTTTAATACAGGAATGACTGGATACCAAGAGGTGTTCACAGATCCTTCTTATTACGGACAAATTCTGGTGATGACATCTGATCATATTGGTAATTATGGGGCCGCAGATTTCGACACCGAATCTTCATCCATTAAAATAAATGGATTGGTATGTAAGAAGTTTTCTAGCCATTACTCTCGAGATATGGCCAACAGCAGTCTTAATGACTATTTCATTGAAAACAATTTGGTTGGGATTAGCGATGTAGATACCAGACAAATTGTGAGGCATATTAGAAGCCAGGGAGCAATGAACTGCATTATCAGTTCTGAAATCCAGGATGTTGAAAAACTGAAAGAGATGGTGAAAGAAGTACCTTCTATGGAGGGCTTAGAACTTTCATCTAAGGTCTGGAGTGACAAGTCCTACGACGTTGTAGAGGCTGAAGAGGGAAAGAAAGTAGCCTTGCTAGACTTGGGTACCAAAGACAATATAGTGAGATGCTTAACCAGCAGAGGATGCTTAGTTAGAGTGTTTCCAGGAGACACTAGCTACGAAGAAATGAAAGCATGGAACCCAGATGGCTTTATGATTTCCAATGGCCCTGGTGATCCTTCTGCTATGCCAGAAGCTACAGAAGTAGTAAAAACTATAGTTGAAAAGGGAGACACCTTATTTGGAATTTGCCTTGGCAGTCAAATTTTGGCTCAAGCAATGGGCATGCGCACCTTTAAAATGCACCATGGTCACAGAGGGCAAAATCACCCTGTTAAGAACTTAGTTACTGGAAGAAGCGAGATAACATCTCAAAACCACGGATTTGCTATAGATCCAGAAAGTGTGAACGAGCAAGTTGAAGTAACACATATTAATCTCAACGATGATACCGTTGAAGGTATAAGAGTTAAGGGAAAAGAAGCTTTTGCAGTTCAATACCACCCTGAAGCTTCACCTGGACCACACGACAGCAGATATCTCTTCGATGATTTTGTTGCCAAATTATAAAATACATGAGTGAAATAGTACATATACACGCCAGACAAATTCTAGATTCCAGAGGTAACCCTACTGTTGAAGTAGATGTCTACACAGAACTAGGAGCATTTGGAAGAGCTGCAGTTCCATCAGGGGCTTCTACCGGTATTCATGAGGCAGTGGAATTGAGAGATGAAGATAGCACAGTTTATTTGGGCAAAAGCGTTCAAAAAGCGGTGAGCAATGTAAATACCACCATAGCCGATGCGCTCTTTGGTGAGGATGTTTTTGAACAGGTTGCCATTGATCACAAAATGATAGAATTGGATGGTACAGAGAACAAATCCAACTTAGGAGCTAATGCCATGTTAGCTGTGAGCCTAGCAGTTGCGCAGGCAGCCGCTGAAGAAAGTGGTCAACCCTTGTATAGATATTTAGGAGGAGTGAATGCTTGTACTTTACCTATACCCATGATGAATATACTCAATGGAGGAAGCCATGCAGACAACTCCATTGATTTTCAAGAATTCATGATAATGCCAGTAGGTGCTAAGAGTTTTTCTGAGGCCTTGAGAATGGGAGTGGAGACTTTTCATCATTTAAAATCGGTCCTAAAATCTAAAGGGTACAGTACTAATGTTGGAGATGAAGGTGGATTTGCACCAAACATTAAATCCAATGAAGAAGCCATAGAAACTGTAATAGAGGCTATTGAAAAAGCGGGATATAAAGCTGGTGAAGACATTTATATAGCCATGGATGCTGCCTCTTCTGAATTCTACGATAAAGAAACTTCCACTTATCATTTTCACAAATCTGATGGCAAGCGTTTGAGCTCTACAGAAATGGCTCATTACTGGAAAGAGTGGACAGACAAATACCCTATACTATCAATAGAAGACGGTTTAGATGAGGATGATTGGGACGGATGGAAAGAATTAACCAACTTAATTGGAGACAAAGTTCAATTGGTTGGAGATGATTTATTTGTAACTAATGTGAAACGCTTATCCAGAGGTATTGAGGAAGGTGTTGCAAATTCCATATTGGTAAAGGTGAATCAGATCGGAACTTTAACCGAGACTATAGATTCTATAAACCTGGCCACAGAGAATAGCTATACTAATATCATCAGTCATAGAAGTGGTGAAACTGAAGATGCTACTATTGCAGATTTAGCGGTAGCTATGAACTCGGGATTGATTAAAACAGGTTCAGCTTCGCGTTCTGATCGCATGGCCAAATACAACCAGCTTCTAAGAATAGAAGAAGAGCTAGGTGAAACGGCTAAATATCTGGGAAGAGATTTCAAATTTCTGAAATAATCCCCTTTTGTAAACGGACAGTTCTAATTCACATCTGGAAATCTTTTTGACTTTATATGGACTTGATAGGCAACTATTATGCGTAAATTGGGTCTAATTATAAAGTGCTGCGTAAACCCCTTGTCTTTATCCTTGTTCTAATCAGCTCTCTGCTGTATGGGCAATCATGTGGCATCAACTCAGATAGTATAGTATGTCTAAATGAGTTAATTAATTTCAGTCCTTCTACATCAGGAACTATTCTATCGGTTAAATGGGAATTTGGAGATGGTTCCAGTTCAACACAGAACAGCGTTTTGCATGCCTATTCAACTATAGGGTCTAAACAAGTAAAACTCACCATCACATATTCAGACGGTACGAGTTGTTTCAGCCAGAAAAAAGTAATGGTTCACGATCTTCCTACGGCTGATTTTGCATTAAATGACAGACATCAATGTTTGAGTACTCATGAGTTGTGTCTAGAAGACCAAAGCGATATGGGGCAAACCACTAACGGTTATTCAAAACGCATCATACTTTGGGGAGATGGAGGTTCAGACCAAAGTTTTAGCCCTAGCGTGGGAGATGACATTTGTTATACTTCTTACCCCAATGAAGGCACTTATCCGCTTACTGTTGAGGTTGAAAACGACAAAGGATGTGAAGACATCTGGCAAGATGAGATAGTTATCCTAAAAGACTATTTACCCAGTTTTACAACGGTGAGTTATTCAGCTGGTTGTACTAGCCAGAGGATTTGCGCCAATAATGATTCTATGGTTCAACCTTCAGATATAGATCACTTTGAGTGGGATTTTGGCGATGGAACTACAAGCTCGGCTAGTTGGCTATCACAATGTCATACCTATAATAATCCGGGGACTTATACGGTGAGTTTAACCGTTACCCTTAAAAATGGCTGCGTTACAACCTATACACAACAAGTGAAGCTGAACTTTGTGAAGGTAGCTGCAGAAGTTAACTTAAACGATTCGGTAATGTGCTTCCCAGGACCATTTTCAGCAAGTGCAAAGAAAATACCCGGAGCAATTTACATCTGGGAATTGAGAGATAGCAATCACACACCTATCAAGGTCTTCTCTTACAATATTGTTTCTTCTGTTCAGGTTCCTTATCCGGGCGATTTTTACATAAGATTGAGGGTAAAAAGAGCGGATTGCGAAGATGAGTCTGAAGATATTTTAATAAGGGCTTTAGGTGTTAAAGCTGATTTTGACCCTTTAAACAGAAACCAATGCGCATTAGAAGACACAGTTTACTTCTACAATAAAAGCAAGGAGCATCCTTCAGCTATTGCTGAATATACTTGGGATTTTGACGATGAGAATGCGGACTCATGCACAGGAACACACAATAATTGCAATTTTGATAGCCTCTTTCATTCTAAACACTGGTACACAGACACAGGATGCTATTACCCCAAACTTTATGTTATAGATAAGTTTAGTGGCTGTGTGGATACCACAGAGCGTATGGTGTCTATACAATCTCCTACCTATGCAGATTTCTCCTATAAATTGGAGAAGCCATGTGTTGGTGGTAAACCTGATTATTCAGTGAGGTTTAGACATAAACTTTGTTTAGCAGACATAAGTGCTAAATATGATTCCTGTGAAGTTTGGAAGAAGTTTGCAGCCACTGTGAATTACGACAGTACCTGCTCTGAAGATGGCTGGATTAGCGTGGAGTTTGCCGTGAGAGCTGGAGATACTGTGGTCTATAGATCTGCGGATCCGACAGACTACTATATAGACTTGAGAAAAATGTGTTTCGATACCATTAAGCGGCCAAAATGGTTTCAGCTACACCAAGAACCGGAAGCGGAGTTCGACGTAAAACGAGAACACTGTTTGCCAGCAGAAATTGAATTGAAATACACCGGCAAGGATTCTCTCACATTAAAGTATATAGACATTGATTGGTCCGATGAAAAAGAAAACTTTGTCTTAAATGGAGGGTCAATACAGAAATTCTATCATACTTATTATGAAGAAGGATCTAAGGGAATAGCAGTAATAGTTACAGACAGTTTTGGATGTTATAATGCTTTTGGGCACAACGAGGAGTTGGGCTATTTCAATGATTTCTATTTTGATTCTATACTCTGTGTTGGAGATGAAGTCCTATTTACAGATAGTATACGTTATTGGGCAGATCCAGAGGATTATTGGAGACATTTAGGAAATGCAGAACAGATATTTTGGAATTTTGGAGATGGTAAAGGTTATAGCGACACAGGAGCAATGCCAATCTATCATTATGCAAACAAGGGAAAATATAAGATTGAGATGGCCAGTGTAGACGCCGACGGATGCACAGATACGGCTTCGCATTTCATTTACGTAGGTGGAATAAATGCCGACTTCAAAAAGGGAGTCAGAGAATTCTTATGCGACCAAATAACTCAATTCTTTGATTCTTCCTATCACGATTTTCCAGAATTGGCCGATACGGTTGTGGAGTATAAATGGTGGTTCGGAGATGGTTCAATAGAATCTTTCCTAAGAGACCCTTATCACTACTATAATAAGAATGGCTTTCACAAGATTACTCATGTAGTGGAAACAGAGTCCGGTTGCACAGACACTGTTAGTTTTGATATTTACTTAGATGGTCCAAGGCCCTCTTTTGAAATCATTACAGATTCCATTGGATGTGTCCCTCATAAGGTCTTGTTTAAAAGCAATAGCTATAGAACCAGCAATTTTGTATGGCATTTTGGCGATTCGGCCAATACTACTTTGAGTACGTATAAAGACACTACTGTTGAATTTACTTACCCCGATCCAGGCATTTACTATGTCTATTTAGAAGGAGCGGATAGCTTTTATAATACGAGTACAGATAATTACTATAGCTGTAGGGCTATCTACCCTGATTCAACAGTTCCAAATCCTATACTTAAAAGAGTGATAGTTCTGCCTTATCCAGAAGTAGATCTGAGTTTGCAAGATCCTATCTGTATTAATAAGCCTTTTGACGTATGGAGTTTATCCGATACCATATATGATACATTTCATTGGTATCTAGATGGGCAAGAGTTGTTTGGAGTGGATGATACCGTATCTTTAAGCATAGGAGAAGGAGGTAGGCATACCATAGAACTCAAACCAACTTATGTATTAGACAATCCATATAAACGGGCCTGTTATGACAGCGCATCTTTGACTTTTGTAGTCACCGATTTAAAAGCAGATTTTAGCATTGAAAGATTGGGAAACTGTAATGAGTTTCAATTCTGGGATTCCTCTTTTAACGCCAATGAATACAGTTGGGACTTTGATCATTTGGGAAATAGCAGCTCAGATCAACATCCGATTTACAGCTATGGTACAGACACAGGAACTTATAATATATGTTTAGAAATAACAAGTACCGATGGCTGCGTAGATACTGCATGCAAAGACCTAAAGTCCTCTTATTATGAGCTTGCAGAGATGTACAACATCATAACTCCTCGAGGTGATCAACTGAACGATGAGTTGATAGTAGATATGTACAATCAGGATTTCTATCATCTTGAAATATTCAACAGATGGGGAGAGATGGTTTTTGAAAGCAGAGATCCCGCTTATAGCTGGAATGGTCAGTATATGAATCAGGGAATTGACCTGCCCAATTCGGTATACTTTTACGTACTTAAATATTCATTTGAATGTACGGATGAGGAGTTTGAGAAGCACGGAACCGTAACTCTAGTTTGGGAATGATGCTCTTACATTCTTTCAGGCATATCTATTCCCAAAAGTCCAAAAGCGTGTTTTAAAGCCAAACCCACTTGTTTGCTCAGCAATATTCTGAATGAACGAACATCTTGATTGTCAGCACCTAAAATACTGTGTTGATGATAAAACTTATTGTAATATTTAGCAAGCTCATATGCTGCGTTGGCAATAAGAGATGGGTTATAGGTTCGCGCAGCATCATTCACTACTGATGGGTAATCATACAGTAAATGAATCAACTTTCGTTCATCTGAGTTGAGCTCTGGAGTTAGAGCCAAAGATGTATCACCAGCTGCTCTTAGTATAGATAAAATTCGTGTATGGGTATACTGTATAAACGGTCCTGTGTTTCCTTGAAAATCTATTGATTCTTGAGGGTCGAATAGCATGCGAGTTTTCGCATCTACCTTTAACAGGAAATATTTGATTGCGCCTAAACCTAACATATGGTATAGTTCTCCAAGCTCCTTTTCATCCATTCCCTCCGTCTTACCCAGCTCTTCTGTTTGCTTTCTTGCAGTGCTCACCATCTGGCTCATTAGATCATCTGCATCTACAACGGTTCCCTCTCGGGATTTCATTTTACCCGAAGGAAGATCAACCATGCCATAGCTCAAATGATAAATACCCTCCCAGAATGAATATCCCAGTTTCTTGCAAACCAGTTGAAGTACCTTAAAATGGTAGTCTTGCTCATTTCCAACCACATAAATAGATCTGTCCATTTTGTGATCTTCAAAACGCATACTTGCCGTACCTATATCTTGAGTCATATAGACCGATGTACCATCACTTCTTAGTAAAAGCTTCTGATCTAAACCTTCATCAGTTAAATCCACCCATATGCTACCATCCTCTTTTTGATAGAATATTCCATCTTCCACGCCTTTAAGCACACTTTCCTTGCCTCTGAGGTAAGTCTCGGATTCATAGTAAATATGGTCAAAACTTACACCCAAGGTTTTATAACTAATATCGAAACCGCTATACACCCAAGCGTTCATTTTCTTCCAGAGTGCTACTACCTCTTTTTCACCTTCTTCCCAGTCCTTGAGCATTTTTCTTACCTCTTGCATGAGATTAGAAGATTGCTCTGCTTCTTCGGCGCTCATTCCACCTTCAATAAGTTTCGCTTGTTCTTCTTTAAATGCTTGATCAAACTTCACATAGTATTTGCCAACAAAGTGGTCCCCTTTCAATCCGCTGGATTCTGGGGTTTCACCATTTGCAAATTTTTGCCATGCCAGCATACTTTTACAGATATGCACTCCACGGTCGTTTACTATATTGGTTTTTATAACATCGAATCCATTGGCATCAAGTATTTGACTCATAGAAAAGCCCAAGACATTATTTCTTATATGGCCTAAGTGTAGTGGCTTGTTGGTGTTAGGGGAGGAGTACTCCACTGCTACCTTTTCACCTTTATTAGCTAAGCGAGGAATAACCACACCGCTCTCTACATGCTCCTTGAGATAATCAAGCCAGATTTCTTGTTTGAAAACCAAATTTAAGAAGCCTTTGACCACATTAAAAGAGTCAATCATTGCAGATGTGCCTATCAGAGACTCTCCAATTTCTTGTGCTGTTTGTTCTGGTCCTTTTTTGGATATTCTCAAGAGAGGAAATACCACAAAAGTGATGTCCCCTTCAAAGTTGGGGTTGGTGTTTTCAAACTTTAATGACTGATCTTCAGCTTGATATAACTCCTTGAGCGAGTCGCTGATTTCCCGTTTTAACTGATCTAGTATATTCAAGACTCCTTCTTCCATTTCACAGAACAACCCGCGGCTGGCACAAACGTATGATCAGGCTCCATACCGTCTAGAGTGTATTCTATTGCATCTTCAAGATAAACTCGGGTGACCATATTTTCATTCTCCCAATTGTCATCTATTGCACCTTGATAAACCAAATCGCGTTTTGAATTGAACACAAATGCTTCTGGTGTTCTAGTGGCTCCTAATTTCTTGGCCACCTCCTGTGTTTCGTCTAACAGGTAAGGGAAAGGCAATTTGAGCTCCTTTTTAATTTCCTTCATTCGCTCAAAGGAATCTTCTGGATATTGGGTGGCATCATTTGGATTAATCATAATAATGGCCAAGTTGTCCTCTTCATACTTCTTAAAAAGTTGAACAAGTCGTCTCCAATAAGCCCTAGAGTAAGGGCAATGATTACAGGTAACTACCAATACCAAAGCGTAACGGTCTGCATAGGTGTATTTATCATAGTACCTATTGTCCGTGCCTTTAAGTCTAAAATTAAAAAGTGATTCGCCTATCTCCATTTCGAGCACAAAATTATCTAAAAATGGCGGGCTAAATAGAGCAGTCTTATTTTTTCTCTTTGCTCTTTTCCGAAGCCCTTGGTTTTTTACTTTCTTTTTTGAAAGTCAAGGCGTCTTCTTTCTTGCTATATCCCACTTTAATGTGGTCACCTTCGCTAATATCGGATTTGAGAATCTCCTCTGCAAGAGGGTCTTCCAGATACTTTTGAATGGCCCTATTTAATGGTCTTGCTCCAAAGTCGGCATCAAAGCCTTTTTCGGCTAAGAAATTCTTGGCGTCTTTGCTCAATGCAATGGTAAATCCAATATGCTTTATGCGGTCTACCAGTTCAGCTACAGATATGTCCAAGATTTTGGCGATGTCTTCTTTTTCCAAAGAATTAAAGACAATCACGTCATCTACACGATTCAGGAATTCAGGAGAGAAGAAGCGTTTTAAAGCATTTTCAATAATGGATTTAGAACTCAAATCATGAGTGCTGTCTTTGGCCATAGTTGAGAATCCTACTCCGGTACCAAAATCCTTGAGTTGTCTTGACCCAATATTACTGGTCATGATAATGATCGTATTACGGAAATCAACTCTTCTGCCTAAGCTATCTGTAAGGAATCCTTCATCTAATACCTGCAATAGGAGATTAAATACATCTGGATGTGCCTTCTCTATCTCATCAAAAAGAACCACACTATATGGCTTTCTTCGGATTTTCTCTGTAAGCAATCCTCCTTCTTCATATCCAACATAACCCGGAGGCGCTCCAACTAGTCTAGAAACAGCAAATTTCTCCATGTATTCACTCATATCAATACGAATAAGTGCGTCCTTAGTGTCGAACAAGAATTTAGCTAAAGACTTGGCTAGTTCTGTTTTACCTACACCTGTGGGTCCTAGGAATATAAAAGATCCTATTGGCTTGTTTGGTGCCTTTAAACCAGCTCTAGTTCTCTGTATAGCTTTGGTTAATTTGGCAATTGCCGGGTCCTGACCTATCACATGAGAGCTCAGTTCCGTATCCATTTGCAATAATCTATTTCCTTCTGCTTGAGCAATTCTCTTAGTTGGTATGCCCGTAATCATGGCGATTACTTCAGCCACATCTTCTTCTGAAACTTCATAGCGCTGAGTTTTGGTTTCTTCTTCCCATTTACCCTTTGCTATATCTAAGTTCTCCAATAGAGACTTTTCTTTATCTCTCAATCTAGCTGCTTCCTCGTATTTCTGACTTTTTACAACTCGATTCTTTTCGTCTTTGATTTCTTCAATCTTGTGCTCCAGTTCAAGTATGTCTTGAGGAACATGAATATTGCTCAAGTGAACTCTTGCACCAACTTCATCTAAGACATCAATAGCTTTATCAGGCAAATGACGATCAGTAATATATCGAACGCTCATATTCACAGAAGCATTTAAAGCTTCTTCTGTATATGTAACGCTGTGATGATCTTCATACTTGGATTTAATATTAGTCAATATCTCAAGAGTTTCTTCAGGAGTAGCTGGTTCAACCATTACAGATTGAAACCTTCTTTCCAAAGCACCATCTTTTTCTATATACTGTCTGTACTCATCCAGAGTAGTAGCACCTATACATTGAATTTCTCCTCTTGCAAGGGCGGGTTTAAACATATTGGATGCATCAAGGGAACCCGAAGCTCCACCTGCACCTACTATTGTATGAATCTCGTCTATGAATAGAATTACATCATCTGCTTTTTCTAATTCATTCATCACGGCCTTCATTCGCTCTTCAAACTGGCCTCTGTATTTTGTACCAGCAACCAAAGATGCAAGATCAAGTGTAACTACTCTCTTATCAAATAGGACTCTTGAAACTTTGCGTTGTATAATGCGTAAAGCAAGACCTTCTGCTATGGCTGTTTTTCCTACACCCGGCTCACCTATAAGAACAGGATTGTTCTTTTTTCTACGGCTTAGAATTTGAGAAACGCGCTCTATTTCCTTATCTCTACCTACTATAGGGTCGAGTTTGCCATCCTCAGCAAGTCTGGTTAAATCTCTACCAAAATTGTCTAGGACCGGAGTTTTACTTTTTCCTTTACCTCCTTTAGGGGTTTTAGGCTCCTTACTGCTTTCTTCTTTATAAAATTCTTCAGGCGAATCTGTAGACATATCTGACTTAATGTCAGGAAGCTTATCTTCCATGGCATTCTTAAACAATTCGTAGTCTACTCCAAACTGATGAAGAATTTGAGAAGCTACATTGTCTTCATCTCTTAGTATGGAAAGCAATAAATGCTCAGTTCTAATCACGTCATCTTTAAAGATTTTAGCCTCTAAATAAGTGATTTTCAGTGCTTTTTCTGCTTGTTTAGTGAGAGGAATATTGCCGAGATTGGCTGTTTTGGTGGAAGTATCGCGTATGCTGTCTTCCACAGCCTTTTTTAGCCTTAATAAATCAATTCCAAATGACTTTAAGTGCTTGATAGCCTTGCCATCAGCTTGTCTTATTAAGCCCAATAGAAGATGCTCTGTGCCAATATAACTGTGGCCAAGACGAATGGCTTCTTCTCTGCTGAATTGAATAACTTCTTTAACTCCCGGTGAAAACTGTGCCTCCATATAGTATATGCAAACAAATATAAAGCCAAAAGGATGCTTGCATCCTCAAATTTTCCTTTCTGCTTCTTATTATGACTAAAATTTTAGAATATCTCCTATGCTTGAGAACACTTTATCTAGACTCCATGGTTGAAAAATATGAATAGCATCAAAATGAAGCAGTTAGCGAAGCAAATCCACATCAGAAATCTCTATATTTTTCGTGAAACCTTTTCGAGCCAATAATAAGTTGTGCATAAGATAGGTTTGAAATTCAGTACCTTAGGCCAAGAACTTACGGTTATCAACGTTTCACACACATTTCAACTATCCATGTGGATATTATAGAATGGGGGTAAAATGAAATGATAAGCGGGTGTAATTATTCTATTTTCGAGCACTGAAAGTAGATTATTATTTTGTCAAAAACGTCCATGGAGAAAAAACGCATCAGTCAAAGGTCAAACAGAGAGCTCACTAGCTTGGATATGTCCAAATTACAGCCTCAAGCTCGTGATCTTGAAGAAGCGGTTTTAGGCGCGCTCATGTTAGACAAAGCAGCTATTGAAAAAGTGCTTGGTTACCTGAAAAAAGAGGCGTTTTATGTTGATGCTCATCAAAAAATCTATGAAACTATAGTTCAGCTTGCTACAGAGACCAAACCGGTAGATATACTTACGGTAACTGAGCAGCTCAGAAAGAATGGAGCATTAGACGAAGTTGGAGGAGCTTATTACATCACTCAACTGGCAAATCGTGTTTCAAGTGCAGCCAATATTGAATATCATGCACATATAGTTATTCAAAAGCACATTCAAAGACAACTTATTACAGTAGCGGGCGATATAGGTCAAAAAGCCTTTGAAGAGACGTCAGACGCATTTGAGTTGCTTGATGAATCAGAAAAAAGACTTTTTGAGATTAAGAATGAAAGCATGACTAAAAGTTATGACGACGTTCGAGATCTTATAAATAAAGCCATTAAAGAAATAGAAGGCCTTAAAACAGACGTGGAAGGTCTTACCGGGGTTGCTTCTGGCTTTACCGAATTAGACAGGATTACTGCTGGATGGCAGCGAAGTGATTTAATCATACTTGCTGCAAGACCTGGTATGGGTAAAACAGCTTTTGTTTTGTCCATGGCTAGAAATGCCGCTGTATTAGCTCAGAAAAGTATAGCTATATTCTCACTGGAGATGTCTAGTCTGCAGTTGACCAAACGTCTCATTTCTTCAGAAGCTGAGCTCAATGCAGACAAATTGAGAACAGGTAAACTAGAAGAATATGAATGGCAACAACTGCATTCTAAGATTTCCAAAATTGAAGAAGCTCGAATCTATATAGATGATACTCCTGCACTTACGGTTCTAGACCTTAAAGCTAAAGCGAGAAGATTGAAGAGACATCACAATATAGATGTAATCATAGTGGATTATCTTCAATTGATGAGGGCAGACGAAGCTGGTAATAAAGCGGGTAATAGAGAACAAGAAATTGGTTATATCTCACGGTCGCTGAAAGGCTTGGCCAAAGAATTAGATATACCGGTTATCGCTCTTGCGCAGTTAAGTAGAGAGGTTGAGAAAAGACAGGATAAGCGACCGATGCTCTCAGACTTGAGGGAATCAGGGTCTATAGAACAAGATGCGGATCTTGTAACTTTTATATACAGACCAGATTATTACGGTATTACCCAAGATGAAGAGGGTAATGATATAACAGGCATGGCGGAGTTAATTATTCGCAAGCATAGAAATGGTCAAACTGGAACCGTGAATTTGAAATTCGTAAGTAAATACGGAAAGTTTGAAGATTGGAATTCAGGAAATTACGGTGATGAAACCTTTGGAGATAATAGTTTTACAATTGAGAGCAAATTGAATGATATGTCTCCATTCAATCCAAGTGAAGACCAACCCTTCTAAATTACTTGAATAGTAAAGGCTTGTCCGTCTACTATTTTACCTTCTACATTAATTCTAACTTGATTTACAAGCACAGTTGAGCCTTTAACAGCCTTGGTGGCTAGTGCATTTAGAATTGAAGAATTGAGAATCGCCCCTCTGTTAAAATAGGTTTTGGAGCTGCTTCCCGCTGTAGGGTTTATTATAGTTACATTAAAGCTATACAATTGAGCATTAGCCAAATTCACTATGCTGGCCTCTCTTATTTCGAGCAGTTGGTCTTTGTTAACCAAACTTCCTGTCTCAAATTCATTCAATTTAAGTGACGGTTTTTGTTCAGGAAGCACCACAACGTCAATTACTGCTACCTCAATTTTACCATATGGCATACTTGCCCAAAGTTTTAAACTGGCATCGCCAGTATTTTTTGCCAACAACGCTATTTGTTCACCTCTGCGCAATACTTCTCCTTTATCAAATTCAAATTCCAGTTGAGCTTCTTGTGGCAAATGAAACTGGCTTAAATCCAAACGCTTTTCTTGGGCTTTGAAAACCGTAATACTTCTTTGCTGTAAATAGTTAGCAGTTGGCCTAACTTCAACTATATCACGAAATTTATAATCACCAAGTTGAAAATCAATTTTATAAGTTCCAGCCTGGAGCATATAATATCTGAACGAGCGCTTTTGCATTAAGGAGAAGTACTCTTTCTCACCATTGTTCTCTACCGTGATTAAGAGCTTCTGATCTGTTTTCCAATCCAATTGGTAATCCACATACTCGCCAGCTCGTAAATGTTTTAGGTGATTGGCCTTGAGATTGAGTTTTGAATTAGTAAGAGGTCTAGGTTCTGGTTTCGAAGACGGGCTATAAGATCCCAGATATTCACTTACAGAGTTTGATTTTAATAATTGAGACCAATCTTCAGCAGGGTAGAGTTGAGCATTTTGTAATTCATCTCCTCCGTGATTCACTATGGCATTTTCTATTATGACTTGTGTGTTTAAAGCTAAAGCTCTTTTAACTCTAACTGCAAGTAGTTCTAAATTAAAAGTACTTTTTACATAATCTGATTTAGCAAAATAGTACTGGTAGTTGGTAAAGAATTTGCCTTCTTGATCTTGCACTAGATTTTCATCTCCCAATAGGCTATCCAATACTTCGGTCAATGAATAATTACCCAGCTGGTCTAAAGCCGTTTTATATTCGTGAATTAGGCTGAATAAGCTGTCCGAAGTAGATTCTTCAACCAATGATTCCTCACTCTTGAGGGAGTTTTTAATATCTTCTATATAACGCTCTACATCTTTAGCCAAGTGCTCAGATTCTATAGTTCTGAATTTGATTTCATTGAATAAAACAGGATTGTCCTGAACCAAATGCAATAGGAGTATGGCATTCAAAGCAGCTCCCTGTTGGTTTTGTTCAGCTAGACTAGAATGCTCTGAAAGCTCCAGGTGTTTAACCCCTGATTTATGGCCGGGTATGAAAGCAAAAATGAGAACTAGAAAAACCAAATAAAGCAGATGTATAGATTTCTTTCTGAGCTCTGAACTCACATTAAAATATGAGGCTAATCCTTCTTTCACGATTTATCATCATTTAGGGATTTGATTTTTTCGTCTGTTTTTCTAAGCTGTAAAGACAGCTTTTCTATTTGTTGTTCTAATACGCCTGTTCGCACTATACTATCTTCATAATTCATGTGCATGCGTTCAACGGTATCGCTCAATTGAGAAGTGATTTTACTCAATTGTTCAATAGAGTCAACAAGGTGTCCATCTTCAGATGTATTCTTAGATTTTGAAGTTAAATCTAAGGTGAATTTGGGTTTGACAAATTCTGTACTGTCTGAATATGTGCTGTTTGTTTTGATGTTTGAATTCTTAGGTTCTATAATGGATAATATGAACACTATGATTTCGAGAAAGAGACCGAGTCCGAATAATTCTTTAGCATAAGGCCACTCAAGAATCAACAGCAGAGCTGCGATTAGTAGAATGATTGCACCTAAGGTGTAGATGAATCTTATGAAGTTAGACTGTCTATCTCGTACTAAAGGCATAGATTGTTAAATTAAAAACAAATGATATGCCATTAGTTATGTGAATTCTTGGTGTTGAAAGCTGATCTATGATAATGCTTGTAAAGCACAGATAATCAGGAACAAAGAACTTTGATGTACAAAAAAAGGCGGAATTCAATATTCCGCCTTTTACGCTTTATGCTTCTATATTTGGGAAAAACTCCCCAAAATGAAGATTAAGAATGAAATGGGTATTCGTATGAGGTAGGAGGTACAAAATTCTCCTTAATTGTTCTCATAGAGGTCCATCTCATTAAATTAGCTTTTGCTCCAGCTTTATCATTTGTTCCAGATCCTCTAGCTCCACCAAAAGGCTGTTGCCCAACCACTGCTCCTGTTGGTTTGTCATTTATATAGAAGTTTCCGGCCGCATTTCTCAAAACATCTAAAGCCAAGTTAACAGCGCTTCTGTCTTTTGAAATTATAGAGCCTGTAAGTGCGTATTCAGAGGTGCTGTCTAAGATGTGAAGCGTTTTTTCAAAATCTTCATCATCATAAACATAAATAGTTAGAACAGGGCCAAAGATCTCTTCGCACATAGTGAGATAAGTTGGGTCATCTGTTTTTATAATAGTAGGGGCAATGAAATACCCTTGGCTATCATCAAAGTTACCACCTGCAATCACCTCAGCATTTGAAGCTTCTTTAGCGTGAGTTATATAACTACTGATTTTATCAAACGCTTTTTTATCTATCACAGCATTAATAAAATTAGTGAAATCTTCCACCGGACCCATTTTTAAGGAATTGGTGGTATTAACCACCAATGGCTCCACTTCTTGCCACAAGCTTTTTGGAATATATGCTCTGGATGCTGCAGAACATTTCTGACCTTGGAATTCAAATGAACCTCTTACCAATGCAGTAGAAACCATATGTGCCTCAGCAGACGGATGAACCATCACAAAATCTTTACCTCCTGTTTCACCAACTATCCTTGGATAGCTTCTATAATTCGCTATGTTGTTTCCAATGGTTTTCCAAATATGTCTAAATACACCGGTAGAACCAGTGAAGTGAATTCCTGCGAAATCTCGGTGGTTAAACACAACATCACCGGTGGTAGGTCCATCTACATAAACTAGATTGATGACACCATCTGGAAGTCCTGCTTCTTTATAGATTTCCATGATTACCTGTGCGCTGTAGATTTGAGTCTCAGCTGGCTTCCATACTATGGTGTTGCCCATCATTGCTGGCGATCCTGGTAGATTAGCGGCTATGGATGTAAAGTTAAATGGAGATAGAGCGAAGACAAAACCTTCTAGAGGTCTGTATTCAAGCTGATTCCAAACACCTGGAGAGTTTTCTGGCGGTTGTTCGCTGTATATCTCTTTCATGTAATTTACATTGAACCTGAAAAAATCTATCAATTCACACGCAGCATCAATTTCTGCCTGCATGGCATTTTTAGATTGGGCAAGCATAGTTGCTGCATTGATTTTATCTCTAAATGGACCTGCAATAAGTTCTGCTGCCTTTAAAAATATAGCTGCTCTACTTTCCCAAGGCATAGACGCCCATGCGTCTTTAGCGTCTAGAGCTGCTTTAATGGCTGCTTCTACATGAGATGCGTTTCCTTTATTGTATGTACCTAACAGATGCGCTTTGTCATGTGGTGGATGAATCTCCACTTTTTCGTCTGTAAAAACCTCTTGATCACCAATGTGCATTGGAATATCTACAAGGCTGTTTTTCATTTCACTTAACTTTCCTTTAAGCGATTTAGTTTCTTGGCTATTTGGGGCATATGCCTTAACAGCTTCGTTTTTGGGAGTTGGTATATTTACTATTCCGTTCATTCTTCTAAAATGTTTGATTCTATGTCTTTAAAGAACTTCCAATTACCATAATTTGGCAATGGAGCGTGCAAAGTTATTGCTTCTTTTTTCACGGGGTGTATAAACTTTAAACCTAGTGCGTGTAGGTAAATGCTTTTATCACTGGTAGGTCTTGTCTGACCATATTTAACATCCCCAACTATGCCGGTAATTGTGCGAGCCAATTGAACTCTTATTTGATGCGGCCTTCCAGTTTTAGGTTTTACTTTTAACAGAAAACAGTGGTTGGCCGTACTAATATATTCATAAGACAACTCAGCTCTTTTAGAACCAGGTCGTTCTTCTTCGTACAATTTGGTTTTATTGTTTTTATGATCTTTTTTTAAATAGTGCACCAAGGTATCAGACATGGGATTGGGCTTGCGTCTTACTAAAGCTAAATAGGTTTTTTCAACTTCGCGATTCTTGAATTGGTCGTTCATTCTCACTAGAGCCTTACTAGTTCTAGCAAAGAGCACTAGACCAGTAACAACCGTGTCTAATCTGTGAATCACACCAAGAAAAACATCTCCTGGCTTGTTGTACTTTTTCTTTATATAAGCTTTAACCTCTTCCTGCAGGCCAGGTAAATTTCTATCGTTCTCCTGTACCACCATACCAGCAGGTTTATTCACTGCAATAAGGTGGTTGTCTTCATATATGATGTCTAACTTCATGAAATAATATTTACCTCCGTCTCTAATCTTATCATATATTTTTCCATGACACTTTTTCTAATCTGATCACTCAATTCTTTTACTTCTGAGCCAGTGGCCGACCCGTAATTCACCAAAACAAGAGCTTGTTTTTCATGACTGCCTGTATTTCCAATACGTTTTCCTTTCCAACCCAATGATTCAATTAACCATCCTGCAGGTACTTTGGTTTTACTTTCGGAAACAGGGTAGTTCTTTATGTTTGGAAACTTTTCTTTTAAAGCATTAAAATGAGCTATATCTATAACTGGATTCTTAAAGAAACTACCAGCATTACCTAAGTCTTGTGGGTCTGGCAATTTGCTTTTTCTAATGCGGATGACGGCCTCACTTACATCCCGAACGCTGGGGTCTACAATTCCAAGTTGGTCTAATTCATCTTGAATTGCACCATAAGAAGTGTTGAGTTCATGATTGTTTGTGGTCAAAATAATTCCAATTGCTGCAATGAAATATTTCCCTTTGAATTTCTTCTTAAATACACTTTCTCTATAAGCAAACTCACATTCCTCCTTGGTAAATCTCTTTTTTTCAAGACTTTTTAAATCAATAACATCTACATATTCCAAAACGTCTTTGATCTCTACGCCATATGCACCAATGTTTTGCATAGGTGCAGCACCTACAGATCCAGGAATCAAACTCAAGTTCTCAATTCCTCCATAGTTCTTACTTACGGCGTATTCAACCACATCGTGCCAAACTTCTCCAGAAGCTATATGCAATGCAACCTCGTCGCCTTTTTGAATTTCTGTAATTCCCTTGCTTTGATTTATGAGTACTCTCTTGTTCAGGTCAGCGGTGAATAACACATTTGAACCTCCTCCAAGAATAAAAACCTCATTCAGGTTTTTAATTTCTTTCAATTGATCTGTATGCTCAAGAAGGAGCACTTCTTGAGCTGAACAATCAATACCAAATGTATTGTAATTTTTTAGCGATAAAGATTCGCCTCGCTCTAACACAGTGCAATATTATTGCAGTTCCTATTATTTTGCGCACCTATATGAAAAAAGCACTCATTATCTTATCTGCCCTTGCCTTAATTTGGTCATGTAGCGATAAAGAAACTACAGGAGATAATAACAACGATAACAACAACACAAGTCTTTGTGATAGCTTGTCTCCTAACTATACAGACCACATTAAACCTGTGATGGATAATCTGTGTACCCCTTGCCATATAAGCTCTTCAGATGCAGGTGTTAATGTGAGCACATATAATAACACTAAGTCTGCTGCAGGTCAATCTGTTTTTGTTAAATCACTTAAACATGAAGCAGGCGCGGAACCTATGCCCAAGAATGCGGCAAAATTGTCTGACAACACCATAGAATTGATTGAGTGTTGGATTGAAAACGGTTTCCCAGAAAATTAAAAGACTATTTTAATTTTGGCTTAATTGCCACTGTCATTTCTCGTTTCCCATTGGCTCCTGGAGGATGTTCAAGATGGAATCCTATGGATTTGAGGTTTCTCTTCAATTGACCGGCCGCTGCATATGTTGTAAGTATTCCGCCCTCTTTGAGTGAATCATACAATTTCTCAAACTGATCTATAGTCCACATCTCCGCTTGTTTAGCAGGACCAAAGGCATCAAAATAAATGAGGTCAAAGGATTTGTTTTCCAATTGAAGTTCTTCCAGTTTTTTATCCAATTTGGTAAGTTGAAAAAGAGGGTGTATTTGCACACTTTCGTTCCAATTTGCTTGATGAAGTCTTCTTTGGTAATCTAGACCTTGTTCATGTTCTAAATGTTTGGGATACTCCAGTTTATCAATAAGAGAAAAAGGTAAAGGATATGGCTCTATGCTGGTGTATCTAATTTTCTGTTTACCATCTAAGCAGCTGATACAGGTGAGTAATACATTTAGCCCAGTTCCAAATCCCACTTCTAAAATATCTAATTCAGCAAAAGAAACTCTTTGAAGACCGTGTTTAATGAATACGTGTAGAGATTCACTAATGGCGCCATTTCTACTGTGGTAGGTTTCATCCATCTCGGGCAAGTAAAGCGTATACTCGCCATTTTTTGTTAGGTATAATTCTGCTTTGGAGATAGCTGCAAAATTACTTCGCTTTATTCCAGTTTGGCAAACTAGTGAAGGCGGCTAATTTTGCAGCTCATGTCATTCAAGAAGTTATCTATTGTCATTCCGGTCTATAACGAAGAAAAGACCATTCATTTGATACTAAACAAGATCAAAGAAGTGGAGTTGATTAATCAAATAGAAAAGGAATTGATACTTGTTGATGACTGCTCTTCTGACCGTTCCATAGAGGCAATTGAACAATATATAGAAGCCAATGCTGATTTGAATATGGTATTGCACAAACACCAGACCAATCAAGGGAAAGGTGGAGCGCTACATACGGGTATTCAAGTAGCAAGTGGCGACTTAATTGTGATTCAAGACGCGGATTTGGAATATGATCCATTTGAATACAACGATTTGCTTCAACCTATAGTAGATGGGCACGCAGATGTGATATATGGATCGAGATTTATGGGGGGTAAGCCACATCGAATTCTATTCTTCTGGCATAGCATTGGTAATGGAATGTTGACTCTTCTCAGCAACGCCTTCACCAATTTGAACCTCACGGATATGGAGACATGTTATAAGATGTTCAAGGCGGAGCATATCAAGTCTTTAAATCTGAAGGAAAAGCGTTTTGGTTTTGAACCAGAAGTAACTGCTAAAATTTCGTGTATACCCAAGATTCGTATATATGAAATTGGAATTTCATATTATGGAAGAACTTATGAAGAAGGTAAAAAAATAGGATGGAGGGATGGTTTTAGAGCCTTATTCTGCATATTAAAATACAATCTCTGGGCAAAAAGCTAACATATTCTAGATCTTGGCTTTTGCTTGGCATAGTTGCGGTCTATGCACTACTATTTATTTGTATTAGTTACCCGCTAATTTTTTCCTTGAATACTAGTATTATTGGTTCTGGTCCTGACCCTTATCAATATATATGGAATGCAGATGTCTTTGCACAGAACTTTAAACAATTTCAGAATCCCTTTTTTACAGATCGATTAGCTTATCCCACCGGGGTTTCTTTATTGATGCATACCTATACAGCCATCATTGGACTAATTAATGTTGTAATTGGGAACCCGTACTTGAGCTGCAATTTGGCCTTGCTGTTGAGTTTTAGCGTTGGGGGTTTAGGTGCTTATTTGCTGGCAAGAGATTTTATAAAATCAAATCTATTGGCCTTGCTGGTAGGATTCTGCTTTGCATTTAGTCCTTATATGACTAGTCATCTTCAAGAGCATTATCATCTCATGCTCATTGCAGCAGTTCCTTTCTTTATTAGAGCACTTATGCGGGTGTTTAAAGAAGGAAAGTTGAGTATTTCTAACATTGAATCCAAGCAAGTTTGGATCATGCTAGTCTGCTTTGTTATTACCCTTTTTAGCGATTATTATACTAGCTTCTTTCTCATCTTTTCAGTGGTTTTTTACATACTATTCCTCCTTATTAGAAGGTGGAATTTCAGTTGGAGTTGGTGGAAGATATGTATAGCTGTTATTGGATTAATCATCCTCAGTCATATTATAGTTGAACCGCTGTATTTGAAAGGTCTTGACAATAAAGGGGCATTTTATAATACTGCTGACTTACTGAGTTTAATGGTGCCGGCAGAAAACAGTTTACTGTATGGGAATCTGTTTGAGAATTTTAGATTCAAGCTAGATTATAAAGGGCCTAATGAACAAGTCATGTTTGTAGGATTCATCTTGCTGATTCTTTTTGTGCTGGTACCCAAAAGCACTAGAACTAACAAGCTAAATGCTTTGAGATTTCTGTCCTTAATGTTTTTCTTTTTGTGTCTCCCTAAGATTAAGCTCATGGGGAATTCAATCACCTATAGTCCTACTGCTTGGATACACTATGTGCCGTTTCTGAACAACATTAGAAACCCCACAAGATTTGTAGCCATGCTCTATTTATTCATGCCTATCATAAGCTTCTATCACTGGGAAGAATTTTGGGCTGATAAAAAGCACTATGTAATTAAAACTGCATTGACTATGGTATTGCTATTTACACTTGTAATTGAGTATTGGCCAAAGTCTTATTCATTTTACAACAAAGTTCAAGTGAATGAGTATGTAGACTTTTTAAAAGATGAGGATGTTCAGGTGTTATGGCATATACCTACTGGTATAGGAGATGGCTTTACAGAAGTAGGTCATTTCAATGTTCAATTTCTGCAGGATCAGGTTGTTCATCAAAAAAAATACCTTGGCGCTTACATATCAAGAGTGCCTGCATCGCTGTTCGATGAGCACCTTAATGAACCTATGTTCATTACCGCACGGCAAGCCGGTATGCAGCATTCTTGGGAGCCACTCCATCAAGAATTAGTACAAGCTTTTTTACATAAGTATAAGGTGGATTGCATAGTACTGCAGAACTTCAATGAGGATGCTTTAAATAATTTTGTAAGACTGCAGTTTCAAGCGCACATTAGGAAGGTGGTTAAACTCAAGGAGCAGACTTTATTTTATTTAGATTCTGATAAATAGACATTAATCCAATACTTACTTCTACATTCTACACACTCAAATTTCTTTACAAGAGTTAACTCTGGTTTGAGATTGAGTTCTTCTTCGGTAATATCCTGATCAGTAACTGCAAAATACGAGTCCCAAACTACCAATGAACCTTGGTCTGCTGGAATCTTTTTAATCATTCCTATTCTTTCAGATTCCAGGCTGTTGTCTATGTCTTTATCAAAAATCATTGGGATATAGGCGCATCCATAATAAATCTTACGTTCTCCAAAAGAGGAATCGCAATAGTCTCTTACCTCATCAGTTAAAATCTGCAAGGGTTCTTTTTGTATGCTCCCTGGCAATCTCAAGGCTGCTTTATTTCCTGTAAAAGGAAAGATAATCACCAATCCGCAGAATGTGTACCAGATGTATTTACTATTAATAAATGAGAATGCACATGCAATGC
This sequence comes from Bacteroidia bacterium, assembly GCA_049115575.1. Lineage (GTDB taxonomy): Bacteria > Bacteroidota > Bacteroidia > NS11-12g > UBA9320 > JAHEKB01. The sequence continues at coordinate 924,311 of JAGDZU010000001.1, read as the reverse complement.
GTTCTATTCCTCTATAGGCAATAAAAGCAAACAGAGGAATAATCACAATTAAAACTCTGTTTAGACCAAAACTGTGAAACAATCCTTCTGCCCAGAAAACAGTATGTGCCATAAAATATCCTAACGCTATTCCGTAAATCAAGAAGAACTCATGCAAACTCATTTGAGATCTAACCGCCCTATAAAATCCATCATACAGTCCAATAAGTACCAGAGTGAATAGCGGAATACCTATCACATAAGGCAATTGATTAAAAAAGTGGAGCCAATTACCCGAACCGTATTTTTCTTCAGCTCCACTATAGGGATTCTGATTGAACATCCACAAGAAATCATCGTAGTAAAAATGACCAATGATCCCATATACTACTGTTCCTATTAAGAGAATTGGGATCCACTTGAATTTCTTCAGGCTTATTAAATATATGATGACTATAGGTGCAATTATCCAACCTTCAGATCTCACAAATGGCAAGAATGAAAGCAAGACTAAAGAGAGCCATAGCTGATCTTTTTTGAGGTAATAAATGCTAGCGGTAAGGAATAAGGCAAATAAAGGTTCAGTAAGACCAGAGGATTGTACTAGAAAATAAAGAGGTGCTGAGAAGGTAAGGAGCACAGCTAACCAAGATTTCAAGTGATAAGACTTGAAGAGTTGAAATAAGAAAAAGCTGCTTCCAAGTATGCAGAGGCTGTTGAAAAATTGCATACCCCACCATCCCAACTGGGCAAATGGAGCACTCAATAATACAAATACAGGCTTAGCCCAGTGATCCATTAAATACTTGGGATACTCAAATGCTTGGCTAGAATAGAGAAAATGCAAAACGCTATCTCCGCTGTCATAAGTGCTGTCTATGTTTAGCACCAAGGCAAGATCTATGATTAAAATGGCCAACCATATAAGCCATTCTCTAGGTGTGATTTTATCCATTAAAGATGTTATCCCATCAAAAATAATAGGAATGTATATTACGCGCTTTAAGATTTGTCACCAATTAATTTGATCATGAAAAGAACAAGTACATTTTTATTAAGTCTTTTATTCTTGCTAACAAGCCAGGTTTCCAAGGCTGACGAAGGAATGTGGATTCCTGCATTGCTTACAGACAACTATGCAGAAATGAAAAGGTTGGGGTTAGAAATGACTCCTGAACAGCTGTATAGCATTAACAATTCCAGTATGAAAGATGCTATCGTTAGATTGGTGGATCCGAACGGTAGAATGTTTTGTACAGGAGAGATTATTTCCGACAAAGGATTGTTTTTAACTAACCATCACTGTGGATATGGAGCTATACAATCTCTGAGTACAACAGATGCTAATCACCTGAAAAACGGATTTTGGGCAGCTAGTAACAAAGATGAATTACCAGCTAATTTCGGAATACAATTTCTGGTAAGAATCGATGAAATCACCACAGAGATTTTAGATGGTGTAACAGATGAAATGACTTTCAGTGAAAGAACTGCAGCCGTCAGAGCCAAGAGTGCGGAAATTAGAAAGTCTTTGAGTTCAGAAGGTAAATATGTAGTTGAAGTAAAAGAAATGTTTAGCGGAAATAAATATTTCGCTTATATATATGAATCTTTTAAGGATGTAAGATTAGTCGGTACCCCTCCAGAAGCAGTAGGGAAATACGGTGGAGACACAGACAATTGGATGTGGCCTAGACATACTGGCGATTTTTCTATGTTCCGCGTTTATGCAGACTCAGACAATAATGCTGCAGCATATGCCGAAAACAATGTGCCATATAAGCCGAAACACCACTTGCCAGTTTCAACAAAAGGTGTTTCTCAAGGTGATTTTGCTATGATCTGGGGATTCCCAGGATCTACAGATAGATATCTTACTTCTTACGGGGTTAAGTTGGCTACAGACAAAGACCAACCTGCTCGTGTTAAGTTAAGAAGAGCCAAGCTTGATGTTTATGAAAAGTATCAGAATCAAAGTGAAGCTGTAGATCTTATGTATGCGTCTAAGCATGCAAGAGTGAGTAACTACTGGAAGTACTTTATTGGCCAAACAAGAGGCTTAAAGAGACTTGGTGTATATGAAAAGAAACAAGCAGAAGAAGCTGCTTTTATGGATTGGGTTAATGCTGGAGATCAAGCTCGCAAAGACAAATTCGGTAATGTTATCAATCTTTACAAAGAAGCTTACAGCGTAATTGAAAAGAGTACGCTGCCAGAAACCTACTTTATGGAAGCTATTGCTGGAATTGAGTTTTTAAGATATGGATTCACTTACGCCAGATTGGAATCAGTGATGAAGAGTTTAAAAGAACACGACTATATGTCTTCTATGAATTCTCAACAAGCCAATATTCACGCTTTAACACTTACTTATTTAAATACTCAACTTTCTGATGAAAGCAGAAAAACAGCTTTTGAAGAGTTAAAGAAGCAAGGTGGTGAGACCATGAAAGATGCCACTTTTGAAGACGGAAGAGCTGCAGTAAAAGCACTACAAAATGAAAATATTCAAGGTTCTAGAGCGGGATTGGAACAAACTAGAGATGCTTTATTGAATGCGCTTAGAGGTGGAATGGAAGGTGCTTTTAAGGATTACTATATGCCGATAGATAAAGAAGTAACTAAAGCCATGTTCTCTTATTATATCAGCGATATTGCACCAGATCAAAGACCAGCAGAGTTTAATGATCTATTGAATAAATTCAATGGCAACATTAATGCAATGGTGAACGAAGTGTTTTCTAAATCAATGCTAGTTGATAAAGAAAAAGTAGCTGCATTTTTAAATAAACCTAAGTACGGCAAATTGAAAAGAGACAAAGGAGTTGAACTTTCGGCTATGTTCTTGAATTATTATTTAAACACTATACAATCATCTTTTGGTGAGTCTAGAAATCAAAGAGCTACTGCAGACAGATTATACAAAGCGGCCTTATTCCAAATGTATCCAGACAAGAAATTTGCTCCTAATGCCAATGGGTCAATGAGGTTCACATATGGTCAGGTATTGGAGTATTCTCCTGGTGACGCTATGTTGTATAAGCACTTCACTACCATGAAAGGTGTTTTAGAGAAATACCAGCCAGGCGATGGGGAATTTGATTTGCCCGCTGATTATTTAGCAAAAGCTAGAGAAGGTGATTGGGGACCTTATGCAAAACCAGGAGAAGATTTAAGAATCTGTTTCTTGACTAATCACGACATTACTGGTGGAAACTCAGGTAGCCCAGTAATAAACGGAAAAGGAGAGTTGATTGGATTAGCTTTTGATGGTAACTGGGAAGCTATGAGTGGAGATATTGCCTTTGAAACGGAACTTCAACGTACTATATCTGTAGATATTAGATATGTGCTTTGGTGCATAGATAAGCTTGCAGGTGCAGGACATATAGTAGATGAGTTAACTTTAGTTAACTAATTGGAATTAAAATTTTTATGGAAAAGGGAACTTCGGTTCCCTTTTTTTATTTGAGCTCCAAAGCAAGTGCTCTTGAGCCAAATTGAAAGAAGTGCTTGGTGAAATGATAGGGGTGCCTTATCCACGTTTTGATTATTGCTCCTAATAGCTCAGATCCCATTTCAGCATAAAAGGAAAGATTTAAAGGCAATTGGATTATCCCTTCTTTCTTGTCCATAGTGCTATCCCACAACTGGTCTGATAAATTAATGATGCGCTCCAGTTTATAGAAGTATTTCTTCATGTTTACCGCAGCAGAGTTTTCTTTACAAATACCAGATTTAATTAGATAAAGGTTCAGAAACTCCACAGATGCTTTACCTTCCACTTGAACTGCTGTTAGCATATCTTTTGCATTCTTGGCTTGATGTTTTAAGATACTGCAATTCAGTATGCACATTGAGAAATCTTTTAATTCATCTAGAAGACCCACATCTCTACATTTATTATAAAAACTATAAAGACTGTGATAAGAACATTGTTGTTCAGCCATATCTAGCTCTGCCGTTCTATAGTTCAGACACATCATTTGAAATTGATGCACATCATCTATGCTTCTCAAACTGTCGAAGAATTCCGCAAATGTGTCTTGCAGAAGGTATTTGCTCTGCATTGGAAGTTCGTCTACATAACTATCAATACAGCAAGCAACAATTCCCAATTGGTCGAACAGCTGATCTGCATGTGAGCTATTGATATCAGTGAAGTCTGATGCAACTTGTTTTACAAACCTTAAACACAGCATATACCTATCCTGTCTCTTAGGATCAATGCTCTGAACATGATAAGAGCTAATATTTTCTGTTATGGTATTGCTGATAGACAAAGAATCAAAAATAGTAAAATGAAAGTGTTAATCTATTTAACTCAACTTTTGTGCCACTATGGTATACATCATGGGAATTTTACCTTCCATTCCTTTAATCTGAAACCTGTTCTCAGCCACTTTAACTATGGGATCAAAACAGGCATATGGGGAATAGTCGTATTCCTTAAAGGAGCTTATATGTAATCCATTGTCCATTAATGCCTGAAACACTTCATCTAATGGATGGTTCCAACTGATTTCAGGAGAGTTAATGGAGGCGTTCTTATCTGCATAAGTTCCTTCTGAGACTATAGTGATGTCTTCTTTATTAAAATAGGAGTACTCTATTTTGGAAAATGCATCATCAAACATCCATACTACAGGGTGAAACTCTGCAAAAATGAGTTTGCCTCCGTCTTTTAATAGATTGGCAATGGTCTTTGCCCATTTGTTAACATCTGGAAGCCAACCAATGGTGCCGTATGAAGTGTAAACTACATCAAATTTTTTATCGGTGTTTTCTGTTGCTGAATAAACATCTGAAACAACAAAATTCAATTCCACATCTATGTCTTTGTAGAGCGCTCTTGCTTGCTTTATAGCTTCAGAAGAAAAATCTAATCCAAGTACTTTAGCACCCTTCCTGGCTAAACTCAAACTATCAAGACCAAAGTGACATTGCAAGTGAATTAGGTCTTTGCCTTCTAAGTCATTTAAAAGAGAAGCATCTGGACCAATAAGTGAGCTTTCACCATCTAGTATGTCTTGTAGATTGTAAAAATCACTCTGTACATGTGCTTTGGTTTTCTTGTCCCAAAGTTCTTGGTTAATCGTTAAGTAGTCTTTGTTCTCAGGGTTCATGTTTGCTTACATCTTTAGCAAATTGCGTGATTTTCAGTTTAATTGAATCTGGGCAAGCAGTGCAATTAGACCACATTTGTTTTTGGATGCCCTCAAATGCGGCATCCGCATCATATGAATATTCATCTAGTCCACTGTATGAGATCATATCTACCCATAACCAATAGTTCGTGGTGTCTTGGTGTTGCTCTATGTATTCAATAAATTCTTGAGGGTATAGTTCTGCATATTTTCTTGCAGGTTGACCAGGATATTCTCCTAAAGCTCCATCTGATATTTCCATGGTCTTTTCAAGACACCAGCGGTAATAAGGGCGCAGCTTATCATTGGGCTCTAATACAAGATTTAACAGTTCCGCAGTTGAAGCATTGTCCATTGGCCTGAATGTGCCATAGTAAAAATCAAAGGCAAGCGCATTGCATTCTGGGTCTGATATATAATGCTCTACAGCATGGCCCCAAATGCTATCTATATTTGGATCGTGTGTTAGCTTAAAAAACCGCTGCCAGTTATTCATGCGATTCAAATAGATGGTGTCTTTTACAACAACAGTATCATAAACATAAAGTGTGTCTTGACTTTGGGACTTATCTTGAGATCTTGAATTCTTTGTCACACCTGATTGACATGACGCTAAGGTTAAAATCAGTGTAAAGCCAGCAGCTATATGAAACGCTGATTGCACCTAACAAAAGTAAACATTTGAAAAAATTAAGGCGTAGACAAAGGTTTTAAGGCCATGCTCAATTGTTCTTCTGGTTGGAGACATGCTCCATTTCTACATAAATAGAACAAAGTCTTATCCTTTTTGTACCTGTCTTTGAAAATACCTTCATTCGACGCTTTCTCGCTGTAGACCACTAAGACATTGAATAGATTCATTCCAAAGACTTTTTGAGCCTCTTCCTTTGCGCCAGATCCAATAATTACCAGTTCATAGTATGGCTTTGAATGCCCGAGATGAGATAAAGACCAATAGGAGTGACCAGAAGGGTAAGAAACCATATTGCTTTGGATTTTAGCAATTAAATCCTTGCTCATTTGAACATAATCCATGCGAGTTTGCAACAAGCCTAATTGTTGAAGTATCAATGCCATGGCTGCGTTTCCCGATGGAATTACATTATCATAGATTTCCGATGTTCTCACAATGAGTTCGTTTTCTTTATTCATATAGAACATGCCTTTTTCACCGTCGTAGAAATGTGTAATGGCGTCCTCTACAAGCTCATTGGCTTTCGCTAAATATTTACTTTCAGATGTGACCTGATATAATCTTAGCAGCCCTTGCGCACTAAATACATAGTCCTCTAACAGTCCGTCTATGGTGGATTTGCCATCCTTAAAACTGTGATAGACTTGCCCTTGTTTCAATTGGTGTTTTAAAAGAGCGTTTGCTAGTTTAATAGCTAATTCCAAATGTTGATTGTTACTGCTGGCTATATAGGCATCTGTTAAACCTGTTAACAAAAGTCCATTCCAGCTTGTGAGGCATTTATCATCAAGCCCAGGTCTTACTCTTTCCTTTCTGGCTTCCAACAGCTTTTGATTAATGGACTTTACTTTATCAGCTAGTTCGCTCTCAGTTAAATTGAACTCAGCTCTGATTTTGTTCTCATCTTCACCTCTTAGCAAAATATAATTCCCATTTTCCCAAAGTCCCTTGGCGTTCACATTGTAAAATTGGGCAGCTAAAGGGTAGAGCTCTCCCAAAATCTCTTTGAGTTCTATGTTAGACCATACATAGAATTTGCCTTCTTCTCCTTCGCTGTCTGCATCTAGAGCAGAAAAGAATAATCCAGACTCATGCCTCATTTCATCCTCCAACCAATCAATGGTCTGCTCTACTATTTCTAAATAAAGGGGTTGATTATATGTGAGGTATGCCTTGGAGTAAACAGATAGCAGTTGGCCGTTGTCATAAAGCATTTTTTCAAAATGGGGAAGTTTCCAATAGGCATCTGTAGAGTATCTGGCAAATCCGCCTTTGATCTGGTCATAAATGCCCCCTTTGGCCATTTTGTTTAAACTCAGTTGTACAAATTCATCAACTTTTTCTTCTTTGGCATGGTAGTTATATGCCATAAGGAATTCGTAGTTAGAAGGCATGGGGAACTTAGGTGCACCTTGCCTTCCTCCCTCGTGCATATCAAATGAAGAAGACCAAGTAGAAACGGTGTTCTCAACCACCTCATAACTCAATTCTTCTCTGGGATTATCACTTATTGCAGTCTCCTGCATCTGAATTCCCTGAGTGAGTTTTTCAGCATAGCTTTCGAGTTTGCCGTAATTGCTGTTGTATTGATTGTGAACTGTTTGTAAAAGCTTCATCCAACCTGCTTTAGGATAATAAGTTCCTGCATGAAATGGTCTGCCATCTGGCAGTGCAAAGCAGTTAAGTGGCCAACCTCCACGTCCGGTAATAATATTGGCAGCAGTCATATAGACTTGATCTACATCGGGTCTTTCTTCTCTGTCAACCTTAATGCAATAGAAATGCTCATTCATAAAAGCAGCCACTTCTTCATCCTCAAAGCTTTCATGCTCCATTACATGACACCAATGGCAAGCGGAGTACCCAACACTAATCAACAATGGTTTGCCAAGATTTTTAGCTTCAGCTAAATTCTGTTCATTCCAAGCATGCCAATCAACTGGATTATGAGCGTGCTGTAGAAGGTACGGACTTGTTTCATTGATTAGGTCGTTTGTATGACTTTGCATTTCTTTTTGATGTTGGCCGTAAGAACAATTAGATAGACTTATGGAAATGAAAGCACCTACTATAGCTGTTCTTAGGGTCATATTATACTGCAATTTAGTATTTCAGTTTGGCTTAGAGCCCAAGGTCAGTTTTGAATGCTTATTTTTGAGTAAGGTCCATGACGCGAAGAATACAATTATGCCTGGCTTTCTTATTTACTGTTGTTTTATCATCCGCTCAATACACCCAAGTTGGGGTAGGGGCTTTCAAGAGCTCAGGGTATGGACCCATATTCACACCTGATAGCGCCTCTTACAGCCGATATGCCTATATATACCCTAGTGCTAGTATAAGTTCTCTGCAACATGGAGATACCATAAGAGGTATAGAATTCATCAGGAATGGAACAGATTCGTTATTGGGTCCTGCCAATTTCAAAATCTATGTAAAGAATACAGCTAGATTTCATTTTGGGGCAGGTTCAATTAATTGGTTAGCAGAAAGTAGAGATTCTGGGATGACCCTGGTTTACAATGACAGTCCTATAGATGCGGTTGGAAATAAACCTGGCAATGTTCGTTTTGATTTTAATGAAGTTGATTACTACGTATTTGATACAACAGGCAATGCAGTAAATTTTCAAGTACTAGTGGAATACAGCCAGCAAACAACGCAACCTAGTATACTCACTTGGTATGTAGAAACCGCACTTTCAATACCAGCCTTTACTTCTACCAATGAAACTAAATATGTAAGGGGTGGAACCTCAACATGGATGGATAGTATAACAGATAGAACTACCTCCATTAAACCCACCATACGTTTTAATCGCCCTTATTATAAAAAAGAACTAGATGTGCGTAATGTCTATGCTTTAGGTAGGTACCCATTGCGCATGAAAACAGCAGATACGGTAAAGGTAATTGTAGAGAATGTGGGTTTAGAAACCTTAACGAATCACGAGGTGTATATGGAAGTTACAGGGGTCAATAGTTATAAAGATACCCTTACAATCTCTAGCCTCGCTCCATATGCCGATACTTTAATCCGTTTCGCAAATTATTTACCATCAAATCAAGGTTCCGAAACATTGACCATTACGGGTTCCGCAGATGGTGATTCCACCAATAATCAATCAAATATTACTAGATTGGTGAATTATAACGTGTTTACACATGTAGACCCTAACCAACCCAATGCGGGCGGTATAGGATTTGCTGGCAGTACGGGTGATTTTGTGGCCAAATTTCATGTGAATGACTCCGATTATATTAACCAGATTAAAGTTGATTTTAGCCAAACCAATCGACTGTTCCAAGTTGGTATTTGGGAAGATGATGGTCTAAATGGACTCCCCGGAACTAATATTTTCACCTCAGATACATTATTGAGCACTGCTGGAACTTATATTCTTGGAATAAACCCAAAAGTTAAAATCAAGGATGTTTTTTATGTTGGAATTAGACAAGCATCAAATACTAATGTTGGATTTAGCTTTCAGTGGGAGACTCCTGTAAGACCAGATGTCTTCTATTTTGCAGCACCAATGGGGGATAGCACTTGGGTTCCTTTCTCTCCTGATTTTAGTTTTAATTTTAATATTCAACCTAGGATTCAAGTTTCAAATGATCTTGCCATTACCGAGATTATTGTACCTCCTAATGATACAGACTATTTGTATAGTACAACAGATTCCATCACGCCTAGAGTAAAGGTGAATAATTATGGGAGCTTGGATCAGAACAACTTCAAAGTGAAGTTGGAAATACTAAATAGGTTTAATCAGGTGATGTACACCGATGAACAATGGATTGGTTTAGATGCTGACAGCTCCACTTATCTGGATTTTAAGAATTTTAGTTTGTTCAACTTAGGTGATTTCACAGCTAGGGCCGAAGTGGATTTGAACATTGATAGCGTTAAAGACAATAATGTTTTGGAATCGAACTTTATCCTCTTCAAAGATCATGACGTAGCTGCAGATCTCATATTTGAACCAAGTGATGGGGATAGTTTCAATATGAATGAACAAGGGTTCTGGCCACAGGTAAGAATCTATAATTATGGAAGAATAGATCAGAACAATTTCAAAGTGGCGGTTCGATTGAGGCAAGGCGATTCGGTCTTACATTTAGAAAGAAGAATTCACAGTTTACAGGGAGAACAGAGTCTAATTATCACTTTTGATTCAGTTTACCCACCTGCCGAAGGATGGATGATTTTTGAAGCTTATACCGAACTGGATATAGATTCCTTCCCAATTAATGATACCTCTAGGGTTATGGTATATGGCAAGAAGCTTCATGATATTGGCATACTTAGCATGATTAGGCCAAAAGAGAACGTAAAATATGCAACAAGTACTAAGTTCAAGCCATTTCTAGAGTATAGAAATATGGGGCTTGAGAATCAAGACAGCATAGAGATATACTGTGAAATCTTTAATTCTTCTGATAGCTCCGTATACAGAGACACCATTCTCAATTCATTGGCCTTTCATTCTACTACACAGGCTTTATTTAAGGATTTCCAGACCGGAGCAACACCTGCAAATTATAAGTGCGTAATGGAGGTTAAGATTGAAAATGATCAAGAAGAGGCCAATGACACTCTTAGTAGGTGGTTCCAAGTAGTAGACGGTAGAGACCTAATTGTTTTAGCCATAGATACACCCGTTCAAGGAGAGGTGCTGGCAGTAAATACTACTCCAAGGCCTGTTTACTTTAGCATTTACAATAATGGTTTGGTGCAAGCCAATAATGCCAAATTCTTGATTCAAGCAATTCAAGAAGATCAAACTATTTTTTGGCAGGATAGTTTTGTAGATGTAGTAGTACCCATAGGAGATACACTTCATTTAGTAAGCCAAGATTTGCCATTCAATAAAGGTGGAAATTATACGCTTAAAGTGAAGAACCTATGGCCAGCAGAGGATTTGTTTAGCTCAAATGACAGCTTATCAATTACTTATGTAGTCAAGTATCAAAACGACATTAGTTTGGATTGGATTTCTAACCCCAATTCTGGGGAAGAACTTGACTTAAATTCATTTGATGTTCCAAGTGTGCAACTTACTAATAGAGGTTTAAGTACCAAACAGGGTAGTGTTGTGGTATTGGTTGAGGACGAGCTAAAAACAGAGCTATATCGAGACACAGCTTCATTTCTGAATCTACTTTCAACTAGTGATACCGTTTTAAACTTCAAAGCCTTGTTGTCCAATCAAGAAGGGAGCTTTCATATAAAGGCTTACCATTTAGAAGGGGATGAGGTTGCTAATAATGATAGTTTAAATCATAATTATACGGTAGTGCGAACCTTTGATGTGCAAATGGATTCAGCTGAGTTACCAAGTGAAGGGGAGGCTCTATTGATTAAATACACTCATCAACCCATAGCCTGGATAAGCAGTAAGGGAAAATATGATATCACAGATTCAGTTCAACTTGAATGTAGAGTATTTGTTGAATCCAGTATGATCTATTCTCAGATGGAGGAATTGAGTTTAGACAGCGGGGCTGTTGTACAAGTATTCATGGATAGCAGTTTAAGATATCCGGATAACCAAACGTCAAGAGCAGTATTTACGGTAAGTCATACTAAAGATGTGGATCACAGTAATGATACCTTAAGAGTGAATTTCATCTTTTCTGATAAACTAAATATTAGCTACAAAGAAGTTTTCGGTCTTAGTGTTTACCCCAACCCCTTTGAAAAGTACGTTTTAATTGAATCGCTAAGCCCTATTGAATCCATAGAATTATATGATGAGCTTGGACATCAGCTGTTTGTAGACAAGCCGAATACTTTGCAATATCGCTTAGAGGAAACCTTAAAGACTGGAATCTATTTTATTAGAATCTACCGTTCTGATGGAATGCATCAATTGAAAGTAATAAAGCTATAAATAAAAGAAGGGGTGCTTTCACACCCCATCAGACTAATTAACTAAACCTTATTACTTAGAGAAGACGATACAAACTTAGGGGGTGCACAGTGATAAGTCGTTGTGTTTCAGTTTGTAATTATCAACAGCGCTTCTCAATTTTATTTTAAGTGTATATTTTTCATTACAATCAGCCTTGAAATCTCCAAGATTTAGATAGGTAAGCGGTGTTTTTGTTTCAACTACACCCGTATGTACTTTCTTCAATCTGTTGAAAACCAACAGAAAGGATTTTCTTTCATAGAGCTTATAATTCAATTCAGTGAAACCATCGTTATAGACCAGTAGCATAGAAGTGCTGTCTGCCAAGAAGGCCATGTCTTTGCCTTTGTTGAGCAACAAAAGATGGGCTGCATAAATATTTACGGTACCGTATCCGTAAATGGAATCTGGAAAATTGTTGCGTTGTGCGGTTAATCTTAGAGCATCAGTAATCTCTTGTGGTGGTTTGTCTGGGTGTGCTTGTAGTAGAAGAGCCACTCCTCCAGACACTATCGGGGTAGCATAAGAGGTTCCAAATCCTCTATAAAAGCTGCCATATGTAGAAGATACAAAGGTTTTTACCCCCAGGGCGCAAACATCGGGCTTGGTAATGCCATTCGCATTATTTCCGCGGCTGCTGAAATTGCTTATTTCGTTATTTGAGTTAACAGCCCCAATGGTCAAGACTTTAGCTACATCTCCTGGGCTGCCTATTTTTCTCCAAGGATCATCTCCTTCATTTCCAGCACTGTTTACCACTAATACCCCTTTTTCAACTAGCATGCTAGCTGCTTTTGCAATATGACTGGTCTTGCCATCCATATCGCTATGAGTATAATTGAGACTAGCATTGTCAAATTGAGTATATCCCAAAGAGGAACTTACCATGTCAACTCCAATGCTGTCTGCAAGCTCGGCTGCTCTACACCAATTCAATTCTTCCAAAGGGTCTTCAGCAAAAGAGTTTTCTGTTCTGAATAAATAAGTGGTTACATTAGGAGAAGATCCTATGTATTGGCTGGGAGAATAGCTTAAAAAGCACGAGCTCACAGCAATACCGTGATTGTCAACATCGGTGAGTTCATTATCTAAATCCACTAAGTCATAAGCTGAATACAATTGGTGATTACTTCTTGCTCTTGCAAAAGAAGAAAGCACATGGGCATTTTGAAATCCAGCATCAAATACAGCTATAGATACCCCAGATCCATCAAATCCTTCGCTATGCATGCGAGTAATTCCTACTTGATATAGTTGGTCATAGCTATTGCCGTATTGACTTCTATTTAGATTTGATGTTTGTATTTCACTGTTCTTAACAGTGCTGTATAAATCGTGAATTAGAGGCTGTTCATACGAACTAAATGGTGAAGTCAAGCCGACATATGTGATTTCTGATACAAAAGGGAGCTTTGAAATAGCATCCATGTCTAAGCTGTCTGCATCTATAACTATGGCATTTCGCCATTTCAAGGGATACCTAAGTCTTATGGTGCTGTCTCTGCATATGGCCTTGATATATTCTACATTAACAGGAAGATCAAAGTTATCCAATGCAATGTTGAATTTGGCTCGGCGATCTATGGCCTTTTGAGACAATGCGTGATTAGAATTATTCACCTTATCTGTGAACTCAATTAAAAAGGCCTGATGTCTAACTTGGGCTATGCTAAATAAACTTGAACCTAGCAGAAGTATACCAATCCAAATACGCATTTTATTCCTTATCATTAATAGATTCACAAAGGGCGAAAGTAGTTTTTGTTGAGGCATTAAGACTATGAAAACGTTAAATCAAGAACATTTATCGTTTCAAGCTCAAATTAGGGTTTAAATTCAAGCAGAGTCATGGTGTACTGGTATCCTGTCATATTGTTTGGATTAGACAGGTTAGACAGCATTTGTTTGTGTTTGTAGACCATACCTACATGCTGCGCATACAATTCTTCAGCTTGAAAATTGTTTACCGCATTGAGTTGTCCATCTTGAATTACGAGCACTGTGCTATCAAAACTCAGATCACCCACTGATTTAGGTATATGCAAATCTTGAACTATAAAGTTTGTGGCTTCCAATATGTTCAAGGTATTGCCATCCCACACTTTATTGTTGTGTAGAGGTAGGCTAAGAACAATTTCTTTAATGTTAAAATCTGTTCTGACTATTTTGTTTTCATCCCTTGTAATCTGGTAAGCCCGAACAAATTCCCAGTGAAAACCAGTATCTTTTCTAGAACTTATTTCAACTCTGGCAGAAATAGACTCAGCAGAACTATCTATAATTTCAACTATTTCGTGTCTTAGGTGATAATTAAAACTGTCAACTGGAACTCCTGTTCCGGCATAATACCCACTATCCATTTGGTATATCCAGCTTGTTCCCACATTTAATGGCATGTATGAAGAGCTTAGATCTTTGGGAATAATCACCTCATCTTTTTTACAAGAGTGTAAAATGATTCCAGATAAAAGTAGAGCTGTAAATAAATAGTATTTCATTGCTTGTTCAGCAAATTAAGAGAAGCATTTTTGCACTTCGCAAAAAATCAATTCACATAATTGAAATATTAGATAAATTTGACCACCAATGACAACAATACTAAACGGTAAGGAATTAGCTCAAAAATTAAGAGAGCAAATCAAAATTGAAGTAGAACAACTTAGATCAACTGGCAATAGAGCCCCTCATCTAGCTGCAATTTTAGTAGGTGAAGATGGAGCCAGTTCAACCTATGTGAATAGTAAAGAAAGGGATTGTGAATTTGTAGGTTTTGATTCTTCGGTTCATAGATTATCTGCAGAGACAACAGAAGAAGATTTACTCTCCCTAATCTCAGATATAAACAATAATGCCGATATAGATGGACTCATTGTTCAACTTCCACTACCAAAACATATTGATGCTGAAAAAGTCACTGAGGCTATTAGCCCTGATATTGATGTAGACGGTTTTCATACTAATAGCGTAGGTAAATTAACAAAAGGGGAGGATACATTTATTTCAGCAACTCCTTTTGGAATTATAAAGGTGTTGGAAGAATATGGCATAGAAACTTCTGGTGCACATTGTGTGGTTATTGGAAGAAGCAACATAGTGGGAAGACCAATGAGCATTCTTATGTCTAGAAGTGGATATCCAGGGAATTCAACGGTTACCTTATGTCATAGTAGAACTAAGAATCTAGAGGAATTCACTAGAAATGCCGATATAGTCATTGCTGCACTGGGTATTCCAGATTTTCTAAAGGCGGACATGGTTAGAGAAGGGGCGACGGTCATAGATGTAGGAATCACCAGAGTACCAGCAGACAATAAAAGGGGATATGTGTTAAAAGGAGATGTGGATTACGATAATATGGTAGACAAATGTGGTGCTATAACCCCTGTACCTGGAGGAGTAGGTCCTATGACCCGTTATGGTCTTCTATTTAACACCCTTAAAAGCTATAGGCAAAAGATGGGATGATAAGCTATCCAATTATGGAGAGCTTCTATTCAGTGCAGGGAGAAGGGGCTTATTCAGGCACCCCTGCATATTTTATTCGACTTGGTGGTTGTGACGTTGGCTGTGTATGGTGCGATGTCAAAGACAGTTGGGATGCTGATAAACACCCTCATCTTTCAGTGGAGCAGATCGTAGCTGATGTAAAGAATACCAAGGCACAAATAGTAGTTGTCACTGGAGGTGAACCAGCCATGTACAATCTAAATGCCCTTTGCGACGCTTTGCACGCCAACCACTATGCTGTTCATATAGAAACTTCTGGGTGTTATACTTTGCAAGGAGAATTTGATTGGATTACATTCTCTCCTAAAAAATTTAAGGCTCCAATTCAAGAGGTGATGGAAAAGGCTCACGAGCTTAAAATAATCGTCTTTAATCAATCTGATTTTAAATGGGCAGAGGAGTTCAAAGCCAAAGTACCAAGTGGTTGTGCCCTCTATCTTCAGCCAGAATGGAGCAAAAAGGATCAAATGCAAGAATTAATATTCAATTATGTATTGAAGCATCCAGAATGGAAAATTTCACTTCAAACTCATAAATACCTGGGTGTAGATTAAAACTCTATGAACTTCTATTTATTAATGTCGAATTAAATAATTTCTCTCATAGAAGGGCGTTTGCTTTAAAAGCTTACGAAATGAAACTTCCTTCTTCTATTATCACTTTATTATCTGTCTTGGCCTTTGGCTTGTTGTTTTACAAACATCAGCTCGGCTTAAACGTTGCGATTTACGCATTAATCACCCTCTTACTATTTCTCAGTTTTAAAAGAAGTTTTTTTACTTCCAAACTGAATCTAGTAGTTGCAAGCGGTTTTGGTTTAAGTGCCATTTCTTATAGTGTTTATGGGAGTCCTTTTGCATTAGCTATATCCATTTTTTCCTTTTTCATTTTGTTTGGATTACACAGTTTTACATCATTTAAGAACTTACTTTATGCTATCCCAAACACCTTTGCTACCTATTTTCACGCATGGGAAGATTTCTTCAACTCCTCTTTTGAGAACAGGTTTTTTAAGAAGCAATTAAAACTGGGAAAGTGGTTTAGAATTGCCTTTATTCCATTGTTGGTGGTGGCTCTCTTTGTGCTTCTTTACAGTTTGGGAAGCTCGCACTTTGCAGATTGGTTTGGCCGGGTCTTTGGTGAATTTGCAGACTGGTTGTTAAACATTACCAAGTATGTAAACATTCAGTTTGTATTTATTCTCTTGTTGGGATTAGTTTTTGGAGTGATTCATGCGTTGAACAATAGAGAAACTTGGATAAGTAAGACAGAGAGCTTGATTCCTGACTTTATTAAAAGAAACAGAAAAAAAGAAAGATCTCATTTTAGAAACCTAGATCTAAAGTATGAATACAAATCTGCAGTCTTTCTTTTCGGATTGCTTAATACTTTGTTGGCCGTATTAGTCTTCCTAGAGATTAAGAACGAATGGTTGGGTTTTCATTGGGATGGAGAGTTTTTAAAAGGTTCAGTGCACAGCGGTACTTATGTGCTCATATTTTCCATACTAATTTCAATAGCCATTACTGCATACTTTTATAGAAGGAATTTAAACTTCTATCCTCGGGCCAAAACACTTCATTTACTCACTAAAATATGGATTGTGCTTAATGTTCTATTGGTAGTAGCTGTAGCTGTTAGGAATTATCACTATATCTTATACTTTGCTTTAGCATACAAACGCATTGGGGTGTATTTCTTCCTGATACTTTGTGTGATTGGCCTGCTGACTCTTTGGTTTAAGATCAGCCAAAAGAAGAGCAGTTTCTATTTAATAAGGGTGAATGCCATCGTGGCTTATGTGGGATTGGTTTCATTATGCTTTTTCAACTGGGATGGGATAATAGCCAAATACAATATTGCGCATCACGATCGCAGCTTTGTACATGTTGAATTTCTCTTGAAATTGAGCGATAAAGCCCTTCCTCATCTAAAATTGGATTCTGCTCAAATACAAGCTATTGAAGAGAAACAGCAAGAGGCCATACCCTTTGCAGAACGTGGTTATTTCAATGAACATAACTACGAGCACACCATCGATCGTAGAATTACTCTATTTAAGCATGAATTCGAGTCAAATTCGTGGTTAGATAGGACTATTTCAGACTATTGGGTGTATGAAAAATTACCATAATAATGTTTGCAGTAAGGTCTTCGTTTTCAGGGTTCTGTACCTTGTAATGGAATAATGACACTGATTTCATCTCGGAAAGTTGTATCTTGCAGTATTCCGCAAGGGATAAACTACTATACTGATGAAAACGACTCGAACTACTACAAGTCTGTTTTTAATTCTATTTTGCTTATGTGTTAGCTATTCAGCTAGTTCACAAGTGATTTTTGATGGAATTAATTGCAATAATGAAATCTCAGCCCACGGGACGGGTGATGAATGGGGATTTCCACATGCGCATGACTCTGACGGAGTAAATCCAGTCTCTTCAAATTTACAAGCCTTTTGGGCCAGAATGGATGGTCCATACATTGTATTAGCTTTTAGTAGAGAAGGTCCAGGAAATGTTGGGTTTGCTTTACATATGAACATTGATTGTGATACCACCACAGGAAATACCACCTACAAAGGAGCAGATTATGCTCTGTTCTTTAGTATACAGACAGGTGTGGTTCAAGATAGTAATATATTTATATGGGATACTGTTCTACTTGATTATGTAACAACTGGCGCAGAGTTTTATCCTAGAATTGGAGGAAGTACTTGCCTAGATTCTACAGATGAAGCCTTTTTTGAGATGCGATTCAGGGCAGACAGCATTTTTGACCCGTGCAACTATACGTGCGCTAATTTACAAATTACACAAGCCAACATACACGCGGGTGTTTCATTTAATTCAGTAATTAAAGATGAGTTAGCTTTAGATATAGATGTTACTATTAATGAAAAGCCAACTAGCGGCATAGCAGCAGATGATATAGTTTGTGTTGGTGATTTTGTACGAATCTCTGGAGACAGTAGTTCAGCAAATGGCAGTTATGCAGATAACGGTAATTCAATATCCTTATACGAATGGGATTTAAGTTATGACAGTGACTCCTTTAGGATAGATTATACTGGACCGTTTGTGGATACAGTTTTTCTTACAGCGGATACACATACTTTAGCTTTAAGGGTCTATGATGTATTTGGATGCCCAAGCGAAATTGACACGTTTGTGATTACATCACATACCAGACCTACCTTGATTTATGATTTCTATAGTGGTAGCAATTGCGTCACCTTGCATTGTTATTCAGGTGGGTCTTTGGATAATACGGGTGCAGATAACCTACTCCACTATTGGAATATGGGAGATGGGAATGTGGTTCCAAGTGATTCATTTACACATTATTATGATAGTTGCAAGTATCATCAGATGACTATTATAGTAACAGATCCAGATAACCCTAGCGAGTGTGCCAGTGATTCCGTAACCATTTCTAGCGTACTAGATGTAAATCTTCTCAGTTTTACCGCCAAAGAAGATGGAAATGAAGTGTCTATCAAATGGAATACTACCTCAGAGTTAAATACCTCACATTATTTATTAAGCAGGTCGTTAGATGGGGTGCTATATAGCGAACTGGGCATTATTTCAGCTATTGGAGAACAGTTTGATATAAATAACTATGTACAACTGGACCAGATTTCACCCAGTAGTATTGTTTACTATCAATTAACTCATGTAGATCATTCTGGTATACAGACGCCTTTAGATATTACTGAATTAAGAACTGCTCATCTAGCCTATGATATGAATCTACGCCCAAACCCAGTTTCTGATGAGTTATATGTTCAAAGTAACCTAAATGCACCATATACTTTAGAAGTTAGGGATGTGTTAGGGAAATTGATATACAGGGAGTCATGTAGCAGTACCCAAAAGACAGATAAGAGAATAGATGTTGGCGATTATAGGCCAGGGGTGTATATGGTAACTATACGCAGTAATCGATGGATGCAAACTGAGCTCTTTAAGGTGATTTCACAATAGCCAATTTTCTCTCTAAAACAGTTAAAACTCTCAATTTGAGAGTTTTTTTTGTGCCAGGATTGTTTTATTCCATCTAATAAGTTGATGGTAATGCACAGATAGTCAGTAAGATAAGACATTATTTTGGTAGAAATGATTTATTGGACCACAAATTGAATAGTATAATATGGTACATCCCCGTACCATCTAAACTTATCTACTATGAGAATTATCAGACAAACAATCGCTGTCTACTCTATTATTTTGTCTTTTTTGTTATTGAATGGTCTTCAGGCCAATGCTCAAATCATATTTGATGGCATCAATTGCAATAATGGCATTTCAGCTCACGGAACTGGAACTGAATGGGGTGCTTCACAAGCTTCTGATTTTGATGGAGTAAATCCAACCTCATCTAATTTGCAAGAATTTTGGGCAAGAATACAGGGTCCTTTTTTATATGTGGCTTTTTCCCGAGAAGGAAAAGGTAATGCAGGTTTTGCAATGCATATGGACACCGATTGCGATGATAATACAGGTAACTCAACCTACAAAGGATCAGATTTCTCCATTTTTTTTAGCATTCAAACGGGGGTTGTACAGGACAGTACTTTGTTTCAATGGGATACTACCTTAGCCGATTATGTAGATTCGGGATTAGAATTTTCACCTTTAATTGGCGGAAAAAATTGTACAGATACAACAGATGAGGAGTTCTTTGAGCTAAGAATATTACTTTCAGATTTGATGGAAGTCTGCAATGCAAGTTGTGGTAGCTTAAATATTACACAGGCCAATATACATTCAGGAGGATCATTTAGTTCAACCATTAAAGATGAGTTGGCTTTGAATTTAAGCCTATCCATTAATGAAGACCCATTAAGCGTTATTACCGGAGATCACATAGTTTGTGTGGGCGACGTTGTTTCTTTATCTGGCTTATCTAGTGATGCTAACCCAGGATTGAGTAACTATGATTATATATCTACCTATGAATGGGATCATAGTTATGATGGTATAACTTTTAATGTGGAATCAACTGGTGGCACTCTTGATACAATATATACAACAAGCACTTCACATTTGGTTGCATTGAGAGTACAAGATGCATTTGGCTGTGAAAGCAGTATAGATACATTTACTATTTCAACTTTTGTTAGACCTACTTTGGTCTACGATGTAATAGGAGGAAATCAATGTGGCAAAATTCACAATTACAGTGGTGGATCTATAGATAATGCGGGTGCAGATAATTTAACATATTATTGGGATTTAGGAGATGGAAATACTTCTACTCTAGATTCATTTACGCATAACTATGGAGATTGCTCTTATTACAGTATGTTCATAATGGTAACGGACCCTGATAATCCTACGGAATGCGAATCAGATTCCATCATAATTTCATCGGTACTGCCAGTGGAGTTGATAGAATTCGAAGCAGAAATCATGGACAAAACTGTTTTACTTAAATGGGCCACTGCTTCTGAGATTAACAGTTCACATTTTATAGTAGAGAAATCAACTGATGGTGAATATTATACGGAGTTGGAGCTAGTTGAAGCCCAAGGCACCGAATTTTCAATTAAAAACTACAGCGTACAAGATTACTCTTTAAATAGTGGTACGAGCTTTTATAGACTTAAAATGGTAGATTTTGATGGCGTATTCAGCTATTCTAAAACAATAGAGGTACTAAACAACCAGATTTCTAGCACCATTAATGTCTATCCTAATCCGGCTTCTGACCAACTGTATATTGAAAACCAAACAGCTATATCTGCTATAGAATTATATGACATCCATGGTAGTTTGGTTCTTTCTCACATTAATTCAAGTAGACTAATTTCTCAAACGATTGATATTTCTCAAATAACTGCTGGAGCATATCTCTTAAAAGTTATTGACCTTGACAATTTCGGACATACTGAACGTCTTATTATACAATAAGCTATTGAGAACCACAAAATCCTTTTTTGAGACTTAGATTTCTAAAAATTAGATAAAGCACTATAGATTCAAGTTCTATCTTAAATAAGTAACAACTTCGAATAATTATTATAAGTAACAGATATACAGGATGTTACTTGCTATATTTTGACTGCATTTAAAGTTGTTATGACACAATTCTAGCAATTCAGCATAATAATTGGGTACTTTTGTATGTGCAATGGAGAAATCTATTGCCATAACCTTATTATTATGAAGACAACAAACAACCTTAGAAGTGGGTTGCGTATGCTATTTATTGGCGCAACCTGTATGATGCTTTTTTCTACAGCATCTTTAGCACAATCTTTTACGTATGACGGAAATAATTGCGATGGTTCTGGAGGCCCTGAATGGGTCGGCGGAATGGCTGATAATATCGCTGATCCTGGATCTGTAAACAATTCTCACAACATTGATTCCTTTTGGTTCTCTACCACAAACAGCACTATTAATTTAGCTATTTTAAGAGAAAATGGAGGGAACGTTGGTTTCAAAATATTCTTTGACACAGAAACTGGAGGAAATGCATCTGAAAATGATGCTGATTATGCTTTTTTCTTTACTATAGACAACAATACAAGAACAGCTGCTGATAGTGCGATTTACAAATGGAATTCTAGTGGATCAACATGGGACATTCAAACGGAAACTTTTACGGCTCGTATGGGTGGCTCTGATTGTAACAATATTAATCCTCATGACGATAAATTCTTTGAAGTAATCATAGACATTGAGGATTTTGGAATTGATTTCTGTAACAACAATACAGATATTGAATTGACTCATATGAAAACCAATGCGGGCGCCAATTTTTCATCTTCAGATAAAGACGAAACAGACGTTGGTGTAGTTGTTCAATCAATTGATCCAGATCCCGTTGCTAATATCTCAGGTATCGGCACAGAAGTTTGCATGCCAGGTACTATAGAACTAACTGGTGAAACAAGTACTAGTAGCAATGATGGTGGTACAACGAATTCTAACGATTTAGTGGCATCCTACGAATGGGATTTGAGCTATAACGGGAGTAATTTTTATGCAAATCATACCGGAGAAACTTATGATTCACTTATTTCCAATAATGTGAATGCTAATCAAACGGTAGGCCTGCGAATTACTGATATTTTTGGTTGTGTTTCTCCTGTGGATACCCTGACTTGGGTTGCTAATCAAAGCCCTTTGGTTAGTTTGTCTGGCGGTGTAACCAATAGAGGTTCAGTTAATAAATGTAAGAACTACAATTGGCAATATCTTGCTCAAATAGATCCGTTCAACCAGCCTGGAAAATCTCCTTATACATATATGTGGACACTGCCAACAGTTTCTGGTTATACTGACATAGCGTCAACTTGCACTACCAATACGTGTACCTATGATAAAGTATATGATTTCTGTTTATGGGCAAATCAATATCAACTAGCTTCGGTTACCGTAACAGATGACAATGGATGTGAATCACTTAGTGAAATTCCTCCTGTTCCAGTTGACTTAGTATATTTTGAAGGTGAAGTAAGTAATGGAGATGCCATTCTTAATTGGCAAACTGCCTCTGAATTGAACAGTGAGCGTTTTGTTATAGAGAAATCATATGATGGCAATTTGTTTGCTCAAGTTGGAGTAATTGAAGCAGCGGGTAACAGCGCAGAAATCTTAAACTATAGCATGATAGATCAGGATATGGGAGAAGGTGATGTGTATTACAGACTTAGCCAATTTGATTTTGATGGTACAATGGAAGTATTTGAACCTATTGTTCTGAATGCTAAAATGGATCAAGGAAGAATAAAAATTTCTCCAAACCCATCTGAAGGTCTAATCAACATTGATTTACCATCTACAACAACTTCTTCTGAATTAACCATCTTGGATATGACAGGTAAAGAATTGTTCAGAATGCATATTGGTATTGAAGTTCATGGATCTCAGCAGGTGGTTGATTTAACTCAATTGCCAAAAGGTCTTTACTATGTTAAATATGGTAATTCCAGAGATGGATTTACAAGCCAAGTTATTCAGCATCTATAATTCTAAATAATAAATAAACTCTAAGGAGGCCCTGCAGCAATGTGGGGCTTTTTTTGTTTCATATTCAAATTAATAGTGGGAATCAAATTATTAAGTCTTCCGTGCTTATCTATTATTATTTATATGTAAGTTGTCAAGAGCTTATAACTGAAATTGCATAAAATATCATGACATAAATGTATTAAAACGTGGATATTGTATATTTTTGAAAAGGATTGGGCAAAAGCTAAGTCCAAGCCTTATTATTATTATGAAGACAAAGAATACTATTAAAGGCATTCAAAAGTTGAGTGCTTTGTTTTTTCTCTTGCTAACAGCGGTTCTCGCTAATGAAGCAAATGCACAAGTCATTTTTGATGGAGTTAATTGTAATGCATCACCATCTGCGCATGGTACCTCAGATGAATGGGGAACAGCTATGGCAAGTGATGTAGACAATGTAAATCCTGGTTCAGCTGATATTGAATACTTTTGGGCATCTCAGGATGTAGATTATGTATATTTTGCTTTTAGCAGAAGAGGCGGTGGAAACGGAGGGTTTACTTTCTATGCCAATACAGATTGCGATATCACCAGTGGGGATACCTCATTTGGGGGTGCAGATTTTGCAATGCACTTCTCAATCCAGACTGGTGTAATTCAAGATGATACAGTTTATCAGTGGGACCCTAGTACAGGTGTTACTGGTGAATTCATTTCAACTAATATCACATTTGCAGGCCTGATAGGAGGAACTAGTTGTACTGATTCAACAGATGATAAGTTTTTTGAGCTTAGATTTCCAATATCTGATTTATTCGATGTTTGTAATCCAACCTGTGACGAGTTTAACATAGAGGTTGGAACAACCAATGCTGGGGGATCTTTTAAGTCAGCAATTAAAGATGGTTTTGTAGTAAATATTCCTGTGTTTATCAATCAACCACCTAAAAGTATAGCATCAGGCCCTAGTAGCGCTTGCGAAGGAGTTGAAATAACCCTATCTGCGGCATCTAGCTTAGATAATACTACCACTGCTAATCCGAAAGATTCTATAGTTTCTTACGAATGGGACTTTAGCTATGATGGGGTTACTTTTAATGCAGAGGGCAATGGAGTTACTGTGGATACTAGCTTCGGTGCTGGAGCCAGAACAGTTGCACTTCGTGTTGAAGATGTATTCGGATGTTTAGATACTCTCACTGATTTTGATTTAACAATCAATGAAAATCCAAAAGTATCAATGACTCAATCTGTAGATAGAACAGGTGTTAACAGATGTAAGAATTATGTTTGGACGTATGCCGCGACTATAGACGCGATTGTTACTGGGACACCACCTTATAGTTATGTTTGGACTGTTCCTACGAGTACTGGATATACAGATATTAATTCACCAGGTACTGCATCCACAGATACCTTACATCACACTTACCCATTTTGCCTATGGGCTAATCCAACTAAAACAGTAAGTGTTATGGCAACCGATGCCAATGGGTGTGTAGCAGATGTTGCAACTCCTCCTGTGCCAGTTGATTTAGTATATTTTAAAGGTGAGATAAACAATGGAGATGCTATTTTGAAATGGCAAACCGCATCTGAGATTAACAGCGAATATTTTGTAATAGAAAAGTCTTACGATGGTAACCTTTATGCACAAGTCGGAATGGTAGAAGCTGCTGGAAATAGCACTGAACTTTTAGATTATAGCATGATAGATCAAAACATGGGAGAAGGTGATGTTTATTACAGACTGAGTCAGTATGATTTTGATGGTAGCATGGAAGTGTTTGCACCAATTGTTTTAAGTTCTGATATGGATTTTGGAGGAATTAAGATTTCTCCAAACCCATCTGAAGGGTTAATTGAGATTGAGTTGCCTTCTACTACAGCAGAATCTGAATTAACTGTGCTTGATATTAATGGTAAAGAGCTATTTAAAATGAGCGTAGGTGTGAATGCTAATGTTACACAACAAGCATTGGATATCACCAGTTTACCAAAAGGATTATATTATGTGAAGTATGGTAATTCCAGAGATGGATATACAAGTAAAATTGTACAACATTTATAAGTTTAAATAATAAATAAACTCAAAGGAAGCCCTGCAGAAATGTGGGGCTTTTTTTATGACTGAAATCATTGCACTATTTGATGGAAATCATATAAGACTAAATTGCAGATAATCAACGCTTAATGTAATTTCCATATCTCATAACTCGCTGGAGACTAGAGGTATAGCGCAATTTATCGGAATAGTTCGTAACTTATGAAAAGTGGGAGAGAATCACAGAATTACAGTGATTATTAACAAACTGCGACTATGAAAAAACGGTACAAATTAAGCATGACTATTAGGATTGGTAGTCTGCTAATGGGCTTATTATTAGCAGCCTTTATCACCAATGCTAATGCACAGATTATTTTTGACGGAGTTAACTGTAATGCAACTCCAAATTCTTCAGGCACCAGTTGGGAATGGGATCCTGCTGATGCCTATATTGATGTTGATCCAGTGGGTTCAAGCATACCAGGGTCTTCAGATATAGATTCCCTTTGGACTACAGTCCAAGATCAGTATTTGACATTTGCTTTCAGTAGGGCTGCGGCTTCAACTGGTGGAGCGGGTAATGCTGGATTTAAATTTCATTTTAATACAGACTGCGATACCACCACAGGTGAAACAGATTTTAATGGGGCTGATGCAGCCTTGTTTTTCTCTATTCAATCTGGTGTTGTACAAGACAGTGCCATTTATGTTTGGACCGGAAGCGGGTATACTCCTTCTGGGGATTACTTCACTCCATTGATTGGTGGATCTTCATGTTCAGATTCAGCCGACGCGAGATTCTTTGAGTTTAAAGTGCATGTTTCCAAAATTTATGATTTATGTAGTGGCTATGCATGTGGTGGGATAACCATAACTGCAGCCAATGTGCATGCGGGAGGTTCTTTTAATTCCATAATTAAAGATTCGTTGCTATTGGATGTTGATGTATTTATTAATGATCCTCCGGTGAGTATAGTTAGCGTAGACCCTACCGAATTATGTTCTGGAGATAGTGCAAGCTTTAATGCTAGCAGTAGTACAGAGAACACAGTGGTGAATACAGCTTATGATTCCATTGTGAGCTATGAATGGGATATGAGTTACGATTCAACCGTGGGATTCAGCCCTACGTTTGGAGTAACGGGTGCAACTGTAGATTACCCATTTTTTGGATATACAACTCATTACGTTGCACTTAGAACTACAGATGTATTTGGTTGTAAAGACACCCTGGGAAATATTGAGCTACAGACTTATACCCCACCTGTGGTAGACATAATACAAACGCTTGACCAAAGTTCACATCTATGTAGAAACTTAATCTACGATGGAACACAATCTTATGGGTATGCTCCTTCAGCTACTTTGAGTTATTACTGGGAGTTCCCAGATAATACCACTAGTACATTAGACAGTCTTGCTAAGTCTTATCCTAAGTGTATTTGGAGTTATACTACATATGCCAGTTTAACTGTTACTGACGACAAAGGTTGTGCTTCAACAGCATCAGCCGCACCTCCTGTTCCTGTTGAGCTGCTTTGCTTTCAAGCAAACTTGGTAGATGGCAATGCTTTGCTGACTTGGCAAACTGCTTCTGAAATCAATAATGATTACTTTGAAATCTTAAAATCATACAATGGATTGGATTTTGAATCTATAGGACGAGTTACTGGAGCTGGCAATAGCAACGAAGTGTTGGAATATTCATTCATAGACAGTAAGCCAGTAATAGGTTTGGTCTACTATCAACTGATGCAAGTGGATTATGATGGAACTGCTACCCCTTATGGGCCAATAGTCTTAGAAGGCTCACAGGAATCTTCAGAACTGAAATTCTATCCAAACCCAACAAACAGCACTCTCATTTTTGAACCTGATTTTGAAAGTAAAATATTTAGCATTCAAATGATTGATCAATGTGGTAAAGTAATGTGGAACGAATCATACGATTCCAAGAACTATTCAAATAAGATTAGCATAGACTTAATGTCTTATTCTAAAGGACTATACTACTTTATTGTTGGAAACGATAGAGTGGGATACAGATACAAACTAATTGAACTTCAATAACTATATAATAGTAAGTATAAGGCCCTGCAGCAATGTGGGGCTTTTTTTTATTCTTCTGCGGGTGTAACATTGCAGCCTTAATAGAATTATGGCATTACAATGTGGTATAGTAGGGCTTCCTAATGTAGGTAAGTCTACCTTGTTCAACTGTTTATCGAGTGCGAAGGCAGAAAGTGCGAATTATCCTTTTTGCACTATAGAACCAAACGTGGGGGTAATTACAGTTCCGGATGTGCGTTTAAAGCGGATTGCTGACTTGGTTAATCCAGAAAAAATAATGCCTACTACGGTAGAGATAGTAGATATAGCAGGATTGGTAAAAGGAGCGAGTAAGGGAGAAGGCTTAGGTAACCAATTTTTGGGAAACATTAGAAACACCAATGCAATACTCCATGTGGTTAGATGCTTTGATAATGAGAATATAACTCACGTTGACGGTTCGATTGATCCAGTTCGAGATAAGGAAATCATAGATACGGAGCTTCAATTAAAAGACCTAGAAGCCATAGAGGCCAAGATTACCAAGGTGAAAAAGATCGCCGAAATAGGGGACAAAGAAGCCAAAGCTGTATATGAAATTGTAATTAAAATAAAAGCACAGCTAGAACAGGGTAAATCCGCGAGGACTACAGTTCTAGACCCCAAGCAATGGGATCTCGTGAAAGATTTAAATCTGCTCACAGCTAAACCCGTATTATACGTATGCAATGTGGATGAGGCGAGTGTGGTAGAAGGGAATCATCACACCAAAAGCTTTATGGATTCTGTTGCTGAAGAGCAAGCTCAGGTTATGTTTGTTTCTGCCCAGATTGAATCAGAAATGATTGATATGGCAGGTGAAGACAAAGAGATGTTTCTTGAAGATATGGGATTGAAAGAAAGTGGTGTGGATCGAATTATACATGCAGCGTACAAGCTATTGGATTATATCACCTATTTCACTGCCGGAGTAAAAGAGGTGAGAGCCTGGACAATCACAGCAGGAATGAAAGCTCCTCAAGCTGCAGGAGTTATTCATACAGACTTTGAGAAAGGTTTTATAAGAGCAGAAGTTATTGCTTATGAAGACTTTATAGAGTTGGGATCTGAAGCGGCCTGTAGAGATGCCGGTAAATTGAGGGTTGAAGGGAAAGAATATACGGTCAAAGACGGGGACATTATGCATTTTAGGTTTAATGTATAATTTTTCATTTATTCAGCATAAAACACATATTTGCAACCCAAATATTTAACTATGAACAAAAAAATTAAGATTTTAGGATTACTTCTGATGTGTTTTCTAGCCTTTAGCGCTTGTAATAATTCAGATGAGAAATGCGGCGATGACTGCAAAACAGAATGCTGTGAAGCAGGTGAGGAATGCGGTGATGATTGCGAGAAAGCCTGTTGTGCAGATAAGGAATCATGCGGAGACGATTGTGAGAAGGCGTGCTGTTCCGATAAAGAAGCTTGTGGTGATGACTGTGAAAAAGAATGTCGTGCACACAAGAAACACAAGAAGTGTTGCAAAGACAAAGAGTCATGCGAGCATCACAAATCAGATAATGATACTGATGAGGAGGTTGAATCAACAGAAGGTGCAGAAGAAAGTGCCGCACCAGTTGGCGATGAACAAGCTCATGTTTGTAATGACGAGTGTCATGCCAACGGATGCACTGCAAAACACTAATAAGCGAATAGTTTATTAAATAATATTCAAAACCAACCCAGACTAATGTAAATTTGGTCTGGGTTTTTTATGTCTGCTCCATCCATATCTGCTGTTATTATTACTTATAATGAGGCTGAAAATATCTCAGGCTGTATTTCTGCTATAAAACCTGCAGTTCAAGAAATTATAGTTGTTGATTCCTTTAGTACAGACAACACCATTCAAATTGCAGAAAAGCTTGGTGCTAAAGTATATCAGCATAAATGGGAGGGGTATGCTCAGACCAAAAATTACGCCAATGCCCTTTGTTCTAGTGAATTTATTATCTCCCTGGATGCAGATGAAGTAGTTTCTGACCAGCTTTTAGCATCTATTACTAAGGTGGATCTCCAAAGACCGAACGCAGCTTATAGTTTTAACAGGCTCACCAATTATTGTGGCACTTTTATAAAACATGCAGGTTGGTATCCAGACCGAAAGTTGAGATTTTTTCGAAAGAATGATGCGAAATGGGAGGGTGAGCATGTACACGAAAAATTAATTTTAAATCAGGGTGTTCGTGAAATTGAACTTCAGGGTAATCTTCTGCATTATTCCTACAACTCTAAGCAAGAGCATGTAGATAGGGAGAGAAAATATGCCGCTTTAGCAGCTGAACAAAAACCCCAGAGAAGTGCCGTCATTGCCTATTTGTCATATGCCAGCAAGTTCTTGAGGATGTATATATTGAAATATGGGTTTGTATATGGCAGTCTAGGTTTTCAGCTGTGTCATATTGCCGCCAAGGGGAAGATTTGGAAATACCAGTATTCTACGAGTTAGTGCATTCTATCAGCCCTCAACTCCAAGGTCAAAATCATGTCGGCTTCAAAATCTAGCCACTCAGCCCATCTCTTCAACACATATTCATCTCCAGCGTATTTTTTGGCTAGATTAAGAAATAGCTTGTAATGACCTGCTTCAGATACCATAAAGTCATGGTAGAAAGACTTGAGTTCTGGATCTTCTAAGTGAAGGGAAAGCAGTCTAAATCTCTCACAACTTCTGGCCTCTATCATAGCAAACATGAGAAGGTATTCCACCATTTGCAATGTTTTATCTCCTCCTTTTTTTGCATGGTTTAAAAGCTTATTAACGTATTCGTCTTTGCGTTGCGGCCCTAGTTCATATCCTCTTTTCTTTAATTCTTTAAGTACCTTTCTAAAATGCCCCCATTCTTCGGCAACTATAGGACTCACCTTATCAACTACTTCCTGGTATTCACTAAACTTTGAAATCATACTAATACCGCTACTTGCAGCTTTTTGTTCGCACCAAGCATGATCAGTAAGGATAAATTCTATGCTTTTACCTGCTATGTCTACCCAACGGGGGTCTGTGGCCATCTCAAGCCCAAGAGTTGTTTTCACCCCGCTAAGTTAATATGCATCAATCAAAGAACAGAGAAACAGTTTCTTCTGAATTTATTATTCTATAAGCGGGCCAATGTGATTCGATTTTCACTATTTGATTTTGGCTGAAGTGCTCAGCTAATTGCTGGTGCCAATCTAATACTATAACATTTTCTAGCTTAAAAGAGCGGTATTCTTCAACTAGCCACCATCTTCTTTCATATGCTGGATGTACAGTTTTAAGCCTTCTTAAAGCATCACATCCAAAGGTATATTGATCTGCTTTGCTCAACACAACAAGCAGGTTGGCATTCTGTTGTTGCATTAGTTTTTCCAGAGATAGACATTCTTCTTCTAAAGTTGAATTTTGAAATAACTGAACCACATCTGAATTAGTTGTTAAGGCTCGATTAATCCGTTGAGATGCATAAAGTTGTTCAACCGTGAACCCAACTATTCCCAATATGGCAATTATGAATAAGGTCCATTTTGAAGGGAAACTGTTTCTTCTTTTTTCAAGCAGTATGAATAACAATAGGATAACATAAGGCAGCGCTAAATACATTCTGCTATAAGGAAAGAATACCGAGGCTGTTCCGTCATTTACTTTATTAACTCCTAGACTTATCAATACAAAAAGCAACAATGATGTGCTAGCAACTATTACAGATCGGTTTTTAGATTTAATTGCTTTGAATGCTACTAATACAACCGCAGCAAGAATCAGAATTCCCAGTTCATAGAAAACTGGAAATAGGCCTTTAAAGAACTCTGGAAGATGATTTGTAGCCTTTAAGAAATAGTCTAAACTCCATTCAATTTGCCAGGATTTATGTACGAACTCATTGGCATGTAAGGTGTTGAACCATTGTAAACCAATATAGATTATGGTAATAGGGAGCAAAGCAAGAATAATCTCACCTATCTTTACTTTATGCAATATCACATATCCAAGCAATGCCGGAACCAGTAGAATAACAGCATTGGGTGAAATTAATAAAGACAAGCCACATAGAACAAAGCCTAGAATTCTGGATTTAACAGCTTTGGAGTTGAAGAGTACAAAGACTCCAACATTTGCCACAAATATTCCGCCCATAAAACCTCTTGGCATGCTCATCATTAACCATTCTACAGGTAAGAGAATTCCAACTAGGATAGAAAGCAAACAAGCAATGTAACTTTGACTCTTGTAAGCAAAGTACGCCAACAAAAGAAAAGGAGTCAGCTGCATTAATAACCCCATGAGAGGAAGGCTCACATAACTACTCATGCCAACTAGGAACATAGGTACAGCCAAAATTGACTCCAATGGAATATTGTAATTCTGACCATATAAATAAGGAGTTCTAAATTGCCCTTCACTTATATCTCTAGTGTACAACCAGAATAGGGTTTGATCACTGTCTGCATGAGTTTTTGCAAAGTGATTGAAAAACATGTTATAGTCTATTAGTAATAGAACCAACAACAAAGCAAGAAGAATAAGATATCCGGATTTCAATCTCATAGAAGAGCAACGATTTGTTCTAAGTAATCTTGGTCTACATGGTCAAAACAGTTGTAAGTATCACTATCCAGGTCTAAAACAGCCCAAACTCCTTTGTTATTAACACATGGAACTACTATTTCAGATTTTGAATGAGGACTGCAAGCGATATGTCCTGGGAATTGATCTACGTCGGCCACAATTTGAGTTTTACCCAACTCCCAAGCAGTGCCACACACACCTTTGCCGAATTCAATTCTTGTACATGCAATCGGACCATTAAAAGGACCAAGGAGTAGTTCATTCCTAACCACCCTATAAAACCCCACCCAATGGAGTTTGAGTTTCTGTTGTATCAAGGCAACCAAATTGCTCATGTTAGCCAGAGCGTCAACACTTGGGTCCATAAGGGCCGTGGCTTCATTTAATAACTCCTTATATAGTTGCTCCTTGTTCAAAACTTGCAAATTATTTACACCGCTAAAATAATAGGCTAATGATTAAGCCGTTAACTTTGTAGCAATTACTACAAGTGAAAAGCGCACATTTGAAAATATTGATCTACATTCTTCTCATTAACATTCTGTTTTTGATTGGGCTAATGATTTACTTCAAATAGATTGTCATTGGCTTTGTATACAAATGAATTTGGAGCCAAAGGTTTATCAAATTCATTTATACTCAATCTTTCAGAACTCTTATTAAAGCCCACTATATACTTCTCTTCTAAATGTGTTTTCTCCACCACAAGCATGGTGTCATTGGATTCAATAATTCTTGTAGTACCATAGACCAAGGCCAAATGCTGTGGATTTTCAATCAATTCATTGTTGAATGCTTTTATCAACTCAGGTCTATCTAGAAAGCAATCTATTGAGTAATTACTAAGCCCTATTCCGTTTTGAACTTGGTCTTGTCTTAAATTTTTTAAGTCGACAATGATTTTGGATTTTTTAATGGGTACTACAGATACCTCCAACTTTTTGAATTCATTAATCTGATATATAACCAAGTGAGAATTGTCGAAATACTTGGCAAATGGAGGTAGGTCAATATGATAGTTGCTTTCAGTGCTGTCTATTGCCAATGATAAATTGTTCCAATAAGCAAAGCAAGGTGAGTTTTTGGTTCGTTTTATATCTACAGATTGTTTATTAAGTGTAAACTGAATTGAATTAATGGCCGAAATGCCAAGCGGATCTGTAGTTTTAAAAACAGGAAGAGAATAGGGGACACCATCGCTGAAGATTTTAAGTTCAGAATATTGGCGTACATCCTTAGTGCTTGTTAAAGTGAATCTCCCATCTACTATATGTACCTTATAGTTTTCAGATCTTATAGAATCAATTTGATCCACCTTCATATAATCACTGAGAACATATTCCTGGCTGTCATGCTGATGAATTATAGGCTTGAACAACTCAAAATATTTCAGATCATTTAAAGTAGAAGAAGGGGAGTTGATACATGCTTGCATAAGCATGGACGCAGTGAATACTATAAATAGCTTGATTTTAGTCACGTAATACTAGACTATCCCAGTTAGAAGCAGCGGCTACACCTTGAACTGGATTGGAATCTTTACCAAAACTGACCACATTCATTCCCAAGTTTTGAGCTTGCTCAATTCCTTGTTTATCTGAAGAAATAAAAGTGCAATCTTTAGAATCCGCTTGAAATCGCTCAATGACTTGATTTAGCAATACGCTGAAATTGGGTTCATCTGTATACATATTTCCATCAGCGATGGCATCAAATGCCAATACTAAGCCCAAGCGATCTATTATTCTTATGGCGTGTTTTGAAGGTGTGGCAACAGCCACTTTCATACCTTCGGCCTTCAATTTGTTGTTGTAATTAATAAAACCAATTGCAATATCATCCTCTGTAAGCTCATCCAAAGATCCTAGATATCTCTTATGCCATTCTGAGAGTAACTGTTGCTTCTGGGCTTCTGAAATTCGCTGACCACACCATTTTAAGATTCTTTCCAGCGCAGTTTTATTATCCAAATCCATGATTTTGTGAAAATATTTTTCACTGAATGGGAAAGAGATTTTGTCTGCCAACCAAGACCAACAATCGTATTTCAGTTTGTCTAGGTCTGTTACCACACCATTTAAATCATATATAACTAGTCCTTTATTCATGAATTCATTAGATGGAATTCCAAAAGATTATCCATCGGTTTCTTAATAATCTTACCGACGGTAAATCTATGATTTATTGCTACTTCTTGCAAGAGGTCTTGGAAATAATATGCAATTGAGCCAATAAAATGAACGGGGTAGTCTCTAAATGTATCAAATGACCAAAGGTGAATGCTTAAAAAGCTTGCAAATGCACTATAAACTAGTTTTCTAACATAAGAATCTGTTTTATGTTTAACCAAGAAAGGAACATAGCTTGCTAAGTAGGCATTTGGTCTTATTTCTGAATACACATTTTGTATCAATTCATCTAAATTCAATTTGTAATCATTTTCAAACTCTTGGGCTAAATGTCTAGGCAATGTTTCATAGAAATATGCTTGTACAAGTTTTTTACCCAAATAGACACCACCACCTTCATCTCCTAAGACATAACCAAGAGAGGGAATTTTTTGAATTATTTGCTCGCCATTAAAAAAACACAAATTAGAGCCTGTACCCAAAATAGCTGTAAAACCCTGATCAACTCCACATGTGGCAAATACGGCAGCCTTTAAATCATGGTCTACTTGAATATTTGCCATGGTAAACTCCTTTGCTAAGGCGCTTTTGACTATACCTTTTAATTGTTCGGAGGAACATGCAGCTCCATAGAAATAGATGTTAATCGGTAAGTTTTTAATGGATTGTATCTCCTCGCAAGCATTTAAAACACTTTGAATTTCATCTTCACTGGAAAGAAGAGGATTAAGACCAATCGTAGAAAATTTTGTAAGCTGATTATCGTTTTTAAAAACCCAATCGCATTTGGTAGAACCGCTATCTGCTATTAGCAATGCCATCAAGGAACTGGTGGACTACATGGATCACAAGTAATTGTGAAACTTCCTTCAACCATTTCAGTGTAATCGTAAATATTTATAATCAGAAAAGGATTCATTCTATTCATATTCTGACATTCTATGAGATTCGGGTCTAATGAAGTTGAGTCGGCAATCAGCATAGGTTGAGAATAGGCAAAATAGCAACCTGCACTCAATCCTTGCAATTCAGCATTTCCGTTCTTAATATCAACGATAATGGGTTTATCTTTTCGTTGTTGGTCAATGTCAGAATGCAAGTAAATCGGCCCTGTATATGGTTTAAATGTATTGAGTTGCTCCAGCATTTCTTCAGAGGGTTCTGTTCCTCCACAATATTCCTCATTATAAGAAATTTTTAGAGGTACGGTGTGAACTGGTTTTCTGTTTCCACAAGCTGAGAGAATTAAACCAAGAACGCCAATCAAGATTATATTTTTCATGTGAGACAAAAATAAGAAAGCATAGTAAATCTGCAGGCTTTATCTGTCAGTTATGTTTCAGCTTTACACAGGTGTTCTGAGACATTGTCTGAGGGATCTTGATTTCCTAGCTTGGTGTATAGGTCTTGATACCCTTCTAAGAGATCCTCTGTCAGATTTATGTTTCTAAACTTATTCAGTTCGTATGTCATTCTTTTAGTGTTGAAATCAGACTGTATAAGTTCTGGAATTAGAGCCTTGTCTAGTATGAGATTTACCAGGGAGATATATTTCACTTTGACGAATAATTTAGCAAGAATGTAAGTAAGGCTACTTGTTTTATAGCAAACTATCTGTGGAACCCTGAATAGAGCCGTTTCCAATGTGGCAGTGCCAGAAGTAACTATGGCCAAATCTGCAGAAGCCAATAGTTTGTACATATCGGATTCCAGTTCTAAATTGGGATCCAGCTTATGATAGAACGCGCTATCAAATCCCGGAGCCTGAGAGACTATGAATTGATATTCTTCAAAGTCATTTTTAAGATTAAGCATAGTATTTAGATTGCTTGTAATCTCTTGTTTTCGACTGCCCGGTAATATGGCGATAGTCTTTGTTGCTGAAGATTCAGGCTTGCTGTATGCCTTAACTTTTGATTTGCTAGGATTGCCAACATAGTGTGCATTTATACCAGCTTTGGTGAAATACTCTTCTTCAAAAGGAAGAATACAATACAAATGGTCAACCCATTTTTTTATGGTCTTTATTCTTTTTTCTTTCCAAGCCCAGACTTTTGGGGCTATGTAATAGTGCACAGCAAAAGAGTTCTTCTTGGCAAATTTGGCTATGCGAAGATTAAATCCGGGATAATCAACCAAAACAACCCTGTCTGGCTCAAAGCTGACTATATCTTTTTTAATCAAGCGGAGCACTCTTGAGATCTTTGGGAGTTGTTTAATCACCTCCCAAAACCCCATTACGGCCATTTCCTTCTGGTGTATAACGAGTTCCATGCCTTTTGATAAGCATGCATCACCGCCCATTCCTCTAAATTGAGCATGTGGGTCTTTTGTTCTAATTGCATTGATAAGTTCAGCGGTATGCTGATCTCCTGAAGTTTCCCCAGATATGAGATAATACTTCATTTAGGCAAATGTTAGATAGGCAATTAAAAGTCCATAAATGATGGTGGCAAAGACAACCCCTTGAGCACTTCTGTTTTTATAAAGATTTATAAAAAGCATAAAAATGGCCAGGTTAAACAGAACAGCAGGCTTAAGCCAAGTAGAAAGCATTTTAATATTGTATCCATTGCCTATGAACTCAAAGAAACTCATATGCGGGAATTGATACACATTCACACCATATAGAATTAGGATAGGGCCAACAATTCCCAAGCTGAGTCCTATTAATCTATGATCCCATTTTTTCATAGATCCCAATTATTTAAAGTGCCAATTGCGTGGTGTGCGGTTAAGTCAAATTGAACGGGAACTACACTTACATAATTGTTCTTAAGTGCCCATTCGTCTGTATCTTCTCCTTTATCCATATTAATGAATTTACCGGTGAGCCAGTAATATTTGCGTTCATAAGGATCTTGCCTTTCATCAAACTCTTCTACCCAATTCGCTCTAGCTTGTCTACAAACCTTAATCCCTTTTATCTCGTCAGAAGGCACATTAGGGATGTTTACATTCAACAAAACGTCTATTGGCATGCCTTCTTTTAATACATTTTGAGCCACTTTTCTCACTATGGCTTTGGATGGGGTGAAATTGGCTTTATAGTTGAAGTCTAAAAGCGAAAAACCAATGGCAGGAATTCCTTCAATTGCACCTTCTACCGCCGCACTCATTGTACCAGAATAGATTACATTAATAGAAGAATTCGATCCGTGATTTATTCCCGAAACCAGCAGATCTGGTTTGCGATGTAATACCTTATCTACAGCCAGCTTAACACAATCTGCCGGAGTTCCAGAGCATTGGTAAGATGGAACATTGGGTCCAAATACGGAAGACTCATATAACCTTAGAGGTTTAGTTATAGTAATGGCGTGGCCCATGCCACTTTGAGGACTGTCTGGAGCTACAACAACCACATCACCTAACTCTTGCATAACTTCTACCAAAGCGGCTATTCCTGGTGCAGTAATACCGTCATCATTACACACTAAAATTAATGGCCTTTTATTCCCCATGCGGCGAACTTATGAATTATGCTTTACATATCCTTCAATCATAGCTGTTCGCATTTAAAAAATACAAACAACAGCAACTGAAATATGGAAAATGTCTCTCACATTAAATGTCTTAGAATTCTATATTCGTGACATGCTTCAGAGCCTAAAGGTCAAAAATTATGCATTAATAGAAGATGTCTCTTTGGAGTTTGATTCTGGCTTGAATATAATCACTGGTGAAACAGGAGCTGGCAAGTCCATACTCATAGATGCACTTGGACTTGTGCTCGGTAAAAGAGCAGACAATAGCAGTATAAAAAGCAAAGAAAGTAAATGTGTTATCGAGGCGAGTTTTAATATCAAGTCGTACAAAATCAAAGGATTTTTTGATGAGCATGATTTAGATTATGATGAGCATTGCATTATTAGGAGAGAAATCACTAATTCAGGGAAAAGCAGATCATTTGTAAATGATACTCCGGCTACTTTAAATACACTAACTTCTTTAGCTTCATACCTAATAGATATACACTCACAATATGATAATCTTCAGTTATTCCAAGAAGATTTCGCCTATCACTTGCTGGATGAATTAAGCGGGGTGGCCATGAAACAAAAGGAGTTTGAGAACTTATTTACATCATGGCATTTGCTGAAAAAGAAGCTTAGCGATTTGCGACAAAAGGATTCTGAGTTAGCAAGAGAAAGAGAATTTAACCAGTTTCTATTTGATGAATTAGAGGCTGCAGAACTCAAAGCAGGTGAAGAAGTTGAGTTGGAACAAGAAAGAGCCATACTCGATCATGCTGAAGATCTGCTAAAGAACATTCAACAGGCCAGCCAGTCTATGGCCGAAAGCGATTTGTCCATTATACAACAACTCAATAGCCTTATTTCATTGTTTAATGGTTTACCAGTTGGCGATCTGCAATCTCGCATGAAAAGCTGCTTAATTGAACTAGAAGACATTTACGCTGAAATGGGTCATTTGGGACAAAATGTTCAATTGGATCCCGCTAGGTTAGAGGAAGTCAATGATAGACTTTCCTTATTGTTTGGATTGAGGTCAAAACACAGATTAGCTAACCTAGAAGAATTGATTGAATTCAAATCTTCCATTGAAAACAAACTCCTGGCATCCACTGAATTAGGCTCTAAAATCAATGCTGTTGAAAGTGAATTGGACCGGACTGAAAAGCACCTTAACACGCAGGCAGATGAACTATCTCAACTTCGCTTTAATCAAATAGAGCAGATTAATGTTGAGCTTA
Organism: Bacteroidia bacterium; assembly: GCA_049115575.1. Taxonomy (GTDB): domain Bacteria; phylum Bacteroidota; class Bacteroidia; order NS11-12g; family UBA9320; genus JAHEKB01. Next base: position 885,564 of record JAGDZU010000001.1, on the reverse strand, counting down.
ATAAGAACTTACCACAGCTGGGTATGCCTCACTCTAAGCTCCGATTAAATCTAGGGTCAAGCCAAGAGCTTAATAAATATGGAAGGAACTCTCTGGTTTTGGAATTGTCATCAGACAACGGAGAAAGCTTTAATATGATTAAGAAATCAGCTTCTGGCGGAGAGCTGTCTAGAATTAATCTATTAATCAAGCAAATTCTATCCGATTATATATACTTGGCAACTTCCATCTTTGACGAAATAGACACAGGGGTTTCAGGAGAGGTTGCAAGAAAGGTGGGAGGAGTGATGAAAAACATGGCACATAATCAACAATTGATTGTCATTACGCATTTAGCTCAAATTGCATCACTGGGAGATAAGCATTTTTATGTATACAAAGAAGACAGTAATGGAGTTCATACCTATGTTAAATCTTTGGATGAAAAAGAGCGTATACATGAGATAGCCAAAATGATTAGTGGAGACCAGCTAACCGAGAGTGCTATTCAGCAAAGTAAGACCTTACTCAAAGGGAAATAGCGTCCAAAGCACTATACATTTTTTCAACATTTCTAGAATTGAAAACTGATTTGATTAATTTTATCAAATCTTAAACATTATGAAAACACCTACCTTATTAAAACAGTTTAAGACCATTTTATTAGTTGCCTTCATGTTAGGGACTACTGCGGTCTTTGCTCAAACCACTCTTATTTCAAGTGGATCCACTTGGAAGTATTTAGATAATAATACGAGGCCAAGCAATTGGGAAACTTCATCTTTTAATGATGCATCTTGGTCTTCAGGAAGTGCAGTATTGGGCTACGGAACCATTACAGGAGCCTCCGTTAGCACTACTGTGTCTTATGGTCCGAGTTCAACAGCTAAGTATCCCACTACCTATTTTAGGACCACTTTCAACACCACAAGCAGTTTTGCCGGCGGATTGGATTTAGACCTCTTATGTGATGACGGCGCTATTGTCTATATCAATGGAACTGAAGTTCTGAGATACAATATGCCCTCGAGTGGCGTAGGGCATAACACTTATGCAAGTGCCACTATTAGTGGAAGCGATGAAGGTGATTATACAACCTACAATGTGAGTGCAAGCGTATTGGTTTCAGGAACAAATACAGTTGCAGTAGAAGTTCACAATAGAAGTGCATCAAGTTCTGATTTGGGATTTGATCTTGCAATAGATGGAATTGGCTCAGCTCCAACATATCTTTTAAGTCCTGCAGACAATAATTGGAAATACTTAGACAACAATACTAGACCTTCTAATTGGGAAACATCATCCTATAATGACGGTTCTTGGTCAACAGATCAAACACCGATGGGGTATGGAACAATTGATGGAGCTACTTTAAACACCACGGTTAGTTATGGGTCAGACGCAAATAATAAATATCCATCAACTTATTTCAGAAATTCTTTTAGTACTACCACAACAACTTATGCCGGTGGCTTAGACTTTAGGTTGTTAAGTGATGACGGAGCCATAGTGTATTTGAATGGCACGGAAGTCATTAGATATAATATGCCATCCGGAACTGTATCTCATACTACCAATGCAACAAGTGCCGTAGGAGGAACCGATGAAGGGGATTATACCTCCTATAATGTAAGCAGCAGTCATCTTGTATCTGGAACCAATGTAATTGCTGTTGAGATTCATCAGGCAAATGCTACAAGTTCGGATTTGGGTTTTGATCTTTCAGTGGAAGGATTAACCACAGCTTCTTTTGATTTGGTGAATGGTCCATATCTTCAAATGGCTACACCAACGTCTATGACAGTTCGTTGGAGAACTCAACAAAGTACAGATGCCAAGGTGTTTTACGGTACCACAGAGTCCAATCTCAGTAGTTCGGCTACTCAATCAGCATCTGGAATTGAGCACGAAGTAGACTTAAGTGGGTTAACACCTAACACCAAGTATTTCTATGCGGTGGGTACCATGAATGACGACACTATTCAAATAGGTTCTGATAACTTCTTTATTACCCCTCCCTTAGTAGGAACAGAAAAAGCAACAAGAGTTTGGGTGCTTGGGGATTGTGGAAGCGCAAATACTACTCAAACTCAAAATAAGAATCAGTACTATGCTTATGACGGTGCATATACAGATGCAGTATTATTACTAGGTGATAATGCGTATTCTAATGGAACTGATGCAGAATTTCAGACTAAGTTCTTTGATTATTACGACGACAAAATATTAAAGCAAAGCCCATTATGGCCTGCTCCTGGGAATCATGATTACGCTCAAAGTTCAGCGAGACAAGATGATAAAAACATACCATATTATGATTTGTTTACCGTGCCAACAGCTGCTGAAGCTGGAGGTGTAGCATCGGGAACAGAGGCTTTTTATTCTTTTGATTTGGCCAATATTCATTTCCTCTCTTTAGATTCTTATGGGGAAGAAAGCAATAAAAGGATGTCTGATACTACAGGTGATCAGGCGGTATGGGTAAAACAAGATTTGGCGGCTAATGATGCCACTTGGACAATTGCCTACTGGCACCATCCACCATATACTATGGGCTCTCATAATTCAGACAATGAAGGAGAGTTGGCAGACATCAGATCTGAGTTCTTGGCCATGATGGAGCAATATGAGGTGGACATGATCTTATGCGGTCATAGTCACAATTATGAAAGGACAAGGCTCATTCATGGACATTATGGAAATGAAAACAGCTATTCTTCTTCTTCTCATGATGTAAGTACCTCAAGTGGACAATACACAGGTTCTGGAAATTCTTGTCCTTATACTAAGGATACTGGAGATCATATTGGAACAGTCTATGTAGTTTCAGGATCAGCTGGTCGTGCAACAAGCACTCAAGGTTCATGGCCTCATGATGCCATGTACACAGCTTATAATGTTGCAGGTACTTTCGTCTTAGACATCGAAGGAGGGCGTTTAGATGCCAAATTCCTTGGCTATGATGGTTTGGTGAGAGATAGTTTCACCATGTTTAAGAATGTAAATGTGACTGAAGAGGTTAGCGTAAGCAACGGAGATTCCATAGACCTTACGGCTTCGTGGCTTGGTGAATACAGTTGGAATACCACTGAAACTACCCAGACCATTCGTGTAGACTCAGACTCCACTACCTATGTAGTTACAGACGGCAAAGGGTGTTTATCCGATACCATTATTGTAAACACTGGAGCACCTACAGGACCAACTTGTACAGACGGTATACAGAATGGCAGCGAAACAGGAGTAGATTGTGGAGGCCCTGATTGTCCAGCTTGTCCAACCTGTACAGACGGTATACAAAACGGAAGCGAAACCGGAGTTGATTGCGGTGGCCCTGACTGCCCAGCTTGCCCAACCTGTACAGACGGTATACAAAACGGAAGCGAAACAGGAGTAGATTGTGGAGGCCCTGATTGTCCTGCTTGTCCAACCTGTTCAGACGGTATTCAAAACGGAAGCGAGACAGGAGTAGATTGCGGTGGGCCTGACTGCCCAGCTTGCCCAACCTGTACAGACGGTGTACAAAACGGAAGCGAGACAGGAGTAGATTGCGGTGGGCCTGACTGCCCAGCTTGCCCAACTTGTACAGACGGTATTCAAAACGGAAGTGAGACAGGAGTAGATTGCGGTGGCCCAGATTGCCCAGCTTGCCCAACATGTACAGATGGTGTGCAAAACGGAAATGAAACTGGAGTAGACTGCGGTGGTCCTGACTGCCCAGCTTGCCCTCCAACATGTACAGATGGCATACAAAATGGAAGTGAGACAGGAGTTGATTGTGGTGGTCCTGATTGCCCAGCATGTCCAACATGTACAGATGGTGTACAAAACGGAAGTGAAACAGGGGTAGATTGTGGTGGCCCTGATTGTCCTGCTTGTACAACATCATGCTCCATAACTGTAATTGATTATGAGAACTTTGAATCAGGATGGGGAATTTGGAATGATGGAGGATCAGATGCAAGAAGAAGCAATAAAGATGCTATATATGCTATAGGAACTTATTGCGCTCGTATTAGAGACAATACCAGCACATCGGTTATTTCAACCGATAATTTGGATCTAACTTCATATGATTCCATAAAGGTGTCATTTACTTACTACCCTAGAAGTATGGACAATAGCAATGAAGATTTCTGGTTGCAGTTATCTACTAATGGGGGTTCTACATATACCACTGTAGCTAGTTGGAATAGAGATGATGAATTTGTGAATAACGTGAGAGAGTACGACAGTGTAACCATAGTAGGTTCATTTTCAAGTACTACTAGATTGAGATTTAGATGCGATGCTTCTGGAAATAGTGACTGGATTTATTTAGATGAAGTAGAAATTAGTGGTTGTAATACATCAAGTTCTTCTATTATAATGGAAAACGATCCTCACAAGCACAGTGGACCCGATCGCATTATTCCAGGCATCACTGGTGAAGTTAAATATTATCCAAATCCGGTGGGTAATGAACTAACCATAGAGCTAGATTCTAAAGCGAAAGAAAATCAACGCTATAGGATATTTGATTTACAAGGAAAAGTTGTTCAGGAGGGCTTATTGGAGCCAGGAACAGCTAGACATAGTATTGACTTAGATAAGATTGCAGCCGGCCTCATATTTATTCAAGTAGGTGATGGTATGCAATGGACTGAAGCATACAGATTAATGAAACAATAGTCAGTAAACAATTTGAATAAAAAATAGCGCTCGAAAGGGCGCTATTTTTTTTATACAATGGGTTTTTCTTTATTGGTATTTACAAAGAGCACATTGCCTATACGGTTATAGCCCAAGAAGATTTCTTTGCCGTTGTGCTTTAACAATTCGTATCTAAATCCTACAATTGTTAAATCTGCATCCCTAGACCTCTCATTAATAACCTCTTTATTAGTTCGTTCTTTAGACAATGGAATGAGTTCAATATTGTTTGCCGAAATTGGTAAACGGCCAGACTTAATCATTCCCAATAGTTTGTCTCTTTGTTCTTCAATCTCTTCTTCTGGATAGACAGCAAATAGCTTAATCTGACCTGCCTTGCTCCAATCGGGGTGGCCAAGAATAATATAGGCCAAGTATATCATGAGATTTGCATTTTGATAATCGCTAGATGTTATCCAAATATGAATTTCAGAGTTATAACCAAAGTCTTTGTCGCTACTGGCCAATACTCCTATATCATAGTTCACAGCATAGGCTAAGCCCAAATTGTCAACAATGTCCTGGCAAGGGTCTACATTGTGTTTGTTGAACTCAAACAATATCATATTGTTATCCTGGCCAGATATTCCAGGAAGCTGCAAAACTTGAGAAACACTATTCTGGTAGTCGGGATTAATAATGGTGTCAACAAATACACTGGAATCAGAAATCTGCTGCATTTTTATTAAACGTTTTTGGCTCTCTTCAGCCAGTTCACTGGTTTCTTTTGATAGGTATCCATCAATATGATGGATGTACATCCCAAATCCTATCTTATGTGAAATCCATCTAACGAGATCAAATGCCGCAAATCGATCAAATGAATCTCTGGATATACTAATAATAGAAGGTCTCCAAGCCTCATCTTCCAATGAACTTTTGCGTTTTTGCAGAAAGATCTGAAGGTTTCTACTCATTTGGAATACAACTCCTCTAAACATAGACGCCATATCGCCTTTCTTGGAATATCTGCTCAAGGTGAGATAAATCAGAGTCATAATCACTATAGAAACAATGGCATAGAAGGAATTAATTTTAAACATTAACCACAGGCACATAGCCGCACCAAGTGCCGAGATATACCATTTGCTTTTAAAGGAAGGTCTATAACCTGGATTAGCCGCAAAATGCTCTAATAATGAAATCAGACAAATGGATCCATAAGTCACCATAAAGAACATAGATATGATTTCAGCCACCACATTTACATCTCCTATAAGCACAAAAACAAATGCAATTCCACAGGTTATTAAAGTGGCGTTGACTGGTTCGTTGTTTTTTCTTTTTAACCTAGATAACCAATAATTCAGTTTTGGAATAGGAACTACTTTGTCTGTTGCAATGGCATTTAATGTTCTAGGCGCCACCATTACACTTCCCAATGCAGAGGATATAGTAGCAGCTGCAAGCCCAATAGGAATAATAGGCCACCATATAGCAATATCTGCCATAATAAGCTGGTGATTTTCAATATCCATCAACACTTCTGGAGAAGCGGAGTGCCCTAATTTAAACGCAATAAACACATATATGATCATCCCAATTACCGTTGCAGCTAGGGTGCCAATGGGTATGGATTTTTTTGGATTTTTCAAATCTCCAGACAATCCTACACCAGCAGTCATACCTGTAAATGCTGGAAATATTATAGCAAAAACCATAAAGAAATCTTGATTCTTTAGAATGCTGTAAGAGACTTCACCACTGTAGTCCGTTGAGCCAGCAAAGAACATCACCAAAGAAATACCTAGTATAATAACTACTCCGTATAAAAGGGCCATGCCGCTCTTTGCTCCACGACTCATCATAAGCCACGCTAGAAGTAAAATAGAGACTATACCTATGACTCTTTTGGTTAATGTGAATCCGTAATTTTCTTTCACAAAATGGATAACAGGTTCAAAAGCTTCAGTGAAAGCGATGATGTAAAACGCTACACTAATGGCTTGAGATAAGAATAAGGCGATACCTATTGCCGCACCAATGGTTAGTCCAAAAGATCGGGAAATAATGAAGTATTCACCACCACCTTCAACTTTTTGATTGGTAGCAATTTCAGCCAAAGAAAGCGCGGTTGGAATTGTGACTAAATGCCCAATAATAACAATGGCTATAGTACCCATGATGCCTACTGAACCCACACTATAACCAAACCTCAAAAACATGATCGCTCCAAGTATGGTTGATATAGCAGTCAGGAAGACGGGAGCTGTTCCAAATTTACCTTTAGGGTTAAGCGTAGTTTGAGACACATCACAATAATAACATTTCAAAAGCTGCATTATATATTAAGACTTAACTTTAAATTGCGTTTGTGTTGACAACACCAATTACTGTAAGAGGCTATCATTGTGATGCTTATGGCCACGTTAATAATGCTCGATACCTAGAGTTTTACGAGGAAGCCAGATGGAATTTTCTGCAGCCAGCCATAGATGACGGTTCATTAGGCAAACTGGACATATTGTTCGTTGTGGTGAATATTGAAGTCTCCTATAAGCAGGCTATTGTACCCAATGATCAAATTGAGGTTCATATAACCAATGTATCATTTAATAACAGCAGCATAGTTATAGAACAGGAAATCAGAAGAGGAAGCGTTCTTTGTTCAGAAGCCAAAGTTCATTTCGTTCTCATGAATAAAATGAGCCAGAAGCCAATTAAAATTACAGATGAAGTACGAGACATTTTTAATCATTTGAATTCTACTAAATGATCCGAGCGCTATATAAATTTCTTTTTTTAAGACTTTGGGGTTGGACCATAGTAGGTGAGCTCCCTAAAGAGAAGAAGTATATGATAGTTGTGGCACCTCATACGAGTAATTTAGATTTCTTTTTAGGAGTGTTCACGAGAAGAATCATGGAGTTTGACCCCAAATATGTGGCCAAAAAAGAGCTGTTTGTTTTTCCATTTGGTTTTTTTTTTAAGTGGATGGGTGGCTATCCTGTAGATAGGGCAAAAAACACGCGATTTGTGGATAGCATAGTTGATATATTCAACTCAAAAGAGGAATTCATCATAACTATGACCCCAGAGGGAACTAGAAGCTATAACCCAAAATGGAAAACTGGCTTTTATCATATAGCTAAGGAAGCTAATATCCCAGTAATAAGAGTTGGCTTTGATTATGGCACTAAAAGAATAGTGATAGATGAGGCATTATACCTTGAAGAACCAGTTGATGAGTGTATTAAGTCATTCAAAAAGTATTTTAGTCAATTTAAAGGAAGACATCCTGAAAAAGGAGTAATATGGCCAGAATGAAAATAGATTTACCTCAAGAGTGGAAATTTACTTTTGAGATTAGTGTTAGAGTGAACGACCTCAATTACGGTAACCACTTAGCAAATCAGAACTTCCTTGCATTTGCGCAGGAAGCACGTATGGCGTATTACGCCAAATACGAGCTAAGTGAATTGGATTTTGGTGGAGTTTCACTTATACAAGCAGATGCCGCAATCGTATTTAAAGGAGAAGGCTTTTATAATGATCGAATCCAAATAGAACTCAGCGCGGTTCAAAATGGAAATTCCTCGTTTAACATATTCTATAGATTTAGCAATCTAGATAGCAAGAAGGAATTGGCACATGTGCGAACTGCTATGGTTTGCTACGACTACAAATTGAAGAAGCCTGTTGGCATTCCTCAATCTGTTATAAATTCTGGTTTGTTTGTTAAGACCTAACTTTAGCTTTTTCGCCAAGTTTTAAGAAGTCTCCACTATCATGAAAACCTACTTTTTTCTGTATTACCGAACCATCTGCATTTAAATACAAAAGGGTAGGATAAGCTCTAATTTTATACTCATTTCGAAGCTTAACGTTTTTATCCATGTCAATTTTTACATTGATGAAGTTAGCGTTATAGAAATGCGCTACTTGTTGATTTTGGAATACTCTCTTGTCCATCATCTTACATGGTCCGCACCAACTGGCATAACCGTCTAGGAAAATCATCTTATTTTCTTTCTTGGCAATTTTCTTTGCTTCTTCTAGATTGTGATAAAATTCGATTCCTGTAGCTGATGGTGCATGCGAGCTAAGCATACCAACAGTCATAAAGGCCAATAGTAATGTGCTAAGTATTTTCATGTTAGTTTTAACGTTAATTAAGGAATATCCTTACAGAAGATATGGCAATTTTTGTGCCGTAAATGTATTCTGATACATTCATGACGAAGAGAATCCCTTCTTAGTTGCTTCAGCTTTTGGTTTTTTTCTAATTTGCAGCCATGAATAAACTCTTGTGTTCGATCCTATTTTCATCTCTTTTTTGCTTTGATGTGAGTGCTCAAAACTCAGAATACTGGAGTTCTGAAGATTCCCTGCAAGTCAGATTAATTTATAATGAGGCTTTAAGTAATGGAGAAAGTTACAACAACCTGAGGGTGTTGTGTAAAGATGTGGGGCACAGACTCACGGGCTCACCTCAAGCAGCAAAGGCAATAGAATGGGGCTTAGCAACCATGCAAGAACTCAATCTTGATACTGTATACCTGCAGGAAATTAAAGCGCCGCATTGGGAGAGAGGTGATGTAGAAGAGTTAAAGGTGAGTTTTGATCCTGGAGAATTTGAAGGAACACATGAATATGAATTAGACGTATTGTCCATAGGAGGGTCTGTAGGAACAAATGGAATTCTACGCGCTCAAATAATTGAAGTGGCGTCATTGGCAGAACTGAAAGAAAGAGCTTCGGAGGTTAAAGGTAAGATCGTGTTCTATAATAAACCCATGGATCCTCGTATAATAGATCCATTTAATGCCTATGGTGCTTGCGCAGGGCATAGGTATATTGGAGCGAGTGCTGCTTCCAAATATGGTGCTGTTGGTGTAATAGTTAGAAGTCTTGGAGGAAAAAAGGACGACATACCACATACAGGAAGCATGATATATGAAGATGGTGTAGTTGAAATACCTGCACTTAGCGTGAGTACAAATGACGCAGATGCACTGCACAATATGATTCTAAAAGCACCAGTAAGTGCAGCTATGTCTATGAACTGTGAGAGTTTTGAAGACATAGTTACTTATAATGTAATAGGGGAAGTGAGAGGTTCATCCGAAGCATCCAAGTATATGATTATGGGAGGACATCTTGACAGTTGGGACGTAGGTGAAGGGGCTCATGATGACGGAGCCGGTTGTGTGCAAAGCATGGAAGCTTTGAGGGTATTGTTGGCCACAGGATATAGACCCAGACACAGTATTAGGGTGATATTATTCATGAATGAAGAGAATGGAAATGAAGGAGGTAAGCATTATGCAGATTATGCCCTTTCAGCTGAAGAAGAACATCTATTGGCTATGGAAACAGACAGAGGAGGTTTCTCTCCTAGGGGATTCAGCATAGATGGGACAGACCTTCAAGTAAGAATGATTGATCAGCTGGAATTGCTCCTTGAACCTTACGGTTTACATTATTTTGAAGCTGGATATGCCGGAGTGGATATTGCACCATTGAAAGCAGATAGGGATAAAGTGCACCCTCAGTTGCTTATGGTTGGTTTAGTTCCAGATCCCCAACGTTACTTTGACTATCACCACACCGAAGAGGATGTGTTTGAAACAGTAAACCAAAGAGAATTAGAACTGGGTGGGGCTAGTATGTCTGCTTTGTTGTATTTATTGGATAGACATTGGAATAAAATTAATGAATATGAATAGAATAATAGGAATAGTCTTGGTGCTTTTGAGCATGAACTCATATGGACAATTTGGTATTAGCGGAGTGGGAATAGGTTTAACTGGAAATGCAACCTCTAATATGAAAAGTAAAGGTGTTGCCGCACTTTTTACACAAGGGGTGTGGGCCAATAGTCAACTTGATCAAAACATCTATAATTCTAGAATTCACACAGCTTACACAGCGGTTTTCTCAAGCCCAGATAAAGACTTCTTTGCGTTGGAATTGGATTTAATGCAGGGGAGTGATAATATCTTCAATAGCGATTATAGTTGGCGTAATAACGGTGATTCTAGTTTCAGTGAAAGTGTATCATTTGATATTAGCGGTGCCAATTTGGGATTGAGGGCTATGTTTAAACTTAGAACCGACCCAAACCGAAGATTCCATTACAATTTTGGTATAGGCCTAGAAGGTATATATACCTATGGAATAAGTGTTGATGGAGAATATCAGTATGATGCCAACCATTGGCCATCGAGTTATTTTTTCTCTGAGTATAAAAGCTTTAAGGATGATGTGATTGATAATTACATGACCTATAATGTGATTCAACAAGTGGGAGCGGCCTTTAGATTAGGCAAGGATGAGATGAGCTACCCTTTAGATCGCACCTATATTGAGCTCAACTTTCACATACTAAGTAACTTCTCAACTATTGTAGAAGACTGGAGCACCTACAGATCCTATGGGGGATCAATGCGGCTCATTTATGAACTCAAGTAAATAGTGATTTCCTGCCGTATAATGAGCAGATTGGACATTTGGAAGGATTATGGCCTCTAGCTGGGCAGTGTTCCCTTCCAAAGTAAATAAACTGCAGATGCGCCTTATTCCAACTATCTATTGGTATCACCTTCTTTAAATCTTCTTCGGTCTTTACAACATTCTTGCCATTGCTGAGCATCCACCTATATGCAAGTCTATGGATGTGAGTATCCACCGGGAATGCGGGTTGACCAAAAGCTTGCGACATGACCACTGAGGCAGTTTTATGTCCAACTCCGGGTAAAGCTTCGAGTTCCTCAAAGCTCTGAGGAACCTCACCTTGATGTTGTTTAACAATGAGTCGACTCAGTTCTTTTATGGCTTTGGATTTAGCTGGCGACAGACCACAAGGCCTAATAATGGCCTTTATGTCCTCTTGTTCCATTTTGGCCATGTCATATGGATTGTTTGCCTGTTCAAACAGTAAAGGAGTAATTTGATTTACTCTTTCATCTGTGCATTGAGCTGAGAGTACAACTGCAACTAAGAGGGTATAGCCGTCTGTATGAACTAATGGAATAGGTACTTCTGGATACAACTGTTCCAATATGGCCATGATATGATTTGCTCGTTCTTGTCTTTTCATGAGTCCAGGCAAATTTCTTGAATCAGGTTGTGCAAATCTTCTTTGGCAATATTGTATAAATCTTGTTTTCGATAGCGCTGCCCTATGAGATTTGAAATCTGGTCTTCGCTATATGCCGTAGATGAAATCGCTGTAATTTTACCTCTCCGCACAGTAACACTATGTTGATTGGTCTTATACTCGAATTGTGGGCTATGGCCATAATTCCAATCCCATTGGTTGAACTTGTCTCGTATCAATTTCTGAATTTCTGGTTGGGTAGAAGGGTCAAATTCATTTTTTGAATCTAGCTTGAGTTGATTGGAGATGGAAGCTATTAATTTTTCAAGTATTTCTTGAGTAGTATGACCTTTTAGATGTTCCGAGATAGTAGTTACACTACTCCTGACTGAATCTACAGCGTGAGTATTTATTCCCTCAATTTCAGTTTTGAGAGCAGCCCTCAATTTATATAAATCTGAGTCACACAGCAGCGTGCCGTGGTGCAGTATTCTTTTACGTGTATTATCTACATGCTCTGCATTACCTGATATTTTCTTGTCATCTATGAAAATATCGTTGCGCTCTGTGATATGGTTGTTAACCCCTAGTTGTTTCAATGCCATTGATATAGGAGTAATGTGCTCCTTAAAATTCACAAAATCAGTAGGTTTTGATCTGATATAACTGAAATTGATATTGTTAAAATCGTGGTAAACAGCTCCTCCACCAGACAGTCTTCTATGAATATCAATATTGTTCTTTTTGCAAAAACTGAGATTCACTTCTCGCCATGGATTCTGGTGTTTGCCAATTATAACAGAAGGTCTATTCACATAAAACAAGAGATAGTCTTCATGGCTATTTTTTAAGAAATATTCTTCCCAGGCTAAATTGGCGCTGGGATTATCACTTTGAGAAACAACCAATTTTAAAGGACTCATCAATAACTACGTGAAGACAATAAATGCAGAATTTCGTCCAGGAGGGAAGAGTCACCCAAATGCTTGATTTCATTGAAAATCTCTAGAGCTTCGTTGTGATGGTATGTGGCTAAACTGCGAGTAGCAACTGGAGCTTCAGTTTTAATCATTTGCTCCTTAACATAGCTGATGTACTCATCATCTTCCAGTTCATTTCGGCTTAGGAATATTTGCTGTTGCTCATTTTCATCTAAATGCAGCATCATGCTGTTCCACATATAGGTCTTCTTCTGCTCTAGAATGTCGCCTCCAATCTTCTTGCCCGTTTTGGCAGCATCTCCAAAGGCATCTAGATAATCATCGATGAGTTGAAATGACAGACCTAAGTGTATGCCTAGTTCATATAATTTCTTTTGGTGCTCAGAATCTGCACCTCCCAAAATACCAGCGGATTCTAACGCAAATGCTAAAAGAACTGCTGTTTTCTTTTCGATCATTTCTAGATAGGCTTCTACTTCTACGGTGGCTTGCTCTTCAAATTGCATATCCATCATCTGACCTTCACATAAATGTGTTGCCATGGTATTAAATGTGCTGAATATCTGAGTGTTATCTAATGATGCTAACATTTCATATACCTTTATTAATAGCAGGTCGCCAGAAAGTATAGCTGTGGAAGTATCCCAACGTTCGTGAACACTTTTTTGTCCTCGTCTTAAATCGGCCCCGTCCATAATATCATCATGCATCAGACTGAAATTGTGAAACATTTCAACGGCAAGGGCGAGTTTTCTTACTGATTCGTCTTCTTTTTCTTTGAACAGATGATAAGCTGCAATCACCATAGCTGGTCTAATGCGTTTGCCACCTAATTCCATGATGTAGCTCATGGGCTCGTATAATTGAGCAGGTTCACCTTTTAGTGGTAGTTCCTTGATTTGCTCATCAAATTGTTTGGATAATGCTTTTAGTTTACTCATTCACCAATTCAAAATCTATAGTTCTTCTCTGAAGGTCTGTTCCTTTGATTCTGATCCAAATTCTATCTCCCATTTCAAAGGTCTTACCTTTCCTTTGTCCAATCACTTTTATGAGGTCTGAGTGGTAATTGTAATGGTCTCCACTCATGTCTTTTAGTCGAATCATGCCTTCACATTTATTCTCAACAATTTCAACATACATTCCCCATTCAGTCATGCCACTTATCATACCCTCAAATTCCTCCCCTTTAAAACCGCTAAGGTATTCAACTTGTTTGTATTTAACAGATGCACGTTCAGCACTAACGGCCTTCTGTTCTTGTTGACTGCAATGGTCGCACCACTGTTCAATGGTGTCCTGAGGAGCAATCTTCTTATTATTCAGCAATCTAAACAAGATACGGTGTGTAATTAAATCAGGGTAGCGCCTTATTGGAGATGTAAAGTGTGCATAATGCTCAAATGCCAATCCAAAATGACCGTTCTTCTTGGTAGTATAGTAAGCCTTCTCCATGCTTCTAATGGCCAAAGGTTGAAGAATATCAGCCTCTAAAGTGCCCTGAACAGCTTGCACCATAGCATTTATACTTTTAGATAGTTTTCTGTAGTCGCCTACATCTATTTTGTAACCAAAGGTTAATGCTGTCCTTGCAAAATCTTGGAGTTTTTCTACGGAAGGTTCTTCATGTACTCTATAGGGTATTGGCGCCTTGTTGAACTTGGTATACAGATGCATGGCCACATGTCTATTTGCCAGCAACATATATTCCTCTATAAGTTTGTGAGCATCAAACCGAACTTTCGGGCTAACTCCTAGTGGTTTACCATCTTCATTTAAATCAAATCGAAATTCTACAGTTTCAAAGTTTATTGAGCCATTGTTGAATCTTTGAACCCGAAGCTGATTGGCAATTGAATTTAAGGTGTTAATCTCCTTTTTCAATACATGTTCCTGGCCTTTTATCACTTCTTGGGCTTGTTCGTAAGACAATCGATGATCTGAATGTATAATAGTTTTAGCAAAGCTATACTTGAGTACATTCCCTTGATTATTTAACTTGAAAATTACTGCATAACAAAGCGAGTCCTCGTGGGGTCTTAATGAACACAATTCATTAGACAATCTTTCTGGAAGCATTGGAATTGTTCTGTCTACCAAATAAACTGAGGTCGCTCGTTTTATGGCTTCTTTGTCTATAGTAGAACCCTCTTCCACATAATGTGCAACATCCGCGATATGCACTCCAACTTCAACGTTGCCATCTTCTAAAAAGTCTATACTCAGAGCATCATCAAAATCCTTAGCATCTACAGGATCTATAGTAAAGGTGCTTTTCTTCCTAAAATCCTCTCTTGTGCTAATCTCTTCTTGGGAGATTTTTTTTGGAAGTAGCTCTGCTGCATGCTCTACCTCTGGGGGAAAACTGGTTTCAAAACCAAACTCAGCGACTATGGCGTGCATTTCTGTTGTATTTTCACCCGCAGGTCCAAAGATCTCAATTACTTTCCCATATGGGTTTTTAGCTTTGGCCGGCCAGTCTCTGTACTTAATCAACACTTTATCTCCATTTTTAGCACCATTCAAATGCTCTTCCGGTATGTAAAAGTCTGTATGTATTCTCGCATTATCTGCTACAGCAAAATAAGCCCTAGCAGCTTGTTGTAGAGTGGCTACATAACTTTCCCTTGCTCGGCTTAATACCTTGGTGACTCTCGTTCTCATTTTAGAGGAGCCTCTATCATAACTGACTCTAGCACTTACTTCATCGCCGTGAAATCCGTCTAATGTGTCACCGTGTTTAATTTTTAAATCTTTCTCAAGACTTTCACTCACTAAATATGCTTGTCCTCGGCTGTTGAAATCCAATCTTCCTATGACATCATTATCTGAGCGACGGTACATATACCTTCCTCTGTCTATTTGTTCGATTTTTCCATCTCTCTGCAATAATTGGAGTATGAGATTAACATCCTTTGGGGCAGGACGGTCTAGTTTGGAGGAAATTTGTCTGTGATTGTACGCTTTATTAGCGTTGTTGATCAGAAATTGCAGAACCTGCTTGTAAGCGTCTGATTGTCTGAACCTTTTATTCTTTTTCTTCAATATTTCAATATATGCTCTCCTTTAGTAAAGAGCGTGTGTATTCAGAATTGGGGTTCTTGATTAATTCATCAGTGTTTCCATAGTCTTGGATTTCTCCATGACGTAAAACCGCAATTCTGTTGCAAAAATAGCTGATTACATTCATGTCATGGGAAATGAGCAAATAAGTTAAGCCCTCTTCTATTTTTAATTTGTTCAATAGGTTTAGAATCTTAGCCTGTACACTTACATCTAGTGCAGAAACAGCTTCATCAAGCACCAAGATTTGAGCTCTCTTTGCAAGCGCTTTGGCTATACAAATTCTCTGTCTTTGCCCTCCGGAGAATTCATGAGGATACTTGTCGTAAGCTGTGTGATCTAAGCCCACCTTTACTAATAATTCCAATATTTCATTTTTGCTAACCTTATCTTTAGAAGTTTTAAAAACCTCTTTAAGAGCTTCTCCTATTCGGTGTTTCGGATTTAAAGAAGAATATGGATCTTGAAAAACAAGTTGTATGTCCTGATCTAAATTTTTTAAAGTGTCAATTTTTTTTCCATTGACAAGAACTTCACCCTTATTGTGTTTCCAAATTCTTAAAAGAACCTTTGCTAGTGTACTTTTCCCAGAGCCACTCTCGCCAACAAGGCCAAAAGAATCCCCTTGGTATAAATTGAGACTTACCTCTTTTAAAACAACGGTATCTCTTTTTTTGAATAAGGATTTTTTAGTATGCCATTTGGTTAACCCTTTAATGCTTATTATGGCTTGATCAGTGGCTTTGTCATTTAGGGATAGAGCTGATTTGGTTACCTCTCTATACTTTAATTCTCCATTTTCTTCATAGAGTAAATCACCAATTTCTGCCAGTTCTTTACCCTTTTTAGAATAATTGGCTCTACTTTCTAAAAGTGCTTTAGTATAAGGGTGTTGAGCGGAATTAAGAAGCGCATTTGTTTGTTCCGTTTCCACTATTTTACCTTTATACATTACAGCAATTCTATCGGCAAAATTCTTCAATGAAAGTAAATCGTGTGTTATGAAAAGTATTGCGAGTTTATCATTTTTGGCCAGTTTTTTAAGCAGGCCTAATACTTCGTTTTGTACCGCGATATCCAAAGCAGTAGTGGGCTCGTCAGCAATCAGTATTTGAGGAGACTTGGCCAATGCCATAGCAATCATGATACGCTGTCTTTGACCACCAGACAATTCATGTGGGTATGCTTTCATGATTCTTAACGTATCGGATAATTCTACTTTTTCTAGGAGGCTTATAATCTGTTTATCTAAATCCGTTTTATCTGATAAACTTTCCGCAATCTGCTTACCACAATTTATTAAGGGATTAAGGGCAGTCATTGGCTCTTGAAAGATATAAGCAATCTCCCTCTTCCTAAGAGCTCTAAGCTCCTCTGAATTCATCAACTGAATGTCTTGGCTGGATTGTGAATTGCCATAAACAGATTCGCCGCTAATTTCGGCTTCTGGAATTAACCTGCATATAGATTGTGACGCAACTGATTTTCCTGAACCACTTTCTCCAATTAAACCGAGTATTTCACCTGAATTTAGAACGAGATTTATTTCATCTACAGCCGTGAATGTTCCTGAAGCTTGTTTAAAGCAAACGCTGAAATTATGAAGTCTTAATACTTCCACTACCTTAGCCTATTCATAGATCTTACTAGTTGTTCATCTTTGCGTACCCCTCGGAGTGCCATATAGTTAAAAAGCATCATAGCTAATGGAATTAGAACTGTGAATTTCATGCTGCTTTCCCCAGCATCTATAACATCTTGTTGAAATGAATAGACATACATTAGAACTATCATTAATATGATGGCAACAAAATTAAAAGCGGCCATACTGGCTTGAAATTTTCTGTTTTTAAAACTAAGCAGGCTGATGAGTGCCAGCAAAGCACTGCTCGCTATAACATAGACTAATCCATTGTTCATTCTAGCTGTAGTCTCATCTCCATTGATTAATTTAGATTCGTCATATTCAACCTCAATAATGTTTCCTTGATCATCTTGAACGGTATAAAAAACAGTATCAGAAAATAGAAGCATTAAAGCGATGGCTATCAAGGCTAAAAAGAAAAGAGTCTGCGGGCGTTGAATCATGTTTCGAATATAATTGGAATGGGTGATTATATGATTAATGAATTACACGAATATTTGCCGTTAATTTGCCTTAATGAAACGAGCTTTTGTAGTAGATGCAGCGAGAACTGCAGTTGGTAAATTCGGAGGTACTCTAGCAGCAGTTAGGCCAGACGATTTAGCTGCGGATGTAATCAAAGCAATAGTTGAACGCAATCCTACTTTGGATTTGGAAGCTATTGAAGATGTGATATTTGGCGCTGCCAATCAAGCAGGGGAAGACAATAGAAATGTAGCCAGAATGAGCCTGTTAATGGCTGGTTTACCGGTAAGCGTACCAGGAGTCACTATTAATAGGTTATGTGCTTCAAGTTTACAGGCTATTTCGGATGCAGCTAAAAATATAGCTATAGGATACGGAGATGTTTTTATTGCCGGAGGAGTGGAAAGCATGTCAAGAGCTCCCTTTGTAATGGGTAAAGCAGAAAGCGCATACAGCAGAAACGCCAAAATTCACGATACATCAATAGGATGGAGGTTCATAAACCCCAAACTCAGTGAGATGTATTTTCCATATGCAATGGGAGAAACGGCTGAGAATGTGGTAGATAAATACGGAATCAGCAGGGAAGAACAGGATGAATTTGCTCATCAAACCCAGTTGAAATACGATTTAGCTCATAAAGCGGGTAAATTCGAAGATGAAATTATTCCGGTGAGTATTCCTCAACGGAAAGCAGAGCCAATCGTTTTTAAGAAAGATGAGCACCCGAGATTATCAGGGATGGATAAATTGGCAACTCTCAAGCCGGCGTTCAAAGAAGGAGGTACAGTTACTGCAGGAAATGCCTCTGGAGTGAATGATGGGGCTGCGGCCCTGTTAATTGTAAGCGAAGAAGCTCTTGCGAAGTATAATCTTAAACCTATCGCCGAGATTATATCTAGTGCTGCAGCAGGTGTACATCCAGATATAATGGGGGTAGGGCCTGTTCCTGCTACTCAGAAAGCGTTGAAAAGAGCGGGCATAGGAGTAGAAGATTTGGATCTAATAGAGTTAAACGAAGCATTTGCTGCTCAAGCAATTGCTTGTGTAAGGGATTTAGACCTTAATCCTGAGGTTATTAATGTAAATGGAGGTTCCATTGCGATAGGGCATCCTTTAGGCGCTTCTGGGGCTCGTATTGCAACTACATTGCTACATGAACTTAAGAAACGAGAATCTGCGAGCTATGCCTTGGCTACCATGTGCATAGGTGTAGGGCAGGGGGTAGCGGTTGTCTTCAAAAGATGCTAAATATTCATTAATGATTAGTTGTTAGTGGTTAATTGAGTTTCTTTTTGATTTAATAATTATTGCCGTGAGCAGTTTCATGTTCTCAATAGCTATTTCGTTTGTGTTAGTGAACTGCGTTTTATTTAGAGCTTTTGTCTTGTAAAGTAGCTCTAGCCAATAAATACTTTCAGCACATTCTTTCTGAGCAATCGCTAGTTTATGAATAAAGTCTTTTTTACTTTCTGCGTGTTGTGATTCTCGCACGTGAGCCCCAATAGAAGAGCTGCTTCTTATGATTTGATTCGCATAAATTTTATAGGGAGGCTGAGTAAGTAGGGTTTTGCAAATAGAGAATACAACTAGAGCAAATTCTTGACTTTTGTTTAACAATGGATTGGAAGACACAATCAAATTGAATACCAATCTACTTAAATGTGTAATAGGGTTAATTAAGTGTAGTGTTTTGATCCTTAAACGTACACTAATCATTAATAGTTAAAAATTAATAACTAACAAAAAAGGCGCTCATTGAGCGCCTTTTTTATTTATGTTTTGAATCTAATTAGTATTCCCAAAGATCGTGTTCTAAGATGAACAAATCATTCTTGATTCGATCGCTTTCCAAAAGGGCAGCAACTCCATCATCTCTGAACTCTTCGAAGTATTTGATGTCCATATCATACATATTACTCTCTTTTACGACGTAACTGTTGAATTGGCGCATCTGGAACCAATGATCGAAACTCATTCTTGCAGCATCATTTTTGGCATTAAATGTTTCCTGTTGTGCAAGTATGGGTCTGAGGTCATCCATTTTAACCCAGAACAAAGGTTGCTCTCCTAATTCTATACCACTTTCTGTTAATGGTTTATACAAAGGAGCTATAGCAATTATTCTTGCTCTAAAGTCTGAATAGTTGAAATCAAATATCCAATCCTCCATAATTCTGTATTTCTCAATGCTTTCCGCTTCAAATGTGATTGGAACAATTTGAGGAATCAAATCATAAGGATCATCCGGATTATCCGGATTTGGTACCATGACTGTAGTTTCAATACTAGTATTCTTCATGATATCCTCCGGTGTCATAATACGACTCAAAGAATCCGTAGCATAGGCACTAAGAGGGGCGTATCCTTCGATACCTTCCATCACAGCATTCCAAATGACAAGATAGAAAGGGTTACGAGGCCAGTGCATGACCTTGTTCTGTTTCTCTCTAGTGTCAATCACCCTGTGAATTCTCTTACTCCACTTTACGTTGGCTTCTCTGATGTATCGATACGGAACGGCTTTACGCTCTTTTACCGCAGTATGGGGATAAGTAAAATCCTCATAGCTACTGGTTTGGGCGTCTACTCCAAGTCCCGTCAGTAACAAGGCTATCAATATTACCAGTATTTTCTTCATAGTTAGAATTTTTACAAAAATAACGAATAAAACATCAATTATCGTATCGTAATAACAATCGGACTTAGGTTAGCACTGAAACCATACTTGGCTTCTTTAGCTTTTATACCCTCTATCAAGATCCTATCACCTTTCTTAGCAGATCCAATCATAGATCTCATTTGAGAGGTTAGTGCGGATCCATTTCCTGTTACCATAGTTGCTGGCCTTCTGGCTGGCGCGTATATGAAACGGAACTGAGTTACACGATATGCAAGGTTGTACGCAAAACCTTGACCCATAGTAGCGATCAAAGAACTCTGCGCTTGTACTTGTGCTTTAGCTTTAGGTAGTCCATCATTTGGCAAACCACCTAATTGCGCTGTAGGATTAGGTAACCTTCTCACACGGAACTTCTCAGAACCAACATGTTTGGTTTTACCATCTGCAGTAACTGAAACACTTATAGTTACCTCTCTTGCAGATCCATCCACTTTAGCGTTGTAGCTTCCTCCACCTTTATTAGATAGACTAAGGCCTCCAGAAGAGGATACCCTAATATCTGTAAAGCCAGGAACAGAAATTGACATTGGATTGTCCAAACCAACATATAGAAGGTTCATTTCTGTGGCAGCAATGGTAGCAGCTGGCTTAAATACTTGATATTCAGCTTCAAATGGAAAGCTTTGCTCTCCTTGTGGACCTGATACCAATATTTCACCTGCGAAACTCTTCATTCCTGTACCTACAGCCGCTACAGCATACTTACCAACACCATTGACTATAGTAATTTCTTCACCGCCAACTTTAATAACAGGTTGGCCTTTGGTGTTAGAAGCTACCAATAGGATATCGGCTTCATATTGCCCTCCAGACATAATTGCACTTGACTTGGCTAATACTGTGGCCGTTAGTTTGTCAAATTTGTAGTCTGTAGCGTCAATTTGCTGAGCTAATTTTGTTAACACATCAGATTCTAATGTTTTAGCATCGTTTTTAATACGAGCAAACAAAGCCATTAGACCAGCTGATGGGTTGTGTTCAAGGTTTTCCTCGATCCAACCTTTTTGGCTAAGTCCTTCAGACTTTTCATCTTCTGCGTGTAATTGACAAGCACTCAAAGCTTCATTGTAAAGAGAAAGGTCTTTGATTGTTATGTTAGTATCCTGAGGATCAGGTTTTAACAATTCAAGAAGAGCATCTCTAGTTTCATTGATCTTGGCCATGAATTCTGTTCCATTCTTGCCTTGATCTTTCTTTACAAAATAGTTTGCGTGATGTTCCATACGGTCAGCTGCTTCTAATGGCGAGTTAGGGCCATCAGCACGTCCACCGTACATTTCTTCAATCATAGCCTGCTTTTCATCAATAAATGAAATGAATCCGGCGGTAATTTTCTCTGCCTCCTGAGCACGCTCAAAGTAAGGACGAGTTTTAGCCGCATTTTCTTCCATTTTTTTCTGAAATGCATCCATGGTTGTCTTGTTCTTCTCATCAATGTTTGATGATGCAGCAATAAAACTTTGCTCCATATAGAAGAAAGATTTTAGTATCTCTTTGGATACGTTCATAGCGAGTAAGGCGATCAACACGAGATACATCATGTTAATCATCTTCTGCCGCGGGGATAACTTTGCTCCTGCCATAATTCTTTTTCTTTAGATAATTATGTGAAACTTAGCTATTAGGGCGCATAGCATTTAACATGCCACCGTAAATCTTATTAAGATTTTGAATGTTTTGGTCAAAGCTCATTAAGTTATCATTCAAGGTTTGGTTAACCTTAGCTACTTTAGAAGTAGTGTCTTTGAATGATTCAGTAGTTTCTGAAAGTGTTTCAAGTGCATTAACGGCTCTTGAATACGAACTATTCATACCTACCAATTGCTCATTTGCTTTGTGAATATTGTCAGCGTATTCTTTAGTAGCTACAGTAGCTCCAGAAAGATCAGCCATAGAACTTACATTACTAGAAAGAGATTTTAATCCAGTACCTAATCCTTCGATTAATTCTGGACCAATTTTAGCTTCAGTAAGCATTTTGTCTAATTGTTGAGAAACGGTACCCTCAGCACCATCATCCAACTGCTTATCACTTTCCATACCTGCTAATTCTGGGTATACCAGACTCCAATCCCACTCTTCGTGGATAGGTTCAAATGCAGAGATTGCGAAAATGATTGCTTCAGTGAACATACCAACCATAAGCATAAGGTCAGCGAAAGGCCAGTGAAGAATTTTAAATAATGCTCCAACAATTACTATAGAAGCACCGAACCCGTAGGCCATACCCATTAGCTTTTTGCCAGATCTAGATTCAAAGAAATTTGCCATAATTTTTCAGTTTAATTTTTGTTAAAAGTTAATTATAAATCAATAAAAAGTTGTCAAATATAAACGGAAGAAGTGATAATTTATTATCTCCTGTCAAGCGCTGACCTTCCGATGTAAGTTTGTACACATCTAAATCCTACAAAAGATTTAGCGGTGTCTTGGTACTCATAAGACCTTGACCCGTTCTGGATAAAGTAAGCCACATCTTTCCAACTACCACCACGAGTTACTTTTCGCTTCATAGTTAAAGGATCACTTTCTGAGGCATTATATTGATAATCCGAGTTCAAGTCATGAGTAAATTGATGACTGGATTCGTCATATGCTGAAATGGTCCACTCGGCAACATTTCCAGCCATATTGTACAATCCGTAATCGTTAGGGAAGTATGCGTCTGCTCTCACGGGGTACATACCACCGTCAGACATATAGTTACCTCTGTTAGGTTTGAAGTTAGCTAACAAACATCCCTTACTATTTCTAGTGTACGGGCCACCCCAAGGGTACATATTGTTATCTCTTCCACCTCTAGCGGCGTATTCCCATTCGAATTCAGAAGGAAGTCTCCAGTATTCCGTGATTGGCATACCTTGTCTTTCCCAATATCTATTCAGCCATCTAGTTCTCCAATTACAGAATGCATTAGCTTGGTGCCAAGAGATTCCAACAACTGGATAATCATCATACTTTGGGTGATAGAAATACTGACGAGTCATTGGCTCATTATAAGAGTAAGTGAAATCTCTTACCCATACCAAAGTGTCAGGATATATCTGAATTGTTTTTTCTTTTATATAGTCAGCACGGTTTGAATTCCAGTAACTACCTCTTGCAGCTGCCTGAAAATCAATCCATTGATAAGTATACTCTAGTTTTCTAACGTCAATTTGACGACGGTATTCATAGCGCTCACGCTCTCTATAATACATGTCTTCCAAGTTTTCATACTCTTCTTTCCAGTCGATTCGACCTATGCGGACATCATTATAATCTAGAATTTCATAACCATCAGGATTTTCTGTTACCAGATCCAAATGTTCTTTTCTTGCGATACTGTCTTTTACGTATTCTACGAACTGACGGTATTCATTGTTTGTGATTTCTGTATCGTCCATCCACATGGCATGAATAGAGATCTGTTTGTTTGGTGCAATGTAGGTGTGAAAAATATCCTCATCACTTTGACCAGTCAAGAACGTCCCTGTTGGGATGTAGACTGTACCAAAAGGCTGAGGATGGAACCAAGGAGCGCGTCCTTGAACACCAATTAATTCACCTCGATCACCGGCACAACTAGCCAGTGAGAACATAGTAGCAATCACGAGAGCCTTAGCAACGTATTTCATATTATCTTTCATCAAAATTCTTACAATATTAACACTCAGCTGTTGAAAAACCAACACATTTTTGATTTCAACCCCTTTAAAACGAGTGGTCTATGTACATTATTGTACGGTGCCTAAAATTATAGAAATCTGGGGGTTAGACGGATTATTCTTTCTGGAGGAGCAACTGAATAAGGTAAACAGTACTTAATCATGATTTCATGAGTACCAGCACTAACAGATTGAACACTTGATAGCGTGATATCATAGGAATATCCTAATTCCAATTGTCCGCTCACAAATCCAATCAATACAGATGCTGCATCAAAATTGGCCCAATTTCTAACGGCAACACCACCTCTAAATTTTTCGCCATATAAGGCAGTCATACTTACATCAACTTGTGGCACATAGCTGTATTGACCAGTTAATCC
Source organism: Bacteroidia bacterium (assembly GCA_049115575.1). Lineage (GTDB taxonomy): Bacteria > Bacteroidota > Bacteroidia > NS11-12g > UBA9320 > JAHEKB01. The sequence goes on along the minus strand of JAGDZU010000001.1, from coordinate 861,024 downwards.
GTACTTAAATAGTACAGCTGGTTCAAGTTTTAAAGTTGGGTTTAATTCATAATCTGCACCAAAAACGGTGAAGTAATGATGAACGTATTGTCTGTAAAAGGTTCCCAACTGGTTGTAATTCTCTTGCGTGAGTTGTGTAATAGATGCTCCAGCATAGAAATTCTTAAATGGTCCTAGGCGCTGTTGCTTGTAGAACACTCCTGCATTTATGTTTTTTAAGCCTTGATTTACAGATTGTGAAGGAATCAAAGGGTCATTGGGGTCTTTGAATTTGAAGTTCGGATTTACAACTCCAAATTGCTGCATTCCTATACCTGCTCCAACGGCAATTTCTCTAAAGCCTCTATCAAGTCTTCTTTTGTAGTTCAGATTCAATCTTATGGTGGTGGCCTTCGTAACACCCACATTGTCATCCACAATACTCAAACCCGCACCTATGAAGTTGCGTTCTGCTTTGTCTATCTTGAACAAGGTACTCACATTCACGTTATGAGTCTCAGGAGCCACATTATCTATGGTTGGAATACCTGGATCACCATCAGTTCCTCTAGATAAGGTAACATCATCAAAATTTCTCCATTGATAATGAGTTACTCCTGTTAAGCAGATAAAACCTGTATGTTCTCCGGCAGATGCTGGATTATAGGATTCAGTATTAAATCTGAAATGAGTGTAGTAAGGCTCTTGCTGTGCCATAGCATATAGGCCACAGAAAATCAAGACAACGGTAAGAATTTGTTTCATAAAAGTGATAGCGCAAGTTAAAACAAAAAAAACGGAAGTTACAATATCAACCTGAGCCGCGGTTCTTTTATTGTGTATAAAATAAAGGAGCTTTAAGACACCAACTTCTGTTCAATCTTATTTCTAATAGATTTGGCCTTCTTTTCCGCTTTTTGTATCAAACTTTGGCTTTTGAGCATAAGATCTTTGGCAAACTCTCTGTCTTTCAAGTCTTTAATGTTTATCAATACATTCATATAGGCTCCTCTTATAGCTGTTTCGGTGCACATAACTCCAACGCCGGTATCCGTTATAGATGCTTGATTCCCTTCTGCTTCCATCTGCTCCAATAATTCAAATGACTTATATGCAGTATTCATGACGTTAAAGGGCACTTCTGAGGCATATTGACTTGCCTTTTCTATAGCCTCTGATCGTTTAGATTTCTCTTCGGGACTATCTTTTGGTAGCCTAATAGCATCTATTATGTAGTTGAAAGAACGAGTGTCTTCATCTACAAGGAACAAAAGCTCATCTTTAATAGCCTGACCTTTCTCAGCTAAAGAAGAAAAGAATTCTAATTTTTCTTCCCACCCTCTTTTATTAGCAGACAAGTTGGCCACCATAGTACCTAAAGAAACACCCAATGCTCCAACATAAGCAGAGATGCTACCCCCCCCAGGGGCCATACTCTCAGAAGCAGTTTCATTAGCCAAAGCTTTGGCAGACATATTTATTAAGACTTCATCTTCTAAATTCTTAAGCTGATATTCAATTATTTTCTTCTGAGGATCAAATGGTCCCAGTTCATCCAGACCAAGGCTTTTCACAGCTATATGTATAAGTTCATCATCGTGAACTCCAAGGGATCTCCCTTGCTTACTTAGAAAATGACGACCTGCATCTAGCATTGCTTGTAGTGGAATCAAACCCACTAATTCACTTCCGGTGATTCTAACTCCTCTTTGATTGGCACTATCCATGCAGGCATCAAAGAAGGTATGGATAGGGGTTATGCTGAAATCCAACAAATTGGCTGATACTTGAGCCACATCATATTCATCTATAAACCACCCAACAGCTTGAACCGCTTTACATACACCTGGAATTCTAACAGTATTACCTTGCTCGTCTTGTACAATTTTACCAGTGTAGGGATTTCCTTCTCTTTTTACCCTACCGTTTTCGCGAACATCAAATGCAATCCTATTGGCTATACGAGTTGACTTGGTATTGAGGTTAATATTATATGCAATTAAGAAGTCCCTTGCGCCAATTACAGTTGCTCCTGATTTTGCATTATAAACTGCTTTACCGTAGTCAGGAGCCCATTTTGGTTCTTTAATCTTTTCAAAAAAACCTTCATACTCACCTGCTCTAATATCTGACAGCACATTTCTATAGGATTCTGATTGAGCTGCTCCATAGAGGTATATGGGTATATCCGTTTCCTTTCCCAATCTCTCTCCCAGTTTTTTAGCTAGTTCCGCGGTTTCTTGCATACTAATATTCGCAACTGGAATAAGAGGGCAAACATCTGTAGCTCCCATGCGAGCATGTTCTCCGCTGTGTTTGCTCATGTCTATTAGTTCTCCAGCTTTGCAAATCGCTAAAAATGCCGCCTCAATCACGCTTTCTGGAGTTCCAACGAAAGTTACAACTGTTCGGTTTGTTGCTTGTCCCGGATCAACGTCTAGAAGTTTAACACCGTCTACTTGTTCAATTTGGTCAGTAATCTGTTTGATTATTGACATATCCCGTCCTTCACTGAAGTTCGGTACACATTCCACTAATTGCTTATTCATAAATCGAATGGCAAAAATAGTTTTCAATCAAAACTATAGAACAAGTATTTCTGGTTTCTTGCATAGCTTGATTAATTACATTTGTGCCGCTTTGAGATATAGTCTTCACATAGCTTATGATGGCACAGATTACAGTGGGTGGCAACTTCAGCCTAACGCTTTGACTGTTCAAGAAGAAATTGAGGCGGCACTTTCAAAAGTATTGAACACAAAAACAGTGGTGCAAGGATGTGGACGGACTGATGCAGGTGTGCACGCTTTGGACTATGTTTTGCATTTTGACAGCAACACCGAACCTCAAGAGAAGTTCATCTTCAGAATGAATCAAATATTGCCTAGATCAATCGCTGTTAAAAGTATCCAAGAGCAATCGGCAGATTTTCACGCCCGTTTTGATGCTCTTGAAAGAGCTTACATTTACAAAATCGATTTTGCTAAAAACCCATTTTTGAAAGACAAGAGTTGGCATTTGTATAAGAAACCGGATATTCAATTAATGAACGATTGTTGTTCTATCTTGTTAGAATATGATGATTTCGCATCTTTCTGTAAATCAGGAGCAGATAATAAAACCACCATTTGTAATTTAATGGAAGCAAAATGGATAGATATGGGTGATGTTTATGAATTTCATATTAAAGCCAATAGATTTTTGAGAAATATGGTTAGGGCTATAGTAGGGACCATGATAGATGTGGGATATAAGAAGACCAGCTCGGAAGAGTTTAGAAAAATTATAGAATTAAAAGACAGAACTAAATCAGGTAAGAGTGCCCCAGCATGTGGGTTATATCTATCTGAAGTTAAATACTAATGTCAGACCAAAGCAAATCAGGAAATGCATTTGACTTAAAACTCATAGCCAGAATAGTGCGTTTGGCTAAACCATATAGGGTGCTTTTGGTTGTTGCCATTGCTCTTACATTGCTGTTAACTCTTTTAGCCCCATTAAGGCCACTCTTAGTTCAGCGAACCATTGACGTCCACATTACAGATAAAAACGCGCAAGGTGTATTGCTATACAGTGCATTCATCTTAGGGCATATTGTTCTACAGACCTTGGTGCTTTTTGTTCATACCTACATCACTAATTTGCTGGGACAAAATGTAATTAAGGATTTAAGAATCAGAGTATACAAACACATTCTTTCGCTCAAGAAGAAATTCTTTGACAACAGTAAAGTGGGTACTTTGGTAACAAGGGCTGTTTCTGATATAGAAACCGTATCCAGTTTTTTTAGCCAGGGTTTAATCTCCATTATTGGGGATGTTGCTCAGCTTTTAGTTGTTCTGATTGTGATGTTCGTGCAGGATTGGAAACTGAGTTTAATAGCTCTAGCGGTTTTACCCATCCTCCTCATTGCTTCTGAGTTCTTTAGAAGAGGAGTTAGAAAGTCATTTCAACAAGTGAGAGCTCAAGTATCCAAATTAAATGCCTTTGTTCAGGAGCATATAGTTGGCATGGATGTAGTTCAAATTTTTGGCAAACAGAAGCAGGAATTTGAGAAGTTTGAAGAAATTAATAAAGGACATTTGAATGCATTTAAGAAATCAATTTTCTATTATTCTATATACTTTCCAATCGTAGAAATATTGAGTTCAGTTTCAATAGGTCTTGTAATATGGTGGAGTGCAAGAAGCCTTGGAGTGGATTCTTCACCGGGTATGATAATCTCCTTTTACATGTTCATTAGCATGATTTTCAGGCCAATTAGAACTATTGCAGATAGATTTAATACTATGCAAATGGGTATGGTAGCTAGCGAAAGAATTTTTGAATTGGTAGATGATGAGTCCTTTATAGAAGAGAACGGGGATTTGGAAATAGAAATAAATGGCAATATTTCTTTCAAAGATGTAAGGTTCTCATACAAAGAAAATGAGCCAGTATTGAAAGGAATCAGTTTTGAGGTAGAACAAGGTCAGTCTGTGGCCTTGGTAGGTGCAACGGGTGCCGGTAAGTCTTCCATTATCAGTTTAATCACTCGCATGTACGATATACAAGAGGGAAGCATTGAGATTGACGGAGAGAACATAAAATCATTTGATTTGAACTCCCTGCGAAAGCAAGTAGCAGTAGTCTTGCAAGATGTGTTTCTCTTTGCTGGAAGTATACAGGAGAATGTTCAACTGAAAAACTTAGATTTAATGCAAGCTGATATCATTAGAGCGGCAGAGGAAATTGGTGCATTGTCCTTAATTGAATCCCTACAGGGAGGATGGGATTATGACGTGATGGAAAGAGGCGGTTCACTTTCTGTAGGTCAAAGACAACTAATTAGTTTTATACGCGCATTGGCAATAGACCCCAAAGTTCTTATTTTGGATGAAGCAACCTCAAGCGTAGATTCAGAAACGGAGGAATTAATTCAATCTGCCACCCACAAATTAATGAAAGGCAGAACTTCCATTGTTATAGCGCATAGACTGTCAACTATCAGAGAAGCTGACAAAATAATTGTACTGGATCAAGGAGAAATAAAAGAACAAGGAACACACCATGAGCTTATGGCCCTGGAAGGTTTTTACTATCAATTGTTTCAGAAACAGTTTGAGTTGATTTAGCATCTAATCTATACTCACATTCTTCAATTATCCACATCCTTTGGAAAGCTTAATGGAGTATATAATTTTGAGCCCTGTTAATGGAAAGGGTAGTCTCCGGTATAAGGCCCACAGGGAATTTGCATTTAGGCAATTATTTTGGTGCGGTTAAGAGTTTTTTGCAAATGCAAGAATCTTATGATTGCTTCTTTTTTATAGCTGATTTACACTCCCTGACCACACATCCAAAACCCGAAGATCTTCACCAAAATGTTAGAACTGTTTTAGCAGAATATTTGGCAATGGGATTGGATCCAGAGAAGTGTTCTTTATTTATTCAAAGTGATGTTCCAGCCATTAGTGAACTCTATACTTATATGAATATGAATGCTTATTTAGGAGAGTTACAGAGATCAGCTTCTTTTAAAGAAAAGATAAGGACTCAGCCAAATAATGTGAATGCAGGTTTATTGACCTATCCAGTTCTTATGGCTGTAGACATACTTGTTCATCATGCTGATTATGTGCCCGTGGGCAAGGATCAACAGCAGCACCTAGAAATGACGAGGCAGTTTGGGAATAGATTCAATCGCCTATATGATACAGAATACTTTAAAGAGCCACAGGCTTTTAGTTTTACTGGCGAATTGGTGAAGGTTCCCGGTTTGAGCGGCCAGGGAAAAATGAGTAAGTCCAGCGGAGATGCAGATACCATAGTATTTGATCAGGAAGACGCTGTGATTCACAAGAAGATAATGAGAGCCAAGACCGATGAAGGGCCGAAGTCATTAAATCAAGACAAGCCAGAAGTAATTCAAAATCTTTTTGATTTAATGAATTTGGTTTCAAACGCGTCTACTCTTGATCATTTTCACAAGGCATATGCCAATTGTGAAATTAGATATGGTGATCTCAAAAAGCAGTTGTCAGAAGATATGATTGCTTTTATTAAACCAATAAGAGAAAGAATTAGGGAAATCTCAGCCGATGAGGCTTATATTTCCAAAGCGGCAAAACTCGGAGCAGAAAAAGCGAATGAGAGTGCCAATAAAACTTTGAGTGAAGTCAGGAAGATAATAGGCTTTAAGAAGTTTTATTAAAATTTGTAAAGAACCACATTAGAACGAATAAACTATGCATATTGCAGTTGCAGGAAACATTGGGTCAGGTAAAACTACTCTTACAGCATTACTAGCTAAACACTACGAATGGGAACCTAGTTATGAAACATTGGATGACAATCCATACATTACCGATTTCTATGATGATATGCAGAGATGGTCATTCAACTTGCAGATCTATTTCCTACACACCAGATTTAATAACATCATTCGCTCTAAGTCTAATCCAAGAACCACCATTAACGATAGGACCATATATGAAGATGCATACATATTTGCTCCCAACTTGCATGCAATGGGACTTATGAGCACAAGGGATTTTGATACATATCAAGCCCTGTTTTCAAATATTAAATCATTGATAGATGCTCCAGATCTTTTAATCTATTTGAGGAGTTCCATTGGAAACATCGTTGGCCAAATTCAAAAAAGGGGTCGTGAGTATGAAGACTCTATAAGGTTGGATTATCTCAAGCGATTAAACGAGCGATATGAAGCTTGGATTTCTACTTATAAAGACGGGAAGTTACTAATAGTAGATGTGGATGATATCGATTTTGAAAACAATCCAGAACATCTAGGAAGTATTATAAACAAAGTGGATGCCGAATTACACGGTCTCTTTTAATTACGTCTATTTCTCAGTTTCTCGTATAAATGGTTTCTGTACTCCACATAGAAGGGGAGGTCAATAGGGTATCCTAAAGAATTAAGAATAGTTATAGTTCCGCGTCTTCGTATTACACCTGGTTTTGCATCGCGCATGGTAATATGAAAAGTGTCATTTTGCCTTTCAAAACTTTTGGTATTCTCAAGGTAGTAATCTACGTATGTATGAGTCAAGTGAGGTTTGAAAATAAGATTGGCATTATAGGTGATATTGTAATGAGTAAATCTTGGATTGTAATCAATGCTATCCAAGTCATCCATAAAGAATGAATCTCTAACCATCTTCCCTTTTTTATAATAGACACGAATCCAGTAATTTTCTAGGGGAAGGGTATCAAGCACCAAAGTATATTTGTCCCTTATGGCTTGATTTTCTGCCCTAACATCCTTCATGCTACGCGTGACCAATCGGCTCACAAATTCATTTACGGCGGGGGTATCAGAAAAATCGGTGGTATCCTTCCCAAAGTTTCTGTTGTATTTAAACTCGCAATAACAATGTTCGTCATAGTTAAATCCTTCAAAATGCAGGGTGTTAAAAACTCCTATATCATCTTCGTTCTTATAACTGCGATATATGCCATAAAATCCTCTGTCTAGCTTGAGATTTCCAATTGAGGTTTGAGCTTTCTTCTCTCGCATGGCTGAATCAAACTTTGCCGAATCCGTCTTAAGCGTTTCAAATTTTTCAATATTCTGTTTGAAATACTTGTGCAGTTTGGTGGAGTCTGGAGCCATTTCTGGATCAAAACAATAGATTTCTAAGCTGGTACTTGGATTATCTACGAAATAGTATTTCCGTTCCTTTTTAAAGAATTGAGTACTATCATAGTCAAAATAGGAGTTGAATGAAACATTCACTCTTTTCAGATGATCCTGAGCATTCGCACACAGGGGGATAATAAATAGGGGTAAGATAAGCGACCTAAGCAAGCGGTTTCTGGTCAACTTCATGGCTCAAATATAAATTAATTCAATAATAACTGTAAAACAGTCAAAGCGGCTTCTTCGCCTTTATGACCGTGTTTACCTCCAACTCTTTCACGAGCTTGTTCAAGGTTGTCAGTGGTTAAAACTCCAAAGGCTACCGGTATATTGTGTTTAATGCTCACATTGGCAATTCCATTGGCAACAGCATGGCAAATGAAATCAAAATGTTTTGTTTCTCCTTGAATAACACAACCTAAACAGATTACTGCATCATATCCTAAATTGGCATATTTTGAAGCACCATAAATAAGTTCATATGAACCTGGCACATCACAGATAGTGATATTTTCAGTATGAATACCTGAATCTCGTAGTTTGGAGATAGCACCATCTTTTAAGGCTGAGGTAATCTCGGTATTCCATTGAGAAGTAACAACTGCAATTTTTTTGGTAGCTATAGAACTTGCGTCTATGGCCGCACTTAAGAAATCTTGATTTGAATAGTCTGCCAAGACTAGTTGTTTTGAGATGCGATTTTTGCTTCAACCATAGCAATAAACCTATCTATGTTTTCACCATTAGGGCTTTCGCTATAGTCATCTTTAATTCGCTTCAAGGCCTTGAGCGCTTTATCGAATTGGGCAGTAGCTTCAAAAGCGATAGCAGCTTTGTAAAGTGCCTTTGGGGTGGTAACATCATTTTCCCTCTTTTCAGCAGCCTTCATATAAAGCTTTGCTGCGTTTTCATAATTACCCAATTCAGACTCACAGTCTCCTTGTAGAATTACTGCTCCTGCGGCTAGAAAATTATCTTTCAACTTTGCTTTAATCAAATGTTCTTTGGCCGCTTCAAACTCACCTCTGTTCATTAGAAGTCTGCCCGCATAGTAATTGGCGAGTTTACCAGCATCTGTAGAACCAAACTGATCAGCTATGTCTATCATTCCCATAGTTTGACCATCTCCATATAGAGCTTTGTCAACGGAATCCATTCTGAAATAACGCTCAGCAGGAAAAAGTTCTGCTTGTGCTTGTGTTTCCTTTTTAGGAAGCAACATATTGGTGTAGTAATATATACCGCCAGCAATTACAATTAATGCAATTGCAGCAATACTCACATTTCTTCGGTTGTTATCATAGAAGGCTTTGATTTTATCAAATCCTTTTATTTGAGAGAGTTGATCTTCTGTACTCATTTTTTAGGTGCGCAAAAATAGCTTATTCTGTGATAAATGGGTAGTCTCCTACATAGACATCTGTATAGATCTCACTTGGATCTGGATAAGGGGAATTATCTGCAAATTCTACGGATTCCAAAACTTCAGTTTCAATTTCCTCCTCCAACTTCTCTACAGCTTTAGCGGTCATCCACTTTTTTGAGAGGATTTCCTTCTTAACTACCTCAATAGGGTCTATTTCTTTATATGAATTTAATTCTTCTTTAGTTCTATACTTTGCTGGATCGGACATGGAATGACCTCTATATCTATATGTTTTTAATTCAAGGAAAGTTGGTCCATCTCCTTTTCTAGCTCTGTTAGCAGCCGCAATAAATGAATCGTGCACAGCTTCACAGCTCATTCCGTCAACCTGCTCAGCCGGCATATCGTAGCCACAAGCTATTTTTACGATATCAAGGACATTTGTGGTACGTTCAACTGAGGTGCCCATGGCATACTGGTTGTTTTCGCAAATGAATATGACAGGTAACTTCCAAAGCATTGCCATATTAAAGGCCTCGTGGAGTGCTCCTTGTCTAACCGCACCATCGCCCATATAACAGAAACAAACATTGTCTGTCCCATTGTATTGCTCCGCAAGCGCTATACCTGCACCTAATGGAATTTGACCACCTACTATACCATGCCCACCATAGAAGTTGTGTTCTTTAGAGAACATATGCATACTTCCACCTTTTCCCTTGCTACAGCCATCCACTCGTCCAAAGAGTTCAGCCATAACAGCATTTGCAGATATGCCCATTGCAAGAGCATGTCCGTGATCTCTATAGGCGGTTATGCATTTGTCGCCATCTTGCATGGCAGATTTCATTCCGGCTACAATAGCTTCTTGTCCAATGTATAGGTGACAGAAGCCACGAATCTTGTTTTGACCGTACATCTGAGCTGATTTTTCCTCAAACCTTCTGGTCAAGAACATAAGCTTAAACCATTCAATGTAAGTTTCCTTAGTATATTTCGCTTTTGCCATTTCTAATGAGCGGCAAAAATAATACTTTTAACCCCTCAAAAAAGAGTGAAGCTCAGCCGACTACAACTACACCAATTTAAGAACCATACTAGCTTGGATTTACAGCTCGATAACGATATTGTAGGTATCTGTGGTCTTAATGGAAAAGGGAAGACCAATATCTTAGATGCCATCTATTTTCTCGCGGTAGGTAAGAGTTATTTTTCATCAACTGATATACAGTGCATACAAATTGGCAAAGAGGAAGCTGGGATTATTGGTAAGTTAGAGTCTAATGAGGAAATTGAATTCAAATTAAAACTCAAACGTGGCAGCAAGAAACAGCTTTTCAAAAATGAAGTGGTCTACCCCAAACTCGCTGATCACCTCGGGGAATTGTTATGTGTTATGATAGCTCCAGGGGATATTGGACTTATATACGGAGACAATAGCGATCGAAGACGATTTGTAAATCAAGTATTAAGTCAAACTGATTCAGAATACTTAAAAGGGCTGATGCAATATAGGAGATTGTTAGAACAGAGAAATAGACATCTGAAAAGCGGCATAATAGATGGAGCTTTGTTGGACGCCTTAGATGCACTGATGCTTCCATTAAATGAATTAATATTTCATAAAAGAAAAGAGCTACTGAGGGAAATTGGCCCTATGATTTCAAAGTTCTATGAGCAGATAAGTGAAAAAGCGGAGCAAGTGAGTTTGGATTATGATTCTCAAATTTCCGCTGGAAATCTAGAAGAACAAATAAGGGGAAGCAGGCAGAAAGACAGCATTATTAAACGAAGTCATATTGGAATTCACAAAGACAAGATTGAATTCTCCATAGAAAGTAAAGCCTTAAAAAAATTTGGTTCTCAGGGGCAAATCAAATCGTTCCTAATCGCATTGAAGCTTAGTGAGTTTAATTACTATTTGGATAACAAAAAAACCACGCCTATTCTACTGTTGGATGACATATTTGAAAAAATAGACAATCAGCGATCTCAAGCGCTCATTCGCATCATTAAAAATGGTAACTTTGGACAAGTTTTTGTGACTGATACAGATAAGAGCAGATTATCTTCATTTTGCTCAGGAGTTTCTGAAAGTTACAAACTTGTTGAATTGTAAATGCAAGACGAAAAACCCTTTAAAGATTTGGTGAAAGGATTATTGAAATCCTACAAACTCAACGATAAGTACGAGGAGCTAAATGTGACCAATAATTGGGAGAACATAGTGGGTAGACAAATTGCGAGTAAAACCAGTAAGTTATTCATATCCAAGAGTATACTGCATCTATATATTACTTCAGCTCCTTTGAAGAATGAATTGAATTACTATAAGCACATTATCATTGAAAAGGTTAATAAGTTTGCAGGCTCAGAACTAGTAAAAGACATAAACATCAGATAATATGATTCATAAAGTAGCTCCATCCGTGCTCTCTGCAGATTTTGCAAATCTAGAAAGAGACATACACATGATAAATGACAGTGAGGCAGACTGGTTTCATGTAGACGTTATGGATGGTGTATTTGTGCCTAATATTTCCTTTGGTTTTCCGGTAATAAAATACTTGAAGAAGCACGCCACTAAACCGCTAGATGTTCATTTAATGATAGTGGACCCAGATAGATACATTGAAAGATTTGTAGAAGCTGGTGCAGAAGTGTTGACGGTTCATTACGAAGCTTGCACTCATTTACATCGAACACTTGCTGCTATTAAAGATGCCGGAGCGCAAGCAGGAGTGGCGATAAATCCTCACACAGGTGTTCATCAATTAAATGATGTATTTACAGATATAGATTTAATAACAGTGATGAGTGTCAACCCTGGATATGGCGGGCAGAGCTTCATAGAAAATACATATGAGAAACTCATTCAATTAAAGAACATTTCAGAACGCAAGAATCATTATCCTTATATAGAAGTTGATGGTGGTGTTAATATGGACAATTACAAGAAGTTGATTGAATGTGGGGCTAATGTATTGGTGGCAGGCAATACCGTGTTCTCATCGGATGATCCATCTAAGACCATTTTACAATTGAAACAATACTGATACGCACTCTACGTTATACAGCTTTTGAAGCTAGGTCTCACATATATTCTACTACTACTGACCACCTTTGTATCTGCACAACAAACAGCTGTACTTAAAGGACGTATCTACGATAAGGAGAATCAACCTCTTGTTGGCGCATATGTAGCCTTAGAAGAGCATGAGCTCAGCACATTTTCCAATGATTTTGGATATTATTTAATTGAGGTGCCAGCACATGAGATGCTTAAAGTCTATGTTAGTTACCTAGGAAAAGAGAAACGCGCGGTAATAGCTCCTTTGGATGAAGGTGAAAGCTATAGGATAGATTTTGTTATAAATCATGTGTTTAATTTAGGAGGGGTAACGGCTACAGCGCAGATTAATAGACAAGTTCCTTCTGTTATTGAAATTGAACCTAGAACCATAGAAGGCTTTCCTGTAGTTGGTGGTTTTGAGCAAACTTTAAAAAGCATAGGATTGGGCATCAGCGCTTCGGGAGGAGAGTTGTCATCTGGTTATAATGTTAGAGGCGGAAATTTTGATGAGAATCTGGTCTACGTAAATGACATAGAGGTTTATCGCCCGTTTCTTGCTCGCAGTGGACAACAAGAGGGATTGAGTATTATCAATCCTGATTTGATTGAGAAGTTGAGCTTTTCAGCTGGCGGATTTGAAGCTAGATACGGAGATAAATTGTCTTCTGTTTTAGATATAAAATACAGAACTCCAGATACCTCTAAAGGAACTGCACATCTGAGTTTGATGGGTGCAAACTTGCATTATGAGGGCTCAGCTTACAATAGGCGGTTAACATTTCTGACAGGTTTCAGGTTTCGAAGTAATCAATATTTGCTTGGTAGTTTAGACGTACAAGGTGATTATAAACCACGTTTTTTTGATGTACAGTCTTTGACTACTTTCCATTTTAACAAAGATCTAAATCTGCAATGGTTGTTTAGCTATTCTCAAAACAGGTATTTGGTTGTTCCTCAATCCCAAACTACCAACTTTGGTAATGTGAATTTTGCTGTGAGACTAAATGTGGGCTTTGGTGGCCAAGAATTAATGCAATACACTACTCTCATTAATGGTTTAAATCTGAGTTATAAGCCGAATAAAAAGACGGAATACAAACTCATATTATCCAGCTATCAGACCGCAGAAAGAGAACATTTCACAGTAGAGGGGGCATATAGGCTTGATGAATTAGAAACAAATTTTGGATCGGACGATTTTGCTGAATTAAGAAGGAATCTGGGATTTGGGTATTTCATAGACAATGCGCGAAACGACTTGAGAGCCAATGTTTTTGCTGTGGCACATAAAGGGCGAAAAGTGAGCAAGTATGGAGTTATTCAATGGGGAGCAGAAGCCAAATTTGAATCTATAGTTGATCAACTTAAGGAATGGAGATTCAATGATAGCAGTGGCTATAACATTAACACAGTGGCAGGAGCCAATTCCAAAGACGAGATTATTCTAGATGAATATCTGAGAGCAGATATCAATATTAATTCAACTAGATTGAGCGGCTATGCCCAGCACAATTATACTATTAGTTCTGCTTCGGCATTTAAGGTGATTTATGGCATTAGAAGTCACTATTGGAGTTATAACGGACAGAATGTAGTGAGCCCTCGCTTACAGCTTTCTTACGAGCCCAATAAGAAGTATAATGATACCTTACTGCGAAAGCTAACCAACACAGAGAACTACGATTCATTAGCCAGACGTGATTGGCTGGTAAAGGCGGCAATTGGTTATTATTTTCAACCTCCGTTCTATAGAGAGTTGAGGAATTTGAACGGTGAACTAAATCCGGAATTACGAGCTCAAAAATCCATACATTTTGTTTTAGGAGGAGATCTGAATTTCAAAGCGTGGGATAGACCATTTAAGTTAATTACTGAGGTGTACTATAAGCATTTAGATCAAATGGTACCCTATGTTATAGATAATGTGAGAATCAGGTATTTGGCGGAAAACAGTTCTCAAGGTTACGCCACAGGCTTTGACGCACGAGTGAATGGTGAATTCATTGCAGGGATAGAATCCTGGTTTAATTTCTCTTATTTGAACACCAAAGAGCGCCTATACTACACCAATGAATCAGGAGAGGAAGTGCTAAGTGATTGGTTGAGAAGACCCACAGACCAGCGTGTGAACTTCTCTATTTTGTTTCAGGATGAGTTGCCAAAGAATCCATCATATAAGATGAATATTAACCTGGTGTTTGGGTCTAAATTGCCTTTCTACTTTGACGGGCAAAGGAGGTATACAGAAGGTTTTGTGATACCGCCATACAGACGAGTGGATATTGGGTTTTCTAAAGTTCTATATGACGCGTCTATTGGGAAAAGACCAAATTGGTTAAAGCAAACACATTCAATGTGGATGAGCTTGGAAATATTCAATCTTCTTCAAGTAAACAATACCATTTCATACAGTTTGTTCAAAGACTTTTCAAACAATATTTACGGCATCCCCAATTATTTAACTGGTCGGAGGTTAAACTTGAGGCTAATAATGAAATTTTAGAGTCAGAGCTGAGCGCAACGTAAGTTCATTATGACAGCACTTTAAACGAACATGCTAGAATATCATTCTGGTGATTTGTGTTATGATTTTATTTTTCCCTTGGGGTTAGAGGGGACCGAGGGACAATTATTAATTGTTAGTTATTAATTATTAAATATTAATTGGTGCGGTTGATGGATTATTTAATCTTTATAACCATTAACCATTAACCATTAACCACTAACCATTACCCTCTCGAACTTACATAAGAACTAATGTGACGTTCTTTTTTACTGTCGTAAATATCATCAATAGTAACAAGTATTCCGGTTTCTTCTACGTCTCCAAAATCCGGGTTTGCCGCAGTGCCAAAGGCTTTCATGCTAGGAGATAGCTGCATATAGTTGTTAATTAGCGGTGGGATGTTTTCGCCTCTGTCTTTGGTATAGCGTTGAAGAACTTTCATCGCTTCTTTAAAATCTAGATCTTCTATTTCAGCTTTAAAATCATCTATATCTGAAAGCTCGGGTAACGGGTGTTTAGGTTTAACCAATTCCTCTTTGTCTTCAAAGAAATGGTTCATAAGATATAATACTGCATCTCTAGCTTCCGCATTATAATTGGTATACATGGTTACTTTGCCAAAGAAGTGTTTTATCTGAGGGTTGTCAACTGCAATGGCACCCAGACCATCCCATAAATTGTCTAAAGTGAATATGCCTTTTCTAGCGTTTACAGAAGGTTGATATAGAGGCTGTATCCAAGACCGCCCTAGTTCAATAGTATGTGGTAGGAACTGGGTTACAAATTTTTCAGTGAAATTAAAATAATGAGCGGTTGATAGTTGAATAGGATTGGTATGTATCACTTTAGAACATTCAATAAATCGATACCCTCCAACAATCTCTTCATCTTCGGGATTAAACAATATAAGCTGTTCATAACATAGTTCAGAGGTGTCAAATTCGTCTAAATCCACTGGCATGCCTGTGCCGCCTCCAGCGGTGGCAAAAGTGACTTCCCTCAATCTACCAATTTCCTGCACCACATTGGGTGCATTGTGCTGATTTACGATGTAAATCTCATTCGAACCCTTATTGCTATGTCTCACAAATAAATCTGAGGATAATTCATCCTTGATTATGGACTTTGCTATAGGTTTTCTTATGTACGAAAGATCCATTTATTGTGCTTGTTGATAAACCTTAGACCTTACCCACGCTGCCCATTCCTTATCTGATTTGCCATCATCAAAGTGGGATGAAGGGATAGGTTTTCCAAATGTAATATTTATTGTTTTTCCGTGCTGCCTATAAAGCTCTCTAGCTAACCACAGCATTTCAATATTGGATTTTATTCCCAATGCGGTTCGCACTTTATATAGTCTGTAGAAAAAGGGGCGAAGCTCACCTTCTAAATGGACTGGAACCACTGGAAGATTATCCCTTTTAGACCTAGTAACAAATGTTTTTTTCCATTCTACATCTTGAATCTTGCCATCTACGTGCCTACTTACGTAACCCGCAGGAAAAAGAAAAATGGCAGCATCGCTCTTAAATAAATCATTTACTTCTTTTAAAGATTGAGCACCCACAGTTCCAACTCTATTAATGCCAACAAACAAACCTTTGAGATTGTCTAAGTTCATTAGAATGTCGTTTACTATGAACTTAATATCTGTTCTAACATGAGCAATGGCATCTACCAAAGCAATAGCGTCCATGCCACCCAGGGGGTGATTGCAGACAAATATGGCCCCTTGATTGGTTAAAACATTTTCAATTCCGTGAACCTTTAATGTAATATCCCATCTCTTGATAATGTCCCTACAAAAGTCAGTGCCGTATAGATTTTTGTTTTCTAGAAGAAGTTGATTGATTTCTTTTTGGTGAACTATTTTCTTGAGGTAGTTCATGAAAAAGCGAGGAATCCATTTATAGGCCGTTGGATTCTTTTCTCTAAAGACGCGATCTACATCAATAAACTTTTCCTGCATATTCAGGTCTCAAAGTTATACAAGGAGAGGACTTGGTCTCACAAATTTTGATTTTACTTCTGATTTTTTTCTCTTCTAAATGCTTCAAATTCAGCCTTATCCTTAACGGGCTTGGCAATTCTCGGGTCAACTTTGGCATATTTGATTAGAAGTTTGTTTTCAGACAGAATAATGAAAGGACCTTGAGAGTACTTAAGCCGTTTGCTGTATTTCGTTCCATCAATTGTGTATCTGAAAACTGGTATTCCTTTGTTTTTATTGAGAGGGTCTATTTCTGCTAAATAGTATTCGTAATTAGATTGAAGATAAAAGCTTTTGCGATATTCATTCAAGCCGTAAATACTTGCAGGACCACAGACTAAAACCAAAATGAGGATTCTTCCTATCCATTGTTCATAGTTAAATTTAATTACCTTGTCTACAGATCTAACCCAATAATGAGTATATACTAAGTTGCTCAGAATAATACTTGAGGCCGCAAATATTACAAAACCCAATAGACTGTATATGGCCTCATAGCCAGGATGCATAACAAAGTAGTTAGAATAGATTAATTGCAATCCCGCGAACATGAAAACAAGCATTGTTAACATTCTCAAGCGGTAAGGAAACCTTGCATTGCTTTGAATATATCTTTCTCTTTCACGCAGTTTTTGCGCCTCTTTTCTTTTGTTTTTTTCTTTGCTCCAAAAGGAGGGAAGTTTAGTTTTTAATTTTTGAATTTCACTTAAATATGCCAATTTAAGTTGGTAGTCATATGCTGTTTTCCTGTGCTCATCTGTTAGTATATCCTTGGCTTGATTTAGATATTTGGCAATTTCTACAGCGTCTGTTTCTTGATTAATATCCGGATGATACAATCTGATTTTGTCTTTATAAGCTATCTTAACTTGCTCAATAGACGAATAGTTTTCTACACCTAATATCTTGTAGTAATTGACCACTTTGGTTGATATATTAACTCAATTTCAAAAAATAAATTGGAATGGAATACAATTTGTTCTAAAATTAAATGAATGTTGAAACGTTCAATTATAATGAAGTGGCCCTTGTCAATACTGTTTATACTTTTAATTAGCTTAGGAGTAAAGGGTCAGGAGCTGAATAAGGATTTACACGATTTTGGCAAAATAATCCGGTGGAATAACCCTGTAGCTGAGTTTGTGTATACCAATTCAAGCAATGAGACACAACTCTTTCTGCCTATTGCTTATATGAATGATCTTTCTGTTGATTTTGAGAAAAAATCACTCAGTCCAGGAGAATCTGCCATTATTTCTGTTAGATATTACACCCAAGAATTCGGGAAATTTGAACGTGTGGTGCCTATTTACGTGAACAACATCAATCATGCAATTAATTTAAAAATAAAGGGAAAAATAAGCTCCTTTCATCCTGAAGCATTTATGTTTTGTCCGCAGTTCGGCCAGCCAAATCAAGTTAATCTTGTTCAATATACTCATGGTATAAAAGTGGTAGATTCAATCAGTAAGAAAACACTGTATGAATACGAGATGAGTTTAGTTTCTCAGGGCATAGAAAAGGATTTTTATGTTAAACAAAATCAGCTTGATCCCAATGGCTATCTAATACTAGATAAATTCAAACCTAACCTCTTTCAGGTCTCAATATATAAGGATGGTTATGAGTCGGTTGACCTTTTTCTGTATATGAAAAGGAATGGAGAATCCACTATCTCATTAATACCAGAGGAGGAAATCTTGGTGTATACCCTGCCTGACCTTTCGGATGATGTGGTGCCAATGGATACTTCAAGATCAACCACATTTGAGGAAGCACCAATCGCCTATGTTGATCCGATTGTTGTTCCTCAGAATGACAATGTGCCATCAAACACGAAAGTTGATAGCAGTACATTTGATAAGGAAGGAAAGCTCAATGAAAATGTATATGCTTTCAATCATATCGTTTTCGTAATTGATGTTTCATCCAGCATGGACAAGGAAGAGAAATTGCCCTTGCTAAAGTATAGCATGGCGAGAATGATTGAAGTTTTAAGACCTGAAGACAAGGTAACCATCATAAGTTATGCTAGCGGAGTGAATATATTGGCATCTGCTGTTTCTGGTGCAAGAAAAAGGGAATTGCTGAATATTGTGAATTCTCTTTCTGCGCAAGGCCAATCTTTTGGAAGCCATGCAATTGATGAGGCCTATAATGTGGCCAGAGAACAGTTCATAATAGACGGAAACAATGAAATCATTCTAGCATCTGATGGAATATTTAATTCACCAAAATTCAGCCGTAAAAGGATGTATAGAAAGGCGAAAAAACGATTCGCAAAAGAAAACATAAGAGTTTCTACGGTAGCGTTTGGTAAATCTACTTACGCACTTGCATTTATGCAAGAGCTAGCCAAAAATGGCAATGGATCATACATAAGAATACCAGACGAGCAAGTTGCTTCTTCTATCTTGATTTCCAATATAATGTTGCACTCACGAAAGTGAGTTGTGAACAATTTTCAAGCGGAGGTTGATTCTATAGACTTATTATTCAATTTTGCTTGCATGGAAGCATATCAAAAACCCATGCTAAAAGATAGTTCACTAGAAGGTAGAGTTATCTGGGTAACAGGTGGAGGCTCTGGACTGGGCAAATCCATGGTGAAATACTTTGTAGAGTTAGGGGCTAAAGTGGCCATTTCTGGCAGAACAGAAGAAAAGTTGATTGCTGCCAGTGAGGAAATATCTAAAGACAATGTATTAGCTGTACCTTGTGATGTAAGAGAATATGATCAAGTAGAACAGGCCAGAAACGCGATAGTAGAACATTTTGGAAAGCTAGACGGCCTGGTGAACAATGCTGCTGGCAATTTTATTAGTCCAACGGAGCGCCTTTCTCATAGGGCCTTCGATATTATAATAGACATAGTGTTAAAAGGCAGTAAGAATTGCACACTTGCTTGCGGCAAATATTGGATAGAAAACAAAGTTTCAGCTTCTATTCTAAACATAGTAACCACCTATGCTTGGACTGGTTCTGCTTATGTTGTTCCTTCAGCATGTGCAAAAGCAGGAGTTTTGGCAATGACAAGATCCTTGGCTGTGGAATGGGCTAAATACAATATCAGGCACAACGCTATTGCACCTGGACCTTTTCCAACTAAAGGTGCATGGGCACGTTTATTTCCTGAGCAAATGGCACATAAAGTTAATTTGGAAGATGAAATTCCTTTGAAACGCCTTGGTGATCATCAAGAATTGGCCAATCTAGCTGCCTATCTAATCTCGGACTTTTCTGCCTATGTGAATGGAGAAGTAGTTACTATAGACGGAGGAGAATGGTTGCAAGGAGCGGGTCAGTTTAATCAGTTAGAAGCAATTACTCAAGAAGAATGGGATTTGCTAGAAAAAATTATTAGAAGTAATCAAAAACAGAAATAAATAAATATTTTTACTCCTTATTATCAAATGAAAATCAAGTATAGCCTCAAAGGCCTTCTGACTGTTATACTTTTTGGTACGTTCATTCTCAATAGCCTTAATAGCTTTACCAACTCAGGGGGAGCTCCTGCATCACTAACTAATGCTCCCGGAGAAGGAAATTGTACCCAATGTCATAATTCTTATAATCTAGATTCCACATTTTCAACCGGAGACAATCTGTCAGTAAGCGGTAATTTTACAGGTGGAGGATATATTCCAGATTCTAGTTATACCATTACACTTTCACAAAAGAATTCAAGCAGATCAAAATTTGGATTTCAATTAACCTGCCTGGACCAAATAGATAGCATGGCAGGGAGTTTTACAAATACCTCTGCTCGAACCAGTAAGATTAGTGGGTCGGGAAAATTTGCTAACCGGGAGTATATGAGACAAACTTCGTCTGGGACTTCTGGAAGCGGAGGAAACATCTCATGGTCATTTACTTGGAAAGCTCCTTCAAACAATTTGGATAGCGTTATTTTCTATGCTGTCTTAAATTCAGCAAATGGATCAGGTACAGGAAACGATAGTATTTCTGTTAGGAAATTCAAAATTGGACCATCTTCTCTATTGCCTGATGCCTCATTCACGCAAAATAAAACAACTATGTGTGCTGGAGACACGGTGACTTTTTCTGGTTCTAGTTCAGATTCTAATGCAACTTACTCATGGTCTTTCCCCAATGCTATTCCTAGTTCATCTAGTATGCAAAACCCAAAGGTGGTTTACAATATAGCAGGGACTCACACCGCTAGCTTAGTCACTTCAAATAGTAAAGGATCATCACCTTCAGTTAAAAGCAATATTTTGGTGAGCGCTTCTCCACCTGCAAATATTATCGGTGGTAATAGAACTATTTGCCAAGGAGATTCTGTGCAAATAATAGCTGCATTTTCTCCAGGAGCGTCTTATCTGTGGAGTAACGGCCAATCGGGAAGCAATACTATATATGCTAAAGACAGCGGAGATTATTCTGTTACAGTGAGTCAAGGAAATTGCTCTAAAACCAGTGGCACCATTCATGTTGGATATTATAGCAAACCAATGGTGAGTTTAAGCAGTTCTCTGGGTTCAACAGATTCTGTTTGTAGTACAACTAATTTAACTCTCCAAACTACCGGAGTAGCAGATTCATTCATTTTCTATGCGAATGATCAAGTGATTAGCAGACAAACAACTTCAAGCTATGCAGTGACAATAGATACCAGTACACAGTTTCATGTTCAATCTAGAAACTCAAATGGCTGTTTAAGTGATTTGGCTGGACTTCATATCACAGTTGTTAATCCACTGCCTGGCCCCCCAATGAGCTGTACCGTTGTAAGTCAAACTGAGCTGGAGTTTTCATGGACTGGAGCCATTTACCATAATGGATTTGAAGTTAGTCAAGATTCTGGAGTTAATTGGATAGCCCCCAGTAACGGAACAGGGTCTAACAGCCATGATATAACTGGATTGCAACCAGAACAAAGTGTAGAATTGTACTTACGGGCTCTCGATGATGCTCCATGCCTATACAGTGAAATATCTAAGTTATCATGCGCAACAGATAGTTGTGAAACATTGCCCGTCTCAATTACTGCTGCAGATAAAGTTTGCAAAGGTGATGAGGTGAATGTTATTATAAAAGGTTTGAGTTCCTATAATTATGCCTTGAATTTTGAAGGCAATGGTTGGACTAAAGACACTACATTTAGTTTTAATCCTACCCTATCTAAGAACTATAGTGTATTAATTCAGGATTCCGGTAAATTGGTCTGTCCTGCTCAAGAGTTTTTCATACCTATTACTGTAGAATATTTGGGTGGCATTGATTTGGAGGCTATTCCTTCTGGACCTGTTTTTTGCGAAGGAGATACGGTCAGTTTTAGTGTGAATGATTCAATCAGTAATGTTCAATTCATATATAATGAGCAAGATGTTCAAAATGGAAGCGGTATCATCTATAAAAGAAACGGAGTGTTACCTAATGATAGCTTGTACGTAATAAGTACATACGAATCATGTATTGATACCAGCGAACTGTTTTATTTAAGCGTGCTTCCAAGTCCCGATGCTAGTTTCATGTTTAGCAGAGTTGGTCCTAACTATACCTTTACGCCAAATGTAAATTCATACAGCGCTTATTTATGGGATTTTGGAGACGGAGAGCAAAGCAGCATGGTTAGTCCAGTTCATGACTACAGCTCTAGCGAAGATTCTAAAGTAGATGCAACTTTAATGGTCACGGACGATCAAAACTGCACAGCCAGTTCAACCGAAGAAGTTAATGTTCCAGATTTCGCAAGTGTTTCTTTACTTAAAAAGTTAGGTCTTAAGGTATATCCTAGTCCGGTAATAGATCAATTAACCATTGAAAACCAAGGAGCTTTAATCACTTTGAAAGTCTATACAGTAAACCATCATCTTGTCAAGGAAGTAGAAATAGCTCATGGAAGTCATGTGTTAGATTTGAGCTCGCTTAGCGCCGGCCCATATATCCTACAATTTGTAAACGAATCGGAATTGGTGAATTACCAATTACTGAAGCATTAATGAATTAATATTCTGTCCCTGGATGACTTGTAATCTATTAGCAAGCTATCCAGGGATTTTTTAGGATTTTCTAATTGCTCCACAGTTTGAGCATCTAACCATGCGCTAAACCACAGAGAGGCTACTGTGTGGATTGCTTTTTTGTAACGCCTTTCCACCATGTTGTTTAAAGAAGAGTTGTATAGTTCACAATAGTGTTTGCTATACACCTTTACAGTTCTTCCTCCTTTGTTTTCATATCCAAACCTCACTTCTTTTTCAGCCAATTGTTTTTCAAAACCCAAGACACTGTCTTTGGCTGCAAAACTTTCTTCAATGGTCTTCCAAACACAACTGTCTATAGATGCGATATATCTTGCAGGAGGTATTATTAGCTCATAGCTATCCATATAAAGAGAGGGTAGTCGAGTTTCCCATAGTCCATGTATACCGTGCTGATTGCTCAGCTGTCCATTGTAATTAGAGGTGGTATGTAATGGTACATGAGCATCTGCTACATAGTGCCCTAAGTCGGCGCTCAATTTTATAATAGCATTAGTGTCTTTCATAGCAAATGACTCTCGCAATCTATGGTAGACCTCTTGTATGCTCCATGGAAGTATACCGTGCTTGTATGTAGTATCTAGAGATTGTAAAACTAGCAATTGATGCCATGGTTTTATTATTGTATCCAAAGGACTGCTAGCTTCATAATAATCTATGTCTATGTAATGTTTGGCACCTTCTTGAGGCACTATGTATCTTCTTTGGTCTGCTTTTGTTGCCCATTCTTCAATCTCTGAAGCAAAGGGTCTGTATAATTCAAATAAGTGTTCCGGCAATAAGAAAATGGCCTGAAGGTTAATTGACCTATGAGCTTGAAAACCCCAGGGTAACAACTTTAAGTATAAGAGTAAACATAAGAGGGTTGGAGTACAGCGCACCGCCAATATTAAGATAGCGGATCTTGCGAATTGTTGGTATAATGATAATAGATGTCAATTGGTTGACTATCGTCATCATCATGATCTTCCTCTTCATCCTCATCTGGAAAATACACTATGCGTTGTGGCCCTTTTTTACGGTATAACAGAGCAGTGACTATACCTATAATTAAGCCTGAAAGATGACCTTCCCAAGAAATATTCTTACCAATAAGTTTACCGTATTCAGGAAAGATTCCATAAACCAAACTGCCGTAAAGAAATATGAGAATCATTGCTGCAGCAATTGTGTGCTTGTTCTTGGTTAGAAAGGCATGGGTAACCATGAATGCTATATAGCCGTAGACCAATCCACTAGCACCAATATGATTGCTCTTAGGGTGAGCAATAAACCACAATAGAAATCCGCTTCCAAGGTAGATTACTGCTAGTATGTTCCACTTCACCTCTTTGAAATAAAGGAATATGAAAGACATGGAGAGCAGCAATGGAATGGTGTTAGAAAACAAATGATCAAAGTTGCCGTGTAGGAATGGCATACTAACTATGCCAATTAGTCCTTTGAATTCCATTGGTCTTAAACCATAGAAGTTCCACTCTAGGTGGTAACCGTGATTCAAAAAAAACATAATCCATATAAGCACGGTGAGTAGCAAGGGCCACACCATCGCATCTATAAGTTTTATGATGAAATTAAACATTCAGTGCTAACGAGCAGTTCAACCATTCATGGTCAACTTCTGTGCCGTAACGTTTGTAAAAGTCAATGGCAGGAGTGTTCCAATCTAAAACTTGCCAATTCATATATTCACAATTTTGTTCTTTGCCAAATTTCACACAAGCATCAAAAAGAAGTTGTCCTGCTCCGTTTCCCCTGTGTTTTTCTTTTACAATAAGGTCTTCTAAGTATAAGCACTTCCCGCGCCATGTGGAGTATCTATAGTAGGTTATGGCGGTGGCAATTACTTCACCTTGGTGTTCTACAACAAAGGCATCAAAGATCTTTTCTGGTCCAAATCCGTCTTGTTCCATTTGCGATATAGTATTGCTCACTTTCTCCGGTGCACGTTCAAATAATGCCAACTCTTTGACTAATTCCATCAAGGATGGAACATCTGCCATTATGGCTTTCCTCAATATTAGATTCATGTTAATTATATGTTTAAATAAAGGGTATCTGTGGTGAATTAATCAAATGTAAAGGTTCTCTTAACATAGAGTTAATATTAATATTCATCATTTGCGCCATGAATAAATTGTCATTATCAATTTTACTTGTAGTTGCATCTCTATCGCTGCAAGCGCAAATATCCTATCCCAGCGTGGATAAAGGATTAAAATTTCAAGCACAAGATGAATCTGCTTTAATCAAGTTCTCATTCAGAGCACAGAGCCTTTTCGATTATTCTAACAATTTTGACGGGAACGACGAGGAGATGAAAGCCATGGTCCGACGAGCTCGACTCAAATTTGGAGGGTATTTATTCAATCCAAAGTACGAATACAAAGTGGAGCTTGGTTTGAGTAATAGAGATATTGGCAACAAGAGAGATGAAGCTCAAGTTAATAATGCATCTAGAATAATACTTGATGCTGTATTCAAATATCATATGGGCAATCACAGTCAAATTTGGTTTGGACAAACTAAATTACCTGGTAACCGCGAACGTGTAATATCATCAATGGCATTACAATTTGTAGACCGTACAAATGTCAATAGCAAGTTCAACATAGATCGTGATTTCGGTGTTCAGTATAGATATAAAAGGAATTTAGGTGAGGCTCCTTTATTTCTAGCCGCAGCAGTGACTGCTGGGGAAGGTAGAAATATTACTATAGTAAATAACGGAGGTTTGAGTTATACAGGCAGGGTGGAAATACATCCACTAGGGGCTTTTCAAAAGAAAGGCGCCTACTTCAGTAGCGACCTCAAACGTGAAGAAAAACCGAGATTGGCAATAGGTGCTAGTTATTGTTTTAATCAGCAAACAGATAGAAGCCAAGGACAACTAGGATCATTTGTAACAGATAGCAATGGCTCGGTGTTCAATGATTTAACCAGTGTGTTTGTAGATCTCATGTTCAAGTATCAAGGATGGAGTGTTCAATCAGTATACGCTAAAAGAGATATAGCTTCAAAAGTGGCGGGTTATACATACGGAGACGGTTTTGCCGCTCAAGCAGGATACCTTTTTGACAACAATATGGAAGTATCTGCTAGGTACACCACAGTTAGTTTGGCAGAGGAGATGGGCGCTGCTTCTGTTAGTAATGAGTATACTCTAGGTTTGTCTAATTATATTGTGGCTCACAAAGTGAAATGGCAAACTGATTTTTCTTTGATAAATGATAATGATTATAGATTTAGGTTCCAATTGGAATTCGGCATCTAGATTTAACATTCAGTTAACAGTAGAATATTCTATTTGTACAAACCAAAAACAATGACAAAAACCAATTACTTTAAAATAGTTACGCTATTTGCATTTGGGATTGCGCTACTATTTCCATCTACTTCTTATGGAGAAGATTTAAGCGAAGACCTCTTTGTAAATACAAGCGCTAAAGAGAAAGAAGGTGGCGCTAAACTTATGTGGTCTATTGATTATGATCAACTTGATCAGGTTGAGAATGTCATTATCAGGTACCAAAAAAAGATTGAAAAAGGTAAACCTTGGAAGTTTACCAAAGTAATTTCTGCCCGTGAAACTAATTTCACTATAGAGGGATTGAAAGAAGGCGAGAAGTACGTTTGGGAAGTTGGTTGCGCTAAAGATGGTTCAGACATTAACGCTTTGCTAGATGGCGGCGTACCAGATTCGGAGCAGATGCTTTGGTCTTCTAAAGGGAAATTCAAAACAGATAGGAAATGGGGAATTTATAAACTACTAGTTTTATTAGGCTCTCTAGGTCTGTTCATTTTTGGTATGAAGGTGATGAGCGAGGGTCTACAGCAAAGTGCTGGAGGCAAGCTCAGGTCTATTCTGGGATCTATGACTTCAAATAGATATCTAGGAGTGTTAAGTGGATTCTTGATTACGGCTTTGGTGCAATCTTCATCAGCAACAACAGTAATGACAGTGAGTTTTGTTAATGCTGGACTGTTAACATTGGTAGAATCAGCAGGTGTAATGATGGGAGCTAACATTGGAACTACTATTACAGGTTGGTTAGTTTCACTGTTAGGATTCAAAGTGAGTATATCTAGCTATGCACTCATATTTATAGCTCTTGGAGCTCCATTGATGTTTGTAGCAAGAAAGAAACTCAATGCATGGTCCAATGCCATCATTGGTTTTGCAATATTGTTTATGGGAATTGGTTTGCTTAAAGATGCCGTACCTAGCCTAGACGCAGATTCACCAATTATAGCATTCTTCAGCGGCTTTGGAGACAATCCGCTTCTAGGAAGAGTGATGTTTGTGTTCTTAGGAACCTTAGTAACTATAGTGGTTCAATCGTCAAGTGCGGCTATGACACTTACGTTAACTATGGTTTTGGGTGGTATAATTCCTTTTGAGGTTGGAGCTGCCATGATTTTGGGTGAAAATATTGGAACAACTATTACCGCTGAGATAGCTTCATTAGTTGGTAACGTTCATGCCAAACGATCCGCCCGTATTCACTCTATGTTTAATATCATAGGTGTTACTTGGATGATTTTCTTAATGCCATTCTTCTTGAGAGGGATTACAGGATTTATGGACAATTCAATGGGAATTGACATTGCAACAGACAGTGAAGGAGCTACGGTTGCACTCGCAGCTTTCCATACTGTATTTAATCTGAGTAATGTTTTGATTATGATTTGGTTTGTCCCATGGCTAGTTAGAATGGCTCAGCGGACAGTTAAATCTAAAGGAGAGGACGATGAAGTCTTTAAGTTGGAGTACATCCACAGAGGACTACTTGCTACACCTGAATTGTCTGTGTTAGAAGCCAAGAAGGAGGTTTTGAAGTTTGCTCAATTAGATAGAAAAATGTTAAAACGTGTACACGCGTTAATAAATGAAACAGAGCCTAAAAAGATTTCAAAAATTATTAAGAAAATAGGGAAATACGAAGACATTACAGATAGCCTTGAAAAGGAAATAGCCGATTATCTTGGTAAAGTTTCTTCTAATGAATTGTCCGATAAATCATCAACTGATTTACGAGCTATGTTGAGCATTATTAATGATTTGGAAAGAGTAGGAGATATCTTCTTTGAATTCTCCAAGATAGTGGAAAAGAAGGTAGAGAATAAGATCTGGTTTGAACAGAATCAACGTTCAGCTCTTAACGAGATGGTTGAGAAGTTGGAGGTTGCTTTTGATATAATGGAAAACAATTTAAACAGCCATTATAATGAGGTTGACATCAACGATGCACGTCTTGCCGAAGATGAATTAAATGAGATGAGAAATAAGATAAGAAAGGCACATCTGAAAAGCGTTCAGAAGGGAGATTATAAACCAGCCGCAGGCCTTGCTTACAGCAATATGTTTTCTTCTTTAGAAAGAGTAGGAGATCATTTGATAAATGTATCTGAAGCCATTACTGGCATAAACTTGTACTAGAATATAATTGATCTTATAAAGAGCCCTCGCTAAAAGTGAGGGCTTTTTTTTTGTCTTTAATTGAAAACTTAATCACGAACAAAGACTTCATAATCTCTGCATTTAAGATTATCTGAGTATTGACCTCTTTTTGAGGTATGAGAAGATTTATGTTCCTTGTTTCATACCTAATTGTAATTGCAAGTTTAGCTCAGTCGGTTTTGAGTCCCGGTGATCTTGCCATAGTTCAATACAATTCAGATAATCCTGATCAAATATCATTTGTTTGCTTGAGTCCTATTGATAGCGGTACAACAATAAACTTTACGGATAAGGGCTGGCTTAGTAGTCAGAGCTTCAGGTCCGGCGAAGGCATTTTTAGCTGGAACTCAACAAGGAGTTATGCTTGTGGCGATGTAGTGACTTTGGATTCTATTTCTCCCATAGCTCTTTCTTCTACTGGGGATCAGATATTGGTGTTTCAAGACTCTGCCACTGCACCTCGATTTATTACTGCGTTTAATAATGAAGGGGCCGGAGTCTGGCAAACTACTGCCAGCTCCGCGAATACATCAGCATTGCCTGCTGGCCTGACCAATGGCTTGAATGCAATAGCGTTAATTGAATCGGACAATGCGGTGTATGACTCCATTATCAGTGGTGCAAAGTCTGTTATTTCCTCCTTGGTATTTGATAGGGCTACTTTTAAAACGAGCAATACAAGTAGGCAGAACTGGAGCGGCTCATTTTCCTTATCAACTGGCTGTGTTTTGCCGGTGGAATGGTTAAATGTGCATATATCCTATGATTACGTTAATCCAATTTTAGTTTGGGAAACGGCTTCTGAATTAAACAGTGATTATTTTCAAATAGAGTACAGTACTAATGGTTTTGATTTCACAACAATTGGCAATGTTCCTGCAAATGGAAATAGTGCTGAAATCATCCGATATGAATATCCGCTTGCTCTGGATCAATTGGGTTATATCAGAATTAAGCAAGTAGATTACGATCAAGCCTCCAGCTATTCCAAAGCAGTGTTCCTGAAAAAGCCTATGGTCATTGGTATAAGTTGTACTGGCGATAATTATACCATTTCTGCAAATGGCGAGTTTGAGTTGGAAGTTTATAGCAGTTTGGGAAAGAGAATCTTTCACAAAAAAGGACAGGGCGGACTAATCGTAGATGGGTATGAATTGGAAAGAGGTTGGTTGTTCTTTCGAATCAAGTCGCCGTATGACTACAGAAGCTACAAGCTTTATAGGAGTTATTGACATCTAAAGAACACTCTGTGATATGAAGCAGTGCTGTCTTAACTTGCAATAGATTATATATGGCAGCAAAGAAGATCTATGTACTAGATACCTCAGTGATACTTTTTGATCACAACGCTTTACTAACTTTTGATGAACATGATGTAGCTATACCAATTCAGGTACTAGAGGAATTAGATAATTTCAAAAAGGGCAACGACACCATCAATTTTGAAGCGAGAAGTTTTATCCGACTTCTAAACGATATAGCTAAAGACAGCCTTCTAAATGAATGGGTGAAACTACCAGGAAAGGGGCAAGGTAAATTTAGAGTTATACTGAACAGCAGTAATCATATTTCTGCATTGACCAAGAGTTTTGATGAACGTAAAAACGACAATAAAATAGTCAATGCGGCATTGAGCTTGAAAACGGAATTCCCCAAAAGACAGGTGGAACTGGTGTCTAAAGATATTTGCTTGAGAGTCAAGGCGAGATCGTTAAACCTGATAAGTTCAGATTATGAAACTGGTAAAGTCAAAGACGTAGACAAGCTATATGCAGGTATCTCAACATTGGAAAACCTTGATTCCACCGCTATTGACAAGTTGTTTAAGGCCAATTATCTTGATTTAAAAGAAGTGGCAAAACAGAAGTTTCCTTATAACCATTATTTGATTCTCAAGAATGGTAGAAAATCTGCATTGGGATATTATAATCAATCAGACAACCAAGTACAACGGATAGAGAAAAAGACCATTTACAAAATCACTCCTAGGAATGCAGAACAAGCGTTTGCTTTACATGCATTAATGAATCCAGAGATAAAACTGGTTACTTTAAGAGGAGTGGCGGGTACGGGAAAGACTCTATTGGCTATAGCCTCTGCTTTGGAACAAAGAAGCCAGTTTCAACAAATCTATGTGACCAGACCTATAGTTCCATTGAGCAATAAGGATTTAGGTTACTTACCAGGTGATGTAAAATCCAAAATTGACCCATACATGCAGCCAATATGGGATAATCTTAAATTCATTAAGTCCAATTACTCAGATAGAGACAAAGAGTATAAGAGGATAGATGAAATGGTGGAACAGGAAAAAATATCTATAGCTCCTTTGGCTTATATACGAGGAAGAACATTAGCAAATGTCTTCTTCATAGTGGATGAGGCACAGAATCTCACTCCACATGAAATAAAAACCATAGTGACTAGGGCTGGCGAGAATACCAAAATCGTATTTACTGGAGACATCAACCAAATTGATACTCCTTATCTTGATGCAGAGAGTAACGGCTTGTCATACCTTATAGATAAGGTGAAAAATCACCCGCTTTTTGCGCATGTAAATCTGGAAAAAGGGGAGCGAAGCGAATTAGCTAATTTAGCCAATGAACTGCTATAGTTTTTTATAGTCTTCTAGGTTGTGGACACCCCAACCTTCTAGCTCTTCTTTGGACCATAAGTCAGGGAAGAAAATTCTTCTTTGGTATTTTGGATGCATATATTTTCTCCAATCACTACCACCCGTTGCCTCTTCAACTTCACCACTTTCTGAGACCAAGTATTTTCCAGCTGCATTATAATGCGCCATTACCCATCTCACGTTCACAGTGTGGTCATAATGTCTCATTGCATTTAAAAGTTCTGGGTTGTTTCTGGTTTCTTCAGGTAAGGATTTGAACAGAGTCCATAGGTTTAATGTATTGAACTTCTTCATGAATCTGATAAATGTGTCTTTATACTTTTCTTCAAACAGATTCAATAAGGTGCTTTTTTCTCCTGTTGCATGGTCTTTACCTGCAGCTTGCCAATACAAATGTTCAAATGCATGTTCAAATGGGGTGTTTCTATCTATGTTGTCTCTAAATCTGGCATCAATCAGATTTATCAATTCTGTAGATGCAAACTCTATCATGCGATATTGAGCACTTTGAAAACCGCTAGCAGGCGTTAAGGTGTGCCTAAATTTGAGGTATTGTTCCAACTCCATGCCTTCTCCCATAATGGTGAAAGAAGAAGAGAGCATGTCGAAATATCTACTTACTCTATAAAGTCTAGCTGAGAAGAAAGAAACATCCAAATCCTTTTTATCAGCAATTTGATTTATTTCCCAAAGAATCATTTTAAAGAGCAGCTCATTAATCTGGTGATACATAATGAACACCATCTCGTCTTTATGAATACTTCTTTGCTCTTGAAGACTTAACAAAGCATCTGTTTTTATGTAATCCCAATAAGTAATAGGTGTACTGTGCAGTAACCCTTCTAAATGAGTATCTACATCTTGTCCTATGGCGTCGAATTTGTCTTTTAATTGGCTGTATATATCTTTTGATTCTGTACTCATATTAAAACTTTAAGATGCAAGACTAATTGCTTTGAATGGTTAAAAAAATGATATCTGTCAGAAATATTACTTAATTTAGTCGAGACGAACCAAACCTTATTCACCTTGTTTAGCCTCAAACTAAAAGCTATACTGGGTCTTTTAGTAATCCTATTTGCCTTACCTGAGACTCACGCACAGATTAATCTGGGGGGAGGTTTAAGCCTATCTGGGAATACTTCTTTACAATATCAATATTACAACAGCACGGCTTTTAATAATGGTTTCTCAAATATTAGGCAGCCTACGCATTACCCTCAGTTTAATGCCAATCTTACATTGGATTGGAAAAATAAATTGAGCATTCCATTGAATATATTTATTACGCCTGTTATTCAGGTAGGCGCTTTTGGTGTGCAGACCCCTGCTGAAGGTCCTAAGTCCCTTAATCCTCTGCAATTCCTAATGCACCCTGCTAATAGACTGTATGCTAGGCCGTCTTATAAAAACTTTACTTTTCATTTAGGGCATTTCATTCAACATTACAGTCCACTTTCAACAGGAGACATCAAAGTCTTTGGAGTAGGTGCTGATTACCAAATGAACCATATGAGGGTATCGCTGCAGAGAGGAATTATACAGCCAAAAGTTCCGAATAATGCGTTTAATTTCAATAATGGTGCGTACAGAAGAACTCTAACCGCCATTAATCTGGTAACTAATAAAAAAGGCAAATTGAACAATGGAATCAGCTTTGCTTTTGTGGATGATCATCAAAATTCACTGGAAGCAGTACCTATGGCAAGAAACCCAGAAAAGAGTGCGGTTCTCTCTCTTTTTAGCAGGTATAGAGTTAGCAAGAAAACTCAAGTGGAGTTAGAAATAGCTAACACCTCTTGGGCGCCAAATGTAACAGCAACAGATACCTTAAGAGAATTTGGAGTAGGAAGTTTCCTTATACCAAACACCAATATTTTAGGAGGCATA
Organism: Bacteroidia bacterium; assembly: GCA_049115575.1. GTDB lineage: Bacteria > Bacteroidota > Bacteroidia > NS11-12g > UBA9320 > JAHEKB01. Next base: position 828,462 of record JAGDZU010000001.1, on the reverse strand, counting down.
GGGGTTGCTTTCAAAGGATATACAAAACAAGAGCATTTTAGATTGAACACCAGAGTAAGCTGGAAAAGCAAACATTTTAGAACACTATCTTTTCCATTTATGCAATCTGATATGATAGATGTGGAGCTAAATCCACAAGCGAGTTTCTTTAATAATGATTTGCAAACCAATTTAGTATTAGCGTATAAGGGAAGCAATGTTAGCAAGACTTATGGTAGCTCTTTGAGTATTCCAATTTTTAAATTCAATACGAGCTATAAATTCAATGAGCAAACCTTTATTAATGTGGTCTACGCTTTTAACGCTGTAAATGGGTCCCCCAATGTTAATGGAGATCAAGTCAAGTCTTCAAATCAGGTAGTTAGAATATTGCCAACATATAGATTTACTACTGGTGAATTAAAAAATACGGCCTCCTTAATTCTGGGTTTAAGTCAATACAGCAATAAGAGCACTTTCTTAGCTACTCCTACCAAAGTCTCAACTAATAATTACGGAGTTTCTTACAGGGTCAGCTATAAAAAACATAGCGGAGGACTCTCACTCAATACATTTAAAACAGGTTCAGCAGGTGCTACATTGTTTAGAAATAACACCATTACCTTAAGTGCTAGAACTAAGGTCTTAAATGGTAAAATGACTCCTTATGCTAGAATAACATACACAGGAGTAAGGAATACAGATATGAAGATTGGAAGCAAACAAGTACTTCAGTTGGGTTCTAATTATAAAATTACCGGAAGAACTATGGCCAGTCTTGGTGTGAGTGTACTCAACAATTTACAGGGTACAGGTCAAGCAGTTCCAGGATACAGAGAATTCTTGGTGAGAACTAGTATTAGTCACAGACTATGAAAGCTATTTGGAAACATAGCAGACTTTGGTTAAGTCTCTTACTGTTTGGCGTTTTGTTTGTCCCATTAAAAGTTCTTGCTCAATCGGAAAATGCACCCATATTATTAACCCCTTTTAACAATCAAACTATCACCAGTGATGCCGAATTAAGAGGAACCATATTTAGCTGGACCAACACTTCTGATGAGTATGTGTTTTTTGAGATTGCATTTTATCAGGTGATGCCTTGTCAAGATCCTATGACTGCCTTTAGGGTAAATCATCCTATATACGTACGTTATTGTGATAATGGATTCTTTTCACTGAGTGAAGATATGGAATTCTTTGATGGGGAATATGTATGGAGTGTAACCGGAAGTTCTAGCAGCTATAATCAAGTTTGGTCTCCCCCTAGTGTTTTTGAAGTGAATACGGGTTCAGGTCTTTTCATTGAAACCAATGCTCCATGTGATACACCGGCAGGTTGTTTGCAGGTAACTAAAGAGAAAGATAAAGAGTATCCTATTTCTTTAGGTGTTAGTATAGCCAGCCCAGATAAATTTAAATACCCCAGAGCTTTACCCATTAGAGCAGAAGGGCTAGACTACGATAAGGTAACCTTTAGATGCCCTGGTTGTTCCGCTAATGACGGTAAAGAAATTCGATATTTTCAAGATGGTGTAAATAGCTTCGATTGGGTCCTTGAAGGAAAAGGGTCTTTAGGAGATCCATTTAAAGCTCAAAAAGTAGACAGCTTAAATTCTGAGTTAGATGATCTAAATGATAAAATTGGTGAGCTTCAAAAAGAAGTGAATGAAAAGCAAGGTCTTGTGGATAGCGGCATTGATCAACAAAAAGATGTCAATGAAAAATTGATAGAGGATCTGGAGAAAAAGAAACAAAAACTGGATTCTCTTGGACAAAAAATAGAGGAGAAGTTAGACAGTATTAAAGGTGTACAGGAAGAGCTCGAAGGTAAATTGGCAGACAAGCGTTCTGACTTGGCTGAACAGCTGGACTCTATGAAAGTCTTGCAAGAAAGGCTAGACACTCTTTATGGCCTTCTAAATGATGAATTCACAGATGGTGAAATGGCCCTACTGGAAGAGGTCAAATCCTATGTGGATGAGAAAAAAGAGCTTGAAGAAGAAATGAAACAAGCTCAACAAGATTATGTGAATGAGATGGGCCAATTAGATGAGGCTATTGATAAAGCAGAATCAGACATAGAAGAGGCAAATAAGAGTTATGTTAGCTTGCAAAATCAGGTGGAAACCATTTCTCAAGAGATTACTAAACTCACTTCTCAATTATTATCAAATAAAGCTCTGTTTAATTATCGAATGGATAGAGATAAATGGAGTTTGAAAGTAAAGTTGTTTAATGAAAAGTACCCTATAAGCAATTTCGACGATTTATATCTCTCAGTATTTCAAGAAGGTGAGAAGCTTTCCAATTCAGCCACAAATAGATCTACTAGCTTCACTGAATTTACATCTAAACTGTCTCAACTTTCATCGGCCATTGCTTCTGCAAGCAGAAAAGCTGGAAGTACCGAAGCCTCTGAGGCATTGAGCATCGTTCAGTCCGCAGAAAATAACTATAAGAAAAGTGTAGACAGTCTTAGTAGGACTTCAACCGTAATTGATCCCCTAATAAAAGATAAAATAGAAACAGAACAAGATAAGCTCAGTTCTATTGAAGCGCAACTTGCAAGTGCAGAAGCTGGAATAGAACAATCGATTTCCGCTTTAGAACAGGCATTTCAGGCTTATGAAGATAAGATGAAGGAATATGAGGGTGAATTGAATGCCAACAAAAGCAAGCTTGCAGATTTGAATGCCTCCATAAACCGCACCCAAAATGCTTTTAATAAGAAAGTAGAGGAGCGAAGAAAGAAAACAGCTGAAAAAAGGGATGAATATAATGATGAGGTGAGCAGCAAAGAGCTCAGAAAGCTAGATATTCAATTCGACATTAAGAAAATTTACGATGCTCTCATTAAAATGAAGGAGGATTCTACCAACATTGCCAATGAGAAAAAGTTCTTAGAAGAAGATAAGAGAAGTGTGGAGAGGCAAAAAGAAGAAGTGGATCAAGAAATTGCTGATTTAGAAAATGCCAATGAAGAACTGGATAATAAGAAGGAAGAGCTTGAAGAAGAGTTAGAAGATCTTAAAGAAGAGCTTGATGATTTAGCTGAGAAAAGAAAAGAGCTTTTAGGAAACTTAGAAGCTGCCACCGCTGCCACTAAGTCTGCCACAGGTGCAATAGTTTATTACATTCCTCCAACGCTTGATGAATTATTGGAAGGAGCTGATGCTACCAAATTTAAAGATTTGGTTGTAAAGGTGGAGGAGAAAAAAGACTCTCTGAATCAAGCTATGGCTGATAAAGCTGGTTTGCAAGCGAAATACAGTGGAATGATGGTTTCTATAGCTAAAGAACTTATCAAACTGAAAGAGAATGAAGAATCTGTTAAAAAGCTAGAAGAGGAAAAAGGAGAAGCTGAAGAAGAGGCTGCAGAAAAGAAAAGAGAAGCAGGGGTTAAGTTGAGGGAAGCGAGAGAAGCAGAGGAAGAAGCCAGAGAAAAGTTAGAAAATGATAAAGAAGAGCAAAAAGAGAAAATAGATGATCTAGATACTGAGGCTAAAGATGCACAAGAGGAGTTAGACAATTATAGAAAGGATATAGTTGAAGGGACAGACTCTTTGCTAGCCGGTAAGAATAAGCTTATTGATGAAAAGCTGAAAGAAATTGAGGAACTGCAACTTGATGCAAACCAGCATCAAAGCAATATGAACGATAATGTTGCTAAGTTAAGAGAGTATAAGCAAAAGGAAATTGCTTTAAGAACTAGTATAGGTAGAGAAAACAACAACCTCTCAAGGGCGTCAGCATTAGACAACATTGCTGGCATTGCAAGTTCAAGAAAAGAACTAAATCGCCTTGAGGCTGAAATGGAATCCAATCAGGAACAGGTCAATTTTTATGTAGAGAACATAGGGATTAAGGCCAAGGAGCTGAAAGAGGTGAAAGACAAAATGGGTGAGCTTCAAAAAGAGGTTACTCAGATTAGGGAAGAACGCTTTACTATGCAGAGCGTACAACTTGAAAACAGAAAGAAACTTCAGGAGTTAGAAAACGACTTGGAAGGAGCAGAAGCTGATTTGCTTCAAGCCAATAAAGACCTTAAAAAACTAGAGCAATTAGGAGACAGCGCTGAGGCCCCAGCGGACATTGATAGTCTTATGAATGAAGATGAAGATTTGCAAAAAGCCAATAAGAAGCTAGAAGAAATAGAAGCCAAGCTAGAGAAGCTAGAGAATGAGAAAAAGAAAGCAGAGGCTGAAATTGAAGTAAAAATTGAAGAGAAAAAGAAGGCTGAAGAGAAATCTAAAGATGCAGTTGAAAAAGCGGAAGACGCTCTCAAAGATGCAAGGAAGGAACTACAAGATTTCATAAACGAGAAGTTTGAAAAAGCCAGCTTCACCACCAAGTTGAAGATTATTGCAGACGACGGAGTTGCCGACCATTGGAGGGAAGATGATGACCCTAAAGAGGAAACGGTTACATTAACCTATAGCAGCAGGGTTGCAAGTATTACAGGTCTCACTGCGAGTGGAAATGGCTCAACTATAGAGGAGCCTTCAAAATGCTATCTGATAGTTGAAAACGACATTATGAATTCGCCACAATTTGCAGGATTAGCTGCTGGTGAAGAGCCAAGAACTCGTGCATTGTTATATGAAGACGGTAAATTATTGAATGAGCTTTGGCCCGTTATTCCGGATGATGCGCCTTTACTTTCTAAAGATGTGGTTATTGCAAGTTCCGCATTTTCAACAGATAAAGATGAGTTCAATTATCAGTGTATATCAGAAGGTGAATCTCCTGAGGAAAAAGAATACAGATTAGCTTCTGAAGCTGGAGAGGGGGGAGACGGTGCAACTTCTGGGACAGATGCAGGAGGCGAAGGTACGCCTACTGGTGGAGACGCAGGTAATACCGGTGGAGATCCACTAGGTGACAATACTACCAGAACTAGAGATCAACATGATGGCACCCGAACCAGAGATGGGGAAGGGGAAAATGGTGATGGTAGCACTACTGATGGAGGCGAAGAAGAAACAGAAGAGGATGATGATTTCTGTGTATCCATGGCAGGTTTACATGATTCAATAGTGGATTTGGGTCGATATGAATTTGGTGGTGGAGTAATAGTTGGCCCAGCATCTAGTAATACTCTTGGGATGTTTTTATGGGAACCAGCAGAAGTGGCCAAAGACAAGAAGACAGAAAGGCAAATGATTAATGCCAAATACGAAGCGAGCAAGATTTATAAAGACGACAAAGTTGGAGGTAAAGGGGAGTATGATGTTACAGCTGGGGTTATGATAGAAACTTCTAAATCTGTGAAAGGTTCTCCAGGTGGAAAATCAAAGATTACTACCAGAGTAGTGCAAGGAGATCATCAAGGCTTGGCAGGAGAAACCATTCATTTAGAAGTATCTAAAACATATGGTGATGCAGAAGATTTTGGTTTTGATGAAGGAGGAAGCACGGAAAAAGATGGAAGCACAGACGGCTCAGGTTATCTGGCTGATACTTATTTTTATTACGGCAAAGGATATGGCAAGTTTGAAATTATCATACAGTGGAAAAGAGGAGGTGAAGTCATTCAAGAAGAGAAAATTGAGGCTACATCTCCTTTGATACACTCTTATCAAATCATGGCATATGAAGTAAACAAAAAGGCCTTGGATGAAGCAAAAAAAATGCTTAAGAATGGAAGTGCTAATGTTGAAGGCGCTCTTGGCGCTATAGACACAGAGGACATAGGAAATTGGTTGGTATTTGGAACCTTGAATTTCGATAATGAATTTGCTAATGGCATAGAATTGAGTTTTGAGTCTGAAGGAGAAGCCAAAGTGGAACCGGAAAGTGAAAGTACGGAGGAATTTGGTATAGCCATGACTATGTTAAAAGATGCTCCGGAGAATGAACAATTTGAAGTGACTTCTAAAACACCTGAAGAATATAAAGACATAGCAGAAGACTATGAAGCTAAAGGTAAGATAGATACTGAAAAAATTAAGGAGTTTAAAATTGGCACATCCGAGACTCCATTTGTGATAGTATTAGATAATGAAGCCAGTCCTGGAACCACAATAAGTGGAGATGCACATATTTCTGTTGATGCTATTCCAGATGATATGCCAATTAAAGAAGCATTTAAGAAATTGAAGATTAAAGTAGATGGGGTTAAAGTAGAGAAAAGTGCAGATGGAGATGATGCAGAGTTTATTGCTAAAGAGGGAAGTGTCATATACGAAAGTGCTGAAGGCGTAAAATACCAATTCAGCAGTTTTGAGTTAACCATTTCAAGTTTTGGAGTATTAGCCACTACCGGCGCCAGTTTAACTGGAGAGGTCAAGCATGAAAAGCTAGAGGAAGCGGTTGCTTTTGAGGCTAAAATTGATGGGAATGGAGACTTCATGGGTAAGATTTCAAATTTGCCAGAAGTAGAACTCAACGACTTTAAACTAAAGAAAGGAACCAGCGTAATTCTGGATATGCACCGAGGGGAATCAGAAGCGCCATTGCCTGATGATTTCCAAGGATTGGTTATTGTACAGGCCACATTGGAGCTACCTGAATCATTTAATAGAGAAGGTGTAAATGGAAGAAGCACCTTAGGAGTGCAAAATTTCTCTATAGGTAAAAGAGGAGTAAGTGGAAAAATTGGGATGGATGGCCAGTTGTTGGGTTTAGGATTTGCGGGTTATGAAGTAAAGCTGAAAACCTTGACTGCAGAATTTAAAAACAATGAACTCTTGAATGGAACTTTCGATGGTGTCATGACAGTACCTAGCCCAATGGAAGGTGAGGTTGGAATAAAAATTTCATTGAGCCAAACCAGATATGTGGCGGAACTAACCTCAACACAACCTTTATACCTGCCACAGTTTAAAACCACTTTTGTATTAAAAGTAGCTGGAGCAGAATACCTACCACAGAAAAAAGAGGGACTTATTACGTTAAGCGCTAAAATCAATTCTGAGAAGCATGGCGACATTAATATTGATGGATTCAAGCTTACCTCTAAAGGTGAAGTTGAAGCTGAAAACATAAGTGTTGAAGAGGACATAGAAATAGGCAAAGGTTTTAAAATGAATCTAAGACACCTGGGTTTCCATTTTAGAAACGAAAGGGATTACGGAATGACCTTTGATGGTAAAGTAGATTTTAAGGGGATATTAGCGATAGATGCTGCGGCAGAAATTAAAACGGGCCCAACCTTAACATTTAAGAAGCTAGATATAGATTTTGATAAAGGGCCAATCAATTTTAAAGGTGAGTTCACCTATCAACAAGCGGTGTTCCAAGGAAAGTTCGATGTGAAGTTCAAGAAATTCAATAAGGGCTTAGATGGAATGCTGATAGTGGGAAATCAACCTATATCACGAGATGAAAGCTTTAGCTATTGGTATGGTGAGATTGGTGCCGCATTCCCCATCCCTATTGCACAAACAGGATTCTCCTTCCTTGAATTTGGGGGAGGTGTAGGGTATAACTTCATACCTCCTTTAGGCAATCAAGACGGCAGTCCAATGCAGGATGCAGGCTTCTCCTTGAAAGCCAAAGTGGGAGTTGGAAACGCACCTGGCGGTGAGTTAATAGCAGGGCGTATGGAATTGAGCTATGTGAGTGGTAATATTTCTATGTATGGAAAAGCTTGGGCCTTAACAAAAGAAGAAAGCTTATATGGTGAAGGTCAAATCAATTTGAGAAATATGGCTAGCAATCCATCCATTGATGGATATATAGCTGCATTTGTGGGCTTAACAGATGCCGAAGGAGCGTTATTCTTGGCAAGAGGAAAGATTAATTTTAGTTATCCTCCAAATAGAAGTCGTTATGTATGGAGTGAACAGTTAAATGCTTCTTTATTCCAGACCATTAACGCAGATGCTTCTTTGGAGATATCAGAAACGCGAATTAAAATGGATGGAAGATTAACCTATGATGTAAATAAAGAAATTCCGTTGGGTTTTGGTACACTTACTGCCTCCTTTGATCTTAATGCAAAATTAGATCTGCAATATGTTTACCAACCTCCAACTGGTACAGCCCGTCCTAGAATTTTAGGGAATTGGGATGTTAATGTAGAAGCCTTCGACAAGAGTTTTGATGTAATAAATGGTGCTGTAAATATTACAGGAGCTGAACTGAGAATTACATCGTCTGAAGCAAGGATAAGAGGGATAGCAAGGGCCAGGTACAAAGTGCTATGGTATGAAGGTTCTAAAACAGTAGAAATAGATTCAACAACACCAATTTGAGAACAATAATTAGATATATCCTTTGTTTTTACCTTATAGTTCTAGGAGGAAATCTTTACGCTCAAGACATCATAAGTTTTTATGATGGAGAGAATCTGCATTTGAGATGGAAGAGTGGTCAAGCACAAGGACTGGAAGGTTATAAAGTCTATACAGATAATGGCAGTGGTTGGCAGTTACAAAAAGAAACCATGCGTTTAGTTAAGAATTCTAAGATTGATAAACTCATAGGAGGTTCAACGGAATTATTCTTACAGCTGGCCGGAATAGAAGATGCCGAAGGAGATTTTACCCAAGCTGAGTATGATGAATTAGCGGCTAATAACGAAGCCTACCAGTTCTTTGGAGCTTTTACGGGGTTGAACATAAATATGGCTCAAGCTATGGGCGAGTATGTTGTGATTGAAACTGGAACTTCAAATTCCTTGAAAGTGAAAGTTGATATGGTAATCAACGGTAGTGATAAAGCCTATTTGGAAGAGAATATAGGATCCATAGCTACCCAAATGGTAGAAGTACCTAGTGTATTTAAGGCTGAGTCTGGAGACCAAAGTGTTTCTTTAAGTTGGAAGAAAGCTGCAAATGAAATGGATGCGGTGGGCTACTATGTTTACAGATCTAATGCTCTACTTGGGCCATATATCAAACTAAATCCTATTGGCAACATCAGTTTTAGTATAGAGGAGAGTGAATCAGAATACACAGACAATTATTTACACAATGGCGTCACCTATTTCTACTACATAAAGTTCTTTAATGCCTTTGGAATGGAAAGTGAGATGAGTGAAATATTGGAGGTGATTCCTACACCCCAACACAAACTCTATATAAGTGATTTAGAAGCTACGGACAGGGTTGGAGATGTAGAATTAAAATGGAGCATTAGTGACTCAAGTCTTCACTATGAGGTATATCGTGGAGATAGTTATCATGGAACATATACTCGTATTTATCCTCCTTCTTCACTATTAAAAATGAAGAGGGCTAGGTATATAGATCGCGAAGCAGAAGAAGGGGTGCTTTATTACTATTATGTTGCTGGAAGCAATAAGCAACACTCAAAAGCTAATTCAGATACTATTCTTTTTAGTTTAGCCGATGAGACAGCCCCTAAAGCTCCCATAAATGTACAAGGAACGGTGAGTAAGGGTGGCTTAGTGCAGATGACATGGGATGAAAACGCTGAAATAGATTTGCTTGGATATGAGGTAGAGCGCTTCACAGGTGATTCAGGTGTAAATAACTTCCTGCTCACGCCAAAACCACTAACTCAAAATGCATTTACGGAAAGCTTGGGAGCCAAATCACAATCGGCATATAGATATGTAGTTTTTGCCATAGATCAAAGTTATAATAGGAGTGAAGGTTCAGAACCTATTAGATTGAGAAGGCCAGACGACATCGCCCCTTTTAGTCCTATAGTGAATCAAGTTCATTTTGAAGAGGGGGTTGTGCATCTTGCATGGACGGTTAGTCAGGCTAAGGATTTCGATCATTATGCGATTTATAGAAAAAAAGAGGGTGAGTCTTGGTCAAAGCTTAAAACCAGTACCCGAGCAGAGATGAATGATAGCATTACTTCAGAAGGCACGTTTTACTATGCAATTTCAGCAGTAGATCAAGATGGCAATGTCAGTGAGAAATCCTCAGAGGTTAAATTCAGTTATAGACCCCCAAACAGTTTGGCTGCTCCAAGTCAAGGTATGGCAACAGATTCAGCAAATGACATTTATTTGGAATGGAAGGCTTCTACAGATAAAAGGGTGATTGGTTATGAAATCTACCGATATGATGAATCGCAGGCTGATTTTAAACAAATCAGCGAACTGAGAGGGAAATACGAATCATTCTTAGATAGATATGCTTCAAACGGTAAGCAACAGAAATATAGAATAGTTGCTTTCGACAGCAGCTACTTTCCAAGCGAAGCATTGGAAATAAGCTATACTCCCGCTAATTAGACAGATTTTGCTGACAAGTAGTCAGTTTTTCTTAATGGTACTCAATTTGATAGTAGCATGCTAAAACAGTAGTATGCAAAAAGGTAAAGTATCCGTAAATACAGAGAACATTTTTCCAATCATTAAAAAGTTCCTTTACACAGACAATGAAATCTTTTTAAGGGAGCTCATTTCAAATGCCGTAGATGCGAGCCAAAAGCTGAATGTTTTAAGTGCAAGAGGAGAAGCTGGAGAGATTGGGGATCTTAAAATTGAAGTTAAACTTAACAAAGACAAGAATACACTAACCATTAGTGATAATGGAATAGGAATGACCGCTGAGGAGATTGATAAATATATTAATCAAATTGCTTTTAGTGGGGCAGAGGAATTTGTAGAAAAATTCAAAGACAGCAAAGACGACGCAAATATTATCGGTCATTTTGGTTTGGGTTTCTATTCTTCTTTCATGGTTGCAGACAAGGTAGAGATAGATACCTTGAGTTATAAAGAAGATGCTGCAGCAGCACATTGGACTTGTGAGGGAAGCACCGACTTTAAGATTACTAAAGGGAAGCGCAAGAAACGCGGCACGGATATTATACTTCACATAAATGAAGAGAGCAAAGAGTATCTGGAGACCTACACTATTAAGAATCTGTTGAGCAAGTATTGTAAGTTTCTTCCTGTTGCGATTGAGTTTGAAGGTGAGCAAATAAATAATGTAAACCCTATCTGGAAAAAGAACCCATCAGAACTGAAAGATGAAGACTATACAGCTTTCTATTCTGATTTGTATCCGATGAGTGAACCACCGCTTTTCTGGATTCATTTGAATGTAGATTATCCCTTTAACCTTACCGGAATATTGTATTTCCCTAAGATTAAGAAGGAAATAGATCCGAATAAGAACAAAATACAACTCTATAGTAATCAGGTTTTTGTAACAGAGAATGTAGAAGATATTGTTCCAGAATATCTCATGCTGTTGCACGGAGTCATAGACAGTCCGGATATACCTCTGAATGTTTCTAGAAGCAGTTTGCAAGCAGATGGAGCGGTTAAGAAAATCACCAGCCACATCAGTAAAAAGGTGAGCGATAAGCTGAACGAAATCTATAAAAAGGATAATAAGGATTTTGAGGCCAAATGGGCTAATATGAGCCTGTTTGTTAAGTATGGAATGATCAGCGATGACAAGTTCTACGAACGCGCTCAAAAGTTCTGTTTGCTAAAAAATGTGGAAGGAGAGCATTTCACCATAGAGAATTATATAGAGAAAATCAAAGCCAACCAGACAGATAAAAATGAAGCAACTATAGCCTTGTATACCACTGATATAGAAGGTCAGCACAACTATATAGACCAAGCTAAAGGTAGAAGTTATGATATCTTAGTTCTTGATGAGGTAATAGACAATCACTTTGTTTCCATGCTAGAAGCCAAGAATGAGAAATTCCAACTAAAAAGGGTAGATGCAGATACAGTAAATAATCTAATTGATAAAGATGAACATGCAGAAGCAGTCTTGAGCGAAGATGAGTTAACATCAGTAAAGGACACTTTTGAGAAGTTCATTGATAATGAACAGTTCGAGGTAAAAACCAGCCCGTTGAGCCCTACAGACAACTTCATTACTATAACTCGTTCGGAATTTGAAAGGCGAATGAGTGAGATGCAAGGTATGGGAGGAATGGCTATGTTTGGGAATATGCCAGAGAAGTATGTGGTTGCAGTAAATGCTAACCACCCTCTGGCCAAGAAAGTAATAGAGAGCAAGAAAAAAGCTCAAACTACCATTCTCCGAGATGCCATGGATTTAGCTAAGTTGCAACAGAATTTGCTTAAAGGCCAGGATCTAAGTGAGTTTGTAAAACGTCAGATGGAGAAACTCTAAGGAGTTATTTTAAATGATGTAAAGAAGCGTTGAAATTCTTCTGATTTTAGTGCTGAAGCATCCCCAGTTAAAGTAATTTCATAATACACTTGATCTTGAGTTTCAAGAGTGCAGGTCATTCTACTGTTCAACAATTCTATATTGCGCACCACGGCTTGTTCAGAACCATTAATGTTGAGCATGAGCGTGTCTGATTCTCCTGGTTTTTGCATATTGTTGAGCAAGCCCATTACATTGCTACCACTTTTCATGGATTCGGCCATAAAAGAACCTACTACGGCTTCCATATAGGTATTCATTTCTTCCGTTATGTTGGGATGATCTAAGCCTGGAATTATAGATCTATTAGAATTGTATTCGATTTCTTCTGCCTCTTCACCGCCATCAATGTATATAATTTCCTCTTCTGAATATTCTTCCTCATAGATTACATCAACTTCTTCATATTCCTCTTCATGCTCCACTTCGTCGCCCACATAATCAATAATCACATCATCATCAGATGCAGCCGCTTCCTCATAGTCCTCAACTTCTTCTCCTACATATTCAATTACTACATCTTCCTCTGTTTGCACTGCTTCTTCGTAATCTGTATTGTAATCAATTACTGCGTCCACTGAATCATCATAGAAATAATCCATATCTTCTACTGCTTCTGTTGCGGCAACAAGTACCTCCACTTTAAAAGTGGCTACACCTTTGGAAGTGTAAATAGTATTGGATGCAATTTCATCATTGAGAAAAGTTGAAAAGAAAGAAAAAGTAAATTCCTCTATAGAATCGGCTTGTACTGGTATATCTACTGTAAAGCCATCTCCCTTATAAGTTTTCCATTCCAAATGAAATTCATCGCTTGTTGGTCTAATATTCATTGGTCTTACGGTATAACCTGCATTGCGATATTGCTGTACAAGGCCATTGGCGCCACATAAATGCCCACAACCTACAGCAATAAAGGCAGAACCATTGCTCACCAAATCTTTGGTTCTATCATACATTATCTGATTCCTATTGGTTAGTAGCCTATCGTATAAGTTTAGTAAGAAGTTATTGGATACACTTACTGTTCTGCTCATGATTTCGCAGACAGCATTGTATTCATGATTTGCATAGGCATCAATTAAAGCGTATTGGTCTTCTATACTTTTTTCAAATTCTAATTGCCAATTATCTTTTTCAAAGAAACCTAGCAAATTGTCTGATAGGCCTTCAAAATCACTTCCTATGATTGCATTTAATTGCTCCTGGGTGGATTCAAGGCCAATGATTTTTACCCCTTGTTTTCTGCAATAATTTTGCAAAAATTGATCAACAAAGTCCTTTCTGTTATTGACGTTCATTTGCTCACTTAATAGAGATTTGTAAAAGGGTACCAAATCTCTTGCTGCTCTTGTTCCTAAACTATCTGCAGGAACACTTGACATTAATTTGGGAATGAAGTCTTCGAATATGAAATTGGTAAGTGCAGCTTTTTCATCTTCCCCTAGGTTTAAATCTAAGGCCTTACTCATGTCTAGTTCAAAGGCAGCTACTTGAGCCTGATCCATAGCCCAAAAAACCGAATCATTCCAATTAAACACTTTTTCATCTTGAACATGTACGGTGCCCATTAAATAGCTGTTTTCATCTACACCATTGCCACTGATTTCGTAGAGTAGAGAATTCTGCGCGAGCGTTAAAGTGCTGATAAAGAGAAGAGTGAGACTTAAATATTTCATGGAATGGCAATATAAGGAGATATGTTGAAAGTGGTAAATTTGTTTTATGTCTACATTAAACGTATCACTTCTTCAATTTGACATAGCTTGGAAAGACAAATCGACCAATTTCAACAAAATAGAGACCATGGCTAAAAGTATTGAGAGAACGGATCTCATTCTTTTACCAGAAATGTTTCAAACCGGATTTAGTGTAGAATATCCAGAGCAAGCCGAAAAAATGGACGGAGAAAGTATTTCATTTATGACCAGGCTAGCTAAAAAGCATCGTTGTATGGTTGGTGGGAGCATAATGGTTAATCTCCATGGGCAATTGGTGAACCGTTTTATTGTGAGTGATGGGAGCGATGTTATTGGAATCTATGACAAGCAACATCTGTTTAAGCTTTCTGAAGAAAACAAGCATTTTACAGCTGGGAATTCTGAAGTTGATATAGTCATTAAGGGTTTTAAATGTAGATTGATTGTATGCTACGACTTGAGATTTCCTTACTTGAGCTTTAATGATACGGACTATGACATATTGCTAGTGGTTGCGAATTGGCCTGTAAAAAGAATAAAGCATTGGGACAGACTTCTGCAAGCTAGAGCTATAGAGAATCAGGCTTATGTGGTAGGAGTGAACAGGGTGGGAGTGGACCCAGATGGTCATCAGTATCCCGGGCATTCTTCAGTTTATGGCCCAGATGGCAAAAGACTTCTTAGATTTTTAGGTGAGGAAGTACAGACCTTAACACTGGACAAAGAGCAGATAGATTACCAACGTTCTAAACTCCCTTTCATAAAAGATAGGAGGGTATAAGCTATTTCTTTTTCTTGCTTGATTTAGCCTCAGGATTAAAAGCAACAGCCAAATCTAGGTAATAGGCTAGATCTTCTTCCGAGTCTATTCCATCTCCATCTACAAAAACATATCCTTTCATTGGTCTACCAGTAAAATTCATCTCTTTGCAACCTTCTTTTTTCAAGCATTCTTCATATGCATCTGGACCAACTCTTGCCATTAATTCATTCTTGACTATGCCCACACACATTTTGTCGTTAAGCATATAGGCCAAACCTCCCATCATTTTCTTGTCTTCAGTTTTGAGCTTTTTAGCTTTAAAATAATTGCTGATTCGCTCTGCTAAAAATTGATCGTATGCCATGGTGCAGTAAATATATGTGTTTTGAGTCATGTCTTCTTACATTTGCGGCTTGGCAATAAAAATCAAGAATAGCAAACAAATTGAGGGTATTAGAAAAAGCTCTCAACTAGCCGCCGAAGTACTAAAATACTTGGAGCAATACGCAGTGGCTGGTAATACAACAAAGTTCATCAATGACAAAGCGTTGGAGTACATTGAGAAACACAATGCAAAAGCTGCAACCTTGGGTTATAATGGGTTTAGCGGAGCAATCTGTGCTTCTCCAAACGAGGTAATATGTCACGGTGTACCCAATGAATATGTTTTAAAAGACGGTGATATACTTAATATAGATGTAACCACCATATTGGATGGTTACTATGGAGATACCTGTAAGATGTACAAAATTGGTACTATCTCAGAGAGTGCTCAGAGATTGATAGATGTAACTAAGGCCTGCTTAAAAAAAGGCGTACAAGAATGCTATCCTGGGAATAGATTTGGTAACATAGGTTATTCTATATCTAGATATGCCCATAAAAAGGGCTATAGCGTGGTATGGCAATTTTGTGGTCATGGTGTAGGTCTCAAGTTCCATGAGGAACCGGAAGTTTCTCATATTGCACAAAAGAACACCGGCAAAAGAATGCGTCCTGGAATGATATTTACTATAGAACCTATGATTAACGAAGGAGTGGCAGAAGCTATAGTGGACCGCAAAGATGGCTGGACCGCAAGAACTAGAGATGGCAAGTTGTCTGCTCAATTCGAACATACTATTCTCATTACTGAAGACGGCTGTGAATGCTTAACAGATGTCTACGGTGAGTTCTAAACTCCGTGGCTTTTGACCCTTTCTATATTGCTAGGATTGCACAGTGTTTAGCTGAAAAACTTGAAGGTCAAAAGCTTATAGATTGCTTCTCTACTAGTAAAGAAGAATTATTCCTAGTATTCGATGAGGTTGTAAAGCTTCAGTTCTACAGAGGTGAGTTGTTTTTTCAATTTCCTCAAATAGATTATTTACCCAAGCGAAACAGAATCACTCAATTTCAATCTCTACATGGTCAAGAAGTAAAGAGCATTCAAGCTGTGGATCTTGACAGATCTTTCATCCTAGATTTTGGGAGTCAACAATTGGTTTTTCATATGTTCGGAAGATTTTCTCAAATCGCCAGTTATAATCAAAACCAGCTGGACTATGTTTTTCCGCTTAACGCCAAAGAAGTAAAGTTTCCAAATCTTGTAAATAGAAAGATCCCAGAGAATATAGAAGAAGCAAAATTCAGCCATAAATGGCTTACTGCTTCAGAGCTGAGTATTCTTAATCAGGCTGATTCTAATTTTAGTGAGGCATGGAATACACTATTGAAGAGAAGAAAAGTAGAAGGTGTAATGATTGTGGCTGAAGAACGTTTACCGAGATTGGTACAGTCAGATGATTCGTCTTCATGTCATGAGTTTTTGAGCAGTCTAGATGAATTTAGTAGAAAATATATTGGCCAATCTAGCTTTCTAGAGCAACGTAAACAATTGCTACAAAATCACCATAAGAAACTAAAACAAAGCCAGAAGAAGATTCAGAAGATCAAAGGTCATTTAGAAGGTCATAAAAAACGCACTAGCTTTAAGGAGCAGGCAGATTTGATTATGGCATATATGCATCAGATTAAAGAAGGACAAACGGAAGTCAACTTGCCTTCATTTGAGAATGGAGAAGAGGTGACTATCAAGTTGAACGCTCAACTCAGTCCACAGCAGAATGCGCAGCGCTTGTACTATAAATCAAAGAAAGAGCATATTCAATTATCAGTGCTTCAAAACGAATTGAGGAGTTTAGAAAGCAATTTAGAAGTCTTGCAGTATACAATATTAGATATTGAGAATTCAACTCAATCAAGCGATTTAAAAGCTTTTATAAAGTCTTCAAGAAAAGAAAGCAATATTGAAAGAAAGCCATACAAAAGCATAGAGATTGAAGGATTGGAGTTGCGTATTGGAAAATCTGCTAAGGATAATGATGAGCTGTTGAGGCTTTACAGTTCTCCTCATGATTTATGGTTTCACGCTGCAAATGTGGCGGGTAGTCACGTAATTATGAGATTGAATAGAGATCAAGTTGTAAGAGAGAGTCAATTGGAGAAAGCAGCTGCTATTGCTGCATATTATAGTAAGAGTAGAAATGAAGAACTTGCAACCGTCATTTATTCTTATAGAAAATTCGTTCGCAAGCCTAAAAAAGCAGGCCCAGGAAAAGTGTTGGTACAGCATGAGAAGTCAGTGTTAGTTAAACCAACACTGACTCCGTAAATTACTGTATTACTATTTTCTTGCTGCCAATTATATCTCCATTGTGAATAATGTTTGCTGTATAGACTCCTTTGCTTAAGTCTTTGATAAACAGCACATTATTTTTAGACAGCCTATTGCTTCTTTTCACTTCTTTCCCTAGCATATTGGTCAATTGTAAACTGTAAGATGCATTGGATACATTTTGATTAAACCTTACATAAATCACATCACTTGAAGGATTTGGGTAAATGCTTATTAATGCACCTGTTTGCAATTCCATTTCATTTACAGAAAGACCTTTACAATCTGGTAAAGCAATGCATAGATCTTTATGACAGATTCCGTGTCCTGCAACCTCGGTAAGGGTTATCTTGAAACAGATGATAGAGTCTGTAGGGGACCAATCTGTGAAAGGAACGGTTATAGTAGTGCTGCCCGGTGGAATAGGGTTAGGAGTTATTGCTCCGAAAGTACCTGCCGATATAGGAGTTATACTTACATTGGCGTTTCCACCAAAAGGATTATTCACCGCCATTTCAAGTTTGTATACCCAAACACCTCCTTGGATAGTGCTGTCGCAATGAGCACACAAACCTACTACGTCTAATTCGCAAACATCAGGACAAGGATCGTAAACAATTCTAAAGGAATCTTTACAAGTGGTCATAGTGGTACTATCGTAGAAGTAGGCATATATCAGTACAGCACCAGGATTAATAGGTGGGTAATCTGTATATGTAAAGCAGATAACGTTAGGTCCAGGATTTATGCTAAATGCGCTTGGACTAAATCCTGAGCTCGGTTCAGCCAAAGTCATGCTGCTACTTCCGCTACCACCCCACCACACATTTACACATCCGTAGTATTGTGGATTTCCTAAACTATCATGTCCTATACAATCAAAATGCTCTTGACTCACTATGTTAGTTCCTTCTCCACTACATTCACAATTAGGAAGAGTGTCACATATTATAGTGTCACAACGCTGTGTGCTATCCCATACTGCAACATTAAAGCACACTATGGTGTCTATTGCTCCCTGATCAATAAAAGTAGCTGTTAAGACATTTGAGCCATTATTGACTGTGCTACTAGATAATCCTAAAACCTGACCTTGAGAAGAGCTTATGGCTATATTGGAACCATTTGGCAAATTGCTGTTTATAGTAAAGGTGACATTATATGTTTGATCTCCATGATGGTCAAATGGACCGCATTCTATTTCTGTATGTCCACTAATTTCACAGCCTCCACAGCTTACAAAAGTGATATCTATTGGGTCTGACATAGTGCTGCAACTATCAGCATTCATAATCAGAACCTGATAAGTACCGCTTTGGTGTAAAGGTATATGTACTGTATCTGAAGTTGAACCACTCATAGCCACTCCGTTATAGAACCATTGGTAGGAGAAATAACCTTTGGGTGCGTACCAAACCAGTTCAGTAACGGTATCACAGATTTCATAGCAACCAGTCATTAGACCACACATGTCTGGTAGTTCATGAATCAATACAGCAGACTGGGCGGTACATCCATTAGAATCTACAACAGTTACTATGTAAATGCCTGGATTAGTAACGTAGATAGAGTCGTTGGTTTGTCCATTACTCCACATCATTGATACCAAATTCGTTGAAGTACTTTTTGCTATGAGTAGCGTGGTGTCTCCTTCGCAAAGCGTACCCTCGCTGGTGGTAGTTACATTAGGGTTTGGATAAGTAGTAAAGAACAGAGTGTCGCTTTTAGAGCATCCATAACTGTTGGTTACATCTACATGTATCATATCCGTTCCAGCAGTGAAAGGGAAGTAATTCAATGTATTTGTAGTGCTAGATAAGGTGCCGTTGATATACCAATTAATGGTATGGCCACTAGTTGGAACTGGCACTTTGAATTCCTGATTCTGATATTGACAACCACTGTTGGGGCCAATGATTACTGCGTTAGGTAATGGATTCACCTTAACAACAGTATCCGGTACTTGAGTATAACATTGTTTAGCGTCCCAAACTTGTACTCCGTAATTTCCTGTATAATAACTTGTTATACTTTGAGCTGTAGAGGTAGTTGTCCATAAATAAGTATATGAAGGGTAACCACCGGTTGGGTTAGCAGTGAGAATTACACTATCTCCAAAACAGAACTCATTTGGCCCTGATAGGCTTATGCTGGCATTCAATGTATTTGGCAACACATATATACTCTTAACTATGCTGTCTTTACATCCAAATTCATTTACTATGGTTAAACTTACATTATAGCTTCCACCAACATCGTATGCTCGCACAGGGGAGTTAATCAATGAACTAGCACCGTCGCCAAAATCCCACTCTGAAGAGGAGTAGCTACCTGTAGTAGTATTGCTAAAAACTATAGGAGCTCCAACGCAAATAGAGTCTGCAGCGTAGAAGTTAGCTTGTGCTATTGAATCAATGGTAATGGTTTTAACAAGATTGCAAACACCATTAATTATCAGTTCTACATTATAAGTACCTGCTGCTAAACTAGTAGTAAAGTCAGTCGCTGTGCTCAAGACACTTCCTCCGTTGATCTTCCAAGAATATGAAGGGCTAGGAGCAAGGGTATAAACTTTGGTGCTGTTATTAAAGGTAACCGTGAATGATGATGAATAGTCCGTGCAATTAATAATAGGGTAGAAATCAGGTACATAGTCTATAGTATCTGATTTTTTAATACATACTTGGCAGTCGGGTAAACTGGAATTCATATTTGGTACTAAACCGCACAGAGTAACCACATATATGCCTGGTTCTGTGTATGTATGAGTTACATTGTTTCCACTAGCTGAATTGCTCCCTGGATTATAGAAATCTCCAAAATCCCATGAGTGAGAACTCACATTAGAAGAACTGTACTCAAAGCTGTCTGTATTACATCCCAATCTAAAAATATCAAAATCAAGAGTATAATTCTGTGGCCTACAAGTGTCATCGCAAGAAGTAGTATCTATGGTTATAAAATTACTCGTATCGGAACAACCATATGAATTGCTACACACAACGTAATAAGTCCCTATGCTTGTTGCCGTATAACTAGAAGCTGTACTTATGGATGTTGAACTAGGGGATTTATACCAATTGCAACCTGTACTTGTAACAGAAGTGCTTATGGTCATAGTTGTACTTATGGTTGCTGGATTACAGTAAAGCGTTTCATCTCCTGTTGAAATATTAGTGATAGGTGAAGGATTTACTACAATGGTTTGAGTTGTACTCACCGTAGCTGGGCAATTGCCTCCATAAGTCACTGTTAAAGTAACAACATATGAGCCAGATGAATCATAATCATGAGTAGTGGAACTTCCTGTTTCGGAATTTCCATCTCCAAAATCCCAGCTATAGCTCAATGCTGATGTAGAAGTACTTGCAGTAAAAGTCTCTTGTTGGCATACCGTTGCTGGTATGGTCATGCTCGGTGTTGGAGCAGGAATAATGGTGATTAGTATGGAATCCTTTTTTATTTGAGAGCAAAGGCTTCTTTCCAATACCAACCAAGCCGTACCAGTTACATTATTGAATTGCACATCTATACCACTGCTGTGTTGGCCAGCTGCAACACTGCCCATTAAGCTTCCATTAATAGACCAGAAATATGTGTCTCCCGGGCTTGATGTGCTATAACTTACCGTGCTATTGGAACAAACCGTATCTGGCCCATTAAAAGTGGCTGCGGCCAGAGGTAATAGGCTTTGTACCACCAATGTGTCGGCTACACTTTTGCATAGGGTTATAGGATCCACCTCAAAAGCGTAAATGATGTATGGCCCAGTGCTATTCCAAGTTATGTTTACAGAGCTACCTATAGCAGTTGAAGGTGAACCGCCAACCACATTCCAACTCACCGTATGTCCTGCATTAGACATAGTGGCGCTGTAGTTATGAGTTGAATTTGGGCAAACGCTGTCTGGCCCGCTAATTATTGGAGGTGGAGGAGCTTCATGAACTGTAATAATCTTTTGAACCTCTTCTTGGCAGAAGTTATTGGAAAGATCTGTGGCAGTTACTAGAAATGTTCCTGGTCCCCAGAACCATGCTCCTGTAAATGGACTGCTTATTGGCAGCGTAACCATGGAATAGATGGTTGTTCCCGTATTATCAGTTATTTCCCAGTTTATGTTACCTGTAGATCCGGGCACCACAAAGCTGAAGCTTTCATTCTCACAATAAACGGAACTTCCGAATATAGACATAGATGGTCTCACATGGTATGGTAAATATGCATTCCCACCACAGTCTAGACCTTGAGTACTTCCATTGGTTTTGTGGAAATATTCCACCCAGATAGTACCGCTAAAACTTCCAAATCCTGCACAAATTTGAATTTCATGAACATTAATGGTGTCACCAAAAAATGAAATCCCTGGAGGTATATGCCATACTATGCTATCCACGGGAATGTCACAGCTGATTTTGTAAGTATTACACGTATTTTCACAAACAACTGTATCTCCTGCTATTGAAGCAGCTGCTGGTATTAGAGGCACAACAATAGAGGTGGGGTTGGGGCAGTAACCAGGGCAAGGGTCAACATCAAGGGTCAAAATAGCTGGTGCTGTACCGCTCCATTGCACTGTAACCGTTGGTCCAGTTGAAGATCCAACAATGGTTCCATTGGTCGCTGTCCAATTGTAGCTGCTACAAGAAGCATCTGTAGAGTAAGTCATAGTGGCCCCTGGGCACACTGTAGAAATACATTCAATATTTGGTCCTGGTAAGCTTTCAACTATTATGGTTAGTTCTGCTGTATCCGTGCACCCGCATTCATTGGTAACTACCAATTGAACGGTATAAGTATTGGGCGTAGAATAACTGTGACTTGTGTGGCCACTATCTGGAGGAGTAAAATAATCTGTATTTCCATCTCCAAAGATCCACTCATAAGAAGTAATGGCTGTCCCTCCCGCTTGGGTTGATTCATTAAAGAAATACACATCTTGATTTAAGCAGATAGTAATTACACCTGAAGTTGCAGCAGGTAAGGTGGAAAATGCTGCATTGGGTCTTTCAATTATTTCCACACATATTTCGTGTTCACCTACGCAACCGTACATATTGGTTTCAACTACCTTAACGGTTCCAACTCCTGGTCCTTCCCAAAACACATCAACCTCATTGCCAGATATGGTGTAAGTACTTGAGCCAGTAATCGTCCAGGTATATGTGCTTCCAGGATTAAGGGTAGTTGAATAGTTTATCCATGTAGAATCACAAGCCGTAAGACATTCGGTACCTCCTTCATCCGGTTGTCCACCAGGCCCGTCTTTGTGTCTACAATCAGCTTCTTGGCTAGGAACTATTTCAGGAATAGGTGAAGGATAAATGGTAATATTTAAGACTTGAGTACATACCACTGTATTCAAAGAGTCTTTAATAATCACTGTTACCTGCCCGGTGCCAACAAAGCCCCAATTGACAGTAACACTTGGCTTTGTATTGCTACCACTAATAGAACCACCAAAAGCACCCCATTGGTAAGTATATGTTCCGCTGTAACCAGATGTATAGCTTTGAACTTCGTTTTCACATACAACAGTGTCTCCACTAATGGTACAACTCGTTGATGGGATGGTAGTTGCATTAACAGCAAGGCATAGGAATATTCCCAATAATGATAGTAAGGCAGGTCTCATAAGGTCTTGTTAACTGGTCTAAACGAATATACTAAAAACAAAATAATGACACTCTATTTCGTAGCGTGCTGTTTTTCAGCATTTTGCATTAAAAATATAGCATTATTGAACTTATTAGGAATGGTTATTTTTGAAGTCTATGAAACATAAATTTCTATTAGCACTAATTGCAACTAGCATCTTTGTTTTTGCTTGTAAAGACAAAGAAGTGGATGAAGATCCAGAACCGAATAAGCCAAAGCCAAAACTTGAGCTACATTTAGGTGTATTTGACAATGGTACTTTCTCTGTTAAAGCATTTAGCACAGAAAATGTAAAGTATGATAGCATTACAGGCTTTGAACGCTTAGGTGTGCAAATTGCAGAATCAAATCTTCCTTTAGACGATGATTTGGAATTCGGGGATTTGAAATTCAACTTTAAAGTAAGCACCACTTTAGATGTAGAAGACTTTGTTGGGGGCACGAATGCCGGTCATTCTTCCACAGGCCTAAGCAGTTTTGGTGATATCATGTATATTGATGCGGAATTCTATTTCCCTATTAAGATAGGAGCACCTCCTGTACATGGAAACGATACTATAGAGATAAGAACAGGTTCAGATATGATGAGTGTAGAATACAGCTCTCAACATTCAAGTTTAAGTGATACTACTCACTACAATCTTGTTCCTTAATCAATTCATTTAACCAAAAAAGCCCGAATGAATCCATTCGGGCTTTTTTTTTATTTAAAATCTCTTAGCGTACGAAGTGTTTTACAACCTCAAGATCAGTTCCTTGACCAACTTGAATAATGTAAATTCCAACTTTGTCTAATTGTACATTAATTGAACCACTGAATACAGTGTCTTCTACAATTTGACCATTCAAATCAGTTACTACAAGTGCAGTACCAACTGATTGAGAATTGGTTTTGATTGTAATTTTACCTGAACCATGAGTTTCAATTTTTACAGGAAGAGAAGAGTTTAAGTCAACTACCATCATTTCGGTATAGTCAAAATCACCACTGAAATCAATTTGCTTGATTCTGTAGTACACTACTTCTAATTCTGTGTGAATTTCGTGCTTATAGCTATAATCTAAAACAGAGTTGCTGTTGCCATTTTCAGAAAGTGATGTTACTTCAGCTACTGGCATCCAGTCGCTTCCGTTTTCACTAAACTCAACAACAAAGTTGCTATTGTTCAATTCAGAAGCAGTTGACCAAATAACTTCAACCAATCCATTCTGAACTTGTTTGGCATCATAGTTCAACCATTCAACTGGAACAGGACCTGATGCTCCTACACCTCCAGCGCCATTAATATCGGCGAAGGTGTAATAAGCAGTACCTGCGGAAGTAGAGGAACCTGTGCCACCTGAACAAGTAGCCGTTGGAGGATAACCACCAAAATAGATTCTTTTCTTACCTGAACATGTGTTAGTTGTTAATGAACCAGAACCTAACAACTTAATGCTAGATAGTGAACTTAAATAAAGTCTTCTTGTGTCATTTCCAGTACCATCAAAGTGAAGCGTACCGTAAACTTCAATAATAACGTCTTCGCTTTCTATGTGATTACAGTTGGATTGATCGATTGTTAGAGTAACTCCCGAGGATACTACAATAACGTCGTTATCAACCACAGTTGACCAAGTAGATGTTAAACTGGACCAATCAGCAGATGTGCTAATAGTGTGTGTTGCAGAGTAGGCTGTTCCTACAGAAAATAGGAGTACTACTAAGGAGAGTAATTTTGTCTTCATAATAACAATAAATAATAAGTAATTAAAGGGCTCTTAGAGCTCAAACGAAAATAAGCAAAAGTCCTTCCGTTTCACAATCAATTAGGCGCCAATACTTGTGTGGCTTGATATTCAGTTACATAGAAGTTATATTCTTTCCAACACTAAGTGAACATATTGCTTCATAATTTCCAAATAAGAGAATAACAGTCTGGGGTCTGGATGAGCGTGATTGTCATATCCAGCCAGCTTGAGTATAAAAAAAGGGGGCATAATAGCCCCCTTTAATATTTCAAAGTTTCAGATTAGTACTTGATAATACTTGTTTGATGAACTTGATCTTGTGTAATTAACTTGATGAAGTAAGTTCCTTTGGCAATTTCACTGCCAGTTGCACCTACACTATTCCATCTTACTGTATGATCTCCTACAGCCATTTCACCATCAACTATAGTGGAAACTAAAGCTCCATTGATGTTGTAAAGTGCTATGGTCACGTACTGATCACTTGCAAGACTGAAGTCTAGGCTAATCATATTATTGAATGGATTAGGATATACATTATTCCATCCAGTATTATATGTTAGGTCTTCATCTTCATCTTCATTGATGCTGTTAGGGTCTACTTTATAAACAGAAGAACCATTCCAGTTAAACACCACATCAGCATCAGTACCTAAGTTCTGATTTTTCGAATGGCTAGATCCGCTGTAAACCATTTTAAATGTGTGGGTCACAGGAAGAAGCTCCATAGTAGTTGTGGCCGTTCCAGAACCAAATGTATGCCATCCGCTTGCATAGTAAGTTGCAGTTCCAGGCAATTCTGTTAAGCTACCATCTAACAACTTCATACTAGCCAGAACTGTTGCGAATTCAACACTGGCATCAGTACCTGTATTCTGTGTCGCCTGTTGGCTAGCACCTCCATAAGATACTTTAAATGGATAACTTGCTGGTAGTAACTCCATGCTAGTGCTTGTAGTTCCTGAACCAAAAGTTTTCCATCCACTTGCATAATAAGTGGCTCCACCTGCTAACGAACTTCCAGTAGAAGACTCTAGATCAAATGTTACTAGACCAGTTGCAAACTCAACGCTAGGATCACTAGCCGTGTTTTGAGATTTCTCATTACTAGCACCTCCATATGAAATCTTGAATGGATAAGTGTTGGGCAACAACTCCATAGTTGCTGGAGTAGTTCCAGAACCGAAAGTTTTCCATCCGCTTGCATAATAAG
>JAGDZU010000001.1:0-802626 GCA_049115575.1 Bacteroidia bacterium | reverse complement strand
CTCCTGTAGATGATTCAAGATTCATACTAACCAATTCAGTCTCGAATTCAACAAAAGAATTAGTGTTGATATCCTGACTCTTCTGATTTGAAGAACCTCCATAATGCATTTTATAAGGAATACTTCCAACGGTACCATCTATAACAGCAACTATACCTTTATTGGTTCCAGTTGTTCCTGATATTGATTTCCAACCGCTCTTATAGTACGAACCAGTTCCACCTGCTAAGAATTGACCTGTGCTTTTCTTAAGATATAAGTAAGCAACAGATTTCTCAATAGATGATCCGGTAACTAATATATTCGCTTGAACACCTCCAAAACCGGTCTTTTTAAAACTGAATTTATAAGTTCCAGGTAAAAGCGTCATTGGGGAAGTGAAAGTCTTCCATCCAGATTTATAATAGACTATATCACCTGTAAAGTTTATGGTCACTTTAGTTCCAGTAAAAATAACTACTGGGTCTAATCCAATATCCTGTTTTTTAGAAACATGAGCACCATTGTAGAATACTCTGAAAGTATATTTGATAGGAAGAAGTTCCATGGAAGCTGTTGTTTGGGTCGTTCCAAAGTTCTTCCAGCCAGTTGGATTTGCATAGTATTTGCCATCTCCGGCTAATTCGGTTCCTACGTCGTCTAGTAGCTTCATAGTTGCTAGAACCGTCTCAAATATGACGTCCGGATCTGATCCGACATTCTGATTTTTCTGCATAGATCCTCCACCGTACGATACTCTAAAAGTGTAGGTTGCAGGTAAAAGCTCCATAATTGTAGTGGTTGTACCAGAACCGAAAGTTTTCCATCCGCCAGCATAGAATGAACTGCCGCCGCTTAATAAAGCTCCAGTCGAGGATTCTAATACCATGGTAACCAACTCAGTTTGGAATTCAACATCTGGATCAGAACTTACGTTCTGATTCTTTTGAATAGACTTACCTTGATAAGTGATTCTAAACGTATAACTTCTTGGAAGTAATTCCATAGTGGTAGTTGAAGTACCAGAACCAAAGGTTTTCCAACCATTAGCATAGTAACTTGTTCCTCCACTAAGTAGGGTTGTACCATCCGAAGCAAGAAGTGCCATGGTCACAAGTTCAGTTTGGAATACTACGTCTGGGTCAGAACCAACATCTTGGTTTTTCTGTATTGAACCACCTCCATAATGCATTCTAAACGTATAGCTTTTTGGAAGTAATTCCATAGTGGTAGTAGAAGTACCAGAACCAAAGGTTTTCCAACCACTGGCATAATAGCTTGTATTACCAGTTAGAACGGTTGTACCATCTGAAGCTAATAGCTCCATAGAAACGAGTTCTGTTTGGAATACAACAGCTGGATCAGAACCAACATTTTGGTTTTTCTGAACAGAAGCTCCTCCATATGAAACTCTAAAAGTATAAGTGGCGGGTAATAACTCCATTGATGTTGTTGTAGTACCAGAACCAAAGGTTTTCCATCCACTAGAATAGAAAATTGCTCCACCGGTTAAAACTGTAGTTCCATTAGAAGCCAATAACTCCATAGAAACAAGTTCTGTTTGGAATACCACAACTGAATTAGTACTCACATTTTGAGTCATATTAACAGACTTACCTTGGTAGTTCATTCTAAATGTAACATTCCCTGGTGTTCCTGATAATAAGGCTAATACTTGGCCTGCTGCATTAGTAGTTCCTAATGTATTCCATCCACCTTGATATGCAGATGCAATACCTCCTGCAATAGGAGCACTAGTACTACTAATAAGTTTTACTATAACAGCTGAATATGTAAACGTACATCCGTTTATAGTTAATGGCACACTTGTATTATCAAATTTGAAGGTGTAATTGCCTGGAAGTAAGAATTTCCCAAAGCTATAAGTACCCCATCCATTTTGGTAGTGTTTTACAGTGCCACTGTATGATATATTTACTTGAGTTGCAGTAAATAATACCTCGTCAGAAGGACCAGATATAGATTGACTACTTAATTGTTGTGTTCCATTATTGAACCACATTTTGAAAGTGTGATTACCCGGAAGCAATTCCACAGAAGTGTTTGCTGCTACACTTGCAGACCATCCATTTTGATAGTGCTTAAATGTTCCTCCTGATAAATCGTTGTTAGAACAATCTTCTAAAGATACAAGAGTAGTAACAGTTACAAAGGCAACTTCATCAGAAGTACCAGAAATAGACTGGCTACTCAACTGTTGGGTTCCATTGTTGTACCACATTTTAAAAGTGTGATTACCAGGAAGTAGTTCAACTGCAGTATTTGCTGCAATGCTGCCAGACCATCCATTTTGGTAATGTTTAAATGTTCCACCTGAAAGGGTAGATCCACCTGAAGTCTTTAAAGAAACAGTTGTAGTTACAGTTACAAATGCAACTTCATCAGCGGTGCCAGAAATAGACTGACTGCTCAACTGTTGAGTTCCATTGTTGTACCACATTTTGAAAGTGTGATTACCAGGAAGTAATTCAACTGCAGTGTTTGCAGCGATATTACCAGACCATCCATTTTGGTAGTGCCTAAATGTGCCACCTGAAAGGGTAGCTCCACCTGAGGTCTTCAAAGAAGCAGTGGTAGTAACAGTTACAAAGGCAACTTCATCAGTGGCGCCAGAAATAGACTGGCTACTTAACTGTTGAGTTCCATTGTTGTACCACATTTTGAAAGTGTGGTTACCGGGCAAAAGCTCAACTGCAGTGTTTGCAGTAATGCTTCCGGACCATCCATTTTGGTAATGCTTGAAAGTACCACCTGATAAAGTTGAACCACCTGAAGTTTTTAAAGAAACTGTAGTAGCCACTGTTGTGAATTCTACGGTAGTAATGGTGGTTGAAATGCTGCTCTTTTGCTGGGTTCCATTGTGATAACTCATCTTATAAGTTAGACTGGATGCTGTGGTTGTGATGTCAAAAGTACCATCACCATTATTTGATGCTGCATGCCAACTACCATCGTAATAGGTAAGTGAAGCAGTGCTTCCATCAGACAATAAGGTTCCGCCGTTGTCCCTCAATTCAACTGAAATATTAATCGCAAAAAGCGAAGAACAAATCATGAGGAAACCGGCTAGTAATAAAAATTTAACGGTTTTCATAATAATAAGGATTAGTTAAATACTAATAACAATAATTGGCGCCAATGTAACGCATTTATCTATTCATTCCAAACATCTCGAATTCACTGACTACATGAGTTTAGGCGTTTAATTGCTGCTTATCTTGATTAATGCTAGGTTTCCAAGAAGTGTAGTTCTAAGTCTTTACAAGCAGGTTTTATATAATAGAGAATCTATTTAATTATTACGAAAATGGTTAAAATATGGATTGAAAACTGATGAGAATCATGATGCTCTAAAAATTATGGTAAAGCTTTGCACTCGAATGCAAAAGAACTTTAAAGAAACGGTTACATCAGCTACTGCAATGGAGCTGGTGGAGTCTGGAAATAGAGTATATATACATGCAGCTGCGGCAGCGCCTCAAATATTAGTAGATGCACTTATTAAGGAATCTAAGAGGCTAAAAGGGGTAAAGATTTACCATTTACATACAGACAGCACTGCAGACTACATAAAACCAGAATACGATGGGATATTTGAAGTCTATTCTTTGTTTATTGGGGCAAACGTGCGAAGAGGAGTTCAAGAGGGTAGGGTAAATTTTATTCCAGCCTTTTTAAGTGAGATACCGGGAATGTTCAGGAATGGGATTATTCCAGTTGATGTCTGCTTTATACAAGTATCTCCTCCGGATAAGCATGGTTTCTGCTCTTTGGGTACAAGTGTGGAAGCTACCAGAGCTGCGATGGAAGTTAGCAAATATGTTATAGCTCAAGTGAATAGAGCTATGCCAAGAACGCATGGAGACAGTCTAATTCACATGGATCATATTGATGCAATGGTTGAAGGGGATATGGCTTTACACGAGACTATTTTACCAACTCCAACTGAAATTGAAATTCAAATAGGAAAAAATGCGGCCAGCCTGATTGAAGATAAATCAACGCTTCAGATGGGTATTGGGAACATTCCTAATGCCGTACTAACTCAGTTGACCGGACATAAAGGTTTGGGTATTCATACTGAAATGTTTAGTGATGGAATTATTCCACTTGTAGAGACAGGTGTAATCACCAATGAACACAAAAAGATTATTCCAGGAAAAATTGTTTCAGGATTTGTAATAGGATCAAGAAAACTCTATGACTTTATTGATGATAACCC
Organism: Bacteroidia bacterium; assembly: GCA_049115575.1. Classification (GTDB taxonomy): domain Bacteria; phylum Bacteroidota; class Bacteroidia; order NS11-12g; family UBA9320; genus JAHEKB01. The sequence goes on along the minus strand of JAGDZU010000001.1, from coordinate 798,404 downwards.
CATGGTGAATATGATGGATATTGCTTTTGTTAATGACGTGAGTGTTATAAAACAAAACAAAAGGGCAGTATCCATTAACAGTGCTATAGAGGTAGATGTAACTGGTCAAGTATGTGCCGACTCTATTGGAGCACGCTTTTATAGTGGGGTAGGCGGGCAGATGGATTTTATACGTGGGGCTTCCCTGTCAACTAAAGGTAAGCCAATAATTGCGTTGCCATCGGAGACATTAAAAGGAAAATCTAAGATAGTGCCTGTACTAACTTTAGGTGCTGGTGTTGTTACAACCAGGGCTCATGTTCATTATGTTATCACGGAGTATGGAGTTGCAGATCTTTATGGCAAGTCTATTAGAGAGCGAATCAAAGCCATGATAGAAATTGCTCATCCAAATCACCGCGATATGTTACAGAGGCAGGCATTTGAAATTTACCGATTTTAATTGGTGTTCAAATTTCAATAGGACTGTAATACTTACATTCTCAAACAAATAGATAATTTTGGACATGCATAAATTGACTTTCTTATTGTTATTCTTCAGCTTAGGCTATGCTACCTATGGACAAGAAACTATTAGCCCGAACGACACCTGTTATGAAAAGGAGTACGCTTATAAGCATTGGGACAATAAGAAAGTTATAGAACTTGAGCTTTCCATTGATTCCATTAGGCTTGGACATGATTTGTACATTTTGGATTACGATAGTTCATTTTATTTAGGTACTCAACCCAAAACGATCCATTTAAATGATTTAATGTGCATGAAGTTTCGGAAAACCATAATAATGGAAGAGGGCTTGCCTGTGAACCACATTAGGTACTCGGTCTACATAAAGAATAAAGACTGCTGGGAAGTGCTCGTTTCAAGCAATTATAGCCCTTTTGGTAGCAGCGGACAGTTAGGCGAGGTTACAACTCGCGCGGGTAAAGGGATAGTGTACTTTGAAGGCTATTACTGGACCATTCAACGAGTGGATTAAAAAAAAGGGCACTATCTGTGATAATACCCCTTTTTATCCTTAGATAAATATTTTACAATCTTATAAATCTCTGTTTTGATGAACTCATAAAATCAGTGACCTCAATGAAATAGATTCCACTTCTAAAACCAGAGATATCAATTTGGTGGTCAGAGTCCATTGTAGTTGTATTATAGACCACATTTCCATCTATATTAGTTACTACAATTTTTAGCTCACCTATTGGATTTCGTTGGTGCTTTATGTGCAATTCTTCAGTTCCTGGATTTGGATAAGCAACAAAGTTCATTTGATTTTTTGAGCTAATAACTATTGCTTCAAATTCTTCGGATTGACCATCAAAATCTACCTGTCTCAATTTGTAATAGGTAGTTTGATTGCTATACTCTTGATCAATGAAAGAAAAACTCCTTATTTCCATGCTGTTACCATTACCAGCAACGCTTCCAATTAGTTCGTATTCACCGAAATCTCCAATGGAACGGTAAATCTCAAATCTTTCGTTGTTTATTTCTTGTGCTGTTGACCAATGCAACTCCGCCTGGTTTAAATCATTAATTAAACCGTAAAATGTGAGTAGCTTTACAGGAACAGGAGGAACGCAACTACTATTATAATAATTAGTTCCGCCACCGCTGAAGAAATCATATCCAGAACAACCCGCTGAACTGTCACAACTTGCAACAACGAGTGTACTTCCACCAATAGTAACTTTTTGATTTCTATCTCCATGATAACACATCTTCCACTCTTTCAGACCATCTTTCCAAGAACAGGTAGTGTCAAATGTTAATGAAGAACCGGCTGTTAGACCTATGGTTCTGTGGTATTTGGGTAGAGCCTCTCCAGTTTTCCAGGCTCCTAGTTTGAATTTACTCTTACACTCAAAAACAATATGTACATTAAATGGAATGTACAAACTAGTGTCTTTCAGCCGCAATGAAGACCCTTCACTGAAAATGATAGAATCACCAGCTTTTAATGTGTCACCAATAAGTGCATTGAGTTTGTCTAGAGCTGTGCCAGAATCGGCTGCAGTCTTGTACTTGGGGTCTAATTTGTCTTTGTCTTCAAGGATATAGGTATTTCCTTGTTTCTTAACAGCGAATACATCTACAGATCCGAGAATCATTAGTGCAAAAAGCACAAATACGATTTTTTTCATGTCTTTAATAATAAGGTAGAAGCAAAAGTACAATTTTTGTGCAACACAATAAAATCCAGATAATCAGAGATTTACTATTTGGAATGTCTAGTTTAGAGAAAGAAATATCTCAAAACAAGAAAAGGTGACCCAATGAAGGTCACCTTTTGCAATGTCTTAATTTTTTAATGAAACTATTCCTTAATAAGTCTGAATTGTTGGTTTCTGAAACTTACCACATACATTCCAGGTTTTAGATCTGAAATGTCCAAAACAAGGGATTCATTGTTTTTCTGAACTAATACTACATTATGTGTTAAATCTTCACCTAGCAATGATGTTATAGTAGTTTCTTCTAAGGTGATAGATGCACTGCGGACCGTAATACTAGAACTAGAAGGATTAGGGTAAACCGAGATTCCTTGATTTGATAAGGCCTCTAGATCAATCCTTTTTACATCTGAGTAAAAAAGTGTTCCATCATAGTCTTGTTGCTTCAATCTGTAAAAAGCTTCTCCTTGTACAGGGAACTCATCTAATGAAGAGTATTTCACTATTTCATTGGAATTTCCAGCACCAGGAACATAGTCAATATTAGACCAGAAAAAACCATCAACGGAACGCTGAACTTGGAATCCTTCATTATTCTCTTCAGAAGCTGTAGTCCAAGCTAATTCAACTTGATTATTTTGATTTAGGCCTAAATTGAATTCTATCAAGGTCACAGGTAAAACACTTGGAGCACAAATAGTTATGGTACTATCTATAATTGAATTTGAAGTATCTGTGTTATTGAGAAACTCAGACAGAGTGGTGTTTCCATTAAAAGTTGGAGTATCTGTTTCTGCTACATTGCAAAAGTTTTGGCAAGTAGTTAAGGCAGTTGATCTGCCATTTAAGCTTACACCTACATTGGCACCAATGTTTAAATAATCTGCCAATATGGTTCCGCAACCTTCAAGCTCACCACCATGATGCTTATATTCCTCATTAGGTTCAAGCTTAATTAAACCACTGTTATAGGTATATCCATCGCTGTGATAGCTTTCTACGTAAGCATAACTGTAATTAAAGAAAGAACCATCAACATGAAATTCATTACTCATGTTTATTTGTCCATTATTGGTGAATTCGCCAGTAGGAAGAATCTTAATTTCTCCAGTACCAGAGATTTGACAACCTGCATCTAAGATTACAACTCCATTAATATCAACTGCCCCATTCAGGGTAATCGCGTCTCCAGATTGTATATGAATTGTGTCTGTTGCTCCAACCGGCTTTGGAAAACCAGCGGCACTCCAAGACTCGCTTCCAGAAGAAGTATAAGTTGTTGCAAAACTTGTGAAATGCACAAGTGTAAATAGAAGTATTGTAATTATTGTCTTCATAATAAATAGTAATTAGGTAGTAAGGACTCATAAGAGTTCAAAAGCTATGCCAAACCGATATATGCCTCTATAAGAGACAGATAATCAATTTGTTATAAGAAAGATTCTTTTTTGCAAGTAAAGTTGTAGGACTTTGAATTGTTCCAAAAACAAGCCTCCGCATTCTCAAAATTGGAATAATGGTAGATTTGAGAAAGGATAAGTTTGGCTCTGCTAAACTTGTATTAGTAGGTGGTTTTTGTTATTCAATTACAATAATTTCATACTGCTTGCAAAGCAATATTTCCCTTTTACAATGTTTTTTGCATTGATCGTTGCCTAGTGAAATTGAACATACAGTTTAGATCTTGTGGTGATGAGGTGAACTCCTTTTGGTGTATCATTCGTTAATCCTTAATTTTGATTAGATAGATAATAAATTTTCCTAGCAGTTAATTTTCTGAACCAAATCAAGTACCGCACAATATGAGGAATCAGGCCATATATAAAGACGCACCACCTTATAGTAAATATTATTTTGATTTAATTGAATCTGATGATTTGTTATCTGAATTTGAAAAAAGTAAGGAGTTGACGCTTAGTGTTTTTAAGGTGCTTACCCCTGAATTAGGTAACTACGCTTATCAGCTAAATAAATGGACCATTAAGGAAGTCTTGCGTCATATAATAGATATGGAAAGGATTTTCGCCAGCAGGGCATTTCGGTTTACTCGCTTGGACCATACGGAATTACCTGGTGTTGAAGAAAACGATTATATAGATAATGTAGATGTAACAGACATAAAACTATCTGACTTAGAAGAGGAATATCTTGCGGTTCGAAAATCAACGGTATTGATTTATAAAAACATCACAACAGAAATGCTAGACTTTAGAGGAACGGCAAATAAGCAAACTTATACAGCCAGAACACTTGGCTTTGCTACGATCGGTCACAACATACACCATTGCAACTTTATTAAATCCAACTATTTGAATAATAGCTAATAACGCTTGCTATATACACATGTAGTTTTGTAGCCCGACCAGGACTCGAACCTGGATCTAAAGTTTAGGAAACTTCTATTCTATCCCTTGAACTATCGGGCCAAAAATTTACGGTTAACAGAAAGTGGTGAACGGAGAACCGGAACCATTTGTTAAGAACACAAATTTATAAATTTAGCGGTTCCGTTTTTGGCCTGAATTATTCCGACGCTTTTTGTAATTTCCAGATGGCTTATTGCCTTTTTTATGGAAATGCCTTCTTTGCTGTGGCCCTTTATTTGGTTGTTTTGGAGCTGTGTCACGTTGCTTTACATCTTCAGGATTAAAAGAAAATGGATGATCTTCTACCACAGGAATATCCATTCTTATATGCCGTTCTATCGCTTTGAGGTCTTTTTTCTCATCTACATCACAAAATGAAATGGATTTACCACTTGCTTTTGCTCTTCCTGTTCTTCCAATGCGATGTACATAAGTCTCCGCTACATTTGGTAAGTTAAAATTTACAACTAGGGATAAGTCATCTACATCAATTCCCCTGGCAGCAATATCGGTAGCCACTAATACTGCCGTTTTACCTTTCTTAAAATCGTTAAGTGCCCGTTGTCTCGCATTTTGAGATTTGTTTCCATGTATGGCTTCGGCATTTATGTTAGCCCTTTTGAGTTTTCCAACAATCTTATCTGCACCATACTTGGTTCTAGAGAATACAAGAGTTGTATAGTAATTCTCTTCTTGTAGCAAATGAATGAGAAGTTTTGGTTTGTCTAATTTTCTCACGTAATAGACCTGTTGGCTCACTTTTTCTGCGGTAGGTTTATCAGGCTCTATTGTTACTTTCTGGTATTCACCCAATATTTGCTTGGAGAGTTTTACTATGCTTGGAGGCATAGTAGCAGAAAAGAAGAGCGATTGCCTTTTACGCGGTAATAGAGCAATAATCCTTTTAATATCATGGATGAAGCCCATGTCTAGCATTTGATCTGCCTCGTCTAAAACAAAATATTCTATTTGTCTTAAGCTAATGAATCCTTGATTTATAAGATCTAATAATCTTCCTGGAGTGGCTATTAAAACATCTACTCCTTGCTTTAATGCGTTTACTTGAGATCCTTGTTTTACTCCACCAAAAATCACGGTAGTTCGAATGTTGGTGAACTTTCCATAATCTTCGAAACTGTCAGCAATCTGTATTGCTAATTCACGAGTAGGTGTAACCACCAATGCTTGAATTCTCCTTCTTTGGGGATTTCTGCTTGAATCATTGCTCAGATGCTGTATGATTGGGATGGCAAATGCTGCTGTCTTCCCCGTGCCAGTCTGGGCACAACCCAACAAGTCCTTATGCCTTAGCAGTATTGGGATAGCCTGTTCTTGAATTGGTGTGGGTTGAGTGTAACCCTGAACCCTTAAGGCTTTAAGTATGGACTCTTTTATGTTGAGTTCTTTAAATGTCATAAATAGCTGTCAAAGGTAGGCCACAAGATGCTGGCTAATACTAAAGCTATGAACCAAATGCTAAACTGTAGTATAAGGTGGTCTTCGTTAGAAAAGGATTATCGAGTAATCATAACCTACAATAGATATCATTTGGCAGATTGTAGTATGCAAGCTACCTTTAGCCTCTATAGAATACATTATGAAAACTGCAAAACAATATTCATCAAATAGTGCTATCTACGGATTGGGTATGATAGGCGCTGCTATCTATTATATTTCACAAGCCACGAGTTTTGGAATGGGAGTAGTCGGATTCCTCAAAGCTTTGGTTTGGCCTGTTTTTCTAGTTTATGAAGCACTGAAGGCGTTGGGAGCTTGATTTGAGGAATTAGTATGAACTCATTCTCAAATTCCATTAGCTTTGAACAGCTTTAATGAATAAAGTTGGAGCCCAAAATTTAGCATGAAAAAAGCAATATTACTGAGTGTCTTTTTAACTTTTTCCCTAATTGGATTAAGTCAAGACAAAGCCTATGTTATTTATAATTCTAAAGGCAAAAAAGTGAGTTATAAAAAAATGATTAAACAGCTGAACTCAGCTGATGTTGTTATGTTTGGTGAATTACACAACAATCCAATCGCTCATTGGCTCCAGCTTGAAGTAACACAAAGCTTATCGAGAAAGAACGATCTAATTTTGGGTGCTGAAATGATGGAGGCTGACAACCAAAATGAGTTAAATGCTTATTTGGGTGATAGCCTAGATCAAAAGGGATTAGATACGGCTGCGCGCCTGTGGCCAAACTACAAAACCGATTATGCTCCTTTGGTGGATTTTGCCAAAGAGAACAATATACATTTCGTAGCTACTAACATTCCAAGGAGGTATGCTAATATGGTATATAGAAATGGATTTGAAATCCTCGATTCGCTTAGCGCAGAAGAGAAGTCATGGATGGCACCGCTGCCGATGAAATTTGATAGTGAGTTGCCAAGTTATCAGAGAATCCTAGAAATGATGGGAGATCACGGCAGTCCTTCTTTGGTAATGGCACAAGCAACCAAAGATGCTACTATGGCTCACTTTATCCTTGAAAATTATAAGATTGATCATTTATTTATTCACTACAATGGGGCTTATCATTCAGATTATCACGAAGGAATAGTGTGGTATTTGAATCAAGAAAGAACAGATTTAAACTACAAAACCATCACTACTGTTTCTCAAGCGAGTATTAAAAAGCTTCTAGAAGAAAATAAAGGCAAGGCGGACTTCATTATTTGCGTTGATGAAGACATGACCACCACTTACTAACTCAAAGAATTATCCTTTTTAGTATTTAGGTGAACTGCTAGCAGCACAAATGCGCTTCCCAAAGCTGCGAAAAAACACCAAACGGATAGCAAATGCTCTAGGTAGAAAAATCGAGCGATTAGAAAAGAGCATAAGGTTGTACCTCCTAATAACCACACCATTCTTCCAGATGAAATAAAAGGAGGGACTATAGCGCACATAAGGTAAAGGATGCTAAATGGACCTGTTAAAAATGATTTAAAAGCCACATTATAATGAATGCTGTGACCTCGGATCTCAGGTGTAAAACCTTTGGTGGTAAGTATGTAGACTAAAGCAAGTGTCACTACTAAGCCTGTTCCAAGAAACACCTTCATCCATTGTTTTCTTTTCCCGATTTTTTCAGGATGCATCATGGCATAAGGAATATACATGGGCCAGACAATCCACGCAAAGATCAGGAATCCCAAAGCGCTCATGTTTAACAAAGAGGCAAAAGAATCATGTTGCAAACCCAACCAAACAAATCCTTCTGTGAACTGCTGTAAGCCAAATAAGCAAGCAATGCCAGCAATTGGCCTATACGCCGTTCCCTTGGCTTTTTTCATAGATACCACACCAACGGTAATTAAAACGGCGGACGAGGCGAAACTTGCGGTGGCAGAAAAACACATAGGTTAGGTTAGCACAATATACTTCTAGAAGCATAACATTTCTCTAAGAATCCATTTTTATCTAATTTCAGCCCCTCATTATGAAGAAACTTTTTAATGCACTCCTCATAACAGTTATAAGCTGTTCTTATGTTCATGCTCAGACCATTTCATCTGACTATATCGATTCTGTGATGCAAAGTTCAATGGATTTGATGCCGCAGGCTGGTGTTGCGGTTGCTGTAGTTCAAGATGGCAAGATTATTCATTCCAAAGGATATGGAATAGCTTCTGTTAATAAAAAAACGGAGGTTGATGAAAACACACTTTTTGCCATAGCATCTAACAGTAAGGCTTTTACAACCACTGCTTTAGCCCAGTTAGTTGATGAGGGCAAACTAAAATGGACTGACAAGGTGGTAGACATTATTCCTGAATTCAAAATGTATGATCCTTATGTAACAGAGGCATTTAACATACAAGACCTTATTACTCATAGAAGTGGTCTTGGATTGGGAGCGGGAGACTTACTGATTTTCCCAGATGGCAATGACTTCACCTTTGAAGACATTGTTAAAAGCTTTCAATACCAGACTCCAGTTTCAGCATTTAGGACCAAGTACGATTACGATAATTTGCTGTACATAGTAGCTGGTGAAGTGATTCACCGAATTAGCGGTAAACCTTGGGATGAATACGTTGAAGAAAAGCTCATTGATCCTTTGGGTATGAACAGGACCAAAGCCTTGTTTAGGAATCTTGGCAATACTGAGAATATTGCAAGTCCTCACCACATAGCCGACGGTGAATTGCATGAGCTAGAACCATATGCTCGTAACGATGCAGGTTTTGGTGCAGCTGGAGGCATTTACAGCAGTGTTAACGACATGAGTAAATGGGTTATAATGCACTTAAATGAAGGCAAATACGGAGATAGTTTAGAGCATACTATGGTCAGCCAGCAGAATCACGATGAACTGTGGAAGGCTCACACCAATACCTTTTTTGATGCTACCCCTCAAGGACCTTATAAAACACATTATAGAGCTTATGGACTGGGTTTTTTCCTATTTGATCAGAATGGATATACTATAGTTCAACACTCTGGAGGATTACCGGGAATGTTATCTATGGTAACTATGATACCTGAATTGAATGCGGGAATTATAGTATTAACCAACAGCCACCCAGGTGGTTACAGTTTTGTTTCCATGACCAACGCTATTAAAGACAAGTTAATTGGTGCAGAAGAAGTGGATTGGATGGGTAGGATTAATTCCTACTTAAGTAGAAGTGATGGATTTGCGGACTCTGTGGTTAATTCGGTTTGGGAAACAGTTGAAAAAGCCAATACCAAACCAATTGATGTAACCAATTTCATTGGAACCTATAAAGACGATTGGTTTGGAGAAATCACTATAGAACTGATAGATGATGAGTTGTGGTTTAAATCTAAAAGATCATCTAAACTCAAAGGTCAAATGTTCTTTTATAATGCGAATACATTTGCCATTAAGTGGGAGTATAAAGATATGGATTGTGATGCTTTAGCCAGTTTCAGATTAGATGAATTGGGCAAAGCTCAAAGTATTAGACTCAGAGGGATATCGCCAAATATTGATTTTAGTTTTGACTTTCAAGATCTGGAATTAGAACGGATTGATTAAGTATGAAATTCCTCCTTTTAATTAGAAAAATTATAGGCTTTGCGCTCCTTCTCCCTGCCATTTGCCTTATACTTCTATATTTAATGTATAGCCTAGGAATAATTGAAACGAACTACCATTCTAACTACACTTCCTTTGGTTCTTTATTTGTGATAGGATTGATTACCTACGCTGGAATTGGATTAATGAAACCAGTACCAAAAGACCAATAGATTAATGATACAACTTGATTCTAATCTTTTTACGATTGACAATAAACGTGATATAGAGCTCATTGTTAGACGCTATTTTGGTAAGCAAAGATTGGAAGACTTGCTAGAATCCGCAAGTTGTATGAGCTTGGAGAAAGGAGAGAACTTGATGAACGAAGGTGAGGAAGGAAACGCCATGTTCGTATTGCTGAGTGGTGCTTTGGAAGCATTTGTTTCTTCTGAAGAGGGTTCCAAGTCTTTAGGCATAATTAATGCAGGGCAAAGTGTGGGCGAAATGGCCTTGCTTGGTAAAAGCAAAAGAACTGCAACTATAAAAGCCACTAGAAACTGCATCCTTTTACAAATTGAAAAAACCCAATTTGATCAACTGACTTTAAGCAGCAATGATCTCCTTCGGAGTTTAAGCTCAACGGTCATTGCTCGTTTAGATCAAGCTAATCGTTTGAATAAAGCGCCAAAGGTCAAAAGCAAATTCATAGCACTTGATTGTTCATTATGGAGAAATGATCCCAAAGAAATGGCTGATTCTATTTCTAAATACTGGGGTAGTTCAGCCCAAATATCTGTAATAACGGAAGAAGATCACGGTGTATTGAATGACACAGACTTCATGCTCCATATTTATAGCCAAGAATCATTCGATTATGTTTTTCTCATAAACAGTGATAATGAAGGATGGAATACAAGGGTTAAGCTCAATGCAGACAAAACGGTATACTTTGCCAGAGAAAGTGCATCTGACAAACTCTCTGATTCAAGTCTAACTACTAAGGATGAATTGATACTCTGTTATAAAGATGGAAGTAATCCAATGCAAGTAGATAAATGGTTTAGCAAGTTTAAACCCAATAAAATCTTCAGGCTGAGAGAGGGGAAAACTAACGATTTAGAAAGAACAATACGCATTGTTTGTGAAGAGCAGATATGTCTAGTTTTTGGTGGTGGAGGAGCTCATGGTTTGTGTAATTTAGGGGTTGTAAAGGCTTTGAATGAATTAAAGATTCCTATTGATATAGTTGGAGGCACCAGCATAGGCTCCATATTCTCAGGTGCCTTAGCGTTGGATTTCACCTATGATTATATGTACGAGAATGTAGATCACGATATAAGTAAAAATAATCCCCTTAACGATTATACATTTCCATTCGTTGCTCTGCTTAAAGGCAAAAAAATGAGGAAGATGCTGGCTAAACATTTCAGCGTACCAATAGAACACAGTTGGAAAAATTTCTTTGCTGTGGCGGCTAATCTATCCACCTCAAAGACAGAAATAATGCAAGAAGGTTTAATGAATAAGTCCATTGAATCTAGTATATCTATACCTGGAATACTTCCACCTAGTCTTTATAGAAATAGCTTGCTCATAGACGGAGGTGTACTCAATAATCTTCCATCTGATATTATGAATCAATTATATCATGGGCACATAATTAGTGTAGATGTGGTTTCTACAAAACCAAGGAGTATTGCCCATAACTATAAAGTGGGCAATTGGCAATATTTAAAGAATTTAATCAGTGGATCAAGGAAAAACTTTGTACCAAACACCATGGGAACGGTAATGAAGGCCGTAACTTTAGCCAGTGCGGAAAGGGCGGAAGAGAAAGAAAAAGTCTCTGATATCTATATAAAACCACGAGTTAAAAAAGGATTCTTAGCATGGAAGGCTATTAAAACTTTTGAAACAGAAGGTTATAATTCAACAATGGATTTATTATCCAATGTCAACTATAAGACGTTACTAAGTTTACCTGATTAGAAACGCATGGAATGACTCATTCTAATACTAATATCAGAGTCTGCAGGATCACAATCGTTTTCATTAGTTCCGATTGGAACAAGATATCTTAAATCCGTGGTTAAATGATATCTACCATTATTAAATGCATCTGCGGTGGTAAAATCATAGTGAGCACCTACTTGAAATCTGTCCAATGGATTAAACTCTAAACGAGGCATGGGCTTGGGGTCGGCATCGCTATAACCTCCACAACCAAAATTATAGCTCAAAGGAGTTATGTCTATAACGCCGGTAAATGCAGCACTTTGATTAAAATAGCCAGGCCTTAAAGAGATAGTAAGGTCTATTCTTGAATTTGAATTCCTTGCATCTCTGCTACTGGTGCAAAATTCCGTTCCGATTCCATATCGGGCTCCTAATCCAAATCTGCCACCAATTTGAGTGTTATCGGAGTACAATTGTGCCAACCCAAAATCAACTCGAGTTTTACTTATGCCATTGTCTAGCTTCACTGCGGCATTTAGATTGTAGTCTAAAGCTCTTCCTCCAAAATTTCCAAAATTGCGGTAGTTTGCATTAACACCTGCCCAAAGATCTCCGTCATAACTGATATTAACTCCATAGGTGTATTTACCAGTAAAATTAGCTCCGTAGAAATCTTGAGAATATGCCGTATTTATACTAGCTATTAGTAGAAACAAGCAGATTGTTTTTGGAATAAACTGAATTTTGTTCTTCATAATATTTAAGAAATGCTGATTGAACGAAGTTAAAGTTTATCAATTTAAATTTCTAGAAGTGCTTCGAGACCTTTAGAGCTAATTAAATAACACTCAAAGCTAAATTGACTATATTTGGGTCTAATCCTTATTATTATGACACCAACTGATCCTAACGCTGACCCTATCCCACAAAGTATAACCTCTCTGCCTATACAGGACCATTTTAAAATGATCAATGAAGGAAATGGGGGAAAGCTTTCTCTTAATCCTGGTAGCACACAATTAACTACACAAACAACTGGCAACACCATAGTTTGGGAATCTACCAATATCAACCCTACTGGAACGCAAGTGATTTTAAGCAATCAAGCAAATCCTGGAGTTGAGACCTTAGGAAATACTATGGGTGAGGCTCAAATTGAAAGTATGGCTCAAACGCTTTTGCTTGAGTTTTTTTCAAGTGATAATTCCTTTACTGTACAAGACATTCAAGGTTTTTACCTTACAGCAGAAGACAACGGTCTAGTGTATTTTATGGCTAGCATGCCAAGTTCTAGCGGTTCAGGCAATTCTCCAAAGCAAAAATGGAAATTTAGAAAAGCCACCATTGGGCATGGTAATACTGATTCGAGAGCTACGGGTCATAATACAGTACCAGGTATTCAGCAATTGAAGAATCCGCCAGAAACACAGAAGTATACTCCATTACCACCGGAACAGACAAAGTAATTGAAATATTATAGATATTTCTCTTACGCTGTTTGCTGTTTAGTAGCAACAGCGGTATCGGCACAAGAGCAAAAAGAATGGGCCGATTCAATACTTAATCACTATGATGAACACTATGTAGATGATTATCATCAGCATAAACTCATATGTGACTCTATAGTAAGTATATACGAGGAAAATGGTGAAGTCTGTAATTGGATACAGGCCATTGTTCTAAGGTCAGATTGTGAGGCTGGATTAGGTCTTTATGATGGTGCAGTTGTAGCGTTGATGGATGCTCAGTCAAAAGTGATAGAAGGAGGTTGCAGTCCGGTGTATTCAGTTCGAATAAATCGAAGTTTTGCTAGAATATATCAAGAGCTGGGAGAGTTCGAAAAAGCGGATTCATTTGTGAATGAAGGTCTGAGTCAATGGAGTAATCTTCTAGGTGATAGTCTGTTGCTTGCTCGTTTGTATTTCTCCAAGGGAACATTGCAGCCTAATATAGAATTAGCTATGCGTTACTATGATTCAGCATTGCTCATATCAAAAGGAAAACATCAGCACCATTTTACACAACTCATCTATAATAACATTGGTTATGCCTATGCAGAATCTGGAAATTTTGATTCAGCCTATGTGTATTTCAATAGAGCTTTAAAGTGGATTAGGAAGCTGCATTCAAACAGTCAGCTCAGCATGGTCTATAATAACCTAGCTGGGACTAGTTCAAGTGCTACAGAATCACTTAAGTTTATAGATTCTGCGGTGTACTATGCGAGCTTATCTGGAGTTTTGAGAGATATAGAACAGTATACTTGGAACAGATCCTATGCTCATTATCTACTTGGGAATTTTAAAGAAGGTTATCATGATTTGGATCGAGCCTATATTCTTAAGGATTCTTTGTTAAATATTGAGAAACTTAAGGCGATTAGTGAGTTTGAGCAGAAATATGAAGCCGCAGAGAAAGCCAAAGAAATTGAGCGTTTGAATGTGAATCAATTGCGGCTTGAATTAAACGAACTGACTTTAAAGAGGAATCAAATATTTTTAATAGCGGGCTTATTGTTGCTCATTTTATCAGCGGTGATACTTGCCATTAGGTTCGTCCACATTAGAAAGATTCGTAACCAACTCGCTAGCAAGAATGTGGAGTTAGATGAGGAGCGTAAACTGTCTGATGAATTGCTTCTTAATATACTTCCTTCTGAAGTAGCCATGGAGCTAAAGACTAAAGGTAAATCTGAGGCACGACTGTACAACAACGTCACAGTCTTATTTACCGATTTTGTTTCCTTTACTAAAATAGGGGAGCAGATGAGTCCTGAAGATTTGGTTCAAGAACTTAACAAACACTTTACCGCATTTGACGCCATTACTGAGAAGTACGGCTTAGAAAAAATAAAAACCATTGGGGATGCTTATTTAGCTGTTTGTGGATTACCTGATCAGCATGAAGATCATGCGATTAGGACTATTAAAGCTGCTAAAGAAATGATTGCTTTCACTCAAAGCCCGGATAGTAAGTTCAAGGTGAGGGTAGGAGTTAATAGCGGTCCTGTAGTTGCCGGAATTGTAGGCGTAAAGAAATACGCTTACGACATTTGGGGAGATACGGTTAATACGGCTGCTAGGCTAGAACAAAACTCTGTACAAGGAGAAATTAATGCGAGTCATGAGACCTATGATCTAATAAAGGAGCACTATACCTGTGAACACCGAGGAAAAATATCAGCTAAGAACAAAGGAGATATTGATATGTACTTTGTAAAAGAACTACGTTCTTAGGCTCACAATTCCATTATCTCATTAAAGTCAGACTTCCTTTGTGGTTATACCTTTTTCCGTTAACACCTTTATAGTCAATTAAATAAATATATGCTCCTTGTTGGCAAGTACTTCCTTTATACGAACCATCCCATCCACTAATTAAATCATCAGTTCTGAAAAGTAGTTCACCCCAGCTGTTGTATATCTCCATTCTAAAGCCAATTACATCTGCTTCATGATCTACAAACCTGCTAATAGGTCTAAATCTATCATTGAGCCCATCACCATTTGGAGAGAATGCGTTAGGTATATAAGAAATGGGGTCGCCTTGAATACATGCAATATTTGATATAGAGGTATCCCCTTTATCATTTACAGCCAATATTCTATAGCAATAGCTTCCGTTTAAGGTAACATGGTACTCCTCATCTACAAATGTTGTGGTAGTGGGTGAGACCGCTCCTAAGAATTGGTCTCCTTCTTCGGAATATAAACTTATTAAATATTCTTGAACACCATTCTCCCATTCTTCATATGCAGACCAATTCAAGGTTGATTGGTGATTAAGATTATCATAGCTAGCTTCTAAGAGCATGGTTTTGCCTATTCTGTCAGGGTCATTTATCATTCCACAACCGTCCACTTCTTGTACTGTATAGATGTATGAATTCTCAGAGGTGAAAACATCATAATCAATAAATGTAGTATCATATAATTCGGTACTAGAAACTAAATTAGATGTGTTTGATTCATATTTGTTAAGCACATAGTGGTCGAAGTGTTCAAATTGACTGCTGTTCCATTTCACTTCTATTTCATATTCATTTATCACACTTGCATTGGCAATGGAACTTTTTATTGTGTTTAAGCTTGTTGCTGGTCTGTGAATTACAGCAAATGAATTTGATTTGTCGGTATTGCTATTATTCTCAGCCTGAACATAATACTCATATTCTTTGTCGCAGAGACCTTCGTCAATATAGCTGTTTACAGTTCCAGAGACAGTGGCAATTAAACTGTATGCGTTTGTGCTGTTCTCTCGTCTGAAAATGTGGTATTGAGCTACTTTGTTCCAACCTTTGTAAGGAGTCCAATCAAGTTGATTATTGAAATTCTGCGTACTGCTTACACTTAAATATATGAAGCAATGACTTCTTGATTTTGGTCCATCCAAACCGCAGTTGTCTTGTATGTTTAAATCATAGCACAAAGCTGAATCGGGCTTGCTCACAAATGAATTAGTCCAGCTATGTTTGTTCTGATCTGAGCTCAAATATGTGAGTCCATCAGATCTTTCAAATCTATAGGCAGCAAAATGAGCATCGTTAGTAGTTTCATGATTCAACTCTAAATCATATCCTTGATTAAAGGTCAAATAGTTTACTTCCGGTTGATCAAGTTCGTCGGAACCTCTCAAATTGAATTCAACTGTGGTACTGTCATAGCAACCGGCAGTAGTATTTAAATAAAGCGTAACCTTCTTATCTCCAGACTCTGTATATGCAAATTGGGCGTGCTGTTGCCCAACAACAATATTTCCTGCTTTACCAGTTTCTCCAAAGTTCCAACTGATGTTTATGTCAGCTATATCAATGAAATCATCCTCTTGAATTTGTGCTTCAAAGTTTATGTTCTTATAGAGACAAATGGTGTCGTCCATGGCAATAGAAAAGTCTGGAATACCATGTATGTCAAATGTTTTGTATAGGCTATCTGAACAACCATATTTGTTTTCTGTATACAATCCCAATTCAAAGTTTCCGAATTCATTCATGCTCAAATCCAATAACTTTTTGTCAGACATGAACTCTCCATCTAAATACCACAATTGTTGATTCACCTGGGCGGTTTTGTTTTCAACTTGAATGCTCTGTGGAGCACAGGCAGAAGTTAAATCGGGTAACTCAAATTGCGCGGTGGGGTTCTTATACAATGTTACCGGTACATCAGATATGTATTCTGCAACACAACCATTGTCATCAGAAGCGTATAGCCTTGGGTAAAAGGTTTCAACCATATCATCAGTTAGCTTTTCGTATGTATGAGAAGATAAGCTGCTGTCTAGAGGGCTTCCGTCTACAAAGTCAATAACCATATAATCAGCTCCTTGAGTTTCATTAATAAATGTGACTTCTGTACTGTGGCATGCGGTATAATCTTTCATGCTAAATTTTGGCTTCGGACCGCTCACAATAACATAGTCGTCTTTGATTAAAGTGTCTTTACATCCTTCTTTATTGCTAGCAATCAGTTGAACATCAAAGCCATCAGAACCAGAAGTATTCTTTTCATAAATTGTTCCGGCAGAGTTCTCCGTAGTAGCACTTGTTTTTCCATCTCCAAAATCCCAGAATAGGGAATCGTAATTCACGGACTGGTTTTGAAATTGTACATAAACAGGAGCACATTTTAAGAAAGTATCATTAGAAACAAAATCAGCAACTACTTGTATAATCTCAAATGGGGAAGAGGCGGTGTCTGAACACAGTCCATCTTTCTCCGCAATGAGCTCAAGTATATAATGGCCACTGTCCTGCATAAGTATACCTTCATTGTCACCTAGATTATAAGTGTTGAAATCAATGTAGTCTTTCACATTATAGCTATATAATGTATTCGCGTTTTGGCTATGGTTCTTGGCACGTAAAGTGTCGCCTAAGCATATTGCATTGTCTATAATGTCGAGTTTGGCAATGACACCAACTTGAATGTCCGTAAGCTCCACTGTGGAGCTACACAAGCTTGAGTTTTCAACTGTTAGAGTTAGACTGTAGAACCCATCTTTAGTAAAGGAGATTGATGGCTCGTCTAATTTGGGGTTGTTAATATTTGCTCCTGAACTTGGATCGACGGTCCATGTGTAATCTACACTTTGGCTCGAATTACCAAAATGGTAATTATAAGTACTATTGAAAGAAGGTACAAGTATGAAAGGGGAGCACGCTTGCATAGAATCTACCAAAATCTCACCGTCTATTCCATTTACATATATGTTAATGTCTTTTTGGTGTAGACAAGCCTCTTCAATCTGAAATGTATAGCTTAGTGTGTATTGCCCGGCATCCCACGGAGTGAAATCAACAGTAACACCTTCGTACTCTTTACTTACACCGGAAAGTTGGTGGGTAAGAGTCCAGCTGTGGGTCATGGTATTAACCATTGGGCTTGTCAAGCTCTTGGCATTAATGCTTTCACCCAGACATATAATGCTATCCGATAATTCGTACTTCAATTCAGGGTCAATGATTTGAACAGCGTCAAACTCCAGTGTATCTCTACACTCCAAGCTGTTATACCCAATCAATCTCACTGAGTAAATGCCAGTATCAGAATAGGACAGAATAGGATCTCTTAAAGATGATGTATCTAATACACTACCATCTAAATCGTAGAAAGTCCAATTAAAGAGATCTTCTTCCATATATGTACTTGCCTTTGTATTGTTTAAGAATACTATTTCTTGGCCTATGCACCCGATATCTGGAACCGCTTTAAATCTTACATCCATGGTATCTTGATAGATAAAGTTTTTCTTAAATACTGTGTCAATGCAACCATTATTTCCAATGGCTATGAGCTGCACATCATAAGAAGCTGGCATTTGATAGAATGTCATGCTATCATCTTTGGTCGAAGCTGTGTGTACCAAAGTATCGCCGCGGTAGATATTCCATGTGTATTCAAGGCTATCTGCATCCTTCTTCTGGCTAGTATTGTTGAGATGAACAGTATGGGGCACCAAACAGTGGAAGTTATCTTCTGAATTGAAGGCAGCCTTTACCGACTTCACTTCAATTTCTTTTGTGAAGGTCTCTGAATTGACACAACCTTTATTGGCATTCTTTACGGTAACCTGCAGTGTGCCAGATTCTTGTGGGTATATCTCGTATTTTGTTGAACTTATTTCTTTATAACTCAGATCTATTCCCGAGAATTTCCAGCTGTTAACACCCACAGAGGCACCGTTGTTCAGTTTAAGAGAAATAGGGCTGTTTTTACATACTTTAGTATTACCAAATTTTAGATTTAAATCTATTGGCTCTCCGAACATGAGAAAGTCTTCTTTTTCAATGTCGTACGTACAGCCATTGCTAAGTGAAACAGACAAGCTTACATCGAATTTGCCAACGGTGTTATAAGTTAGTTTACCAGGCTTCTTTGCCTCAATAGAATCTTGGCTTGTACCTTCTAGATACCAAGTGTAAGAAGGGTCAAATTCTGGTTCAGAGTTTTTTACAACACTGAGTTGAACATTCTGAGGAATACACCCTCTATTAATATCAGCTTCAAAATCTATTTTTTCTTCTTTATATACTTGTATGGTGTCTATGTATTGAGCTACCCCTTGGCAACCAAAGGAATCGGTTACTATTAATGAAATGCTCTTGGAGCCTATGCTTGTGAATTTGTGCTTAATAGTGGAGTTTGCATTATTGTAATTCGTACCATCAATAATCCAGTTTCTGCTCACACTGTTTATTGTATTGTCAGTGAATTCTAATTCTCCAGGTCCGTTACATAATTTAAATGTTAAGGCATCAATTTGTGCAATAGGTTTGGCTCGAACTGTAATCATCTCACTTTCATTAACAGTACAAACACTACCATCTGGCAAAGTGATTCGCAAACTAATGTCTATAGTGCCTGGATTGCTGTAAAAAGCGACAGCAGACTTAGATCCATTTGCCCAACCGTTACCTAAATTCCATTCATAGGAACAGCTGTCAATGGAGTTGACCACATTAAAATTAACGAGATCAGGTGCACAAATAGATGTTTTGTCAGCAGAAATACCGAAGTCGGAACATTGGCTATAAACAGATGAGCTAATGACGACACACAAAAAGATAGTTAGCAACTTTTGCATAGTAGTAGTTTTTTGTGCCTTCCCAAGAAATGGGTTCGTCAAGAAAGAGCTGATCGCTCAGCTTACTAATGGTTAATACCTTTATTATTCAATTGCTATGCCATGAGCATCATGCTGAACTCTATTTTGAGAATTATTCAAATGACCTAGCTGTCATTATAGTCCCGTATGTGACAGAATATCAGGAGCATAGAGGTGTTTTTGTTTTGCTGAATTTCAAAGGGAAAAATGAAGATCAATTTTAGAAAGAGGCCAGCTTCAATAGACAGGATTATTCCCAATATTAGAATGCCTCTATAATGGAGACAATACTTTAGCTGATTGATTGAATACTTAAAAGAGGTATTATTTGATTCTCTAGATTTCCTAAACTGATTGAAAATCGAGTTTTAGAAAATCAGTTCTGGGCTTCATTTGAACCAATTCAACTTTAGCCATACCTAAGATTTTACGAGAAGCTATAAAAGCGGGTACATCCATGTATTTGTCCGACAAATAGACAACCTTTTTAATACCCGACTGAATTATAGTTTTAGCACACTCATTACAGGGAAATAAAGCCACATAAATGGTGCAATTCTTTAGACTTTCTTTAGTAGCATTAAGAATTGCATTTAGCTCAGCATGACAGACATAGGCATATTTGGTGTCTAGAAAGTCACCTTCTCTAGACCACGGAAATTCTTCATCATCAATTCCTCTGGGAGCTCCATTATAACCTGTTGCAATGATTTTGTTCTCTTCATCTATGATGCAAGCCCCTACTTGGGTTGATGGGTCTTTACTTCTTCTTCCAGACAATAAAGAAACACCCATAAAGTACTCATCCCAAGAGATATAATCTTGTCTACTCACATTCTTAGCTTTAGCAGCTATATCTTCCAAAGCGGTATCAACTTGAGTGAATAGTTCTTCTAATGAACCGTCATTGGTGAATTTATAGTCAGAAAGTTCAATACATCTACGCAAGTTTCCTTTAGTAGGGTCTGTATTAGCCCATTCTCTTTCTTCATTCTGAACAAAAGTCTCAAATGAAACAGAATCGGTTTCGCTTGCTCGCCCTATAGCTCTGCTATAGCGAAGTTTAGAGTCGGCATCTATGGCAAATAAATAGAAGCTTCCTTTTGCTTTTAATGCATCCACTTCACCTTCTGTGCGTATACTTTCAATAATTACATCGCCACCGGCTGCTTTAGCTTCTCTATAAAGCTCCTCCGCTATAAAGCTAGGTGAGTTTTGTTCCCTAAGCTCATTGGCAATAGACACCATGGAATCTCGGTTTACTGGAAGATTTCTTTCTTTAACCAATTTTGTTAGATATGCTCGAACAGAAAAATGTTTGAATCCTTTTGATTCAAGATATTCAACTATTGCGCCTTTGCCAGCTGCGAGTGTTCCTGTTATTCCTATGATCATAGTGTTGTGGTGCTATCTTTTTGCCTAATTCTATTAATGCGTCAAACATCTAAAAAAACATCAATATATAGGTCTAAATAATAGCTAAGAAACTCACAGTTTATCTTCTGATAAAAAAATCAGTACTTTTCAAGATGGATCAAGACATAATTGAGGTAAAAATCGAAGCTAATTCGTATGTTTTTGATTGTCTTGAATGTGGCAATCCTGAAAATCCATTAGTGGTATTACTTCACGGATTTCCAGAGAGTGCTATAGTCTATACAAGATTGATGCAGGATTTAAGCTTATTGGGTTATTACTGCATTGCACCAAATCTTAGAGGTTATAGCGCCGGCGCTAGACCAAAAGGGAAAAGTTACTATCACCTCAACCACCTCACAAAAGATATTCTTGAAATTGTTGATTCCATAAATAAAAAAGATTTTCATTTGATTGGACATGATTGGGGAGCGGGTATTGGGTGGAAGTTAGTACATGATTATTCATCTCGCATCTTGAGCTGGACTGCTCTTTCACTCCCTCATTTACAGGCATTTTTTGAATCTATATTGACCGATAAAGAGCAGAAAGTAAAGAGCAGATATGTGAATCTATTTCAGATACCATATTTACCGGAATGGAAACTCAGATCTTATGATTTCAAGATACTTCGAAAACTTTGGAGCCGTCAAAGCGAGAAAGAGATAGCCACCTATATTGGCATTTGCAAAGAGAAATACGCCCTAACCGCCATGTTGAATTATTATAGGGCGAGCAATAAGCTTTACAAAAGTGCCAAAACTCAAAAAGTGATGGGAAATATAGCAACACCTACGCTGTTTATTTGGGGCAATAGGGATATAGCTATTGGCAGGACTGCGGTCTCCTGGAGCCATAAGTATATGACAGGACAGTATGAGTTTATAGAACTTGATGCCGGTCACTGGCTTCTTCAAACGAATTATGAGAAAATAATGAATGCCATAACTAATCATCTAAGTAATCATTCTTAGTTCATACATCTGTAACTAATAATTGAGGTCTCCGTTTTAGGACTATGCTTTTAAAATTAGTAGTACCTATATTATTTAGCCTGTCTGTCTTTGCACAATCAGACAAATACCTCATTATTAAACACAGAACAAAAAGCAAAGAGGTAGTTATTCAAGAAGGAGCATTTGTTGTGGTTAAAACCTTTAAGGGAGAGAGGGTAAATGGAAACATGCTGGTATTATCCGAAGCATTGATTAAGGTGAAGCACAAAGTCGTTCCATTAACTAATGTAGAAAGAATCGGGATTAGAAATAGAGCAATGGTTCAATTGGGGTCGGCAGCTGTGAGTATGGGAATGAATCTAGTTTTCTATGGCTTGCAGAATAACTTTAGAAATGGTTGGAAACAAGTTGATGACAGCTATATGGTGAGTGCTCCCTTTTTAGCTGCAGGGGTTTCTATGATTTGGTTCAATAGAAAAAGAAAGTCCAAACATTGGATTTATAAAGGTCAAATGCCCGGTTGGTAATTCATAATATGTGCAATTCATGACATGCTTTAATAGAACTTTTTGCCATTTATTATTGTTCCTTGCACCAAAGGTGCCCCTGTAATTAAAGTTCAATTCGTTGGACTTCTTAAAAACTATAAGCGTCAAATATGAAAAATTTACTACAAGGCACTCTGCTGATTAGCCTACTTGTTCTTGCATCTTGCAAGAAAGATGAACCAGTTCAAGGAGACAATCTAGGAACCTCAGATTTACCAGAATTCTATTTGGGATCTGAACATAATGATCCACTTGTAAAAGTAGAACTAGGAGTATTGGATGGAATCTTCCAACCGCAGGATTTGGATTTTAAACCAGACTTGAATGAACTCTGGGTGATGAATAAAGGCACCAACGGCAGTGATTTTGTAATTATTCAAAATCCTGGCGCAAATAGCCAAACTATTATAAAAAGAAAGGATTCGCATAGCGGACATTTTGTAGTTAACGGAACAGCCTTGGCCTTTTCCAACATTAACACATTTGCCACCAGCCCTGAAATAAAGAATACCGTGCAAGACACTAACTCTTTGTTTATGGGCCCTGCCTTGTGGTCTGGCGATTTAAACATTTTTGCGAATATTCATCAATCCAACTGGGATCCAAGTAGACCATTAGGTAGCCATTTAGATATGTTGCATCAGAGTCCATATGCCATGGGAATTGCGCATGACAACGACAATATATTTTGGGTGCTAGACGGTTATAACGGCAATCTTTGCCTATATGATTTTGCAGCAGATCACGGGCCTGGCGCGGAGTTTCATGCAGATGGCAATGTGTATAGATACAGAGATGTGCCATTCAGTAGAGTGAGAGATATTCCAAGTCACATTATTAAAGACAAAAAGTCCAAGAAGCTTTATATGTGCGATACTAAGAATGGAAAGGTTTTAGAGCTAGACATGTCTACATCTGAAAGAAAAGAGAGACTTACGCCTACCAATGAAGGATTAAATTCTTATTACGCTTATGAAGGAACAACCATCACCACATTCGCAGATCAATTGGTAAGACCTTGCGGTATCGATATCAATGATAATCGCCTTTTTGTAACAGACTATTTTACTGGAAATATTCATGTTTACGATCTTGATACAAAAGAAGAGTTAGCTGTATTAGAAACTGGCGAAGATGGTATAACAGGAATTAAAGTATCTAAATCCAACAGAATTTGGTTCGTGAATTACAAAACCAACAAGCTTTACCAAGTTATTCCTCAGTAGGAAATCTTTAAAGACTTGGAAAGAAGTTTAGCCTGTGTTGGCTAACAATCTTGTTCTACATCTGTACTTTGAATTGCTCCAGGCTAGGAGTATTCACAGCACTGTTCCCAAATGACCTTGCAATTCCATATGAGCTAGGTACTGGGGCAACATCTATTATGTATTCATTATTAACTGCCTCATAATTCATTGGAATTGGTTTCAACGGTTTTGGTGATTCTTTAGAAACAAATAAAGTTTCAACCTCAGTCTCTACAATACTTTTTTCTACTATAACAGTATCATAAACAACTTTCAATTTTTCTGAATGTTCAGCTATTACCGAAGTAGATTCTTTGGCATTAAACAGAAGATAGCTCAAGACAAAAACAAGCAAGCAAGCAACAATGGTTTTGTACAATCTGAATGGCCTGTTCCATAATGGGATGACTTTGGTATTTTCTTTATTATTATAAACTTTAATTAGATTCCTAATTGTAGACCTATCTGGTGACAATGTATCATTTTGTTCGCTAAAGTATTGATTATAAGACCTATTTATTTCATAAAGTGAATTGTATTCTTCAATACTTAGCTGTTTTATGACCTCCATTTGCTGATCTGTATCCAATTGACCAAAAGGCCATTTTTCAGACCATTCATGAATGATTTCTATCGTGACTTTCATAATTTATATTGATATGATTTTAAGATTTGCGCCAGTTTGTTCCTACTGGAATAAAGTCTTGATTTAACGGTGCCCTCTGCGCAAGATATTAAATGTGCAATTTCACTTATACTCATTTCATTCATATGCTTTAAGACAAAGACTTCTTTGTGTTCATAGCTCAGTTTATTAAGTGCAAGACCTAGAATTTTGGCTTTGTCTTGCCTTTGAAGAATGTCTGAAGGAGGTGATGAACCAAGATTTTCATTTACTATTTGTTCTCTACTCGAAGTGATTTTTTGTCTAAATGCTTTTCTACACTCATTCGTTGCCACGGTGTAAAACCAAGGCTTGAATCTGCGTTTGGTATCAAATTGTTCAGGTTTTTCAATTAGTTTTAGAAAAACATCATGTAGAAGGTCTTGTGCCAATGCCTCTTTGTTATTAAGCAGACTGTACATGAGAGAAAGAAGAGGCTTGCTGTATCTGTTATAGATTTCTTCAAAAGCATTAGAAGAACCAGTTTGTAATAATTCCATTAAGGCTTCGTCCGTTAAGTTTATCAGCTTTTCCATTCTCTTCTGCGACCACTATAGCAAAGGGGCTATCTCGTCTAGTTGATCGGTAGATTTCGCTATATTGAGTATGATAGATTTTATTTGATTCGCCCTGCCATCTTCACTTTCTATATAATGGTGGTATAATGTAATAAAGGACAATAGGTAATTTGAATTGCTTCCATCTATCACCCCTTGGCTAATGTCATTACTAAGATTTATTTTGAGATAGTCGAGTAAATAGTATTTTTCGTAATTTCTTTTAATCACTGCGATATTGTCGAATTTTTCAGTGGAGTATTTATAAACTAAGCCAACTATGTACATGTCTTCCTCAAAAGATGAATACAAATGGTTTTGTGCTCCAATGGTAATATAAAATGGCCTGTCCGTATTATCCCTTATATGTTTAATCATGGCTTCTTGCATTTGGTGCCAAGTTTTAACTTTGGAGGTATCAGGTGAAAAAGGAGGAATCCCTAACTCTTTTAAATACAAGCTCTGATAATCCTGATACATAATCAGGCTTGCATTAATTACATCTACATTCGGTTTGATTCCTTTAGCTTCTTGAAGTATCCAACAAGGATAAGTATCATTATCTCCCACTGTAATTAGAATAGCATTGTCTTCAACGCTTGCCAACATATTGTAACACCAAGTATAAATCCCTGCTGAAATATCATTGGACTCAAACCATTTATTTGCTGTGTTTGTGATGTTTGCCCTATCCCTGATTACCATGTAGTAAGTCATTAAATCATCATGGAGTTCTATTCGATCTGGACCTAATTGCTGCGCCATTCTTAAATGCTCTTGATTTTTAACCAAATCTCGCAATCCGGCATTCCAGTAGGCTATGTAGTGATATTCAAAAGTGCCTGGAATTTTGTCAGCAATGACTTGCACTAAACTGTCCAATCCCTGTGGACTCACTCCAGCTCGGTAGATTTTTAACATTCTATTTGCTGTATATAGATTTAACCAACCAGCTTCATCATTAGGGTTTTGTTGAGTATGAATATTCCATAACTCAGATTGTTTTTTATACCATTCTACAGTTCTCTTTTGTTTAACAAGAGAATAGACTGTTTCTTTCTTATTTTGACTCAAACCAAGCACACATATGTGAAAAGAAAGAATCAGAAATACAAGTTTCTTCATACTACTACTATCCATTTGAAGTAGAAAGGTTCATTTTTTTAGGGATTTAATCAAAAAAGCCCACTTGGCCTAAGTCACAACTTGTTCTGATGCATCTCAGTTATTGAATCAAAAGAACTTTGTACTTTTCGAGAATATAGATATGTGGCGCAACTTACTTTCTAGCTGTCTTCTAGTCTGTCTATTAACATCTGGTGTTATGGCTCAAGATGCAGTGTACAAAGCAAAATTAAATACGGTGAGTCTAACTGTTTATGGATTGGCTCCTATAGCAGTTTATGAACGCATCATTCCTTTTGGAGAGAAATTCGGAATGATTGCCTCTGCAGGCGGATTTTATTACGGAGATGACAATCTAGGTTACAGTGTAGGCACTAGTCTCTATGCAGGAGCAGAAATGCACAGAGGAGAAATTGGTGCAGTATATATCAATGAAATATTCCCAATTGTATACGGAACGTATAGATATACCGCTAATTCTGGTTTATTTGCCAGAGCTGGACTGGGTTATGCATTTATAGAAGACGGAGACAGAGAAGGCGGTATAGTACCTATAATAGCTATTGGCTATTCTTTTTAAATATTAAAAAAAGTAGATATGATTATTCAAATAAACACAGACAAAACCATCAATGGAGATGAAAGACATAGAGACTATTTCTCTTCTATGATCAAAGAGGATCTAAAAAGATATGAAGCACACATCACTAGGGTAGAAGTTCATTTAAAAGATGAAAATGGACCTAAGGATGGAGTCAATGATATGACTTGTGTTCTCGAGGCACGACTCAAAAGCAGACAACCAATTGTGGTTACCAATCAAGCTGATACTGTTGAACAAGCCCTTACTGGAGCTATAGAAAAGATAAACAGTTCCATAGGCAAGGTGTTTGGGAAATTACAGGATTATTGAGTTTTGTAGTGAGCTGTTAATTCACGCTTTTTCCCAATGGCTTACTATCTCACAACCACTTGATTTTAATAAGGCCATAATAGGACACCGAGCCTCTACCTTTTTACCAATGTTTTGAACATCTGATTCAGAAATAGAACCTGATACCTTAACAGATAAACGCACTTGTTTGTAACTGCCGTTAGAATGGTTTTCCATTCCCATAAATCCTGCTAAATCTAGGTCTATCTCTTGTTCCATTACTAATTCACCTAATTCAATTTTCATTTCTTCAGCAACCACTTGAGCTTGTTCATTTAAGCAAGCCGCTAATCCGGCTGAAAAATAATGCATTGGGTTAGGTCCGGAATTGGAGCCACCGTCTTCTTCGGATTCGTCAACTTGAATTGCCCATTGGGTATCTAATACTTTTACTCTTGTAGGAACCCCGGTACCTGTAGCTTTTACTTTGAAGGTTTCAATACTTGTACTTTCTGTCATAATTGTTTTCTTTTCTTAACTAACGAGGAGGAACGTGAAACATGACTCGATTTCCCAAATCAATGTATTTATACCCTTGGATGTTAAATTGAATGTGCAGAATAGTTCATATTTGAAATCAGAATGAAGAAAGTACTCATATTACAAATGAGACCAGAGGAACAAGCTGCTGATAGCGAGTTTGAAGCATTTTTAAGGATTGGAGAATTAACAAGGGATGAAACCGAGCGATTCAGGCTTGAACAAGAAAAAGAGTTCGCGGTTGACCTGAATAGCTACAGTGCAATAATAGCTGGAGGAAGCCCTTTCGATGTGAGCTGCCCTAGCCATAAAAAGAGTGCAACTCAAAAAAGAATTGAATCATTCTATGACCAATTGTTCGATCAAGTTATTGAGCAAGATTTTCCTTTTCTTGGAGCTTGTTCGGGTAATGGACTTCTAGGCAATTATTGCGGAGTACCTATATCCAACAGGTATTCAGAACCAGTGGGTAGTGTATCCGTATTCAAAACTGCGGATGGGTATCATGATCCGCTTCTAAGTGATTTGAAAAATGATTTTCTAGCTTTTGTTGGCCATAAAGAAGCTTGTGATTATGTTCCTCAAGAAGCCACACTTCTGTTGTCGTCTAAAGACTGTCCAGTCCAAATGTTCAGGATAAAAAATAATATTTATGCCACGCAATTTCACCCTGAGGCAGATGCAAACGAGATAATGGTTAGGATAAGGACATATGCTAATTTTGGATATTTTAATCCTGATAAGTCAGATGAACTAATTGCATCAGTTCAAGACGTTGAAACCCCTGAAGCCAACGAAATTCTAAGACGATTTATTAAGGTATATCATCATAATCATAGCTAGTAATTGGAGTAATTGATGCTGGTTAAGATAGCAGCAAAGTTAATAAATGAGCATTCTTTGATTAGCAACCGGCATACCATCTATTAAAAGACTATAGAAATAAACACCAGAAGGGAGCTTGGTATTGTACTTCACTTCCATCTTATTTTTCATGCTGTTCAAATCTATAATGTCTACCGTGCTTCCACGCGTATCCATAATTTGAATCAATGCTGATTTACCCATATAGTTGATTGGACTATTAATTACAAAAACGGATTGATTACCTACAGGATTGGGTTTGCAATGCATCCTGATTTTTTTATCTAGTTCGGTTGCGTTGATATTGCCAAAACTACAAGCAGCAACCAGGTCTAAAGGATCTTCATCAGCTTGTAGTGTTGAGACATTGGCTTCAATAAATACTTCTCCTGAAAAAGGACTCATGATGCCTTTATCGTCCATAGCGGCAACACTAATTAAATAGCGTTTACCAGACTCTAAACCAGGAATAGTGTACGATGAAGATTCTGTATAGTAGACGGCATCAAAATTCTGATTCGCAGCTGAATTTCTCACTGCAATTCTATATCCCTTATAAAAAGAGGACGGGCTGATTATATTCACTTCCAATCCACTGGCTTCTGCAGTAACACTAGCTGTTGGCGTTTCAGGACCAAGGGCAAGTAAGGCAGCGCTCATTCCATTAATCACTGCATTTCTTCGTAGATAATTAAAGTCTACGTAATACTCATCAAGCGAATTATCATTGTTAGTGTCTATGCCAACTA
The DNA here is from genome assembly GCA_049115575.1 of Bacteroidia bacterium. Classification (GTDB taxonomy): domain Bacteria; phylum Bacteroidota; class Bacteroidia; order NS11-12g; family UBA9320; genus JAHEKB01. The sequence goes on along the minus strand of JAGDZU010000001.1, from coordinate 769,267 downwards.
CATCCCCGCTAGTATGTTGTCTGTCTACATAAGAAGGCCCTACATTGGCATCTCCATGTTCATTGGCAGATGTAAAACGAATGCTTCTAAATCCGTCTAGCCTAAATGGAATATGATCTCCACCTCTTCCTGTTCGGTCTTCCAAAGACATCACAGTAATATCCATAGGAACATCTGCTATAGGTTTGAGCTTTTCATCGTAATACATTTTAACCGTTCGGGCGAAGCTTCTATTTGGTGCACTTAGTCCTTGATATGAATAAATCTTAAGTTGGGTGCTGTCTATATGCCCTTCATTAGGGCATCCTGGAGGAGAAGCTGTTTTACCGCATGTTATTCCACCAACTATATCGTTGTTTTGAACCGCTTTAATTTCAATCTGCTTGTCTACACAGTATTTAGACATTGCCTCCGCCCCGAATAGACCTTCCTCTTCACCTATAGTGAGCATAAATACTATGGTGTGCTCAAAGCTATATTTTGCCATGACTCTTGCCAGTTCCATTACTAGAACACTTCCACTGCCATTGTCATCTGCCCCAGGTGCAAAACAGCTAATGCTACATGGGATTTCGCATCGACTGTCCATATGCGCCTCTATAATTATGATGTCTTTTTCAGAGCTATCTGTTCCGGGTAAAACAGCAAGTACATTCTTAAAACCATAACCATCTCCACAACTCCCGTTTAAATAATCAAATTCGAGATATGTTGGCAAAAGTCGGCCACCATTGGCTTGACTATAAGCTTCAAATTGTTTGTAAACCCATCTTCTAGCCGCGCCAATACCTGTTGTTGACGAAAGAGTGTCTGAATAGGTGTGACGAGTTTCAAATGACTCCAGCTTGAGCAAATTAGACTTGAGACTATCGGAAGATATTCTGTCCTTAATTTCACAAATGATACGGGAGTGATCTGCAATGACGGTTTGAGCCGAGTAGTTCAAAGGGTTGTAATTCCCTTCTAGAATTTTTGCTGCTTCTGAATTGGTGACACGAATATTGGTTTGACCGTATAAAGTCTGTCCGAAACTCATTAAGATTACAGTGCTAGCAATAAGGCAAGAGAAGCGCATCTCTCAAATATATGGAATAATTCAAATGACATATGCTAAGCATCATTGATAATCCAGTATTTTATCATAAAAGGTGTTGACTCAGAATTCTGTAGTTTTACGAGCTGATTTAAATGGAATTTGGAGTTTTTGAAATACTCACCCTTCTCGGTTCGTTAGGCCTATTTCTTTATGGAATGCAAACCATGAGCGATGCTCTTATGGCCGTTGCGGGAGATGGCATGAGGAAAATTCTAGCATCTATGACCAAGAATAGGGTGTTTGCCATATTTACAGGTTTCTTGGTAACCACAGTTATTCAATCTTCATCGGCTACTACCTTAATGGTTGTGAGTTTTGTGAATGCTTCCCTTCTTACCCTAACAGAATCTATTGGTGTAATTATGGGTGCCAACATTGGTACAACAGTTACGGCCTGGATAATAACTATTCTAGGTTTCAAAGTGAGTATGAGTGCTTTAGCACTACCACTGATTGCCCTTGGTTTTGTTCTTTCATTCTCCAATAAACCAAAGAGAAAAAATTGGGGGTTGTTCACTATAGGTTTTGCTGTTTTATTTATCGGGCTTCAATTCTTAAAAGAAGCGGTTCCAGATATAAAGCAAAATCCAGAGATACTAGAATGGCTTAAGTCGTATACAGATATGGGGTATCTGTCTGTGATCTTGTTCTTAGCAATAGGTACCATACTAACCGTGGTAATTCAATCTTCTTCAGCCACAATGGCTCTCACCTTGGTGATGTGTTACGAGGGATGGATCCCATTTGAAATGGCCGCTGCCATGGTGTTGGGAGAGAATATTGGAACCACTATCACTGCAAATTTGGCCAGCTTAATTGGGAGCTTTAATGGTAAAAGGGCAGCGCGAGCTCATTTGATTTTTAATACTTTAGGGGTCTTATGGATGCTCATTTTGTTCTATCCATTCTTGAATATGGTAGAAATGATAGTTACCAATAATGGAAGCGATTCACCTTTTCAATCAGCAGTTGCTATACCCGTTGCACTATCAGTTTTTCACACATCTTTTAATATCATAAATACCTTCACCCTAATGTGGTTTGTCCCGCTAATACAAAAGATAGTGGTAAGAATGGTTCCTGAAACTCAACCCAAAGGAGTTCAGGTAGATAAACCGGTTTACTTAAATGAAAGTGCATTGAGCTATTCTCCTACGGCAATTCAGGCAATCATTAATGAATCTAAACGCGTTTTTGAGGGGCCTGTGTATGAAATAATGACTCATGCCTTTAATATCCATCGAACGTCTTTGCACGAACCTATTAAACCCAAGGAATTAATAAAGAAGTCAAAAGAGCTTATAGATGTTGATATCAATGAAATGTATTATTCTAAGGTTAAAACTATTTATAGTTTAATACTTGAATACATCGCTAAGATTACCGCATTGTTTACTCTTTCTAAAAATAAAGCCAACGAGCTTTATCAAATTCGTTTGGCCAACAGGCATGTAATGACTGCAATTAAGGCAGCCAAGGCCATACAAAAGAACATAGACGAACATATGCTTTCCGATAATAAACATGTTAAGAAAGAGTATAACAAATTAAGAAAGCGGATGACCAAAGTTTTGCGAGCTATATACGTTAACCAAATAGCCGATGGAACAGAACAGTATTTGGAAAATTTTACCCGACTTAAGAATAAGGTGTTAATGGATGAAAAGTTACTTAATGCTACTTTGGATCATTTAGTCAGAGAACAGTTGATTTCAAGTGACATGGCTATTTCGCTGACTAATGATCATCACCTTATAGCCCAAATCACCAACCATCTCATGGATGCAGTGGAATTGCTCTACATCAAATCCGACACAATCTTAGAAGGCTTGACGGAAACAGAAACAGTGGAAGCTTAGATTTCAATCACAAAAAAAGCCCGACTTAGTCGAGCTCTAATTGTATCTTCTATCCTTAGCGTTGAAAATTCTTTATTGTATGACTATCCTTTGAGTATAAAGGGCATTATCTAAAATGAATCTTATCAAATATGAACCTCCCTGAATTTCAGCTGAAAGAGGGAAGCTTTGTTCACCTGAATCAGCATTCCAGTTTTGAATGATTCGACCTTGCAAGTCAACCAATTGAATGCTCTTTAATACCTTGCCGTTGGTTTGAATATGAACAATATCTTTTGCTGGGTTCGGCCAAACTTGGAAAGTATTAATGTTAAGAGATAAAGTGTTAGCCGTTGCTGCATCTTGCCAGTGATGAATTCTTCCAACCGTTATGTTAAATGCATCATAACCTGAAATAGTGGTAGTGCCAGCTAATATTATGCTTCCGTTTGATTGCATAGATGTTGCTTTGAAATGCAGATAGTTTGGAGTCAGATCTAAGGGATAGTTTACATCACCTTTAGTTCCAAAATCCGGATGTGCTTTTCCTTGATCTGTTAATTTCAGCACATAAATATCTCTATAACTTTGTCCAAATAAGTATCCTGAACATAGGATATGATCATTTTCATCAACGTTAAGAGAGTTTAGATAGACTCCATTGGCTGAGCCTATGTCTGATTGGATTTTGCCGTTGGTTCCAAATTCATCATCTGGCAACCCGTTCTTGTCAAAACGAAAAATGATACCATTGATGTCTGGGTTGGTACCTTCAGAACCAATGGCTACTATACGTCCTTTACTATCATAAGCCACATCCATGATGGTGTTTACATCACCTCCATGATTGTAAACCAAGTAACCAGCGCCATCAAATGCGCTAGTTTTGAGTCCAAACTGATTCAATTTAAGGATAGCTCCATATTGGTCTCCACTCTTGGTAGACGTACCTCCAATAATGAAAGATCCATCTGATCCAATGTCTAAGCTAGAAACTTCTTCAGAGCCTTTGAGATGAACAACATTGCTTCCGCTGCTGGCGAATGAATTCACCAATGCTCCTGATGCACTGAATTTAAATATGCCCATATCATAGTTATTGTCATCCGTCCAAACGGTTGCTGCTATGTAAATGCTGTTTTGGTATATTTCTACATCGGCTGGTCTGCATGATTTATGTGAACCAGCATTGAATAGGGTGTACCCTTTAGAGCCTTCTCCATAGCTCATATCTAAGCTACCATTGGCGTTAAGTCGCATAATGAATCCAAAGGTTTTGCCATTCTTAGCAGTGCTGCCTACCACAATAATTTTCTTATCAGCTAGCTCCAGCATAGCAGTAATTCGGTCGCCAGATTTGTCGTTAATGTCATAGGTCCAATATCCTTTAACTCCGAAGTTTAAGTCAATAGCACCATTCTTGTTTAATCGACTAACCAGCAAATCATCACCGCCTTTTTGAAGTATGTGTCCGCCCAGTAAAATCTTTGAACTTTTGAGTACCAAAACGTCACTTAGGTACTCCGCGCTGTCGGTTTCATAATTGGTGTAAACAAATCCATCAGAGCCAAAGTTTTGGTCTAGATCTCCAAGGTCTTGAGCCTGGAGTGAAATAGTAATGCTTAAGAGAAGCATGGTCGAGAGAATTCCGTTTTTTACATTCATTTTTTTACTTTTTAACTGGATCAAATGTGATTTGGTAAAAAAAATTTGTCTAATGATATATGGTTAAAGTAGTTCAGATTTACGTGAACAGCAGATAAATCATGGTGAATGATTTTGAGGCAATTTTGCTATTATTTTATGCAAAAAATAGTGCTCAGGATTACTTAAGTTTGTTTATGCGATGTCTTATTAGAGCATACATTTTTGCCTTTGCTGCGCTGCTGAGTTGGAGTGTTTCAGCTCAGGATAGCCTCTACCAGATAGTCTCTGAAGGCAAAGAAGATACAACTACCGTTCGGGCATATATTAAGCTCAGTGCGGCTACCTCAAAAAAAGATTATGATAGTGCAGTTTACTATGCTACTAAGGGTAGAAATCTAGCCAAAAAAATAGATGATGGAAAGGGTTATACAGCCTGTTTAATGAGAATGGGAAACGCTTATATGTTCAAAGGCGTCTATGACAGTGCCCATAATGTCTATACAGAAGCTTTGACTTATTATCAGGAGACTAAGAACTACATTGGTGTTGGCAAGGTTTATAACAATCTGGGCCTAATGAATAGATATAAGGCAGATTATGTGCAATCAGCTGAATTCTTTCTCAAATCTCTAGAGGTAAAAAAGGAGCATGGTTCAGATGTAGATGTGGGAGTTGGATATCAGAATTTAGGAATTGTTTTTGCCATACAAGGTGATTTTGAGACTGCTGAGAAATATTTACTCGACGCTCTAGATCGCTTTAAGATTTCAGGTGATTCTACTAAATACTATTCAGTCTTATTGGATGTAAGTTCAATGTATAGAGAACAAGGGAAAATGGATGCCTCCCTTAGTGCTTTGCAACAGTGTTATGATTACAACAAACGTGAAGGAAACAATACAGTCATGGGCATATGTATTTACAACATGGCGTTTACAAGTCAATTAAAAGATGACTTAGAACAGGCCATTGTTTATTACAATGAAGCCAAAGCTCTATTTGTTGAATTAGGCAATAAAGTTCGGGTTTCAGGTTGTAATATTCGCTTAGCTATTTGTTATAAAGAGAATGAACAGCTGGCTCTTGCTAAGGCAGTTGCCTTGGAAGGTTTAGAGATGTTTAAGGAATTAAGCTCACCTGTTCAAGAATATAAGACACTTAAAATTCTAGCTGAAATAGAAGCCCAACAAGGTCAGCACAAAAAGGCTTATGCTTATAGATTAGAATATGAGGCCCTAAAAGACAGCGTAACTTTAGAAGAAAACAATGTAAAAATTGCAGAACTTAAGGCTAAGCACGAAGGGGAAATTGACAAACGAAAGATAGCTGAACTAACTGCTGAAAACAAACAAAGCGAATTGCGCTCTAGGAAGAGGCAAATCCAAAGTTATTTTCTGTACGGAGCTGTATTACTGATTCTTCTGATTGCTATAATGTTTTACTCTCGAGGACGAAATAAAAAGAAAATGAATGATGTTTTGCGAGAAAAGAATAGCGTTATAAAACATTCTCTGGATGAAAAGGAGGTTTTACTGCGCGAGATTTATCACAGGGTACAAAACAATTTGCAATTCGTATCCAGTCTATTGAATCTTCAGAGCAGAAGGGTAGAAGACCAGGGAACAAAAAATGTGTTAAAAGAATGCAAACTTCGGATTCAATCTATGGCATTGATACACCAAAGATTGTATCAAGAGGATAGCTTAAAAGGTATCAGTTTCTCAAGCTACCTTAAGAACCTTATTAAATCTCTTCAACAATCTTATCAAATTGAAGAAGGGCGTATAGCTACAATATTAGATATAGAAGATGTACTCATAGATATAGATACAGCCATTTCGTTAGGACTTATTCTTAACGAGCTGATTACTAATGCATACAAATATGCTTTTCCAAATGATAGCAAAGGAGAATTACGAATCTCATTAAAACAGCAAAACCAGGGGATAAAGCTCACCGTTGCAGATAATGGCATTGGAATTCAAAATGATTTCGATATCAGTACTAGTGATTCATTTGGATTGAAATTGGTGCGTTCACTGGCTAAAAAACTAAGTGCAGAATTAGATTTTACTTATGAAGATGGTACTCAAATAGTAATAAACATTAATGAATTTAAGCAAGTAGAATGACCAACGCTATTAAAATATTGGTGGTAGAAGATGATCCTATCATAGCTGAAGATTTGCAGGCTTATATGGAGGATTTCGGATACCAGGGATTAACGCCAGCCGAAAGTGCAGACGTAGCCTTAAAACGAATTAAGAAAGATCAACCGGACCTTTGTTTACTAGATGTGCACCTTAAAGGGGAAATTAACGGTATACAGTTAGCCAAACTTATACAGGCGGAATGGGACATGCCCATCATTTTTTTAACGGCCTTTAATGACCGAACTACCATAGATCAGATTAAAGAAATAAAGCCCGCGGGCTATTTGGTTAAACCGGTGGAAGAGCGCAACCTGCAGACAGCCATAGAAATTGCATTAGCTAGGGTGCATTCCGAAGAAGAGAAAGAAACTTCACAGAGCTCTTCTGTAGATGCTGTGTTTATTAAAATCAAAGACAGATTGGCCAAGTTTTCATATGATGATATTCTATACTTTGAGGCCTATGACAACTATGCTTTCTTACACACCACTGATAAGAAACATATACTGAGCTCTTCCTTAAAGCAATTGGAAGACAAACTGGCTTCAGCAAATTTCATAAGAACGCACAGATCTTATATAGTTAACGTAGATAAGGTCAGCGGAATCTTCACCAACTATTTAACCATAGGCAAGAGAGAAATTCCTATTGGAAAAACTTTTAGGGAGCACCTCATGAAGAGAATAGCTACTCTTTAGCGTTCACCCCTCAACAAAAGCTGTTCACTTCTTAATTAAGCCCTTTAGCCATTAATGTCTGGTTTTGGGTTGATTCTCACATCACATTTGTCTTGAAAATGATGTGAAATGGCATTGGCTTCTTTAAAAATATCACCAGATACGGTAGTTCGCGGAAATCCTCTAACCATCAGTCTATTTAATGAATTTAGAAACCCTTTGCGTTTGGAATTGTGTTCCAAAAATGGAGAGTTATTGAGATTATTGGAAAGCACTGATCGCAAAGTGATTATCTATCAACTCAACACCCAAGATTTAATTCCAGGGCAGTATCTGGTAGTGATTCGCACTAGTTCCAAAGCCATTCAACATCGAATTAATGTTCAACACAAAAAACAGAAAACATGAAAAAGTTAATTAAAGCTACCCTAGTCCTAAGTCTCACAGTGATGATTTTTGCACAATACTCTTGTCAAGAAGATGTATTCAATCCACTAGGGGTGAATCAAGATTTGCCAACTTTCAATATGGATTTATTCGAACAGAACATCAATGATTATGTTAATTTCAATAACGATGAGCCCATAGGTTGGGGGTATGTCATTAGTAAAGATGGCCTTTTGGCCCGTTGGGGAGCTTTTGGAGATGCTAGAACTTCTGCAGATAACCAAATAGACTTCAGCTTAAACAAGGAAATTAATGTTGCCAGCATTACCAAGTTCTATACTGCAATTGCAGCAATGCAACTGATTGATGCCAATAACTTAAGTATTGAAAGTAAGATTGAACCTTGGCTACCTCAGTCATGGCAACGTGGACCAGGTGTAAATAACTTAAGTTTCAAAGATTTACTCAAACACGAATCAGGACTGAATTCTATCAATACAGCATTTGATTCAACATTGGGCTATAGTGGTCTAGAGTCATGTATTGCAGACGGTGTGGTCAATTCAAAAGAACGTACTTATCTCAATGTGAATTTCGCTTTGTTTAGAGTCTTGATTCCATCATTATGGGAAAATCTTCAAGGAGCACCTCCTAACATAAACATAGAAAGCAGTGCGAGTACTCAAATTGCTTATCTATGGTATATGCAAGAGCATGTGTTTGGCCCAATAGGGCTGTCATATGTGAATTGTAGTCCAGAGGACAGAAATAACTCCACACTCTATTATAATGTTAATGACGACCAGAATAATGCCAATGGGGTTTATTATGGAAGTTGGTCAAACAAAAGCGGTGGAGGAGGTTATTTCATGACGCCTTTAGAAATGGCTGCAGTGAACGCATATTTTAATAATACAGAGATACTGCTGTCTGAAGAGCTTAAAGACATTATGAAAGAACATCGCCTAGGTATGGATCTGGCTTCTGGAATGGAAGATCACGGTAAGTACTACGCTAAAGGAGGATCTATTTCAAATGGCATCAACCAGGGCATTCGAGGTCATGTGGCCATGTTCCCTATCAATAAGGTAGACATTACTATTATCATGAATACACAAGGAGTGACTTTAGATGCCAATAACAACTCTCTTTCGGGCATGGTGTATAGGGCGTATAATAATGCTTGGGAATAGGGCCTAAATTCATTCACTTCTTTAAATAAGACGTTCACTGAATTCCTAGCGCACTTCACCATAATTAGCTTTTTAAGAGGTAAATCAGCCAACATCTTCGTCGGCACAAAGCAAGGTATAGAAATGAGATTACTTAAAATTCAAATTACCCATTCCAACAGATTTTTAGGAATGCTTTTACTAATCCTGGCCTCAACTTGGAGCTATGGACAGGATACCATAAAAATCCATCAAGAAGGGTTGCTGCAAACTCATGAAGGTGCACAACTGAGCATATTTGGTAGTCTAGAGCTAGACAACAAGCTTGGCGATTCCAGTCAAAGCAATAAAGGGGTGTTGTATTTCACCGGTTCTAATATGCAAACGGTGACTGGAGATTCCTCTCTTCAATTTGATAGCATAGTAATTAATAGTTACGGGGTGCAACTTGAACAAGAAATGCGAGTAGGAAAACATTTGCTTTTCCAAGATGGAAACATCCTTACAAATAGAAACGATAGCTTGAATGCCTATGTGCATTTTTTGCAAGGCTCGGACTATTCCGGAGAAAGCGATGATAGTCATGTAGATGGGGCGGTAAGCAAATCTGGAAATACAGCATTTGATTTCCCCATAGGTAATGCAAACAACTTGCAACCATTAGCAATTTCAGCGCCATCAGCAAGCAACGACCAGTTCATGGCTTTTTACCGTGAACAAGACGCAAGCTCATTTGGATATTCTACTCAACAATGGGACAGCAATTGTGGAGGTTCTCCTCTGTTAGTAGATATTTCAGAAAATGAGTTCTGGTTTTTAGATAGGCTAAATGGGAGCGCTGCTGTTGAGGTTACATTGTATTACGATGATGCCAGCGGTGTAAATACTCCTACAGAACTTCTTGTAACAAGATGGGATGGATCTGAATGGGAAAGCATGGGTAATGGTGGCGTAACAGGAAATAGCAATGACGGGACTGTTGTAACCGGAACCGGATGTGGAAGCCCTGGGTCTGCTGGTGCTATCTCCGTTTTTGGCCCATTTACCATAGGAGGGACTTCAAATACTGCAGTACCAGTTGAACTCATCTCTTTTGAAGTATACCGTTTAGAAGGTAATCAGGCTTTATTAGAATGGGTAACAGCTTCGGAGCTTAACAACAATTATTTTGAGATTGAACACAGTTTAAATGGAGTAGATTTTACAGCTATCGGCGTGCTCAATGGGGCAGGAACAACCTTTGACATACAGCACTACAGTTTTGTTGATGCAACACCTTCCATTGGAATGAACTATTACCGTGTAAGACAAGTAGACTACAACGGTGATTATAGTTACACTCCAATTCGAACCATAGAATTCTCAAGCCTATACGGAGGAATTAGAGCTTACCCTATTCCCACATCTGACTTTATAAATATTGATCTGAGTGCAGTGAAATACACTGGAGGATTAATAGAAATTCAATTATTCAGCCCATTGGGCGAACTCATATTAAACAAGGAGATAATGTATTCCAATAAGGACTATAAAATGGATTTAAGCCATTTGCCTTCAGGAATGTATTTGCTCTCTGTAGGACAACATAATCTTAAACTTATTAAGCAGTAAATACTGCAAAACAACTCGCTATGAAAAATCAAATCATTTACATTTTTGCAATTGCTCTATTAGCATTTGGAGCAAGCAATTCTGCTCAGGCCCAAGTGAAAATTGGTGATAACCCTGACAGCATTCATTCCAATATTCTATTGGAGTTAGAAAGCAGTGATAAAGGTGTATTGCTCCCGCGAATGACTAGCACAGAAGCTTTAGCTATTTCTAATCCACCCGATGGTATGTTGCTCTACAGCACAACCGACAGCGGGTTTTATTATTACCACAACGGGCAATGGTATGGTTTCATTCAAGACATGCACCTAGATGGAGATACCTTAAAACTCAGTCATGCAGGATATGTTATTTTGAGTGATACGGATAGTACCAACGAATTTCAAGGAATGTATTACAGCAATGATTCCATTCATCTAAGCGATGGCGGAGGAGCAGTCGCGCTACACGACCGTGATAGTACTAATGAACTCCAACAGCTGTTTTATAGCATGGATTCAATAAGGCTTACAAGCGGCGGAGCAGTGGCTATGCATGATAGAGATAGCAGCAATGAATTACAAATGCTCAGTCTATCTAATGATAGCTTGTACCTAAGCCAATCAGGAGGGGTGGTGTTCCTAAATTTTAGCAAGCGAATAAACGATCTCTTAGATGGAATCAGCGATTCTACTTCTTTATTTCTAGGCGATAGTTCTGGTATTAATAACAGTGCTTCTAATAATTACAATACAGGAGTCGGTATTGCGGCCTTGGAAGGAAACACCTCTGGGGTTGAAAATGTGGCATTGGGATATCAGGCCTTACAATCCAATACTAGCGGGATAAGCAATACAGCTATTGGTTTTGAATCACTGAACAGTAATTCTACAGGAGGAAACAATACAGGATTGGGTAATCAATCTCTACTCAACAATAGCACTGGAGCTCAGAATACAGCTACAGGGCACCAGGCTTTGTACAGCAACACAACGGGTTCAGACAATATGGCCAGCGGAACTCAAGCCATGTATGGAAACACCATTGGTACTCGAAATTCTGCAGTGGGAGTATATTCCATGTTTATAAACTCAAGTGGATCTAGAAATACGGCTCAAGGGTACTCTTCCCTCGCATTCAACAGTACTGGGAACGACAATGCAGCCATGGGAGATAATGCGTTGTACTCCAATACCACAGCATCTGAAAATACTGCCGTTGGTTCTGCAGCATTGAGTTCCAACACTACTGCTTCAGGTAATACAGCTGTTGGATATCAAGCTATGAGTTCCAATACCACTGCAGCCCATGGTACTGCAGTAGGTAAAGGTGCATTAGAAAACAATACTACAGGAGTATCCAATACTGCTTTGGGTTATGAATCTATGCATGAAAACTCTACCGGAGGCTCTAATACCGCAGTAGGTCATACCGCATTGCATGAAAACCACACTGGAACTAATAATACAGCGGTTGGAAGAAGAGCGTTATTCTCCAATGACTCTGCTTCTAACAATGTAGCCGTAGGTAGAGCAGCGATGTATAGCAATACCAATGGAGCCTCAAATACAGCTGTGGGTTCATTTGCTCTATATGACAACTCTACAGGTGACTATAATTCAGCTTTTGGTGTAAATGCCATGGTTAATAACACCACCGGTTATGAGAATGTATCTATGGGAAGGAATAGCATGTATTATTCTACAACTGGTTATCAAAATACGGCATTGGGATTTGAAGCATTGAGATCTAATACCAGTGGAGCGAGAAACGTGGCAGTTGGTTTCAATGCCTCTTATGCTAATACTACAGGATTTTGGAATGTGGCTATAGGAATAGAAGCCTTGTATTCCAACACTACAACGGGTGGATTAGTTGCTATTGGTTACCAAGCTTTGTACTCCAATACTACAGGTACAGCAAATACGGCTATTGGACGTGAAGCCATGGAAGATAATACGACTGGTCTAAGGAATACCGCAGTGGGTTTTACCGCAGGTGCAAATAACACAACTGGAGACAATAATGTAATGCTGGGCTATTCTGCCTTAGGAGCCAATACTACCGGAGAAGAAAATGTAGCTATTGGTAGTGAGGCCATGGATGCCAGCAATGGAAATTACAATACTGCAGTAGGCACATATGCCATGGAAGATCTAACATCGGCAGCTTATAATGTAGGAATAGGGTATGCAGCCTTAGCGGAAATCACAACGGGCTCAAGTAATACAGCATTGGGTACTATTGCTGGATCTAATGGGAAATTTCACAGCAATTCAACATTCATTGGAAGATCTGCAAATGCCTCAGGGATTGCTGTACTTTCTAATAGTATGGCTTTGGGTTATTTGTCTAGCGTAAGTGCTAGTAATTATGTGCGTATAGGTAATGCTTCCATTTCTTCCATTGGTGGTTATCAAGCTTGGTCTAATTTGAGCGATGCTCGTTTCAAACGCAACATTAAAGAAGATGTTTCAGGTTTAGATTTCATAATGAGATTGAGACCAATCACCTATACCTTAGATATAGACGCTTTAAATGAACACATAGGTGTTGTTGACAGTTCTGGAACCCCATCATCAAGTTCAAGCATGATTAGAACAGGTTTCCTAGCTCAAGAAGTTGAACAAGCTGCAGTGGAGGTAGGTTTCGACTTCAGTGGGATTGACAAACCCGAAAACGATAACGACCACTACGCTTTGCGTTATGCAGAATTTGTAGTTCCAATGGTCAAAGCCATGCAAGAGCAACAAGCCCAGATAGAAGCACTACAAAAAGAGCTTGAAGCAATGAAAGCACAATTAAACACCAATGAACAAGAATCAAATTCAGATGAAGGTTCTTAATAGTTGAGTTTTTCAGTAACAAAACTTTACTGGAATTACCCGATGTTTTTTGTAAAGCCACTCTTAGGGGTGGCTTTTTGCATAAATCAGAATTAGGCTATCTTCCACAACTTATTTCATCATATGTCCAAATTATTGCCATACCTCTTTCTTGCTACACTATTTGCTTACTGTACAGAAGACCCAACAGAGTACACTCATACATTTACTTCAACAGAGGGTATTAACAATGCCGAACTCATTTATACAACTGTGAATGTAGGTACAGCAGATGAGCCTGCACCAGGGATTTATAGATTTCCTCTAACGAAAGATGATGTGATTATTCCAGTAGTGGAAGAAAAGCGCATATTCTCCATAATTCTAATTGAAGGAGAAATGATTACATCTTTTGAGGATATCCCAGCAAAATTTATCAATATGGATGCTAATGTTGAAGTAACTCGGAATATTTTTCAAAGTTATTTTCCTGAAGAATGGGCACCTATGAAAGGTTCTCAATACAGTAGCTTGTTCATACAGAACAAAGAAGACAATCAGATCTTTTATATGAAAACCGTATTCACTGGAACCAACAAAGAAATAGGCAAGCATTCAGAAGACTATTAATCTCAAGATGGATATCAACTCGTCCAACAGAGTTTGAAACACAGACTAAAATGCTCTGATCAAGGAAGAATCGTTTTGCTATATTGCAACAACAAATCCCAATACTATGAAAATTAATACATTACCTCTAGTACTTTTAGCCCTATGCTTGAGCTTTGGATCATGTAAAGAGAAGACTACAACTAACAATCCTGATCCTGACCCTACCAATTTTGAGTTAATTACTGCGCATTCTTGGCTGTTACAAGACCGATGGCGAGATGGTGTGTCATTAACTCCACAATATCAGGCATGCTATATGGACAACACCCATACTTATGGAACAGATGGAATTTACAGAGCTGAAGAGGTTGGAGATTTATGTGATCCTCCACAAGGTGTTATAAGCACAGCATTTGAAATACGAGAAGACGACGACTCCTTGTTTTGGGGAACAGACCCATATAGAGATGCCAGCTACTTTAAAGTGACTAAACTTACTTCGGACATACTTGAATTTCGCATGAACTACGCTGGTTTTTTATGGGAATATCAATTTGTGAAGCAGTAGTTTAACAGAGAATCGGAACATGATCTGTTTTGATTAATCAAAATAATGATAGTGACATTGGAATAAGAATGTAAACCAATACCCCAACTTGAGCTGACTTAAATAATATCTCTATCTTTGAGTATAAGCCTTATTGCCTTGCACTTAAAAAATCTCATTGTTTTAGTTTTTCTTTTCTTTAGCCTACTAAGCTCTGGGAATACAAATCTAGATTCCCTTTACAGCATAATACATGATGATAGTCAAGACGAGACTACAAGACTGAATTCTTTAGAACATCTGATTCAATATTATCTGTATAACCAACCCGACTCGGCCTATATATTAACAGAACAACAGCTGAAGCTCGCGTCCGCCAAGAAACGCTTGAGCTATAAGGTCATGGCCATCAATTCCCAAGGAATTGTCCTGAAATTGAATGGAGAGTATGCACAAGCCATGAAACTCTTTGAGCAAGGCCTAAATTTGGCAGAGCCACTTCAGTATAAAAAAGGCATAGCAGATGCGCTTACTAATATAGGAGAACTCTTTATGATTCAGAACAACTATGATTCAGCACAGAAGAAATATAATAAAAGTTTAAAGCTAAGTAGAGAGATTGATTATGCTGAGGGTATAGTTAATAATCTAACCCTTATTGGAGATGTTCACAGACATGAACATGATTACGCAAAGGCCCTTGAATACTATCAGCAAGGCCAGCTTCTTTCAGACAGTGCTGGATACAAAAATGGATTAGGAAAAAGTCTAAATTCTGTAGGTATTATCTACTGGATCCAAAGCAACTACACCCAAGCATTGCGTTATTTTCTAAGGGGAATGAGTCAGTATAAGGATGCTAACAATAAGTATGGTGAAGCCATGGTGCGCAACAATATTGGAAATATTTACGGAGAACAAGGCAAATTTAGTGAGGCATTAGAATACTACGAGCAGGCCTTGGAACTCATGGAAGGTTTTGGCGATAAACGTAGAATAGCCGGATTTTTAAACAATATGGCTTATGCTAAAATTGGACTAGATAAGTACTCAGAATCCTTAGAGTATTACGAAAAGAGCAACTTAATTTATGAAGAGATGGCTGATCAGCCTGGCCTAGCAGAAAATCTAAACAATGTAGGTAGTGTTTATAGCGATTTAGGAGATTACGCAAAAGCTCTAGAGTATTCTCAAAGGAGCCTGGCCATAGCAAAGGCAGATAGTAATAAATCCATAATGGCTTCCGCCCTAATCAGTATAGGTAAATATTACAATAGGTTGGGTGAGCGCAAGCAAGCCGTTGAAAGTTGTAAAGCTGGTTTGCAATTGTCTGTTGAACTTGATATTCCCTTTAGGCAAAAGACGGCCTGTGCCTGTTTGTATAATTCGTATAAGGCTATGGGAAACAATAAGGATGCCTTGAAATACCATGAATTGTTAACCTCATTAGAATGGAGCATGCAGACAGATGAAACTACTAAGCAGTTAAAGTTAATGGAGTTTCAGAAGATCAGTCTCAAAGACAGTGTAGAAAGGGCAGAAGAAAAGCGTATAACGGCTAAAAAACATCAAGACGAACTTGACAAAAAAGACAAAACAAGAAATGTGTTATTTGGTGCAGGCCTGGCTATGCTATTGCTTGCTGGAGGTTTTTTTAACAGATGGAGATATGTAAATAGGTCTAGAGCTATCATAACCAAAGAAAAAGAGCGTTCGGAAGAATTGCTATTAAATATTCTACCAGCTGAAATTGCAGAGGAACTCAAAGAAAAAGGGAGTGCAGATGCGCAAGAATTCGATTTGGTATCTATCGTATTTACAGATTTCAAAGGATTTACTCAAGCATCTGAACAATTGTCTGCTAAGCAAGTGGTGGAAACCGTACATGCCTGTTTTAAGGCCTTTGATGAGATTTGTGAAACACATAATTTAGAAAAAATAAAGACCATTGGCGATGCGTATATGGCCGCTGGAGGCTTGCCAATTCCTTCTCCGGATGCAGTGAAAAATACTATATTAGCTGCTTTGGAAATGCAACGGTTTATCCCAGCCTTTAAACGTCTAATGATAGCTCAAAATCAACCTTCATTTGATATGCGAGTTGGGATACATACAGGACCAGTAGTGGCAGGAATAGTTGGGGTTAAGAAATTTCAATATGACATTTGGGGAGATACAGTGAATACTGCGGCGCGCATGGAGTCTCATGGTGAGATTGGAAAAGTTAATATTACCAAAGACACTTATGAGCTTCTTAAAGACGATAGTGACTTTAGCTTTGAGCATAGGGGCAAAATTAAAGCCAAAGGTAAGGGCGAAGTAGAGATGTACTTTGTTGAATTGGCAAACGGAAAGGATGATAAAGAATCAACGAAATGAACAGTAAAATATATAAATCGTCTTTTATCAACTTAATCATGCTTGTATTGTTCACTTCCGTGACAATTGGGTGCAGTAGACCAGCAAATGAGTCTAATAAAGAATCATCTGCTGTGGATTCTCTACGAATCATGGAGGCGAAACTGCAGGAGTCTGAGGATAAATTGAGAAGAGTTAGTGATACCTTATTGCTGGCTATGGAAAGCAATAATTTAGCAATTAACAATGCACATGTACAAGATAGCCTGATTCATAATCATAAATCTCTGTTGAACCAACTCCGTAATGAATTGCAGCAAGAACGAGACTTTAATATGAGGCCAGTTGCCGAAGGTATGGAAGTTGATGTGCGGGGAGTAGAGATTATTGTTGTAGATACATGCTTAAGACAAGTTTGCCCAAACTGCTCAACCCCTTGTAACTAAAATAAATTAACTCAAACCAGGAATATGAAACTTACCATATACAATAGATCCATTGGTATGCTATTAGCACTATTGCTGTGGAGTGCATGTAGTAGGCCAGCTTCCGATGAAAATCAAGATGAAGTAACTGTGGACTCGGTTAAAACCTCTCAGACATATTCTCAGCAAATAAACCATACTTCTGGTGAAGAAGACCTGCATGCTACCAAAACAAGAGATTCCCTTTTATTGATTAACAACCAACTAAGCGAGCAAATTAGTCTCTTATTAGCCCAAAATAATAAAACTCAATCTAGTTTGATGAAGGAATTGGAAGAGCGAGATGAAGATATAGAACATCTTGAAGACGATTTAGAAGATTATGAAGGCGACCTTAAACAACTTCAATATGAATTAGAACGAATGCGCGAAGGGTCTAAGGATAGGCCTGTAGCTGTTGGCCATGAAGCCCCAGAATACTTTGGTGCCTTCTATTGCATAGATAAGTATTTCCAAGCAGATAAACCCTTGAGTATTTATAGAAATGAAGATCATATAGAATTGGAAAAAGACCTATATGAAATAACGCTTGAAGAGTGTCTTAAAGCAGATGAAAGCAATGAGAACGCTTGGAAAAAGAAAAAATACTTTGTCAATATTGCTGACTTGCCTAAGTGCAGGGTGGATACAGTTGATTTGAGGTGATTGTTTATTTAGAGTACAAATAAGAAGCAAGTGAAATGTAAAGTTTCCACAAGAATTTGTAACTTAGGGCAATCAAATCCTTACACTATGAAATCAATTACATCTCTTTTAACAGTTCATCTAATTGCAATCTCAGTCCTTCTCCATGCACAAGTTCCAGAATTGGTTAAGGATGTAAATAATGGATCAGGTTCTTCTAACATACAGCTACTGACCCCCGTAGGTGATAAACTTTTTTTCTCAGCTTACACATTAGAACATGGATACGAATTGTATGTTAGTGATGGAACCGAGTCAGGAACTCATATGGTCAAGGATATAGTGCCTGGTAGTGGAAGCTCTGGACCTCGATTTTTTGTTGAGCTTCAAGGCAAATTGGTATTCTCAGCAAATACACCTGCAAATGGATGGGAAGTCTGGATCTCAGATGGAACTGCCGATGGAACCAAAATGTTGAAAGAGATTGCATCGCAAACTGCGAGCTCCGTTCCGCAATATTTTTCTCGTTGTGGAGATAAAATTTATTTCATGGCAACAAACAACTATGGCGCCGAATTGTGGGTGACAGATGGAACTGCAAATGGAACTCAAATGATTAAGGATATAAATCCGGGAGCGGTTAACTCTTGGGCACGAGAATTCACATATGTAGATGGCAAAGTTATTTTTAATGCATATACACTAAGCACGGGTTATGAACTTTGGGTCACTGACGGAACCACGGATGGTACAGTCATGTTAAAGGACATTTATCCTGGAACTAATTCTTCTGCACCGTCTAGCTTTGTTGTCCTGGGTTCAAATGTACTTTTTACTGCTTCAGATCAAGCTTACGGTCGTGAGCTTTGGAAAACAGATGGGACCAGTCAAGGTACTGAGATTGTCAAGGATATAAATCCAGGAGCTCCGTCAGCAAGTCCAGGTGAATTGACTGTGTATAATGGATCAGTCTATTTTTCAGCGGCTACGGCTTCAGAAGGTTACGAAGTTTGGAAAAGCAATGGTACAGCAAGCGGGACAAAACTGGTGAAAGACATAAACCCCAGTGGGAATAGCAATCCTGCATGGTTTTGTGTAGCTGGTGATGGACTGTATTTTAGGTCCTATGAGCCAAACACAGGTTACGAACTATGGAGGACTAATGGGACCACTTCTGGAACCAAGATGGTAGCGGATATAATTGATGGTGGTCTTAGTTCAGATCCAAGATATATGGTCGAATACAATGGTGAGCTGTATATGAGGGCACGAATAGGTACAAATTACGAAATGGTGATGTATGATCCCGCTTCTAATCAGATAGAAGTTATTAGACCCCCAATTTCTCCAATACTCAGTCCATTTACCTCTGTACCCTTCTTTACTTTCTTAGAGGGTGAATTATACTTTACTGCCAATTTCACTGCTGATGGCTACGAGCTATGGAAACTCAACACTTCCTTTGGTGCTAGTATTGAAGATGTTCAACTCACTAGGTTCGCTGCCTATCCAAATCCTTTTAGTAAAGTAATTACCATTGACCTAGACAGGACATACAACGATATTGAACTTGAAGTTACAGCCTTGAATGGCAATGTGGTGTACAGCGATCGACTAGTGACCGCCAGTCAAGTTGAAATGGAGTTCGACGCCCCTGTTGGAATCTATGTGCTAGAGATCAGAACTTCTGATGGCTATGTTGATCGTTTGAAATTGGTGAAGCAATAAGTTAATAACTCAGGTAAATTTCAAGCACAAAATAACCACAGCTTTTGATTTGGTTCTGTCTTTGTAGAGGGAAGCGGAAGTTTAACAAAATTTTGAGCTAGGCCTTATATTTGAAAATCCACTTCCAAAACCTTATGTTATGACGACAACCTCTAAAGCCCCAACATTAGCGATGATGATTATTATGTTTTGTGTCACTTCTATAGTAAATGCGCAGGAAAGGTGTAGAGATTTTAACGGAACAGACCAGAAAATTCATATTCCAAATCACGACCTCAATGGACAGGATAAATTTACAATTGAGGCCTGGGTCAATCCTGATCAATTCACCCTTTCTTCTCATAGCATTATAAGGCAGGATGCCACTGGGGTTCCTGCTTGTTATTTATTGGCATTTAAGCGGCGATCAGCAAACTATGTCATAACGTTTGGTATTAATACCACTGTAGATTATAAAGAGCTTGATGTAGCAATAAATGACTCGGACTACGTGGGTAAATGGCGTCACATTGCAGCCACCTACAACGGTTCTGAAATGATTATATATGTAGACGGGGACAGTATGGGGTCACTAGCTCACTATGGGAATTTTGATTTTGGAAACAACATTCAAAATCACAGAATTGGGGCTAAAGCCAACAGTGAGCTTTATGATGGGAGAATAGATGAAGTTCGAATTTGGACTACTGATAGATCTGAATCTCAGATAGAACAGTATTTGAACTGTTCCTTAACTGGGCCTAAAACCGGGCTTTTGGCGGTTTATAATCTCAATACTACTTCTGACTCCACATGTCCCGACTCTAGTGGTAACGGGCATAATGGTTGGGTAAATAATCCATCACCGAGTACGGCTACAATTATTTCTTCAAGTTGTAATACGCTTGGTGTAGCTGAATTATCAGCTCTAAATATCACACTCATTCCAAATCCTGCCTCAAGTGCTATATTCATTGCCAACCTAGATGGATTATCAATACTTAAATCTAACGTTATAGATCAAACAGGCAGAGTGGTAGAAGCCAATCCAATAGGAAAGAACATTTTTAATATTTCAAAGCTTTCGACAGGAGTATACTATATAGAGGTTCAATTATCAGATTCTAGAACATGGAGATCCAAATTTGTTAAGTTAAATAATTAGGCAAGGAAAGATGAGGGTCTAATTTGTGCAACACGGTCAGGTAAATTATTGTTTTTTACGGTTGTTGCGTTTTTCATGCAACTCCAAATTCAAAGCATTTAACAAATGTGTGGACACAAAATGGGGTTTAAAACAAATGTTCTAAAAGAGCAGAATACTGCATTTCACTTCGTATGCTCATGTACTGAAGATCGTTGCTTACACTTATGATTTAGCCCTTTACAGTCTAATGACTTTATATAAATAGTTATAACGTTGAGGGGCTTGAATTTGCAAATAATACAAGCCCGAAATTTCAGGAAGTACTATTTCAATGTTTGAAAGATTTCGAGTACTCTGTTCAAAGATTTTACTACCAGAAGAGTTATAAACTCTAATAAAAGCTCCTTCAACTCTTTTAGGTATTTGAACATTTACGCTACCATTTGTAGGATTAGGGAATATAGAAAAAACATGCTTGGACAGCGTTGAAACTCCAAGAACTTCATTACTTATGATCACCTCAAGTTCAAAGCTGTCCGATAGGTTTTCCGAATTATCTTTTGTTCGATATATGACCTTGTATTCTCCTGGTTCTGAAAAATCTACGTCATTATATAGTTCTATCAAATTGGAATGAAGAATTGAAGGAGAGTCATAATTATCTTTAAGATTCAAGAAAACGCTCAGATCTATTGGAGTATTGACTCTTCGTCTTACAGTTTCACCAGTGATAATAGGAGCCTCTAGGTCTGCAACTTTTACAAACCTGGTTTTTGCACTGGTATTACCACTTTTGTCGGTTGCTCTGAACTCTTCTGTAAAGATACCGAGGGCATAAGTGTTAACATTTGATAATTTCCCAAAAGTTATTTCGAAAGATCGAGAACAGTTATCCGAAACATTAACAGAGACGGAATGATAATAAGTTCCCACTGGGTGTAATACCGTATCAGGCGTATTTAGATGTATAAGGGGTTTGATTGTATCGTTAGAACAATCTTGGGATAAAACCACATTAGAAATACAGAGAAATAGGGCGATGAGAATCAACTTCATAGAATCAGAAAGCTTTATTTTATTAGCAGGTCTCACATTATATTGGACACGAAAAATATAATTGGTTGCAAAGTCCATAGCCGGCTTTGACAAATTAAGGCGAGGTCTACTAACACCCATATTTATGTATAGCCCCAATAAAAATGACTAGAATATCTCACAATACTCTACTGCATTTGGAAATAAAATATTGATATTCTGGCAACCTTTTTGACAATTCACCATCTAATATATAAACAAGTAGTATGACAAACTCTATTCTATTCTTCAATCTTAACAGTTTGTTACCCGATATCATGGTTTGTACCCTTTTAAATAATAATGTATGCACTTTAATCAATAGAATATGAGCAATTTGTTAAAACCCCTGTTTCTTCTTTTCGTAATTGTGACTTCAATTGGTGCGATTGCTCAAAACCCCTATTGTGATTTAAGCAAACAATGGGTTGAATTTGAACCTGAGTTTCCCAAAGACAATTCTTTTGTTCGTTTAACCGAAATATACAAAAATGAATTGTACGTTTTTGCAAAGAAAGATACGAGTCGATATGTTTGGAATATCTATAAATTGGATACGGTAGATGGTTGGGAATTTATTACGGACATTGCAACTAATTGTGAAGTCTATGGATTTACTGTCTATAAAGATGAAGTATATGTTGCAGGTGCTTGTAATGGTACAGGCGGTGATGGAATGGGCTATGTAGTAAGGTATGATGGTGAAAAATGGAACCCTACACGATTAGATTCAGCTGCAGCTTATGTAGGAGTTATTACGGATTTTGAAACTTATAAAGGTGATTTATACGCAACAGGAACAATTGGAGCTCCATTCAACGGAATCGCAAAATTTGATGGTGTTAAATGGGACAGTTTGAGAAATGGTCTAGAAGGGTCAGAATTTCCCTATATGAATGGTAGATGCTTGGCCGTATTTAACGAGACATTATATGTGGGAGGATATTTTGAAATGACCCAACAAGCAGACAATCAAAATCTTGCATCATGGGATGGGGTAGCATGGCACGATGTCCCAAAAGTTGATTCAAGAATTTCAGAAATGCATGCTACTAAGTCTAAATTAGTTGTTTGGGCTCCAGGAGCTAGATTTGGTAATTTAAGTATTGAAAACTTAAGTTTTCTTAAAGAAGGAGTGTGGCATGACATGGGCTTAGTTGAAGGCGACTTTATATCAGCAGCCGAATTTGCAGATATTGATGATGAGATATATATGCATACATGGAGTTCAACATTAGGTGGAAATAATATTGACCAAGGTGTAGTTTATTTCAGAAACAATAAATGGGAACGTACTTCTCAATTTGAAAGCTATGGCCATAATGAATTAACTGCTTATCGCGGTAGATTAATTGTATCTCTTCCAAGATCTTCCTGCGGAACGGCTATTGAAGGGCTTGGTGTATTGTGCGATTTGAATACCTGTTCTTCTGTGAGTGGTCAAGTATTTGTAGACGACAATAGAGACTGTGCGAAAGACAATGAAATAGGCGTACCCTATCCAAAAATTCTAATAGACGAAGAAGAGTACGCCGTTGGCGATGTTCAGGGCAATTGGAGAGCGTTTTTACCAGTAGGTAATTATACTGTGTCTTACAATTCTCCAAAATATTTTGAATCTTCTTGCGTGTCTCCAGAAGTAGAAATATCTGTGGCTAGCTCGATGATTGGATTTGGACAAGCTGGCGATGTGAATTTCCCTATTTCAGCAATTGCACCATACAAAGATTTGGAGGTGTCTATTACAGCAGGAAGAGCCCGAGTAGGTTTTGATGCATGGGTTCAAGTTTTAGTTAAAAATGTGGGTACGGTATCTATATCTGGTAAGCTAATCACAACTCTAGATGATAATCAAATTTATCAGAGCAACAACGCCAATATGAACAAAAATGGAAGGGAATTGAGCTGGGATTTTGGTGAATTAAAAAGTTTTGAATTTAAAAAGGCGATTATTAGATACAAGGTTCCAGCGAATGTTGACTTATTGGGAGAAAAAATTCTAACAACTACGTCTGGAAACTTCATAGGAATTGATGTGGATACCACTAACAATAAGGATACCGCAGAAATTGAAATTACAGGGGCATATGATCCCAACGAGAAAGTAGTATTTCCTAAAGGTGCGGATTTGGATGCAATTCAAGGAGCTGTATTAGCTAAAGAAACCAATGAATTTATTTATACCATTCATTTTCAAAATACGGGGAACGACACTGCGTTTAAAGTAGTTCTCAAAGACACCCTAGATCAAAATCTAGACATATCCACCTTGGAAATTATAGATGCCAGTCACCCTATGCAACTTCTTTACGATGATGGCAGGTACATTCATTTTGTGTTTGAGAACATCCTATTGCCAGACAGTACTACAGACCTATTGGGGAGCCAAGGGTTTGCGAAATTCAAAATTTCAACAAACAAAGATCTACCTGTTGGCACAGTAATTAAGAATAGAGCCTCCATCTACTTTGATTATAATCCAGCGATTCATACCAATGAGGTAATAAACACCTTAGTT
Organism: Bacteroidia bacterium; assembly: GCA_049115575.1. Lineage (GTDB taxonomy): Bacteria > Bacteroidota > Bacteroidia > NS11-12g > UBA9320 > JAHEKB01. Next base: position 744,810 of record JAGDZU010000001.1, on the reverse strand, counting down.
ACAAAGTCTGTATTGGCGGTTAATTCGCCTCCATTAAACCACTTTATTTATTACCCAAACCCCACTACTGGATGGCTTCATATTAAACCTAATGGTCCTCACCAACTAAATGAGGGCAATGTTTATATTGAAATCATAGACATGTTTGGCAGGGTTGTTCTGAGAAAAGAGTTGAGCAATCATGAATCTAAAATAGATCTGAATGGGCTTAGTTCAGGAGTTTATTTAGTCCAATTGTCATCAGGTAAGCAGAGGTACAAATCATTAAAAATTAGATTATTGAATGAGCAATAGCTATATAAACCATACACATGAAATGCGGCATAAATGGTAAGGTCAAGGATAAATCATAGCGTTTGTACAAATACACAATTATACATTCAGTTGACGTTTAGCTCTACTTTGTTCCATATTATATCCGTATCTTTATAAGCAATCAACCCATTATTGTATGAAAACTTTTTACGCCTTCTGCTTTCTTCTATTAAGTCTCAACATATACGCTTCAACTGATTCTTCTTTGTTCTTTCTATCTAGAAGTGGTACTGGATATGATTTTTATTTTCATGAATTGAATCTTTTTACTCAGCAGGATCAACAATTGTCTAAAACCAAGGTTGCTTCAACTATTGTACTCAATGGTGCTTCAACCATTGACACCAAACAAGACGTGATGTTTTTTTCTGGATATGGTCAATTGATTGGAGTAGATTTAAATACCGGCAATACAAAGTATAATTGGCATATCTCAGACATGAGTTTCATGGCATACAACTGCCTTGATTCTTCCATATATTTTCTTACCCGTTTGGCTGATAAAAAGTTTCGATTGGCAAAGGTAGATGCCCAAACTGGCTTCTTTCAATTGATTACCAGAACTCCAGTTGCAGACCATATTCTACTAGATGGTTCAGTGGCTTTAAATCCTGCAAGAGAGGAGTACTATTTTCAAGATATAGATGGGCTTGTTGTTGTAGATATAAACACAGGCAAAGTGAAAACTCGTCATAACATTGGGGGAATACTTAAGTGTATGGAGTTAAACCCGGTAGACAACAAACTCTATGGACTCTATTTTGACCATGGAAATAAGATTAATAAATTAGTCAGTTTTAACCCTTTCACAGGCAAGTTAAAAACCATTAGTTCATCGAATATTATAAGCAATTTGGATGGCTTGTCTTTAAATGCATTGTCGGCAATTGATGTAAAGAATCAACGTTACTATTTTCAATCAGTTCAGAGTTTTACTAGACAAATTGAGGAGGTTAATATGGTTACTGGGTCTCATATAAGAACCCTAGCTATAGAGGATGTTAACTTTATGGAAAGGCGAATGGCTTGTTCCTACCACGCAACAGATCCTGAAGACAAGGAGGATGATGATATATTGACCTTTGCATACCCTAATCCAGTTGACCACGTACTCAATCTGAGTTTTACGGATTTAAAATCAGAGGCTATTGTTGAAATTTATGACATAAGAGGAAATAAGTTTCACGGTGAAGAAGCAAGGTCTTCAATGCAGCTACACACTACCAACTTTGAGCCAGGCACCTATTTTATCATACTGCGAAATGCAAAAGGTGATTTGTTGAGCAGAAAACGAATTATGGTGAGGTAGATCAAAAAATATTTGTAAAATTAGGTGTTGTTTTTGTTAAGGAAGTGGATTAAAAATCGCCTTTAAATGAGCTGTTGTGAACTTACTGTTAAACATTGGAATTATCTTGTTAATGCAATGCTCAATTTTGAAACACCAGAAGTATAATCTAATCTTCTAAACCAAAACATTGACTAAACAAAGTGCGTTTGCTCCACCTAAAACTAATTCCCAAATTATCCCTTGCGTCAGCTTTTTATTGGGTTTGCCGTCCGTTACAAAACTGATAATTCTGCCTGTTGCAAAGCCTAAGAATATCAGGGTGGTAAATGCATGTGACGTGATTGTTAATCCAGGAATAAAGGTGCCTAAAAGGGCGACTACGCCAGCTAGCATCATAACTGCACTTAAACCTCGAATTTCATTGAGCAGATTTACGTCGTTTGTTAAATTGATTCCTGAATTCTTTGAATAAGTATTAATAGGGTTGATTAGACGCATGGTTCCAACAAAAAAAAGTAGTAGACCAGATAGCGATAGAATAATGATTTTGAAGATTTCCATTTTTATATTGTTTTATATTAATGGAGCAAACATAATTTGGCCTTGTGACAGAGGTGTGTCAGGGGTGATTTTAGGTTTTTACATATTTTTCAAAATACATCTGCAACGTCATGTCATGTTGGGTAAAAGTGTCATTTAGAACATCTAGTTTTTCTATATAATCTATTCGAAAAGCTCTAAAATTTTCCCTCAATCTACAAAAGGCAATTAGTAAAAAATTGCCATTGATGCTGTAGATGGCAAAAGGTTCAATGTCTCTATTAGTTCTTTTATTGTTAGAGGAAAGATACCTTATCCGTAATACTTGAAAATTGATAATAGCGGATTGAATCTCCATGAGGTTGTTGCTTGACTTTTCACGTTGTTTGTTGCCGCCAAAAAAAACTCTGTCAGATAACAAATCTGCATTACCCTTTTGAGAATATTTCAGGATGGACTTTATTTTTTCTACTGCACTTGAAACATTTTCACTGAATGATTGATCCTTATTGTTAATTGCCAATTGTTCAACGGTGATAATAGCATTTGCTTCATCTTCTGTGAATACAACAGGAGGGAGGTGGTAACCCTCCATAATGGAATAACCTTTACCTTCTTCAGTTACTATGGGTATACCAGACTTTTCTAATGTTCGAATATCCCTGTATATAGTCCTAATACTCACATTGTGCTTTTCTGCCAGATGACTTGCTGTAATCAATCTTTTAGATTGAAGCTGAGTAATAATGGCAGTTAATCTTGCGAGTCTTGGTTTTTCTTTTTCCATTCTGACTTTCTCAGCTCAATAACAAAAATCTTATTGAAACTTAGAATTGCAATTTAGAACAAACCATGGTTTTTACTTGGGTTTTATTGTGTGATCTAAGCATGAAAGAGTTCTGCTTTTTTTAAAATTATTAGGGATTATTTAATAACACAATTGTCATAATTTAAGATTGATGCTTGATTTATATGTCTATACACATAATTTCGTTTTCAATTAAATTCAAAATGAAAAATATCAAACTGTTTTCAGTATTCCTATTGGCTTTAGGACTAGTTTTTTTCAATTCCTGTAAAGATGAGGAGGAGCCCACACCAGGTGATCCTGTTGAAACAGATGCAACTTACACAGATGACGCTGCACCAATTTTAAATGCGAGTTGTGCATACACTGGTTGTCACGTATCTGGAGCGATGATTGGAAGTCTTGCAAATTATGATGATGCTAAGACCTTTGCTGGCTGGGGTAAATTGATTCCATCGGTTAAACATGAAGCAGGTGTTTCTCCAATGCCTAAAAATGCATCAAAACTGTCTGACGATAAAATTGCAACACTCGAAAAATGGATAGCCGACGGGCTAAAAGAATAAGTAATTATTAGGAATTACATTTCTGTTAAAGACCCTTTCACAACATGGTGATTGGGTCTTTTTTTATTGAATTAAAAGTTTGTACTTATAGATCCCTTTATTAATGTGCAAGTGATAACTTCCTTTAGGCAATTGACTTAAATCTATCTTAGACATGGAATTAGTTAATTCACCCAAAATAACTTCTTGTCCTAATGAATTCAGAATTCTGAAGTCCGAACCTAATAGGTTCAATTCTGTTATTATATTTAACTCCATTGAGCTTGGATTTGGGTATATCTTAAATAGCTTATCCAGACTATTCTCGCGAACATTTAAAGTGTTGATGTTTACACATAAAGAGGTATCCAAACAACCGTTTATAGAAACTTCAACTGCATAGTCGCCATTCCGTATAGGAGTTAGAGATTGATTTGTTGCTTTAGCTAAAATGCCATAGCCACTATTACAATCTAGCCATTGATACAGAGCATCTTCTTGAGCACATGTGATTGTGGCATCCTTTAAAGTGGTTTGTACATCTATTTCTTGGATCACTAAGTTGGTATTGACAATACTATCACATCCTAAAATTGTACTAAATGTGTCGCTTAACGTAAGAGATGTGTAGAATGTTTCACCTTGATATATAATTGAATCACAGGCTGTAATATTTTCTGAAGTTGAACTTGATTTATTGATAACCAAGTCGGTAGTTACTATGCTAGATACGTTATTGTTGTCGGTAATGGTGTCTACTATGATCTGACTGTTATAATATATTTGACCGAAAATATTTGCAGAATCACAGGATGTGATATTTTGAGAGCTTCGGAAATCATAATCATTTATGGTAGTATTGGTAACCACAGCGCTGTTTAAATCAAAATAGATATAAGCTTTATTGGTAATAGTAGCAAGATGAGGTAGATTTTCTATTGTTTTGACTTTGTATTGAACCCAGCCATGACTTTCTGGTTCATTATGAAAGCTGTCCAATAGGTTTATATGAGGGTAGTTAAATAATACTGCATTTTCTGTTATGCTAATTATAGGTCTAACCGAGCCATTTAAATAGGTAAAAGTACTTTCATCTAAATACGAACTTAATGTATCTCTAATAGCGATGTGATATGCGGTGTCCGTTCCGGTATTCTGAAAACGTATGGTATATGTAATCCAACTATCGGGTGTAGTTTTATCTCTCGGATACGCTGTTTTGTCATTTGGGTCATATGAATTGACAACTACTCCGCAATATTCAAGAGAATCATTTAAGGGATTTAGATCATTTACTGAGGTTTTTATTACAGTTTTTATACATATTTCATTTCCTGCAGTTGCACTAGCATTTGTTCTTACTAAAATATTAAATGCAGAATCAGGATTTATTGAACCAATGTCGGAAATAGTATAATACAAGGTTTTTCCATCAATACTACTTGGGGTAAGTGCCCCTGTTAAAGGTCTAACGTAAACAGCATCACCATTTATAGTGGTTGTAACTGTTACATTTTCACTATCAGTACATTTCATATTGAACTGATGCCTAACATCTCCAGCTTTAATATAAACGGCTCTGTTTCTACTTGGTCTGAAAGTTCCTTGTATTGACCATACTCCAATATCTGAACCAAGGCATTTTACACCAAAATCTTGGTTTAGATATTGCGAATCTAAATCTGTCAATTCAACAGATATCTTACCTGATAAAGGGCAGGTTTCTAGAAAATAATTTTCTGGATCCATTTGAACTACTATGCTGTCACCAGAAGACCCTCCAAAGGAATAATGGCCATTTTTATCTGTATATGTCTGCCCTTTTATCTCACCATTTATGTATTGCAGCAACTTAACACCACTAAGAACGGGGCCATTATTAAGACTGTCGGGCGTACAATTGAAGGAAGCATCTCTATAAACATTTCCATTTATTCTCCTTGAAATAGCACAACCTGAAAGGGTGTTGCAGATTGGAAGAAAAGCTGAACTATCTCCATGCCAACCTACGGTTACAGTTCTAGGAAGGCATTTAATTTGGGTGTTTTTTCTAACTTCAAAGAACCAAAAGGTATCTTGTGAAAAAGAGGGTAAGCATGTTAGTTCTGGGTTATCTATGCAAGAAAAAATATATAATGAACTAGGCAGGTTTGGAAGACTAACCAGTCTATTATCATTGGCATAAAGTGCCTGTAATGAATTAGGCAATAATGGAAGTTGAGTAATCAAATTTGATCTACAGGAAAATATTCCTAGGGAGCTAGGTAGATCCGGTATATCTGTTAGTTTATTATGACTGCAAGAAAATTCAAATAAGGCATTGGGTAAAGACGGTAAGCTAGTAAGTAGATTGTTGTCACATTGAAGCCCACTTATAGTATTTGGTAAAGTTGGTAGACTTGTAAGTACATTGTTGTCACATTGAAGACTTGTCAATCCATTAGGTAATGAAGGAAGTTGGCTGATTTGATTGCTGCCACACCATAGCTCTAATAATGAATTGGGTAAAGAAGGGAGCTGAGAAATCTGATTATTATGACATATTAGCTTTTGTATAGAGCTAGGCAAACTCGGTATACTTGTAAGGAGATTCCAATCACAACGGAGCTCTATTAATGTAGTGGGTAAAGCAGGAAGGCTTGTTAACTGATTATTATCACATATCAGCCATCGTAAATAAATAGGTAGGTCTGGAAGCTGTGTTATCCCATTGTTGTTACAAAACAGCGCTTCTAACCAGACCGGTAAGTTTGAGAGGGTTGTCAGCTTATTATTATAACAATAAAGACGCCCCAAAAGACTGGGCAAATTGGGCAAACTGGTGAGCTGATTATCTGCACATTGGAGTGACCATAGCGTGTCGAAAAATTCAACTCCATATAGATTAGTAATACCAAGGGATGAACAATCCAGAAATATAGCGGTGGTTATTGCTTTATCTGTAGTATCCATTTGGTTACCATTCATTGCGCTTGGGAAAGTGCTTTGAAGGTAGCTTACAAAATTGCTGTCGGGTATGGTTACAAATTGGGCGTTGCTAAAGAGTGAGCTTAATGAAAGGAGAGTGAACAATAGGATAGGTTTCATAGCGGCATTTCTTTTTAGTTGTAATTGTAATCAAGCGTAGAACTAAAAATTTATTGGTATACCTATTAGAACCAGGGATTAGAATAAGTTTCATAATTGAATGTCAGTTTTCAATCATGCTTGTTCATTCTAAGAGAATCAGATTACTAACATTCGACTCATGCTCAAGTCTTTTTAAAATAAAGGAAATTCTCTTTTCCTTTAATTCATGAGCAAAGGTGTCTTGCCATCTGTAATTATCACTTTAGCATTAGCAGAATTGCTGAGTTCTTTGAATGCCTGAATAGTCTTCAGTTTTAATACCTCTTCAGTTAATCCTTCTGCCACAATTTTTTGAGCGTCGCTAGTTCCTTTTGCTTCAATTATTTTTCGCTCTGCTTCAAGTTTTTCCTGTTGAAGAACAAATTCCATTCGCATCGCATCTTGTTCAGCTTCTAGTTTTAGTTCTATGGCTCTAGCGAGTCCGGCTGGAAGCTTGATGCTTTTTAAAAGGATGGCTTCAATGATAATTCCACTATTTTCTAGCAGTCCACTCATCTTAGTTTGTATGCTTTGCTCTATGTTAGATCGCATGCCTGAATGCATGTCTTTAGCATAATACTGGGCGCATACATCTGATGAAGCTGATCTAAATATGCTTCCAATAATTGCTTCATAATCTTGGCCATAAATTTTTAGTATACTTTGAATGCTGTCTGGATTAATTCGGTATAATACAGATATTTCTGACTGAACACTTAAGCCTTCCTTACTAGGTAGAGCCAGAAACAATTTCAAATTAGTGGTTTGAGTAGATGCCTTTACTATTTTAGTAATAAAAGGATTATAGACTATAACACCTTCGTTAATAGTGTTGTTGTTGAGTTTCCCCAGTCGTTGTTTCACGCCAACTTCGCCAGGTCTAACCACTGAACAGGCGCTAAAAATTGTAATGCTGAAAACTAACCATAAAGTATTTCGTAATTTCATAATAAAGCTGATTTAATTTCTCATTTCAAAGTGACAAAACTCATACCAATGTACTAGAGTGTAGTACTTAGTAAATCGAGATTACTTTCAAGTAAGCCTTATAGGACAGTGCTGTATATGAATTGATACAAAAATGAAAATGGTTTGGAAGAATCTATTACTACGTCATCCATTTCAGAGATCATAAAGACGAACAAAAAAGAATAAGTGGATTTTCTTAGTTATTTCGCTGATAGTTGGCTAAGAAAGAAGCATAAGCTAAATCAACTTCTGATTTGCATCTTTTTTGTCTAAGAGACGAAGATTTACAACTAGTGCTTAATCACATTCTTACGGTAGACATTGCCATCTGAGGTTGTTATCTCAAGCAAGTATATTCCCCCTTCTTGAGGTAATTTAACGATTATACTTGCGCCAACTGTTTGCATCTTTAGTTTAACAAGTGAGCCATTTATGTTGTAGAGAGAAACTTTCATAATGGACAAATCATTTGTCTTAACAGTGATAAAGTCTCTAGTTGGATTTGGATAGACAATGATTCCAGTCCCAAGCTCACTGATGTGGTCAGTTTGGGTCACACGTAGCAGCGCAGAAGCGGAGGTGTCGTAACATTCAGTGGTAGAAACCAAACAACGATAAAAAGTGCTATCGTTGGCTAATATCAGGTTCGAAACGATTAAGCTATCGGTAAAGACACCTAGGAATTGTCCACTGTTGATTAGATCAACATATAAAACATCGTCTATTGAATTCTGCCATTGATAGCTAACAGAACCAGTAGAAGATGTAGTGATCATAAAACTTACATCCTTTCCAATTTTTCTACTTGTATCTCTCGGTTCTGATACTAAGGTCAGAGAATCCCTAACAAAAGAAATTGAGATTATACTATCACATGATTGACTATTGATTAATGTATCCGTATAAAATCCTGTCTGCTTCATTAGAAACCTTTGACTTGGAGACATCATCGGTTCACAAGAAGACAGGGAGATTGAACTTGAGCTATTATATGCTACATTAAGGTCTATTGTTATGACACTATCACAACCCAGATGATTTGCAATCGTGTCAAAATAAGTTCCTGTTGTAGTCCACAAATACTTAGAGCTTGGAGATCGTAAAGAATCGCAGACTTTGAGGCTAATACTGTCCTCAGAATCCTCTAAAATAAGCAGATCGACTCTGATAATACTATCACAACCTAGATGATTTACTACAGTGTCAAAATAGGTGCCTGTGGAGGTCCACAAATACTTGGTGCTTGGAGATCGTAAAGAATCGCAGACTTTGAGGCTAATACTGTCCTCAGAATCCTCTACAATAAGCAGATCGACTCTGATAATACTATCACAACCTAGATGATTCACTATGGTGTCAAAATAGGTGCCTGTGGTAGTCCACAAATACTTTGTACTTGGAGATCTTAAAGAATCACAGACTTGGAGGCTAATGCTGTCCTGAGAATCTTGTAAGATTTGCAGTTCAACTTTGATTACACTGTCACAATTATTCTTGGTGCTAAGAGTGTCATAATAGATCCCCGTTTTATTCCATATATACTGGCCACTTGGAGATACGTACTGTTGGCATTGTGATACTTGAATACTATCAATAGTACTGTGATTAACTGTTAAGTTTATAGTTAATACACTATCACATCCATTATTGTTAACTAAGGTGTCGTTGAACACACTGTTACTATCTATTACAAGGCCAGAGAAAGTTGTAAATTGGTCACATACAATAATAGATGTGGTATCATAAGTTGCTAAGTGGATTGTTATATCAACTTGGACTACCTCACTGCAATAACCAGGAATCCTATTTTTAATATAGTAGGTTCCTGAAGTATCAAAGTATTCATGAAGGCCGGTGTGATAAAATGAATCACAATATGATAAGGTGTCATAAATAGTATCTGTAATACACTGTCCTATCCTTAAAGAATATCCATCTCCAATATAAAAATAGCCTGGCCCTTTTGTGTGACCTTTTACTGAATCTATTTGAGTATTATTCCAATATGTGCAAGTGTCACCAAAGTATCCACATGCATTTAAGTATCCTTCAGAGTCTTTTGAAACAGATAATGCACCTGCTTTTGGGCCACCTAGGAATGAGACCCATTTAATAACACCTGTTGAATCAAATTTGCTGAAATAAGCAGCAGCCGAATATGGAATTGCGCCCATGCCAGCAGGTTTAGGAGAGAATTGAGCTGCGTTATAAACGTAGCCTACCACATAAACGTCAGTACTATCGCATACTAGATCCTGCGCAAAACTGTTTGAACTATTTTGTCCTATTAGCTTGCTCCAAATAAAGCTGCCAGAAGCAGTATATTTTGATAGCGTAGCGCCATGAATAATGTAGAAATTTCCAGAACCGTCGGTTGAAAGTTTGCCGCCAATAGGCTTTGCCCATAGAAAACTACCGCTTGAGTCAAGTTTAACGGTATACCTGCCGTTGTAGAGTAATACTACTCCAGTGTCGGGATCTGCATCAAAAGTGCTAGACACATCACCAGATGCTAATAAACTACCATCTGATAATGTTAGAATGTTTTTCCCTCTATTGTTTGAACCTACAAAGTGTTTGAACCAAATCAAGGCAAATGAAGAATCAAGTTTGCTAACAAAGGCATCACCTGACTTGCTAGAGTCTGTTGGTGTAGCCTTAGTATAACCAACTGATGGATCCATATCTGTTGTCAATGGGAAATAACCCGTACATATAAATTGACCTTTAGGGTCTATTTTAACATCATGGATATCCGTATGATCGATTTTACGATTCCAAACATAATTTCCTGCTGAGTCAAATTTTATAAAAACAAAATCTCGATAGCTCGTACTAACGGAACCCCGACTAGACTCCACAACCCAATTTTCCACTGCACTTGGGTCTACATCAACGGAATCTCTGAAATTTACCGCTAAGTAAATATTGGATTGTGAATCAACCAGAAATGCTCTTGGTATAAAGGTGCTAGTATTATCTATGTATTTAATCCAAATTAACTCACCTGCTCTATTGTGTTTTGCTATATATCTCTGCCTGTAACCTCTAAAAGGCATATGAATACTATCTTTTTGATTATAAATAGGATAGAGGGTGTCATTGAAAGTTCCTAGCGTAACGGAGTGTCCTTCTTTGTCAGTTGCTATATAGGTTACTTCATCTAGACCCGGACCACCCATGATAGTATTCGTAACTAATTCTTGACCTTGTGCCACAGAGACGATAAACAATAAAACTATTAAAATGAGACGAGGCATAGCCAAAGGTAAGTGTTTAGCTTATGTCAATCATAGAGAGTAGAATTTATTATCAATAACGCTATCCATTAATTAAGCTTTGTTCAGCCATATTTTGTAGAATATGATAGAAATCAACACAGCGATATCAGATGCCCAATAACAGGAATCACACTGCATTGGTTTATGATTGTCTTTTATTTATCTTATCTTTCACAACTAGCTTTTTTGAATCATGGAGGCATTTACTAAAATTTTGCGATGGATTTCTTGGATTTCAGGGGCAATTGTAATTTTAATTATTTTGATTTCTTTAATAGGAAAAATGAATGGACTTGGTGAGCAGATAGAGGATGATTGGAGAACACATGTATTAAGTTTTGGATTACTTTTTGGCTTATTGATTGCTTACAAATGGGAGTTGTTTGGCGGTGTGATTGCAACTGCAGCCATTATTATATCCGGATTTTATCATCCGGTGGTGATGATTCCAGGCATACTGTTTATTGTACTTTGGCTTATAAGCCATAAAGGCTCCATAAAAAAGGAATAGAACTTTCCTTAGAGATATTCTTTAATTGACCATGGAGCAGCTGGCTAATGTGAATCCAAACCACTTGACTTCAACAATCTAATATGTAAAAGTGGTGGATGTAAAAAAGAGTAAACCTAAAGCTTTATTTGGATTGCCTGTGATGATGTCTAATAATTCTTCTGAGTACAAATAAGGTGGTCTCCCGCCAACACCTCTAGTTAAATATTCTTCATCAATCACCCAAACAGGTTCTTCACAAAATACTGTAATAAAAGTGTGAGTACTATTGCTTGGTGCAATTTGCAATGTAGTGTTGGGATGAGTAAAAGTATCTTGAGAAGTTGAGTTTATGTATCCATTTATCCAGTCACTACTAAGTTCTAAGTGTGGGTATATTGATGTTATTGTCTTGTTTTCATCTATATGAAATATGGTATAATACAATTCATTAAACACTTCTGTGAATCCTGTGTCTCTTGTGAACTGAATGTTAAATTGGCCTATATCCAATGGACCGATGCCTTTCAACTGTAGCTTATAAGGAGATTGCCCAAGGCTGTTTAAATGAAGTATGCATAAAGTAAGAAATAGGAGGGGCTTCATATAGTTTAATACCTCAAATCTGCATAAGGTAAATGTGGGGGTGCAGCTTTGAAAAGGACTTCAGAGGTGATTTATTTCTTTTACTTGGATCATTTTATTAAGTAGGCAAGTAAGATAGGGTGATTAAACGGCTATGCAGTTTGGTCACATCTTTATTTGAAATTGTATATTCAATTTCAAAAGCCTAGCTTTATGTTAAACATTGTTATCACTAATCTATCAGCACTATGATTGCAGATTTGAATTTATTCTTCCCGGCTCCGCTGGGAGAGACCTCTAGTGAGACATCGTCGAATCTAGTGGTGTTAATACCGTTGGAACTAGTATAGAATTCTGGTGTAACCAGGTCTCGTTTCAATATTATGTCATCATAATCGGAAACATCGAACAAACCAAGAGAAGCACTAACTTTTAGCGTGTAGCTGTCTGCGTTGCTGTGTGGGTCATAAATAAGGAAGTGTAAGTCACGCTCTTTCAGATCATTAAAATCTACCTTTTTTGTTTCGTTGTTGTACAAGTAGGTCATGGTGGAATATAATACGTTCTCACCTTGATTCCTGCTGTCTTCAACTAACTGTGCGATGTATTTGGAAAATTCACGCTCGATCTCATCATCCGCCTCGATAAGCTCATCTATAATGTTTTGATCTCCCTCATATAGAGCGTCTCCTTTTACCAACTTTCCATTTTCGTAGGTGGCAGATGCCACTATGTCTCCCGTAGTTTCTTCAGTCACCCTGTGATAGCCTGTGGGTTTGTTTCTGTAGAATTCACCGGCTATGGTGTATTTGGAATACCAGGTCTCAAAGTAGGTCTTCACAGATCCCGAGTATCCTATGAAGGGGTCTGCAGAGGCTCTTCTCCATACACCGTTATCGAATGTCCAATAATTACTTGAAGTGGCATTAAAAGCAAATGTGCTTGTGAGCTTACCACCATTACCGTCGTATAGAGAGCCGTAACCATGGCATTGAAAAGATGGATTGATCAGCCCTTCATAGCGAAAACCTGTAGGATATTCAATGATACCGCTGAGCTGTCCGTTATTATTCTTGCTCACCCATACCGTATGACCCCGGTCAAAGACATATTTGGATTTCAGGCCACCATGCTTTGGCCTTAAGCTACCAGTGACACTTCCAGAGTAAACGTACTCTCCACGATCGAGGTTTTCCACGGCAACAACATTTCCATAGGAATAGTAAAAAAGAGGACGGTCACCATTGCTTAAAATGGCCTCTGTAGTACCGGCCAGGAGCCCATCTTCCACGCCGATGTTGACGAGTTCAATCTTGCCGTACTCCGCGGATTGAAGAACGACTCGACCTCTCACAGGCTCTCCTGAATTGAAAGAACCTTCAAAAGTTGCAGGCCCTAGATAAGATGCCTGATCAAATTTCATAGTTCCCATTCCGTTTTTACAATCACCGGAGACACATTTTCCTTTAGATCCAGCCAAATAGCCAAATCCTTCACCTACGCCGCCTTCAAGCACTCGAGACAATGTTTTGTAATCGGCAAATTCATAATTCAAATAGGTGTACTCCCCACTTGAACGTTTAGTCATCAACTCATCCGTTATGGTCACTGTTAATTCTTCAACTTTCTTCTTGTAGAAGCGTGATTCTACTATATAGCCTTTTGGAGTCTCTCCGGTCGTCTTGTCGACCCGGTGCAACCAAAATTTAAAATTCGCCAACAGTTTAGGTGTTTTATGACTCACCCCAAAGGGCATATTTTTTGTGTATTTGATCTCGATCAGACGCTGGTGGTTGTCGAACTTGAACTGCGCACCATCAAAGAGAAGCACATTGGGAGGATAATACATCCCCATGGGGTCCTTTATGTGGGCTTCCCAGATTTGGTTATATGATTCTGTGAAACTTTCTTGGTATTTACTCTTACCCAGATACTTCAGCATTCTCGTGCTGGAGGGTATGGCCATGGATTGAATGCAGAATACAAGGCCTAGCAGCAATAGTTTGGGTCTCATAGCCTAACAAAGTTAGGTAAAGTTTGGCATGGACATATGGACATTTCCGATTAGTACACCATCTAAGTGCTATCAAGAAATCGTGATGAAGACTCATTAGGCAAATTGATCCGACCTTCTCAATCCATGTAGTACATGCTTAAAATATCCAGAGAAATAATCGATCCTTTATTCAATCAATTTGGTAAGACAAAAATGGCATAGAGCCAAGAAGACTTGTTGTTCTAGTCCAAAGATTGTATCGGGAAGCAGATTGATTTCTTCCACTGTGTTCCAGTCGTCCTTCTGAAATGAGCCCTGTACCCAAGTCCATACCCCTACGTGTTCACTTTTTTTATTTTCAAAGACCAACTCAAGCTTGGTAGATTTTTGCACATAAAAAAACCGCACTTTTCAGTGCGGTTTTTATAGTAGCGAGAGAGAGACTCGAACTCTCGACCTCACGATTATGAGTCGTACGCTCTAGCCAGCTGAGCTATCTCGCCAAAATGGGCTGCAAAAATAGAAGTTTCACTAAATATGACATCTAAATTTCCTTAAATCTTTAATGTTGAATTCTGAATGATATTTCTTTGTAAGAAATTAGAACCAACTTCGTTTTTATAACTATGAAATTAAAGCTCCTTATTCTTATCATGATCAGTGCGGTTGCATTTAGCTCCTGCAAAAAAGAATTGGTTGATACTTCAATGAATGATTTTGAAGATGTCAATTCAAATCAAACCTTTGAAGAGATTATTGCCTCTGGTGTTACACTAGCATTTTTTCACGCTTCATGGTGTCACAATTGTGAAGAGCAAAGGCCGGCAATTGAAGCTGCCGATGCGGATCCACAACTAGACTTTGTTAAATTCATAGAAATTGAATACGAAGACAATAAAGAAATTACTCAGAACAACAATGTTCCAGGCTTTCCAACACAGATTATCTTTAAAGATGGTGTTGAAAAAGAAAGACTCACAGGTAAAGGCCATACAGTTGAACAGATTACTACCGCTCTCTTAAAGTACGAATAGCAATAAACCGCAAGTTGAAAACCGCAAACATGGGTTAAGAACCAAGAGCCAAACTCTCAAGAACCAGAGCAAGCCATTAATCATTAAGCATTAACAATTAAACATGGCTTTTCCAGTTCCGGATTCCAGTTTACAGCTATTGTTGTGCTGTTTCCCGAATAAGCACTTAATTTGCTTTGATGATTATTAGAAGCAAAGCTCCTTTGCGAATTGGTTTAGCTGGAGGTGGTACAGATGTGAGTCCCTATGCCGACACTTTTGGTGGGTCTATCCTAAATGCTACTATAAACATGCATGCTCATGCCACCATTATTCCTTTAGACAACAATAAAATTGAATTAGAAACATTTGATTTAGGTCTTTGCGAAGAGCTGGACAGTTCAGAGCAATTGGTAATTGATGAGACTTTACCTTTACTAAAAGGGGTATATAACAGAATAGTCCGAGACTTTAATACAGGCGCACTTTCATTTAGGTTAAGTACCAGTGTAGATGCTCCTCCTGGTTCTGGGCTTGGATCTTCAAGCACATTGGTGGTAGCGGTAATCGGAGCTTTTGTGGAGTGGCTTAAACTTCCGTTAGGGGAATATGATATAGCACACCTGGCTTACGAAATAGAAAGGGTGGATTTAGCCTTGGCTGGAGGAAGACAAGACCAATATGCTGCCACTTTTGGTGGATTCAACTTTATGGAATTCTATAAAGATGATAAAGTAATAGTGAATCCTTTGCGAATCAAAAGGAAATATGCAGTGGAGCTCGAACACAATCTAGTGCTCTTTTATACCGGCACTAGTCGTGAATCGGCGCGAATCATTGAAAAGCAAACTCAAAACATTAAAGAGAGCAATACAGATGCTATAGAAGCCACTCACAAGCTCAAAGAGCAAAGTGTGAGAATGAAAGAGGCACTGCTCAAAGGAAATGTGGACTCTATAGGCGAAATACTCCATTATGGATGGGAGTGGAAGAAGAAAATGGCTTCAGGAATCAGTAATCCGGAAATAGACCAGCTCTATGAATTAGCTATGAAAAGCGGAGCCACCGGGGGTAAAATATCAGGAGCAGGGGGAGGAGGATTCTTCTTTTTCTATTGCCCGGCGAATACACGCCATGAACTCATTGCAAAACTGGCGGAACAAGGCATGCATCATCAGCCTTATTTGTTTACCCTACAAGGATTGTACACCTATACCGTTAAGGATTGAAGCTAGATGTTATCATATTGGCCGGAGGACTCGGTACACGTTTGCAATCCGTAGTTGCAGATGTTCCTAAACCCATGGCGCCTGTATGTGATTCTCCATTTATACACTACATTCTTAAAAGTCTTGATTTGACTTTGGTTAACAACATCATTTTTTCGGTGGGTTATAAACATGAGGTAATCAAGGAATATATTGGAGATGAATATGAGGGGAAAAGAGTGTTGTATGCAGTGGAGGACCAACCTTTGGGAACTGGAGGAGGAATTAAACTAGCTCTACAGAAAGCTGAAACCGAGCAAGTATTAATACTCAATGGCGACACCTATTTCCAAGTAGATATACAAGCCATGCTCAATAGCCATATAGAAGAAGGTAACACACTTTCATTGGCTTTGAAGTATATAAACAAACCAGCTCGTTATGGTACAGTAATTACTATGCCACCAAGTGGCAGAATCATTTATTTCAAGGAGAAGAACCCAAAAAGTCCAGCTGCATTTATTAATGGGGGAGTGTATATAGCTCAGAAAGAACTATTAGAGCATTTTCCAGAAGAAGATAAATGTTCATTTGAACAAGATATTCTTGAGAAACATGTGGGCAATCTTCAATTTGGCTCATTTATCAGTGCCGGGTTATTTATAGATATTGGTATTCCAGAGGATTATGAAAAAGCTCAGGAATTGTTTCAGACAAAAACAAGTGAATTCAATTGGTCTGAATACACCTTGTTTTTAGATAGAGACGGAGTCATCAATGCTCCAAGGGTAGATGATTATGTAAAGAATACCGATGAATTTGAATTAACGGAAAACGCTTTGGAAGCTATACAACTATTAAATCAAACGTTTAAACGCATCTATGTGGTCACTAATCAACAAGGAATAGATCGCCAGTTAATGACCGTGAATGATTTAGAAGATGTACATCTAAAGATGTATAAGACATTGAAAAACAATAATGTAACCTGGTTTAATCAAGTGTTCTATGCGCCTTATCTCAGAGCAGATAATCACCCTTGGCGCAAGCCGAAAACAGGTATGATTGAGAAGGCAAAAATGTACCAAAACATGGAGCTTTCTAAAAGTGTAATGGTTGGCGATTCACCTGGTGATATGGAATTGGCTTCAAAGATTGGGGCCCTAAAGGTGAGGATTTCAAATCCCCAATTCGATTTTGATAATCAAGACATGCATTTTGATACCCTTTATCAATTCGCCCTATACATTACACAAATCTGATATTTCTGTACGCAACTTTCCTGTATTATCAAACGTTTACCCTGTGAGGTAGCTATCTTTGTACTTTAAACTACGTTTAATCCTGAGGAAATTATTTTTTATATCGGCCCTGATTTTTACGGCTTTCCAATCAGAAGCCACACACCTTGTTGGTGGGTATATGAACTATGAATATTTGGCCACCTTACCAAATGGCAATCTGCGATATAAGATCACCTTAAACCTCTACAGGGATTGTTTTCAGAGTAATGTTGAACTTGACGATGAGATTGATCTCGGTGTCTATATCAACAATAATGACAACGACCGCTACACCATAGCCACCTTTAAGCTATTGGTGAAAAAATATGTAAATCCACCAGGAACCGCCACTTGTGATTTCTACAAAGAGAACGTCTGTATAGAATACGGTTTGTATGAGGGGAATATAGATTTACCCCCATCATCTGTGGGCTATCACCTCACATTTGCACGCTGTTGCAGAAATCAGCAGACGAATATTCCAGACAATGGAAACGGAACTCCTTTCCAAGGTCAAACCTACTATTGCTTCATTCCAGATAATCTCTACGAAAACAGTTCACCTGTATTTTCTGGCGTGCCTAGCCCTTATATGTGTGCTAGAGATACCACCACATTTGATTTTTCCGCTTATGATCCAGATGGAGATGAATTGAGCTATGAACTGGTACATCCATATGTTGGAGCAAGTCTTACCAATTCAGTGCCCACTCCACCAGATAATTTTACAGGAATTCCTCTAGTGGCTTTTAATGCGGGTTATACTTACCTCAAACCTTTTGGAACTAGTAATGGAAGTATTAGCACTGTGAATTCTATTACTGGATTAACCACATTTATGGCTCCCGCCTCAGGAAGCTATATAGTGGCCATAGAAGTTACGGAGAAAAGAAATGGAGTAGTCTTAAGTAAAGTAAGGATGGACCTTCAGATATTGGTATTGAACTGTCCGCCTAATGATAGACCTCAAATTAATGCCCCAGATGGGCAAAGTTTCATAATAGAAGAAGGAGAAACACTCTGCTTTGATGTTACCGCTTCAGATCCGGATGGAGATCTGGTAACCTTTGATGTTAAGGGCCCTATCTATGATGGAAGTAATAACTACAATGGGCCTAGAGCTACTTTTACCGCAGATGATGGTAAGACAAATGCTAGCGGAGAATTCTGCTGGACTCCTGATTGCGATCAGGACAGACCAGAACCATATGTAATAAGAATTACTGCAGCCGATGATGGTTGCCCACCAAAGTTTAATACTTTGGATTTTACTATTAATGTGACACCCTTTGTTGGATCCGATTCCATAGAGGGTCCAAGAGAAGTCTGTAGATATAATCAATACAATTACACCGCTGTGAATGGCCAAGCCAATTCCACATTTGATTGGGAGGTAGATGATGGATATATTGTTGGAACTGATGATGGATCTACCATCACAGTCTATTGGGATGGTGCTGGGCCAGGCAAAATTAGAATGACTGAGATAAGTCAATACGGTTGCCCTGGTGATGAAGTTGAAATTGATGTTAGCATAGTTAACAGCCCTCCTTTACCGGTGATTACAGGTAAGGATACAGTATGTGAACTTGAAGCAGGACTTAACTACCAAGTAGGTAGTAACGCTGGTTCCACTTATGAATGGTGGGCATTTAATGCCACCATATCGGCACAAAATCAAAATCAGATTACCATAGGAACCTATAATCCGCCATTCTTCACGCTGCGTGCTGTAGAAACGAATAGTGTTGGATGCCCTAGTGATACTGCCACATTTGAGGTATATGTTAGTGCACCAGACCCAGCCGTGATTGGGCCTCAAACGGTTTGCCCGAATGCCAGTAATGTTGCATATATCTCACTAATGAATTTTGGTTCCACTTATAGTTGGAGTGTTACTGGAGGAACCATTGCTTCAGGAGTAGGTACCAATGAAATTAGAGTAGATTGGGGCAATTCGGGAGTGGGTACTGTAAGTGTTCAAGAAACCAACAGGCATGGATGCGTGAGCAATACCAACGTAATTATTGTGAATAAGACCTATGTCTTAATTGCCAATCCAATATTTGGACCAAACTCAGTTTGTGAAAACGAAATAGCTAGCTATGAAACCCTAGAGATTAATGGCAGTGTTTACAATTGGGATATCACAGGCGGCACTCAACTAAGTGGAGATTCTTCCTATATGATAGATATTCAATGGGGTGCTCCAGGAGCGGCTAGGGTAGGAGTTCAGGAAAAAGCATGGGACCCGGTAAACAGTTTAGAATGCCTAAGCCCATTCACTTATTTAGATGTGACTATCAATCCCAAACCTATCGCAAACGAAATCGTTGGAATATATGAACTTTGCCAGTTTGAAGACAGCATTACCTATTGGATAGATGGTTATCCAGATTCAGACTATGAATGGGCTATAGATGGCGATACCAATAATATAGTTGGACAAGGAAAACAGGTAATCAAGATTTTTTGGGATCAGGCAGGTAGCTTTGTTCTTTCTGTAAGAGAAACAACCGCAGCTGGCTGCCAAGGAGTTCTAATAGACTCGGTGGTAGTAGTTCACCCAAAACCAAACACTAGCCCTATCAGTGGTCCCGTTACAATTTGCCCTGAAGACGCTTTAGGAAAAGTTTATTCTGTAAATGGTTTTCCTACTTCAACATATAATTGGGCCTTAGGAGGTGAAAACTCTTTTAGTGGTCAAAGAAGTTCATCTGTGACTGTGGATTGGGAAACAACTATACCTAATGGGTATTTGCAAGTGGTGGAGGTTTCTCAGTATGGTTGCTTAGGAGATACTCAAGAATTGCTTGTGGATATAGACCGCTTAAACATTGATTTGAGATTTATTAGTGTAGGAACACCAGACAACCGAATGATTATAGACTGGCAACTTGAAGAATTGAGTAGCGCTAGTGATTTTACCATACAGAGAAGAGATGCGGGAACCATTGCTTGGACGGACGTAATTACGGTTGCAGGAGGAGTGTTTAATTATACAGAATTGGACATAAATACAGATGCAAATGCCTTTGACTACAGAGTTATATCAACCAATTCTTGCGGAACTCTCATCAGCTCAGAAATACATACCAGCATATTGCTTCAGGGGTATCAAGATGAAAACTTTAACATCAACATCGCCTTCTCAGATTACCAAGGTTGGGATAATGGTGTATTGAGATATGAAATTGTAGAAAGCATTAATAATGGACCATTTACACAAACAGGCTTAAGCCCCTTGCCAAGAGAAAATACCCTCATTCTCAATAATGTGGAAGAGTTTAAGAAGTGCTATAGAGTTATAGCTTATGAGTTAGATGGTGAGAGAACCAACAGTTGGAGTAATGAAGTCTGTTTCACTTTTGAACCAACTATCTATGTTCCAAGCGCATTTACTCCTAACAACGACAATCTCAATGACGCATTTGGAATTGTAGGCTTGGCAGTTAAAGATGTAACTATTGAAATTTATAACAGATGGGGTGAGCGCATCTATGAGGGATTTAACCTTGATGACAAATGGGATGCAACTTATCTTGGTAAAGCCGTACCTATGGGCACATATTTGTACCTCATTAAATATTCAGACTTTGAAGACAAAATTTATCAGCGTTCCGGCACTATTAATCTTATTCGCTAGTATACAGGCTTGCATGCCTAAACCTGAGAAAAAGGGTGTGGAAACCAATCATTACGAAGAGCAAATCACTCAAAATCATTTAATAATTCGTGAGAAGATTGAAGGGTTTAACAAACAAATCCCGCAATTAAGAGATAGTCAATCCTTTTTTCAAGGAGTAATAACCATATTGCCTGTGATTGATAGTATCATGTTCAATTCCCCAAGACCTGAGCCAATTACAGCATCGGATAGCGTATATAGTCAATCTTCACAAAGGCTGTTTATGAACTACCAAGAATTACTTCATAAGCATTATATTGAGTTGTTCAGTATTTATCACAATGCAGGAGATGAGCTCAATGTACAGGAACAAATGAAAGTGGATAGCATTTGGGAATTTGTAATGACTAATGACAAATATGCCGTAGATAATTACATAAGAACAGGAAAATTGGACTCTACAGCAGCAAGTCAGTTTCAGGCATTAAAATGAGAAATTCACTATTAGGTCTACTATTCATAGCTTCTATAACACTTGGAGGAAGCTGTAAAGAAAAGCTGAACAACAATCAAAATTGCAATACGCTTGGCGAAGTGGTAGATATGACCGGATTAGACGGTTGTGGACTGGTGGTGCAACTTGAGAATGGCGATAAGTTGGAAGTTGTGGATATGCCTGAAAATAGCGAACCTCTTAAAGCAGGAGAAAAATTCTTGTTTGGCTACGAAGAAGTACCTGATTTAGCGAGCATCTGTATGGTAGGTAAAATGATTAGGATTACTTGCATTAGTGCAAGATCGGTAAGAATAATTAAAGGTGATTGTCCTACCTTCACCTATGCTACATCTGATGAAATGCAAAATGCTTCAAAACCTGTATTTAATGTTATAGAGCACAAGACTATTGGTTCTGAAATCCATCTTAAAATAGGTGTTAGTGGTTGCGATCCTAATAGAGGTTTTAAACTATTAATGTCAAGAGCTCAAATGAGATCAATGCCGCCTCAGAGCCCATGCGTGTTGAGTTTTAGTGAACAAGCTTGTGAAGCTTACTTTGTAGTAAATCTATGTTATAATTTGGAAGAATTAGGAGGCAAAACAATTCTTCTTTTACAAAATGGAGATTACACAGAGAGAATTACCTATGATCCTCAATAGAGTCAAGATTTTTTGAATACCACTAACTTTTTAGTTTCGAAAAAAGAATCAGAAAACCAACCCTTTAATTCGTATTCTGTCCACTTTCCTTGAGGGTAAAATTGCAGAACTGATTGTTTTTCCTCCTCTAAATTACCTCCCTTAATAAATACAAAAGCACCCTTCTTTTTAAGGCTTTTAGAAGTCCATTTGATGAGCTGAAGGGCAGAGGCCACGGCTCGAGAAATAATCAAATCAAAGCTTTGATCAATGTTTTCCATCCGTTCTTGAATTGCAATCACATTTGACAATTCCAGTGCAGAAGCTACCTCGTTTACCACTTTTATTTTCTTAGATATGGAGTCAACCAAAGTGAAAGATGCTTGAGGATAGTAGATAGCCAAAGGAATGCCTGGGAAACCACCACCAGTACCTACATCTAATACTTCAGTGTTTTCCTTTATCAAATCAAGATGGCATATGGCTAAGGAATGGAGAACATGATGCATATAAAAATGCTCAATGTCTTTGCGGCTAATCACATTAATTTTACTGTTCCATTCCTCATAGAGCATCTTCATATGCTCTAGTTGATTCAATTGAACCGCATTCAAGTCTTTGAAATGTTTTTTAACTATTTCCACTTTTTTGTTCCTATGAAAGGTTTAAGAAGACTAAAAAGCAAAAGGTATAGGGTGTAGCATATATCATAAAACGGAAGGAAGAATGCCACAAATTTTGACCGAAGTTTCATTGCCGGTTTAAAGAAGACTATCCATTGAACTATCCATTTAAAAGCGAGTATGCTGGCAGCATAGATGTAGGTAGCTTCATACAACAAACAAATGGCTAAAGAAACATATAACACAATATGTGCAATGGAGTACATTCCAAGCATACGTTTATACTTGGTTTTGTAAAATTCTGAGGTGCTCAGATGCCTCCCTTTCTGTTTAATGTATTTGCTCCATTTTCTTGGAGCATCTGAAATCATAAAACTATCCTGCTCTAAGCAGATGCTCACATTGTTTTTCGTGGCTACTTCTTGAATGAATAAATCATCATCGCCAGACAACAAATGCTGATGTGTGGCAAATCCTTTATTGTCAAAGAAAAGCTTTTTGGTATAGGACATATTTCTACCAACGGCCATATATGTTTTTCCTTTTATGGCATAAGAAAGGTACTGTAAAGCAGTGTGAAAAGTTTCATAATAGCTTATGGCTCCTAGCAGTCCAATCTTATGCTTTAATGGGGCAAAACCGAGGACTATGGGTTTGTCTCCTTTGGCTTGCATCATTTGTTTGATCCATTGATTGCTGGCAGGAACGCAATCGGCATCTGTAAACAATAGTTGGTCAAAGCTGGCCGCTTTAATTCCCATGGTTATAGCAAACTTCTTTCCTTTTCTATATCTCTCATCCAGATTCAAATCAACCACCTTGAGGTGAGGATATCTGAGTTTAAAATCTTTGAGCAAATCTGAAGTTCCGTCATAACTGCCATCATTTATAACTACAACCTCAAAATTGCTATAGTCCTGCTCCAATATAAGTGGGAGTTTGTTTTCTAAGTTGGTCTTTTCATTTCTTGCTGCTATAACTATAGACACAGCCGGAAAATCACCAGAAGTTGGGATAGATTTACGATTTATCTTGCTGAAAATCAGAAGATAGTAGTACAATAGGATTAAAGTGGTAAAACCTGCAACAGCAAGTAAAATCAATTCAATTGGGCTCACGGCCTCAAAGAAACAACAGAAGGCTTTTAATTACTCTTTCTAAAGCCAAGTGTGGGTAAAATGTCAGGTTTTGACTTGTCCTTCACATCTATGATGGTCAAATCCGCATCAGTGATGGTATGAATCATCTTGCTGGTTCTTTTCTTAGAATCCATCTCACTCATTCTCAAGTGTTGATTCTTGATAGCTTCTTCCACTATCTTTCGAATACTTCGCCCATTGCCAAAGTATTGATCTCTGGTTTCATAAAGCTCTGTAATCTTCGCATTTAGAGTTTTAAGGGCTTTGGCATTAAGTTTAAAGCCAGATTCATTGAATTGATTTAGAGCAATGTGACCCAGCATCTCGGCATCGAAATCTTCAAATTCAAATATTTTATCGAACCTAGACTTCAGACCTGGATTTGACTCAAGGAACTGGCTCATATTATCTGTATAGCCAGCTGCAATCACAATAAACTTTCCTCTATAGTCTTCCATTCTTTTCAGAATAATTTCAATGGCTTCCTTTCCATAGTCAGACTGACCTCCTTCTGTTAAGGAATATGCCTCATCTATAAATAAAACTCCTCCCATGGCTTTATCTATGGCTTCGCCTGTTTTTATAGCTGTCTGACCAATATACCCGCCTATTAAACTCTGGCGGTCACATTCTATGAGATTACCTCTCTCAAGTATTCCCAATGCTTTGTAAATCTGAGCCAATATTCGAGCTACGGTTGTTTTACCAGTACCTGGATTTCCGGTAAATACGGAATGTAGACTAAATGCATTTTGAATTTCTTGGTCGGTCTCCTTATAGTATCTCACCAACTTTACCAGATTTTCAATTTCAGATTTAACTTTCTCAATGCCAATCATGCCATTGAGTTTGGCCAGTGACTCTTCAAGAAGTTCTTCGTCCACTGGAATATCTGGAAGCTCTGACTTTATGTTTATTGAAAGCTCCTCTACATCTTCAGTTGTAATTAATGAAAGCTCATCTATGCCAAGATCAGAGGGAGATTCGGCAGACATAACTCTTATACCCAAGTTGAGTTTACATTCGTCTATAAGAGAAACTACCAATCTGGCATTGCCAAAGAATTTATCTCGGTTCCTATATGCTTCAACAAGCTTTTTATAAAATAGGTCCTGAGCATCTTCGCTAAATCGGATTCCTTTCTTTTTGGCTTTAAGTAATGCAATATCTAATAATTCTTGAGGTAAATAATCGGGAAAATCATAAACCATACGGAACCTAGATTTAAGTCCTGGATTAGATGAAAGGAATGTGTCCATTTCATCGGGATAGCCTGCAGCTATGATTGCTATATCATGACCATCAGACAGTTCTTTTAATAGAATCTCAATGGCTTCTTTTCCAAAATCTTTGGCGTCATCGTCTTTTCTTGCCAGGGAATAGGCCTCGTCAATGAAAAGTATACCTCCAGCTGCTTTTTTAATGGCAGCCTTGGTTTTAGGTGCTGTTTGTCCTATAAACTCCGCAACGAGATCCGCTCTATCTACCTCGTGAACATGCCCTTTACTAAGCAAGCCGAGTTGTTTGTATATCTTACCTAATTTACGTGCTACCGTAGTTTTACCAGTACCTGGATTGCCTTTGAAAATACAATGTAGGTTTATCTGATCTTCTTCCTCTATGCCCTTGTCTTTTCTAAGGCTAATGAATTCCAAATAATTGGAATACTCCATTATGCGGTCTTTCACTTTGGTTAAACCAATAAGGTCATCCAATTCGTGAAGGGTTTCATGAACATCAGGGGTGGGTATAGCTTCCTGCAGGCTTTTTGGTGATTTAGCCTCTGCAACATCATCCTCGTCCATCACATATTCTACAAAATCGCTTCCTATAAAGAATTGCTCCTCCATAATCAGTTGATCCATAAAAAGAAGATTTATTAAATAGCTTCCTTTAGACCAAGAGCCAGGTTTATCTGCGCCCCAACCTACAGAGATAACAAAATGGTCATCCTGTTCATAAACGAATACCAGTTTAGAGACACTTCCTTTTAGCAAATTAGTGCTAGTCAAGAAGTTAAATACCATCTCGCAACTCCAAAATCCCGTGGATCGCACTTTGTTTAAGCATTTAATCTCAGCCCATATGTATCTGGTGTCATGCTCGGCAAATTGTTCAAAGTACTTGCGTTCTTCCTCTTTTACATTGTCGAAAGGGCCTTCATAAAATTTAACAGACTGTATTTCAAAATAAGGGTTGTTGTCAGCTGTAATAGCACCAATATCTTGCACGTAAAAATTCCTTTCTGCAACTAGCTCATCGCCTATATAGGCCTCCCATTTATAGGTGCCTGGCTTCCAATAAGTTCCCTCATTTTGAGTTCCCCAGCCCTCTCTTATAAAAATCAGGTTATGATCTTTTGAAATTGCCCTGTCGCAATTAAGATCGCATATTTGGTTCTTATCCTGATCAATACAAACCAATCGCAGCTTGATGTCCCAATCCTTCCTTTTAAAGTTTAAATTGAAAAACGAGAATTCGCAATAGATATAAGTACATTCATTAACATCGAATATGCTCCTATATTTCTTTTTGTTGTCTGCGAGCCACTCGACCGACCCATAGACCTTCATATTTCGAAATATATAGTCCTTATTTTGATTGGATGCCATCTACGTTTCAACGTTAAGATAAATTTTTATAATAGACGAACAGAGGAAGAAATCGTGACTAAAAAATTTAAGCT
Source organism: Bacteroidia bacterium (assembly GCA_049115575.1). Lineage (GTDB taxonomy): Bacteria > Bacteroidota > Bacteroidia > NS11-12g > UBA9320 > JAHEKB01. The sequence goes on along the minus strand of JAGDZU010000001.1, from coordinate 718,165 downwards.
ATTTATTCACAGTCTGTGATTAAGAAGCATATTAAACCTCGGCATCCATGAGATCCGTGACTACATGGTATCTTGGATCATCTATGGAGCGCTCAATATGGCTTTCCAGTTCTGGATTAGCTCTCACCAACAAAGTAATACACTCTGGGCTGAGGTGAGTGAATGTAACGTCTTTGCCTAAGTCTTGATACTTACGTGCTAAGTTTTGTATGGCCTCAACTCCTGAATGGTCGCTAACTCTAGATTCAATAAAGTCAATCTGAACCTTTTCAGGATCACTTTTATAATCAAATTTAGACATGAAAGTCTGAACCGACCCAAAGAATAAGGGACCCCAAATTTCATAAATCTTTGTGCCATCTTTTTTGGTGCTCTTTCGAGCTCTAATCATAGTGGCATTCTTCCAAGCAAATACCAAAGCCGATATAATAACACCTACTATTACGGCAATAGCCAAATCCTGCCACACGGTAACTGCAGATACAATAACGAGCACTATGGCATCAGAAAGCGGGATTTTATGTAGTATTCTAAAACTACTCCAAGCGAATGTGCCAATTACCACCATAAACATAACTCCCACCAATGCCGCTATAGGTATACGCTCAATTAGGGGTGATGCAAACAATATAAAACACAATAGAGCTATGGCTGCAACTAATCCAGAAAGCCTTCCTCGGCCACCGGAATTCACATTTATAATAGACTGACCAATCATGGCGCATCCACCCATTCCGCCAAATAAACCATTGAGAATATTCGCTCCACCTTGGGCAACACATTCGCGGTTTCCACTTCCTCTGGTTTCGGTTAACTCGTCTACCAAGTTAAGGGTCATTAAAGATTCTATGAGCCCAATAGCAGCTAAAAGAAAGGCGGTTGATACAACAGAACCCCAATGGCCGCTAATAGATTGAATCGTAGAGGGTAATTGTATTTGTAGAGATGGGAGAGAGCCTTTTAGCCCTTTACCACCTCCATCTTGGATGAAAGATCCAACCGTACTAACATCTATCCCTCCCAAAATGGTTACAGTAGCAATAACTATTATAGCTGTTAAAGCAGCTGGAATCTTTTTGGTGATTTTGGGAAGCACAAACATGATTGCCATTGTTAGCGCTACCATAAGCAACATTGTAAATAATTCAGTGCCTTGAAGCCAAGCTCTTTCTCCACCTACGTTTTTCTGGAACATACCGAGTTGAGAAAGGAAGATGACTATGGCCAAGCCATTTACAAATCCCATCATAACGGAATGAGGAATGAGCCTAACAAACTTTCCTAGCTTTAATACTCCGGCACTCATTTGAATAACTCCAACTATGAGTAGGGTTATAAACAACCAGTGAAGACCCAAATTATCAACGGGTTGGGCCAAACTCACACCTACTTGATTTCCTTCTTGAATGAGATGTACCATTACAACAGCCATTGCCCCTGTAGCACCTGAAATCATTCCTGGTCTTCCACCGAATAAAGAGGTGATTAAACCCATCATGAAAGCTCCGTATAGACCAACCATTGGGTCTATGCCAGCTACAAACGCAAATGCAACTGCCTCAGGAACAAGGGCTAATGCTACTGTTAGTCCAGAAAGAATATCATCTTTTGGGTTAAAAGTAAAGTTGTGAAATAATCGCCTCATTTGTTTGATAAAAAAGGCGGCGAAAGTAGGTTATTTCACTGTTTAATAAATACTTGTTTTTCAGTAGTGTAGACCACTGCCATTCTACCTCCCTTAGAGGTGCCTTCATCTACAGTAAATCGATTGTGTTCACGTCTTAAAACACAAGTTGCTAAACCGTGACCCAGCTTTTGAAGTTTGTCTGTACCTAAGATTAAGTTGGTTTTGGCAGGGACGATAGTGCTAAATATTTCAAAATTCTGTTGCTGAGTGCCATCTATGGTTAAGCTAATGGTTTCTCCAGAAGCAAGAGGATTTCCAACCCATGAGAAATCATATGCCATACTTGCATCAATTGTATCTATGGTTGGAAAAGCAATGGTGTCCATTACACGAGTGGTATTTTTATAGACATTACCATCTGTATTGGTGTACATAAATGATCCAGATTTAACAATTCCTGCATATTCTTTTTTGTGTTCTCCGGTGAGACCATTATAAAGCAATAAGTCAGATTCAAAAGTGGCACTTGCTGGGTCTTTTAATTCAAGAAGAGTACCAGTAGCACCGCCAAACCTGAAAGTAGCTGAAGCTGTCGTTTTCGCTTCCTTTTGTTTGTATACCAAGGTATAGATAGAGTAAATGGAATCCTGTTCCACATTGGCAGAGTCTTCTTTTGCGCAAGAAGTTAAAAGCATCATAGCTACTCCGAAAAGAATAACAAGTTTTTTCATAACTAGATATTTACAAAGATAATGCCGAAGGGGAATTGTATTCAGGCCAGAGTCACATGTCAAGTTTTCGATAAATCAAACCGTGTTTTAATCTTAACCATTCTTGGGTGTTTTCTACTCTGCAGTCAAAGGTTCCCGTTAGTCCTTTATAAGTGGTAGGAGCAATTGAATCGATAACAATATCATCATATGCATACATAATAGGAGTGTAAAATATTCCTTCATTGATATTGTAGTATGTTACTTGGGAAGAATACTCCGTTTCAGAGTAATCTATATCAAATGTATCCTGGCTGATTGCAGTTAAATCATCGGCGTATAGTTCAAACTCTATGTAGTAATCTTCATTTCCAGCAGTGATTACTATGGTGTCCATCTGGTTGTCGTGATGCTTAAACTTATAACGTGCTGTTCTGTTGAACAAAACAGAGTCTCCGTTTGGTTGAGTAATATATGCTTGAAGGAAATTGCTATAGCTCGTATTGCGGTTTGGCACAGGAGTTTCTTCTTCATTACAAGTCCAATCACAACCTGATAATAGGGTGAATAATAGCATATGCAGAAGAATGGAATTTGATCTGAGGTGAATCATAGCTCTTTTGTGGCTATAAATATAAAAAAGTCTTTGTGCATGCTAGGATTACCTCAGCTTTGCTAATGTGATCCTGTAATGGGGTGTACTTAACACAAGCCCAAAATGCTGCGCATTTCTTGGACTTTTTTAGTGGCCTATGCTTTCAAGCCAGCTTGAGCATGGCCAATAAAAAAGCCCAACCACTATCGTAATTGGGCTTGTGTTGGTCGGGGTGGCAGGATTCGAACCTGCGACCTCCTGCTCCCAAAGCAGGCGCGATAACCGGGCTACGCTACACCCCGAACAATATTTTCTGCAGGTAAAGGACCTGCGACCTTCCCGAGTACTCGGGACGTGATAACCGGGCGGAGTCTATCCTCCGTAGTAAAACGAAGGGGGACTACACCCCGAACAATTTCTTTTTGTGACCCCTTCAGGACTCGAACCTGAAACCTACTGCTTAGAAGGCAGTTGCTCTATCCAGTTGAGCTAAGGAGCCTTAAGATCTTAATGAACTTAAACATTTTGGCGGTGAGGGCGGGATTCGAACCCGCGGTACCCTTTAGGGGTACGGCAGTTTAGCAAACTACTGGTTTAAGCCACTCACCCACCTCACCAAAAATGGACGGCAAAAATAATCTTTTTACAATATTTCAATACCCAACAAATGAATAAATTAAAATAAATATTGAAGTCTATTTTTTCTTACCAAAACTCCAAAACGAAAATTGGATTGTGGCCATTAACCAGAGCTTAAGAACTAGCCCTCTTCAGCCTGTCATTTATAGCCAATCCTAGACCTTTATTGGGGACTTTTTGAACCAAAATCAAATCACTTGCATCTGAATCTGCATCATGCATGCAGCCGTAGAGGTTGGCAGCAGCTTCTATTAAATCTTGCTTTGAACTCAATGTATAGTAGAAATCGGCATCAACTTTTTGGTTCCAACTTATTGCACTCATACTGGATTTAGGGTATAACAACATAGCTTGCTCCAAATCCTCTACTAAAAACAAGGGTTTAGAGGTTGCGTAATGTTTATCCATTTGGCCAGGGGCTAAGGGGTTTGAATTCTCTTTGATTTGGACTTGGACTTCTCCAACACAAGCTTCAATTTCTTCCAATGAAATACCACCATAGCGCAAAAGCGTAGAAGGTTCTGTTCTGCAATCTACTATGGTGCTTTCAAGTCCAATAGTACTTGCGCCTCCATCAAGAATATATGAAACTTTGGAACCCAAACTGTCTTGCACGTGCTGTGGAAGGGTAGGGCTGATGCCTTGAAATTTGTTAGCACTTGGTGCTGCTAGCGGAAAATCGAGCTTTTCTAAAAGCGACTGTGTAAGCGGATGTGATGGTTTTCTTAAAACCACAGAGTCCAAGCCACCGGTTACTAAATCAGGCACCACCTTCTTTTTATTGAGTAGGATACTCAAGGGACCTGGCCAGAATTCTTTAGTGAGTTTAATAGCAGAGTCAGTCATAGTTTCAGCATAGTTCTCAGGATTATCTGTTGCTGCAAGATGTAGGATCAACGGATTAAATTCTGGTCTTTGTTTTGCAGCAAAAATTTGACTAACCGCAAATGGATCTAGAGCGTTAGCCGCAAGGCCATAAACTGTTTCTGTAGGTATTGCTACAAGATTGCCTGTACGCAACATTTCTGCTGCCTTGTTCAGGTCTTTGCCAATCATTTTTTCTGGCGTTTTAAACCAAACTTGTCAATCTTATTATAAAGGTGACTTCTTTGAATGTCTATTTCTGCGGCTGTCTTAGCTACATTCCAATTGTTCTTCTTCAATTTGGCATCAATGAACATCTTCTCTGCAAAATCTTTGAATTCTTGGAATTTGTCAAATTCTGTGATGGCGTCTATAGTCCCTGGTTTTTTCTTGCCATTATTGGCATATAAAAGAACATCTTCATCTGAGATTTTGTCGTCGCAAAGAATAACCAAGCGCTCTACCACATTTCTCAATTCACGAATATTACCACTCCAGTGGATGTTTTTCATTTCCTCCATACCTCTTGCCGTGAATTGTTTTTTGTTGATTCCGTTGTCTTGACAAATCTCTTCTAAGAACTTGTCTGCCAATGTTGGAATATCGCTCAGACGTTCGTTCAAAGTTGGTACATGAATAACAATAACAGAAATTCTGTGATATAGATCTTCTCTAAAGTTGCCATCTTCTATCTCCTGCATAAGATCTTTATTGGTAGCGGCTATCACTCTTACATCTACATCTATATCCTTCTCTCCACCAACTCTTGTAATCTTATTTTCTTGAAGAGCTCTCAATACTTTAGCCTGAGCAGCTAAGCTCATATCACCAACTTCATCTAAAAACAGAGTTCCACCATGAGCTTTCTCAAACTTTCCAATACGTTGTTTCATAGCAGAAGTAAAAGAACCTTTTTCATGACCAAAAAGTTCGCTTTCTATCAACTCCGAAGGAATAGCAGCACAGTTTACTTCCACCAAAGGGTTTGCAGCTCTGTTGCTTCTTTCATGCACCCATCTGGCCACCAATTCTTTACCTGTTCCATTTTCACCAGTGATAAGAACCCGAGCATCTGTTGGAGCCACTTTTTCTATGGTTTGTTTGATTTTCTTTATGCTTGGAGAATCACCAATAATCTCACGTGTCTTGGTAATCTTTCTCTTTAGAACTTTGGTTTCTATTACCAAGTTGTTCTTGTCTACCGCATTTCTAACGGTGATTAGAAGCTTATTTAAATCTGGTGGTTTAGCAATGAAATCAAAAGCACCTTTTTTGGTGGCTTCTATGGCAGTTTCCATAGTACCATGACCGGATATCATGATGAAAGGAAGTTCCGGAGCCACATCTGAGGCCTTACTTAGCAGCTCAATGCCATCCATTTTAGGCATCTTTATATCACAAAGAACTACATCATAGTTGTACTTCTTTATTTGTTTGAGTGCTATCTCTCCGTTTTCAGCCTGTTCTATTTCGTAACCTTCATACTCCAAGATCTCCTTTAAGGTCTCGCGTATGCTCTTTTCGTCGTCAACAATTAAAATTCTCGCCATATTTTTTAAATTAAAAAAGCAAAACTATAAGCCGGGTTCTGTTCCCAATTTCTTGGGAGCCTACCATTTATCTATGCAACCTACCCTCTAAAGTTCCCGAGTGATCGGAATTGGACGAGCAGCCCTCAACTCTAGTTTACTTGGTTTTACAACGTGCAAGGTTTGTACCATATGAATGTTACCAAGCATATCTGTGAGCTCTTACCTCACTTTTTCACCCTTACCACACCAAAAAGGAGTGGCGGTTATTTTCTGCTACACTTGCTGTTCCCGCTGTATTGCTACAGGGGACCCTCGTTTAACACAAGGTACACTGCTCTGCGTTGCCCGGACTTTCCTCCACCGATTGCTCGGAAGCGATAGGCCGTTTTGCGGTCACAAATGTATAGTATTTTAAACGCTTATTCTCGCATTAGCTTATCAACTGAGAGTCCACAGCATATTTATAGTAATGGTTAATTATTAATTATAAATGATTATTCGAATTAGCAATTTAGGGATTAAGGTTCCGGATTCCGGCTTTCGGTTCTCTGAAGACCAAAGACCGATGACCAAAAAGTTGGGACTGCGTCCACCCCTCCCCAAGAGACAAGATAATGTTGGGGTTCTATTTTATAAGGAAAAGAACAAGAACAGTGCAGACATAATTGAAGGTGGTCCATTTAATTAATAATTGGTCATTCACAAATAACAAATAGTTTACTGTTCTCATTTGAGAACAAAGTGTGAATTTGTTTCTTTCTATTTTAAGAATAGTGAAATCTATTTTATTTGTTTTGTGAGCATAAAACCCTATGACCTTAATTAAGTCTATTTCAGGAATTCGCGGCACTATTGGAGGCCAAGAAAACCAATCATTAAGCCCTTTAGATGTAGTCAAGTTCTGCGCAGCTTTTACTTCGGTAATATGCACAGAGGACAATAAACGCATTGTTGTTGGCAGAGATGCACGTCTCTCTGGCGAAATGATCAATAAACTTGTATGTGGAACCTTACTTAGTTTAGGTGTTGAAATTGTGGATTTGGGCTTAAGCACTACACCAACAGTAGAAATGGCCGTGGTGAATGAAGGTGCTGCGGGTGGAATTATCTTAACCGCAAGCCATAATCCAAAAAATTGGAATGCACTAAAGCTACTTAATGATAAAGGAGAATTCATTTCTGCAGCGCAAGGGGCAGAGATTATATCCCTGGTAGATTCAAATGAGTTCAGCTTTAATGAAGTTGAAGAGTTGGGAAGCTACACTCAAAGTGGAGGTTATATAGATTGGCATATAGATCAAATACTCGCCTTACCTTATGTGGATGTAGAAGCTATTCGCGCTAAACAGTACAAAATTGTGGTTGATGCGGTAAATTCTACTGGTGGCATTGCTGTTCCAAGATTACTTAAGGCATTAGGTGTAAATCAAGTTGAGAAACTCTATTGCGATCCTACAGGTAGGTTCCCACACAATCCAGAACCACTGCCTGAGCATCTTGTAGAATTGTCTACAGAAGTGAAAAAGACGGGTGCTGATTTAGGAATAGTCGTGGATCCAGATGTAGACCGCCTTGCTTTTGTAAAGGATGACGGAGAGGTGTTTGGCGAGGAATATACTCTAGTAGCCGTTGCAGATTTTATTCTTAGTCAGAAAAAAGGAAATACAGTTTCTAATCTATCTTCAACAAGAGCCTTGAAAGATATAACTGAAAAACACGGAGGTAAGTACTATGCAAGTGCTGTAGGAGAAGTGAATGTGGTTGAGAAAATGAAAGAAGTAGATGCAGTAATTGGAGGAGAAGGAAATGGGGGAGTGATATTGCCAGATTTACATTATGGCAGAGACGCCTTGGCAGGTATAGCTCTGTTCTTAACACACCTGGCAACTAAGAATGTGAATATAAGCGGTTTGAGAAGCAGCTATCCCAACTATGTGATTAGCAAGAATAAAATTGAGTTGACAGATGATATTGATCTTGACGGGATTTTTGAAAGCCTAAAGAAGAAGTATAGCAATCAGCCAATCAACACCATTGATGGAGTCAAAATAGAATTTGATGAAGAATGGGTTCATTTAAGAAAATCAAACACTGAACCTATCATAAGAATATATGCAGAAGGTTCTTCGGCCAATATTGCTGATAGCTTAGCTAATAAGATTAAAGCAGATATTAAAGAAATTATAGTGTGATGATGCGAGGAGCGAGGTGCATGGAACAAGGTGCGAGGAGGAACATAGAAATTACAAAAGGTTACTGTAAGCATTTGACCTTAATCCAATTTCTTAATCATTGAAAATATCATTGCTGAAATTCTAGTGAATCTTAATTCGAAGTCATTTAATTTATTTGATTTGGGGTAAAATTCTTTTAGCAAATCGAGTATGGCTATGCACTCAAAAGCACTTCCTCTTGCAATAATGTAAAACCTTCTACGATCTCGCTTACTAAAGCGACTAGAGCCTTCAGCAAGATTCAACATGATACTTAAAGCTGCTCTGTTAAGCTGATTTTGATAATAGCTTTCTAGTCGTTTTTCTTTTAGCCATTGATAAGCATCAATAGTTACTGACTTGGAAAATTGGTAAACATCCAGTTGCCTATAGTTCATATTCGAAAGTCCATATGTTTGATGAATCTTGATGATCAAAGCTCTTATTCGTGTTGTAAATTCGTATGATAGATCAATTAAATTCAAGCTTTGAGTCAACCTCCTCCGCACCCCACACCTCGCACCCCACACTTTATAAAAAAGCATTGGTCCAATATATTGTTTGGGATCTTTCTCATCTTATTGCTCGTACCCCAAACAGGAAAACCCATAAAGGTATTTGTACATAGACTGATTTCATTCAGCCCTTCAGAGCTCAGCGAGCAGAAACGAGAAACACTCACAGATTACAATTGGGTGTTAGTGAATGAGGCGGGGGAAAAAGTAGATTTCAATCAGTACAAAGGAAAGGTGGTTGTACTGAATCATTGGGCAACTTGGTGCGCTCCTTGCGTTGCAGAAATGCCGAGTTTGCAAGAACTGTATGATTCACGTAAAGATGAGATATCCTTTCTTTTTGTTTCCAATGAGGAACCATCTGTAACATCAGGGTTTAAAGCTAGTCAAGAATATACCTTCCCAGTATTTGGGAACTATTCAGCACCACCTGAATTGTTACAATCTTCAAGTATTCCAGCTACTTATATCATAGACAAAAATGGAGTAATTCGGGTTCGTAAAATTGGCGCAGCTGATTGGAATAGCAAGAAGGTAAATCAATTGCTCACCGACCTGTCTAAGGCAGAATAAACCCCAAAGAAATCAAGACAAATCACATCTAGTTTAAGTAACATTTGTTACCTAAGTGTCTTAAGTATCAGTTATTTGTATGACCAATGTCAAAAGCGAGACTGATTTGAATCAGCGCCCTTTTTTATAGTCTAGAGAATTGCGACTTTAGGGGTTGAAAAATTAAGATTATGAGATTTAAATACTTTTTAGTACTGATTGCTGCAGCATTGGTTTTTAACAGTGGCTGCAAAGAAGAAGAACCTGAACCAGATCCAACTACTAATGTGAAGATTAATTTTACTCACAAGGTAAACGATATGGATTTGTCATGGGATACGTTAATCTACAGGAACTCCCTTGGTGATACCTTCGGTGTAAGCACCTTAAAGTACTTTGTTTCTGGTGTGATGCTGCACAATACCAATGGTGACAGTGTGCTTCTCGCAGACTTGAACTATGTAGACGGTAGAATGGTTGCCGATTATTCCATTGAAAAAACAATCCCTCAAGGGAATTACAACAAGCTTAGCTTTTTCTTTGGAATTGACTCCGCAAGGAATGTAGATGGGATGTATAGTAATCCACCGGAGAGCTTAATGGAATGGCCCTTACCTATGGGTGGTGGATACCATTACATGAAGTTTGAAGGCAAGTATCAAGATGGTCCCAATGTAGAAAACTTCCAAATGCATACAGGCCCAACTATGGCTAATGATTTCAGCATCCGCTATGATTTACCATTGACTTTAAATGTGGTTAATGCTTCACATGCCATAGAATTGATTTTAGACCTAGACCATTGGATGGAAGCTCCAAATGAGATGAGCATTAAGGTGATGAGCATGATTATGGGGAATATGCCAATGCAGGTGAAATTGCAAAAGAACGGCGCGAACATTGTAAAACTTGGTAGTATTAATTAAGATGAAGCACTTTTTATATATCCTTTTGTTGTTGTCCATGGGTGGCTTCCTTGCCTCCTGTGGACCAAAGGATGAGCCATCTGGTTATATGACAACACCTTTTGACTTGCAGACTCCTTCTCACTTACCAGTAATGAAGATTCCTGAAGACAATCCACTTACAATAGAAGGCGTTGAGCTTGGAAGAATGTTGTACTATGACCCCATTTTACATGAGACTCAGGATCATGCATGTGCCAGTTGTCATGAACAATCTACTTCTTTTACTACTTATAGCTCTAATGCTTTAATTCATGTAAATCTGGGCTATGCAAACAAGTTTCTTTGGAATGGTGCTGTTGAAGGAAGTTTAGAAGACATAATGCTCTTTGAGGTCAAAGATTTCTTTAAAGCCGATTTGGAGGTTATCAATGCAGACCCAATTTATAGAGATAAGTTTAAAAAGGCTTTTGGAGTTGAAGAAATCACAAATAAAGAACTAGCCTATGCTTTAGCGCAGTTTGAACGCACCAAGTTTTCTGGATATTCCAAATACGATTTATATAGAATAGGGGCTACTCAATTTACCGCACAAGAAATCAGAGGACTCAATTTGTATTTCTCTGAGAAAGGAGATTGTTTTCATTGCCATGGAACCAGTTTGCTCACGAATAATGATTTTCACAATACAGGTTTAGACGCCAATCCAGACCAAGGGCGAATGGAAGTAACTTCCGATCCCAAAGATTTAGGAAAATTCAAGACTCCAACCTTGAGAAACATCGCGCTCACTGCACCCTATATGCACGATGGTAGATTTAGTACTTTAGAAGAGGTTGTTGAATTCTACAGCACTGGTTTGATTAATTCTCCTACTATAGATCCATTAATGAAACAAATAAATAATGGCGGCTTGCAACTAACAACAGAGGAGAAAGCTGATTTGGTAGCATTTCTTCAGACTTTTACAGACACGGCTTTTGTAAACAATCCTGCACTTTCAGATCCCTTTTAGCAGGTAAGATTAGTTGCCGTAAATCTTCTTCATATCAGGTTTTTCTGTAAAATAGAAATGTGCCCAAATGAATATATGGTTAAACAATGCTCCTGCTAGTGCAGCAGATGAAAATGCTATCAATCCTGGCAAGTAAAGCAGGGTCAATGCGTATACATACATGCCATTGTTGGTGTATTTGAATATACCTTTCTTTACTAAAGGAACGTTTTTCATGCTTGGGTCAAAGTGATCTTGCCCAACTGCTCTTTTCATTCCAAAAAATCGAGCTGTGGAATACATGGCATATCCACCCAATAGTGCTATAACAATTATAGCTATATAAACCGTGATTGCTGAAGAGTTAAAACTGCCTTTATTGGAAATAGCGAGAATAATCAAGCTAATGAAGCGCAGAGAAAAAATGATAAAAAACCCAGCGGTATAGAGCTTAAATCCGTTGGCACCAAAGCGCTTGCTCAAAAATTTATAGTACAACTCATAACGCCAACATAAGACTACATAAAGCTGATGGATTATTGGTATTAAAATAGCTATATCTAACCATCTCTGACTTGTTAGGCCCCACAAAGATCCTTTTACATTAATGACTCCACTGTGAACCGCATAGCCGGTTAAAGCAACTAAGACTAATGCACTGAGTAAATGCCAGCCTTGTTTTTCTAGGATTTTCATGATTCTTGACCTTTTAACCAACCCAGATGAGTGTGTTTAAAGTCGTCTTCATATTTAAGTCCATAACCGAAAATTCTATCTAAACTAGAATGCCCAAACAGAATTAGTCCCACCACATATAATTCATGAACATAAGTCAATCCCAGAAATATGCAGATTAAAGCAACACCCTTATGATGGAACAAATTGTAAGCGTATGCACCGATCTTGGTATTCACAAGATAGCCTAGCATACTTATATCTGGTCCCAGAGCAAACAATAGAAACCACCACCAACTATACTCCAATTGCAGCATGAAGTAGATGGCTGCAGACATCATTGCAAATTCTTCTATTTTGAGTTGAAATTTCATATGTCCAATATTTTTAGATATGCTTTCCAAGGCCCAACTTCATCTTTATACTGATGAGCTAAAACTCTGCTTATTTGTGCTATATGACTCAAATCATGCACAACCCAACTAGATAATAATTGAGAAAGTGTAGCTTCTCCTAGTGCTGGGTGAATTCCGATTTTGTTATAGTCACCTTCATTTAGATTTAATGCTCTAATCCAAGCGAGGTTCTTCGATCGCAAAGCATCAAATTGATTGAGTAATTGTTCCAAGCTTTTCCCCTTGCTATCTTCAAATTGAGCAAAACGATCAAATGGAGTAAAGGTTTCCGGTTCTCCATCTTTCAGAATGATAGAGGTTCGTTCAACCCAATCTGTTTTCTCTCCATGTATGAGATGCCCCACTATATCAAAGGCACTCCAGCTTTCCCCTCCCTCGTTTTCCATGGTCCAGTCAGCGGATAATCCTCTTAACATAGCATTGACAACCTTGGGTGTATTTGTTAAGATTTCTAGGCTTTTGTCTAATGAGAAGTTCATTTGAAATAAAGTGAAACTGCAAGATATTGAATTAGCTCATAATAATGATGAATGATTTTTGTTCTGATTACTTAAATAGGATGATATGATTGTCTCTAATTATAATAAAACTCTATTTTTGCGCACCTTAAAAGGGTCGGATGGCCGAGTGGCTAGGCAGAGGTCTGCAAAACCTTTTACACCGGTTCGAATCCGGTTCCGACCTCAAGACAAACCCATCAGCAAAGCTGATGGGTTTTTTTATTAATGACTTCTACTGATATCATGGATCTAAGTGGAAAGCGTGTAATAGAACTTCAGGCCGTCCATAGCTCTTTACACCTGCCTACAGTGGTGCATAACCACAACATAGCTGAAACTACCTTTGCCTGCGATTGGCAGAGAACTTATCATATTTCAAAGCTTTTTATGAAAAGCTACAGCCATCGCTATTTGCCTTTGCGATTTACATCCTTCGTTCAGAAGCCGATGCCAAAGAAATAGTCAATGATGTTTTTGTTAAACTATGGGAAAAGCGAGATAGCCTGGGTCCATTTGATACAGATGCACCTAAGCGTCTGAAATCTTATGCTTTTCAGGCGACAAAAAACGCTGCATTGAACCATATGAGAAAAGAAAACAAGCAGTGGCTGCAAGTAGATGCAGATCCCCCAGAAGAAGTAACCCCTTCAAGTATAATGGAAGACAAAGAGAATGTGAAGACCTTAGAGAACTGGCTACAAGAGCTTCCAGACAGATGTCGTCAGGTGTTTGTGATGAGTAGAATTGATGGTTTAAATAATAGAGAAATAGCAGACTTATTGGAGATCTCAGTGAAGACTGTAGAGAACCAAATGACCAAAGCTTTGAAATTTTTTAGAATAAAAATGGGATTGGGATAGGGGTAAAGATGATAAAGGGTGTATTACATATATGATCTGGGAGTGTAATCTTCTATTGAAGTTTTTGTTCAAACGTTGTTCAGAATCTGAGATCACGCTGGTAAACAGCTGGTTAGATGAGAGTGAACATAATAAACAAACGCTTCAATTTTTAAGAGTGCAGTTGAATACAGATTAAAGAACTATTAAGTGAAAACGTATGATCACATATTAAGCGAATATTTTTCTGGCAATGGCAGCCAGGAAGATAGGGAGCTTGTAGAAGGCTTGTTAAAGACTTCTGCTGAGTTCAAAGTGGAGTATGAAGCATATGCCCAGATTTGGGAACTGACAAAACAATTAAGTCATGATGACTCCTCCATGGAAGAATCATGGAACGATTTCAAAGCAATAGTAAAAGCACCTACAAAGGTATTTGGCTTTGATTGGCTAAAAGTGGCTGCAAGCATATTGGTGCTTGCAGCCTTTTCTGTTGGAATTTATTTAACGTCTGATAATTACACTTCTTACACCACGGAAGAGCAGATGCTCGAGTTAGATCTTGTGGATCGCTCTTCTGTGAGTTTGAATGTTAATTCAGAACTTATAAGCCTCAAAGGCTACGGCGAAAGACACCGAGAGGTGGAACTGAATGGGGAAGCCCATTTTGACATTGCCAAATCAGAACATCCTTTTGTTATTCATGTAAATGGAGGCGACATTGAGGTTCTCGGCACTAAATTCAATTTATTTAACCTCAAAAACTCAGATTACTTTGCTGTTGATTTATATGAAGGCAAGGTAGTGTTCATTGCTGATGATGGTGAGAAACAGCATTTGTCTGCAGATCAGCGATTAGAGTTTAATGGTAAGGAATTGAGTATAATGGAAATAAGTAGTTCTGCTTTATCATGGGTAGATGCTAAGGAAATACGTTGCCAAAATATGAGTTTGGAGCAAATCCTACTGGAGATACAAAAGCAATACAATGTGACTTTTGATGTTCACAAAAAGTGGCTCAAAGAGCGCTATACCATTAGCTTGCCAAAGGATAATCTGGAATCTTGCGTTGAGTTAATCTCAGAATTAACAGACTTGAACTTTCAATTGAAAGGCTCCATCATCTCGGTTAAGTAAATTTCACCAAACATTATGAAACAGAAATGATACCCTTGTCATAGGTGTCGGTATCTATTTATTGTAATTTGCAGCTTTGAGATTCACGGTACTACTTTTAATCTTTGTTGCAGGTATAGGTCGAGCCCAGACTGTATTAGACACTCCATTAAATGATTGGAAATGTAGTGAATCGCTTATCAGTTGTTTGAGCCAAATGGAAGACAGCTTTGATCTTCGATTTGCCTATAAACAAGATGATCTTTATACAATTAGCGGGGATGTAAATGGTTCCTATTCAACAGTAGGGAGCTATCTCACTTTGATATGCAATGCCAATGATCTCAGCTTCTCCGTGATTCAAGACTATGTTCTCATTAAAAAGAATACAGCGAGCCCAAGTTATGTGATAGTAGGTCTGGTGAAAGATGCCAGCAATGGAGAGCTGGTTTCAGAAGTTGAAGTCAGGTATTCCGGTCAGGTGATATATACTGATGATTTTGGTCTTTTCAGAATAAAATCCAATCAAGACAGTATAAATCTGCTGTTAATCAAAGAGGGCTATCAATACCTCTATGCATCTATTCCTGTTAATGAAGATGTATTTGCCAGCTTTAATATGAGTCCGATAGCATCATTTGAGCCAATCCGTATTGTTAGGAGTCAGGATAGTGCTATCCGTATCTCATCACATTCATTTGATGAAATAGACCCTTCTCAGCAAAGAATAGCCAGTTTTGGCGGAGAAATTGATGCCCTCAGCAATTTGAGATTGAAAGGGGGATTGCAAAACGTAGGATTAGGTGACCCTGGATTATTGGTACGAGGAGGAGGTCCTGATCAAAACTTTGTTCTCATAGATGGTATTCCTGTTTACAACACTCTACACATATTGGGTTTGTACTCCATTTTTAACAGCTCCACCATAAACAGTATTAAACTGTATAAAGACGCTTTCCCGAGCAGATATGGAAGCAGATTGTCTAGCGTATTGGATGTTAACTTATTTAATGGAAATAAAGAGCGCCTCTCAGGGGATGCTGACATAGGGCTGATTTCTTCAGGCTTTTCTATAAATGGCCCATTAGTAAAAGAAAAATTGAGTTTCTCGCTAGCGGCGAGAAGAACCTATGCCGATATCTTCACCAAACCAATACAGGGTGTGCTTAATAGAAACGAAGCCCAAGAGAACAATACTGCTTTGTGGTATTACGATGTATTTGCAAAACTCCATTATCAGCCAAATAAAAAGCACCAATTCAAACTGAGTCTTTACAATGGGGGAGATGAACTCAATTTCAGTTCTGCATTAAAACTGCGCGATGCGCTGCAAACCACAGAAACAACTTCAGCAGATTTAAAATGGAGAAATTCTTTAGCCGGTTTACAATGGCACGCAGTACTGAACAGCAGTCTTTTCATGAAAGTTCAGACCGCCTATAGCGGATTTCAAATGGACTTCAGTGATTCTTACCGCTATGATCAAATAGGAGCCAGTCAAACCAATCAGACTTCTTATTCAACGGGCCTAGAGGAGTGGAGGAACAATATAGATTTTGATTTGTATACTGGTAAAAACAATCATATACTCTTTGGTGGAGGCTATGTGGCCTATGGTTTCAAACCTTTTAGCCAGCGTTATCTTTATGAAAGCGAATTGAGTGTTACAGACACAACATTTAACATTAGTCGTATTAATTCAAATGAGGTATACGCCTATCTGGAAGACAATATTTACACTCCTAATGGATTGATAAGCGCCGGTTTGCGATTAGCAAAATTCAGTGCAGATGGTGAAAATTATTACAGCATACAGCCACGTTTATACATTACAAGAAATTTGAGTAAGAACAGCCAATTGAGGTTTTCGCTTACTGATATGGCTCAATTCCTTCATTTACTGCCCAACAACAATCTTGGCTTACCTGTAGACATTTGGCTACCAATTGTTAAAGGCACAGAACCATTGCGGTCATTTCAAATGAGTACTAGCCTCAAATTGAAATATAAAAAATGGAGGGGGAGTATCGGCTTTTTCGCAAAGAATTATCGCAACTTGATTGAACATAAATCCGGAAGTAATTTTCTGCTTTCCAATGAGGATTGGAGAAAAAGCATAGAAACAGGATCTGGAAGTTCGGCAGGAGTAGAGCTAGAAGGTGGCTTGTATGTTGGAGGATGGACTATAGACGGTGCTTATACTTTTAGCAGGAGTAGAAGAACATTCAGCGGAATTAATAATGGAAATACTTTTTTTTCCAAGTTTGATAGACCTCACAATTTGAATCTATTGGCTTCATTTCAATTTAATCCTTTAACCCGAATGAGTATATCGTTCAGCTATGCAAGCGGGAATCCAGTAACCATACCAAGTTCTCGTTATGTAACTCGCATTGGCGGTAAGGAAATTCTGGTTGAGGTGGTGGATGAAATTAATAACTACCAATTGCCAGCAACACATCATCTAGATATAGCGTTTCACAGAATAAGGAATTATGAAAAGCTAAAAACAGAGTTCACTTTTGGAATATACAATCTGTATAATCAATTGAATCCATTTATGGTTTACATAGGATTAGATGAAAATGTTGAACCCGTGTTTAAACTGAGGTCTTATTTACCCATGATGCCAATGTTGAAATACCATATAAAGTTTTGAGAAAAATATTATACATAGCTCTTGCATTAATAGCTATCTCCTGCGAGAGGCAATTGCCTATCATAGTAGATGGATTTGAACGTAAGCTGGTAGTGAATGCTGCTGTTCATTCAGACATGCAATTGAGTATGGCTCTTTCTGAAAACGTAGACTTGCTTCATGAACCTAAGTATAGATCCAATATTCATGACGCTCGGCTTATCGTATTGGAGAACGGCATAGTCATACACGACCAAATCTATTTAATTGATTCAGGTGCTTTGGGAACAACCGTTCAGTTGCAAAAAGGCAATGAGTATGAACTTGTACTGGAAGCGGAGGATTATCCTGTAGTAAATGCTAAAGACAGCATGCCTCTTGAAGAGCCAGATTTTAGAATAGTGGAAAGGCAATTGGTAGATGACTATGATGAGCTCACACTTGAGTTGAAAGATCACGACATAAAGGAATACTATTTATTGGAGTTGTATTACATCTCTTTTAAGGAGAGTAATGGAGATACTACCTGGTTTAAAGAACCGCTCAATTTCAATTCTTCGGAGAAAATTTTCATTTCAAATATCAATACCATCAACGCAAACAATCACTTTGCTTTATTTGATGATAAGTTAATACATGGTGGAACCAAAACCATGAAAATCAAGTATGTACGAGCTGATTTGTTTAAGTATAGCGATAGAACTCCCTATGAGGTGGTTGCTGAAATGAAAGGACTCTCATCGGTCTTCTTTGCCTATTACCTAGACCTTCTTGAAAACAACCATATTTATGGAGGACCTCTAGCATCTACTATTCAAAACTCAGGAAATATAACGGGGGGACTAGGAATATTTGGTTGTTACACCAGAACAGAAGATCGAGAATCACTCTAAGCTTCTTTCTCAGTTTCATTAAAGTGAATGTCAAAGCCCTCTAATTCCTTTAAGATAGGCGCATAGAATTCTTGGGATACAGGCAGAACGCATCCTCGTTGTTCGATTTTCCCTAGCAAGATTAGCTTACATGCTATAGCTAGTGGTATACCTACAGTTCTAGCCATGGCTGTTTTACCATTACTCTCGCCTTCTGTAACCATACTGCTTTCTTTCACAAAGCTTTTCCCATTTAACTGATAGGTGATTTTGTGCCACATCACTATCATGTCTCTGTCGTTATCTTTAAGAGACCAACTTTTTTGAAGTATATGCTGTAGGATTTGAGCAGGACTAGCTTTGCTTAAGCCAATAGATTCATTGCTGAACAAACCAATAGATTCCAATTTTTCCCAAAGCTCCGTATCATCTTGATCTATTTTGAGATACTGTTTGAGTTTCAGTTCTACACTGTCCGTAGGGTGATAAGCCAAGAAAGTATTTACAAAATCTCTATGACTCATATTCTCGCAATCTTCTACTACATAAGAGTCATCAGTTGCACCGAGTTGCACCAAACAATTCCAAGCCTTGGAAAATCCAGGTCTTCTAAAGGTACCTCTGTACATGGTTTGTACCTTTTCAAGACCATAAGTTTCTCTGTATTTTAGGGAGTCTCTATTAGCATAACCCTCAAATTTTCCATAACCCTCTATTTGTACTATTTCCGTTCTTCTAAATACCCGATGGTAGGGGATATACTTATACCTTCCGTTATGGAGAAATTTTACAGCTCCACCTTGGCTCGCTAGTACAACGTTTCTTGGATTCCATGTGAATTTGTATCTCCACGGGTTGTCTTCGCAGTCGGGAGCAACCAAGCCTCCTGTAAAGCTTTCAAACTCGGTAATCTCGCCACCCTTAGATCTAATGTCCTCAAACATTTCCATGGCAGATAGATGATCTAAGCCGGGGTCTAATCCGCATTCATTAAGGAAAATGAGCTTTTTGTGAATTACCGATTCATTCAGGGCTTTAATTTCTGGGCTTAAATATGATGCAGTGGCTAGATGTATAGCTTGCTCTAAACATAGTTCAGCTACAGCAAGGTGCATACGGGCAGGAAGCATGCTTACTACTAAATCTGCCCCTAAAATGGCTTTAGAAATCTCTTCTTTTTTAGATAAATCAGCTGTTGAACGCTGGGTGGACTCTTTGGTTTTGGATTTGATAAGATCAAGATCTCGATCTACTACTTTCAGCTGCCAATTGTGTTTTCCACCTTCGTCTTCCAAATAGCTAATCAACTGATTAGAAGACAGACCTGCACCTAAAACAACCACATTTTTCATCTTGCTTCAAACCTATATTAAGTTGGTTTCTCAGCCAAAGCTTATTGGATAAAAATTAGAAAGTAAAAAACCAGTCCCAATCAAAATCCCAAAGGTCATCACAATCGAACTCATCCCCTTCGGAATAGCAAAGCTCATGGTCCAATTCATTGTCTTTGTAGTATTTCCAATTACCATCCTTTAGACCATCAATATAATAGCCTGATGAGTGCTTGTGGCCATTATCAAAATAGATGACCCAATGACCGTGTTTGAGCCCGTTAAGGTATTGCCCTGTGATATTGAGCTGTTCGTTTTTATAGTATTGTGTATATGTGCCGCTAAGACTATCATTGAGATAGTTTGCGCTGTAGAAAAGTACAGCATTCTCGTGATATTTCTTCCAGTTCCCTTGTTTAAAACCATTACGCCAATTTCCTTTTAGTTTGAGCGTACCATCCTCAAAAAATTGAACTTCTTCTCCCACAGCTATGCCGAACTCAAAACTCTTTTCCTGGAGCACTTGTCCATTTTGGTGATACGTTTTATATAATCCGTGGAGTTGGTCATCTAGGTACGAACTTGTGGTATTCACTTCACCACTTTCATAAAAACTGCTAAATGCACCATTCAACAAATCAGAGGAATAAAATCTTTTACTGCTCAATTTGCCATTGGGGTAAAACTCTTCATACAAACCGTTAAGCTGGTCATCTTTGTAGCTCATTCGTTTACTAATCACACCGTTTTCATAGTCGATTCGTTCGCCTTCTTTAGAGCCATGATCAAAGTTTACAACGGAAATTAGCAGGCCTTCTTGGTTATAGTATTCCCATACTTTATGCTGTTTTCCCTCCCGGTCTGTTCTACCTTTAGATTCTAATTGCCCATTGTCATAGTAAGTCTTGCTCATGCAAGCACTTGCTGTAACTAATATCAATATCCAAAGGATTGTTTTCACGCGAAGGGGTCTTAATGATTCTCAAGAGGTTCGCCACAATGCGGGCAATTCTTCCTATTTGTTCTACGCATTTCAAAGAATCCAGAACTGATTAATCCAGTAGGTACTGCCACCAGTCCAATACCCAATATAGAGACCACAGAAGCGAGGAGTTTACCTAAATTAGTTACGGGATATACATCACCATAACCGAGAGAAGTTACTGTAGAGACAGCCCAATAAAGTGATGCTGCAATGCTCGGAAATTGGTCTGGTTGTTCCGAACCTTCGGCATAATAGATTAAGGTTGATGAAATAACCAAAATTATAAGGGCAGCAATCCCAATAATTCCAAATTCTACTTTCTTACTTTTAATTACGTGCCAGAGTATGTTAAGAGATTTATTGTATCGAGCTATCTTAAACAGACGAGCAAACCTCATAAATCTAAGCAAGCGAAGTATTCTTAAATCTATTGGGAAGAAGAAAGGAAGATAAAATGGAATAATAGCTAATATGTCTATGATTCCATATCCTGATAGCGCAAATTTTCCTGCCGAACGTATCCTAGAAGAAGAGGGGTGAGTGATGTCAGAGACATAAACTCTCAGCAAATATTCTATGCTAAAAATAATCACTGAAATCACATCAAAAATTCTGAATTGCCTGGCATGAGGAGCATAAATAGAAGGCACAGTTTCTAGAATAATTGCTACTACATTAAGAGCAATCAAGAACAGTATGCCGTAATCAAAGTATTTATTTAACTTATAACCGTGGTCTCCTTGTTCTACAAGATGTACAATTTTCTGTTTCATTTATTTGACTCTACAGCCCTTAACAGGGCCATGGCATATCCCAAGTGCATAGCTTCATGCAGGGCGTTAAAGTTAATAGCATCTTCAATAGATTTCAAAGTCAAACCGTAACTCGTGCTATATTCTTTATAATTTTTGAATTTCCCTTGAGCTAAATCCTCTTCCATTTTATCTAGAGAATGTCTAGAAAAATCTTTCATTTTTTGCCATTCATTAGCGCCAATATAGCCGATGGGCTTTGAACCTTTTCTGTAAGAGTCAATAAAATCATCAGGAAGCAGTGCTTCTAGATTAGCCATTCTGTAACACAGTAATTGTTGGGTAACTAAGATGTGACCAAAATTCCAAATCAGATTATTGTTGAATCCAGAAGGGATTTGATTGAGTTGATCTAAACTCAAATTCTTTAAAAGCAGATAGAAGTTCTTTCTTGTTTGCTTGGTATTTGCAATGGCTTTATGCAAGCTAGTATTGTTCTTTGTCACTAGGGAAATCGGTGCTTTTTACATCTTTAATGTATTGGCCAACAGCACCTTTTATTTCGGAGTATAAGTCTAAATATCTTCTCAGAAATCGAGGGTGGAATTCTTTAGTTATTCCAAGCATATCGTGTAATACCAGAACCTGTCCATCAACCTCATTCCCTGCGCCTATGCCTATGACAGGAATGCTCACAGATTCAGCCACTTCTTTGGCTAATTCTGCTGGTATTTTTTCAAGCACTATAGAAAAACAACCTGCTTCTTCAAGCAATTTAGCATCCTGTTTAAGTTTTATGGCTTCTTCCTCTTCTTTGGCTCTAACGGTATATGTTCCAAATTTATAAATGCTTTGCGGTGTGAGCCCTAAATGCCCCATAACTGGAATGCCAGCAGATAAGATTCGTTTTACTGATTCAATAATTTCTTCTCCACCTTCTAATTTAACAGAATGCCCTCCAGACTCTTTCATAATTCGAATAGCGGAGCGCAAGGCTTCACTGCTATTACCTTGATAAGAACCAAAAGGCATATCAACCACAACAAGCGCTCTGTCTACTGCTCTAACCACACTCTGAGCGTGATAAATCATCTGATCGAGAGTGATTGGAAGAGTAGATATATGCCCTGCCATTACATTGGAAGCAGAATCCCCAACCAGAATCACATCTATTCCTGCATCATCAATGATTTGAGCATATGAGAAGTCATAAGCTGTAAGCATAGAGATTTTTTCTCCCCTAGCTTTCATCTCTTGTAATTGATGAGTAGTTACTTTCTTAATGTCGTTCTTAGCTACACTCATAACTATTGATTTTGAAGTTCTATCAGTTTTCTTAGTCTTTCTACTTCTCTTAACAAGATAGCATTGCCTTTGTCCAATTCTGCGTTTTCAGTTTTAAGAGCTTTATTCTCTTCCTTCAAACTTGCATTTTCTTTTTTAATATCGGCCAAGATGCTGGTTAAATTTAGTACCAAATCACCATTGCTCCCCGCTTCAACATCTTCTCTGAAAGACTCGAGATACTCAAGTCTTTTAGTTGCAATCTCCAGCGCACTGCTGGTAGAGTCTAGAAGAAATAACAATCTGTCATTTTCAGTTTCTAAATCCGAAGACCTGCTCACTAAGGTTGTATCATAATTGAGTTGAGCTTTACACCTATCTACTTCTGCCTGTAATTGACTAATTTCATTTTGTTGCTGATCAATTTTTGTTTTGAACAACAATATCACTTCTTGGAACGAGGGGTCTACTCCAGCATTATCAGTGCTATCTTCACCTTGGTCAGTAATGGGTCCATCAGCGCTAACTCCTTCTTCAAAAATGCTAACTGCATGCACTTTCATTTCAGTACCACCCTTAACATAGAACCCACATTGCCCACCAACAAATTGGAGATCAAAAACAGTATACGTAAAATAGCCGTTTATGTAAAGGTCATAGTATCCATTTGCTGCTTTTACCTCTATTGTATTTGTCCCGGTTTTACGCAAGTATTTACTCTTTAACCAACCGTCTTTTTTACTGATGCTCAGATACTTTTCTTGCCCATTGTAAAGCTTCTTAATCCGGAATCTCTTCTTGCTGTTTATCTCTATTACTATTCCGCCATTTCCTTGTTTTTGTCCATGAACTATAAGACCCGCAGCATTGCCCTTTGTTTTTAATAACTCAAACTCCATGATCATATGGAATTTGGTCAATTCTTCATCTAGGCGTGCATATGATATAGAGTAATCTGTTGGATCTATTCGTTTAACCATGTAAGACCCTTCAGACCACATGAATAATTCTTTGGCGTTATACTTCTGTGGAAAGTGTGAAGATGAGGACTCAAAATGTTCATCTAAAGTAAGAAAATCGAAGCTTCCTAAAACGTTCTGTCCATTGACCAAAAATGACAGACTAAAAACAAGCGTAAATAGTATATATCTCATAATAAATATGAATGTTTGCAAAGCTAAACTAAAAAGATTGCAAAAAGGAATTTATAGCTTCATACTCTGCGTGTTAGCATGCGGTCTAATGACCTCATGTGACAATGAATTAGAAGTAGCTGCTGAATGGAAAGAAATCCCCATTATTTATGGTGCCCTAAATCCAACCAGCAATGTGAACTACATTCGAATTCAGCGAGCTTACTTAGATAAGAACACAGGAGCCCTTTCTTTTTCGGGTATTCCAGACAGTTTGTATTTCGATACACTGGTTGTGAGCATTACTGAAATTCTGAATGGAGTAGAAAAGAACACCTATTCTTTAGTTAGAGTTGATGGCAATGAAATTGGTGTACCAAAAGACAGCGGTATTTTTAGCAATGAATATAATTATCTGTATAGGTTAAATGCCGAATTAAAGGCTTCTAGCTTCTTTAATACATATGAGTACAAACTCACGGTATTTAATCCTCTTACAGGTCATATTTCAAAATCGAGCTGTTTGTCCGTAGGTCAGGCTGAGGTGGAATCACCTGCTTCTAAAAATACTACCCGCCTGATAATTAGCGCAGACTCCAATTCCAAAGTGGTAGGTTTATTCCAAGAAGGAATTTATGCCAGATCTTATGATATGATTTTGCGAATGAGGGTGGAAGAAATAAGCAATGTGGACACTACAGATTCAAGAATCTTAGAATTGGATTGGATTATGTTGAGTGGCCGTAGAACAAAATCTCTCGATGGCTTCAATCAATCCGTTAATATAATTCCCAGCGCTAATTTCTTCAGTTTTGTCAGTTCGCAATTGGATTCAACATTGAATGTAAAAAGGAGATTGTTGAATTTTGACTTACTTACATATGGGATAGGGGATGACTTGCATACGTATATAAGCGTTAACGAACCTTCAATAGGTATAGTTCAGAAAAAGCCTGAATTCACCAATATTGAAAACGGCTTTGGGATTTTCTCTTCCAGGCACATTAATAAACTGTCTATGAAAGGCTTCGACCGAAAAACCAGAGAAGCTCTTCAAATCTCTGAAAAGACTAGTAATTTGGGTTTTGTACTCTATTAGTCTTCACTAGGACTTCATAATATCAACTTTTGTGAGTAACACAAACTCGCTAAACAACTGCATTCACATAAACGAGGTAGAATTCCTTGAGATTAATAATTTCCCTTTGGGGTAATGGGGAACCCACGTTGAGCGAAAGTGGATTCAAATACCAATTCGTAAATTTCTAAGTATGGATTTCGTGCTGTCTATCAGTGTTGCAGGTCACAATTGTCTTATCTGCTTTATCACCTTAAACCTTAAAAGTGTCTTTTTGTCACCTAAACTGACATATTTCTTCTGCAAAGCCTATTGGCATTGATGTTGCTAATATGAAGGCAAACGAATCAAATAATAATGAGTAAAGTAATTGGAATAGACTTAGGAACAACAAACTCGTGCGTTGCAGTAATGGAAGGTAACGAGCCTGTAGTTATACCTAATAGTGAAGGAAGAAGAACCACTCCATCCATAGTGGCTTTCATGGACAACGGAAACGGTGAACGTAAAGTGGGAGACCCTGCCAAACGTCAGGCTATCACTAACCCTACCAATACCATTACATCCGTAAAGCGTTTTATGGGAAGCAGGTTCTCAGAAATGGCAGATGAGATCGGCCATATGACATATGAAGTTGTTAAAGGTGACAATGATACTCCTCGAGTAGTTATTGGAGACCGCAAATACACACCTCAGGAAATTTCTGCTATCATTCTTCAAAAAATGAAGAAAACAGCAGAAGACTACCTAGGAACAAGTGTAGATAGAGCTGTTATTACTGTACCAGCATATTTTAATGATTCTCAACGTCAGGCTACTAAAGAGGCCGGTGAGATTGCTGGTTTGAAAGTGGAGCGTGTAGTTAACGAACCAACAGCTGCAGCTTTGGCTTATGGTTTAGATAAAAAAGACAAAGATCAAATCATAGCAGTATATGACCTTGGTGGAGGAACTTTTGATATTTCTATCCTTGAATTGGGAGATGGTGTATTTGAAGTGAAATCTACGAATGGAGATACACACTTAGGTGGTGACGATTTTGACAGAGTAATCATTGACTGGTTAGCTGAAGAGTTTAAGAGCGAGGAAAGCATGGATCTTAGAAAAGACCCTATGGCACTTCAGCGTTTGAAAGAAGCTGCTGAAAAAGCAAAAATTGAACTTTCAAGTTCAACTCAAACAGAAATCAATTTGCCATATATTACAGCAACGGATAGTGGACCTAAACACTTGGTTCGTTCGTTGTCTAGAGCAAAATTTGAGCAATTGGCCGATAACTTAATAAAGCGCTCCATGAAGCCTTGTGAGCAAGCGTTGAAAGATGCTGGTTATAGTGCAAGCGATATTGACGAAGTAATATTGGTGGGTGGATCAACCCGTATTCCTAGAATACAGGAAGAAGTTGAGAAGTTTTTTGGCAAGACTCCTTCTAAGGGAGTAAATCCAGATGAGGTTGTTGCCGTTGGAGCTGCAATTCAAGGAGGTGTATTAACTGGAGAAGTAAAAGATGTACTTCTTTTAGATGTTACTCCACTTTCTTTAGGAATAGAAACTTTGGGTGGTGTATTCACTACGCTTATAGAATCTAATACAACTATACCTACTAAAAAGTCTCAAGTGTTTTCAACTGCAGGAGATAATCAACCTTCTGTGGAGATTCATGTACTACAAGGCGAACGTTCAATGGCTAAAGACAACAGAACCATAGGTCGATTCCACCTGGACAGTATTCCGCCAGCACCAAGAGGAGTACCTCAAATTGAAGTGACTTTTGATATAGATGCCAACGGTATATTAAACGTAAGCGCCAAAGACAAAGGAACTGGTAAAGAGCAGAACATCAGAATCGAAGCTTCAAGCGGTTTGAGCGAAGAAGAAATCGAAAAGATGAGACAAGAAGCAGAAGCAAATGCTGAAGCAGACAAAGAAGAAAAGGAGAAAATCGATAAACTTAACACAGCTGACAACTTGGTATTCAGTACCGAGAAGCAGTTGAGTGAGTATGGCGATAAGATTCCAGATGATAAGAAGGCTGCTATAGAATCTGCCAAAGATGAGTTGAAGAAAGCTCATGAAGCTCAGGACTTAGCTGCAATAGATATGCACTTAGAAGCCCTTAATAAGGCTTGGGAAGCTGCATCTCAAGACATCTATAACGCACAACAACAAGAAGGCGGTGCAGAAGCTGGACCAGATGCACAAGCAGATGGTTCTGAAGAAGCTAAAGATGTGGAAGATGTAGACTTCGAAGAAGTAAAGTAATATTCTTTTCATAAGAGTTAAAAAGCCCGTTCCTAAGGAGTGGGCTTTTATATTTGCATGAGATTCAGATGAAACATAAGTCCCTTATTCTGATTGGTTTTCTCATGCTCACCGCAGTCCCAACTTCATGGGCTCAACTAACTAAGAAAGTATTGTTTATAGGCAACAGTTATACTGCTAGAAATGCTTTAGCAGAAACAGTAAAGCAATTGGCTCTGTCAGCAGGGGACACCTTAATCTATGATGTTCACTCACCAGGTGGGCAGCGTTTCTTTGATCATGCATCCAACCCGGTAGTTTATAGCAAAATGAGATCTCAAGATTGGGATTATGTTATACTACAAGGTCAAAGTCAGGAACCATCTTGGTCAGATGCTCAAGTAAACACTCAAGTAAGACCTTATGTAAACCAGTTGGTAGATAGCATTTATTCCACTTCTAGTTGTGCAATTCCTATGTTCTATATGACTTGGGGTAGAAAAAACGGTGATGCTTTAAATTGTGCAAGCTGGCCACCTGTCTGCACTTATTTAGGTATGGACAGTATTCTCAGGAAGAATTATTTAGACTTTGCCGTTTCTAGAGAGGGTGAAGCGGCACCGGTAGGAGCGGTATGGAGACAAATCAGACAAGACTACCCGTCTATTGAACTTTATACAGCGGATGAATCTCATCCATCCATTGCAGGTACTTATGCTGCTGCAGCCACCTTTTACGCCAGTATATTTCACAAAGACCCTACAGCCTGTTCATTTATCACAGTGGATACAGCCACAGCTGGAAAGATTAAAAGAACGGCAAGAGATGTGGTGTTAGATAGCTTGTTCCTCTGGAATATAAGAGAATATGAGCCTTATGATAGTATAAAATATTCGGTGATTGAGAACTTAGAAGATATTGAAGTGCATTTGACAGCACCTTTGATGAGAGGAGCTATTTATACTTGGGAAAAGGAAGGTGAATTCAAGATGGGGAGGGAAGTAAGTTTCTTATATGATAATCTTGAAAACGGTCACACCTTTAAACTGCAAATTCAATACTGTGATAGCATCATCAATGACAGCGTATTTGTATATCACTATTTCAACTTTGGTTTGCCCGAATGGACCGAGAACAAACTTCAGTTATACCCTAATCCCAGCCGCGACGAATTAATCATCAATCAAGCTCAATGGGAATCCGCTTCCATTTATAATGTAGAAGGGGAGCTGTTATTGAAGTTTGGTGAACACTCCGATACATTGGATATAAGCGATTTAGAGTCAGGAGTATACTATCTAATTTTAGAATCAAATGAGCTTACACAATTCGGTAAATTCATTAAGCAATAGACGCATAACCATGACGCTTTAAATGATCTTGGAAATGCTGATTCAATACATGAATGGTTTCGGGTTTTAGCTTGTTTTTATAATCTCCAACCATTCCACTTCTTTTATGTGCCGACAAATCTTCCTCATCTCTAGGCCTGGATTTATGATATAATTCAGTCAAGGTTTTTTGACTTAACTTAAGATGAGTCTGTAGTCTATTTGCAAAATGTTCAAAGTTGTCTATCAGGTCTTCATAACGCAAAAGCACAGCATTAGGGCATTGATCTAAAAGCTTTTGAATAGTATTGAAATGTTCTAGGTGAGTTATAGCGGATTCAATGGCGTATTCATCTATACTCTTTTGCTGGATTTGTTCTCGTCTATTTTGCTGGAATCTTGCTATGACTGGGTTTGGACTAAGTCTATGATTAAATCCAAAAGAATAATATGAAGACACTATTATGTCTCTAGGATCTCTAATCATAATCAGCAACTTTTTGTCTTTGATAAAGTTGAGTTCAGTGCAGGGTTTTACTAACTTAGTATAGACAGGAAGGTCTGGTTCCGCAGATATGCGAACAGGGCCATATACGTAACCACGAGATTGAAAGTCTAATTGATTAGGAACCGTGTGATTGAGATAAATAGATGTGGCATAGCTTTTATGCAACAAGCCACATACATGTTTAAGCAAATAGTGGTCAAAAAGGCTACTTGCAGTTTTATGCAAACAGAAGAAGTAGGCAGACTCTTTTAGGCCAATAGTTAGGTATTGGTGTCTGAGCGCTCTTAATTTTCTGATTATGCGCCTCGTATTCACCAATGCAAGATAATCCTAATCCTTAGTATGCGATTTCATGACCATTGCTCGGAGGTAAATATGGAACAGAATCCAAAATGTACTTGATGGCCTCTATACGCGCAGAAGTCTTACGGTTGGCCTTGATAATTTTCCAAGGTACTGCTTCGGTATGAGTATGTTCAAACATTCGAACTTTGTATGAAGTGTACTCATCCCATAAAGTCTGAGCTTTTTCATCTACAGGGGTCATCTTCCATCTTTTTATGGGGCTAGCCTTAATATCTTCAAATCTTCTGGCCTGCTCTTCTTTAGAAATGGAGAAGTAGATTTTTAACAGAAATGTACCGCTGTCTTTAATCATCTTCTCAAATGGATTCACTTGCTCCATAAAGGTTTCATACTCCTGTGGAGTACAGAACTCATTCACAGGCTCCACTACAGCTCGGTTATACCATGACCGGTCAAAAAATACTATATGGCCTGGCTTTGGTAATTCATTCACATAGCGTTGGAAGTACCACTGATCTACCTCTTCTTCATTGGGTTTAGGTAAAGCAACAACTCTAAAGTGTCTTGGGTTAATATGAGAAGTTATTCTTCTTATAGCACCACCTTTTCCTGCCGCATCTCTTCCTTCAAAAATCACAACCACTCTTTGCCTGTTTTTAATCACCCAATCCATTAGTTCTACAAGCTGTGCCTGGTATTCTTTAAGCTTTATTTCATATTTAGCATAGCGCAATGCCTTCTCAATATTAAATGCATCACTGCCCAATATATTCTTAACTCCCACTTTGGAATTAAGAATTTTTACATCTTTTTCTGTTAGTTCCATCAATTATCTATTTGGCTTAAGTTTCTGTAATAGCGAGCTATCACATTCGGGTCTGGGTATACATTTACACCTGCATCATCTTTCTCAGGATAGTTAAACTGAGAAAGTATATAGCGGATGCTTTCTAATCTAGCCACTTTCTTGTTATTGGTTTTAACAATAACCCATGGACTAAAAGGAGTATGGGTTCTGGAGAACATGGTGCTTTTATAGTGGGTGTATTGATCCCATAAGTCTTGGCCTTTTTGGTCTACGGGGCTAAACTTCCAAATTTTTAGTGGATTTTTCAATCTCGAAGCAAATCGCTTAGATTGTTCTTCTTTTGAAATAGAGAACCAGAATTTAATAATAATAATTCCGTCTTCATATAGCATATGCTCAAACTCGGGAACTTGAGCCATAAACCTATTGTATTGCTCTTCATTACAGAATCCCATAACAGGTTCAACTACGGCACGATTATACCAGCTTCTATCAAAAAGAACTATTTCACCTGGATTGGGCAGTTGCTTTATATAGCGTCTGAAAAACCATTGCCCTTTTTCAATTTCGGTTGGTACGGGCAAGGCAACTATACGAGCGGACCTTGGGTTCATGTGCTCCATAAACCTCTTGATTGAACCACCTTTCCCAGAAGCATCTCTACCTTCGAAAATGATGGCCACTCTAAGATTGTTTTTGACCACATAATTTTGCAGATTTACTAGCTCAGCTTGCAGGTCAAGTAACTCTGCTTCATAGTGAAATCTTTCAAGGTGCTTATCTATATCAAAGCCCTTTTCTCTGCACAACTTTATATATTCCTCTCTACTATTTACAGAATTAAAGTCGTCAGAATCTAATTGCACTTTGTTTACTACAGTGCTCTTTGTTGTTTCCATTGTTGAATAGCCCAAAGTTACTGCAATAAAAGCCCTTATAAAAGCTCTATATCGCTGAATTTCATTATTTCAAATCACTTTAAATTAGTTGGGAATAGAATACTGTTATACAGCATTGTTAGCTATTCCATTATTTGATATAATTTTACCGCAAAATAGCGCTGAATTGAAACTAGCCGTACTTAAAGAAACCGAAGCCGGAGAAACCAGGGTAGCCATAACGCCAAAATCAATTGGTAAGCTCAAAGGTTTGGATTGCGAACTCATAGTGGTGAACAATGCCGGAAAAAAAGCTGCTTTTGATGACTCCCTTTACATTGAACAAGGGTGCTCCATGGCAGCAGATAATTTATCAGCCATTTCACAGGCCGATGTTATAGTTAAAATTAACCCACCAAATTCTGAAGAAATTGCTGCATTAAAGGAAGGACAAATCTGGATAAGTCAGCTTTTTCACAGATTGAATGAAGAACTTGTTAAGGCTTTGTCTGAGCGCAAAGTATCTGCATTCAGTCTAGATGCAATGCCTAGAATTAGTAGAGCTCAAAGCATGGATGTATTGAGTTCGCAGAGCAATCTGTCTGGTTATAAATCTGTAATTACTGGAGCTGATCATATGGGAAAAATATTTCCCATGCTTATGACCGCTGCGGGTACCATAAGCCCCTCTAGAGTATTAATTTTTGGAGTTGGCGTGGCAGGTCTTCAAGCCATAGCTACCGCTAAAAGGCTAGGAGCAGT
Organism: Bacteroidia bacterium; assembly: GCA_049115575.1. Lineage (GTDB taxonomy): Bacteria > Bacteroidota > Bacteroidia > NS11-12g > UBA9320 > JAHEKB01. The sequence continues at coordinate 686,566 of JAGDZU010000001.1, read as the reverse complement.
GGTAGAAGCAACAGATGTGAGATTGGAATGCAAAGAGCAAACAGAGTCCTTGGGGGCTAAATTCATTACTGTGGAAGATGAAGGTGTAAAGACAGAAGGAGGCTATGCCAAAGAAGTAACAGAAGAATATTTAGCTAAGCAGAAAGAAGCAGTGAACAAATCACTGGCTCAGGCAGATTTAGTTATTACCACAGCCTTGGTACAAGGAGCTAAAGCTCCCATACTGATTTCTCAAGAACAAATCGAGCTTATGAAAGAAGGATCTGTTATTGTTGATATGGCAGTGTCTAAGGGTGGAAATACAGCATTGAGCAAAGCAGATGAGGTTTTAGAGCACAATGGGGTAAAGATTATTGGTGTTTCCAACTTTCCAGCTCAATTACCAACTAATGCGAGCGAATTACTCTCAAGAAATATAGATACTTTTTTAAGCCATTTGGTTAATGAAGGAGCATTTTCCTGGGATTGGGATGATGAAATCACCCAAGGAACACTTATCACTCATAAGGGAAGTACTGAACTCCCTGAAGCTAATCAAAATCAAGAATTACAAGCAAATTCAAATTCATGAAAGAACTCTTAATATTTCTGGGCGATAATATAGAAATGGTGTATATCGTCATCCTTTCCATTTTTGTGGGAGTGGAAGTTATTGGGCATGTACCATCTGTATTGCATACGCCATTAATGTCTGGTGCAAATGCCATTCACGGAGTAGTTATAGTTGGAGCTATCATAGTTATGTTGCATTCAGAACCTTCCAATACGGCTGCCTTGGTCTTAGGTACCCTAGCGGTTTTTCTTGGAACTTTAAATGTGGTAGGTGGATTTGTAGTTACGGACCGCATGTTGGAAATGTTTAAAAAGAAGAAATAAGATGGAGATACTTTATATAAAATTACTCGTCTATCTTGTTGCATCGGTCACCTTTGTATTGGGGCTAAAGATGCTTAGCCATCCTGAAACCGCTAGAAGAGGAAATCTCTTGGCCGCTTTTGGTATGACTATTGCCATTATCGCTACTATAGCTTTACACACCAAAAAGGTGATTTTGGCAAGCGGAGAGGTAGTGAATGAATTAGCCAAGGTAGATGGTCTCATTTATGGTCTCATTTTCGGGGCAATTGCGCTTGGAACTATTGTAGGCTGGGTAACTGCCAAAAAAGTTCAAATGACTAAAATGCCTGAGCTCGTTTCTCTATTCAATGGAATGGGAGGAGCTTGTGCGGCTTTAATAGGATTAATAGAGTTTGAGCATAATGTTGGTAATCCAATGTCTATAGCTGTTATTATGGCTGGGATGATCATTGGTAGCGTTTCCTTCAGTGGAAGCATGATCGCCTTTTTTAAGCTGAACGGAACATTGAATAAGGCTATCCGTCTTCCAAAGTACAATATTGTAAATACCTTGGTAATGATAGGCATAGTTGCTTATGCAGTCTGGATGGTTTATTCCGGTACTGCAAGTGCCACTCATCTCTATGCCATTTTTGGATTGGCATTGGTATATGGAATACTGTTTGTAATTCCAATTGGTGGTGCAGATATGCCAGTTGTGATTTCATTATTGAACTCTTTTACGGGATTAGCCGCTGCCTTCGGAGGATTTCTTTACGACAATCAAGTTATGCTAACAGGTGGTATCCTAGTAGGTTCAGCTGGAACACTACTCACATTGGTTATGTGTAAGGCAATGAACAGGCCTTTGTTCAACGTTATTTTTGGTGCATTTGGTGAAGGAGCTGCTGCTGGTGGTTCTGAAACTGGAGGAAACATAAAGGAAATTGGAAGCAGTGATTTGGCAGTGCTTATGAATTACTCTAAGAAAGTATTAATAGTTCCTGGTTATGGATTAGCTGTTGCACAGGCACAACATGTTATTAATGAATTGGAACAATTACTTGAGAGTAGAGGAGTAGAAGTGGCTTATGCCATACATCCTGTGGCTGGTCGTATGCCTGGACATATGAACGTATTGTTGGCAGAAAGCAATGTAGAGTATGATAAACTCAAAGAAATGGAAGAAGTGAACCCTGAGTTTGGTCAAACGGATGTGGTACTTATAGTAGGAGCTAACGATGTGGTTAACCCTGCCGCTAAAACTGATCCAAGTAGTCCAATTTATGGCATGCCCATTCTGGAAGTTGAAGATGCTCAAAACGTGATAGTTAATAAACGCTCCATGAATGCCGGTTATGCTGGAATTCAAAACCAACTCTTCTTTAATGACAAGACCAGCATGCTCTTTGGAGATGCCAAAAAGGTGCTCACAGAATTAGTAGGAGAATTAAAGAACCTCAGTTAAGATTGAACAATCATCGCGAACAGCTTTTTTACTGTACTAGGATAGAAGGAGACACCATAAGCCTAGAGGATCAGGAAGCTGTCCATTGTTCCTTAGTCTTGAGAAAAAGACAAGGAGACATTATTCATGTAATAGATGGTAAAGGGGGACTTTACAAAGCGGGGATAGATCGGATATCTAAGCGTGAAGTTGTTTGTACCATACTGGATAGTAAACAAGAAGAAAACCCAAACAAACTTATACTAGCTGTAGCGCCTACAAAAAATCGAGATCGTCTTGAATGGATGATAGAAAAAGTTGTAGAGATTGGAATTAAAGAGCTCATATTTGTTTATACCGAACATTCAGAGAGGGTTAAGGTGAATATGGAGAGAGTTCTCAAAAAAACGGTTGGAGCAATGAAACAGTCGCTCCGTCTTCATTTACCAAAAGTTTCTGAATCAAATTTATCCGAATTAGTTTCAAAAGATTTTGAGCATAAGTACATAGCGCATTGCATAGATGATAGCCCTAAACAATCTTGGCAGAAAGTGCAAGGGGAGTGTTTGGTAATTATTGGACCCGAAGGTGATTTTAGCTTAGAAGAGGTGAATCTGGCATATTCCAATGGATTTAAAGGCTTGGATTTGGGTAAATACAGACTGCGCACCGAAACGGCTGCTATAAGTGCAGCAGTCCTATTTAATCAATTATAAATACTTGATCAAGTATCTCGTGATATTCTGGCATGAGATACATATCATTATGTGTTCCTTCAGCTATAATGTGCATTTTTTTATTCTTAGACTTATAAGCGTTGAACATGAGCAGAGCGTGCTTAGCGGGTATTAGCGCATCCTTTTCTCCATGGATGATTTCCAACTCGCAATTCAATTTTTTGATAGAATCAATACTTTGAAAATGGTATTTAAAGAAGGGTAGATCTGGGAGTCTAATGATATGGGGTAAGACTATATGGGTGGTCTTGGTAAAAGTAGATTCCAATATGAGTTTCTCCACCTCATGTGCACTAGCCACATGACTCGCAAAAGCTCCTCCTAATGATCTACCGTGAATAATAGATTTAAGGTTCCCATTATTGAATTTTTTGTAGACTTCGCTGGCATCATTTAGCATGGTGTCCATACTCCGCTTGCCGGTGCTTTTACCATATCCTCTATAGTCCATCATGATGGCTTCCATTTGATAGCGGTTAGCAAGAATTTCCACCCATTCACCCCAGAACTGAGCGTCTAAACTGTTTCCGTGAAAATAGAATAGTTGTGCTTTGGGATTGTCTACCATAAACTTTATTCCATTGATTTCACCATCATCTGAAGTGTTCAAATTCCATTCTTCATGTGTTAATCCAATTGGAAATTTATACTCATGTGTTTTACTTAATTGAGTTGGTTTGAAAAGTATACGCTCCTGAAAGACGTAGAAGGCATAGATACTACTTGCAGCAAAGAACACCAAAGACCCTATGATCAGCAGTAAATATTCCATTAATGCTTGCGTTTAAAACTGAGGCTGGTTTCTTCCGGATTAATTTTTTCGGGCAGAGAAGAAAACAATATTTCTTCTAAATATCTGTGGTATTGCTCAAAGGTGTGTAGGTTGTTGTGTCTGCCACCGTTCACCGGATAGATCCTGCTTATATCTGGTTGAACCAGAGACAGCTTCATGCTGGATTTAAAAGGAATCAAACCGTCTTTGGTTCCGTGAATCATATGAATGGGACAACTCACATACTTAATCCATTTATAAGTTTTAATCGGAAATCGAAGAATCAAGGACATGGGCATAATAGGTAAATACCGCTTAGTGATGCTTTGCATGCTGTAGTAGGGTGCTTCAAGTATAAGCATGCGTGGTTTGTTCATAGATGCTAGCTTAGTAGCGAATCCACAACCAAAGCTTCTGCCGTAAAGAATGATATAACGCTCGGGAACTTCTTGCTTTACCCTTTCGTATACGTATTGTAAATCTTGTTTAATTCCTTCTTCAGATCTTTTTCCTGTACTCTTTCCAAACCCTCTATAATCTATCATTAGTACATCAAAACCAAGGCGTGTGAAATCTACCGAAAACTTGCCCCAGCCTTTGATGCTTCTGGAATTTCCTTTGAGATAGATGACAATCCCTTTGGGATTGTGAACTTTGAAATGGATGCCGTTTATATTTACTCCTTCTTCAACTTCTATGTTGTATTCATCAAATACCTGATTGTCGTATTTGAAATCAAAATCCTCTGGTAATTTCTCTGGTTTGAACAAGAAACGTTCTTGTAAAAAGTATGCACCAACGTTTAATAAAACATATATGATTAATACCAGAAGGATGATGTACCACCAATAGCTGTCCACTAGACAAAGTTAGTCATATATTGTCCATTAAAGTAAAGACCAAAAACTGATTCCCTACGTTGATAGTTTGCGTATTTTCGTTTTTGAATAATTGAATATTAAAAAGACCATATCCATACTAGCTTTTAGCCTATTGCTTATTGTAGCGTCTAGTTTTAGTGCTGACTATAGCGTAAAAATTGCCAAGCTCAAGTATAGCGGTGGAGGAGATTGGTATGCCAACAGAACAGCCTTGGGTAACCTGGCTGACTTTTGCAATGAGCAAATTAATTCAGACATAGACCCTAAAGATGAAGTAGTGGAAGTGGGCAGCAAGGAGCTCTTTAACTACCCTTATATCTATCTTACGGGTCATGGAAATATAGTATTTAGTAAAGAGGAAGCGCGTAACCTTAGAATGTATTTAATAGCTGGTGGTTTTCTTCATATAGACGACAATTACGGTTTGAAGAAATTTATATTACCAGAGATGAAGAAGGTCTTTCCCGAGCTTGAATTTGTTGAATTGCCATTCAGTCACCCCATTTACCACCAGACTTTTGACTTTCCGAATGGTCTACCAAAGATTCATGAACATGATGGTTTAGCACCTCAAGGATTTGGTCTATTGTATGAGGGAAGACTCATCTGCTTTCTAGATGTAGAATGCGATTTGGGAAATGGTTGGGAAGATCAAGCCGTTCATGGAGACAGTCAGGAAACACGTCTTAAAGCACTGAAAATGGGAGCCAATATTATTGAGTTCGCATTTGGGCAGTGATTCTTTAGGTTTGGAGGGTTGAAGGGTCGTCAAGCTTTTGATTTAGAATTTTCACTTCACATATGGTCCCCATTACCCCAAAGGGAATTTACAAAACTCTGGGAAGTTGCAACATGATTGCATAGAGGAAAGACTCAAGATGTATAAATATGTTATGAAAGATCAATAAGGTTTAGACTTTGTCCCTTGTGATTTTGTATCTTGTTATTTATCCTTAGGTCTTCATTGCTTCCAACTTCAGCTGTTCGGCTTTCTCTTTGCCTAAGAATCGGTCTATCCAAAAATGTGCACCATAAATGGCTGGGGTGAGTGCAATGGCTACTACAAACTTGTAGATGTAGTTATTTAATCCTATTGCGAGAACCGTACTGAGTTTCCAATCTGCACCAATATAGAATGCAATAAAAAGAACCACAAAACTGTCTATGAATTGAGATACTAGCGTAGAGCCTGTCGCTCTTAACCATACTTTGGAATCTCCTGTAATTCTTTTGAGCTTATGAAAAACCATCACATCTAATACCTGTCCTATAAGAAATGCGATGAGTGAACCAATAATAATCCATAATCCCTGACCAAAGATTCTTTTAAAGGCTAGTTGCATATCAACTACGCCGTGATCTGTTGCGCTTTGTGGCCACCAATCAGCAGGTACCAGTCTAATTGACCAGAAAACCATGAGAAAGGCAAAACAAATCAGACCCACCGTGAGAAAAGATAGAAAGCGTACACCTCTTTTTCCAAAGTACTCATTGATAACATCCGTCATTACAAAGACTATGGGCCACAACACCACACCTGCTGTGAGGTTGAAACTCAATTTCTCACCAAGGAAATTCCAACTCCATGGCTCAAGGCCCAAACTTGCTTCTAATGAGAATATCTTAACACCAACAAATTCAGCTATGAGTGCATTTGTGATGAAAAACCCGCCTAAAAGGATAAATAGTCGACTTTCTTTGCTCTTTAATACGTTCATCTACAGATGTAGCGTTGCTATGTGGAAATATAGGTATAATTATTGATGCACTCTCTTATAAACTTGTACCCATGAAGAAATCACTTCTACTCTTAATAAGCTGTCTTATGGTAGTTTCGGTTTATAGCCAAACGGCGATGGAATGGTATAATAATGGTACCGACAAATTCGAAGAAGGCAATACGCTTGGAGCTATTAAGGATTTCACTACGGCTATTAGCCTGGATTCCAATATGGCGGAAGCATATATGGGCAGGGGCAGTGTGTATGCCGATATTGAACAATATAATCACGCTTTAGAAGATTTGACCCAATGCATATTGATAGATCCCACTATTGCAGATGTTTTCTTTAATAGGGCCTTTGTCTATATGGCTCTTGGTGAGCAGGATAAGGCTTTGCGAGATCTAAATATGTATGTGGTGATGAAGCCAAATGACATGAATGGATATTTAGCTAGATTAGACATACTTATTCAGCAAAAAGAGCAGGTCAAGACCTATAAGGATTTTGAAAAGATAGTTTCGCTTCGCGCCAATGGTCCCGAGCAATTTGTTCAAAGGGGTAGGGTTAAGATACTAACCGGAGACAGTTTAGGTGCTATTCAAGATTACGACAGTGCTATTATGCTCAATCCAACCTTTATGGATGCCTATTTTGTTAGGGCTGATTTGTTTTACTTCATGAATGAGTTCAATAAAGCCATAGAGGATTTGAATATATACTTAATGACCGTTGAAAAAGACTGGAGTGCTTATCAGCTAAGAGCAGAGTGTTATGGTTTTATGGAGGAGTATACTTTAGCTATAGACGACTATGATAGGAGCTTGAGCATTAATCCTGAAAATGCCAATGCCTATTTTGATCGCGGATTCTTCCGCTTACAAACAGAACGATTTGAACTTTCTATTAAGGACTTTAAAAGAGCTATAGCATATGGTTATAAGGATGCTAGATTAGTTTACTACAATAAGGGAATTGCTGAATACCGAATTGGCAATAAAGAACAGGCTTGCTCAGACTGGGTTAATGCAGCGGATATTGCCAGTGAATATGTTGTGAAATATTGTAATTAAGCCGCGAATCGGAAGATCTTAAATTTTCCTAATCCCCACTTCTGTAGTCGATATTGTATAGATACCCAGATTACTCCCAAACCGTAAATACTACTTCTCTTGATATTGATAGAAGAGGCCTCTTCAAAGTATTTGGTAGGGCAGGTGACTTCGCCAATTTCATAACCTGCATAAAACAATTGAGCAGTTATCTGATTGTCAAAAATGAAATCATCTGAATTGAGGTTTATATCAATAGTTTTAAAAACTTCTGTGCTAAAGGCCCTGTATCCCGTGTGGTATTCAGATAGTTTCTGATTAATCAGAATGTTCTGACTCAAGGTGAGTATGCGGTTTGCAATGTATTTGTAGATAGGCATTCCACCTTTAAGAGCTCCTTTGCCAAGGATTCTAGAGGCGTAAACTACTGGGAAAATATCATTGGCTATGATGCTACACATGCTCTTAACCAATTTAGGTGTGTATTGATAATCTGGATGCACCATGATTACAATATCGGCACCCAGCTCAACGGCTTTGTGATAACAACTCTTTTGATTGCCACCATAACCTTTGTTTTGGTTGTGAACTATCACGTGTTTAATGCCAATCCTCTCAGCAACCTCAGCTGTATCATCTTTGCTGGCATCATCTACGAGTACAACATCGTCTACGATGTCGAAAGGCAATTCATTAAAAGTGACTTCTAAAGTCTTAGCTGCATTATAAGCAGGTAAAACAACCACTACTTTTTTACCGTCTATCATGATGTGAGTATATAGAAGAAGGCTCCAGCAAAATATCCAATAATTGCAAGAAGGCTGATCTTTTTCATATACCAGAAGAAATCGATTTTTTCAAGACCCATTGCAGCAACACCTGCAGCAGAACCTATAATTAAAGCACTACCTCCGGTTCCAGCGCAATAGGCAAGAAATTCCCAGAATTCCCCATTAGGGACAAAATTTTTAAACCATTCAGGATCTGCCATGGTTTGAACCGTAGCAGGGTCAACTGTCATATACATACCCTGTGCGGCAGCTACCAGTGGAACATTATCTACTATAGAACTCAAAAGCCCTATAGCCATATTTATTCCATATATGTTTTTTAGCTTATCGTCTAAGTAGGTAGCAACTTCATTAAGGTGACCAAATTCTTGTAGAGCAGATACTGCTAACAAGATTCCTAAGAAGAATAGGACCGAAGCCACATCTATTTTTTGAAGAACACCTATAACAGATAGTGGATGTTTTTCTTCATTGTTTTTAGATCTATGAATGATTTCTGTTACAGTCCAAAGTATACCTAAACTGAACATCATACCCATAAAAGGTGGTAGATGAGTTATGGTTTTAAATATGGGGACAAATAATAATCCCAACATTCCCATGCCAAATACCAGCTTTCTTTCAAAAGAAGTAGTTGGGTTCAGGTAACTGCTAGCCGAACGTTGTTTAATAGGGCGTTCAACATCTCCTTTCAAAGTGAAACTTAAAATACCTAAAGGAACAATAAGTGTAATCAAACTAGGCAGGATTAAGCCTTGGATCATTAAACCAACATCTGGCAATTGACCTTTGATCCACAACATGGTTGTAGTAACGTCACCTATAGGAGACCAAGCGCCTCCAGCGTTTGCTGCAACTACTACCATTCCCACAAAGAACCATCTCGTCTCCTTGTCTTTTACAAGCTTTCGGAGTAGAGATATCATAACAATGGTGGTAGTTAAGTTATCTAATGCTGCAGAGAAGAAGAAAGTAAGTATGCAAATAATCCAAAGCAGTTTTACCTTGTTTGTAGTATGTATTCTATTTGTTATTACGGCAAATCCTTCATGAGCATCAACAAGCTCTACTATAGTCATGGCACCCATTAAGAAGAAAAGGATACCTGCTATATCATAGAGATGATGCACCAAACCAGTTCTATAGCTAAGACCAGATGCTCCATGTTCTATGGCGTGCAATATTTCATGGCCGCCACCTGGGATAGAAAACACATATAGTGCCCAACAACCCACTCCAGTAACAAGAGCTGTAGCTGCTTTGTCAATTTTAATTGGGTGTTCTAATGCAATGGCTGCATAACCCAATATGAAAACTATGATGATTGCTATTGCCATAGACTTATTTTGGGCGCAAAAAAAACGTTTTTTAGCCGCTTATAGTAGCAAATGGTGGAATTTGTTGATAGTTAAGAACGCCTCTAATTTCTCTCCCTAAAAAATAATGATTCAATCCATTGGTTAAAAGAGCATAAGGAGCAGGTAACTGCATTAAATAGGCGTTGATTTGTTCTATGGTTTGCTCGTTAATGGGCACCATAGCAGACTTACATTCAGCAATCAATAGTAACTCTCCATTTCTATCATATACCACCAAGTCATATCTGCGCTTGCTCGAAGGCAATTGCCTTTCAATACTGATTAAACTTTGAGGATAACCCAAATCTATGAGGTGGTGCAATAGGTGTTGTCTTACCCATTCTTCAGGTGTAAGAACCACATATTTTTTTCTGACTAAATCAAATACGTAGTTTTTGCTTTTTTCAGACTTTATTTGAAGGCGATATTCTGGAAAATTCAGTTTCACTCAACTAATGGCCAAAGGTAGCAGTTCCTATATGCATTTCAACCAATTGATCTCTGAAATCAAGACAGGACAATTGGCGCCCGTTTATTTATTACATGGTGAAGAATACTTCTTTTTAGAAAAGTTATTGGAGGTTATAGAAAAGGAGGTATTAGAAGAGAGCACTCGAAGTTTTAATCATCATGTTTTCTATGGTAAGGAAACTAATATACTTGATGTGATTTCAGTAGCTAAGAGGTTTCCTATGATGGCCGAAAAGCAATTAGTATTGGTAAAGGAAGCCCAACATATTAATAAAGCAGATTTGATAGGGACTTATTTGGAACAGCCCTTGAATAGTACGGTACTGGTTTGGTATCACCCTGGGAAAAAACTGGCGGGAAACAGAAAGCCAGGAACTGCATTTAAGAAGCATCAGGAGTTTCTTGCTAATCCTCTCAAAGAGAAAGAAGTTCCTCCAGTTATAGAAGCTTACTTAAAAGAAATGGGCTATGATATAGAACCCAAATCTTTGTATCTTCTCATAGAGTATTCTGGAGCAAGACTTTCAGTGATCATGAAAGAACTAGACAAGGTTTTTGCAAATGTTCCTGCCGGCAATAAAATTAGAGAAACTCATATTGAACAGTTCATTGGTATAAATAAGGAATACAACATTTTTGCATTGCAAACTGCATTGGCTAAAAGAGATAAAGACAAGAGCCTTGAGATACTGCAATTCATGATGAACAATATGAATGCCAATCCACTCCCTATGCTCATTGCTACCCTTTTCTCTTACTTTAGAAAAGTGGCTATAATGCAGAGTCTTGGTTCTAAGAGTGATAAGGAAATCATGTCTGAGCTTGGAATTCCATTCTACTTTATTAGTGATTACAGAAATGCAGCTCGTTCTTTTCCACCCAAGAGCATGGAGAAGCTCATACAGTATTTGAGCGAAACAGACCTCAAATTCAAAGGGATACAAGAAAATACAGGAGATGAGAAAGCACTTTTAGAAGAAACGGTATTAAAGATATTGAGTCTTTGATAAAACGTGACAGTGATTTCACACAGAATTTCTTACTTTCGGCACAGAAAATAAAAGCATGAAAAAAATAATACTCTTAAGTTTAATGGGACTTCCCCTTTTGGTTTTTGGACAACACAAAGAACCAAAGATTCCCTTTGGGGATATAGTAACTATCCCGAATTCAGCTGTCCAAATGGATGTAATTCATGGACCAACTCAAGTTGGCTTAAACCATTCAGCTAATCTAAAGTACAAAGCTCAACCTTATTCTTTTGTTGAGTTAGGAACTACTTGGTATGATCTTCAAACCAATCACAGTGTTGGTACACGCATTGTTTTACACAGCGATGGAACTATTAGCGCGGTTTGGACTACAAGTTCAAATGCAGCAACTGGTTTCCCGCTCAGAGGGGCCGGTTATAATTATAATAATGGTACAAATTGGAATACCAGTACTAATATGGCTATAGAAAATCCTGCAACTAGAACAGGATGGCCTTCTATTGGTTTATTGGGCAATGGTGCTGAATACATCTTGGCACATGATGCTACCAGTGGTGGTTTTGCATTTTCCACAAACGGAAGTAAAGGCTCAAGCTCATGGACTACAACTGGGCCGGTTTTAGATGATACTACTGTTGTTGGAGAAGAAAGAGCGCCAATTTGGAATAGAAGCACTTCAAGTGGAAACTATATTCACGTAGTTGCCGCATATACTTCCTCAGGAGACAATGAAGATTCCACAATAATTGATGGTGTAATTAATCCAAACACTTATAGCCGATCTTCTGATAATGGTCAAACTTGGGATAAATACTTAACCATGTTGCCAGGATATGATAGTTCAAGAGCTGTAAGTGGAGGAGGAGACAATTATGCTATAACCTCTAGAGATTCTGTAGTTGCTATAGTCATGGGTGGTTATGGAGAAGCTATGACTCTTTGGAAATCTATGGATAATGGAGATAATTTTACCATGATAGATATCGATGGGTTTCAATACCCAGGTACGAGCCGCGAGCAATGGTGGGGTGATACACTTGATGGCAATGGTGGTTCAATTGATGTGATTATAGATCATAATGAAGATGTACATGTGTTCTGGAGTTATATGAGATATTTAAGAACACTTTTCGACGGCGACACAGCTGTTACTTATTTCCCAGGGACATCAGGTATCTCTTATTGGAAAGAGGGGAATTCTTCACCAGTTCTTATTGCTGGTGCAATGGATAGAGACGGTAGTGGCACTTTAGATATAACTGCTCAGACTATTCGAGGCTTAGATGATGGACAATTCCCAGATGCAGGTTGGCTTGGAGTTGCAGCTTATAATACAAATGGAATATCTGCTTTCCCAAGTGCGGCTATTGCGGATAACGGAGATATTTTTCTTGTATATTCCGCACCAAGTGAACATGCCGTTCACTGGCAGAATACCAATTATAGAGATGTTTTAGTGGTCTTTTCAGAAGACAATGGTTCCACATGGAGTGGAATTCAGAACTTGACTCAAAGTGACTTCACTGAAGATGTATTTGCATCTGTTGCAGAAAGAGCAGATGGGAATCTTCATATGGTTTGGCAAAGAGATGATATTCCTGGAACCAACCTTCAGAGCAATAATACTGCACAGGGTAATCACCCTGCGGTGAACAATCAAATCATGTATGCGGCAATTCCAACTTCTGCGATAACTGATGGTGATATTGGTCCTCACACCACAGGTCAGGATGATTTAAACAAGGCCGCTGAAATATTCTTTGTGAGTCAGAGTTATCCTAATCCTAATGAGGGTTCTGCAGAAGCAACTATCTTCCTTTTAAACGGAAGCGAGCTAAATCTGGAAATCACCAATATGTATGGACAAGTGATGAACTCAGGTTCAATTGGCTATTATAATGGAGGTAATCATGTAATCTCTATGGAATTAGACAATCTTGCTCCAGGCATGTATTTCTATACAATTAGCACTGGTGAGCACAGCATGACAAGAAAAATGCAAGTACAATAAACCTAATTATTTATAACAAAATCCAGGCTCTTAGGAGTCTGGATTTTTTTGTGTTTAAAAACTGTGACAAGCTGAAAAAACTTTTACATTTGCAGCCGTCGAAGCGGGCGTGGTGAAATTGGTAGACACGCTAGACTTAGGATCTAGTGCCGCAAGGTGTGAAGGTTCGAGTCCTTTCGCCCGCACTCTTTAAAGCCTTCAAGTAATTGAAGGCTTTTTTTATGCCTATTTACTGATGACTGTTCTACGCAGACCGTTCTCTTTTGACTCTTATTTCATTACCTTTGCACTCCAATTTATAAAACGTGAACGTTACTCTAGAAAAAAAGGACGATTTGAATGCTCTAATTAGCATTCACATTGACAAAGCAGATTACGAATCAACTTTAGATCAGCAGCTAAAAGACTATCGTAAAAAGGCCAATTTACCTGGATTTAGACCAGGTCAGGTTCCATTGGGAATGGTAAAGAAAATGGTAGGTAAATCATTGCTATATGAAGAAGTGAATAAGATTACTTCTGATAAGCTTTATGGTTATCTAAAGGAGAATAACATAGACATCTTGGGTCAACCAATGAGCAGTGCCGAAAAAGAAAGCGAGTTGGATTTCGATACTTATGGAGATTTTACTTTTCACTTTGATTTGGGCTTAGCTCCAGAAGTGAAAATCAACATCTCAGAAAAGGACAAACTAACCCGTTTCGATATTCAGTTAGATGAGAAAGAGGTGGAGACTGAAATAAAGAACCTAAGAAGACAGCAAGGATCTATCGAAAACGTGGAAGTATCTGAAACTGAAAACGATTCTATAGTGGCCTTGATGACCGAATTAGACAAAGACGGAAGTCATAAAGACGGTGGGGTGTTTGAACAAGAAGTAACTGTACTTCCTGAGATCATAAAAGACAAAAAGTTAAAGAAACAGCTAGTAGGAGTAAAGGCGGGTGATGAAATTAAACTCAGCCCATCTAAACTCTTCAATGACAACGATATGGTTATTAAGCAGTCTTTAGCCATAGAGGAAGATCAGATTAAAATCCTGAGCAAGGATTTTAATTTCAAGGTGAAGGAGATAAGGAGAGTCATACCTGCTGAGTTGAACCAAGAGTTTTACAATCAAGTATTCGGTCCTGATGTAGTTACTAATGAGGAAGATTTCAAAAAGAAGATAGAAGAAAACTTAGGGCTCTATTATAAATCTGAAGCTGAAAAACAATTGGAGTCTGAGGTGAATCAGCTATTGCAGAACAAGCATCAATTGCAATTACCAGATGAATTCTTAAAAAGATGGTTGGTGGAGACTAAGCCAGAAACTTATACTTCAGAGAATATCGAAGAGAAGTATGAGGAAGAATCTAAAATCCTTAGAAAGCAATTAATCCGTGAAAAGATTGCAGATGATGCCAAACTAGAGGTGAGCGGGGAAGATTTAGATGAGACATCTTATGCATACACTGCTCAACTTTTAAGACAGTACGGACTGAACAATCCAGACCCTCAGATGATTCAGAACTTTGAGGCGAAGAACCGAGAGGATGAAGGTTATATGCTGAGAATCAGGGATGTAGTGGTAGAAAAGAAAGTGCTTGACCACGTTAAAACACAGCTGAGTATTAAGTCAAAGAAGACAACAGTAGAAAAGTTCTATGATGAGGTGAAGAGGTACACCGAGAAACATAATAACTAATCAATTGTTATATCTTTGATTTATAAGTATGGATTACGGAAAAGAGTTTAAAAAATACGCTGTTAAGCACCATGGCATTAGCAGCATGAAAGTAGATTATTATGTGAATAGCAGTATATCAACCACTCCTAGTGACATGACTCGTACTGTTATTGAAGAGCGTCAAATGCCGTTTAGGGAGGTAGACGTATTCTCTAGATTGATGGCAGATAGAATCATTTTCTTGGGTACACCAATCGATGATTACATAGCCAATATTATTCAAGCTCAGATGCTCTTTCTCGAAAGTGCAGATCCAAAGCGAGATA
The DNA here is from genome assembly GCA_049115575.1 of Bacteroidia bacterium. Classification (GTDB taxonomy): domain Bacteria; phylum Bacteroidota; class Bacteroidia; order NS11-12g; family UBA9320; genus JAHEKB01. Next base: position 671,500 of record JAGDZU010000001.1, on the reverse strand, counting down.
TACAGATTTACATCAATAGCCCAGGAGGTTCAGTATATGCTGGACTCGGCATCTATGACACCATGCAATACATCACGCCAGATGTAGCAACTATTTGTACAGGAATTGCAGCCTCTATGGCAGCAGTTTTACTATGTGCAGGAGGAAAAGGTAAAAGAACAGCTCTTAAGCATTCTAGAGTGATGATTCACCAACCATTGGGTGGAGCTCAAGGTCAGGCTACGGATATGGAAATTACTGTGAAAGAAATCTTGAAGCTTAAGAAAGAATTATATGACATCATTGCTAGTCACAGTGGTCAAAAATTCAATAAAGTACAATCTGATAGTGAAAGAGATTATTGGATGACTTCCATGGAAGCAAAAGACTACGGAATGATTGACGAAGTCTTAACAAAGCACGTACCTAAGAAATAATCTATGAAACTTAGCTGTTCATTTTGTGGCAGAAGTAAAGGAGATGTAGGTCTCCTTATTTCTGGTATCGACGCTCACATTTGTGAAGATTGTATTGAACAAGGTCATCAGATTCTTGAGCAAGAGAATGTAAAAAAGTCCAAGTCGGTAGATGTCAACTTCAATTTGGTAAAACCCAAAGAGTTAAAAACCAAACTGGATGAATATGTAATTGGCCAAGATAGAGCTAAGAAAATCCTGAGTGTTGCGGTCTATACCCATTATAAACGTTTGAATTGCAGCAGAGAGGAGTTAGATGTAGATCTAGAAAAGTCAAACATTCTTTTAGTTGGCGAGACTGGAACAGGTAAAACCTTACTCGCCAAGACTTTGGCTAGAGTTTTACAAGTGCCTTTCTGCATAGCAGATGCAACAGTATTAACAGAAGCTGGCTATGTAGGAGAGGATGTTGAGAGCATCATTTCAAGACTGTATCAGTCTGCAGATTACGATAAAGATGCCACCGAACGCGGCATTATCTATATAGACGAAATTGATAAAATTGCACGTAAGTCAGACAATCCGTCCATTACAAGAGATGTAAGTGGAGAGGGTGTTCAACAGGGCTTGCTTAAGATATTAGAAGGCACTGTGGCGAATGTGGCGCCTCAAGGCGGACGCAAGCATCCAGACCAAAAAATGGTTCAGATTGACACTTCAAATATTCTATTTATCTGTGGTGGAGCTTTTGACGGAATGGAGAAAATAATCTCTAACCGAATCTCATCAAATGCTTTGGGTTTTAAATCCTTGCAAGATGATTTTGTTGATGAGCAAGAATATCTGCAATATTCATCACCTTCAGATTTAAAGAGCTACGGTCTTATACCTGAAATCATTGGAAGAATACCAATTATTTCAGCCTTGAATCCTTTAGATAAAGAAACATTGAAGCGCATACTTTTAGAACCTAAGAATGCTTTAATCAAACAATATCAGAAATTGTTTGAAATGGAAGGCATCAAACTGAGTATTTCTGACTCTGTGATTGACTACATAGTAGACAAAGCCATAGAGTTTAAATTAGGCGCTAGAGGTTTGAGATCTATATGCGAAGCCATTCTTAATGACTATATGTACGAGCTATCGTCTGACTCAGATGTGAAGGATCTAAAAATAGGGGTGAAGCAGGCTGAGCAGAAATTGAGTAAGCTGAAACTCAAGGCGGCCTAAATATTTTCTTTCATTCATTTTGTTTTTGCTTTCTTTGGTTGATTGAAACCAAAAAACAGTTCTAAAAAGCGCGTTATAGGTGCTTGGGCCTTTTACGATTGGGCCAACTCCGTCTATAACTTAATTATCACTAGCGCCATCTTTCCTATTTACTATGCTGCCGTCACTAGGGGCAATAAGGCCATGATAAATGGGCAAGAGGTAGATGTTGTTAGCTTTTTTGGAAGGCAGTTCGTCAATTCAGAGCTGTTAACATATGTGATATCATTCTCCTTCTTAATAGTTGTTCTAATGGTTCCTTTATTATCTGGGATTGCGGATTATACAGGAACCAAAAAGAGATTCTTGCAGTTTTTTTGCTACTTAGGAGCAGCTGCTTGCGTTTCACTGTATTGGTTTGATGTAAATCACTTAGAAAGAAGTATGCTCTCCGTTTTTGTGGCGAGTATAGGTTTTTGGGGCAGTTTGGTCTACTATAATTCCTTTCTTCCTGAGATTGCTCCTAAACAACTACATGACAAAATCAGCGCCAGGGGTTTTTCTTTGGGATACGTTGGTAGCGTCTTACTCTTGATTTTTGTGTTAATCATGAATCAGAAGTATGGAAGGGACATCCGCGAAGCCTTCCTTTTGGTGGGTATTTGGTGGGCTGGATTTGCTCAATATACCTATTATCATTTGCCATCTAGAACTGCAACAGCCGCTAAAGTGACTAAAGCTGTGGTTTTGAATGGATATAAGGAAATTAGAAAAGTCTGGAATGAACTCAAGAAGATAAGAATCATAAAAGGCTATTTGCTCAGTTATTTCGTATACAATATGGGCGTCCAAACCATTATGATACTCGCAGTGGTTTTTGCTGAAAAAGAAATTGATTGGCCTCTATTGGAAAACGGACAAAAAGATTCCAGCGGATTGATTATCAGCATAATAATAATTCAAATTATTGCTGTTTTTGGTGCCACAATCATGTCTCGAATGTCTAGAAGCTACGGCAATATTAAAGTATTGATGATAGCCGTACTCATATGGATTTCAGTAACCGTAGCTGCATACTTTATTCACAGTCCGATTGAGTTTTATTTCCTAGCTGCGGTAGTTGGATTTGTTATGGGAGGGATACAGGCCTTAAGTAGATCTACTTATTCGAAAATGATTCCCAAGACCCCAGACACAGCCTCTTACTTTAGCTTCTATGACATTATGGAAAAAATTGGACTCATCATTGGCCCTTTTCTGTTTGGTCTGATAGAAGGATTAACTGGAAATATGAGACTCTCTGTTCTCTTGCTCATGTTCATCTTTGTGGTTGGCTTTATTCTATTGCTTAGACTACAACGTATAGCTAAACAAGAAAATCTTCTGAAGAAAAGAGTTGCTTAGAGTGAGTTAAGATCCGCTATCATGGCATTCACGGAAACAGTTGCTCCGGAGATTCCATCTACATTCTTGCCTAATTTAAATCCTCCAGGTTGTTGTTGGTAGAATTGTTTTAACCAAGCTTGACTGCTAATTTCATAGCCATAATTCGATTCATATTCTAATATGCCTAATTTTTGAATGTTACTGTCTAAATCCAATATCGCATAGTAATATATATACTCCTTAAAGCCAATGCTCCCTTTATCACAGGTGGTATCTACACAGCCTCCAAAATTACATGCGGCAGCTTTGCGGTAGTGCAAATAGCCCAAGGTGCTGTCTTCTTTACTAAGAACAGGTATGCGATAACCAATGCCCTCATTTGCGAGCATCCATTTGTCCTGGCTCTCTAGACTAGGAGAAAAGGCTTTAAAATACTTATTCACCTTTTTTTCCATTTGCTTTAAGTGCATGGGCTGAATATCTAATTGATACCAACCAAAAGCACTCAATCCAATTAGAAGAATGATCAGTGATATTTTAGATTTGATTAGAACCATATCCCGATTCCGAAGTTCAATTGATTTTGTTGGCTTGTTTCTTTAATAATTCTTTGGAAGTCACCCTTGAGTACAACCCCAGGATGCAAAAACCAGCTTAATCCGGTTGTTATAACGTCTCTCTGAGAGTCTATGTTATTTTCAGACGAACCAAAGTGAGTATCGAAAGATTCAAATCTCAGGAATGGAAAAAGTTTATGTCCTGATTGATTAGGCAATGTATTAAATGCCACCTCTACATAGTATCCATACATGCTTTCTGTTAAGCTATTACCAGAAAATGCACTGTACTCTTGTGTATTAGATATCATGCTATAAATGGCCTGCCCTCTAAATCTCCATCTATTAATACTGTATCTCGCATCAATTCCCAACATATTTAATCCCACAACAGAACTGTCAGCTCTGCGAGATAAAGTGTCATTTCCACTTTGTAATTCATCATATAAGGATGATTGTGTTTTACCCATATAGGTAGACAAACCAATTTTCAAGTTCTTTACACCAAAGTAGTCAATTTTAGCAGCCAAGTTAGGGCTTGACATGATTGAGCCTATACCTTTTTGTCTGCCCTTGCGGAATCCATCTGAAGCGCTGATTAATGCTTCATCATCGTCATAGCTTTTAAAACCGTTCACCACATATACTTGATAAGCTAAACTGGCATTAGGTATGATTCCTTGAAACCCAACACCCATTTCTCTCCAAGTGGTTGGGATAATGTACTTATCTACATAAGGTCTTTCTACCCCATTAAAAGTTGTAGGCTCATGGTATTCGTTAACAATTCCCATAGGAATCAGCAACAAACCTGCCCTCAGGTTTATATTCTTATTGAATCGGTGGTTAACAAATGCCTGCTCCAGAAAAATTTGATTGCCATGTTCCACTTCAATTTCAGAAACAAAAGAGGTGTTCTTATTGAATTTGTAACCCGTGAAAAGCACCATTCTTCGCATTTCCAATTTACCATTATGTCTGCGGTCTTTTTCAATTTCTTGATTGTAGTTACCTTCGGCATACCCACGTAAGCTCAAGCGAGAGTTACTTTGAAGAATGTTGGTTGCAGTATTTTGGTAAGTAGTATCTTGTGCCTGTGCACCCAGTGCAACAAGTAGAGTTATAATCAGAGCTTTGTACTTCATCAATCTTTATTTAGACTAATTCTTAATAGGCGCAAAAATAAACTCATTCTTTACTTCTGCAAACTGACATTCATCATGTAATCCACAAAAAAAGCCCCCAATAAATTGGAGGCTTCTTTTTCAGTTTTAGTCTATTCAATTACTTGCACTATTTGCTACTGGTGCAGCATCAAGAATTTCTTGACTAACACCACTTGCATATTGCGCAAAGTTGCTATTGAACAATCCTGCCAAATGATTGGCTTTCTCGTCATAGGCAGCTTTATCTGCCCAAGTATCTTTAGGATTTAATAATTCAGATGGAACATTGGGGCACTCTGTTGGAATGCTAACTCCAAATACAGGATGTGTAATGTAATCTACATTATTGAGTTCTCCTTCTAGAGCAGCTGTAATCATTGCTCTAGTATGCCTTAAACTCATGCGACTTCCAACGCCATGTGGACCACCGCTCCATCCAGTGTTTACCAACCAAACATTTACGTCATGCTCTTGCATTTTCTTACCTAGCATCTCGGCATATTTACCCGGGTGCAATGGTAAGAATGCAGCTCCAAAACAAGCTGAGAACGTAGCTTCTGGATCTGTAATACCAACCTCAGTTCCCGCTACTTTGGCGGTATATCCACTGATAAATTGATACATGGCTTGGCCTGGATTCAATTTTGATATTGGAGGCAAAACTCCAAAAGCATCACAGGTTAAAAAGAATATGTTTTTAGGATGAGGCCCAACAGATGGTTCTGCAATACCGTCTATTTTATAAATAGGGTAGGCGGCACGAGTATTCTGAGTAACACTTACATCTTCATAGTTTACGGTATTAGTTCCTTCATGGAATCTTACGTTTTCAACTAGTGTTCCATCACTAATGGCATTCCAGATTTGTGGTTCCTTATCTTGAGAAAGGTCTATCACTTTTGCATAGCACCCTCCTTCAAAATTGAAAATGCCCTTTTCTGACCAACCGTGTTCATCATCTCCAATTAGAGCTCTTTGTGGGTCGGCGCTCAAAGTAGTTTTACCAGTACCAGATAGGCCAAAGAATATAGCTGTATCGTTGTTTTTGCCAATATTAGCAGAACAGTGCATAGACAATACATTCTCATCTACAGGTAATGTATAGTTAAGAACAGTAAATATCCCTTTCTTAATCTCGCCCGTATAACCGCTACCGCCCACTAGGTATATTTTCTTAGTGAAATTTATAATGCTAAAGTTCTCTTGTCTGGTTCCATCAATTCCTGGGACAGCCATAAAACTCGGTGCAGCCAGTATAATCCAATCAGGATCAATTTGAGCTGCTTGTTCTTCAGTAGGTCTGATGAACATATGGTGAACAAACAGATTCTGGTAAGCTGACTCTGTAACTACTCTTACCGTTATTTGATAGTCCGGATCTGCACATGCAATGGCATCTCTTACATAGATTTCTTTGCCTTTATAATGCTCGATTACCTTTTCCATAAGGATGTCGAACTTATCTGCATCATACCTTTGATTTATATCTCCCCACCAAACTGTATCTTCTGTTTTGGCATCGCTCACGCTGAACTTGTCTTTAGGTGATCTGCCAGTAAATTTTCCAGTATCAGCTGCTAGAGAACCAGTATCTGTGATGGTTCCTTCATTGTTCTCTACTGCAGCTTTGAGTAATTCATCTTGGCTAAGATTAATATTGCTTTTAGCCGCATTATTGATCACTCTGTCTGTTATAGGATGTGATTTCATATTAAAATAAAGGTGCAAAGGTAGGCTGCCTGAAACAAGGGCAAAACTTACATTGTCGTTTTTTTTGCAGGATATCCACGACTTTCTAAATATTGGACAATTTTGACTGCTAAATCTCCTTGAATTATGATGTCGTCTCCTTTTACTGCACCTCCAGTTCCACAATGCTGTTTAAGATCTTTAGCCAATTTTTTCATTGCTTCATCGCTACCTTCAAAACCTTCAACAACAGTGACTACTTTTCCTCCTCTTCCTTTTTTCTCTTTGCGAACCAATAAACTCATAGAAGCGGGTTCCACATCATCTTGAATATCATCTTCTGCCTGAGATTCTTGAGGTTCTGTGGAGTAGACAAAGAAATTTTCCAAGTCTAGCTTCTGCATCTTCTTTTTCTTAGCCATGAGCTGTAAGTACTTGTAATGATTGTGCTTGCATTTTCAGATTCACATCTTTAGACATAAGCAAAGGTTCACCATCTAGATGCCAATGCTCCTCTTGGTTCAGTATTTCAAGTGAAGACGCCTTATGGTAATGAATAAAGGATAGGTCCTTTTGTTGAGATCCGTTCAAATAGGCAAGCAATCTAGGTATCTGAAACCATTTGGGTTTATCCATTATGGCAATTTCTAGCACGCCATCGGTCATGCTAGCAGAACTGGCAATCTCAAAGTTGTTTCCCCATTGTGATCCGTTAGCAATACTCAAGCTGAAATATTTGGTCTTGATTTCTTCACGATCTGTTTTGAGAGTGATTTCTTGTTCTTGGTAGGATCTATAGTGCTTCCTAATGGCTTTAATATATCCTTTTAACCCTCTAGTTCCCTTTCCAAATTCATGAGCAACAATGGCCTCAAAACCAGATCCGGCTACATTCACAAAGAAGTGATCATTTAACAAAGCTGTGTCTATTTTGGTTATGTTGCCAGACAGAACAACATCCAAGGCTTTGTTCAAGTCTCTTGGGAGCTTGAGGTGTCTAGCCAAGCCATCTCCCGAACCTCTGGGAATAATGGCCATTGGTTTATTGTGAGTACAACAGCATTCGGCAACCGAATTAACTGTGCCATCTCCACCTATAGCTATAACTACGTCATACGGCACTTCCTTGTCAACCTTCCCAAGGTCATCAATATGAATAAAATTTGCGGTGTGATTGTCTCCCAGTATATCTGCGATTTCCTGATGCAGCGATGCGTTGTAAGTCGCACCAGCCTTAGGATTATAGAAGAATAGGAGATTCAATTATTTTCTGTTAACAGCTCGCTGTGCTGCAGCAACCACATCTGAAACACCTAAACCATACTTGTCTAATAAATCCATTGGTTTGCCACTTTCACCAAAACTATCATTCACACCAACCATTTCAACTGGAGTAGGCATGCGTTTAGCCAGTAACTGACATACTGCATCTCCCAAACCTCCATTGAGTTGGTGCTCTTCAGCAGTTACAACACAAGATGTTTTAGACACAGAATCCAATATGGTTTCCTCATCTAAGGGCTTAATAGTGTGTAAGTCTAGTACTTCTGCTGAAATGCCACTTTCTGCCAAATTTTTGGCCGCTTCCATAGCTTGCCAAACCATATGACCTGTTGCTATGATAGTTACGTCACTACCTTGAGTACGTTGTACTGCCTTACCTATTACAAATTTCTCATCTGCTCCGGTAAATATGGGCCACTTAGGTCTACCAAATCTTAAATACACCGGGCCGTAATGTTCGGCAATAGCCATAGTAGCCGCTTTAGTCTGATTGAAATCACAAGGATTGATTACCACCATGCCTGGCAGCATGCGCATCATTCCAATGTCTTCTAATATTTGATGTGTCGCACCATCTTCACCTAATGTGAGGCCTGCGTGAGATGCACAAATCTTTACGTTTTTACCGGAGTAAGCTATGGATTGTCGTATTTGATCATACACTCTACCTGTTGAGAAATTGGCGAAGGTACCAGTAAAAGGAATTTTACCACTAGTGGCTAGGCCTGCTGCTACCCCCATCATATTTGCTTCCGCAATTCCCATCTGGAAAAATCGATTGGGATAGGCATCCTTGAATTTATTCATTTTAAGTGAACCCGTTAAATCAGCACAAAGGCCAACTACGTCTGAGTTCTGTTGAGCTATTTCGTAAAGGCCTTCTCCAAATCCAGAGCGGGTGTCTTTTTTTTCCATAACAGATGTTTGTGTCATTCTTATCGTATGTTGATGTATTTTACTTCCCCTGATCCAATCTCAAAGGAAACGGTTTTAGTCTTTATAGTTTCTTTGACCGCAGTCTCTCGGTAAACAAATACATATTTACCCGGTTGAAGTATAGTAATGCTTTGCGTTCCATTGAACTCCAAAGGTTTTAAAAGGGTAAGGTGACCATTCTTATAATGAAATAAAGAACCCTCTAATGATTTTCTGGAGACCAAGTTGAGTTTACCAGGTTGCTGAATATGCAGAGTTGTTGTCTTGCTTTGAGCCACTTCTACATTGTCTTGCTCTATTCTTGGCAGACTTAATATTTCAATGTCGTAATCACCTATTAGATATTTCTGGGTGGTATTGAAAGACTGCACTTCATAAATCTCGCCTGTTTTGGGGTCTTTTATCAAAGCTTGTAAGTCTGGATATTTGGTAACACCATCAACCTTTAAGTGCAAGCTACCTTGAGCTGCATCAATGGCTATGGTATTGTGAATCCCCGGAGTAAGAGTTACATTCTCTTTATAAACGGGAGGGATGGTGTGAACCTTTATGTTGTAAGTATATGATGGATCTAAGTACATAGTGTCTGGGTTACCTCGGTAATCCATGGTATGTACAAAGTGATGCAATTCTTTACCTGTTTTGGCATCACTAAAGGTCATAGGCACATCTGTTTCAGTGGGTCTATTGTATTGATCCAAAAGATTTACTTGCGCTGTGGTATTGTTTATAGCTTGAGAAATAACCACATTCAAAACATCTTTGAAATCATTTTCAGTTTCAGCCTCAAAGAATCTACCCACGCATTCAAATTGTGCTTTAAAATCGTCATTCAATCCCAATCCAATAATAAAGGGCCTGAGTATCACTCCTTGCTTTTGGAGAGCTGCAGATACTGCGCAGGGATCTCCTTCACATTCCTCTAATCCGTCAGTGATGAGAATTATTACATTGCGCACACCTTCCTGTTTAGGAAAGTCATAAGCAGCCTGTTCCAATGAATAGGCGATAAGTGTAGTCCCTTTTGGACGTATGTCCTTGATTTTCTCTTGTATGCTTGAATGGTTATTAGACCTGAATCCAACCTCCAACTTAGTGTCTTTACAGTTTCTTTGAGTTTTGGGGCTCTGATGGCCATACACTCGAAGTGCTAATTCCACTTCGTTCATGTCTTGCAAACTATCTACGAGCCTAGACAACAGTCGTTTAGCTACCACAATTCGGGTATCATTACCCATGTTAGCGTACATGCTACCACTGGCGTCTAATACAAACAAAATTCGAGTTTTGGGCTTGCTCTGAGCATTCACATTAAATGCGAACATCATGCTTAGCGCTATGATTAAGTATTTCATTATATGCCTGTTAACTCTTAACATTTTGCAAATAGTATGCTGCTTTTTCAATAATCGCCTAGAGTCTCTGGATTTTGGACCAGAGCATCTACTAATTGATCATCGTTTGGAGGAATTCCATGCCATTCATGACTGCCCATCATAAAGTCAACTCCATTACCCATTTCTGTTGTCATTAAAATGCAAATAGGTTGTCCATTTCCACTCAGAACGGAAGCCTTAGATAAACCGTCTTGCACATCTTCAAGATTGTTGCCTTCCATACTCATTACTTTCCAGCCGAATGATTCGAATTTGCTTCTCAAATCTTCAAATCCCATAATGTCTTTGGTATCGCCATCAATTTGACGTCCATTCACATCAATAGTGAGAATCATATTGTCTAGCTTGTTATGAGCCGCATACATCACAGCTTCCCAGATTTGTCCTTCTTGAAGTTCTCCATCTCCACAGAGTACAAAAACTTTTCTGTCCTCTCCATTAAGCCTTTTAGCTTGGGCAATACCACTTGCCACAGATAGACCTTGACCTAGTGAACCTGAGGCAATTCGAATACCTGGTAGCTTTTCATGCGTAGCTGGGTGCCCTTGTAATCTCGAATTGAGTTTTCTGAATGTTGCTAGCTCTTCAACGGGGAAGTAACCTGATCGGGCAAGAGTGCTGTAATATACGGGAGATATATGTCCATTGCTCAGAATGAAGACATCTTCATTCTTGGCCTCCATATTGAAATTTTCAGGATCGTGCTTGAGAATATTGTGGAACAAAACTGTAAAGTACTCTACGCAACCTAGAGAACCACCCGGATGACCGGATTGAACAGCATGGACCATTCTGACTATATCTCTACGACTTTGAGAAACGTATTTCTCTAATTGATCAATTGTTTTAGTCATTTGGATATGCAAAGATGCTCTAATGCTTTATTTATAGAATATTTGTGGATACTTCTTGGAAAAAACGAACACTATACAAAAAGAGATCAGAATCACTCCAAAAGAATGGGAGAAATTCAAGCTGAATCCGGTGTCATTTTGTGCACGCATGTTTAATATGAATCCTGAAGAAATAGGGATTAAGGTGCTGCGCAAATCACTAGATGCACGCAAAAAGAATATACTGTACAATCTTAGACTGGAACTAGTAGAAGCAGGACAAGATGTTCAAAATGGCCTAGTACTGGATTTTCCAAACTTAGGTGATTCAGTAGCTCATGTGATTGGGTTTGGCCCAGCTGGAATATTTGCATCCATAGAATTATTAAGAAGAGGAATAAAACCAATCATAGTTGAAAGAGGGAAGGAAGTAAAAGAAAGAAGGAGGGATGTTGCCAAACTCAATAGAGATGGTATAATGAATCCAGAATCCAACTATTGCTTTGGAGAAGGAGGTGCAGGAACTTTCTCTGATGGAAAACTCTATACAAGGAGTCATAAAAGAGGAAAGATCAAAGACTTTCTGGAGTTACTCGTTTACCATGGCGCAAGTGCTGAAATCTTATATGAAGCTCACCCGCATATAGGAACCAACAAACTTCCTGCTATCATAGAAAACTTAAGAAAGACTATTGTAAACGCAGGCGCTGAGTTGAGATTTAACGCTAAATTAACAGATATAGACCTTGAGGCAGGTCAAATCAAATCCGTTAAAATCAATAATAATTGGGAGTCATGTGAACATTTGATTTTGGCAACTGGGCATTCCGCTAGAGATATTTACGAACTGCTCCACGCTAAAGAAATAGAGTTAGAGGCCAAACCATTTGCCATGGGTTTTAGAATTGAACATCCTCAGTCATTAATAGACCAAATTCAGTATCACGGTTCTAGAAACATGGATATTTTACCTCCTTCTAGTTATAGCTTAGTGGAGCAAGTGAACGGAAAAGGAGTCTTCTCTTTTTGTATGTGTCCTGGAGGAATAATTGCTCCAGCTGCCACTGATCTAAATGAAGTTGTTGTTAATGGTTGGTCTCCTAGCAAAAGAAATGGGGAATACGCCAATAGCGGTTGGGTTACCGAAATTGGAACTGATGAGTGGGAGGGTTTCAAAGAACACGGTGCTTTAGCTGGCTTGAGGTTTCAGCAGCATATTGAACAAAAGGCAAGCGAAATGGCAGGTACTGGTTTTAAAGTTCCTGCTCAAAATCTAAATGATTATCTCGCACAAAAGAAGAGTAAAGTTTTAAATGAATCATCCTACCATCCTGGAATGACTTCGGTTGATCTGAATCATCTTTACCCTACTAAGATTAATGAACGCCTAAGAGAAGGCCTGAGAAACTCATGTAAGAAACTCAAGGGTTTTGATCATAAAAAGGCGGTTATAGTTGCTCCTGAATCCAGAACAAGTGCGCCAGTTCGAATTCCAAGAACTAAAGAGCTTCATCATCCCGAAGTACATAATTTATACCCCTGCGGAGAAGGTGCTGGTTATGCGGGAGGAATATTGTCTGCGGCAATGGATGGTGTTAGAGTGGCAAAAGCAATAGAGGCGGAGGTTAATTATTAGTTATTAATTATTAGTTGTTAATGGTTGATTCGACCTTCCAACCCATTTATAAGTTATTGCGACTCATTTAAAAGCCGTCCTAAATGGAATGAGGTGAAATTGACGGGGATTGATAATTTTCCCCTGGGGCAACGGGGAAGCCATGTTTAAGAAACCAATCTACGAGGAACAAAAAACAAAGGCCGTATCTAATTCACAATTTCTAAATTATTAACCCTAAAAGAGTTCAAACTGAGCCTCAAACTCTGAAGTCAATACTCTATATAAGCCAGATATATTATCAAAACCAAGGCAATTAAAAGATTTAAGCCGAATGCCAAAACCCTAAAAGATTTCTTGGTTTTTCCTTCAACCATTTTTCTGTACCTCACAACAAGGCTAACATCTATAGCCACCCAGGCTATCAAGTAAATAATTGCATTACTCATTAGGTGCAAGTTATATACATTGTTAGGTTTAAGAGTGAAGTGCCGCTATGTCATCGATTAAGCCGTGGATTAAGTCGTCCACTTCGTTATTGTCAAACATGGCATTGATGTCGTGCTTTTCCATCAGTTTTTTCATATAAGCATCTTGCTTTTGACCGTTTTTCAAAGCTGTTGAATAGGGAATATGCGTAAATGAAACTTGAGAATAAAGGGGCACATATCTATCGGGATAAAGTTGCTCAATTCGTCTCTCAAACTTCTTTTGAAGTAGGAAATCAGGGTCTGCCACATAATCACGCATGACGTAATAGTTGTGCAAAGAAAGATCCTGAACTCCATCACCATTTGGTTTTCGTACTTCTTGGTATTCTTCAAATATTTTAGGCCAATCCTCATTGTGCTTTTGCATTAACTCCCACATTACTGTACAATCTTCAAAGCCTGCATTCATTCCCTGCCCATAAAAAGGTACCGTAGCATGAGCCGCATCTCCCATAAGGGCAACTCTTCCGTGAGTCCAAGGGTAACAACGTACAATGGCTAAAGATGAAAGCGGATGATCTTCCCATACTTCAGAAATATTTGGCATCAATTCGTGAAAATCTGGAAAGACAGTCTTAAAGAAATGATCCACTTCTTCGGCCGTATTGATTTTGTCAAATGCATATTCATGGTTTTCATGTGGCATGAATAATGTGCAAGTGAATGATCCATCCTCATTGGGAAGTGCTATTAGCATAAATCTACCTCGAGGCCAAATATGCAGTCTGTTTTTCTCAAGTTTATAGCTGCCATCTTCGTTGGCAGGTAGCAAGATTTCTCTGTAACCGTCATCAATGTAATCTTGCATATAATCAAAACGGTCAAGTTTCTGCATGGCGTTATACCTCACAGCTGAGAATGCCCCGTCGGCGGCAAACACAACATCGGACTGTATGCTGGAATGAGTGCCGGTATTGGTGTTCTCTAGATAGACAATTCCCTTTTCTAAGTCTACATCGGTGCATTTCTCATTGAACAAGATTTCTGCATTGCCATATTTTTCAGCTACATCCATCATTTTGCAATTGATGCCCGCTCGCGATACGGAATAGATGGCCTGACCTTCTTGTCCGTAGGGTTGATATGTAAGGTTACCTTCCATGTCGTGCATACATCTGCCTGGCATTGGTATGGCAATTTCTTCAATTTCTTTTTCAACCCCAACTGTTTTGAATGCCTTCCAACCTCTAACGGATAATGCAAGATTTATAGATTTACCGGCGGAGATTTGAGTAGCTCTCAAATCTCTTCTTCTTTCAACTATGGTTACTTTATAGCCTGCCTTTGAGAGGTACACGGCCCATAAAGAACCTACTAGACCTGCTCCAACTATGGTTGCTGATTTCATAAATTTCTAATGAACAATATTAAAGAAGTAAAATTGAATAAAAATATGATTTAGAGCACTATAAACTTAACTACGCCAAATCCAGCAGGACTTTTTATAATGTGCATGTAATAAGTTCCAGGGCTTAAACTCAATTGGTTCAATTCTTCTAGTTCTATCCAATAAAGAGGAGTTTTAATTGGTTGATCTAAAGCAAAAACTTCTTCACCGTATTGATTAAAACATTTTAATTCAATTTGTAAATTAGAATACCCATGTGCGCTTGCGTTCTCTTCGGGCAATTCTAGCTGAGTTCTGTGATTTATTGGGCTGGGACTTATTCTGAAAGATTCAGGCAAGAAAAAAGGCGGATCTGCATGGAATTCAACTTTTCTTACGCTGTCCATTACCACATCATTGAATGGTCTATTGGAAATGTTAGTAGGAACTTTGCCTATTCGTTGTACAACCTCAAAGCTGTCTACAACTATACCAAACACGGGGTGTTTAGAAGTGAATGGGGTTTTATTATAGTCTAGATACGTATTGTCTACTAGATTAATAAAGAACTGAGTATTTCCCGTATTTGGTCCACTATTGGCCATACTGATGGTTTTTTGGATATTGCTCAGAGCAGGGTCGAATTCATCTTGAATAGGATCTGGGTTCCCAGCGCCATCACCTCCTTGTATCATGAAATCATCTATAACTCTGTGAAATATTACGCCGTCATAATATTTCTGTTCAACATAATCTAGAAAGTTGGCAGTAGTAATTGGCGCTAGGCTGTCATACATCTGTACCATGAAATTTCCTTCTGTTGTATAAAACCTTACAAGAGTTTGAGAGTATGAATAACAATGGAATAGCAGAAAGCAAAGGAGTAGGTACAGCTTTTTCACTCAGCTAATATAGAAATTATACCAAGTAAACGGCCATATTGCCATTCTCGCGAACTAATGATATATGTTCCTTAAGTGTAGTGGCTAATGAAATACCTACAAAATCGGCGTGAATTGGAAAAGCTTTATGATCTCGATTTGCCAAAACGGCTACCTTAACTGATTTAGGCTCTTTTGAAAGTATCTCTTTTAAGGCACCTGCCAAAGTTATTCCTGAGTTGAGCACATCATCTACCAAAACCACTGCTTTACCCTTAAGGTTAATTTCGTCGCTCCATTCAATAGTAGTGGTAAGCGCCTTGTCTTTGTCTATGGTAAATTCGATAAATTCAATTTCTGCTTTAGAGATTTGTGCCAGCTTGGTTTCTATAAGTTTTGCAACAGCGGTACCTCTGGATTTAATTCCTATGATTACTATATTCTTGGATTCATAGAATTCTTCCAGTATTTGCCAAGCAATACGGCCGAGCTTGAGCATAATCTCATCGTGTTTCAGAATTTGCAACTTACTCATGATTTCAAAGGTACTGCTTCTTTCTCTCTTAGCTCTAGTATCTCATGGTGTATACTCAATGCTTGTTCAATGAGGGATTTACGACCATCATTAAGAATAACATAATCAGCTCTAGCCAATCTCTCTTTGTCTGTCATTTGGTTGTTAATACGCTTGAGAACATCTTCTTTTTTAACATGATCGCGTTTAACTATGCGGTCTATCCGAATGCTGATAGGGCAGGTGACCACAATTATTTTATGGAGGTTCTTATAACTCTTGGCCTCAAAAAGTAGCGCCGCCTCTTTAATTGAATATGGCTTTTCTCTGTTCTCAAGAACCCATTGCTCATAATCCTTACCAACCCTAGGATGAACCAAACTGTTTAAAGCTTGAAGCTTTTCTTCATTATTAAAGACTATTTTGGCTAAATAGTCTCTATTGAGTTCGTTGTTCCGCTTGTAGGCGTCCCAACCGAAGCCGTCCTTTATTTCCCTGATGAGCTCAGGGTCGTGAGTCATTAGATACTTTGCTCGAGTATCTGCATCATATATAGGAATACCTATTCTCTTGAAAATTTCGCATACGGTGGATTTGCCAACGCCTATTCCCCCGGTAATGCCAATTCTCAGATGCTGCACCGTTATGCTTGCTTGCTATTATCAGAGAGCATAGAAGCCTCCATGCTCACAGCTGATTTGTCGAATTTCAGGTGCATTCCATTTCCAACATCAAGAGTGATAGTTAGATCCTGTATTTCAACAATCTTACCATGTAAGCCTCCTGTTGTTACAACTTTATCACCTTTTTCCAGAGCCTCTTTAAATGCTTTCTGTTTTTTAGACTTTCTTATTTGTGGTAAGAAAATGAAGATATAGAATACTGCAATAAAGAGTATTAGAAATATGAGTTGACTATTCATTATTTTATTTTTCTACGAATACTTGTATTTGTAAAGTGGTCTTTACGGGATTTGTATTGGCAAAGATGGTTACGTCTTTGGTAACTAAATCTTTCTTGCCAGCACTGTTAAATTCTACTTTGATTTTGGATTCTTCTCCCGGCTTAATTGGTCCTCTTGGCCAATCAGGTGCGGTGCATCCACAAGATGATGTTACATTAGAAATTACTAAATCATCATCACCTGTATTCACAAATTTGAAAGAATGTTCCACTCTTTCGCCTTCTTTAATTCTTCCAAAATCCCATTTGGTTTCTTTAAACTCAAATTTGGGTTCTTCATTACTTCCATCTGAGTGTTCAATAGCATCAGTGGAAAGTGAATTATCCTTAGTGCCAGCTTGGTTACATGCGGCCATCCCAACAATAATTAATAATGCGATTCCTAAATTTTTCATGCTGTGCAAATGTATATTTTTTGTTAACCTATTAAACCTCTACCCGTTTTATTTATTGCCCCTGTGCTCTGCCAATCTTTAAGTATTTTGTCCAATGTACCGTTCAAAAACTTGGAACTCTTTGGAGTGCTATACATTTTGGCAATTTCTATATATTCATTAATGCTCACTTTCACAGGAACAAAAGGTAAAAATTTGAATTCACAAAGGGCCATGCACATAAGCACATAGTCTATCTTCATTATTCTATCACTATCCCATCCAGGGGTGTATTTCCCCAGTGTTTCTTCTAGTTCTGTATAATGAGCCATGTACTCCGTTATGAGTATGTCTGCAAATTCCAAGTCTTCTTCTAGGTCGCGAGACACTTCTGGAATGGTAAGCGTAGCGGTCTCCTCAAAGCTGGTAAACATTTTTTCCAGGCTTTTTAGAATAGGAATTTTTTCATCGTACCAGACAATTATTTGCTCCTCCATGAAATGCTCAAAATCAACCGATTCTTTGATCAAATGTTTATAGCACAACACGGCTAGTTTAAATGATCGCTCAGTAATATCCTCAATAGCTTTTAAAGCATTGAATTCATCCTTTTGTCTGATCTCCTTGTAGATAACTAAAAGCAAGTCTTTTTCTTGACTCCAGTCAATGCTCGGCTTCTTAAGAAAGTCCTTCATTACAGGCGCTTGTTCCAATTGATCTAGAAAAGGATTATCACAAATGAGATCAAAGGTGAGCTTGGCATCTTCACTAGATGCTGAATACTTCCTATCCGCTGGATTCTGTTCTACTCGAACCATTTGTCTGAGCTCAGGCAGGAAGGCTAGGACTCCATAAAAGTGGGCCTCTATACCCAAAATGGACTTTCTACACTCTTTTTGAATTTGAGTGGCGGTAGCATTTTCATCTTTAAAGTGCGCAAACAGTGATTGAAACACTTTAATTCTTATAAGTCTTCTATTTAGCATTGAACGTAGTGCTGCAAATATAGAATTAGCTTTCCTTTTTTGCGCTCAATTTTTTAAAGACCATTATGTGGAATGGATAATTGTTTTGAGTTGTAAATGATTCCTCTGGTTTAAACTGTTGGATTAGCTCGTACTCTGGATTCTCCATTAATGTCTCAGGGGCGATTTGCCCTTCATTTTGACCAAAATGTGCATCCCAAATTATGATTGTACCCTTGTCCATATAAGGCAATGAGGTGCTCCAAAGCTCTATGTGCTCTTCTTTATCCCATGGGTCCCTATCAGATATTAAGGAGAGATAAGGATACATATAAGCCCAAACATCATTAGAGTATTCAGAATTCTTTAACCAATTATAAACTTTGGTAAACTCTTTTTGTTCTTGGCTAATTTCAACTGGGTAGCGGTATTCGTAATACTTATAAGGGGCATAAATGGCATTGGCCAAAAGCAAAATAAGAACAACCCAATGTACTTTCTTATTAAAGACACTCATGAATCTTTCAAATGCCACAGCTGCTAAAATCGCAGCAATTGGAGCTACCACAGTCATTACTCTAATGTAACCGCAACTTCCCATCATTCCCAAACCCCAAATCAGAGCATGAGCTCCAAAATAGGCTATAAAGACAGTGGTAATCAGTAAGATAAATTCATTGGCCTTTTTGGCTAATGTGTCTTTAACTGCATAGACGATAGAAATTACTAATAGTAAACAAGTAATCAGACCAAAGGTGACATGTCCCCATCTAAAGTAATGAATGAAACTTCCTGATCCACATATGTTGTCGCCAGATAATTCAAATTTCAAATAGGGGTTTTCCGTTATGATCCAAAATGGTTTACCTTCAATTATCCATCCTGCGAAATTCAAAATCACAGAACCTAAGAGCAGAAATAATACGGCCTTATAATTCTTTTTAAACAAGATAAGATACAAACCAATAACTGCTGCTATGATGAATCCCTCTGAACGGGCGAAAGGAAGAAAACCCGCTAATAGAGCTCCTGCCAGAATTCTGTTACTCGCCATTAAATAGAGAGTCCATGATAACAAGAATGCATTTAATGGCTCTGTGAGAGATGATATGGTATGGTCTAAGAATATGGGGCTGAGTAAACAGAGAAAAAAGGCCAATAGAGGAATCTTGCTCCCTAAAATTTTGGCAATTTTGAAACAGAAATAAGCCGATCCCAAAAGGCAGAATATGTTCAAATAGACACTGCCAGCCAACCCAAACTGTGTAAAGGGAGAGGCAATAAAATTGTAAACGGGTTTGCCCCAATAATCTAAGAGCAATGCAGGATGCTTAAAACTGTATTTGGCAATTAGATAGTGATTATAACTATCCATTCCACCTTGTAGTCCTTCAGATTGAAAGAATAGTAATACCAGCTTTATTGCGACCACGATCCCAAGGACAAACATGATTCGCTGCTGTATCTTAATACTGGGAAACAAGCTTAGGTTATCTTAAACCAGAACGATCCTCCGTGCTTTTCAACTTTTTTATTTTCTATAGCGTTCCAAACCGGTTGGAGTTGTTCTAATAAATTCTTCTGCTCAAAAATATAATAGTTGGGGCAGATCACCTCATAGTTGCTACTGTTCAATAGGTAGGTAGATAATAAATACTGCTCAGAATAGTAGCGCTCTATCATGAAGTCAGGATAGTCATAGGGTATGTAAATGTCATGTACATGCACTATAACACCTGGTTTTAATCTGGGAAGTATATCTAAAAAGAAGATAGTGACATCCGAGTTCGGAAAGCATACATGGGAATTATCTACATAGACTACATCATTTTCTCCCAATTGGTCGAATACGCTTAAGTCTGCTTTGTCTATGGTAGTTCTTTCGCATACATCACTCAATTGATCGATTTCTGTTCTAGGATATGGATCTATAGAATGAATCTTGGTATGCAATTTTTGGTTTTGGATAGCTTGCCTCGCCACTTTAGTTGAATTTCCAGAACCAATTTCTACATAATTTGGAGGATTGAATTTACTCAATATTCCATAGAGAGAAATGATATCCAATCCAGGTAAATAACCATTATTCCATGAAGGCTCACGACTTTCATCGGCAGCTAATTCAGACATATTTTTCAAGCCCGAGAAATAGTCTATATGCGAGTTGAATTCTTGCAATAATGAGCTGTATTTTTCATCATTTGAAGATACAATATCATACAAACCCTGGTGATGTGGAGAGGAATAGCGGGCTTTTAAGTCAAGAGGGTATTCAAGTATAACCTTCTGTTGACTTGGGTTAAGCAGCTTGTATAAGCGCTTGAGTCCTGTAAGCATAGTGTTTAGTAAGTAGATCTAACTTTTTGTATGTCATTCACTCTCTTTTCCGCTAATACTATAGCAGCTTTTTGAGTGTGCATTTTTTGAGCTTCGGCAAGATCATATATACTTAAGGTAGTATCAAAAATCTTTTCTGTATCCCTAAGAGCTGTTTCTCTATTGTATCCAATGTGCTCAGAATAAACATTGATTAAACCTCCTGCATTAATCAAAAAGTCAGGAGCATAAAGTATTCCTTTCTCAGCTAACATAGGCCCATGCTCATCTTCAACAGCCAATTGATTATTGGCAGCGCCTGCAACTATATTACAGTTCAGATTATTGATAGTTTCAGTATTGAGTATGGCACCGAGAGCACAAGGTGCAAATACATCAACAGGTATAGTAAATATTTCTTCATTGGTTACTATATGTACCCCGTAATGCTTAGAAGCATATCTCAAATTGTCTTCGTTTATATCTGCAACATATATTTCAGCTCCGTCTTTGTGAAGTAGCTCTACCAAATGCATGCCTACTTTACCAATTCCTTGAACTGCAATCTTTTTTCCTCCCAAACTGTCAGACCCGTAAGCCTTCTTGGCTGAAGCTTTTATTCCCATATAAACACCATATGCAGTAACTGGAGATGGATCTCCACCGCCACCCATGCTTTCGGGTAAACCAACCACATGATTTGTTTCCATATTCACGTACTCCATATCTTTAGTTGTAGTTCCAACATCTTCAGCTGTGATGTATTTACCATTGAGGTTTTCCACAAATCGTCCAAATTTTCTCATGAGTGCTTCGGACTTGTGCTTCTGAGCATCACCAATTATTACAGCTTTAGCGCCTCCTAAATTTAAACCTGATATAGCAGCCTTATGTGTCATACCTCTTGAAAGTCTGAGAACATCGTTAAGTGCCTCTGCTTCAGTGGAATAATGCCACATTCTTGTGCCACCTAGGCCAGGACCAAGTACGGTATTATGTATAGCTATGATCGCCTTAAGACCAGTAGAATTGTCATTACATAAAACAATTTGCTCATGGTCAGCTGTTTCTAATTTAGAAAAGAGATCTAATTCTGTATTTAGAGTAGATAGAGTTGCTGTCGTCATTTGTTATTATCGTTGTTATAAGGAACGTTAATTTTGGCGCAAATTTATATTTTTTGAGCACATTTAATTATTAGATATTGAAAGCACTATACAGCTTAAAGAAAAACTTTTTAAAGTACAAGGGGTATCTCATTGGAGGTGTGATATTTATAGTGCTCTCAAATCTTTTTGCCATTTTTATCCCCCCAATCGTGAGAGAGGCAATAAATGCCTTTGTTTTTGTTCTTGAAGGAAAAGAAGCTCCTGCCTATTTACAAGACATTTTGGGCAAATTCAGCACGGCTTCCCAGATGGCCCTGTTCTTTGGCGGTTTAATTGTGGGAAGTGCGATTCTAAAAGGAGTGTTCATGTTCTTTATGCGTCAAACGGTTATAGTCATGTCCAGATACATAGAATATGATTTGAAGAATGAAATATTCAACCATTACCAGCAATTAGGACAATCATTCTATGGCAAGAACTATACAGGTGATTTAATGAACAGGATTAGTGATGATGTGTCCAAGGTTAGAGATTTCGCTGGGCCTGCAGTAATGTATGCTATCAATATTTTCTTTATGATTAGTATGGTCGTAGGGATGATGCTCTACGTAAATGTTGAAATTACTCTCTACACCTTAATTCCATTACCCATTTTGGCTATCACGATTTATCTGGTAAGCGATACCATGAATAAAAGAAGTGACGTAATTCAGAGAAAACTTTCTGGATTAACTTCTTTTAGTCAGGAAACGTTTTCGGGCATACATGTGTTAAAGGCTTTTGCAGCGGAGAAAAACTTTGAAAGATCCTTTACGGAGCTCACGGAAGATTACAAGAAGAGCAATATGAGCTTGGTTAAAGTAAATGCTCTCTTTATGCCCGCAGTAATGGGAATAGTTGGTCTAAGCGTATTAATCACTGTTTACACCGGTGGAATGGCTGTAATTAATGGAACCTTTACAGTAGGGAACATAGCCGAGTATATAATCTATGTTTATATGCTTACTTGGCCTGTCGCTTCATTGGGCTATATCACTTCTTTAATTCAACGCGCAGCGGCTTCCATGACCAGAATTAATGAGTTCATGTCTGTTAAGCCCATGGAAAACAACGGAACGGTCACCAGTAATCACTTAGCTAAAGGAATAAGATTTGAAAACGTGAGTTTCAGATATTCACCAGAAGACCCTGTGATATTGAAAAATGTTTCTTTCGAAATTGAAGCAGGTAAGAGGTTTGGAATTATTGGAACCACTGGAAGTGGAAAATCTACTATTGCCAAATTACTTATGGGTATTTACAGTCCAACCAGTGGTGAAATTTATGTTGATGATATACCTATTGCGGATTATGATCAGAATAGCTTGAGGGATCTGTTTGGTTATGTATCTCAAGACATTTTCTTGTTCTCAGACACTATCAGGAACAATATCCTATTTGGAAGTCATAATCAAGTATCAGAAGAAGAACTTCAAGAGGTGATTCGCATGGCCTCTTTAGATCGAGAAATCAGTAAGTTTCCAGAACAATTGGAAACCATATTGGGTGAGAGAGGAATCACATTATCTGGAGGTCAGAAACAAAGAACCGCTATTGCAAGAGCGCTCATTAAATCTCCGGATATTCTCCTTATAGACGATGGGCTTTCTGCCGTAGATACCAAGACTGAGGTATCCATTAAAAAAGCACTATCAGATGTGAGTAGAGACTCTACTTTCATTAATATTTCACATAGAATCTCTAGTTTACAGGATTCGCATAGAATTATTTTCTTAGACGAAGGAGAAATTGTTGAAAGTGGAAGTCACGCGGAACTGTTGTCAGCACAAGGTTCCTATGCAGATCTTTATCAAAAACAGCTCAAACAAGAAGAGTTGGCTGATTAATAATTTCTATTTGAAATCTTCTCTATTTTCTGTTCTTTTGACACTCATTAAAAAAAAATCAGATGGGTGAGTCAAATTACGACAGAGAAGAGGTGTTTTCAAAAAGGGTAAGAGCGGGAAAGCGCACTTATTTCTTTGATGTGAAGACAACTAAAGGCAATGATTATTACATCACTATCACGGAGAGCAAAAAGAGGTTCGAAGATGGTAATTATGTAAAACACAAAATCTTCTTGTACAAAGAAGATTTTAACAAATTCATGGAAGCATTCACTGCAACGGTTAACTATGTAAAAAGTGACCTGATGCCTGAGTATGATTTTGACGAATATACTCGTCAGAATGAGGAGGATTAAGATTGCAAAAAACCATTTGGCTATTCGGAGGAATTGCAGGCGTTCTTAGCGCACTGCTTGAGTACCTATTTTATTCTGGGCAGAATTTCAATTCTCAGTCCCTTTATTTGAGCAAGATTATTTTATTGGCAATTTGTGTCATTTTCGGCCTGATTCTAATTAAGAAGCTTCTGGGTGGAATTATTAGCATAGGAAGAACAATATTGAGCGGGATCATGATTTCAGTAGTGAAGTCAATTATAGCCATTGCTGTTTTTCTCGTCTTATATGCACCAAGTGGTGAATTCTATGCCAAGCATGTGGAACAAGCCAAGATAGAATCAATAAAAATTATCAATGACAATACCACACTTGAAGAAGGGGAGAAAGCCGATAAAATAGTAGAAGCACATTCGTACATAGAAGGTCAATTCAAACCTTGGGGATACAGCTTTTCAACGCTTCTTGAAGGACTTATCACTTCATTTGTGATTTCTGTGCTTATGGCTGCCTTTATTGCGAAGAACATGATGTATCAAGATCAAACGTAATGGTAGAATTTAAATCTCAAAAGTCCACTATACATCAGCCTGTAGACCAGGTCTACAATTACCTTTCAGTGCCAGCAAACTATGAAATTCTAATGCCTTCTAATGTGAGGAAATTTAAGGCTTTGGAAGAAGGAGCAGAATTAGATATACAGGGTATAGGAGATGTGCATCTTGCATTTACACGTAAAGAATCGCCAAACTTATTGGAACTCAAACCCCAAAACAAGGTGCCTTTTGACTTTGACTTGCAGTGGGATATTAAAGAAGTAGATGCAAACACCACGGAAATTCAGGCGGTAATTCACGCCAAACTTAATTTCATGATGCGAATGATGGCAGAAAAACTGCTTAAAGATTTTCTAGATGTGCAAGTTCACAAATTAACCCAACACCTGAACAATGATTAAGGTATTAAGATATGCCTGGGCGGTATATTTCTTAATCTGTTTTATACTGTTTTTTCTAATTTTCTATCCAGCTTTTGTAATATTACTCGCAAAAGAGTCAAGATATCCTGCAGCACATAAATTGAGAAGAATCTGGGGGAGAATAATCATGTTCATCTCTGGCTTGCGTCCAAGCACCACCTATGAAGAAAAGCTTGATCCAAACAAAACATACATTTTCACTCCAAATCACTTTTCTTATTTAGATATATTATCTGCCAATGTTCAAATGCCTTTCTATTTCAACTTTATGGCTAAAAGTGAACTCGGTAAAATTCCACTTTTCAAAGTCTTTTTTAATACTATAGATATACCCGTAGAAAGATCAACCTTAAGCGGCGCCAGAAAAGCCTTGCAGGGAGCAAGAGAAAGGCTCGCCAAAGGAGTGAGTCTTCTTAATTTTCCAGAAGGAGGGATAGGAGAAATAGTTCCAAAAATGTCTAGGTATAAGATGGGGGCTTTCAAATTAGCCATAGAGCAGAATGTAGACATAGTACCCATAACTATCATAGATAACTGGAAAAGAATGCCATCCGGAGGACTAGCAGATGGAGGCTCTCCAGGAAAGATGAGAATGCATGTTCATCGACCTATACCCACATCAAATCTAAAAGATGGAGATGAAGAGATGCTCGCAAATGAGGTATATCGTATTATTGAAGAGAAGTTCAATCAAATGAATGGATTATGAAGATTGATGATCACAAAATAGATGAGCTAGCTCAACTGGCAAGATTGGAATTCAAAGCTGAAGATAAGCTGAAAATCAAGACTGACCTTGAGCGAATTTTGGATTTTTGCAATAAGCTCAATCAATTGGATACCACGGATGTAGAACCATTGGTTTATATGAGCGATTCCCATAATGTGCTAAGAGAAGATGAGGCATCTTCACATCTGAGTAAAGAACAATCATTTAGGAATGCTCCTTCTCACGATTCAGACTATTTTAAAGTTCCAAAAGTGATTAAGAAATAATGTCTCTAATAAAACTACGAGATATCTATAAAATCTACAATATGGGCGAGATAAGCATCAATGCTCTTGATGGGGTAGATGAGGATATTGAACAAGGGGACTATATAGCCATAATGGGACCATCCGGTTCTGGAAAATCAACACTTATGAATGTTATAGGTTGTTTAGATACTCCAACCAAAGGTGAATATGTATTGAACGGCCAGGAAGTGGGGAGCATGAAAGACGATGAGCTGGCTGAAATTAGAAATAAAGAAATTGGATTTGTGTTTCAGTCTTTTAATCTGTTACCAAGGAGTTCGGCAGTTGAAAACGTAGCCCTGCCTTTGGTTTATGCAGGAATTGGAAAGAAAGAACGCTTACAAAGAGCGGCCGAAGTACTGGAAAAAGTGGGGCTAGGAGATAGAATTGATCACAAGCCAAACGAACTATCTGGTGGTCAGCGACAGAGAGTAGCTGTAGCTCGTGCCTTAGTAAATAATCCTTCTATAGTACTTGCTGATGAGCCCACGGGAAATTTAGACAGTGTTAGTAGTAGAGAAATATTGGAGCTAATAGATGCGATTCATAGAGATGGCAATACGGTTATTATGGTTACCCATGAAGAAGAGATAGCCGCAAGAGCGAATAGAATCATCCGCATGATAGATGGCAAAATCGCAAAAGAGGAAGTACAGGTCTAGTATATTTGCCAGGCATGAAAATCTACACTAAAACTGGAGATAAAGGAGAGACCTCCTTGTTGGGAGGAACTCGAGTAAGTAAGGCGCATCAAAAAATTGAAGCATATGGTACTGTTGATGAATTAAATTCGGCAATAGGCCTTCTTATCAGTTTTGACGATCACTATAAAGGTTTTCTTCTAGGTATACAGCATGACTTGTTCAACATAGGCAGTTTACTTGCTACTGAACGTGATGTGAATTTCGAACTTCCAGAGATAGTGGAAGGAGATGTGATTAAGCTAGAAAATGAAATAGATGCATTAAATCTTAAGCTTGAACCTTTGAAGAACTTTATCCTTCCAGGTGGAACCAAAGCTGCTTCTCAAGCACATGTGGCCAGATGCATTTGCAGGCGTGCAGAAAGGAGAACCGTTGTTCTCGAACGAGATTATGACCTTATTGTTAGGTACTTAAATCGCTTGAGCGATTATCTATTTGTTTTGAGTAGAGCTCTACTCAAGAAAGCTGGAGTTTCAGAAATCAGCTGGAAAAAGTAATTACCTTCTTCCCAAATTCATTCTTTCGATTTCTTGAAGATAGTAATAAGGCATTTCGAAAGACTCAAACTTGCCAATGGCTTGCTGATAGTAAGCTATAGCTGTCTTTAAATCTTGTTGCTTGTCGAAAGCGTATTTACCTTTTAAGAAAAGAGTTGCTGCCTCAAGGGGAATAAGTTGAGGAGATCCAGTAATAGGTCCGGGAAAGTCAATAAGTGTTCTGGCTGCCATAGTATCAGCCATGGAAGCACTTAATAGCTGTGCGCATAAACTATCAAACTCAAGCTTGTTACCTTGCTCATATGAAATGGCTGCAACCTGGTAGGAGTATCTATAATCCTTGGTGCTATTAAACAATTGGTTAAAGATTGAACTGGCTTTTGATAACTTCTGCACTTGCTGATAAGCAACCCCAGTTAACTCTAATAACTTATTATTAGCTGTGCCACTCTCAATTACTTCTTCGGCTAAGGCTAATCCTCCACTGTAATTTCCGTCTTTTATATAAATACGACTTAAAGAATCTTTATAAGAAATATTGCTGCTGTCGAGCAAGATAAGTTCATTCAATATCACTCTTTGTGTAAGAGGGTCTTGTGCTTTGGTAGCGGCCTTATAAAGGGCTTTAGCATGATCTAAATTGCTGTTGTCATCAGAACCGCAAGAGCTCAGAAGAAAAACAGAAAAGCTGATTAGAAAGATAATATTTTTCATTGGGGCGAAATTAAAGTTATTGATGGCTTCGCAAAACAAAAGAGGCGTAAGTCTCTCAAATTCTTTGATTAAACCATAAAATAGACCTATCTTCGTGGCATTATTAACCACTAGACTACTCAGAAATCCACTTTTTCTATAAGTACTGATTGCTGAAGGCTACGCTTTATTGTCCAAAATTTTTTCAAATTCAACTGCTAAATGCGGTTTACAATATGCAATAAAACTGTTCAACAGAATGGTTTTGCTTACGACTACCTTAGAGGAGGCAGTAAACGAATTGGCCATTGGTTTTTAACTAGTGGCCTTTTCTATTTACGGCTCGGCTCCCTAATCACTTATATTTGTAAAGCTGCTCCCCTATGAAGAAAATAGGTTTCATACTGTTTTTCTTGTGTCTGCGGTTCATGGTAGGTGCTCAATGCTCTAATTTTAAAATAGTAGCAAACAAGTCATCTATTTGTGCGCCAGACATAGTCACCTTTCAAGTTGTAAATGCCGTTGCGGGCTCTAGCTACCAATGGAATGTAGGGCAAGGCTTAACCTCAGGCGCAGATACCATTTTTGCTTTTTACACATCTGCAACAACGGTTAATGCCACTGTAGCCATTACCCTTCCTAGCGGCACGGTATGCAATATCTCTCAAGACAGCATATTGGTGGTGAGAGATAAGCCAGAACCACAGTTTACTGCTTCATCATTTCTACTTTGTCATGGTCCAGGGCAAGTGCAATTCACTGATTTAACACCCAATAGCGAGTTTAGAAACTGGGTCATAGATGGTTCAAATTATAATCTAACTAAGGATTCCGTTGTTCATTCATTTGTTACAACAGGCCTCAAGACAGTTTCTTTGGTAGTAATAGATTCTTTTGGTTGCCAAGGAGTTGCTCAATTTATAGATACCATAGAAGTCCTTCCTGAATTGAAATTCGATTTTAAAGCAAATGTGAAAAGTGGTTGTATACCAAAAGATATCATATTCTCAATTACCAAGGATCCATCTACGCCATTTAATAAAAGTTATCAATGGAGTTTCCCAAACTCTAACCAAAACTCAGGGAGTGGAGTAGGCCCGCATACTAGGACTTATTCATCCTCTGGGTCTAATGATGTTACCTTAACAGTGAAGCTCAACAATGGGTGCACCTATGTTAAAGAGAAAAGGAATTTCATAAAGCTTGGAGATACTGTAGACTTAGACATAAGACTTCAAAACACTATAGGATGTGATAAAGAGCCAGTGATCGCTCTGCTTAAAAATAACAACTTACCAGGTACCATAACTTGGCAATACAGTGGAATCAATATTACAGAAACAGACTTATCTGATTATGAAAAGTCATTAAACGTGATTGATACTGGAGCCCTAACTGTTGAGGTGACTCATAATCACAATGGATGTGTGAGTTCCGCAAGTATTACCAGAATGGTAGATAGAGATAGTGTTATTGCTGATTTTTTCTCGCCTGACCATTATCATTGTGCTGTTCCACACACAGTTCATTTGTTTAATTCCAGCAAGAAAGGCAGCGCCTCAAGTCTCAGTTACCAATGGAATATTACGCAGGGAGATAGTTTGTATTACTCATCTACCAATGAAGATGATTCCTTCACGTTTTACGACTTTCTAAACACATACGGGGTGGAATTAATCATAGTTGGGGACAATGGCTGCACAGATACTATGGTTAGGCCTGGATTCATATACCAGGACACCATGAAACTGAAATTTAATCCTATTCCAGATGTAGGCTGTATTGGTCAATCCATATTTTTTAGAAATGATACCAGACCAACCTCATACTTATCTCCAGATGAATTTGAATGGACATTTTATGATTTGGACGACAGCAGTATTTTAGATACATCAACTCTACGTGACCCAACCATGGTATACTATGACACCGGTTACTATGACGTATTGCTTATAGGTCAAAATGGAATTGGTTGCAAAGACACATTACTGAAAGAAGATGCGGTTTATATAGTAGATCCGCAACTGAATTACAATATAGAGGATCCCTCATTTTGTAAAGGTGATTCTACCAGACTAGTGTCTCTATCTGGCCCGAGTACCGTGGCTTTTACTGACCATTGGATATTGGTGCATGAGGATACGGTCTACCAATACCTAGGTGATTCAGTGTTCGTAAAACCCAGTTTACCAGGGTATTATGATCTCATTTACTCCTTCGATATATCAGGTGGTTGCGTACGGTCCGATACCACATTTATAGTAGTTAATGATTTGCAAGGGGAGTTACCAATAGATACTTTGGTGGGTTGTTCTCCTTTTAAGGTTTATCCAGAGCTTTTAGTTTCACGCAATAATCATTATCCATCTCAAGATAGTTCTTTGATCTATTCTTGGTTTACCAATTCAATAGGTCAACACAGCATTGATGACACTGCAAAATCTAATCCTCTTTTTACTTTAATTGATGAAGGGATTTACCAAATAGGAGTGGTTGCAGAAAATAGTGTTGGCTGTATAGATACTGTTTATTCAGACACTTTGGAAGTTGGCTTGAATGCAGATTTTTCAGCAGCTGACCCAATTATTTGCAAGGGGGATACCTTTAAGTTGAGTTTTACTTCTAGAGACACCACCTTGGATTTGAGTTGGTCTGTGAAAGACTATTCAGACTACGAAGTCTTTAAGTATAGCTATTTTGATTACGGTCTCTATATACCAGATAGTGGAACACATACTATTTCTCTATCGGTATCTCAACCAGGGAGCTGTTCGGATACTTCTGCATTGGAGGTTGAGGTAATTCAAGTTATAGCAGATTTTAATTCCAATGACACTTTTTTACAATGTGCGCCGGTATATGTTCAATTTGAAAGCCTTTCAGTAAATGCTGATTCCTTAATTTGGGACTTTGGTGCTGGTGAAACCAACATTACAACATCTAAATCTGCGGGAACTATATATTCAAAAAATACAGGAGTTGAAGATGGTTATGATATACTTCTCATTGCCAAAAATAATCATGGATGCGTAGACTCTTCTTTGAAGCTTGATTATGTTGTGGTACGAGGGCCAAGACCCTATTTCGAGATGGATAACTATATAGGCTGTGAACCCTTAAAGGTGAGCTTTAAAGACAGCAGTCATGACGTCGCAAGATTCTTCTTAAATTATAATGATGGATCAGAATTGGATAGCTCTTCAATAGAATCACACACCTACTACAACACTTCGTCAGATTTGGTGCAAAAAATATATCCATCTTTGTTCGTTTTTGATTCTTTGGGCTGTGGTGCGTTATACGAGCCACCAGAACCAGTGACTATTTATCGCAAGCCTGATGCTGGCTTTATTATGCAGGTAGATAGCGGTTGTAAGCCAATCAAAGTAGTTTATACAGATACCGGACAATTTAGATTGAGTTCATTGTGGTTAATTAATGGAGATTCAATTTCTTCTAAAATCATGGATAGCATTTCAATTGGAGTATCTGGGCCAAATGAGATTAGCCTAATTACTTCCAATACAGTGCAATGCTCTGATACCGCATCTAAAAGTGTTTTTGTGAATGGTTTACCCTTGCTGGATTTTGAGATATTGGATACTATATGTTTATATAGATCGATTAGGTTTAAATCTAAGATTACAGCCGATGGGTTTACAGATACAGCAAACATCAAGAACGTATGGGAGTTTGGAGAGACTGGAACATTGGGAAACAAACAGTTCAATTTAGATTCCACAGAGTTCACATATCAATTTGATGGGCCTAAAAGGGTTAAATTCAATATTGTTCTCGGTGATGGTTGTACAGATAGTATCCATAAAGATATTTGGGTTAGAGGCCAAGATAGGATAGAGGTCCCCGATCTCAAATTTGTGAGTTTCAACTCCAATACGGAATTGGAGGTTCAACATTATCCTAGTACAGACTATAGATTCCAACAGTATACCTATACAAGATCTGATGGGCAAATTCTTTATAATGCATTGAGAAACGACACTGTATCACTTGATCTATTTAGCAATACACCATCAAACGTGCTGTGCTATGATGTGAATGTGAATGACATTTGTGATTTAAATGGTATAGCCAGTTCAGAACACTGCTTTGTTCTTTTATCAGCTACGTCTATCAGACCATATGAAATAGACCTAAGTTGGAACCATTACGTTGGTTGGAGCAATATTTTAAGGTATGATGTATATCGCAAAGCAGAAGGTGAAAACAATTTTAGTTTAATAGGCCAAACAGCCGGCGATGTTAACACTTATATAGATGTTGGTTTGTGCAATATGAACTATGAATATTATGTGGTGGCAAGACATCCCAATCAGAGGTTCTATTCTCGAAGTACTCAGATTGTTGAGCGCCCTATATACCCGATTAATAATGTGCCATCCAATATTAAGAATGTGAGTGTAAGCGGTGAAAACGAGATAACAGTGAAATGGAATAAATCTACGAATAATAGATGGTCATATTTCTTATTGAATAAATACGAAAGCAATTTAGGGCAATTGGTAGACTCATTTCAATTCACTGATACCTTCCTAATTGATGATCAGGTTGAAACCTCTAAACTTTCATATATTTATACTCTTCGTGAGGCAGATATATGTGATGAGTTAAACATGCCAGATAGAGAAGGGAAATCAATCCTTCTCAAAGCTGAGTATACCAATGCATCCTACCTCGATTGGACCTTCTATAGAAGATGGCTCAATGGAGTGAATTCTTATACTGTTCAACTGCTTCACCAAGGAGAACTTTCTAATTTAGGTCAAACTGGAGCTGGGACTAACACCTTCATAGATGCCGAGTATCACGAAGATGTGTTTGGTCCATATTGTTATAGGGTATATGCTTTGAATTTGACAGGGGACACCAGCTATTCA
This sequence comes from Bacteroidia bacterium, assembly GCA_049115575.1. Lineage (GTDB taxonomy): Bacteria > Bacteroidota > Bacteroidia > NS11-12g > UBA9320 > JAHEKB01. The sequence continues at coordinate 639,081 of JAGDZU010000001.1, read as the reverse complement.
AACATTGTTTGCGTAGTAGGCAACCCCAATGCTTTTATTCCCAATGCCTTCACTCCTAATAAAGATGGATTAAATGAAGTGTTTAGACCCATCACTTCTTTCATGCAAGCTGATGAGGTCAACGGCTTAGAATCATATAGATTTAGCATTTACAGCAGATGGGGAGAAAAGCTTTTTGAAACCTATGATATTAGAGAATCATGGGATGGTACTTATAAAGGTGAAAACTGCCAGCAAGGAGTTTATATTTATTACTTAGAAGCACTCGGAGTTAACGATATTAAGTACTCCTTTAAAGGTAATGTCACCTTGCTTCGCTAATCTATTCTCACAGTGGATATAGCTTAATTTTTAACGTACATTTGCCGCCCTATGTTTGAGAATTTATCATCGCGCTTAGATAAGGCATTTCAGACCCTGAAAGGTCAATCCAAAATCACGGAGCTCAATATTGCCGAAACCGTAAAGGAAATTAGACGAGCACTTGTAGATGCGGATGTAAGCTATAAAATAGCCAAAGACTTTACAGCAAGAGTTAAAGACAAAGCGTTAGGCGAGAACGTTCTTACGAGTGTTTCTCCGGGTCAATTAATGACAAAGATTGTCAATGATGAACTCAAACAACTGCTAGGAGGAGAGACTAAGGCGCTTAACACCAGTGGTAGCCCAGCTATTATACTAATTGCCGGTTTACAGGGGTCAGGTAAAACTACGTTTAGTGGCAAACTGGCACAGCATTTAAAATCTAAGGGGAGAAGCCCTCTTCTAGTTGCATGTGATGTCTATAGACCAGCCGCTATAAATCAGATTCGGGTTCTTGGTGAACAAGTTGGCGTGCCCGTTTATGCTGAAGATGATGTGAAAGACCCAGTTGGAATAGCTAAGAAAGCTATACAACATGCGAAAGCTAAACAGAATAATGTAGTTATTGTTGATACAGCAGGTAGATTAAGTGTAGATGAAGAAATGATGAATGAGATTGCCAATCTCAAATCAGATCTTAAACCACAAGAAATCTTATTTGTAGTAGATGCAATGACCGGGCAGGATGCTGTGAACACTGCCAAAGCATTTAATGAACGCCTTGATTTTGATGGTGTGGTTCTCACTAAAATGGATGGTGATACCAGAGGTGGTGCAGCCCTATCCATTAAGACCATAGTAAACAAGCCAATCAAGTTTGTAAGTACTGGAGAAAAAATGGATGCATTGGATGTTTTCCATCCAGACAGAATGGCCAGTCGAATTCTTGGAATGGGAGACATAGTCTCCTTTGTAGAAAAAGCTCAGGAAAATTTTGACGAGGTAGAAGCGGCCAGATTGCAAAAGAAAATGCGTAAAAATCAATTCGATTTTGACGACTTTTTAAAGCAACTAGCACAGATAAAAAAGATGGGTAATATCAAAGATTTGATGGGCATGATTCCAGGCGTTGGAAAGGCAATCAAAGACATTGATATAGATGAAAATAGTTTCACACAGATAGAAGCTATAATCAAGTCTATGACGTCAACAGAGCGTCAAAATCCAGATATTTTAAACGGGAGCAGAAAGAAAAGAATAGCAGACGGTAGTGGAACTACCACTGCAGATGTTAATAAGCTGGTCAAGCAGTTTGCAGACATGCGCAAGATGATGAAAGGCATGAATGCTGGAAAAGGAGCTAGATCTATGGGACGTATGCCATTTAGGCGCTAGGATTTTAGCACGCTTTTTGGTATACTTGTTAAGCTGCCTGCAGCAAAATGAGAAGACATTACCTTATACTGTTATTGCTGATATTGTCAAATTTTGCCAAAGCACAAAATGTGCTGTTGGAAGAAAATTTCGATAATTCGAGTGCAAGCAGTCCTCCAACTGGATGGACCGAAGATATAATTTCGGGTAGTTCAATTTTGGATCATTTTATTTTCTCAGATACACTTTATCATTTCCCAAAAGACATAGAAGGTTCTTATGCATTATTTGATTGTTATAATGGAGGAACTTTGGGCGCGACCAATTCAAATGGGCAAGGAGAAGAAGTTGCATTAATCTCACCAATCATTTCAACTCACAACCTCAATAGCCTGCATTTAACGTTTAATTACTTTTTAACTTCATTTTCGGGGGCCGGGCTATATGTAGATGTTTCTACAAATGGAACTTCTTGGACACAGGTTTTTTCAAGAACTGGAACCACCTCATCTAGTTATCAAACTAACATTGTATTGAACAGTTATTTGAATAAGGATAAGTTTCAAATTAGACTTAGATGGAAAAATAGTAAGACTGCAAATAACCAAGGATATGGTGCTTTTGATAATATTAAATTACTGGAAAGATTTAGTTCAGACATTAGTGTGGAGCAAATTGAACTGGCAAGTCCATCTGCATGTGCCATGCAGAGTCATGGCGTAAAAGTTATAGTAAAAAATGAAGGTCTTACTCAACTTAACAATGTTCCAGTAAGATTAGAATTATCTGGAGTTAGCAATTCTGTGTTTCTAGATACTATAAACAGTATAAATAGTTTGAATGAGGTTAGCCTTTCTATTGGCAGCATTTATATGGCAACTTCAGGAAAATTGTATGCTAAAGCTATTATCGAATTACCTGATTCATTCCTCACAAACAACGAGCTTATAGACAGCATTCAGACAGCAAGCATACCAGGGACACCTAAAGGAACCGATGGAAGCAGATGTGGTGCAGGTCAAGTAGATGTCTATGCCAGTTCAGCAAGTAATGAGTTTACCTATTGGTTTGAACAAAGTAGCGGAGGAAAATATTTAGACGAAGGTGAGGAGTTCACAACCCCAAGGATTAGCAAAACCACTGACTTTTATGCCGAAAATGTAATAATGGTTGATGGTGAGATAAGCACTTTTCAAGGCCCTTGGAGATACAACGGAAGCCCAACAGGTGGGAGCTATTTTGATATCACGGCTAAAAGACAAATTCTTATAGATAGTCTATCTCAACTCTGTGCATACTCAAGCAATAATGTTGTATTCACAGTCTATTACAAAGATGGCGCCCATGCAGGCTATGAAAGAACTAGCAGTGCTTGGACTGTTATAGCAAAAGACACCATTAACACCCCTGGGTGGGGAAAATACATCACCATAGATATAGAGGATATTATGCTGTATCATGGTGAAACAGCTGCGTTCTACATCACGGTTAACGGCTCTGCAAGTCCAACATTCAAACAACAAGCACTAGACAAAGAGTATAACGACTTTGAAATTCTTGCTGAAGGCATAAATAACATAGCATTTGGAAACCCTTTGAATGGATATTCTTGGGATGGTAAAGTTCATTATCAGAATTTATGTAATTCTCCACGAGAAGAAATAACGGCTGTAATATTACCTAAACCTGCAGGATCATACTTTGTAACTCATGAAGTTAGCAACGGAGTTTTCAACCATGGAAATTTAACAAAACCAGATGTAGTAGCTGTGGACGAGTCTATATCCTATCAGATTGCAGTTCCTGACGGCTCAAACTGGGCCGATTATGGCAACAGTTGGGACATTAGTGGAATAGAACTGTTAAGTGTAAATGGCCATCAGATACCCAGCGCTGACAGCACCATAGCTTATGTCGACTCTGGGCAACTGCTTATTAGTTATACTCCTTCAAGCAATTGGTTAGATAGTACTGTGGTTTTGAGATCTTGGATCCGGTCTTTGGAAAATTTCTGTGATACTGTCATTGAAAGGCATATCCGCATTGCTCCAACACCTCAATTAGAATTCACTGCAGAAGATATTTGTTTTGGTGAATTAATGCACTTTAAAAACAAATCAACCATTAGTTCTGGATATATGAATTATAAATGGTTATTCGGTGATGGTGACAGTTCAGAACAAATACAAGCCATACATGAATATAAGACTTTTGGAGTCTTCAATGTAAAACTCCAAGCAGTGACGGATCTTGGCATTGTTAACGAATTGACTAGAACTGTTGAGGTTTATGAAATCCCAAAGGTTGACTTCAGTGTTCGCAATGCTTGTGAAGGATTTGAGTTAGAGTTTGGGAACAAGTCCTCTATTAGTAGTGGATTAATAAACTATAGATGGACGTTTGGAGATGGTCAAGAAACTTTTGACCACAGCACATCACATGAATATGCTGAAACAGGAGAGTATCTTGTTACGTTAATTGCCGAGGCAAATGGTTGCTTTAGTAGTTTATCTCAAAATGCATATCAATTCCCTAATCCGGTAGCTTCTTTTACTACTTCAGGGCAATGCCAATTCTCAGATTATAACCTTATTAGCACTTCTACCATAAAAGACAATTCATCCATAGGCCATCTATGGATTATTGACAATCAAGTTCAATTAACAGGTAATAATGCAAATTATCAATTCCAAAACAGTGGAAACCATGAGCTAGTACTAGTTGCAAGCAGCCAGTTTGGATGTATAGATAGCAGTATTCAAATGGTGGAAATTGACCCGAGTCCAGTATCACATTTTTCATTTGACATGAGCTGTGATAAAACTCCTACTCAATTTACAAATCTCACCACCATAATTGGATTAGACACTGTAAGTTATTATTGGGACTTTGGCGACGGAAATTCAACAACAGAATTCTCACCTCTGCACCAATTCAAAGAAACAGGAAGTGTAGATGTAAAACTGATTGCATCAAGCAATAAAGGTTGTACTAGCGAGTTTTTACAAGAGTTGTCAGTTGGTAGCCAACCGGTAGCGAACTTTGAGATAGAGAGCGGTTGCTCTGGTGAACTCTTGTCATTTGTGAATACCACCAGTAATACTTTCGGAATTATTGACTTTCATTGGGAATTTGGGGATGGAAATGCCTCCCAAGATTTTGCACCAAAGCATTCTTACGACGTTGAGCAGAACACGATTTTTAATGTGATGTTAACGGCTTCTTCTTCTAATGGTTGCTTCACTGAATTTAGCAAGGCTTTGCAAATTGCAGAAGCTCCTAATTGTGGCTTTGAATTTGAACAGTCATCAGAGGATCGACAATTGTTTACATTTACTCCTAGCATAAAAGAATATGAAAAGTACACTTGGCTGTTTGAGGGTGATGGGGTTTCATTTGAAAAAGAACCGATTCATAGATTTACCTATCCAGATTGGAAGTATAAAGTTTCATTGGTAGCAGAAACAAAAGAAGGCTGCACATGCAACGATGAATTTGTCTATGTCTATACTTCTTGGACAGCTTCTGTTGATAGGCTCTTGGATGGTTCTGATTTGTTAATATACCCAAATCCTGCCAGTGAGGTATTAATTCTTTCTTGGAGCGAGGCTACAAATCCAAATCTTACTGCAGTTGCACTTATTGACGCTCAGGGTAGAATAGTTCAACAATGGGACTATAGTCAGAATTTTGATAATAATTGGACTTTGGATCTTTCTGCAGTTGGTGCTGGTTCTTATAGAATAGAAGTAAAACGATCCAACGGCATTAGCATACATCAGATAATAATTAATTAAGTTCGCGGCATGCAAGAATTGCGCAAGAACTACAGCAAGAATCAGTTGTTGGAAGACTACCTATCTGATGACCCTATTACGCAGTTTAATCACTGGTTTGAACAAGCAATAGATGAAGGAGTAATGGAGCCAAATGCCATGATTCTGTCTTCCAGAACAGAAGATGGTGTTGACAGCCGTACCGTACTTTTAAAAGGTATAGAAGAAGGAGATTTTGTGTTCTATACAAATTTTCAGAGTCACAAAGCGCAACAACTGCTAAAAGACCCTCATTGCACTCTACTATTTCTTTGGTTGCAGGAGGAGAGGCAAATCATAGTGAGAGGAAAAGCTAGCGAGCAATCTCTTGAGAAATCAGAATCCTATTTTAGGTCGAGACCTAGAGGGAGCCAGATTGGAGCCTGGGCTTCAGTTCAAAGTGCAACTGTTGAAAGTAGAGAGGTTCTGGAAGATAAACTAGATCAACTCACAAAGAAATTTGAAGGAAAGGATGTGCCACGGCCAGAACATTGGGGTGGTTTTAGAGTTTCTCCGTATCAAATAGAGTTTTGGCAGGGAAGGCCAAACCGCCTCCATGATAGAATTCTATATGAATATGAGAATGATTCTTGGTCTTGGAAAAGGTTACAACCTTAAGCGCCTTTTTATACCAAAATATTCCTAACTAAGGCCTAATATTGCAGCCCTAAAATGATTACAGTCAACGATCTTTCATTGCGTTTTGGTAAACGCGTTTTATTCGATGAAGTAAACCTCAAATTCAATACGGGAAACTGTTATGGTGTGATTGGAGCAAATGGTGCCGGTAAATCTACTTTCTTAAAGATACTCATTGGTGAAATTGAATCTACCACGGGTCACATTAGCATAGAGAAAGGTAAACGTATGGCGGTCTTGAGCCAAGATCACTATGCTTATGACGAGTATCCAGTTATGCAGGCTGTGATCATGGGCCACACTGAGCTCTATAGCCTAATGCAGGAGAAAGATGAACTTTATGCCAAGCCCGATTTTTCTGAAGAAGATGGAATCAAGGCATCAGAGTTGGAAGAGAAATTTGCAGAAATGAATGGCTGGATGGCTGAATCAGAAGCTGGGGAACTACTAACTGGTTTAGGTATTTCGGTATCTAAGCACCATCAATTAGTATCTGAGCTAAGTGGTAATGAAAAAGTAAGAGTTTTATTAGCTCAGGCTTTGTTTGGAAATCCAGATATTCTAGTCATGGATGAGCCAACAAATGACTTGGATATTGAGACCATTAACTGGCTCGAGAATTTTATCTTAAATTTTCCTAATCTAGTTATAGTGGTTAGTCACGATAGACACTTCTTAGATGCGGTTTGTACTCAAGTTGTAGATATAGATTATTCCAAAATCAACCTTTTTGGTGGAAATTATACTTTCTGGTATGAGAGTTCGCAGCTTGCATTGCGTCAGCAACAACAGCAGAACAAAAAAGCAGAAGAGCGTAAAAAAGAACTTCAAGAATTCATAGCTAGGTTCAGCGCAAACGTGAAGAAGTCTAAGCAGGCTACGGCACGTAAGAAAATGTTAGATCGCTTGAATGTAGACCAAATCAGACCATCAAGCAGAAAGTATCCAGCCATTATTTTCACTCAAGAGCGCGATGCAGGAGACCAAATATTAAACGTGAATGGTTTGAGCTTGGACCCATATTTCCGCGATATCAGTTTTAATTTGAACAAAGGAGATAAGGTTTTTCTTTACTCACAGCATTCAATTATCACTACTAAGATGTACGAAGTCTTGAACAATCACATCAATCCAGACTTCGGGAAGATAGAATGGGGCGTGACTATACATCCGGCATATCTTCCAACAGACAATGAGAGCTTTTTCCAAAGCAAATTAAGTTTGGTAGATTGGCTAAGACAATATTCAGAAGAGAAGGATGAGACTTTTATAAGAGGCTTCTTAGGTAAAATGTTATTCTCTGGAGATGAGGCACTTAAGCAGGCAAATGTGCTATCAGGAGGGGAGAAGGTCCGTTGTATGATTTCTAAGCTAATGTTGTCTAATCCCAATTTCCTAATGTTAGATGAGCCATTAAACCATTTGGACTTAGAGTCAATTACTGCATTCAATAACAGTCTAAAAGATTATAAGGGCACTGTTATTTTTACATCGCATGATCATGCATTTATTCAATCTATTGCTAACAGAGTTATAGAGATTGGGCCAAATGGTGTGGTAGATAAGCAAACTGATTTCGACAGCTATATTGCAGACGAACAATTAAAAGAACGAAGGGCAAAGCTTTATGAAGGTTTGACCGTAGAACTATAAATATGAAACACTTAATATACATTTTAGGCTTAGGCCTAATGATTAGCGCTTGCGGAGATAAATCTTCGAGCAGCAGTACTAAATCTGATCTGAACAACGAAAGAGATTCAATCAGTTATTTCCTAGGAGTTACCATAGGAACGGATATGAAACAAGGTGGAACAACCGATTTCGACTTTGATTTGATGAGAAATGGAATGGTAGACGCTGCCACTAAAGACAGTATCAACATCAATCCTCAGCAAATTCAGATGTATGTTATGTCTTACTTTGAAAAACAAGATCGCTTGAAAATTGAAAATGAGATAAGCGAAGTAGAATCTTGGGTTAAGGAAAATCGAAACATGGATGAGGTGAAAAGAGGAAACGAAGGCTTTTTCTATAGAGTTATTGAAGAAGGAACTGGCGAAAAGCCCGGCGTACAAAACGATGTTACAGTTCACTATACAGGTAAATTATTTGATGGCACTGTTTTCGACAGTTCTATTCCAAAGGGTGAGCCAGTTACATTTCCTTTAGCCAGAGTGATTAGAGGTTGGACTTATGGTGTACAGTTAATGAGTGTTGGTTCTAAATATGAATTCTTCATACCAGCTAACTTGGGTTATGGGCCTGGTACGGGACCTTCTGGAACCTTGCCTCCAAATAGCCACCTAGTATTTGAGGTTGAGTTGCTAGATATAGTACAAGCTGGAGAAGCTGAGTAATGAATCTTCTTCTTTTAAGTAACTCCACAAATTTTGGTGAAAGCTATATGGACTGGTGTGCTGAGATTATCGGCAACTTTGTTAAAGGCTTAGAAGGAGAAATAATATTTATTCCATATGCTGCAGTGGGTTTTTCCTATGAGCAGTATACAGAAATGGTTAATAAGGCACTTTCTCCATTTCAAGTTGAGGTTAAAGATATCAGTGCATTTGAGGATCCTAAAAAAGCCATAGAACAGGCAAGTGCTATTTTTATTGGAGGGGGTAATACATTTCAATTAACAAAGTGTTTACAAGACTTTGGTCTTGTGGAGCTCATCAAAGAAAAGGTAGAGCGAGGTGCACCCTATGTTGGTTGGAGTGCTGGTTCTAATGTAGCCGGTGAAAGTATAAAAACTACCAATGACATGCCCATAGTGGAACCTTCAAGTTTTAATGCTCTGGGATTAATCCAACACCAGATCAATCCTCATTTCACCGAAGCGACCATTCCAAATCATGGCGGCGAAAGCAGGGGGCAGAGACTTCAAGAATTCCTTGCTTTGAATAAGCAATCCAAAGTGATTTGTTTGCCAGAAGCAAGCTATTGCATACAACAAGGAGATCAGCTCTTATATAGAGGTGATAAAGAAGGGCAAATCATGAGCGATTTTGGAATTACACCCCTAAAAGATGGTGATAATATCCAATAGCTTTGGTCTGAATGTGATTCGGAGATGATATAAATCAGCCTCAAATTGCTGTATAAAACGTATAATTGTAGAGAATAAAATGAAAAAACTATCACTCTTTATTTTGGTACTTCTAGCAGGAACTTTCGCTTTAACTACCAATACCAGTTGTTCTGGATCGGGATCTGAACCCTTGCCAGATGATACTACAGATAATAATCCAGATCCAGTAGCCAAAGTAAATGGATTTAAAATTGGAATAGATCCTACCTATGAATTAGATATAGTTGAGCCATTGACCTATGCCGTCTATAATAAGGCAGCGAACAAGACTTATGTTTTTGTTTCAGGTAATGACGGAACTAAACCTCAGAATGAACAAGATGCAGACTTTGGTCTAGAGTTCAATACTAATATGATGGGCACTTACACCAAAAATGAAGGTGCGAGAATAGACGTAGGAACAGGTTCTGGAATTAAAAGAATTGAATATACTAGCGACGGAGCGGCAATAACTATTACAGTTACTGAATACGGCGCAGTAGGAGGAAGAGTTAAAGGAACATTCAGCGGAACAGTTAAAGCAGCCAACCAAGTAGGAACGGTAAATATCACCGGTGGTTTCTTTGATGTAAAACGTATAGACGACGAATAAAACTATCCTAACCATATACCAACCCCAATAGCAATTTGCTATTGGGGTTTTTTATTACCCGTCGCGACTTATTTTTGCCTCAGTTTATGAAATTACTCGAAAACAAAACCGCCATTATTACAGGTGCCAGCAGAGGCATTGGTAAGGGAATAGCAGAGACCTTTGCTGCCCAAGGTTGCAATATTGCATTTAGCTATGCCAGCTCAGTAGAAAAAGCTCAAGCTCTGGAAAAGGAATTGTCTGATAAATACGGTGTAAAAGTGAAAGGATTTCAAAGTAATGCCGCCGACTTCAATTCTTCTCAGGAATTTGTAGATGCTGTTGTTGAAGAATTCGGAGGATTCCAAGTGTTGATTAACAATGCAGGTATTACAAGAGATAATTTGCTTATGAGAATGAGTGAGGAACAGTGGGATGAAATCATGGAAGTGAATCTGAAATCTGTGTTTAATTTAACTAAAGCCAGCGTGAGAAACTTCTTAAAGGCAAAAGGTGGTTCTATTATTAACATGTCTTCTGTAGTAGGAGTTATGGGAAATGCAGGACAATCTAATTATGCAGCTTCTAAAGCCGGTATCATAGGATTTACAAAATCAATTGCTAAGGAGTTAGGTTCTAGAAATATTAGATGTAATTCTATAACTCCAGGATTCATAGAAACAGAGATGACTGCAGAGTTGGGAGAAGAAGCATTAAAAGCTTGGACAGATAATATTCCTTTGAAAAGAGGAGGCAGAACTGAAGATGTAGCTAACGCTTGCGTTTTTCTGGCAAGTGATCAATCTTCATACATTACCGGCCAGGTACTTAGTGTTTGTGGCGGCATGTTAGATTAATATGGCTTTAGATCAAGTAGATGTAGATAAGCAAGAAGCGTCCATGACCTTCTTTGAGCATTTAGAAGCCCTTAGGTGGCATCTAATACGCTCTGTGATTGCTATTTTTATTGGGGCTATCATAGCCTTTGCAAATGGCAATTTCATTTTTGATACTATACTACTTGGACCTACTCAAACTGATTTTTGGACCTATCAGCGTATTTGTGACCTTTCTCATTGGTTGTATGGGGCGGATAAAATATGTGTTCAAGAATTACAATTCAGTGTGCAGAACCTTGCATTAACTGGCCAATTTTTTCAACATATACTCATTTCGTTTATGGGGGGAACAGCTATCGCATTGCCATATATACTTTATGAAGTTTACAGATTTGTTAAACCAGCTTTAAAGAATTCGGAGCGAAAATACAGTGGACTGGCCATAGGCTCGGGCTCTCTATTATTCTTTTTCGGATTACTCTTTGGGTATTTTGTTATAGTACCTATTTCAATCAACTTCCTGGGTAATTATACTTTGAGTAATGTAATTGAAAACAAATTCACGGTGGAGTCCATTGTGAAATTTGTAGCTATGCTCAGCATGGGAGCAGGAATCATGTTTGAATTGCCATTAGTAATCTATTTTCTAGCTAAAGCAGGTTTAGTTGGCCCAGCTGTTTTAAAGAAATATAGAAAGATTGCTTTAGTAGTAATATTGGCCATATCGGCAATTGTAACTCCACCGGACATTGCCAGTCAAATTATATTATCTGTACCTATTTTTATGTTGTATGAATTAGGTATTTTTATTGCCAAGAAAGTAGAAAAGAACTATGACAAAGACTAAAGTAGCTATTGGTAATGACCATGCTGGAACAGAGCTCAAATTGAGAGTAATGGCCGCTATGGACAATCAGTTTGAATTCATAAATTATGGAACCGATTCAGAGGATTCTGTGGACTATCCTGATTTTGTTCATCCGGTGGCTAAGGATGTAGAAAGCGGTAAAGCTAGCTTTGGTATTTTGATATGCGGAAGTGGAAATGGTGTTTGTATGACTGCTAATAAGTATCAAGGAGTGAGAGCGGGTTTGGCTTGGCTTCCTGAAATTGCGGCTTTAACCAAACAACACAATAATGCCAATATCATTTGCATTCCAGCTCGATTCTTGAGCGAAGAAGCTGCATTTGAAGTACTGCAAGCCTATTTAGACTCTGAATTTGAAGGTGGAAGACACCAACGAAGGGTAGATAAAATTAGCTGCTAATAATTAACCAACTACTAGCAGGAATACGGCATTCTCAATTCCTGTAACACTGTGTATTTCATCTATAGGGATTTGGAATTCATCATAAGTTCTTAGTTCAACAAGCTTACTGTTGGCCTTATAGCTTATAGCTCCTTTTATCACAACAATATTGGCAGGTCCTGGAGATTTGTGTTCATTCAATGATACTCCTTTCTTCAAACCTATGGCGATGATTTTACTTGAGTCACTCTTATGTATGAGGTGAGTAATGGGCCTTTCACTTAGCTCCATTTGTGATACAACATCATTCAGATTCATGACCGCGAATTAAATTGAATTATGGATGGCAGTACCAGAGATGAGATAGCAATGCACATGATATTGCGCATTAATCAAATGTCTTTTAGATATCTCTTTATCATGTCCTCATGAGACTCTTCTGGGTCACTTGAATTCAATTGATCCTTTAACATTTTACCCATGGTAGGAAAACTTGAGCGTTCAATTTTTGAGTGTTCAGACCAAAGCTCAGATCGCATTAGGGCTTTGGCACAGTGTAAAAATAATTCCTGTACTTCTACAAGGATGACAGATTTGATTGGAGATTTATCCTGAAATAATGCAATTAACTCTGGATCTGTAGTAATGCTAGCTTTGCCATTTATTCGAAGTGTTTCATCAACACCTGGAATTAAAAATAGAAGTCCAATTTGCCCTGTTTCAACTATATTAATTAAACTATCAACGCGATTGTTTCCTTTAGCATCTGGGATTATTAGCGTGTTGTCTTTTACTTTTACAAAGCCAGGTTTTCCTCCCCTTGGGGAATTGTCCATCTTTCCCTTTGAATCCGTGCTGGCAAGAACAAAAAAAGGAGAATGAGCTATAAAGTTCGTGGCGTGTTTGTCAAAGGTATTTAGTACTTTTTTTTGAGCTCTTACAGATACAGATCCGTATAATTCTCGTAATTCTTGTTTAGAAGTAATTTTCATTTCTCAGCTATCACCTCTATTAGCAAAGGGCAGCATAGACTCGCTCCTGGCGTGTGTTCCAGTTCTTCTAAGTCTTTCATGGCCAACACTCTTAATTCTTCAGTAATCAATCCCATTTCAATTAACTTAAAGAAATAGATCTCGTAAAAGGAGCGTGGCCATTGCCATTCCAATTCTCCTGGTCTGGCTAACTTGGCCATGGGTCTGGTTCTACTGATTCTCATTCCCTGTTTGCTGAGTATCTCAGGTAGATTTCTTCCTATATCTATGTCTCCAGCTTGTTCTTTAAAGCTTTTAAGACAAGCAGCTATTGCTTGAGATAAATAAGGCATTTGAGGTTGAGTTTGATGAGTTGACCAATCATAGTATTCGTGGAAGATCATTCGACCGCCAGGTTTTAAAGCCTTGTATACTTTAGCAATGACTTCAGCAGGATTTGGAACCCAGGCCATAGCCCATCTACAATACATAGCATCAATGCTATTGTCTTCGAGAACCATATCATTGAAATTTACTGCAATTGCCTCCACTTTCAAGTCATGAGTATCAACAATACTCTGTAAGAAATGAATGTAGTTTTCTGAAAGATCAATGCCAATTACTTTGCCTTTTTTACCTGCGATATATGCCAATTCTCTAGTGCAAAATCCAGGTCCACAGCCCAAATCTAATATAGTTTGCCCTGCTGTTAAACCAGCGTCTTTCCAAGCCTTTTGAGCTTCAGAAGACCAGACTTGATGCTGAAGTCCTAGCCTGTGTAATTCTTCGGTGTCAGTGCCGAGTATATATGCGTTTGATTCTTTCACTTCTCAAATTTATGAAATAAGTTTAGAGCATTATGAGTTGAATTTTTCAAGATTGATTATGAAGAGGAATAGATTGCATGTGGTCCCCCTTACCCCAAGGGGAACATACATCTCTTGGAATGCAAATCAAAAACTTGATTTTCTTGATTAACTAAGTGAGTTTGAATGTTGTTTCATTGCAATTAAGCTGCAGATTCTATTGTGATAAACTATTCAGATTCCAATTCGCCCACATAATCCATTCTTTGAAATACTTCTTCAGTATGTGGAGCATCAGGTAATTCAGCGGTTAAATCTTGACCAGCCCAATGTTCATAATGCTTGCCATCTCTCCACAATCTGCTTTTACTCACATCGTATACCTTGCCTTTATATGCAACCCAAACTGCTTCATGATCTACTCCGTTGCGTATGCTTAGCATTCGCCGACTAATTTTAACAGGCTTTTGATCTTTCTTCTCGCTCACCGTATTATTTTAGCAATGTGAAATTAAGGGCGCTCATCCTTTTGATTGTAGTTTATATTTTAGCAGCATTTGGTTGGCTAACTTATTCTTTGCTTAACTATTCTAACAGCGATTATACATTAAAAAATGATGTGCTGAAAGCTGGTCTTAATGCATGCATACTTCAAATCATTCAAGAATCAAAGAATGGGAACCTTGGATCGGATAGTACCAAGTCCTATTTCATTAAACAATTGAATCTGGATGTTAATCCAGAGAAGCTGAGTTCCTTTGTAAAAGACCGATACAACAACAACTTTGTAGTAGATTACATACCTCTGAAAGATAGAATTGTAATTCAACTTCAAATAAACCAGGAGCGATTAGACCAATTAGAAACTCAGTATGACCGTCAGAAAAAAATGTGGTGGTTTCAATCCATACTGTTGTTTATGTTAGTTGGGACAGGAGTGTTTGGTGTTTTTTATTCCATTAACTCTCTGTTTAAACTAAACAAGCAACAAAACAACTTCTTATTGTCTGTAACGCATGAATTTAAAACTCCTATTGCTGCTATAAGACTCATGCTTCAAACCATTCTCAATCCTAAAATTAAGGAAGAAAAGAAGCGTGAACTCATAGAGAAAAGCATTGATAATACACACAGACTTGAAGATCTTACGGAGAACATGCTTACTGCTACTCAGATAGAGTACGGACAGTATGTTTATAATATGATGTCATTTGATTTAAGTGAATTAATGCATCGCATAATTTCCAGTCATGAGGTTAAAGGAAGAATCAATACGGAGATTCAAGATAAAGTTATATATACTGGAGACAAAATAATTCTCAGAATAGCCATCAGTAACTTAATAAATAACGCTTTCAAATATTCGAACGAAGGTGAGATTGATGTGATTCTGAAAAAGTCAAACAATGCAATTTCAATTGAAGTCAAAGATCAGGGAATAGGGGTGAGCAGTGGTGAACGTAAAAAGATATTCAATAAATTCTATCGTGTACAAGATGAAGAGACCAGAACAACCAAGGGAACTGGCCTTGGATTATTTATAGTAAAACGGGCTGTTAAGAATCACGGCGGAACAATTGAGGTGAGTGATAATCACCCAGTTGGGGCCATCTTTTCTATTACCTTACCTATTTGATTGTGATACTTACCTGACAGTATAAGCCGCTATAATTTAGAACTTTGTAAAAGGTCACCTGAATTTTAATTAAAATTGAAGTATGAAGAAACGCATTCTCGTTGTTGAAGACGAAAAACACCTGGCAGAAACTATTAAACTAAACTTAGAAGTAGAAGAGTATCATCCGGTTGTGGTCTACGATGGCGCAGAGGCCATCTCTGCCTTTAAAGAGCAGCGTTTTGATTTGGTTATACTCGATATCATGATTCCAAACATTGATGGTATTGCAGTTTGTGAAAACATAAGACTTCATGATGCACACGTGCCTGTTATGTTTCTCTCGGCTAAAAGCAGTGCGGAAGATCGCATTCTTGGATTAAAGAAAGGCGGCGATGATTATATGACCAAGCCTTTCAATTTGGAAGAGTTAATGCTTAGAATCGGAAATCTTTTGAGCCGAAATGATGAGAACACCACATCTAAAAGCGTTTCAGAGTACTCATTTGGAGGAAACAAAGTCAATTTTGAAAGTTATGAAGCAGAAGGAAATGATGGAAAGTTTTCTCTAACTAAGAAAGAAGCTTTGCTCTTAAAGCTTTTGATTGAAAACAAGGAAGAGGTAGTAAGCAGAGAAAAGATACTTCAGACCGTATGGGGATATTCTGTTTATCCATCTACCAGAACAATAGATAATTTCATCTTGGCTTTCAGAAAGTACTTTGAACCTGATCCAAAGAATCCCATTTATTTCAAATCTTTAAGAGGGGTTGGTTACAAATTCACAGAAACCAGCTAATTGGGGATAACAGAATGACGAAAAGCGATTGATATTTTATCAATCGGCATATTTTTGCCTGCATCATGCAGGAAAGCATCCTCATTATTGACTACGGGTCACAATACACTCAACTTATAGCGCGGAGAATCAGGGAGTTAAACGTCTATTGCGAAATACACCCTTTCCACCATTTACCAGATAGATCAACTCATTTTAACGGGGTGATTTTATCTGGAAGTCCATTTTCTTGTTTACAAGATGATGCACCAGTAGCTGATTTAGATGTAATGAATCTAGATGTACCAGTTCTAGGACTTTGTTATGGAGCACAGCATTTAGCCAAACACAACGGTGGTAAGGTTGAAAAGTCTATGCATCGAGAGTACGGAAGAGCCAAGCTTATGGTTGATGAGCATGTTGATTTATTACGTGCTATTACAGATGAAAGCGAAGTGTGGATGAGCCATGCGGATACCATACTTGAATTGCCTTCAAATGCGGTGAATATTGCCAGAACTGATAGTATCCCCATTGCAGGATTCAAGTTTATGGACAGACCGGTCTATGGTTTGCAGTTTCATCCTGAAGTCAGTCATACTGAGCAAGGTGGCCAAATACTTAGAAACTTTGTTATGGATATATGTGGTTGCCATGGAACATGGACACCCCAAAACTTCATAGAAGAAAGTGTTGCCCATTTTAAAAAACTCATAGGCTCAGATAAAGTTATTATGGGCTTATCAGGTGGTGTTGATAGTTCTGTAGCTGCATATATATTGAATCAAGCTATAGGTCATAATCTCATAGGAATTTTTGTAAACAATGGTGTACTGAGAAAGCATGAGTATGACGATGTTCTGCGTGTTTATAAAGAGATAGGTTTAAACGTTACCGGGATAGATGCAGCTGACTTATTTATTGAACGATTAAAAGGCGTAGTTGAGCCAGAAGCCAAGCGAAAAATTATTGGCAATACGTTTATAGAAGTGTTTGATAAAGAGGCAGCTAAACACAAAGATGCCAAGTGGCTAGGGCAAGGTACTATATATCCTGATGTGATAGAATCAGTATCAGTAAAAGGGCCTTCAGCTACCATTAAATCGCATCACAATGTGGGAGGATTGCCAGAAGATATGGAAATGGAATTGGCAGAACCACTTCGTTTGCTTTTTAAAGACGAGGTAAGGAGAATAGGTGCTGAGATTGGAGTTCCAGAGTTCATTTTGAAACGCCACCCTTTCCCAGGACCGGGTCTTGCTATTAGAATACTAGGAGAGGTAAGTCATGAAACCGTGTCTATTCTTCAAGAAGCAGACTCCATTTTCATTGATGAATTAAAAGCCCAAGATCTTTATGACGAGGTTTGGCAAGCTGGATCCATGTTCTTGCCTGTGCAATCTGTTGGAGTAATGGGAGATGAGCGCACTTACGAAAATGTAATTGCTTTAAGAGCAGTAACCTCATTGGATGGGATGACGGCGGATTGGGCGGATTTACCGCATTCCTTTTTAGCCAAAGTATCTAATAAAATAATTAACCAAGTAAGAGGTATAAATAGAGTAGTTTATGATATCAGCTCCAAGCCACCAGCAACCATTGAATGGGAATAAGAAGCTCTGGCTTTTAATTCTTCCTGTTCTTCTATTCTCATGTGGGGCTTTTACAAGCCTTCCTGGGGATAGTCCAATTGTGGTTCATCCATTACCTACCGCAGATACATCTGAATTAGACCATCCCGACGATAATCCCCCAGTAGATGTTCCTGCAGATGAAACTAGATACCAAGAAGTATTTTTTCATGGAGAATCATTCAGGGTTGAGGTACACAAACAGGAATTTCATATAGCCCTTATATTACCCTTTCACCAAGGGTATAAAAACAATCAACAGCAAAGACGTGCTGATTTGATGTTAGAATATTATCAAGGAGTGAGGGTAGCGTTAGAGAAGCTTCGAGAAATGGGCTCAACCTATACCCTTCATGTTTTCGACAGCAAGAATGACAGTCTTGTAGTTAAACGAATACTTAGAAAAGCAGAAATGAAAAAAATGGACTTGATTATAGGTCCTACTGATCAGAGTCAATTGGACATAGCAGCTCGTTTTGCTCAAAAGCACAAGATTCCATTGTTCTCGCCAATAAGCGTAGCAAAACTTGTAGGATACAATCCTTACGTTTACAACTTGAAATCTTCACCTGATCTTAAAGCTAAAGAGTTTGTTGCTTTTTATCAGGAATATCACAGCACCAAGAAGCTTGTATTAGTGCGAGATGGTGGAAGATTTAACCGCGATTTTGGTGCAGCTTTAGTACGTGAATTGGATGCATCCGCAATAAGTTATCAAGCTATAAGCGGCACCAGGGATAGAGATTGGTCAGCTGTGTTAAATGCAGAATCAAACATGGTGGTCTTACTAAGCGAAGACAAAAGCAATGTAAGTGCTGCAGTCACTGGCATGATGGCATCAAAAAAAGATATCCATCTGTTTGGTAGTGAGAGGTGGCTTGATTTCAACGCTATGGACTATAGCTTTTGGTTGCAGTTAAATGTTCATTTGATTTGTTCTGATAGGGCACAGGTAAACAATCCCTTGTCTATTGAAATGAGAAAGCAGTTTAGATCCATGTTCAATGGAGATCCCAGTGGATTTGCATATTCTGGATACGATCAAATGCTTTTTGCGGGGCAATTACTACACGCCTTTGGCGAACATTTTCCTCTCTTTGTTTTAGACCACAACTTTGAATACAGCAATACCAACTTCAAATTGAGAAGAAGTGGCCATTGTATGAGTAACTCCTTTTTATACATCTTAGCATTTAAAGATCACAAATTGGAGGCGGTAGACTATTAGGATGAAATACTACTTCTCAAGATTTAAACATGCTAAAATCATACTGAGTACTTATAACTACCCAAATCCTTTTCAGCTTCATATAAAACACTATCTCAGGGCAAACAAACAGTTTGGGTCTAAAGATCGTAAGGCTATTACAGAGATATGCTATGCATACCTGCGTATGCGTAGATCGTTATCTGAATACAAGCTAGAGCAAGCTATATTGATTTCTTCATTTTGTTGGTTTGAATTAGAAGAAGAGGTGTTTACAAGTCTTACTAAAGAATTAGGTGTATCACTAAAATGGCCTAAGGATTTTGGTAAAATGGGAGACAAAGAACGAATATCTTATGTAGAAGAGCACTTAACTATAGGAGATGAGGCTCTCTTTAATAAGAAGTTTGTTAATGCCAAATTTGCTGCGAATCAAATGCATTGGATCAGGTATAGGCCACTTTTCTGGCTTAGAGACCTTGGAGGAGCAAAAGAGTATTTGCGATCTTTGGGTTTCCAAGAAAGTTTGGAGCTGGATAAGGCCTATTCAGGTCAAGTACAACAGATTGCAGAACGAGAAGATTTGCAGGTTCAGGATTACAGTTCTCAGTGGATGTTGAGTAAAATAGATATAGGAGAGGGGAACAAAGTTTGGGATTGTTGCTGTGGCTCTGGTGGTAAATCTATTCCCTTACTAAATTCAAAAAATGAGTTTTATTTAAGCGACCAAAGAGATAAAATCATTGGTAACGCTAAGCGAAGACTAAAGCAGCACAAACGTTATATAGCCGATATTGGGGTTCATGATTTAATTAAAGATACTGAATTACAGCTGGAGAACAGCAGTATTCCTGCTGGTCCTTTTTTCGATGTCATTATTGCAGATGTTCCTTGTTCGGGTAGTGGAACTTGGTTTAGGAACCCAGAGCACTTTTCATACTTTGACTATAGCCAAATTGCTAAGTATGTGAAAAGACAAAAGCAAATTCTGAAATCTGTAATACCAAGACTAAAAGATGGAGGATTTGTCTATTATTTGACCTGTTCAATTTTTACTCAAGAGAACCAAGATATAGTAGAATATGCGGAAAAAGAGCTCGGTCTAAAAACCAAGGAGATCATTGATGTAAATGGTTTTCAGCATGATTCAGACAGCATGTTCATGGCTGTTTTAACTAAAGCTTAATCAAACCATCGGGGGTTATCAGAACAATCTGATCTAATTTCCTTTTCTTAACTGTTTTACTACCAGTAAGGCTTCCAAATGCTGGCAGTATAAGACGTTCTGGGCTAATGTAATAACAGGGGAATCTCATACTCTGTCTGGCCTTTCCACTAATTCTATATGCAGGGTGTAAATGTCCGTTGAGTTGGAATTTTCCTTCATAATCTGCTGGTTCATGACAAAGTAATAAGTTGTCGTTGCTAATACTTTCTACGCGTTTGATGTGGTAATCTGCTTCATCGTGAATGTCGTGATTACCTTCAACTAGGATAAACTTGGTTTCTTGAGCTTGTATCCACTCCACCAGCATAGCATTCTCATCATTGTGTTCACTGTGAAATAAATCACCTAGAACAACCAGTTTATCAGGTTTCAACCTCCGAATCAATACTTGTAGGTTGTTTAGGTCATTCAAAAGGTGGTCATTGCTTAGCGGAATGCCGTGTTTCCTAAACAGGCTAGCTTTACCCGCATGCAGGTCTGACAGAAGCAAGGTGTTTTCTTCAACCCATAAAACTACCTTTTCTTGAAATAGAATAAAATGCTGTTGACCAGCAGTTATACTGATTTGTGAAAGCATCAAATGGAATCGCGTATTTTCTTGGGTAAGCTTTGTTTTACCAATTTATAAGAATGATCTACCCACTCCAATATTTCGCTGTCATCCATATCTTGATCAAATAAGATGGTGTTCCAGTGTTTCTTGTTCATATGCCAACCTGGTTTAACCGCTATATAATTTGATCGAAGTTCCTGTGCGGTTTCCGGATCACATTTAAGATTGGTGCGATCAAATGAAGAAATACTGCATAAAGCGAACATTTTACCCGCTACTTTGAATACTAGAGTATCTTCATCAAAAGGGGTGTCTTCAGAAGTACCTGCTTTTTTTAAACAATATTCTCTGTAAAACTCAATGTCCATTGGTTTTCAATAATACAAATTCAGGGTGATTAATTAGAAGTTCAGATTTGCCAACAAATTCGTTGTGTTCACTTTTAAATAATTCAAAGTATTTAACCCTGCACAAGACATATTCCGGTTGTCTTCGTTCTAGCCAGTAATAGAAGTTGCTTTCTTCTCTGCCCATTTCCTCGTGATTGAAAACAATGCCTTTTCGTTGCAAATACACCAAACTGAGATTGGGTTCCATTCCATAAACAACAAACACCTTTTCAGATTCATCAACAGTGTTATCAATTCCATTCTTGAGATTTCTCATCCATTCAAAGTCGAAATTCATGGCTTGTTTGTTTATCACGCAGGTTTCACTCATCCGGTCGAAGTGCTGATTACTTCCATAGCTGAAAGACACGATACCAGTTAAAATTAATACTACCGCAGGAACCCAGCGATTCCAGTTTATTCTGTTTGTGAGCTGCAGCAATCCAATAATCAATAAGGGCATAAATGTGGCTAGAGCATAGTAGTCGTGATTCACAAATTGATTACCAAACAGCCACAAAATGGCAACAATACCAATGAACCAGATGGTATAGAGCAACTTAATGTTCGTGTATTTAAAGGAGCGTTTAACCACTAAAACATAGAGTACAATTAGTATAGAAATCGACCATTGAATTCCATTTAGGTATTCATATTTCCAATACCATAATCCCTTAAGCATATGTAAAAAATCTCCCGTATTAGAGATAGGGTTGGTACTCGCTAAGAATAGAGTGGACCAGAGTTCTTCATTCCTGTTAATTATTTGAGACTTTGCATAGTATGCCAATAATGCTCCAATAAATGCTATCAGACCTAAACTGGTGACAACCGGCTTGTTCAATTTTTTTCTGTGAGTCCATAGCAGAAAAGCTGCATATCCAATAAGGTAGATTCCAGATGAAGTTTTAATAGCCGCTGCCAATCCAAATGAGGTTATTAGTGGCCAATTCACCTTGTCTGTTTTCTGATCTAAGAAGCTCATGCCTAATAATATTAGGCCTAGAGACAATGCATCCGGTGAGAAATTAAATCCGTAGAACAAAAGAATCGGGCTGCTGTAAAAGAGAATAGCCACAGCCATCTTCACCCACCACTTTTGTTTTTTTAGACGTCGCTCTAAAAGTCGGTAAAAACCAATGAATAATATGAGAAAACTCAGGAATCTGTAAAAAAAAGCGAGCTTGTTTTGAGATTTAGTCCAATAGGCCAACTTTCCGCTAACATACTGAATTAGAGGCATCTCTACGCCAACTTCACCATCATCACTTATCACACTATAGCTTGCAGGCTCCCAAAAAGAGCGGTCCTCCATATAACGCGCAGCTATGGCATATCTATCGGCTTGTGCCCACTGGTGCACCCCTCTTGGAAGTTCATTTCTATACTCAAAGTGAGTGAAGAAAAAGAAGAAAAGTAAAGGGATAAGCCCGAGTCTAAGCAACATATTGAATATGACAGTAGTCTTTCTTATAATTATGTAAATTTGTATACCGTGAAAGCAGGCCTGCCCATCTTATTATTGACATTTCTGACCTTAAGCCTGAATTCTTTTGCCAAAGATATAGCTCCCTTTCAGAAGGAGAAGCAAAAGAAAGCGATTCAAGACAAAATTTCTCAAAGACAATTTGCGAATGTTTCCGCATTTGAGATTAATTCTGGGCAGTATGCAGCAGAACTACTTTATAGATTTGGAAGCGCAACTGCTAATGTTGACTTCTATCAAGATAGAATGGTCTTTAGCCTTAGGAAAATGACCAAAGGTTTGGAGTTAACTACTCCAGAAGGCTTGCCTGAATTTGAATATGTGAGTTGGGAGATTCAACTCAATAGTCAATCAGCAGCAGTCAGTCATCTTGGAGAGGAAGAAGTTAAAGGCGTCAATTATTTTGATAAGCACGGTAAGAAAGCCGAGAGATTAAAAGCAAGTAAAGTTGTTTATGAATCGGTTTATCCAAATATTGATTTGGTATTTTATCAGAGCTCTACAGGAGCACTTAAGTATGATTTCATCTTGCATAAAGGTGCATACCTCAGCGATATTCAAATGGAATACATTGGTGTAGAGAATTTATACCTACAAAGTGATGGCCAATTGAGTTACAGCACAAAGTGGGGGATCGTTCAAGAAGAAAAACCATTTTCATATACTCAAGAGGGTCGCAATACGGTGGATATAGCATATGCATTAAATGCGAATACTTTGGGATTTAAAGCGGACTTCGATTTAATAGAAATGGAGACCGTTCTAGACCCTATTTACGTGGATTGGAGCACTTATTTTTACGGAACAGGGAATAATGGCACTAGTTGGGCATGGACCTGGGTGTTAGATTTGGATATAGACGACAGCAATAATGTATATGTAACTGGGATGACCAATGATAGGTTCCCAATTTTAACAAATGCCTATGACACTAGCCCTGCAGGTTTTTACGATGGATTCATTTGTAAGATGTCTGAAGATGGTGATAGCATATTGTGGTTCAGCTACATTGGGGGGAGCTCGTATGAATATTCCTTTACTTTAACCGTAAACTCGGCTCATCAACCGGTGATAGCTGGTTTTTCTTGGAGTAGCGACTTCCCAACAACAGCTGGGGCATGGGACCAGACCTATGGAGGCGGCTTTAATGTTTATAAGGGATTTGTTACCAAGTTCAATTCTACAGGAGATTCATTAGTGTTTTCCACCTTTTTAGGAGGCGGGAGCAATGATTTAATTCATTCTATGACCCTGGACAATTCGGGGAATGTCTATATCACGGGGGAGACGAAATCAAGTGATTTTCCTACTACAACAGGTTGTTATGATAATACCTACAATGGTTCTGCAGGAGGATGGGGATGGAATGGTGGAGATGCATTCTTAACAAAACTTAATGCAAACGGTACCAATTTGTTGTTTTCAACTTATATAGGTGGTGCAAATGACGATGTGGGTTATGATATACAATTAAGCCCAAGCAATGAGATATACATAGTTGGTAAAACTGGGTCTGGAAATTTTCCTGTGACTCCTGGCTCACCTATTTTTAATTACAACGTCTTAGGTGCTACAGATGGATTTGTTATGAAATTCAAATCAGATGGAAAGACTCTAGTTTATAGCAAACTTATGGGAGGTTCGCAGGGAGATTGGTTTGAAAGCGTTTACATCAATAGTTTTGATGAAGCATATGTGGCGGGAATTAGTGAATCATCAGACTTCTATACTACCAAAGATGCCTATCAAACTTCCAATAAAGGAAGTCAAGATATAGTGGTGGTGAAGATGAATGCTCTTGGCCAAAATGTTTCATACTCTACATATATAGGAGGTTCAAATGCAGAGCAGTATTGGTCTGGTTGGATTTACAATTCCAATGTCAGTATTTCTGCTAATGTTCGAGAAGAAGCAGTTGTCTGTGGTATTTCTAGATCAACAGATTTTCCCGTTACCTCTGATGCATTGTATACTAATAACCCTTCTGGCGCTACTAGTGGATGGTGGAATACTTCTGCGGTTATAGCAAAATTGGATTATTTAGGTAAGAAACTGCTTTACGGTACCTATTATGGGGGCTCTAGTTATGAAATTCCGGGTGCTAATAAATTGAGAAGGATTAGTTGTTATACCAACATTCTATATGGTGGTGTTACTGCTTCCTCCAATTATCCAACAACGGCTGGAGTGTATAAAGAGAACAAATCTTCTGCTACTACAGGTTTTTTCTGGACTGGATTTATTTCAAAATTTAGAGATACCCTTTATACTGATCTCATTGAATTATCGCTGCAGGATACTTTAATTGAATGTGATCAAGTATTTGAGATCATGGATGCCAAGAATCAAGGTGCTGATATTCTATGGTCAGACGGAACCACAAATAGATTTAAAATTATTCAAGATACAGGAACCTACTGGGTACAGGCCACATATGGCTGTGATACAGTAAGAGATACCTTACATTTTATTCTAGAGTATAGCCCGGTTATACCAGTCTTGCCGAATGATACTATTTATTGCGATAGTTTTCCCACTCTAAGTTTAGACGCTGGAAACGACTCGATGCTGGCTAAATACCTATGGAACACAGGCGATACCACTCAAGGAGTTGTAGTGAACAGCCCTGATAAGTATTGGGTGCAGATTGAAACACCCCATTGTGGTACTAAAACGGACACCTCTTTAATGACCTTGCTCAAGACGCCTGATGTCGAATTGCCTATTGATTCTGTCTTCTGCGACAGTGTTAATATTCAGTTGAGTGGTGGTTATATAAACAATAGTGAAATATATAAGTGGAATACAGGAGATAGCGTGAATTGGAAAGATGTAAACTCAACAGGGTACTATCAACTTTTTGCTGAAAACTTCTGTGGAATTGATTCTGCTGATATGCTCATTGAAATGATAACTACACCTGTAGTAATCCTTCCAGCTGATTCCACTTTTTGCGATAATGTTGATCTTTGGCTATATACTGGTCAGAATACATTGAATGAAGAGAATTATCAATGGTTAGATATTAATAATTCGGTGGTCATAAGCACTTCTGATAGCATAAATATTACACAAACAGGCCTATATGCTTTACAAGCCACTAACAAATGTGCAAGTACCGAGGATAGTATAAACCTCAGCATACTATACACCCCTTCTGTGAATCTAGGGTTGGATTCTACTTATTGCGATACCATCAATTATACATTAATAGACGGCTTAGCTAATAATGCCGAGTCATACTTATGGGATAACAATAGTGCTTCAAACAGCAGAACGATAAGTCTTCCAGGAACATATTGGTTAGAGATAAGCAACAAATGTGGTACAGTACGAGACAGTATAGATTTTATACAGCGATTCACACCGGTGGCTAATATTATAAATCCATCTATTGGAGACGTTAAAGATAGCATCTTCTGCGATGCGGTGAACATGTTGCTAGATGCTAATACTGGGCAAGTAGACGTAAGCTATTTATGGAATACTGGAGCTACTAGTCCCAGCATTACAGCAGATAAAAGCGGCCCATTTAAAGTTACGTTGAACGGATATTGTGGCACTTCTTCAGACAGTGTTGATTTGGGTATATATTATTCTCCAACTGTGAATTTAGGTGCTGACCGAGTTTTTTGTGGGTCTGTAACTCCTTTTCAATTGGATGTAGGTCAAAGTGACAACGACGAATCATATTTATGGTCGGATTTGAGCACGAATCCTTCTTACCAAGTTTCAACGGATGGCAATCATTGGGTGCAGATTTCAAACAGATGTGCAACTGTCTCGGATAGTGTCTTTGTAAGAATATCTCCATACCCTATAGTAGATCTTGGTCTTGACACTATTCTTTGTGGTGATTTTGAGGTTTTACTTGATGCAGGTAATCCGGGGATGACTTATTTATGGGAACCAAATGGTGAGAATAGTCAAAGCATTTATGCTACTAAACAAGGAGTCTATAGGGTACATGTGACCAACAGTGATATGTGTACCACAACAGACGATTTTGAGATTAAGCCAGATTGTATTAGCAACTATCATATTCCAAATGCTTTTACGCCAAACGGAGATGGTAACAACGAGGTATTTAAACCAGTCTTGGTAAATTATCAAAACTATGAACTTCGTATATATAACCGTTGGGGTGAGTTGATGTTCCAAACAACTGATGTAAATGAAGGATGGGATGGAACCTATATGGGATCACCTGTGCAACAAGGAGTATATCTCTATGATATTACGGTTATAACAACTGAAGACATGCTCAACAGACAATTCAAGGGAGTTCTTCATCTCTTGCGATAAAACCCTCGCATATTTACTATTTTGCGTCCTTAAGCAAGGATGTTAGAAGGCTTACTAAAAACACATTGGGGTTATGACAATTTCAGACCCTTACAGCGAGATATTATTCTAACTGTAATACAAGGTGAAGATTGCTTGGCCTTGTTACCTACAGGTGGAGGTAAGTCTTTGTGTTTTCAAATTCCCGCTTTAGCCAAAGAGGGTGTATGCTTTGTTTTTTCTCCCCTGATAGCTTTAATGGAGGATCAGGTACAGCAGCTTAAAAAAAGAAATATCAGCGCAGTGGCTTTGCATTCTGGAATGAATAAATCCGAAATTGAAACGGAACTTCAAAACGCACAAAACGGCAAGCATAAATTGGTATATCTAAGTCCTGAAAGAGCTGCAACTAGATTGTTTCAAGATTATTTAGCTGAAATCAAAGTGAGCTTTTTTGTGGTGGATGAAGCACATTGTATCTCTGAATGGGGGCACAATTTCAGACCTGAGTATTTGCGAATAGGGGATTTAAGATCTATTAAACCTGAGGTTAGCTTTTTAGCACTCACTGCAACTGCTACTCCTGCGGTTGTAAAAGATATACAACAGCAACTTGGATTTTCTAAAAAAGCAGCACATTTTCAAGCATCTTTCAAGAGACCTAATCTTAGTTATTTGGTCTTGCCTGCAAAGAATAGACTCAATAATATAAGCGGCTTGCTTAAGCAACTGAAAGGACCAGCTCTAGTCTATTGTGCAACTCGAAAGAAATGTGAAGTAATGGCACAGCACCTACAAACTGAGAAAATCAGTGCTGATTACTACCATGCAGGTTTAGAAGCGGAACATAGGAAAAGCTTACAACAAGATTGGATAGATAATAAAGTGCGCGTTATCTGTTGCACCAATGCTTTTGGCATGGGCATAGATAAACCGGATGTGAGGATTGTAATTCATCACGATACTCCTTTTAGCCCTGAAGCTTACTATCAGGAAGCGGGCAGAGCTGGTAGGGATGGACTAGCGGCTTATTGTATACTGTTAAAGCTGAATGAACCATTGGATAAATGGATGACTTATCCTTCAAGCGATAGATTAGAACAAATGCTTAACGCTTTATACAATCACCATCAGCTGGCCTTTAGTTCAGGCAAAGGAGCAACATACCCACTAGATGTTATTGATTTCTGTGATCATTTCAAATTCAAGATTTCTGAATTGATACTGGGATTGCGAATACTAAATGCTCAAGGCCTGCTCAAGTTCAATGAATACTTATTTCAGGAGTCCAGAGTGAAATTTGAGCTGGATCAAACTCAACTCTACGCTTATCAAGTAAAACACCCCAAAGAAGACAACTTAATTAAAGTGTTACTTAGGCAGTATGGAGGACTCTTTGAACACTTTGGCAAAATAGACATCAGATTTATAGCTTCTCAACTCAGATGGTCTGTGCCAACTGTGGTGGAGCAACTACAACATCTAGAGCAAGAAAAAGTACTGCAGTATTTGCCTCAAAAAAGTGGAAGTTTTATAACCTACTTGGTAGCTAGACCGAGCCAGATTAGTATAGATAAAGCACATTATCATTTATTGAGAGAGAGAGACGATCAACGCACGGAATTTATGAAAGCTTATCTAGCCAACACTATACAGTGTAGGGAGCAATTCTTATTGAGTTATTTTAGTGAAAATAGTAAAGAAGATTGTGGGCGATGCGATATTTGTAGAGCTGCCCATAGATCTAGTTCTTCTGTAGCGGCTTTTAAGAAAATGTTGAAGAGAATTCAACAATATAGCGAGGGTGGAATTGAGCTTGATGCACTAGTGCTTAAACTTGGGGAATTCAACCAAAAGCAAATACTCAATGCAGTGAAATGGTTGGTTGATCACGAATACGTAGAATTAGAAGAAGAAACTCTCATTTGGAAAGAAAGCTCAAAATCATAGCAACCGTTATCAACGATGTAATCAATGATCAGCGCATGATTAGGACTTGCGAATCATTAGCAGCAGCAGGTCATGAAGTCACATTAATAGGTAGGAGATTAAGCGAAACTCCCGTTGAGCAAAGAAATTACCGGCAGAAAAGATTGAGGTTTATACTCAAAGGAGGTCCCATGTTTTACTTGGCATACAACTTACGCTTATTCCTTAGGCTTTTATTTAGCAAATGGGATGTGGTGCACACTGTTGATTTGGATACGCTTGGAGCTGGATTTTTATCGTCTAGAATTAAAGGCAAGAAATTGGTATATGATGCCCATGAATATTTCACAGAAGTGCCTGAACTAATAGGTAAAACCAACAAGCAGAAAATCTGGAAGACGATAGAGAGGTTCGTAGTGCCTAAGGCAGATTTAAATATTACCGTAAGCCAAGGAATTGCAGACAGATTTACCGATGAATATGGCAAACCGTTTGAAGTTATTCGAAATGTCCCAAATCCAGGAACTGTTTCGTCAAGTGATTTTTTCAAAGTGGGTTATGATAGATATATACTTTATCAAGGAGCCTTAAACAAGGGTCGTGGTCTAGAATTGCTCATTGATTCAATGAAGGATATTCCCCTTGATTTGGTTATTGCTGGCAGAGGTGATATTGAAAAGGAGTTGAAAGAAACTACTAGAAATTTGAATCTGCAAGATCGCATTCACTTTGTAGGTATGCAGTCTCCCAATAATCTTAAAGTGTTAACTCAACAGGCATATATCGGTTATAATGTCTCTGAAAACTTAGGCTTTAGTTACTACCATTCCTTGAATAATAAGTTCTTTGATTACATACACGAAGACCTTCCAGCTATCACTAATGCGTATCCTGAATATGTAGCTCTTAACAAGCAATATGAATGCAGCATTATGGTTGATCACAACAGAGATGACATTATTCAGGCAGTCTTATTATTGTTAAATGATGAACAGCGCTACGCTTTCTTGAAAAAAAACTGCAATATTGCCAAGCAGGAGTTGAATTGGATAGAGGAGGAGAAAAAGCTGATTGCTGCTTATGCCCAGCTCAGATAAATATTTACATATTGTGGCTTTCGATATACCGTACCCAGCGAGTTATGGGGGCGTTATAGATATATACTATCGTATTAAGGCACTCGCGAGCTTAGGAGTTAAGGTAAAATTGCATTGCTATCAATATGGCCGCAAGAAATCTAGAAAGCTGCATTCACTTTGTGATTCTGTAAATTACTATTCAAGAAAAACTTTCAAGAATCCATTTTATGGCAAACTGCCATATATCGTGAACTCAAGGAACTCCTCAGAGCTTTTGGAAAACCTCACGAAAGATGATCATCCCATTTTGTTCGAAGGTCTGCATTGCACCTTTTATCTAAATCATCCAACATTAAGTCATAGATACAAAATAGTACGAACTCACAATATTGAACACCACTACTACAGACAACTTGAACTGGTGGAAAGCAGGTATTTCAAGAAATACTTCTTTAGGTTAGAAGCAGACAAGCTTAAAAAGTACCAGAATGTGTTGAAACATGCTCAATTGATTGCTGCTATAAGCCTAAATGATGAGCAGTACTTAAAAAAGAAATTTGATAATGTGATGTATCTTCCTGCATTTCACTCCAATCAAGTTCATAAATACCCAGGTCAAAAAGGTGATTTTCTACTTTATCACGGTAATCTTGGAGTTGCAGAAAACTATGAAGCTGCCATTCAGCTTGTAAATCATTTGTTTTCTCAAATTGAAGTACCATGTGTGATTGCTGGTAATAATCCACCAAAGGACTTGGTTAAGTTGGTTGATAGATATGAGCATATTGAGTTGAGATCTAACATTAGCACCGAACAGATTCACAAGTTGATTCAGAAAGCGCATATCAATGTTCTGCATACCAATCAAGCTACAGGTATCAAACTCAAATTATTAAATGCACTATACCAAGGTAAATTCGCTTTGGTAAATCCATTGATGGTTCAGGGAACCGGTATAGAAGATGAATGTGTAATCTCTAGTAGTTGGGAAGAAATGCAGAAATCAGCCATGCAACTCATGGAACAGGACTATAGCTACTCCAATTTTGAGGAAAGGATGAATCATCTAGATTCTGACTTCGGGAATATGAGTAGCGCAAATTTATTAATAGATCAAATATGGTCTTCAGTTAAAAGGACTAACCCTAAGAAGGTGAAAACCATGGGTCAAACAAAGAATCTGACGCTGATATCCTTGCTTCTGTCGTACTTCTTTTCTTAAGTCACAGAACGGCCTACATTTGCACCCATTTTAAATTAGAATGGATAGAAAGACGACTATAGGCTATGTGCTCATTTTAGGGCTTTTCTTAGCATATTTTTATTTCAACAAGCAAACGCTAGAAGACATAGAGCAACAAGAGGCTCTAGCAGATAGCGCAGTAGTTGAAGAACCAATTCCAGTAGACACCGTATCAACAGAGGTTTTAGTTTTAGACTCAACTCCTAAAGTGGAGACCAAAGTTTACAGACTTGAGAATAATTTAATAGCTATGGATTTGGCCAATTTAGGAGGGATTCCCCAACAAGTTGAGCTCAAAGAATTCAAGAGGTATGATTCTTCAGCTTTAATTCTTTTTGAGGAAGGACAAAACGAATTTGATTACCTAATACCGCTCGCAAGCGGCGAAGTGCTGAAAACCCAAGGGTTGGACTTTGAGGTGATTAGCCAAAGTAGTGAAGGCTCTGAACATCAAATTAAACTTGAAGCTGATTTAGGAGGGGGTAGAAAAGTAGTTCAATCCTATAAACTCACAGATGGTTCTTACGCTGTAGACTACCAAGTGAATTTCAAGGGATTCGCAAATCTTATTTCTCCTAAGAACAGGTATATAGAATTAAAGTGGTCTACTCAGATTCAGCAACAAGAAATGCTGATTGATGAGGAAAGAAACAATACAACTGTATACTATAAGTACAACAGCGATTCTGATGTAGATCATCTAAAAGAAACAGACTCTGACGACGAGAAGTTGAAACGAGATCTTCAATGGATTTCATTCAAGCAGAAGTTCTTTAACGTTATGTTAATCAATAACGACGGATTTTCTGAAGATGGAATTAGAATTGAAAGCATCCAGGATGAAGATGCGACTTATGTAGAAGATCTTAAAGCTGATGTATATATAGCCTTTGAGGGTTCAGACGATGAAATACACAGCTGGCAAATCTATTTTGGCCCAAATCATTACCAGACACTTAAGAAATTAGATGTTGGAGCTCAAAAAATTATACCATTAGGCTGGGGGATATTTGGTTGGGTAAACAAAGGATTAGTGATTCCTGTATTCAACTGGCTCGAACAATACTTCGATAATTACGGAATTATCATTCTCTGTCTCACTCTCCTTATTAAGCTTTTGCTGGCAATTCCAATGTTTAAGGTTTACCAGTCATCTGCTAAGATGAGAATACTCAAACCTGAATTAGATGAAATAAAGGAAAGGGTAGGAGATGACATGCAGAAAATGCAACAGGAACAAATGAAGTTGTATAAGCAAGCAGGTGTAAGTCCATTGGGTGGCTGCTTGCCGCAATTGATACAACTTCCGATTCTCTTTGCCATGTTCCGGTTCTTCCCTTCTTCCATTGAATTGAGGCAGGAAAAGCTGTGGTGGGCAACTGACTTGTCAACCTATGATAGTATTTGGGATTTCCCTGGAGGTTTCGAAATTCCATTTTAC
The DNA here is from genome assembly GCA_049115575.1 of Bacteroidia bacterium. Lineage (GTDB taxonomy): Bacteria > Bacteroidota > Bacteroidia > NS11-12g > UBA9320 > JAHEKB01. The sequence goes on along the minus strand of JAGDZU010000001.1, from coordinate 606,556 downwards.
GGCGATCACGTGAGTTTGTTTACCTTGTTGATGACCGTAGTAACATTGGTATATACATTCATGAATAGCCAAAGTACAGCAGGTCTTCAAGGACCAATGAAATACATCATGTATTTGATGCCAATCATGTTCCTTGGCTTCTTTAACAATTATTCTGCAGCATTAAGTTTCTATTATCTGTTATCTACGTCTATCACTATTGTTCAGAACTTAGTGATTAGAAACTTCTTTATTGATGAAGATAAACTCCATAAGAAGATTCAAGAGAACAAGAAAAAGAAGGTTACTGTTAAGAAATCCAAGCTCCAAAAGAGATTGGAAGACATGGCCAAACAAAAAGGAGCACAGCCTCCTAAAAAGGGCTCAAAGAAGCGCTAAAGCAACTTTAGTTACATGGTTTTATGCCTCCAAAAGCATATTTTTGAGCAGGTTAGATGGTAAAAACAATGAAATATTTCCAGAAAATGGAAAAAATTGTCTATATTTGGGAGCTTATTAACCGAAAGTTATGAAATTTCTTACTACTACATTTCTATGTATATGTTTGACTGTTAGCACATTTGCTCAGTCAGCCGGTGATTTTTATCGCCGTGCAGTAGTGGAGTACAAGAACAAAAATTATCCTGCTGCAATTGAAGAGTATTCTAGGGCAATTGCAATAGACAGTACTTCAGCTATACTATTCAACAATAGGGGTGTCTGCTACTACCGCATGCAACAGTATCAGCTTGCGCTTCAGGATTACAACAACGCCATCAGACTAAAAGAATCTTATGCCGAGGCATACTACAATAAGGGAAATGTATTAAAAGACATTATTAAGTATTCAGAAGCGCTTGTAGCATACGATAAGGCAATTTTTTATAAACCAGACGATAAGAAGTTCTACATGAATCGTGGATTACTGCGCAGTGCAATGCAAAATTACAATGGCGCCGTTGATGATTTCACCATGGCAATTAGACTAAAACCTTCAGATGCTAAAGCTTATTGCAGTAGAGGTACAGCGTTAATGGGTATGGGGAAATTCCAGGATGCATTAAATGATTTTGATATAGCTATTCAACTTAAACCAAGTTACTACACTGCTCTTATCAATAGAGGGGTTTGCTATACAAATTTGAGAAATACAGAAATTGCTAAGTCTGATTTTACTTTGGCTGCTAGACTAAACCCAATGAGTGGCGAAGCCTATTATTATAGAGGTATGGCCACACTTCAACAAATGGACGAAGTGAATAGCAACAAAAAGAATAGACAGAATACCAAAGTAATTCATGAAAATGTATTTGCCATAACTGAGGCTTGCTCAGACTTTGAGAAAGCAAAAAACTTCAAGTATCCAAGATCTTACGAGGCGATTGAAAATTTCTGTTCGGAAAACTAGAGTCCGGCCAATAGAAACTCTATTTCTTTTGCTGCAATACCGTAACGTTCACCCAGCATAGGGTTGGTTAATTTCCCTTTATAGATATAGGTGCCTAATCTAAGGCCACTGTGTTGTGTTAAGCAGCTATCAATTCCTCCTTCATCTGCAATTTGTTGTAAAAGAGGTGTAAAGACGTTGCTTAAAGCATAACTCGCTGTCCTGGCAAATCTTGACGGTATATTGGGAACACAATAGTGTAAGACTCCGTGTTTCTCAAAAACAGGCATTTTATGATTAGTTGGCTCTGAGGTCTCAAATACACCACCTTGATCAATGCTAATATCAATAATCATAGATTTTGGACGCATTTTTTGCACCATATTCTCACTCACCACACAAGGACTCAGACCTATTGGACTTCTCAGAGCTCCTATAGCGAGATCGCAATCTTTTAGCGCACTAGCCAATATGGAAGGAATAATAGTAGAAGAATGTATTCTCATGCCTAAGCTGTGTTCCAATCTTCTCAATCTGGTTATGGAGTCATCAAATACCTTTACTGATGCACCTAAACCTAATGCAGCTCTTACAGCATACTCCCCAACCGCACCTGCACCAATAATCACTACTTGGGTTGGTTGTATTCCGGGAATACCTCCGAAAAGTTCTCCTTTACCAGAATTGTAGTTACTTAAATACTCAGATGCTATTAAGACACTCGCTCTTCCCGCAATCTCACTCATACTCCGAATCACAGGTAGTACGCCTTCGTCATTTCTCAGAAACTCATATCCGATTGCAGTTACACCCTTGGAAATCAGCCTTTTAATAAGATCATCTTTGGACTTTACTAGCTGAATTGCACTTATAAGAACCTGTTTGGGTTTTAATAACTTGATTTCTTCATCTGTAGGAGGTGCAACTTTCAATATAAAATCACAGTCATAAATTTCTTTAATGTCGTAAACTATCTCGGCACCTGCGCTACTGTAGTCATAATCACTGAAATTTGCTTTTTCACCACTTCCGGTTTCCAGCTTGATTGATTGACCGTTTTGAACAAGCATTTGAACAGCCATTGGACTTAATGGTATTCTATGTTCTTGAAAACTAGACTCTTTGGGTATGCCAATACTGAGACTGTTTTGATTCTTCTTTTTGGCTAGAAGCTTTTCTTGAGGTAACAAAGACGCTTGTTTTGCCAATTCCTCAAAAGAAGGGTTAGAAAGCTGACTCATAGATAAAGTTGCACTGCAAGTTAATCTTTTGCTAGTTTATATACTAAAGTGCACATTAAAATTGTTTGTGTAAAAATGGCTTAACGCTTTTATAATCTATAACTTTGTTTTGTTGAAGATATGAGACTATTTACTTCTTTTATAATAACCATGTGTGTGGCAACGATTTCATTTGCCACTAATATTGACTCTATAGCCAATACCAAAAGTGCAATAGCACCTCTAGAGAATACAGAAGTAAACTATTCCTATGATCTTGTCACCTTTGAAACAAACACCATTCCTGTTGACGAAAGATTGTTCAATTACCATATGAGTACCATGGAATTCGTTATTCCAATGGACTACAATCCTTATGTGAAGAAACAGATTGATTATTTCGGAACTAGATGGCAAAAGAGACTAAAAGAGGTTATCACTAGTTCTAGTTACTATTTCCCTATATATGAAGAAATCCTTGACAAGCATGATATGCCTTTGGAACTTAGGTACCTTTCGGTTATTGAGTCGGCATTAAATCCTTATGCAACGTCAAGATCTGGAGCCGTAGGACTTTGGCAGTTTATGCCTGCAACAGGTCGTATTTTTGACCTTAACCAGAATTATATAATGGATGAAAGAAGATCCATTGAAAAGAGCACTGAAGCTGCTGCTACCTATCTGAAATCTATGTATAAGATGTTTGGAGACTGGTACGTAGCTATAGCATCATACAACTGTGGCCCGGGAAATGTGAGAAAGGCCATTCGAAGATCAGGAAGGAAGGATTTTTGGGGTATGTATCATTTCCTACCGCGTGAAACTCAGAATTATGTGCCTAAGTTTATAGCTATGGCTTATATCATGAATTTCTATCAAGTATATGGGATTACACCAGTACCACCAGTAGATATCAAAGGGCCGTATCACCCAGTGCATTGCCAAGGAGAGATGTCATTCCAGATTATATCTGAAATGCTGGGAATCTCTAAAGAAGAATTGATGGCCTATAACCCAGAATTAAAAGAGCAAGTTATTCCTAGAAGTAGCAATGGTTATTGGTTGAATATTCCAGTGGATATGGTTGACCAGTTTTACAGCTGGGAATCTGAGATACAAGCGTGCTCTAAAGAGCTGGATTTAGCTAAAAAAGAATTAGCTGCAGCTACTCCTAAATTCATTTATCACAAAGTGAGAAGGGGAGAGTCTTTGGGTGTAATTGCTAGAAAGCATCGCTGTTCTGTAACACAACTAAAACGTTGGAACAACCTTAGAGGGAGCGTTATACACCCTAATCAAAAACTCAAAATCTATAGAAGTTGAAACTAGTAAGAGTGCCCTTATATCTTCTTTGTTTTTTACTGTTGCTAAGTTGTGCAGATGAAGGAAAGAAGAAAAAAAAGGAACTTAAACCCAGTGCCACAGGCGAGTTAGCCGAGATTGTTATCATCTATGATAAATCTAGATCTACTGAGGCGTTCAAAGAAGAAATTCAAGAAATATTCGGCCAGAAGTTAGAGGGATTACCAAATCCGTCTGAAAATAAGTTCAAACTCCTTTTCACAGACCAAACCTTTCTCAAAGGTTATTTCAAATTACATCACAATGTATTTGTGTTATTGAACCAAAAAAACCTGGATAAGATGATACATACCTATGGTGAGAGCAACAGGTCTAAAATTGAAGAGTTATTGCCAAAGACAGAAGTTCTGGGATTCAATAAGGAGAATGTGTGGTCTAAATATCAAAACGTTTTTTATGTAACGGCTGAAACCCAGGAAGAAATGCTTGATAAAATGAATTCGAGGAAATCTGACCTGATTGAATTGGCCAACAACCATGAACTGCAAACCGCGCAGCATATGGTATTGAACTTGAGCGTAAGCAAAGATTCCTTTTATCAAGAACAATTAAGATTAAAGAATTATTCAGTTAGAAAGCCAGATTCATACAGAGTAGCTAAAGAAACGAACAACTTTTGCTGGTTGAGGAAAGAATCAAGTAAATATAATTATGACCTCATAATTTATGATTTACCTTATACTTCTCAGGATCAGTTTTCCATGCAAGGTATAGTTGCTGATAGAGACAAAATCACCGAAGAACATATTCCAGGAGAGGTAGAAGGAAGCTATATGAAAGTGGATATGACTATGGAACCCTATACAGAGGAAATGAACTTCAATGAGCAATATGCAGTTCACACCAGAGGGTGGTGGAAAGTGGAAGGAGACTGGATGGGTGGTCCATTTGTTTCTTACAGTATATACGACAAGAAAAGACAAAGAGTTGTTGTTGCAGACGGTTTCATTTATGGGCCTAATAAAGAAAAAGCTCGCGCTTTGAGAGAAGTGGAAATCATATTACATTCCTTGAAAATCAATGACTAAAATTGAAATCTGGGCATCGGGTTCCGGTTCAAATGCCGAAGAACTTTTTGAATATTTTAAGAATCATCCTGAAATTGAAGTAAGTGGTTTTATGACCAATAATCCAAGTGCTAAGGTGATAGAGAGAGCAGAGCGTTTGTCTTGTCCTATTGCATTGGTTCCCATGAGCAAAATGAAAAATGGTGAGTATCTCAATGAGCTAAAGGATAAAGGAGTTGACTATATCATACTAGCGGGCTACCTAAAACTTGTGTCTACTGATATAGTACAAAATTTCTCTAACCGCATTATTAATGTGCACCCGTCACTTTTACCTAAATATGGAGGTAAAGGAATGTACGGTCATCACGTGCATAATGCAGTCTTAGAAGCCCATGAAAAGCAGACAGGTATTAGCATTCATCTGGTGAACAACGAATTTGACAAAGGACGAATTTTAGCTCAGTTTACCACGGGTATTGAAAAAGATGAGAGCATTGAAACTCTATTGCCTAAAATTCAGAGATTAGAACATAAATTCTTCCCAATGGTAGTGGAAGACTATATTCTTTCTAATCAATCTTGATTAAAGAACTTTAAACTCGGTTCTCCTGTTTTCAGCCCGACCTTTTTCTGTTGAATTATCAGCAATAGGCCTAGTAGCACCATAACCCTTAGCTATAAGTCGCTCAGGGCTTATTCCTTTTGAAACGAGATAAGCTTTTACTGCATCAGCCCTTTCTTGAGACAAGATGGCATTTCTACTTTGGCTACCTGTATTATCTGTATGACCACTAATTTCAATCTTTATGCTTTTGTTCTTAGAAAGGAAAAGAACCAATTTTTCAAGTTCAACACTGCTTTCCTCTTTTAATATGGCCTTATCAGTATCAAAAAAGACGTTGTGTAATACTATACCAGAGCCCACTTTGATTTTTTGAAGAGGGATATTGATTACAAAAGGCTCTGACCCATTGTTTTCAGGCATATCGAAATAATCCGAATAGAAGAGATAACCAGGTTTTTCTACGTTCAGAGCATATCTAAGGTTTCCACGTAAGGCCACTAAAAACTCACCTGTCTTTTCTGGTGCAAAGGTGTTGGTGCTACGTTCTCCGCTCAATGGAATAAGCTCAACAGTCGCACCAATTCTGTGTTTTGTTTCTGAATCTATCACTATCCCTTTTAAGTAATTAACTTTTTGGGCTTGAAACTCTTTGGGAAGATCAAAACTGTAAATATCCATTCCGCCAAATCCTTGTTCATACCTGTCTGTGCTGAAAAAGGCTTTCACTCCATTTCTACTTACAATGAGATTCCAATCATCGCCTTTACTATTGATAGGATATCCCAAATTCTTTGGTTTTGCCCAGCTTCCATCCGGTTTCAGGTGAGTAACGAAAATATCGAAACCACCCATCCCCAACTGCCCATCGGAGCCAAAGTATAAGGTTGTTCCATCTGAATGTATGAAAGGAAATTGCTCGTCCTTGCTAGTATTAATATTTGGTCCAAGGTTTTGAGGACTAGACCAGCCTGAATCGGTAAAAGTAGAGACATATAGATCAGTACCTCCATATCCACCAGCTCTATTACTCGTAAAGTATAAATACTTGCCATCTGATGAAATCGAAGGCTGAGATTCCCAAGATCTGGAATTAATGGGTTTTCCCAAGTTAAGCGGGTCAGACCAAGCCGTGCCTTCATTCATGGTAAGCCAAATGTCGCATTGACCTACACCACCTGAACGATTACAAGCCGTAAAGAATATATATCTTCCATCTGCACTAACACTGAAGGCTCCCTCATTCTCAATTGTGTTTATAGGAGGTCCCAATGCTTTGGCTTCTGCCCATCCTGACTCAGTTAAATCTGAATAATAGATATCTTCATTTTGTCGATTGTAATCCAAAGATCCATCGCGCCAGGTGAAGTAGAGTGTTTTACCATCTATTGTTAGTGCTGGAGAGTATTCTTCTCTATTGCTGTTTACTTTGGAACCTAGATTTACTGCCTGTATGTTGTAAGGGTGCTCCATAGAATAGTTTATGAAAGCAATATTGTCTAGTCTAGTACGAGCGTGGTCAGTAAGTCTATCATCACTGCCGGCTTCGGTAATGAAATAGTTGTAGAAGTATTTACTGGAATCCAAATCTGATAACTCAAAGTATATGTTCCCAAGTTCATACTTGGCAAAAAGGTGAGAAGGGTCGAGGCTCAATACACTGCGATAGGAAGAAATAGCTTTTCTGAATTTCCTCTGTACTTGATATGTTTTTCCCAGTGCGTCATATGCATCTACGTAATTAGGCGCCTTTTTAAGGGCTTGTAAGAACAATTCTTCTGCTTTGGAGTATTCCCCGTACTGAAAAGCATTATAGGCCTCTGTAAACAACTTTTGAGCCTTGACAGGCACCTTCGATTGTCCATTTACTGTTTTATGCTGAGCACAAGCCGCCAGTACTAAAAAGAAGCATAGGGGGAGGCTCTTAGTTATAATTCTTTTCATATTCCAGTACTTTAACATCAGAAATCGTTCCATTATCAATTATAAAATCTATGCATGTCCTCTTTTTATGGAAACCTTTATTGCCAATAGCTCCAGGATTGAAATGCATTAGATTTAGCTTTTTGTCTCTTACAATTTTAAGTATATGAGAGTGACCACATATATACAAATCGGGTTTGAGCTTCTCAAGCTTCTGTTTTATTTCCTTATGGTAACGCCCGGGGTATCCACCAATATGAGTCATGTATACCTTGAGACCTTCCACTTCAAAAAACAACTCTTTTGGATAGCATTTTCTTATGATATGACTATCGATATTGCCATAAACACCACGAATCTTAACTTTTTCAGTCAGCTGCTCACTGAGTGTTAAATCTCCCCAATCCCCAGCATGCCACAATTCATCGGCTTGCATGGCTCTGTCTAATAATTGTTGATCAGTGTAAAAATGACTATCCGATATGAGAAGTATTTTTTTAATCTGTTTTAGAATGGAAGTTCTTCATCTTCACTACTAAAACTTACTCCAATCACATCTTGTGAGGCTGGCGGATTTTCTGGAGCTTGGTTTGAAGACTGCAATGGCTCCATTCGCCACGCTTTGATGTCTGTATACCATCTATTGTTGAATTCCCTTGACTCTATATTGATGGCCACTTTTAAACTATCGTGAATCTGATATTGCTTGAGCTCATCAATTTTCTCATTCCAACAGCAAATGCACACCTTTTTAGGATATTGATCATTAGTTTCTAAGATAAACTCTTGTTTTCTCCACGGTCCTCTTGAACTAACCCCCTCTTGTAGGGCCAAGATATTGACTATTTTTCCTTCTAATACTGGACTTTCCATATGATGTGGCAAGCTTAGCCAACTTTTCTTTTATTTATCGTTTGTTATCTGGGATTTTTTAAACAATTTTTGAGCGCTTGGATGCACTCATCGCTTTTATCACAGCTACACTAATTAGCTTTTGGGGCTCACTTCAGTTGGGCTTGGTGAATGTGGCTGTAATTGAAAGTGCACTTACTAGAGACAATAAGCATGCATTCATGCTGGCATTAGGAGGCGTAATTCCTGAAATCCCCTATACCTTATTGGCCATATACGGCGCAGCTTATGTAGGAGAGATGGAGGAACACAAACAAACCATAGGAATGGTGATTGGATTAGTATTGATCTTACTGGGTTTGTTTTATATGTTCAGAAAACCCAAATCAATGGACTTACACATTGAAAACGGAAAGTCTGCTAAAAGGGGATACTTTGGTAAAGGATTGTTTCTTGCTAGCCTAAATCCACAATTGATTTTCTTTTGGTCTGGAATTCTCATACTTATAGAATCTGGGTCATTAAATTTGGGTAAAAAGGAAAAACTGATAGACTTTGAAGCAACAAGCCTTATTTCACCCAAAATTACATTTGCTTTAGGCGCAGCCTTTGGAGCGCTTATAATTTTGTGTATTTATATCTATTTAGCAGCTAGGTTTAAAGAAAAGATAAGTCAAAAGATAAACGCAAGATTGAACAAAATAGTTGGGTTGTTTTTTATAGCCATTGGATTAATCTCAATACTAAAGAATGTTATATAAACGATTAATTGCATGCATTGCAGTCGGTTTTAATCTGGCTGTGGCTCTTGGTCAAACTTATGATTGGACGCATTTAGGTCCATTTGTAACACCTCCAAGCTCTGTAGATAGTGCATACATGAGCCCCACTGGAATGGGTTGGATTGAGAGTCTACATGTCTCTAAAGACGGAGAAGAATTATACGCTGGAACTATCACATCAGGATTGTTTCACAGTACAGATGGAGGAGCCCATTGGGAGCATCTGCGCATGCCTGGGATGGAATATGGGGTGTTAGACCTCATTGTAGATAAGCACGGTGTATTTGCAGCTACAGGTCTAACCCATTATGAAGAAGATTTAGGTATTGGGGTATTGAAGTACTCCTCAAAGGGTTGGGACAGTACAGGTTTAAAGTTTGATCCTTCTAACAAAGAAGTAATATGGGCTCTCAAACGTATAAGCAAGAAATGTTTATTGGCAGCAAGCCAAAGTAAAATATATCGCACTGATGATAAAGGATTGAGCTGGGATGTGGTCTTTCACCAAGACGCATTGAATTTTAGGCAAATATTAATAGCGCAAAAATCAAAGAAATGCCTTGCAGCAGGAGGACAACTATTGATTTCACAGGATGCCGGAATTAGTTGGTTGAATATTACAGACAGACTCAGTTTCTCCAAAGAGTTAATAGGTAAGAACAAGACGGTACAACGTATCGCTATTTGTGAAGACCCTAATATTAAAGACCATTTCTTAGCATGTTATACTTATGCGGGATATGCCGTTGTGGACGAAAGCTGGGATGGAGGGAGTACATGGAATCAGATTTACAAACATCGAAGAATCAGAAGGTTAGATATACATCATGCTGAAATAGCAATTGCTCCTGGAAACTCGAATGTTATAGTGATAGGAGCTGTTAAGTCCTATATAAGCAGGAATGGAGGCAAAGACTTTGAACAAATGAGCTTTCCAACTTATAAGACTCCTCAATTTGTTCATGATGACGTAAGGTCTTTGGTGCTAATAGATAGCTTAACTTTCTATATGGGAACAGATGGAGGTGTGTCTAAGACTTCTGATGGAGGAAGATCTTGGCAAGACATAAATGGCAAAGGATTAACAGCTATGATGATTTATGGTATTGGGCTGACTAAAGAAGGAGTTATGGTAGGTTGTCAGGATTTAGGATATTTCACCTACTCAGACGGAAGTTTTATGAACTTAGGTCATCTCTATGGAGATGGGGGTGATGCACTTGAAGTTGGGAATAGAACGTATACGGTATTGGGTGGAATGATGAGAGTGTTGAACTCAGAAACTCAAAAACCTATAAGGATGATGGGGCCTGGAAGTAGAATGCATCCTTTTACGGCAAAACTAATAGCACACCCAAGACTCAACGACAGCCTGTTTTACCTAGGAGATCATTTATGGTGTTTTGATGGTGCTTCTTGGAGCAACTTAACTCAATCCATTTCAAATAAAGGATATAAGGCCAAAGCATTTGAAATTAATCAAAAGGAGCCTAGTACTATGTATTTTGCATTTGATCAGCCCAGTTGGGACAATGACAATTTTGGCGAAAAATTCTTAAAATCAACAGATGGAGGACAAAGCTGGGTGAATATTACCAAAAACCTGGGCATTTTAAAGTGGCGTTATATCACTTCAATCAGCAGTAACCCTGATAATCCGAAAGAACTGGTTGTTAGCTTGGGCATTATGGACAAGAAGGAAGTACACAAAGTTTATAAAAGCGAAGATGGAGGTCAAAGCTGGGTGAACTATTCACAAGGACTTCCACCACTTGAGACTTTTAAGGTTGAGTATATTCAAGGTTCCAGTGGAATATTGCTAGCAACTGTAAACGGCTTATACTACCGAAACAATCATATGGATTCTTGGTTTCATATAGATGGAGATATCCCCAATGTGGCAATCAGAGATTTTGAAATTGATTATGAGAGCAAACAGCTATATGTTGGTACATATGGAAATGGGTTGTGGGTTTTAAAGCTCACTCCTGAAATGCTCAATAAATAGCTAAACAGCCATGCCCATTTGTGCTTTCATAGGTATTGCAGCCATGGCATAGCCGCCATTGTCACCATCTAGGAAATGCATATGCTTTCCTTTGAATAAATCCTCTACAAAGCAGGTCATTAAAGCATTTTTTGAACTGTGTAAACCAAAAAACACTTTATTCTCTTTATAAAACCTATGGCAGAGATTTTCAATATCATTAGCCTGTTCGGCCGTGCAATCAACAAGCATTTTTAACATATCGTCAAACTTGCGATAGTCTGTGTTCACATCCATGTCGCTTAAATATTTGCGGAATACGAAATTCCTAAACCAGGGCACCAAAAACAACATGGTCTGCCATGCTACCGTGAATCCTCTACTTATTTTAAACCAGCTGTTTTGTCCATAGCGAGTTTCATCTGCCACATTCTTTGCTGGACTCTTATAAGACATGGTTGGGTGATTTACAGGTCTAGATGATTTTTCTTCGGGCAAAATTTGATTAAACTCGTCAAGAAACTCCTTATAAACCTTAGCATTTTCCTCGTCTTTGGCTTGGACTAGCAAACATAACATTTGCCCATTACGACTCTGTATAGGTTCCCATCTACAGCTTAATTTATGTAAATCTGTATGTGTTGATTTCCTTGGTTTTAGTTCATACTGACCTGAATTATTTACCAATTTTTGGGCTTTAGCAATGCCACCACCTTTAAACATGGTCATATAATTTCCATTAGTTAGTTCAAATTTTCCTACTTGAACTTCACAAGAAGAACCAAGCACATCTTTCATAGGCAAAATCGAAATTTTCAAGTCGAACTCAAATTCTGATTTTGCGATATTTTGCAAAGCATAAAGTTCATCTTTGGTTCTTTCAATGCAATCAGGAGGGACAATGGCTGAAGCCCCATCTCCCTTAAAGGTATAAGGGAAGTCCCTGCCATCAAAACCGTTCTTAATGGCCGCAATAGTGGCAACACCAATAGTATTTACATCTTTATATCTGCCCTCGCTAATAGCTAGGTCTGCTTGACTCACAGTGCTTATGATAATGTGCCAATCTCTTGGTGCAGTGGTAAAAGGGCGATCAGCACAGAGGTCCTCAAACTGGGAGAATGCTGGTAAGTCGTCGTAAAAGTCTAACTGATCACTCATGTGGTTGAACAATTATAGGCAGAAAAGTAAAATGTTCTAATAAGTGCCTGGCCTAATAATCCATGCATCATTTTTAAACTCCAATGTTTCTCTTAAGCTTTGAATTGCTTCTAGTTCAGTATCGCCAGCCTTGAAACCAATGCGATATAGATCTTCGCTGAACTGGTATATTTTCAAATTGGCAATGTCTACATTCCACTTGCTCCAACTTCTGTATGCATTATTGTAGTCTCGAGCAGAACTTATTATAACATAGAATTCTCCTTGTTTAGGTTTGCTTACCCCATCTAACATTTCTTGTTCCACAGGTTCTTCCTGTACCACGGAATCTCCAACATCTACAGTGTAAGACACTTCTGAGCTGTCTGTTAATGTCCTTTGGTCAATCACTTTAACTATTCCAACCGATTTTACACTTTCTAGTTTCACCATCCAGCTTTCATTCGGGGCTACCTGCAATGTTTTGCTTATAAAACCGCTTGCATGCACTGTTATACTTACTTTCTCAGATTGTCTTGGAAGTTGAAATTCAATAAGCCCATTCTTTGATCTAACATATTTACCTTGCCTGTCCGTACTAATTAAAACAAAGGCCTCTGAAAGCGGAATATTGGCTTGGTTGGTTACTAGGCCTGAATAGTTGTGAAGAGGTTGAGGAGCACTCATGCTCAATAAATAGCTTAGACTATCTGAATATCTGTTAATGATGTATTCATCAGCGCGAACTTGAGCCATGCTGTATTCATCTTCTCTTGAATTGAATTTTCGTTCATTGAAAATGACGTAGTTAAACTCATCTACATTCTTAAATTTATAAATGTCAAATCCACCCTTACTAGGGTAACCATTAGATGAAAAATATAGCCAATCCTTAATTTTAATAGGAGACAATTCATGTTTGGCTGTATTGATTTGAGGTCCAAGGTTTAGAGGAGTTTGAAATTTTCCTTTGATATAGTAACTCATGTATAAATCAAATCCTCCATAACCTCCAGGTTGATTACTGGAGAAATAAAGTATGCCATTCGCTTCATCGAAGTATGGATTGCAGTAGTCAAATCCTTCTTGGCAAAACTTAATTGAGTTTACATTAAAGTTTCCATCTTCTTCTCTGTGAAGTAAACGGAAACTTGATGTTCTATTCTTTACATCCGTTCTAGATATAATTGCGCTAAAGCCGTCATTAAAAGAACACGCAGAGGAATTGATAAAATAGGAGACAGGCTTGTGAACTACTCGCTCCGCTCCAAGTTCACCGCAGTTGTAATTGTGCGCTACTATGGTTCCGTTTTTGGATACATACACTTTACCATCAAAGTAGTTCAGACCATATGCCATTTCAGATCCGCTTAGGATTTGGCTATAAGGCATGCTAGTGGTGTCTTGTCTGAAAACAGAGGAAACCATATCGCTTATAGATCCGTATTCCTCACCTGTAAGCCTTAAGTATTCATTATAAAACTCTTTAGCCAGTCCTGTTTTGGATTGTGCCATGAGACTATTTGCAAAAGCTAAGAAATCAATAGCACCAAAGGAACCTTTGTCAAGCTCTTCAAAAAACAAAACATTAGCCTCTTCATATTTAGAAATATCGTAAAGTGCATGTGCCCGTTCTAGACCTGTCAATTGACTTAACTCATACTCTCCAGGAGTTGCAAAAGTCAATTCCGGATGTTGGGCAAATGAGCCATTCCATAACATGATTGTAACTAAAACTAAAAGAGCTTTTGGCATAACGCAAATAAAACGCTTTTTCAAATTGGTATTAGTACCTCTCATCTTTAAAAAGTCTGAGAAATTAGATAAGCAGAGGTCCATGCAGATTGAAAGTTAAAACCTCCTGTAACGGCATCTATATTTAATATTTCGCCAGCGAAATGTAAACCCGCATGTTTCTTGCTTTCAAACCTTTCTAAATCAATTGATTGCAAATCAACTCCTCCTGCAGTTACAAATTCTTCTTTGAATGTATTTTTCCCTTTAATTGAAAGTTCACAGCGATACAATTGATCCATTAATCGCTTTATTCCCTTCTTCCCAAATTCTGACCAATTGGTATAGTTTTCTATTTGAGCTCGTTTGCATAAAAATTGAAATAATCTTTTTGGAACAGCTGGGATTTTGTAATTAATGACCTTGGCCTTTGGATTCAAGTTGCCAAAATCCATCATTTCTGTGCTGATCTCGTTCTCATCTATATCAGGAATCCAGTTTACTACCAATACAAACTCATATTGTAGATCTTTGAGTTCAAAAGCTTTCCATGCAGAAAGTTTTAGAACCGCAGGTCCGCTGAAACCTTGATGGGTGACTAGGAATGGGCCTTGCTGAAAGCTTTTCGTCCCTTTTATTTCAAGTTTAGCATTGTTTACACTTACACCGCTTAAATGTTTAAAGTCATTATTGGCCGCTTTTAGAGTAAACAAAGAGGGTACCCAAGAAACTAGTGGTATTCCAATGTTTTCTAGCATACGCCACACTTGTGTATTGCCTCCTGTGGCCAATATGATCTTATCACAATGCACATTCTCTTCACCAAATTCAAGCACCCAATGAGTTGGAGCCGGTTTGAGGCTAGTGAGCCGCTTTGAAGTTATGATTTGAATCTTGTGTTTGTTGGCCAAAGAAATGAAAAGATCATATACGCTTTTTGAGCTGTTGGATTTAGGAAAGATACGTCCATCTTCTTCTGATTTTAAAGCTAAACCACGACTCTCAAACCATTTGTAAGTATGAGTGCAATTGAACTTTGTGAATGCTGGCAGTAATTCTTTGTGGCCCCTGGGGTAGTGGTTAACAAGCACTTTGGGCTCCTTGCATTCATTGGTAATATTGCATCGACCTCCTCCTGATATCAACACTTTAGACAACAGTCTATTACTACCTTCATAAATTGAGATATTATAATCTTTGTTCTTCTCAGCGATATTTATAGCTGCGAAAAAACCTGCAGCTCCACCACCAATTATTGCAAGCTCTTTCTTCACATCAATAGAAATTCTAAGGTCTCCTCGAGCATTTGTGCAAATGCAAGGGGAATTTTCTTCTCTTTAAGAGGGTGAGAGGTATTGAATGTGTGATTGGCATTGTCTATGGTTACCAAAATAGAATGCCCAACACTTGCATACATTTCGTCAGCAGCACTGTGCGGAATTACTGTGTCTTTTTCCCCGTGAAGTATCAGTAAATCCTGTTTGAGTTCCTCAATTTGATTCATCACATTGTATTCTTCTTTATGACTAACAAGGTCTTCAAAAAAGCCGAATTCTATGGGCATCTTTTCGCCTGTCCTTGCATTATCAATGTAGCAAACTCCTTCTTGCTGCCACTTTATAGGATCTTCCAATTCTAAATAGCTGCTCAAGTCATTCATGCCTGCCCAACTCACACAACTGGTTACCCTCTCATCATTAACACTGAATAACAAGCAACTTGCAGCTCCGCGACTATAGCCTATTAAATGCACTTTACCATTCCAGTTGAATTCAAAAGATTCATGGTTCTCCTGAATGAAATCTAATACATGAGATAGATCTGCTAATTCCTTGGATATGGTGTTTTTCCCAAAGGCCTCTAAATCATTAAAATCACCTAAGCTGTCAGGTGTTGTGCCATTGTGCGAAAAATTGAATTTAAAAAAGGGGATTCCTTTTAGTGCAAATATTTGAGCGGCTAGTGGCCAAGCCCCCCAATCCTTAAATCCTTTAAATCCATGAGCAAACACCGCTATTGGCACATCATGCTCATAAGACCTATAGCTCAAGTCTGCAGTAATCCATCTTGCATCACTGCCTTTGAATTTGAAAGCTTTATTTGAAATCATCTATTTAAGACGATTAAAAGTCTCCAAGGCATCAAACTTTTTGGCCTCTTTACCTTTGCGATAAATCTTAATGCTGATAAGATGAACTGGTTGATAAGGTTTGTTTTGCCCTACAACCACAACTTTACCCATAGCATTTACTACATCCTGACCTTGCACTACATGACCAAAAACCGTATGTCGTCCATTTAACCAAGGTGTAGCTGTATGAGTAATAAAGAATTGACTTCCGTTAGTCCCTGGGCCCGCATTGGCCATAGACAAGATTCCTGGTCTATCATGCTTTAAGCTGTCTACTATTTCATCTTTAAATTTATATCCTGGACCCCCTCTACCTGTACCTGTAGGGTCTCCACCTTGAATCATGAAATTGTCAATCACCCGGTGAAATATGGTGCTGTCATAATAGGGTTGACCTTTGGATTTTGATGTATTGGCAATTTCTCCTTCGGCTAAACCAACAAAGTTTGCTACCGTAAGAGGCGTGGCTTTGAATTCCAACTGAAGATAGATACTTCCCATAGATGTTTCCATTTCAGCATACATACCATCTCCTAGACCCAGCTCTTTGATTACCTTTTTAATGGGTTTCTTTTTTTCTTTTTTAGCCTGATCAAAAGAGGAGGCTATAAGTACTAGTAAAATGGGTGTAAGTATCTTGAATAGTTTCATGTGGCAAATTTATCTCAGCGACTTGATTATTAAATTAATTTTGCAGCCTTTTATGAGCCTAGAACAGGAAATAGACAAACGGAAGACCTTTGGTATCATTTCTCATCCAGACGCAGGTAAAACGACTCTGACTGAAAAATTATTGCTGTTTGGTGGTGCAATACAAACAGCAGGTGCTGTTAAAAGCAATAAAATTAAGAAAACTGCAACCTCTGATTTCATGGAAATAGAGAAGCAACGTGGCATTTCTGTAGCTACTTCTGTGATGTCTTTTCACTATAAAGACAAAATCATAAACATACTAGACACTCCTGGGCACAAAGACTTTGCAGAAGATACCTACCGTACACTTACAGCGGTTGATTCAGTTATTTTGGTTGTTGATGCTGCAAAAGGGGTGGAGGCTCAAACTAGAAAATTGATGCAGGTATGTAGAATGCGAAACACACCTGTAATCATTTTTGTGAACAAGCTGGATAGAGAAAGTAGAGACCCTTTCGATCTATTGGATGAATTGGAACAGGAGCTCAGTATTAGTGTGAGACCATTGAGCTGGCCAATTAATCATGGAAGGGAGTTTAAGGGGGTCTATTTATTGTACAATAATTCACTGAACCTTTTTGAAGGTGATAAAACCAAGAAAGCAGTTGAATACAAAAAAATCAAAGACATTGATGATTCGGCTTTAGATAAGATGGTAGGAGAACCTGATGCTATTAGCTTAAGAGAAGATGTAGAACTCATTCAAGGAGTGTATGAAGAATTCGATAAAAGCCTATATCAAGAAGGGTTATTAGCACCCGTTTTCTTTGGCTCTGCTTTGAATAATTTTGGGGTACAGGAGTTGTTAGATACGTTTATAGAAATTGCTCCAGGTCCGCAAGCTAGGCAGACCGATAAACGAGAAGTTAAGCCAACGGAAAGTAAATTCAGTGGGTTTATATTTAAGATACATGCGAACCTCGATCCAAAACACAGAGATAGAATTGCTTTCTTAAGAGTCTGCTCTGGAACATTTGAACGAAATAAATTTTTCTTTCATCAGAGAGTGGGAAAGAAAGTCAGGTTTGCAAACCCTTATACCTTTTTGGCCAGCAGTAAAGACGTAATTGAAAAAGCGTATCCTGGAGATGTGGTTGGACTTTATGATACAGGGAATTTCAAGATAGGAGATGGGTTAACGGAAGGAGAACATATACAGTTCAAAGGTATCCCAAGCTTTAGCCCGGAACTGTTTAGAGAAGTGGTAAATCTTGACCCTATGAAATCTAAGCAATTGGAAAAAGGGATTGATCAGCTAACAGATGAAGGCGTAGCGCAGTTGTTCGTTCAACAACCTGGCAACAGAAAAATTATAGGAACAGTGGGTGAACTCCAGTTTGAAGTTATAGAGTACAGATTAAAACACGAGTATAATGCAAGTGCTCGATTTGAAGCTTTGCCTTATCACAAAGCGTGCTGGATGACAGGAGATCAAGCCAAGATTGCCGAGTTTACCAAATACAAGCCTCAGGATATAGTAAAGGATAAGGATGGCAACTTGGTATTTCTAGCTCAAACTGCTTTCATATTAGACATGGCCAAGCAAAACAATCCAGAAATAGAATTTCACGAAACCAGTGAGTTTAAGATAGATCAATGAACATAAAAGCGGTAAATATTAAGACTTCCGCTGTTCTTTTCAGAATGTTCTAGAAGCCAATGCTCGTTGCCATGGGTGCGAAACGTATAACTCAACTCATCGGCTCTGCTTCTATTTTCTCTACTTAAGGTTTGAATATTCAATAGAAGCTTAGAATGATGTTCTTCAATAAATGTCATAGTGTGCCAAGAAGAATTGGCATAATAACCCCAGTCATCATTCATAATTCTTACCTGAGATTTAGTTGCACAACTATGCAGTCCGCGATTGTTGTATTCAAAGAAGTTATAAAAATCTTGCCCTCCAGTAATGGCCTTGTTAAAACCTAAACTATCAAGTGTTATCACGTACTTCCTTCCATATAAGATGTTTTTTAATTCAGAAATAGTTAGTATAAGATTTGAGTTTACATCTTCTTTAATGTCTAATACAGCAGATTTTGTTACAGCGTCTTTGTGAACATATCCCTCGAAATACTGGAATGGAATTTCTGAGAAGTAAATAAGGTTCATTTCAGCATCAAACTTGGCAATCCAAAAACCAACAAAAGCCTCAGACATTTTTGCGCTGGGGTATTTCTTTTTAAATGCATGGTCAAGTTTTCCCAAGGCATAAGTGTGCTTTCCTTTCTGTGTCAAGTATAACAACTCCTTGTCAAGCATAGAATTATAAGTAAAACTGCTAAAGTCTAATTTTAGGCTATGCTCATGTATCTGTGTGAAGGTGCCAGTTTCTATGGCATACCTGTAGACATTCATGATAATCTCATCGTGATTTGGTGAGGCGAGATAGCCATAGCCATAAATGCTTTTCTCATTGCCATAAATCCATCTAAAATGATGGTCGCTAAGACTATCTGGAACATTTAACAGATTGAAAGTTTTATCACTTCCAAGTCTACACAAACTATTTACAGAACTTCCCCCTCCAACAGTCCATAGTTCAGAATCAGTTGCAAATGCCACAACACTGCTCTCCAAATCAAAGAAAGAGCGCGTCTCATCTGGTGTCATAAATTCCTCGCGTACAAATTCACCAGTAGACATATCAATTAGGCTAACCTGTTTCAGTTCTTCAGTCTGATTTACCCAGTAGATAAAGTTTGAGTTATAAGCTACAAGCACTTTGTTGAAGTGATAGCCTCTAAGTTTTGGAATATCTATGCTAGTTTTCCATTTCAGTTCCATATCAGCATCAACTCTTGTGAGTTCCATTTTTTTGGATCCTGATCCGCTAATCAGAAGAATACCATGCTCAGCCATGTCTTTCATGCCTATTAAATTGAGCTTGTTAAGCTTTAGCTGTGGCTCTAAGGCAAAACTTATAATAAAAGAAAGGATAAGTCCGAAGACAGGAATAAGTCGTAGCATAGTGTACTTCAAAGATAAAGATTATCCTCGGCTTTAATTCACAAGTGCAGCAACTGTAATAATGGCCACAGGATTCGATGGATCATTCGTATACAATGTGATACCCTTTTTTTGGCCACCTTTTTTGAATAGAGAATCAAAACGAACTGTTGCTTTAACGCTTTGGCCAGGGGCTAGGGAGCTGGGGAGGTTATTGAGAATAGCACAGCTACAATCGGTTTCCATTCTCAAAATTTTAAGCATTGATTTACCCGTATTAGTTATAGTGATTTCCTTAGTTCGTACTTGCCCACTCTTCATTTCACCCATATCCACAGTGGTTTTATCAAAGCTAATATGACCGGCTTTCTTAAGTTGTTTTTTAGTCCAGCTGCTGAAATCTTGTTCTAAAGTAATACTGGTAGTGAATTCTTTTGTTGGATAAAATCTGTCGTTGGTTTTTATGTGAAATGTCGCGCTAATTTGACCAATGGTGTCTAACTGACTTGTATTTACCTCAAATACCACCCAGGCAGATTGTTCTTTAGGAATGGTTAATGGAAGATTCACAGCCGAGATATGAGCAGGAGCATCTGTAATAGCCTCAATAGTGTATTCCTGATATCCGTCGTTTCTAAATTCTATAGAATCTCTTCCTATAAAACCCAACTTCTGAACTTTAAAGTTCATATGCGATTTTAATGGCAATAGATATCCAAATTGTCCAGGGTAGTAGATAGTCGGATCTACTGGCCTTTTAGCTGCAGCACCCAATATTTCTGCCTTGAATTTTAATTCCTTGAAACCTGTATTTTTAAAGTTTGCCTTTATATGAATCCACTTGGTAACATTGCCCAAGATTCCCTTAGGATTGAATTCTGCACTGATAATTCCGCTGTCTCCTGGAATGATTTTTCTTTCGTAAGATCTGGGCTTTGTACAGCCACATGCAACATCTATATCTCTGATTAATAGATCAAAAGGGCTGTTGTTCTTAAACCTGAATGTTACTTCTAATGGACCATCTGATTCATAGATGGTTCCAAAATCAATTAATTCTTGTTCAAAAGTGATATCTGAAACATGAATCTGAGCCCAACTGATAAGTGAGCTAATGGCTAATACAAATACAAATGCTAATCTCATTCAATTCAAATAAAACGTTTAAGAATTCCTTTGGATTGTTCATTAGATGAAATGTGAATAAAAAACGTTGCCCACCTTTACATATCTATATTTAACTTCGCTTTGTGAGTTTGGACATACTTGACGGAACAGATGAAAACTTCAATCAAGGAGAAAAGGAAATAGAAAAGGTCTTAAGGCCTAAATATTTTAATGATTTTACTGGCCAGCACCGAATAGTTGAGAATCTAAAAATCTTTGTAGAGGCAGCAAGACAGCGTTCTGAAGCTTTAGATCACGTGCTATTACACGGGCCTCCAGGTTTAGGTAAAACAACCTTGGCACATATCATTGCTAATGAATTAGGAGCGGGAATTAAGATAAGTAGTGGTCCAGTATTGGAAAAACCGGGTGATTTAGCTGGTTTGTTAACCAATTTAGAAGAAGGTGATGTGCTTTTTATTGATGAGATTCACCGTTTAAGTCCTGTAATTGAAGAATATCTTTATTCTGCTATGGAGGACTATAAAATTGATATAGTACTTGATACAGGCCCAAATGCCCGCAGTGTTCAAATAGGAGTGAATCCATTCACTTTAATAGGTGCCACTACAAGATCAGGTTTGCTCACAGCTCCATTAAGAGCCCGATTTGGAATTACATCTAGATTGGAATACTATGATACCTCTTTGCTTGCAGGCATAGTAGATCGCTCTGCTGAGATATTGAATGTTCCCATAGATCACAAAGCCTCAATTGAAATAGCTGGCAGAAGCAGAGGGACGCCTAGAATTGCAAATGCATTATTGAGACGTACTCGAGATTTTGCTCAAATAAAGGGTGATGGCTCCATTGATCTTACCATATCCAAAATGGCCTTAGATGCCTTAAATGTGGATGCTAGGGGCTTAGATGAAATGGACAACAGAATACTAACAGCCATTATTGACAAGTTCAAAGGTGGTCCAGTAGGGATTACCACTATAGCTACCGCAGTAGGGGAAGAATCTGGCACTATAGAAGAGGTGTATGAGCCATTTTTAATTAAAGAAGGATTTCTACAGCGAACCGCAAGAGGTAGAGAAGCTACTGAGTTAGCTTACACTCATTTAGGCAAAATCAAAGGAGGGCAGAATCCCGCCTTATTCTAATGACAATTTTAGAAGCCAGATCCAATAAAATTAAAGATCTAGCTCAAAATTTGGGGTTTAGCTCTTGTGGAATTTCAAAAGCTCAAAAGCTACACGAAGAAGAAAAGCATCTAGAATCCTGGTTGGCCAATAATTATCACGGTAAGATGCAATGGATGGAAAATCACTTTGATAAAAGACTTGATCCAAGCTTATTAGTTCCAGGGTCTAAGTCTGTGGTATCTCTTTTGTTTAACTACTACCCAGAACATGATTTATCTGAGGCTAAAGTCAAAAGCTCAAAGTATGCTTACGGAGATGACTATCACCATGTTGTAAAGTACAAGCTAAAGGAATTGATGAAGCAGATTCATGAGGAATATGGCCATGTGGAGGGGCGTGTTTTTGTTGATTCCGCTCCTATAATGGAAAGAGCTTGGGCTGCTAAGTCTGGTCTAGGATGGATAGGAAAGCACTCACTATTACTCAGTAAACAAAAAGGGTCTTTTTTCTTTCTTGCAGAACTAATTATTGATTTGGAATTGGCCGAAGATAGGGCTACAACAGATCACTGTGGCAGCTGTACGGCATGTATAGATGCTTGTCCTACGGATGCCATTATTTCAGATCAAATTATAGACAGCAATAAATGCATATCCTATTTAACCATAGAACTCAAGGAGGAAATCCCAAGTGGTTTTCAAAATCAAATGCAAGGATGGGTCTTTGGCTGTGATATTTGTCAGGATGTTTGTCCTTGGAATAAATTCTCTGTACCCCACAAGACTAAGGAGTTTGAGCCGAGATCGGAGCTAATGGATTTACATAAAAATGAATGGCGCGAGTTAACAGAAGAGATCTTTAAAGATTTGTTCAAGCGTTCAGCAGTCAAAAGAGCGGGTTATTTGAAATTAAAAAAATCTATCGAATATTGTAAGGCAGATGCAGGAAACTCCTAAATCAGATCAGCCAGAGAGTTCAGTTCCGCCAAAAAGCGTGATGGGTTTTTTAAAAGGGCTCTTTGCAATGGAGCAAATAGACTTTGCTAAAGCAACTGCCAATATTAGGAAGGAAGTATCATTCCAAGGGTTCAATATCTGGATTCTCATCTGCTCTATACTTATTTGTTCATTAGGGTTGAACCTTAATAGTACTGCCATAATCATTGGCGCTATGTTGATTTCGCCTCTTATGGGTCCAATCAATGGTCTAGGCTTGGCAGTTGGGACTTATGATAGAAAACTTTTGCGCAAGTCATTGCTAAACCTAGGAGTGGCAACGGTTGTTAGCATACTAACTGCTACCATATTCTTCAAAATTACCCCTACAGCTGACAACTTACATGAGCTGTTCTCTAGAAAGCGCCCTATAGTACTAGATCTATTTGTAGCCTTCTTTGGAGGTGTTGCTGGAATATTGGCCGCTTCTCGATGTATTAACAATAATGTTGTACCTGGAGTGGCAATTGCAACTGCATTAATGCCTCCATTGTGTACGGCTGGTTATGGTCTTGCTACTTGGCAGATGGATTACTTCTTAGGAGCATTCTATCTCTTCTTTATGAATTGTGTAATGATAGGTTTGGCCGCCGCTCTTTTTGTATTCTATCTGAAATACCCCAAGTATTCCTTTGTAGATGAACAAACAAAGCGGAAAGTAAAGAATGGGATAGTGGCATTTGTGGCCATAGTATCCATTCCTAGCATTATAGTATACTATCAAGTGCTCATGGACAGTATTGCTGATGACCGAGTACATAATTTTATAGAACAGGAATTCAAGTCAAACAAATCAATATATGTAACCAATTATGAACGAACAGAAACTGATAGCGGCAATCAAATTAAGGTAATCTTGAATGGTCAATACATGGAAGAATCGGTTATTCATTTACTGGAGTCCAGGCTCGATAATTATAAATTAAACGATTATAAGCTTGTTGTGTATCAGAATGAATCTAGTGTTGATGAGTCAGATTTACATCTGATTGGGCAACAATTCAAGGTGGATTTGCTAGCTGACTTATATGAAAAGAATGAACAACAACTTCAAAATAAAGAAGATGAGATAGCGTTCTTAAAATCAGAACTCCGCAGAATTAAGCTCAATGATATTACAAGCGACAAATTGATGGAATTGAGCAGAAGTCAATTTGACGTGGAGCAAATGGCTGTAGACAATGTAGTATACGTAAATACTGAAGGAAAAGATACTATACCAACGGTATTAGTTCGTTGGGATGAAAATTTAAGCCAGGAGGACAAGAAGGTGCAATACGAAAAAATGGTTAAATTGCTTCAAGTTCAGCTCGATAGGAAAGACATTGTAATTCACGAGTTAAATTAGGAACTTATTTTGCAAACTATAAGATGATGAAATACATTTCACTGATATTAATATGTCTCGGAATAAGTGTGAGTTCAAGCGCTATCACAGCACAAGACACTATTAATCCGAGAAAATTCAGCAATATTACTTTCGAAAAAGCATTATTCGACAAGGTGAATTCGTACAGAAAAGCCAACAGTATGAAGCCTTATTTATTCAATCAACTGATTCATAATGCGGCATATGATCATGCTATATACCTGGGAAGAACGGGTAAACTAACTCATGAACAAGACAATTTAAAAACTAAAACAGTTTATGACAGAGTTAGAAGACATATACATTCTAGTCGCTTTGTAGTAGGAGAGAATTTGGCGAGAACGGTCATACTGAAACCTTCCATGAACTACAATAGCCAAGGAAAGGCAAGTCTGTCTACTGCCATGACTTATGAAGAAGCTGCTACCTATGTTTTTAACGCTTGGAAGAAATCGGATTTCCACAATAAAAATATGCTCTCTGGGAAATACAGCATATCAGCAATTGCAGTGCATTTTAATCCCGAAGAATCCTCTGTGACTTCGGTGCAGGTTTTTGCTCATTTTGGATAGTGAGTACTTGACGGAGCATTTCCATGGCAGCATATGCCGTCCTTTCAATGATTTGTTCTCTGCTACCTCTAAATTGATTCTTTTTCACTTCTAGTAAGCCATTCGGGCCTGCAAGACCTATATATACTAGTCCAACTTCTTTGGTGTCCGTTGCACCTGTGGGGCCAGCAATACCAGTAGCAGATATGCAATAGTCGACTCCCAATTTCGCTTTTCCTTTAATTGCCATTTGATGAGCTACTTCTTCACTTACGCTGCCAACTGTTGTAAACAAATTAGCGTCAACTCCTATTAAATCAATCTTGAGTTGATTAGAATAGGTAATATAGCTACCAAGAAAATAGGCTGAACTACCTGGAATTACCGTTATACTGTGAGAGATATAGCCACCTGTGCAGCTCTCAATTGTCCCTAGAGTCAGTTTTCTTGTCTTGAGCATTTGACCGATAATAGTGGCTAGGCTGTGATCACCATCAAACCAGCTATTCCCAATTCGGCTCTTAATCCTATCAAAGTAACTGTTCAGTTCGCTTCTTAAGTCGGCTTTGCTGTGATTTGGTGACTTTGCTGAAAGTCTCAAACGAACAATATTGAGGTGGGGTAGAAAGGCCATTTTTATGTATGGAGGCAATGATGCTTCTATATCTGAAATATCATTGCTCAACACGGATTCTGGAATATTCACTACCGTAATGGTTTGATGTTCTATATGCCATGCATCCAGCTGATTTTCCAATCGAGGAAACACGAATTCGCTCATCATGGCTTTCATTTCATATGGAACTCCAGGCATACTCACTATGGTTTTGGAGTTTCTCTGAAACCACATCCCAGGCGCAGTGCCTTTGCCATTTTGTATTACATCGCAATTGTCTGGAACTAGGGCTTGTTCAATGTTTATTTGAAGCATTGCTATTCCTCTTGCTTTGAATCGCTTTTCTATGTTTTGTAATGCTTCCGTATTGGATACTAATTCAGCATTAAAATAGGAGGCAAGAGTTTCTTTGGTCACATCGTCATTTGTTGGCCCCAAACCACCTGTGAGTAGAATTACATCTGCCCTTTGCTCGGCTTCATGAAGAGCTTGCTTAATTGCAGGTGAAGTATCTTTAATAGAGGAGATGCGAAGTATATCTATTCCTCTCTTATTCAATTCTTTACCTAACCATGCGGAGTTGGTGTCTACAGTCTGGCCAATAAGAATTTCATCACCTATGGTTATTATTTCTGCAAGCATCTAATAGAAAAAGAATTAAAGATTTAT
The DNA here is from genome assembly GCA_049115575.1 of Bacteroidia bacterium. Taxonomy (GTDB): domain Bacteria; phylum Bacteroidota; class Bacteroidia; order NS11-12g; family UBA9320; genus JAHEKB01. Next base: position 580,387 of record JAGDZU010000001.1, on the reverse strand, counting down.
TTTCGCCCCAAATTAAGGAAATTATGAGAGAAGCAAAGGCAAATTTAGCATTGAACAACTTACTCAAGGAAGTAAAGAAGGGCTTTGATGCTAAGAAAGTTGTTGAAAGCTTAGGCGCACTCCGAGAAATGGCATTAGAAGAGCAGGATCCAACTGCTGTAAAGATATGCAGATTGGCAAGTGAATATATAGCCGAAAATGGCAATATGGATCTCGGTTATGTTGAAGAAGAGGAAATTGGAGATATGACTGATATGGAGTATCTATTGGAATTAATGCTTCATATAGACAATGACGCCAATAGAGAAGAAATCAGAGAAATTCGCGATCGTTTAAAAGGAGAGTTGTATTAATGACTCAAGATCAAATTAGCGATATAAGGAGCCGTATGACGGCTTTGGGAGGTTATCTTTGACATCAGCAAGAAGCTGGCGCTAATCGCTGAAGAAGAACTCCAATCACAGGACCCAACATTCTGGGAAGACCCAGATAAAGCGGAACTCCATCTTAAAGGTATTAAAAAGAAAAAGGTTTGGACAGATGCCTACAAGCATCTAGAAGAAGCCGTAGAGGAAATTGGTGTGCTTCTAGAGTTCAAGGAGATGGGCGAAGACGTAGACCAAGAAATTGAGAACAAATACCAAGACACCTTATCTAAATTAGAAGAGCTTGAATTCAAGAACATGATGAAAAGCGAGGAAGATCAACTGGATGCCACTTTAGAAATTAATGCTGGTGCAGGAGGGACAGAAAGCAATGATTGGTCTCAAATGCTGGTGAGAATGTATTTGATGTGGGCAGAAAAGAACGGTTTCAAAGCCAGCATAACAGATCAAGTTGATGGAGATGTTGCTGGAATTAAGTCATGCACTATTGAAATAACTGGAGACTTTGCTTTTGGGTATCTAAAAGGCGAGAATGGAGTGCATCGCTTAGTGCGTATATCTCCTTTTGATAGCAGCAACAGAAGACATACCAGTTTTGCTTCGGTCTATGTATATCCCATAGTGGATGATAGCATTAAAATAGAAATTAACCCTGCAGACATTAGATGGGATACATTTAGAAGTGGAGGAAAAGGCGGGCAGAACGTGAATAAGGTTGAAACTGCTGTGAGGGTTCATCACGAACCTAGTGGATTGGCAATTGAATGCCAACAGGAAAGATCTCAGCTGAAGAATAAAGAAAAAGCTTTAAAGATGTTAAAGTCACAGCTTTACGATATAGAGCTGAGAAAGCGAAATGCAGACAGAGCGGATATAGAAGCTGGTAAGCTTAAAATAGAGTGGGGATCACAAATTCGAAATTATGTGATGCATCCTTATAAACTGGTTAAAGACGTAAGAACATCTTATGAGACTAGCAATGTAAATGCAGTCATGGATGGAGGTATTGAGGAGTTTTCTAAGGCCTTCTTATTAAGTCAACAGGAAGAAAGTTAGACTATTACTTTATCGAGTAGCAATTGCATAACCTTTCTAGATCTATCTGAAGATACTTTTTTGATCACATCGTTGAATTCAGGAATAATAACTCTAATATCCTCGTAGTCTTGTACTGAAAGTTCAAATACTTCGCAATAGGTATTTGTTACGAGGTTGGCCGATGTTTTTTCCCCTAAAAGTATAGGTAAAAGTCCGTAGTAATCTCCATTTGTAAAAACAGCGGCTGGTGAGGAGTCATCAGGTTTTACAACAGACATTTCACCTTTGGATATGAAACCCATTTTGTAAGCAATCGTATTTGCTTGAACTATGATACTCCCAGGAGGATAGGTGGTAGGAATTAATCTTGCGAGCAACTCTGTTTTTAAAGGTCTTGAAGCTATTTTGAAAAGTGGAACATCTTCCATCAAATCTTTAGTTAGCTCTTGCATGAGCTCTAACCTTAATGTAGCAGGTAGGTCATCAAATAATGCTTCTTCATTTACACCTTTTTTCCTTTCCCAGATGTAGTCATAGTATTGTTTTACTTTGGTAATTAAAGGAGTAGAAACTTTTCTATGCTTTAAAAACAAGCTTAAAGACTCAACCTTGCCTTTGTGTTCGCTTTTTAAAGTATCTAAATTATTAACCAAGGAGGCTATATTACCAATGATGTAAGCATACATAGAAGCACCAAGTAGCATAACTACAATGGTGTATATGTATTCCACATTGGTATTAGGTGATATGTCTCCATACCCTATGGTGGTCATGGTGGTTACAGTCCAGTAGATACTTCTTAAATACTGCTCGGCCGGAGAAGCATCTAACATTCCATTGATGACCACCCAACAGCCCTCCCCAAAGTCTTGGAAGTAAGATGTCCATAGCCAACCACATGCAATTAGATGGTTAAGAATTAGCATTAAAACCAAGAACTTGAAAAGCCTAATATATCCTGGCTCTATGCTGTTCCTATTGTCCAGATTATCAAAAGACTGGCTCAGTCTTCTTAGACGCAAGAATGCCATTAATCTAATCACCAATACAGCACTTTCTCCACCTATCATAAGATCGGAATTGAAGAAAAGTAAATCAAAAGGGAGTACGGAGATTAAATCATAAAGAAGGTGTTTTTTAATAAAGTGCTTTCTAATCTGCTTGAGTCGGGTTATTTCTTTTCCTTGCTCTCTATAAGTACTTATGCTAGCAAAATAGATGTCAACTAAGAAAATTGCTGTAAATCCATAGTACAACCAATTATTACTGTCTTCTAAATCATGAGAAAAGGCCAATTCATAGCTTACTTGAACCACAACAGCCATGGTCACTAGTCCCATGAAAATGTTCCATAAAAGACGGAAGTGATTGTTTTCTTTTAACAACATTATCTCATTCGAATATATACTTTTGAATAGAATGTGCTGAGTCTCTGCGTATTAATATCCACTCTTTTCAAATCGATGTAATATCTTTTGACCCCTATTTTTTACACCGGCACTAGCATTATCCAATTGACTTTCAATACAAATTTTTAATTCTGGTATTAAGTCCGGGTATTTCACTGCAATACGCTCGCATACAGTCATGCTAAAAGCTTTAACAGCAATTGCTTCGGTAGGGTCAATAATGAAGTTAATGCAGAGATTAAATAACTGACCTTCAATATCTTCAGGAATGTCTGCATATTGATAGATTCTCACTATATTTCTTCTTATAGCCCCATGCCTTTGATCCTTATTTAAGGAATCCATAAGTTGACTGTGATACGGGGCAATTAAATGAGGATAAACTTCAGTGCATTCGCTTATAGCCCAACTAGTGATTTGTGTTAATTGAAGATCTGCACCAAGAAACACTTCCATTAATTCTTTGAATCTCTTTGGGTCATTGCCCACATAATTCACCAGTTTGAGATTAGTCGGCTTATTGTTACCACCACATGCAATAGAAATGATAGACATTACTCTATATAGGTTCGCTTTCCTACAGTTTCTTCATAAAAATGGTGCAAAGTATAGGTCTGTTCAGCACCGAGCTTTTGGCCAAATTGGGCCACCATATAGAGGATAAGTGCAGCAACTAAATAGGCGGGTAATAACCAAACCAATTTTGTAGAAATATCTAGAAGATGGTATGAGTAGGCTGCTATTCCTGTGACCACAAAGGCAACGGCTAAAGCAAAATAACCAAAGGCGAACATAGTCCAAACGGAGGGAGGCGGGCCATACATGCCTCGTACCAGAGTTCCTTCATTTTCATCTTCTAAACTTAGCGATAGCTGAGGAGACCAGTAGTGCTGCTCTGAAGTAGGAATCTTGAGTATGATGTGGTGACCGCTAAAAACCGCATCAATTTTGTGTTGCTCATTATCGTGTTCAATTCTATCTCTAATTAAGCCCTCCATTTCTTTAGGGCTAGATTCAAATTGTTGCCTGAATCGCGGTCTAATTTTAAAACTACTCATGAAAGCCAAATTTAATAAAACTTCTATTCAATATGATATGATATTGCTTTGTGAAAAAGCGAAGTTCATCTCAAAATAATTCCTTAATTTAGCGTAATTCAAAATGGGTTCTCAATCAGTCAATAAATTCACCTCGCCTGAAAGTAAAAAGAAATTTACACGCCTACTGCTCAATGACATACAAGCCATGGATAGTATGCTTAAATCAGGCTTGATAGAGTCGGGCATACAGCGTATTGGAGCAGAGCAAGAACTGTGCTTACTAGATGAGAATTTTGGTCCTGCTACCAACAATATGGAAGTCCTGGCAGCTATAAATGACCCACACTTTGTACCAGAAATTGCTAAGTTCAATATAGAAGCAAATTTGGATCCATTTGAATTCACAGGTGATTGTTTTGATCAAATAGAAGATCAATTAAGAGGGCTTTTGAACAAAGCTTTTTCAGTTACTGAGAAACTCAATACCAAAATTCTGATGACTGGGATATTGCCCACTCTTAGAAAGGAGCATCTAGATTTTGATCATATGACTCCAAATGAGCGGTACCAAGCGCTAAACGAAATCATGCGCAATCAGAAGGGAAGCGATTTTGAACTTAATATCATGGCCATTGATGAGTTGATCACCACTCATGAAAACATTTTGTTTGAGGCATGTACCACCAGCTTTCAGGTTCATATGCAAATTGAACCAAATGACTTTACTAAAATGTACAATTGGGCTCAGATGATTGCAGGTCCAGTGGTTGCAGTTGCGGCAAATTCACCACTATTGTTGGGTAAGAGACTTTGGAAGGAGACTAGAATTGCATTGTTTCAACAAAGTGTTGATACCAGACCTATCAATATAAAAAGAGAGCAGGAACCTCGAGTAACCTTTGGCAAGGAATGGGCATCCGGAACCGCTGTAGATATATTCAGAGATAATATAAGCAGGTTCAATTTGCTGTTTGCTACAGATGAAAAAGAAGATTCGTTGGCAGTTCTAGAAAAGGGCGGAATACCACAACTAGAGGCCTTAAAAATGCACAATAGCACAGTTTATAAGTGGAATAGGGCCTGTTATGGCGTTGGTGGTGGTAAACCCCATTTGAGAATAGAAAACCGCTATATACCTTCTGGGCCAACAGTATTAGATGAACTAGCTAATGCGGCATTCTGGTTGGGAATTATGAATTCTATGCCAGAAGAATATGAAAACCTGCCTGAAATGGTTCCTTTTGAAGATTGCAGGTATAATTTCTACAATGCGTGCAGAAATGGCTTGGATTGCCAATTCAAGTGGTTTGATAAAACTGTGAGCGCTCAGAAACTCATTAAAAACACTCTGTTGCCCATGGCTCGAGAAGGCTTACTTAAGGCCAAAATAAATCCGCGTAAGATTGACCAATTGCTGGATGTCATTGAAAAGCGCGTGAGCAAGAACAAAAACGGTTCTAAGTGGATGATTAAAAACTTCACTATCCTCTTAGATAAATCAACAGCTTATGAGGCAAGCAGAAGTATAACAGAAGCAATGTACCATAATCAGCTTAATTCTAGGCCAGTACATAAATGGAGGGATATTGATCCAACCAAAATAGATACCATGAAAAGATTTGGCAGTGTTAGAGATGTTATGGAGAGGGAATTATACATAGCCAAAGAAGATGATTTGATTGATTTAGTTATCAATATGATGGACTGGAAAAACATCAGAAGTATCCCAGTAGAAAACAGTAAACACGAATTGGTGGGTCTCATTACGGTTAAAGACATATTACATTATCATACCAAGCCTCAATCTTCTAGACCTGAGTTAGTTAGCGAAATCATGCAAACCGATTTTGTTAGCATTCCAGCAGATACTTCTACAGAAGAAGCCGTATCTTTGTTGGCCAAGACCAGAGCATGTTGCTTATTGGTTACCCAGGAAAAGGCACTCACTGGTATTATTACCGAAAGCGATATTGTTCAGGTTGCAAACATGACCAAGGCGTTTAAGAAATAGTGGATAGGATAATAGGAGAATTACAAGGCGAGCAAGATGGCCCTTTGCTCATATTTATTGGTGGATTGCACGGCAATGAGTCGCCAGGAGTTACTGCGCTTGATAATGTTTTTAAGCAGTTAAAATCTAGACCAGGAGGATTCAAAGGAAGAGCAATTGCCTTAAGAGGAAATATAGAAGCTATAAAGCAAGGAACTCGCTATATTGATTTCGATTTAAACAGAATATGGGATAAGCATCACTTTAATACAATTGATCGCTTAAATGCTGCGGAATACGATGAGCTTAAAGAGTTAAAGACTGTGATAGAAGCTGAATTGGACCATGCGATTTATGACAATGCCTATTTATTAGATCTTCATACCACATCTGCACCTACTATTCCTTTTATAGTCACCAATTTCGACAACCACAATCAAATGTTCATTGATAAGCTCAACGTTCCCTACATAACAGGTTTAAGTGGTTATTTAGATGGTACTATACTTTCTTGGTTTTGCAGAAGAGGCAATTGCGGATTGGCATTTGAAGCTGGGCAACATCATTCAAGAACAAGTATTATTAAGCATGAGGCATTCACCATGTTGAGCATGCATCATACTGGATTTATAAGTTTACATCAGTCTGAATTGGATTGGCTACAGAATATCCTAGATGACGAATTAGCCCCAAAGCACCAGCATTTTTCATTGGTTGAGCGATACCATATAGACGCGGACGAAAACTTTAGGATGGCTGATGGATTTACAAACTTTCAGAAGATTTATAAAGGAGAAGTTCTTGCTACCAATAAATATGGAGAGATATTATCTGATTTGGATGGCAATATCTTTATGCCATTGTATCAAGATCAAGGGGATGATGGCTTCTTTATTATAGAACCAGTGAGCCATTAAGAAGCTTTAGATCTTCTCAAACTTTCTTTTTCAATGATATTAGCCACCGATCTGAATTCCGATCTAATAATCGGCCATTTATCCGGATAGCGCTCAAAGAGCTCAAAGATCTTTTTAGAATTTTTACTCAAAGCATCTGTGATAGCTGCATTTGAAATGGGAGGGATACATTGAGCTCCAATGTTTTTACCAATAATGGATAAATCAAGTTCTCTGCAGCTTGCTGCACTTAGTTCGTATCTATCCAACAAATTATGAGCTTTAGCCAATCTACCTAATGCCATAGGAATATCCGTTTTAGCTTGACTTTTTGTATTTGAACTCTGAAGAATCTGTTGAAGATGGATAGCACTGAGTTTAATTTTATCTTCTTCTTTAATCTTGGCCATGGCGGCTTCTATACTTACTTGCGTTGATAGATGCTTGCTCAAGTCTTCAAAATCTCCATTGAAATCCTTAAGTGCCTCTGCAAAGCCTTGATCATATTTAATACCCACCTCAAATTCTGTTTCCAGGCTAGATAAGATCCAATCCATTAAATGTCTGAGTGTTTCTTCAAACTTTCGATCCTGATGCTTTAATCTAGCCGTAATCTTATCAAACTCCGACTTAATTCGATCCGATGCCAATACAAGAGAGCGAATCATTTCTTTATCTCTCTCGCGAGTATGTAGAAATGCTTCTAGCATTCCCTTTACACTTTGCTCTATAACTTTCTTTTCCGCAGCAGTCATGTAATGCTTTGAAGAAATGATAAATGGCTTGAATTGCAGAAGAAGGGACAGATGGTCTTCACCTACTTGAATATCTCTAATGAATAGAAAGTCTCTTTCCAATTCACCTTCCAACCCAATTTGACCTAGCTTCTTTTTATTGCTTAATGGAGTTTCTGGAAGTGCATACCAACCAGTATTGGCTTTGTCTACAAAGGGGATGAATTTCTTCAGCTGTTTTGGATTTATTTCATCCAATTCATCTGTTCCATACAAAGCTCCATTCATAAATCTACTAAAGGCTAAAGATCGAGCAAGTTGAGGAAAAGCTTTTCTCAGATGAGCTAAGGCCCAAGAGGCAGTAGGTATAGTGTGGCTTAGGCTCACTTTACAAAAATAGAGATTAAGTATGAAATTAAGTAGAATTAAGCTTAATGATTAACTTAATTCAAGCAATGTTCAATACTATTAAGTCATAAATATATTACTTAAATGTCTGATATTAAAGTAATAAGGTCAATATTTTTGAGTTCTGTTATCGTATGTAATTAAGCAATAAGTAAAGTAATTAAGCGTCATGAAAACTCTAAAAATCTATCTAAAACAACTATTATCCTCTCTATCAAAACTTGAATGGACCTTAAGTGAGAAGCTCAGCATTCTCCTTTTTGGATCAGCAGCCGATGTTGAATATGAGGATATTCCTCTCCCAAGTGAACAAAAGCAAAAATCCGAATCTGCCTCAGAAGTAAGTAAAGCGGCTTTACGCAGAAAACGAAAACAAGCCCAGCTAAGCTTGTTTTTTGTGAGACCCTTGAAACGCGGTCTTTTATTTCTCTTTGAGGTAGTGGAAGCCGTGATAAGCTATAGGAAGATTCGTGAATCAACTTTAGAAGGCAATAGGTATTTGTCATAGCTTGAATAATTGTAGAATTCCCTATAGAAGTGTTTAAGAAATAAAGCTGTTTAGAATGTATGATACTATATTTGCAGCTCATTATTTCTGGCCTCGTGGCGCAACTGAATAGCGCACCTGATTACGGCTCAGGAGGTTACAGGTTTGAATCCTGTCGAGGTCACAAATACAAGGGCGCGATAAGCGCCTTTTGTGTTTGATGAGATCGCTGATGAAAAGCTGTAAGGTTTGACCCGAGGCTGAAAGCCGAACAGACGAATGCCTTAGGAAATAAACAAAGGATGAGTAATCCTGTCGAGGTCACAAATACAAGGGCGCGATAAGCGCCTTTTGTGTTTGATGAGATCGCTGATGAGATCGCTGATGAAAAGCTGTAAGGTTTGACCCGAGGCTGAGTTATTTATTTTAGCCTGGGTAAAGCAGAATGAGATGCTCTGGAATTGTAGATTTCATAAACCCAAGTTACCGTTAACAACATTCCTAAACTATAAATGCCGTCTTCTATTGGTATAGTACCTATTCTAAATCCAGTAATTTCTGTTGAATTATAATTGACCAAGGCATTTGTGGTAAAAAGACCCGTAAGGCCACCATTTACAAGAAGAAATGGAATCCAACTGATCACATACATCAGCCAGAAATTTGGCATCCAAGTTGGCTTTTTAACATAAGAAACTAATAATAGCACTGCCGTATAGATGCTAACAATAAAAGTATAGAGGCCATCTTGATATAAAATTGCCAGTACTCCCAAGGAAGCTGCTGAAACGATTGTTAAGCCTCTTGATAACATCAAAGGCATAAGCTTTGGAATGAAATAGTTAATAGACTCGTATATGAATATGCATGAAAAAGGAATAACAATGAAGAATAACCACTCTTCTAAAGGAAGATGAATAATGTCTTTTCCCAATGTATAGTCGTGATTAAACCACCATACTTTTTCTTTAGCAAACCAGATATCCCAAGGAATAAATATGGCCATCATAGCCAAGCAGCCTACAAACACAGCAGTCCATTTTTTGAAATAATTGAAACGCTTGTCCCAACTGAAAGTCAATGGAAATGAAACACTTAGAATAAGCAAAATCACATAGAGGTATTTAGTTTCTAGTATGCCCAACTTTCTTTGATTTAAAGATTTCTGCTTTGATGTATTTAAAAGGAACTAATAGCATTCCGAAACATTCTCCATCTTCTTTGTGGATGTGTTTATGATGCATTTTATGTGCTCTTCTTATTGCCCTGAAATAGACGTTATCTGAATTTCTGAACCATTTAAAACGCTGGTGAATGAATACATCGTGAACTAAAAAATAGCATAATCCATACGTTGTGATTCCGGAGCCAATGGCTACTAGCCATCCTGTGCTATTCAATGCGCCTAAGATAAAACAGACTATAGCGGGCACGGCAAAAATCACAAAGAAGTAATCGTTTTTTTCAAAGAAGGACTTCCCAGGAATATGATGATCTTGATGCAAATTCCACAGAAATCCATGCATGACATATTTGTGAGTAAACCAGGCCATGTATTCCATGAATAAAAAACTAAGTATGAAAACTAGAATATTCATTTCAGTTCAAATTTAAATTGTTGAGTAAAGTTTGCTGGTCTGCAGATAATTCCTCTGTAGCAAGAAGATTTGAAATAAGTCTTTTTTTCCAATACAGGCTCATTGGATCATTCTTGATTCCTTTAATAAATACGTTCAGATCTTCACTAATGTTGGAATTATATAAAAGAAAGGAGGGAGCCTTCAACTGAACCAATAATCTTGAATAGCGAATTTCTGGGCTATTAGGCTCGGATAATATGCTTGACTCAATTTTCTTTTTGCCTTCATTGAAATACCTCAACTTGGAGTTCGGGTAAATGGTATGTGAAGCTTTCATGGTAGTGGCCACACCCAAATATGCTACTATCTTGGGGTTTTCTGAATCTTCGTAGGCCTGAATGAATGAATTCAATCCACTTTCATTTTCCATATTACCATGGAACAATGTTCGTGCAGAATCCAGCTTGTTAGAAGTTTGAAATCCCAACAATAAAACCAAACTGAATACCATCTGTAATACACTCATATCAGCCCCAGTTTTATGTTAATGTAAGAATTGAACAACAAACCCATTTTTACCGAATCAGATACCCTAATCCTTTGATTTATAATATCTTGAGATGGAGTTTGTTTTAACTTCTTTAGGAGTTTTTTGTAGTATTTATAAGCTGTATACACACCAAATTTTGAGGACTTTGGAAGTTTAATAATACCCTTATAAGCTTGTTCAAAATCAGATTCAATTTCAGAAATAATGTTCTGTTTGCTAGTTTGGTCTAATTCATTGAAATCTACATTTGGAAAATAGCTTCTTTCCAAATCTTCCGTATCAGCCTTTAAATCCCTCAAGAAATTGACCTTTTGAAAGGCCGAGCCCAATCTCATGGCACTTTCCTTTAACATTTCATACTTCATGTCATCTCCTTGAACAAACACTTTTAAACACATCAATCCCACTACGTCAGCGCTACCGTATATATAGTCTTTGTATTCAGCCTCAGTGGCATAGTTCTGTTTATACAAATCTTTACGCATGCTTCTCAAGAATGCTTTTACTAAATCTTGAGGTATGGCATATTTACTTACAGTTTGTTGAAACGAATGGACAATTGGATTCAGGCTAATTCCAGTGTCTAAGGAATGGTAGTAATCTTTCTCAAATGCATCTAATAATTGCTCTTGATCATGAGTGTTAAAACTGTCTACTATTTCATCTGCCAGTCTTACGAATCCATATATGCTGTGAATAGCTATTCTTATGTCTGGTGCTAGCAGTCTCACTGCAGAAGAGAATGAGGTGCTGTAGGCATGAGTTACTTGCTTACTCATGTTTAATGAAAGGTTGTCAAATAGAGATTGCATAGGGAGATGTCTTAGAATAGTCTTTAATAATTTGATTTGCGGCTATTTTGCCTGATATAAGGGCGGGTGGAACACCGGGCCCTGGCACGGTTAATTGCCCTGTAAAGTATAAATTATGAACTTTAGAACTGCGTATACCAGGTCTGAGGAAAGCCGTCTGCCTTAGCGTATTAGCCATGCCATAGGCGTTGCCTTTAAAGGAATTGTAATCTGATTTAAAGTCGTTAACACAATAGGATTTTGAGTAGGTGATGTGTGGCCTGAGATCTTCACCACATTGAGCCTCTATTCTATCAAATACGATTTGAAAATACTTGTTTCGCATTTTCACACTATCCTCTAAATCAGGGGCCAATGGAATGAGGAAAAAGCCAGTCTCTTGGCTCTTAGGTGCAACTAGCTCATCTGTAATACTTGGAAAGTTGGCATAGAATAAAGGAGCTTCTGGCCATTGTGGGTTGTCATATATCTCTTCGGCATGTTTATCAAAATCTGTATCAAAGAATAAATTGTGATGATCTAATCCCTTTACTTTCCTGTTTAGGCCAACATAGAATAATAGGGCAGAAGGAGCAAAAGTACGAGACTGCCAATATTTTTCAGAGTATCGTCTCAAATGAGATGGAAGGAGTTGTTCTGTATGATGATAATCTGCGCCGCTAAGCACTATATCGCTCGCTATGGTTTCTTGGCTAAGTTCCAGGCCAGCTACAGTTGTATCTTCAGTAGATATGGCATTTACATTGGCATTGTTGTGAAAATGTACTCCTAACTCCTCGCCCAATTCTATCATGGCTGCTATAACCCTATACATGCCACCCTTGGGATACCAAGTCCCTAGAACTAGGTCTGCATAATTCATGAAATTGTAGAAGGCTGGAGTGTCTTTAGGTTTAGCTCCTAGGAACAACACTGGGAATTCGAGAATTTGCCTGAGTTTTTGGTTCTCGAAATTCTTATAGATTTCACTGCGAATGTTTCTTACAAATTGTTGAGCATTTCTAATGGTATCCAAATTGACCAACTCCAATGCGGATATACCGGGTTTGTATATTAAATCCTTTACTGCTACTTCATAGTTGAACTTGGCTTTTTTAAGAAACTTTTTCAGCGCATCTCCTGACCCTGTTTCAATATTTTCGAACAGAGAGACTAGCTCATTCAAAGAGGTAGGGATCTCCAAGGATTCCTTGTTTTCAAAAAAGACTTTATACGATGGACTTAAGCGTACCAACTCGTAATAATCAGAGGGCTTCTTTCCAAAATCATTGAAGAAACTTTCGAATACATCTGGCATCCAATACCAACTAGGCCCCATATCAAAGGTGAAGCCTTCTACAGTCATTTGCCTTGCTCTACCACCAAATGCTTGATTCTTTTCATATACATGAACTTCAAACCCTGATTGTGCTAGATAGCATGCTGCTGATAGTGAGGAAAATCCAGATCCTATAATAGATACTGTTTTCATAATGTTTAGGCAAATAAACATTATGTTAAACAAAATACAAAGGATTTACTCCATTTTGTTTAAGAGGCCAACGATATTATCAAACAAAATGACTCTATCCTTAATGTTCTTTGCAGAACTTCCTTTTTTATCTACAACCCAAAGGAAGTCTTTATCTTTCCTAAGAATATTTGAATGTATATCGTTTAAGTACTGAGTTGTTTCCGAAGGGTCTGGCTTAACTGTAAAGTAGCTAATGAAATGTATAGCATTAAATGTTGATTGCATTAGTTTGAGGTTGCTTCTCGGAACACTTCTCCCAAGATAAACAGACTTGTGCCCCCTCAATAGGAGCTCGTAGTGTATATAGAGCAATCCCAGTTCATGCATTTCATTAGAGGGTAGGAACAATACATATACCAAATCATCTTCACGGTTATTTACTTGCTGAACTTTCTCAATATTTAACTGTAATTTTTGAGTAATTAGGTTAGAAATGAAATGTTCATGCGCTGGAGTGATGCTGTCAGATTGCCATTCCAGCCCAATGTTCTGAAGCAGTGGAATAAACACATCTATGAATATTGATCTGAATGAATTGTCTGCAGCTATCTGGTTATATGAATGCTCAAATAGTGCCTGATCAAACTTTAGCATAGCCATTTTCATATTGGCAATAGGTTGATGATATCTACCCCCGTTATTCATTTGCTCCTTAACCTTCATAATCAATTCTTGATCACTAAGAGATGCAATCTTTGATATTTTAAGGCCATTGTTATAAAGGAGACTAACATTCAAGAGTTTTTGCAAATTATTGATGTCATACAATCTCACATTTGATTCATTTCTCATAGGAGAAAGTATGCCGTATCTCTTTTCCCATATTCTAATGGTATGTGCTAGAATTCCAGATAAATTTTCCAGATCCTTTATAGAAAAGTTGTTTGAAATGTTGTTCAAAATATATGTTTAATAGTTAAACAAAAGTAGTAAACATTTTTAAACTGAGTTTATTTATTTCAAGCTTTGGTGATTGAGCTTTCCTATTAAAGTTAGAAACATGTGTATTTGTTCATATTTGCTTTGACCTCTAGGAGGGCATCTTTTAATTTCTTTGAATCGATTTGAAATTATTAAAGTTTGCCTCTATAGATGTTGGCTCCAATGCGGTAAGGTTATTATTTACTAATGTGTTTGAAACAGATGAAGGGCCGGTGTATAGAAAACTCTCTCTTGTTAGGGTTCCTATACGCTTGGGAGAAGACGCTTTTGAACATGGTTTAATTTCTGATAAAAAAGCAGAGCAACTAGTGAATACCATGAGGTCATTTAAACACCTTATGGAAGTGCATCAAGTTCAAGCATATAAAGCATATGCTACCAGTGCAATGAGGGAAGCAGCGAATAGCGAGGAAATCGTAAAAACTATTAAAGTGCTTACAGATTTAGATTTAGAAATTGTTTCAGGAGATATAGAAGCAAACACCATTTCTACGGAGAGTATGCCTGAACCTTTACCAAAGTTCAAAGAAGCTGTGTTTGTAGATGTGGGAGGGGGGAGCACGGAAATGACTTTACTTAAAGAAGGTCATAAAGTGTCTTCGGTTTCATTTAAGATTGGGACTATACGTATGTTACATAATGGCGTAAGCAGTGAATTGTGGTCTCAATTTGATGATTGGTTCAAGTCTCATAATCTAATCGGATCACAAGTGCCATTGATTGGAACCGGCGGTAACATCAACAAGCTATTAAAGATACTGAGAGAGGAGAGCACAGATTACCATATTTCGGTTCGTAGTTTGGAGGACTTTTTGTCTACTCTAGAAGATATTCCTTATGACGAAAGAATCGTGAAATACATTCTTAATCCAGATAGGGCAGATGTGATTGTACATGCGTGCAAGATATTCGTGAAAGCCGCTGCTAATTTGGGTTCTAAGAACATACATATTCCTAAAGTTGGACTTTCAGACGGTATAGCTAGATCGCTCTATAAAGAGTTTAAGAAAGCTTTACTCTAAATCCTCTATTTCCTTTAGTTTCATACGACATATATCCAAAATGCCGTCATCTTCTTTGGTGTAATTGTCGAGGATACTTTGCAAAGTTGCTTTTGCCTGGAAGTAATCCTTCTCTTTAACATAGATGTCACTTAACACTATAAATCCTTTAACTACCCAATATTCGTACGCTGAGAAATCTTCATTTAATCTATAGACGTTATTCCTAGAAGAATCTAGTTCATCTAACTCATACTGTATATACGCAGTGTGATACAAGGCTTCAGCTGTCATAACATTTCTGCTTTCTTCAATCACATAATTGAAATGGTATTTAGCGGTTCTATAATTATTATCTAACAATTGTATGCGCCCTAAAGTCATGTTGGCTTCAACCAAATTCTCTTTAGGTACATTTTCCAATGGAAGCAGCTCAATTGCTTTACTCTTAGACTTCTCATAATCTTTGAGCAGGTAATGACAACGCATTTGACCCAATAAAGATTCTATGAAATTAGTGCGATTGGATGCCAGTGGTTCTAAGGCAACAAAATGATCTAGACTCTTGCTATACTTTTCTTTAGTAAAATAGACTCTGGCAAGTTTTAGGTTTGATTTCTCACTAAACTCATTTCTTCTTTGCTGGGTAACATATAGGTAATGTTTGATAGCATCGCTTTCACGATTGTTGTAAAAGTCACATTCAGCTTTATAATAGTTTACCGCAATAATGAAATATCCATTGTCTCCAAACTTCTTAATGTAGTTCTTGAAATCTTTCACCGCAGCGTCGCAATCTCCTTTACGGTACTTGACCATGGCACTTTCGTAAAGTATGGAGTCTTGGTTCGAAACACGTACGTCTGCATTCACAGAATTGGCGTAAGCTATCCATTCTGAACCTCTACCTTGTTTGAGGTAAATAATTTCTATAAAAGACAAGGCTTCACTAGCATAAGAAGTCTTAGGGAAGCGTTCAACTACTGATTTATAATAGTTCATAGCAATGTCGTCCTTGCTCTGATTGTAGTAAATCAATCCAATTTTTAAATAACTAGGGGCTAAAAATTCGGAATAATCGTGCTGGGATATAAGCAGTTTAAACATGCTTTCTGCCATGGAGTAATTCTCCATTTCCATATACTCAGTGCCAATTTGAAACAGAGCGTCATCTACATAAACAGACCTTGGGAAGTCTTTTTGTATCTTCTTTAAGGTATTGATTTTAGCATTATTCCTATTCACCAAACCATAGAGCATCCCTTGCTGAAAAAGAGCATAATCTGCGGATTTGTAATTCTTAGCAATCACGACGGCATATTCATCAATTGCTTTTTCATATTGTCTATTCAGGAAGTAACAATCTGCAAGCCTTTGGGAGTTGTCCAAATAAATGGCTTTGTTTTCTAAGCTGTACTTTTCCTTCTTCTTAAATTGAGCGAAATAGTTTTGAGCTTTGCTGTATTCTTTCTTCTTAAAATAGTTGTATGCTAGACTGTAATAAGCGTAATTCTTCTCATCACTAAGTCCAGATCCTGAATTACTTACAAATCGATTTAATTGCGCTATGCTGCTGTTGTAATCACCCATCTTATAAGCGATTTCTCCAAGCCAGAAATAGGCTTCTGCTTCTAGCTTTCTATCAATGGGATACTTTAGTGATTTTTTAAATAATGCGTGTGCGTTTTGGTACTCCTGATTCAAGAATAATTCTTCTGCTCGATGGTAAGTCAAGATTTGATAAGCTTCTTTGGTTTGCTTATTCATAGAAGGGATTTTCTCTAGTACCTCGATAGCAGCCCGGTAATTCTTTGTGCTCAAGTAAATAGAAGCCATTAACTCTTGCGCTTCGCTGTTATATTCTGAGTCAGGATAGTCTTTAAGAAACTGCTGTATAGCCTTGATGGCAATGTTATTCTTGTTTAGCTCTGCAGCGAGCTTAGCATAATTGAATGCAGACAACTCAGTGATAACTGGGTCAAAGCTTTTTCTTTTAGCCTCAGCAAATGCATTAAGTGCTCTACCTTTTTTATTGTTATAGACATCTGAGACTCCGAGAAAGTAATTTGAAGCTTGCCCTATAGCATCTTCTCTATTGCTAATAAGAAGGTAATACTTTGTGGATTTGACATATTCTTCCGCTAAGAAATTTGCATGTGCAAATTGATATATCTCATCTGGAAATAAATCCTCTACATCTCCTTTATATTTATTAAAATGGGAGAGGGCAAGACTGTGATGCCCCAGTTGATAGTGAATTTTTCCCGTGAGCAGGTTAATCTCATCCTCTTTAGAACTCAATTGAAGCTCTTTTATAGTCTCAAATGCTTTTTCGTACTTTTCCTGTTCGTAATAGATCTGTGCCATGTATAGTTTCATGGTCTTAGGTCCTTTGTCTCCAATCTTCTCGAATGTTGTGAGAGCACATTGGTAATCCTTTAAAACATAGCACTGGTAACCGTAATAGTAGTTGGCCTGCACTGCGTATTTAGACTTGCCGTGAATAATCTTGGCAAATTCTTTCTTGGCCTTTTCGTATTCTTCATCTTTAAAAAAAGCATACCCCTTTTTAAAGATTAGTTCATCTCGTTGGTAACCCGCTACCTCATTCTCATCTAGGTCTTCTAAATATCGTAAGGCTCTCTTGTATTTTCCTTGATCAAAATAGTAAAGCCCTAATTCATAAACCACTTCAGAATTAATCTTATGTTCTGGGTTTGTTTTAATACGCCTTGCCAGTCTTGTAGCTGCGCTTTTTTTAGATAGCTTTAACCTGCAAAGGTCACTGTAAGTTTCAGCCTCATAATTAAGGTTGGGATATTGACTCTCTTCAAGAAACGCTTCAAACTCACGCATAGCGGGAACATAAAGCTCCTTTAGGTATAATCTTTTGGCCTGTTCAAACTTTGAAATTTCTGAACTATAGGCTTCTGTTTGCTGAGCAAATAAAGCAGTAGAGAAGAGCAATAAAACGCTCATCATACTTAGTGAAATCTTCCTGAATTGACCTTTGATCATATAGCCTCCAAAAGTAACTTGCTTTAAAGGCCATTTGGTATGAATTTGCCCACAAATAATTCAACATTTTGAATGAACGCGGCGCTTTGCTCGGGAAAGGAGGCATATAGCTATTGATAAATCCACCCAAAATTCTTAACTTCGTCTTTCAGACTTTACTTTCTTCTAAGGTTAGTAATTAAAGTTGAGGGTCGCCTTTATGGCGACCCTTTTATTTTCAGATAGTTATAAGAGTAGCAATTTAGCCAAGCGGTCGCTAAGGGTGGATTAAACGCTAATTCCAATATTAGAAACATTGATTGTTTTTCAAGATATTGCACGGTGTTGGGTGTAACACAAGTTACATAAAGGTATATATTTCATCAAATCTCAACGCTATTTGATCGACTGTTATAATACTCCCAAAAAAACTTAAAATTTTAGTTTCTCATTCTTACCAAATATTATATTTGCTGCCCTTTTTACGGTGGTTGTAGCTCAGTTGGTTAGAGCACTGGTTTGTGGTACCAGGGGTCGTGGGTTCAAGTCCCATCAGCCACCCAATATTCCATGAAACACTTAATCATACTTTTACTAGTTTCTACATTTGCTTGTACTCAAGCTCCTGAAGAACAACATGACTCCAACCAAACCAATGAACCTGTTGTTGAACAAACTGGTGTATTCTTCGAAAACATTGCAGATGGCGACAGCTTGAATTCACCTTTTCTATTGAAAATGGGTATTAATGGGATGGAAGTAGAGCCAAAAGGAGAACCACGTGAAGGTTATGGTCATCATCATCTATTGATAAATGATACCTATTTTGATGAAGGTGTTTTTATAGCAGCAGATTCCACTCATATTCATTTTGGGGGCGGTCAAGTTGAAGATAGTGTCTACTTAATTCCAGGGGAGTATGTATTAACACTTCAATTTGGTGATGGAATGCATATGTCTTACGGTGAGGCTTGGAGCAATTCCATATCAGTTGTAGTTCGTTAGTGAACTACAAAGTATACAATTAACAGTTTCCTGACTATAGTATTATAGTTACTCAAGACATTTTGAGACCTGAAGGTCTTATCTTTGAGTAGAATTACTACAGTGAAAAGTACTAGATCCTACTTATTGATTGTTTTCTGTTTGTTCTTTTTGGCTTCCAACGCCCAGGACAAGGAGCGAAGACACAGTCTTGGTTTGTACCAAACCTTTACAGATTTTAACGTTCAACTTTTAGATGGCGATGTATTTGTATTCGACAGTTCACTGTCTCATTCTACAAGGCTCGCTTACCAGTATGTTATGTCTAGGTCATGGGCGTTAAATGCTGGTTTAAACAATGGCTTTATTCTCAATCAAGATCTTAAAGACAGTTATGTACGCAAGGCTTATACATTTGGGGCAGATGCTTCAATAATGCTGTTAACTAATAACGGAAGGATCTTTAGTGAAAATGCTAGAGTTGCGCCATATTTATTGTTTGGTTATAGGGTTGATTATGTTAATACTCTAAAGAAAAGAGATCTAAACCCTTATTTAATGCACAGTCAATACGCTCTTGGATTAAATATAAAGCTAAATCCAAGAACACATATACAATTGCAATCAGCACTAGACCAGAAGTTAACAGGTGATTTTAATACTCACATGAGGTATAGGATGGGAATTACCCAAAGTATAGGTGGTGTATATGAAGGAAAGAATAGAAACCGACTGTTGGATTCAGACAAAGATGGAATTATTGATGCCAATGATAAATGTCCTGGAGTCTTTGGGTTGGAAATAAATGATGGATGCCCAGATACCAATGCTCAGAATAATTTTTCTCAAAGAGTAAATGATTTATTAGCTCAGACTCAAAGTATAAGCAATAGGTTGGATAGTCTAATGCTAGCCAACCATCAGTTAACTGATCTTATCAATGAATATGATCAGGAAATAATTGACATGAAAGATAGTTTAGCTAATTGCTCAGGGCAAACAACTTTGGTTCAGGTTCCAACCCTACCACCACCAACAACTTATGACACTACAGCGGTTCCATTAGGTGACAGATATTATTTGGTTGTAAAATCTCTTAAGCAAAAAAGCAAAGCAGAAGAAATACGCAAGACGCTTGAAGAGCAATTTGGTAATGGCTTCTTATTGAAACAACCTAGTGGATTCTATAGAGTTGCAGTCTATGCTGGAAAGTCTTATTCTCAAGCAGTAGAACTGATGCCACAAGTTGAAGCAAGAGGTTATTCTCCTGTTTGGATCACGAAAGAGTAAACAATCTAATCAATAGCCCTCTTTATCGAAAGCAATTTTGTGGTTATAACGGTTTTAGTGATTTTCGCCGTTTTATAATTCACATGAACAAAGCAACATTATTAATTATTATGCTAACATCACTGTTTGGTGTAGCCAACGCTCAGTTTGAGCTAGTAGAAAAGGTTGAAGCCGAAGAAGGGAAAGTCATAATCCCGTATGAGAAATACAAACTGACTTCAAACAACCTCACATTAATCATACATGAAGATCATTCAGATCCAATTGTTCACGTTCAGGTGGCTTACCACGTTGGTTCTGCCAGAGAAAGCGTTAGAAACAGTGGGTTTGCACATTTCTTTGAGCATATGATGTTTCAGGGATCCAAAAATGTTGCTGACGAAGAGCACTTTAGAATCATTAGTGAAGCAGGGGGTACCAATAATGCTTATACAGCATTTGACAAAACCGTATACATTAATACAGCACCTAGCAATTTAACTGAAACTCTACTTTGGCTTGAAGCCGATAGAATGGGAACACATTTAGATGGTTTTACTCAAGAGAAATTTGAAAATCAAAGAGACGCTGTTAAGAATGAAAAAAGACAGCGTTACGATAACCAACCTTATGGTATGGTTAGCGAGATACTTTTTAAATCTCTCTATGCTAATCACCCATATGAGTGGACACCAATAGGATTCGTAGATGATCTTGACGCTGCAAGTTTTGATGATTTGCGTAATTTCTTTTTGAGATGGTATGGTCCAAACAACGCAACAGTAGTTGTATCCGGCGATGTGGATCCAGAAGAAGTTAAGGCTTGGGTAGCTAAATATTATGGAAATATAAATCAATGCCCTGAGGTAAGAGATATGTATCCTAAGAAGCCTGTATTGGCTACGGATTACTATGTGACTACCTATGACAATATCTACTTACCATTGACTTCGTTCGCATTCCCAACTGTACCGGAGTTTCACAAAGATGAGGCAGCTCTAGACATATTGGCGGAGATACTCGGTGGTAACAACAGCTCAATTCTCTATCAAAACTTGGTTAAAACCGAAGAAGCTATACAAGCTAGTGCAGGACATTCAGCAATGGAGCTAAGTGGCTTTATGAGCGTACAATTGGTGACTGCTCCGGTGACAAGAGGCGGCTTAGATTTTAAAACTGCTGAAGAGCGTATTAGAGCTTCACTTGCAGAGTTTGAAACAAGAGGAGTGGCTGATGAAGATTTACAAATTGTAAAAAACCAGGTAATCAGATATGCCTACAACCGTATGAACGGTGTGCAATCAAAGGCTGAGACGCTTTCTCACTTCGATCTCATGAAAGGCAATGGCTATAACCTACAAGATGAAATTGATCGTTATTCTAGCGTAACCAAAGAAGATGTAGTAAGAGTTTATAACAAATACATCAAGAATAAGAAAGCGGTTATTATTAGAGTGGAGCGTGAAGAACCAAAACAAGGCGATGATGAAACTTCTAAAAGTGTTAATCCCCATGCTCATGAAGCCAAGAAAACAGAAAAGCAGTATGAGGGTCTAACATATTCGCCACCAGTGGATGAGTTTGAAAGAAGCGCAAGACCTCTTATTCCTGCGGGTAAGGCTGTTGAGGTTCCAGATTTCTATACTTCTAAGTTTGATAATGGATTAAATATTATAGGTTCAGAATCTACAGAATCACCTATGGTTTATTTCTATTTGGAAATAGAAGGAGCTCACCTATTAGAGGCAAACAAGAAAATATCAAACGGTACAGCAATGCTTACAGCTTCTATGATGGGTGAGGGCACAGTGAATTACACCACAGAGGAGTTCTCAAGAGAACTAGATAAGATTGGAAGTTCTATTCGATTCAACTCGGGTGTAAGCAGCACAACAGTGTTTATCAGTTCACTGCGTGAGAATGTAGACCAAACATTGGCCTTATTCCAAGAAGCTATGTTCAAGCCAAGGTTTGATCCAGCTGATTTCAAACGTATCAAGAAACAAGCTATAGATGGATTGAGAAGCCTTAAATCAAATCCTTCAGTGATGTCTACTAGAGCATTTAATCAAGTGATGTTCGAGGGAACCATTCTAGCGGACTATTACTATGGCAACTCAAAAAGCTTATACAAAATAGACCTAGATGACGTAAAGACATTCTACAATAACTATTATTCTCCAAACGTGACCAACTTGGTTGTTTCTGGAAATATTTCTGAAGATGAAGCTCTTGCTAAATTAGATTTCTTAAAGGAATGGAAAAACACCAATGTAGTTATTCCAGCATTAGGTGAATTTCCTGAATTGGCAGGACCAACTATCTATTTAGTGGATAAGCCTTATGCTGCTCAGTCTACAGTGGTAGCTGCACAGCATTCTAGAACCTATGACTATGTTGGAGATTTCTATAAATCCACTGTGATGAATTATTCACTTGGTGGCGCATTTAGCAGTAGAATCAACTTAAACTTAAGAGAAGATAAGGGTTACACTTATGGTGCTAGATCATTCTTCTCAGGAAACAAAAGATATGGTTACTATAGATTCTCAAGTGAAATTAAGAAAGAAGCTACGGATAGTGCTGTAATGGAATTAATGAAAGAAATCAACGGATTCATTTCTGGAGGTATAACTCAAGAAGAATTGGACTTCACAAAAAGTTCAATAACTCTTAGCGAGGCCTTGAGATATGAAACTCCTTTACAAAAGCTTGGCTTCTTAAACAGAATCCTAGAATATGGACTTCCTGCAGATTATACAAGTCAGCAAGCGACTCTAATCAATTCTATGTCCATAGAGGATATAAATAGTATTGCTAGATCAAGTTTAGATCCCAACAAGATGGTAATCATTATTGTAGGACACTCTTATAAGATTAAACCTGGGCTTGAAAAGCTCGGATATGGTAAGGTGAAGGTCATCACCTTAGATTAAGAAACTGGGAGCTTCGGCTCCCTTTTTTTTTGCCATTTTATTATGCGTAATAGTATTCTATTTTTGCTTCATATATAACAATATGAAATTCGGTACTAAAGCATTACACGCCGGGGTTGAACCCGATCCAAGCACAGGAGCCATAATGACTCCTATATTTCAAACCAGTACTTATGTACAAGAGGAAATAGGCAAACACAAGGGGTATGAGTATTCTAGAACTGGAAACCCAACAAGACATGCTTTAGAAACAAATATTGCAAGTCTTGAAAATGGCAAGTACGGTGCTTGTTTCGCAAGTGGCCTAGCTGCGATAGATTGTGTTTTAAAAATGCTCTCACCTGGAGATGAAGTTATCTCCACAAACGATTTATACGGAGGTAGCTATAGGATCTTTAAAACCATCTTTGAAAAGTATGGCATAGTGTTTCACTTCGTAGACATGCGAGATTTAGCTAATATAGAATCCAAATTGAATGAGCAGACCAAACTAATCTGGATTGAAACACCTACCAATCCAATGATGAATATCGTAGACATCAAAGGGGTAGTAGATCTGGCGAAGGATAAAGGAGTTAAGGTAGCAGTGGACAATACTTTTGCTACTCCTTTTCTGCAAAGACCGTTGGATCTTGGAGCTGATATTGTAATGCACTCAGTAACTAAATACTTAGGTGGTCACTCAGATGTGGTGATGGGAGCTTTGGTTGTGAAAAATGATCACCTAGCTACGGAAATGTATAGAATACAGAATTCAAGTGGAGCAGTAACTGCGCCAATGGATTCCTTTTTAGTTTTAAGGGGTATCAAAACATTACACCTTCGCATGCAGAGGCATTGCGAGAACGGAGAAAAGATTGCTCATTATTTATTAGATCATCCCAAAATAGATAAAGTATACTGGCCTGGATTGCCACATCATCCAAATCATCATATTGCTAAAGAGCAAATGGATGGCTTTGGTGGCATGATTTCATTTAGCCTTAAGGGCAATAATTTAAAAGATGCTCAAGTGGTAGCTATGTCTACCGAACTTTTCTGTTTGGCTGAATCATTGGGAGGCGTTGAGTCGCTTATCGGCCACCCTGCGAGCATGACGCATGCTGCAATACCTAAAGAAGAAAGAGAAGAAGCTGGTGTGGTTGATTCTCTCATTAGACTGAGCGTGGGAGTTGAAGATGCTGACGACCTTTTGGCAGATATTGAACAAGCTTTAGCTAAGATCTAATGCTTCTTCTGGCAATGGCAATAGCTCCTGTAGCAGCCATCATCTGGTTTGTTATTCATTTGGATAGACTGAATAAAGAGCCATGGAAGATGTTGGTTAGAACATTCCTCTTTGGGGTTCTCAGTGTGCTTCCCGCAATTATTCTAGAACACTATGGCATGAACTGGCTAGGAAATGTAGATAGTGTAGGCAAGGCCGCCATAGAAGCATTTATTGTAGTAGGGTTTAGTGAGGAATTGGCTAAATACTTCTTTTTAAGAACCTATGTCTACAAGAGCAAGCATTTCGATGAGCCTTTTGATGGCATTGTCTATGCTGTTATGATCTCCTTGGGATTTGCCGCTATTGAAAATGTAATGTATGTAATGCAAGGTGGAATGACAACTGCCATTGCTCGCATGTTTACTGCCGTACCTGCACATGCAACATTTGCAATTCTTATGGGCTTTTGGATGGGTAAGGCTAAAATGGAGAACAAAGCCTGGTTAAATTGGGTTGGTTTATTATCTGCAACTGCTTTTCACGGCGCTTACGACTTCTTTTTGCTTCAAAACTTGTTTCAGGGACAAATTGCTGGAGCATTAGCCTCTTTGTTTATAGGGCTGGTACTGGCAAGAATTGCTATTAAAATTCACTTGAGATATAAGAAAACTCATTTAAACCAAGATTGATTACTGAATAAATCCGTCTTTTTTACTTTCCTCCATCTTGAATTTCATCAGAGGAATCATATGGTTCACTCGCGTTTTAGCTTCATCTGCCTTTGGGCCTTCAAAAAACTCGTCAATAGTCTCGAAAAAAAGGAACTTCCATCTATCAAAATGTTCAGAACTGATTGGGCTTTTCTTATGGAGTTGAATGTGAGCTGTCATAGGATTTCCTTTATAGGTACCTGTACCAAGTAACATGCTTGACCAAAAACTATACATAATAGGAAGATGAGAAGGGAGGTCTATCTTGGCAACATCATTGAATAAATAGGAGATAAGGGGATCAACAATCACTTTGTCGTAGAACACATCCACTAATTTCTCTACATCGTGAATGCTTTTAATGTCTGATTTCATTTACCAGTACTCACTAGTGTGCCGTTATCCCATTCTTCAGACCTGTCTCTTTTGCCATTGTGGTGGTAATACACCCAATGTCCATCTTTGAGATCCATATTGAAATCACCCTCACATTTACCAAAGAGGTTTGTAGCGCCTAATTTCCAATGCCCATGTTTCTTTCCTTGTTCATAGGTGCCTTCATTTTTTCCGATATCGCTAGTACCATTTTCTACCCATGGTCCGTGTTTTTTACCATTGTGGTAGTCTCCGTATGTATCTAGCCCATTTTCTTTCCAAAGTTTGTAAGGACCATGGAGACGGCCATTTTCGAAAGTCTTTTCTTCCATTTTTACACCGTTCATGGTGTAGTTGATTGAAAGCCCGTGTAGTTTACCCTCTTTATACTCCTCAGATCTCATGATCCTACCCTGCATATTGTAAACCAACAGCTCCCCATCTGGCAATCCATTTTTATAGTTGGCTACTTCCCCTGGTTTACCAGAAGCGTGGTATATAATGGTTTTGCCATGTCTAAAGCCATTTACATAGTTTATTTCTTTTCTTTTTACCTCGTCCTCATCATATGAAACCGTTAAGCCATGAGGTAATCCGGCGTGAAAGTGTGCTCTTTGTTGCACTTTACCGTTTCGGAAATAGAGTATAACCTCACCTTCTTCTTCTCCTTGTTCATAATTGGCTCGCTTCTTTGGTGCTCCACCTGCATAATATGAATTGTAGGAGCCTTCAAGTTTACCGTTGGAATAATTACATTGAATTTCTGGGGCTCCATTTTCATAAAATGATTTATATGAGCCGTGTCTTTTGCCTTCTTTATATTCTATGATTTGATCCTGTTTTCCATCTTCATACCAAGATTTAAACCAACCTTCAATCTGGCCGTTTACCCAATCAATTTGTTGAAATTTTTTATTGTTGCTCGGCCATAACAATAGACTTTGACCAGTATAAGTTTTGCCGTCTAAATAGTATAGTCCGTCATCACCTTTGGTGAGCTTTTTAAAGGCTACACCAGATTGCGCTATACTGCCAAATGTCATAAGAAGACCAAGCAGCGAAAGGGTAAATGCTTTCATTGAATTATTAATGCTGCCTCAAAGGTATTTATTGCATGGCATCTACAGAATGCCAATTTTTAACGATTTCATCCACATTATGATTTTTCATACACTTGAAGTGCTTCTTAGGGCAGGAGTCATAACCTAATTTGGAGCAAGGTCTGCATTTCAAATCGATTTGATATTGAAACAAATTTCCATTCTTGCTATAGCCGTAGGGATACATACCAAAATCTGGATGTGTATTGCCCCAAACAACGCTCAATGGCTTTGAGTAAGCCGAAGCAATGTGCATCATACCGCTATCGTGGCAAATCACATGACTTGATTTTGCAATACACAATGCAGACTGTTCTAAACTGAGTTTTCCGCATAAATCAATTATTTCATTGTTTTTGACCAATGCCATTATGGCTTGACTGTTTTCCTGATCAGTTAGACCACCAATTAATATCACTGGCTCTTTTAACTTGTCTATAATAGACGCAATTCTTTCGTTTGGAAGTCTTTTAGTGCTATATGTTCCGCCAATGGCAAATACTGTGAATGATTCCATAGGTAGTGCGAACATATCTATTGAAGTTTGCCCTGATATGAATGAGTCAAGACCTTGGCCATCGTTGGTTATTCCTAATGAAGAAACAGCATGGAAGTACCTATCAACCAAATGAATCTTAGGCAACTTGTTTATTTGGAATGAGGTAAAAAGCCATTTCTTGAAGTTGAGCTTATCAAAGCTCAAGTATTTCACACCTAGTTTCTTCCTAATAAATCTAGTGCGAATATTTTTATGAAGATCTATGATTAAATCAAACTTTTCAAGGTCTAGTTGTTTGACTGTTTCATTGAGGCTTTCCTCTAAGAGATGCACCCTGTCTATGTAAGGATTATGGTGGACTAAACTCTGAAATGCACTTTTTGTGAGATAGTGGACTTCAGCATTTGGAATTTGTTGTTTTACGCAGCGAATAATAGGGCTGGTTAAAACTATATCGCCAATGGAACTGAATCTGATTAACAGAATTTTCATTGAGGCGCTAATAATACTTCTTCATTTATAAAAGCTTCTTCTACTATATAGGCCACTGATTTTCCGTCCAGAATCATCGCAACCACCACATTAATAACATCCCCTTGATCAGTTTCTATTGCCATCATATGCTTTATTACTCCATACTTGCCAGAATAACTACAAGGCATCCTGCTTACATCAAAGTCACCCGTATTAAAAAATCGATTATAGAACTCCCATTCAAATAGACTATCATAAGATATGCTGTCTTTTTCAAATCTGGTCTTAACATATAAATCCATATAGGTGTAGGCTTCACTATGACATGCTCCGAAATATAAGGTGTCGCCAAATTGAAGTTCATGCTCTTCTTGAGCATAAATCAATGAACACACGAATAGAAAAGCTATGCTAATAAGATGTCTCATACTTCTTTAACCACCAAGTAGTCGTTTTCGATGCTTACTATCTCTACAGTTGCTCCCTTGTCTACAAAGTCTCCGTATGTCTTAGCCTCATAATGCATGTGATTAATTGTGATTTTGCCCAAAGGCCTTAGGGCCGTGTGAGTAAGAGCTTGTTTCCCAAGGAAATCAGTTAGCTCATGTGAATCTTTTTGAATGTGAACCTTACTGTCTTCCAGAGTATCAGATAAAACGAGCCGCTGAAATAGCCTAGATTTAAGCAGACCTCTACCAAAGACCATAACCACCGCTATAAAGCCTACCATGGCTATAATCACCAGACTCAGTGCAGTTGTTAAAGCAGGTGTTCCTGTTAATGAAAAATCGAAATTCACATTCTTGAGCATGCTGAGTACCAGGCTGCCCACTGTGAGCACTATGCCACCAATGCCCGCAATTCCAAAGCCTGGTATTACAAATATTTCCATGGCTATGAGTAGTAAACCAACAATAAACAAAATGATCTCCCAATTAGCGGCTAGACCTTCGAGGTATAAAGGAGCGAAGTACGCCACAGCTGCCAATAGAGCAATTGCTAAAGCAAATCCTATTCCCGGGCTTTGTAATTCAAAGTATATTCCTCCAATCATGAGTAGAATTAACACAGACCTTAAAGCGGGATTAGCAAAAAAGCTCACCAAATTGTCCATGGCCGATTTTTCAACTCTTTCAATCTCATATTCCTCAATTCCATTTAGTTCTAATATTTCCTTTATTGATTCAACTTTTCCTTCACAATAACCCCAAACTAAAGCCTCTTCTGTGGTTAGAGTAATTACCTTGGAGCTATCATCTATACCTTCCACAACAACACTTTCATCTACCATGCCTTCTGCTATATCTGGGTTTCTCCTGTATTCATAGCTGGTGTCTGTTCCATTAACTATGGTATCAAATCCATGGCTTTCAGCTGTACTGCGCATTTGTTTACGCATATAGGATTGATATTTGTCTGGAGCAGCTTCTCCTGATTGGGTAACTACTGTTGCGGCACCAATATTTCCGCCTGGTCTCATGTAGATTTTGTCACAAGCTAGCGAGATTAATGCACCAGCAGAGGCTGCATTATTATCTATAAAGACATAGACAGGTATTTTGGTATTAAGCAGTCTTGTTCTTATAGAATCAGCATCCGTTACGTAGCCGCCATATGTATTCATATGAACTATGATAAGGTCAGCTTTTATCTGTTCAGCATAGCCAACGGCTTTGTTGGTTATACGGGTAGCCGAAGGAGCTATATCTTCCTTAATGTCGAACACTACCACTTTTTTACTGTTTTGAGCGGAAGAGAGCAAACTAAAAAGGAGTAGAATTTGGACGAAGATTTGTTTCATTTTAACAACAATATTAAAGCCTCAGACAATAAAGTTAATAACTAAATGTTAAACATAGAAAATTGTTGGATTAGTTTTGTCAAAGCAATGAAAAAGATACTTTCTATACTGCTCTTCTGTGGTCTTGCCAGTATGGCTTATGCTGAAAAAGCGGACTCAGTTGGAACTCGAGTTAAAAACGGAAAAGTTTATATACTGCACAAGGTTGAAAAAGGTCAGGGTCTTTACAGTATTAGTAAAAAGTACGGCGTAAAGCTCAGCGATATAATTTCAGAAAATCCAGGATCAGAAGAGGTCATTAAAATTGACCAAATCATTTGGATACCAACAGACGAAGAAGTGGTTATGGAAGAGCCATTGGTTGAAGATTATTTCAGCAAAACAGAAGATTATATAGAGCACAAACCCCAGCCAGATGTGTTGGATACATCAAAAAGCACTTGGGGTGTGACTCATACGGTGAACTCAGGTGAAACTTTGTTTAGTATTGCCAGAAAGTACAATACCACAGTTCAAGTAATTAAAGAACTAAATAACCTTTCTTCAGATGTATTGTCCTTGGAACAAAAGCTACTTGTTCCGTCAACTGGAGATGTACTGACTACTCATGAAGATTATAATTTAGACATAGATTCAGTAGAAGAAGAGCTTCAAATAGAGGTTCCTGAACCAGATGAAACTATAATCGAAGAAAAGGTGGAGATAGAGGGTTATAGCCTTAAAATCATTAGACTTCCAGAGTATAATTTGGAAAAAATTGAAGAGACTGGTAAAGCCTTAATGGATAAAGAGAATGTGCCTGTTTCCAAAAACTTTGCTCATCATTTTAATGCGCCTTTGGGAACTGTAATTATGGTTACCAATCCAGAAACAAATAAGACGGTATTTGTTAAAGTAACATCAAACTTCACTACCAACCCAGAAGATTCTGTAATAATAAAATTATCCAAACTCGCAGCAGAGACTATAGGGCTTAGTTCAGAAGAGCCCGCCATAGTCTCTTTGAGCTATGCGCGCTAATCTAACAGAAGTTGGACCATCTGGTCTTATTTACTCACTAGGCCTTTTACTTGGTCTGCTCGGAATCTTTTTTTCACCTTTTGTATTAAGTCTGGGTACAGCCTTCATGCTGATATCATTACTTATTTCATATAGAGATATAAAAGCAGTATCATGGCAAGTGTGGATAATCTATCTCTTTCCAGTGCTACTGGTCCTAACAGACCTATTTAGATACACCGACCCAACAACTGTAAACCAAAAGTTGCTATTGGCTTTTGGATTTACTTGTATGGGCATAGCGTCTATAGTTCAGAGCAAACGGATTACTTCAATAAAACCAATGCTTTTCGTGGCAGTTCTGGCTGTAGTTCTAATTATAGATATTGTTTCTGTTTGGAACTATCTGGCCAATAAAGAAGAAATTGACCAATTGTTGCTTCAATCAAAAAGCATAGAAATATTTGGTGGCTTGCACCATATCCATTTTGGTATAATTAACGCCATCTGTATTTGTATTCTCTGTTTTCATATACTCATTGAAAAGAAATGGCGTACATTTTTGAGTATCACAGCCGCTATAGTCTTAGTAATATGCTTTCATATTCTAAGTTCAAGAACAGGGCTTGTTGCATTTTACAGTAGTGTGCTTGTTGTACTCGGACTTTATACTGTTAAAGAAAAGGCCTATAAACAAGGAATCATTGGTCTCATAGTGGTGGTTGCAGTAAATATTGCAGCGTACAATCTCAGCAGTTCATTCAGAAGCAAGTTGGCGAATTCAGTAGAGGATGTTGAAAGTTGGGATAGCCCAGAAGCCGTAAATTACAAAAGCATGGGTATGAGGCTTGAAGCTTATAAAATATGTCTTGAGATGATCAAGGATAAACCTCTTTTTGGTTTTGGTGCTTCAAAAGCTATGCCTCAAATGCAGGTTTATTATGAATCAACCAATTCAGCTCTATATAAAGAAAACAGAATAGGCCCACATAATCAATTTCTGGAATATGGAATTAAATATGGTGCCTTAGGCATGCTATTTCTGTTAATCTTCTTTTTGTACTGGTTAAAAGCTTCATTAAAGCCTTTAAATTACTTTGTTTTATTGCTGGTTTTGCTATTGGCAGTAAGCATGCAGTTTGAATCATTGCTTGAAAGACAGGTCTCAATCTATTTAACCGCTGTAGTGTTTCCTTTGATAAAAGGCAAAGAGTTGGGAGAATATTAGAACAAATTGACTCAAGGATAAACACATTTCTACTACATTTGAGTTTGTATAATATGAACAGGCTACTATTAATACTTTTTCTCTTCGCAAGTTTGGGCAGCCAAGCCCAAGATAAGTTCAAAGACAAGTTCTTTATCGGCTTTGTTTCTTCGTACTATATTGATTTTGTAAGCTCTCCTTTGAGTTTAATAGATGTGTCTCGAATGATAGATGATGGCGCCGGAGGATTTATTCAAACTACAGACACCGCAGTGCCTTTTCAATCGAGATTTCTCTCTTTTGTCTCCATAGGAGTGGAGCCTAGGTATAATTTATTGGAATTCGAAGACAATATGGCATTGGCATTGGCTATGCCGGCAACTATAGGTTTAGGGCAATCCTTTGAACAAAATGATGATGTACTTGGAGCAAGAGGATTCGGAAATTTTCAAGTACCTCTAATGCTCAAGTTTTATTTGGGCACGAATGCCACATATAGAAGCACTGATAATTTTGGCTTTAGTGCAGGTGCTGGTTTTGAATTGAACAAAGTGGCCTTGGTATCAACGGATGATATACAAGCTATTAAAGACGCAAATAAAGCCTGGATAATGCCAGTCTTTTCTGCTAGTCTTCATTTCTGGAGAGGCAATTCACCTATAGAAATAAACTTTAAGTATGGAAGAGGTGAGCTGAGATCATATAATACGAACTACACAGGTTTCCCACTACAAGATGGGGAGAGATTTACTCGAGCCAATTCTATAAAGCTTTCATTTATTTATTTACTCAACTACTAATTGAAAATCGGCAAATCCCTTTATAACATTCAGTACTTGCGCATCTATTTAGTCATGCTGTTTGCTGTACTTGCTGGTGTGCAATCTGTAGAAGCACAACGGATACTAAATGCTCTGGTAACAGATCATGATGAAATCCCTTTGGCCGATGTCAAGATTGAAGAGGAAAATACCAAAAATGTAACGTATACAAGAGCTGATGGTACATTTAGTCTTAAGTATACTAGTAGTTCTGGGCGGCTAATTATTTCTCATCCAGCATACAACTATGTTAAACTCAACATAGACTCAGCTAATTTGACCCATATATTCTTAACACCAAAAGTGTTGGGTAACCCATATAATTTGAGTTTTGCTCCGGGTTATCTAGATTTTGTCTCCAAGAACCCTAATAAGAGATTGGAGAATATGCCCTATCTGTTGGGTGAAGCGGATATCAATAGACAATTGCAAATGTTACCTGGCATAGAACACGGTGCAGAAGGATTCAGTAATCTAATGGTAAGAGGGGGAAATGTAGACGAGAATTTGTACCTCTACAATGGAATACCAGTTTATAATTACAATCATCTATTTGGCATATCTTCTTTATTCCATACCAATGGTGTTTCCAATGTAAAAATCAATAGGGGAATCAGCTCAAGCAAATACGGGGGGAGAACATCTTCTGTTATAGAAGTTGAAACACCCACTAATAGCGAATTTAGTGGTCTCTCCGGGGAATTAGAAGGCAGCCCATTATCAATAGGCCTTTATCTGCGTTCTATTAAGAAGGGAAAGTCTTTTTTCACTCTGTCGGCAAGAAGATCTTGGATGGATATGTTGCTGCCGGTGGAAGTAAGACAGAATGATCTCAATGCTCATTTTAGTGATGTTCAAGTGAATTTTGGAAAGGATTTAGAAAATGGAGATAAGTGGGAAGTCAATTTTATGACTAGTAACGATTTCTATTTTGTGAAGTTAGAATTTTCACCAGATACAAATAGTACTCAAAGAGGACTGTATTCTATTGCCTATAAATGGCAAAATTGGCTGGGAAGCACTAAGTATCACCAACGCCTGAATAAACGTTTATCTGCTATTCACGCTATAAACTTCAGCTCGTTCAGCAACCTGAATACCGAAAAACAAGAGATCCTAAATTCTACCAATACTGTAAATAATCCCACCACTACATTTGAAACTAGAAGGGGTATTAGAGAATACATTGGCCAATCGGATTGGACCTATTCTAGATCAAATCTAGAAGACTTGCAATTTGGTGTCCACTTGAATGTAAAGACTTACAGGACTCGATATCAGCATCAAATTTCAGTGAATTATGAGAATACATCTGATATTGACGAATTCCTAGGCGAGAAAGGGTATTCACCTTCTTTTGAATTCAGCCCATATGCGGAGTATCAAAAAAGAGTTAATGGTCAATTCCATTACGCTGTTGGAATTAGAGTGCCAACATACTTATATAAAAGCTTAATCAACAACTATCCAGAACCTAGAGTCCAAGCTAATTATTTGATTGATGATAAATCCACTGTAAAGTTCGGGTATAACAGACATCACCAATTTACAAGATTACTCACCCTTGGAGGCACAGGAGATCCTCAGAATTTTTGGGTTCCAGCAACAGAGTTGACAGCTCCACAAAGCTCAGATATAATTGAGTTAGCCTACGAAAGAAAGTTAAAGAAGAATTATTCTCTAAGTACCAACCTTTACTACAAATGGCTAAGGAATGTTCATATAGTTAATAATTTTATTGAGGTTCAGGATGCAGATAACGATTGGCAAAACCAACTGTTAGCTGGAAAAGGAAGCAGTTATGGAGTGGAATTAATGTTTCAAAAGAACGATGGCTATCTCACGGGTTGGGTTTCTTATAGCTTCGCCTATGCCACTCGCCAATTTGATGAATTAAGCGCAGATCCATTTCTGTTTGATTTTGATAGACGCCATATGCTCAAACTGTACATGAGTATAGATGCAGGAGAATATTGGGATTTTGGCTTTAACTATCTCATTGGTAGTGGGAGACTATTTTCAATACCAGATGGTAAATTCTATGACTTAGAAGGCAATCTTCAATTGGAGTATTCTAGCTTTAACAACTATAGAAGCCCTTATTATCACCGTTTTGATTTGAGTATCATCAAGAAGAGTGAAAATTCCTATACAGACCAAACATGGAAATTCTATGTATACAATGCCATGAACATAAAGAACCCTTTATGGTTAACTGCCGATTTTGAAGATGCGAGTTTAACTAATTTGAGTATACAGAGAACGGTACCTGTATTTCAACAAGGCTTAGCCCTCATACCTGGAATAGCATATGTTCTAAGATTTTAAAATGAAAAAGTGGTTAATAGTCATATCGTCAGTCCTTATTTGGAGCTCATGCTTGGAAACAGATGTCTTACCCTTGTCTGAATTAGACCCATATCAAAACAAGATAGTTGTGAATGCAGTATTAACCACCAACAACACAGTGGAGATACAAATTACCAATAGTACATCTTCTGGTTCAACCACATTGCCACAGATAATGGATAATGCAACGGTTAGTTTGAGCAAGAACAATGTAAACCAAACTGTGAGTTATAGTCCAGCTAAAAAAATGTACGAGTCTGGCGCTGTGCCTGCAGCAGGTGATTTGTTCTTATTAGACGTTAGAGCAGATGGATATGTTTCAGTGGTATCTCAGGCCACCATTCCAGCCTCAATCATGGCCACTTCTAGCTTGACTCCTAATGGTGGCAAAGACACTTCTGGTATATTATCTGATTTAGTAGGAGTAAACTTCACGGATGACGGAAATCAAACGAATTTCTATAGAATAAACTTCTTTTATTACAATACCACCCTTGCTGAATTCATTCCTATGAGTTTTGGACTGAACGATCCTGCTATCACTGAATTCAATAGTCTTAAGCTAAATGATGGAAGCCTTATATTCAATGACGAATTGTTTAATGGACAAGAAAAGACCCTGTCTACAGTTGCTCCATTTGGTTTAGTAATCAGCAATCCTGGAGACAAGTATATGATTCAGCTAGAAAGCATCAACGAAGATCTTTACAGATATTTCATTACACTTCAAAGGGCTAAAGATGCCAAAGGAAGTGATTTCAGTAACGCTTTTAACAGTGCTGCAGTTATTCATTCTAACGTACAAAGGGGTATTGGAATATTTGGAGCCAGTTATCGACATCAAGACACTTTGAGGTAGTTAGTTAATTGACATGGACGTGTCTAAAACGCTCCAGTTTCTCATCAATATTTAATGTATTCTTGCACTGCGATATGAAAAAGTGGATTCTACTTTGTTTAGCTGTTTTGCTCTTCAGCCATAGTTGGGCGCAAAAAGCCCAATTAAGAGGCTTTATCTACAATGCAGAAAACGGTAATCCATTACAATCAGCAACAGTAAGAACCTTGGGGCAACCCTATGGAGATTATGCAGATCAAAATGGTTTCTATTCTATTAGTGCCATGGACAAAGGCGAATACACCTTGCAAGTGACGGCCATAGGTTATGACACTATTTATTTCAATGTGAGCTTGAAGGAAGCACAGGTGGTTACGAAAAATTTCTACCTGAATACATCCAGTAGTAAAATAGCTGTTGTTAATGTGTCTGCGGCCAAACAACGAAAAAAGAAAGAGGTGGTTATCTCATTAACCACTATTAAACCTAAGCATCTACAACGAATACCAAGTGTAGGAGGGGAGCCAGACTTAGTTCAATACCTTCAGGTATTACCTGGAGTAGTATTCTCAGGCGATCAAGGAGGGCAACTTTATATTAGAGGCGGTTCGCCGGTTATGAATAGGGTAATGCTAGATGGCTTAACTATTTACAATCCTTTTCACTCTATAGGTTTATTTTCAGTATTTGACAGCGATATATTGAAAGTAGTGGAAGTGCACTCAGCGGGCTTCTCAGCGGATTACGGAGGCAGAATATCAGCGATAGTAGACGTAGAAACCAGAGATGGTGACAAAAACAGATTCAGAGGTAAAATAAACTCAAGTCCATTCAACTCTAAAATATTGCTGGAAGGTCCCTTGAAGAAATTCGAAGCTGGGAAAGGCAGTAGCAGCTATATTCTTTCATATAAGAATTCATATTTAGATAGAACTGCTCCGATATTTTATTCCTATATCGATAATGGTGAGCTGCCATATTCATTTGGAGATTTATACGCCAAGTACTCTGCAAACATGGCCAATGGAAGCTATATCAAACTTTTTGGTTTCGATTTCAATGACGCAGTTAGTTTTGAAAACACAACTAGCTATAATTGGAAATCACAAGGTCTAGGTGCCGAATTCTTGCTCATTCCAGGCTCTAGTAAAACAATAGTCGATGGCTCCATAAATTACAGCGATTATCTTATTCAACAGAAGGAACAAGACAATAGACCACGTAAATCAGGCATAGGTGGTTATAATGTAGCACTGAATTTTACCAATTTCTTAAAAGACAACAACCAAATACGATATGGGATAGAAATGAATGCTTTCAGAACAGACTTTGAAATCTACAACAGCCTTGATCGCAGAATTTCACAGTTTGAAAACACTACTGAAATCAGCATGTTCATTAATCATAGAGCTATTATCAAACAGAGGTTTATCTTGGAGTCAGGTTTTAGACTCCAACGCTATGCAAGTTTGCAAGAGAATAGCCCTGAACCGAGGATTCGACTTAAATACAACATCACTAATAAATTACGCTTTAAAGGTGCTACCGGGCTTTACTCTCAGAACTTAATGTCTGCCGTAAGTGATAGGGATGTAGTTAATCTATTCTATGGTTTTCTTTCTGGTCCTGAAAATTTACCAAAAACCTTTGACGGAAAGGAAGTGAAATCCAAACTACAGAGATCTAGACATGCAGTGGCAGGATTTGAATTTGACTTAACTCCAACTATTGAAATTAACGCTGAGACCTATATCAAAGATTTCACTCAAATCACCAATGTGAATAGAAATAAAATTTTCGATAATAATTCTGATAACGCCGGTAGACCTGATCATCTTAAGCAAGATTATATAGTGGAGAGAGGACAGGCTTATGGTTTTGATATAACACTGCTCTACGAGACAGACCAAATCTATTTCTGGGCCGTGTACTCTTATAATAATGTTTCAAGGTTCGATGGATTTGAAAACTACCAACCCCATTTTGATAGAAGGCATAATATAAATCTAGTTGCATCCTATGATTTTGGAGAAGAAAAGGATTGGAGCGCTAATCTCAGATGGAATTTTGGGTCTGGTTTTCCATTTACCCAAACACAAGGATTCTATGAGTTAATCGACTTTAAAGAGGGGGGAACAACGGATTATATAACTGCCAATGGAGATTTAGGCATATTGTATGCATCTATAAACACTGGAAGGCTGCCTTACTACCATCGCTTAGATGCTTCTTTAAAGAAAACATTCATTTGGAAGTCTGAAGACAAGAAAGATGAGAAAAAAATGGAAGCCATATTATCCATCACAAATGTCTACGACAGAAAGAATATCTTCTATTTTGATAGAGTGGCATATGAAAGGGTTAATCAATTGCCTTTCTTGCCAAGTATTTCCTTAAGCTACGCTTTTTAATTAATGCACTTCTAAAGCAGAGGAAGATTCCTCTTTAATAATTTGAACGCTCGTTGGATGAGGACTCAAACTATAGTGATCCATAAGATGCAACATTTCTGTGATTTCGCGGTATGAACGTCTTAATTCAGCGTTAGACTTTAAAGCAGTTTCCAGCTCTAATACTCGGTCTGTGTTAAGTTCATTGTAAGCGTAAAGAAGTAATTCGTTTTTAGTAATGTCTGTAATCATTTATTCTTTATTAAGTCAATCATTCAAGCACAAAACGCCCAATTGCAGCAATTAGTATAAAATTTCACAAAAAAAACCTCCATACCTTGAGATATGGAGGTGCGATTGATGGTTAAAACTTTCGCTAAGCTTTGATTGGTTGATGTTCCATCATTTTTCGCATATTGTTCAGTGCATAACGCATTCTACCTAATGCCGTATTGATGCTCACGTTTGTTAATTGTGCAATCTCCTTAAAACTCAAATCACCATAATGTCTTAGTATTAATACTTGCCTTTGCTCATCTGGGAGCTTGTCTATCAT
Source organism: Bacteroidia bacterium (assembly GCA_049115575.1). Lineage (GTDB taxonomy): Bacteria > Bacteroidota > Bacteroidia > NS11-12g > UBA9320 > JAHEKB01. The sequence continues at coordinate 542,086 of JAGDZU010000001.1, read as the reverse complement.
AGACCTAACCTTAGATTCGCTTTCTTCTCTAATTATTTGATCTTCCCTGTTTTCAGTTTTTATGCTGAATTTTCTGAAGATATCATCGCCAGAAGAGTCCGTGACCATTGGCATACGTTGCTTCTTTCTGAAATGATCTATGGCGAGATTTCTACCAATTCTGGTAGCCCATGGCAAGAATTTCCCTTCTTCGTTATACTTCTTCCTTTTAAGGTTGCTAATGATTTTAATAAATGTTTCTTGGAACAGATCTTCTGCTATATACCTATCTTTTACAATCAGGTGAATAGTGGTGAAAATTCTGTCTTTGTGACGGCTAATAAGCATCTCCAAGCATGCTTCATTCCCTTGAATGTACTGCTTGACAAGCGTTTGATCTGAAATGGTGTTTAATTGCATAATACCTCTGTTTTAAGAATAAACTAAGAAAAATTTTAGAGTAGAGGTATATGCTTATAGGCGTGTTTTTAATTATTAATGTTCCACTAAGATAGGAAATGTTTTTTAATATTCAAAGAGAAGGCGCGGTTAACTCCCGATTATTAGCCAAATTTGCCAGCTTAACTCGACTAAATTACTTTGAAACGACATAAAGAAATACAGATTAAGAATGCAAGACTCCATAATCTTAAGGATGTGGACATTGCGATTCCCAGAAATCAGTTTTCAGTAGTAACAGGGGTATCAGGTTCTGGAAAGTCCTCCTTGATATTTGATACACTTTATGCGGAGGGTCAAAGGAGATACGTAGAAAGTCTAAGTAGTTATGCCAGGCAATTCTTGGGGAGGCTTGAAAAACCAGAAGTAGATCACATTAAAGGATTGACTCCTTGTATAGCTATTGAACAAAAAGTAAATACTCGAAATCCTAGATCCACGGTTGCCACTTCTACAGAGCTTTATGATTATCTCAAGCTATTATGGGCCAGAATAGGAACAACAATTTCACCCCTTAGTGGCAATGTGGTAAAGAAGCACAGTTCTGCAGATGTTATACAGTTTGTATTAGGGATGCCTCTTGATGAAACAGTCTTCATTTGCTACAAGCCCATTTATGAAGATGCTAAGGCCTACTTGGAACTTGCATTGCAAAAAGGCTATACTAGAGCTCTTATTAATGGGGTAATTCAAAAGATTGAGAAGGCAAATATCTCAGACAAGGATGAATGGTTCATCTTAGTAGATAGACTTATAACCCAAGAAGTAGATGAAGAGTATAAAAGCAGACTATCCGATTCAATAGAAACAGCATTCTGGGAAGGAAAAGGAGAATTGTTTTTATATAATGAAACTGAATGCATAGGGCACTATAACAATCGATTTGAAATGGATGGTATGAGCTTTGAGGAGCCATCCGTGGATTTCTTGAGTTTCAATAATCCTTATGGGGCGTGTAAAAGATGTGAGGGTTTCGGCAACATAATTGGTATAGATCCTGATCTTGTTATTCCAAATCGTTCACTTTCCGTGTATGATAACGCCATAGCACCTTGGAAAGGCGAGACTTTGAGCGCCTGGAAAGAGGAATTCATTTATGCATCAAACACTTCTGATTTCCCTATACATAGACCCATTTCGGACTTGAACAAAAAACAATTGAAGCTTTTGTGGGAAGGAAACTCTAAGGTGAATGGAATCAATCATTTTTTTAAACATCTAGAAGAGAAGTCCTATAAAATTCAATATAGAGTTCTATTATCCAAGTACAGAGGTAAAACAATTTGTCCTGTCTGTAATGGAACCAGAATTAGAGAGGATGCATCATATGTGAAAATGATTAATCAGGGCTCCAATCCTGATTTTATAAAAGATAGTTCACTTAGTTCTTTGCATGAAATATTACTGCTAACCATAGATCAAGCAGCTGAGTTTTTTGCGCAGCTTGAGCTGAAGAGTGAGCACGCGGCAATTGCTAAGCCAGTATTATATGAATTGCAAACTCGTTTGGAATATTTACAGAAAGTGGGCTTGGGATATTTAGGCCTAAACAGAATGTCTAATAGTCTTTCTGGCGGTGAAAGCCAAAGAATAAACTTGGCTACCTCCTTGGGAAGCAGTCTTGTTGGCTCCACCTATATTTTAGATGAACCGAGCATAGGATTACACTCTAGAGATACAGAAAGGTTAATCGAAGTTTTGCAAGACTTGAGAAACAAAGGAAATACAGTGGTTGTTGTTGAGCATGATGAAGACATCATGAAGCAGGCGGAATACCTTGTGGATATGGGACCAGAAGCCGGCAGCTTAGGTGGGGAAGTTGTTTTTGCTGGAAATATGGACGAATTGCTCAAAGCAAATACATTAACAGCCAACTATCTGAACCAAAGCATAGAGATTGAAGTGCCTAGCTCTAGAAGAAAATGGTCTAGAAAGCTAAGCATTATTGAAGGAGCACATAACAACCTTAAAGGAGTAAGCGTGGACTTTCCGTTAAACACTATGACCGTAGTTACTGGAGTTAGTGGTTCAGGCAAAACTTCTCTGGTTAAAGGCATATTATACCCTGCTGTACTAAGACATACCCAGCAATACAGTACACAAAAAATTGGAGCAGTTAAGGGCCTAGCTGGCGATTTAGATGCTTTTCAGTCTGTAGAATTGGTAGATCAAAACCCAATAGGAAAATCTTCTAGATCTAATCCTGTGACTTATGTGAAAGCTTATGATGGCATTAGGGATTTGTTTTCAAGCATGCCTATTTCTAAACAGCGCGCTTATAAACCCAAACACTTCTCTTTTAATGTAGATGGAGGCAGATGTGAGAATTGTCAAGGTGAAGGAGAGGAAATTGTTGAAATGCAGTTTATGGCTGACTTACATTTGGTCTGTGAAGTTTGTAAAGGCAGACGATTCAAAGATGAAGTGCTAGAAGTAGAGTTCAAGAAGAAGAACATTTATGAAGTTCTGGATATGACCGTGGATGAGGCTCTACAGTTCTTTGATGGGCAAAAGCTTATCATTAACAAACTCAAGCCTTTGGCAGATGTAGGGCTTGGGTACGTGAAACTAGGGCAGAGCAGTAGCACCCTTAGTGGAGGAGAGGCTCAACGAATAAAACTCGCAACTTTTCTTGCCAAATCTCAGGACAAAGACAAAGTGCTATTCATATTTGACGAACCAACCACTGGCCTTCATTTCCACGACATAAAGAAATTACTCAAGTCGTTCAACGCTCTCATAGACAAAGGCCACAGCATAGTGGTAATAGAACATAATCTGGACGTAATAAAATGTGCAGATTGGCTAATTGATCTCGGCCCAGAAGGGGGAGATGAGGGAGGACATTTAGTGTATAGTGGAACACCTGAACATCTTTTGAATGCAGAAGGTTCTTATACCGCTAAGTACTTGAAAGAAAAACTTAATTAGTGGTTATGTCCACCAGGTCCGTGTACATGACCATGGCTAATCTCCTCGGCAGTTGCTTCACGAACGCTTTCAATTTTACCGGTGAAGTGCAATTCTTTTCCTGCTAACTGGTGATTGAAATCCATCTGAACATGCTCGTCAGTCACTTTCATAACTACACCAACCATAGGATGGCCGTCTTGATTACTCAATTGCAGCTGAGCGCCTTCGAATACATCTGTGCTCATAGTTCCGTCTACCAAGAAAATAGACTTGTCTAAATCAGCAACCATTTCTTTTCTATATTCACCATATCCATTCTCAGGAGCAACTTTAAAATCATACGAGTCTCCTTCCGACATACCTTCAAGGCTAGTCTCAAACCCAGGGATCATCATTCCATGGCCGTGCAGGTAAACTAAGGCTTGATCTTTAGAAGCATCTAATTGTTGACCATCTACTTCTAAAGCATAATGGACAGCTACTACAGTGTCTTTTTTGATTTGCATAAAGTGCGGCAAATGTAGCTTTTATCTAAGGTATTTGAAGATTAAAAGGAAAAATCTATCTAGGGGAGTCTTTGTAGGTATATTTGGGCTATGAGTAAGTTTAACAATATTAATAGACCCCGAATGCCGAGAAACATTTTCACCCTAGTTATTGGAATAATTGTATTGATTTCAGTGCTTGGTAGATCAACCATCACTGTGAGAGCAGGACAAGGTGGAGTAATGTATAGAACTTTTGGTGGTGGTATAAATGTAGATCGTACGTATGGAGAAGGATTCCATTTATTATGGCCTTGGAATCACATGATTAAATATGAAGTAAGACAACAAGAGATTTTTGAAAAGATGTCTGTACTATCTTCCAATGGATTAGAAATTCAGTTAGATGCAAGTGCTTGGTTTCAACCAAATTTAGAAGAGTTGGGATATCTTCATAAGACAAGAGGAAGTAACTACAAAGAAAGGGTGATTATGCCAGCGATTAGATCCGCAACCAGAAGTGTGGTTGGGAGATATACGCCAGAGCAGATATATTCTTCTAAAAGAGATGCCATTCAAAACGAGATTTTTGAAGAGACCAAAAAGATTCTTGACAATCAATATATCCAATTAAACAGTGTGTTAGTTAGAGATGTGACATTGCCTCCGACCATAAAGGATGCGATTGAACGTAAGTTGAGACAGGAGCAAGAATCTTTGGAATATGAATTCCGTTTAACTAAGGCTGCTAAAGAAGCAGAACGTCAAAAGATTGACGCCAATGGTAAAGCCACAGCAAACAGAATACTTAGCGCTTCCTTAACAGACAAAATTCTAAAAGAAAAGGGCATAGAAGCTACCTTAAAACTTGCTGAATCCAATAATACTAAAGTAGTGGTTATAGGTAGTGGTGATCAAGGAATGCCTATAATATTGGGTAACTAATCATGAAGTATAAGCGCCTGAGTATTGAAGAGCTTGAAGAGCTCAGGGAGGAGTTTGTAAATTTTTTGGTTGTAGTTGGAATAACCGCCGATGAGTGGTCGGTCTTACTCAAAGAAGAAAAAGACAAAGCTTCAGACATTATTGATCAATTCTCAGACGTAGTCTGGGAAGGGGTATTGCGCAAAGCCAAGTATTTACACCGGATTACCGAAAGATCTATTTATGCGTTCCATTGCGAGGCAGACAGGATTCACCTCATTAGACTAACCGATTGTAAATCAAATGCAGATTTTAATGATGAAAGCTACTTAGCAAAGAGGTTAAGAAATCCATCGGGACTAAGGGTTGCTAAAAAAACCAAAGGATATACCAAAAATAGAGAAGATGAAATCTACGATTTAATCTCAACTGGCTGTATTATCAGCGATGGCCTGTTGTATCGATCCTTAGATAGAGACTAGCGATTTTCGAGCACCTTTTTCTCTTCAGCCAATAGTTTCTTTTGGTATCTGCCTTGTACCAAATCTGTGAGTATGAGTACCGCAATCACAAAATAGAAAGTTGTCTTGCTCATCTTTTCAATGGGATTGCCTGCTATATGCATTTCCGCTAATTCACCTCCTTCTGTAAGCAACATAATGCCCACTATGAATAGGATGAATAAACCAAGCACCTCATAGAGTCTGTTCTTCTGCAAGAATTCTGATACCTTATCTGCCAGTATTATCATGAGAAGACCACCTATAATAATAGCTGTAGCCATCACCCAAAACACATCTGAAAGCGCCATGGCACTAAGAATAGAGTCAAATGAAAAAACAAGATTCATTAATACAATCATTCCAATAACCTGTGCTGCCGATTTTCCATTTTGTCCTTGTTGCAATTCATCGTGAATTGGACTCATCATATGCCAAATTTCCCTAACTGCAGTATAAAGTATAAAGCCGCCACCGAACAAAACGATGAGGCTGTGAAGGTTAAATTCACCTTCAAAAACATCTGCATACTCAAATGAGAATAAGGGCTGTTCCACATACTTTATAAGGTGCATCAACCCAAACAATAAAGCTATTCTTAGAATAACTGCTACACCAATGCCAATTTTGCGAACATTGCTTTGCTTGTCTTTTGGTGCTCGTTTAGACTCAAGAGAAATATACAGTAAGTTATCAAAGCCCAACACCGCTTGGAGGAGCACAAGCATGAGAAGGGTAGTGAGGTTTTCTAAAGAAAATAGTTCCATCTATGAAGGGATTACTTCAAGAGTAGCTAGCAATAGCTTCCAGAATTTTTTAGTGGATTCAATACCACATCTTTCATCTGGACTATGTGCTCCTTTTATTGTTGGACCAAATGAAATCATATCTAAACCTGGGTATCTCTCACCCAGTAAGCCACACTCTAAACCTGCATGTATAGCCATTACCTTGGGAGAATCTCCGAACAGCTCCTCATATTTCGCTTTAAGAATATCCATAATCTCAGATTTTGGATTTGGAGCCCAACCGGGATATGATCCACCGTGTTCAACATTGCATCCCATTAAATGAAAAGGGGCGGCTACAGTATAAGCCACATCCATTTTACCACTCTCTATTGAGCTCCTTTGAAGACTTTGAGTCACAAATTCTCCATCATTCACTATTACTCTAGCCAATGAAGAAGAAGTTTCAACCAATCCACTTATGGCTCGACTCATCTTTAAAACTCCGTTATGACAAGCATATAGAGCTCTTGTAACACTAATAGTGTCGGCAATACTTAGTCCTTGAAAAGGTAAATCAGTTGATGATATCTCAATGTTTAATCCTTGGTCTTCATATGCATATTCCGCTTTAATCTCAGCCGCTCTTTTATTGAACTCCTGTAGGTAGTCTTCAGAGTGAATTACTATGGTAGCAAAGCTTTCGCGTGGAATGGCGTTTCTTAGACTTCCTCCGTTTATGGAAACTATTCTCAATCCAAACTCTTCTGTGAGATACATTAGGCGATTCATTATCTTGTTTGCATTGCCTCTCTCCAAGTCAATATCAACACCTGAATGACCTCCTTTAAGGCCGTTTACAGTTATTTTATAGGCTTTTTCATGTTGGTCTATAACTTCCTGAGTAAAATGGATTTGGGTGTTAGTATCAATTCCCCCTGCGCAACCAATGGAAAATTCATCATCGTCTTCTGTATCTAGATTCAATAGAATTTTCCCCTGTAGAATTCCCTGTTCCAAATTCATGGCACCAGTCATTCCCGTTTCTTCATCTATAGTAAAAAGTGCTTCAATAGGTGGGTGTTTAATATTTGATGAACTTAGTATTGCCATAATAGCTGCCACACCCATACCATTATCGGCTCCAAGGGTGGTTCCTTCAGCTCTTACCCAATCGCCGTCTATATACATCTTTATTCCTTCTGTACTGAAGTCAAAATCTGTATCTGAATTCTTTTGGTGAACCATATCTAAATGGCTCTGAAGTATTACCGTTTTGGCATTTTCCATGCCAGCTGTACCGGGCTTCTTAATGATTACATTCCCAACACTGTCTGTATAGGTTTCAAGATTTAAAGAAGCACCAAAATCCTGCATGAACGCAATGACTTTTTCTTCTTTCTTTGATGGTCTTGGAACTTCATTAAGATCTGCAAAATGGTTCCAAACATTTCTAGGTTCTAACTCTCGTACATTCATGTACGGCGAAATTAAGTATTTAGCATACAGTCCTTTATATCGCCAGCATTTATTTTAGTTTTGTCCTGTGTTTGTAAGCGGATTTAGCTTTATCAGAAATGCCACTAAGCTGGATTACCCCATATGTGAAGCAATACGATCTATTTTGCCATTGCTTGATGAAATGGTGGTGGCTGTTGGTAAATCTGAAGACAACACACGTGAGTTGATTCAATCACTTGGGCCAAAGATTAGAATTGTAGATACTACTTGGGATGATTCATTAAGAAAAGGGGGAGAAGTACTCGCAGTAGAAACCAACAAAGCATTAGATGCCGTCAATCCAAATAGCAGTTGGTGTATTTATATTCAAGGAGATGAATGCATACATGAACAATATCACGAAAATGTTAGGGCTGCAATGCAAGAGTTTGCAGGAGACGCTAAAGTAGAGGGTTTGCTATTCAATTATCTGCACTTCTATGGCAGCTACGACTACATAGGTGATAGCCGCACTTGGTATAGGAAAGAAGTGCGAATAATAAAGAATTTAAAGGGTATAAGGAGCTATAGAGATGCTCAAGGATTTAGGTTAGATAATCGAAAACTTCGCGTTAAAAAGGTAGATGCTTATGTCTATCACTATGGCTGGGTGAGGCATCCAAAGCATCAAATGGCCAAGCAACTAGAAGCACACAAGCTATGGCATACAGATAACGCAATTAAGAAAAAGTTTGACGCCAATCAAGACTTTGACTATTCTGAGATTGATTCCATAAAACCATTTGAGGGAACACACCCTGAAGTAATGATAGAAAGAATCCAGAACATGAACTGGACTTTTGACAGAGACCCGAAAGTGAAAAAATTCAGTTTAAAAAACAGTATCCTTTATTTCATTGAAAAGAACACGGGTTATAGGGTAGGGGAATACAAAAACTACAAACTAGTTTAGTATCGAATAGTAAAGTGTTCTTTACTCAACTCTTTCCTTAAAAAAACAATTCCAATAAAGAACAAGTCAAGTGTGGTAGTTACAGCTTCTTCAGCTTTGATTAGCTCCCATGCATCTTCCATATCCTTTGACCAATGAATATCGTCGAACACCAAAACGGTTCTTTCATGACAACTTTTGATTAGATGCTTATAGTACGCTAAGGTGGGTTGCTTTTGGTGGTTTCCATCAATAAATACAAAGTCTAAAGGCTTATGGAAATCAGAAGAAAATACTGTGTTTTCAAATGGGCCGCAGCTAATATCAATATTGTTAATCCCCAGTTCTGCCCAGTTTTGCTCGGCTAATTGAACTACAGACTTAGAGCCTTCATAAGTCTGCAATCTGCCTTTGATAGACCTCGCAATATAAGCTGAGGTTAAACCGAGAGAAGTGCCCAGCTCTAAAGCGTTTTCAACTTTAAAATAGTTACAGGTTTTTGCGAGTAATTCAGCATATTTACGAGGCTTAAGGCTGAGTTTGGCTATAGAGCCGACCTTTTTTTGAACCACAACTCCACCTTTGCCATGATCTTCAAATTCAATGAGTTCTTTGGAGCGTTTTAATCTTCTCCTCAGTTGTTCAATATCTATAAAACTGGAATTTTGTTTGTTTGGTAATACATCAGAAATGAAGGCAAAAACAAAAGGAGAATGTACGCTATGTCTCGTTTTTGCTGTTAGCCAATAAACAAGCAGCTTTCTGAGAATTTGAAATAAACTATAGGGGCCCATTAAACCACGCTTCTAAGAGCAGTTCGAATATGACTGAGCTGTTTCTTTAAGCGCTCTATCTGAGACTTGCTTTTGGCAATTTTTTGTTCAAAGTCCTTTAAAAGGGCATCTGCATTCTTACTCTTGGCAAAAAAGCTGAGATTTTGTTCCTGATTTAGAACTTCTTCACTTAAATATTTAATACGTTTTTTAAGCTTGTATTCTTCGTCCTTCAGTCTTTTATCACCTTGTGGGGCATTGGCAAGTTGCTGATAATGTTCTCCCAATTCGCTTTCCTTGAGTTCAGCCTTATTCTTCTTGAATTTCTTGAATAAACCATCACTTAATTTTTCGTGGTTAGTTCTGAGCTTCTTCAAGGCTTTTATAGGCACCTTACCTGTTTGGTTCCAAGTTGTATTTATGATCTTGTACTTCTCAAAGCTTTCTTTTTCATCTAAATCTGACTCAAGCAGTGCTCCCAATTCTTTGAGCAGTTCTTGTTTTACGTTTAGATTCGCTTTCTGCTCTTCTTTTTCAGCTGATTGAGCTGTGTTTCTGCGGTTAAAGAAGTGGTCACATGCAGCTCTAAATCTATTCCAGATTGCTTTATTCACCTTGTCTGGAACCGGCCCAATTTTCTTCCATTCTTCCTGGATTGAAATAATGGCTTTGCTCACCTGCACAAAATCCTCTTCGTCTTTGAGGGCTTCCACTTTCTCACAAAGCGCTTCTTTAAGAGCTAAGTTTTTCTTCCTGTCTTGGTTTAGGCTGTGAAAGAATGTTTTCTTATTGCTTTGAAATAGGGAGCGCTCTTTTCTAAAAGCTTGCCATATCTGGTCACTACTTTTTTGAGGAACAGGGCCTATGCTTTTCCATTCCTGGAATAATGCATCAAATTCTTTGGTTTTAGTATTCCAGAGTTTAATACTGTCGTATGGTATCTGAGCAATAAGTGCGGCTTTGTCAATAATCAATTGCTTCAGCTTTTGATTCTCATCACGTACTTTATTTATCTCCTCCAGTTGATCCTTCTTCTCTTTGTAAATGTGATCAGAGGCCGCTTTAAAAGCCTGCCAAATGCCTTCTCTGCTCTCTTTTGGTACCGGACCTGTATTTCTAAACTCCTCGTGATATTTATTTAAAAGGATATAGCTCCTTTTAATAGATTTCTCTTGGCTCAAGGCCTCAACCTTCTTGGTGAGTTCTATCTTAGCTTCGAGATTCTTTTTTCTATCTAACTCCTTTAATTCAATATTGATAGAATGTTTATCATAGAATTCATCAAGAAGCCTATGATAACTGTCCCACAAGTCTTGAACCACATCATTTGGGAGTACGCGAATAGATTTCCACTCTTTTTGAATTTCCTTTACACGAGCAATGGTTTGCTCTGTTTCATCTTCCTTCACCAGATTTTCAAGAGTTTCTAGCAGCGTTAATTTCTTCTGATGATTGGCTTTTTTCTCGGCTTCTATTCGTCTTTTTTCCTCAGATCTAGCTTCCATAGCCAAATCGTGGAACTGTTTAAAGTCCTGTTCCCATTTGTTCTCAGCTATATTTTCTTCACCTTCTAAATCTTGTAACTTGCTGTTCATTACAAGTCTAATGGCATTGAGATGTTTCAATGCTACAGCAGGCTGGAGTAATAATGTCTCCTTGGCTTTAAGCATTAAACTATCAAGGTCTAGCTTTTGTAGAGCCTCTTCATCAAAACTCAATTCTTCCTTGTCGGTTTGCTTTTGGTGATTCTCATTGGTATCCGGAATCTCCGTATGTTGGGCCTCAAGTTGTTCTGTAGAATCTTGTTCTGTCATTGTATATTCAATAATCCCCTCAATAGTTTAAAGGATGGCAAAAATCATATTTTTGAACAAGAATGCCAATAAAACCCCAAATAGGCGATGTAAAGATTATAGAATGCCCTAGAGATGCCATGCAGGGCCTTCATCATTTTATACCAACTGAACTCAAAATAGAGTACTTAAACAAGCTACTTAAGGTGGGTTTTCACACCATAGATTGCGCGAGTTTTGTAAGTCCAAAAGCAATACCACAACTAAAAGACAGCAGAGAAGTGTTAAATGCAATTGAGCACGAGCAGAGCGATACCAAACTTTCTGTTATAGTTGCAAATACAAGAGGAGCTAAAGATGCTGTAGAATTCGAACAGGTGGATTATCTGGGCTATCCTTTCTCAATATCCGAACAATTTCAGCAGAGAAACACAAATAGCAGCATACGGGAATCATTAGATACTGTCAAAGAAATTTATGATATCACCCTGTCTAAAGGCAAGGAAATGGTGATTTATATTTCCATGGGATTTGGAAATCCTTATGGTGAGGACTGGTCCAATCAGCTTGTGCTGGACTGGGTTGGCCAATTGCACCAACTAGGTCTCAAAGATTTTTCAATTTCAGACACAGTTGGTATTTCCAAACCACCACAAATCGAATCTGTTTTCAGTGAACTTATTGGTGCATTTGAGAATGCTGAGTTTGGAGCTCATTTTCATACTAGGCCAGATGAGTGGAAAGAGAAAGTAGAAGCAGCACATAAAAATGGATGTAAACGCTTTGATGGTGCAATAAAGGGGTATGGCGGATGTCCAATGGCCAAAGATGAACTAGTGGGCAATATGCCAACAGAAAGATTAATAGAGTACTTTGGTCTTGAATCTGTAAAACTAAAAAAGGCCCCTTTTCAAGAGGCCTTTGAGTTTGCTAATAAAGTTTTTCTATAATTATCTGCTAATTACAAATCTCTTCGCAATATTTAAATTACCTGATTGTAAAGTCATGTAATAAATTCCTGAATTCAAGTTAGATACATCAAGAGCAAAAGCGGCTTGTGAGGACAAAACTTGCTTGCCTTGAGCATTGAACACTAACAACTGTGTTTTACTCAAGTTTAAGCTTGGATCTATTTCTAAATAAATTAAGTCCCGTGCTGGATTTGGATACAGTTTAACAAGCTCACTATTGTAAAATGTAGTGATGCCTGCCCCAGTGGTAGATACGTTGATATAAGCATCTTTTTCCTCATCGTCTGTGCCATATTGATTGGTGACCTCAAGTTTCACGGTGTAAAAACCTGTGGAATCAAATGAGACTTCAACGTTATCAGCGCTTAAACCTCCTGTATGAACTTGAAAGAAGCTTGGGGTAATAGTCCAGCTAAATGTAGTTCCTGCAGCTCCAGATGAATTATCATTTAAAGTGGTCTTTTCATCAATTATTAGACTTCTTGATGTTGCTGTAAAGTCCACATCAGGGGCCAATGTATTTACTGTAATTTTTCGAATAACATGACTTGCAACAAGACCGCTGTTTTCACATGCATACATATTCCCATTGTCGTCTGCATAAAGGCCGTCTAATTCTGTGAACTTTGCAGATGTTCCGGTGCCATCCAAAATATCATAGCTGTTCTTATCACCAGCAAAGGTGGTAACTGAATTTCCATTCACATCAATAGCTCTTATTGTATTTTGGTCAGCGACATAGATAATACCGTTTATAACTGCCACTCCTTTAGGAGCTCTAAATCGAGCTGCGGTTAATGTACCATCTACATGTTGAGTGTTTGCTCCAGTTGTTGGGCCCGCTATAGTTGTAGTTGCACCAGTGTTGATGTTAACCTTTCTTACATTAGTATTCCATTGGTCCGTAACAACCAAATGGTTAGCATCTAGCATTGCAATTCCCCATGGTCCGCCAAAACGCACATTAGCACCGTTACTATTATCAGTTGTTCCTTCAACTCCTGCTTTACCGGCAAGTGTTGTTACCACTCCACCTGGAGTTATTTTTCTTATAGTAAAATTCAAATAATCAGCAACATAGAAGTTTCCATTACCGTCAATAGTAATTCCTCTAGGTTGATTAAATCGCGCCGCATGACCTGTTCCGTCTGCTGATCCTGAAACACCATTTCCCGGTATAGTACCAGGAGCATTTGCACCAGCAAAAGTTGTAACAGATTGCCCGTTGGAAACATTCATGAAAGCGCTCAGTTTTCTAATACAGTGATTTTCTACATCACATATGAATATGACTCCGCTAGAATTGGTAACCATGCCAGCAGGATTTCTAAATGTGGCTTGCGTGCTAGTAGCATTCTTATAACCTTCAGAAAGAGTTGGGCCTAAAGGATTACCTGCTCTAATGTAGGCATTGCCACCTGTTACTAGTCTGATTTTATTGCGTTCGGCAATCCAAAAGCGTCCGCTAGGATCTCTAGTTATACCAGCAGGGTAGGCGTACCATGTTGAATCTTTGTCTACTGCAGAAGTTTTAGCTTCATAGTTATTAGTAGGATCTCCGTTTTCTTTACCAGAAAAAGTAGTGACAGTCTGTCCAATGCTAATGGCAGCTATGCACATTGCGGACATTAATAGTTTTATTCTCATCTTAGTTAAATTGTTCAGAAATGAATGCATTGACCGCGTTTTCAATATCTGAGTTAATATTATCATAAGAGCGCTTTTCAAAGCTATCTCCGGTTATTTGCTCATATAATTCTATGTATCTCTCAGATACACTTTCAACAAACTCGTCCGTTATAGGCGGAATTATTTGCCCCTCAAGACCTTGAAATCCATTTTCAATCAACCATTGCCTTACAAACTCCTTTGATAGTTGCCTTTGATTCTGGTCTTCAGACTGAATCTTTTCATAAGTGTCTGCGTAGAAGTATCGCGAAGAATCAGGTGTATGAATCTCATCAATGAGGTATATTTCATCGCCAATTTTGCCAAATTCATACTTGGTGTCTACCAATATTAGATTTTGCTTAGCAGCGTGATTGCTTCCATATTCAAAAAGCTCCAATGCAATCTTCTCCAATTGTTGCATCTCCTTACGCTTAATCATTCTGTGAAGGACTATATCATCTACAGCAATATCTAGATCATGTCCTTCTTTGGCTTTGGTTGTAGGTGTGAGAATAGGAGTAGGGAGCTTATCGTTTTGTTTTAAACCATCTGGCAAGCTAACTCCGCAGATTTCTCTTTTACCCTCTTTATATAAGCGCCAAGCATGACCAGCCAAATAACCTCTTACCACAAACTCTACAGGATAAGGTTCGCATTTATAACCTATAGACACATGAGGGTCTGGTTCAGCCAATTTCCAATTCTTAACTATATGTTTAGTGCCTTCTAGAAATTTAGAGGCAATCTGATTTAAAACCTGTCCCTTATAAGGAATAGGTCTTGGTAAAACATGATCAAAAGCCGATATTCTATCGCTTGCAATCAATACGAGGTATTTGTCATTGATGTTGTATACATCTCTAACCTTACCCCTCATAAAGTCAACCTGATGCTTAAAGAAGTAGTTAGTTGACACTAATGATTCATGTTCCATCGCGTTCATTCTCTGTGTATTCAAAAATATCCTTTTAGAAGTGCATATATATGGATTCGAGCTATTCTTTACAATTCCGAAAGGAAGCGCATAGTGTTGATATCATCCGCAAAGTCTTGAAGATTAGGTCTTTGACTGTGTCCAAATTGGACATTACACAGATTGTCAATTTTACCAACAACACATTGGATGTTTTCAGCTTCTTTTTCTACAAACTCTTCAATATCAGACAGTTGATTATAATAGCAATAAAAAACGCAGCCTAATGGAGCAAAGAGATCTAAACTCTCTTTGAGAAGAACAAAGCCATTGTCGAGATGATCTTGCTTGTTCATAAGAAACAAGGCTTTGTGATAGGTGTAGTTGTTTGCGTATCTGTTGTGATGAATAAGATGATTATAAGACCCAAAAGCATCTATAACTTTAGTTATATCTGACCCTTTTGGCAAGGCAATCAGACTCACATTTCTACATCCTAAACCGTAATACTCAAATATATCATGAGCTAGTTCCTTCAGTTCTTCTTCACTTTCGTTACCATTTAGTACAGCTATGGACTTTCTATTTTTCCTTAATACATGAGGTGTATCTTTAAAGTAGTATTGAAAGTATCTATAGCTGTTATTGCTTCCGGTTGCTATAACCGCATCTTGCTTGCCCTCTAGCTTGTCAATTAGTTCAATGTGAGAGCCTAGTTCTGGTAAGAATTGAATCAGTTTGTCAATAACATGGCTCACAAGAGCGTTGTCTTCAGATGATGTTTTAATTCTGCATTTGCATCCACACAAAAGAGAAACCATTAAATCATGCATTCCAACAAGCGGTATGTTGCCAGCCATAATAACAACCACCGTTTTGCTCCAATCGTTCCATTTGTAGTCTTTGGAAAACTCGTTTAAGGCTGGGTCTGATAATTCTGTTGACCAATAATTCAAGGATTGATTACAACTTTCCTCACTGAACCACTGATTCTCATAACAGGCTTTATCCACTGCAGCTTTAAGCTCATCTGACTCAGTTGCTAAGTAAACACCTAGTTTTTCCAAGCCGCTAATTATTTCCGATTTGTTCATGATTCTAAGAGGTGGCAAAGATGTTCTTATTATCAAATCTTTACAAAATGTTTATATATGGGTTAGACCTCCAACGTTATTATTATAGAGATTTGAGACATGGCATGGAGAAAATTGGAAGGAGATAAGCTTGGACTACCGCTAGTACAGTGTGTAGAACAGGCCTTAGAAAAGGAAAGAGAACATCGCATAAAGGTTTGTATTGGCTCTGATTCCCAAGTAAAAGGTTTAGTTACCGAATTTGCTACAGCAATAGTTTTTCTAAGGGAGGGAAAGGGTGGCTTTGCTTTCATCAATAACTATGTTACTGAGAGGGTCTTTAGTCTAAAAGAGCGTATGCTGCAAGAGGTTTCCGATTCTATAAAGACGGCATACGAAGTTTGCCCAACTTTAGATTTATATGAAGTTGAACTTGAAGTTCATGCAGATATAAATACAGATCCGCACTTCAAATCAAATGTGGCCTTAAAAGAAGCTATGGGTTATATCTTGGGAATGGGCTATACATTTAAAGCCAAACCCGAAGCATTTGCCAGCAGTTATTGCGCTGGCAGAGTAGTGAGTTAAAAAGCTAAACTATATTTGAAACATGAGAAATAGCACCATAATTCTTCTTTTGATTAGTTCTTTGGCATTCGCTCAAGCTGATTCTTCTGAAGTGATCTTTGAAGAGGTAAGTGATGATATATTAGTTGATGATGTTGAAGTGCCAGAAGATGAGAGCCAAGAGGTTTTTGAAATGTTTGATGTTCAACAAAAGGCTTCATTTGGTAATAATGAAGACAGCATATATCTGTTCATAGCACAAAACACTAAATACCCCAATATAGCATTGGAGAATAACATTCAAGGAACGGTCATGCTTTCGTTTATTGTAGACCACCACGGCGAGGTAAAGGACATTAAGGTACTCTCCTCTGAATTAGGATTTGGTTTGGAACAAGAGGCTATTAGGGTTATAAGCCTTACCAGTGGTCATTGGAATCCCGCTTTGATGAGAGACAGACCCGTTTCTATGCGATTTAGATTACCGGTGAAATTTATATTGTACTAAAATGAAGTATTTATTTTTAATCCTATTAAGCTTGTTCTCTTTTGAGGTATTTGCGCAAAATGCAGATAGCACCGAAGTTGAAGAAATTGATTCATTTAGCATTGCTGTACCCGCTAAATTTAAGGAGGGGAATATTGACCAGTACATTGCTGAACATACTAAGTACCCACGCAAGGCAATGAAGAAAGAGATAGAAGGCACTGTTTTGGTGAAATTCACAGTGTATGATGATGGAACGGTGGGTCACATAGAAATAGTATCTGTTAAGTTGGGTGGAGGATTAGAAGAAGAAGCAATGAGAGTTATTGCCACAACTTCAGGAAAATGGAAACCCGCTACTCAAAGAGGAAAGCCCGTGAATATGCGCTTTATGCAACCCTTCAAATTTCAATTGGAGTAATGGCTAGAATTTTAGCCCTCGATTACGGGGGAAAGAGAACAGGAATTGCATCCACAGATCCAATGCAACTGATAGCTTCGCCCTTACAAACGGTTAACACTAATGAGTTGCTTCAGTTCTTTAAAACATACACAAGGACGGAAGAAGTAGAGGCCTTAGTGGTAGGTCAACCTACCCGTTATGACGGAAGTTTCTCGCCCATTGAAGAGAGAATACTCGAGTTTATAACTGATTTTGAGAAAACATTTCCGGAAATTAAAGTGTTTCGAATCAACGAAATGTTTACCTCTAAAGAAGCAATGCAGGCACTTATCAAGAGTGGTGTAAAGAAAAAGCAAAGGAGAGATAAGAAATTATTGGATAGCACAAGTGCTACCTTAATTTTGCAGGAGTTTTTAGCACAGCAATAATGATCTATCCTATAAGAGCTTTTGGAGACCCTGTTTTAAGGGCAAAGTGTGAAGAAATTTCTGAAAATTCTGAAGATCTTAAGAATTTGATAGCAGATATGTATGAAACCATGGATGCTTCTGATGGTGTGGGTTTAGCCGCTCCCCAAGTTGGTAAAAGTCTGCGTTTATTCTTGGTAGATTCTACTCATTTCCCTGATGAGGAAAATGGAGTAAGGCAAGCTTTTATTAATCCGGTAATACTAGAAGAAGAAGGAGAGGAATGGGCATTTGAAGAAGGCTGTTTAAGCATCCCGGATATTCGAGAGAATGTAACAAGGCAACCTGAATTGACCATAAAATATCTTACTGAAGATTTTGAGGAAAAAACAGAAAGGTTTCAAGGCTTAACTGCCCGCGTTATACAACATGAGTATGACCATATAGAAGGAGTACTTTTTACAGACCATTTAACTCCATTTAAAAAGCAATTGCTTAAAGGTAAATTGAGTAATATCAGTAAAGGCAAAGTAACTGTGCGTTATCGCATGAGGTTCCCCAAGCGCAAATAATGGGGGATTACATAAGAATATTTCGACCGCTTAACCTGATTTTCATAGCGTGTGCTCAGTTTTTATCTGCGTACTTCTTGTTTTTTGAGGCTGACATTCAAATTCTGCTTGATCGCAAACTTCATTACTTAATAATTGGTACAGCGGCTATAGCAGCATTTGGTTATTGGCTGAATGATTTCTACGATCAATACCGTGATTCAATTAACAAGCCGCATAAGAAAGGTATTAGAAGACTAGGGCTTACCGTTGTTATTGGCCATTTGGTAATTTTTTCAGTTGTAGCCTTGCTTTCAGGCTATTTAATGAACCTTTTATTTCTATACAGTTTTGGGGCTATTCTTTTAGCACTTTGGTTATACAATCTCAAATTGAAAGATGTACCTCTCATGGGAAACATCATTATTTCAATGCTGTGTTTCTTGAGCATTTACATGGTTTCCTGGCTCTTCCCTGAAATTGACATTCGATTATTGCTGCATTTTGGAGTTATAGCCGCATTGCTTACTTGGTGCAGAGAATTAGTTAAAGATGCTGAAGATGTAAAAGGAGATGGATTGAGCGGATCTAAAACCATTGCAGTAACCATGGGAACAGATTTCACAAATAAGCTGGTGTACTTCAGTATACTATTTGTGATCTCATTCGTGGCAATTTCTGTGTACTATCAATCTCAGTACTTTGCTGGCATGCTTCAATATGTCTATTGGGGCTACTACCTCTTTTTTATAGTTGTTCCATTGTATAAAGTGGCAATTCAAATAAGAATGATGGCAACGCCATCTGAATACAACGGTTTGAGTAAAATGCTCAAATACGTTATTTTCACAGGTATACTTTCTATTTTGTTTTTCTAATGAAGATTTTATTAGGTTCTAACTCTCCGCGAAGAAGTCAGCTGCTTGCTCAAATGGGTATAGAATTTGAAAAAGTGAACATAGATTGCGAAGAAAGAACATCACATACAGACCCAAGGAGAGTCGCCCAAGATTTAGCCTTGCAAAAATCAATGGCATATGACAAGCTTTTAAATGATGAGCTACTTATAACGGCTGATACTATCGTGAATCTAAATGGGGAGATATTACACAAGCCCAAGGACAAACAAGAGGCACATAAAATGTTGGCCTCCTTGTCAGCTAAGTCACATAGTGTTTTAACTGCAGTTTGTCTTAGAACTTCTGATAGCTTGCACGAATTTGTTGAAGAAAGCCAGGTGCACTTCAATAGAATTACAACTTCGGAAATCAATTACTATATAGATAATTATAAACCTTATGATAAAGCAGGAGCATATGGGATTCAAGAATGGATAGGATCAACAAAAATCAAAGGAATTAATGGCTGTTATTATAATGTTATAGGACTACCTTGTGCCCGTTTGTACGAGTATTTGCTTGAATACTACCCTCAATATGTTTCAGAGAAATTTACTGCTATTTAGCCTAGTTATACTAACAAACATCACTGCATTTGGGCAGAAAGACAGCCTAAGATCAGAAGTTGCATTTCATTTTGAAATTAATCAAACTGGATATTCCGTATTTCCATCATACAGAATACAGCACAAAGCTTGGATAGCAGATGCCGGTTTTACCTATAACCTGTCAGACGGCAGCTTGGAAAATGCCGTTTTTGGTGCTGAGGCAGCCATATATAGATTACTTATACAAAATAATGAGTTTAGAAATGGGTTGGGAGTCGCTTACAGGTTTACATCTTCTCTGGAGCATGTGAATTCTCACCAATATCTATTAACAAGTACACAAATATTTCAGCTAAGCCCTAATTGGGCAATAGATGTAGGTTTGGGTTATGGCCTGGCTATTGACAAGGTAAAAGGCACCCCATCTACAAGCAGTGTTTATTATCTTTCACAAATGATTCAATTAGGATGCGCCTACACCTTATAATCATCTTATTTGTTCTAGGAGGTTGCAATATGGAGCCACCCAAGAAAAATGTGATCATACTTGGTCATGCGGGGGCAGGAGTAGATTTGGTAAATAGCTCTTACAAACCAAATACTGAAAAAGCAATCAGAGCAGCGGTTGAAGTCTATCAAATTGATGGGGTAGAAGTAGATGTTCAATTTAGCAAGGATGGGGTGCCAGTATTATTTCACGATCCTTATTTAGAAAATACCTTAACTGAGCTAAGCGGGAGAGTTCATGAAAGAATGGCTGGAGATATGATAGGAAAACCATATAGGGGGTATCCACACAATAGCCAAGAAGAATTGCTTTCTCTGGAGTGGTTATTTGACTATGTAAACAATAGCTCCAAAAAGGTAGTTGTAAATCTGGACATCAAGGTATATGACCCTGATTTTGATTATAAGAATAACGCCAAACTCCTCGATTCTCTAATTTTTAAATACAATTTAATGGATCAAATGATTATTGAATCTAAGAGTCGTAAAATGCTGTTAGAAATGAAGAAGGTAGACCCAGCCTATTTATGTCTTTTTCACACTGAGTACGAAGCAAGTATGATTAAACCGCTCTTTGATGATGGTCTAAATGGAGCCGTAGTGAGATTCAATGAGGTGAATCAAGAGATTATTAATGAAATTACCAAACACGACTTGCTTCTTACAACATATGGTCAAATAATACAATCTGACTTTAACCATATTGGCAGTAAAAATTCCGATATAGTTCAAGTTGACAATCCTGTGCTGGCCTTAAGATGGAAAGATTAACTTGCTTTCAGTCCGTAGTGCTTAGCGTAGTCAGTCAACAACAGTCTTAACTTTCTTCTTGCTACAAATATTCTTGTCTTAACCGTACCTATTGGAATATCCAATTTCTCCGCAATTTCATGATATTTAAAACCAGCTGTATTCAGTTCAAAAGTGATTCTCAAGTCATCTGGTAGACTGTCTATAGCATCTGCCAAATCTTGTCTTATAAACTTCACCTCGCCGTCATTGTGGGTGTTAAATTGTTTTGCGCTATCAATGATATACTGCTCCTCTTGAGTGTCCATAAAAGAGTTGCGCTTTGTATTTCTTCTATAGTTATTAATAAAACTGTTTCGCATAATGGTATACAGCCAGCCTTTAAGGTTAGTTCCCTCTTTAAACTTATCTGCATACTTCATAGCTTTTAAAAAAGTTTCTTGCACCAAGTCGTTGGCATCGTCCATACTGTGAGTGAGTTGAAGAGCGTAATTGTGCAAGATAGATTCGTGCTGATGTAAACTATTTTTTATATCCATGACTTTCATAATGTTTAAGCAAAAGTACAAAAGGTTAAACAAAAAGCAAATTTGGCTGTTCTATGTGAGGCATCTAGTTTTATTAAAAACGTTCTAAACTCCATTGATTCTACCAGCCGTGATTGCCCATGTTTACTTGCTTTGTACATTGATTATTCAAATTTATGCAAGATACATGTATATACAAGCATTTCTAGAGAGGCCGGACATATACATCTTCATATGATGGTGTAGTCTTCTGATTTTGTGCGTGTTACGCACATATAATGAATTTCTATAGCCCTATAAATGAATAGTTAAATGAATCGAATTGTCCGACGAATGAAAACTGTTCTCCAACAAGGATGTTAATTATTAAAATTAGATTGAGTAAAAAGTCTCATGTTTGTAGACCAAATGATTACCACTGTTTGTAGACAAGCTCGCTTTAATGCGGCACATCGCCTGGCTATTCCAAAATGGACAGATGAACAGAATGATGCTTACTTCGGACTTTGTGCCAGACCAAATTATCACGGTCACAATTATAAGTTGATTGTTAAAGTGACAGGAGAGGTAGATCAGGAAACCGGCTACTTGCTTGATCTTAAAATCCTAAAGCAATATATAGAGGAAGAAGTTATGCAACCTTTTGATCACAGAAACTTAAATCTAGATGTAGCAGAATTCAGGGATTTAAACCCGACTGCAGAGAATATAGCATTTGTTATTTGGCATAAACTGCGAAAGAGGGTAGATAGTAATCATGAATTGAGTATAACCCTATATGAAACCGAACGAAATTTTGTAGAATATCATGGAAAATGAAGAATTAGACATCCATCACATAGGCTCTTCCGTAGAAACTCCAATTAGATCTGATGCTTTCGAGTTATCAGACGAAGAGAAAATAGATAAGATCGCTGATCATTTTAAAGAGATTATGATTACACTAGGCTTGGACTTGAATGATGACAGCTTGAGTCAAACTCCTAAGAGAGTAGCTAAAATGTATGTAAGTGAGTTGTTCAGTGGCTTAAACCCCAAGAACAACCCAACTACCACGCTTTTTCAAAACAAATATGGTTACAACCAGATGTTGGTAGAGAAAGACATTTCTGTCTACTCTGTATGCGAGCATCATTTCGTTCCCATATTTGGCAAGTGCCATGTAGCATATATTGCCAATGGAGAAGTCATTGGCCTTTCAAAGATTCACCGCATAGTCAAATTCTACAGCAAAAGGCCGCAAGTACAAGAACGTTTAACTAGGCAAATAGCCGAAGCGCTGAAGAAAACTTTGAATACAGAAAATGTTGCAGTTGTAATAGATGCTAGGCATATGTGTGTTGAATCAAGAGGAGTGGAAGACAATACAAGCTCAACAGTTACAGCAGCTATTTCAGGTGAATTTCAAAAAGAGGCTACCCGATTGGAATTCCTGAGATATATAGGAATCTAATTATCCTGCTTAGTTCCGGAATCTGTCTATTTTTGTCAGCTTCATGAGAATATTTCTTAAACTCCTACTCTTTCTAGTTATACACTCTTTTGCATATGCAGGAGGTTCTAACAACTTTAAGTATGCCAATGAATACCGAAGTGTGAGCAATCCTCATTATTGGCAAAATAGGAGCCCATATGCGGGTTATTGGCAGCAAGACGTTCATTATAAAATCGATGCCACCATCTCAGATACAGAAGAGTCCATTACAGGTACCGAGAAGTTGTATTATGTAAACAATTCTCCAGATACTTTAACAAGGGTCTATTTTCATCTGTATCAAAATGCGTTTACTCCCAACAGCTATGCGCATGAGCTTAGAAAAGTTGGTAAACTCAAAACAGTCTTTGGTGAACATGAAGCCAAAGGAGCTGGTACTCGAATCAACGGATTTAAAATCAATGGTGAGGTGGCTGTTGATTGGACTATAGACAATACTATTATGATTGTTACCCTGCCTAAGCCTTTGCTCCCAAACGAACAATTGATATTTGACATTGACTTTGTTACATACTGGGACAAAGATGATGGCGGAAACATGAGAAGGAGAATGAAAAGCTTTGAACACTCTGGTGTTACACATTTTGATGGCGTTCATTGGTACCCTAGAATTAGTGTTTACGACCGAAAGTTTGGGTGGACTACAGACCAGCATTTGGGTAAAGAGTTTTATGGTGATTTTGGTTTGTTTGAAGTCAATCTCAGTTTTCCAAATCAGTATATAGTTGAGGCTACAGGAACATTATTAAATGAAACAGAAGTCTTACCAAAAGAATTGAGGGAGGCCATTGATTTAAGCAACTACAAAACAGAAAGGTCTGTAAAAACAATACCTGTGGTTGCAGATGGAACATTCAAGACTTGGAAATACAAAGCGCTCAATGTGCATGACTTTGCCTTTACCGCAGACCCAACTTATAGAATTGGGGAAGTATATGTAGATGGTATAAAATGTGTAGCAATTGCTCAGGAGCAAAATGCTCATAAATGGCAACCCACTGCCAAATTTGTAGGTGATGTAGTTTCGGTTTATTCCAAAGATTTCGGAGAGTACATCTATCCAAAAATGGTTGCAGCAGATGCACGCGATGGCATGGAGTATCCTATGCTAACGCTGAACTCAGGAAGCTGGCCTGGACATCAATACGTTATAGCTCATGAGGTAGGTCACAATTGGTTTTTTGGCATGCTTGGTAACAATGAGACATATAGATCTTCATTAGATGAAGGCTTTACACAGTTTCTAACAGCTTGGAGCTTAAAAAGCATAAATCATCAAAACACCTATGGCAATATGGTGGACAAGCAAGTAGTATTCAATAGGTATTTGTCTCATGCAAATACAGCCAACAATGCCACTTTAAATGTTCATGCAGACCACTACAATTCATCTGAAAGGCACGGTGGTGGATATGGCCAGGTATATTTTAAAACCGCAAGTATGCTTTATAACCTGCAGTATGTGTTAGGAGATGAATTATTTCAAGATGCTATGAAGCATTATGTAGCTCAGTGGAAGGTATGTCATCCATATTGGGAAGATTTTAAAACCTCTATGATCCAATACACCAAAGTAGACCTTAATTGGTTCTTTGATCAATGGATTACAACCACTAAAACCATTGATTATAAAGTTGGTTCAATTAAACGAATTGAAAATGAATACACTATTAAGCTAAAGAGAAAAGGCTCCATGCAAATGCCGCTGGATATAGAGGTAACTTATAAGGATGATAGTACTGAAATGCATTATATCCCAAATACTTACTTTGTTAAAAACACAGAAGCTAAAGTACATCCAGCTTGGCTAGGTTGGGATCAAATGCACCAAACCTATGAACTACAGTTTAGCTCAGATAAGAAAATAGCGCATGTTAAAATCGATCCTAGTGAAAGGCTTGCAGATGTTAATCAATTAAATAATAGCAGCAAGTTCCCAATGAACGTTCGATATTCAAGATACAGAATGCTTTTTGGAGACTTTGACCGCTACCAAATCTCTTGGCAACCAGACATCTGGTATAACGCCGTAGATGGCATCAAAGCTGGGGTCAAAGCACAAGGAAATTATGCTGGCACAGAGCATGTCACCTCATTGGCACTTTGGTACAACACCCAAATAGGAGCGAGATCAGACGAACAAAGTAAGGCGCCCATATCTTATGCATTCTCTTACTCTGACTATTTGAGTTTAAAGAACCATTTACAGATTGAATCGAAATGGTTAGACGGCTTGAACCATCAATCTTTGCAGTGGAGCAGACCTAGAAACAACAATAGATTTTATATTAATTTTCAAAGCCTTTATCGCAATGGTGATCACAGCTTAGCTTATTTAATTCAGCCTGAAAATTGGAATGCCAACAAATGGAATAATTTCATAAATATTGGGATTCATAGACCTTATAGAACGCTTAACTCCAGAGGAAATATTAAAGTAGAAACTAGAGCTTCGGCCTTGTTCAGCGATTACAACTACGCCTATTTACAAACTGAATGGAAGAATACCAGAAGTATCCAAAAACTACAGTTGAGGTCTAGGGTATTTGCTCAGTACATGAGTGGAACAGCGGCTCCTGAAAGCCAGCTCATGTTGGCAGGAGCTAACGCAGAACAACTCATGAGTTCTCCTTTTCTAAGAAGCAAAGGCTTTATACCTGAAAGTTGGGAGTCAAATAGTGCTGAATTTGGACATTGGCATCAGGCAGGCGGCTTGAACATTAGAGCTTTTAGCGGTTACAATGCTACCAATAATACAGATCAGGATACCTTTTATGTATTTGCGGGCAATTCAGGAGCCTCGGCTAATCTAGAACTTGACTTTGGTTCATATTTGAATCCATTCAAAGGAAAACTAAGCCGAAAGTTGAAACTCAATACATACTTGTTCTCAGATGTTGGAATGCTATTTAATGAGAACGGCAATAGTGGTCTAAGAGCAGATGCGGGATTAGGAACAGCCCTTACAATCAATTTCAGACCTTATACTCAAATAAAACCTTTAACCATACGTTTTGATATGCCTTTCTTTGTGAATAGGATACCAGCTGGCCAGGAGGATTATTTTGCATTCAGGTATGTATTTGGTATTTCTAGAGCATTTTGATAAAAGCTAGTAATATATCCAAGTCTTTTGGAGATCTTGAAGTGTTAAGATCTATTGACCTTGAAATCAATGAGTCTGAAATTGTTTCTATTATTGGTCCTAGTGGTGCTGGAAAATCAACATTGCTTCAAATATTAGGGACTTTGGAAAACCCAAGCAATGGGGTCATAAGCTACAATGGAGCTGAAATCACTTCGCTAAGCAAAAAGAAATTAGCTCAATTCCGCAATGAAAATATAGGGTTCATATTTCAATTTCATCATCTTTTGCAAGAATTCACGGCCTTGGAGAATGTTTGCATACCTGCATTCATTGGAGGCGTTTCTAAGAAGGAAGCCGAAGACAAAGCTACCAAATTGCTACATAGACTCGGATTAGGAGAGAGGCTCTCTCATAAACCCAGCGAGCTTTCCGGAGGAGAGCAGCAAAGGGTAGCTGTTGCAAGAGCTTTGATCAATGATCCAAAAGTGGTTTTTGCAGATGAACCTTCTGGTAATCTAGATTCTGAGAATGCCTTGGCTTTGCACCAACTGTTTCTTGAATTGAGAAAGGAATTCAACCAGAGTTTTGTAATAGTCACTCACAATCTTGAGTTGGCCCAACTTTCTGATCGTACTTTAAGTATGAAGGATGGGAGTATAGTTTAAACCGGCAATGCAATTGCGACTATTTCGCACAGTATTTTTATAGCCTGATTTACTTCCTCTTTGGTATTGTGCTTGCTAAAGGAGAAACGAACAGCAGATCTGTTGTTGGGATGCCCTATACCTTCTAATACATGACTACCACCTACAGCCCCTGAATTACAAGCCGACCCACCTGAAACGCAGACGCCTTCTATGTCCATTTGATAAAGTAGAGTCGAATCCCCTTCATATGGTGGAATGGAAATATTTAAAACCGTATATAGACTGCCTTCAACACTGGTGTTTCCATTGAATTTAACTCCTGGAATACGTTCCTTGAGTTGTGAAATGCAGTATTGCTTTAATTCTTCTAACCTCGGCTTATCTGTATCGAGACTAAGGTAGGCTTGATTCATAGCTTCAGCCAAGCCAACTATGCCAATAACATTCTCCGTTCCGGCTCTTAGCTTGCTCTCTTGACCACCTCCAGTAATAATAGGCCTCAATTGTATTTTCTTATTCTTATAAAGAAAACCTACACCCTTGGGGCCATGGAATTTATGCGCAGAACAAGTCAAGAAATCTACATCTAGTTCTTCTAGGTTATACGTATAATGCCCCATGGTTTGCACAGTATCTGTATGAAAGTAACAGTCATTTTCACGTGCAATCGAAGATATTTCAACAATGTTATTTATAGTTCCAATTTCATTGTTGGCATGCATTATACTAATTAACGCTCCCTTGTGGGCTGCAGCCAATTCTCGAAGATGATTCATATCTGTTTTGCCCTCATGGTCTATGTTAACCATATGAAGTTTCACGTCCGTTTTGGCGACTATGTCCATTGCAGTATCTAAAACAGCTTTGTGTTCAATGGCAGTAGTAATGATATGTTTTACACCTAAGTCATTTACCGCACATCTAAGGGCCATATTGTCTGCTTCAGTGCCACTTCCCGTAAAATAAATTTCAGAAGGTTGGCAATTGATCCATTTGGCTATACTTCTCCTAGCAAGTTCAATCTCAGCTCTTGCTTTTCGTCCCATACCATGTATTGCACTTGGATTACCGTAAACGTCTTTCATCACATTTGAAATACGTTCAATCACCATAGTATCCATGGCGGTGGTGGCAGCGTTATCGAAATAGATTCTCATTGACTCATGCAAATAACGTGATATTCAATAAAAATTAAAGCTCAAATTTATAGTTGACAAGCTTATACGCGAGTTGGGCCATATTGTAAGCTGTGCGGTCTTCATAGCTTCTTGGATTGAGTTCCACTATATCAAATCCTTTAACATCGCAACTCTCAAATACTTTCCGCAAAAGTTTAAGGCTTTGATACCAACCTAATCCACCGGGTTCAGCTGTTCCAACAGAAGGGCAGACGTCTGCATTAAAACCATCCGCATCTATGCTAATATAGAGCTGCTTAGGTAGTCTTGAAACAACTTCATCCATCCATAAATCATTTTTGTGAAGGTCTTTGTCGTACCAACAATGAATATTCGGTTGACTCTTCATATACAACGCTTCTTCTGCGGATTGGGCTCGTACACCTACTTGACTAATATGTACATTTAATTCATGCACTCTTTTCATAACACAAGCATGTGACCAAATACTCCCTTCATATTTTTCCCTCAAGTCGCTATGGGCATCTAGTTGTAATACACCAATATCTGGGAATTGAGCTTTAAAAGCTTTGATGACACCATAACTCAAACTGTGTTCGGCCCCAAAACTGACCACAAATTTCTTATCATCTAACAAGCCCTTTACATCATCAGCTATCAACTGCATGAGCTTTTCAGGGCTATCATCTGGGTAAGTAGAGGGTTTTAAACTAGCAATTCCTATTTTTTTATAACATTCAGTATTGAGCTCTATATCATAGTATTCCACGTAATGAGAAGCACTAACTATGGCTTCTGGGCCAAATTTTGAACCTTGTCCAAAAGATGAAGAATATTCATAAGGTAGCTGCTGAATTACGCATTGACTTGTAGCATATTCACAGTAGCGTGGATTTCTTATGGCTAAGAAATTATTAGATGAGTCTAGAACATTCATTATTTTTGGTAAAAATCACACAAATGAAATCAAATAATTCTTTTCTATTACTCGCATTCAGTTTCCTTTTTGTTTTAGCCTCTTGCTCTCAAGCTAGATACGGTTCTATGATGCGTAACTCAAAACCAAGTCCAAAAGATCAAAAGGAAGTGCGCATGGCAAGCAACAAGCACAAATCATCCATTGATGAAGTTTCTGTTAACAAAGAAGAAATTGTTTTAGCAGAAGTGAGAGAAGAATTAAAAGAGCTCAGCCCTGAAGCCTTCTCTGTGGAATTAACGGAAGAAACAGTAAACGCTACACCATATCAAAATATTCAAAAAGCAACAGAGTTTATTGAAAATGCTCCAATTCCGCATAATCCAATCACCAAGCGAATAACCAAAAAGGTTAGAGACAACATTGAAGAAGCTCAAGAAGCCAATGATGACAGCGGTTTATTGAGATTAATCTTAATCATCATACTTGTACTCATTATTCTTAATCTAATACTCGATTTATTACCACCAGTATTTACAGGTATTTTAGGTGCTATCATCCTAATTCTACTGCTTCTGTGGTTATTGGATAATATTTAGAAAGTTTATTTAGCTCTTTCTACGTATTCACCCGTACGAGTGTCTACTTTAATCTTTTCACCTTGTTTTACAAATAGGGGTACGTTTATAGTTGCCCCTGTTTCCAAGGTAGCATTTTTAAGAGGATTGTTTGCCGTATCTCCTTTAACACCCGGCTCTGAATAAGTAATCTCTAGAACAACATGATTAGGGGCTTCGGCCATAATTGGATTGCCCTCATCTAAATATACCTGCAACATCATTTCTTCCTTAATGAACTTCATCTGATCGCCAATCATTGTTTCAGGAACTCCCATTTGCTCATAGGTTTCTGTATCCATGAGCATCAGATTTTCGCCATCTTTATATAAGTACTGCATCTCTTTTTGATCAACTCTTACCTGGTCTATGGTTTCTCCAGATCTAAATCTATGATCCATTGATTTGCCAGTAATCGCATTCTTCATAGTTACCTTATAAAATGCACCTCCTTTGCCCGGCATGGTATGCTGGTAATCAACTACTTGACAAAGTTGACCATTATGTCTTAAAAACATTCCTCTGGATAAATCTTGTGTTGTTGCCATAAGGGGCAAATATAAATAAGCCTCTGATTGAGCACGCATAGCTTGTGGATAATATGACATCATAATCATGGCAAATCAATTACATTTGTCCCAGATGAAAAGCAAGGGAATGAGGTGAAATTCCTCAACTGTACCCGCAGCTGTAAATGCTTTTATGCTTAGTTGGTCTATCCACTGTTTCTAGTAAAGGAATGGGAAGGAATACTAAGTTCGAGCAAAGTCAGAAGACCTGGTTTCATCGATAACAACGCTTTCGGGAGCAAAAGCACATGTTGAAGTCAGACCATTCTATATCTCCATTCATACTATTCCGTCTTTGGATTTTCTGTGGATTGTTGTGCTTATTTACCAAATCCGTTTTCGGTCAAGATACGGCGGAGCTCAGGCCTTTGCTTGTAAGTGCCACTGTACATCAAAATAGAATCGAGCTCAGTTCAAAAAACATTAGACAAATCAACCCCAATTTGAAGTTAAGCCAACAATTGCAGTACCAAAGCGGGATGTTTGTGAAAAGCCAAGGAGAGGGTTCCTTAAGTACAATCTCTTACAAAGGCCTGGGAGCAAGTCATATTAATGTATCCATAGAAAACACATCGTTTTTGAGCAGCATGAATGGCGGCATGGATTTGAATAATATTCACAGCTTTCATTTCAATCAAAGTTCCATTGAAGAAGGAAATCCATCTACCACTTTAAATAGAGCAAACCTAGGTCCTCAAATTCAGCTTCAAAGTGATTTGAACAATAGATTTGAGATTTACTCTTCCTTAGATCAGCTCACCAATAAAACACTTGGATTTGCTTATGGTAAAACCATGGAGCGCGATGCATTTCAAATTTCATTTCTTAGTCAGCATTCAAATAATAAAATTAGTTTATCACATTATGAGGTAGATGAGCAGCTTAGTAATACTGGATATCAAGACTATAGCCTTTTTGCCAAAGCCAGAAAACAGTTGGGCAATAGCATTACATGGATTCCAGTATTGTACTTACAATATGCAGATCGCCGCATTCCTTCAAGCTTAGTAGCTAAAGACGATGGCACTCAAAAAGACATTAACGCACTTATGGTGAATCGTTTTATAGTTGCATTGGACGCAAATTGGTCATTGAATGTTCAACAACAACTATGGAAGGAAAACATAGAATACAATTCTGAGCTTAGAGATATAGAAGCAAATAATGAGGTGTTGAACAGCAATTCTGCTGTATCTCTTGTGAATTCGTCTAAAAAACACAAATGGTCATTAGGCATCAACCATGATTACAGCGACTATAGCGCCAGTAATTTAGCACAGGGACAAGTTATATGGAATAGAATCAGATTCAACAGTTCATATAGCCTTAGGTTTAAAAATTCAACTTTTGCTATTTCCGTTCAAACTCAAAACTATGATTCCAAGCTTATGAGCCAATTGGATCTGTCATACGATCTATTGCTCAAGAAATCAAGACTTCTCACCATTGAACTCAAAAAATCTTACCGTTTACCGCATTTAAATGAGCTTTACTGGTTTGAACCTGGCTTTGCAAACGGAAACCCAAATTTGGAAGCAGAGCAATCCTATAGAGCTGAAATCTATTATCACGACATTTTCGGTTCAGTTGGAGTGAGGATTAATCCCTTCATAGGTTACTACACTCAATTGATTGCATGGTCTGGTTATCCTGAGATTACTACTGTTAATCTAGCTAGAGTGTTGAGCCGAGGT
The DNA here is from genome assembly GCA_049115575.1 of Bacteroidia bacterium. Taxonomy (GTDB): domain Bacteria; phylum Bacteroidota; class Bacteroidia; order NS11-12g; family UBA9320; genus JAHEKB01. Next base: position 510,701 of record JAGDZU010000001.1, on the reverse strand, counting down.
TTGGATTTACACCTTAATTGGATACACAAAACCTCTCAAGGCCAATGGTTGATTCAGCACAATCAACACTGGGTTCAGTCAACCTATCATTCAAAAGAAGATCCTGTACACCCCTTTGGAAAGCAGTTGATATATACACCTATACTGAGTACTAACCTTCAATTGAGCTATAGTCAGAATAGCTGGGGAATTTTAATAAACCAGCATTATGTAAGTGCCAATTATTATACCTCTGACAATTCAGCTTTAATTGACCCATATGCCTTAACAGATTTTGGTGGTTATTGGCAGCTCGATCACTTGCGAGTAGGGGCCCAAATACACAATATTCTGAATGAAGCATATTTCACTGTCTTAAACAGAGCTATGGCTGGAAGATACGCTTCTATTAACCTGAGTTATCATATAAAACAACAACCCATAAATAAAAACAAATGACATTTATCAATTCAAAACAACACAACTTTTTCTATTTTTTAGTTTTTGCCATGCTAGTAACTGCCAGTTCTTGCAAGGAAGCAGATGTACCAGATCAAGGAGAACCGAATGCTGCAGATGTATTAATTGCGAATGAAGGCAACTTTGGATGGGGAGAAGGCACACTTTCACTCTATAATTCGGCGTCTAAAGAACTGACTACAGAAGTATTCAAAGACAAAAACAGCAATGCTCTTGGCAATGTTTTCCAATCCATTTTTGCCACTGAAGATGGCTATTTACTTGTTATTAATAATTCTCAAAAAATCATACATACCAATAAATCATTTGAATTGATAGGGGAGATAACAGGTTTTACATCTCCGAGATTTATTGCTCAAGCCAATGATAGCATCCACTATGTTACAGACTTGTTTGCCAACAAGCTATGGGTGTTCAACCTCAATTCGCACTCTATTGAATCAACTATTGATATACAAGGATGGTCTGAGAATCTTATAAAAGTAGGAGATAAGGTATGGGTAGGAAATATGGCTTCAAACAAAATCTACTCCATAGATATAAATTCCCATAGCCTTTCAGATAGTATAGAAGTGGGCTATGCTCAGCAAAGTATGAAAATAGCCAATGACAATATACTCTATGTTCTATGCCAGGAGAAAGCACCTGAAAAACCTTTTATCGCAAGAGTGAATTTAGTTACGAAGGTTGTGGTAGATAGTTTAGCAATTAATGCCTCTTATCCAACCCATTTGAACTATTCAGAAAGCAATGATATGCTATACTATCTAGACGGGGATATCTATCAAATAAACGCTAAATCCAATGCTACGCCTTCTGTTCTAATAGACCTTAATATGACCTCACCATATGCTTTCAAGCTTAATACCATGAGTGGTGAATTCTATGTTAGCGATGCCAAAGATTGGGCAAGTCAGAGTCAAGTATTGCGCTACTCAAATACAGGAACTGAACTGGACAATTTCAGTCCAGGAATTATCACTACAGACTTCTTCTTTAAATGATATAGTTCATGATTGAAGCAAATTGATTTATTTGCGCCTGTAGTGATAAAGTTTCAACATATACTCAAACTTTCAAAGCCGTATAGTGGAAGGCGTGCTCAATACGTGGTTTACAATTTATTAACCGCGCTATTCAATGTCTTTTCCATTGGTATGTTAGTTCCTTTCTTAAAAGTGATATTTAAGGAGAATGTAGAGCTAACAAAGCAGGTTACCTTTTCTTGGAATCCTTCTCAACTTATTGATTATCTGGACTATCAGCTCAGTGCATGGATAGTAGAATGGGGCCCGTTCAATGCTCTTATCTATTTTTCTATTGGAATAGTAATTATGTTCTTTCTCAAGAACATCTTTTTATTCTTGGCCTTTTACAATTTGGCCTATATAAGAAGTGGGGTAGTAAGAGACATAAGACAAGACTTGTACGATCATCTTTTAAGCTTGCCACTTTCTTACTTTAATAAAGAAAAAAGGGGAGATATCATATCTAAGTTAACCAATGATATTAAAGAGGTAGAATGGAGCCTTTTGGGTGTTTTAGAAATGCTATTTAAACACCCCTTTGCTATTGTAATACCCATTTTGGCTCTGTTTATAACCAGTTATAAATTAACCCTCTTCGTTATCATAGTCCTACCTGTTAGCGGATTTATAATCAGCAGGTTAGGAAAGAAACTTAAAGATGCCGCTCAACTGGGACAGGAGAAACTCGGAGAAGTGATATCTCAGATAGAAGAGAGTCTTCATGGCGTTAAAATTATAAAAGCGTTTAATGCCACTAAAGACAAAAAAAGCTCGTTTAGAGGGTTGAATGATCAGCATTTCGGTTTAATGGTAAAACTCCACAGACGTGAGTTCTTGGCTTCCCCTTTAAGCGAGTTTATGGGAAGCATTGTTATTTCGGTTATTCTCATCTATAGTGGAAACCTGATATTGAATCAGGAATCCGCACTTACAGGCTCGTTTCTGATTGCTTATATAGCCATGTTCTCTCAGCTGATTCCTCCTGCCAAAGCAATCACAGAAGCATTTTTCCGCATTAAAAAGGGGTCTGCATCTTTAGATCGCTTGAATGAGATACTAGTACATCCTCCAGAAATAGATAGTGGAGGATTACAGAATGTCAATTTTGAAAAAGACCTAAGTTTTGAAAACGTGTCTTTTTCATATGGTGATACACAGGTGTTGAATCAAATAAACCTGAGCGTAAATAAGGGCCAAACCATTGCTCTCGTTGGGCCTTCAGGAGGAGGAAAGTCAACATTGGTGGACTTAATTCCCCGCTTTCTGCAGTTGAAAGACGGTCATATTAGAATAGATGGCACAGACATATCTGATATATCTCTTCAAGCATTGAGATCGTCTATAGGTGTAGTAACGCAAGAAGCTGTTTTATTCAACGACACGGTTGCCAATAATATTAAGATGGGAGATTACTATTGCTCTGGTGACCAAATAATTGAAGCAGCTAAAGTGGCCAATGCTCATGAATTCATACAAGAACTCGAAGACGGTTATAACACCAATATAGGAGAAAAGGGCATGAACCTCAGTGGTGGTCAAAGACAACGCCTTAGCATTGCCCGCGCTATTTTAAAGAACCCTCCAATTCTAATCTTAGACGAGGCAACATCAGCCCTAGACACGGAATCTGAGAAATATGTGCAAGAGGCACTTGAGAAAGTGATGCAAGGTAGAACTTCACTGGTAATTGCACATAGGCTATCAACCATTCAAAACGCTGATTTAATTGTAGTTATAGACCAAGGTAAGATTGCAGAACAAGGTACTCACGATGAATTGATGAGCACTGGTGGGATTTATCAAAAACTAGTAGCCTTACAGACTTTCGACTAATTGGCCAAAGCGCCAATCAAATCGTATTTTGTGAGTATATGTACGCTTCCACCAAGATCTTTTATCAATACCGCTGGAGATTCCTTAGTAATGAGAGAAGAAACGTCTTCTATGCTATCATTGGCGTTCACCATTGGAAAAGGCTCCAACATTACTTTAGAAACTTTTTCCTGAGCCAACTTTGGTTCTTTAATGAGCTGATTAAGTAAATTGGCATCGTTAAGTGAACCTACAAATTCCCCAGCTGCATTTACTACAGGTAGTTGAGAAATCTGATATTTTTCCATTGTTGATAAAGCAGCAGAAAGCACTTCATCATCCTGTACGGTCAATAATGGCAAATCTGTGTGGTTTGCTACTATATCGCTGGCTGTTTTAGGTCTTGCATCTAAGAATCCTCTTTCTTTCATCCAATCATCGTTGAATGCTTTGCCCATATACCTGCTGGCATGGTCATGAAATAAGACCACCACCATGTCATCCTCTGTTAGTTGATCTTTCAATTGAAGAATTCCTTTAACGGCACTTCCTGCACTGTTACCAACCATAATACCCTCTTCTAAGGCCAATTTACGTTGGTAAATAAGCCCATCCTTATCAGTTACCTTTTCAAAACAATCAATGACATCAAAATCCACGCACTTTGGCAATATATCTTCTCCAATACCCTCTGTTATATATGGATAAATTTCATCCTGATCAAATTCACCTGTTTCGTGATATTTCTTAAAAACAGAACCATAAGTATCTATACCCCATATCTTAATGTTTGGGTTCTTTTCTTTTAGGTATTTGCCCACTCCACTTATAGTCCCGCCTGTTCCAACACCTACTACAAAATGCGTGATTTTACCCTCTGTTTGTTCCCATATTTCTGGCCCAGTTGATTCATAATGAGCCATCACGTTTGAAGCATTATCGTACTGATTAACATACCAAGAATTTGGAACTTCATCACCCAATCTTTTAGACACTGAATAGTATGACCTTGGATCATCTGGCTCAACCGCAGTGGGGCAGACTATGACCTCAGCACCTACAGCTTTAAGCATGTCCACTTTTTCTTTACTCTGTTTATCGTTGGTGACGAATATGCATTTATAACCTTTAATAACAGCTGCTATTGCTAAGCCCATGCCTGTATTTCCACTGGTACCTTCAATGATAGTTCCTCCTGGAACTAGTCTTCCGTCTGCTTCAGCATCTTCAATCATTTTAACGGCCATTCTATCTTTTACAGAATTGCCAGGATTAGTAGTCTCTATTTTGGCCAAGACAGTAGCTGGAACGTCAGCCATTATCTTATTTAACTTAACCAAAGGAGTGTTACCTATGGTTTCCAGTATGTTGTTGTAAAACATGCCGCAAAATTAGCCTTTTGAGACAGGCAATCAGCACCTTTTTTTAATTGTGGAACGCTTCTAGCAAATCTTCCATTCTCATGGCCCTAGACCCTTTGATTAGAAAGGCGCTAGATGGTGTAGAATGCTCAGTTAAAGCCTCCATTAAAAGCGCCTTGTCCGTAAAAGCTGTGCAGTTTTTGCCAGCAGATGCTGTTTTAAATCTTTCTCCCAGAAGAAATATATGTTCTAAAGGCAGGCTTAAAGCAAATTCCAATACTTCTAAATGCTCGGTTTCAGATTGAGAGCCCATTTCAAACATATCACCTAAGACTGCGTATTTCTTCTCTTGTTGCAAAAGAGCAAAATTCTCCAGCGCTTTATTCATGCTAGTGGGGTTGGCGTTGTACGCGTCTAACCATACGGTAGATTCACCTTTTACAATGATTTGTGACCTGTTGTTTTCAGATGTATATGAAGCAATAGCTTCAGCACAGTCTTGCAAAGAGACTCCAAAATGTTGGCCAATTTGAATAGCCGCTGCAATATTATCAAGGTTATAATCTCCCATTAAAGAGCTGTTGAATGCCACCCCTTCATACTCAAATGAAATTGAGGGCACCAAATTCACTTCTGTAAATTCACTTTTGGCGTAATTAGATTTATTCTCAAGACTTTTACTCATCCTTGTTAACCACTGATCATCGGCATTCACGAAAACTACTCCATTATTCGTATGCAGATAAGCATAGAGTTCACTCTCTTCTTTAGCAACGGCTTCAAGACTGCCAAATCCTTCTAAATGCTCTTTACCAATATTCGTAATCAATCCAAAGTTCGGCTCAACAATCTTACATAGTTCCCTAATTTCTCCTGGATGGTTGGTTCCAATTTCTATGATAGCTATCTCCGTTTCTTGAGGCATATCTAGCAAAGTCATAGGAACTCCAATATGATTATTGAAATTACCAGCTGTTACATGAGTCTTAAACTTTTTTGATAAAACCGCATTCACTAGATTTTTGGTAGTGGTTTTGCCATTGCTGCCAGCTATGGCTATAACAGGGATATCAAACGCCCTTCTCTGCATATTGGCTACTTCTTGAAAGAAACGCAGAACGTTATCTACTTTAATCAGTTTAATATCATGACCAACCTCTTCATCTATCACAGCATAGGAAGCTCCATCTCTGATGGCCTGTATAGCGTATTTATTACCATTAAAATTATCGCCTTTTAGGGCAAAATAAATGGCTCCTCTTTCTATATTTCTGCTATCCGTGGTGTATTTAAACCCCTGACTTATAAAAAGTTTGTAAAAATTGTCTAATTCCACGCTTACTTTCCTAATGGCTGCAACAAAATTGCTATTTTAGTGGTCATTACCTAAACTTCTCACGTGAAAAATATTCTATTTCTGTTCATCCTTTGTGTTTTCTCGGTCTCTTCTCAGGCTCAATTATTTACTATTGATCAGGATTTGAGTTTTAAAAGAGCGGATAGCTCTTCATATAGAATGCCGCTGGCTGGTGGTTTGAACCAAGCTCAGTTCTCACAGATTGATTTTAACAACGACGGTGATTTGGACTTATTCGCCTTTGATAGAAGCGGTAACAAAGTATCTTGTTTCATTGCACATGAATTTGAAGGAGAGTGGATTTACTTTCATGATCCTCAATATGATGAATTCTTCCCTGAAATGACGGAGTTCATGATTTTAAAGGATTACAACGGCGACCACAAGCCGGATTTATGGACTTATGATCCATTCTATAGCAGAGTCATGCTTTATAAGAACATTGGAGATGCTTACCCTGTTTTTAGATTCAAGCAACGTTTGAGAGGCTATAATCACAATAATCCACCTTTTGATTCAACTGACTTTATACATTTCAAAGGCAACTTACCAGCAGTTGTAGACATGGATTTGGATGGAGATGTAGATTTTGTGAGCAATCTGAATTATTGTGGAGCAAGTCTAGTTTATTTCAGAAACCTTACAGAAGATAATAACGAATCTCTTGAGGACATCCATTTTGATATACCTGATTATTGTTTAGGAAACATAAGTGACAATGGAATTGAAATTGAAATTATCCATGATACACTATGCCCTTATCCCAGACGATATAAAAAGAAACATTGCGGATTTAGGACTTTAAACTTTTTTGACGACAATGATGATAGAGATTTAGAATGCATTTTTGGAAGCTCCGAGCAATTAACAAATCCAGTGTATGTATTGCATAACGCGAAAACAGATCAGAAAAGTTATAAAGATTCGTTTATAACAATAGATACAGCCTACTTTGACCCTTTAGTTGAACCCCTTATCTCCGTTGCTCCTGCATCATCTATAGTTGATGTTAATTTAGATGGTGCCATGGATTTAATATTGTCTACTAATGAAACCTCAGTCAAGGAATCTTCTGTAAATGAAACTCAAAACGTTTTATTATTCCTGAACACTAATACCACAGATAATTCTGACTTCGACTTTGTTCAAAACGATTTTCTTGTTGAAGACATGCTCGACTTTGGTGCTCACACAGCTCCAGCACTAGCCGATTTAGACAATGATGGAGATTTAGATCTTCTAATAGCCACCAATGGAGACGATGCCAAAACCAATAATGAAACGCATCAATTGGTTTTTTTCAAAAACATTGGAGATACATTAGAAGCTGATTTCATACTTACGGATATGGACTATGCCAACATAAAGAAGGATAGTTTTGATGGTCCTATCATTCCCAGTCTAGCTGATTTAGACAACGATGGTGACTTAGATCTACTTTTGGGCTTGATAGATGGAACAATTAGCCTATACAGAAATAATGGTAGCCCAACAGCCGCTAATTTCCAGTTTGAAACAGCGAATTACTCAAGCATTAATGTTGGAGAAAGAGCTTCTCCATGCTTATATGATTTAGATGAAGATGGCTTAACGGACCTACTTGTTGGGGAGTATGATGGTAATATCAACTATTTTAGAAATACTGGTACTAGCAGTTCACCAGTATTCAGCCTAATAACAGATAGTCTTGGGGGAATAGTTACCAATGAATTAATCTACCAATCACTAGGAGACACCTTTATCTACTTCTATTTTGGAAATGCAAGCCTTGGCGTTGCGGATTTAAGCAACAAAACAAGAGGGATAGTTGCAGGTGGAGCAGAAGGGAAATTGAGAGTTTTTACCATACCTAACAATCTTACTGCCGATTTCACGGAAAACACAGAACAGACTTTTCACATTCTCAATGACTCTTTATACATAAAAGACTGGGGAGCAGACGCCATTCCTGCTGTAGGAGACTTAGATAGAGATGGTTATTCAGACATACTTATTGGCAATAGCAGGGGAGGTCTTCATTTTTTAACTGGGAGAGATACCAGAAGTGTTAAACCTGCAGAAATAATAAGGTCTGACCTCAAAATTTATCCTAACCCAACACAAGGAGAGCTCAACATTGCCTTTTTACACGAGGTAAACCATTTCGGTTATGAGATCTATGATTTAAGTGGTAGGGTAGTGCAAGCGGACAATGCAGTTTCAAAGAAGAAGATCTCTTTGAACTCTGATTTGGTCAATGGAACTTATTTCATCCGGGTCATGAGTGAAAAGGGATACTATTTGCCATATAAATTCGTAATCATTCGTTAGTTTCTTTTATTTGCGTTCAGATGCAAGAGCGTGAGTATAAAGTGATTATCATAGGAGCAGGGCCAGCTGGTTTAAGTGCTTCTATTCACCTCAGTTCATTTAATATAAAACATCTCATAATTGAGAAATCTGAATTCCCAAGGGACAAGATATGCGGTGATGCAATCAGTGGAAAAGTCACATCTATCCTTAAGAAACTGAATCCTACTTACCCTAAAGAATTAGCCCAACTGGGTGAGGTCTATATGCCAAGCTGGGGAGTCACCTTTTCGGCACCAAATGGCACAGAAGTAAATATCCCTTTTAAGGAAGATACAAGCTCAGAGGCCCCTGGTTATATAGTAAAACGGATGGACTTCGATAATTGGCTATTTCAGAAAATCAACCGTGACTTTGCAGATATCAAGCAAAACCAAAAGGTATCCAACATTAAAAAAAATGAAGACTTATATGAGGTTCATTGCGGAGAAGAATTCTATACGGCTCCAATTGTTTTGGCAGGAGACGGCGCTCATGGGATAGTTGCTAAAAATATATTTGGTTATCAACTTGATCGCAACCACCATTGCGCTGGATTGCGCTCATATTACAGTGGGGTTAAAAACCTAAGTCAAGAAGGCTTTATTGAATTACACTTTGTAAAAGAATCTCTTCCAGGATATTTCTGGATATTCCCCCTTCCAAATGGAGAAGCCAATGTAGGGATAGGTATGCTTAGCAAGCATGTTTCTAAAAACAAAGTTGATCTAAAACAATTGCTTCAAGATGTAATTCAAAGCAAAAAGTTTAAGGATAGATTTAGCGAAGCCCAACTTGTAGACAAGGTTCAAGGCTGGGGTTTACCACTGGGTTCAAAAAAGATTGAACTTCATAAAGAGGGTATTCTACTTTTAGGTGATGCGGCTTCTTTGATAGATCCTTTTACTGGCGAAGGCATAGGTAACGCCATGATTAGTGGCAGAATTGCTGCGGAATGCATTAATGAAGCGCTTTCAGAAAAAGCTTTAAATCACGAAATACTCGCTACTTACACTTCAAAGATTTACAATAAACTATGGGGTGAACTCAGATTGAGTAGAATTATGCAAAAACTGATACGTTATCCTCGATTATTTAATATGGTACTTGGGAAAATCGAACGCAATGAAGAATTGAAGCGAACCATCATGTTTATGTTCGAAAATGTAGATTTACGCAAACAGTTTGCAAAACCTTCATTTTACTTCAAAATTCTTTTCAAATAATCAGTCTATATCCAACTGATTAATGGCTGCCAAAGGTCCCGCGCAGTATTGAGAATGACAAGCTTTACACGCTTGGATAGAAGCTTGATAGAAATACATTTGAGAATCTCCTCTTTCTATACCTTTCAAAGCATTCACATAAGGAACTGCCAAACTTTGAAACTTTGCTTCCTTATGTTCGTCTCTGGTAGCCTCTTTAGTGTAGAACTCAAAGAACTCAGAAGGAACTTCGATTTTTTCATCGTGAAGCAATTTATACTTAGCTTGTTCACTAAAGCTTTCCATACTTCTCATAGCCATAGATAAGGGGCTGGGATCGTACATTTCTGCATCCTCTTTGGAATTACCTTTAGAGCAGGCCCAAACACCTAATATTATAAGAGCGTAAAGCAGTATAGATTTTACTCTGTGAACCATACACCGTCTGCTATGAATTTATAATCAACCTTAGTAGATGTAATGGCATCTATTTCTTCCTGACTCTTCTCAGCATCCTTAGCATATTCCTTTTGCTCTGCAATGGATATGGTATCCATTAGAGCAATTCCAGATATAATGGCACTATGGCCGGCTGAGTTCTTAGGAACAAAGAATCCATAATCAGTAAAAGTTACCGTCATCTCATTATCTTCTCCTAAATCCATACTCATCCAGCAGCCTTTTGCTTGGCAGGCAGCAGTTACAGATCCTTTAACTTTAGTTTTAATACTGTCTCCAGCATTTAACATACCAACTAGCTCTTGTGCCTCTATAGCGCCTTCAGCCGTAAAACTGCTATCTCCAAATCTTCCGAATGAATCACCACTGTCTGCGGTATTGTTAGAGCATGCAAACAGGGCAGTAGAAGCGAGCAGTATCAGAATTATTCTTTTCATGATTTATATGAGTTTAGATTTATTTTATGTTTACAAAAGTGATATTCTATTTCTTGATTCGAAGCTACAATTATTAGCTGTCCGTTGCAATATTCTCCAACCACATTTCTATACCAATTCACATTGGCTTCATCAAAGTTGGTGCAGGGTTCATCTAACAATAGGACAGGTACGTCTGAGAATATTGCCAACGCCAACTTCAGCTTATTTTTCAAGCCAGAAGATAATGAACTGTATGGTTTAAACAGGAATGGCTTTAACTCGGCATGTTTAACAAATTCTTCTAAAGACAGCTTACATTTCTTAAAACTAAAATGAAAATCTATGATGTCTTGAACCGTATAATCTGCAAGAAGAGCCATTTCTGGGCTAGTAAATGCAATTTGACTATGGCTTTCTTGTAAAGAATAATCTTCAAACTCCACTTTACCATCACTGGGTTCTAAGACACCAGCTATCATTTTTAGTAAAGTGCTTTTACCGGATGAATTTGGACCGAGTAAGGCGTAAGATTCTCCTTGTTTAAAAAGGTAATCGAATCCGCTGAAGAGTAGCTCTTGTTTGAATTTCTTAGCTATTTCCTTACAAGCAATATTCAAAACTATCTAGAGATATAGCCTTTCATAATTCCTCTATCAGAAGCTTTAATAAAGCTAATGATCTCATCTCTTTCTTTAGTAGCAGGCATTTCTGTTTCTATCTTGCTAATGGCTTTTGCGTTATTCAAGCCTCTTAGATAAAGAATTCTATATATTTCTTGAATCTCAGCTATCTTTTCTGAATCATAACCTCGTCGCCTTAGACCTATACTGTTCACACCTTCATAAGAAAGGGGCTCACGTGCTGCTTTGGTAAAGTGAGGAACATCTTTTCTTACAAGCGATCCCCCGGATATCATTACATGTTCTCCAATTTGAACAAATTGATGAACTGCGCTTAAACCTCCAAGTATGGCAAAATTTCCAACCTCAACATGACCTGCTAATTGCACGGCATTGGCTAAGATTACATTATTCCCAATTAAACAATCATGAGCAACGTGACTATAGGCCATTATTAAGCAATTATCACCAATCTTAGTCATGCCTGTAGCTTTAGTACCTCTATTTATGGTTACACATTCTCTAATGGTAACATTATCGCCAATTACCACAGAAGTCATCTCACCATCGAATTTCAAATCTTGTGGAACAGCAGATATGACCGCTCCTGGAAAAATCCTACAGTTTTTACCAATCTTGGCGCCTTCCATAATGGTAACATTGGAGCCTATCCATGTTCCTTCTCCAATTTCAACATTCTTATGAATGGTAACAAACGGCTCAATTACTACATTGTCTGCAATAGTTGCTCCTGGATTTACATATGCTAAAGGCTGTATCATGATTCCTTATTTTGAACTATTTGCGCCATCATTAATGCTTCAACTACCATCTTTTCACCAACATAGGCCTCACCTTTCATTATGCAAAGACCCCTTCTAACTGGAGCAGTAAGCTTCATACGAATTTTTAAAGTATCACCGGGGACTACTTTGCCCTTGAATTTTGCACTTTCTATTTTTACAAAGTAGGTGCTCCATTCCTCTGGTTTCTCCTTGTCGGCTAATACCAATACACCGCCTGCCTGAGCCATAGCTTCTAGCTGTAGCACTCCCGGCATCAATGGTTCTTCTGGGAAATGCCCTTGAAAGAAGTATTGATCTCCTGTAATATTTTTAATGGCTATAACTTCTTGTTCATCTAGCTTAATTACCTTATCTACCAACAAGAATGGGTGCTTATGAGGTAGTATTTTCGCTATTTCTTTATGTCCATATAAAGGGGTGAGGTTAGGATCGTAAAATGGAGAATTTCCATCTTTCTTCGCCTTTTTCTCACGCTCCATTACTCTTTTAATCTTTTTGGCAAATTCTACATTGGCTTTATGTCCAGGTCTAGCACCAAGTACATGAGCCTTTATAGGCATACCTATCAAAGCCAAATCGCCAACCATATCCAATAATTTGTGTCTGGCAGGTTCATTGTGAAAACGAAGTTTAACATTATTCAAAATGCCTTCTTTTCTTACTTCTACCTTGTCCTTGTTAAAAAGCTTTGCGAGATGCTCCATTTCATCATCTTCTATCTCGCGATCTACAATAACTATTGCATTATTGAGGTCTCCACCTTTAATAAGGTTGTTGTCTAATAAGGTTTCAAGCTCATGTAGAAAACAAAAAGTTCTACAGCTTGCTATCTCATCTTTGAACTCACTCATTTTTGTAATAGAAGCGTTTTGACTTCCAAGAACAGGGGAGTTGTAATCAACCATTACCGTAAGCCTGTAATCGTTTAATGGCAAAGCCATCATTTCTACACCTGAATCATCTATATAAGTGATGCGCTCAGGAATTTCAAAATATTCTCTTTCCTTCTTTTGATCTACTAATCCTGTTTCCAACAGAAGTTCAACAAAAGGCATAGAGCTTCCGTCAACTATAGGCGTTTCAGGACCATCCAGCTTAATTAATACATTGTCTATTTCCAATCCGGCAAGTGCGGCTAATACGTGTTCCACTGTATTAACTCGTGCACCATTATCCTCTATAGTGGTGCCTCTGGAAGTATCAACTACTAAGTCAGCATCCGCTTTCACCTTAGGTTCTCCTTCTAGATCGGTACGTTGAAATACATAGCCATGATCTTCAGGAGCAGGTTCAAAAGTTAGAGTTACCTTTTCTCCTGTATGTAATCCAACTCCTGAAATGGAGATGGTTTCTTTAATCGTTGTTTGGAGTTTATCCATTATTATCTGAATGATTTAGGTTCTTTTCAATCTCAGAGAGGCGTTTATCAATCTCTGGTAATTTCTTATATAGAATTCTTGAGCGAATCGCATTGCTCAAAGGAAGATGAGGACTATCTGCAAATTTTCCGCCTTCTTCTTTAATAGTATTGGAAACACCACTTTGTGCTCCAATCTGAACACCGTTGGCAATACTTATATGCCCAACAATCCCTACCTGACCAGCAATCACACAATGGTCACCCACTTTAGTGCTTCCTGAAATTCCAGCTTGAGCAGCAATAACGGTGTGTTCACCAACTTGCACCCCATGTGCAATTTGTATCAAATTATCAATTCTGCAACCATCGCCAATTGAGGTACTCCCCATATTGGCACGATCTATACTGCAGTTTGATCCAATTTCTACATTGTTTCCAATGACTACATTTCCTATCTGAGGAATTTTAATATATGTCTTGTCTGGAAGTGGGGCATGACCAAAGCCATCTGATCCTATAACCGTACCGCTGTGAATAATGCAATCATTTCCAATAACACTATGGTGATAAACACTCACATTGGCATAAATAATAGTATTTGAACCTATTGTAGAGTTTTCATAAATGGTAGTGTTGGCAAATACTTTGCTGTTGTCACCTATCACCACACCATTGGAAACCACAACATGAGGTCCTAGATATACATTATCTCCAATAAGAGCATCTTCAGCAATGACTGCAGTAGGGTGTATTCCTGTATTAGGGTCTTTATAATCGAACAGCTGAATTAGAACCTGACAAAAGGCTACATAGGGCATCTTACATTTGATAACAGTCTTTCCTTTTGGAATAACTTCTAGACTGTCTTCAACAATAACAGCACCTGCATTGGTAGTTTCTAAATGGTGTATATATTTCTTATTAGAAATAAAGCATAGATCAGAAGCTGAAGCGTCTTCAATCTGAGAAACACCCGTGATTAAGCGATCTGCCTCACCAATCAATTCTCCTTGAACAAGATCCGCAATTTGTTGTGCTGTATGGCTCACCAAAACTGGGGCAAAAGTAACTATTTAGGGTAGCTTATAAAATATTTGACAGTGGGCTTTTCCTCGCCTGTAAAGCTGTAAGTTTCTGAGGCTTCGCTTATATCGCATATGCGTCCATCTTTGTATAGTATTCGAATTTGTTCACTTTCGCTCGAATAAGTATTATTAGCCAAGTCTCCCGCAAAAACAAAGTATTTAGAATCTCTCTCGCTCAAACCCCATTTATGCTTAACCCTTTCAACCTCTGCATGAATTTCTTCTTCAGATGCTGGGGTATTCATGATTTTGATTTTAGGCAAAGTTCTATTTACTAACATACTACAAAGCCTAGAAAGAACATCATCATCAGACGCCTGCCATGTTTTAATGGCATTGAAAATATCTGTATCGTCTAACAGATTGAATTGCACTAGAACTTCTTTATTGTTCTTGAGTTGATCTGCCCCGATATTTTGCTTTAGAAAGTACTCAAATGCTGGGCTAGCAAACAAGTTCTTACCATTGTTAATAAGCTCCTTTGCTCTCTTTAGTATAGCAGTAAGTACTTGGTCGGCAGCGAGAGAAGTTTTGTGCAAATACACTTGCCAATACATAAACCTTCTGGCCATAATAAACTTCTCAATGGAGTAGACTCCTTTTTGATCTATCACCAGTTGATCCTCATGTACGTTGAGCATTTGAATAATGCGCTCAATGCCAATAGTGCCTTCAGATACGCCAGTATAAAAACTATCCCGTCTTAAGTAGTCTAATCGGTCCATATCCAATTGCCCTGAAACCAACTGATGGAGGAAGTTCTTAGGGTAGTCTCCTTTAAAAATGGAAATAGCCAATTCCAACTGACCATTGAATACTGTGTTGAGTTCTTGCATTAAACTAAGTGAGATGAGCTCATGTGCTACTCCTGGAAGGATGGAACTCTCCAGGCTATGTGAAAATGGACCATGTCCAATGTCGTGAAGTAAGATTGCAGCTAGGACGGCTTGTTCTTCCTTACTAGTTATTTCTACATTCTTAGATCGCAAACTTTCTATGGCTTTGCTCATTAAGTGCATGGCTCCAAGAGCGTGTTGAAATCTGGTGTGTTGAGCTCCAGGGTACACCAGATGACTTAATCCTAATTGTCTAATCCTTCTCAACCTTTGAAAATAGGGGTGAGATATACAGTCAAAAATCAGGTCATTTGGAATGGTAATGAATCCATAGATTGGATCATTTATTATTTTCTTTTTGTTCAATAGCAACTTTTAAGTCTAATTCTGAGTTGTTAGTAGATATTTTGAAAGGCTCTGAATGTTAAATAGCAATTCCTACGCAAATTATATAAATATTCGCCTTTTGATGAAAACACAATAGAATAAAGATGAGTGCATTGAAGATTTTATGGGCTGATGATGAGATTGATCATCTAAAAGCTCACTTATTATTTCTGGAGGAAAAGGGATATCATGTAGAAACCGTAAACAACGGACTAGATGCAGTAGACAAGGTGAAAGAAGCTCATTTTGATCTCATATTCTTGGACGAAAACATGCCGGGAATCTCTGGCTTGGATGCTCTTAAACAAATCAAAGAAAAAGACAGTTTAGTTCCCGTAGTAATGATTACTAAGAATGAAGAAGAACACATTATGGAAGATGCAATTGGTTCAAAGATTGCAGACTATTTAATCAAACCTGTAAATCCTAGGCAAATCCTCATGACCATTAAGCGCTTAACAGACAATAAGCGTTTAATCACAGAATCCGTGACTCAGAGGTACCAGCAAGATTTCAAGAATATAGGTCTTGATTTAATGGACAGACTCGACTGGCCAAAATGGAAAGAGCTATACAAAAAACTCACATATTGGGAAATAGAAATGGACAGTTCTGATGAGACCGGTATGGAGGAAATACTCAAAACGCAAAAGGCAGATGGAAACAGAGAGTTTTGCAAATACATCTCAGATAAATATGTGGAGTTCTTAGAACAAAAAGAAGGTGCTCCTTATATGTCTCATAGCGTGTTAAAGAAAGGTATATTACCCAAGAAGAAAAAAGGTCAGCCTCTTTTTGTGCTTGTTTTAGATAATCTGAGATTCGATCAGTGGAAAACTATACAAAATGATATTTCAGATTACTATAGAACTGTTGAGGAAGATTTATATATGAGTATACTCCCAACAACCACACAATACGCCCGTAACTCATTGTTTTCAGGCTTATTGCCATCTGAAATAGAGCAACGATTTAAAGATAAGTGGAGCAACGATGAAGACGATGGCGGTAAAAACCTACATGAAGATTTTTTTCTAAACGACCAACTACAACGATTGAGATCTGAATATGATGCCACCTATATAAAGGTGACCAATTTGCACAATGCCAAAGAAATGGTTTCGCGGTTGCCAAACATCCAAAATGACGAATTGGTTTTCATCGTATATAACTTCATAGATACCTTGTCTCATGCTAGAACAGACAATAAGGTATTTAGAGAAATAGCTCAGGACGAATCAGCATACAGAAAGCTAACACTCAGCTGGTTTCAACATTCACCCTTATTGGAGGCCATACAGTTCTTAGCAGAACGGAAAATACCCCTGGTGGTAACAACAGATCATGGATCGGTAAAGGTAGATAGAACTGTAAAGGTGGTTGGAGAGCGAGATACTTCCACCAATTTAAGATATAAGACGGGCAAAAAACTTACCTATAACCCCAAAGAAGTATTTGCCATAGAACGCCCTAAAGATGCGCATTTACCAACCCAGCATATGAGCAGTTCTTTCATTTTTGCCAAGGAAAATGACTTCTTTGTATACCCTAACAACTTGAATCATTACGCTAAATACTATAGAGACACATTTCAACACGGAGGGGTTTCTATGGAAGAAATGATAGTCCCACTAATTTATTTAGAACCTAAGAGTTGAATAAGAAGTTCACCATTTGCAATTTAGAAGAACTCAGTACCGTAAGTAATTTTCTAGATCCGCTACTGAGCAAAACACCTTTGATATTGCTTAAAGGAGATTTAGGTACAGGCAAAACCGCCTTGGTTAAAGATATAGTGCAAAAGCGACTAGGAGTTAACGCAGATAGTCCCAGCTTTGCGCTTATTAATGAATATCGCAATAAGGAAGATGTCATTTACCATTTTGACCTCTATCGCTTAAAAAGTGTGGAAGAGATTGAAGAAATTGGATTTTGGGATTATGTGCAAAGTGGCATACCTTGTTTCATAGAATGGCCAGAGAAAATTGCAGAACTATTGCCTCCTGGAGAGTGCGTGACTGTAGATATAGCACTAAATTTGGACCGATGCAGAGAGTTTTCCATTTCATACCCTTCTTCTTAATCAACCTTGTTTGCTCTGCACAGGTTTATGATTACAGCATTGGACAACAATTAGAGAAGATTGATTCTGTTCAACAGTATCTCCAGACCTACGAAGATTTTGGATATAAACACAGTGGGAGTAATGCGCTTAACAATGCAAGAGATTGGATCGTATCAAAGTATTCATCCTTTGGTTATACGGGAATTACACTTGATAGCTTTACTTATAGCGGAGATGAATTACAAAATATAATTATAGAAAAACCTGGACTTCAAAGTGACCATTGGATAGTGATTGGAGCTCATTATGATAGTTATCTTAATTCGCCTGGAGCCAATGACAATGGGAGTGGAGTAGTGGCTTGCTTGCAGATTGCAAAGATTATGCAAAGCATACAAACCCAGGTTGGAATTCGGTTTATTCACTTCTCGGCTGAAGAAGATGGTTTGGTTGGGAGCCAGCATTATGTCGATAATAGCATGAATCCAAATGATGTTATTGAATTAGTCCTCAATCTAGATCAATTAGGGGGTACAGCTGGTTCAAATAATGCGACAATAGTTTGCGAAAGAGATGAAGATATGAATCCATCCTTCAACAACGCTATGTCTAGTCTAAAAACTGATACCTTGGCCCAGTTGGCAAGGATTTACGGACAGCTTAATACCATAATATCCAATGCTTATGGCTCTGACTATATGCCTTTTCAAGACAGCGGATTTGTGATTACCGGTCTGTTTCAAGAAAGTTCATATCCTTTTTATCACGACCCCAATGACAAGGTAATAAATATGGATGTGGGCGCCACTCAAAAAGTGATTCAAGCGGCTTTAGCTGCAGCCATGTATTTCTCAAGGAATACTTTGCCGCTGTCTGTAGAAGTACCTAGTAATCAGATGGTGTTCTACCCAAATCCAGCTGAGGGGTCAATACAATTTATTGACGATATAGGTGGAAATTTTAAAGTAAATATTTATAACACTCTTGGAGAATTAGTTTTAACCGAATCTCTTCACAACGGAGGCAAATTAGGCCTTCATCTTCTAACTAATGGAAGCTATTCTGTTAGAATAATCACTTCTGATGGTGCGCGAATAATCTACTCAAAGCTTATTATTGCGCGCTAATATTCATTATGAAATACACGTGTTGGGGAGCCGCTAGGCAAGTTACAGGAAGCATGCATCATTTAGAATTGGACTCTGGATTTCAAATTCTGATTGATTGTGGCCTGGATTATGAGAAAAGAGAAGAAGCCAACCCAAATAAAGAGTTCCCGTTTGACCCAAAACAGCTTGATGTTCTGGTACTTACACACGCGCATATTGACCACAGCGGCAATATACCTAATTTGGTAAAGCAAGGGTTTAGGGGAGAAATAATTTGCACAGAACCCACGGCATTTCTATTAGACAAGCTTTGGGCTGATTCGGTGAGCATCATGAATAAGGACCGAAAAAAGAGCAAGCAGAAAGACAAGCTTTTTGGTTATTCTGAAGTCAATCAATCCCTGTCTCAATTGTTGACTTTAGAATTCTATCAGGAGTTCAAATTGAACGAAGAGGTAAGCATGATGTTTTATGAAGCTGGACACATCTTAGGAGCGGGAAGTGTCTACCTTGAATTGAAAGAAGGAGAGGAGGTTAAGAAAATAGGATTTAGTGGAGATCTTGGAAACTATAACACTTGTTTGATAGTTGACCCTATGCCAATGCCTGAGCTGAACTATCTAGTGACTGAAACAACATATGGTAATAGGTACCACCAGGTGAAGAAAAGCCCGGAAGAAGAATTGAAGTTATATGTCTATAACAACTGCGTAAAGCAAGAGGGCAAGCTAATAATACCGGCTTTCAGTGTTGGAAGGACACAAGCAGTTCTATACACTCTTAACAAGCTTTTTAGATCAGGTGAACTTCCACCAGTAAGAATATATGCAGACAGTCCTTTGGGAATGGCCAGTAATAGCATTCATGATCGATTTAAACATATGTTGAACGCGGAAGCCAAGGCACATGTATCTAATGGACATGAACTCTTTGATTTTAAAGAGCTCAACCTTGTAGAAGATGAAGAGGATCAAAACGAAATGAATCTTTACAGGGGAAGCTCAATAGTGGTATCCTCTGCAGGTATGTTAGAAGGAGGTAGGATACAAGATCACATCAGCACACATATAGAGAATCCAGCTTGCACTATTCTAATAGCGGGTTTTTGCACTCCTGGAACATTAGGGGCACAACTACTACAAGGGAACCCAATCGTTCGAATAAAGGGCCGAGACAGACGCGTATACGCAAATATTGCTCAGACAGATGTGTTCAGCGCACACCCAGATAAAGACGGATTAAAGAAATATATAGACGAGTCTAATAACCCAAATCTGAAAGAACTTTTCCTAGTTCATGGAGAAGAAGAATCCATACTCGAATTTCAGGAAGAATTGTCCGCTTCTTTGAACGCAAATATCAATGCACCTTCCAAAGGGCAATCCTTTGAATTATAGACACTTAGAACCTTCATATTCAGACGTTGCTCAAGTGCTAATAGACGCTGCTCAAATTATCCCCAAAACTGTCCACAATTTGTGGGTATTTTAGAGTTCTAAATGCCTGAACAATGGGACTTTGCGCATATTTTGCTCGCCTTAATTTGAGTATTAATCAATTATGAATTCGGAAAACGAAAAAATCATTCCAATTAACATTGAAGATGAAATGAAAACGGCCTACATCGATTACTCGATGTCCGTAATTGTTTCAAGAGCTCTGCCAGACGTTAGAGACGGATTAAAGCCTGTTCATCGAAGAGTGCTTTATGGTATGACGGAGTTGGGTCTAGCTAGCAATAGACCTTATAAGAAATCAGCTAGAATAGTAGGAGAGGTGCTTGGTAAGTACCACCCTCACGGAGATAGTTCAGTCTACGATACTATGGTTAGGATGGCCCAAGATTGGAGCTTGAGATATCCCATGGTAGATGGCCAGGGCAACTTTGGCTCAATAGACGGAGATCCACCAGCAGCTATGCGTTATACCGAGGCAAGAATGCGCAAGATTGCGGAAGAAATGCTAACGGATATAGACAAGGAAACGGTAGATTACAATCCAAACTTTGATGATTCCTTAAGCGAGCCATCAGTACTTCCAGCGAGAATTCCTAATCTATTAGTTAATGGTGCTTCTGGAATTGCTGTAGGTATGGCTACCAATATGGCACCTCATAACCTCACAGAGGTTATTGACGGTACTATCGCTTATATAGACAATAGAGATATAGACATCCCCGAATTGATGCAGCATATCAAAGCTCCTGATTTTCCTACGGGTGGAACCATATACGGTTATGAAGGTGTAAAAAATGCTTTTGAAACAGGTAGAGGCAGAATTGTCATGCGTGGCAAAGCTGAATTCGATGTCAATAAAACAGGCAGAGAACAAATAGTTATTACAGAGGTTCCTTATCAGGTTAGCCCTTCGCAAATTATTGTGAAAGCTGTAGACCTTGTTAACGACAAGGTGATTGAGGGTATTTCCGAAGTGAGAGACGAGAGCGGAAGGCAAGGATTGAGAATCGTTTTTGATTTGAAAAGAGATGCCATTCCAAGTATAGTCCTTAACAAACTATATAAGTACACTCCATTGCAAACATCTTTCAGCGTAAACAACATCGCTCTGGTTAAAGGAAGGCCAGTCATGTTGAACCTAAAAGATATGATAGTTCATTATGTAGACCACAGACATGAAGTGGTTACTAGAAGAACAGAATATCTATTAAGGGAAGCTGAAAAGAGAGCTCATATACTGGAAGGCTTGCTAATAGCCATTGATAACTTAGATGCGGTTATTAAATTGATTAGGGCTTCTGCAACCCCAGAAGACGCTAGGAATGGATTAATGAGCGAGTTCAAGCTCAGTGAGATTCAAGCCAAAGCTATCCTGGACATGCGTCTTCAAAAACTCACAGGTCTTGAACGAGATAAGATCCGAGCTGAGCATAAAGCTTTAATGGAGACCATAGCTGATTTAAAAGACATCTTGTCTGATGAAGCTAGAAGAATGGGTATTATTAAAGAAGAACTCAGAGAAGTACAGGAAAAATTTGGAGATGAGAGAAGAACTCAAATTGAGTTTGATGCAAGTGAAATAAACATTGAGGATCTTATTCCAAATGAAGAAATGGTGGTTACTATTTCTCATATGGGATACATCAAAAGAACTTCGCTCACAGAATACAGAGCTCAGAATAGAGGAGGAAGAGGAAATAAAGGAGTAGCTCACAGAGATGAAGATTTTGTAGAGAATTTATTCATTACCAAAACACATAATTACATATTGTTCTTTACCAATCAAGGTAGGTGTTTCTGGATGAAGGTTTATGAGATTCCGGAAGGATCTAAAGTATCTAAAGGTCGAGCCGTACAGAACTTGATGAACTTCCCTAAAGAGGATAGTATAAAGGCTTTTGTGGCTGTTGGAGATCTAAAGGATGAAGAATATGTGAATAGCAATTATATCATAATGTGTACTAAAAACGGTACAATTAAAAAGACGAGTCTCGAGAAATACAGTAGACCTAGATCTAATGGTATTAATGCTATAACCATCAAGGAAAACGATGAATTGCTCGAAGCCAAATTAACGGACGGCACCTGTGAGATACTGCTAGCAAAGAAGTCAGGTAAGGCTATACGCTTTAACGAGGAGAATGTGAGACCTATGGGTAGAACAGCAGCGGGAGTGAGGGGAGTTAGGCTTGAACATGACAAAGATGAAGTGATTGGTATGGTTTGTGTACCTTCTAGTGCAGAAGATACTTCAATAATGGTTGTCTCAGAACGTGGATATGGAAAACGAACAGATGTGGATGATTACCGCATCACTGGCAGAGGTGGAAAAGGTGTAAAAACTTTAAACATCACTGATAAAACAGGTAGTTTAATTTCCATTAAAGATGTAACAGATGAAAATGATCTTATGATCATCACCAAATCTGGAATCACAATTAGGCTGAGAATGGTTGATGTTCGAGTTATGGGCAGAGCCACTCAAGGTGTAAAACTGATTAACATTAAAGATAGCGATGAAATTGCATCGGTTGCCAAGGTTCCTGCGGTGAGCGAAGAGGAGGAAGCTTCTGAAGAACTGGAAAACAATGAAAATCAAGAATCAGAAAACAATGAAAACACTGAAGATTAGTATAGCAGCCCTGCTATTGGGCTTTTTGGTATGGGCGCCTAAAACTTCTAGTGCTCAAACATGGAATGTGAATGGCGTTGAGTTTATGTATACTCAAGTAGCTCCTGATATGGCTGAAGCACTTCGTATGATAGACTTAGCAGCTGAGCACCCAAAAACAAAGGCATCTGCTAAAATGTTCTATTTCAGAGGTTTAACCTACCTGAAAATTGCAACAGAATACCCAGATTTGGGAGCAGATCACCCAGATGCTTTGGATGTAGCACATACATCATTTAATAAATCCATTGAAAACGACAGCAAGAACAAATGGACTGAAAAAGCAAAAGGACATCTGTTAAATGTGGCTATCGGTTTTTATAATATAGGATTGAATTCTTATGAAGCAGCTGAATACCAAGCTGCGGTTGATGCATTCAATAAAGCATTGCCATTGTTGAAATACGATGTGAACGGAGATTTAAAAAGAGCTCAACTCACAGAGGAGGAGATTACTAGAATGATTGCATACTCAGCTCTTGGAATGGAAAACAATGATTTAGCCATTACTAATTTCAAAAGCCTAATTAATCTTGGCTATGATGATCCAAGCATTTATGTTGGATTAGCTCAATTGCAACTCATAGAAGGCGACACAGCTGCTGCTATGACAACCATTGCCAGCGGTAGAGATATGTTTGAATTAGAAAAAGATCTCATAAATATGGAGTTAGATCTTTATCTAAAGCAAGGCAGAAGCCAAGAATTGATAGACAAGCTAAACAATGCTATTGATCAAGATCCTGAGAATACGGTTTATTATTTTGCTAGAGCTATCAGCTATGAAGAGCTAGACAAAATAGAACCAGATGGTGGCTATACAGCACTTGCTGAAGCAGATTACGACAAAATCATGGAGTTAGATCCTGAATACTATGATGCTTTCTATAATAAAGGAGTAATGTATGTAAACAAAGTTTCAGCATTGGTAGACGAAATGCAGAGCAAAGGAATTTACAGTCCTAAAGAAGTTGCTGTTTATACAGAGAAAATTAATGCCAACTACAGATCAGCCATAGTTAATTTCGAATATGTATTTGATAATCATGGAGAAATGACAGACGGAGATAGAATGGAGTTAGCTAGAACAATGAAGAAGATTTACGCTCAACTTTCAGAAATGGATAAATACAATGCCATGAAAGATTGGATAGACAATAACTAAACAGTTTCGAAATAAATTAATCTAAGGGAAGTTAACGCTTCCCTTTTTTTATGTCTCTTATCTAAGCATAGGGGTGGCATATTCTATATAGCTCATATATCATGAAACACTCTAGTTAACATAATATAAATTATAGGCTAATATTGTCAATCTATAGATATACGTACAAATCCCGACCTTTATGGAAACATAACATCACTTATCGCTAGATAAGGTAAATGTTATGTTTAGGGATTTGATTAAGTAGATATATACACGAAGTGCCGGATAACGGCAGATATTATGATAAAGAGATTTCTGTTTGAGAAAAACGACAACTTAGATGTTAAGTAAAAATATTTGAAAGTTTGAAGCATACCGATAGACTAAATCAACACACTAATCCATTCATGTAACCAAAGTTGCATTTGACACTACATACATTGCTACCTTTGCAACTTGTCTTTGTTGTGGGAATGACACGGACATTTAAGGTTAGGTTAGGGCTTTGATTATTATCGGAGCCCTACTTTTTTTACTAAATACCTAACTTTACATCTTGCTCTTTCTAGGCACTCCCAATATTGACTTTGGAATTCCAGACTGGATTATTCCTTCCATTATTATTGGCATCTACATCATCTATTATGCTTTTCGCAAAATTCAAGCTCGATATGTAAGTAAGCGAGAATCTGAAATATCTATAGACGAATACCCAGAAATACTTGAGCTCCAGGAATTATACCACAAACATTCCATAGAAGTTATTCCTAAGGATTCAACCGATGATTCCATGCATTTGCTTGAATTCAATATAGAGAATGATGCATACCTAATTTACGTCCAAGATGAGTATGACGATTTAAAAATTAACAACCCTCTTCTGCACTTTGAGTTAATTCTAATAGAGTTGGCCTTATACCAGGATTCGGAGGACTATCTTCAATGGTGTAAATGGCAAGGACTGAATGCCAGTACTGAGATGTGGCGAGATTATTACCAGAAACTAGAGCAAGTATATAAGCGTATATTATTGAAAATGGGCACTATTAAGCCCTGTATCAATTCAATGGACTTTGAATTGAATGCCGGTGCTGCACAAGCTATAAGACTTCATTCCACTCAATGAGCGGCATCCTCATCTGTATGCCAATGGGTTAGGTCTTTGCTAATAGTTAGGAGTTTGTTCTGAGCTTGCGTTGTACAATCCAAAGCTACCCCATCATGTTCGCCATCTTTACATGTATAAAAGACCGTATGCTCTGTGCGCAATTTTTTTACGTTCACAGAATGAAATCTGTTCATGTGATCCTCTGTTCTGAGGGTTAAGCATATTTCACACATCAACTTCATTACTTCGAAGTTAATTCATAGAAAATAAATGCTGAGAATGGAAGCTAATAGATTGATTACAAATTAGTTGAAAAAGAAAAAGCGGCCATTTCTGAACCGCTTTTTACTAATTAACCGTTATTGTCTTCTCGGTAATAATAAGCTTCTAAGGAAAACAAAAATAGAGCTATTTTTCAAATTGGGAAAGTTTTCCACATGAATTCACATAATTTCAAATTAGAAATAGGCTTCTATCACCCGCTAGTACTTAATTTGCGACATCGCTTTTGTACATGGTTTAGGACTGGGTTTAAGTACCGCCATTATTATGGGTCCGGTGTTTTTTACTCTACTTAGGAATTCAATTGAATTCGGTAAAAAAAGTGGCTACGCCGCAGCCACAGGAATTTTCGTCTCCGACATTTTCGTAGTCCTTATTTGCTATTTATTGAGCCGCAAGCACCTGGATACACTTATTGAACATCCCTTGGCTTATGTTTTTGCGGCCATAGTACTATTGCTATTTGCCGGACTATTTATCTTTAAAAAGATTAAAGATCCTTTAGAAAATACGGCAATAGTATCCAGTAAAACAATACGCACGGCATTCTTTCAAGGATTTACAATCAATTTCGCCAATCCATCTGTGTTCTTTATATGGATTGGATTTCTAGGCATAGGACAATCTCTTTACCCCACTCCTGCCCTGCTCTTGGTATATAGTCTTGGAATACTTGTAGGCATTTATAGCACAGACCTGCTCAAGGCCTATTTCGCACAAAAGATCAGGCATTTGCTTCACAAGAAAGTACTAGGTTATATCTATAAGGCAATTGGTCTGCTTCTAGTAATTCTCGCATTGAGGTTACTTTGGTTGGAGTTCCTTGCTTAGGGGCAATTATCAATTTTTCTATATTTGATAGAAATATATGTTATGACACCTAATTTATTATTTATTGTAGTTGCTGCTTTAGTCCCTATGGTCATAGGGTTTATATGGTACAGCCCAAAGGTTTTAGGAAATGCCTGGATGGATGCAGCTGGTATGACTAAAGAAAAAGTTGAAGGAGGTAATATGCCCCTCATATTTGGCTTGAGCTTTGTTTTTGCCATTATGCTTGCCTTTGGCATGTTCTTTCTAACCGTGCATCAAACTCATGTTTTTTCGCTACTAATGGAGAATCAGGAGGCTTTTGATAGCTTCATGGCCACTTATGGAGAAGATCACAGAACATTTGGACATGGTGCATTTCACGGTTTTGTTGATGGAATTCTAATAGCCTTACCAATATTGGCAACCAATGCCTTATTTGAACGCAAAGGCACAAAATATATAGCCGTAAATGGCGGTTATTGGATACTCACCCTTGCATTAATGGGTGGTGTATTGTGCGCTTGGGCTTAAAAGATTAAGAGCCTTTGGCTTAAGGAGTCAAAGGTTCTTTGTTCCCTTTAACCCTGTGAAACAAGGCGGCTATGGATGATCTCATTTTGTCTCGTGGTGGGTCTATTTGTTCTACGCTCCATTCTTCGCTTTGAACTAGTATGTTATAAGCAAAAACAACATCTTCTTTATTTGCTCCAAATGAGATCTGACCAAATCTCAAATCCCTGAAGACATATTTACCATCTTGACTTTCCAGTAAAAACCATCCATCTGACAAGTTTGCCAATCTCTGAACATAAGGCGTATAGTCATTTATAAGAATATCTCTGAGAATTAGATTTTTTGGATAACTCCAGAATTCAATATCCTGGTTTTCATCTAAAATGGAATACACACCTATATGGTATGCTGAATCTGTTTCAGCGGTCACTTGCCATAAGAACGAATTCATTATAGTGGGTTGATGAGTATACCTAGTATAAGGGATTTCATTATAGGCTAGCTGAGATTTAAAAACTCGATCCACATGAAATTTCAATCCTATAGTATAAACCAAGTAGCTTGTACTTATTGCTATTCCTAACCAAGTTAGTTTTCTTCTCCATGGACTTGTTCTCCTCATGAAAAGCACTATTAGCAATAGCAAGAGGAATGGCAAAGTATAGAGAGGATCTACCGCACTAATGTTTTTATATGCAATCCTTAAATCAAATGGCCAGAAAAGTTGAGTTCCCCAAGTAGTATGCGCATCTAATAAAGGATGAGTAAAGAAAGCCCAGAAACTAAGCATAGTCCAATTTCTCCAACTTGCTAAAGCTTTCTTTTTATAAATGAGATGAATTAAATATCCAAGGAAAGGTGCCGCTATTAGGCAAAACACTATGGAATGAGAGAATCCACGGTGAAGCTCATTTGCTCTAAGATCATCTACAAAGAATTTTACAAAGACATCTAGATCAGGGATAGTACCGGCTATGGCGCCCCATAATGGAGCTCTATTGCCAGCTTTCTTTCCGAGTACAACCTCACCAACAGCTGCACCTAGAACAATCTGTGTTAAAGAATCCATTAATTAGCTTGAAACTCTTTAAATGGCTTTCTCAACTCAAATCTGCTGGGTTTGATTCCTTCTATTAGTCCTCCAAGAAGGTGGTTCACCATATGATTTCTGTGTTTAATATATAATCTCATATTCACTGGAATTGCTCCAAGTGTTGATTTAAGCTGTTCAGCAGTTCTTCCAAACCGTACTTGAGTAATGTTTCTTTCTATAGCCAATCTCACGAAGTCATGCAACATACGCTGATACAAGGACTTTGTTGTATTGAATTCATAATTGATTCCCACATGAGCGGCATCTAAAACTCCTTTACCAATTAAGCCCACTGAAAATCCTATGAGTTCATCTTTATAGAAATAGGCCATAAAACTAAAGGCATCTAATAGGTTTTCTTTAAGTGCTGCAAAGGACAAGGAATTTAGCTCCCCTAAACTGAAATCCGCTTTATCTACTACATTTTGGTGCAGTTGGTCCACAATAGCGGCATGAGCTCGTATATCGGAAGCATTGAATTCACGAATTCTTAAATCAGCTGAAGAACGCATAATCTTATTTGCCTTGGTTCTAAACTTTGAAGTCATAGAACCATAGTAATCTTCCATGCTATTCCAATCCTCTTGGAGATTCAAAACCATATTACAATCAATATGGAATGGATGAAATTTATCTTCGGAAAAGGCATTCATACTTGGATCATTCTCCGGATACAATTCCTTAATCAACATAAGGCTGGTTTTTCCTTTGCTTGTAATGGCCTTTGATACCCTATCAAATGCTTTTGCCAAAAGATCATTGGCTTTTTCCAGATCTATGCTCTCATCAAAGCTGTAACCATTCTCCCCGCATATGAACAAATTGCCGCAAATAATTAATTGTAGACCTACAGACGGTAAAATTTTATCTAAGACTGATTCATTTGCGTACTGCAAAAGGAACTTCTTGTAGTACTCATCTAGATTATCTACATCAACTACTTGAAAATAAGCAGCCATTACAGGTTTCAACTCCTGATTATAAATTAAGGCGTAGCGATACTCTAAGCCCTCTACACTGTTTTCCAAGCTTCTTAAATAAGCATGACTCAAATAAATGTTCTCATCTTGAACCAAAACATTCCAATCATCGGCATTCACCAAGGCAATTGAATCCGATATATTGTATCGGTGCTCAATGGGATGATGTTTGAAAATGTTTCTGAAGGTCATATCAATTTTGCAACTTACTGAGTTCTCTATCTAAATCCTTGTAAATGTCTGTATTGCCTTCAGTAATCTCAAAGACTATTTCTCCCTTTCTATTAACAACAATGTTTTGGGGATAAGTCTTTACAAATCTGGTTTTAATCTTTCTAATGAATGTGCCGGCATTTGGTACTTGAGTATAATTGAACTCATACCTATCAAGCACATATTCTATGGTTGATTTGGGTTCATCACTAAAAGCTAAAAAGACCACGTCTGAATCTTTATACTTGTCCTTTAAACGATTAAGCGCGGGTATCTCTTGCAAGCAGCTCCCACACCAAGTTGCCCAAACATTAATCACAATGGGCCTATTCTCAATTCCTGAACTGCTAATTAATTCACCATCTATACTTGTGTAATTGAACTCAGGTAGTTGTTTACCAACCTGGCTACACGCGGAAACAAACAGTACCGTAAGGAGATAGAAAATCCACTTCATATTCTTATAAACGTATGAATTAAAATTCTTCGACAAGCATTCCCATCTTGCCTATTTGATAATCCCTGAGAGCTTCCATGATTTCAGTTTGGTTATTCATAACAAAGGGGCCATGGCTCGCTTTGGGTTCATTTAAAGCTTCTCCTGCTAGATATAATATTCTCGCATCAGCTGTAGCTTCTAATTTAATAAGATCTGAATCATGATTGAATGAAACCAAATCCTTTGTGAAATAGGTTTTGGAATCATTGATTCTAACCCCACCTTCTATAATGTAAACAAAGCTATTGTAGTTAGCATCTGCATTGACTTCAATAGAGTCTTTCATTTTGAGATTAATATCCAAAACATCCATTGGTGTTAAAGTTTTCATTGATGATTTTACACCACTGTACTTGCCGGCAACCACTTTTACTACACTACCAGATTCTGTATTATGAACAGGAATATCTTCTGATTGCAAAGCCTGATATACTGGCTGATCCATTTTATGAGCTTGAGGGGAATTAATCCATAGTTGAACAATCTCAAAATATCCACCTTGTTCTAAAAATTTTTCACTCGGTCTTTCGCTATGAATAATTCCCATTCCACTGTGCATCCATTGCACTCCTCCTGCACCCACCTCTGAAATATTACCACGGCTGTCTTGATGGCGCACCTCTCCTTGCAATACAAAAGTTACTGGGCTAAAGCCTCTATGCGGGTGTGGCCCTACCCCATGATCTCTGGGATGTCCGCCAGGTTCCATATAGTTTTTGGCGTGATGAAGTAATAAAAAGGGATCGATTTGATCCAGGCTGGCTGAAGGTAGAGCTTGATCTATTAGCATACCGCCCATATTGACTTTAAATGCGGGAATATGATTTTTAATACTTCTATACATGGGTTGGAATATAACAAAGCTTTAGCTGCAATTGTTTATTAGGTATAGATTTGCAGCCTTATCGAAATAGGAAAATACAATAGCTTAAAAGTAGACCGTATAGTGCAGCAAGGTGCTTATTTGGTTGATTTGGAAGAAAATGACGTTTTACTCCCCATCAAATATCTGCTTCCAAGTACTCAGATTGACGACTGGATTAGAGTGTTCGTTTATAAAGACAATGATGGTAGACCTATTGCCACTACCCTAGAACCTTATGCTCAAATTGGTGATTTCTGTTCACTTGAAATTAAGCAAGTAAACAATACCGGAGCTTTCTTGGATATTGGAATCCATAAAGATGTACTCTTACCTTTTGCAGAACAAAGAGGCCAACTTGAAGAAGGTGACCATGTTGTGGTATACATTCTAATAGATCCTAAGAGTGAACGCTTAATGGCAACTCAGAAGTTCAATAAGTACCTTCAAAAGGCAGATGAACTTCTGGAAAGAAAAGATGAAGTTGAAATCCTAATAGCTGAAGAAAGTCCTATGGGCTATAAATGCATAGTTAACAATCAGTTTTCAGGTATGCTCTTTAAAAATGAACTATTTAAAGAGGTAGAACTTGGGCAAAGTGATAAAGCGTATATCAAATACGTACGCCCTGATGGAAAGCTAGACTTACAATTACAACCATTAGGTTATGTTCAAATAGATAGAGCGGCCCAGGATTTACTAAAGCACATTAAGGATGAAGGAGGCTTTCTTGATTTGCACGACAAAAGCGACCCTGATTTAATAAAAGCCAAACTGGGTATTAGCAAAAAAGCCTTTAAAAAAGCAGCAGGTCAGTTGTATAAATCAAAGCTCATTACAATAGAAGACAAAGGTCTAAAAATCAGCTGATTACATCTTCTTCCAGAAAGCAGGAACAAAGAGCATAAGTACCGTAAACAGTTCCAGTCTACCCAAGAGCATTAGAAACCCGAGGAACATTTGCTCCACTTCTGAGAAAAAAGCAAAGTTGTGACTTGGATCCACCCCTCCTATTCCAGGGCCTATATTCCCCAAACAAGCTATTGCAGCCCCAGCACTGGTTACTATATCGTATCCAAAACTGCTAATAATAACACTAGCTATCACAAAAGTGAACAGATAGATAAAGAAGAAGGCCAATATGTTGTAAACAATATTCTGACCAACAGAATGATTATTGTACCTCACAGGAATGATCCCTCTTGGGTGAAGTAGTCTTTTGAATTCGGCATAACCGTTCTTGAGGATAATTATATGCCGTACTATCTTCACTCCTCCCGCTGTAGATCCTGCAGAACCACCTGTGAACATGAGTAAGACTATTAGCATGAGTGCTATGGTAGCCCACCCTCCGTAGTTAGCAGTGGCAAAACCAGTTGTGGTTATTATAGATACCACTTGGAATAAACTCTTTCTAAAACTCTCCTCTACGCCAAAACCCTCGGTGCTAAATAGAATTACAGCAATACCCAAAGTGAAAGTCATAATCATGAAAACATACACTCTAAACTCTTCATTGGCTAAAACCTTAGAGAATACCCCTTTCATAAGGAAATAGATGATACTGAAATTGATTCCACCAAATATCATAAAGATGCTAATGATGTATTCAATCGCTGGGGATTCAAAAGCAGCAATACTTAGGTTCTTAGTTGAAAAGCCTCCGGTAGACATGGTTGTGAAGGAATGATTCACAGCATCAACCCAACCCATACCTGCTCCTTTTAAACAAATTACCTCTAAACCGGTGAGCAACACATATATGGCCCAAAGCCTTTTGGCCGTATCTGTAATTTTAGGATGTAATTTGTCACTTGATGGCCCAGGTGCTTCGGCCATGAACATTTGCATTCCTCCTACTCCAAACATAGGCAAGATGGCAACTGTTAAAACAATAATACCCATACCCCCTATCCATTGCGTCATGCTTCTCCACAATAGAATTCCTGCTGGAACGGATTCTATATCGTTGAGTATAGAAGCCCCTGTTGTGGTATAGCCAGATATAGTCTCAAAAATAGCTGACGGTATACTTGGAATTACTCCACTAATAATAAAAGGTAAACTACCCGTTATGGCCAAAATAATCCATCCGAGGGTGACAATGAGATATCCTTCTCTTCTACCAACTTCTTTTGCTGATTTTCGTGTGAGATACCAAATAATCAGACCAAAATTTGCAGATAATACAGCAGAAGAAAGTAGAGCATAGAAATCTCCCTGATCGCTGATCCAACTCAGTGGCAGGCAAAAAGACATGAAAACACCATTGAGTAACATCAAAGTGGCTAAGACATGTATGATTGCTTTATACTTCACTTATTTAAAAAACTCCAAGGTTTTTTTAATAGCTGCAGGCAAAGCAAAAATCACCACTTTATCTCCTCCCTCTATTTGGAAATCATCTCTGGATATCCAGGACTTATCATCTCTAATTATTCCTCCAATCATGGAGTCTTCTGGAAATTTTAAATCGCCAATAGTTCTTCTAGTCACTTTTGAGCCTTCTGGTGCCAACACTTCTAAAACTTCAGCATCTACGCCATGTATACCCGCTATGTTCACCACATGTGCTTGCCTTACATAACGGAATATGTTATTGGCGGCAATAACCTTCTTATTTATTAGTGTATCTATTCCAATATTTTGTGACAGGTTGATATAATCCATGTTCTCAACCATGGCAATAGTCTTTTTCACACCATGGTTCTTTGCCACTAGACAGCTCATTATATTGGTTTCAGAATTCCCTGTTACCGCAATAAAGGCGTCCATTTTTTCAATATTCTCTTCTTCTAATAAGTTAACATCATGGCCATCATCATTGATTACCAATACGTCAGGTAATTTGTCTGCCAACTCAAAACAGCGATCGTTATCTGATTCAATGATTTTGACATTCTTTCTTCGGCTTAATTTCTTGGCTGCATTAAATCCAACATTACCGCCACCCATAATCATTACATTCTTAATCTCATAGCGTTTGCTTCCAAAAAGATTCCTGACGTCATCTACCCCATCTGGCATGCACAAAAAGAAAACATGATCATTGAGTTGAAAGACATCCTCATTTTTTGGAATAATGGTAGAATGATTTCTGTGTATGGCAATAGCAGTATAAAGCAATTTACCTTCTCCTTTTTCGAGCTCTTCTACCTTTGTACCCAGTAATGGCGAGCTTTCCTGAAGATACATTCCAAGTAGTGTGAGCTTGCCAAATTCAAAGTCGAATGCATCTGTAAAGGCCGATCTTCTCAGCAATCTGAATATTTCTTTGGAAGCTAATTCCTCTGGTGAAATAATCATATCAATTCCCATATTTTGGAAATTCAGTCTATCCTTAAGCTTCACAAACTCCGCATTATTCACACGTGCTACCGTTCTCTTTGCGCCTAATTGCTTGCCAAGAGTGGCTACGGTTAAATTCACTGTTTCTGAAGAAGTAACAGAAATAAGAAGATCTGTATCGTCCATGCCAATCTTGTCCAGAACAGTCACAGAATAGGCGCTGCCATTAATGGCAAGTAGGTCCATTTCTGTTTCTGCTCGTTTGAGGATTTTCGAATTGGTGTCTATAAGAACTATGCTGTGAGATTCTTTGGTCAATAGTTTGGCCAAATGATATCCTACTTCACCAGCTCCTGCAATAACAATCTTCATTTAGAAGCAAAATTAGAGCTTGTTGTATCATTTGAAAGCTTTTATCTAAAAAGCAGCGAAATTCAATTTTTTTCAACAACTGCCATAACACCTCTTGCAGATGCTATATGAGTTGTAATACCGTCTTTAACGGTATAGACCTTGGCTGTACAAAAGATCAATTTGGAACCGGCCTTTTCTACTTCAGCTTTGGCTATAATGCTATCTCCATATCCTGGATTCAAGAAGTCCACCGACAAATTTGCTGTTACCACCCCTTGATTCTTAGATAATAAACTGTAGGCCGAGAAACCCATAGTAATATCCATAATGGTTGTGGTTAGCCCGCCATGAACAAATCCAAATTGTTGTAAATGCTTTTGTTCTAACGGCATTTCACCTTCTACCTTGCCCAATTCAATTTTGCTTAAATCAAAACCTATCAAATGCATAAAGTGTTGCCCTTTTAGTTTCTCCTTGATGGTTTCTACGTAATCCGGATTTCTTAATTCAAATTTATTTTCAATCATACATTAGTTCGTCGTAGGCGGTTTGTAATTCTCGTAAGGCGTGTTGTTCACCCAATTGCTTACACATATTAATTCCAGCCTCATAAGTTGCTATAGCTTGGGGCTTGTCCTCTTGCCTCTCGTATAGCTTGGCTAAATGATAATATGTGGCAAAATACTTGGGATCATCTTTTAAAAGCTTCTCAAGTATTTGTTGCACTTTCTGCTCTTCCCCCAAAGAAACATATTCCATAGCAAGGGCGTAGTTCAAGAATGCATCTTCAGGGGTCTTTTTAAGAAACTCTTTTATCTGTTCTATTCTTGAATTATTTGCCAATTCCTATGCTATTAAATGATACTTTTGCACCTCAATTTTAAGACAAAATTTTTGAATGAAGATTTTAGTTTGCATGAGCGTGGTGCCTGACACCACTACCAAGATTACTTTCACAGATAACAACACCTCTTTTAATACAGATGGTGTTCAGTTTATTATTAATCCTTACGATGAATTAGCACTGACTAAAGCTCTAGAGCTTACTGAAGCCAATGGCGGATCAGTAACGGTTATTCATGTTGGTCTTGCCAGCAGTGAACCCGTTATTAGAAAAGCGCTGGCCATTGGAGCTCAAGAAGCCATACGTGTTGATTCTGTTGCCCATGACGGCATGTTTGTGGCACAAGAGATTAGTCATATAGCAAAAGATGGTGAGTATGATTTAATACTCACAGGAAGAGAATCTATAGATTATAATGGAGGACAAGTAGCTGCCGCCATTGCTGCAGTTTTAGATGTTCCCCTAATGAATGTGGTCTCCGACTTTAGCATAGACGGAAGTACAGTTATTGCTAAAAGAGATATAGATGGAGGCAAAGAAGAGTTAAAGGCTAGTCTGCCTTGCGTAATTAGTGCTCAAAAGGATTTATGCGAAGCGCGAATCCCTAATATGAGAGGAATTATGCAAGCCAGAACAAAACCATTAAACGTTGTGTCCTCACAAGGTGCATCACAGGACACCAGCTTTAACAGCTATGAGCTACCTGAGGCCAAATCGGGAGTACAAATGATTGACGCCGACAATGCGGAAGAGCTCATAGATTTATTACACAATCAAAAGAAACTATTTTAAAATGTCAGTAGCAGTATTTGCAGAAAGCGATAACGGCGCTTATAAAAAATCGAGCTTTGAAGCTATTAGCTATGCCAAAGCACTGGCCTCTCAATTAGGTACAGACTGTATAGCAATCAGTATCAATGGAGACTCCTCTGTTGATTTAGGAAATTACGGAGCAGATAGCAATGTACAGATAGAATCAGATGCATTACGCTCATTCAATCCAAATAGCTACGCCAAAGCCATACAAGAAGTATGTGAGCAAAAGGGAGTCAATACATTGGTGTTTTCTCAAACATATAGCGGTAAAGCACTTGCCCCAATGTTGGCAGTAAAGACTAGCGCTGCTTTAATCACAGGGGTGGTTTCTATGGCAGATACTAGCAATGGGATTAGTGTAAAGAAATCCTGCTTTTCAAACAAAGCCATTGCCGATGTGGCTTCTAGCAAGGAGAAAACCATATTAAGTCTTATTCCAAATTCATATCAAATAGATCAGGCAGATGCTAGCGCTACTGTGGAATCATTTAGCACTGGCATAAGCACATCTGATGTTAACGCTGAAATAATTGATGTTCAAAAGGTATCTGGAAAAATCCCATTAACAGAAGCCGAGCTTGTAGTTTCTGGAGGACGAGGACTCAAAGGTCCTGAAAACTGGGGCATGATAGAAGAATTGGCTGGGATAATAGGAGCTGCTACTGCTTGCTCTAAACCCGTAGCAGATATGGACTGGAG
Organism: Bacteroidia bacterium; assembly: GCA_049115575.1. Lineage (GTDB taxonomy): Bacteria > Bacteroidota > Bacteroidia > NS11-12g > UBA9320 > JAHEKB01. Next base: position 474,366 of record JAGDZU010000001.1, on the reverse strand, counting down.
ACCTCATGGAGAACATGTTGGTCAGACTGGCCTTGCTATTAAGCCTAATTTATATATTGCCATTGGCATATCAGGGGCAATTCAACATTTGGCAGGAGTTGGATCTAGCAAAGTGATTTGTGTTATTAACACAGACCCCGAAGCTCCTTTCTTTAAAGCAGCTGATTACGGTATAGTTGGAGACGCCTTTGAAGTGGTTCCAAAATTGATAAAAAGAGCAAAAGAGATAATGGCATAAGCATGGCCGACAAAATAGAGCTTCACATAGTAGGTTTAACAACCGGACATTCTCAAAAGAACAGTTACACACTAATCTTAGGCGAAACAGATGGTGATCTTAAACTGCCTGTTGTTATTGGAAGCTACGAGGCACAATCTATCGCACTGGTAATAGAGGAGATTAAACCTCACAGACCCCTCACCCATGATCTTATGCAAAGCATGCTGGAAAGCTTTTCAATTGAGCTTAAAGAGGTAATCATCTATAAGTTGGTAGAAGGAGTGTTCTATGCGAAGCTTATATGCGAACAAGGCGGAAAAGAAATCGAAATCGATTCTCGAACTTCAGATGCAATAGCCATGGCATTGAGAAGCAAGTGCTCCATTTATACCTACAGCAACATTATGGAAGATGCTGGAATAGTACTTGAATCTTCAGAAATTGATGAGCCAGACAGACAGCCTGAGATAGAACCTAAAGAAAAATCCCAACATTCAGATTTTTCTGGCATGAGCATGGAACAGCTGGAAAAAGAGCTAGACCGAGCCATTCAAATTGAAGACTACGATAAAGCAGCATTGATCCGAGATGAGATCAATACTAGGGGATAGTTATTCCACCATTATTTTCTTTCTGTAAGCACCTTCATTAGTGATTACTTCTACTATATAGGAACCTGCACTCAAAGAGCTTATATCCAATTCCGCATTAGATCTACTTTCAATATTCAAAATTGTTCTTCCATTTAAATCTATGAGATTCACTTGGAATTCATTTTCACCTTCAACTGCCACATATAATACTTCTGATGCAGGATTAGGGTAAATTACTGGCTCTGAAATATTTAAGTCTTCTATACTCAACTCAATTCCTTCACCAGTTACAAATGTTCTGGAACTTGTACGAACTCTTTTCTGAGTGTCATAGGTTGCTGTAAGGAAGTTTTGTATCTGTGTCGCGTCTTGAATTTCTACATCATCTATATACCAACCATCACCACCTTCAGCGGCATCTGAAGCGAATCTAAATCTCACCTTTATAGTTGTATTTACAAATTGTGAAAGATCTACCTTACTCTCAATGAACTTAGACGAATTACCTGAAAAAGCTCTTCTGTCTGATATTGCACTTGCCTGGTTAGTTTGAATGGTTGAATTATAACCATTCAAAAGGAATAATGAATCTGCATCTTGCCATGAAGTTCCATTCCAAATTTCAACAACCCCTCCATCCCATGTAGCTTCCGTTCTATAAAAATGGAAAAAACTCAAAACAGGCGCAGTACCTGAAATATCATATTCATGAATCAATGATTGATCGCTCTGGGTTATTATATCTTGCACATACCAACTATTGCTTCCACTATTCTTTCTGGCTTGAGTTAACCTCCAGTTGTTAGCTCCTTGATCGGATTGAACGTCCCAATCACCTATACCGTTTTCCATATCATCGGATTCCAATACTGATGTTGTCTGCTCAAATTTAACTTCTGGTGAAAAGCTACATACAAAGCTATCTTGGTGTTGCAGGCTGTCTATATTAATAGTAATGATTCTATTGCTGAAATCTGTAGCACAAGCAACGTCGTTAATGAATAGCCCTTGTGGTAAGGTGTCTTTCAATACAATATTGAAGATAGTCTCACCCGACAAGTTTCTGGCTACTAAACTGTAATCTAGATTGTCTCCATTAACTACTTCTGAAGCTGCTCTCTTTTCAACTATTAATTCGAAAGGCGGCATATCAAATGCTTCAGTGCCATCAGATCTACTCCCGCTGCTGCCTTGGTCTGCGCTATAACCCAAACCTCTTCTGGCAAACACTTCCCAAATCAGTTTTTGGTTATCACCATTATAATTTAATTCATCTGCTAAAAGTATTGCATCTCTGCCATCTTCGAATCCAGGCCCACAAGGTTGTAACTTAAGGCCGTCCATCACCAATTGCATTACCATATTGTTTCCACCTGTACCTCTGTAGATATCTGAATCATAGCCATACTCCTCAATAAAGGCCCAATAGAGATCCCATAGCATAGCACACCATACACTGCCAATTCCATGAGGCTGAGATAGCGTTTTAATATCGTCATAGGTATAAAGACTTATACCCATATTAGTAGAATACGGATAAGGTCTAATTCCACCACCTGTAACACTTTGATTTGTTACATAAGTTCCAATACCTCTAATATCTGTTCCTTCATCACCAGGTTCATGAGTCATAACTAGGCCAAAGAAATCACTCCAACCTTCTCCCATTTGCTCTGCATTTTGTAGACAGCCCGCACTAGCAGGACCACCCGTTAATCTATTGGATATACCATGTCCGTATTCATGTGAAATAACCCCTGCATCAAAATCACTGTCGAAAACAGTGTTCCCAGCTGTGGCCGAATCAAATAAAGAAACATTAACGCCAGCACCAATTAGAGGCCTAATAGCCTCGCCATCTGCTCTTCTAATCATAACCACTGGAATGGTAATATCATTGGCTGTACCACCTAAGGAGATTGGATCATTAGCTGTACTGTCATATAGAACTGCTGCCAACGCTCCAGCATTTTGTGCATTTCTTACTTTTTCAACAAAAGTGCAACCTCCTCTTTTTATAAAAGCTATTTTTCCGTTAATGGATGCAGCATTTGACAATCCTGTACAGGCATTTAGTGGAACTGCTTCCACCAAATCAGCAGTGATGGGTGTCATATTCAGAGCAGGTGCAAAAGTGGAGACACTTGATGTATACTTACCTGCTATGCTTGCAGGACTGTTTACCTGAAAGTATTCTCCAGTGGATGCATTGGAATTCCAAATGAACATTCTCATAGTGGGTGCACCACCATCTGCCGGCGTACCAAAGCTGGCATTATTTGTTCCAGCACCATCTTGAGCTTGAGCATTTACGGCATCGCCTCCTGCGCCTCCATTACCATAATTATTAGCTTGAAAATTTCCGCTTTGCTCATCAAAACCGTATTGATACCAAACATCATGCATTTGGTTATTCCAGTAGAATAAATTGGTTACAGAAGCATCTTTAAACAAGACCGCACTCTGATTTATATTAAAGGTATCATCAAAAATTAAACTAGAACCTCCATCTGGGCTTTGACCATTGGTTGGCCCATTTGAATTGTCAAAGGCATATGCATTATTACCCCTAGTTATAGTAAACTCGGCTCCTGTAACTCCATTTACATCGTGCCACCCAAAAGGAGAAGCAACTGAATCATGCGGATCTACAACCAATGATCTTGGGCCGTGATTTGGACTTTCTGTAGGTCTAGCAAATACTTTGTAGGTTCCTTCAGCATGTGTTTTATGTGTTTGATGTTGAGCGTGTATACCTGGAATAGGATGCGCTATATCACTTGGATGATCATATCCATCAAATTGACACAATACTATTAGATCATCTCTATCTATTAGTTCTGCATTTAGTGCGTTTACTCTACTTACATACCAATGATCTTGATTTAGTTCATATAATGAGACCTCATATATTGGAATTAGTGTTTTATTCAATAAATACCATTTTGCCTTAACTTTAACTGTGGTAGAAGACAAGTTTTCGTCATTGTAGTGGAATTCATAGTCATTTACTTTCACCCACTTACTAGCAACCAATGGAACATCATCCACTAATGATTGTAAAGCACCTTTATGATCAATACTCGCGGGCTCCTTACTCAGAATAGCTAGAGGATTAACAATCAGATTGTGATGAATATTTACAAGTTCATTGTTTTTAAAACTCATATTGAAATAAGCACCATGTACTTGTTTCCCTTGGAGAATCTGAATCCCATAATAATGTTCAACTGATTGACTACCTGTAGTTTGAGATAGTATTTCAAACTCAATATTATGGTTCTCTTTATTTATCTGCTTGTCTAATTCAGCCTTTACTTTGATATAAGCTGGATCTTGAACTGCCCAACTGAATTGAACTAAGCTAATGAGAATAATGGATGCGATGTATTTCATGTTTGCGCAATAATATAAAATTATAAATGAAGGGTTTAATTTCTCTAAGTTTTGGCTTGAATCTGATTTAGCAATGACTTTAATTGCTCAATTTCCTTTTGGTGCTCTAGTTTTCTTGAATCTCTATACTGGTTTAACCTGGCATGAAGGCTATTAAGCCATTCATCCTCAGTCTCTTTAAAGGGCTTTCCACTTCCCATGAGCAGGTAATCTGCACTTATTTGTGGATATGCCTTGAGCAATTGACTAACCGCTTTTAAACTGACCTTATTCCTTCCAGAATTTATATGAGAAAGAATTACAGCGCTAATGCCTGTTCTTTTTGAAAATTCTGCTTTAGAGCTCGCTACTTTATCAATGTAGGATAGAAAACGTTTGTCTACACTCATATTGTTTACAAATGTAAACTCCCTAACATCAGTTAAGTTAACAAATGTTAAACATTCGAGCTCTCCTTCCTTGCTCGCCACACTCAATTACAGTTCAGGTTATCCAAGTAACTACTTGATTTCGTGTGTTTTGCAATCCATTTCTTAACAAATATTAACAAGCTGTCAATATGTCTTTTTTGCTGCGATTAAAACTTGGCTAAATTTGCCACAGATAATAAAAACATGAAGAAAAAGGACTTACTTATCGCATTTATCATCCTAAGCTTAACTGCTGTGAGCAGAATTTGGATTCCTATCAATAATTTTAGTCCAATTGGAGCTATGGCTTTAATGGGAGGAGCATTTTTTGGAAGAAGGCTTTTAGCTTTCGCTTTACCTCTCCTATCACTGTTTATTGGCGATTTGGTTCTAACTCAGGTTTCTGCAGCACATGGAAGCTATTTGTTCTCTGCAAACTTCTTTATGGTTTATGCGGCATTTGCAGTCATAGTTCTTTTAGGAATAGCAATCTCTCAGAAACTCGATTTAAAGCGCGTATTTGGGATGAGCTTGGTGTCTGCTGCTGTATTCTTCATTCTCACGAACTTTGGAGCTTGGTTGTTTTTTGGAATGTACCCTATGAACATTGGTGGATTAATGGCCTCCTTTGCAGCCGGCCTTCCCTTCTTGCAAAACACACTTATTAGCCAAATTGCATTCTCAGTTATACTGTACTTTGGCTTACAGTGGGCTTTCAACAGAAAGCTTAAGCTAGCTTAGAATTCTTGGATTATTAAACCCGAGCGCAGCTTAGGTTCAATAAAAGTTGATTTTGGAGGCAATGTTTCATGCCTATCGGATATCTCTCTAATTTCAGAAAACTGGCATGCCGCCAAGGTATATACCACATCGAAGGTTCCTTCTTTAACAATCTCCTCCATGCGCTCCACCCCTTGCCTTTGTGGGTAGAATGAGATTTGACTGTCTGTTCTGCTGTCTCTGATATTGTAAATTGAATGAACAACATACTTTTCTAAAAGCTCCACATCCATCATATGGTCGTGGTATTTCAAGACAAGCCTGTACCAGTCTTTGCCATCGAATAAGCCAAACTCTCCTTTATTCACTGGATCAAAAACCGCAGATTCACTTTTACTAATATCAAAATCACGAGATAGTTTCTCAAGTAATTCGCTTGTAGGTATGCTTACAACAGGTCTAATCAACCTGTGAAATGCACTAATATCCAATTCATCTTCTTCCATGAGCAAACTCAAGCAATAGGCGTTGTCCAACTGTGGAAACTGATTGTGAAATGAGGCTATAGCTGCAGAACGGTGATGTCCGTCGGCGAGATAAAAGCACTCAACTTCCATTAGAAAATCTCTGATTTCTTGAATTTTCAATTCATCTGTCATACGCTCGATAATGTGGCGTTTGCCATCTATTGAGGTAAAATCATAAATCTGTTCGCCCTGGCCTAGTTCTATAGGCCTATGCTGTTTAAAGGTAAGCAAAGTGGGCTCACCCAACACTTTGGTGGTCTTACATAACTCCACCATAAATCCTAACCTAGATGGTCTAATCTCTTCATGCCTCTTAATACGATCCAGGCTGTAGTCTTCAACGTTTGATAGACCAATTAAGCCTTTAAAAGTTCTTCCATCTTTTCGGGTTTGCCTATAGATATAAAAAGCATCCTCTTGTTCTTTTACCAAAACCCCTTTTTCCTTCTGCAGTTCAATAAATTTAGCGGCAAATGGCAGGAATTTCTCTGGCTCTTGAAAAGCACCACTATAATTGAGATGATTTTTGGTAACATGGTGAAAGGTGTGTGGATTGGCTTTCATAGCCTCCACCAACAAATGCTGGTCGCTGAAATCAGAAGAACGAGCAGAAACCTTGCCTGCATAGTCTTTATGGGGCCTAAGAGCCCTAAATGGTTTAAAGTCGGGCATTTCTCAAATGGTCTATGACTTGCTCAGCCAATTCTTCACCTACACGATCTTGTGCTTCCATTGTGGATGCGCCAATGTGTGGACTAAGACCCATGCTATTCATTCTAAGAATGCTTTCGTCTACCGGAGGTTCGCTTTCAAATACGTCAGTAGCTGCATATTTAACTTTACCACTTTCCATGGCAGCTAACAATGCTGTTTCATCTATAGTTCCACCTCGGGCACAGTTAACTATACCTACGCCTTCTTTCATCAATGAAAACTCATTACTGCTCAACACATAACCTTGCCCTCCAGGTATATGTAAACTGATGAAATCAGCTTGTTTTAAAAGGTTTTCTTTCGAGATGGTATTAATCTTCACACTATACTTATGATTATAGTCTTTGTGAAGGTTGAGATCAATGTCACACTCTTTAATATATGGATCGTAAGCCAAGATTTTCATACCGCAACCCAATGCAATGGAAGCTGTTGCTCTTCCAATTCTACCTACACCAATTAAGCCCAAAGTTTTCCCTTGTAACTCAATCCCTTTTGAGGCGCTCTTTTTTAAACTTTTGAAATCAGAGATTCCGTCCAGTGCCATTTTCCTATTCATTTCTGGTAGAGATCGCACAATGGAAAATAAGTGTGCCATCGCTAATTCTGCTACAGAACGACTAGAAGCTGCAGGTGTATTTACTACAGCTATTCCTTTGGATCTAGCATATTCAACATCAATATTATCCATACCAACTCCTCCTCTTCCAATGAGCTTAAGATTAGGCGATGCATCTATATGTTCTTTACGTACCTGAGTTGCACTTCTCACCAATATTGCATCGAAGTTGTTAAGTTGATCTTTGAGATCGCTTTGTTCTATTTTACTAGTGCTTACTTCAATACCAGCTTGTTGCATCATCTCTAAACCAACCGGTGCAATTCCATCGTTTATTAATACTTTCATGCTTTGAAATTCTTCATTACGTTAACTAAAGCTTCTATACTATCTAGTTCAAGTGCGTTGTAAATGCTCGCTCTAAATCCACCAACAGATCTATGCCCTTTTATTCCACTAATGTTTGCATTAGCACATGCTTCTAGAAAGTCGGCATTCAGAGTATCATCTTCCAATACAAATGTCACATTCATATGCGACCTGTCTTCAATAGCTGTAGTGCCTTTAAACATTGGGTTGTTGTCAATTTCATTATAAAGCATATTTGCTTTTTCAGCATTTCTTTTTTCCATTGCCTCTAACCCTCCGTTGCGTTTAATCCATTTCAGATTCTGTAAGCTAGCATATACGGCAAACACTGGTGGAGTATTGAACATAGATTCTTTGTCTATATGCGTTTGGTATTTAAGCATGGTTGGAATAGCTCTGTTTACTTTGCCTAGAATAGATTTCTTAACCACTACAAGGGTTGTTCCTGCTGGCCCCATGTTTTTCTGAGCTCCAGCATAAATCAAATCAAATTTGCTAAAGTCAAGTGGTCTACTGAAAATATCTGAGCTCATATCACATACCAAAGGAACAGGGCAGTCTGGAAATTCTTTCATTTGAGTTCCACTAATGGTGTTGTTGGATGTACAGTGGAAATAGTCATATGAATCATCAATTGTAAAATTCTTTGGAATGTAGTTGAAATTCTGATCCGCTGAAGACCCTAACACATCAACAATTCCAAATGCTTCAGCTTCTTTGATGGCCTTCTTTGCCCAAGTACCTGTATTGGTGTATGCCGCCTTAGTTTCAAGCAAGTTCATAGCAACCATAAGGAATTGTGTGCTTGCTCCCCCTTGAAGGTATATAACTTCATAATCATCTCCCAAGTTCATTAGGTCTTTTACAATTTGCCTTGCTTCATCCATTACTGCTACAAATGGTGCACCTCTATGAGACACTTCTATCAATGAAAGATTTGTGCCGGCAAAATTTTGAAGAGCACTTATACATTGGTCTATGACTTCCTTTGGAAGTACTGCAGGACCGGCTGAAAAGTTATGAACTTTAGTCATGATGAAAATTTGGGGCAAAACTATTTATTTCATGTAATTTGCACACTATTCATTGAAACTAAAAGAGCGAATAAAAAACAGATTTGTTAAACTGGATAGGCTATTGAGTTATAAACTCAGAAATGTAAGTCTCCCGGGTTTCAGAAAGAAATCTCTTTATGAAGTGAGTAAATTCTTCTTTAGGAGCTTCTTTGAAGAGGATCAAAGCCTTAGGGCATCAGCTCTAGCATTCAATTTCTTTCTTGCTCTGTTCCCTACTATCATTTTCTTGTTTACGCTGATAGCATACATACCAATAGCAGATTTTCACGACGAAATAGTTGGGATTTTAGAAGTTTTCTTACCTCCTAACGCTTTTGAACTTTTGCTAGGTACTATTAATGATATTCTTAAAAATCAAAATGCCGGATTGCTTTCATTTGGGTTTATTGCCGCATTATATTTTGCTAGCAATGGTTTTGCCAATATGATTTCAGCCTTTGATTTAGATGTTGACAGAAAATTTCAGAGAAATTGGTTTAATATTAGACTTAAAAGCTTTGGCCTCACATTCCTGGTTACCAGCCTTTTAGTAACATCTATAGTGGTTTCAATTAGCATAGATTACTCCATTTGGTATCTAGCAGAATTACCTTGGATAAAAAGCAGTTGGATACCGTTTATCCTAAAACTTGTAGAATATGTTATAGTTATAGCTCTGGTATATTTCATTTTTAGCTCCCTCTACTATTTTGGCTCAAGCAAGGTGTCATCTTGGAAGTTTTTCTCGCCTGGCTCTACCCTTGCTACCTTTCTATCTTTGCTCACTACATACGCCTTTACTCTCTATGTAGAGAATTTCAATTCATACAATAAATTATATGGCTCCATAGGAACTATACTAGTGATTATGGTGCTTATTTTCTTTATAAGCTTTGTTGTGCTAATTGGATTCGAACTAAACAAGAGTATTGATAAAGCAGATTAGTAAAATTTTGAGATTTCAATTATGAAATATGAATTCTTAATTCATATGTTTGCAGCCGTTTTGGAGAGATGGCAGAGTGGTCGAATGCGGTAGTCTTGAAAACTATTGAGGGTCACACCTCCGGGGGTTCGAATCCCTCTCTCTCCGCCAATTTGAGGAAGCCTTGCCGTTATCGGTGAGGCTTTTTTTGTTGCCTACGAATCTGAACAAAATGTTCAAGTGAGTCAGGCAATTAAAAAAAGACTATTGTACGGTAGTACAAGGCTTGCATAACTTGAAGCCTCCTTCTCAGGGAAAACCGAATTGCAAGGGAGGTAATCCCTCTCTCTCTGCAGTATTATTTAAGCCTTTCAGCGAAGCTGGAAGGCTTTTTTTTTGACTTAGCTCAAGCTTGCAAGCTAAAGGCAACAAAATGAACTCAACAGATCGGAAATAATTTGTGATTTAGTAAAATTGAGATACTTGACTGAAATGTTCCTATAAATTCTCAGCTAAGACATCTTTGATATCATGCAAGTTGATTGGCTTAGTGTAATAACCTAGCACGCAATCAAAGTCAGCAGCACGATTTCTGTCATCAGACATATTTGAAGAAGTCAGCATAAATACTTTGGCTTTTTTCTTAACCGATTCATAGGCTTCGAGAAACTCCCATCCATCCATAATAGGCATGTTAATATCCAATAAAATGATATCTGGATAGATTCGCGATTTAATGGCCTCAAGGGCTTCTTCCCCATTTTGATAAACCTTGTATTGCAGTTTATCATCATAAGTCTCTATGAGCTTTGATGTAAGCATGTTCTGAATAGGATCATCATCAACTAGGAATATCATTTGCTTAGTATTGAAGGGTTCAGATTGGGTATAGTTACCACTACTTCTGTTCCTATATGTTCCTCCGAATTTAACGAAATTTTTCCACTAAGCTTACTTACGGCTTCTTTCACAATGTATAAGCCAATGCCTGAACCTTCAGATATTTTTGATCCTCTATAGAACATCTCAAATACCCTAGGTTTAATTTTCTCGGGAATTCCCACCCCATTGTCTTTAATGCTAATTTTAACGTTAGCATGTGAAGTGCTCACACTTACTTTAATAGATGGTTGGTCCTTATTGAGATCCGCATATTTAATGGCGTTAGAAATCAAATTCCGAACTATACTTTTAATTCGTTCACAGTCTCCATAAACTGGAATATCAGTCTTGATTTCTAAAGATTTCGTAATGAGTTCTGACTTATCAAAGAATAGATACTCTCCGAGGATGTCATCAATCATTGAATTGAAATTCAACTCTTCGCATTGCACAGGAAGTCTTGAGTTCTTTGTGAAGTTCGTAATCTTATGAATAAAGGCATCCATTTTCTCTACACTCTTTTCTTGTAAATCGAAATAGGTATTAAGTAGATCTAAGTTGGATTCATTTCTCATTACTCCGATTAGTCCTACCAAATTGGTCAAAGGCGTTCTCAAATCATGAGCCGTTTTATAAACAAACTGATCTAGCTCAGCGTTAATTTTTTCCAATTCCTTATTCTTTCTCTTCAGACTATCCTCAGTAAGCACCTGATCTGTAATGTCTTGCGACGTTCCTACTATACACTCAACCTGATTTTCCAAAGTTTTTAATCCTCCTCTGGTGTGCAGCCAAAGCTTTTTATCTTCGATCTGTATTGGATGTATTAAAGAGAATTCAGATTTCTTTTTAATGGCTTCTTGTATTGCATTATTGAAATCCGCGCGATACTCAGGATCCACTACCTCAAAAAGAGATTCCAGTTGTAAATGATCTGCGGAAGCCCATTCACCATCCTCTATGAGACCGGTAGACCATGTAAACTTGCCATTTTCTGGATTGAAATCCCAGGTGTAAAGCTTACCCATGATTCTCGCTTTCTGTAAAGCATCCATAGTATTGGTAAGGGCTTGCTCTTGTCTAACTTGATCAGTGATAATTTCGGCATTTAGTATTACCCCGCCTATACCGTTCTTTTTAGTATACCACGGAGAAACTTTTGCTGTATACCATTCTGAAGTTCCATTTTTTCTTTGGTAAAATTCCTTATCATTACGTTGTGCTACACCCGCTAATGCTTTTTTAATCATCTTCTTCCACCTGATTGGAAGATTGGGGTATCTTTCAAAGTGATTTTGTCCTATTAGATTTTCTGAGGGATCTACATCATAAGTGTTTTTCCAACTTTCGGACACAGCAAGGTAATTGAACTGCTCATCTAGCATTATTAATGCTACAGGAGAATTTTCAACGAAAGCCTGCATCTGCATTTGCTTGCGCGTTAACAATCTGTAGTTCCTAACCTCATTGAGTTTAATGGCGAGTAAACCTGCAATTCCTTCCATTAAATGTACATGCCTTTTTGTAAAGAACTGATTCTGTGGGTTTTCAGAGTCTATTACACCTATCAGTTTCTTTTTATAAATAATAGGGACCGCCAATTCGCTTTTGGCATCCACCACACCTTTTATATGTCTTTCATTTTGATCTACATCATTTAACAGAACAGATTTCATCTCAGTAGCAGCAAGGCCAACTATACCTTGATTCAGCTTTATTTTTACCGGATTGTGCTTCTCGTATTGAAGCTGATCATCCTTTCCAACAAAGGTTCTTTGTTCTAATAAATCCTGTTCAGGAGAGTAGATGAATATAGATACATCATCAATCTTTAGCAATTCAAGACAAAGTTTTCCAACTCCGTCTAAAATTACCTGCTCATCATTGTTATTGAATATGTAGGACGAAAACCTATTAATTACTTTTTCATGTAGCTCCTCTCCGGTCAGCACCTTCTTATAGGCATTAAATTGCTCTTGCTCTTTCTGAATGGTTAGATCTTGAACTACTCCAACCATGTAATACTCATCACCTTCTTTATACAACGAGCGCTCTATACCCAATACTTTCTCTAGCTTGTTCCTACCAACTATAACAGCTTCAGAACTTTTAGATAGTTGAGTTGTCATAATTAACTCTTCAATTTGTCTTTGCTCTGATGCAACATCAGGTACAAACACATCAGAGTCAGATAGATTCGTGATATCTTTGCAGTTTATTAGATCTAGGAAGTTCTGATTGGCGTGTATATATTCCAGTTGAGAGTTCTTAATGAAGAATGCAATACCTGCCGCATCTAGAGCATTCACAATAGACGGATAGGCATGTTGAACTCCGGATTCTATTCGAAAATTAAACATGGTTAAATAAGTAGTTGCCTACAAAGATACATCAAATGAAGTCAAGAATACAAGGAAATGAAGGAATTCTGCGGTATTTACCAAGTCTAATATTCGTGATTACCGCATCCTTAAGCTTTGCCTATCAGCCTTTTAACTACCTTATCACCATAGTTATATCTTTTGGAATAATTCCAATATTGGAACTGTTTCTAAATCCTGTAACCGCAAATTATGAAGTTAAAAGCAAGAAAAGCTACAATTCACTGTTGTATTTAGTTGCTGTTTTACATTACATTTTACTTTTATGGTTTTTAACCATAGTGAGTGAGAATAAGCTAACCATTGCGGAGTCCGTTGGGATAGTCAGTACTATGGGAATACTTTGTGGTGTCTACGGTATTAATGTCGCTCATGAATTAGGTCATCGCAAAGAAAAACAGGATCAGATTGTGGCCCAATCACTCCTATTAACCTCACTTTATATGCATTTTTTTATAGAGCACAATAGAGGGCATCACAAGAAAGTTGGAACACCAGAAGACCCTGCTACTGCTAGAATCAATGAATCCATCTATGTTTTTTGGATACGGAGCATTGTTGGAAGTTGGATTTCGGCTTATAGGCTTGAAAAGGAAAGGTTGAAACGTATAGGTAAGCCCGTATTTAGTATATCTAACCAGTTCATTAGGTTTCAGATAATCCAATTTGCCTTCCTATGCCTAATTGTAATTTTCTTTAGTTGGATTAGCCTTATATTTTTCTTAGCTAGCGCCTTAATTGGCATTGTGCTTCTTGAGTCAATCAATTATGTAGAGCATTATGGATTACAGCGCGAAAAGCTAAATGACAAGGTCTTTGCAGGAATAGCTCCTGAACATAGCTGGAATTCAAACCATCCTTTAGGAAGATATATTCTATTTGAATTAAGTAGGCATTCAGACCATCATCAAAATAGTTCAACCATATATCCCGAGCTAAAAAGCCAATCAGAAGCCCCTCAATTACCTACTGGATATCCGGGCATGATGCTACTTGCCCTTATACCACCACTCTGGAAGAGAGTTATGAATAAGCGTTTAATTGGCGTTAAGAGCTGATTCTGTTTCTTTTCACTAGAAATGGAATCATCACGTTTTCTACACCTTTAGTAATATCAACATCTATAAACTCCACTTTGTATTGGCCACACCTTAATCTCAATTCTTGAATGTGATTTTGAATAGCTAAACGATATTGGTCTTTGACTTCGCTGGATTGTATTTTAATCTTCTCCCCCGTTTCGAGATCCTCAAAACTCAAGGGTCTATTCTCATATTCAAAACTCAGTTCTTTATCTGCATCCAGGGTGTTAAATATGATAAGTTCATGCTTGTTGTGCTTGATATGTTGAATAGCTCTAAACAATTGATCTATATCATAATCATCTGAGAGCAAATCAGTGAATAGAACTATGAGGGATCTCCGGTGAAGTTGATTAGCCATATCGTGAAGGCATTTAACTATATCCGTTTTTCTGAGTACGCTTTTATAATCTAGATATTCACCTAGCGAATGTAAAAGGTTCTTATAATGTCGGCCAGATGAAGCAGTACGAGTTGATTCAACCACATCTTCATCGTAAATGGTAATTCCAGTAGCGTCCCTTTGCTTCTTTAATAACTGCAAGAGTACTGCTGAACACCAAAGGCTGTATTGCAATTTGCTCAGCTCGGTATCACCTTTGAATTGCATTGAGGAAGATGCATCTATAAGAATTCGGCATCGAAGGTTGGTTTCTTCTTCAAAACGTTTAATAAATAGCTTATCTGTTCTCCCATAAAGCTTCCAGTCTATATGCTTAGTTGATTCCCCTGGATTATATTGACGGTGCTCAGAAAACTCAACCGAAAAACCGTGAAATGGGCTCTTATGATATCCAGTAATAAAACCTTCCACCGCATGCCTCGATAATAATTCGAGATTGCCTGTGGCCAATATATCTTCTGGTTGAATAAGCATAAAAAAAGCGACAGTTAAATAACTGTCGCTCAATAATAAATATTGTTATTTGATTAGCCTAACTGAGCTTCCATCTTAGATGCAATAGTTGACTTTGGAACCGCTCCAACAAGTTTATCAACGACTTCACCATTTTTGAAAACCAAAAGTGTAGGTATACTTCTAATACCATAATTCATGGGAATTGAAGGATTGTGATCTATGTTTAGTTTTCCAACCTTAACCTTGCCTTCATACTCACCAGCTAGTTCCTCTACTAGAGGAGCTATCATTCTACATGGGCCACACCATTCTGCCCAAAAATCTACCAAAACAGGAGTGTCGCTATTCAATACTTCTGCTTCAAAATTTGAATCTGAAAATTCTAATGCCATTTTTAATTTTTTGTTGAACAAAGGTAATTCATAATACTCATAGACCTCTATAAACAATCCTGATAGATTTATAAAGAATTACTTGGTTTTAGCTCTAACCTAAAAGTGGTACCCTTACCAATCTCAGAATGTTTCACGTAAATTTTGCCGTTGTGGTAATTTTCAATAATTCTTTTTACTAAAGACAAACCTAGGCCCCATCCTCTTTTTTTGGTTGTATATCCAGGTTTAAATATGGTCTTATACTGTGTAGAGGAAAGCCCCTTGCCAGTGTCTATAACCTCAATAATAACTTTAGAAGCATGCACCACATTTCTAAAAGTTATTTTGCCCTCACCCTCCATAGCATCCACAGCATTTTTACAAAGGTTTTCTATAACCCAAGCAAATAGTGGTTCATTCACCATTACTTCTAAATCCTTATTAAAACTGGATTCATCAATACTGATTTTCACCCTATCAGATGTTCTAGAATCAATGTATTGAACAGAACTTTGAAGCACCTGTACCAAATTGTGCTTCTCAAGCACTGGTTCTGACCCAATCTTTGAAAACCTCTCAGTAATCAATTCCAGGCGGTTCATGTCTTTCTTAATCTCGGAGATGACATTTTCCGACAGCTGCCCTTCGCTTTGTTCTAAATAATCCACCCAGGCCATTAATGAAGAGATTGGCGTTCCTAATTGATGTGCGGTTTCTTTGCTCATCCCTGCCCATACTTTATTCTGCTCGCTCCTACGGCTATAGCTAAATGCAAAATAGCTCATGGCTAAAAATAGTGCAATCACCGCCAATTGAAAATACGGATATATCCTCAGCTGATTAAGCAATAAAGAGTTTTCATAATAGATGGTCAAGTTTCTCCCTTCCAACCATTCCAATGTCATTGGTTCATTCACCTCTTTCATATGAGCAATCTTCTTTTCGAAGTAGTCTTCATTAGAGATAAGATTTGAATCAAGATTTCTGTGCCCTGTAATTACTCCATCATCATCAGTCATAATTACTGGAATGGTATTGTTCTGTTGAACCAGTGAAAAAAGAAATTCAGGATCATCCTGTAAATCAGGTGATACCAACATCCTTGTGGCTTTAGCCCATGTTTCTATCTTTTGCCGTTCTTGAGCTTCAAGGCGTTTAACCAATGTGTTGGTATACCACAAGGAAAAAAAGCCAATGAGGAATGCAAAAATGAGAAGAGCAAATTTGAGTAGACGTTTTATTTCGTAATTGTTGAGCTGCAAACTTTAGTCGAATTTAAACATCATAACTCAAATCATACTAACAAAATTATCTTTGCTTTCATGAAGCTCAGCTTGTTACATTTAAATAATGAACTACACTTTGACCTCAGCAGGCCAATGAACATTAGCATTCCTATTCAAAGAAATGGTAGTGTTAGTTCTTTCCAAATTGATGGCGCTGTATACGTAGATTATCAAGATGGTGATTTCATTGGTAATAAAAACAAGGGAGGAGCTTGTAATCTAGAAACAGTCACCTTTACAGCACATGGTAACGGAAGTCATACAGAATGTGTAGGCCATATCTCTAACGAAAAATACTTTGTAAATGATTGTATATCAGATAGCTTTTATCTATCTCAATTACATACTGCTAACTGCAAAGAAAATGAGGATGGACTTTTTGTGGATCTCAGTTCATTTTTGGATTCTTCAGAACCGGGCATTCAGGCTTTAGTCCTCAGAACTCTTCCAAATCCCACAAGTAAAAAACATAAGGACTATTCAAGTTCACCAACTCCGTGTATAGCACCAGATGATATGCAAAAGATTGTTGACCTAGGTATTAAGCATTTATTGATAGACCTACCTTCTGTAGATCCTGAGTGGGATGGCGGAAAGTTATTGAGCCATCATATATTTTGGAACTATCCTAAAAACCCTAGATTGGATGCATCTATAAGTGAATTCATTTATATAAATGAAGAAATTGAGGATGGAATTTATGCCTTAAAACTGAATATTGGTAACTTCATATCTGATGCTAGCCCAAGTACACCTACCCTATACCCTATTTTTTGAGTGAAAAGTTACTATATCTACTATCTGCCATTAGCAGTAGAATAATAAATTGGATTGGACAACCAAAAGCAATCGATAAGATATTGATAATTAAGCTTGATGAGATTGGTGATATGGTTACTTCACTACATGTTTTCCATAGTTTACATGAACAATATCCCAATGCTCAAATTGACTTATACTGCAAACCGGTAAATCGTATCTTATTTAATCACCTTCCTTATGTTTTATGTATAGATGATTTGGAATCAAAGAAGTACGACCTCATAGTTGACCTCAGAGGAAACTATAAAAGTCTCGCTTTTGCTTGGAAGAACAGACCTGCAAAAAGAGTAGACCGAGGAACTGTTCGCATGCGTAATAAATTTACCGGAGGACAGAAAAACGAATTGGATACTAATTTTGAAATCATTCAAGATTTAATCTCTACAGTAACCAAGAAACCAAATGCTATTACAACTGATCTAGAAGAAAAATCGCGTGTAGATCAATGGTTGAATCAAATTGGAATAAACAATTATGTAGTAATGCACATAGGAGCACGAGAAGAAATCAGAAGGTGGCCTATAAAGAGATTTCAAGCCATCATTAAATACCTCCATAAACACAATAAAGAGGTGGTGCTAGCTGGGGGCCCTGACGACAGGGATCTAAATGTAAGCTGTATGAGTGGCTTAAACTCTGGTGTCTTTAATGCTGCAGGGGTGTTTAACCTTTTAGAATTCAGCGAATTATGTTCAAGAGCTGATTTGTTTATTGGCAATGAAAGCGGTCCACTTCATATTGCAGCAGCTAATCGTATTCCAATAATCGCTCTCTTTGGACCAGGGGTTCACAAAGTATTCTATCCTATAGGCAACCAAGTGCGTATTCATCACTATTTTCTTCCCAACAAGCATAAAAAGCAAAATATGAGCAATTCCACTATTAATAAAATTACAGTGGAAGAAGTGATTGACTCAATAAATCAATTATTACATCTAAAAGATGAAGAAGTGGTATAGCATCGCTCTGATTGTTCTTAGCCTCATTATTGGCCATTTCAATCACTTTTCTCTATCACCAAGAGGTGTTCATGTATGGAGGCAATGTAACACCTTAGCTGTAGCACAAAACTTCCATGAAGAAGATTTGGATTTTCGCTACCCAAGAGTTGACCACCGCAAAGAAAGTTCAGGCGTTACAGGAATGTCATTCCCACTTACCGAGCAACTAATTGCATTTAGTTATAAGATTTTCGGCGTTCATCATATAAACCATAGACTCGTACAATTCTTCATCTTTATCATTGGCCTGATTGGAATGCACTTGCTTCTCATTCGGCTCTTTAGCTCACGCTTGGTTGCTGGCATTGCCTGCTTTTTTTATGCATGGACACCTGAAATGTACTATCACAGCATCAATGCAATTCCAGATGTAGCTGCCATGAGCGCCATCATTTTTGCCTTCTACTTTTATTTTGGAAAACGTCCTCTTGATTTAGTTTGGTGTTTAATTTTACTTGCTTTAGCTGGACTAGTAAAATTTCAATATCTGCTTTTTGGTCCTGTATTCTTTGTTCATACACTTGCCCAGAAACAGTTTAACAAATCTATTGGTATAGCGTATCTAGGGTTGTTTGCAGGAGGTGTTGTGTCTCTGTGGTACATACATGCTGCTAAGATGAGAAACATGAATCATCTTTACGATTTTGGCCTCTTTGTAAATTCAACAGGGAGCAAGGGTGAAGCTTTGAGGTTGTTAAAAGCCAATTTAGTTATGGATTTACCTGAGCAGTTATTGGGCTACGGCGCCTTTATCTTGGCACTGGTGGGTGCATTTGTATATATCAAAGAGTTCAATAAAGTAAAGATATGGACCATTTTAACAATCATAGTCTGTTTTGGGTTTTACCATGTAAAAGAACTCAAGCAGATGGAATATCACGCATATTATATGATGCCTTATATCTTATTAGGGATTTTGCTAGTAGCATACTTACTTAAAAAGATAGAAGGCAAGAAATATATATGGTGGCTTCTTGTACCGTTGGCTCTGCTTCAAATAGTACATGCGGTGAATAAAATCAATTCCAGATATCTGGATTCAAACTCCAATTTGCCAGAGGAGTTCTTAAGTCAAGATCAACTCACTGAAATGCAGCAATTTGTTCAAGGGGGTAAACTGGCTGTTGTTGGGCCCGATCAAAGCGGCTGCATCTACTTCTACTATTTGGGAGTGAAAGGATGGAATGCTGCAAGCATTAATCAACTAAAAGACAAGGAAGAAATAGCTAGTGCCATTATGAATGGAAAAGCAGATGTCTTGATTATTAATAAAATGAACAAAGTTGATAAGAGCTATTATAGTAAGCTCTATGGTCAAGAACTTGAAGTTGGTAACTTCAGTTTATTTAAAGAAAGACTACTCCATTAGCCTCCTAAGAATCTTTCCTACATTAGACTTTGGTAACTCTTCCCTAAATGCCACATGCTTAGGCACTTTATATGCCGTAAGCCTTTCTCTACAGAAGCTAATGACTTCTTCTTCAGTTAGAGAAGGATCTTTCTTCACTATAAATGCTTTTACTTCTTCTGTAGATTTATCACTGGGTACTCCTTTTACACCAACTTCTAAGACTTTAGGGTGGTCAGAAATAGCAGCTTCAACTTCTGATGGATATACATTAAATCCAGAAACATTTACCATTTCTTTCTTGCGATCCACTATACGGAAAAAACCATCTTCGTCCATAATGCCAACATCACCTGTTAGAAAATATCCATTGTGGAACGCGGCTTTGGTAGCTTCTTCCTGATTCCAATAACCAGCGAAGACCTGAGGGCCTTTAATAGCTAGTTCTCCCCTCTCTCCTTGTGCAACTTCATTGCCTCCGTCATCTAAAACCTTTATATCTGTTGAACAGACTGGAAGTCCAATTCTTCCCATTCTGTGTGAACCATCAGTAGGATTTATAGTAGCTGCAGGTGAAGTTTCAGATAGACCATAGGCCTCCAACAATGGAGATTTGGTAACTTCTTCCCACTTTTTAGCTACAGCATCTTGTACTGCCATTCCTCCTCCAAGCGAGATTTTAAGATTTGAAAAATCCATTGATGAAAACTGTTCCTGGTTTAGCATTCCATTAAACAAAGTGTTCACCCCTGTAATAAAAGAAAATGGATTCTTTTTAAGATCTTTCATAAAGGCCTTCATATCTCGAGGATTGGTGATGAGTACGTTCTTTGCACCATACTTAAAGAAAGTGATGCAATTAGCCGTTAAAGCGAATATATGATACAGAGGCAAAGCAGTGATTACTACTTCTTTCCCGTCTTCAAAAAGACCAGAAAGCCAGCCATCAATTTGTGAAAGGTTGCCACATATGTTACCTTGTGTAAGTATGGCGCCTTTAGAGACTCCTGTTGTTCCTCCTGTATATTGAAGGAAAGCAATATCGTCATGAGTAACAGTAGCTTCTGTTGGTGTTTGTCCCCATCCTTCCTTAATAGCATCTTTAAACCTTACGCTATTAGGTAAACTGAATGGCGGCACCATTTTCTTCACTTTCTTAACCACAAAGTTTACTATGCTTCCCTTAAGCCCACCCAACATATCTCCAATGCGAGTAACTACAACAGTTTCTATATTTAGATCGTTTTCAATTTTTTGATAATTAGAAGCAAAATTCTCTAAAATAACAAGGGCCTTTACCCCAGCATCTTTGAATTGATGCTTCATTTCTTGAGCAGTGTATAGCGGATTGGTATTTACCACTGTTAAACCCAGCTTAAGAGCCGCAAAAAGAGCTACAGGGAATTGTAATAGATTGGGCATTTGTATGGCAATACGATCTCCCTTTTGAAGTGTAGTATTCTGCTCTAAATATGTAGCAAACGCATTTACATACTCATTTAGTTGATTAAAGGTGATCTGAACATCCATATTTTGGAAAGCCACCTTATCTCCAAATTTGCTTATGGTATCGTTAAAAACTTCATTCAAGGAACCATATTTATCTGGGTCTATTGTTTTAGGAACATTACTTGGATAACTCTTATACCACAAAAAATCTTCTGACATATCGCTAAGATACAATTAATGTGAAAGAATCTTCTAAATATGTAATTAATGAAAATTCAAGATTGAGTATTAAAAGTGCACCCGAGAGGATTACTCATTCCATAAATTATTCTAAAAGGTATTCGTGAATTTCATTTCGAACCCCTGGCCTACCCTTCGGTTCGAATCCATGACGTTCATTGATAATCGTTGTGCACCCGAGAGGATTACTCATTCCATAAATTATTCTAAAAGGTATTCGTGAATTTCATTTCGAACCCCTGGCCTACCCTTCGGTTCGAATCCATGACGTTCATTGATAATCGTTGTGCACCCGAGAGGATTCGAACCCCTAACCGTCGGAGCCGAAATCCGATATTCTATCCAGTTGAACTACGGGTGCAAGATTGAGCTTACAAATATAAAAGTCAGCAGTAAACTCAGAACCTAAAATTCTACTCCTTTTTTTTCAGATAATAAGATGTCGTACATCTCTTTGGGACTAATTCTATCTTTTACCAGAACGCATTTTTTGTCTAAATAATAACCCCTAGGAACATCTTCTAAAAAGTAAAGTTCTGCGATAGATGCATTACTATAACCTACTGGAAATGAAAGCTTATCGTAATAAAATGTCATCCTCACCATTTTGGGCTCATCTCCGTGATTTAGACTTAGAACTTTAATCTTATCACCAAATTCTCTATGAATTTTAGCGAGATATGTAGTGTCTTCAGGGCTGAGAGTAGAATTATCCCAGAAGTACAAGAAAATTCTCGATTTCTTAAACTCTGACAGTTTATGCTCATGGTTGATAATATTGAAATACTCAAAGTCCGGAGTTGATTTACCCATTTCCAAGCTTTGAGTCAATTCTGCGCCCTCTACAACAGAGAGTTCAATGGTTTTTCCATTTCTACTAATACCTTCAATTACGTATTTCTTTCCATTCCATTCAAAACTATTCTCAGACTTCTTTTTGGAAAGCTCCACAGTTTTATCCGCTTCCACTCTCGATCCATATGCACCTATATAAAACTTGTCTATTTCGGCTTCATCATAAAATCCATTCACATTCATATCTTTCAATCCAAGACTGAAAGAATCTGTACCGTTATTGTAGTTGGCAACAACTGTATTATAACGTTGTTCCCTATAGCAAAAATTCACTGAAGTAAACTTCTTAGAGCCGCTATGCGCTTTATAGTGATCATTCAATAAACGCTTATACCGTACATTCTCTCCGTACTCCAAACGACTTAGCTTAATTGCATATTTAGCAGAACTATCAGATTTATTGCTCATACGGATAACCAAATTGTGGTCTTTGTACAGCAGTGAATCTGGAGGACCGTCGTTAGTGAAATCCAGGTCGTTGTTTCTATCAATCCAGAAATAGACGGTGCGTCTAGAGCGATAATAATTACCCACCATTGCCAGGATATATGCTTGACTTCGATCATTATCTGCGCCTGCAAAGTAGATGTAAGTATAGGCCGTATCTCTACATGCCCCCATGGCGGGAAGTCTTTTGATTCTATACCAATCCTGATCTTCATCCATATCTACACCAAATTTGGTATAAGGTTCTATAGAAAGGCCTTGATACTTATAAATGGGTACTATGGATTGAGATTTCTTGAATTGATCATCTTCAACCTCGTGTTCAGTTTCGAGTAAAATGGTTTGACCATAAGAAAGCAGGCCAATCACAAGGAATGGAAGAAGAATTAAAAGTTTCTTTATCATTTAGTCTCTTGCTAACGCTATATAATATAGCAATGTTGCCAAGGAGCCAATAGCTGCCACAACATAAGTAAGCGCAGCCCATTTTAGAGCATCTTTACTCAGCACAAGTTCTTCTGAATTCACAATATTGCGATCTTCCATCCAGGCTAACGCTCTTCTTGATGCATCAAACTCCACAGGAAGCGTAATAAAACTGAATATGGTTGTGAATGCAAATAAGCCTATACCCACATATAGTAAAGTTGGACCTACCACACCCATCAAAAAGATTCCAGCTAGTATAACCCATTGCATCCATCTAGAGCTTACACTTACAACAGGAACCAGTTTAGATCTAATTTCTAACCAGCTATAAGCTCTGGCGTGCTGAACGGCGTGCCCGCATTCGTGAGCCGCTACTGCAGCCGCTGCTGCATTGCGATGATGATAAACAGCCTCACTGAGGTTAACCGTTTTTTTGACCGGATTATAATGGTCTGTTAATTGACCATTTACCGAAATAACTTTTACATCCGTTATACCGTGATCGGCTAACATTCGTTCCGCCACTTCTCTTCCACTCATATTGTTGGTTAGAGGTGTACGCGAATATTTTTTGAATTTAGACCTCAATCTGGATTGAACAAACCAGCTCAATCCCATTACTCCTATTATTAATATCCAATACATAATTGTTATTGCTTACCAATTTACAAAAAGCATTCCAAAGCTACTTGCTCAATTTGACTATCAGTAGAATAATAGCGATTAACGCCATAAATAGCGATAATCTATTGATTCCATGCATCATACGCAGGTAACTGTTATTAGTTTTATTCTTGCGACTAAATGTCAGATAAGACCATATTTTCTTAAACACTTCCATTTTCTTGTAGTTTCATTAAGTCCTTACCAATATCTGTTCTGTAAAATTTCTTATCAAAACTGATTTGTTCCGTGATTCTATATGATTCGTTCAATGCACTTTGTAAATCATCTCCAAATCCAGTGGCTGCAAGTACCCTTCCTCCACTTGTTTTTAATTTGCCATTCTCCAATTTGGTTCCTGCGTGAAATAGAGTGGAATGCTCTGGAATGTCTATAAGAATACCTTTTTCATATTCTTCTGGATATCCACCTGAGACTGAAAACACGGTGGTACAAAATCCTTTTTTTAACTTAGCTGCTCGTGTTTGCATATTGCCATTTCTTGCTTCATCAATTATAGAGCTTAAAGACTCGTCCATTCTTGGAATAACCACTTCTGTTTCAGGGTCTCCCATTCGAACATTATATTCAATTACCTCTGGCGAACCATTCACATTTATTAAACCAAAGAAGACAAATCCACGATAGTTGAGACCATCTTTTTCAAAACCTCTTATGGTAGGCTCAATTACATCTTCTATGGTTTTTCTTTTAATCTCTCCTTCAAAAAAATTCACAGGAGAAACAGCACCCATGCCACCCGTATTTAAACCTGTATCGCCTTCTTCAATTCGTTTATAGTCCTTAGCTTCTGGTAGTAATACATATGATTTGCCATCGGTAAGAACGAAAATGGAAAATTCAATCCCGCTAAGGAATTCTTCTATAACTACGGTTGCAGATGCTTCACCGAATTTCTTGTTCACCAACATATCTTCAACCGCATCTTGAGCCTCTTTGAGGTTTTCTATAATGAGTACTCCTTTTCCAGCGGCCAACCCATCTGCCTTGAGTACATACGGCGATTCCAGTGTAGTTAAAAATGCCTTGGCTTCCTCCACGCTTTCGGCATTAAATGAACGGTATGCTGCTGTTGGAATACCATGTCTCATCATGAATTTTTTGGCAAACTCTTTACTGCCTTCTAATTGCCCCGCATCTCTATCTGGAGAAAACACAAAAATATCTGTACATCTAGCATCTGATTCCACCGCATCTCTAATTCCATTGGCTATGGGATCTTCAGAACCGGGAAGAAGTGTATCAATCTGATTATCAACACAGAACTCTATAATTTCATCAAAGTTGTTTACTCCGATATCCACATTAGTGGCACAGTTTCCTGTTCCCCCATTACCAGGTGCAACAAAGACGTTTTCAGCTCCAATTTCCTGTGAAAGCTTCCACGCTAAGGTGTGCTCTCTTCCTCCAGATCCAAGTATAAGAATTCTCATGTTTTCTAATCAGCTTCCAAAGATAATTATGGTTACATTTGGAGCGCTTTATTTTTAGATAATTTATGAACTTTAAAACAACTATACTTTTCGTGATGATTGGCTTATTCACTTCTGTATCATCTTGTAAAGACAAAGAAGACGGAGTTGATGGCCCAAATTCGTCTACCGGACAACTCACTGATTCAGACAAGGCAAATTTGTATGATGTTATTTGGTATCCCAACGGAGGCGGTCTAGAACTTCAGTTTTTAAGCGACGGGGTCTTTCGTCAAGCACTATCATTAGACGGGACCTGGGAATGGCAAAACAATGGTGACACCATGAATATTAAGGACTATGCTAACAAAAGATATAATTTTCTTTTCGAGGAAATTAGTAGCAGCACTATGAAGTACAGAAGCAACATTGGGGGCGACAACTACAACACATTATTCGTTAATAGCAGAACAAAGTAGCTTGGCACGGTTATAGCCGAAGCTTTCATATAAATTATGTTAAACTCACTGGTTAAAGGAATTTCTAAGGTATTTGGGAACAAAGCAGACCGCGACGTTAAGGAGCTATTCCCTATTGTAGACCTTGTAAATGCCGAATACGTAAAACTTCAAGATTTAAGTAATGATGAGCTTCGTGCTAAAACGGCAGAGTTCAAACAGCGCATCAATGACTATCTGTCAGACATAGATGTGCAAATTGAAGATTTCAAAAAACAAATAGATAAAGCTGACATTCATGAAATTCACCTCAAGGAAGAAGCTTATGGTAAAATTGATGAGCTCGAGAAACAAAGAGATGAGCGACTTGAAGAGATTTTACTAGAAATTCAACCAGCTGCATTTGCGGTTATTAAAGAAACAGCTAGAAGATTCACAGACTCTGACGAAGTGATTGCCACTGCATCAGATAATGATAGAGATTTAGCTGCGAGTAAAGACCATATAAGTATTAAGGGTGATCAAGTGGTTTACCAAACCAAATGGGATGCTGCCGGTATAGAAGTGGTTTGGAATATGGTGCACTATGACGTACAACTTATAGGAGGTACAGTATTGCACAAAGGAATGATTGCTGAGATGGCCACAGGAGAAGGTAAAACACTGGTATCTACTCTACCCGCATATCTAAATGCATTGGGTCAAAGAGGTGTACATATAGTTACAGTAAATGATTACCTAGCACGTAGAGATTGTGAATGGAATGCTCCTATATTTCAGTTTCACGGAATGAAAGTGGATTGTATTGACTACTACCCTTCTCATTCTGAGGAAAGACGCAATGCCTATAAAGCAGACATAACATACGGAACCAATAATGAATTTGGGTTTGATTACCTCAGAGATAATATGGCGCACAGCCCAAGTGATCAGGTTCAGAGAAAACATCATTTTGCGATGATTGATGAGGTGGATTCTGTACTTATTGATGATGCGAGAACTCCACTCATTATTTCTGGCCCTATTCCAAAGGGTGACATACATGAATTCAACGAACTAAAACCTAGAATTCAAAAATTAGTTGATGCACAAAAAAGATATTTAAGTACCGCTCTAACAGATGCCAAGAAGCTGATTGCCGAAGGCAAGACGAGCGAGAAAGAAGGTGGTTTGTTGCTGTATAGATGTTATAGAGGTTTTCCAAAGAACAAGCCTCTTATCAAGTATCTGGGCGAGCAAGGAATGAAGTCAATCATGACCAAGACTGAGAATTTCTACCTCCAAGATCAGCAAAAACAAATGCATATAGTGGATGAAGAATTATACTTCACTATAGAAGAGAAAAACAATCAAGTAGAGTTAACGGATAAAGGGATAGAATTGATTACTTCTAGTGGAGAGGATAGCAATTTCTTTATTATGCCTGATGTAGGTGCCGAGATTGCTGAGCTTGAGAAATCCAGTTTGGATGAGGATCAGAAGGTGAAGAAGAAAGATGAAATCATGCGTGATTTCTCTATAAAATCTGAAAGAATTCATTCTGTAAATCAACTGTTAAAAGCCTACGCCATGTTTGAGAAAGACGTGGAGTACATTATTCAAGATGGCAAGATTAAGATTGTTGATGAACAAACTGGTAGAGTTATGGATGGTCGTAGATATTCAGATGGTCTACACCAAGCAATAGAAGCCAAAGAAAATGTAAAAGTTGAGGCAGCTACCCAAACCTTTGCAACCATAACCTTACAGAATTTCTTTAGAATGTACCATAAGCTTTCAGGCATGACTGGTACAGCTGAAACTGAAGCTGGTGAGTTCTGGGAGATTTACAAATTAGATGTAGTAGTTATACCTACAAATAGACCCATTGCTAGAGACGACAGACAAGATCTGGTCTATAAAACAGTGAGGGAAAAATTCAATGCAGTTGCAGAAGAAGTGCTAAGACTACAAAAAGAAGGTAGACCAGTACTAGTGGGAACAACTTCTGTTGAAATCTCAGAATTGCTGAGTAGAATGTTGAACATGAGAAAAATCAAGCACAACGTTCTTAACGCTAAACAACACCAAAGAGAAGCAGATATAGTTGCTGAAGCTGGGCATCCAGGTGCGGTTACCATTGCAACAAATATGGCGGGTCGTGGTACTGATATCAAACTAGGTAAAGGCGTAATAGAAGCTGGTGGACTTGCAATTGTTGGTACAGAAAGACACGAAAGTAGACGAGTTGATAGACAGCTGAGAGGTCGTGCAGGACGTCAAGGTGATCCCGGTTCATCTCAATTCTTTGTTTCTCTGGAAGACAACCTAATGAGGCTGTTCGGCTCTGATAGAGTTACCAGAGTTATGGACCGCTTTGGTTATGATGAAGGGGAAGTCATTCAACATTCGATGATATCAAAAACCATAGAGCGTTCTCAAAAGAAGGTTGAACAAAACAACTTTGGAATTAGAAAACGCTTGCTGGAGTACGATGATGTCATGAACAAGCAGCGTGTTGTTATCTATACTCGAAGAAAAAACGCCTTATATGGTGAAAGACTATCTGTAGATATAAATAATGCCATTTACGATTGGATAGAAGAAGCTGTTACAGTTTATAAAGAAGGAGCAGATTTTGAAGGCTTCAATTTGGAGACTTTAAGACACTTAGCTTTTGAAACGGAAATGACCGAGGAGCAATTCACAGAAACTGCAACTCCTGATCTGATTCAGAAAATATTTGACGAAGCGCTAGACTTCTATGATCGTAAATCCAAGGCTTTAGCCACTAGAGCGCTAGACGTATTTAAAAGAATTCAAAGCGAAAGAGGTGACGATGTCAAAAACATTCTTGTTCCTTTTTCAGATGGAAAGAAAGGTTTAAATGTAAGTGTGAACTTGCAAAAAGCTATAGAAACAGATGGACGAGAGATTATTAACGCCTTTGAGCGTTATGCGGCACTGGCATCTATAGATGATCACTGGAAAGAGCATTTAAGAGCTTTAGACGATCTTAAACAGACCGCCAATAATGCTTCTTATGAGCAAAAGGATCCACTTCTTATTTATAAGCTGGAATCATTCAATTTGTTCCAGACCATGATACATGAACTAAATGGAGATATTATCTCGTTATTGTTCAAAAGCAGTATTCCGGTTCAAAATAGCAACGACATACAAGAAGCTAAGGAGCGCAAAAGAGCTGACTTAAGCAAAATGCGAACTAGCAGAGCTGCAGAAGCTATAGTTGACGGAAGACAGCAGCAGGAGCAACAGCAAGAAAAGCCTAAAGAAGTTCAAGTTCCTGTAAGAAGTGAGAAAAAGGTTGGAAGAAATGACCCATGCCCTTGTGGAAGCGGTAAGAAATACAAAAAATGCCATGGTAAAGATGCTTAAACTCTTCAGTTTTATAATGCTCTGCCTAATTAGCGGTAATATATACGCTCAAGGCAAAGTAGAAATCAAAATTGATGAGCGTATTAATGAAGAATTGCGAAAGAAGAACGCCAGTGTTGATACTACCAAAATGGCTGGATTCAGAATTCAAATATTCTTTGGTAGCGATATGAGAGAATCACAGGCTGCAATGGGGTCATTCAGAGCTCGCTTCCCTGAATATGCTACACAAGTTTATCACCTCTACCAGCAACCAACCTGGAAAGTCAGAGTGGGTAATTTCTATAGGGAAATTGATGCACAAGAATTACTTTCCGAATTGCGGGTTTATTATCCAGATGCTTTTGTTGTAAAAGACGAAATTGAACTCCCCCCTTTACCAAGTGTTGAGCCAGATCTTCCCTTGAATGATGAGCGCCCTTAAAAGCCTATAAAGAGCTACAATATTGGCCTCAATTAAAAGGCTAAATCCAATATTCGTGCTATACTTGCATCTATCAGATGCAGTTAAATATTAAGAATGAATTTGATCGATTAAGCAGTGTTATTGTTGGCACCGCTGAGAGTTGTGGAGGAAGACCTCACCTAGAGGAAACATATGATCCAAAGTCAAGGGAGCATCTCCGCAAAGGAGTCTACCCATACGATAGCGACATGATGCTAGAAATGGAGCAATTTGTAGGAGTCCTCAAAAAGTATGACGTGGAGGTATTGAGGCCAACTTCCATTGAAGATTTAAACCAAATATTTGCTCGCGACTTGGGTTTTGTTGTAGATGAAATTCTAATTATTCCTGAAATCATACGTGAGAGAGAGAAAGAACAACAGGGCATTAGCCCATGCATTTCAAAGCTGACCGACAACCAGATAATTAGAGCTCAAGAAGGCGTTAGAATTGAAGGTGGAGACGTAATTGTCCATGAGAACTATCTATTAGTTGGTTATGCCAACGAAGAGGATTTCTATTCCTATAAAACCGCCAGAACCAATGAGGCGGGTTTGGATTTTCTGAAGACGCACTTCCCAGACAGAGAGGTTATAGGTTTTGAACTCAATAAATCTGACTATGAACCTAGAGAAAATGCGCTACATTTAGACTGTTGCTTTCAGCCATTAGGTTTAGGGCATGCACTCATATTTGAAGATGGATTTAGCAACTTAAAAGATGTTGAAACACTAAGAGAGATATTTGACAACAAGCTACTCAAAGTGAGCCGTAATGAGATGTATTTAATGGGTTGCAATGTGTTTTCTATAGACCGCGATCTTGTTGTTAGTGAAAGAGGATTCATCAGGATTAATGAGAAACTTCAGAGTTTAGGATATCAGGTTGAAGAGATTCCATATTATCAAATATCAAAATTAGAGGGTCTATTAAGATGCTCCACCCTACCTCTGCATAGACATGGCTAAACCCGCTTCTTGTGTACTGATGATAAGACCCGCTGCCTTCGGATACAACAGCGAGACAGCAGCAAATAATGCATTTCAAAATGTACCCAGCCAATCGGGTGATATAACACAACTTCACGCACTACAGGAATTTGATCAAATGGTTGAACTTATTAGAGCAGCCGGAATAGAAGTTGTAGTGGTTCAAGATCGAGTTGAGGATCAAACACCTGATTCAATATTTCCAAATAATTGGTTCAGCACTTTTGGAAATGAACTTATACTCTACTCCATGTTTGCCTTGAACAGAAGAAGAGAGAGAAAAACTGATATTGTTGATTTGCTCAAGCTAAAAAGCGGAAAAGAAATCAATGATGAACTTCTGGAATTGGAGCATCAAGGTCACATTCTAGAGGGCACTGGTAGTCTAGTTTGTGATCATGAATACAAAATTGCATATGCAGCAATTTCTGATCGCACAAATCATAAAGCTCTTGATCGTTTTGAGCAGATTAGTGGCTACAAGACAGTGAGATTTAGGGCTAATGGCCCTGATGGGCAGGCCATATACCACACCAATGTGATGATGTGCATTGCTGAAAACTACGCAGTTATTGGATTGGAGTGTATTGAATCAGTTGATCGAGAGAAAGTTCGACAAGCTCTGTATTCTGCGGATAAAGCCATTATTGAATTGAGCAATTCTCAAGTTTTTGAGAGCTTTGCTGGAAACATGCTACAATTATGTAATGAGGACGGCAAGAAATTCATTCTCATGTCTCAAAGAGCTAAGAATTCATTAAGTCAAGAACAATTGAAAACGATAGAAGATAAATACCAGAACACGATTATAGCACCTGCAATTCCTACAATAGAGAATGTGGGTGGTGGAAGTGTGCGTTGTATGTTAGGCGAAATATTTAGAAAATGAGTATACAAGTAGAAACCATAATGTCTCCTTCCCTATTTAATCAGGTTCAAGACCTTGATAAAAAAATAGTGGTAGTTATAGATGTATTAAGGGCTAGTTCAACCATCTGCACCATATTAGAAAATGGAGCAGAATCTGTGAGAACAGTTGGTAGTGTAGAAGAAGCGCAAACTTATAGAGATAATGGTTTCATAGTTGGAGGTGAACGAGGAGGAAAGAAAGTGGAAGGTTTTGATTTTGGGAACTCTCCATTTGATTACAAGACTGAATTGGTTCAAGAAAAGGAAGTTGTACTCACCACAACCAATGGCACCAAGTGCATAGAAATGGGCAAGCCTGCCAAGGGTTTAATTATAGGTTCCTTTCTGAATTTAGGAGCAGTATGTGATTATTTAGATGAAGCCAATAGTGATATAGTCCTATTTTGTGCTGGCTGGCGAGATAGAGTAAATCTTGAAGACAGCCTGTTTGCTGGTGCTGTTTGCCATGGATTAAACGGAGACTATTTGTTTGATGATGCATCTCTGCTTTGTCAGTCTGCTTATCAATTGGCAGAATATGATCTTTACCGACATATGCAGCAATCAAGTCATTTTGAACGTCTTTCTAAGCATGGCGTAGACAAGGATATTGAATACTGTTGTGAAGTAGATCAAATATTGTCTGTTCCAGTGCTTGACAACGGAAAATTAAAAACCTTATAAACCGCTTCTGTAGGCTTTGATCAAAAGGGCACCGAGGTTCTTATGTGGTGGTATATAATCTTTAAACCTGCGATCTGCAGTTGTACCAGCTCCAAATGAACGGTCAACCTGGGTCCAAAGATTTTCCCAGTTTATGTCCTCTCCTTTGCGAATAGTTTCATTGAGCCTATAACACAATCTGTTATTTACAAGCATGGTTCCTATCTGCTTAGATGAAATAATTTGTGCAGATGGAGAATAATTTAGAACCTGATTTATGTTGTTATAGCCTCCGCAGGAACCCAAAAAGACAATTTCAGCATTAGGAGTTAATGATGCAATTGATGTATTTGCAAAATAAGAATGGCCCCTATGTACAACCACATCTGGCCATCTTTTAGTAGTTGTAAAATGGTCTTTGATAGCACGTTGTCCAGCGTATTCATGGGCTGGTTTATTTACGTATATCTCCACCTTTTTCCCTGCCACAGATTTTATCACTATGTAGGTTCCTTTATCCAAAACTCTCCAATTGCCTCCTCTATATCCAGATATAAACGAACTGTATGAGCTTCTGCCATCTGGGTC
The DNA here is from genome assembly GCA_049115575.1 of Bacteroidia bacterium. Lineage (GTDB taxonomy): Bacteria > Bacteroidota > Bacteroidia > NS11-12g > UBA9320 > JAHEKB01. The sequence goes on along the minus strand of JAGDZU010000001.1, from coordinate 441,897 downwards.
GTCAAAGAAGAAATGCTGCTGTATGTGGTTTCCGTCTTTAAAAATTCTACTGGAGGGCAATGTTGTTAGTACCAAATCATCTTGATTTAATGCATCTAGGCCTAAATTCAATCCTTCTCCAAGGCCAAGTATTCTAATCAATAGTGAATAAATAGTTTTGGCGCTTCCTGGGCTATATCTTACTGATTTATAATAAGATATGATTGATTCTTCCAAAAGCATTCTGTTCTCCTCAACCATCATACTGCCATAAGTGTCTGCTATAGCCACTGCACTTTTTAGATTATCATTTGCATTTTCTAGCCCTTCTACCAACCTTTTGAAAAGCAATTGTTTTTCAAAGTCAGACATCATTGAAAGAAAATCAGACAGAACATTATAACCTGCACACATTTTAATGAATGTTCTAAATTTATTGTATTCTATAGCGTGTAAGAATTGATAACTGCTCTCTTCTTGCATCTTCCCTTTCATTCTTTTATACATTCCAAGAAAGGTGGATGTGAAGATTTCATCTTCGCTGTATACCATGAGTGTATAGAACTCATGCGCATTGTATTTAGAAATAGAGGAAAATCTTACCGCATCCGAAGCATCATGCAGTTCATTAACCACTCTAATACGTTTAAGACTTTGTGTACGCAATTCTTCATCAACCGAATGCTCCCCAATGAGGTCTGATTCCAAACGCATTTTCATTAAATAGTCAAACAAAAGATTATCGTCTTTTGATATCTCATGAGCTTTGCTTCCAGTCAATTTTGAATTATAAAAATCATGTAACAAAATAGATGATCTAGATGCTGAACTCTGCTCTCGTACCATTCTATAGAGCGCTGCAGTTATTGGATCGGTGCTCAACTTAACCCTGCGCTGGACTGCATTGCTGCTGTACAAATATGTTCTGATTTTTAATGGTGCATGTTTGGCTAATGCATTAACAACTACATCATTAATAGGCCTTTTTATTTCTTTAAAATGCCTGAGCAATTCTGCAGGTTCGTTCTTGGCTGCAACAACTAAAAAAGGTTCAGCTGCAGGTTTTTCAATGAAAAATGGAATAAGATTAAGTGAACTAAAAATATTACTCTTTAATATTTCTTCAATTTTCTCATTTTCCCTGGTGGTTTGGACTTTCTTTATGATTGTAAAAATGGACCCATATCGTGTGTAAAAGTGTACGTTCTTCTCGTCCACTTCTCTCAGAAGGCTCAATACCTTTTGAAGTTGTTTCACTTTTACACCTGTAGAAAGTGCGCTATTCACTATCCTGCCCAAGATACTTTCAGCATCTTTAATATACACCTGAGTGGCTTCAGTAGATTGAATAGGACTTTTGAGTTCAATCAATCCATCAACTGCACCATCCATCCTGTCAATGCGCTCTATCTCTTGCTTAATTTCAGTTGCATGCAGGCCAATGGCATCCGTCTGTGCTTGAGCCAAACAGCTGGTTCCAATAAAAACGAGTAATAATACTGTTCTAAGATTCATGTAGTTTATTAAAAATCTCCCAAAGTGCTATCCCTGCGGAAACCGAAACATTAAATGAATGTTTAGTACCAAATTGGGGTATCTCAATAGAAGCATCGCAAAAATCGAGCAATTCTTGTTGAACTCCATCTACTTCGTTTCCCACTATCAACGCAATTTTCTTCCCACTGTTCTTAAAATTCCTCAGTGGAATGCTGTTTTCGGTCTGTTCTAAGGCATAAATATCGTAATCGGTGAGATTTTTGACTAAGCCAACCGCGTCTTGTACATATTCCCATTCTACGCTTTCCTCTGCACCAAGTGCTGTTTTTCGAATATCTCTATGTGGAGGTTGAGCTGTGATGCCACATAAATATATTTTATCAATCAAGAAAGCATCAGATGTTCTGAATATAGCTCCTACATTATGCATACTCCTAATATTGTCCAACACAAGGACTATAGGGCTTTTAGAAACTTTCTTAAACTTTTCAACACTGATTCTATTCAGTTCCTCATTTCTTAACTTGCGGCTCAAATTCTATCGTTTGGGCGCAAAAGTAAAGAAGGCAAAAGAAACCCCATTAATGAAGCAATATGGGGAGATTAAAGCTCAGTATCCTGGGGCTCTTTTACTCTTTAGGGTAGGCGACTTTTATGAAACATTTGGTGAAGATGCTGTAGTAGCATCCAAAATATTGGATATAGTTCTCACTAAAAGGTCCAATGGAAGTGCGAGCGCTGTAGAACTAGCAGGTTTCCCCCACCACGCCTTAGATACCTACCTACCAAAACTTATTAGAGCGGGTCAACGCGTAGCCATATGCGATCAACTTGAAGACCCCAAAAAGACCAAAACCATTGTTAAAAGAGGAGTAACCGAATTAATCACTCCAGGCTTATCATCCCATGACAAAACGCTCGATGCAAGAAGCAACAACTTCTTGGCCTCCGTTTTTGAAAAAGACAAAACACTTGGAGTTGCTTTTGTGGATCTCTCAACCGGTGAGTTCATGGTGGCTGAAGGAGACTCCAATTACATAGAAAGACTGATTAAATCTCTAAAACCTAGTGAAATCATACATTCCAAAGCTTATAAGGAAAAGTTTAACAGATATTTTGGAGATGAATTCTATAGCTATGCCTTGGATAAATGGTTCTTTGAGGAAGATTTTGCCAATGATTTACTATATAAGCACTTTGGAGTAAATAGCTTAAAAGGATATGGCATTAGCCATATGCCACTTGCTGTAATTGCTGCTGGAAGCATACTGCACTACTTAGATCAGACCCATCATCAGGATTTAGATCATATCAGTGAAATAAGAAGATTAGATGAGCAAAATTTTGTTTGGGTTGATTCCTTTAGTATAAGAAATCTTGAATTGCTTCAATCTAATCACAGCAACGGTATTGCTTTAATTGATGTGATAGATCACTGCAGAACCGCAATGGGTAGCAGATTGCTAAAGAAATGGATGATTTTCCCTTTGCGGAACGTAAAAAGAATTCATGAGCGCTTGGAGATTGTAGAATATTTGAGTTCTGACGCCAAGTTTAAGTCCAGTCTACAAGAAGATTTAGACACTGTGGGTGATTTGGAAAGACTCTCGTCCAAAGTTGCACTTAAAAGAGTAAATCCCAGAGAGTTATTACAACTATCCGTGGCCTTAAAAGCTACAAGCAACATAAATCAGCTTTGTGCCAATGTTGAGTCTAGACCATTGAATAAATGGGCCAAGCGACTGAATGATTATTCAGAAATTACTCAACTTATAGATAAACACATTCGAGATGATGCCCCTGCTGTCAGTTCAAAAGGAAATATATTCAAAGAAGGTGTTCATGAAGAACTAGACCATTATATGGCTTTGGCCAAAAATGGAAAAGACCTACTCTTAGGAGTTAAAGAGCGAGAAGCAGAAAGAACTGGGATTAGCAAGCTTAAGTTGGCTTTTAATAATGTTTTCGGATACTATTTAGAAGTTACACACGCTCATAAAGACAAAGTTCCAGAGGATTGGATTCGCAAACAAACCCTAGTTAATGCAGAGCGATATATAACCCCAGAACTCAAGGAACTGGAAGAAGATATTTTGAGCGCAGATGAAAGAGTCAGTGCTATAGAACAAGAACTGTACACATCTATCGTGGAGCAATTAAACGCTTATACTAATGTTGTTCAACAGGCGGCTAGCGAATTAGCTAGTTTAGATTGTCTTCTTTCTTTCAGTGTTTTAAGCGTAGATCACGACTATAATAAACCTGAGGTAAATGAAGATCTGGCCATAGCGATAAAGGACGGTAGGCATCCTGTAATTGAAAAGCAATTAAGTGTGGGGGAACACTATGTTCCTAATGACATATTCCTTTCTAATGACGAACAACAGATTATTATACTAACTGGGCCGAATATGTCTGGAAAATCTGCTGTTCTAAGACAAACTGCCTTAACGGTCCTCCTAGCCCAGATGGGTTCGTTCGTGCCAGCTAGACATGCACAAATCGGTATAGTCGACAAGATCTATACTAGAGTTGGAGCTTCAGACAATATCTCTCAAGGAGAATCTACTTTCATGGTAGAAATGGTGGAAACGGCATCTATTCTCAATAACCTATCTGAACGAAGCCTTATTATACTAGATGAGATAGGTAGAGGAACCAGCACTTTTGATGGCGTCTCTCTTGCATGGGCCATTGCAGAATACCTAGCTCAACACAGTTATCACCCAAAAACACTCTTTGCAACGCACTATCACGAATTAAATGAGTTGGAAAGCAAATATGAAGGTATAGTCAACTATCATATTTCAACAGAAGAGACCAAGAACAAAGTGATTTTCCTTAGAAAAATGAAAAAAGGTGGCAGTGAACATTCATTTGGGATTCACGTAGCTAAAATGGCTGGTATACCTCGCAAAGTATTAACAAGAGCAAGTTCTATACTAGAGCAATTGGAGAAAGACAGAGCCTCTATTAGTGGCAGAGAGCGATTAAAAAAGGTACAACCCGCCAATTACCAATTAAATATGTTTCAGATAAATGACCCAAAATTGGCGGAAGGCTTAGAAATTCTAAATAAATTGGATATTGATAATTTAAGTCCGGTTGAGGCATTGATGAAACTAAATGAAATTAAACAACTTCTTGAGGATTAAACTCCTCCTATTTCTGGCTTCTTTTACCCTTTGTGGCTATGCTCAACAATGGGTATTCTTTAAGGATAAATGCAATTCAACGGACGAATACTTCGCCACTCCTGTTTGCGAATCTTATATAGATGCTCTTAAAGCCGATGGTATAGATATTATGGGAAGCAGTCGATGGTTAAATGCCGTCTTTGTATCTTCCAATATCTCCGAATCACTACTCGATTATTCTTTTGTTTCGGGTGTTAGAACTACAGATCAATATACAGAAAAACAATATGCTCAATCAGAAGAATTTGCATACGGACACGGGGATTGGCAAGTGGAATTGATAGGATTAGACTCCCTACATAGAAAGGGATATACTGGCTTAGGTGTAACTATTGGAGTGTTTGATGGAGGATTTAACAATATGGATTCCATATCCGCTTTTGATAGCCTTTGGCAAAGAAATCAGATAGTGGCAAGCAGAGATTTTAGCAAACTCTCCAATCTTGGTTTTGATCAAAGCGCACACGGCATGCAAGTAATGAGTCTACTAGGTGCAAACTTACCTGATTCCTTAGTAGGTGCCAGCCCTGATGCTAACTATGTATTGGCAAGAACGGAAGTAACAGGTTCTGAAAGACATCAAGAAGAATTCAATTGGGTTTCGGCCATGGAATGGGCAGATTCGGTTGGTGTTGATATAATTCACAGCAGTTTGGGATATTCCGAATTTGATAGCCTTGAAGGGGATTATACTTATGCCGATATGGATGGGAATAGCACTATTATTACCATAGCTGCTGAATTAGCCGCGAGTAGGGGAATATTCGTTACCAATAGCGCAGGTAACCAAGGTAATGATCCTTGGTTTTATATTACTGCTCCCTGTGATGGAGAACATGTACTCTGCATTGGTGCAGTAGATAGCTTCAGACAGAAGGCTGCATTTTCATCCTTTGGGCCTAGTTCAGACGGAAGAGTTAAACCCGATCTTATGGCCATGGGTGTGAGAAATACAATTCTAAGACCAGATGGTACTTTGCGCACAGGAAGCGGCACTTCGTTCTCTGGACCAATCATAGCCGGAGCAGTTGCTTGTTTAATGCAGGCCCATCCAGATAGAAGTAATGAAGCTGTATTCAGTGCTTTATTAATGAGCTGCGACCGATATGATCAGCCCGACTCGGCTTATGGGCATGGCATTCCAGACTTGGTAAAGGCAGATAGTATACTCAGCAGCTTTGTAAATGTGCAGGAATCATTACAAACTGCAGTTAAAGTATTCCCGAATCCGGCAGATAATAATCTTCAAGTGATTTGTGAACCGGGAAGTGATTTTGAAATTTCTACTCTTAGTGGACAATTAGTCAAGCAGGGCAAACTGTTGAACTTCTATAACTTTTTAAATCTTTCAGATCTTTCAACAGGTTCCTATTACCTCACTTTAAAATCAACTGGGCAGATAAATACTCAAAAAATTGTAGTTCACCATTAGAATAAGTAACGAGCCAACAAACGTCCAATGTGTATGGCGTCTGCTCCTTCGGATTTACGGCCATCATAACTGAGAACCAGTTGTATACTACCTGCTATCTTGCGCTGATAATTGAGCCTCCATGTGGCATTTTGACCATTTTGTAATCCTCTTAATAGTTCATAACCTAAAGTGCTTCCCGTTTCACCCGTATAATCCACTCTAACAAAAGCCATTTCTGCTAATAGGGATGTTTGAGAAGCTTGAGTGAATTTTATGGAAGTGCCTATTTCAACATTTCTTGTGGTCTCTCCACCCAATGCTGCTGTATTAGAAGCAGAAAAGAATGATGTATAGGCTTCAGCTCTAAACGTATTAGACAGTTGAAATTGCAGCTTAGGCTTTAGTTCCAAATATTCATAGTCGTAGTTTCTAAGACTAAAGAACTCACTAGTGTAGCTTTTAGTCCCGGCTGTAATTCCAGATCTCAAAGTCCATTGGCGAACTATATTCCAACGAATATTATACTGCTGTTCCTTAGTAGCCCTTATATCAAACCCGTTTGTAAGCAGAATCTTAGACTCAAGGCTCTTATAGCTGTAGTCCATACCAAATCTTGAATTAGACCTATTGAAAAACAAGGTTGTTCTCAAATTTGAGCTTCTATTTAGCAAAGCGGTATCGCTAATACTCCCCAATTCATTAAAGTTTAACCTAGACTGCGGAAGTGTTTTTTGCTCGTATAGAAGAGCTGTGTTACTATTAAATCTGGCTATAAAAGACCCAAAACCTTTTTTTGATTTAATCAATGCTGCCGGGTTTAGCTCGAAGCTCTCACTGAATTTGGTAGTTCTGGTAGTAATAAAACCTGGAACAGGCGTGAAAATTCTAATATAATCCGCTCTATTTTTGTCTAAATCAGAAGCGATTTCGAATTCGTTTAAACTTTGTACTCCATTACTATCATAATCGTTCCAGATATACATACCATTTCCAGATTGCACTTGTAAATACTGAAATTCTCTTCTTTGTTCTTGCCCACTTCCAATCTGAACAAAGCTTTTAGAGCGAATAAATCGTTTTAACAAATTCAGATCTAAATCCAACCTACTCTGTATACTGTTTTCCAATGTGTTTTGAGCCAGGCTGCTGTCTTTAATAGCTAAATTTCTATAGCTCGTTATTAAACTTAGTTTGTTGTTATTGCTAGACTGAAGAGCAATTGTTCCTCTTAAATTCTTGCCTACTGTAGCTAGATTAAAATCTCCATTTTTAGGTAACTCATCATCTCTTTGATCTGCCTCTATGGCATATGTAAAACTCTGTCCTCCACCTTTCGCGTATACCCCTAGACTTCTCATCGCGTAACTTTGAGCTTGAAGACTATCACTAGTCCCCTGGCTAAAACTACTGGACTCGGTTTTAGCTTTTAAACCAATCACAGTATTAAATATCTCTTGTTCTAAGAAGCCGTCAAAGCCATAAAAGCCATTGTTCAATGAAATAGTATTAATCATTTTACTCTCGCTTTCTTGAACATTTGCATTTAACCCAAATTGTGTTTTTTTGAGCTGATAATTCATGCGAAGGCTACCATCTAGCCCGCTATAGTTTTCTGGTCTTATAAAGCTAGAGAACTGCGTTTCTACGTAGCTACTTTTACTTTTCTCTATCCTCAATCCGGCATTCACAACATGTTCCATGCTTTGGTTTATTTGATCCAATATGCCAGGATTGTTCAAGACCTTATTCCATTGCCTGTTGAATTCAACATTTCTGTAACGTTCCACATAATTGAATCCCTGACTAATTAATTCATAATTAAGTTTATGTTCCAAGGTCCAAGATGAGTCTGATATAAATTTCTTACCCTTTCGGAAAACCTTTAGCCCGTAGCCCCTATTGTCTTTATCGTCTTGATTGGAAAATGTATTCAAGTCCTGGTCACTCAAACTTAGCTCAACTCCAGAGCTAGAATTCTCATTTAGTCTCACAAATCCTAAATTCCACATATTCAGCCTTTTAGGCGGAATCAATACACTAATAGGTTCATAATCTCCATTACCAATACCCACAAACTCAAAAACTTTCCCATTTGCCGAAGACTGAATTTGTTGATAGCTTCCATTGCCCAATCCCACATGGCTAAATTGGACTTCATAGAATACGCTATCAGAACTGGCATCATCTGTATAAACATAGACTTTAATACCCAGGCTATCCTTTTGCCTGTACATAATCCGCTCAGAATTAAAAAGGCCAGGACTCACATTTGAAAAGCTTGGGCTGGAATCCCCAGATATGCTAAGTATTTCACGGGCATTCAATCCACTTAAAGAATCAGTAGCATCTAAATCCAATTGAAAGGGTTGGTTTTTCAAATCCATTTCATTGAAGTAGTTCGCATATATTTTCCAATTTCCTTTAGCCACACTCCCGCCAGTTCTAAAAACACTACGGGCATAGTTTCTATCTGAATATTGGAACTCAACCACTATCCTAGAATATCTAGTAATCAGAATCTTAGGAGTAAAACTTAATTCTCCTGTATTGTAGTTGATTACATAATCATTGTTCTCACCTCTAGTTAATAGAGCTCCATCTAAATACACTTTTTCAGTTCCTGCAATGAGTATGATAAATATCTCTCCATTGCTTCCACTTAACCTATATGGGCCCAAATTTCCATCTATTCCCTGAATTTGATTTCTGCTGAACCTACCTCTTGAAATGGCTGCCTCTACTCCTATTTGAGTTTTCCAATCCCCAACCTTTGCTATTTTATCAAATTGCAGACCACGTGATTTTTTATAATAGTTAATGAAGTAAGACTCCGATTGCCTTTGCATTAGGAAGTCACCAACAGTTAGTTTAGTGCTGTCTTTGCTCAATTGTATGTAAACCTGATCAAAGTCTTGAATTTGTTGTGTATTGCCTTCGGGTTGAATGGGGTTATTCTCATCACTTATTACGCCAACCACATCAACGCCATTGGGGAGCAAGCCATTTATCCGCAAATTCAAGTTGGAGTTCACCACAATGTCTTGCGCATTGCCAAATCCTATGCCTCTCGAGATGTTCCCATAGGTATTTAATTTAGAATATTCATCTGCCTCTCTTTCAGAAGGAGGTATATAATCAAAAGGATTTTCTTCATAGATCTGTTGTATAAGCTTGGGATCTTTTCTGTAGTAGTTTAACGAAAAATAGAGTAATCTATAGGTAATGATGGTGCTGTCTTTCATGTTAGAAGCCAACCATACAATTTTGTTAGAATCAACTTCATAATCCAAGCCGCCAGTGAAGCCTGTAATGGATACACTGTTTATAGCTATAATGCCGCTATCGATTAGGTAAACGTCTCCCTTATTTAACTTCAGCTTATTCGACTGTAAATTAGACCATTGGGCACTTACAGTTAAGCCCAATGAACAGAACACTATATATAAAAGTGACCGCAAATGAATAGAAACAAAGTAACGTCAATTCAAAGGCTCATCTTACTTCAAATGCTCAGATGCTTGTAAAAATGTCTATTATTCGGGATGTTCTGCTTCCAAGGCTTGTTTTTTCCCATCCTTGATAAGCCCATAAGTCATATAAAGGCTTGTTAAGATAACCATCCATAGAATCACTCCAGGTTGAAATTTTGTTTCTTGAACAGAAGCAGGAATACTATAGAACAGCAGCACCGTGATTAATCCCCTAGGGGCTATATAAATTAATACATCGTTCATTTTAGAAGCGAATGAACCTAAGAGTATGACCCTCACAATAAGTATAAGTATAAAAGACATCAAACTTATGAGCAAAACATTTACATCTATAATAGAAGCCATATCAATGGTAATCCCAAATACTAGAAAGAAGAAAGTTCGAAGTATAAATGCTGTTTCTCTTGTTATGATATGAAAATCCCTTTCCATTTTCCTAAACTCCATGCGAGTCATAAGATTGGAAAGCCTGCCTCTAAATACCAATTTGTGATTTTTAAGCACCAGGCCAAATATGAGAATCAAGATTAAAGGACTAAGGTGCATCATTTTACCTAAGGCATATATTAGAATAAGGATAGATATAAAAAAGAAGAGCTTGACCTTGGCATTCAAAAACTTAAAAAGCAGTATAAGCCCAATAGCCACTAGAACAGATACTATCAGAGTTAAAACCAAATTAATCCCAAACTCACCTAAGGATCCTCCTAAATTGCCTGTTTCAGCTACACTCAAGCATAAATAGAACACCATAATCCCAATGATATCTGAAATGCAGCTTTCATAAATTAGGAATTCTTTATCTGATTCCGCATTTAAATTACCAATACTTGGAATTACAATGGCACTTGAAATAACCGCAAGAGGTGCAGAGTACAAAATAGCCAAGCTGAGCTGCATATGAAGAAGATAATGAAATAAAGCAGCTATGGTGGCCATACTACCTACAATCCCAAGAATTGCCACGGCTGTTGCTCTTGCTATAAGCGGCATCTTTTCTTTACTCAATTCTAGATCCAGAGCACCTTCTAAAACTATCATGATTAATCCAACTACTCCTAAAATCTCTAAAGCACTAAAAAAATTAAAGGAAAAGTCTGTGAATTGACCAATCAGAATTCCTGTTACTATAAGCATTAATACAGAAGGAATATTAGTTCTTTTGGCGATTTCGCCATAAGCGTAAGACAAAACTATAGCGATAGATAAATAGACTATAATCAGGTAGTTAGACATAAAGCAAATATATTCCCATAAGATACATTCATTGCATATTCTTAAAAATGTAGTATATTTGCCCATAGCTTACGGGCTAGATTATTAACCATTTATTAACTACTACACTATGAAAACGTCTATTTCTGTGCGTAATTTTTTGATGTATCTCACTCTGTTTGTGAGTGTTACGTCAATGGCGCAAACTACACTTATTAGCAAGGTTAGCAGCTGGAAATATCTAGATGATGGATCTGATCAGGGTACCTCCTGGGTAGATTCTGGATTTAATGATGCAGGCTGGTCAACTGGAAATGCCGTATTGGGTTATGGTGGAATTTTTGGAACTACTTTAGGTACAACTGTATCTTATGGTTCAGATGCCAGCAATAAATATCCCACTACCTATTTCAGAAAAGAGGTAACTATTTCTTCACCTGATTACACTTATATCTATTTAAGTTTATTATGTGATGATGGCGCCGCTATTTACATTAACGGTAAGCTGGCTCATACCTACAATATGCCGGGAAGTTGGTCTTATAGTTCCTATGCCTCTGCAACTGTTGCAGGTGCAGATGAAGGAGATTATACAACATATGCCGTTCCGGACACCTTTTTTGTTGACGGAGTCAATGTTATAGCCGTTGAATTACACAATAGAAGTGGTGGAAGTTCCGATTTAGGCTTTGACCTTGAGGTTTCTGCCGAAAAAGTGGATGCTATTTTCCTAAGTGGAGGAACTTGGAACTATCTAGATGATGGTACAGACCAAGGTACAAGTTGGAGAGATTCTGGATTTAACGACGCAGGATGGTCTTCAGGAGATGCGGTATTCGGATATGGTACTATTGATGGAGCAACTATAAATACTACGATATCTTATGGTTCTGATGCCAACAATAAATATCAAACTACCTATTTCAGGAAAGAATTTTCATTAACTAATCCTAGCTACACACATTTGGATTTAAGTCTAATGTGCGATGACGGAGCGGTGATATACATTAATGGAAAAGAGGCGTTGCGTTACAATATGCCAGACACCAATGTCTATACAACTTACGCACTGAGTGCCATTTCTGCTGCTGACGAAGGTGATTTTCAGGTTTATGAAGTATTAGATTCATTTCTTATAAATGGGGTAAATACCATTGCTGTAGAAATTCATCAGGTGAATGCAAGCAGTTCAGATTTATCATTTGATTTACAGTTGAGTGGTAAAAACCAGCGAACGGCCTACGGAAGACTTTATATGGATGTGGATGCCTCTGAAACCTTTAATTCAGGTGATTTACATGGATCTGGTGCTGTAGAGGTAAGGCTTTATAATGACGCTGATTCTAATGGTGTATATGACCAAGATGAAATAATAGACTCTACGCTGTCTGATCCACTTGGTTACTATAGCATGACCTTTTCAAATCAATTAACACATGTTGCTATTGTTTTGGTCATGGATGATTTAGATCCAGTAACTATTATGACTACGGATACGGCATTTGCATTTACAACTGCAGACTTTGCCAATGACACTGCTGAGGCCTGGTTTGGAATGATTGGTCCGAGATCTTTATGTCTTGGTATTGCTGATGATCAAAGTGCTGAAGATAGATACTATATGATCAATAGACTTACAGGGAAAAACCAATACATAGGTCAAGTAACCGGAAGAGATGAAATTGAATCTCTAGCTATTAAATTAGGGATGGATACAGTATGGGCCGCTGATGCCGCTCAATTGGGCTGGATAGAACTCCAAACTGGACAGTTTAATGCGGTTGGTACCGGTATAGGTTCAGGTAGCGGAACAATAGGCGGAACACCAACTATCCACGACTTTGTTGATATTGATGGTATGGGATTTGACCCATTAAATGATATTCTTTACGGAACTGAAGCAACGGAATCTGCAAGTAATGATTTGCTTATAGCCATTGATAGAAGTACTGGCACTCTCATTGAAGATTTTTTTGGAGCAGGAATTGATTATGTAGAAATCTCTGGTCCCAACATAAAACCAGCCATTGATGATATTTCGTTTAATCCCATCACTGGAGAATTGTTAGCCATTAACAATTTAGCTGGAACAGGAGACTCCACAAGATACATATCAATTGATCCTACAGATGGTTCTGCCACAGTTATTGCTGACATTGGGGTAGGTGACATGGAGGGAATGGGATACTATAATAATGGTGATCTTTATGGTACTACAGGTATTATATCTAAAACTGGTTATCCAATGAATACATTCTATTCTATTGATAGAGCAACTGGTTTAGGTACCAAAGTAGATTCTTTATACTCAGGAGCTATTGATGTTGAAGCATGTGGATGTTTAACAGGTCCTGCTATTAATATGATGTCTGGTGTGGTATTCTATGATGTAGATTCATCAGGAACTTATAACAGAGATATTGATTCTATAGAAAGCACAGTGATTGTTCATCTATACAGGGATGCCAATGAGAACGGTGCCATTGATTCAGGTGATTATATCATAGATTCAGCGTATTCTAATGGAGCCAACGGTATCTATCTGTTTATGATTGATTCCTTAGGTTCTTTCTTAACTAGGCCTCAAATCATTGGAACTCCTTTACAAAACTTGAATACTACAACTAATGATAGTTTAACGGAAACAGCCACTTACATCAACTATGGTGAAACGGATGGTGGAAACGACTTTGGGTTCCATATTTCTGCGGGTATGCCTCCTATCTTGCCTGTACATTGGTTATCGGTGTCTGCAGATTGGGAAGACAAGCATGCAAAAATAGATTGGGTCACAGCCTCTGAGCAAGACAACAGTCACTTTGAAGTGCAACGCAGTCTTGACGGAGAGAACTTTGTTACTGTAGGACAAACCCCTGCAGCTGGTAACACGGATGAAATTACAAACTATGACTATTTAGATTTATATGTTTATGATTTAACACAAGACGACATTTACTACAGAATAAAGCAGGTTGATTATAATGCAGATTTTGAGTACTCCGATGTGGTTGTTTTACATAAGAACAGCGACTGGGAAGTGTTAGGATGGCCAATGCCATTTGAAGATGAGATAAACGTTAGCTTAAGCAAAGGAGCTTTAGAAGTTCAAGTAGAACTTCTGGATGTAACTGGAGCTGTTCTCTATTCTGAAACACTGAAAGGCAATCTGCGTCAGAGCCAGCATAAGATTACAAATCTGTCTCACCTAAGTCAAGGAATCTACTTCCTACGCGTGAGCAGAGATAACGAAGCCAAGATCATTAAGTTGATTAAATAATTGGTATTGATAAATTGACGTTTTAGTTGCGCCTGGATTTTATCCGGGCGCTTTTTTTATACCAAACTTTGCCCTGTCATTTCTTGAGGTTGGTTTACTCCCATCATTTTCAAAACCGTAGGAGCTATATCTGCAAGTACTCCATCAGAGGTGTTCAGATTTTCATCAGACACTATATAACATGGAACCAGATTGGTGGTATGCGCCGTGTTTGGAGTACCATCTTCATTAATAGCCTTGTCTGCGTTTCCATGATCTGCTATAATAATAAAAGAGTAGTTGTGTTCTTTGCCCACTCCAACCAATTCTTCAACACAAGAATCAACGGTTTCACAGGCTGTTTTAATTGCGCTAAAAACACCCGTATGGCCCACCATGTCAGGGTTAGCGAAATTCACACAGATGAAATCATACTTCTCTGATTCTATTCTCTCTCTGAGTTTGTCTTTCAATTCTGGAGCGCTCATCTCGGGCTGTAAATCATAGGTAGCCACCTTGGGTGAATTTACCAAGAGTCTGTCTTCACCAGCAAATGATTCTTCTCGTCCTCCATTAAAAAAGAATGTAACATGAGGATACTTTTCAGTTTCAGCTGCTCTCAACTGTTTAAGTCCTTTATTGGCTAGAACCTCACCTAGGGTTTGTTTCAAATCTTGGTCTCCAAATAAAACATTCACCCCTTCATAGGTCTTATCGTAATTGGTCAGAGTGAAATAATGCATGGCTTGGGTTTTCATATTAAACTCCTCCATATTTTCCTGAGTTAATACGCGGGTTATTTGTCTTGCCCTATCTGTTCTAAAGTTGAAACAGAGAACTATATCATCTTCAGAAATGGCTATTTCACCTTCTTTGGTAATTACTTTCCTCGGCTTTATAAACTCGTCCGTGATTCCGTCGTCATATGAAGATTGAACGGCCTGTTCTACACTTTCATACTTTGGCCCAAGTCCATTAACCAGGAGGTCATATGCTTTATTGGTTCTCTCCCATCTTTGGTCTCTATCCATAGCGTAATAACGCCCACAAACACTGGCTATTTGTGCTTGTCCTAACCTATGGTCATGAACCACTTCGTTTAAATAATCTTTAGCTGAATGCGGGTCTGTATCCCTCCCATCTGTGAACGCATGTATATAGCTTCTACTACTCAATGATTCTCTATCTAGCAATTGGCACAGCTCCAATAAATGTTCTTGAGATGAATGTACACCACCCTTGGAAACCAAGCCCATTAAATGGATTTTTCTAGATGGATTTGCTTTTGCGAGCTCAACCAACTTCTTAAATCCTTCCAATTCCTGAACAGTCTCATCTTTAAAGGCCTTATTAATTCTAACCAACATCTGCCACACCACTCTCCCTGCTCCTATGTTCATATGCCCAACCTCGGAATTTCCCATTTGCCCTTGAGGCAATCCAACATTTTCTCCAAATGTTTTCAGTTTAGAATGAGGAACAGATGAATGTAATGAATCCATAAAAGGGGTGTTGGCTTGATGAATGGCATCGGATTGGTCGTGTTTTCCTATACCCCAACCGTCTAATATCATGAGAATTACCCTTTTCGTAGAATTCATGAAGCAAAGTTATTTCCTTTCCTAACAAATACCTTTTTTTGGATAGTAACAATTCTGTCCAAGTGACGTTTTATGAACAGTTTGCGTAAGCTCCTATTTCTATTCCTGCTTTTTCTGAGCTCTTTTTCTTTTGCTCAGAACTATCATGTGCTACGAGGATATGTCTACAATGCAGACAATCAGCCACTATCTTCTGTATATGTAAGAGTTCAGCACAGCAATGAGGGCACGGTTACCAATGAAGACGGGCAATATGAAATAAGGCTAGAAGAGGGCTTGAATCGTATAAGCTATATGCTCATTGGTTTTGAAACTCAACAGATTGATGTAGTCATGAATTCTGATCAGGTAAAAAACATCTGGATGAAAGAGTCTACTCACGAAATTGACGGGATAAATGTGAACCTAAAGAAACGTGATTATTCTTATGAGGTTATCAAAAATGTAATCGACAATAAATGGAGATATCAAGACCAATACAATAGCTACAAATACAATCTCTATGTTAAGAGTTCTGAGCAAATAAAGAAGCGAAAAAAAGTGGACAAAGAGCGAATAGAGGAAGTGAGTTTTCTATCTGGCAAAGACAGCATACCAGATTTAAATCTATTTGAAGGAAAGTTCATAGTACACACCCAAGAACCCAACAAACGCAAAGAAATTAAGATGGCCGCAGAGCGCTATGGGAGCCAAACTAATTTATTTTATACATCTACAACTGACGCTGATTTCAATTTCTATCAGAATCTCTTAGTTATAAGAAAGCTGGGAGACAACAGCTATGTTTCACCTTTCAGTCCAACCACTTTTCTCTCCTATAAGTTTAAACTTCTGGGATCATATTATGAGGGTGATCAAAAGATTTATAAGATACAAGTTACTCCAAGAAAGCTTGGCAACGCACTGTTGAAAGGAACCATAGAGGTCTATGATAGCCTGTGGGCAATTAAGGAGGTTGATTTAAGCTTTCCTAAGTCCTCTTTAGTACGATATGATGAATTTAGTATTAAGCAGACTTACAACTTTGTAGATAGTATACATATAGTTGAAAAACAAGAATTCTCTTGGGTAGCTAAAACAACAAGCGCTAAATGGTTGGGTAATTGTATGGTGCGCTATGATCAATTCTCATTTGATTCTTCCTATCACAAACGATTTTTCAATGCTGAACTTGGGCGAACTCATGAAGATGCCTATGAGAGAGACAGCGGATATTGGGCAAGTATTAGACCACTCCCGCTCAGTAGAGATGAACAGGCCTTTGTGCAATATCAAGACAGCTTAAAAAGATACAAAAACAGCAAGGAGTATTTAGACTCTATAGATTCAGCTTTCAACTCCATTAACTTGATGAAGCTCACCTTATATGGAATGGGTTACAGAAATAGAGAAAAGAAGGTCAATTGGAGTTTCGACCCCCTAATTAATGTCTTAGACCCCTTAGCAATTGGCGGCTGGAGAGTCAGATATTCAGTGAGTTACTACAAAAGGTTCCCAAAGAGAAAAAGCATTAGTTTCACACCATTTCTGAACTACGGTTTTCTCAACCAAGACTTTAAGGGAAATATCAATACCAGTTTTCTTTACAATCCTAAAAAACGATCTCGTATTACTTTGAATGCAGGGCGATATTTTGGCTTTGTAAATCAGTTTGCTACTATAGGAGATATTATTAGAAGAGATAACTTTTATGAGCAATCATATCTCTATCTCAATCACAGGACTGAGTTGTTCAATGGGTTTTATCTGAGTATTGGAGCGCGATACGTGAATCGTTCGGATCTAGGCGATTTCAAATTCGCATCTGGTGGAGATTCATTGTTTGAAAACAATACTCCCATATTATTTCCCGAGTCCACCAATTTTGCTACAAGTTTCGGAATCTCTTACACTCCAAAACAACTGTATTTGCAAGAACCTCATGAAAAAATTATACTAGGATCAGCATACCCTACCTTTTCATTGGAATACAGGAGGTCTTGGCCTGGATTGCTCAATGCGAATAATCAATATGAATATGGTGAGTTTGGGATAAGACAATTATTCAACATAGGAACTATAGGAACTTCTGAATACAACTTTACTATCGGAAAGTTCTTTGATACCACAGCATTAAGTGTGATGGATTACAAATACCAAAGAGGTGGAGATAGATACCTCTTCACTCCTTCTATGTATACCTTTCAGATGATTGACAGTACTTTTCCAACCTTTAACTGGTTCTTTGAGGCTCATTTCTTACATCAGTTTAACGGCTTTATTACAAGTAGAGTCCCCGGATTGAGGCAAACTGGTATTCGTTCCATGGCTGGCGCTGGATTTCTATATGCTCCAGAACGCGACTATCAATACAGCGAATTGTTCTACGGAATCAATCGAATATTTAAATTGGGCAGACAGAGAGTTCGTCTAGGTGTTTATTATGTAATGGCTCAATCCAATGATTTTGGATTCAGAAATGGGGTTAAATTCTCCATAGAACCCTATGATGCCAGCAGAAATACGTGGAGCTTCTAATAGCCTTCTTTTTTGTTATGATTTCCGATTAATGAATGATTACTTGCAATATGCTTAATAAGGATTTAACGTTTAATCGCTACCAAGAAAAAGTAGATCAATGGATCAATACAACTGGTGTACGATACTTTGATCAGCTTACCAATACAGCATTATTGATGGAGGAAGTAGGTGAATTTGCAAGCATTATGGCTCGAACTCAGGGTGAGCAGAGTTTTAAGGCTGGCGAACCAAAGTCTGAACTGGCAGATGAAATGGCAGACGTGCTTTTTGTCCTATGCTGTTTGGCTAACCAAAACAACATAAAGCTAGAAGAAGCGCTTCTCAAGAATCTAGAAAAGAAGACAAGCAGAGATAGTGAAAGACATAAAGCTAATAAAAAGCTAAAATAAGGCACCATCTTTGCCTTAATAAGGTTATGAAGCAATTCACACTACTATTTTTATTGGCATTCCCGTTGTTAAGCATGGCACAAGAAGCTAGAGGTAGCTTTGGCCTAGGTTATTATAGAGCTTGCCCTCAGAACGGTTTAAAGGCCGTTAATTATGATGATGGCCACGGAATGCATTTCACTTTTCTGAGCAGAAAATACCCCTTTTCAACTATGTCTTTTCAATATGGAGGCCGTTTGGATTTTGCTTCCATGGGCAGTAAAGACTTTGAACCGGTATTATTAGATGTTCCAAATGAAGATTATGGTGACCTAGAGGTTCGAAACTCCATGTTTGGGCTATTTGGTTTGGCTAGGGTTAACTTTGGTCAAAGCAATCTTCAACCCTTTTTTCAAGGACAATTGGGATATAGAACTTTCAATACTCAACAAAACATTACTGCTCAACACCCTGAAAGAAATCTTCAGTTTGAATCCTTTACACAAACTGATAAGGTAGTTTATACGAACAGGTTTCACTATGGCGCAACAGTTGGGGTTACATATCAATTAAATAGAAGTATCATATTGGAATCGTCTGTGACTTATACAGAAGGAGAAACTGGTGCAGTCATGCCTTTGGAAGACATTTATCAAACAGGCCCAGTATTGAAATACCCTCATGTATTTAGCGAAACAGATATGTTACTGATTAATGCCGGGATTCGTTTTCAATTCTATAGACATGAGCGCAAGCCGAGGACGGGAACAAGTCCAACTAAGCCTTCCACTCCCACTTATAAGGATCCACCAATTGAGAAAGATCCTCCACCCCCACCTCCGCCTCCACCAATAGAGAAGCGAAAGTTGGAACCAAAGAAGAATAATAAACCCAAAAAGAACGACACCACTAATAGCTAATGGACGCTGCATTTTGGAGTAAGAGGTATAAAGACAAGCAAACTGGTTGGGATTTAGGGAGCCCAAGCCCACCTCTCACAGAATACGTATTAAGACAACATCCTGAAAGAGAATCACAAATTCTTATTCCAGGTGCTGGTAGAGCCTATGAAGCGGAGTATTTATGGAAACAGGGTTATAAGCAGGTGTACATCTGCGATTTAGCACCTGAGGCTAAAAAAGAATTCCTATCTCGCATTCCAGAATTCCCTGAAAGTCAATACATCATAGAAGATTTCTTTAATCTCAAATTAACATTTGATGTAATCTTGGAACAGACCTTTTTCTGTGCCCTTCATCCAGATCTTAGGGAATCCTATGTGAAAAAGATGGGCGAACTTCTTAATCCAGAAGGTAGATTAGCGGGTGTTCTCTTCAATTTTGAAAAACATGATGGACCTCCATTTGGAGGGTCAAAAGCAGAATACTTGGCTTTATTCAATGAACAATTCAAAGTAATAAAGATGGAAGAATGCTATAATTCTGTAACTCCAAGAGCAGGATCAGAATTGTTCTTTGAACTGTCTCAGAACCAGCTCTAAAACTACCGTAAATTTTATTTAATTCTTGTTTGTTATAAGGGTTCAAACCTTATTTTTGCATCCGCTTTTAAGTTCTTATATAAGCGAGAGTAGCTCAGCTGGTAGAGCATCACCTTGCCAAGGTGGGGGTCGCGAGTTCGAATCTCGTCTCTCGCTCAGTATTAGAAAAGCCTGCCTAAGTAGGCGGGCTTTTTTATACCATTCATGCTCGGATGGTGGAATTGGTAGACACGTTGGACTTAAAATCCAATGACCATTGCGGTCGTGCGGGTTCAAGTCCCGCTCCGAGTACCACTCAGAAATGAAGGCTTTCCGATTGGAAGGCCTTTTTTATTCAGTCATTATTATGGCCATATTTCTGAATATAGGCGGCAATGAGTCTTTCTAAATCTTCAAATTTCATTTTACCGTATCCGCTAAGAACCAATGGAGTTCCGTGAATCTTATATGAGGCGTTGAGTGAATTCTTAGCAAATTTGTTTTTTGCTCTGTCTATGTACTTCTCAGGTGTTACCGTATTTAAGCACAAAATCCTCTCAGCTTTCTTAGGCTTTCTACGCCTACCTCTTTTTGTGATGTCTGAGGATTTTACTTCAACTCCTGTAATATCAACCCATTCAATTAATCCAACATGCGTAAACCCTCTAGGATTGTCTACAATCCCACGCTCATTTAAGATTGATACTGGATCATTGTTTTTATACCTTCTAAATAGAAATCTAAGCAGCAAAAACAAAACAACAACGAGAACAATGCTCAATATTCCTTGAGTCTTAAAGTCTCCTTCAAAATTTCCTTCAATTGATTCGGCAATCATATAGATTCCCATACCAAAAAATAGCAGTAGAAAAATCATGTAAAAAACCAATCCTTTTTTATTGGCGTAGATTTCGACTTTCTCATTCATATCAAGATCATTTATTAGTGAGTCTCAATATAAGCAGAAATCAAGAATGGGTTAGTTGAATGGCATTGCAATTGTTATCTGACTGCCTTTTTTCATGAATTATGATTTCCGAATTTATTGAACTGCTCTGTTATTAAAATCAAGGCTTTCCTTTGACTCATTTTTAAAGGAACGGTATAGATCAGCAAAGCTGTGCCATGCCATAATAAGTTTGATTTCAATTTACGCCTTACCATTTCGGTTCTAGCACTTTCTATATATTTCTCTGAATTGTTTGTTAATAGGCCAATGGATTTATGACGTCCACGTCTAATGCTTTGTACTCCTATAATGTCCTTCCATTCAATAAAACCTGGACTTTGAAAATCAATCTTATCAAGAAGACCCTTTTCATCTATTACTAAAGCGGGTTCTTTAGAGTTGATTTGCTTTAAGTAGACCTTAATACCATATACTAGGAGCGCAATACATATCACTCCGATCATTCGAACTACAATAGATGATGTTGGTGAAAACACAAAAAGTAAGCCTACGATTATGAATAGTAGGAATAATAAGACGAAAAAAATGAGTTTAGTCTTATTTCTTGGAATTTCAATTCTATCCTGCATAAATTGTTTAATAAACTTAGTTCAAGATAGTTAAATAAATTAGATGTTAATTCATCTTCACTCTAGCAAACCGATTGTACTTTTTGTTTAAAGCGAATAAGATAAACTCTCCATTGGTTACCTGCTCACAGCTTCTTGGTCTAAGCAGTAAGCCATCGTTCTCTTCGGCAGGAACTAAAACGTACCTATTTTGGTCACCATCTGCATTCATGGTAACAGTCATGAGAGTAGACATTTTTCTGCTTTTTCTATAGGACCTTACAGATTCACCTTCCGCTAAATTCACATTTCGTGGATGATCATTGAATATAAAGTGCAAATCGCTTTCATCCACAACTAAAAAGAAGCTCGAATAAAATGCCCCATCATCTTGTGTATGTTGCCTTTTCAAGATTTTCTTAGCCCAATCTATGTCTCCGTTGGGGTTAATATTTATAACGTAGATGTCATTAAAATGATAGTGTGTTGTTGAACTGGTACCACCATTTGCATCTGTTGTAGTTACCACTTGTATTCTTTGATATTCACCAATGAGAAGTAGGCCTCCATCTTCTCTTAGTACAAAATCCCTAAATGAAATATTAGACAGACCTAAATCTTTTCCCTTAGCATCTTTCTTGGCCAATCTTTTAGCACCACCTTTAGACATTCCTTGAGACAAAAAGTCCACTTCGAATTTCTTGAGACTGGTTTTTAAAACACCGAAGCTTTTAGAATCCAAAGCCATATAAAAGACCCCATTCGCTACTGTATTGTTTACGCTGTAAAAGCCTCCACAGATAACTTCGTTCTGAGTGTTTACGCCGAGCTCTAAATCAAGAATAAATTTGTCTCCTAACACTAGCTCTTCCTTACTTACTAGACCTGTTTCGTCTATAGAGAGTATATAGAATTTGTAATTGCGTTCTCCTCCTCTTCTATCTTTTTTCTTGTCTTTATACACTTTCATGAGCACATAGACTGCCCCGGTCTCAGATACTGTTACCGCATATACATCAGATAATTCTTTTATGTAAGGTAAGCTGAAAGAAGATTCCCAAACCAGATTCATTTCAGAATCGAAAACAGAACTGCTCAAGCTGGATTTGCTTTCATTGGCGCCCGGCTCTTCTATAACATAAGCTCTATAAGTTTCTTCAAGTGAATTGATCACAAAATAATCGCTGTATGAATAGCGCAGTTGTCTAAAATTATCGAGTTCAAAAATGGTAAAGTCCTCTTCAAAAGGTTCCAAAGTCTCTTTGTCTACCCTATCAGCTGTTAAAACCTTTGACTGCTTATCGCTTACCAAGGTTTCTATAAACAGATTTCCCTGCATCTCAAACACCGTTTGATTGTATCTAACTCCTCTCTCCTTAGCTCTTAGAAGCTCCGTTTCCTTGATTGGTTTATTGTCTTCATACCTAGAAAGGGTTAAGTCTCTATTAAATAGTCTTAGGCTTTGTTCTACAGCATAAAAACCATTTTCACTTGGAGCCAGAATATCATAGACTACCGTTTTCTTAGATTTAAATTTTTCACCCCACTCCAATTGGAAGTCTCCTTCTTGAGAAAATGAATCAGTATTGATTGATAGAAGAATAAGAGTTAAAATGCTAGATATTAGTTTCATAATAATGTTAGAAGGCCTTTGAGTACCTTTCTTTTCTGTTTTAGATTTATAGTTGATATAAAGCAAATTCTCTGCCAATAAACTAAGCTTGGCCCTTCTCCTGTTTCTCCCACTCCTTAAGTCTGGCCTCCACTTTAGCTCGAGCATCTGCAAGCTCCTCTTCAGAGTATTCTCTCGCCTCTCCTCCAGTAAATAGAAACAAAATAATATCGAAAATGAGCTTAAGAATCATAAAAATGATGAATGAGTCTAATACAAACTTCGAATTCAATCCTAGTATAATTACTATATGCATAGGCAGGATGCGCAAGTAGGCTAAGATCATTGAAGGCTGTATTCTATTAGGTGCTGAAGGCATAATCTCTCTACCAGCATATAGGAATAGGTTCACCAGTAGAAATAAGGCTGTATACCTAATATACTTGAACATATCTACAACCACATCTATGTCTTCTATCTGAGCGGTCATCACAAATAGGAATATCACATAAACCACATGGAATCCACCATAATGCATCATGAAGAAACCAGTCATTCCCAACTTCCTAAGTGGAAATAGCTTACCAGTTTCCCTTACTTTATTTATATAACTGTGCACTACATATTGAGCACCCATGAACACAGATTGCAACAGATACGCCCAAATCACAAACATGGGTTCTACCTTACCTGTTAAATAAAGAACTACAATTCCAATATTATAGAACAGGATGAAATAGAATTCTGGATCTTTCCAAATTGCTACTCTTCTATTCATAGCTCAACTTTGTCATAATCATGAACGGCGTCTATGTCCAATTTAATTTCACCGTTCTCCAAAGCCTCATAGTTTCTTTTGAATACAGCTCCCCAAACCCATTCATCATAGGTGTAAGAGAACCGCAGGTGTACATGCTTACTGAAGGTATCATCAAAGCCTTTAATAAGTATAAGCATCTCCGCAGATTTTGCCTCTAAATCATCTTTATTTAAGCCGTAAAGCGGACTTCCTTCCACTATGGGATGAACCAAGGTCCAGCTCAATGGGAAAAAATGAATGCTTGAAGCCTCCAACTTTAGATTGAAATATCTTCTTAGCACTTCCTCTCCTTCATCTACATCTAAAGCTAACATAACTTTTGCCTCCATTTCCATGAGCACATTGGGTCTTCTGTTAACCACTCTAAACATTACAGCTGTATTACCTTTATAAGGAGTTACTATAGCATTATTACTGAACAGAATTCTTGCAGATGCTTTACTGAATCTACCATACACTAGTCCAGTTGCAACAGCAAAAAACAGCCAACCAGACATGGCTTCCATACCAGATACAAAATTAGCTATAACATCATTGGGGTAGATACTCCCAAAACCTACCGTAGTAAAGGTTTGCATACTAAAAAACAATGCTTTAAGTATAGGTGACATTTGCTCTATGTCTTCGTTCCCAAATGAAATACTATCTGTACCAATAATCAGGTAGGCCACGGCAAATAAGATGTTAAACAGAAGATAAACGATGGTTATATTCATGAAGAACTTCCAACCGCTCATTTGCAGTAATTCTTGGTACCTCTGCCTTCGAATTCCTTTACGAACTATATTAAAGGTTCCATCCTTATTTATAATTCGCTTGGTATTATGTGCGTAGTCCCTTCCTAAGCCTGGATCAAATAGTCTCATATTAAGTCTTCATATGCAGCATTCGCCATTTCTCCTGCATATCTTTTCTAAATGTAAACTGTACTCCAAATTTATGAAGCATTTCTTCTAATTCAACCTTCAAGTCCTCATGAATTTCAACAAATGCTTCTATTCCTCTCTCTTTTACGGTTTCTGCAATTCTTTCATAAAATATGAGTGCTTTATGGTCTGGCACAAACAAGGCTATTTCCGGTTCATGATCTACCACCTGTTTTGCCATAGACCCCTTTTCACCTAAAGGTATGTAGGGAGGGTTGCATACTATAATGTCGCATTGTGGTATGTCATCTTTGAGCGCATCAGAACAAATGAATTTAAGCTCTAATTTATAAAGCTTTGCATTTTCCTGGGCAATTGCTAAAGCTGCTTGAGAGACATCGCTAGCTATCATTTCTGTATCTGGATGCCTCCTTTTAAGTGCAAGGGCAATGCATGCCGAACCGGTACACATATCTAGCACTGTACTTTTTTTATCCACCAGAGATTCAGACACCCAATGCACGAGTTCTTCAGTTTCTGGCCTGGGTATTAATACCTCTTCGTTCACCTTTAACAGCATACCATCAAAGTCCGCTAAGCCAAAGAAATACTGTATAGGCAAGCCTTGAGATATAGCCTCTAAACAACTGAAATACAGTTGCTTATTTGCTGTTTCTTCTCCTAGAATTACATGACTTAGTCCTTTGTTGTCAATTCTTAGACATGCGGTTAAGAACAGTTGTTGTGCTTCTCGCTCTCCATACTCATTGGTCAGTTCTTTGCGATAGATATCCCTTATGGTTGTTAGCTTCTGCAAGGGCTCAAACCTAAAATTTTTAAGGCTTAATATTACATTTGGTCAGTGAATTCTTCTGAACAATGGATGCAGCGTTGCTTAGAGCTCGCTATAAAAGGTGAAGGTTTTGTTGAACCTAATCCCCTAGTTGGGTGTATAATAGTACATGGAGACAAGATGGTAGCAGAAGGTTACCACGAAACATTCGGCGAAGCTCATGCTGAGGTGAATGCCATAAAGAATCTGAGCTCAGAACTTGATCCTTCTGAATGCACACTCTACATAAATCTTGAACCATGTTCTCATCATGGGAAAACACCTCCATGCGCAGATTTAATTATTGAAAAAGGATTCGCCAAAGTTGTAATAGGAGATTTAGATCCCAATCCCAAAGTAGCAGGAGGAGGATTGGCAAAACTGAAACAAGCGGGTATAGATACCCAGGTTGGTGTCCTCAGTGAGCAATGCAGGCAAATCAACAGAAGATTCTACTATTATCACACTCATAAAAGGCCATACATTACCCTAAAATGGGCCGAGACAGCCAATGGTTTTATTGGGAGGCACAGAGCAGAGCTACACTTGAGTAAACAAGTTAGTAGCAATTCAAGCAAAGCGTTTGTGCATCATCTAAGGGCTATACATAGATCTATTATGATAGGTTCTAGAACAGCCAATCAAGACAATCCCAAACTCACCGTTAGAGATTGGGTTGGAAGGAATCCATTAAAACTCATAGTGTCTAAAAGCAACACCATAAATGATGGATTGCAGATGTTTAAAGAAGGTGAAACCTGGATTTTTAATACGTTAAAAGAGGATGACAGTGATTCTCCTCATTATGTGAAAATCAAATTCCACGGTTTTTTGGAGAATATGTTTAGATACCTCCATGATCAAGGCATTCAAAGCGTCTTAGTGGAAGGAGGAGCAGAATTAGCTCAGGGCTTGATAGATCATAATCTTTGGGACGAGGCATATGTAATTAAATCGGATGTGGTTTGGGAAAGAGGTGTTAAAGCACCCATCTTAAATGCCTCAATTAACAGAGAAGAAAACATTGGCCACGACAAAATAAGCACCTATATCAATTCATGAGTGCCTGGTTATTACTTGGCTTAAGTATAGCGTGCAGCTGTGCTATTAATCTCATTTTCAAAGCCTTGCCTAAGTTCAGCATAGACCGATTTCCAGCTATCGTTGTTAATTATCTAGTTTGTTTTTCAGTAGGCTTTATACAAGATGGCCATTATGATGCTGGCCAATATGTTCACAGCAATTGGTTTCCATGGCTCATACTTTTGGGCTGTTTCTTTGTCCTTATTTTCTTCTTCATGGCAACTACTACTGTTAAACTTGGTGTAAGTGTAAACGCAGTTAGCAGTAAAATGGCCATGATTATTCCCATCATTCTTGCGATCTGGTGGTTTAAAGAACAGACTACTCCTCTCTTTTTTATTGGTGTTGCGCTTGCTCTTACCAGCATCTATTTGATTAGCATAAGACATGAATTAAAGCTCAATAGGCATTATATCTGGTATCCTATTATCGTTTTTCTAGGGTCCGGT
Source organism: Bacteroidia bacterium (assembly GCA_049115575.1). Classification (GTDB taxonomy): domain Bacteria; phylum Bacteroidota; class Bacteroidia; order NS11-12g; family UBA9320; genus JAHEKB01. The sequence goes on along the minus strand of JAGDZU010000001.1, from coordinate 414,699 downwards.
GCCATTGATTTTAGTTTGAAGCTCATAGAATACCACCTTTCGGAAAAAGTCGCTGCTAGCCAACTCAGCATGACCATATTTCTAGGAGCTTTTGCAATGGGTCTAGCTGTGTCTATTTACAGGCTTGGAACTTCTAGGTTCAGCTGGAGTTATACGAACATATTAGCTGGTATAGCCCTAGGTATACCCAACTACTTCTCTATTTATTTTCTCATCCGTTCTCTTGCTAGCTTTAAGGAACAAAGTGCCATGGTATTTGGGATTAACAACGTTGCCGTAGTTTTATTCAGCACCTTATTATCTGTAATTATCTTTAAAGAGCATTTGAGCAGGAAAAATCAAATAGGACTTGCTCTAGCAGCAATAGCCATACTAATAATAGCATATGTCCAAGGATAGTTATTTGGGAATTACAGAAAGTAGCACAAGCCTCTACAAGCAGTCTGGGAGCAAGTTCATGGGTTATCTTTTTCCTATTAAAGACCTAAATCAGCTTAAGAATAAGTTATCCGAACTGAGGGAAATGCACCCAGACGCTACCCATATATGCTACGCCTATATTTTGGGTTTAGACAGGAACACCACTTATTTTACAGATGACGGAGAACCTTCTAACAGCTCTGGCAGACCGATACTCAATGCGCTCTTGTCTTCAAGCTTAAGCTATGTTATGTGCGCTGTAGTGCGCTATTATGGTGGAAAGAAACTTGGAATCCCAGGTTTAATTCAGTCTTATGGACAAGCTGCTTCAGAATGTATTGTTGCCATTGAAATTAAAGAGTTGAAGCTCATGGATGAGTTAATCTGCACAATAGCGGCCAATCAGCAACACCTGCTTTTTAATTTCCTGAACAAGCAGAAGGATTTGAACTATGAATTCAACGATGGTCAATTTTCTATTAGCTGTTCACAAAGTATGACCTCTGTTTTACGCACTGAATTACTCAATTTACCTACCTTAGCTCTAATTGAATGAAAGGAATTATTAGTCTTTTGCTCCTACTGTTGATGTGGCCATTAGCCCAGGCAGGGAATTCGCCTGAATCGAGAACTGACGGGCGTCAGAAGGTCTTTTATACAGATATTAAAACTCTTGAAGCAAATGGATTGCAAAGTTTATTTGATTTGAGAGCACATGAGAGCCTGTTGGAAATTCAAAGGATTGAGTCTTCAGGTTTTATTCATTATCAATTCCAACATCAAATTCATGGCAAACCCCTTTTGTTTTCAAAGGTGAATGTGCACATCTACCCTAGTGGTGCGGTTTACATACAAGATTTTCTTTTAGAAACTCCTTCGGAAGTTGAAAAAGCAGCTTGGGCAGATGCATATACTATCTATAATGGTGAGGTCATTGCATTAACAAAGAGTTTAAATAGCGCACTAGAAATAGAACAATGGGAATACAGGTCTTCAAACCGTGAATTACTCTATAGTTTTGATAAATACAGATACGCAGGCGATACTACGGTCAAGGCCAAAGTATTTATGGTTAATCCAGTGAATTCAGCCAATGTAGTTTATGGCGGGGCTTATACAGACAATAACGACATGAACAGTACAGCATTGCAAGACGAGCTATACGAAGTGAGTGTACATGCAGTGTATGAGAATGATAGCTTTAAACTAGACCACCCTAAAGTGCACCTGAAAGATTTCAGCTTCCCAACGCACCAAGATGATTATACCAAAGGCAATGACAGTTTCTTTTACAACCGCTCTCAAATAGAATTTGAAGCTGTAAATGCATATTACCATTTGGTCACTTATTATGAATATCTAGAGTCTTTGGGCTTCGATCATTTAGCACTTGCGGTGGACGTTGATGTTCATGGATTTAACGGTTCAGATAATTCAAGGTTTGACCCGAACACATATTCCATAGAATTCGGTGATGGAGGTGTAGACGATGCGGAAGATGCAGAAGTGGTCATACATGAATATGTTCACAGCTTAAGCACTACAGCGCATGTCACTTCCACTCCCACACGGCAACGAGAAGCAATGGAAGAAGGTAATTGCGACTATTTATCCAAGTCCTATAGTAGAAGTATTAATGACAACAATAGCTATAAGGTTTTTAGTTGGGATGGTCATAATGAATTCTGGAATGGGTTTATTATTAATAGTTCGGATCATTACCCCGAAGATTTAAAAAACACTAAAGACGGCGACCGAGACATATGGTCTTCTACTCTTATGTGTATCCACGACCTAATTGGACGAGAAGCCACTGATAGCCTGGTTTTAGAACATTTCAATTATCAGTCAGACGATGCCAATATGATAGACATGGCCAAAGTGTTAATGCATTTAGATTCTGCCTTGTTCAATCATAGGTATTACGGTGCCATTAGAGGTTGTCTAGAGGCAAGAGGTCTAGCAGATCATTTAGTTAATGTGGACGATGTACATACCCCTGAAGGCTTGGAGATCAAAAACAGCTTAGAGTTTCAACAGGGACTATCTTCTTTAGAAATAGTCCATCAGAATCCAATCTCAATCAAAATATACAACAGCGCTGGTCAACTGTTAGATGAAATCACGAGCAACGGGCATCTCAGTTTAGATCCTCAAGATTTTGTTCCAGGCTTATACATCTTGCACTTGGAAAGCAAAAACCAGCAATCGGTAGTTAAGATCTTGCGCTAAATAAGAATTACGCTATTTGTAGCCAAGTCATTGAGAAAAAGACTGTAAAATTGCTGATTGAATCATTCTTTGGAGCGTGAAATCAGAATATACAGTGAATTCCAAAGTCCTAGACTTAGTTATGTCTTAGACACCATCTTCATTGACCTTTTGGGCGTAGATTACAATTTTGTATCCAATCCCGAGCTCGCACACTTGAGCTATGGAACCAATAGTACTAAGCTAAGTGTGGTCCCTTACGGACTTCTCCAAGAGCAGGGAATCAGAAATCTCAAAAACGAAATCAGGTTTGAAGCATGGGAACAAAGCTGGTGTTGCTTTAAAACCAATGGCAGTATACCTTTTGATATCTTTTCGGCTACTTTCTTTTTGCTGAGTAGATATGAGGAATACCTAGAATTCTATCTAGACGAACACCAACGATTTACAGCCAGAGAAAGCGTTCTAACTCAACAAGACCTTCTTGAGCAGCCCTTGATTAATCAATGGGCATTGCAACTAAAAGACTTGCTGCAATCCCATTATCCTCATCTATCATTTAAACCGCGTTCATTTGAATATATCTCTACTATAGACATTGACCAGGCCTTTAAATACAGAAATAAAGGACTGAAGAGAAACCTAGCTGGTTTTGTAAGGGATGCTTTAGAATCTAAATGGGAGAACTTCAAAGAAAGGTGGCCAGTTTTGCTAGGCATTAAACCCGATCCATTCAATAATTTTGAATGGCAGCATGAAGTTCATGAAAAGGCTAAAACTCTTGTGAAATATTTTGTTCTACTTGGAGATTTTGATACCTATGACAAAAACGTTGATTGGAATAATAAAGCCTTTCAAAAGTTGATAAAAGCGCTTAAATCAAGGCCAGAAAATCAAGTCGGTATTCACCCCTCTTATGCGGCGGGAATTCAATTGTACATAGACCGCAACAATAAGCTGCAAGAAGAAATTAAACGTTTATTCGGCATTTCGGAGGCTGAAGTAACATTGAGCAGGCAACACTTTTTAATACACCAATTCCCAACTACATATGATGCACTAATGAAAGAGGAAATCAGTGAGGAACACAGTATGGGGTATTCCACCCATTTGGGTTTTAGAGCAGGAATTGCAGCTCCTTTCTACTACTATAATTTCAAGGAAGAAAGTAAAACAGATTTATTGCTTTACCCTTTTTGCTTTATGGATATAACTCCTCTTCATTATATGGAATTAAGTCCTGATGAAGCAATTGTTAAAATGAAGGAGTTTATGCAAAAAATTAAAGGTGTAGGAGGATTATTTGTGAGTCTATGGCACAACGAGTCTTTAGGAGAAACGGAAAGGTGGAAAGGATGGCGTGTCTTATATGAAGAAATGATAGCGGAAGCCAATAAAGCCTAGCGTCTTGTTCCCTGTTGATTTAATCTTCTTTGATATTTTGCCCTATTTCTTAAGTGCTGGTTGTAGCTTCCAGTGAAATAATGGTAGTAAGATCCATCTTCTTTAGCACACATATAGATATAGTTATGCTCCTGAGGGTTAAGTACCGCTTCAATAGCACGCTTGTCTGGAAGCATTATAGGTCCTGGAGGTAAACCCAAGTTTTTATAGGTGTTGTAAGGATCAGACTTTTCTAGATCTCTATATAACACCCTATGCCTACCCTCTCTCCCAACAACAAATAGCACAGTAGGGTCTGATTGCAGTTTCATTCCTTTCTCTATCCTATTTAAGTAGAGTCCGGCTATAGTGGGCATTTCTTCTATGTGAACAGCTTCCGCATCAACAATGCTAGCCAGTATACAGGCCTCTTCGGCACTTAAATCTAAATCATAGGCATTACCTAACCTCTTTCTATTCCAATACTTCTTATACTCGTTAAAGAATCGCTTAACCACTTCTTCTGCAGGGGTTGCCCAATTAAAGTGATAATGGTCTGGCAAATAAATACACCAAGCATTCTCTTCCGTGAACCCCTCTTCCATGAGCCAATCTGCTTTCATAGCATCCTTCAATTGATCTTTATTTGCCTCTAAATGAGTTGACAAATAGGTCATTACTGAATCTCTGCTCATCTCAGCTTTCAGTTTAATCACTTCTTTTTCCCATCTACCTGAGCGAATCATTCGAATTAGACTCAAATTGGACATGTCTTGATGTATACGATACTTGCCTGCCTTGAACTTGTCTACTAGCTTCATTCTCTTGGCTAACAAATCAAAGCTTGTTTCATCTTGCAGAATACCACTATCTATGAGTTGCTTCCTTAGTTGAGGAAAGCTATCGGTACTGGCTATATAAATGAACTTATCCCCTTCCTGAGCTGTATTTGGTTTATAGATGACTCTATAGGCAAAGTAACTGATAATCAGCCCACCAACTAAAAGCATCAAGATCAAATATTTAATAGATTTTCTCATCAGACTCCCACAAATAAAGCAAAATTAAAATGGTAGTTTTGCCCTTTCATTATTATGAAGATTGCATTAATAGGATATGGTAAAATGGGTAAGGCAATAGAGGCTATTGCACAGCAAAAGTCCCATGAGATTGTTGCCAGAATCAAGAGTGCAGATTTTAAAGCTGAAGATCTTAATGGAGCAGATGTTGCCATAGAATTTACAGTGCCTGAAGCTGCTGCTAAAAACATTATGATTTGTTTTGATGCCAATATTCCGGTAGTAGTTGGTACTACAGCCTGGTACCACGATTTCAACGCTATAAAAGATCGTGCTATTGCAGAGAATCAATCCTTATTTACTGCAACTAACTTCAGTATAGGAGTTAATATCCTTTTTCATATTAATAAGCAGCTCGCTTCAACAATGAATTCCTTTGAGGAATACGAAGTAAGTATGAATGAAACTCATCATATTCATAAAAAAGACCACCCGAGTGGTACGGCTGTTACCTTAGCTGAGGGCATCATAGATTCCCTTGATAGAAAAAAGAATTACGTTGGTCAACTAAAAGGTGAGCAAGCAGATAGCTCATCGTTTGATTTGCATATAACTAGTAGTCGCGAGAACGAAGTACCCGGATTTCATGAAATTAGCTATAAAAGCGAGATAGATGAAATCAAACTCAGCCATAATGCTTTTAACCGCCAAGGTTTTGCAAAAGGCGCAGTCATAGCAGCAGAGTGGTTATATGGGAAAAAAGGAGTCTTTGGGATGAACGACCTACTGAATTTAAAATAGATAAATGAAAAAACGCTTTCAAGCAAATTGGGCCCTATTAAGTAAAAGGGCAAAAATCTTTTATATCATATTTAGTGTGTTGAACTTCATACTGTTTCTTGTCTTGATTACTAAGGCTGGAGCTGGTATTATTCCCGCACTCATCTTTTTCATCTTCTGGCAAGCAGCCATCTGGATATACTATATGTTCAGATATAAGAAAAGAAAAACAATGGGCGGTGGCGAATGGATAGATGCGGGTATGTTCGCAATAATAGCTGCGACATTGATTAGATCTTTCTTTATAGAAGCCTATCAAATTCCAACTTCGTCCATGGAGAAGTCTTTGTTGGTTGGTGATTTCCTGTTTGTGAGCAAAGCAAATTATGGAGCCAGAGTTCCTATGACCCCTATCTCCTTTCCATTTGTTCACCACACCATGCCTATAGTTGGAGGAAAAGCCTATTCTGAAGCTTTGAAACTTCCATACTACAGATTACCAGGTTTTCAAAAGATTAAAAACAATGATGTGGTAGTCTTCAATTTCCCAGCTGAAGAAATGGGCAGGCCAGTGGACAAAAAAGACAATTATATAAAGCGTTGTCTAGCAATACCAGGAGACAAATTCCAAGTTAAAGATGGGGTGATTTATGTGAATGGTGAAGTTGTAGACAATCCAGAAAAAAGTCAGATGTCATACAGCTTGTTAACTTCAAGATCTATAACAAGTAAAACTTTTAGCGAGTTGGGTATCACTGAGGGCGGGCCAAATTCAATGGAAGGTGGTTATACAGTACATACTACCAGAGAAAATATAGACAAGCTTGAAGCTATGCCTCATGTAAAAAGCATAGAACCTTTAATACAACGCAATGGCAAATTTCCTGAAGTATTTCCAAGTCATGAATCCTTCAACTGGAACGTAGACAACTTTGGAAGCATTTATGTGCCTAAGGCTGGAGATGAAATAGTCCTGGATAGTTCTAACTATTTCATTTATGAAAGAGCCATTAGAGAATATGAGGGTAATGAAGACTTCAGCTATATAGACGGAGTTTTTAAAATAAATGATGAAGTCATTACTAGTTACACCTTTAGAATGAACTATTATTTCATGATTGGTGATAATAGACACCGCTCATTAGACTCTAGATTTTGGGGCTTTGTTCCTGAGGATCACATAGTTGGTAAAGCATTATTCATTTGGATGAGTATGGACCCAAACAAATCTGGACTTAAGAAAATTCGTTGGAGTAGAATCTTGGATCGTATACACAAGTGATAAAGAAAGATCTGCGCATAGTATTCCTGGGCAATCCAGAATTTGCCAGATTTCATCTTGAAACCATAGTTGAAGAAGGATTTAATGTAGTTGGTGTTGTTTCTGCTATGGACAAACCGGCTGGAAGAGGATTAAAACTCAGAGGAACTCCTGTTGCAGAATATGCCAGAGAAAAGAACATTCCTCTCCTTCAACCCAAAAACTTAAAAAACGAAGAATTCCTAAAAGAACTAGCCAATCTAAAAGCCGACATACAAATTGTTATTGCTTTTAGAATGCTGCCAGAAGTGGTCTGGAATATGCCACCATTGGGCACTCTAAATCTGCACGCTTCCCTCCTTCCTCAATACAGAGGGGCTGCACCTATTAATTGGGCTATTATTAATGGAGAACAACATACAGGTGTTACCACTTTCAAACTAAAACATGAAATAGACACAGGTGATATATTGCTTCAGGAAAGCTGTGATATCAGTTCCGATGATACTGCTGGTAGTCTTCATGACAAACTCATGCATCTCGGCGCTCAAGTAACCGTAAAAACGCTCAATGGAATTATAGCTGGTAATCTTAAGGAACAGCCTCAAAAAACAGTAGACAATATTATATCTGCACCAAAGCTTTTTACAGAAAACACCAAAATAGACTTTAGCCAAAAAGCTAATCAAATCAGGAATTTTGTACGTGGCTTATGCCCCTATCCTGTAGCTCATATGCAACTCAACGGCTTGCGTTTACGTGTGTTTGAGGTGGACTATGAGCTTATAAGTCATAAACATTCCCCAGCTACTATAGTATCCGATTCCAAAAACTATTTAAAAGTGGCATGCGAAGACGGTTTTGTCATACTAAAAGATGTACAACTTCAAGGCAAGAAACGCATGGGAATAGAAGATTTCTTGCGAGGATACAAGGGCAAGTTGGGCAATGATTAATTATTAGTTATTAATGGTCAGTTATTATCGGTTGAAGGGTCGATATGAAAACAATTATAGTTCTCGATACAAATCAGTCGTTCCTCCTGATTCACTCGAACTGACATGTTCGTTGAAAACTCATACTTCCTGATTCACTCAAGCTGACATATGTTCAAGAGTTGCCCCTCAAACCTACAATTCCACATTCATTTCGGCGAGTGCCTCATCAGCTTTGCCAAAGTACTTCATAATGTAGAGCACATAACGAATATCCACTCCTATAGATCGGCTATAAGATTCGTTCCAGGCATAATCATTAATTGTGGCTGTATAGGCTCTATCAAAGTTCACACCAACCAATCTACCATAAGCATCCATTATTGGGCTTCCGCTGTTTCCTCCAGTGGTATCCATATTATACAATAGTCCAACCACCACAGAGTTTTGTTCTGGGTGTTTTAAAACATCGGCTGGTTCAATTTTTTTCAATTTGTCTATGATCTCATCTTGAAGGAAGTAATCAGGATTACTACTGCCCACGGCTTTCTCTAGCACTCCTTCTACTGTTGTAAATGGACTCAGTTTTACTGCATCTTCTGGTTCATACCCTTTTATGTATCCATAAGTAAACCTGAGAGTTCCATTTGCATCAGGTACAAATGAATTGGGGTTCATGGCCAATTCAAGATCATTGAATCTTGGAATTATTGCATCTATTTGTGCATTCACACTTTGCATTTCTGTTTGCATACCTTGAACTACTGGGCCTAGGCTTGCTGCTAATGTTACCAAAGGATCTTTGGCCTTAATAAACGCTATTTTACTTCTTTTATAAGTAGCACTGCTTTTAGCTAAATTCATTAATCTTGATTTCTTTAGCTTAGCATCTAGCAATTCTTTGAACTCTACACTGCTTTTATTTAGCCACTCATCTCCAAATGCATTTCTCAATTCTGGCAGTTCACTCTGAGATAATCTATAAAGCAATTCTGTCATCAACTTATAATCTAAGCTGAATTCATCATTCAATCGCAAATAGGGACCGAATGTCTTGTCCAATTCCTCTTCCTTTTCTGCTAGCGAAGATTTGAAAGCCTTTACTCCTTCGCTCTCCATTTTAGCCTGCTGATTTGATATGTTATAGGCTGCAGCGAAAAGTTTGGAGCTTCTGTATAACTGGCTGAAATACAAATTGTCTGTGATTAACTCAAACTTCCTTTTATGTAGTTGACTTGATTGGTCAAATAATGGCAAGTATTCCTTATATGCCGAGTTTGATTCAGCAAATTGCTTCAAAGCCTCTTGTTCTGCATAAGTGGATGCAATTACATCTGTTCTTTGCAATCCTTGCATTTTACCTTTGAAATTCTTGGTGACATTGCTTAAACTGGCCAATGTTCCACTATACTTTAATTGTTTGGCTACATCATTTCCAGCAAAATTCTTAATGGCATCAATTCTGAAGTCAAACCAATCTGAAATGATTGGAAGTATATAGTTGTTTTGATACTCTAGAAACTCCGCTGGTTGATTCCTGTACGTTCTACCTGGGTATCCCAGTATGAATGTAAAATCACCTTCTTTAGTCCCAGGAGCATGAACTTGTAAATGTTTTTCAGGAGTGAATGGCACACCATTTTCATAAGCTCGAACTATGGAGAAATCCGCATTATGTCTAGGCCATTCCCAGTTATCCGTTTCTCCTCCAAACTTGCCTATGTTCTTAGGTGGCACATAAACTATTCTAACATCATTTAACACCTTGTATCTGAATAAGGTATAGACCTTACCCACTAACATTTCAGATACTTCTATTGTTAAATCAGGAGATTTTGTTTTCTCCGAATCTACCAATGCTTTTATATTTTCATTGATTTTCTTCTTTTGTTCTAGTGCATCGTCAATGCCTGCGACATCCTTTAAAACTTCTGAAGAAACATCTTCAAAGGATAGCGTAATCTTACACGGCAGTGTAGTTTTTAGCTCTTCCTCATTGGTTTTAGCATAGAATCCATTCTCCAAATAGTTATTCTCTGGTGTACTTAAACTTGCCACACTGCTAAATACACAATGATGATTGGTAATGATCAATCCCTGATCAGAAATAAAAGATCCGGTACAGCCTCCTAATCTAACAAGGGCATTTACCAAACTATTTCCTTCCGTATTGTAAATGTCTTTGGGTTCGATTTTCAAACCTGCAGCCTTTAATTCAAGATTGCTCAGTGAACTGAGAGGAAACATGCCCTCTTCATGTTTGTTATTGGTGAATGACAGCATAGCCATCACCGCAAATACTGCAAATGCTTTTTTCATATTAATCAATATAAGATGCCTTAATAAATCGGGTGAGCAATTCATTTTCATGAGCTCTAATGCCAGCTACATTACCCTCCCATTCTTTGTGTCCTTCGTAAATAAACACCACCTGATCACCTATATCAAATACGGTTTTCATATCGTGTGTATTTATAATGGTAGTGATATTAAATTCTTCTGTAATACCCTTGATAAGCTCATCTATAACTCTAGACGTTACTGGGTCAAGCCCTGAATTGGGTTCGTCACAAAATAGATATTTAATGTCTAATGAAATGGCGCGTGCTATACCCACTCTTTTCTTCATCCCACCGCTAATCTCAGCAGGAAATTTATGGTTGATCCCCTCCAAATTGACTTGCTCCAAACAGAAATTAACACGATCTCTTCTTTCTGCTGTACTCATATTGGAAAACATTTTAAGAGGGAAACCAATATTCTCCTCTACCGTTAGAGAATCAAATAGAGCCGTTCCCTGAAAAAGCATACCTATATCCTTTCTCACTTCTCTCATTTGCTTGTGATCCAAATTTGTAAAGTCCCGGCCATCATAGATTATATGCCCTTCAGTTGGTTTAATTAAGCCAACCATGCATTTCATTAAAACACTTTTACCATGACCACTGCTGCCAATAACCAAATTGATTCGACCTGGCTCAAATGAAGTAGAAATCCCTTTCAGCACTTCAAAATTTTCATCGTCGAACGTCTTTCTTATGTTTTGTAATTCTATCACAACAGCATTTGGGCTAATATATAATCTGCGAATAATATGGCAACCGCACTGTACACCACAGATTGGGTACTGCTTGAACCAACTTCCAATGCACCTCCTTTGGTATGATAACCTTGGTAGCTAGAAATGGAGGTAATAATGAAAGCGTATGTAAAAGACTTTATCAGAGCAAAAGTTAGATTGAACATGATAAATGATTCTCTTGCACCTTGAAGATATTCTTCTGGAGTTAATATGCCTGCCGCTTTACCAGCAATAATTCCTCCTGTATTACTCAAGAATATGGAGACTATCACTAAGATTGGAATCATTATTAATCCGGCCACAATTTTAGGAAGTGCCAAATAACTGCTTGAATTAATCCCCATCACCTCTAAGGCATCGATTTGCTCACTTACTCTCATGGTTCCAATCTCTGAGGCAATATGAGAACCTACTTTACCGGCTAGCACCAAACAAGTGATAGTCGGCGCAAGCTCTAACATAGAAGAGTCACTCACTATAGAGCCAATTACGGGGTTAGCAATTAGAGGAGATACTAGTTGATATGCAATTTGCAAAGTGGTTACAGCACCTTGAAAAATGGCAATAATGGCTACAATGGTTAATGACCCAACACCAATATTGTTCATCTCTATGAGAGTACGGTCTACATAGACCCCAAGCTTCTCAGGTTTTGAGAACATCCCCTTGAGAAAGAGCAGATAACGTCCGAAATGTGCAAACAATTTCATTGAGGCCGTAAATATAGATGTTGGAATTTTACACCAAAACCCATTCTACAAAATGTGGAATAGTATTGATGCATAGTTATACATTTGTCCAAATATGAGTGCACTTAAAATAGCAGTAATTACAGGTGGAACTAGAGGAATTGGCAGATCTCTTGTAAATAAATTCTTGGCAGACGGGTTTACGGTTTATACTTCAGCTCGTAAAGCAGTGCAGTCAGATCATAGCAATCTGAGAATCTTTCAGGCAGATTTAAGTGATAAAAGCGAAGTAAAGCGCTTTGCTGAGTGGGTAAGCCAAGAGGCAAACCACATAGATGTTCTAATAAATAATGTGGGCACCTACATACCAGGGAAAATCACATCTGAAGAAGATGGCGTATTCGAGACTCAAATGAACACCAATGTTGCCAGCACTTATAATGTAACAAGAGCCTTAATACATCTCGTTAGAAAATCTGGCAAAGCTTATATTTTTAACATCTGTTCAACGGCAAGCATAATGCCTTATCTAGATGGAGGATCCTATTGCATTTCTAAATACGCACAATTGGGATTAACTAAAGTTCTTAGAGAAGAATTGAAAGCGGATAAAATATCTGTTACAGCTGTTTTACCTGGTGCTACACTTACTTCTTCATGGGAGGGAACTGATTTACCAAAGGAGAGATTTATAGACCCAGACTCCGTTGCTCAACTGATTTGGACCGCTTATCAATTAGGAGATTCTACAGTCATAGAAGAAATCCTAATAAGACCAATGGACGGAGACATTGTCTAACTATTGCTTACCTCGCGCTGACAATAAAGTACTGATACTTATGGTAAATTTGAATTATCAATTATTTTTGGCAAAATTTTAAAAAACATCTAATGAAAATGAAATTACTAAGACTATCTATGGCTGTTTGTACGGTAGCCATGTTTGTTGGGTCAGCATTTGCACAAGGAGGAGAAATCAAAGTTGATGAACCTACCTATACGCATGATGGGGCAATACCTCAACCAACAGCTGATAACGCTTTGAACAAGGCAGCGTATAACGGATGGAAATATCCAGTACAATCGGCAGGAACTATCGGAGGAACTTTTAATTCTTACGTTAGCTTCCTATTTGAAGATTCAACTGTACAATGGGTACCAGATGGTAGCCAAGGTGCTGAGCCATTTTTCTACAACTGGCACTCTGTAGGAGCAGTATTTGATCCAACAGATGTAAACTTTGAAGTATATGACGATGGTATTCGTTTGAGAAGATGGAATGCATATAGTGTGGATTCTGTATTCTTCCCTTACCTATATGTACGTTATATAGACTCTGCTGACTTTGGCGCTGGTAATGTTCAGATTGTTGATACTTTGATATTCCAATTTTTCACTTCAGATGATTTGTCTTATGGTTCAATAACCACTGGCGAGATATTTGCAAAACCAACTGACTTCACTCCTTCCATGCTAGGAAGTAGTACAAGTGCATATGAGGTTAAGATTCCTTTGACGGATGCGGATTCAACTCCTCTTCCAAATGCTCAAGGTTGGTCTTCTAGAGGTATCATTCTTGATTTACCAACTCCTATAGATGTTGGTCCAGACCCACAACTTGACGGAAGTAGAGTTTGTGGATTCAGTATAGCATTTAAAACTATGGTGCCTTATCAATATGGAGACACTATGGAAACTAGAGATGGTTCTACCCCTGCAAAGAGATTGAATTATTTCGGTCACTCTATGTTCTTGAACGAAGGTCAAGAAGTAAGACAGGATGATTACTATAACAACTCTTTCTGGACTGGAAGTGAGTTGAGATATGGTGGTTCATTAAATGGATGGGAAAATAGTATTCCTGGTAATGCTTATTTCACAGACCGTTACTTAAACTATGCTATGCATATCAATACAAATCAATTAAGTGTTGATGACTTGAATAGCAATATGAAAGTAGCTGTATATCCTAATCCAGTTAGCAAGTCGGAAGTATTAAAATTAGACTTTGGTCTTGTTAATGCCGACAATGTTGAAATAGCTCTTTATGACCTTCTAGGAAATAAAGTAAAAGAAGTGGCTAACGGTTTTTACGCTGCTGGTTCTCACACCATTGATCTTGAAATCACAGATTTGAGCACAGGTGTATATCTTTACACTGTTAAAGCTGGCAATGTGAGTACTACTAAGAAAATCTCTATTACTGAGTAATTAAAAATATATTAAAAAAAAGGGGCACTCGTTTGAGTAGCCCCTTTTTTATGGGTGAACAGTTAACAGAGAGTGGGAACCATTGGTTAAGAACCAAGAAACAAAATCACAAGAACCAATTATTTGGGAGTGTGCGGGTAATCGGAACCTTTGATTAAGAACCAAGTTCCAAATCCACAAGATCCATATCTTGGCATAAGGACATCACATGTAGAACCTAAATTATCCCAACTGTTGGGCCATTGATCAAGTCTTTCAGTTCAGGTGGTAGATCGAAGAATTCATCTTTAAAGCCATCGAAATAGTCTCTGGTCTTCTTAGAGAGCCGCTCTTGCATCAATTCCATAAAGTCGTCACTAACAGCTATTGGGGCATGTTCGTAAACCAGCTTCCCTCCTTCTACTATTGCGCTAACAGAGAATTCAGAGCAGGTATTTAGATCTTTGCCTGTGAAGCTGCATTTCTCTGTCCAACTTTCAATATTGTATTTTTCTGTGGAATGTAGATATTCTAACTTCATGAACATTTGTAAGCCGAATTCGTCATAAAGCGCTTTTAAACTTTGCATGGATTCCTCGGAAATTTCATCTTGAACTCCTCCCGCACAATCCATACAAATAGCATACTCATATACAATCTCGCGAATGCCTAACTTCTTGTTTTGTTTAAATACCTTTTCAATGGCATATGCCTCTTTATCTTCTAGAGGAAAACCACACATCTTACAATGGCTAAAAGGCTCATTAGTGTCGTGATTATAAAGAAATTCAGGAATGTCTTCAGACAGATGTTTTTTAATCATATATAAACTTTTTCCAGCGCTTCTTTTTGTTACTAAAAAGCTTAGTTTTGCAAAAATTTTTAGCAATGGCTGTTACAAGGTTAGAACGAAAAGGAAGAAAAAACAAGACAGTAGCGAAAGTTAGAGTAGCTACTATAAAACGTCTAAAAAGCAAAATCACTGTGGAGTCTGAATTCAAGTCAGAGTCTGGTATTATAGTAGGTGATGTAGCAGACGTTATTAAGGAAATGGAAGCCAATAAAAAGGCCCCTAAGAAAGAAGCCGCAAAAGAAGCTCCTGCTAAAGAGACAAAAGCAAAAGCTAAGACGGAAGAAGCGCCTAAGGAAGAAAAAGCTACTAAAGCAAAAGAGGCTCCTAAAGCAAAGAAAGCACCTGCCAAAAAAACGACTAAAAAACCAGCTGCTAAGAAAACAGAGAAAGCAGCAGAATAAGAGTACTAATAAAACTATTACCTAAAGCCCGGTTGAGAAACTGGGCTTTTTTTGTGCATAAAAAAAGCAGGACATGTGTCCTGCTTATCTGTACCCAGGGCCGGGCGTAAATATATTTAATCGCATTTTATCGGTCTTAATCTAATTTCACTCTAAATCAAAGAGTTATAAACAACTATTAGTTTTTCTAAGAAAGAATAATAAGCTTTGATAACGAAAAATCGCCCCCCATATCGCCCCCTATTAAAAATATCTTGGTACAGAAGATTAGTTACAAAGTATAGGAGCAAAAAGAACTTTGAAGCTGAAATATTGATCCACAGAATTACTCAAGCCCAAGTTAGTGAAAGAGAATTTTACTTGGAGACTGAGTTAACTTATGCTGGTAGGTTAAGGAAATTTATACTCTATTTACAAGACAGTGATTCAGCCAAAGATTTATTGGCAAATCAGTCTGTCAAGGTAAGAGGAGATTTATACTATTCATTTGAGCCTTTATCAATTCATGTAAACAATTGCATAATTCTATAGTTATATGGCTAAACTCTCATTCATTCTAAAGGACAGATCTAACCACAAAACTTTAGTTTACTTGATGTTTAGAAGTAAGTCAAAAAGGATAAAACTTTCAACCGGAGAACAAATCAATGCTAACGACTGGAATCCAAAAACGCAAAGACCAAGAATAACCAGAGGAAATTTAGCACTCACAGAGTTAAGCAGTTTGCTTGATAGCAAAATGAATAATTGTCAATCTGCTTTGTATAAACTCAAAAACGAGAATGAAAATCCTAGCTTAGAAACCATTAAGCGAACACTTAAAAGTTCTTTAAGAGGAATTACAGACAACTCCTCTCCTAGTTTATTGGTATTTGCTCAACAGTTGATTGAAACCACTTCAAGAAAGCCACAGACTGTCAAGAACTATAAGCTGGCTTTGGGTAAGCTTAAAAGCTTTGAGGAAGTGTACAATACCAAACTAGACTATGCAGATATTAATATAGACTTCTACAACACATTTCTAAACTATCTGCAAGATCAAAACTATTCAGCCAATTATGTGGGCACAATCATTAAAAATGTCAAGGTGTTTATGAATGAAGCATTTGATAGAGGATATCATACTAACCTTGAATATAAAAACAGAAAATTCAAGGTTTTAGATGAAACTACAGATGCCGTCTATCTCAATCAAACTGAGCTGAAAACAATTTATAGTCTTGATCTGTCCAAATCACCTCGGCTAGAAAAAGCAAGAGATCTATTCATTATTGGGTGTTTTACTGGTCTTAGATTTTCAGACTTACAGAACCTAGAAGACAAGAACTTTATAAAGGATAATCGTTTAATCCGCATCAAGACTGAAAAGACGGGCGAAATAGTGAATATTCCAGTCCACCCTTTTGTTAAATCATTATTTGATAAATATGAAGGAATCCTACCTACCAAGATTAGTAATCAAAAACTCAATGACCATATCAAAGAGTTCGTTGAATTAGCGGGTATAAATGAAAA
This sequence comes from Bacteroidia bacterium, assembly GCA_049115575.1. Lineage (GTDB taxonomy): Bacteria > Bacteroidota > Bacteroidia > NS11-12g > UBA9320 > JAHEKB01. Next base: position 397,960 of record JAGDZU010000001.1, on the reverse strand, counting down.
GACTATTTCAAGTATGACTAAAGGTGGAGTAAAAGTCCAGGAATCATTTTCCAAGTTTGAATTGGTAACTACTCATACCGCTAGAAGAAGTTTTGCAACTAATGCTTACTTAAATGAGATTCCAACTATCTCCATTATGAAGATTACAGGGCATAAAACTGAAAAGGCATTTTTGAAGTATATTCGGATAAGTAATGAAGAGAACGCTGAAAGGCTTTTGAATCATGAGTTTTTTAAATAGCAAGACAAATGAATAAAAGAATAGAAGTAAAAGTAGACTCTGGCCCTAACAATTTAATTTGGTCAAAACACTTTGTTACTTCCCATGAAGGAAGAACACTATTTCAAATTGAGAATGACGAACAAGATCTTCAATTAATCTTTGAATTTATTTCGGATAATGTAAATAAAGAGACCCGTGAATCAGGTGAAGATATCAATGAACAAACTGCTCTAATTAAGTTTACAAATTACCATGAACCAAGACATACTACGGCACCATGGGAAATTGGATCAATTTATAACCGGAAACTATTGATGACTTATATGATAGCACCATTGTACGATTCATCATTATTCAGCGTTACGGTTTCATTGTATCTGGGAGAGGAGGTTAAAGATGGCGAACTTTAACATACCGGCAGTGGTCAAAGGTCCTGATGAAATAAATGTTAGGTTAGTCCGTGAAGACATTTATGAAACTAGTAATATATTTAGAACGCTTTTTGAGTTCAGTCTTTCAATAACCTCAGGTGCTACAGGTGCATTGTTATCGGTTGAAGATCGTACTCTCTATTTGTGGTTATTTTTCATAGTGATGTTGATTTTTTCAGGCTTGTTCATTATACTATTTTTCCATTTCAGAAAGAAATCTAGAAAAAGTAACTAATCTAGTTTGCAATACTGCTAATGGAAAATGTTATTGATTTAAATGAGTGGGTATCAATACAATTTCTTTCTGACGGATCTCATAAAATTACAATTAAGATTGATGAGTCATATACACGCCAATTCAAAAACAAATTCTTAAATCTCAAGACGATTGGTGAAAAACTGAGTTTTTGGCAAAACACTTTTAAAGTTGACTATTGCTTTTGGTCATTTTGTAATTATGACATAGTTAAATGGTTTCGAATAGCAACTAAAGATCCAAAAGAAATCGGATTTCTGAATAAAAGGAATTTAGATGCTTATGTTGAATTAATTACTGAAGCTACAAAAAATCGTTTTGGGAAAGACGCAAGTCCAATTTTAGATTTAGACAAACTGAAAAGATCATTTAAGGCTAGATCCAGCAATTGTATAGATTTTGAAGACTTCATTTTATTGGAAATAAAAGAACTAAATCAAGACGTTAAGCCAAAAAGTGATTTAAAAACTAAAAACTATGCATTAAGAAACCGACAACCTGAATTAGTAGCTCAATATCTAAGTTTCAAAAGCTACATTAAAAATAAAGAGTTACTACTTCCAGATGGTGGAGTATGGGACATTGAATATCTTGGTTATTTCTACAATGGAATGGTTTACGCACAATATTTGTTATATCTAGAACAATTACTAGACCATGAAAGAAACATCAACAAACGCCAAAAGGACACACCTATCAAGGTTCAATTGGCATTATTGGACTTTCTTGGAGTACTACAACCGCTTCTAAGCAATAATTCCAATGTTGATTCTGCGCAATTATTATCGATTCTTTTAAATAGTAGTTCTAATAGTATTAGGAGTGCATTGTCAGACGATAACTCAAAAGATTTAATTATGTCAGAACAAGTTGACAACATGAAGTATCTTGATAAAATTCTAAAAACACTTGAAAAGCTAGATGATAAAAGTCATATACAAAGAGTTAGGAATGAGATAGATAGAATAAAAACTAAAAAGTTGTAATACCCTAACCACCCCCTACAGGAATTTCCTTGATTCAGCTTTGTGATTATGAAAATGATATTCATGACACAAGAAGAGCTTTCAAACGCACTCAGAGTGCAAATTGAAAAAGCCCTGGACAACTTCAAGCCAGAAAAAGAAAATGAAGTAAGTCAAAATAAGCTTTATAGCAGAAAGGAAACTGCTGATCTTTTACAGATTTCCTTGCCTACTCTACATCATTACAGCAAGAACGGCTACATCAAAGCCAAAAGAATTGGCAATTCAATTCGGTACTCTTGGGAAGACATCCAAGAATCACTCAAAGACAGAAGATTCAAGAAAGGAGGTTCAAATGTCTAATCCTTATAACCGATATTCAATAGTCGTTTTCTTCCCAAAAAGAAATCCCTTAAAATGGACTTATGTCTATAGCATTAAAAGTGCAGCTGAATCCTTGACCAATAGCTTTCCAACATGGAAGCATATGAATGTCTATGATCGCAAATCAGGTGAATTTCTAAAACAGTTTAGACCACATCATGAAATTCCAAAATTCATACACTAAACTACTACTAACCTTCAAAAATTAACCTTCAATGACCTTCATTAATGGTATTTATAATAGTGCAACGATTCAGAAAATATGATAGTTAAAAATAGTTACGGTGTTAGCATAGTTTTAGGCTCGGTTCAAAAAAGAAAACTAGATCCTGATAAGTCGATTTTTAGTGGTTCATCCTTAGATAGAAAAATTAGCAAGAGTAAACCCTATCCAAAAAAGAAACCAAACTCTGCTTTGGTTGAGCGTTCAATGTCGAAGAGAACAAAGTCGAAAGTAAGAAAGAAAGCTATTGCTTTTTGTCAGGTGTTTCCTACTATGACTTTTGTAACGCTCACATTTGTAAACAAAGTCGCAGACCAGAAAGCAATTATTATTCTAAGAAAATTTTTAGACAACATGAAAAAGACCAAACCTGGATTTGAATATTTATGGGTAGCTGAGCGGCAAACAAAGAATGAAACATTTAAAGGAAATATTCATTTTCATCTTCTAACTAACAAATATTTTAAACTTCCAAAGACTTGGGAGTACTGGATTCAACTTCAAGCAAAAAATGAAATTCAACCTAGAGAACAAAACTTTAAGCCCTCATCTGCATTTGATGTAAGGCGAGTTGCAACAAAGAACCCAAAACGAATAGCAACATACTTAACAAAGTACATTACCAAGAATCAAGGAAGTTTTAATTGTCAAGTTTGGAACTGTAGCAAAGGAGTTTCCATGCTATACACGGATTTTTATTCAAGTCCTAAGTTTCTAGATGAACTGAAAAGATTAAAAGGAAAAGAGATTAAGGAAATCGAGCATGAGTATTGTAGCATAAACCTAGTGCCAATTGATAGGGAGACAATGAGGCTTTATAATCGGTTAAGAGATGAAAACAAGAAAATCTTAAATGTAATATAAATTGCAGGGTTATTAGTACTTGAAATCGAATTTATAGACAATTTAGAACATGACACCGAGAGAATTTATCCAAAACGTAATTATAAATGAACAATATGACATAGTCACAAGACATCCATACCTATCATTCGGTTTTATGTCGATTTCAATTGAGTTTCTTGGTAAGTGTTTTCTCGTTACCGAAGACTGGCACAAGATTAAACCAGCGAAAGCATTTAAAAAGGGGGTTCAACTCCTCGAAGCTATTGACCGTAGATATGGTGACATTCCCTTGAAAGACCTTAGAGATGGATTTGCACATACTTTACATCCAAAACACTTCATCTTATCGGAAATTAAAAATGGATCAGAACATTTATCGAAAACATCAAGCAATAGAATCATCTTAGTTGCAGAGGAACTATTCCGTGATATAGTCAAAGCCGGTATATATGTAATCGAGCATGATTTTGGAGAAAATCATTTAGTAGACGAATCTTTTCTTAGAACTGGACCAGACCACTCATTCTAATAGTTTATTTGCAAAACAATAAGTTAAGGATTATCTTGAAATCAAGAATCTTCTACTTCAAGAAATGAAATGGCTAGACAAGGAAGAAATTTTGAAAAACTAATCGAAAAACTTGAAAAATCAGCTGGAACAAACTCACTAAATATAAGTTCTCCAAAATATCTAATCGACAAATCAACCGGAGGACAACGCGAAATAGATATTTTAGTATCAGTGGACCATGGAACAATCACTAACACTGTGGCATTTGAATGTAGAGACCGCAAAAGTAAACAAGGTGTTGAATGGATTGAAGCAATTATATCTAAATATAATGATTTGGATGTTGACAAAGTTATAGCAGTCTCTACTGGGGGCTTTACAAAAGGAGCGCTTGCTAAAGCTAAAAGAAACCACATTGAAACAAGAACATTTGGAGAGATTGACCTTAAAACAGTTGAGGCATGGTGGCATATGCCATATATTACAAAATTTGACGCTGATTTCAAGTTTATTTCATCAGGAATCAAATACTTCAAAAAAGAAGATGAACAATATCCAGACAAGTCGATAGTTGAGCTAGAATGGGGCAAAAAAATATTCTATGACAAAGTTCAAGAAAACAAAATAAGCCCTTCAAACATATTTTATACTCTCAGAGCACAATATGTAATTCAAGATCACCAAAAAGACTTGGATCTAAATGGTACGTCAAGAATAAAACTTGAATGGAAATCAAGTAACCAGGAACAAAACTTATTTATGGAAATAGAAAACATCGAGCTTCAACTAGAACATTTATGGTTTGATGTAGACTTATCTTTAGAAACTACCATTTGGCCATTGACCAAAGCTATGCAATATGTCAATGAAGAAAAAGAAATTAGTACGATTATGGAATATGGAGGAATATTCCCACGATACAATATTCAATTTATTCGAAATCCCGATGGGTCTATATCTTTAAGTTCGTCTGAAAGATAAATCACCCCCTATATCGACCCCTATAAACAATAAAGTCCTTGCAACCTATTAGTTTACAAGGACTTATAATTTTGCTATGTACCCAGGGCCGGGGTCGAACCGGCACGACCGAAGTCATTGGTGTTTGAGACCAACGCGTCTACCAATTCCGCCACCTGGGCATCTTGTGAATTGGACGGCAAAAATATCATTTCTGTTGAATTTAGTTTAGCATATTATCATTAATATAATTTAGATATTATTCCTCTTCATTGTTTGAGAGGTTCACCTATAAATACTATTCTTTAATCACCATTATACTTTCTTAATTACCCGTCTTTTATTTTTGCTGAAAGACGTGACGTTTTAACAAAAGGAGGCATGCGTTCTGTGAGCGCAATGAACAAAGCAAGAACTTAGTAAGACCGAGAAGTGACAGGTGGAAATCACTCGGCCGCACTTAGTTCTTGCACAGTGAATAAGCGAGAGGAATGCGCCTCGAGCTTTTAGATACTTTTTGCGGTAAAAAGTATCTAGCCCCTCTGGCAATGAAGAGAATATTTATCATTTACGAAATGGTTCCCGTATCCTGATCACGGTTTTCCGCCGACTGATGACCGTTCTCTGATGACCTATGAATTAAGATTCTCCTCCAACCTCTTCATATACTTCATTTTCAAGAACAAATCCTTCACTAGCTCCAATGAGTTTGCTTTATCCTCTTGAGGGCTGTCATCGAATTGTGTAAGAGCGTTTAAGAGTTTTGAGTGCATTTCTTGCTTCATAATCTCCGCTCGCTTTTGAATGCCAGAAACAAGCTCTTGATTATCATCCATCTTGGCGTCCATAAGCTCTTCGTTAATCTCCATCATTTCCATAAGAAAATCTGGGGGAAGCTTCACTCCTTCTGTGCTAACATTATAAAGATCAAGTATGTGTTGTATACGACTTTGCTCATCTAATAATGTCTTATATGCCTTATTGTTGATACTAGTGATGCGTAAAGCCTCTTCATGCTTGTCTGGGTCCTGAACGTGATAATCTGGGTGAAAGTTCTTAGAGTTCTTTAAATAAGCAATGCGCAAGGCATTCTCATCCAATTCAAACTGAACAGGAAAATCAAAGAATTCAAAAAAATTGTCCATCTTATTTAAAGAAGCTGAGGATATCTACTCCAAAAATAAATGCCATTAAGCCAAATAGGATAATCATACCTATTACTTGCATTACGTACATGAATTTTTCAGGAAGTGCTCTACCTATCGCCATTTCAACTAAAAGGAATAATACATGCCCTCCATCTAATGCTGGAATTGGTAATAGATTCATAAATGCCAAAATCAATGACAATAGCCCTGTGATTTGCCAGAAACGTTCCCAGTCCCATACAGCACCAAATAGCTTGGTCATTTGAATTGGTCCCATCACAGACTTGGTAGGGTCTATCTTACCGCTGAACATTTGACCAAATGCCTTAATTTGAATGGCCAGCGTATTAATACCTCTTTTAGTTCCCTCTGGGAAAGAAGCAAAGAAGTTATAATAAACAGTGTCTTGTTGATCTAAATAATCCATTTGATCGGTAGGTCTGAAACCAATAGTTCCATTAGAGTCTACCATTACATCTAGATTGATAGTTTCACCGTCTCTATCTATTTGCATAGCTACAGACTTCTCCTTATGCTCTTGTAGAATGGGTTTAAGTTCATCAAAAAACTGTATTTCTGTTCCTGCAACAGCGGTAATTCTATCCTTCACTTTTAGACCGGCTTGATGAGCATTGCTCTTTTTAACAACCTGACCTACATATGGACTAAAACGGTATTCAAACAAGGGTTGTCCTTTGCTTTCAAGCAATTGCTTTCTAATACTGTCGTCAATGGGAATGTTTAATGTCTCACCATCTCTAAGCACTTCATAATTGAGCTCATCTGCCAATAAATAAGCCGGATCTCTTAAATCTCTAAATTTCAAGACTTCATTGCCATTCACTTTAGTAATACGGTCACCAGATTGCAAACCAGTTTGAGCACCAATTTCGGTTACCATAATTCCGTTGCCATCTACAACAGCAGAATTTGGCAGGTATTTGTCTCCAAAATAAAACAGCATCATGGAGAAAATGAGTATACCTAAAACAAAGTTCACCGTAACTCCACCTAACATCACAATTAAGCGCTGCCAGGCTGGCTTACCTCTGAACTCATCTTCTTTAGGTTCCGTTTTAAGTTGCTCTTTATCAAGACTTTCGTCTATCATTCCTGCTATTTTTACATAGCCTCCTAAAGGCAACCATCCAATACCCCATTCGGTATCATTCACTTTCTTGCTAAAGAGTTTAATACCCCATGCATCAAAGAAAATAAAGAACTTCTCTACTCTGATTCCAAAGCTTCTTGCGGCAATGTAATGCCCCCATTCGTGCAGTGATACTAAGATGGCTAATGCCAATATCAACTGCGCTATCATTATTACGGTTCCCATAAATTAAAGCACGCGAAAATATGCCTTTTAGTGCTTAGTCTTTTAGTACTATTTATAAGTTTGGATAAAAACGGGCAATTAACCGTTTGGCTTAGGATTTAACAGTCACTGTGACCACCACATCCTCTCTTTTAATTTCTACTCCATTTGCAAACAAACAAACGGTATAGGTATGAGTAAAGCTAGTAGCTACGGCACAGGTGAACTTAACTTCTGCTTGTGCAAAGCCATCTTCAGGCAGAGTCATGGAAGTTTGATTGTTATCAAAAAACACAGTTAACCCATTGTGATTGTTCTTAATAGCCACGGAATCTGCATTCTCACAACCTCTATTTACATCTACATTTATATGACCTGCAACTTGAGGGCAAGGACTCCCTCCTATGGTATGCGTAACTTCAATTTTGTCGGATACACATCCATCAAATTCCTCCTCAGGATCAGGATCTTCATCTTCTTCTAAATCCCCACAATTGGGAAGTATAAAGAGAGCAGATAAACAAAACACGCTAAACAACAAGATCTTTCCGGAAGACTTAAGGTATTTCTTTTTCATGCTGGCAATCTACAAATTGATTTTACTTTTTCAATTATGTTTTACTCAATTGAATTTAATTTGCAGCCTCCTTAATGCCCATGTGGTGAAATTGGTAGACACGCCACCTTGAGGGGGTGGTGCCTTAAGTGGTGTGCTGGTTCGAATCCAGTCGTGGGCACTTGATGATCAAAGTCCTACAGCGTATGCTGCAGGACTTTTTCTTTGGAAAATAGCCAAGCTCACTTGAGCATTTTCCAAAGGAGAAGTACTATTGCTGCCGAAGGCAGGAGGACTTTGATTCCCTTCACGGCATAGACTGGAACACCGAAGCTGAAGTATGAAGCGAGGTAATCCAGCAAATAATTAAAGACCAATGAACGCCATCAGGCGGTCAAGGCTTTGATTCTAACCTCCACAAAGTTTCGGTCAGCGTAGGCCACTGCACGGCATAGACTGGAAAGTAAAGAATGATCTGAAGAACTAATGAAATCTAAAGTTTCAAGGCATAATAGCCATTCAACTCTCTTGCATCTTCATAGATCATGCTAAATTCAAAAATCTTATAGCCATGATCAGTTTTAATATTCACAGCACCGCTAATCCATTTGGAATTACTAGAATGGAACACACTGTCATTAGTATTGCCAGTTTGATTAATATCTAGTCCAAACCAATCAAATTCACCCGATTCATCCGCAGAAGACACATAACTAAAGCTTCCATTATATGGAGAGTCTGCTGTAAATATATCTTCAAAATATAATTCATGATTCTCGTCTGCATCATTCAATACAAAATCGAATTTGTAAAGACTTGTATTTGAATTATAGGATTCACTTCTCCATTTAAATAATGCCAAATCAAATGTCTTGCCATCCCAAACAAAATGATTATCTCCAACTTCAAAATTGTCTTCGGGACCCGGGTCTTCAACTTTGTCTTTGCAGCTTGTTGAAATTGCAACTGTGACTGCTAATAGTAGCACTAGTTTATATGCATTTTTCATAACGAGATTTTCCCAAATATAAAGATTTAGTAAAGAGTCATTTTTGCACTAGTCTGCAGTGCTATTACGACGTATAAAACTATGAAGCGAGCTAATCCTGTGCCCTCAATACTTTTGAAACTTCTCTACTAACCTATTTCCATTAACATAAACTATCAAGAAGTATTGCCCTGCAGGATAAGCTGAAACGTCTATACTATGAGAAAATGAAGAAAGTTGATTGCTCTTTAAATCCATTTCTCTTCCAGTTATATCAATAATTTTAAAATCTGATTGCCTCACATTTTGACTGCACTCAAAAAGGACTACATCATTTGTTGGGTTAGGTGATAACTTAGAATGTATCAAATCTTGCTCAGCTACTTTAGTGGCTAATTGGTCAACCAATGGTACTTCCCATAAACCTCTTCCAAATGTGGCTGCTCGTAGCATTTTAGCTTCATACTGAATTTCCAATTCATTAATTTCAACCTTGGGCAAACCTATAGAGTAATACTTCCACTTGTCTTCCCACCTACTGAGGTAAAACACTCCAATATCTGTACACAAATACAAGTTAGCAGTTTGGTCTTGCTGCAATCGAATTCCATTTATATTAACATTGGGTAAGTTATAACTAATATTCTCCCAGCTTTGACCGCCATTTAAAGTATGAAAAACCTTATTTCCACTGAAATAGCCTGCACAAACTACCCAAGCTTCTTGATTATTACTGTGATTTATCTCTAAGGCAGCAGGAAAAAACGGCTCAGGTAAACCAGCTGTAATATCCGTCCATACATTTGGTGAAAATGATACCCACAATTCAGATTTACTACTATCCAAATACGCCGTTTTTTGCTCGTTAGTATAAGGATACTTACCCAAATATATGCTGTGAACAAACGGGTCTGTGACCATACTTCTAGTTAGCTTTGGTGTCTTTTGACCGGCTTCAGCTTGAAAATTGCTCATTTTCTCTAAGGCAGCCGTTCCTGTGTATGCGCTATAGACATTAGAATAGCCAAAAACGATATCCCCTCCGATGGCAGACACCGGAGTTACCCATGCGCCAATCTCTCCTGAAGGCGGATTATGATACCACAGAATGACATACTTCCCACTGCTGGCATCAAAAATCCTAAAATTTCCATTCTGTGAAGATGAAACTCTTCTAGAGTATTCATCTAAGAACAAACTTTCCATACCATCGCCACCGGAAATGTTAATGAAGCCTGACTGGTCTCTAAATACTGAAGAATTGTCTTGAGCACCCGCCATGACATGACTCGTATCTAAGCTATTCACACTTAATCTATAGAATTCCGTTACATTCAAACCTTTGGTATAATCAGTCCATTTAGTTTGCATTTGGTTTGCATTGGCAGAAGCAATGCTTACAGATGAAATATTAAATGTTCTAGACAGACCTCCATCATGGCACACAAAAACAGACTTGTTCGTAGGGTGCTGCTTAATCAGGTGTATATCTGCATGCAAGGCATTAACGTTGTTATACTTGGAAGCCCATCTACTCACAGGTAGAAAGTTCTCTCCTCCATCAGCACTTTCCCATACATTGATTCCACCTACCCAGAATTTTTGTGAATTATACCTGTCTACACAAATAGTTAAATCATAGTAACCTTGGCCGCCGGTATCCAATTTAAAATTCCAGCCTAATATGTTTAATGAATCTTGCATTAAGGAATTGACCATTTTAAAACTATCTCCTGCATTGGTTGATCTATAAGTTGCATAATATCCATGAGTAGTATCTGTAGCTATCATATAGACCAAATTGGTGTCAGACGGCGCATAAGCTAGCTCAACCCTAACTACAAGATTGGTTTCAGGCAGGTTAGCATGCACCTGGGTCCATGTTTCACCAAAATCATAGCTCTTTAACACTTGCATTTTACCCTCCTTATGAAAATGAGAATAGTAACCCGTTGCCAAAAGCGTATTTGGCTCCATAGGATTGATTTCTAAACTTCTGAATTGACCTGAAAACTTCTTACTCCAACTATCTCCAGCATCAGAGCTGGTATAAATTCCATTTTTCCCAACTACAACCAATTGAGAAGAATTGGACGGATGAATTCTTATGTCTGATAGGATATCTCCTTTAAAACTCTGGTCTTGAAAAGACATTCCCGTTGGGACCCAATTTTGTCCTCCATCCGTGGTTTTATAAACTCCCTGCGCATAATGGTGATTTTTATCCCCTGCATAATAATTCCATTCAAATAAGGCAACGTCTCCAGTTAAGACATACATCTCATTGGGATTATTTGGGTTAATCGCCAATTGTGTAGAATTGAGAAAAGGAAGTCCGTTATACAATGGAGTCCAATTCTCACCTGCATTGATGGATTTCCATACTCCTCCTTTTCCATAACAAGCAAACCAAATATTAGTATCTGTGGGGTGAATCTGTAAATCATTCAATCTTCCAATTCCCCATAATGTGTCATTACCCATAGGGCCAATTGGAGTCCAAGTGTTTGATTTTTTTGATTTGATATCATCTTCAGATTGTAATTGTTCATAGGCCTGATAATAGGCTCTAGCAATATTAAAATCTGGTTGAGCAGGTCGACTAAGAATATAGTGCATTGCTCTATCTTTAACTTTAGTATGTTGTCCGTATGAAGGAAAAACAACTAATAAAGACATTACAAGAGCAATAAATTTGGGGTAAATCATGGTTAAAAGTACGAAATATTTTAAACTCCGGTCCAGTACCAGTTTGTCAGTAATTATTCATATGTTTCATAAAACCAAGCACTTCCAATGGTTTGTTTCTATATTTATACCATGCCTCTATTATCAAATTGTAGAACACAAATTCTTTCCATTTTACTTGTTCTTTTTGCCTCAGTTCACGCACAAACCTCTTCAAAAGGTTTGTTGCACTTTGATGGAACCAAGGACTACATTCAAATAGACAACATCGCAGACACCATTTCTGGACTAGACGACTTTACCTTAGAATTTTGGATGCAAGCCGATCAAGACAGCCAATCTATGTTGAGGACGACTTTTTTCGCAGCTAATCGGATTGTAGGTGACAATCGTTTTTTGATTGTGTTTGGAGGCACTACGGGAAACACAGGAAATGTGATTATATATGATGACAATTCAGGTGGCAGCAAGTTCGATATCATCAGTTCAGTTAGCGTTGGAGATAATGTTTGTCATCATATCGCTTACAGCAAATTAGGGAGTAAAGGCACTTTGTATATAGATGGCGTGCTTATTGAATCACATACAGCGGATTATCAATTGTCAGCTTCTGATAAATACAGCATTGGTCAAGATTGGGATTATGGCGGCACAGTCAACTCAGACTTCTATAGAGGAAATATGAGAGATTTTAGGTTATGGGACCATGCAAGGACTAAATCTGAAATTCTGAATAATATAAATGCAGAATTAACTGGAAATGAAACAGGATTAATTGTTTTATATCATATGAATGAAGGGAGTCCAGGCTCAAATAACACCTCCATTACTAAGGTAGATGATGATGCAAGTAGCCTAGACGGGAAACTGATGGGCTTCACTCTCACTGGCTGGGAATCTAACTATGTCACCTACAATTGCAACGACATTGCTGGCATTGGCCAAATCGAGAATTCAAATGAATTTAACATCTATCCAAATCCAAGTGAAGGAATCTTAATCATTAATGCCTCTGGGGCCATAAAGGAAATACTTATTAGCGATATGTTTGGAAAAATAGTTCAACACTCAGAAGAAATGAGCACTAAACAATTGACCTTAAATCTTCAACATCTTCCCGCTGGTTGTTACCATATTCAAATTCTTGATGAAGCAGGTTTTGTGAGTAATGAGAACATAGTGATTATTTAATATTTACTAGAGTTTAAAATATTCGTTCATCTTACTCAGAGTTTGACTATACGAAAACTCCCTTTCTCAGTTCTCAGATAATAAATACCACTTGCCATTTCAGACAAATCAATAGACCTAACTTCTTCTATGTGCATCACCGCTACTCCCGTGGCATTAAAAAGGCGCCCGTTTACTGGCAAAGAAAAATGGACAAGTCCCGCCGTTGGGTTGGGATAGATTGCCTCTAATTCTGATTCTGGGATACGAGGTATAGATAGCATTTGATTCCCCGCTGCGCATCCAAAGGATTGCCATCCTTCATAATCAAGATTATACGCTTGTTGAACCTGTGCTGCAATGCTTTTCATAACCGAGATTGACCCCAATGCACCTCCAAATTTTGTTCTTCCATATACAAAAGCTATATCGAAGCATAGAGATTCACCAGCTTTAAGCGAGGTGGGCTCAGCAGCAGTGAGCAATCTCCTATCTGCAGGTAGATTTAAATTATTGGTTTCTGTCCAACCAAGACCGGTAACAGGATCACCACAAAACATGAATCTTCCATCAAAAGTATCTTGGCCAATTATATGGTCTCTTGAATGCCCGGTATTCCACAATCCGCTTAGCAAATTGTAAAAGTGTATTGCTTGAGTTGGATTGCCATTTATTGGGTTGGCATTATTATTCCAGTAAGAAACCGCCCCCAATGGTGAATTTAAGAATACAACGGATTGAGCAGGAGGATTCTCTCCATAACCATGAACCCCTTCATCAAAATCATCACCATTAAAAGCATATCCCATTCTTTGTACTGTATCACAGGCCACAAAGTCGTCTACAAAAGACCCTATATCAAAATCAGTAAATATTCCAAAACGGAGATCCCTGTAGTTATTGTCAGATCTATTTACAATCTTGAAATAGGCTAGATTGACTTCTTCAAACAAGCTAAATCCTGTGCCCTCTTTCTCTTGATAGAACATTTGATGAACATCAATATTCAAAGGTGTCCCACCCGTTTCAGTATGAATTTTAAAATCGTTATAAATGCAATAGGCTGCTATATCTCCTTTAATTTTAGGATAATCTCCCGCAATAGGTTCATAAATACCATTGCTATTGATATCCATGAATGGAGCCAATTGCCATGGCTGTCCTAAAGTAGTGTCCCCATTTCCAGGCCAATTTAGAATATCGGACGTAGATTGAGTGGGATCTACCAAATGCGCTTGTATATCAGAAGCACTCACTACATAAATATGGTCAAATTGTTTAGATGTGCTGTCTGTATTGTTTGATACCGGGCCAGTCGCAAAGTCTTTGCCCCTTTGTCTATAGGTCATGGCCGCCAAATGTAATTTACCCGAGTCGTCATATCCCCCAATCCAAATGGCTCCTGTAAATATGGTTGATTTTGAAACTTGATGTTGATCTTTAACCTTAGGTACTTCATAATTGGCAGCACTATGATCCCAAAAGAAATCTCCACCGTTTAATACTTTAATACGTGTATTGTTGGCATCTAATGTGGCTGTTTGAGTTTGCGCATTCACATAAATGGAGGCAAAAAAAATCAAAGAAACTAGGGAGTAAAAGCGAATCATGCCACCAAGTTAAGACATTGATATAACTGATTATAAGCTAGTTGACTAAAAGGGCGTTTCAACTAATCAAACATTGTTTTGAATTGATGAACGCACAGTATTCATGAATACTCACCAAAAACTAATCATTTACAATTAATACCTAATAATTAATCTCAGTATTCCCTAATCTCCCTATCTATATCTTTAGATTTTAGGCTTTCCCGCTTGTCGTAGTGTTTCTTTCCTTTTCCAAGGGCAATCTCAAGCTTAGCATAACCTTTTTCCGAGATGAACAGCTCTATTGGCACCAAGGCAAATCCCTTTTCATTTACCTTTTCCTTGATCTTTTTAATTTCATTCTTGTTGAGAAGGAGAAGTTTTTCTCTATGAGGGTCTTGCTCTATATAACCCGCGTTTTTAAACTCAGAGATGTACATCCCTTTAATCTTAAGCACGTCCTCATCATCTAAATAGCAATAGGCATCACTTATTCGAACGTTGCCAGCCCTAATAGACTTAATCTCAGGCCCTGTGAGCACTAAACCCGCAGTAAAGTAGTCTTCCAATGCGTAATCAAACTTGGCCTTCTTATTCCGCGATATGCTTCCCTTTCTAGCTTTTTTAGCCATTGAATTGCGCTTTAAGTTGTTCTATCTTTTCCTTCTTGAGGATTTTTTGACCAGTAGATCCTTTGGCTATTAATCGTTCACCCACATAAGCTTCAACATCGCAATTCACTTTGTTTTTATTTACTTCTGTTAGCGTTGCAATAAACTCTACTTCATCTCCTACAAATGCCGGAGATTTATGTTCAATGTTTACAAATGTTCCTATTCCCTCTTCATCTTCTTCCTTCATTTCTAAAACAAACAAACGGCTAGACCATTCTGCATCTCTTGCCAAAGCAAATGTTCCATAGAAGGGATGAACTTCACCTGTTTCAAAACGAGCAGTTTCATTTGCTGACACAGTCTTGCTGAACTTTTTTTGATCTCCTATATGGAATGGGTTTATCATTTTATGGCGTAATCTAATCTTGAGTTTAAAGAGTTTTGATTCAGCATCTTACAAAGTAAATCAAACAATTCCGGTAATTCATTCTTAAAGCGTTCTGGGCTTTCAAAAAAATGTTCTACCGAAACAGCAAAGAACTCGTGTTTGTTGTTCAAGCCATAATCTCTTAGATAAGAATGGCTCCCATTTCCATCTTTCTTCAACTTCTCAAAAATCTCAATGGCTTTGGACCCGTACTTCTGAATATTATACTGTATGCGATAATCATTGTCTTCTTGCCTCGCAAGTTGAATCATCAAAGCATGGGCAAATTCATGGAGCAGTAAATTCTTATTGTCGTTCGGATCTGAATAACCCTGAACTCCGTGTTTCCATGAAATATTTACATAACCAAGTCCACTTGTTAAACCCTCTACATTATGCTCTAGATATCTAGAATAGAAAATATCTGGGTATACTAAAATTTTCTTTATAAAAGGCATGCTAAACTTTCGCATCCCAAAAGTCAATTGAACTTGAGCAGCAAATATGACAATGGCCACTTCATGATTAATCTTGAAATCGTGATAGCCAACCACAGTTTTCTTAAGAATGAGGAAAAGCACTCTTTTCATAAACCGTTGTTGTCCTTTTTTACTGAGATTTACATAGTAAGGTAAGAACTTATTGAGAGTATCGTGAATGAGCTTAACAATGTTTTGTTGCCTGCTAGTTATATAAAACAGCCAATCTTCATCTCGTTGTGGCAACCATTGTCTTACAAATGGAAAAAATTGTATAACAATAACAAAGAGTATAATCAGAACCTGAGTCATTCTATTTCAACTTAATGATACTCACCCCTTCACCCCCTTGTTGAATGGATTCATACTCTATGGAAACTATGGAAGGATGACCCTGCAGATGAGCTCTAATTTGTTGTTTCAATATGCCATATCCCTTGCCGTGTATTAGCCTTAGGTTATTCATACTTAGAATAATTGCAGAGTCTAACCACTCATCTACTTCTTTAATTGCTTCCTCCGTGCGCTTTCCTCTCACATCTAATTCTGTGCTGAAGCTAGCTTGTCTATCTGCATAGCTTTTTCTGCTGATATACTTCTGCACCTTTTTCTCATTTGCAGCCCCCACCTTTTGGATCTTGTCTTTTTTCGTTCTGGTTCTAACTGCATTTACTACCAGCTCAACATCTTTCTTTCCAATAGCAACAATTTCACCTATGGTCTCCGTTCCAATAAACTGAACCCGGTCTCCCACCTTAAAATCAAATACTTTAGTTTCTTTTTCAACTTTGAGGCTAGTTTTCTGCTTGCGCAACTCTTGGCGACTTTCGGAAGTAGCTTTTTTATCGGCTTTGCTTTCTTTAATGGTTCTAATAGTATGCTCTATACTTGTGTTTGCTTTGTCTATAAGCATACTCGCCTCAGTTTTAGCCTTGTCAAGGATGGCTTTACGCTGTTGTTCCAGTTCCGTCTTTAGTTGACGGTATTCCTTTTCAAACTTTTCAGATTCAGTTCTAGAACGTTCAAGCTCATTTATCTTTAACTCCAATTCTTCTTTCTGTTGCTGCACTTCTGCCAACAAAAGATCCAAATCGTACTGTCTGTGATCTGTGAGCGATTTCGCTCTATTAATAAGTTTTTTATTTAAACCTATAGTTCTTGCTACTTCAAATGAAAATGAACTTCCCGCTTGACCAATAATCAGTTTATAAAGAGGTTCAAGACGATCTGTATCAAACATCATAGCTGCATTGCAGGCGCGTTCAAGATTCTTCGCAGCCGATTTTATATTGCTATAATGGGTTGTTATAACCCCATATGCATTGCGATCATGAATGGCTTCAAGTACTGCCTGTGCTATGGGAGCTCCAAAAGTTGGATCCGTTCCTATTCCAATCTCATCCATCAATACAAGACTATGTTCATTGCAGTTATTCACTATATGCTTAGCAGTTTTTAAATGAGAGCTATAAGTACTCAAATCAGATTCTATACTCTGGTCGTCACCTATATCTATAAAGATGTCTTGAAAAATCATCATCTTGCTCTCTGCCGATGCAGGAACTAGATATCCAGACTGAAGCATGCATTGCAGTAGACCTACGGTTTTTAAAGCAACAGATTTTCCACCTGCATTTGGTCCAGAAATTACAATCAGCCTTTGGTCTTTCTCAAACTCTATGTCTAAAGGAACAATTTCTTTGTCTTCAAGACTAAGTTGCAGTATAGGGTGCTTGGCTTCTATGAGCTGGTGCATCTCTGATTGTATCTCAGGTAGATTCCAGTTGTATGCCACGCTTAAGCTGGCCTTAGCTTTAATTAACTCTACAACAGCTAGTTTATGTAAGCTTGAAATCAATCCAGGAATAGAAGGAGCAATTGTTTTGCTTATGGCGCGCAGCACCTTTACTATTTCTTGATTGCGCTGTATAAAGAGTTCTGAGAGTCTATTGTTCGCTTGTACAGTGGTCAATGGCTCTATATAGCAAATCTTTCCAGTAGATGATTGGTCTAGAAAAAGACCTTCTACTTTGCGTTTATACTTAGCCAAAACAGGAAGAACCATTCTCCCATTTTTTATACTCCACTCCGTTTCTGCCAGATAACCCAAATCTTTATAATTCTTAAAGACGGATTTAGATTGTTTTAGTACAGCTCTTTCTTGCTCCTTAATCTCAGAATTGAGCTTCTGTAGTTTAGGGCTAGCATTGGGTTTTAAATTTCCCTCTTCGTCTAAACTTTTGTCTAGAAGTCTTAGCAATTCAGCTTCAGGATCCATATCCTTTATGAGCTCAAAAAGCAAAGGAAATTGCTCATGCTTATTGCTAAAAACAGTCGTGATTTTGGCAATTGCTCTAAGTAAATCCATAAGCTCAACCAGTTGCTCTTCACTGTAAAAAAATCCAGCAGCTTTACGGTCTTTACTTTCTAATTGAATATCTATTGGAAGACTTATGTTAAAGCCCTCCTCCACAATTAAACGCTTCATTTCTGTAAGTCTTCCTAAGCGAGGAAGTACGAGCTCTTCATCAGCGCTTAGCTGTATTTTACTCACTAAAGCCTTGGCTCTCTGACTATTGCACTTCTCAGTGGTTAGTTTTAGGATGTGGTCAAATCCCAGTTTTTGATAGATGCTTTTAGGATAAAACACTATTGATCGTAGTTAAGTGATTCTTCCACCTTTAGCATTAAGGCTTCAAAATCTTCAGGGTGCTTTGAATAATAACTATAAGTACTGTCGAATTCAGATGCTTTAACGCCATATTTATTAAATACAATAACATAGCTTGTATCAGACATTGCTTTTCTGTCTACCCCAAAAAGCGACACATCTTTATGGACAGCTTCCAATATCTGCAAATCCTTCATGATTTCTACCATAGTATCCTCAGGAATTAGACCATCCGGTTTTTGGTAATTTTTATCCTCGCATGCAAAGAAGGAGAGAACTATTATTGCAATGAAATATCTATACATGACTTCCATTTGCGAAAATATTCAACAAATCAAGAGGGAAATAGGAAATGTGGAATTAGTTGTAGTCTCTAAGTATCGCAGCATGTCTGAACTAAACGAAGTTTATGAATGTGGCCACCGAGATTTAGGCGAAAATAGAGTGCAAGAACTTTCATCTAAAGCTGCTGAATTGCCCAAAGATATTCGTTGGCATATGATTGGGCACCTACAGAGCAATAAAGTGAAATACATTAGTGAATTCATTCATTTAATCCATGCTGTGGATTCTATGAAACTTTTGAGAAAAATAGATTTAGAAGCCCAAAAGCACGATAGAACAATTCATTTCCTTTTTCAGATTCACATTGCAGAAGAAGAGAGTAAATATGGCTTGATCCCAGATAAACTTCAGGAAATACTTACATCAGAAGATTATATTCAGCTGAAGAATGTGAAGTGTTTGGGATTAATGGGAATGGCAACCAACACCAAAAATGAAGCCCAAATTCAATTGGAGTTTTCTCAATTGAAACAGCTTTTTAAGCTACATAACCCAGGCAACTGGACCACTCTATCCATGGGAATGAGTAATGACTACCCATTAGCTATTGGCGAAGGCAGCACATGCATAAGGGTAGGTTCTAAAGTCTTTGACTGAAGAATACACCTCTCTAATTAGTCAAAAAACCTTATTTTTATTCCTTACATAAGACTATTGACAATCAAGCTTTGACAACTCCCTACTAAAGTTGACCAAAATCATGTCATATATTGAGGTCTTTTCATGAGTGAATTTTATACCCTGTCTACCTTGCACCTCTATAGCTAAGGCTACAAAATCTAATTACAGGGAACATGAAAACATACGACGAAAAACACATTAAGAACATTGCGCTTGTTGGCGCATCTAAAAGCGGTATGACCACCTTGGCAGAAGCCATGCATTTTGAGGCTGGTCAAATTTCTAGGTTAGGCACCATAGAAGCGGGTTCCACAGTTTCTGACTATCACGAGGTGGAAAAGGAAAAAGGAATATCTGTTTACACCACGCCTCTTCACCTTGACTGGCGACATTATAAGATTAACATACTGGATGCTCCCGGTGTTGACGATTTCTTAGGAGAAGCCTTGAAAGCTATTCGAATGGCAGACACTGCAGTTCTTATGATTAATGCACAGAATGGTGTTGAAGTCACAACCGAGGTTCTTTGGTCTTATATAGACAATATGCGTAAACCTACGGTTTTAGGTGTGAACCAGTTAGATCACCCGCAGGCAAGCTGGAGTGAAACTTTGTCATCTATGAAAGAACATTTTGGAGCTCGTATGCTTCCACTACAATTCCCAGTTCAAACAGGTAATGATTTTCACGAGATTGTAGATGCTTTAAGAATGAAGATGTACAGATTTGGTCCTGAAGGAGGGAAACCAGAAAAGCTACCGATACCAGAAGAATATCTTGCACAAGCAGAAGAAATGCACAAAAACATTGTTGAAGCGGCGGCCACAAATAAGGAGGAGTTGTTAGAACACTATTTAGATCAAGGCAGCTTAACGGAAGATGAATTAAGAGAAGGTTTAAAAATTGGCATGCTAAACCATGAAATATTCCCTGTCTTTTGCTTGTCTGCCAAGAACGATATGGGAAGTGGCCGACTTATGGGCTTCATAGACAACGTAGCACCTAGCCCAGTAGATTTGCCTTCTTTTGACCGTTTAGATGGGCCAGCTACTATCTTTATTTACAAAACTGGTTTTGAGCCCAATCTGGGAAAAGTCAGTTACTTCAAAGTAATTAGCGGCACACTCAATGCTGGAGATCGTCTAAGAAACATCAGTCTAGAAGGCAACGTTCAAGAAACCATTGGACAATTGTATCTCATGGATGGGAAAAACAGAACACCAGTTAACAAACTGCAGGCTGGTGATCTAGGTGCAGCACTTAAAATGAAAGAGGCTCACCACGATCAAACTTTGTCTGCCAATGGCATAACTGAACCTTTACCTCCTACCTATTATCCAGAAGACCGAATAGTTAAAGCGGTGAACGCAGTTAATCAAGCAGATCAAGAAAAAATAGTAGCTGCATTAAAAAAGTTAGAAGAACAAGACCCTAGTTTTAGATATTCCTTTGATAGTGAACAACACCAAATGCTAATTGGTTGTCAGGGAGAGATTCAGCTGGAAGTAAATAAATGGATATTGGAGAATGAATTCAATTTGGAAGTTGAATTCTCAGCACCAAAAATCGCCTATAGAGAAAGTATCACACGCCCTGCAATAGGATTTTATCGCCACAAGAAACAGTCAGGTGGTTCAGGTCAATTTGCTGAAGTTAAAATGAAAATTGAGCCTTGGACGGAAAACATGAAAGATCCAGAAGGATACTCTATTAGAAGTAGAGATAAGGTTGAACTCCCTTGGGGTGGTACATTGGAAGTTATTAGTGCCATAGTTGGCGGTGTAATAGACAGCCGTTTTATTCCAAGTATACAAAAAGGCATTTTGGAGGCAATGGCTCACGGACCTATAGACAACTATCCCATTAGAGATGTTAGGGTAATCATATTCGACGGTAAAATGCATCCGGTTGACTCCAATGATATGGCCTTTAAAATGGCTGGGAACCACGCATTTAAAGAAGCAGTAAAAGATGCCAAACCTATCTTGCTGGAACCTGTGATGGAAGTAACCCTTACAGTTCCCGAATTTGCTTTAGGTGGTGCAATGACCGAAGTACAATCTCGAAGAGGAATAGTAATAGGAATGGACTTAGAAGGGAAGAACCACAAATTGATTTCGCATATTCCGAAAGCTGAAACCGTTGGTCTCTCAACTCAACTTAGAAGTTTAGCGCATGGGCAAGCTGGATATAAAACTCGCTTTTTAGATTTAAGACCAGCACCCTCCTCATAAATTAAAACCAAAAAAAACCCTTTGAGAAAATCTCAAAGGGTTTATGGTTTCTTTAAAAGGCTTATTTACTAAGCCTCTGCAGGTACAACGTTCACATAAGAACGATTGTTAGCTTTTTTACGGAATTCTACCGTACCATCTACAAGTGCAAAAAGAGTATGGTCTCTTCCCATACCTACATTCTCACCTGGATGATGTGTAGTTCCTCTTTGACGAACTAGAATATTTCCAGCTATGCAAACTTGGCCACCAAAGATTTTCACACCTAGTCTTTTACTATGTGACTCTCTTCCGTTTTTACTACTTCCTGCTCCTTTCTTATGTGCCATGGTATTATCCTTTTATATCTTCTATTTGAATTTGAGTTAAATATTGTCTGTGACCGTTTCTCACTCTATAACCTTTTCTTCTTTTCTTTTTGAAAACGATGACTTTATCACCTTTCAGGTGCTGAAGGACTTTTGCTTGAACAGAAGCTCCTTTTACTTGAGGTGTTCCAACCTTTACCTTACCCTCATTGTCAACTAGAAGAACATTATCTAGTTTAACTTTCTTTCCTTCATCTTCTTTAAGGCGGTGTACATACAGTTTTTGATCCTTCTGAACCTTGAACTGCTTACCTGCGATATCTACGATTGCGTACATTGTTTAATTTTGGGCTGCAAAAGTATAAATATTTTGTAATTATACACCCCCATGTACCGCTTTTGTTCACAAATCTGTACGTGGTGAATTATCACATGATTCTGACACAGACTCTACTTAACTTGCGCCTTGAATAGAAACAAATAAACATAAGCCCTATGAACTTTAAAAAACTATTAATAGTTGTAGCCTTTGGACTGGTCTACTCTACTAGCTACGGACAACTTAGCACATCATTTAATTTAAATTCAGTATTTAATTACAGTCAAAGTCCACAACTCATGTTCAAATATCAGATAGGAAACAATATGGCTGTTAGACTAGCCGTGTCTGGTAATCGAAATCATACAGAAGGAATTCAAAACTTTTACGAGGATGATGCCTATACGAATTTAGACAAGTGGCCAAGCGATGTTCCAATGACCGGCTATACCAATACGAGCAGCAACATTGCTTTTAGACCAGGCATAGAGTTTAGGAAGAGTATGAATGAACAAACATTTGTATATGCTGGTGTAGATGTGACTTACGGCGTTTTTCAAGGTGAATGGACTAACAATTTTCACAATGCACAAATGGTAGGACCTGATATGTATACTATTTATCAAATTAGAAAATTTGAGAGTGCTTCTAAGACCAATACCATCTCTCCATCGCTACTTATTGGAGTTAACAGAGAGATTGCACATGGTTTTAGCCTATTTCTGGAAGCAAGCATTAGTTCTACATATTCCAAAAGTGATAATGAATCTGATAATCTCATTTATAATTGGAATGGAGGAACTGAAAAGTTTGAAGAACTTGAACAACCAATGGGTTTTAAAGATCAAGAACTGCCTTGGATGAGCACCTATAGTTTTACACCTAATGTTCAACTGTGGATTGCTTACACTTTTGGAAAGTCGTAATTATTCATAAAACTTATTTCTAAAATTCGGTTAAAGCGGTAAGCTAGGATTTAGACCGATTATAAATATCTGAGAATCCAATTCACCTCGAATATAGGACAAGACTGTCAAAGCTAGTAATCACAGCACCTGAGAGTTACGAATTCCCGCTAATCTACCAAAATCATATTTGGTACTGATAAACTGTGGAAATCTCCGTTAAAAACTACTCTAACTTGCGTGTTCAGAATAACCGAATTATGAAAAACAAAACAAAAAAGATTAATGCGAGAAAAGTACTCGTATTAATGCTTGTGGCAGCAACATGCTTTATGTTCAAGCCTGCTCAAGCTCAAGTAACAACCGCCCTTGGTTTAAACTACGTCTTTGGGGGTTGGAGTAATTATGACATGCCTCAATTGATGATTAAAGTACCAATTGGCAACTCCGCCGCATTTCGTCTGCGAGCAGGAGCTTATGGCTATAGCAGAACGGAGATGTTTGAATTCTATGAAAATAGAGATTACATCAACCACAGTGATTGGCCAAACAAGATTGACGATGAAGTAAGACGTGAAGAAAATGACTTTGACTTCACTGTTGTACCAGGTATTGAATTCAGAAAACAGATTAACAACAACAATCTCTTTTATTATGGATTAGACATCGGATTCACTTCAGAAAGCGACAAGTATTACAACAGGAGTTTCAGTCAGTCCTACAATGCGGGAACTAACGAATCTACAATTACAAGAGTTTATGAAACCTATGATGTGTACAAGAGCTCAACCATCACCCCAATGGTTTTTTTAGGTTACCAAAGATCTATAGGTGGAGGATTTAGCCTCATGATTGAAACAGCTGTAGGCCCAGAACTCAGAACTCAAACTCGCATGTATGAGAGAATGGAGTTTGATTGGGATGGTGGGACCATGGATTTTGAAGTAGATGAGAATAATACATATGAATTTGAAAACACTGACCCTAATAAAAACAATTGGTTAAGTTTTGAACCATACGTGGATTTATATTTAGCTTACACATTTGGATCAAATGAATAGGCAGATTTAGAATTTGAATAATTAGACATTAAAAACATTATGAAAAAAAATATAACAACTAAACTTATAGCATTATTATTTTTAGCGGTTTCTATCTTCTTGTATAAACCTGCTGATGCTCAATTAACAACCGCCTTAGGTATGAATTACGTATTTGGTGGTTATGGAACAGATATGCCACAACTTATGCTTAAAGCGCAGTTAGGAGAATCCGCTGCCTTTAGATTTAGAGTAGGGGCAGATGGATCTTCTAATCGAGACATGTATGAGTTCTATGAAAACCGAGATTATATCAATCACAACGATTGGCCTAGTGACATAGATGAAGACTATAGAAATGAGAATAAAAACACCCAAATTAGGGTAGTTCCAGGAATAGAGTTAAGAAAATCAATAGGTAACAACAGCTTGTTTTATTATGGATTGGATGTAGCATTTGAAATGTATAACTCTATGTATAGAAATGCTTACTTCGGCCAGAATTATAATTCAGGTACCAATGAATCTACCATAACTTATATTCAAGATAATTCTGAAACATACAAAAGGACCTCCATACAACCTATGATCTTTTTAGGTTTCCAAAAAGATATTGGTCATGGATTTAGCTTTATGATAGAAACAGCAGTTGGCCCAGAAATGAGATCTGAAACAAGAGATCGAGAGTATAAGTATTACAATTGGAATGGTGGAACCATGGAGTTTGATGTTAATGAAAACAACACTTGGGAAATAGAACCAGACGAGCCAAACAAGAGAATGTATATGAATTTTGAACCTATGGTGGATTTGTTCCTAGCTTATACTTTTGGTTCAAATAATTAAGGAATAACACCAGTCAACATTTTTTAATTAATATGTGGACAAGTGCAAGTAGTTTTCATTACTTTTGCAGCCACTTTTAAGAAAATGGACTTAGTCAAACACATAGAAGCGGACCAAATCAGAACGGATGTTCCTGAATTCGGCAGTGGAGATAATATATCTGTACACTATAAGATTAAAGAAGGAAACAAAGAGAGAATCCAGGTTTTCCAAGGAACAGTTTTGCAAAGGAGAAATAGCGGTCTAGATGAGACCTTTACAGTGCGCAAGATGTCAAGTGGTGTTGGAGTGGAACGTATATTCCCTATCAACTCACCTAATATTGAAAAAATAGTCGTTAACCGTAGAGGTAAAGTCAGAAGAGCTCGCGTCTTCTATTTGAGAAAAAGGACTGGTAAGAGTGCTAGAATTAAAGAAAAAAGATAATATCACTCAATAGCAAAAAAGCCCAGACCAAATAGTCTGGGCTTTTTTTTTGAATAATAAAACAGAATGCAAACTTTTGTTACCGATTAAAGCAATGGAACTATCAAGTAAATATGACCCCAGCGGAATTGAAGATCAATGGTATCAACAATGGCTAAATCACAAACTCTTTCATTCAGAACCAAATGAAAAAGAAGCCTATACCATAGTCATCCCTCCTCCTAATGTAACGGGGATACTTCATATGGGACATATGTTGAACAACACCATACAGGATATTCTTATTAGAAGAGCTCGTATGCGAGGTTATAATGCTTGTTGGGTACCAGGAACAGACCACGCTTCTATTGCAACGGAAGCAAAAGTGGTAGATCTTCTTAAGCAAGAAGGAAAATCAAAACACGAAGTTGGCAGGGAGAAATTCTTAGAGCATGCTTTTGAATGGAAAGATAAATACGGTGGAATCATTCTAAAGCAACTACAGAAACTAGGTTGCAGCTGTGACTGGGAGAGAACGCGCTTCACTATGGAACCAAAACTTTCAGATGCTGTTATAGGGAGCTTTATAGACCTTTACGAACAAGGATATATCTATAGGGGCACAAGAATGGTGAATTGGGACCCCATAGGCAAAACAGCTTTAAGCGATGAAGAGGTTAATCACAAAGAGCAGCAAGCCAAACTTTATTACATAGCTTACCAAGTTGAAGAATCAGATGAGACTATTACCATAGCCACTACAAGACCTGAAACACTATTAGGTGATACTGCGGTTTGTGTTCATCCGGATGATAAACGATTTAGTCATTTAGTTGGTAAAAATTGTATAGTTCCACTGGTAAATAGATCTGTGCCCATTATTGCCGATGAATATGTAGATATTGAATTTGGAACCGGTGCTTTGAAAATAACGCCAGCACATGATGTAAACGACTATGAACTAGGACAAAAACACAAACTTGAACTCATTGACATCTTTGATCCAGACGCAAAAATTAATAAGAATGCGGGTTTATATATTGGAGTTGACCGTTTCGAAGCTAGAAAAATGGCGGTTAGTGAACTTGAGAATTCAGGACAGCTCACCAAAGTAGAAGAGATACAGAACAAGATTGGTTTAAGCGAACGAACCCACGCTCCTATTGAACCTAAACTATCCACACAATGGTTTGTGAACATGAAGAAGTTCATGAAAGATTACCCAGAAGTCTTGGATGATGTAATGAATGATACTATTCAACTGTATCCCGCTAAATTCAAAAATACCTATAGACACTGGCTAGAGAACATTAAAGATTGGTGCATTTCAAGACAATTATGGTGGGGTCAAAGAATCCCTGCTTGGTATACTCCTGAGGGTGAAATTGTGATAGCACAAAACGCTGATGAAGCGCTTACTAAAGCACGCAAACAGAATCCAAACATTACAGCAAATGATTTAAAACAAGATGAAGATGTTTTAGACACCTGGTTTAGCAGCTGGTTATGGCCAATTAGCGTATTCGATGGATTCACTGAAGAAGGTCAAAAAGAATTGGATTATTACTATCCTACGGCTGACTTGGTAACTGCACCTGATATTATTTTCTTCTGGGTTGCCAGAATGGTAATGGCGGGATATCACTATAAAAAAGAGAAACCATTCAATCGTGTTTATTTCACCGGTATAGTGCGAGATAAACAGAGAAGAAAGATGTCGAAGTCTTTAGGCAACAGCCCCGACCCTATTAAGTTGATGGAGGATTATGGCACAGACGGTGTTAGAATGGGCCTTATGTTAAGTGCCCCAGCTGGAAATGATCTTCTATTTGATGAGGCTTCATGCGAACAAGGTAGAAACTTCTGCAATAAGCTTTGGAACTCATTTCGATTGATTCAAGGTTGGGAGACTAGCACTGAGCAAAATGAGTACTACAGCTCATATGGCCCAGCAATTCACAACTGGATGAGCTATAAAATTTCTGATGCTATTGTAAATATTGATAGATACTTCGATGAATTCAGGATATCTGATGCGCTTATGGAATTATATAAGCTCACAAGAGATGACTTCTCTTCTTGGTATTTAGAAATGCTTAAACCTAAGTTTGGAGAACCAATTCCACAACAAGATTTACAAAAGATTAAAAGCAATTTTGATCTTTTGTTGAGATTGCTGCATCCTTATATGCCATTTATTACAGAGCATTTATGGCAAAACCTTGAAGACAGAAAAAACTCCTTCATTAATCAGAAAGATTGGCCACAACAGGAGGCCGGTCTAACAAAAGGAATTGAAAATGCTGTTTTCCAACTTATTTCTGAGATTAGAGCAAAAAGAAACGAGCACCAAATTTCACCTAAAGTAGCCGTACAAGTTCAATTGAGTACACCTAACCAAGAATTCTATAAAAATGCAGAAGGCATCCTTGAAAAACTGGCAAACGTGAGCAAATTGTCTTTTAGTGGAGCTGAGGGCTTCAAGACTTTAATAGGAACTGATGAGGCCTACTTGGAGTTTGAAGACTTTGAAGAGAAGCTTGATGTAGACAAAATCAACAAAGAAATTAAACGCCTTGAAGGGTTCCTTTTTGGAATTGAAAAGAAGTTGCAGAACGAAAAGTTCATGCAGAACGCCAATGAGGCTGTTATAGATAAAGAGAAGCAGAAACAGGCAGATACGGAGGCTAAGCTCAACTCTTTAAAAGCACAATTGAGCTAATTAAACGGAT
The DNA here is from genome assembly GCA_049115575.1 of Bacteroidia bacterium. Classification (GTDB taxonomy): domain Bacteria; phylum Bacteroidota; class Bacteroidia; order NS11-12g; family UBA9320; genus JAHEKB01. Next base: position 369,761 of record JAGDZU010000001.1, on the reverse strand, counting down.
TGAAATAGAAAAAGCTGATTAGGCGTTCTATTTTTGAGGAGGAAAAAGAATTGAAAAAGCTCCATCTCTTATTTATCAAGTCATTTATAGGACCATTTATTGGGACCTTCTTCATTTCCTTGTTTTTGTTTTTAATGCAAACTCTTTGGAAATACTTAGAAGACTTGGTAGGTAAAGGTTTAGGTGTTTCCGTTATCATGGAATTCATCTTCTATTTTGCTATTCATCTTATTCCTTTAGCCCTACCATTGGCTATACTCCTATCTTCCATAATGACCTTTGGGAATCTAGGTGAACGCTATGAATTGGTTGCGGTTAAGTCTGCGGGAATCTCGCTACTAAGAGCCATGAGACCTCTATTTGTGTTCAGTATATTATTAGCTATCTCAGCGTTCTACACCTCTAACTATCTCATACCTAAGGCGAATTTGAGCTGGGGAGCTCTGCTCTATGATGTCACTAACAAAAAACCAGCACTCAACATAACGGACAATGTGTTTTATAAAGACATAGATGGTTATGCTATACGGGTTGGTAAAAAACACAGCGATGGTCAGACCATAGAAGATATACTCATTTACGTTTATGAGCGCAGAAAAAAGGGCAATAACAACATCTTAGTTGCGGAAAAAGGTAAAATGTACATTACTGAGGATGAGAGATTTATGATGCTTGAATTGAGTAATGGAATCCGATATCAAGAAGTAGTTGAAGACAAAGCATACAAAGAACGTATGCAACATAACACCATGAAGTTCAAAGAATATGAAATGGCCATTGACCTTTCTGAGCTTCAATTTAGTCGTACTAAAAAGGAGTTATTCAAAGAAGATCACAGAATGCTCAATGTTTATGAATTGGATACTAAAATCGATTCACTTGAAGAAATAATCACAAAGAAAGGAAGTAATTTGAGTAGGTATTTAGAACCCTATTTCAACATTCCAACTGACAGCATTCAAGTAGAATCTGATGATGTTGATGCTCGTATAGATGAACTCATGGCCAGGGCTAAGACTAAAAGGAAGCAGACACACAAAGACACTTCGGCGAGAAGACTTGTCAATTTGAGCATGACCTCTCCCACTGTTACTAAAAAAGCCTTAGACCGAGAGCAATTACTTGAGAAAGCCATTCAAAGTGTTCAGAACATGAGCCGAATAAGCAGGAATAACAGAGTGGATTCTAAAGACAATCACGAGCTCAAAGCCAAATACCAAGCCGAGTGGCATAAAAAGTACACTCTAGCTGTATCCTGCATTCTGCTATTCTTTGTTGGAGCTCCTCTTGGGGCTATAATTAGAAAAGGAGGATTCGGTCTTCCATTGGTAATATCTATCCTCATATTCATTTTATATTATATCATAAATGTGTTTGGTGAAAAACTGGTGAAACAAGGAGAACTCAGTGCTTTCAATGGCATGTGGTTGAGTACTATAATACTATTCCCTTTTGCCATATTCCTAACTTATAAAGCGAGTACGGATTCCAAACTATTTGATGCCGATTCCTATCAGAGAATTTTCAAATTTTTCAAGCGCAGATGAAGATACTCCAGGTTTCAAATAGAGTGCCATGGCCATTGAATGAAGGCGGCACCATAGGAATTTATAACTTCACCAAAGCTTTTTCTGAAGCTGGGCACGAGGTCTATCTCTATTGCCTAGACGCCTTTAAACACCATACTGATATCGCAGCAGCAGAAAAGGAATTATCTAAATACGCTAAGCTTCTCATACACCCAATTGATACAGATCTTAAAGTGACGGAAGCTTTTAAAAATCTATTTGCTAATTCTTCATACAATGTAGATCGCTTTGAAAATGAAAGCTTCAAGGTTGAATTATCTCAGCTGCTAGATAAATTCCAATTTGATGTTGTACAACTCGAAGGAACCTATGCCGGACCTTATGTTGAAACGATTCGTTCTAAACACAGTGGTCTATTAAGCTTAAGGATGCACAATGCAGAATACGAGATTTGGGAGCGTCTGGCATCATCCAGTAAGAATCCTCTTAAAAAGGAATACTTGAATCTGCTTTCCAAAAGGTTGAAGCAATATGAAAAAGGGCTGATACAAAAAGTAGATGCACTTGTTCCAGTGACTCAAAACGATTTAGATAAATTCACTAATTGGAACAGTAATGTTCCATCTATGGTTGCACCCGCAGGAATAGACTTGAACTATTGGAAGTTTAACCCTAGCCATGGCATTTATAATTGGTACCATTTAGGATCTTTGGAATGGCATGCTAATAAGGAAGCGGTTCAATGGTTCTTACAAGAAATATTCCCCGAGCTCAGTAGCAAATATGAAAAGTTGAGATTTCACATTGCAGGGAAAGGACTCAAGTCAGATGAATTCCAAACCACTGAACAGATACATGTTATGGACTATGTTGAAGATGCCATTGAATTTGTACAAGAGCTGGATGTATGTTTAGTACCATTACTCTCTGGCAGCGGAATTAGACTTAAAATCTTGGAAGCCATGGCTGCGGGTAAGCTTGTAATTAGCACCACCATAGGAGCTCAAGGGATCGAATGCAAACACAAAGAACATCTGTTAATAGCCAATAACCTTGATGAATTCAAATCCGCTGTGGAATATATGATTAATGAACCTTCTCAAATTAAAGAGATGGTGCAAAATGCTAAAGCACTCATAGAGCATAAATACTCCATTTCCGCAGTAGCTGAGCAATTAATAGAATTCTACGAAGAATGCCTGAAATAACGCTCTAAAGCGCTCATAGCACGGACTTTTTTCTCAATTGCATGATTTGTGAGCGAAAGGGTGCAAAAAAATCGCTGATATTTTGAAAACTAATTACTTGATTGTTTGATGAGATTTGAAAATTGAGTTTATTTTGAGCAGTTTTAGATTATAAAGCACAAATGAAATTTATTGTAAATACTGATCAGCTACTTCACAAGCTTCAAGTAGTTAGCGGAACCATCGTTTCAAAACCGGTCATACCTATACTTGACCACTTCCTTTTTGATATTGCCGATGGCAAACTCAACGTTACTGCCACTGATTTGGAAACTTCTATGAGCACCCAAATGGAAGTACAAGCAGACGAATCTATTCGAATTGCGGTTCCTTCAAAATTGTGTATGGATACATTGAGATCTTTGCCCAATCAACCGGTTACCTTCAGTATTAACAAAGACAATTATAGCGTCGAGATCAAATCTGAATTTGGTAGATATAAATTGATTGGTCAAAATGGGGATGATTTCCCACGTATACCAGATGTGTCTTCAGACAATGCATTTAGCATGAATGCTGGCATACTCTCCTCTTCTATTGCCAAAAGCTTGTTTGCTTCTGGCAATGATGAATTGAGATTAAGCTTGACCGGAGTTTATGTGCAATTAGAAAATGATCATGCCACATTTGTAGCCACAGATGCCAACAGATTAGTTAAAGTTCAAAGAGCTGATGTAAAGCCAGGAATCAGCAGTAATTTCATATTGCCTAAAAAAGCATTGAATCTTTTAAAGTCAAACTTGCCTCATGACGATTCTGATGTCAATATCAACTTGAATGAATCAAACGCCTTTTTCAGCTTTGGAGATGTGAGCCTTATCTGTAGGCTAATTGATGAAAAATACCCAGATTACCGTGCCGTTATACCTGAAGATAATCCTAACAAACTTCAATTGTCAAGACAAGAGTTTTTGAACTCTGTTAAGCGTATTAGCATATTCGCAAATAAAACCACCAACCAAATCAATATTAAGATCACAGGAAGTGAACTGACCATCTCAGCAGAAGACATTGATCTTAGCAATGAAGCGGTTGAAAGATTGGGTTGTGATTATGCAGGTGAGGATATGGAAATTGGCTTTAATGCCAAGTTACTTTTAGAGATGTTGCAGAACATGCACACAAATCAAATTAACATAGAATTATCTACTCCAAATCGCGCTGGAATTATTCTTCCAGGTACCAATGAAGAGAATGAAGATTTGCTTATGCTCATCATGCCAATGATGATTGCAAACAATATGTAATCTCAATGTAATATTGAGATAGTGCCATACTATTTCCCATTTAATTAGCGAAAGCTTTTTATATTTGAGAGACTTAATAGTCAGAAAGCCAATCTAAAGCCTCAGTACAAGGTGCTGGGGCTTTTACTTTTTAAAAGATTTGACTTTTATAACTCCTTGATCAACAGCTACAACCGCATAGCACCTTACTACTCCTTTCTTTCAAAAATCATTTATGGCAACCAACTTATAAAAGTGCAGACTTTGCACTTTCAAGAATTAAAAAAAGACGGTTCCGTTTTAATTTTTGGAGGTGGAGATGGCAAAATACTCCCTCATTTATTCGCACATTGTCCACATTTAGAAGTTCATTACTTGGATGCATCAGATAAAATGATTGCACTAGCTCAAAAGATTAACCCTTTTGAAAAAATATATTTTGAGCATACCGAAGAGCTTCCTGAGAATGGCAATTTTGACATAATCATTCTTCCATTTATACTTGATATTTTCACTAAGGAGCAGATTCATAATCTATGCTCTAAGCTAAAAGATATACTTCATCCTGATGCTTTAATTCTCGTATCAGATTTTGGTAAAACACAAAACATATGGCAATCATTTTTACTGAAATCTACCATACTGTTCTTTAGACTGTTCACTTCTCACCCTTTGCCGTATCTTGAAGACATACAGGCTACATTAGCCCAATCCAATTTAACTCACCTGAAAACCAGCACTTTATCTAAGGGGTTCCTTTTTAGTAGTATGTGGAAACTAGGCAAATAATATTTGGCATCTGTTTTGAGTTATTTTAAGAGATGTTACAAACGGTTAGATATCTTTTCTCTATGATGCTCATTGTGTTTGCTGTTAATTTTAACACAAATGCGGGATCCTATTTTACTGGAGAATTAGATTTCTATGGGCATGAGGTTCAATTGGGCTATGATTTAAGAATCAGCTCATTAGAGTTAAATGAGCTTGATCAGTCTTCCTTGGAATACAAAGCCAGTGTTCTGCGTAACAACAACTTAAAAAGAACTGCATTTGAACTCAAGCAGCTAAAGAAGGCATTTGGATTAGACGATATTGGTTTAACGCTCTTGGTAAACCAATTCATTGAAAACACATTTGGAGAAAAGAAAGACAACGAATCTGTCTTTGTGAAATACCTCATACTTAAACAATTGGGGTACGATGTAATTTTAACTAGAACAGGGAAGAAACTGAATTGTATGGCCAATCTTTCTTTTAACCCTGGTAGATATCTCTATATACAGTACAATAGAAAGACCTATAAAGATTTAGACTTCACCAAACGCAGCTCAGGTGGCAAACATTTCATCTTCATGGATGATTCCAGGAGCTATAGAACATTCTCTCAAAATCCTATGGTGCTACCGAGAATCAATGCTATTACATCAGCTAGAGATATTGAGTTTAGACATGGTGGAGTCAACTATGAAATTGAAACAGTTTCCAATAAATCTCTTATAGATTATTTAAAAGACTTACCAATGCACGGTCTTGGAAATATGTATACTAAACAGTCTATGTCTAATGAGATGAAAGGGAGTCTTATCAAATACTTGAAAAGGATGACTCAGCATATGACCAAGGCTGAAAAAGCACATTTTCTTTTAGCTTTTGTACAACAAGTTGTTCCCTATGGCAGTGATTACAGCAAATATGGAGAAGAGAGGTATTACTATCCTGAACAAACTGTGATGGCCAAAACCGCTGATTGTGAAGACAAAACATTCTTACTTTCTTACTTAGCCAAAGAGGTAGCCGGGGTTTCATCTGTTGCCTTATACTTTGAGCACGATGAACATTTGAGCATTGGTCTTCAAATTCCAAACTATGAAGATTCTTATTCATTCAAATATGCTGGAAAATCATATGTAGCTTGTGAACCTACAGCTCAACTGCCCCGTTTGGGTTACAGTGGAATTAGCCTTAAACGAGTAACTAAGGTTACCCCTCTTTAGACTTTCTCGGACCTTTGGGTTGAAGAGGTCTCACTTCCAAATTGACTTGATGGAAATTGTCGGGAGTCTGGCTCGCATGAACTATCATTTGAGCAACATCTTCGGGCAATAGCATATAATCATGCGGCTCTATGTATTTGTTGTTTCTAAAGAAGTCTGTTTTTACTGAGCCAGGATAGACGCAAGTCACCTTGATTCTAAAATCTCGCAATTCTTTATACATGCTTCCAGAAATAGCTCGTACAGCAAACTTGCTTCCACAATAAGCGGCTACCTCGGGATAAGACTCTAAACCAGCGGTGGAAGCTATATTGAATATATGACCATACTCTTGAGTTTTCATCATAGGAACTACTTCTTTAGCCGTATAGAATACACTGTAGACATTCGTTTCAAACATTTGTCTCATCTGCGCCATTTCAAGATTCTCAATTTTGCCGAAATAACCTAGGCCGGCATTATTAATTAGAATGTGAATTTCCTTGCTAATCTCAGTTCTAATCTGTTCAAAAGCCTTTGAGACTTCATCCTCAGAACGAACATCCGTTTTTATAAAATGAAACTGAGGGTGATTAGTTTGCGCTGAATTCCTTCCCAAGCCAATTACCAAACATCCTTCGTTTAAGTAAAGATCTACAAGCGCTCTGCCTATACCTTTGCTCACACCTGTTACCACTACCGTTTTATTTTTAAGCTCCATTGTAGCAAACGAAAATACATATTCAACGCTTTATTTTCTATTACACAAATTGTAATGATGATTATTAGCTTTAAAGCCTGAAATCAACGAAATTTGCAGCCCGAAAAGCTATGGCAGAATATAAATTGATCATGCCCAAAATGGGTGAGAGTATTGCAGAAGCCACTATTATCAGTTGGTTAAAGAGCGAAGGTGAATCCATTGAAATAGATGAAGCTGTTCTTGAAATAGCCACAGACAAAGTTGATTCTGAAGTTCCTTCAATGGAAGCAGGAACTCTTGTAAAGCAATTATATGCGGAAGGCGATGTAGTAAAGGTTGGAGAAGCCATTGCTATCATTAATACTTCAGGAGAGGTCACCGTAGAAAGCACAGTTGAGGAACCTGCTGTTGAAGTAGCACAACCTGTAACATCAGAAGTGAGTAGAACAGTGGATATTGCTAAAGATGTTGCTAGCGCTCCTAGTTTGAGCAATGGAAGTGGTGATCGCTTTTATTCTCCTTTAGTCATGAACATTGCAAGAACAGAAGGCATATCAATGACTGAACTCGAGCAAATTGCTGGCTCCGGAAAAGATGAGCGTGTAACCAAAAGAGATATCCTGGCTTACGTTAAGGGAAGAGGAACACAAACAAGTACAGCTCCAGCCCCCACAGTTGAAACTAGAACCCAGACTACACCAGTTAAAGAGGTTCAAAGCCCTCCTATCACCGTAAATGCCGGCGACGAGATCATTGAAATGGATAGAATGAGAAAACTCATTGCTGACCATATGGTTATGAGCAAGCAAGTTTCTCCTCACGTTACTTCTTTTGTAGAAGCAGATGTAACTAATCTGGTAAATTGGAGGAATAGAGTTAAAGGAGAATTTAAAGCCAGAGAGGGTGAAAACATCACCTTCACTCCTATTTTCATTGAGGCCATTGTTAAAGCTATTAAGGACTTTCCAATGATCAACATCAGTCTTGATGGTAATAACATTATCAAGAAAAAGAACATCAATATTGGCATGGCTGCAGCATTACCCACTGGAAACCTAATCGTTCCGGTAATAAAGAATGCAGATTTCATGAATCTTACAGGATTAGCTAAGACTGTAAATGATTTGGCCAATAGGGCTAGAGAAAACAAACTCAAGCCTGAGGAAATACAAGATGGCACATATACCATTACCAATGTTGGTACTTTTGGCAATGTCTTAGGAACTCCAATCATTAACCAACCACAGGTGGCTATTATGGCCATGGGCGCTATTAGAAAAATGCCGGCAGTTTTGGAAACAGAACAAGGAGACGTTATAGCCATAAGGCACAAAATGTATTTATCTCACTCTTATGATCACAGAGTGGTAGACGGAGCTTTGGGTGGAATGTTTGTAAAGCGAGTAGCCGAATATTTAGAGGCTTGGGATACAAATAGAGAAATCTAGTATGAAATCCGTTGTACTTATTCCAGCCAGAATGGAATCCAATCGTTTTCCCGGTAAACCTCTTGCGCAAATATTAGGCAAGCCCATGATACAATACGTATTTGATGCCGCTGAAGCCAGCGAGGCTTCTGATTCATTTGTGGTTACAGATAGCCAAGAAATCATGGATGCGGTTGAATCCTTTGGAGGTGCTGCTATACTCACATCAGATCAGCCGCAAAATGGTACAGAAAGATGTTTGGAAGCTCTTGAAATTATAGATCCACAGGGATCTATATATGATGTTGTAATTAATGTTCAAGGAGACGAACCACTAATTCAGAGTTCAGATATCAATGCTTTATTAGCTCTTTTCCAAGAAGATGAAGTGGACATTGCTACCCTGATTAAAGCCATAGACAAGGAGGAAGATTATCTGAACCCACATATTGTCAAAGCGGTTCCAACACTTTTTGAAGATGAATATTGCGACATTAGTTATTTCAGTCGCTCTCCTATCCCCTATATGAAAAACTTTAAGGAGGGTTATGCTTTTCAGCATATAGGAGTTTATGCATTTACTTCAACTGCATTAGAAGAAATAAGAGGATTGGAATCTTCTCCATTAGAAGATGTGGAAGGATTAGAACAATTGAGGTGGTTACAGAATCATTTATTGATCAGTGGCAGCATTACAGAAACCACCCTTATTGGAGTAGATAATCCAGAAGATATCTCGGCTGTTGAAAATATCTTAACATCCAAATCTTAGAACAGGCTTTGCAGCTTAAATGCATGGCTTAACTTTGTATCCCGTACAATTACCTTAACAAAGGCCTTTAGTCTTACTTATTGTTGTTGTCCAATACCAAAAAACTATGAGTAAATGTAAGTATGTATTTGTTACGGGCGGAGTAACATCTTCATTGGGAAAAGGGATCATTTCTGCATCTCTTGCCAAGCTCCTTCAGACTAGAGGTTATAGAGTCACCATCCAAAAATTTGATCCTTATTTAAACGTGGATCCTGGAACTATGAATCCATATGAACATGGCGAATGCTATGTTACAGATGATGGAGCAGAAACAGATCTCGATTTGGGGCATTATGAGCGTTTCTTGAACGTGCCTACATCTCAAGCTAATAATGTAACAACAGGTAGAGTCTATTCTACCGTCATCGACAATGAACGCGAAGGAAGATACTTAGGAAAAACGGTTCAAATAATACCACATGTAACCGATGAAATACAGAGAAGAATGAAAATTCTCGGTGATAGCGGTGAATACGATATAGTGATTACAGAACTAGGTGGAACAGTAGGTGATATTGAATCCTTACCCTATGTTGAAAGTGTGAGACAGCTTAAGAGAAAATTGGGAAGCGACGATTCTGTAGTTATACATTTAACGCTTATACCGTACTTAGCAGCTGCAGGAGAGCTCAAAACCAAACCCACTCAGCACAGTGTACAAAAGTTGTTAGAGGCTGGGGTTCAACCAGACATTTTGGTATGTAGAACGGAGCATAAACTAACCAATGAGGTTAGAAAAAAGATTTCATTATTCTGTAACGTAAATCAGAATGCAGTTATAGAGAGTATAGATGTAAAAACCATTTATGAAGTGCCTCTGGTTATGGAACGAGAGAAACTAGATAAAGTAGTTTTAAGTAAACTCAGACTGCCAACAAGCAATGAGGCAAAGTTGGACAAATGGAAAGACTTTCTTTTTAGATTAGAACATCCAAAAACTGAAGTAAATATTGGCTTAGTTGGAAAATATGTAGAACTACAAGATGCTTACAAATCAATAAGTGAAGCCTTTATTCATGCGGGAGCTGAGAATGAGTGTAAAGTGAATGTGACTAATATACACTCTGAGAACATAAATGAAGATAACGTAAAAGAACGCCTCAAAGGATTAGATGGAGTTCTGGTTGCACCGGGTTTTGGTGATAGAGGCATTGAAGGAAAAATTACGACCATAAAGTACCTCAGAGAAAATAACATACCCTTCTTCGGTATTTGTTTAGGTATGCAATGCGCTGTTGTTGAATTTGCACGCAATGTATTGGGACTTAAAACGGCACATAGTACAGAAATGCATCCAAATGCCAAACATCCAGTCATTGACTTAATGGAGAGTCAAAAAGATGTGAAACAGAAAGGTGGCACAATGAGATTAGGTGCCTACCGCTGTAAACTGGCCAAAGGGTCCAAAACTCAAATGGCCTATGGAAAAATACTAATATCAGAGCGTCATAGACATCGTTATGAGTTCAATAATGCCTATTTAGCCGATATAGAAAAAGCTGGGCTTAAAGCAGTAGGTATTAATCCAGATAATAAACTGGTTGAGGTTGTTGAGTTGCCAGACCATTCACATTTTATTGGAGTTCAATATCATCCTGAATTAAAAAGCACGGTAGATGAACCGCACCCCTTATTTGTGCGATTTGTGAAAGCAGCCATTGAAAAGAGCCGCAACGGAAAATCTAAGTAGCTAATTTTTTCTTTCCCAAACTTGATACCCATTACCGCTAAAGACTAGTTCTAGCTTGGGATCCTTTTCGAATTTCTCAAAATCGCTGATTTTGGTACTTAAACTGAAATCTAATTGGGTGGAATCGATAACAAAGGATCTATACAATACTTCAAAACTTTGCTTGTCCTCCATGTTTAATTCATAAAAACTGGACTTACCCATAGCTCTCAATACACGCTGCTTAATTTCTTCTGCCTCATCTATCTTCTGTTGATGGGTATAGTAAAGATGGGCATAGCTTTTAAAGCCTTGAGTCAAATGAATCATGTCTTTCCCTTGATAAGTTGATAAATGCTTCACCCATTTTAATTGTGTATGACTTTCAATTCTTGGAATAAAAACCTGCATCACCAGACTGATTAAAAACACATTAAAAATGAGATAACTCATGAGATTAGCTTTGCTGTATTTCACAATTAATAAAATGGCACTTAACAACAATAGAGCCGCAAGCACGTATGCCAAAGGAGTCCAAGTAACCTGCTCAGTTAATTGAGCTTGTGTAAACAAATCTTCTATCTGTTCAATCCACGAGTCAAAAGAATTTAACTTCTGGAGTCTAACCATGACTATTAGCGCTATAGTCCAGCCTGTTGAAATAACTACAAGTAATACTTTTTGAAGTACACTCAAATTGAATTTTCTAGTTAGCCACTCCCCAGCCAAAATTGCCAATGGGAAATAACACAAGCTGCTATAGTGAACTATTTTGGTTGTTACTGCAGAAAATAGAATTAAAACCACCCAAAAAAGCACCTTCATCCATTGCTTCATGGCATCTCCTTTGTCTTTCTTTGGCTGCAACCAAATACCGTGTATTGCAAGCACAGTTAAGGGAAAACACCCAATTAGTAAGACCAAAGGGTGATAGTAAAACGGTTGCCCATGCGAAGCAACAGGCTGACTAAACAATTCCCATTGATAACCTATAAACTCGCTTAAAAACCACCAACCGTGATTGGAAATTTGAATTCCAAAATAGATGGCTGGAAAAAGGGCAATACCAATAACAAGTTTTACTAGGTCCAAAACCTTATAAAAATTATTCCTGTAAATAACTTGATAGGCTAAGCCGGCTAATCCAGCGATAAGAATAGCTACAGGCCCCTTAGTTAAAACTGCTAGACCAATAAATAATCCAGCAATAAAAAAGTACCAGCCACTTCTTTTTTGACTCGAAGCCAAACATAGCTGTAATACCCCTACCAATATAAATAAATTGAAAAGTGGGTCAATAATCCCCGATTTGAAGTATAGATGAGGAGTAAATGAACCGAGGTACAGCAAAGTGCTTGCAATAGCAGCTTGTTGCCCATAGTGTTTAAATGCCACGTAATACAGCAGCATTATACTTATTAATCCAACTATTACATTCGGAAATCTGGCAGCAAAATCATTGACTCCAAAGCAGTGCATACTCAATGTCTGTAGCCAAATAAAGAGAGGTGGTTTTTCCCAAAAGGGTTCAAAATTCACTTGAACGTTTAGCCATTGGCCAGAAACAACCATTTCTCTGGCAGCCTCCGCAAAGTTCACTTCATCCCAGTCAAACAGATGAGCCTTACCTAAAAAAGGAATGAATAACAGCAGATAAAACAAAGCTGTAATTAAGGCTACCAAATGCTTGTGCTTCATTTCAGTTTGAATAGTCTTTTGTTCACAAAATCTCCTTTCCAAGTAGACAATAGGCTCCAATATACCATTAGTGCGACAAAACTTCCAAGAACTGCTCCAGCTATCACATCCATGAGATAATGCTGTCCTAGATACATTCTAGAAATACCAACTAAACAGGCCAAACCAGAAAGCCCTATTTGCCATTCAACACCTCCCATACTCAGTGCCAAAATCCCAAACATGCAAAAAGCGGCTGTAGTGTGACCACTTGGAAAAGAATAATTGTGATGTAATTCTATACCGTTGACAGATCGCAATTCCTCATTGTATTCCATGGCAGGTCTATTGTTTGATGGAAAAACCTGTGTCTTTAACAGCTTAGCACTTCCACTGGAGATGCCTATGGCTATTATGAATGTTAATACATATTTGACCTTCTTGGTTAACAGAAGGATCAATCCTACTATAAGTCCACCAATCCACTCGCCCATTTTAGTGATATTGCTAAAAAAGAAGTCTAAGCCTCTGGAATCTACTCCATTTAGTCGCAGAATGGCTTCTCCTTTGGGCCATATTAGCATAACTACGAAACCAACAAGCACAAATGTGAATACGATAAAAAAGTACAGTCTGTATTTACGAAGTAGCTCGCTCATAAAGTCTTCAAAAATAGAGTACTTAAGTAGTTTATTTAATAAAAAATGCTTTATTTGAAAACTCTTAAAAAGCTGTATAGTGGAAAGGAAAAAATTAGAATTAGAGTTTGTATTGAAGTCATCACCTCATATTTTGTTTCAATACATTTCTACACCTTCAGGTTTAGTGGAATGGTTTTGTGACGATGTAAATATTAAAGGAAGTAAACAATACATTTTCTTCTGGGAGGGCGAGCCAAATGAAGCTGAATTGGTGAAACGTGTAAACGGTAAATACATTAAATTTAAGTGGACTGAAGCAGCTTCAGATGAATACTTTCAATTTGAAGTAACCAAAGATGAACTCACTGGTGATATAGGACTTGTCATTACCGATTGGGTAGATGAGGACGAGGCCGAGGAGATGAGCATGCTTTGGGAAAGCCAAGTTAGTGATCTTAAGCACGCATTAGGACTAGCTTAGTACCTATCATCAATATCTTCAAATCCTTTTTTGAGTGAATCAACGCCTTGGCTTAATCTGTCCTTGATTTCACCCGCCTTTTCTCTGATATTCTTTAAGTCTTTATTAGCAATAGGCACCATGTCTCTGTAAAACTCATTGTATTTGTCTTCTGCATTTCTGGTTCTAAGACATTCTAGACTCTTCTCCTTGCTAGCCGCTAAGCTTTTAATCAAAACATAAGACATTTTAGCTTTATCTGATTTCATTTGGCTTAACTCTTCCTCTGAAAAGCGATTCTCTAGATCTGAATAAAGCATAATAACAACACAATCACAGATGTCTTCATCCCCTTCTTCCCCACAATATTTTTCTTCCATCCCCTCTATGGTTAAATGCTCTGCTTTAAAAGGACCGATTGAAAAGTAATAGAGCAAACCAACAACAACAGCAAGCACTAATACAAAAGCCAAAATCTTAAAAACTACCTTGGTAAGAAGACGTATTATTAAAGCTGCAACTGCTATAGTGATTGCTATGATTATCCAACTGTTCATATCAGGCTCAAAATAATCAAAGAATCACATATCTATCAAGAAAGTTGAGTTTTATATTGCGCCGCATTCTGCTATGAAAGAGCCACAGCATATCCAATGTAAAAAAGTAGCCGTTGTGCTATTGGGTTACAACAGTGTAGATTACTTGGCTGAATTCATACCGTCTGTGCTCAAAACGGATTATGATGATTTTGATTTGGTATATGTAGACAATGCCAGTAAAGATGATTCGGTTAATTATGTGAAAGAGCATTTTCCCGAAGTTAAGATTTTTAGAATCTATGAAAATCACGGATTCACTGGTGGCTACACTAACTCCCTCCCATATATTAAGGCAGAGTATTTCGTTCTACTGAATTCAGATGTTGAAGTAGAACCCGATTGGTTAAAATACCAAATGGAACGCATGGAGAGCAATGAGAAGTTAGGTGCTGTACAACCGAAAATTTTACATCAAAAGAACAAGGCACTTTTTGATTATGCCGGAGCTAGCGGAGGCTATATAGACAAATTTGGTTATCCTTTCTGCAGAGGTAGGATATTCAACCATATTGAAAAAGATGAGGGTCAATATGATGATAGCCGATCCATCTTTTGGGCTTCTGGTGCTTGTATGCTAGTAAGATCAGAATTGTACCATAGACTAGGTGGGCTAGACAACGATTTCTACGCTCATATGGAAGAAATTGATTTGTGCTGGAGAATAAAAAATGCGGGCTATGATATTGAGGTGGTGCCAGAAGCTGTAGTGTACCACGTTGGAGGAAGCATCATCTCCTATGGTAGCTTTGAGAAAATTTATCACAACTTCAGAAATAATCTGGTGATGATGTATAAAAATCTCCCCTCTTCTCTGCTGATACCCCGTCTAATACCTCGTTTGTTCCTCGACCTAGCTGCTGCAGCTAAAGCTTTGGTGAGTGGAAACTTCACAGAATTTAGAGCAATATTAAAAGCGGATGCAGATTTCGTGTTCTCCTTAGGCAAGTGGAAAAAGAACAGAAATCAAGCACAAATTCATTGTGCCGTGCAACCAAATACAGCGGGAAGTTATCCTAGAAGTATTGTTTCTGATTTTTTTGTCAGAGGACGAAAGAATTTCTCAGAATTGAACTATTAAAAGGATTAAATTAATAATCTTGCAACGGAATTAATGAGCACATGAAAGTTGTACTTTTTGCAGGAGGGAAAGGAACTAGAATTTCCGAAGAATCACACCTCAAACCTAAGCCTATGATAGAGATTGGTGGCAAACCAATTCTTTGGCATATTATGAAGATTTATTCTTCATTCGGCATAAACGAATTTGTTATTTGCCTTGGCTATAAAGGCACATACATTAAAGACTATTTTCTTAATTACTATATGTACAATACAGATTGTACAGTAGACCTGGCAACCAATAGTGTTGAGGTGCACAACAGTATGTCTGAAAATTTCAAAATCACCTTAGTAGATACCGGTTTGGAAACACTTACAGCAGGACGACTTAAAAGGGTTCAGAAATATGTAGATGGTGAGGATTTCATGTTAACATACGGAGACGGTGTAGCCAATGTAGATATAGCTCAGTTGCTTGAATTTCACAAAGAGAATGGTAAAGTCTGCACCATGACTGGCATACAGCCGGGAAGCAGATTTGGAGTCCTTGAACTAAATGATGAGAATCAGGTAGTGGATTTTGCCGAAAAACCTCAGGACGATGGAACATGGATTAATGCGGGATTCTTTGTTTTAAGCCCTAAAGTATTTGATTATATAGCCGATGGATCAGACAATGAGATGTGGGAGCATCAACCGCTGAATGATTTGGCAAAAGCCGGAGAATTAGTTGTGTACAAGCATCACGGATTTTGGAAATGCATGGACACATTGAGAGATAAAAACGATTTAGAAAAGATGTGGGCAGACAAGCCCGAATGGAAATTGTGGTAATGAAAGTATTAGTTACAGGACACAGAGGATATATAGGACCTCATCTAGTTAAACTATTGCAAGAAGCAGGACATGAAGTTACTGGGGTAGACATAGATCTATTCGACGGCTGTGCATGGGAAGAGATGCCAAAAGCAGACCATGAACTCTTAATGGACTTCAGAGACTTAAGTATAGACCAAATAAGCAAACATGATTGTGTCATGCATTTGGCTGCTATATCCAATGACCCAATGGGTAGCTTGGTAGAAGACTTAACGTACAGTGTTAACCGAGAAGGATCTATAGAACTTGCGCGCAAAGCAAAAGAAGCTGGGGTTCCAAGATTTTTGTTTTCTGGAAGCTGTTCAGTTTATGGCAAAGGAGCGAGTTTGGATCTAGACGAAAACGCAGAACTCAATCCAATTACTGCTTACGCCCATTCTAAAATTGCTACAGAAAAAGCAGTTCGAGAGATGGCGGATGAAAGCTTTTGCCCCTCCTATTTGAGAAATTCCACAGCATATGGTTATTCACCAAATCTAAGAATAGATCTTGTTGTGAATAATCTATTGGGGTGTGCTTTTGCAAAAGGAGATATAAGAATTATGAGCGATGGATCACCTTGGAGGCCGTTGGTGCATTGTGCAGATATAGCCAGAGCTTTTGTGGCCTTCCTAGAGGCTCCTAGAGAGAAAGTATATAACAAAGCGGTGAATATTGGTGGTAATGAAGAAAACTATCAGGTTAAAGATGTAGCCGACTATGTGCAGGCCCTTATGCCAAACGCCAGTATAGTCTACACCGGAGAAGTTGGAGAAGACCCGAGAAATTACAGAGTGAATTTTGATAAGCTCGCCGAAGTGCTTCCAGATTTTCAATTGGCATACACCCTAGAATCTGGGATGAAGGAATTATTCGATAAATACACCGAGCACAATTTCAATGAAGAAGATTTTGACGGGGACCAATTTGTTAGATTGAGAACACTTAAAAACAGATTGAGTAAACTAGCATGAAATTTACAGAAACGAAGCTGAAAGGCGCTTTTATTATTGTGCAAGAGCCATTTATTGACTTGCGTGGTTCTTTTGCGCGAACGTTTTGCGCCAATGAATTTGCAGAGCACGGATTAAACACAGTAATGCCTCAAAGCAATTTGAGTATAAGTAAACCTAAATATACCTTGCGGGGCATGCACTTTCAAATTGATGGAGCCGAAGAGGCTAAATTGATGCGTTGCCAAAAAGGAGCTATACTAGATACTATTATTGACATACGAAAAGATTCAGACACCTATTGTGAATGGATACAAGTGGAATTGACAGACAAGAACAACACCATGTTATATGTCCCAGAAGGCTTTGCACATGGTTTTATCACCATGGAAGAGGATTGTGAAGTATTCTATCAGGTTTCTGAGTTTTACACACCAGGTAAAGAAAAGGGAATCAGGTGGAACGATCCTTTATTCAATATAAGCTGGCCAACTCAAAACCCGGTTCTTTCAGAAAAAGACGGACAACATCCAAACTATATAAGATGAGATTTTTTGTAATTGGGGCATCTGGCCTTGTAGGGGGAAACTTCATGAAGCATTTGAAAGATGAAGGACATGAAGTAGTTGGAACACACACTACGCTTGAAACAGATCATACAGTATTCTTTGACGCCATTCATTTGGATGACCCTAGAAATTTTGATTTAGACAGCTTTAATCCGGAGGCCATAGTTCATTGTGCGGCACTTGCACATGTAGACTACTGTGAAGATCATATTGATGAAAGCTACGAAAAAACAGTACAGACGGCTATTAACGTAATACAGCTATGCAAGAAGTATTCAGCAAGTCTAATTTATACCTCCACAGATTATGTATTTGATGGCACCTCTGGTCCTTACGTAGAAACAGATGAGGTTAATCCTTTGAGTGTTTATGGAAAGCACAAACTCGAAGTTGAACAACATATGGAAAAAGAACTTCCTAGCTCAGGTATAATTCTAAGAATTGGGAATGTCTATGGCGATGAAATAAGAGGAAAAAACTTTATAATTCGAATCATCAATGATGTTAAAGATGGTAGAGAATGGTCTATGAATTTACCTCAGGATCAGTATGCCACTCCTGTTTGGGCTTTTGACGTAGCTAGAGTTGGGACTCAATTGGCCGTAGATCATAAATCGGGTATTTACCATGTAGGAAGCACAGATTTCATGAACCGTATCCAATTGGCTAAGAAGGTGTTGAGTTATCTTCCTGGGCATAAATGTACCGTTGGTGGTGTACTAACCAAAGATTTGGGACAGAAGGCCGCTAGGCCTCTTTTAAGCGGGCATATTTCATCTAAATTTCTGAATGAATATCCTGACTTTCAATTTCACAATGTAGACGACTACCTAAGAACTAAACTGTGAAACTAGGAATAGTAATTTCATCTACCGATGCTGAAACTGTCTGGAACGCATTTAGACTTGGTAATTTTGCCTTGAACAAGGGTGATAATGTTAAAGTGTTCTTACTTGCCAAAGGTGTTGAGGCCGAAACTATTGGTACAGAACAGTTCAATACTGCGGAACAAATGCAAGCATTGGTAAATGCCGGAGGAGAAATACTAGCATGCGGTACCTGCTTAGAAATTAGAAATTCTAAAGGTACAAAGCTCTGCCCAATATCTACCATGGCGGACTTATATGACATCATTAATGAGTCAGATAAGCTAGTTACAGTCTAGTAAAATATGACATAGCTTAAAAAGCTGATTTCAAGCTAATAAGCTAAGTAGTTAGATTCCTAAGCCTCCTTATTCCCTCATTTTCATTGAGAATTTGCTACATTGGCAAAGCCTTAAAAACCAAATTTCCATGAAAAACCTTATTACACTTCTGGCTATTTGCCTTTCTATTACCTCTTTTTCACAAATTCCAAATCTCATTCCTTATCAAGGTCAAATTGCCGATACTTCTGGCAAACCCTACAATGGAAGTTTTGATTTCGAATTCAAAATCAACGACGGAAGTTCTACTCTATGGTCAAGCGGAAGCATGAACTTAGAAGTCTTTAATGGAGCTTACTCTGTTGTTCTTGGAGCTAGCCCTCAACCTTCATTAAGTTCAAGTATTTGGGCTAATGATCTCATTTATCTTGAAGTTTCATTTGACGACGGAGTGAATGGCATGGAGACTTTATCGCCAGATGTTCAAATTCTAGCAGTACCCTATGCGCTCAGAGCTGCCTATGCAGATAGTTCTAGAAGCAGTTCATCATTACAAGATGGAGATTCTTTGGTGCTTAGAGATATAAATGGTGATGTTAGGTTTGTATTGAATCCCAATACTGGGACTTTCAAAGTACTCAATAATGATACCATTTGGTATTCTATGAGAGTGAACTCTCCACCAGTAGAAAAGTATGAATACAATGGTCAAATAGTAGAAAAATACGACTTTGGTAATTCCACCATTACTACCTATTCCAATAAGCATACCGGCAAGCGTAGCAAGCAAGAAACAAATACCAATAACCCAGATGGTAGTAGTCAAACCACAATTAGCCACTATGATAAAAATGGAGATTTAGTTCGAGTTAAAACATTAAAGCTCGATGTTAATAATAAATTATGTCAAGAGTATCGAACTTATTCAGATGGCAAACTCATTGAAGAAACAACTAAGAAAGACTTTAAGGAAGAAAAAAAGCAGTATCACAATGGAATTTTGGTATTACATCACAAGGACACTGCTCATTTCAGAATAATTGAGCATTTTGATACCACATCTGGCAAACTCACTTATACCGAGAAAAGAACAGTTGGAGCTTATGCGGAGTCTTATGACTTTGAAATCAGAGATTCTACAGGAAATATTATTGGGTGGAGAAATGAAAACATGAGGAACAATAGTTCTACTTATCGCGATGTGGCAAGTGGGCGATTCATCGTTGTTGAACCAGGTACGTTGGTTCTAGAAAGCCCAACATCAAAGTTAGTTGTAACGCCAGAGCGTACAGATCGTGAAACTGGTGGTTTAAAGGTGACTGAAAGATTAAGTGCTGATGGCAAATCATGGATTAAAGAGGTTACTGACACGGCTACTGGTAAAGTGATTTCTACTCATTCTACTCCGGATCTCACGAAATGGGCGGTGGACGCAGATGGCAACTTCGTGCAAATCACAAACCACAGTATGGAAATGGAGGCGGCCAATATGGGGCTAAAAATTGATATGGATTTAGGCAATGAAAATGCAAAGATAGAAGTGAGGGACTCGGCGGACCTGCTATTGCCGTTGATATTCCCGGGCCCTGTGTTTACGGACATATTTAGTACAAATTGGCTCATCACTGATTCATTTGAAGTGCCATTGTTGAGATTAACCGATCCTAGTAATCCATTAAGTGGATGGGACTGGACACTTCCTGGTGGCATACTCACTGGAACACATAATACTGGAAATATATTTGAGCATGATTTAGTGTTTCCAGGTGAATTCACTACTCGACATATTTTCAATAATGATACCATAGTTCTAACCAAAGTCCCTGAGGACGACTTACGTAGATTAAGAGGAGTAAAAACAGATGAAATAGAAACAGATGAGGATGGCCATAGTACCGTCTATGAATATGATGACAACTCTAATGTTGTAAGAATAGAGGAAGAAAATGATCCAGAAACTGGAACTAGAACTTATGATGGATTAAGCCGCCTTGTTAGGGAACTGGATAGCACGGGAACCAATGAATACACAGACACCAATACAGGTAAAAGCATTATAGAAGGCTGGGACCCATTGGGAGGAACTCAAACCTACGACGGATTAGATAGACAAGTTAGAAGAGTGGATGCCAAAGGTAATTCAGAACTACATGTATTTGATAATAGCCCAAACCCTAATGATACCCTAACCGAAAATAATAATCCAAGCACACAAACTAGAACTTACGACGGATATGATCGTGTTATCTTTAGAGGAGATGCCGTTGAACATGCTTGGGAAAATGATGCTACTGGTCATTTTGTTAAAGAAACCATAAATACCTCAGACAGTTCTAAAACTGTGCAGGGATTAAACAAAGTTGAACACACCAATGAATGGATTAGACATGTTGTAAATATGGAGGCGGGTCGTACAGTGGGTGTTGATTACAGCAAGCAAACCGGTGATTCTATAAAAATTACAAAGACACCGGGAGACAAAAGCAGAACTACAGAAGGTGTTGTTAAAGAAGTATATCAAGTCGACTCTTTGCTCCATGTAGATGTTAATCAGCTTGGCGGTGCCGGTTCTATAAGTACCACTTTTGACCCTGTCAATGGCGTATTTGCACGTTCAGGTATGCAAATGTATCTTATGGAGTTTCCACAAGTAAGCTATAGTATGTTTAACCCAATTGGAAGCGGAGTGGTTATGGCCTTTGACGCACCAAGTACTGGAGATTCTATAGGCTTTATTATTCAGCCAGAAATTAGACAACTACAACTGGTCTCTCCTCAAGGGCCAACAGCGTTGTTCTTAGATACATTATTCAGCAATGGCTTTATTGGACTCAATGGACAAATGGTGATTCAAGGAAACTTAGATGTCCTGGGCAATGTTTCTAAACTTGGTGGTAGTTTTAGAATTGATCATCCACTAGACCCATATAACAAATACTTAGTGCACTCATTTGTGGAGTCTCCTGATATGATGAATGTATATAACGGAAATATAGTTACAGATGCAAATGGAGATGCTACTATTACACTTCCCTCCTATTTCCAATCTCTAAATATGGAATATCGATATCAGCTCACTTGTATAGGTTCATTTGCTCAAGCTGTAGTTTGGGAAGAGATTGAGAATAATCAATTTAAAATAAAGACTGATAAACCCAATGTGAAGGTAAGCTGGCAAGTCACTGGAATAAGAAAAGACGATTATGCCAATGAAAACAGACTCGAAGTAGAACAAGAGAAAGAACAGAAGATGAAGGGTAAATTATTGTATCAACCAATAAGCAACCCATAAAATGAGAACATTTAATATCTTCATACTTCTATGTTGCTCGCTTGCTTGTTTTGCACAATCGAGCAGCACCAATTATCAATCCATAGTACCTGGAATGTTTACTCATGGCGCTTTGTCTCAAAGCACTGAAAGCAAACAGCAAATCGTAAATATGTGGAACTCAGGGGAGCTTCAAAAGTCTTCTTATGCCCAGAACCATTGGTTCAGTTATAATAATCATGATACTTCAGATTTAAATAGTATTCCTACTCTGAACACATCATTTAGCTTGTATCCAAATCCCACTAATCAATTCATTAATATAACCAGCATTGGTGAGCCAATTAGCCAAATCAGCGCTATTAATATGCAAGGAATTGAAGTATTAAATCTCAATCCAGAATCCAATTTTGTTGAAATTGATTTTGAGAATTTACCTGCAGGCTTATACATAATTTTGATAACAGTAAACAATTCACAGTATATTAGGCGAGTAATTTATCAGTAATGGGGGCAAGAAATCAGTACGAAGCGTTGGCAAGCGCAATAGAAAATCTTGAGATTAAGGGTAAGACCATGCGCTATACATCTATCAATGGCAACATGTTTAGTTTTATAAGTAAAGATGATGAAATTGGAATTCGATTATCTCAGAAAGACAGAGCTTTGATTATTTCTATGGGCGGTGAACCTATGATGCAGCATGGCAGACCAATGAAAGAATACATTCATATTCAGGAGTTTATGCTTAACGACATAGAAGTTCTTCCTTTTTGGATTAAAAAGAGCATTAATTATGCCAGGACTTTGAAACCCAAACCAACCACCAGAAAACAATAATTAGTCATGAATAAATTCAAAACTGAAATTAGATGGGCTTTCATATTCATAATCGCCACAATTTTATGGATGGTTCTAGAGAAAGCCGTTGGCTTACACGATGTACATATCGAGAAGCATCCAACTTATACTATGCTCTATTTGATTCCAGCTATACTTATTTATGTCTTTGCCTTAAGATCAAAAAGAATTAAGGATTTCGGTGGAATAATGACCTATAAACAAGGATTCATCACGGGTTTAATCATGACCGCAATAGTTACCATATTTAGTCCTTTGACTCAATGGGTTATTTCCGAAATCATAACACCTGATTATTTCGATACCGTAATAGCATATACCGTGGAGCATGGAATGAAATCTCAGGAAGAAGCAGAGGCTTATTTCAATTTAAAAAGCTATATGATACAGTCAACCATCTGGAGTGCTGTAATGGGCATAGTATTTTCTGCAATAGTGGCTATTTTCACTAGGAAGTCTTAAGATTTAACTAATCTATAAATCTCATTCTTTCCATTCGTGCTAACATTTAGAAAATAAATTCCTGAAGGCACATCTGAAAGATTGAGCCTATTCTCTCCTTGTTCTAATTGTTGTTCGATTATGCTTATTCCCATTGGTCATATAAAGTGCTACTCCGACGCTCAAAAGAGCAAAGCCTCCGAGAACAGCATGAGCAACAATAAGAATCTGAGCTAGCGTGTTCATCTAATGAATAATTAGGCGTTTAGTTATAGCATAGTTTTTAAAATGCATGCTCACAAAGTATAACCCTTTTTCTTCTAAGAGTATACCCATTTGAGTTTCAAGCAATTCAGCTTGC
This sequence comes from Bacteroidia bacterium, assembly GCA_049115575.1. GTDB lineage: Bacteria > Bacteroidota > Bacteroidia > NS11-12g > UBA9320 > JAHEKB01. The sequence continues at coordinate 346,276 of JAGDZU010000001.1, read as the reverse complement.
ATTTCATTAACCAACTTTCCTTGTATATCCCTGATTGTAATTTTCTTCAATTCATGAGGTTGACCAACTTCAATTTTAAATTCACCAGTTGAGGGATTGGGTAATATATTAAATGAGGGAAAAGAACTGTGTTGAGATTGAAGTCCCGCTGTCCTTTTAGTACTTTTTAATAGAAAGGCATCTTTAAAGGTACCACTAGTGTCTTCAATAGAACCGGTTAGGTAAACTTCCGTTCCACTTACTTTCATATCGTGAATATTGTTCTTGAATCTATCTCCCCAGCTTTGATAGGCCAATATATTTCCTGCAGTGTCTAACTCAAGTAAGACCGCATCGCGATTGCCTCCTTTCATTATAGATTCAGACTCCGTTACCCCTGCTACATAGATTATTCCTTGGTCTACAGAAATTGCCCTGGCCGTTTCTGAACCACCCCCTCCCCAATCCACATACCAAATTTGGTTCAGGTCTTTATCAAATTTGGCAACGAATATTTGCCAATCTGTTTCACCAGGTAAAATGGTATAACCCGTCACATACAGAAATTCGCCATCCGAAGTCATGCCTAAAGCATTGTCTATATCTAAAAAAACACCGCTTTGATGCCCAAAAAGTGTGGAATCTATAAAGCTCCCTGACTGCTTATTGAATTTGCCAATTAAAGAATAGCCATTATATAAATTGGCTATACTCCCACCTCCCCACAAACCAGCTGCATAAATAGCCTGATCATCAACTACAAAATGGCCGTCTTGGTGCTCAGAAGTTAAGACCGCTCCCATGAAATTTGACCATACAGTTGTACCATCAAAATTCAATTTCCAGAGCCCAATATCTCCAAAGTAAATTTCGGGTTTAAGCTGTTGTGCCCAACCTCCAATATATATCCCATCATCTTTAATAACTAATCCATCTACCTCATCATATCCATCGGAAGCAAAATTCAGAGTCTTGTCCCAAACTACACTACCATCTGACTTATCCAATTTCACTACAAGCATATCACAGGTCAAGACAGATCCCGTACAATACCGTCCGCCAACATAAACAAAGGTGTCTGATGCATTACAGACATAAGCATGCTGTGTCCCTGCCCCGCCATAAATAGATGGGCTATTCCATAATTCTGCTCCAGAAGTATCTAGTTTATACGTAATTATATCTAAGCCCTGGTTGCTGTTGTTAATGCTCGCAGCCCAATACAAATGCCCAGCATCATCTTTATCAATCCCCCAAGCCTCTCCTTCTTCACCTACTACGCTGGGTACGATCTTCACCCAATCTGGGTCTAATACAGATTGAGCAAAAGAGTTAAATGTTGAAATGGATAAGAAAGAAAGTAGTAGAAAGCCTGAATTTCGAAAAGCTAGCATAACTCTCAAATTTATAGATTTTGATATACTAGTATTATCTACTTTGACAGATATTATTTCATTGCAGAGCTCGCAATGATGAATCTTAAAACGTTTAGATAAAAAAAGCCCTCGATAAAATCGAAGGCTTTTAAGTGATCCCTCTGGGGCTCGAACCCAGGACCCCCTCCTTAAAAGGGAGATGCTCTACCAACTGAGCTAAGGAATCATCTCCGCCGAAGCGGCTGCAAATGTAAAATCCATTTTATTTATAGCAAACTTATTGCGGCTATTTTTCATAGGTATAATGAAGCTTGCTTTTAACAGCCCCAATTCGCTCAAAAAGGGCGTGCATTTTCGGGTTGAAATCACCTATCCATGAAAGCTCAATGTACTTTAAAAATGGGTCCCCATTAAAAGCCTTAAACATAGCCAGCATCATTGGAACGAAGACTGCTTTGTTCTGATAATCAGGGATAACACCGAATACTAAACCTCTCGTTCTTACAAACTTGAAATTTCTTTTGGCCCACAAAAACTTCAACTTAGAGAACCAGCCAAATTTACCATTCAGTTTTTTAAACAGTGGATTCACGTCCAATGCACTCACATAGAAAGCAACAGGTCTTTGTCCAACATATGTAAACCATATCATATTCTCCCTTAAAATTAGTTTCATCTTTTTAAACAAAGTGGTGATTTCTTCCTCTGTCACTTCTTGATAATATGAATAAGAGCTCCAAGCCTGATTATAAATTGAGACAAAATCTTTAACATACCTATCCAATTCCTTGAACTTAATATGCTCCACTCTCAAATTATCAATGCGCTCTGCTCGTGTTGATAGTGATTCAACAAATTCATAATCTATATGAGCAGGTGTTAGTTCTGAAGTGGTTTGTTCAAATGACTTTTTAAAACCAAAATTTTCAAAGAGAGATTGGTAGTATGAGTAATTATAGTTTTCTTGAAATGATGATGGTCTATCCCCTTCAATTAGTAGCCCCCAGAAACGATCTCTCTCTCCAACATTGATTGGTGCCTCATATTGTTCAACACCTTTAGATTTTAACCAATCCTCTGCTGTTTGAAAAAGAGCATTTGCCACATATTGTTCATTAACCGCATCGAAGAAGCCTATACCTGTTGCTTTAGGTGTTTTAAAGGCGGCAATTTTGCCTCTAACTTTTCCATCTTCTAAAGCCAACCATCTTGCACATTCTCCTTCTGTGAGGTGAGGATTGCTTTGATTGTGAAATAAAGACTCCACATCAACATCTAAGTGAGAAATAAAATTCTTATCCTTTTTGTACAGTTCCCGTCTGAATTTGTGAAAACTTCTTTGATCTCTCTTTGTTGTGACCTCTATGACCCTAATCTCGCTCAAGCAATACGAAATTAGGTGCACTATAAGTTTAAGAATAAGAAATTAACAATTAAATAATCACAATGCAAGTACAAAAGATATAAATGGACTTTTACCTTTGCAGCGATTTAAAAATCATGGCAGATTTTAACACACCACAAAACCATAGGATAATAGTTCCTGTGGATTTTTCTGAATCCTCTAAAAACGCTTCAGAATACGCCATTGAAATGGCCAAACTTTTTGATAGTGAATTGGTATTGCTTTACGTTTTGAATGAAAGACGATTTGCTTCTATACTTACTGGCAGCGACACCAAGCAGCTAATCAAGGATGGAATTACTAATAAGCTGGAGAGTTATAAAAAAGAACTTCAAGAATTACACCCTCAAGCACGTGTTTCTACTTTAATAGAGGACGGCAAGCCGTACAAGGTAGTTGAAGACCTCACAGAACAGGAAAATGTTGACTTGGTTGTAATGGGTACAAATGGAGAAAGTGGCATTGAACGCTTTATTGGTTCTACTACACGCAGAGTCATGAGTAGCTCTCATGTTCCAGTTGTTGCAGTTAAAGAAGGAAAAGTGAACCCATCTTTCGACAATATTGTACTGCCCATAGATCTTACCAAGACCTCAAAGCAAAAAGTGGCTTGGGCTACAAAACTTGCTAAGAAGTTTGATTCAACTATTCATATTATTAGTGAAGTTGAAAAAGATAAATTTCTAAAGAACAGACTGGATAAGAACTTGAAACAAGTGGAAGCTTATATAGCGGAGAAGGGCGTTAGGTCTGTTACAAAAATGTTAGATGATCAACGTTATCCTGATCATATAGGAAAAGATACCATTAAATACGCCGAAGAGATTAAAGCAGATTTGATAGTAATAATGACACAACAAGAGATTAAAGGTTTATCGCAAGTGTTTATTGGCAATTATGCTGAGCAAGTTGTAGCTAGTTCAGACCAGACTCCAGTAATCTCAATTAACCCTAGAAAAACAACTCGTTTTGAAGGATCTGAAGGATTCTATTAATAGAGACTAAACACCTTATCAAATCCACTTTGGTCCGCCAAAGTGGATTTTTTTTTGACTGAGAGAATTTTTGGTAATGCATTCATCTTTTGCTCATCCTCATGACCCGCAATAACTATTATCACGCTGAATATCTGCGCTTTACATTCTAGTATTCTAATTTTGACACTATAGTCCTATATATACACTGCAGTCTATAGGGTATTTTTTTGCTCTCTTAATAAGATTTTTGACATAAAGTTAGTTGGATTTCAAATTCTGTTTCTATATTTGTACAACTACTACTTAGTACAGCTACTACTACAACCTACATTTATTTACTACTGACAAGACACCTCTTATAAGAAGCAGGTATTTGTACGTTTTGTAGCTCTACTATCTTAACTACTTATTAAAATGAAAATGAAAATTCCATGTCTCATTGCTTCGGCACTACTGTGCCTAACAATGAATTTCGCGCAGGCACAGACTTGGGGTCAAACCCACAGTATTCAAGTGAATGCTACCGCTGATGCCGCAAACACAGAAATCGATTTAAGCTGGAACATCTATGCCACTGTTACATCTGTAGAAGTTTACAGAAGAACAACCGGCTCTTGGCCTGGCACTCCCCTGGCTACTTTGGGTGCATCAGCTACAAGCTATACCGATGCAACGGTTAGCGCAAATACTCTATATGAGTACAAGATTGTAGGTACAAGCGCCACTTCATACGATGCCTTTGGATACGTAAAATCTGGCATAGAAATGGACGAAACTACAAATCGTGGTTTGTTGATTATGATTATTGACGACCAATTGGTTGACAGTTTAGCCAGTGAGCTTGAAACATATGAAAAAGACCTCCGCGGTGATGGCTTTGATATAATTGTTAAAGAATTTGATACTTCTCTTTCTGCAGGTGCACTTAACGACACCATTGCTGATTTATATTCACGTCACGGCGACTTAACTTCTGTTTTTCTTGTAGGTTCCATGCCCTATTACTACACAGGAGCAATGAGTCCAGACGGACACGCTAATCACCACGGTGCATGGCCTTCTGACGTTATGTATGCAGATGTAAATGGCACTTACAGTGATGCAGTTATTAACTATACAAACACTACTGATTCTAGACATACTAACTCAACTAGTGATACCAAGTCAGATCAATCATATTTAGCTACAAATGCTGAGATTCAGATAGGAAGATTGGATTTAGGTGACCTTCCCACTTTTAGCGGTGCGGTTGCTGACTTATACAGAAATTACTTTGCTAAGCTTCACTCTTTTAAGACAGGGGAGTTCAAGCCTAGAGAAATAGGTATAGTCGACGACAACTTTACAGGTTATGCCGAAGGATTCTCACAAAACGGCTATAGAAACTACAGTCCATTAACTTCTATAGACTCTGTGTTCAACGCAGATATTTTAACTACTACTGGCAACAGTAGTGCACTTTGGTCTTTCGCTTGTGGTGGTGGAAGTTTCACATCAATAAATGGATTTGCCACTAGTAACCAATTATCGAACAGAAACCTTAATGGTGTTTTTGCATTAGTAATGGGCAGCTATAACGCTGATCCAGATAAGAGCAATAACCTAATGAGGTCTATGCTAGCTAATGGAAACTTTCTTACCAGCGGTTGGGCAGGAAGGCCAAATTGGTTTATTCATGGTATGGGAATGGGAGAAACTATTGGAGAGGCAACTCTTACCACCCAGAACAACACTTCAACAGCATATGAGCCAACTGGCTTCTACGCTACTATGATGCACGTAATGCTTCATGGTGACCCAAGTTTGAAAAATCACTATACAAGTAATGTAACCAACCTAAACACTATAAGATGTTATTCTAAAGATACGGCATTTCTTAACTGGACTGAGGCAAACAACAGCCTAGGTTATAATATTTACAGAAGTAAGGATGAGTTTACTGGATACGCAAAAATCAACACGAGTTTAATAGACACTAACTACTATGAAGATTTGATTAGTTCTGATACCAGTTACTACTATAGAATTGAAACATACGAATTAGTAGAGAACAACTCTGGTTCATTCTATGAAAGCAGTGTTGGTGCCTATATACTTTCAGATAAAGATGCCAACCCACTTCCTGTTACCCTTATAAGCTTTACAGCCGAACAAGTAGATAAGGAAGTTGAACTGAGTTGGACTGTCGCTGATGAAATTGATTTTAGTCATTATGAAATTGAAAAGTATGATGATCAAACATTAGAGTGGATTAACATTGGTGAAATGGCGGCACAAGGTCAAATGAATGACTTGACTACCTATCACTTCACAGATATCAATCCTCTAATAGGAAAGAATATATATAGATTAAAAATGGTGGATTACGATGCATCATTTGAATACAGCCCAATGCGTGTGGTATTATTTAGCAATGAATTGGGTCTAGGCGAGTTTACTATTTCTCCGACCCTTGCCAGCGAAAACATTACCGTTTACTCGGAGGAGACCAACAACAATATGGAGCAAGAATTTTTTATTACTGATGCCAACGGATCTGTTGTGAACAGGATTCTACTCAATGAATTCAACACTAAGATAGACGTAAGCAGTCTAAACAGTGGTGTGTATTTCATTGCTAGCAGCAACGGACAAGGATCAGCTCAACGCTTCATAAAATTATAACCATGAATTTCATTTTAATTATCATGACTAAAAAAAGTAGTAAATGAAGTTATGACCATGGTGCTGTGGGCCTAGTAGGCCTGCAGCACTTTTTTTTGACTATGCTAACAATCCTTATTATACTTACACTGAGAAAAGCGCTAAAAGCCTACCTAACGGAAGGTTAAGACCAAATATTCACCTTTCTTGGTTTGGCCTTTTCAACTATCAGTTCTTTGCCTTGAACCTCTTTTCCGTTTAGAGTTTCCAAAGCTTTCTGACCTTCTTCTTCCTTTTCAAATTCAACAAAACCCATGCCTTTTGGCTCGCGGGTAACCCTGTCATACAAGACCTTTGCTGAACGAAGTTCTCCGAACGGTTCAAACAACATTTCCAGATAGTGAGCATTGTAGTTGCTCGGCAGATTTTTTACTACTAGATTCATTTGCGCTTCAAAGTTACACAATCAGTTGATATCATTGCCTTTGGTTGCTAACAGCATGTTTATAAATTATGCTTATCTCAACAAGGCTAAACCCTACCTGTTCACTACATTTGGGCATTATTATCCATTGAGCTAAACTTAAATATGGCCAAGAACAAGTACACAGAAGAAAGCATAAGATCCCTTGATTGGAAAGAACACATCAGGTTAAGGCCTGGTATGTACATAGGAAAACTCGGGAACGGTTCTTCTGCCGAAGACGGCATCTATATACTTATCAAAGAAGTCATTGACAATTCCATTGATGAGTTCATGATGGGTCATGGCAAGAAAATCGAATTAAAAGTCCAAGAAAACAAAATATCAGTTCGAGATTACGGAAGAGGAATTCCTTTGGGTAAATTGATAGATTGTGTGAGCAAGATTAACACAGGCGCAAAATACGATTCAGCTGTATTTCAGAAATCCGTGGGCTTGAACGGTGTGGGTACCAAGGCTGTGAATGCCCTCTCCTCCTATTTCAAAGTGCAATCATTCAGAGATGGAAAAAGCAAAGTTGCTGAATTTGAAAGAGGAGAATTGCTTAAAGAGGAAGATGTAAAGACTTCAGAAGACAATGGCACTTACACAGAATACATTGCGGACGAAGATATATTTAAGAAACATAAGTACATCAATGATTATATAGACAATCAGATGTGGAATTATGTCTATCTAAATGCTGGTCTAAACCTTTATTTCAATGGCCAGAGATATTATTCCAAGAATGGTCTTCTTGATTTATTGGAAAGACAGACCAACGCAGAAGAAATAAAGTATCCCATCATTCATTTGAAAGAAGATGATATGGAAATCGCCATAACTCATGACAACCACTATGGCGAAGAGTATTTTTCTTTTGTGAATGGACAGCACACAACTCAAGGAGGAACACATGTGGCAGCGTTTAAAGAGGCCCTTGTTAAGACCCTCAGAGATTTCTATGGAAAAAGTTTTGATTCAACAGATATTAGAGCCTCTATAGTTTCAGCTATCAGCGTGAGAGTACAGGAGCCTATTTTTGAATCTCAAACTAAAACCAAGTTGGGTTCCACTGAATTCTCACCAGATGGCCCATCGCTAAAGGCGGAGATAAATCGATTTGTTAAAACTGCATTAGACAACTACCTCCACAAACATCCTGAAACAGCCGACGCATTGCTCAAGAAGATTCAATTAAGTGAGCGCGAAAGGAAAGACATGGCTGGAGTAAGAAAAATTGCAAGAGAACGTGCTAAAAAAGCCAGCGTCCACAATAAGAAATTAAGAGACTGCAGAGTCCATTTGGGTGATGAGAAACATGAAAGCAGATTGGAATCTACCCTGTTTATAACTGAGGGTGATTCGGCCAGTGGCAGCATAACAAAGGCAAGAGATGTTATGTCTCAAGCAGTTTTTAGTCTTAGAGGAAAGCCACTAAATTGTTTTGGACTAAAGAAAAAAGTGGTGTATGAGAATGAAGAGTTCAATCTTTTACAGCACGCCTTGAATATAGAAGAATCCATAGAAGACTTGAGATACAACAAAATAGTCATAGCCACTGACGCAGATGTAGACGGCATGCACATTAGATTGTTAATACTCACTTTCTTTCTGCAATTCTTTCCTGATTTAGTAAAACAAGGTCATCTATACATCTTAGAAACCCCTTTGTTTAGGGTTAGGAACAAAAAGGAAACCATCTACTGTTACTCAGAACAGGAAAAAACAACTGCCCAAACTAAATTGGGCAATTCAGCTGAGATCACAAGATTCAAAGGTCTTGGTGAGATATCTCCTAATGAGTTCTCAGGCTTTATAGGTGAAGATATTCGTTTGGAGCCTGTTATTTTAAGAGAAGACCATTCTATATCTGAGCTTCTGGGTTATTATATGGGAAAGAATACACCTGACAGACAAGAATTCATCATAAGCAATTTGCGTACTGAGGTAGATGTGGATGACGAACCAGATCCACCTGAACAAAAAACAGAAGTAAAAAAAAGTCAAACAAAGACCAAAGTTGAGAAAGCGGCCTAGCAAATGGAAGAGACGGACGGACTAGAAGAAGCAAAAGAGATTAGAGTAGATCTCAATGGGCAGCGCGCAATTTCTGGCATGTATGAGGATTGGTTTTTAGACTATGCCTCCTATGTAATACTAGAACGAGCTGTTCCCCATATCAATGATGGATTAAAACCAGTACAACGCCGTATTCTGCACTCTATGAAAGACATGGATGACGGCAGGTACAATAAAGTCGCCAATATTATTGGCCACACCATGCAATACCACCCACATGGTGATGCAGCTATTGGAGATGCTATAACCAACCTTGGACAAAAAGATCTATTGATAGATTGCCAGGGAAACTGGGGTGATGTAAGAACTGGAGACAGCGCTGCAGCACCAAGGTATATAGAAGCAAGACTCAACAAATTTGCACTTGATGTAGTATTCAACAAACAAACTACTAAATGGCAAAAATCTTATGATGGCAGGAAAAATGAACCTATAACCTTACCTGTAAAATTTCCGTTACTATTAGCACAAGGTGTAGAAGGTATAGCAGTTGGATTATCCACCAAAATTCTCCCACATAATTTTAAGGAGCTGATAGAAAGCAGTATTAAAATTTTACAAGGTAAGAATTTCAAACTCTACCCAGATTTCCAAACAGGTGGTCAGGTAGATATTTCTGATTATCAAGACGGTAGACGCGGAGGCAGAGTGAAAGTCAGAGCCACTATTTCTGTAAAAGACAAGAATACTTTATTGGTAACCGATGTTCCTTATGGAACCACAACTTCATCTTTGATTGATTCTATAATTAAGGCTAACGATAAGGGAAAAATCAAGATAAAAAAGGTAATGGATAATACTGCACAAGATGTGGAAGTTGAAATTCAGTTGCCCAATAACATCTCTACAGATAAAACCATTGACGCCCTATATGCATTCACAAATTGTGAAACTTCCATATCTCCAAATGCCTGTGTAATTGTAGACGACAAACCTATATTTACTGGTGTTAGCGACATTCTTCGAATCAATACAGAGAACACTTTAGACCTCTTGGAACAAGAGCTCAAAATTAGAAGAGGTGAACTGGAAGAAAAATGGCACTTTAGTTCTCTTGAAAAGATTTTCATTGAAGAGCGAATCTATAGAGATATTGAGGAATGTGAAACTTGGGAAGAGATTATTACAACCATAGACAAGGGTCTTGATCCTTTCAAAAAGCTTCTTAAAAGAGAGGTGACCGAAGAAGATATCACAAGACTTACTGAGATCAGAATCAAACGTATATCAAAATTTGATTCTTTTAAAGCAGATGAACTGCTCTTGGGAATTGAAAATGAACTTGAAGAGGTTAATCATCACCTTAAAAATCTTGTAGAGTACGCTATTGCATACTATAAAGACATTTTAAAGAAGCACGCCAAAGGAAAAGAACGCAAAACAGAGATAAAAGGATTTGCTGAAATCAACACCAAGATTGTGGCTGTTGCGAATGAAAAGCTTTATGTTAATCGCAAAGAAGGCTTTGTTGGAACAGGACTTAAAAAAGATGAATACGTTGGAGATTGTTCTGATATAGATGACATTATAGTTTTTAGGAAAGATGGAGCCTATTCTGTAAGTAAGGTTAGCCAAAAGTCTTTCTTTGGAAAGAACATTATTCATATAGCTGTCTTCCGTAAAAACGACGATAGGATGGTTTATAATGCGGTTTATACAGACGGTAAGTCGAAAAAGACTTATGCCAAGAGGTTTAGTGTTACATCTATAACAAGAGACAAGGAATATTTCGTAACCAAGAACACCCCTGGTAGTAAACTATTGTATTTCACAGCCAATCCAAATGGAGAAGCCGAAATAGTAAACATTTACCTCCACCCTGCCGCCAAAGCTAGGATTAAACTTCACGACTACAATTTTGCCGATTTAGCCATTAAAGGAAGAAATTCCCAAGGCAATATGGTAAGTAAGCATCCTGTGAGGAAAGTAGATCTCAAAGTAAAAGGGGTCTCCACCATTGGTGGAAGAGACATATGGTATGAAAGTGCCATTGGTAGACTGAACATACACGAAAGAGGTACTTATATTGGAAGTTTTCAAACTGAAGACCGAATCCTGGTGATTTACAAAAACGGTGAGTACGAGCTGACAAATCACGAACTTACCAATCATTATCAAAACAAGGAAATTGCCTTAATTGAGAAATTCAATCCCAAAAAAGATGTATGTGTTGTTCACTATGATGGGAAGAACAAGAATTACTATGTTAAGCGCTTCTTAATAGAGACCGCTAGTCTTTCTAAAAAGTTCCATTTTATTTCAGAAGCTAGAGGTAGCAAAATGCTGGCAGTAAGTACAGGCATAAATCCTGTAATTGAACTTACAGTAAAAACAAAAACTGGAGACAAGAAATCAGACGAGGTTGTTCTGAAGGACTTTATTGATATTAAAGGATGGAAGAGCTTAGGTAATAAGCTATGTGGGACTGAATTTGCTAAAGTGAAGTTACTCCCTCCCACAGAAGAAGATTTGAAAAAGGAACAGGAATTAGATGAACCCATTATAGCAGCTCAAGAACCTGACGTTGAGGTTTCAAAAGAAAATAAAATTCGAGAAAAAGCTCAAATCAAAAAGGATAAACCAAAACCTCCCACGGATGATGAAGCTGATTCATTTCATACAGGAGACCAAATCAGTCTATTATGAATGAATTAAGACAAGTGATTCGAAAATTGAGAGTCATTCACGTTGCTATAGCTTTAGGCATAGCCATATTGAGTGCAATCGCACATTTCTTTTACAAAAAGAATGGGGTTCTATTACAAGAAGGTTTTAATGAAATTAACTGGGAGTATGGAATAATGGTTTCATTAGCAGTCCTACTCCTTGCTGGGCAATGGTATTATAGAAAATCTTTAAAGGGTATTCAATCTGAAACCCTCTTAGAAAAATTGCAGGCCTACACGAAAGTGCAAATCATATTGTACGCCAGCATTGAGTTGGGGTCTATAATAGCTCTTGTAGGATTTGTAATGACCGGACTCAACAACCTATTCCTTTACAATATGATTTTTATACTATATCTGCTATATAACAGGCCTCACATTATTAAGATCAAAAGGGATCTGAAACTCAGCGACGATGAGGTTGCAGAATTGAAGCAAGTTTTCTAATGAAAAAACCAGAGGCATTTTACAACAAGATCAAAGGGCCTCGTTTTGGTTTATTCTTACTCTTCCGATTGCCACTTGCATATGTTGCTGGCGTTAAACTGCTGCACTTAGACCAAAGCTATTGTTCAACTAAAATTCGTTTTAGATGGATAAATCAAAATCCTTTTAGGTCTTTGTATTTTGCTGCTATGCATATGGCAGCCGAACTGAGTACTGGCCTACAGTTATATCAATATCAAAGCAAAGACTTTCCGTTCTCCATGTTACTCACTCAAACAGATGCGCAATATTTCAAAAAGGCTACGGGTACTATCGTATTCACTTGTATGGATGGAAAAGCGATAGAGACATTACTAGAAAATTTGAATACTAAAGAGCAGGATGTAATTACCTTAAAAGTTGAAGTTAAAGATGCGTCGAAAGACGTGGTGGCTCAATTTAATTACCAATGGTCTCTAAAAGCAAGACCCAGAACTTGATTCCGGGTCTTAAGCTAAGGATTGTTAAATAGTCTGATAGCATAATGCTATCACAACTGTGGTATTAGATAGCAATATATGCCTTTTCAGCAAGCAATCAAAGGGAATTTGAAGCAGTTACACTACTTAGAGTAAGAAGCATTTCATCCCAATCAATAGCTATTGGCTCTTCTTTAAATTCAGAATCAAGCTCATAGTTCATGGCGTGTTTTATCCTGCGATCTGTTGCTGGATGTGTATTTACTATTTCCATCATATCGGAATCAAATTGCTCCTTTTCTTTCATTTTCATCATGAAACTTCCAAAGTGCCTAGGGTCTATTAGACTGTTTTCTAATAGCTCCAATGCAAATTCATCAGCCTTGCGTTCTTGAATGCGATCAAATTTGGATGAACCTAGAGTCTTTGATACTTGGCCCAGCACAAAGGAGTCATCAGACAAAAGAACACTTAAGCCAATTTCTTTGGCTAATTTATTCATGACGTGCCTTTCCTCTGCATGCCCAATCTCATGGGCCAGCACAGAAGCAACTTCTTCTGCAGACTCAGCTGTTTCTATTAGCCCTGCATATATGAATATTCTTCCTCCAGGTATAGTAAATGCGTTCACTTCTTCAGAAGAAACAATGTAAAACTGATACTGAAATAATGGATTATCTAGAGATGTAATTAACCTGGATGTAATCAAATGGATCATGGAATCCAATTTGGGATCTTCCACTATCTCAAAATCTGAATTATTCTCTATCTGATACTCAAAAATGGCATCGCCAATCTTCTTTTCTGTTTCAATAGGAACTTTAAAGTATTCCTTATCAGGTATTATTGGGAAATAAGTAAAGATGAGCCAAATACCACCAAATATGGTAATTAGAATGGCAAAATCTCTAACCCATCTCATAAGCGTGGTGGCTTATTAACCATTTCACCTTGAGCAACTGCCTTATTCTTAAAACAAAGGTGATATGCCCATGGTCCAAAGAAAATAAAATAGTAAAACTGGCCTCTTCTAGCTCTAACCGCTGCTATAATGCTGAATATGAGGTATATGATATTTGCCAGCACAACCATAACTAAATAACCTTTGTACATATCTGTAAAGGCAATTTCATAATAGAATGTTCGTATAGTCCATCCTACCAACACTGCATTCATTAATGTAGTTGGCAATTGTGAAAATAAGGATTGGGTTACATGAAAATCCACAAACCTGCTTTTACCTCTATTTGTGAAATAGTAGATTACGGCTGCAATCAAATTTATTATAGGCAAGGGAAGACCAACAGCAAATGATGCAAACATCATTAAATAGCCGCCCATAGCGTCTTCCCTCTCCCTTATAGTAATTTCCTCGGGTTGAGGAACTTCTAAATAGTCTTTACTCATTATTATCTTCTGGAGCAGTTGTATCGCTCTCTGACTCCTGTGAAGGTGCACTGTCTTGGACATCGCTATCATCAGAATTAGCCTCATCGCTATCTGTCCATTCTCCTGGTAGTTCATCCCCGGTAAATGGAGGATAAGTATCAGTCATGTATGCAAGATATAAATTCACTCGTGTAGACCATCTCAATGTCCCAACTGTGAATTCATGCCATGATTGTGGGAATTTACCTGTAAACAAGACCACCCAAAAGGCAAGAAATATTAGTATCATATTCCAAAGTGTTCTAAACATTAGAATAAAACCATGTGGAATTCCAACGTATAACCATCCAAAGAGCAACTTCACCAATTGAAGTCCTCTGCTCAGGTTTTCAGGATACTCTACATCAAAATCTGTGTACTCATCTGTGCCATCTAATCCGAATGCTGGATAGCCATCAGATACATTGTACATTCTTGCATTTACCCTCACTTGCCATCTCATTAGCTTTACTTGATACTCAAAAAAGCTTTCTGGATATTTACCCGTAAAGAGAATTACCCAAAACGAAATGAACTGAAGAATGGCTCCCCATAGTCCAAAAAACAATAATAGAAACATGTGTGGAAGTACAATGTAGATGTACCCAAAAATGGTTCTTAGAAGCAGTTCTCCTCTCGAATACTCCTCTTGGTACTTAATTCGTAATTTCATATTTAATTGATTAGTTGTTACCAAATATTGGTAATATCTCTTATTTAAACAAAACTTGCACGAGATAAAGCCTTGCACAAGAACTACACACATTTCGTCCTTCTAGGAATATTGGCTCTGGTTTGGGGCAGTTCTTTCATTCTTATGAAAGAAGGCTTAAAGGCCTATGATCAATGGCAACTAGCAGCTTTGAGGATTACCATTGCAGGTCTTTTTCTCCTCCCTTTTATTAGATGGAGAAATGTTAAAATCCCGAGAAAAGATTTTAAAATATTTGCCTTATCAGGATTGCTGGGAAACACTATTCCGGCTTTTTTATTCACTATTGCCCAAACAAAGCTCTCAAGTTCTATGAGCGGAGCGCTTAATTCCCTCACTCCAATCTTTGTATTAATTGTAGGATTGGTTTTTATGGGGGTGTCCTTCAATAGATATAAATTATATGGCGTTATTCTAGGTTTAACAGGTGCACTCACCCTTATTTTTTCACAGGGCTTTATTATAACAGACAATGAAATGGGCCATTCTATTTATGTTGTTATAGCAGCACTCTGTTACGGAACCAATGTGAATATCATAAAATACAAGTTGGGGCATTATCCCCCTTTTTTGGTAGCAGCTCTACCGCTAGCCATGATGGCAGTAATCACAACCGTAATTCTATTATTTATTGGACTACCTTCTAATGCACTTTCTGTTGAGATATGGAGGCCTTCTATTGCCGTGGTTGTCTTAGCTGTTTTTGGCACATCTCTGAGTCTCATATGGTTTAATAAACTAATACAAGCCACCAATGCTGTATTTGCCTCATCAGTTACATACCTCATACCTATAGTAGCTCTATTCTGGGGATTGATTGATGGCGAGAAAATTAATTTGATTCAAATTATTGGTTTGGCTATTATTCTTCTGGCAATTTGGATTGTAAACAAGACCGTTAAATAGCCCTGGCTTAAATTTGATTGATAATGCGGGAGCAGCTTAAAGAGATATTCAAAAACCGAAGATTCAAACAAGTCTTAAGACTTGTATTGGGTATAGTAGCAATTGGCATTATTGTCTATAAAGTAGATTTGCCAAAAGCATGGAATTATGTGGCTGAAGCCAACGGCTTATATCTATTCCTAGCACTTCTTAGTTTCTTTACCTCAAGATTTTTTGCAGCCTTTAGAATTAACGAGCTTTACCGAACTCAGGAATTGTGGATTAGCCAATTACTCAACCTCAAACTTTACTTTCTGGCCATGTTCTACAACCTATTTATACCCCTGGTAGGTGGTGAAGGTTTTAAAGCAATTTGGCTAAATAAGAGGTATAAAACTAAATATAAAACCCTTGTTAGCTCAGCCTTTCTTGATAGATTGTCTGGCGTGGCATTGTTGGCAGTTTTAAGCATCATTTACGCCGTGTGGAGCTCATTGAAATTTCCCTTCAATAAAAACTGGTTATTTGTTCTAATTCCTGTGATTTTCATTGGCCATTTGGTCTTCATGAAACTCTTATTTAAGACATTTACCTCTTCATGGCTTAGGATAAACATGCATTCTTTAATAATTCAATTATTGCAGGTTGCAACCACTTATTTCATTCTTGTTGCTCTTGGAGTAACAGATCAAATCAACGACTATCTCTTTATCTTTCTTCTTAGCTCTTTTGCCTTTGTACTACCCATGATAGGTGCGCGGGAAATGGCATTTGTTTTTGGAGCTGAATCGCTTGGACTTAACATAGAACTTTCACTAGCCGTGAGCGTGTTGTTCTATCTCTGTACGGCAATTAACTCCTTAATGGGTAGCTATTTCTTACTATTCCCGCAAAAGCTAGAAACTAGGGAAGCCGAACTAGGTGAAAAGTCTTATTGAGCACCCATCCATCTCGAACGGTAGCGAGACTTTCCCAATCATCTTTAAGCATGTCTTGCGCTACTAAATGGAATTCCCCTGACTGAGGTTCATCTACATACTTCAATACATGCTGGTTTAATTTAGAAATGTAATATGGAATCTGATATGCTAATAAAGGGGATGATATTTCTGTTTCTTCTACTTTCAAAGGTCCCAAACTTGTGACACTCTCCATCTTGTAAGTTTCGGTGATAAGATAAATGGGCTTATCTTGGGTAATCTCCACTATCTGAGCACATGATTCTCTGTAACTTGTATTATCATGATCTTCCTGATATGCGGGTAAATAACTGAAGTTAAATGCTATTCTAGCTAAAGCCAGTATTCCAATCATAGAGAGCATTCTATACTGTGTTTTTAACCCAAGCATAAGGAAAAACGAGAGACCCACTATCTGAACAAACATGAGTACTAGCTTGCCAAAGCTGAACTGAAAGCTTGGAAAAAACAAAGAGAAAAAAGATAGCATAGATAGAACTATCAATAAAATACTCCAAGTTATTCGGCCTCCTTTATGCTCAAAAAAATGATGAGCGTAGTAAACCAAGCACGATAAAACAAAAGGAAAGAACATATAATAGTATCTAGCTTTAAACTCCCCTGATATCCAATAGAGCCCAATATTGGCCAATACAAATACCAGACAAAACTGTATCCAATCATTTTTTATGGCTGACTGCATTCTCCCCTTTTTGAACCATGTCACCAAAAACAAACCCCAAGGTAATAAGAGCACAAAAAATCTAATTGGAAAACTAAAGAATTGTTGACTGATCAATAGCCAGTTAGATTCAGCTGCCGTTCGCTGAGAAGCCTCCTTAAACTGTCTAATTAGAAAGGTGTTTACATCAGCTTCTTGACTATAGCTGTATAAATACAATGCATTAATTCCTACAAATAGCAGAATCCCAACTGCGTGTTGCATGCTAATTAAACGTTTAAGGTCTTTTTTGACCCCAAAATACACCAATAAAGTTAGGGCTTGAAAGGCTAAGGTAGGCACTCCTTTTGTTAAGAATCCTACGGTGGCAAAGCCATATGACAGAATGAATAATAACCACCACTTTTTATGTTTATAATAATAAAAGATGAACGCCACCTGCAGATAGCAGATTAAGGCATAGAATAGATCAATTTCACCGCTATTCACACTTCCATAAAAAAGCATGTCAGCAGCACTTATCAGAAATAAAGATGACAATGCCGCTTTTACATTCCCAATGTATTGTTTACTAAAAAAGAAATGGACCAGACTCAAACCAACAAGCGAAAGCAATGAAGGCAATCGCACTACCCATTCATCAAAACTTCCAAAGAGTTTGAAAAATAGAGCCATTAACCAATTAAATGCCGGAGGTTTGTTGTAGTAATTCAATCCGGTGATATGAGGTACTACGTAATCGCCTGTGATCACCATTTCCATACTTACAACAGCTCTTCTAGGTTCTTCTGCTCTTAATTCTATTTGTGAAAGACCTGAGAACAGACCTACTAAAAGCAGTAAACTAACAATAATGATGATTTGCTTGCGATTCATTTAGTAGGGTCAAATGTACTCGCAAGTTTAGAGTAATTCATACTCAAAACTAGGATGACCAGATGTACCTATGCTATTATAGAAGTTGGTAAAACGCATTTTATAGATGAACCCACTTCTGTTCTTAATTAAATAATTAGCTTGATCATCTATCTCATAAGCACCCTTCTCAAGACTGTAGTATTTCCAATCATAGCCTATAGCATCATAGTAAGAAGACCAACTGATTGTATCTGCCATTGAACTGTTTATATTCGAGAACGTAGTATTGGTTTTTGCTAATTGAGCATTGAGACTTACAGCTCCATAAACTTCATAATTTATGTCCTCAACCGGAAAATAATGAGTGTATTTACCAAAGCTCAAATCATATTCATCTTCTTTGGGTAAAACCGTAAATGACTGATTAATAATACTAAAGTAGTCTCCATCGCTAATTAATTTCCTCTCTAAAGAAGAAGAACTCAATTCCGCAAAGTCTAACTGAGCTTCTGCACCATTAAGGATAAACTTAAATTTATAAAAACCCATATGGCTTCCGTTCGTTTTGAGACCCATATCAATTATATAATTGCTGTCAGCAACAAATTGCCATTGATTATCGGCTAGCTGTAGATGTTGGAAATTGAGATTTTGTGTATCTGTTCTAGATAATAAATCACCTACAAAAGGCGCTACTTTTAATGATCTAAAGAAATTAATGTAGAGCTTTCCCTCCCATAAATGAACATCCCACGCTTCTGGTGAAGTTCGTGCAACTACACTGTCTCTTTCTAGGTCATAAAATACAATCGTGTTTTTTTCGGAACCTGCATCAATAAAAGCCTCTTTCACCTCTCCGCGAGGAAAAGGTTCTACAGCTTCTTCTCCTGGCATACAAGATGCCAACAAGATCAATGAAATGATAAATAGACTATTTAATGATTGCATATCTAAGAGTTATAAAAATGGTTCTTCCTGGGCTTATACTTACGGAATTGCTGCTTTCTGTATGCGCCGCTTGACTTATAGTACTTGCAATGTTTACTACGTTGAAAAGATTCCTAGCCCCCAATGTCATATTTAACCTTTTATTCATCAGCTTCTGATTCAAACTAAAATCGAACATACTATAAGAAGCCAATTGACTTATACTTAATTCTCCAGAACTGCTGTCTTCGAATACTCTACTAATTTTTCCAAAATGGTTGTAAAATAAATTCACTGAGAAGTTCCCATCACTGCTAGTATATGAAGGTTGAATTACATATTGAGGAGAGAAGTTATAACTAGATTCACCTTCTATTAAAGCGGTACGTATACCTGTATAATTGGCACTGAGGTTGATTTTAAACTGCTCATAGCTAAAATTTTGGTTTAGAGAGCCGCCAATAGTTTCATAAGTGCTGATGTTGTTGTAGGTAGCTTCTGTTGGGCCAAGCACAGTCAGCTCTATTTTGTCTGTGATGTAATTATAAAAAAGATCGAGGCTGGTATTAGAAAGCCATTTATCCCACTTGCTGAATTTTTGATAAGTTAAGGTAAAGGAATGTGACGTTTCCGCTTGTAGCTGGTCATTACCATAAACATCGTGGCGGCTGTCTGAGAAATCAAGATATAGTTCTTTTAAAGAGGGCGCTCTAAATCCTTTTCCATATGCTATTTTCAATATTTGAAATCTATTCAAATCTAAACGGGATTGAACCGAATAAATAAGAGGCGATTTAAAAGCGGAATTATAAGCATACCTCAAACCTGTTCTCACTATCCAGAGTTTGGAGAATTTAATTTCTGTGCTTGTAAACAGTGCTAAATCCGTTTGCACTCTCTCCAAGCCTGACAGCCTTTTACCTGTGCCCCTTTCGTGGTTAGCATCAACTCCGAGTAGTGTTTCATACTCACCATGTGTAAAACCATAAATTCCTCTTAATACATAAGCGTTAAATCCTTGAGTATCCTGTTCTTCTGCAAGAGGAATCAACTGTTCAGTGAGATTCACAAGATCTTTATAGTACTTTAGCTTCTTTCTCTTAAAGTAATTGTGGCCAGCTATCAAACTCAGATTACAGTGCTTGCGCTCCCAATAAGCGTTTACACTATTGTCTAGTCTAATGTTGGTATATTTCTGATCAATGGCAAATTCGCCATAGGGCGCCAGTGCCTTACCTCTATCTAACAAAAAAGCATGTAGAATTTCTGAGCGGTATTGCAGCTTGAAACTGTCATTCCTATACTCATATGCCAATCTCCCGTTATACTGTTCTTTAGGTATCCAATCAAAGGTTCTGTCTTCTTCCAGTGCGCTCCATCCATCGAATAACATACGTCCGCCACTTAAAGTCAACATTTGCTTTCCGAATGCCTTGCTAAAAGTTCCACTCAAATGATACTGACCGTCTGACTCATAGGTTGCTCTTATGCTAGCTCTATCCTTAAAATCGTGTTTAGAAATTAAGTTTATCGTTCCAGCCAAAGCATTGGAACCATAAATCACAGACATTGGACCTTTGATAACTTCAAGCTGGGCTGTGTTTTCCATGTTGAATTGCTCCAAATCCAATTGTCCGAACAACCTACCAATTACAGGAACTCCGTCTACCATAATTTTCACATTACTCCCTCCTATTCCCATTAAACTTAAGCCGCTTGTTCCCAGAGCATTGTCTCTATTGATTCGAATATTGTTTTCAAAGCTCAAGGCATCTCGCAGATCCACTGCACCCAATTGTTCCAGCTTCTTAGAATTAATTCTACTTACATTTAAAACACTTTGATGCCTGTTCTTAATGCTGTGAACATCTGTAACAACTATTTCTCCTATTCGATTGATTGAAGGAAAAAGGTAAACTCTATAATGCTCCCCATCTTTTATTAACCTTTCTTGTTCATCAAAACCCTCAGAACTTATAATAACCGCTTGTTCTTCCAACACTTCAAGAATGAGTTTACCTTCTGTTGAATGAACAAGGCTGTCTCCCATCTTTATGCTAAAGTTCAGCACTTCTCCTGAATTCGCATTGAAAACCTCGATGGTTGTTTGCGAGTAGAGTAAGCCTGTGCTGCTTACTAATAATAAAATGGCGGTATAGAAAAATCTATTCAATGATGAGCCTTTGGCTATATGATTTAAAGCCTGCGCTGATTTTTAGAAAATAAATGCCAGAAGGTAAATCCAAATGAGTTTCAGTTGTGCCTTGTGCACCAACAGTAAATGATTGAATAACCTGTGCTTGCATATTTAGTATTTCAACAGTTGCGCGTTCAGTCTCTTTATTGTCTATAAACAGCAAACCTTGCGATGGGTTGGGATAAACCCTAGCATCTAAGGCCGATGGATTCGTTATAGAAGCGTTGTGACCAATCTTCTCTGTATTAAAGTTGTATTGCCCACCACCGTAAGCCGTAAACCATATTTTCCAAACATCCCCACTGTCATTCTTCACAAAATAGCTTAGGTCTGAAGTGATATCATAACTAAAGGTACCGAGATTAAAAGTCTTCCAATCGTAACCAATTTCTGTAATATTCGAATTCCAATTCAAGCCGTTAGTATCGTTATCTAGAACAGACACTCCAGATCTTTCAGCAACTTCCAATCCCTGATTGATTTTTACTCCACTTACTAGATAGTTTGATTGATCTGCTGCATGAAATTTGGTAAAAAGTAGGTGCCATTGGTTTTTAACAGGCTCCGCATCTAGCACCATTTCTGTGCCTAAATCATAGTAAAAGAAGCCTTTACTGCTGTACAAGTTCTTATTAACTGACAGGTGTTTAGTAGATCCTCCACCAATAGTCGCAATCTTAAATTTAAATTCACCTCCAACGGTAAGTTCCTTAATCATGATTTGATAAGTCTCGGAAAGAGTCTTTATAATAAAAATTTTACTACCGTATACATGGTGATTGCTGCTAGTGTATACACCCCAACCATAATCTGGATGACTAACTCCCATATTGCAAAATGCACCAAGAGACCAATCTTCATTGGAGTTGAACAATTGATTAGCAGCATAATTAAAGCCATTGGTATCTACAGAATTCCAATCAGAGGTATCCGAGGAATATTTATAAAGGCTTACACCTTGATTTTCATTAATGACTATGCTCACATCAAAACCTTTAGTAGTAAAAGCAATATCCCAACTAGTGCGATCCAAATTGGTCTGCTGACCATCATTTAAATTGTAGAATACATCTTGAACGCTGTTAGAAGTAGCAACACTATCTGCCATTTGAGAAAAAGCAAATGTGCTGGTAACAAGTGCGAAAGTGATTAGTAATACTTTTTTCATTTTAAATTATTGGATGCAAATGTGCATTAATACCCTAAAAAGAAATAACCACATCAGAATAAAAAATACCCCATTTAGTTAAACCCAAAAATTGTATAAATCCTTTTATCTCCCTGATATTTAATGTCTTATGTTGTTTTTAATTATAAATATATTTGCAGTCATATCCAAAACAGACGAATATCATGCAGCTAGTTACGGCGGAAATAAACTTAAAAAGTATCCCATTAAATAAAAATGAGAGTAGCCCTATTCATATAAAAGCTTCTGTGATACACATATTATTCTCGCATGACTCAACTGTATTATTCGAAATGGGAAGAGGAAGAACACTTCCGTTGCCTCCTCATTCTAGTTACCTCTTTTATGAGCAACACGGTGATTTTGAATTCCCTATTGTATCCGAAAAATCCAGTCAGTTAACCGTACTAGAACTCCCTATTGAGGTTCTACATGGTTTGGTTTCTAAAGGAGTAGATGAACTCAACTTTAACAGTACAGACATATTTAACCAAGACAGGTACCACAAACTATCAAGCAATACTGAAGAAATTAATCAATGTTTAAGCATCATAGTTGGAACCAATAATCCAATTTTATTGGAATCAAAGAAGTTTGAGTTGCTCAACTACTATTTTACAGTGCAGGACAAGCTTCAGTATAAATGCCCCTTTCTAAATCAAAAAGACAATGTAGAAAAGGTGCGCAAAGCCAAGGAACTACTTCTTAAAGATTTACAAAACTCACCAACAATAAAAGAATTGTCTAAAATGGTAGGCCTAAATGAGTCCAATCTAAAAACTGGTTTTAAGGAGATATACGCTAAACCTATTCACAGTTTTTTAAAAGATCATAAGATGAATGAGGCCCAAAGTCTAATTGACGAGCGCAATTACAAAATCAATGAAATTGCAGAACAGATGGGTTATTCTAATGTTTCACATTTCATAGAGGCCTTTAAAAAGAAGTTCGGAGTAACTCCAAAACAGTATGAATTGAGAACTGAGAACCGATAACTAAAAACCGATAGCGGTGAACCGGAGCCATATTAACCATAGATAATTAACCAATAACAATTACCATTATCAGAGTCTTCTATACTCATATCATCAACACATATACTCCAACTCAATTTTCATAGTACCTTTGCACCCGAATTAGGATGCTATGGAAAAAGTAGAATGCTTAATAATTGGTTCGGGACCTGCGGGTTATACAGCAGCTATTTACGCTGCCAGAGCCGACATGAAACCTGTTGTTTATGAAGGCTTACAGCCTGGTGGTCAATTGACTATAACAACAGATGTAGAAAACTATCCTGGATACCCAGATGGAATTATGGGGCCTGAAATGATGGACAATTTCAAAAAACAAGCGGTGAGGTTAGGTGCTGAGGTAAGGTTTGGAATGATTACATCCGTTGAATTTGACCGCGAAGGTGGCACTCATAAGGTAACCGTTGATAACCAAACAGAAATTTTAGCTGAAACCGTGATTGTTTCTACAGGTGCTTCAGCTAAATGGCTTGGCATTCCTTCAGAAGAGAGATTAAATGGATCTGGTGTTTCTGCTTGTGCTGTTTGTGACGGATTCTTTTATAGAGGTCAGGATGTGGCTATAGTAGGCGGTGGAGACACTGCTGCAGAAGAAGCGACCTACTTAGCCAAGATTTGCAGAAAAGTATATGTGCTTGTAAGGAAAGATCATTTTAGAGCTTCTAAAGCCATGCAACACAAAGTGGAAAACACTGAAAACATTGAAGTCCTATTCAATCACGAAACAGTGGAAATACTTGGCGACCAAACCGTAAATGGTGTTAAGGTAATTAACAACCAAACTCAAGAGGAAAAAGTACTTGATATAACTGGGTTCTTTGTAGCCATTGGTCATACACCGAATACAGAGATATTCAAAGATTATCTAGAAATGGATGAAACGGGATATATCATCACTAAACCCGATAGTACTAAAACATCCATCCCAGGAGTATTTGTATGTGGTGATGCCCAAGATAAGACCTACAGACAAGCTGTAACAGCTGCTGGAACAGGTTGTATGGCGGCATTGGATGCTGAACGTTATCTAGCAATGAGAGGATATAACCATTAATGGGAATTATTGAATAAGCACAATTGTGCTTATCAACAATTTACATTGATATGATTTACAAATCTCAAATAACTAATAATAAGAGTTTTACAAAAGACAGTAAACATAACATGTCATGCTTTGTGCAAAAGCAATCTAGGCCTCTCAGTACAGGTCAGCACTATTTTTGCATAAGCTGAACAGAATAATTAAAGATTAAACATTCCATTAAAAGAACACTAATCTAAACGTTATGAAAATAGTAAAAACAGCTGCGGCACTCATCTTAATCACTGGCCTTTTGGTTGTGGCTAAGAAAAGTGGTTTTGCAAGGTATGTAAAGAACCTTTTATCACCTTCTGAGCAGATTGAAACTATAGCTCAGGTTGAACAAAACACCAGTAAATCTGTATTTGAAGTTGCAGATTCCATTTGTAAAGAGGTAGGAGTTCCATTTGAACTTGTTGTCGAAATTGGAAATAATGAAAGTGGATGGAGATACATTCAAAACACCAATGGAGGAACTGATATGGGAGACCTCCAGGTAATAGACAAGACCTTTGATTATTGGTATGACAAGCTTGAACTTACAGGAGGTAAAACAAGACGAAATTACTTGGCAGTAGGAATTCACTACCTGCGTTATAACTATGAGCGTTACGGAAGCTGGAAACAGGCACGTTTTGCTTATGGTAGAGGAAACTGGAGAGATGAGTCCACTTGGACTTGCCTTGAAGAGAAGTTCATGTCTAAAATAGACTGGACTAAATACGATCAACCATCCTATGTGAAAAAGTGATTATAAATCTGATAAATAAACTTAGTTAAAGGGGTGGTTTTCACCCCTTTTTTTATGTTCTGTTTCGCTATGAGCGCAATGTAATTCCAGTGTCTGTACAGTAACCCAAAGGTTTGGAACACATTGTTTTGATCATACATGGTGCCTGGCTCAGCGCTCACTCCATTCAACTCAAAAATTTTAATGTGTCCTTGTTCCAAGGCCTCAATTGATTCTACCTTGAAGTCAAACCTTCCATAGTCGAAACCTTCTATCTTGCTGGCAAGTTTATCAATACTTGCCGTTAAGCTCTCATTGATTAAATGATCCATATTAACAAAACGTGTACCCTTAGAGTGATTGCCAATCATGTGAACTATGTGTTTTTCTCCTTTTGGAGGAACTTTATGTAAATTTTCAGCATGTTCCTTTTCAACAATATTCATATACAAGCGATGTCTAGGATTGTTGTTGACTAAGTCATATACTGTTCTTTCTCCGTCACCAATCACGGTCATGAACTCTTTGTGAACCAACGAACTAATTTTTCCTCTTCCGTTCAATCGATGATAAGACAAGCCAAATTCCAATTTTTCATTAAGCTTTTCCTGTATCACAAAATCAAAACCCTTGTTTTGATAATTTTCGAATTGATCTACTGTATTGATTTCAACAACCTCAAAACCTCTTTCACCAATGTTAGGTTTTAAGAACACTGGTAAAGTGAAATCATTTAAATTTTCGCTGGCATTTGCATCTCCGGCCCTAATCAACTTTTCCTTGGGTTTATAAGTTTCAGGTATCAACTCCATGATTTCATTCTTCCTTTCACCAAAGAATCCACCCATATCTATGGCTGGATTAACAGCCGTGAAATAAAGAAGCTTTCTAGTAACCACAATAGAATAGAGATACATTGGAATGAGTGGTATAAAAAGGGCCCACCATGGCCAGTACTCATATCTCAATAGTTTATACAGCAGTTTCCTCAATTATTTGGACATCAATCGGACCGCAAAACAACACTTATTAGTCAGATAGTGAATTTGAAGTGCAAAAAAACCAATCCTGACCATTTGATAAAGGAGTATTTTTGGATTTTATTCAGCATATGGCAAATTCAGATAATAGCGGGACAAAGTCAAATAAGGGAAGTTTGGTGTTTTTCATCATACTTTTTGGATTGTCCATGGCCTTGAATCTTTTTCTATTTTTTAAGTACGCTAAAAATGGGGCAAACTTAGAGCACGACAATCAAGCTTTACTTGCGGTTCTCAATCAAAGTCAATTACAAGCAGATTCACTAAAAAGGCAGTTAGATCAGACTTATGCAGATCTGGAAAACAGTTTGAATAGAAATCTAGAGCTTAGCGGTGAAAACGATCAATTCAGACAAGAAATCCAGGAAAAATTGGCTGAATTGAAACAAAGTAAATATCAGATTGCTAGTTTAATCTCTCAAGGAGCTTCGCAGGGCAGCAGCGCACAAGCTTATGGCACCCTAGCAAGTGCACAGCAAGAAATAGCCAAGTTGAAAGAAGAAAATGCCAAGTTTAGCGCTGAATTGGATGAATCAAGACGATTGTATGAAATAGCTAGAAATGCTGTAGATGTTTACAGCATGGATGCACAGACAAATCGAAATGCTTTGGATAGTATTGCAACCCTCTATGGAGTATTGAATCAAAGCTTAGAAGGTGCTAAGAAGCTAGCAATTAATGAGTTAAACATTACTCCATTGCGATATAAGGGCGATGAAGCTATTCCATCGTATAAAGCGTCCAAAATTTCCAAAATAAAAATAAGCTTTAGAATCAAAGCATCTAACTTGGTGAGTAAGGGTGAGAAAAACATAGCATTTAGAATATTAGGGACCAGTGGCGAAGTACTTGCAAATAATGTTCAGTCCTTAACAGATAGTGACGAATTGGTAAGTGCAGAGCAAAGCGTGGACTATGATGGCAACGATCAAATAGTGACTATATACTTCAGCCAAGATGCAAGCTTTCGATCGGGATTACACAAACTTGAAATATTGCACCAAGGTTCACTTCTAGATAAACAAGAGTTCCAGCTTTACTAAAACTCTAACTCAACCTGATTCTGAAGAAGGTCAGCTAACTGTTCCCTTTTACGAATGAGTTGAGCCTTGCCATCTAAGATTAGTACCTCTGCAGGCCTTAACCTAGAATTATAATTACTGCTCATAGAAAAGCCGTATGCTCCTGCATTGCTTATGGCAAGTATATCTCCCACCCTAACCTCGTTAAGCCTTCTATCGTAACCTAAAGTATCTGATTCACATATATAGCCTACTACGGAGTAAATTCTCTCAATCCCTTTAGGATTAGATATATTAGTGATGTGATGATAAGCGTCATACATCATAGGACGGATTAAGTGGTTTTGCCCAGAATTCACACCAGCAAAAATGGTAGATGTTGTCTGCTTTACTACATTAACCTTTACTAGAAAGTAGCCTGCATTGCTCACTAAATACTTACCAGGTTCAAACCACAACTCCAGCTTTCTTCCATAAGATTTACAGAATTCCTTAAAACTTTCAGATATTCTCTTTCCAATATCTTCAATGTCTGTAGTTACATCTCCATCTTTATACTGCACCTTAAAGCCTGAACCAAAATCCATGAATTCCAATTCATCAAATTCTCTAGCTGCATCGTACAAAAGCTTTGCACCCCTTAAAAACACCTCAGCATCCAGTATATCTGATCCTGTGTGCATATGCAACCCATTAACATGAATATTATAATGACTAACTATCCTCTTTATATGTGGGACTTGATGAATGGATATACCAAACTTTGAATCAATGTGACCAACCGAAATATGAGTATTTCCTCCTGCCATGATGTGAGGATTCAGTCTAATGCAACAAGGTATGCTGTTTCCAAACTCTCTTCCAAATTGCTCCAGAGTATTCAATTCATCTATGTTGATTGCCAGACCCAAATTGGCGGCTTCTTTAATCTCATCAAATGCAACAGAATTTGGTGTGAACAAAATTTCCTCTGGCTTAAAACCCGCTTTCAGCCCAATTTCCGCTTCCTGTATAGAAACAGTATCCAAGCCAGAACCTTCTTTTCTTAAAACTTTGAGTACGTTTATATTAGACAAGGCTTTACAAGCGTATTTTATTTTGACATCTACCCCTTTAAATGCAGACTTCAACTTGCTATAGTTAGCTCGGATTGTATCTGCGTCATAAACATAAACTGGTGCGTCAAAATCTTCTACTACTTTGAGTAAATCAACTCCGCCAAGCTGATATTTGCCATTGTTCAATTTCATTTGTAAGCTTTCCTTATTTAAGAAAATAAAAAAGGGCTAAAAAGGATAGCCCACTGCAAAATTAAGTGCTGAATGGTCTCCTAACCATCCTTTGGGTGAAATTTCTTTGATAACCCATCTTTTTCCTTCTTGTTTGGTAGGGTCGTGCAGCGCAATTCCAAGGTCTATTCTAAAGACGATATAAGAAATGTCTATGCGTGCACCAAAACCAGTATTAAAAGCCATTTGCTTGTAAAACTGACTGAATTGAAACTCTCCATCTTCAAACTGGTTGTTGGCCTTCATATTCCAAATATTGCCCGCGTCAAAGAAGACGGCGCCTAAGAACTGCTGCTTTATAATATTAAATCTATACTCAGCATTGAATTGCAGCATTATTTCTCCAGTCTTTTCAATAGATATCAAATGAGAAGAGTCAACATAAGCTCCAGGTCCTATGGTCCTAGGCCTCCACGCTCTTAAACTGTTGGCTCCACCTACAAAAAAACGCCTTTCAAATGGGAGGAATTCCGTATTGCCAAAAGGCACACCTATTCCTGTATACATTCTATATGCAAAAGCGTTATTCTCATCTATGATATGGTTATAGCTTGCATCTAATTCTGTTCTGGCATACTGAGAATACTTCACCCCCAGCACTTCCTTATTGAAACCAGTTTCATTAGTAAAGAGCTTGTAATATGCGGCAAAGGCATTTCCAGCTAACTCTACGGGATTGCTTCTCAAAGTCCAGAAGTTATTCGGGTGGTCAATTTTATTAGTCCAATACAAGCTCAATATTGGTCCTATAATGAGGTTATTGGTAAGCAGCTGCGAGATGTATGTTTGAGATTCGGGTGTTAAACTCTCAAAAAACTCCTGATTCACTATAGAACGGTTAAAGCTAATTCGCAATGGCGTTACAGCATAAGTGGTTCTCTTTTGCTGAAAGTTATAAGAAAAATTTAAGGGGAGTACATGCCTTTGGTAGTTCACATTTCTATCATAGAGATAAGATGCAGTAAATCGAGTATTCTTAGTAATTAGATCGTTTTCCTTATTCTTAAAGAATAACAATGATGGAATAACAAATTCTGTTGAAACACTTTGCCTAAAATTACTCAGAGCCCCCAAACTATCGCGTTTGAACTGACTCTCTAAGGCAGTACTGATATTAATGTTAAACGCTTCAGCATTGCCGAATACATTTCTATTTCTCAGACTCACATTGTTTCCCACACCAAAGTTACGCTCTCCTGCGGCCTCAATTCCAGATCCCTGTTCCGTGGTTATGGCTTGAGGTTCCCAAATGAAATCGTGCTTACTGGCGGTCTGCAATGTCACAAAAGCAATTACCGAATTCAAACTGTCAGATGCGGATGGAGCGAAACGTATGGTTACAAATCGAAACAAGCCTATAGACAATAAGCTGGAATACGTTTTTTGAACTTTGTCCATGCTATACAATTCACCAGGCCTAAAATAAATATTGCGACCTATGACCTCCGGGTTGATGTAGTAGGAATTCTCAATGATCTTCATTCCTTCTACAAGGCTTGTATCACTTTTTGGACCTTCTCCAATTTTTACTATTACTTCTTCTACTGTTTGCTGATAATGAGGTTGATAGTCTCTATTGTTTCTAATATTTACCTGAATATCGGCACCTCTAACTACATGGTTAGTATCTATGCTAAAATCAATAAATGAGCTATTGAAATAATAGAACCCATTGTTTTTTAATAATGATGTTAGTCGGCTCCTTTCCTTTTGAACATCGTCAAAATCCAAACGCTTGCCAACTTTTAAATAAGATGATGTTTTGGCACTGTCTATCAGTTTGTCTATGTCATAGGATGTAGAATTATACGTGAGACTGCTCACCTTTCGGTAATCACCCAAATTCACTATATACTGAACTCCAGCCCTTTTCTTGCGTTTGGAAGGCATAATTTCATAACTCACCTCATTCTCTAAATAACCTTTGCTGAAATAATAGTCAGAAAGTTTGTCAACGCTTAAGGCGCATAACTGGGAATCTACAATAACCGGAGGTTCCCCAATATTCATCAGGGTTCTTCGCCACCAAGTACTGTCTTTTCCTTTTGCAATACCCCTCGCTCCTGTGTGGTAAGCTCTTAAATGAAATCTTATGGGTCCTAACCGTCTATTGGGTTTTTGACTGAGGTAGTTGTACTGATCAGATAAATCAATATCGTATTTGACTTTGTGGTCGATACTGGTATTCACCAATAAGTGACTATCATCAGGCACCATTTTAGTCAGTTTACAACCAGATACACCTATGGCGTAAAAGAAGAATAAACAATATATTAGATTTGCCTTACTCACTCGTGCTATCAAAGAACAAGCTAAAACAGTACCATCAACTCGCTTCTAAGAAATTCAGGCAAAAATATGGTCTATTTGTGGTTGAAGGATTAAAATCAGTGCGAGAATTGGTCAACAGTCAATGGACGGTGGAGACTATATTATGCACGTCTGAAGATTTACTATACGATTTTCACAATGAGGAAGTATCCATTCACCTTATAGAATCCAGTGAATTTCTAAAATTGAGCAGCCTGAGTAATCCTCAAGGAATACTCGCCATTGTAAAAATGGAAAACTGGAAGGTGGAAGATCAGAAATGGACCATCGCGCTTGATCAAATTAATGATCCAGGCAATCTAGGAACCATAGTTAGAATTGCTGATTGGTATGGCATAAAACAAATAGTTTGTTCCAAAGACACAGTAGACATATACAACCCAAAATGCATACAAGCAAGCATGGGATCATTTAGCAGGACTCAGGTGATTTACTGTGATTTAAACGATTATTTAAAGGATAGACCTGTGTACGCAGCAGTATTAGACGGAGACAATATCCGGCAAATTGCTTCTAAAAAAGAAGGTGTAATACTCATAGGCAATGAGGCGCACGGAATTAATAAAGACCTATTAGCTTCTTTGAATTATATCGCAGTGACTATTCCTGGATCTGGACAAGCGGAAAGTCTAAACGCGGCCATAGCCACCGCAATTTGTTGTGAACGATTAATGAATTAATTACTCATTCCTTAACTCAAAAGAGTTTTCAGAACGGTCTTCAAACAGAAATGGATGTCTCTCCCATATCCCCTTTTTAAATTCTAGATAATCATATGTACCGTCTGGCACATAGGCTTCTTTTCTACCTTCGAAAAGTGGGTTTATAGGTATTAAGTTGGCAAAAACTATTTTCTCCTCGTCTACATCATACCTGCATAGCATAGCAGTATTATTAGCAAAATCAAAGATTACTCTAGCTTGCAAATCACCTTCGAAGTCAAATATTTCCTTACCAAAAACCGGTTCGTTTTTCTCATTAAACCAAAGTACTTCAATTATTTTCCTGTTGGTTCTCGCATCTTGGCCATCCCAGCCAAACAAGATATAGTGTTGCTGTTTTTTGTATTTGTATTGGTGAATTTGATAATATAAGGCACCCATCCAGTGTCTGTGATCATAAGTTGCATAATGCACGTCCTTATTGTATTCAGAACTATCGTACAAGCCGTATAAAATCAAGCTATCAGCATGATTCATCTGAATAGCCCCAAAATACATGTACTTACCGCTGTCTAACAGCAGATTCCAAGTAAATATCCTGAATTTGTTGTCTTCTGGTCTTAGGACCGAAACTGTTCGCAGACTTGTGAAATCATAATCAAAAGATCCTGGAACTTTCAATGCAGTTTTTAAAGTTTGAATAAAATAGAAACAACTGGTAATTCGCTCTTGCTCATCTTCACTATTGATGATATTATAGCTTAAACCCTCCAGATGATATTCAAAATTCCGTAGAGAATCATAGTATGTAGTATCTACATGCTTCTGACCAAAGGCCACTGCATTATACAGTAATAGTATTCCTATGATTACAACTCTCATTTGCGCTTAAAAACTTAGGTTCCTGGACTTTTAGTATGTAAGTCCTTCTAGGACTACATATTCTCGATAACCATGGCGCTAGCTCCACCACCGCCGTTGCAGATACCTGCAGCTCCGAGTTTTCCCTCATTTTGCTTAAGTACATGCAATAATGTTACCAAAATTCGTGCACCAGAAGCTCCAAGAGGGTGACCTAATGCAACTGCACCTCCATTTACGTTTACTTTATTTGAGTCCAGACCTAACAACTGATTGTTTACCAATCCTACCACCGAAAATGCCTCATTCAATTCAAAGTAATCAATGTCTGCAAGCTGACAACCAGCGCGCTCTAATGCAATTGGGATAGCTTTTGCTGGAGCAGTTGTGAAGTACTCTGGTTGGTGAGCAGCATCGGCGAAAGAAACAATTTTGGCCATTGGTTTTAATCCCAATTCCTTGACTTTATTTTCACTTGCCAAAACAATGCAGGCAGCACCATCATTTATTGTAGAAGCATTTGCAGCTGTTACCGTACCATCTTTCTCAAAAACTGGACGCAGTTGCGGTATTTTGTCAAATCTTACATTTTTGTATTCTTCGTCTTCATCCATTACGATTGGATCGCCTTTGCGTTGGGGTATCTCAACTGGAATGATTTCTTCTTTAAAATTCCCTTTGTCCCATGCATCAGCCGCTTTGTGATAAGACCCTATGGCAAATTCATCTTGAGCTTCTCTAGTGATATTGTGCTCAGCTGCAGTTCTATCTGCTGCATTCCCCATCATGTAATTATTATAAACATCTCTCAATCCATCATGCGCTAAACCATCTACAGCTGTGAAGTTGCCATATTTATATCCCGCTCTTGAATTGGGTAGGTAATGCGGAACCTGACTCATGTTCTCCATTCCTCCTGTAACAACAATATCATTATGCCCGAGCATAATAGAACTTGCTCCAAGTGCCACAGATTTCATACCAGATGCGCAGACTTTGTTCACTGTTGTACAAGGAACTTCATCTGAAATTCCAGCGAATATTGCAGCTTGCCTTGCCGGAGCTTGGCCTATTCCTGCTTGCAAAACATTTCCGAAATAGACTTCATCTACTTCTGATACGGGAACACCCGCTTTTTCAAGTCCACCTTTAATAGCGATGGCGCCAAGTTTCGGAGCTGGTATTCCACTTAATTTACCATTAAAACTCCCCATTGGAGTCCTAACTGCTGAGACTATATACACTGTATTCATATGCGGGGCAAAGATAGCTTTATTTAGAAAGCAGAGAACCGCATTTTGAGATAAATCAAGGCTTGAAATGCCTCTTGATTCCCAATCTTAAGCCAGTACTGTACTGTCTTTGATCTACGGGATAAGCCTCTTCAAATGTAGAACTGAGATTCATCTTGAATTGAGGATTCACTAAAACTTCAACTTTAGGGCTTATGAACTGAGAAATGCTTATTCCAGCTGAAGCTCCAAGGGTATTAGATCTATAAATTTCAAGATCATTCTGAGGCAGCCAATAATAGTAATCCGTTTCAAAATCATAAATCAAAGCACTAACATGGTCCAATTGACTTACAAATGCTCCGAGTTCTATAGATAGTTTTGATTTGTTCATATTTAACAACTCATAAGCTACTTGTACTGGAATCTCAAAATATGAGTATCTGTTTTCGTAATCCAAAGGTGAACTGCTTTGAGCATTCTCCGGTGAATAGTACAAAGGAGTCTGTTCATAAAACACAGCATTTGGCAAATTGAGATCATCCTCATAAATACCACTCACACTTATGCTTTCACCATAAACACTGTAGTAAAGTCCAGTGAATATACTCCACTTCTCTTTAATGTTTATCCCTAGGTCAATTCCAGTATAAAAAGTTGATATTGCCTTATCAGACCCATCTCTAAAAGACTCTGTCATCCCATATGTATATCTGGTGTTTCCATCTTGAGCAACTCCAATTATTTCCGTTGGTCTGTATTTAAAAGTTCTATAGCTAAAACTAGGCGCGAAGCTGAAACCAATAAACCACTTACCTCTCTTGGCTTCTAGATTAGGATTAAAAATATATTCCTGCTCCAATTGCTTTAAATATTTCAATGTGAAATCCTCCTTACCAAAAGTTGAAATATCTAGTAGATCCATGGCTACTAGATTAGTTTCAAAAGGAATCATTTGCAATACCTTATTCTGGCTTGGTTCTTCTTTTACAAATTTTGGTGTAATTGATTTGATTCCGTGAGCAAACTGATCTTTGGGTATGACTTTTGACGGAAATTGCTCTTGGCGCAATTGTTTTCGCTCCACAATAAATTCGGTGATAATGTCTGCTTCTTCTATGGGTTCATTCACAGCATTATTCAAATCTGAATTCCACAACGCCCCGACATCAAAATTGAGCCTTTTAAACCCACCTCCACTGATTAGATGAACAGCCTGATAAGCAAGTACACTAAATCCCAAAGCAGCGGCAATCATCAAAAGTATACCGTACCTTGAGATCCTTTTCTTTACTTCCTTATTTTTTTGCTTTAAGACTGTACCCATAAAGCTGCACAAAGATAGATAGTTAACGTAGGCACTAGAGGATTATTGGGTGCTTTTACCAAAATATGAGACTATACTGAAAAGACTTAAGAGGCCCAAAACAAAACAAATCCAACTAGGCACACCATATGCGCTCGCTATAGTACCAAATATTAAGGCAACAAAGCCTACCGTTAAAGCATAGGGAAGTTGGGTCTTAACATGAGATATATGGTCACAATCGCTAGCTAAACTGCTTAAAATAGTGGTATCTGAAATAGGAGAACAATGATCTCCTAAAACAGATCCTGCTAGAACACAGGCAATAACATTTATAAGTATCTGATAATTTGCATCTTGTGTTAAGCCATCAGCTAAGCCCAAAGACCAAGATGTTCCAATAACTATAGGGTATAAAATAGCCATAGTCCCCCAGCTTGAACCTGTTGAAAATGCAATTAATGCGGCAAACACAAAGGTGATTGCTGGTAGTAGCTTGGCTTGTACATTACCGTCTAAAGCTGAAGTAATAAAATCCGCTGTATGTAATGTATCTGTAACGCCAGCCAAACTCCAAGCCAGCACCAATATCATGATAGCACCAAACATTTTTTTAAAACCATTCACCGCAGCTGTAACAGACTTTTCCATTCCCAACTGTGGCAAACTGAACAAAATAGCAGACCCCAATCCAATATAGCTGGCCCAAAGAAGAGCTTTGTAAGAGTCAGCGGCTCCAATTATAAGGCCGAGTTTTTTGGTTAAACCCATGGAACTATCACCTATGATTTCCGCATCATAGCCGGTGGTCCACAAACCGAGCAAAGTTGCCAATATCAATAAAGCTATAGGAACTATTCCTTTCCAGACTTTGGCCATTTTATCATATTCCATATCCTCCTTTTCATCTCCGTGTTGAATAACTTGATTTTCCGCCTTGTACATAGGCCCGTAATCCTTACCGGTTAAGATCAGTATCAATATGAAAAGTAAAGTGAGTACAGGATAAAACATATACTTTAAAGAAGATAGAAAGATGATATATGAGCTTTTGTCCTTTGGAAAATTTTCTAGACCTGATATTCCGTCTTGAATAAACTGGAGCTCCGCTCCTATCCAGGTGGTAATCAGCGCAATAGCAGCAATTGGAGCTGCAGTTGAATCAACAATATAAGCTAGCTTTTCTCTACTTATTTTAAGTCGATCTGTCAAAGGTCTCATGGTGTTGCCCACTACCATGGTGTTTGCAAAATCATCGAAGAAAATCAGTATTCCCATAAACCAAGTGGCCAATT
Organism: Bacteroidia bacterium; assembly: GCA_049115575.1. Lineage (GTDB taxonomy): Bacteria > Bacteroidota > Bacteroidia > NS11-12g > UBA9320 > JAHEKB01. The sequence continues at coordinate 310,060 of JAGDZU010000001.1, read as the reverse complement.
GTCCCCTTTTCTTATTTGTCGCTTTCTTGGAGATAAGACTCACCAATTTACCCATAGACCCGTTTGCAGTTATTACGGCAACCATTCCACCAATGAATAAAGAAAAGATAATCACGGAAATATGGCCGCTGTCTCCATTGGCAGGACTCACAGCCTGAACCATATAATCCACTGGACTCAGAATTCCATCGATTATTCCAGACCATGAATGCTCATAATAGGCAGCGATGATACCCCCAGACATAATACCTATGAGCAAGGAGACATATACTTCTCTAAACACCAGAGCTAATACTATGGTAATTAATGGAGGAAGTATACTCATCCAAGCGGGCATTTCACTAATCCAATCGCTCATAAAACAAATAAAACCATAAGGACTAAGACCGCCATACTGAATTCATATAAGCTTCTAGATTTCTGGCGATTATATCCCAACTGAACTTACTTTGGGCAACACTTAAACCTCTTTGTCCCACCTGCTCTCGCAAACCGGCATCAGTTAATAGTTGGCTAACCCTATTCTTAAACTCTTCATCATTTTTAGCGAGATAAACCCCTTCACCATCTTCAATTTCTAGACCTTCAAATCCAATCCTTGTACAAACAACTGGCACACCCATTGCCATAGCTTCTAATACCTTATTTTGTGTTCCTGCTCCAAAACGCAATGGCGCTATTACAACTGTAGCAGATTTATACATCTCTGTAAGGCTAGGAACAAAGCCGGTTACCTCAATATCTTCTGATGCCAATTGTTTCACCCTGGGAATTGGTCTTTGCCCAGCTATCACAAACTTTAAATCTTTATGTTTAGATTTTATTTCTGGCCAAAGCTGTTCAACAAAATAGCAAACAGCATCTACATTAGGGGCATAGTCCATATTACCTGTAAACAACAAGCTATCAGCTGAATTATACTCGTGGCCGTTACCAACATCAAAAGTGCTCAAATCAACACCATTTAAGGAAATTCTCACATTCTCTGATTTGTGAACTTTATCTAAGTAGATTTTATCTTCTTGTGAGCAAACCAAACAAAGATCATATTTCTTAATTACGCCTTCGGATTTGATCAATCTGGTAATCTCTAGATTGTCTAATATCTTCATATACCACGCTCTATCCGTGTCTCTTCGTCTTTTCCAATACAGTGAAAAGGCATCTGGTAGATCTAATATTTTCGCATGATCTAACTCGCTAGTGTATTGAGACATCCTCAGATGTTGCGTATGTATTACATCAATATTGAATGAAGATAAAAGCCTCTGAAGTGCCGCATGCATTTTTCTTGATTTGAAATAAGCCAATTGCAAAGGTTGTTTGCTAAACAAGGCCAAAATCACATTGAGATATGAACGCCACTTTGGTAAATAGACGAGTTCAATGTGAGAAAAAAAGGGTTCAATGTGCTCCAGATATTCCAGTTCAGCTTTGTCTTCATAAAAACTAAGGAGAACAAGATCGTGGTTTTTTGATAGCCTCTTACACAAATTGTAAATCTTCAATTTATCACCTCTAAAAGGTGGATAAGGGAATCTATTTGCTACAAAGAGAATCTTCACTTCGGAAATTTGAACAAAACTAAACAGACAATAAAACTTTAATTCGAATTCTGAGTTATTTTATCAACCTTTGCCCGGTTTAAAATGAACGAAATTAAACTCAATACCATTGAAGAAGCAATTGCAGAGATTAAAGCTGGGAAGCTAGTAATTGTAGTTGATGACGAGGATAGAGAAAATGAAGGAGATTTTCTCACTGCAGCTCAAAACATGACTCCTGAATTGGTGAACTTTATGGCCAAAGAAGGTAGAGGTCTTATTTGTGTTCCTATCACAGAAGATAGGTGTACAGAATTGGATCTTGAGCTTATGGTAGGCAGAAACACAGCGCAATATGAAACACCCTTTACAGTTTCTGTTGATTTGATAGGTCAAGGTACTACCACCGGTATAAGTGCATCAGATAGGGCAAAGACCATACAGGCTTTGGTTAACCCCAAGACAAAAGCCGAGGAGTTAGGGCGCCCTGGACACATCTTCCCACTCAAAGCCAAAGCAGCTGGCGTACTTAGACGAGCAGGTCATACTGAAGCGTCTATAGATTTGGCAAGATTAGCAGGATTTGAACCTGCCGGATGTATAGTGGAAATCATGAATGAAGATGGCACTATGGCCAGACTCCCTGATCTTGTAAAAGTGGCTGAACGCTTTAATATGAAAATAGTGAGTATTGCTGATCTAATTGAATACCGTTTGGCTCAAGAAAGTCTAATTGAAAGGCAGATAGATGTAAACATGCCTACTGAATACGGTAATTTTAGACTTCACGCATACAAACAAAAAAGCAATGGCTTAGATCATTTGGCCTTGGTTAAAGGGGAATGGGAAGAAAATGAAGAAATTTTGGTAAGGGTTCACTCCTCATGCATGACTGGAGATATATTTGGTTCTTGCAGATGTGATTGTGGAGAACAGTTGGCCCAAGCCATGAAACTCATAGAAAAGGAAGGTAAGGGCATCATAGTGTATATGAATCAGGAAGGTAGAGGAATTGGCTTGATGAATAAACTCAAAGCTTATAAACTACAAGAAGAAGGTCGCGATACAGTAGAAGCCAATCTTGAACTTGGATTTAAGATGGATGAACGAGACTATGGGGTGGGTGCTCAAATCATTAGAGATTTAGGAGTTCATAAAATGAGGTTGATGTCTAATAACCCAAAGAAAAGATCAGGTCTTATTGGATACGGGCTTGAGATAGTGGACAATGTTCCGCTTAAAGTGCATCCTAATCCTCACAATATGGAATACTTAAATACCAAAAAGGCTAAAATGGGTCATGATTTGGATTAATAGTGCTCCATTTACAAAATATATCATTTGAAATTGGAGGAAATTACCTCTTCCAAGATGTAGATTGGTTCATCAAGCCAAAAGAAAGAATTGCACTTATAGGCAAAAACGGAGCTGGTAAGTCTACCCTATTAAAACTTATTACGGGCCAATACGAGCTCAGAGAAGGTCAAATCAGCAAGCAAGGGGCAATTCAAATTGGCTATTTGAGCCAAGACATGATTAGTGAAGATCCCAAGCAAAGTGTGTTATCTTCTGCGATGACCGCTTTTGCCAAAGCGCTTGAAATTCAGAATCAGATGGATGAGATGCTGGAGCTTGTAGAGAAAGACCCTTCGGAGAGTAATGTAGAAAAACTAGCCAATATGCAAGAGGATTTTAATCGTCTTGGTGGTTATCAAATGGAAAATAAGGCCGCCGAAATTCTAGAGGGGTTAGGATTTACCACCGCAGACTTGGAAAGACCACTTGAAGAATTTTCTGGAGGATGGCGCATGAGGGCAATTCTTGCTAAAATGCTTTTATCAGAACCGGATGTTATGCTCATGGATGAGCCCACAAATCACTTGGACTTACCTTCCATTATGTGGCTAGAGGGCTATTTGAGCTCATACAAGGGAGCTGTGGTCATTGTATCTCATGACAGGGAGTTTCTAAATAAAATGACCAACAAAACGGTGGAGTTGAGTAATGGACAATGTTTTATTTGGGAAGGGAATTACGATTTTTATCTCAAAGCTAAAGTGGAGCGAGATGAGCTTCTGGCTAGAAAGTTGGAGAATCAAAAACAGTTCATTAAAGATCAAGAAAAATTCATCAGTAGATTTAGATATAAAGCAAGCAAGGCCAAAGCTGTTCAGAGCAGGGTGAAGATGTTGGAAAAATTGGATAGGATTGAAGAAATTGCAAGTGATAATTCTAAAATAAACATCCAATTCAGAGTGAGAAAACCATCTGGAAAGGTGGTTATGGAAACAAAAAATATTCATAAGTCTTTTGGGACTCAAGAAATTTTTAATGGAGTTGAAAGGCAGATAAGCAGAGGAGATAAAATTGCGTTGATTGGGGCCAATGGAACAGGTAAGTCTACATTTCTTAGAATAATAGCGAATCAAGAGAGCTTTGAGGGCGAACGAAAAGAAGGGCATAATGTCATTTCTTCTTTTTATGCTCAACACCAGTTGGAAAACCTTCATTTAATAAACGAGATATTAGATGAACTCAAGGCTGAAGCTCCTCATAAATCCGAGACAGAGTTACGGAATTTATTGGGCTGCTTTCTGTTTAGTGGCGATGATGTCTATAAAAAAATCAAAGTATTATCTGGTGGTGAAAAAGCCCGAGTAGCTCTGTCCAAAACTTTGGTGTCTGAAGCAAATTTCCTTCTATTAGATGAGCCTACAAATCACCTAGATATAGACTCTATTGAGTTGCTTATAGATGCCCTTTCTAATTATGAAGGTAGTTTAATATTTGTATCACACAACAGATATTTCATAAGTAGATTGGCCAACAAAGTTTGGTGGATAGAGAACAAAGATGTTCGCGAATATCCCGGGACTTACGATGAGTTTGTAAGGTCTGAAAAACAGCAAAGCACTACACATGTAGAGCAGAGTAAAAAAGTGAGCAAAGCCAAGAAAGGGAGCTGGCGAAAAGAAAAAGATTCCGTGCAAGAGGAAATCAAACTCGAAAAGGAATTGGATAAACTCCAAGGCTCCATTAAGGAACTTGAGCTTCAAAAAAGTAAGTTGGAATCAGAACTTGCCCAGTTAGACCATACCCAAATAGAAGAATTAAAAAAATCCTCTGAATTGCTAAATTCTTGCGTTCAGGAAATGAGTTTGCTACAAGAGCAAGAAGAATTAATTCTTGAAAAGATTATAGCTCTAGAAGACAAATCCAGCTCGGACACCAGTAATTAAACCACTTAAGGAGGTTGCTGGTGAATCACTCAACAAGTTACCATCTGTTCTCCAACTTGTTTTTGATAGATCCAAACTGTAACCCATTTGATATCCCAAGCTAATGAAACTGATGTTTATGTCAGCCGCAAATAGTAAATCAACAGCCAATGCCGGATTCTTATAAGTGGTGGACTTGGTGCTTCCAATAAATCCATTTAAGACATCGTTGCTCGTATTATTTACCTGTGTGGAGATTAAGTTAACTTGCTCATAACCAAACGCTATTCCAGGTAGTAAATCCAGAAAAGACAGGCCAGGTGTAATATTCCAATGGAAGTTTTCTTTAATGTAAAATCCCTTAATGGCGTAATCTAGATTTGGATTAACAGACACTGTGCCCCCTCGGTAAAGACCTGCAGAATAACCTACATAAAATGGAACTCTTTTATTTTCCTTGGCTCCAAACTGAATATTAAAACCGGTTGCAAGAAAATAAGGGTCTCCAAACTCCTCGGTGACACCATTGTCTGCAAATACATTATTGAGATTAGTGAAATTTATGTCAATAATACTGGCCTCTCCTAAGATTTTTACACTCACTCCAAAATCTATATCATCATAGATATCTAAATAACTCTCGTATGCTTCACCTTTTTTGTTATGTGTATTGAGAAAGAGGTAATCAAAATCTTCACCGTAAGCTGAGGCTAAGACGCTATCTTTTGAAAAGTCAAACAAGACAATGCTTGCTGGGTCAATGTCGTCAAAATATTCGTCAAAATCATCTTCAAACTCTTCTCTATCTTCTCCGGTACTTCTATCGCTGTTATAAATTATACCTATAGTAAGTACGCTGTCTTTATAAAGATCCCCTTTGGTGTTCTCTATCCTATTGGCTAAGGAATTAAACATAAACCAATTGCAAGAATTGGAGTTCTGTTGTGTTTTAGTAGTATGGCATCTCCCAAATTGACCAAACCATGCGCCTGGATGCTCAGCAGCTTCAATAAGGAATCTATCGTGCATATAGTTTTCTCTGTAAACATATTGCTGAACCGCCCCTTGTTGTTCATATTTATACCAGCGCTTTCTAGCGTTGAATTTGTCAACAATCACCGATTTGAACAAATCAAAATTATCTCCAAGCACTTGTTTGTATTCCTCCTCATAATCCATGAAATTTTGCTGAACTAGCAAAAGAGTTGGATTGCTTTTATAAGTAAAATTAGTATAGCTCAACTCGTTGTTGTCTTGCTCTCTCAACTTGTAATCGTTATAGGTTGCCAAACTACTTATACTCTGAATATGAACCTTTATGGAATCGTGAGCTTCATATTCTTCAGGCACTAGGTAGTTAAGCAATTTTGCAATTGGGTATACGCCTCGTTCAATGTCTATAGCGCATAAATAGATGCGTTCAGAGCTGTCCAAGCTCATATTGAATTCATATAGATCTTTGATTACATTACTATACTCCACATATGCAAACTTCTTAATGGAGTTGTAAAGAGCTGTATCCCCTGTTTGAAGGTATTCGTTTACAAGCCAACCATAGGAGTAACCATATTCAAACATCACATTCCTTACACCGGCATATTTATGCAGATACTTAATCATTTTAAGCCATAATCTGGCGTTACTCTCTGTAAATGTGTGGTTTTCACCTGTGACAAATACTTTGTTAGCCAGTACGACTTCATTTAAATCATCAAGTCCGTTAAAGGATTCGCTATATAGCTCAAGGGTATCACCATAGTCAAAGTGTTCAACATCTTTAACATCCTGAGCTTTGACCATAGTCAATAAGAATACAGGTAGTAAAAAAAGAGTTCTAAGGTTTTTGTTCATGTAGTGTGCTTTCAAAAAACCGTATAAAAAGACAAATTATTGCTTCTTTTTGGGTTTAATTACGGAAGTAGCTTGCCTGATTATAGATGATCAAAGAAATAATTGCTCACTTTCTCATAAAGATGAACCCGGTCTGGGCCTAAAACATTATGCTCGTGATGAGGGTATACAAAATAATCGAGCTGAACACCTTGCTTAATGGCTTGTTCTATATACTCCAAGCTGTGTTCCCAGAGAACAACATTGTCTTGGCCTCCATGTATTATGAGCAAATCGCCCTGAAGATTCGTTACGTAATTCTTTAAATCTGTTGATTCATATCCTTCTGGATTTTCTTCTGGAGTATCCATATAGCGCTCTGTATACATAACTTCATATAGATCCCAATCAATAACTGGACCGCCGGCAACACCAACTTTATACTTTCCTGGAGTTCTGGTCATCAAGTTAATGGTCATAAAACCACCGTAACTCCAACCGTGAATTCCTATTCTTGAGGAATCAACAAATGATTGAGCTTTTAGCCAATCTAGCCCCGTCAACTGATCTTCCATTTCAACGGCGCCTGCATTTCTGAAGATGGCGTTCTCAAATTCTAAACCTCTGTTTGCACTTCCTCTCCCTTCTATGGTAAAAACTACATATCCATTTTGTGCCATATAAGGATACCAAAGATTTGCTCCTCCTAACCAACTGTTAGTTATTAGTTGGGCATGAGGACCATTGTATAGATAAACAACAGCGGGGTACTCTTTCTTAGGATCAAAATCAGCGGGCTTAAACATTCTATAGTATAGTTCATGATTGCTGTTACCTGTGATCGTTCCTATTTCCATTTCAACCTCTTTAAACTCTTCCAAAGGATTCATTGCTCTGTACAATTCTTCAATAACCGCACCATCATCGTTAATTATGCTAATTGCTCTAGGTGTTTCAGGTGAAGAATAGTTGTCTATGAAATAGGTGTTGTCTGAATTGGCCGTAATGCGGTGAACCCCATCTCCACTAGTGATTTTTTTCATCTTACCTGATTTCAAGTTTACACAGTATAAGTGTCTGTCGATTGGGCTTTCCTTGGTTGCGCTTATAAAGATTTCCGTTCCTTCTGTATTAAAGCCAAAGAACTCTGTAACAACCCACTCACCTTTAGTCAATTGTTGAACCAAACTCCCATCTGCATTATGCAGGTATAAATGGTTGTATCCATCTTTCTCACTCCACCAAACAAATTGATTGGGATTATGAGCGGTAAATTCTGCTGGATGTTCAGGTTCTACATACTTATCATGTGTCTCTTCAAATAAAGTTTTTACAAAGGCTCCTGTACCTGCATCATATTGATTAAGCCACATATGGTTTTGTTCTCTATTCACCACTGCAACCAACACAGACTTGTTGTCCGGTGTCCAGCTAACGTTAGTGAGATACTGATCTTTTGGCCCTTCAATTTTCAATACCACATCAGCTTTATCACTCCCTATATGCTTTACTCTAACGGTTACCTCATGGCTTGTACCTCCAGCTGTAGGATAACGGATCATATCTGCTGTGGCAGGCGTCCCCTTTAGGTTGTATAGGGGATACTCACTCACCATTTGTTCGTTTTTAAAATAGTAAGCTAATTTGCTACCGTCTGGGGATAAAAAGAGTCCATTGTGAATACCAAATTCTGATCTGTGCACTGTTCTTCCCAATACATGGCCATTGGTGGTTGATGTAACTGAACCGTAACGTTTATTTACTTCATAGGCGAACCCGTTTTCTATAACTCCCGCATAACCATCAAGGTTTGCTGTATATACTATTTCCGAGGCTCCCTTCTTGAATTCGAAACTCCTTTTGATACTTTGATTATTAATGTCAAAAACAAGAAATTCATCTTTATGCTTAAAACCAAAGCTATGATCATTAATCCATTGAGGATAAGGCAATCTCTTAATTGAATCTTTACGTGACTTACTCAATCCTGAATTCATGTGGTCCAAGTTTATTCTTATGGGCTCCATTTCAACCTCTGAAGAATTGATCATAATGTTAAAACCTTCTTCTGTGCGTTCCAATTGAGAATACATATGACTCCCTTTGATCCACTGCAACTGATATAAACCCGTAGGATACAGATGATAACCTGCAATTGCCTCTTGAATGTTCAATGTTCTATCTTGAGCGTTGGCCATTAAACAGCCCACAAGAAATATCCATAACATTTTAAATCTCATGGAACAAATATGAATAAAAAATGAATGCAGCGTTTAGCTGCTCGACAAATGAGTCTTAATTAAAGCTTGAACTCACTATGAGTTCTTTGGTACCGTGAGTCCATGAATAGAAGCCTTCGCCACTTTTAGCTCCAAGTTTTTTGGCATTAACCATGTTTACTAATAGTGGGCACGGTGCGTACTTTGGATTACCAAATCCTTCGTAAAGTACATTGAGAATAGCTAAACATACATCTAGGCCAATGAAATCTGCTAATTGTAAAGGCCCCATTGGGTGCGCCATACCGAGTTTCATAACAGTGTCTATTTGCTCTACTCCTCCTACTCCTTCATGCAAAGTCCAAATAGCTTCATTAATCATTGGCATAAGAATTCTATTGGCAATAAACCCAGGGTAGTCATTGGCCATAGCCGGAACCTTACCAATGTTCTTAGACAGTTCCACTATTGTATTTGTCACCTCTTCTGAAGTTGAATAACCATTAATGACTTCAACCAATTTCATTACAGGGACTGGGTTCATAAAATGCATTCCAATAACCTTATCTGGTCTACTGGTCTGTGAAGCCAATTCCGTAATTGAGATAGAAGATGTATTCGAAGACAAAATGCAAGAAGCAGGAGCATGGCTATCCATGTCTTTAAATATTTTGAACTTAAGTTCCTTATTTTCTGTTGCTGCCTCCACTACAAGATCTGCATTACCCACACCTGCTGCTAAATCTGTAAAGGTTGTGATATTTGCAAGGGTATCTGATTTGTCCTGCTCAGAAATTCGCTCCTTGGCAACCATTCTATCTAGATTCTTACCTATAGTAGCCATTGCTTTCTCTAAAGCTTGCTCATTAATATCTATAAGAGAGACTATGTATCCATTTTGAGCAAAAACGTGAGCAATCCCATTACCCATCGTTCCAGAACCTATTACAGCTATATTTTTCATGATTTCTATTGAGCTGCAAATGTATGAATGACTTCTAACTCTAGAAATAGAAGCTGAGTTTTATTCCCTGGTAGCCAGAACTGTATCTATTGCTAGGCCAAATCTGAGGTTCAACTTTCATACTCAAATCCTTATTCACCTTGAACTCATATAAATGAGCATCTACATTAGCGTCTATAATCTGGATGGCATAAAGACCAAAAAAACCCAGTATTGAAATATCCTTTAGACGCCTGTGAAAATCTCTATAATTCTTAACAGCTGCATCTGTGAGATTGGAGTAAATCAAGTCATTAGTGGTGCTGTCATCGTCTAATCTGTAAACATAGGCTTGCTGATAATTCCTCATGCTATCGAGATTTGTTTTATACATATAGATTAATCCCGCGGCTCCACCGTAAATTATAGCTGTTTTCCAGTATTTACCATTGTATATCTGGCCCGTCCCAGGTAAGAGGGCCGAAAGAAGTGTTGCTTTTTTGGCTCTGCTCATTTCATTTTTAACAGAATCAGAGCTGGGAATGGCAAATTCAGCGCAACTCAATGATTTCATTTTCAACTCTTGTGCCTGAGTTTGAATCACTAATGAAGCTATGAGCAAGAATAAAAGAAAGCGCATTGAACAAATAACGTCAATCGAGCTGATTCAATATACTCTGCAGATGTTCTTTTGACTTGAAATTGATAATGATACTACCTTGGTCATTGGAACGAGACTTATATCTGATGTCGGCATTCAGCTTTTTACTCAACACATTTTTGTGAGATATGAACTCAGAAAAATCAAAATAAGTAGCTCTTTTCTTTGAACTATCAGGTAAGACTTCTTTTTCATCTCTTACCATCTGTTCTACTTGTCTCACAGATAGATTCCCATCTAAGGCAGATTTAAATATTCTATTCTGAGTTTGAGGATCCTCAATATTAATAAGTGCTCTGGCATGCCCCATCATCAACTGACCATTCTTAATTGCCAACTGAATTTCATCGGGCAACTTCAAAAGTCTTAAATAGTTATTTACTGTACTTCTCTTCTTACCTACCCTTTCACCAAGTTCTTCTTGTTTAAGACCACATTCATTTAGAAGTCGGTTATAGCTAAGAGATATTTCAATAGCATTGAGATCTTGTCTTTGGATGTTTTCGATCAATGCCATCTCTAGCATCTGCTGATCATCGGCTAATCTTATATATGCAGGAATATGGCTCTTTCCTGCTAGAATGGATGCCCTTGTTCTACGTTCACCGCTAATAATCTCATACTTCTCATAACCAATTTTTCTTACTGTAATCGGCTGAATAATTCCGTGAACTTTAATGGATGAAGAGAGTTCCTCTAAAGCCGCATCATCAAATTCTACCCTAGGTTGAAAAGGGTTTGCAACTATCTGACTAATAGGTATTTCTGCAATAGAATGCAGGGCCTTTGGCTCTACTGAGGTTATATCTGTTTCCGCACTTTCTAATAAGGCACTAAGCCCTCTTCCCAATGCTTTCTTTTTAGTTGCCATTACTGAATAATTCTTTCCTCCTCACTTATTTTAGTCATACCATTTTTCTGAAGAACTTCCCTCGCGAGATTTAAGTATCCCACGCTTCCAGTAGCACTTGCATCGTGCTCTAAAACTGGAACTCCATAGCTTGGTGCTTCGCTTAAGGTTGTATTTCTTTTAATAATAGTATCAAAAACTAATTGTTGGAAATGTAATTTAACTTCCTCCACTACTTGATTGGATAATCGAAGTCTAGAATCATACATAGTGAGCAGCAAACCTTCAATGTCTAAATTTGGATTGATGCTTTTCTGCACAATTTTGATGGTGTTTAAAAGCTTACCCAAGCCTTCCAATGCAAAATATTCGCATTGAACAGGAATAATTACTGAATCCGCAGCTCCCAAAGCATTAGTTGTAATTAAACCCAGAGATGGAGAACAGTCTATGATAATAAAATCATAAGAACCATTCACCTTATCCAAAATTCGAGCCATGACCTTTTCGCGATTTGGAAGATCTATCATCTCGATTTCCGCTCCAACCAAGTCAATATTAGCCGGCAATATTTTGAGATAATCATATTTAGTATCTAAAATGGCATCCGATGGATTCAAATCTTGAACCAAAAGCTCATATAATCCAAGTCTGATGTTCTTTGGATCAAAACCAAGATGAGAGGTTGAATTTGCTTGTGGATCTGCGTCTACGAGTAGTACACGATTCTCAAGTATGGCCAAACTATAGGCTAGATTTATGGCGGTAGTAGTTTTTCCTACACCCCCTTTTTGGTTTGCTACACAAATTATTTTAGACATATTCTATTTTTTCTTAATGTTTGTAACGTTAATCACCGCCAATTGATCAAACGTCTTAAAGCATCCAAAGCTATACTCTATCGCTTACTAGAAATAAACAGCTTTACCCTAGTTATTCACATGGTTTTACTGTTGATTTCTTGCCAAAATGGTAGTTCTGAGCACACAAAACAGGTATTCTATCTGAACAGCTCAAATGGAATAAGTTCACTTGATCCAGCATTTGCAAGAACTCAGGAAAACATACGAGCTGTAAATCAGCTATTTAATGGATTGGTTCAATTGGACGATGATTTAAAAATAAAAGATTGTTTAGCCAAATCATGGCAAATTTCCGAAGACGGATTACTGTATACTTTTAAGCTCAAAAAAGGTGTATTTTTCCACAAGCACCCCTCTTTCAAGAATAATGAAGATAGAATAGTTACAGCTAGAGATTTTGTTTTCAGCTTTAACAGAATATTAGATCCCGAACTAGCATCTGATGGAGCATGGATCTTTAATGGATTGGTAGATACCGTTTCTCCGTTTGAAGCTCCAAATGACAGCACATTTATAATCAAACTTCAAAAACCCTTTGCGCCTTTTCTGAATATGCTGAGTATGAGTTACTGTTATGTAGTTCCAGAAAAAGTAGTCCAAAACAAACAGTTGGACTTTGGGAAGAATCCTATAGGTACAGGACCATTCAAATTTTCAAATTGGTCTGAAGGAATCAAGCTCAATTTCATAAGAAATGATGAGTATTTTGAGGCAAGTGAGAATTACAAAATTCCATATATAGACGCAGTTTCTATTAGCTTTATCATGAGTAAGCAAACAGCCTTACTAAAATATACCCAAGGGAGCCTTAGCGTATTTACGGGATTAGAAAGCTCCTATAAAGACGAATTGCTCAAGGCAAATGGAGAACTCCAAGATAAATATGGAGCAAATCATCACTTGATCAAAGCCCCCTTTCTCAATACAGAATATCTGGCTTTCAATATGGAAAGCGAGCAGTTCAAGAATTACACCTTGAGAAGGGCTATCAACCTAGCGATTGACCCGAATGCAATGGTGGTGTATTTAAGAAACAATGTAGGACATCCTGCTTTTGGAGGCTTTGTTCCCCAGGGCTTACCTTCTCATGTTTCAGAAAGCAATCTGAAACGCAACCTTGAAGAAGCCAGCAGATTAGCAGCTCAGTTAGAACCGCATGAAAAAAAGTTTACATTAACCACTACTAAGGACTATTTGGATTTATGTGTTTTGGCTCAAAATGACTTAAAAGCCATAGGTATTGAAATGAAAATTGATGTATTGCCTTCTAGTATGCTCAAACAACAGAAATCAGCTGGTGAAGTTGACTTTTTCAGATCGAGCTGGATAGCTGATTATCCTGATGGTGAAAATTATATGGCTTGCTTCTACTCTAAGAATAAAGCACCAAATGGACCCAATTATACCCGCTATTTTAACAGCGAATTCGATATCTTATACGAAGAACTGATTAAGACAACTGATGAAAACAAGAGAATAGATTTAATCCATGAAATGGAAACCATTCTACTAAATGACTTGCCTTTTGTATTGCTATTCTATGATCAAAGCGTTTGGCTCAAACCAAAGGCCATGAAGGGGTTAAAGGTTAATCCACTTAATCATTTGGACCTTAGAGAAGTTCAGTTAAACTAATCGAGTTTAATTAATTGGAGTCCTGCATAAGACGAATTTAGCCTGACCTCAATCCAATATGCTCCTTGAGGTAAAGACCTAACATCTAGTGGCACATCTAACTTCCTCGCAGACTTCTCTATGCTTTGCTTCAAAACAATTTGTCCTAAATCATTAAATACACGCACTTCTCCTTCTCCTATTATATCATTTTTTAATTCCAAATTAGATAATTGAGTCGCTGGATTTGGATAGAGCTTAAGTCCTAAGAGTCTAAGATCAGTATGAATAACCCCTGTAGGAATAGTGACTACCACATCTATGCTGGTATCTCTTGATCCACAATGATTACTTACCGTAAGTATTACCTTATATGTTCCGCTGCTATCATAAATGTGATGAGGATTTAGACTTAAACTACTATCACCATCTGCGAAATCCCAATGATAGTGATCACCATATTGAGATCCATCTGTGAATTGAACTGAATCTACAAAAGTGGCAAAGCTGAAAGAAGCAATTGGCAGTGGGTCAATATCAACATAGATAGAATCTTCATCCGTACAACCATTCACACTCGAAACAATAACCTTGAAGTGTTGTGCCATAGTTGGACTTACTGAAATTGTGGAGGTGGTTTCACCATTGCTCCATTCATACAAATCCCCACCGGAAGCCGAAAGATTGGCAGTTTGCCCCTCACATATAGTAGTGTCTTCGTCCACAACTGCAAAAGGAGGTATATAAACTTCCACATGCACTGTATCATGGTCTGTACATCCATTTGCGCTTTCTCCAACGGCTATATAATCTGCTGATTTGACCACCCTGAGTTTCAACACGGAATCACTTGTTTCATTTAGCCAATAAACACTATCGGCAACTCCGGATGCAACAAGGTATAAACTATCTGTAAAACAAGCACCTGTATCTTGCAAAAGATTAAGTTCAGGCCCTTTTATAACGGTAAGATATACAGAGTCTATAGCTTCACATCCAAATTCATTATAGCCAGCAACCCTTATATAGCCAGTAATACTCGCTATATGATAATAAATTGAATCCGCTGGTCCGTTTTGCCATTGATATGTTTTAGCTCCAGTTGCTGATAGTGGAGCTGTCTCGCCAGAACACAGAGTACTATCTCCAAAAGCTGTAATCGAAGCCTCCGATGCTGTAACGTCTACAAACAACACTTTAGAACACCCATTGGTGGAATCTACTGTAACTTTATAAGACTTTGAAGCATTAATAAGTGCGTTGAAATCAGCATTTGAAGGGCCATTCTCCCACTGGTACATATTGTTAGAATTTACCCTTAAATTAGCTTGATCTCCTACACATACCGTTGTGTCTTTGCTTGTACTTGCAGTTGGACCCTTCTCAACATTTATTTGTCTCCGGGCGGTATCTTTAATTCCACAAGCATTGGTAACTATGAGTTGTATTTCAGTGCTAGATTGCAGGGTGCAGAAAGTTTGCCCTATTTGTGGATTAGAGAATGAAGCGGCTGGAGACCACGAATAAGTTCCCGCGCCTGAAGCCGTTACACTAAATGAACTACCTTCACAAACAGAATCGGTAACAATGCTAATGGCCGCAGCAGTTTCTCCAAAATTCATTCTAAGAATGTAGCATACATCAAATCCACCATCTTCCACTGGGGTCCAATCCGCTACTCCATCTGCTCGAAAAAATGCCGATTGGGGTGTAAATCCTGGAATATCCATACTTAAGCCAATATTACTAGCACTAACTTGTTCCAAGGCAACCAGATAGGTTCCGGTATCCAGTACTTCCGCACAATTCAATCCAAGGGTATACCATTGTCTGTTTCCTGTTAAAACAAGATAATCAGTACTGACTATTAACGCACCTGCCGCCGTATCATAAGCATAAATATGAACTCTTGCTGTATCTCCGGCAAGCCCTTGAGCCTTAAATGTAAACGAGGTGACCGTATCTGGATTAATCAAATGAAACAATTGAGCCAACATCCCTGGGGTTGCGTTGAATCCTATACCTGCATTTGAATTAGAATTTTCTCTAGCCAATACACTGTCTGAGACTACGATTGAAGTATATGCTGTATCGTTAGAAGGAAAAGAATCATTTTCGGTAATACTCACAACTGCCTGAAAATCTATGGTTCCTACAGTTTGTGGCCAGTACGACAAGCTGCTGGAAACATTTTGGGATTCAAATGAAGCCAAATCTCCTACATTTATGTTAGAACTAAAACTGCCTTCTGTAATATTGATTTCCGTTCCCGTAGCATCTTTTATTCCTTCATTGAAAATTCTTAAATCAAATGCAACTGAATCATACTGAGCTAATGGCCTTATGGGATATTCTTTTGCATCATTTGAAAATTCAACAATTAAAGCGTCATAAGAAGGTGGCGTAAAACTGAATACTCTAATATCGTCTATACAAATATCACTGCGGAAGTTAGATCCCGTTATTCCGCGAATTCTTATTCGAATGCTATCCGATCGATAGTTCGCCAAACTGATTTCTGCCATATTCCAGTTTGAATCTACTTGCCCAACCTGAACCCAAACGCTATTTGTCCAAACACTACCGTCTGCTACATCAATATGTAAAGACCCTATTCCATCTCCAAACATATGGTAGTAAAAAGTCAACTTGTAGAATGTGTCTGTAGCTGAAAAATCAAATACCGGACTGAGCAATCCAATTTCTGCATTTGGGCAACCACTGGCTTCTGTATAAAGATAATGTCCTAGCCCGGTTCCAGGATTGACGTCCGTGCCTATACCTACACCGTTGGTTGTAGAAGTTGAACCTGGACCAGTTCCAACTGAACCTGTACCGGCAGTGTCAGACCTCCAGTCTCCATCATCCGTTGTCAGCTGTGACCATCCATCTGCATTCATACCTCCAGGAGTTAAACAACTACCTGTGGTTTGTAGGATTGTAAAATTTTCAAAATCTTGAATGTAAGGATAAGAAGTAATCTGCCCTTCTGCACAAAATGCTAACCCAACTAAGCAGAGTACGAATGGAAAAAATCGTCTCATAATGATAAGGCTTATTGCTCACAAGGTAGAGAAATAGCAATAAAAAACAAAAAGGTGAAATGAGTTAAATTGAAGTTGGATTCAACTTATGTTGAATCTATTCTTCTTCTTGCTTGTCTTCTTTAGACTCTTCTTCTTCGATTAGATTGTCAAAATCTAGCTTGTCTTTTAGCAGCTCATACCAATTTACTAGTTTTATGATATCTGAATTATAAACCTGGTCTTCGTCGAAATCTTCAAGAATTTCCCTAAAGAAACTTCTAATTTCATCGCCACTGTTTTTCTTGTTAATAACAGCTAATCCACCGCTAATTTTATCGTGAAGAGACTTTAAAACATCTGCAAGAGCAGCATCCCCTTCATAAGTATACATGGAAATATCACTTAGGAATGAAACCTTCTGACTCAGATTTGTTGGAAATCGTTTTCCTTGACCATCTAAACTTTCTACAATTAAACCATTGGTTCTTCTGCCAACCACTTTGTGTAAACCGGGCTTGCCAGATACTGAAACTATCTCATTTAAATATATTCCCATAAGTGCTGCGAAATTATTCTGTTTTTCCAAATGTTAAACATTTGATCAAGAATATGCCGTTGGTCAATTTATTTGACCCTTTCATGAGGCAGGCACAAAACAAATTGCGAATTGTGCCGTTATAAACTCGGGTAAATTTGATTTAATTGGTTAGTTAGTTGGTAAAACGGTCAGTATTCATACTGGCCGTTTTCATTTAGTCAAGTGCCGACCTAATTCTCAATAGTTTCAGTAGTAAATCTTCCACTTTAGCCAATTCTATCATATTGGCACCATCACTCATGGCAACTGAAGGATCGGGATGTGTCTCTAAGAATAAACCATCTGCTCCACAAGCTACAGCAGCTTTGGCAATTGGCTCTATCAATTCCGGTATTCCACCCGTCACTCCAGTGCTATTATTCGGCTGTTGAAGAGCATGGGTGCAATCCATCACAACGGGGTAACCTAATTGTTTCATCCAATAGATATTTCTATAATCCACTATCATATCGCCATAGCCAAACATATTGCCTCTTTCGGTAAGAATGATATTGGAGTTTTTTTCATGCTCAATTTTCTGCGCGGCAAACTTCATCGCTTCTGCTGCGGCAAATTGACCTTTCTTTATGTTCACTATTTTTCCAGAACGTGCTGCTGCTTCCAATAAAGCCGTTTGCCTGAAAAGAAAGGCTGGAATCTGAAGTATATCTGCTACTTCAGCAACCTGACCAACTTCCTGACTTTCATGCACATCTGTAACAATAGGTAGTTCAAATTCCCTTTTCACTTTTTCTAAAATTCTCAATGCTTTTTCATCACCTATGCCAGTAAAAGAATCAGTTTTAGTTCTATTTGCTTTACGGTATGACGCCTTAAAGACGTAAGGAATGCCCAACTTATCCGTAGTTTCCTTTAAATTCTCTGCCACATTAAGACAGAGTTCCTCGGATTCAACTACACAAGGTCCTGCCAATAGAAAAAGGTCTGACTTTTGAAGTATGGATTCCAGAGTTTGAGATATAGTAGATGCAGCCATATGCGAGCAAGCAAAATTAGGAAAATACCGCTAGCTATTCGATTTAGATTGAGCATGATGCTTTTGGTCATTCTTTTGAGCGTTCAAACACAGGCTCAAGACAGCCATCCATATGTAAAGAATTTAAAGGCCAATGTAGTAGGTGAAAGCCTTTTGGTTAGCTGGACAACTAAAGCCGGATTCAGTTGTCAGGATATAGAAATTCAACTAGCTACCGATACCTCAAACTTCATAACCAAAGGCATATACTACGGAATCTGTGGTGATTTTTCGGAAAAAGATTATAGCCTTTTAGTAGACAGTCCATTCTTAAACAAGTTGAATTATGCGCGTCTTGATTTAGGCAACTTTGGTTTATCATACATAACAGAAGTTTTTGTTTTGAGCATTAGCAAATCCAAAGTCATACCCAACCCAATTCAAAAAAATAGTGTGTTGCACTTTGTGAATACAAAGGCTGATGTGGTAAGAATTGAAATATATAATTCGCAAGCTCAGTTACAAACAGAGTTAACTACCATAGAATCAAGTTATCCCATTGGCGAATTGCTTTTACCTCAAGGAATGTTTATATGCAGAATTTATCGAGATGAGCAGCTGATAGATGTGCTTAAGGTAATTAGATGAAGTCAATTATTTTCTGAAAGAGTGCATTAATTTGCTCGTTTTGTACCCAAAACATTTTTGAACCATGGTCTCCTTCTAATTCAGGTAATTCAAAATTTAAATATGGCTCTTGAATAGCCAAAACTAATTGCTTTGCAATGGCTTCTTCGCTTCGAGAACAGGTGACAAACACTGGCTTGGAATAGCCCACTACAGCATTTCTCAAGGTGGATTCAGAACTGAAATAGATTCCAGGACTTATAGCAACCACTTTAACCACATTGGGGTTATCTCTGCCTTCAACCAACACCAAAGTAGCAGAGTATGAACTCCCCCAAAGAACCACTTTTTTACCTGTTTTTTCTTTTACATAGTTAATTGCAGCTTTTATGTCTTGAGCAGCGTCTTGGTAGTCTGTCCCAACTTCATTCTTTACCGCTTCTATATGAGTTTCATTAATCACCTCGTTAGCAATATTGCCACTTCTCAAGTCAACAGCCATGCAATCAAAACCGGCATCTACCAGGCGTGGCGCAATGTCTCTATATGCACCTCGGCTAAAGCCCGCTTGATGGCATAAAATAACTACCTTATCTGAATTCTCAGCTGCATAATAATCTGCGGATATGTTCAAACCATCTAAAGAATTAAAATTAACTTTAGTCTTAGTTCCAGCCTCAAAGGCTGACTTGGTTTTGGATCCATTAGCATCCCCTTCCGTTTTCTGTTGACAAGCAGAAGTCATAAGTATGCCGAGGACAGTGTAAAAAAGCAGCTTCATAAGCGTTCAAAAATGTTTTATTTTTCTAACATTGCAAAAGAAAAGAACGCATATGTCAAACAATTTACTCAAAGGAAAAAAGGGAATTATCACTGGAGCCTTAGACAGTAACTCCATTGCCTGGAAAGTTGCTGAAAAATGCGTAGAGCAAGGTGCTGAAATTGTTTTGTCAAATGCACCTATTGCACTCCGCATGGGCACCATAAATGAATTGGCCGAAAAAACCAATGCACAAGTAATCAGTTGTGATGTAACCAACAATGACGATGTGCTTTCTTTAATTGATCAGTCTATGGAGGTTTTTGGAGGAAAGTTTGACTTTATGCTTCATTCCATTGGGATGAGTTTGAACGTGAGAAAGAAAAGAGAATACACCAATCTCAATTATGACTGGACGCATAAAACATATGATATTTCTGCATTGTCTTTTCACAAAATGCTACAAGCATGTTATCAAAAAGATGCTCTGAATGAATGGGGCTCCGTTTTGGGATTGACTTATATAGCAGCTCAAAGGGTTTTTCCTGACTACAGTGAAATGGCTGAATCAAAAGCGTTGTTAGAAAGCATTGCAAGGTCATTTGGTTTTCACTACGGCAAGTTCAAAAATGTTCGAGTAAATACCATTTCTCAATCTCCTACCGTAACTACAGCTGGCAGTGGGGTAAAAGGGTTTGACGATTTTGTTAGTTATGCAGAAAAAATGTCTCCACTTGGAAATGCAGATGCCAATGATTGTGCAAACTATTGCATCAGTCTTTTTTCTGATTTGACCAAAATGGTAACTATGCAAAATCTATTTCACGATGGTGGATTCTCATTCACTGGTGTGAGCAATGAAGTATTGCGCTAATTCATGAAGAATATACTGATCATCGGTTATCCTAAAAGCGGAACAACTTGGTTAAGTCGATTGGTCGGAGAAGTATTGCAAGCTCCTGTAAAGGGTTATTGGAATGCTTCACATGATGATCCAGCAACAGAAGGTTTAGATAGGGAAAGCGATTACTGTTGTTATAAAAGTCACATTTCTTATGAGAATCTCAGAAAGCAAGAACGGGTTCACAAGTGCATTTATCTTTACAGAGACCCAAGAGATATTGCAGTAAGTGGTGCTTACTTTTTTCAAAAACCCGTATCGAAACTATTTAGGCTTCCTTTGATTAATTATGCCTATGGTTTCTATGAAAAGAACTTTATTCTTCCTTCTATGAAACTAAAAATGAGTGAAGATATAGTTACTGGCAACACCCGTTTTGCAAAAGCATTGGGTCTTCCATGGTCAGAACATTTAAAACCTTATTTAAAAGATAATGACATCCTTAAAATCAGCTTCGAAGAGTTGAGAACTGAACCATCAAGATCCATAAAAAAAATTACGGACTATCTTGATATTACAGTTGACAATAGTCAAATATCACAAGCCATAGAAAATCAGTCATTGAAATCGGTTAAGAAAGTATCCCTCCTTGCTGGTGATCGCATTGTGCGCGAAGGCAAACTTGGAAATTGGAAAACTGAATTACCTCTTAGGGCCAAGTCACTCTTGAATATGTCTCTTAAGAAAGAACTAGAGATGTTGGGTTATCCTATGGATTAACAACCACTTTCTTAACTAAGGTTTCTTCCCCTTGTTTTAATTCAAAGAAGTATAATCCAAAACTCAAATCTCTTACCGTATAAGTAATTCTATTTTGAATTAAATCAAATTCCTCTTCCTTCACCAACTGCCCCAATTCATTGTATATACTTACTGACCTCTCTCCTTCAAGGTCTTCATCAAATTCAAGATAGACAAATGCCCAAGCTGGGTTGGGATAAATAGACAAAGAATAGTCAATACTGTCTTCAGGAGGAGCTATAATGATAAATTCATTTACAGAGTCTATGTCATTTACACTCCATAGACCACCGCTTACACTACCCGCCCATAACTTCTTGCCGCTTGGCACGTTGGGGTCAATCATAAGGGTTCTTGTTCTTCCTCCAACATTACTAGGCCCTCTTTCTATCCATTGAATGTCATTGCTTCCCGGAATTGTCTTTCCAGTATACAAACCTCTTCCGTGGCTTCCAATAACAAAAGTATTGTCGCTCTCGCGTACCCTTATCATGTCCATTCTCAAATTAGCTAAGGAGTTGTTTCCTTTTATCCAGACTGTTGAATCACCATCCAGTTTGTCTGTGTAATACATACCTAATTCAGTAGCTAGGTAACATACTGCCGGATTGTCTGGATGCAATACAGCCCAACGAATAGGGATGTTGGGAAGATTTCCTTCAACGCTCACCCAATCAGGATCGTTAGCCATTCCATCATGAGTTTCAAACACGCTTTCTACCCCATAATTACTGTATACCAGTATAATGTGATCTTCATCCGCAGGGTCTATATATATGCAATTCAAATATGCTCCAGTTGGTAGATCTCCATTTTTGTCCATAGATATGGGAGTGTAATTCTCATCTGTTACATGGGCGTCTTCCACTTTATATGGAATTTGATTAGTACTCCTTCCAAAGACAATTAAGTTAGGCTTGGTTTTACTCACATCCATGGCTGATACAGGTCCAAAAGCTCGTGTACACCTTTGCCAGCTAAACTCCGTAGCAGTTCTAGCACCATCCAAACGCCAAATCCCAATATTACTCGCTTGATATAACCTCTGCGCGTTGTTAGGGTCTATGCTAAGTGGGTTAATCCAAAGCGTGTTATCATTTACTAAATTCGTGTTTGTGATTTCTTCTCTAGTTCCTTGAAAATTACGGTATACCCTCCTTCTCTGGGTGGTGGTGTATACATAATTGGGATTGTCGAAGTCAACAATAGAAAAACCTCCATCCGACCCGCTAATTCTATCGAAATCTGATATTCCGCTTTCTGTAGACCCATTAGATCCATTGTCTTGAGTGCCTCCTAAAACGAACTGCTCTGAAGCACCAGGATGAATAGCAGATGAGTAGAACTGTGTAGTATTATAATTTTGATTTAAATTTTCAAAATCTGGAGTAGGTGATGTGAAGTTTGTACTTCTGTATATTCCACCATCATTTGTGAAGTACACGGTATCAGATGTTCTAAAAATTACCTCGTGCTGATCTACATGCACATATGGATAAGTAGTCCCATTTCTATTACCACTTGTTAGTCTAAACCAGGATTGCCCCCCATTAATAGTTTTCCATAAATGAAGACCGCCAGCCACCGCTATGTTGGCATTGTTGGGATCCACTTTAATGATTAAATCATACCATCCTTGAGTATTTGCTAAACTTAAATCGTTGTTAGGAGTTGCCAAAGCAAACCAATTCAAACCTTGATTATTGCTTCTGTAAATACCATCTATAAAATTCCTGTTGCCGCCAACTGGGTTTCTTTCAGGTATAGCATAAATCACATTGGAGTCACTTGGGGCACAGGCAATTTCAATTCTCGCATAAGCAGATAAAGAAAATCCATTCATTCGTTTCTCCCAACTTCCTGAATCACCGGTTGAGGAATAATAGATGCCATCAGATCCTTGACCTGCTTGAGCATTAAATATTCCCATACTCGCAAATAGATCTCCATTTTCCGCTATTTCAATATCCGTACATGCATCTCTGTCGCTTCCGTTATTGGCACCCAATACATACTCCCAGCTACTGCCTCCATTTTCACTTCTCATAAGCCCCCTAGTTGTAGCTACATAAACATGTGAATTCAAGGGGTGGACCACCATATCTTGACAATAAAAGAAAGTATTAGTATCGGCCGTTGAAACCAATTGAGTCCATGTATTCCCAGCATCCGTACTTTTCCACACTCCAGCCCCACGTTGGGCACCTACATTTCCCCATCCTTCACCAGTGCAGAAATAATAAGTATTGGTGTTGTTTGGGTCATATGCCAATTTCGAAACTGCAATACTTGCAAAATGATCATCAATAGCGTACCAACTGTTCAGGTATTTCTTATCTGTTTTATAGGCAAATCCGCCCATTCTTTTATTGAGAAGTCGATATAAAAGATGTGAAGGAACTTCACCTGTTTTTGGATCTTTTAATCTCTCAATTTCAAAGTCAGCAGATGTTGGATTTTCTATATTGACTTCTTTTTGCTTTGTACAAGCTACAAAGAGACTTACAACTAGTATTGCATTCAGTACTTTTATCATCCTTCTATTTTAAACCTTGTGGCTCCAATGTATTTAATAGGTGGATTCTCTTTGATGAGCTCCACCGTCCAAATGTTGTTTGCGGCCAAACTTTTAAGCTGGTCAAATATAGCTTTACAACAATGTTCAATCAATTTGTGTTCGTTTTTCATCACAGAAATGACACTGTTATAAATAAGTTCATAATTTACTGTAGAATCCAATTGGTCAAAGCTTTCGCTTTTAGCAGCTCTGGACTCCATGCGAATGTTGATACAGTAATAGCCCCCGATTAATCTTTCTTCTCTATACCAACCGTGCTTGGCCTTTAGTCTGATATTATCTACACTTAATACGGTCTTTAGTTGGTCATTGCTCATGCTGTCTTGCCTTAATATTTACTTTTGCAAAAGTATGACGGAAGCGCAGATAAACGAACTGAAAGAAAGGCATAAAGACAAGGATCATTTTGAACATCCTGACTTTTATAATTTGGATGATCTTTTTACAGAAGAACACCTAATGGTTCGAGATGCAGTGAGGTCATACGTTAAAAGAGAATTATCTCCCATAATTGAGCATTGCGCGGAAACCAATTATTTTCCAAAGCACATAGTACCTCAACTAGGAGAAGTTGGTTGTTTTGGGCCACAAATACCCGAGAAATATGGCGGCGGAGGCTTGGACTATATAAGCTATGGCTTGGCCATGCAAGAATTAGAGCGATGTGATTCAGGTATAAGATCCACGGCTAGCGTTCAAGGCTCACTTGTGATGTATCCCATTTTCAAATTTGGTTCGGAAGATCAAAAAATGCGTTTCCTGCCCAAATTGGCTAGTGGTGAATATTTAGGATGTTTTGGATTAACCGAACCTGATCACGGATCTAATCCCGCTGGAATGACAACTCATTTTAAGGACGATGGAGATTTTGTAATTCTCAATGGAGCTAAAATGTGGATTTCAAACGCTCCATTTGCGGATATCGCAGTTGTTTGGGCCAAGAATCCAGAGGGAATAGTACAAGGGCTTGTAGTTGAAAGAGGAATGGAAGGGTTCAGTACTCCTGTGACTCATGGCAAGTGGAGTCTTAGAGCAAGTACTACAGGAGAGCTAGTGTTTGACAATGTAAGAGTTCCCAAGCATAACATTTTACCAGGAGTGACAGGCTTGAAAGGACCCTTAACCTGTTTAAATTCGGCTAGATATGGAATTAGTTGGGGGGCCATAGGAGCCGCTATGGATTGTTATGATTCCGCTAAAAGATATGCAGCGGAAAGACATCAGTTTGGTAAGCCAATTGGTGGATTTCAACTTCAACAAAAAAAGTTGGCTGAAATGCTCACGGAGATTACCAAAGCCCAATTGGTTTGCTGGAGATTGGGGGTCTTAATGAACGAAGGCAAGGCTACCCCTGCACAAATTTCTCTTGCGAAAAGAAACAATGTAGAAATAGCTATGAATATAGCTAGAGAAGCAAGACAAATGCATGGAGGTATGGGAATAACTGGAGAGTATCCAATGATGAGGCATATGATGAATTTGGAATCAGTAGTAACCTATGAGGGTACACATGATATACATTTATTAATAATGGGTATGGAAATAACAGGTGAAAATGCGTTTAACTAGTCTACTAATCATATTTGTACTGATATCGTGCAAATCGCAGTTACCTATGGGTTACGATTACACACCTGTCCTACTTCATTTAGACAAAGACAGGCAAGCGGATAGTTTAGGATATAACATTGTAAAAGAAATACACAGACTGGTTTATGCTAAAATCCTAAGTGAAGATATTGCACTTTGGAGCTCCCCTTCCAAACAGGTACAAATAGACAAACACAGTTTTATGGAAATGGAGAAGTCCGCATTTGTTCCATTTGTGGAAAGCAAACATTTCTTCATCCACGAACTGTGGCGTATCTATAAGAGAAGTTTCAGTTTTGGAGTAATCGGTTTTTCATTCACTGGTGAAACAAAAGGAGGAAGAAAAATCAACTATGGTTATATAGATGCCAATGATGTAATCCTCTTAATGCAAGACCGAAATATTCCAAACAATGCCAATGGCAGCACAGATCTGAGCTATTGGGATGCTTTGCACAGCATGCATTTCGATTTTGATTTAGTTCAATTTGGAACAGATGATTTTAAAGAGAAACCAATGAGGTCATTTATGCTAAAGGATCAAGCAATTGTAAGCAACAAGATTAAGCGCAATCTTTATCCGATAATTCCTGCCAAACTAATAGAGTATAAGATAATATCACCAGATCATTCAGCAAGTGCTGAAAATGCAGTTGCCTATAAAAGTCTTGAAACATTCATTAATGAGAATAAACAGATTATACTCAATGCTGGTGGGACAGCTTTCCTGTCGCATTTTAATGTACCAAAATGGAATCTAGACAACATCATTGTTGTAGAAAAGTGGACTAAATACAATCAGCTACCTTTTCAGGAATTACTTGAAATTCAGTTGTTTATAGATGGAAAATCTGTCACACTCGGCAAAGAAGAATTGGAAGATTTAGATGTAAAAATCAATCTCATGGGAATAGAGGAGTATATGACAGACAAATCATTCTTATTTATTCTCCAAAAAGTGAATGATCAAGAAATTGCAGCTCACGAATCAGAACAAACCTATAAAGCGCTCTTTTCAAAAGAGTGGAATAAAATCATCAATTAATGACAAAAATTAAATTTGGAACTGATGGCTGGAGAGCCATCATAGCGAAAGAATATACAACCGACAACGTGGCTAGAGTATCGGCAGCCACAGCCCATTGGGTTAAAAAACAAGACAATCACAAAATTCTGATTGGTCACGATTGCAGATTTGCTGGAGAAATGTTCATGAGAACTGCAATTAGTGTTTTCCTTAAAGAAGGACTAGAAGTAATTTGCTCAGAAGGTTTTGTTTCAACTCCCATGGTTTCTCTTTCAACGCTAAAACATGGTGCCTACGCTGGAATAGTGATTACCGCAAGTCACAATCCGCCATCATATAATGGATATAAGATAAAAGCTAGTTATGGCGGACCTGCTATTCAGGAAGAAATAGAAAATGTTGAAGGACTTATTCCAGATCAATACGCTTGTGATATAATGAGCTTGGCAGAAATCAAAGAACATTCAAATGTTACATTTATTGACATGGAGCAAGAATATGTAGATCATGTTGCTGCTAACTTCGATTTAGAAATGATTAAAAACAGTGGGATGAAGTTTGCATACGATGCTATGTATGGAGCTGGGCAAAATGTAATTAGACGAATATTACCCGATGCAGTATTGCTACACGCTGAAAACAATCCTAGCTTTATGGGTCAAGCACCTGAACCCATTGCTAAAAACTTAACTGAGCTTGCTACACTTATCAAGAACGACAAGGAGATCTTAAGTGGTTTGGCAACAGATGGCGATGCTGACCGAATTGGGTTATTTGACGAAAACGGCGAGTTTGTTGATTCACATCACATTATTCTTTTGTTGATCAGGTACTTGGTTGAGTTAAAAGGTGAAAAGGGTAAAGTTCATACAAGCTTTAGTTGTACATCCAAAATAAAGGATCTGTGCAAACACTATGCTTTAGAACACAGTACCACCAAAATTGGATTCAAGTATATCTGCAAGCAAATGATAGATGAACCAAGTTTGTTGGGTGGAGAAGAGAGTGGTGGTATTGCAGTAAGCTCACATGTTCCTGAAAGAGATGGAATATGGATGGGGCTTATATTATGGGAATATATGGCTAAGACCGGCAAGAGACTTAGTGAACTTATAGAAGAAGTTTATGCCATAATCGGATCATTTGCTATGGAAAGATATGATCTACATGTGCCTGAAGATCAGAAAGCTGCGATTATTGATAAATGTAGAACTGGGGGTTACGATTCATTTGGAAACTATCAAATCACAGGAACCGAAACTATTGATGGCTTTAAATTTATAGTGTCTGATAACAGCTGGGTGATGATAAGACCTTCTGGAACTGAGCCTCTTCTAAGAGTATATGGGCAATCACCAACCTATCAAGAAACAATAGCATTACTAGATGCAACTAAAGCCAGCATATTGGTCTAAAATTCCTCTTGTACTTATCCTTTTTTGTGGGCTTCAAAGCAGTGCCAACGATAGTTTAAGTATTAAACAAAAGCGGGCAATTGTCATTGGAGGTAACTCTGTGGCATATTCTGCTAGTATGGTTGGATTATACTCTCTTTGGTATAAGGACCATCCTACCACGAGTTTTCACTTCTTTAATGATAATAAGGAATGGGGTCAAATGGATAAAGTTGGCCATGCTTACAGTTGTTACTATGAAGGTGTTGTTGGTATACAAATGATGAAGTGGGCTGGGTATAATCACCAACTCTCCTCTATACTAGGTGGCTCATATGGTTTCATTATACAAAGCAGCATTGAAGTTTTTGATGGTTTTTCGGATGGATGGGGTGCTTCACCCGGAGACATGCTATCTAACATTTTTGGTACCGCTCTGGTTGTAGGCCAAAGCTTGGCCTGGGATGAACAGAGGATATGGATGAAATACTCTTTCTCCCCTACTTCTTATCCAGACTATAGACCCAATTTACTTGGATCAAGTGTGCTAGAGCAAATATTCAAAGACTATAATGGGCAAACTTATTGGTTGAGCGTTAATCCTTCTTCATTTATGAGGGAGTCAAATTGGCCTGATTGGTTGAATATAGCTGTTGGATACGGTATTGATGGTTTTGTTGGAGGACATGACAACATCTTCACAACAGCAGATGGAACTACATTTGACTACACCTCAGAGTTTCCAAGAATTAGGCAGTGGTACATTTCACCGGACATTGATTTGACCAGACTCAAGACAAACAATAAAGCATTGAGAATTGGTTTGACCGTGCTGAACAGTTTAAAGTTTCCTTTACCTACATTGGAGTACAATAAGAATGATCAATTTGTATTTCATCCAATTAAATTCTAAGCATTCTATCTCTTTCATTCTTGTATAGACATCTGAAACCTCGGGTGACATAGGTTCCCCTAACCCCAAGGGGAAAATATACGTTTTCAAGAAAATTGAATTCCAGGCAGACTGACAACATAATAAAGGAGTGTAAATCCAATATAATAGTGATAGAAATTCATCATGTATTAATATTTGACTGCTATTTTCGCTAAATGCAGATGGCTAAATCCATACCTGAGTATTTTGACTCCAATCCAGAATGGAAGGCGGAATTAGAATACTTGAGAAATTTGACCTTAAGCACAGAAATGGTAGAGACCTTAAAGTGGGGGATTCCAACCTACACTATTAACGGTAAAAATGTGGTATCCATAGGTGCTTTCAAATCCTATGTTGGTTTATGGTTCTTTCAGGGAGTTTTTTTGAGCGACTATGCAAATGTTCTTATAAATGCCCAAGAAGGTACCACTAAAGGTCTAAGACAATGGCGATTTGAAAGCATAGAGCATATGGATGCCTCTCTCATCCTTTCGTATTTAGAAGAAGCAATTCAAAATCAAAAGGACGGAAAAGAAATAAAAATTGAGCGTAAGAAAGTGGCCATACCGGAGATTTTACAAAAACAACTCGAGGCAGATGTAGAGTTAAAAAAAGCCTTTGAAAAATTCACAGCTGGCAAGCAACGAGAGTTTAATGAGTATTTAAATTCCGCTAAACGCGAAGAGACTAAACTCAAAAGACTGGATAAAATAATCCCTATGGTTTTGAATGGAATAGGACTCAACGATAAATACAGATAGCAATGTCTTCCGGAGGACATATCGATGCTATGAATAGTTCAATGAGGTTGAACAAATCTTTGCTAAAAGGAAAGGCATCTTTTAATAGTAGAAGAGCGCTCTATATGGGGGTGCTAGACGATTACATTAAACTAAACAGCAAGGAAGATCTGAGCCCAGAAGAGCTTGAAGAAATCAGAGAGCTGGTGAGGTTAAAAATAAGAGAACGAAATCGTTACAACACCTTAGTTCTCATTTTTGCCATTCTATTGGGTATCACTTTGCTAAGTGTAGTTGTTTGCATTTTCTTAGCCTAGACCTCTTGCTTTAATCCCGCTTATCTTTCACTAGCGCTTCCCTATAGCTAACATGTCAATTAATAGCTTACCTTTGCAGCCGTTAAAACAGGCGAGCTCTTGGTTTTGAAAAATGTCGTATTGCGCTCCAGGTTTTTAACCTAAACAAGCATATGCAAACATTTACAGAATTAGGCCTCAGAACAGAGCTTCTAGACGCCATTACTAAGTTGGGTTATGAAAATCCAACCCCCATTCAGAAACTAGCTATC
The DNA here is from genome assembly GCA_049115575.1 of Bacteroidia bacterium. GTDB lineage: Bacteria > Bacteroidota > Bacteroidia > NS11-12g > UBA9320 > JAHEKB01. Next base: position 279,876 of record JAGDZU010000001.1, on the reverse strand, counting down.
CCAGAAATTTTAGGCTCGAAGCGAGATTTAATCGCTTATGCCCAAACTGGAACAGGCAAAACGGCAGCTTTCAGCTTGCCGATACTCAATGATATTGACCCTGATAATAAAAACATCCAATGTATTATTCTCAGTCCTACTAGAGAATTGGGAATCCAAATCACGAAAGATTTAGAATCTTACTCAAAAAAATTAGAAAGGATTAAAACATTAGCTGTTTACGGTGGTGCGAGCATTGAGCAACAAATGAAAGTGCTCAAGAGAGGTTGCCACATAGTTGTTGGAACACCGGGTAGAACATTAGATTTAATTAGAAGAGGCCATTTAAACCTAGGATCCGTGAAATGGTTAGTTCTAGATGAAGCAGACGAGATGTTATCCATGGGCTTTGCAGAAGACATGGACGAAATCTTAGCTACTACCCCTTCAGATAAACAGACCTTGTTGTTTTCTGCCACTATGCCAAGAGAAATGGTGAAAATGGCTAATAAGTATATGACTGATCCTGCAGAAGTTTCTGCTGGCAGCAAACAGGAAGCCAACCAGAATGTGCATCACGTCTATTACTTGATTAATCAACGAGATCGTTATTTGGCTTTGAAGCGTGCAGTTGACATCAACCCTGATGTTTATGGAATCATATTCTGTAGAACCAGAAGCGAAACTAAAAATGTAGCTGAAAAATTGGCCGGTGACGGTTACAACACGGATGCTATTCACGGAGACTTATCTCAAGCTCAAAGGGATTATGTGATGAATCGTTTCAGAAACAGACAAATCCAATTGCTGATTGCTACAGATGTTGCAGCTAGAGGTCTTGATGTTCAAGATTTGACTCATGTTATTAATTATAATCTTCCAGATGAAGATGAAGTTTATGTTCATAGAAGTGGAAGAACTGGAAGAGCGGACAATTTCGGAGTCTCACTGGTTCTGATAAATACACGAGAGCAAAGCAGATTGCGTTCGATTGAGAAGAAAATTGGCAGAAAATTCGACAAAATGCCTATTCCAGGAGGGAAAGAAATTTGTGAGAAACAACTCTTCCATTTGATTGACAACATTGTAAATAATGATATAGTAGATCATAGTATTGACAAGTTCATGCCACAGGTATATGACATGTTCAATCAAATGAGCAAAGAAGACCTTATAAGGAAAGTGGTTGCTGTTGAGTTTAATAGATTCCTAGAATACTATACAGATGCTCCCGACCTCAACGACAGAGTAAAAGAAGGAGACAGAAGAGATTCTAGAAGATCTGGCTCTGGAGGTTCTGGGGAAATGACTCGATTCTTCATGAATAAAGGGAAGAAAGACGGTTTAGCCCCAAAATCATTAATGCAAATGATTAATGAGGCCATGCCTGGTATTAGTGTTGAAATTGGAAAAATTGAAATCATGAAAATGTTCTCATTCTTTGAAGTAGAATCTAAGCATGCAAGAACATTAAGAGATATGATCAGAGGCACTAAATTCAAAGGCAAACTAGTACAAATAGAAGAGTCAAAGCCAAAGAAGAAAGGCAAAGGTCGCAGACGTAGATAGTCCAACTTTCTTTCTTCTATTCAATCATCTTGTTAATTTTGACGACAGAGATGTTAAATTTCTCGTTAGTCAAAAGACCTCTTTATACTAAATTCACTTCAATTGGGTTATACAATTGCATGAAGATACTAATCTTCACATTGGTCTTTTTTACCTACTCACCACTCTTCGCGGGCGTTGGACCTGGTAGCGCTTCTGGAAGCGCAATAGCTGAAGGAGATCTATACTTAATTACAATTGGAATTGACGATTACTCAAAATCAAGAATTGCAACCAAATTTGGAGCATGTGAGTCGGACGCTCACCTGATGAATAATAAAATCAGCAAGGACTACATGCAATCCTACCCTCGCATTGGAAATGAGCATGGACAACTCAAAAACTATACTTTGATTAATGAAGCAGCCAGCTTTGAAATGATTAAAGAAGTTTTCAAACAAGTTGCCTTAAATGCAAAAGCGGAGGACAATTTTATTTTTTACTTCGCTGGTTATTCTGTTCAAAATTACCTGGTACCATATTATGAATTAAGTGATTCAGTTAATCCCTTTAACATTTTTGAGCACGAGTTAGATAGCAGTATGATAGATAGTCAATGGATTGACTTGAATCAACTGGCTAGTTGGATGGAGAACATACAAGCAAAAAACCAGTTGATTATCTCCGAAGCAGGTCAGGGAAAAGAATTTGCCTTTAATTTAATTAGTAGCCTATTTGAGGATAATGCTTTACTGGCCTCTGAAAATGAAAGGAATAGACTCATAGTCACTACGAACAGCTTAGGCATAGAAGGAAGGTATTGCAGCAGTTCAAATACAGCAGGAGCGCTTGCGAGATTTATCAGCATGAGTAGTTCCATTCTAATGGCATTTGAAAATAAGGATCGATTTGAAAATGAGCTATTAAGAATTGAATTTAACTGTGCTGATTTTTTTAAATCAACTACCTATACCGCAATCTATGATGAAAGTGAGTACAGAAGGATATTGGTTGAACACCAATTTACCAAAATGTATAGGAACGTAATTGCAGAGGATCTTGAACCCCTAGAACATGTAAAAGATTCTAACCAATATGTTCCAAAAAACTACGCCTTAATCATAAGCACAACCAATTACCGAAATGGCAGACCAAGCTGGACAGATCTTACAAATCCTGAGCGTGATGCAGACACCGTAGCTCATTTATTAGGTGGTAAATATGGATTTGATACTATTCGATTGCACAATAAAACCAGTAATGAAATTATAGATGCTATTATTAGCTTGAAACATCAAATTCGAGAAGAAGACAAAGTGCTTGTGTTTATTGCAGGCCATGGTCATTATGATATGAATTGGGACGACGCATACTTAGTTTTCACAGATGCTGTTGCCGTTAGAAAAGACCATAACTACAAAACATATTTGGCTGTATCGCAAATGAGGAATTTACTTAACAGCTTCTCTTCTAACCATGTCTTTGTGATTTTGGATGTTTGCTTTGGTGGAAAATTTGAAATTACCGAAAAAGATTTGCCCCTGAGGAACTACAGCGAATTGCAACGAGATATGCCTCTTAAAGACTGGATCACTCAAAAAGATACTAGCTATTCATCCAGAGTTTTTCTCGCATCAGGAATTAGTGAGGTTCCAGATTATTGGTCGAACTCGCTATACCATTCCCCTTTTGCCAATAAGCTGATATATGCACTCAAAAAAGAAAATGATTTTTTCAGTCCAGGTAAACTATTTCTTTATACCGAAGGAAACATTACCAGACCAGTACTTAAACAGTTTGGTAGGCATGATTCACACGGTGATTTTCTAATTCCTGTGGTTCAAAAGCCATAGTCTCTTTCTATCTTCCTTTCAAGTATTAGATTTGCACGTAGATGGAAATACTGAGAAAAAGCATTGAAGCTGCATGGGAAGACAGGTCGCTTCTTAAAGAGCCTTCTGTTCAAGCAGACATACGAGAGACAATCAAGCATATTGATTTAGGAGATTTAAGATGTGCCGAGCCTTTAGCTGGTAGTTGGAAGGTGAATGATTGGGTTAAAAAAGCAGTGATTTTGTATTTCCCCATTCAACAGATGGAAACCATTGAAGTTGGTCCATTTGAGTTTCACGACAAAATGAAACTCAAAACCAATTACGCAGAACTCGGAGTTAGAGTTGTACCTCACGCTGTAGCGAGATACGGTGCTTATATAGCTCCTGGTGTTGTAATGATGCCTGGCTATGTAAATATTGGCGCCTATGTAGACAGCGGAACCATGGTTGATACTTGGGCAACTGTTGGCAGTTGTGCCCAAATTGGCAAAAATGTTCACCTGAGCGGTGGTGTTGGCATTGGAGGTGTGTTAGAACCTGTTCAGGCTGCACCTGTTATTATTGAAGATAATGCCTTTATTGGAAGTCGTTGTATAATAGTTGAAGGTGTTCATATTGGAACTGAAGCTGTAATTGGAGCTGGCGTAACACTAACTCAAAGTACCAAAATAATTGATGTTTCTGGCTCAGAACCAAAAGAATACCGAGGAAAGGTCCCATCCAGATCTGTAGTAATCCCAGGTTCTATCCCCAAAGATTTTCCAGCCGGATCATACGGCGTAAACTGTGCATTGATTATAGGTCAAAGAAAAGAGAGTACAGATAAAAAGACCTCTTTGAACAATGTTTTAAGAGAGTTTAATTTGTCAGTCTAATGCGCATTGCGTTTGATGCCAAAAGATATTTTAAGAATCCAACTGGTCTTGGAAACTATGCTAGATGGTTGATTCAAGGCCTCAATGAAGAACCAAGAGATCTTGATGTTCAACTTTATGCTGGAAATCATGCGGAAGGCGCATATGGTCCCACCCGTCCTCTCTCTAGAGCATTTCCTTCAATATGGAGAACAAAATGGATAATCAAAGACCTTCTAAAGAACCAAGTTGAGATATTTCATGGGCTGAGTAATGAGATACCTTTCGGCATGCACAAAACAAAAATTAAATCGGTTGTAACCATTCATGACCTAATTCAAAAACGATACCCTGAAAACTACTCCTGGATTGATAGGAACATCTATAATGCAAAAATTCGATATGCGCAGAAACACTCCGATTGCATTGTAGTACCGAGTGAACAGACCAAGAGAGATCTAATTAAATACTTTAATACAGATGAACAAAAGATTGCCGTAATTCCACTTGGATTTGACACTCAAATTCAATCTCCAACGGCAGAAGCTAAAGAGACCTATGTGCTCTGTGTCAGTGGCTTTAATAGGAGGAAAAACTTAGTTAGAATGTTAAAGGCATTTGACCAAAGCAACTTGGACTGTAAACTGATTATAGCTGGCAAGTCTGGAGACAGTTTGATTAGAATGAAAACATTATCCAAGAAGATGCCTAATGTGGAATTAGTTGTAGATCCTAGCACTAAAGAGATTCAGGAACTGTATTCTACTGCTCTTTTTTGCATTTACCCCTCCCTATTTGAAGGCTTTGGTATTCCTTTGATTGAAGCTATGCAGTATGGAAAAATTGTGGCTTCATCTAAAAGCAGCAGTTTACCAGAAGTTGGAGGCGAAGCCGCATACTATTTCAATCCAGAAGACATAGACTCCATTAAATCAGCTATGGAAAATCTGTACCACAGCCCTAGTCTAAGACAGCATCATGAATCGCTCATAAAGGAGCAATTAAACAAATTTGAACACACCGCAATTATTGAGAAATACCATTTACTTTACAAGGCCTTAGTATAGCCTCATATTCAATCTTTTACACCTCTTATAATGACCTCTATGTGACACTCAGCCTAGGCTTTATAAATAGCTTTGTGTTAACCGCTAAGATCATTTTAGTGGTAAAATATTTCAGTTTTAGTTTTTGGTTTCAAGAAGAGGGCACACGACCCTCTTTTTGTTTGTATAAAACCTCTTCACTTATTTAAACCAAATCTAAACATTTCAAATGTGAATTAATTGGTATAACAGTATTAGGTAAATTTAATTTTCACGGTATTTTTGCCGCCAATACTTAGGACCTAATTGATTAGATCAATGCAGTTAAAACCAAAAACCTTTGCCAAGTGGGTATTGCTTTCACTTAGCATATTAGTAAGCACTTCGAGCTTTGCTTTTAAGAACAATTTAGACAAACCCGTCAACGGTGAAGAAGCCACTGATGAGCGAATTGAAGAAGGTAGTACCTTGTTCGGCTCAAATTGTGCCTCTTGTCACGCTTTAGATGGTAAAGTAGTTGGACCAGCCCTCGGTGATGTCGTTTCTAAATACGATGGAGACTACGAATGGATTGTATCTTGGATTAAAAACAACGACAAATTAAGAAAAAGCGGTGATGAACGCGCCCTTGCCATTTATGATGAATATGGTGGGCAAGCGATGAACCTTTTTGAAAATTTGAGCGACGCACAAATCACTTCTATCTTAATGTGGATAGAAAACGGTGGTGACGGCGATGCTCCTGCCGCTACAGAAGGCACTGCGGAAGAAGTTGCTCCAGTGGACGAAGGTGTTTATATGAACGTGAATTGGACGCTAATTGCACTATCTGTATTGATTTTTGTAGTACTGCTACTAATTATTGGAATACTAGAGTTGGTTGGAAATATAACTGGTCGTCAGATGCTTGATTGGAATAACATCAATGCATTCATGATGATACTGTTTGTTATTGCATTCTTCAGTCTAGTTATCTATGAATATGCCGTACACAAGCAATTCCTTTTACCAGAAGCTTCTTCTATACATGGATTAGAATTGGATAAAATGATGAGAATGACTTTTGGAGCAACGATTCCTGTATTCTTCATTACCCAATTTTTATTGTTCTATTTCTCATTCAAATACAGAAGTAAGCCAGGAAGAAAAGCATATTACTATCCACATAACAACAACTTAGAATACATCTGGACTTTCTTACCAGCAGTTGTATTAACTATCTTGGTATTGGGTGGGTTAAAAACTTGGAAGAAAATAGTGAGAACTACTCCAGGTGAAGACGTTCAAAAAATTGAAGTCTTTGCATACCAATTTGGATGGTCTGCACGATACGCCGGCGAAGACGGTGAATTAGGAAAAGCAGATTTCAATCTGATTTCTGGGACTAACCCATTAGGTATTGCTAACTTGGAATACGCTAAGGGATTGGTTGGAGAACTCACTCAAGAAATAAGCGATATAGAAGCGCGTATAGAGGAGCTTGGTAAAGAAGAAGCAAAACTTAGATCGACATTAGGTGGACGAGTTGGAGCGGACAGAAAAGCTCACCTCAGAAAAATTGCATCTTATGAAGATGGTGATGTGTTGGATGATTTGGAAAAGACCATTAGAGCTCGACACACTCAAATCGATAGAATAGAAAGATCTATAGAAGCAGCTGAGAATTCTGGATTCTATAATGGAGCTGGTGATGACGATATGATAGTACAGGAAATTCACATTGTGAAGGACAAGCCAATCAGCATGAATTTCAGAGCAAGAGACGTGATACATTCAGCTTATATGCCTTATTTCAGAGCTCAAATGAACGTGGTTCCAGGCTTACCTACCAAATTCACTTTCACTCCTACTAAAACTACACAGGAGATGAGGGATATTAAAAAAGATCAGAGCTGGGACTATTACCTTGTTTGCAACAAAATATGTGGAAACGCACATTTCAATATGAAGATTAAAATAGTTGTTGAAGATGAAACCAGCTACAACAACTGGATAGGAGAACAAAGAGGATTTTTCATGGCGGAAGAAGTAGAACCCATGGAAGTTGAATTAGAGGAAGAGGAATCAGAAGAATCTACAGAAAACAACGAAGAAGCTTTAGCTATTAATTAATATATATGAGTACTGCAGCACATACAGAACATCATCATAAGGAAACATTTTTATCTAAATATGTTTTCAGCATGGATCACAAAATGATTTCCAAGCAGTTCCTGATAACTGGTATTATCATGGGGGTAATTGGAATGGCCATGTCTATTTTATTTCGTTTACAGCTTGCGTGGCCAGATACTAGTTTTCCTATACTAGAATGGCTCTTTGGTTCCAAGTGGGCACCAGATGGTAAACTTGATTCAGGATTTTATATGGGTCTAGTAACCATTCACGGTACTATTATGGTATTCTATGTATTGACAGCTGGATTGAGTGGAACTTTTGCAAATCTTTTACTTCCATTACAAGTGGGAGCCCGAGATATGGCTTCTCCATTTATGAATATGTTGTCATATTGGTTCTTTTTTGCTTCAAGCGTAGTGCTTTTAAGTTCAATGTTTGTTGAAACAGGGCCAGCATCAGGTGGTTGGACCATTTATCCTCCGCTAAGTGCACTGCCCAAGGCAATGCCAGGATCAGGAGCAGGTATGACCTTGTGGATTTTTGCAATTGTACTTTTTATTGCTTCATCATTATTAGGTGGTATAAACTATATAAGTACGGTATTGAACATGCGTACCAAAGGAATGACAATGACTCGTCTTCCATTAACAGTATGGGCACTTTTCCTTACAGCAGTATTAGGATTACTTTCTTTCCCAGTTTTATTGGGAGGAGGACTACTTCTCTTATTTGATCGAGGGTTTGGCACAAGTTTCTATTTATCAGATATTTGGTTAAATGGAGCAGGTGCGCTTGAACATACAGGTGGTAGCCCTATCTTATTCCAGCATTTGTTCTGGTTCCTAGGTCACCCTGAAGTTTACATTATTATTATGCCAGCATTGGGTATCACATCTGAAGTGATTTCAGTAAACGCCCGTAAACCAATCTTTGGTTATACAGCCATGGTAATTTCATTACTTGGTATAGCGTTCTTGTCCTTCATAGTTTGGGGACACCATATGTTTATTACTGGAATGAATCCATTGCTTGGAACAGCATTTCTTATAACAACATTAATTATAGCTGTTCCATCAGCTGTGAAAACTTTCAATTACCTGGCAACTCTTTGGCGAGGTAATATCCGCTTTACCAACGGAATGATGTTCGCTATTGGACTAGTTTCATTCTTTATTTCAGGAGGTTTAACTGGAATATTCTTGGGTAACGCAACATTAGATATTCAATTACACGACACCTATTTTGTGGTAGCTCACTTCCATATAGTTATGGGTTGTGCGGCCATATTTGGCATGATGGCTGGAGTCTATCACTGGTATCCTAAAATGTTTGGACGCTTAATGAATAAACCATTGGGATACATCCACTTCTGGTTAACTTTTGCATCTGCTTATTTAGTTTTCTTCCCTATGCATTTCATGGGACTAGCTGGTGTACCAAGAAGGTATTATTCCTTTACGCTATTGCCTGAATATGGTGTTTGGTTCGATGTTAACGTTCTAATGACCTTGGCGGCAATTCTTGGTGGATTGGCTCAAATTCTTTTCCTATACAACTTCTTTAATAGTATTTGGAATGGTAAGAAAGCTGGACCCAACCCTTGGAAAGCCAACACATTGGAATGGAGTACACCGGAGGAAAGAATTCACGGTAACTGGCCTGGTGAAATTCCCCACGTTTATCGTTGGGCATATGACTACAGCAAACCTGGAGCCGAAGAAGATTTCATTATGCAGCACATTCCTGAAGAAGGAGAAACTGAAGAACTCTTTGAAGGTACTCCCTCTCCATCTGAACCAAAACGAGATGTTCCAGAAGGAGAAACCGTTATGTTCTGGGCTCTTGTTAAAAAGTGGTTCGGAGGTCAAAACGCTTAGGTTTGAAAAGCAATAGCTTTTACCTAAAGCTTAATTTTCTTTCTATATTCAGTATTTTCATGCTCTTTGTTTTGGGTGGCCTTGTGCGCGCAACTGGGGCAGGCATGGGATGTCCAGATTGGCCAAAGTGTTTTGGGGAGTACATCCCTCCTACTTCAGCTGAAAAGCTTCCTGAGAACTACAAAGAGATCTTTCTAAGTGAAAGGCTTAAGAAGACAGAGCGTTTCGCTGCTTTACTAACCAAATTGGGCATGGAGCAAAAGGCTCAGGAAATCTTGGCTTACGATGCCCTTAATGATGCACATGAATTTAATGCAGGCAAGGCATACACAGAGTATGTTAATAGATTATGGGGTGCATTCACCGGCATAGTGGTATTGCTTACATTGATTGCATCTTTCAAATTGTTCAGGTCTAACAAGAAGCTATTTTGGTTCACGGTCTTTGGATTTTTAGCTGTTATGGTGAATGCTCTGATTGGTGCGGTGGTTGTAAATGCTAATTTATTAGGCGGAATTGTAACTATACATTTTCTCGCTGCATTTGCTGCTATTTCATTCTTCATGTTAGCGCGATTCCAAATACTAAAAGCTAAACCTCTAGGAGAAATAAGTAAGAGATTCAAAGTGATTGCACCACTGTTTTTTGTAATCATTCTTGTTCAACTTATTCTCGGCACTCAGGTAAGGGAAGCTTATGACATTATGGAATCAGCAGGCGAGAAACTAAGTGTAGCAAATATTCATATGCTCGGGGGAGCATTTAATGGGCACAGAACCTTGGCACTAATTGCATTAATATTCTCTTATCTTCAATATAATGAACTGAGGATCAAGCATAAAAAAGAGTTAAATCTTAAAAGGTTAGCGTCATATATGTTGTGGATAGTTGTTGCTCAAATAGTCTTTGGTTCGCTTATAGTCATGACCGATTTAAGCGCTTTTTCAAAATTATTCCATATAAGCTTAGGGGCTGCTTTATTCATTATACAATTTTATATTTGCAGCCATTTATTTGGCTCCAAACCAAGGCTATCAATTCTAGTTGAAAACAGTTGAATTAAATACCGTTTCAGTAGGTCTCAAGGACAAGTTGAGGGACTACAATCAGTTGATTAAATTCAGACTGACCTTTACTGTTGTTCTTTCCGCTGTTCTAGGGTTTTTGTTGGGTACACAGGGAGCCATTAACTATGAGCACCTTATGGCACTTATTATAGGTGGATTCCTTGTAGTTTCTTCTTCAAACGGAATTAACCAAATTATTGAAAAAGACTACGATCGATTAATGACTCGAACCGCCAACAGGCCCATAGCTCAAGATAGAATGAGCATACTTGAAGCGGGGATTTTTTGTGCCGTAACAGGTATAATAGGTGTGAGCGTTCTAGGACTATTCTTGAATACCTATGCAGCTTTATTGGGATTCGCATCTTTAATGAGTTATGCCTTTATCTATACACCATTAAAACGAGTATCTCCCGTTGCAGTATTAGTTGGAGCATTCCCAGGAGCTATTCCTCCCCTTTTGGGTTGGGTGGCAGCAACAGGGGGCTTTAGTGAAGCCGCTTGGAGTTTGTTCCTATTACAATTCTTCTGGCAATTCCCTCACTTCTGGGCGATTGCTTGGATTTTAGATGACGATTATAAGAAAGCGGGATATCGCTTATTGCCAACAACCGGTGGCAGATCTAAAAGCTCTTCCAGACAAGTTCTGATATATTCAAGCGTATTGATACCTTTATCATTCTTGCCATTCTTGTTTGGCATGGCCGGATGGGTTTCTATGGTGGTAGTAGCATTAGCATCTGTAGGACTTTGTATTTATTCGTGGAGACTACATCTTAATCAAGAAATTAAATATGCCAAGCAACTCATGTTTGCATCTATAATCTATAATCCATTAACACTCATTGTTTTATTAATTGATAAGATATGACGGCAATTCCAGTTCACAGCGCTAACAAAATGAACCCGAAGAAGTTTAATCTTTGGTTGTTCTTGATTGGTGTGGTTATGCTATTCACTGGTTTAACAAGTGCCTATATAGTTCGTAAGGGAGATGGCAACTGGTTTGAATTTGACCTTCCTTCTATTTTCTTGTACTCGACCCTAATAGTAGTGTTGAGCTCATTGAGCATGCTTTATGCCTATAAAGCGGTAATTAAAGATGATCTTGTTCAAAGTAGAGCGGCCTTGTTTGTTACAATGATGTTGGGTATAGGTTTTTGTATTTCACAGTACTTTGGATGGATGGCTATGGTTAACGAAGGATTGCACTTAGTAACACCGAAAGATGGAAGCAAAGTTTCGGCTTCTTTCGTTTATGTAATTTCATTTGTTCACCTTGCTCATATACTTGGTGGTATCGTTTTTCTAGCAATTACACTTTGGAAAAGCTTTAAGCATCAGGTTCATAAGAAAAATACATTGCTAATTGATATGTGTAATACTTATTGGCATTTCGTAGGACTCTTGTGGGTTTATTTGTATTTGTTTTTATATTTTGCGCGCTAATTAAATATGGCTACACAGGCAGTATCTAAGTCAAGTCCTTGGTTCGGAGGAAAGTCCCCATTCCAGGTAAGTTATGGTAAGCTCATGATGTGGATTTTTCTACTTTCAGATGCTTTTACCTTTTCATCTCTTTTGGTTGGCTATGGTGCCCTAAGGTACAGCTTCCCATCAACCGATGAATACATCACAGAAGTTGGAGCAGAACATTTAGCTGCTGAAGGCATCCCTATGGATGAAGCAGGTAGAGTAGACTTCTCTGTTGGAGACAACGTTATAGAAATGTTTACTCCTGAAGGTGCTGACCACCATGGTCACACAGATCACTTCGTTGAGAAACTTGTAGAGACTAATATTTTCAGTGAGACGCATTGGCCTTCTCCTGATTTGGTATTTAATCACTTCCCATTCATGCATGGATTGCATCTCCCTCTATTCTTTGTGAGTTTGATGACTTTCATACTTATATTCAGTTCTGTTACCATGGTACTTGCTGTGGAAGCCGGTACTAGAAAGTCTAAAAAAGAAGTGAGTAAATGGATGTTCTGGACCATTATAGGCGGATTGGCGTTCTTGAGCTGTCAAGCTTGGGAATGGACTATGTTCATTAATGCTGGTGCAACACCTTGGAGCAACCCATATGGACCTCCTACTTTTGCCGCTCTATTCTTCCTCGTAACTGGTTTTCACGGATTCCACGTTTTTTCTGGAGTAGTCCTAAATGTGGTTATCTACATTAACAATATTAAAGGAACATACGAACAAAGAGGACATTACGAAATGGTTGAAAAAGTGGGTCTTTATTGGCACTTTGTAGACCTTGTTTGGGTATTTGTTTTCACATTCTTCTATCTTATCTAATCATACTATGTCACAACCGAATCACAACGTAGATATACACGACGAAGTCAATTACGACCCAACTGTTTGGGTTCCAAAACAGCACAGTCATGGTACCAAAGATATTTGGCAAAAATTCTGGATTCTTTCATTCCTTACTTTTATTGATATAGCCATTTACTTCGCAATGCCACCTAGCATGGGAAGAAATTGGATATTCATTATTTTGGGAATTGTAAAAGCAGTCTTTATTGTTGGAACGTTCATGCACATGAAACACGAAAAGCTGCGATTGGCCCTCATGATCATATTGCCAATGGTGCTTATTATCTTCTTTGTTTACTGGATGCTCTTTGAAGGTGCTTTCTGGCATAGCATGAGGTAATATGAATAAAAACCGAGGTATACTCATCCTCATTTTTCTATTTGCCATCCCACTAGTATGGGTCTTTTTGTGGAAGAAGACCGAATTCGGATATGAGAATCTTCCTATTTACAGCGGACTGGAATTTGGAGATACTGTTGTATTTACTATAGACACATTTAATCTTGAAGATCAACGCGGTCTCCCCTTTACTCGCGACAGCATTGGAGATAAAGTATATGTTGCCAACTTCTTTTTTGCTTCATGCCCAGATGTTTGTCCGGAAATGAATGCCAACGTTAAATTGCTTACAGACAAATTTGAACGAAACACTGGAGTAATCTTTCTCTCCCATACGGTAGATCCTGAAAACGATACAGTGAAGGCTCTACGCACTTATGCGAATGATATTGGTGCTCGAGATCATCAATGGCATTTTCTAACAGGAAAAAAATCAGAAATCTACAGTTTAGCTAGCAAGAGCTATAGATTAGTCTCAGTACAAAAGTCTGAAACAGATTTTATACATAGTGAAAAGTTAGTTTTAATAGATAAAGATTTTAGGATTAGAGGCTATTATGAGGGTCGTGATTTTAAGGACATCCAAAAACTGATGGATGATATTCCATTCTTAATAAAAGAATACAAAGACAATGCAAAAGCAAAAGACTGATAAACTAGCATTTCGAATAGTGATGTTAGTATCGGTATTGGTCTTTCTTCTGGTGGTTTTACTAAACGAGAGACTCATTACACCACCTAGTCAGTTTCCTTCATTTATTTATAAACTGCCTTTATTAAACGCGAGCATAAATGCCTGCTGCAGCTTGTTATTGATGCTATCTTATAGAGCTATCAGAAAGGGAAACATTCAACTTCATAAAAAACTAAATCTCACGGCATTTGGTTTTTCTTCGTTGTTTTTAGTGAGCTACATAAACTATCATTTCTTTGTTGGACATACTTCATATGGAGGCGAGGGAATCATTGCCATGGTGTATAAGGTGATACTCCTCACCCATATTGTTTTGGCCGCTTTAGTTCTACCCTTAATTCTAATGTCGTTTTGGTATGGCTTAAAAGACCAGCGTTTAAAACACAGAAAACTTGTTAAATGGAGTTTCCCAATATGGCTATATGTTACCATAAGTGGAGTTTTGGTTTACCTAATGATTAGCCCGTATTACAGCTTCTAATGAAGGCTTTAATACAATATATTCTACAATTCATTCTGGGCTATCAGAACTATCTATGGGTATTCACTCGCTATAAGCTCAGGCGGTTAAAGAAGGATCCCAGCGAGAAAGACTTTTTTCATTTCCTGAATATGCTGAATGTTGATGATACTGTACTTGATATTGGAGCAAACTTGGGGTTAATGTCATTCTTTTTAGCCAAGAAAGTAAAGAAGGTGCACGCATTTGAACCTATCCCGAGCAATATTGAAGTATTGAGAAAGTTGAAGGCCTCTAAGAAATTGGATAATTTGGAAATTCACAATACTGCTCTAGGCAACAGCACAGGTGAAATAGACCTTATTTTACCGGTGGTTAGAGGAGTAAGGAAACAGGGGCTTAGTCATGTGAAGCATGAAAAGATGACCGAATTCAACCAAGGTGAAACACATAAAAGCTCAATCTACAAGCTCGATGACTATCATGAGATATCCAATGAACGCATCGCTGGAATAAAAATAGATGTAGAGAATTTTGAATATGAAGTGTTTCAAGGAGCTAGGCAAAGAATACTTGCAGATAAACCTCTCATATATAGTGAATTATGGGACAATCAAAATCGTTACGATTGCTTTGACCTCATGAAAAATTTAGGCTATAACATCTTTGTGCTTCATCAAGATAAATTGCAGCTATTTGAGGATGTAAAGAGCCAGACTCAAAATTTCTTTTTTATACATCAAGACTATACCTTTGCCCAATGAAGAAATTCCTTTTCATTCTTCTTTTAATAGCCGCTTCAGGGACCTATAGCTCAGCGCAATGTCCTATGTGTAGAACTGCAGTTGAATCTGGCATGGACGACGGTCACACCAAAGGAAAGGGCCTCAATGACGGTATACTGTATCTATTAGCTGCACCCTATCTAACGGTTGCTATTGTAGGAGGTTTATGGTACCGAAAAAACAAAGCTAAATAATTGGCTCATAGATCTGGAATAAACGCTTTTCTTGGAGGACGATGTCCTCAATGTAGAAAAGGAAAGATTTTTAAATACTCTGTTTTCAATTTCTTAAACTTCAAAAAGACTCATATTCACTGCCCCCATTGCAGAGTTAAGTTCGAGTCAGAACCAGGCTTCTTTTGGGGAGCAATGTATTTCAGCTATGCCCTCAACGTGGGATTGGCCATTTTTATGGGTGTTTTGTTCTTCAATCTATATGAAGATCCCCCATTGACTCCAATGGTACTGGTAGTACTCGGAGTATCTGCTGTAGCGTCTCCATTTGTGTTTAGATTGGCCCGCCTCCTCATGATGTACATTGCATCTCCTTATAGGAAATTCAACAAATTCCTCTGATTATCTGCTACTTAGCTATGTTAACAAACTAGAAACAAAAATATCTACATTTGTTAGCGATTACTTACTTTTTTATGTCTAAGAAAGAACAAATTGCAATAGCCGCCTTAAGCTTATTTTCTGAATCCGGTTTTGAAGGAACATCCACTCGTGCCATCGCTAAAAAAGCAGATGTTTCTGAAGCGCTCATTTTCAGGCATTATGTGAACAAAGAAGGCTTAGTAATTCATCTATTGCATATGCTTCATTCAGAAATGGATAAACTTCTTCTATCTTGGAATCCATTAGAACCAAAGGCAAAAATCAAAGTACTAATGGAGTTGCCTTTTAACATCCCTGAGGAAATGGCGCCCTATTGGAAATTCTATTATAAACTATCCTGGTCTACATTTAAAATGGAAAGCGATCCAATGAGCTCCTTGCAAGTCTATCTAACTGAAGCCCTAAGATCAGTGGGTTTCGCCCAGCCGGAGGAAGAGGCTGAAATTACATTAGCCTATGTTCATGGTTTTGCCTTTAGTGCTTTGAACAACAAACTCAAGGATTTCAAAAACAGCTTAAAGGTATTGAGAACTAAGTATGCTTAGACTATTGTTCAGATAAATCAGTCATGGTTAATGACTCCATGCCATACTTCTGATTAAGCTTTAGGTAATATTTCAAAACCTGATCTAGTTGCTTGAAATTCTGTTCCGTATTTCTACTGAAATTATGCGGATGCCACCATAGATGATAGCACAATCCATTTCTTGCAGCGAACTTCATGGACTTTTTAATTCTATTTAGC
This sequence comes from Bacteroidia bacterium, assembly GCA_049115575.1. GTDB lineage: Bacteria > Bacteroidota > Bacteroidia > NS11-12g > UBA9320 > JAHEKB01. Next base: position 263,580 of record JAGDZU010000001.1, on the reverse strand, counting down.
TTCAATCCTTCCAAAAATGCTAAAGCCGAAGAATAGGGTCTTAAAAACCTGCTTGCTGGAATATTTATAGGAATCGAATCATCAGTTTCTTCAATGCTATGACAGTGATGTCCACTTATATTTATGTAGGCATCCAATAGACGAAGAGCCCTTCTTAGTGAAGATTCATTTTGTCTGTTTCTGGCTTCATACAACCAAGAGTTCTCTGTACCACGCACGGAGGAAATGTTGTTCCTCTTACATACTTCCAAATAATCTTGATTGAATTGATTTCTGGGGAAAACGATTGAATTCACCTCAATTCCTTTGTTTTCTGCTATGGCAATTGCACTTTTTAAATCCGATTCAAATTGCTCTAGAGTTTGACCGTCTTCCAAGCAATAATAATGACTAAAGCTATGTGTGCCTATTTCATGATCGGAATCTTTAATTTGGTCTATTAGCGTCGGTGCAAAATGAAGACGTTCATGCTCACTCACAGCATTGGATTTCAAGTAAGTTGGATACGGAGATAAATCAAACTTGGCATAGGAAGGTTTTAAGTCTGGAATGTAGCTCTCTAATTCCTGCAAATCTCTTGCAAATAGCATCCCAACTGCAGAAAAAGTAGCTTTAACCCCGTAGGTATCAAAAAGATTGATCATGCGAGGTATGGTGCTATGTACCGCCTCTATTTGCTCTCCATAAGTATGGTGATTGTGATGATCTCTCACCCCCCACATCAATTCAAAATCCAATGATATGACGAGCTTCCCCTTAGACATTTGATTAGTTGAAAGAACTATTGCGCTGCTTCTGCCTCCACGGCAACATCTGCAACGCCATTTATAGTGTCGTTAATTCTATGCTCCAATTCTTCCATAAGTTCAGGGTTATCAAGCAATAAGTTTTTAACTGCATCTCTCCCCTGACCAAGCTTGGTGCCATCATAACTAAACCAACTACCACTTTTCTGAATAATGTTGTTCTCAACCCCTAGGTCTAATATTTCACCTACTTTGGATATTCCTCTACCATACATGATATCAAATTCAACTACTCTGAAAGGAGGAGCTACTTTGTTCTTAGCTACTTTTACTTTCACTCTGTTTCCAATGATATCTATGCCATCTTTAATGCTCCCAATTCTTCTAATATCTATTCTAACAGAAGAATAAAATTTGAGTGCATTTCCACCGGTGGTTGTTTCTGGGTTGCCAAACATAACTCCTATCTTCTCACGCAACTGATTAATAAAGATGCATATACAACCAGTTTTATTGATAGTTCCCGTTAGCTTTCTCATAGCTTGAGACATGAGTCTTGCTTGCAATCCCATTTTAGAGTCACCCATATCTCCTTCTATCTCGGCTCTGGGCACTAATGCTGCTACTGAATCGATCACAATCACGTCAATTGCTCCTGAGCGAATTAGATTGTCCGCAATTTCTAAAGCTTGTTCACCATCATCTGGCTGAGAAATAAGAAGCTCATTAGTATCTATTCCAATGTTCTCTGCATAGAATTTATCAAATGCATGCTCAGCATCTACAAAGGCACATATTCCCCCTGACTTCTGAGATTCTGCAATACAATGCATAGCCAATGTTGTTTTACCTGATGCTTCTGGGCCATATATTTCAATCACCCTTCCTTTAGGGAACCCTCCCACTCCTAAAGCTAAATCAAGTCCCAAGGAACCTGTAGATACGCTATCTACTTTAACAACGGAATCGTCATCCATCTTCATTACGACCCCTTTTCCATAAGACTTCTCAAGCTTATCTATAGTTAGTTTTAGGGCTTTTAATTTCTCTGTGTTATCGCTCTTTGACATTTTATTTATCAAGTGTTGTTTTTCAAATATATACAAAGCAAGCACCCATCAAAGTCTTTTTACAAGCTGTTGAAAAGAAGTGAGTTTATATAAATGAACAGTGCAGACTCGAGCCTTATTTCTTTGGAACTGCAAACAGCACTAGACCACCCAAAGCGTGGGTAAATGCTCTACTGAGTCCACTAAAGTTTGTTGCCCATTTTGCCAGGGTATACCAACCTTTTTTTCTCAATCTATAAGCCAAGTATTTTGGGCTTTCTTCTTTGAATTGGAAATGCTCCGAATAGCTTCTATAAACGGCAAATTTATTTATGTAATGGGTATTTGCTGGTATCCAATCCATCCAAAAATGTGCCCATTTAGAAGCATCCTTTTCTTTCTTCCTCCGACCAAATCCTAATTTCTTGAATATTACTAACCAGAAGTAAAGGATTTTAGATTTCTGAGGAAGCCTATGAGCATATGGAATGTGACAGTGAGCCTCTCTAACTGTCCCTTTGTGTGGAAATACATTTATGAAAGCACCATTGGGTTTTAATACTCGATGAATTTCCTTTAAAACAGGCTTTATATCTGGTATATGTTCAAAAACCTGATTAGACAAAACCACATCAAAGAAATCATCCTCGAACCCAGTATCCACTTCCGTTATAATGTGAACCTTATCGGGTAGCAAACCTTTCTTAGTGAGCTTTTCTTTGATGTTGGTACCACTACCTGGGCCAAAGTATTCACAGCCATAAGCATTATACCCCAAACTGATTAGTTGCTCAACCACTTCTCCTCCTCCACATCCATAATCAAGGATTTTCAAGTCATCGGGATGTTTTCCCAATTCTTCAATTCTGCTAACGAGATATGAGTAGTTTGCTTTCATAAATTGAATGGGTCAAAAATACTCATAGAAGGCAAGTATATGTGCCTTTGGAAAAGCTGTTGAAAATAAGAATTTGCCACATGTTTAATATACCTAGACTATTATATTTTCGTTGACACTAAAAGTCTTCCTTGAAAAGATATCTAATATTAATACTAGTTTGCTTGCCACTGTTCGTGTTTTCACAAGTACAGCAATCGGACTCCGGCACCACCATCGACAATGTGGATATTATCACTATTTACAAACCTGATGTAGCTGAATCGGTAAAAATTGAAATTGAACCTAAGCTGGTTGAGCCCAAGCATGATCCCTTCAACTATAATTACTCATTTCCCGATGTTTCTTATCAACCTAAGGCAGTATACAGCCCAATTGACCCAATCTATTTAAAACCTGAAAAAGACCGCGATTACTACGACAACTATTTTCAAATCGGAGGTGGTAATTATGGCACATCATTTATAGATGCTCAAGTATTCAATACCCAAGACAAGTATTATACTTACGGCTTAAGAGTTAAACACCACGCTTCAAGCTTTTCAAATAATCCAAACCAAGGATTGTTTAGTGAAAACCGCATAACAGCATTTGGTAAAAGAGAGAAAGGTGGCACCTTGAGTGGCGAAATAGACTACAAAAGAAATGTAGTGCACTATTATGGTTATGTGGACAGCACTGAGTTAACTCTGGATGACATCAATCAGATTTACAACGACATCAATGCCCATGCAAAATGGCTAAAGAATGCCAATTTTGGTCAAAGCTCGCTCAAAGCGGGCTTTGATATTTTCGATCGTCTTTCAGGTAATGAGTTCACTGTTAATCTGGAAAATCAAAATGAGTTTAAAATTGGGAGCGGCTCTACATTCTTTCTTGATTTAGGTGTTAATTACAATTCCATAAAGCGAGATGTGCAATACAATCGTTTTTATGTAGACGCATTTCCCCATTACAAATTCAAACAGAGGAAATACATCATAGACATTGGGTTAAAGACCACCTTTTTCAATGACTCTAATACCAGCGTTTTATATTTTGCGCCACACTTAGATGCTCATACCTACTTAGTCCCAGACAAGCTTAAGGCCTATCTTGGCGTTACTGGGGGATTGCAGAAAAACAGCATGAGAGATATGACAAATCAGAACTTGTTTCTCGGTAATGATGCTGAATTTCGTAATCCATTTGAGCAGTTTCATATTTATGCTGGTATGAACGGACATTTCAAGAGATTTGTTGAATATGGAATTCGACTGTCTCAGAAAGTAATACATGACCAATTTTTCTTTGTGAATGACACCAATAGGTTGCGAAATCTAACAACAGTATATGATTCAGTTGGTATGTTCTCATTCTCTGGAGAATTGAAATTGGATATAAATAGGAATTTAGACCTGGGATTCGCAGCTACGGTGTATAGCTATAATTTGAACAATCAGAAAAATGCATGGCACGCACCGAGTTATGATGCCAAAGCTTTTGTTACTCTAAGGTTGGCCGAAAAACTTTATATATCAGCGGCATACTTTGCTATTGGTCCAAGAACAGCGGTTAATTTAAGAGGGGAACAGACTTCTTTAAATGCAATTAACGACATCAATTTGGGGGCAGAATACCGCTACAAGAAAAATATTTCCGCCTTCTTGAACCTTCAAAATGTTTTGAATCAGAAATATCAAATATGGAATCGTCACAATGCTCAAGGCTTTAATGTGTTAGCCGGGGTTACTTTTTCCATTTAGAGCGGTGTAATTAGTCCATCTTGAACGTATAATTGTAGACTCTTGAACGTCTTGAACCACATAAACGAATTACTGTATCATCACAACTGTGTGATAGTACCTGATTTGGGTGGGTTCTTAATTCAAGAAAAAGTAGCTCAATTCAATGAAAATCAAGGCATTATAAGTCCAAGATTTAAAACATTGGCTTTCAATTCTCAGCTTTTAGAAAACGACGGACTTCTGGCTCATCATATTCACAAAAGAGAAGGTCTAAGTTATGATGAAGCTATCTCGAGCATTAAATCTTTTGTTGCTGAGGTAAGGTCAACATTGGACAGCCAGAGGAATATAGATCTCGGAGCGCTAGGAACTTTTTACTTAACAGTGGAAAATAATATTGTCTTTGTTGCCAAGACCGACACTAACTACGAGCTACAGACATATGGCCTGAGACCTGTTAAGGTTAAGACCATTGAAAAACCAAAAAAGAAATTAATAGAGGAATTACGCACTGAACGGAGAATTGAAAAAACTATTGAGCCAATAAAAACTGGTTCCCATTCTAGAATAAATCTAAAACTGATTAACGTATTGGGTTCTGTTTTTATCTTAGCAATGGTTTTTTCTCTCTTAAACGTTGAGTTTTCTCAAAAAGGCGAATTGAGTTTCACGGCTCAATATTTAGATTCTGCTTTTGAAGACCTTCAACCTGATTTAGGAACTAATGACGGGATTGTAGAACGTCTTTTCTCTCCAGAAGCGAAAACACCTGCTTACGGCATTCTACTGAATGGTACATATACGCAGGCCGAAGTTGAAAACATTCAACAGGAATTATCTCAAATGTTCGCACAAAGTGAGATAATTGAAATGGAAAATAATGAATACACGATTTCCGTTATTTCTTTTATGAACAAAGATTTAGCCACTAAGTACAGAAATCTGATTCAAAAAAACATTTCATACGAATTAATAATTACAGAAAAATAAAATGAGTTTATTTCTTCAAATTGTGGAAGGCGGCACTACTGTAGCTGACTCCACTGGCATGTCTGAATCTGGCGGTATTGACTTACTCGGCCTAGTATTGAACAGTGGTTATGTAATGATTCCTATTGCTCTATTGAGCGTGGTAGCCATTTATTTAACTATTGAACGATACGTGACCATTAAGAAGGCTGGATCCGTTGATTCAAAATTTATGGCAGCTATTAAAGACGAAGTTCTAGATGGTGATATCAAAGGCGCTCAAAGGCATTGCCAAGACAATGCTTCCCCAGTGGCTTTAATGATTGCTAAAGGTTTATCTAGAATAGGCAAGCCATTAGAAGACATTAGCGTTGCTGTTGAAAATGTTGGCAAGCTTGAAGTTTATAAGCTCGAAAAAGGAATGCCCATACTTGCAACTATAGCAGGAGCTGCACCAATGCTAGGATTCTTAGGAACAGTTACAGGAATGATTAAGACTTTCAATCAATTGCAGCAAAGTGGTGAGCAAATCACAGCCGATTTATTGAGTGGCGGTATAGGAGAAGCCATGATGACCACAGTTGCAGGGTTGATAGTGGGGATTTTTGCCTACATCGCATATAACCTAATTTCATCTATGATAAATAAGGTAGTATATAAAATGGAAGCTTCGTCTGTTGAATTTCTCGATATTTTACACGAACCATCATGAACTTAAGACCAAAAAGTAGAGTCAATGCAGAATTCAGTATGTCGTCTATGACGGATATAGTATTTCTGTTGTTGATCTTCTTCATCATTATTAGCTCGGTAGTAAAAGACCCCGGTTTGAGGCTTATTCTCCCTAAGGGAGTAAAACACCGAATAGTGAATGAAGTGGTACATGTTTCTGTAGATAAAGATCTTACCTACGCCATAGACCAGCAAATTATAAGCTTGGAGCGTTTACCTTCTGAGCTTGAAGCTGTATTAACATTAAACCCGAATGCTACAGTTAGCATTAGAGGAGATAAGAATGTGAAGTATGATCACGTTATGGAATTGGTAATGATTGCAGATAAATTGGACGCCAAGGTGGTATTAGCTTTAGATCCAGTACGTAAATAATTAGAAAGTGAACTTAAAAAGAACAGCAGATCAAGCAGGATTTTTTGGAACTATAGTATTCCATGCCTTATTGGTGTTTTTTATTATGCTGTTAATGGTTAAATGTAATACGGAAGAGCCACCTGATCCTTTAGATGGCGCCGTTGCTGTAAGCATAGGAGAACCGGATTACGGGGGACCAGATCAAAGCACCAGCGAAGTAACAGAAACTGCTCCAACAGAAGAAAGCACAACAGAGGAGCAAGTAACAAGCGATGTGGAAGATGCTCCAGAAGTACAGGAAACTCAAAGTACAACAAATCAAAATACTACGCCTTCAGAGCCAACTCAAACTACAACACCCAGACAAGCTGATCCGAGAAATGCATGGAAACCAGGAACTGGAAGTGGAACAGGAGATGGTGACCAAAGTGGCGATCAGGGTAAGCCCGATGGTCAACCAGATGGCCAACCAGATGGAACTGGCACAGGAACCGGCGGTGAAGGATTTGCCGGTGATGGCTTTTCCGGAAAAATTAGTGGTTTCAAAGCTGTAGGAACATATAAACCTGAAAACACTCAGCAACAGTTTGGGAAAATTGTGGTGAAAGTATGTGTTGACAAGAACGGTAAAATCATCTCTGTTAAAGGAAATCAACCTGGTAGTACAAATACAAGCGCTTACCTAACAAGACTTTCTGAACAGGCCGCAAGAAAATTCAAATTTCAAAGAATAGGGACAGCAACTAATATAAATTGCGGTTATATAACGTTCAACTATAAAAGAGGTTAAGGCATTGACCTACCAACAAACCTTAGATTATCTTTACGCTGCCTTGCCCATGTATCAGAGGCAAGGTAAGTCAGCATTCAAAAAAGACCTTACAAATTCTTTTGCTCTAAGCCGAGTTCTTGATAAACCGGAATTAAAACTTAAAAGCATACATATTGCAGGTACAAACGGCAAAGGATCTACTGCTCATATCTTATCTGCTATTTATCAAAACAACGGATACAAAGTTGGTCTATATACCTCCCCTCACCTGTTAGATTTCAGAGAGCGAATCAAAGTGAACGGGAAAATGATGTCAAAAACCAAGGTGACTCAATTTGTTGATAGAATTAAACCGACTATAGAAGAAATAAAACCATCTTTTTTTGAAATAACGGTGGCAATGGCTTTTGATCATTTTGCACAAGAAGAAGTGGACATAGCTATCATAGAAACAGGTTTAGGAGGGAGACTGGATTCTACAAATATTATCATTCCAGAAGCTTCTATAATCACTAGCATTGGTATGGACCATATGGATATGCTTGGAGACAATCTGGCGGACATTGCATTTGAAAAAGCGGGCATTATTAAACATCACGTACCAGTTGTTGTAGGCTTTATACCAGAGGAAGCAGAAGAGGTTATCAAAGAGATTGCCAAAGAAAGGCATTGTCTTTACTATGATGCCATTGGAAGCAAGCACAGATTCACTGCAGAAGGATTGGTGCGCACAGACCTAAAAGGTGCCTACCAGCAAATCAATATAAAGACAGCTTTAATTGCAATTGATGCTCTAAACGATCAATGGCCATGCCAAGATGAGCTCATTGCTGATGCCCTTTTACAGGTTCAAAGCATAACCAAATTTAGGGGCAGATGGGAATGGGTATCACATAAACCTCCTGTACTTTGTGATGTTGCGCATAATGAAGAAGGATTAAGAATCAACATAGCTGAATTGATGAAAATATGTGCCAAACCCTATTTCATATTGGGATTTGTTAAGGACAAGCATTTAGATATGCTAATTCCGCTATTCCCAAAAGAAGCAAAATTTGCTTTTGTGAAGCCCGATGTGGTAAGAGGAATGTTAGCCGAAGATGCCAAAGCTTCTTTTGGTTCCGAAGGTTTTCAAGGACGGGCATTTGACAATATAGAATTGGCATTGAAAGATGCAAAAAATGCTTTGAAGCGAAATGAAGTAGACCTAATCTATATAGGAGGAAGTAATTTTATTGTAGCTGATTTATTAGCCTTAGAGTCTTGAAAGAAGAAATTGTAATATATACAGACGGAAGTTCATTAGGCAATCCTGGCCCAGGTGGTTTTGCCGCTGTTATGAGATATAAGGATTTTTACAAAGAATTGAGCGGAGGATACAAGAAAACCACTAATAATCGCATGGAACTAATGGCCGTTATTGCCGCGCTAGAGGCGCTGAATGCTATGGCGGAAGACAAGCTCATAAGAATATTTACAGATTCAACATATGTAATGCATGCTGTTACTAAAGGTTGGGTATTCAACTGGCAAAAGAAAGGTTTTAAAGAAAAGGCAAACCCAGACCTATGGCGAAGATTCCTAAAAATTTATCCTAAATACGATGTTGAATTCGAATGGGTTAAAGGACATAGTGGGGTTAAGGAAAATGAACGTTGCGATGTATTGGCTAAAAAAGCAGCACAAGGAAAAAATTTAATAATAGATTCGGGATTTAATGAGAAAAAAGAAAATCCAGGATTGTTTTAACCTGCTTTTCTTTCTAAAACAACTATATTTTTATAAAGTCCATTTATAGGATAATATTGAAAGTTTATGCAGAGAGTAATATATATAGCTAGTTTAGATCATTCTGGATCAACAATGCTGGCAAAAATGCTGGGAGGGCATTCTGAAATAATAAGTGTAGGAGAAGTGCTTCAAACCTTCAAACTGTATAAGAATGAAACACGCGTATTTGAGCAAAGATTGTGCACATGTGGCCATATAGGAAATGTATGCCCATTGTGGAGTGAAATAATTCAGCAATGGGATAAAAATCAAGTTAAAACCTATAAGCAAGCATACATGCTAGTGCTTCAGGTGTTCAAACAATTGTTTCCAAACAAAATTATCTTAGATTGTTCAAAATATGCTCCTGGATTGAACAGAATACTGAATTATGATGGCGTAGAGGTTCAAGTTATTCATTTGTTCAAAGACGTACGTACATTCTTGATCTCTCGAATAGCACGTGCAGTTAAATTAAACATTAAGACCAATTTTGTCAAAAACATAAGATACTTCAAAGTATGGTTCAGAATTAACCAAAACATGGACCTACTAATTCAACAAAATGAATTAAAATCTTTTGATGTTGGTTATGAAGAATTATGTTTTGACACTTATAGAATTATGAATAAACTAACATCCTTTTTTGATCTTGAGTTTGAAGAACAGATTACCCAAGCAGCTGGTTCAGACAAACACCATCAACTGATTGGCAACAACATGAGAATTAAGAAAGAAAAAGAAATTGTCAGTTATGATGCTCGATGGATGAGTCGTAAAGAATGGATAATACCGAGCCTAATATTTCCGAAAATTATGAAATATAACAGCATTAAAGTTTACTCTAATCTGAACCAGTAAATCTTGTGAGGAGAACTATTAGTTCAATGATTGAGTCTACGTTCCAACTCTCGTTTAATAAGTTCGAGCTCTCTGCCAGTTTGACCTTTAACTGCAGAATTCTCCTGTGCTCTACGAGCCAGGTAAGGTAACACTTCTTTGACCGGCCCATATGGCAGGTACTTCGCAACATTAAAGCCTTCAGAAACAAGATTGAAACTAATATGGTCACTCATCCCATACAATTGCGCAAACCAAAAACGTCCGTCGTTCTTATCAATTTCAGCCTCGTGAATTAAGTTAGCCAATAGTTCTGAACTACCCTCATTATGTGTTCCAGCACAAATACTTACAATATTTCTGTGCTCGAAACACAATTCTACTGCCCTGTTGTAATCTAAGTCTGTATCTGACTTGCTGTCTTGTATTGGATTGGGATAGCCTAATTCTAAAGCACGCTCTCCCTCCTTTTCCATATATGCTCCTCTAACCAGTTTAAAGCCCACGTGATATCCTTTAGATTTAGCAATTACGATTTGTTTTCTAATCTCGTCTACCCTGTCTTTTCTGTAAAGCTGAATGGTGTTGTACACTACGGCACGCTCCGAATTATATTTCTCCATCATTTGATAACTCAAAAGATCTATACAATCTTGAATCCAGCTTTCCTCAGCATCAATAAAAATTTGAATATTGTTTTGATATGCCGCCTTACACAATCCATCTACTCTTTCCTCAAAGGCATTAAACTTTAACTGCTCAGACTCTGAAAGGACTTCTCCTTCGGTAAGTTTCCTCATCACCTCTAAAGGGCCTAAACCCGTACATTTAAAAACTGCAAATGGAAATTCTTCGTGTTCCGCAGTATAATTAATAACCGCAAGAAGTTCTTTAAAGGTCCTATCGTAGCTAGATTCACTTCCTTCCCCTTCAACTGAGTAGTCCAAGATAGCTCCAACTCCATTCAAATACAGCTCTTTAGCTGACTCTAATGAACTTTCAATATCTTCTCCCCCACAGAATTGGTGAAATATAGTTTTCTTAATAATTCCTTTTATAGGCAAGCCAATTCTGAGCGCTACGTTGGCCAAGATAGGGCCTTTATCAACAATAAAGGGATAGGCAAACAGCTGAAACAACCTTCTTGCTTTGATTAAATCCGCAGTAGATTTATGAGCAAAAGCCTTTTGGGTATTGTCAAACGACAGTTTCATCTTTCGCAAGCAAATTTAGGATGCTAATTGATAAAAGATAGCTTGCCAAAGCAAAAACTATTTAAAAAACAAATTGCTGTTATTCGCCATGATTCGCTGCACCTCCGAGACATATTTCTTAGGAACCTCTATCTTTCCAATTTTGGTTATATGTTGAATGTGATGTGCATCTGTACCTGCATAATCATAATACCCTGCTTTTAGCAATTGGAAGGCCTTTTTCTGAACATGAGGGCCATAGTGATCTGTTAAGGAGAGTAAATTGAGTTGGAAACTACATCCTCTCGTTTTTAAATCTTGATATTCAGCTAAATCATTGATGAAGTTATATCTCTCTGGATGAGCAAGTATGGCCTGGTAGCCAGCACTTAAAAGATCAAAAAGTACCGGTTTTAAGAAAGCCGGCTTTTGGAAATACGACATCTCAATAAGTATATAGTTGCCTGTTAAACAAAGCAGTGCTTTGGACTTTAATAGTTCCATAAAGTCCTCGTCTAACATATGTTCTGCTGCTACATTTATTACAAATTCATCAAGTCCCGATTCCACTAAATGTGGTTTTAGATTGTTGTAAACCTCATGAATGTTTTCCTTTCTATTTGGATATGCTCCTTTGAGAATATGAGGAGTAATCACCACTCCTCTCATGCCCAAGCTTTTAAATGCCTTAAGCATCTCTAAACTTTGTTCAATTGATTTGGCACCATCATCCACCGCTGGAAGACTGTGATTATGAAAATCAACATAGTTTATAAAACTTTTATTAATGCTTTCCTTTTTTCTGCTGAATATCATTCCTTGCCAATCGCTTGGGTATTGATTGCCAAAAATAAGGACTAAAGCCGCCTTGCGCTTCATTTAGTCATCAAAAACGTGTATTTGGACAAATTGGGCTTTCTTGTTTAGAACTTTGTTCTTGAACTCTTATCAAATCAATAGATTTGCATATTATTCGACTATTAATTAGCATGAAAGACATATTGATTGTTCTCATTTTGTTGGGTTTCACCGGATGTTCCCTAAAAAAGGATGTAGTTTATGTGCAAAACATAGATGATACAAACCTTGCAACAATAGACTCCATTTTCAATCATCCTTTAATTGAAGTAAATGATATTTTATCTATTCAAATTAGCGCATTAGACCAAAATAGTGTAACGCCGTTTAGAGGCCCAATTTCTGTAACAGAGGGAAATGCTACTGCAAGAGGATATCTAGTTAAAGCTGATGGTAGTATTAATTTTCCTGTTTTGGGGAAATTAATTGTTGCAGGTATGTCAAGCATCGACCTACAACTTGTACTTGAGGACAGTCTCAGAAATTATATAGTAAACCCGGTTGTTCTTGTAGGTATTAGCAACTTCAAATTCACAGTTTTAGGTGGTGTAAGTAACCCTGGCACCTATTCAATCAATGAAGAATCAATCAACATCTTGCAGGCAATAGGCATGGCAGGTGACATTGATATATTTGGCAAAAGACAAAATGTTTTAGTAATCAGACAAGAAAATGGAGTAAGGTCTACATTTCGATTTGATTTTACCCAATCTGATTGGCTAAATAGTCCATACTACTTTATTAAGCAAAATGATATTATTTATATAGAACCAAACTTCGCCAAGATAAAGTCTGCAGGTATGGTGAGTAATCTAACTGAGCTTTTAAGAGTAGTTACTGTTTCTATTTCAACGTACTTATTATTCACCAGATAAATGAACGATACCGACTTCATAAGACATCAGGAAGAGGATAAAATAAACGTAAAAGAAATTCTCATCAAATATTTGAGGTATTGGCCTTTTTACATATTGGGCATTGCAATGGCCCTATTTGTAGCAAAAATTCAATTGAGATATGCACCCACTATATTCTCTAGTTCCACTACAATTAAAATAATTGACGACTCTAAAAATGCAGACATTGACCTAGCTGTGCTCCCTCCTGGGGCCAACCTTTTTAATAAGGGAGTGAATTTATACAACGAAATTGAAATCATTAAATCCAAAAGGTTACTGGCTAAAATGGTCATAGAAAACCAGATGGAGACTTTTTATTACTCCAAAGGCAAAGTTCAGAGTTCAGAGGTTTGGGGAACAAGCCAGCCATTTATTATTAATTGGCACAAATCAGACACTTTTAAAGAATTATCTGCATCACCAATGTTTGGAGTGTTATTTACCTCAGCAAATACCTACAACCTGCTTCGTAAAGGTGAAGTAATAAAAAAGGACTTAAACATTGGAAGTAAAGTAGCTGTATCATCATTTTCTTTTACCCTAAATAAGATGCCTGGTCATAATTACAAGGCCAAGTATAAGAATGAAACCCTATTTTCATTTCAGTATAAGACCCCATTACAAAGAGCTGCCAGTTTGTCAAAGCAGTTAGGCATTTCATTTGTGAATAAAAACAGCGATATTTTAGCATTGAGCCTGTCTGGGCCAAATGCAAACAAGAGTCGATATGTTCTAGATAAAATAGTCCAATATTTCAATGAGGATAGTCAAGAGGATAAAAGACAAGTTTCTAAGAAAACTAAAGAGTTTGTTGACTCTAGAATAGATGCTTTAATACAAGATCTCAATACTATAGAAACTGATCTCGTCAATTACAAACAAAGAGAATCTTACTATAAAGAAGAATGGTTTTTGCAAAAATATTCTTCTAGAGAGAGTGAATCCTATGCAGAAGAAAACAATTTGCAGACTCAGTTATTACTGATTAGAAGTATGATTAAAAATCTGGAGGTATCAGATACCTTTGAGCTACTTCCTGTTGATTTTGGATTGGCCGACGCAGGAATAAATACACTCATTGTCGATTTCAATGAGCTCGTATTGTTGAGAGAGAAGTTCCTAATGGTATCTACCATTCGCCATCCTGAAGTGGTATTGCTACGCTCCAAGATCATAAATTCAAAATCTAACCTAAGTAGAAGTTTGATCCAATTAGAACAGAGTGTGGCAGACAAAGTTAGCAAGATTGCAAGTACTCAGATAAGTGCCGAAAGACAACTTTCAACCATTCCTGCTAAAGAAAAAGCATTGAGAAGTATATTAAGGCAGCAAAGCATAAAAGAAAACCTCTACTTATTTTTATTAGAAAAAAGAGAGACCGCTGCATTGAATAGTGAAGTAATTGCCCCAAGTGTTAAAGTTGTTGATTACGCTTATACCAACCCAGGACCAGTTTCCCCAAACAAAAAAGCGAAATACATTGTTGCATTTTTCATTGGACTGATAATTCCGATTGGACTAGTTTACTTAAAACATCTTTTCGACACCAAAGTTCATAGCAAAGAAGATATTACCAAAAATGTAGGTCCAAACATTCCAATTGTTGGTGAAATTCCACTAATTGATAAGAGTTCAAATTGGTTAATATCCGAAAACGATCGTTCTGAATTAGCTGAAGCCTTTAGAGTAGTTAGAACGAACATTAACTATTTGATGCCAACAAGATTGGCAGATATCTCTAAGGTGATAATTGTTACTTCTTCTACAAAAAGTGAAGGTAAAACATTTGCATCTTTAAATACGGCATTATCCCTTGCCTCTGGAAATCATAAAGTTCTATTGGTAGGCGCTGATTTGAGAAATCCTCAATTACATCATGCCTTTGAAATGGACAAAAATACCGCTGGCCTAACTACATATTTGCACGATACTGATTGTCAATTGGAAAGTTTGATTCAAAAGGAGGTATTAGGGTTTGAGTCTTTAGATGTTGTGCTTTCAGGTTTTATTCCTCCAAACCCCGCTGAATTGCTCCTAAATGGAAGATTTGAAACATTTTTAAATGAAGTAAAGGAAAATTATGAATACGTCATAATTGATTCTGCCCCAACCATTCTGGTCACAGATACATTACTGCTCTCTAAATATGCTAATGTTTGCTTGTATTTAGTAAGATCTGGTGTAACAGATATAAAGATTTTAGAACACCTTTCTGATTTAGTGATGAATAATAAGTTACCACATTTAGGGGTATTATTAAACGGTGTAGGACGTTCGGGGTCATACGGCTATAAATACAAATACAATTATGGCTACGGGTACACCTATCATGCAGATGTTGCAGAAAGAAGGAGTTGGTGGAAAAGAGTTTTCCTATTCTGGAAGAAATAGTTCAGGATGATTTAGCATCTCAAGAAGTTGAGATTCCAATGATTGACTTGCCATAGTTGCCCCTTTTTCATTGAGATGTCTATAGTCATAGAAATCACTAAAAGACCAGGCAACACCTTCTGGGCTAATAATCTTATAAACACTAGAATCCGTTTGAAGATACCTGGGTCTTTCTATATCCGTAACATTGGGACTGTATGGCAGGTAAAAAGGAACCCAAACAAAGTTAAATCGCCGAGCTAATTCATTGAGGTGCATTATTCTAGCGCTCCTCAATTCTCGATCATCCAAATTCATCTTCTTTTGATAAGGATATGTTATCCTCTTAGTGCTATCCCCAAATACCGGTCTCGAACCAATTGAGAAACCTTTTGGATTAGTAGAACCGTGAGTATATGCAATTACGTCTTTAGTTAGTTGCTCAAACTCTCCTTGATACCTAATTATGGGTATATAATAGTCCCCAATGCTACTCCCTTTAATCTCCTCAAATTGAGATTTAAGATTTTCATGATCAAAAAACAAATGCTTTAAAAAATGAGATTTATGATACCACTCATTCGTATTTGGTTTGTACAAGATTTCATAATCTACCATCAAAATATCAAAAGAATTATTATTTGAAAGATAGTTTTCAAGTTTGCGCATCAACACATTGTAGCCGACCCCAGCGCTAGCTAAATTTACACAGCTCAATGAATCAAATTCGTTAATTCCTGCCCAAACTCTTGAATCACCCCAAAATGCCACTTTAGAATGGGCTCCTCCTCCTGTCCAGTTAATGGCACTTCCTCCATTCGTAAATGACTTTGACTTATTTATGTAGATCACTGATTCAAGTACAAATCCCAAAAACAATGAAATACCGAGTATGAGTAATATCTTATATAGAAATCTTTTCATGGCTAAAAGTCAAAATATATAAACTCTTGAGCTTCACCTCCAAATATTGTAATTATGAAGATGAGAACAATAATGGGCCAAATAGAAGTTCTGTGCTCCAAGGCATGCTTCTTATGTCGATTAAACCATTCAACAACAACTAAGGCTATTACCATGACTGAACATGTAGCCATTAACAAAGTGTTCTCGAACTCAATGGCTGAAAATATGGATTTGTTGAATATACCGGACATATAAGCAAGAGCCTCATGAATATCTTTCGCTCTAAAAAAGACCCACGCAAGAGTGGTCAATACAAAGGTTCCTATTACACTTAAAACCTCTCTAATAGATGGGAATAGCCTATTTGAAGCCACGTTGTCTAAATGTCTTCTGTTTCTTGATGACAATAAAAGAGGTAAGAAATACAATGCATTTAAGGCACCCCAAACAATGAAAGTCCAATTTGCTCCATGCCAAAATCCACTTACAAGAAAGATGATGAAGGTGTTTCTCACCTTTAATTTCAAACTTCCTTTACTTCCACCCAGAGGAATATATAAGTAATCTCTGAACCAAGTGCTCAAAGAAATGTGCCAACGTCGCCAGAATTCAGCTATATCCCTAGAGAAATAAGGGAATGCAAAATTTTGCATCAGGTTAAATCCAAACAAACGAGAAACCCCTATGGCCATATCTGAATATCCGGAAAAATCACCATAGATCTGAAATGCAAATAGCACAGCTCCAAGTACCAAGGTACTGCCGTTTAAATCATGGTAATTAGCGAATATTTCATTGACCATTTTAGCACAATTATCTGCTACCACCACTTTCTTAAACAAGCCCCATATGATTTGATTTACGCCATCCATTGCTTGCTTGTATTCAAACTTTCTTTTCTTATTGAACTGAGGAAGTAAGTTGGTGGCTCTTTCAATTGGACCCGCAACCAATTGAGGGAAAAAAGCAACGAAAGAGGCAAACTCCAACAGATTTCGTGTTGGTTTGAGTTTTCCTCTGTACACATCAATTGAATAACTCAAGGTTTGAAAAGTATAGAAGCTAATACCAACTGGTAAGACAATATTTAGAGCAGGTGAATCTATGGAGGCACCCAAAAAACTAAATGCCTGGTTAAAATTCTCTAGAAAAAAATTAAAGTATTTAAAGAAACCAAGTATGCCAAGATTTACACCAATACTAGTCCAAAGGAGAATTTTTCGTCTTGTTTTGGAATGAGATTTAGCAAGCTCTACTCCTACAAAATAATCAACAATAGTGGAGATTACAATTAAAGATAAAAACCTATAATCCCACCAGCCATAGAAAATATAGCTAGAAATAAGAATCAAGATGTTTTGTAGTCTCAGATTCTTACTTACAACAAACCAATAAAGTATAAATACAATTGGTAAGAAAACAGCAAAGTCTATGGAATTAAATAGCAATTATTTAAGTGCGTTTGTAAAACTGGAAACAAAACTATTTTCCACTACATTGGAATTATAGTTCTTCTCTGCATATTGATACCCTTTACGGGCCAAATCATTCATCTCATTGAGGTTCTCGTAACGATACAGAATTGCGCGAATTAGAGCTTTCACATCTCCCGCTCGATATTTCAGAACTACATGATCTGGAAGCTCTTGCGAAAAGCCATCTATGTCACTAACTAATACCGGACTACCAGCAGCAAAATATTCACCCAGTTTATAAGGAAAACCATAGGATGAGAAAGCATTGTTTAATCGGTTCAAGATAAAGGTATCACATTGAGCAAGTTCTGCTGGTATGTCTTTAGCATCCACCGCTCCTGTGAATACGATATCATCTGTAGAGTTCATAGAATTTCCATTCATTCCAGCATTGTGGCCAATTAACCTGAGCTTGAGCTGAGGGTATACCTGTTTTGCCTTGGTATAAGCAGATAAGATATCCGTGATTCCATCTTTGCTTGCAAATGAACCTAAGTATCCAATAGTGTAGTTAAGGTCCTCTGAAGGCTCTGTAAATCTGCCTAGGTCTACAGCTATTGGAACTTGAAAAACAGTATTCATTGAGTATTTGGATTGAAAGTGTGCTTTCAATTTATTGGAAATCACCAATAACACATCTGCATGAGACGCTATGTATTCTTCGTCTTTCAGACTTCTAGAGTCTATGGTTGAGAACAATTCAGTTTGGTCAACCACCAGGGGTAGTTTCAAATTTTTGGAGTATTTCATCAACGCCATGCTATCTGTGTATCTTGGGTTGTAGAAATAGATAAGAGCAACTTGGCTTCTGTTCTTTTGCAGCTCTATTGCACCCTTTAACAACGCAAGAAATTTATTAAACCAACGTGCAGGTTTGAACTGCTTATATTGGCTAGAATGGAGGTATTTAAACGAAATAGAATCCCATGAACCACTTTTAGGGTTCAGGGCAAAATCGTTATAGCTGCTGGCCTGAATGGAGCGTAGTCTTGGTTCGTAGCCTTTTTTCTTAAATGCATTGGCCACAAGCTTAAGGCGTTCGTTAGACGTATTTCCCTTGGGGAAATCACCGGAGAAAAAAAGATATACTATTTTATTAGAGATGAACTTGATTTATATATTCTGTCAATGATATCTACAACAGCTGCCCCTTCTTGAAGGCTTGTATCAGGACTACCAACGCCATTTAATACTTCTACCGCATTTTGAATTACA
Organism: Bacteroidia bacterium; assembly: GCA_049115575.1. Taxonomy (GTDB): domain Bacteria; phylum Bacteroidota; class Bacteroidia; order NS11-12g; family UBA9320; genus JAHEKB01. The sequence goes on along the minus strand of JAGDZU010000001.1, from coordinate 244,804 downwards.
AATCGGTGGTTTGCCGCATTTCCCGTATAAGGTCCAAACTTTTCTTTACTCAAAGACAAATCTGGTAACTCATAGTCCTTAATTTCACAATGGAGAACTTCATCCATATACTGGCCACCTATCTTTATGGTTCCCTTCTCAGCTAGAATAGTAATGGTACTTTCCAAATTTTTTGAAAAGCAGGAAGTAGAATAATTAATTTGACCATAACCCGAATTGACGAACTTGAAATTGACCCTTGCACTATCTTCAAAATCTATAAGCTCTTGATGATTAAAATTGAATAGATCTGCTTGAATTTCGCTTATGTCTCCAAAACACCAATATAACAGATCAACAAAATGGCTGAATTGAGTTAGCAAGGTTCCACCATCTAGTTCTTTTGAACCATGCCATGAGCCGGCTTTATAGTATCTTTCATCTCTGTTCCAAAATGCATTAATCTGTACCATGAATATTGAACCGAGCAATTGCTTGTCAATCAAGTCCTTTAACCATTTTGATATTGGCGAATATCTATTCTGCATGACCATAAATACAAGCTGATTAATGGAACTACAGTAATCTACTAATTCTCTGGCTCCATCTGAATCAATAGCCATAGGCTTCTCAATAATCACATGATAACCATAATCAATTAAGTATTTAGCATGCTCTAAATGTGCTCCATTTGGGCTGGCAATACAAATAACATCTGTGTTCCCTCCATCTGCAGAAACAAATTCTTCAATGGTGGCATAATCGGATTCATCTACATTGGGATCAATGGTCGCATTTAATTGAGAATTTGGGTTTTGCTCTATGAAGAAGCAATGCTTCCTGCCAATAAATCCCAATCCCAAAACTGCAAATGATATAACTCTGTAATTACTCAATATTTAAATCTTCAATTTTTAATCGCTTTGTATAATATTGCTCCACATCTTTTCTCGCTTGCTCACAAACATACTTCCATTCCATTTTCTTGTCCAAGACTTTACTTAAACTCTCTGATATCCCGTTGGGATTGACATCTTCAATGACAAAAGCGTTTATATCTGCTCTAATTATTTCATCTAATGCACCAACCATGGAACAGAGCACTGGAGTGCCAACAGCCATGGCCTCAGGAATAACCGTAGGTATTCCTTCTTCATCGGTACTGGTATCTCTGCTAGGAACAATGAGCATGTCTGAGTTTTTCAATATTGTTATGAGCTCACGGTGAGGCAAGGCATCAATAAGAATAACGGTTTCTACGAGATTTTCTTTTTCTATGAGCTGCCTATATTCATTCGCCAACTTTCCTCTACCCACGATGGTCAGATGTACATTGTTTCTTTGCTCAGGTCTTAATAAGTTCACTGCAGAAATTAATGATTCAAATCCCTTCTTCTCTATGAATCTTCCTACGGAAACCAGCTTGACCATGGCTGAAGGTGCATGGTAGCTATACTCCAGTTCTGGAAAATTAATATCTTGTCTTATTAGACTTAGTTTATGTACAGTAAATGACATAAAATGGTTCAAAACATATTGCGAAATGGCACTTCCACCATATGCTCGAGACACCATAGTTTGCAATGCATTTTTCGTGAGTGTAGTATGTGTAGTATGCAACCGTAGATAGTGCCTTATGCCTAAACAATGTGCTATTTCAGATGCTACTTTGGAAGTGCTAAAGGCAAAATGACTAATGATTATCTCCGGTGAAAAAGATTTAACCAAGTCCAAGAGGTGAACAGATGTGAGTCTCATATAGACTTGCTTTAGCAGTCTAGTTTTCATTGACTCATGGAGCATATCACTTGATTTAATCAAACTTCTACCCCATCTAAACTTGAGTGGGTTTCTGGTGTTGTATTTTAGACTGGAGCTTTGAATAGCATTGGCTTTCCAATTCAGGTTTAGAACCTGCACCTCAGCTCCCTGAGCTATAAGATGCTCCACTTCATTATGAATGAATGCTTCCGAATAATTGGGATAATTGCTATGAATGTACAGGACTTTCATTCAGCTGCCTTCTGAGAATTATTGAGAGTAATCCTAATACAACAAAGACTCCTAGAGAAACAGCAGTAACGGTAAAGGCATTTGCATCTGCTAAAAGGAAATAGATGGTGTTTATCAATAATTGGATCCCACCATAAACCAGGCTTACTTTTAAGTGACTCCACTTCTTATTGTGAACCAACAATTGGTATATATGGCTCCTATGAGCTTTAAAGATGTTTTCACGATTGCTAATTCTATGCACTATGGTCAAGACGGAATCAACGCCATATACTGCCAGAAATAGAATTGTCTCCCACCTCTGGCTGAGCACCATTTGGTTGAGAAGTATCATAACAACAATAAATGCCATAGTCACACTACCTACATCACCTGAGAAGCAAACTGCTTTTTTTCTAAAGTTATAAAATAGGAAGACTACAACAGCACAAGATTCATAAAGAATGAGATCGTCGTAATGATTAAACCGGCTGAAGAAATAAACGCTAAGAAGGCACACCAAACTGTAAATACCAGTTATGCCATTAATGCCGTCCATAAAATTATATGCGTTCAAGGTTCCAACAAGAACTACTATGATTAAGAGAATTGTCCACCAATCCAAATAGACTAAGATCTGTAGTTGCAGCAGCAGCAATAGAATCGCCGCGATGTGTACTCCCAATCGCAACAAAGAGTTAATCTCCATGCGATCATCCATGAAGCTTATAAAAGCCAATAGACTAATTCCTAGAATGAAATATATACTATCATTTGGATCGGCCAGAAAGTACCATATGGCTGTTAGGTAGAATAGTATTCCAGCTCCTACTATTGTTGACTTGCTGTGTGAGCTGCGTTCATTAGGAACATCTACTAAACTATACCTTCTGGCTACTACAAAGTAGAGATTAATAACGGCGAAAAGAACCGCAACTACAATCGCCAATGAAAGAGCCATATTTTCAAAGAGTCCTATCATGCTTGCACGCTTCTATTAATAATATCTAAATACTGATTGGAGAGCAGATCTCGGTCAAATTTGTTCAAAGCCAATTTTTTTGAATTCGAACAAGCCTGCTCATATGTATCTGAATTTAGAAACCGATCTATATCGGTGGCCATTTCTTCAGCATTGTTTATGTCTAAATTAATTCCACAGTTATGATCTTCAATTAAGCGCTTAATCCAACCATTGGTTGTTTGTGCCACAGGTAAACCTGCTGCGAAACTGTCGAACAATTTATTAGGGCTGCAGCTGTCTTGCAGTGGGTGATCTATAGTGGCAAAAACGCTCAAATCCGCTTTCTGTGCCCAAGCGACAACCCCTTTTTTAGTAAGTAAACCAGTAAACCTAATATGCTTCAAGTTTAGCTTTTCTACCTCCTGTTCCATTTCTTTCCTCAATTCTCCATCCCCTACAAAAACAAACAAATATTTATTGGGATCTAAATATCTCATTACTTCTATCCAGATAGATGCGTTGTGAATAAACCCCAAAGAGCCCATATGTATAATTAATCTGCGCTGATCAACCCATTCTGGTAGCGGAATCTTAGATTCTTCATCGAATAAATCATTGTCTGATGCATTAGTGATAACCGAGGGGTTTATACCATTAAAACGCTTTTTAATATCTTGAGCTTGATCTTCTGAAGCGGTAACCACCTGATCTGCTGCTTTATATGCTAATGATTCCAGCTTTAGAAGTAATCGTCTCGCCAATGGATTCTTTAGTTTTCCAAGTGCGATTGGAACACCAGGCCATAAATCCCTAACTTCCAGTATTGTCTTCTTGGATCTGATTTTTTTTGCCAGAATAAGAGGTATGCTGGTTGTTAAAGGCCCCGATGAGGACAAAATTAAATCGTACGACTTAGTTAAAGCCATCCTGCTTGCATAAGTAGCAAACCTTAAGCTGTGTAATCCTCTCCACAATGAAGACTTTCTGTTATCGTCATGGGCAAAATGCACAAAAACTTTTATGCCATCTATTTCGGTTTTGTGGTGACCTAGAGTAATATCCGATTTTTCGTAAGGACTGGTAAGAACGGTTACTTCATGGCCTTCAAGTACCCACCTTTTACAAAATTCATAAATTCGAGTGCTCCAACTGCCTTCAGTTGTACAGAAATATTGATAGACTACAAGAATTTTCAAGATTTTGTTTTTTGAATCTGATAGTGACTTACCATAGCTCTGATTCCATCTTCAAATGCATAGGGTATGGTAAAATTCAATGTTTTTAAGCTTTCACTGCAATCCACATTAAATGAACCAAATAACCTGAAGTAAATATGGGGTTTAAGCCATTTTATTGGTAATACTAATATGCCAGGAAGTTTAAATAGTTTGGGACTTCTTCCCATCTGCTCCCTAATTTCCGCTATGAGTTCTTCGGTTGATATCCTATGCTGGTCTGTTAAGGTAAAAATACCTTCTTTACGTGAATCTATGATTTTAGATATCATTGCAATTAGGTTATCTACATAAACCATGGCTCGGTTATTTGATATGCCTTTGAAAGGTAAAGGATAGGGTGTTTTTGCCAACTTCATAAACAACAATAGATTTCCTTTTACCCCTGGTCCATAGACCAAAGGAGGCCTAACAATAGAAACCAAAAAAGAATCACTTCTCAGTTTCTTAAGTTTGTTTTCAGCCTTTAATTTACTTTCTCCGTAATGATCCGTTGGAATACATTTAGATTTTTCATTGTAAAAGACCTGGTCTTCTCCATCTCCATAGACTTTTGTAGTACTTATGTATACAAAGTGTTTAACTCCTTGTGCTTTGGCCTTTTTTGCCAAAGCCAATGTTAGATCAGTATTAATCTCAAAATATTTTGAAGGATTTACAGCTTCCATTTGATGAGCCAAACCAGCTAAATGGAGTATGGTATCTACCCCTTCTAACTGAACATCTTGTATAGCTGTTTTCCTTAAAGATACAGTGGACAGTTTATATTTCTCATGCATCAGCTGTAACCAACGTGAACCTATAAATCCACTTGATCCTGTTACCAATATGTTCAAAGTACTATCCATCAATTCGTTCACTGTAAATCCTCATATGCCTGCTAATGACATTCTTCACATCGAATTCTCTTTCAGCTTTTTTACGGCCTTCGGCTCCCATCTTTTTTCTATCCTGCTCCGAGTCAATCAAAGCTTTAATGGCTGAAGCCAATTGCTCGTGATTTCTGACCTCCACTTTATAACCGTTTATTCCTTCATCTACACATTCTTTACATCCTATGGCGGTGGTTGTTACTATTGGTCTTCCAACAGCGCATGCCTCAATAAGACTTTTGGGCATCCCTTCTCTGTAAGAAGGCAGTACAACTATGTCAGACCTTCTATATGCCCCTATCATGTCTTCCTCAAATGAATGCCACGCGAAATATCCCTCGATTTTCCAAGAGTTTAAAACCTCTTGATCGGCGCCAGCTTTATTATCCGTATCTGCCAAACCAAGCAGCTTAAATTGAATTTTGTTTTGGTATTTCTCAAATAATATATCAGCTGCCTTTTTAAATTCTAAAATACCTTTATCCCACAGCATTCTTGCCGGCAGAATAATTTCAAGTTTTTCTTTATGCAATGGCTCTGAAAAAGAATACTGATTGAGATCTACTCCAACCCCTTTTATAAACTCAATTCTATTTCTCTTTGAAATAACTTTTGCGTTGAGCATTGCTTCATAGTCATCCTTATTTTGAAAAATACAGGTGAGACTTTTATTCTTAAAACCAATTCGCATCAATGCCAGCATAATCCTTTTTGAAAAGCTTTGCTTTTCTTGTGAAAGGTTGTAGCCTAATCCGCTAATGGCATTAACAACAGGTATACTTAGCATTCTTGCCGCCAATGAACCATAAACCACTGGTTTCAGTGTAATATGGTGTATTACATCTGGTTTTACCTTTTTATACAACTTTATAAAGAACCATAGTGAAGATAGCTCCTGAAAAACATTGGTGCCAGATCGGTCTAGAGGTAAATCTATGAAACTCGCCCCTATGTCTTTGATCTCATTTACTCTTCCGGTATCTCTACAGCTCACATAAACTTCGTAGCCATCTTCAATACATTGTTGACACAGCATTAACCTATGAGAAACCAGAAACCAATCTACATTAACTACAAAAAGTATTCTCTTTCTACTCATTTGAGACTTGCTGATAGACTTGGAGCATTTCATGAGCACACTTATTCCAGCTCAATTCTTTTGCTCTTGAGATACCTAATTGCTTCATCTGATTCAAATCTACCTTATCGCTTCCATGCCTAATCATTGCATCTATCAATTCATCAAGAGATGTAGGGTCAATCAAGCTTGCAGCATTTGAAGCCACTTCTGGAATTGAACTTGTATTGGAAGTTATCACCGGACAACCAGAGGCCATTGCCTCCAATATAGTCAAGCCAAAGCCTTCATAGAGCGATGGATAAATAAAAGTAGAAGCAGATTTATATAAGGCTTTAAGCTTATCATCGCTCACATAACCCTGAAAATGTACTCGATCCCTTATATCAAGTTCATCTACCATAATGGATATTTGTTCAAAGTCCCAGCCATTTCCGCCTACTACGATTAGGTGATGAGGTATACTGTCCTTTACAGCGCTCAGCGCTTGTAAAATTGATTTAAAATTCTTGCGCGGGCTTATTTTTCCTACTGCCAGAAAATATGGGGGATGACCTTCCTTAAAAAAGTCTGTATCTGTTAATTCAAAGGATGTTGGACTAAAAAAACTCGCAGATACACCCTCGTGAATAACAGAAATTCTATCCTGCAAGTTCACATTATACTTGCTTCTTACATAGTCGTTCAATTCATCAGCCGTAGATTGAGACACACATACCAAAGACGAGGCCTTATTAACCGCTTGCTTTAAACTCTTCTCCATGAGCCACGGCGGAGTATCAGAAAAAAATTCGGGATGGGTGAGCGGGCCTATGTCATGAACAGTTGTAATAAACTTTTTTCTTGTGGCTATAGGATATCCTAGGGCAACGGCATGAACTATTTCAAACTTGTTTCGAGACAACCATTCAATTGGTGGAAAGTTTAAGTATGTCCAGGATCCAGCAACTCCTCTTCTTCCCATCGGAAGTATTTCCAAGTTTGAATTTTTTTTCAATTGCGATAAGGATTCGGACTCTAAATCTGACCACGCCGCAATCGGTATGAGTTCACATTCATCTGAATGCTTTCTCATTGCACTGAACAACTCTCTAGCATATCTGGCAATACCATGTCCTTGTTTAGAGGAAAATTGATTAGAAAAGTAGGCTACTTTTGGCATTAATGACTGCGAATGGCTAATCGTGTTTTAGCAAATAATTTATTCCAAGCCAAATGAATGTTTCTCCTTAGATTCTTGGGAAAGAACACACCCATCATAGCGGCAAATGCATCAAAATCCAAAGGATATGACAAAATAGCTCTCAGGTAGTACCACAGGGCTTTCCTTGTAGATATTTTTTGATGAAAATGAACTCTACCCATCCTTTTATAGTAAGCTCCGTTGGCTTTTTGCCTTTTTAGGAAAGGAAGTCTTTTGTAATGCCCAATGTATTTGCTTCTAATACTCCGATAAGCATCAATTTCTTTCAATGGATTTGAAGCGGTTCGCTCTCCTTCATGATGTCTATAAGATACCAGTACCTCTTTAACTGCATGTATCCTGTACTCCGCACTTATTCTAATCCACATATCCCAGTCTTGTCTTGCTTGCAATACCGTGTCGAACGGACCAACTTTTTCAAATACTTCTTTTCTAATGAGATAACAGGAGGTTGGCGATGTAGAATCCTTCACCAACATTTCAGCTAGTAACTCTCCTTGAGGATATCTTCTGTTAGCATCTTCAATAATGGTATTGGCCGGATATTCCACATGTCTCAATCCGCAATACACTGCACCTATACCATCCCTAGACAACATTTCTGCAAGCTGTTTGCTCAATTTGTCTTTGTCCCATAAATCATCGCTGTCTAAGAATGCAATAAAGTCGCCATTGGAGTTAGCAATTCCAGAATTGCGTGCCACATTTCCTCCACTGTTTTCTTGTTGAATCAATTTAGATGTAAATCCCTCTTTATTGTGGCTAGATATCCATTGATTCACTACTTCTACTGAAGAATCTGAAGAGCCATCGTCTACTACTATCATTTCAATAGGTGAATAGTCTTGAGCATACACACTATCCATAGCATCAACTATGAGCTGTTCTCTATTGTAGTTTGGTATAACAACGCTAATCAACATTGGGCTATTTATGATCCCGATTTAAATCCTTCTCAATTTCTGTTCTGGGAATACTATTTTGTTGGTCCCAAACCAAGGCATAAATCCTGAATATTGATGTGGCTGCATGCATTGCAGATATGAGACCTGGTACACCATCTTTAAATCCCTGCTTATATATGTATTTCTTTATGAATTCAATGAAAGGTTTCACAAAAATATCTATAGCACTCACCTTCTTCCCCTGATCTACAATCAGTTTGGCTTCAATTTCACAATACTGCGTACTTTTACGCAGTCTTTCAGAGTAGTCAGCATCATTGAGATGCCACATCTTGTTTTTTAGTTGCCCCACACTTGCTGGTTCACCATCAACTTTGCATCTTTCGTGAATGGCATTCACATACACGTGTGAACCTCGGCGAGCTAATTGGGGTTGATTCCATGACGTCCAACCTCCACCCTTCATTACTCGGTGCAAAAAGAGGTTTGCTCTATAGTACCTAAATGCATTCTTAGAAGTATTAGATATAGCCTCTTTTATCTCTTTATATAAATTGGAAGGAATTCGTTCGTCTATATCCATATTCAGTACCCAATCAGAAGTAGCCGCATCAAGTCCTAAATTTCTCTGCCCTGCAAACCCTTTCTCTTTGTCCATAGCTGAGACTATAAATTTTACCTTGTCTCCAGCATTGGCTGCAATTTGTGCTGTACTATCTGTAGATAAATCATCAATGATAATTACCTCATCTGCCAAAGGAACGGTGTTTGCCAAGAATCCTGGTAAATCCTGTTCTTCGTTTTTGCAAATCGCAACTATTGTCAATGACGTTTCTGTAGACATTAATGACTTTTTTTTCTGCGTTCGAATCTAAGCATTAAGGGTTTATAAAACCTATCACGTAACCTGGTCAGGAATAAATCAAAGGAGCTGTTCTTGGATTTTCTTCGCTTAGCTAGAGGTTTATTTGGGTTGAATAAATCTTGCTCTTGATAACCAAATTGACTTGCAAACTCTGCAACCTTTTGGTCTAATTTCATGTCAAAATTGGGATCATCTCTCCATTTGGTTAATGATTGCCCGTGAACTTCTTCTCCAACTTGTGATTCATATGGAATTCCAATGAAATCAGTTATTTCTTTAAATGTATGTGCTGGTCTATTGATCAAATCTTCATAGCTCACCAAATGAAGCTCATCTTCGGTTAGCATATCTCTTATTCTGAGCAGGTTCTCTTGAATCTTCTTCCAACCAAACTGTCTTTCTTCTGGACTCGTATTGAATAGTTCATAAGCCGAGTAAAGGACTGACATGGGGTTTCTGGTTAAACCAATAAGTTTAACTGAGTAATTGGTCTTGTTCTTCCAATCTAATAAAGCTTCTATAGCTGCCCACTCCGCTAATACCTGAGGTGATTTTTCAAAAAACACGGGTTTAGCAAACTCTTGGCATAAAGCTTCCCATCCTTCATAAATTAACTCTTGGTCATTTTGACTTATTTCAAATCCTTTTACATTTCCAACCACAGTATCTATTAGATAACCACGGGCGTTATTAATGGAACCATAACCATCATAAACTCTATTTTGACTGTACTTGCTAGCATCCTGGTTGGTGAGAACAGCTGCTTTGAGCCAGTGATGTGTTTCTAAATAAGTATGAGAAGAATATCTCACAGTTTGCACCAAGCTGTGTTTACATAATTCCTCCTGAAATAGTGTAGACCCCGATCGTTTATCAGAGAGGAGAATAACCACTACAGCTTTCATATTAGCCTGCATTTTCATTCAGAGTCCTACGCTTGTGTTCTTCTCTGAGCACTTCAAGAGGCTTAATTGTGCTTTGCATAGATACTAGAGCTAGAACAAAAATGAATAAAGTTGCACCTCTAGGAGTGGACACAGCAGCATGCCCAAGAATAAACCATGGTAAAAGACCTAACAACGTAGGAACCAACACTCTAGAAATTCTAAGAACATATGGATTTCGACTAAATACTGCATTATTGAATGTATAAATCAATCCAAAAATGAGTAGACCTACATAAAAGAAGGCAGCAAGAAGTCCATATGCGTAATAGCTCCTGGCAAATACCGCATGATCAGCTCTATTACCAGAAAATATAGCTCGGCTTGCTGCTTGTTGTTGATGTGTTATGCCCTCCCCCAGAATTAGGTATTGAGGATGCTCAGCTATATGCCAAAAAGGTTCAATGTATGCATATAGTCGTTCAGTTTCATTTCTTTTTTGGACGGGTTGGTCTATCACTCTAGCTGTTGACTGTTCCAAGCGTTTAAAATAGAAATACTTAGAATCAACTCCTATATACAAGAAGATTAAAACACCCATAAATAAACTGGCCAGTATCATATTTCTTGAATTGCCAGAATTAAAAAGGAGAATGCCAAATGAGACTAGGACAACTCCAATAATAGCTCCCCTAGAATATGTAAAAATCACTGAGGCAGGTAGCATAATAAATCCCATGAGCATAAAAATTTGCCCAATGCTATTTTTCTTTATAGTCTTTCTTAATAGGAGCAACATTGGCCAAATACTATTTACAAAGGCGGCACTTAGAATAGAAACTCCAACAAATGAACGTCCCCTCATAGCTCCTGAATACTTTGAGTATGAATTGATTACACTTTCACTTGCAGGTTCAAAAAGTTGGATACTGAACAGATAATTATTTGAAAAATTCCGCGTAGGAGGTATAGATGAAACTATTAGAAGGACTGCGGTAATAAGTATGCCAAAAAAAGAATAACGAAGTATATTGTTCAAATCTTCTTGAGTTCTAATTATTCTCCTAGTCGAAATGAAAATACTGAAAGCTAGTAACGTCCTTCCCATGTTATAAACCGACTCAAATACAGATCCACTATTTACAGCCCCATACGTTTCACTTGCTATTGCTAGAAAGAGAATTATACCAAGCATTTTACCAAACAGAGAGGATTTGGATCTGGTTGGTTTTAACCGAATAGCTAAAACTAATGTCACCAATAAAAATACGTCAATAAAATAAAATGGAATAGGCCCTATCCTCAAATTCATCCTAGGAACGGACAACAGCATAAAAATAGTTATGCAGAACCAAAACAGCGCTCTTTTATGCGACTTCATTCTCTTGTTTAATTCTATTGTACAAGTCTTGATATGCAAGACAGGTTTTGTTCATAGAGAAACTCTTAGAGGCGCGAAAAGAATGCCTTCCATAATTTATTCTCAACTCTTTAGAAGCTACAAATTTAGACAGGCTTTTAGCTATTTGATCTGCTGAATCAGGATCAACCAAAACTCCCGCAGGTCCTTTCTCTTCAACGAATTCCTTTAAACCCGGAATATTTGACAGCACCAATGGAAGTGATGCATTCATTGCCTCAACAGCAGACAAACCAAAACCTTCCCATTTGGATGCCATTAGGAAAACATCTGCTTTGAGCAAGTATTCTGTTACATTTTTTTGATAGCCCACAAGACTTACTTTAGAAGCTATTTCAAGTTCTTCTATTTTACGTTCTATCTCAGATCTTAATTCTCCATCGCCGACTATAGTATAGTGAATATTGTCTGAAGGCATTAATGAAATTGCTTCCAACATTTTGATATAGTTCTTGGCTTTAGTTAGTCTTCCAACCGAAACAATCTCAACAACATCTTTTTCAGCCCTAAGAAGAACTTCATCATACTGAAGTCTTATACCATTAGGTATCACTTCTATATCCAAATTGAGTTTGTTCAACCATTTCTGAAGTTCAATCTTGGTTCCTATGCTGATGGCCACCAAGTAATCAATTTGTTTATATATAAAGGTATCTAGTGTTTTTCCAAAACGCATTTCTCGCCTTCTATTAGAAGTTGAGTGTTCTGTGAATACCACAGGACATTTCAGCAGTCTTAATCTCTTCAGTATTCCAAGATACAAAACCGTAGGAAACAAATGAGCATGAACAATGCTTTGTGAATCCAAGGTCTTTACATATTTCCTCAATGTATTAAAAGCTTTAAAACTGTAGAGTTTTGGTACATTCAAAGAATATGCATTAGGTACAACATCATCAGACTTCGTGATTCCCACCAAAGTACTTTCAATATTGCTGTCATCCATACAGTTATGAATGCTCTGTACCAACATTTCTGCACCACCAGAAGATTTATTGTAGTCATTGATAATATGAAATACCTGGATCATCCTTTAACTAGCTGTTTTATTCGTTTTCTCCATTGATAAGGTAACCAGTATAGCTTTTCTCTTCCGAAATTTGGGTCAATTTTGAAATCATTCCAAGACAAGACTTCTACTTTCTTTGATGGCTCTTGAATCACTTGTTTAAACAATTTCTGGTATTCTTGAGCACAAATTTCTGTGGTAAATCTTGCCCTCGCCTCTGCAGCTGCATTTGTTCGTATTTTGAGTAATGCCTCTCTATCATTTTGCAGCTCAGCTAAGCTTGAGGCCATTCCTTGGTAATCTCCTGTTTCCAAGAGAAAACCAGTTTTCCCATCTTCAATAATAAAGTCTGTTATCCCTTTGATGATCCATGAAACTGGAGCTACAGAAGCCATCATAGCTTCTAAAAGTGCATTTGGACATCCTTCAAAATGAGAAGTAAAGAGGTATACATCTTGTTCACTGAAAAAACTTGGAATTTCATTTGGATTTAAAGCTCCTAAAAACTCATATTCACTTTTAGACAATACTTTGGAAAGCTCCGTTTCCAATTCCGCCCTATGTTTCCCTTTACCTGCTACTTTGAGGTGAAAAGGAATTCCTGTTTTCTTTAACTCTTCCATTATTGGTGGAATATGCATGACCCCCTTTTGCTGATGCTCAAGTCTCCCGAGAAAGCCAATATTGAGCGCGTTTCTATCTGCTTGAAAACGGTCTGCTTTGAACATACTGTCCTCTATTCCATTTGGAATAAGGGTAATCATGCTCTCAGATGCCCCATAACTCTCAATAAGATCATTCCTAAGTCTCGGGGTAAGAGCAACAATTCTCGACAATCGATTACCTCCAGACATGGTTATTCTATAACCGTGTTCAAAGGCATTAGCACATCTTGATACTATCTTAATATGTGAAGGCAAGTGAGCTAATGAAGATAGTATAGCCTTAGAATTAATGGCCATAACAATATCTATTCTTTCATCTTGACACCACTGGACGAATATTTTTGCTTGCCCTTTTACCGATTCTACGCTTGGGGCCAGTAATACACAATTCTCATCTGCATAACTCTCCTCCCACAAGTCTGCTTGTTCTGGACCAATCGACACACAATACATATCAACTCCAAGCTTTTTCAGGGCTTTCCTTTGGTTTCTATAAAATGTGAAAGTACCTCCATCCTTGGGAACAGAACCAAACGCTACTTTAATCCTATAATTTGTCAATTCTTCCAATGCTCAAGATTTATTTGAACCAATTGTTCTAATTCGTCAATCTCTTCTTTAAAGATGCTATTCAACTTCAGTCTAGTTTCAGGGGCCATCTCTTGTTTACTCAAACTTTTCTGGTAAAACCATGACCTTAATTTTTTCCGTTGTTTTTCGCTTAATAGATTTCTAATCCACGATGCAGAAGAAAACTTCTTGAACTTCTCAAATACCTTCTGGTTCTTCACCTTCCCCGATTTTTCGGTATGGACTAAGGTCGGTTCAAAGTGCACATCCAAATCAAGCCAGTTGTAAATATTTCTAATGGTTTCTTTAGGTTTGGTTTTCAAGTTATCAAACAAAATGACCATAACCTTTTCTCTACCAAATCGGGCAATCCACTGAGCAATATTCTTACTGTAGAAACTTTTATTCAATCTAGATTTTATACTGACTATAGAACCCTCTTCGTCAAATTCACAGTTCTCAAAAGCAAATTCCTCAAAGCTCAGCTCATTTGGGTTCTCCCTCTGGTAATACTGATACTCAGAAAAAATTCTATCAATAGGATTTCTTATGGAAATTAGAATTCGACTTTGAGGTTCGTCTCTATAAATAGTTTCTGCCACAGCTGGATTATATAAATAGTGCGATGATTCGCCTAAAAACAACTCACTATTAGCCTCTTTAAACAAACTCCTATAAGCCTCTGTAGTTCTGTATTTACCTCTAGCTTCAAATTTCTGCAATTTATCTTTCAAGGCATCATCTGCATCTAGTCGAGATCGCATGTATTCAGCATTATAATACATGGGTTCTTTAACCTTACTCATGAATATTTCAGGATGCTGAGAAAGCAGAAAATGCAAGCTGGTGGAACCACACCTCATACCTCCAATTAGAAACAGATTAGGTTGTTTATTAGCCATATTTGGTGACTATATCCATTACTTTTTGCGCCGTAATAAACATGCTAAACTCATTCTCAACTTTCTCTCTACCAGCTTCACCCATTTTTTTTCGTAGGTCTGGTTTGTTTATTAAACTGTTTAAAGCCTGTGTCCATTCTTCTTTTGAACTGGCTAATATTCCAGTATTGCCGTGATCAATAATTGAACTATTTATGGCAACATCGCTTGATATAACTGGAATGTAAAGTGCCATATATTCTAAAGCCTTAAAACCACACTTATAGGTATTGAAGTCATTATCTATTAAAGGGTAGACCCCAATGTCAAAAGAACCAATCTGTGCTCTCACAGCTGTTGGATTTGACCAATCGATTGTATCCACAATTTCCAATTGAACATTGGGGAGTAGACTAAAAGTGTTTAATAACTCCATCTGCCCACTTGCACCAACCAACTTTAGTTTCACAGTCACATTGCTGTCTATTGCTTTAAGAGCCGGATATAGAATCTGGATTAAGTCATCTTTGTAATGCGCTCCATTTCCAATCCAACCTATACAAACGTCATGGGTTTTCTTTTCAACAGGTTTGGGATAATGCTTTAGCAAGATGCTTGAAGGAATGAGATAGGCATTGTTCTGTGGGCTTTGAACTAGATACAGCAGGTTTTTACTTCCAGCAAAGACTGCCGTGGCATGGGTTGCCATCATTCTGAAATTTGCTAAAGTTTTTGGATTGTTAGATTTTGAAGGAGAATCATCAATGTCTAATATGGTTGTTTTGCCCATAGCATTGGCTATTCTCAAAACATAATAATCGTAGATTGAATAGGACTTCTGAAAAAATACAACCCTGTATTTCCAAATGATGAACATCAATTTGAAAAGTTGTACTGCAGATTTGGGGTGAATAAGCTTACATCTAACTTTGTGAATTTTCAAAGCTTCAGCCAACCAATATGCTCTCACTCTACTGCTTGCCTTGGTCTTAGGACCAGCTATGATCATTAAAATTTTCAATGCTAGGTTTTCACCACTTTTGATCGGAAACCATTATAATATTCACTCAAATCCGGCGATCCAGATCTAGAGTTAATCACCTCTTGGAATTGCTCTTTATTAAAACTAGTACCTTTAAAGAAGGTGACAGCTGGAGCTAAAAAGGACTCATATGCGTTAATTTTATGAGGGATACCACTGTCAAGTGCTAGACATGGGGTATTGGTGGTTACAGCTAAGATCATTCCGTGCATTCGGTCTGTAATAACAAGTTCATACTTCTCGTAAACATCTTGAATGTGAGAGACATAGTTCTCTTCCACGAGCTCAGTTACTGGAAAGTCAGCATTAAGTATATCTACGTCATCTACCTTATTGAAACTCTTTTTCAAAGTCGCTATTAAATCGGCTCTTTGTTCTGACCCCAGCTTTGCTTCGCTATCTGATCGAAGTATAACCAAGGCTCCGTTTCTTTTTTTTGTAGCTTCAGGTCTCTGTAAGTAAAACACGAAATCAGGAAAGAATTCATTTCTGCTAGAGAAAACGTCTTTCACATATGACAAGCTTACATTTTCTCTGCACAATAACATAAAGTTGCTTCCTCCAAAATCACGAGTGTCTTCCTTTAGTAGTTGCTGTGCGCTTGGACTCTCATCATAAATTACCGTGGTAGGGAGGTTTACTATTTGAGACTTAGGAAAACTATTCACAATCTCTTTCCTTGTAAGATGCCAACAGCCTTCTGGATTATAATGTTGGCTGCCAAAATCTCCGCTACTATGCATAATAACCAAATCCTGTTCATTGAACTGGCTGCCCAATTTCTTTATACCAGATTTTGATTTTTTTACCTGATTCCTATTCATTCGAATAACATGGTACTCAGGAAAATGCTTTTTGAAAAATTGAAGTACTGCTACTGTTTGTGCATGGTCGCCAACGTTTCTATGTCTTGCAGGAAAGGCTCCTATCCAAAGAATATTGGGTTTACTTCTATTATAAGAGAAACTAGGAGGAATTACTTTTAGGCTACTCCACTTTATGTAGGGTAAGCCGTGTTTTAAAAGCAATAAACTCTGCTTAATAGTTTTTTTTATCTCGTGTAAGTTTTCAGCGAGGCTCATATATTGTTTAAGTAAAGCGTTTGTAAATGAGAATCAAGAGTGATTTAGTGAATGCTCCGCTTCCAAGCATAAACTTTTTAAAGCTGTTTTTTAAATCTCGTTTTGTTGTGATGGAATTGGCCAGCAATAGACACTCATTTCCTAATTCAGTCCATCCTTCCGCAAAACATCTAAGTGACAGGGTATACATTCTGGATTTAAATAGCTTTTTATACGATTCAGCAGTAGGTATATCATCTATCCTTTCTACCAATTGTTTTTCACAACGTACCCGGTTTTCACGCCCTTGTTCTGTTTTGAGATGGTCTGTGATGTTGCCGCCTACATGTCTGCTTGCAGTGGCTAAAACCTCCCTTATACATATTGGTTTATTGGCGTGCAAAATTGCACGTTCTACATACTCCCTATCTTCAAAGCAAATCATGGATGTATTCCAAAGACCAATCTCTTTAACAAGTTTGGTGGTAAATGCCGATCTCAGAGTATTAGGCCATAATACTCCCATCAACATTTGCTCATAAATGGTGTTCTTTAGTCTACCATATCTAGTACTTATTTTTTCTCCGCTATTATGATCTATATTGTCGAAACCAGTTTGAATAAAATCAACACTCTCTTCTTCAAATAAGGTCTGTAATTTGCTAAGTCTTTCAGGATGTAACTCATCATCTGAATCTAGATATTGGACATACGTCCCTTTTATATGTGAAATGCCAGTATTTCTCGCAGCACCAGCTCCTCCGTTGTTCTGTTTTATATAGTCTACAAGTAAATCTGCGGATTGGTTTTTAGCAATCCACTCATTCATGAAATTATCTGTGTTATCCGAGGATCCATCATCTACAACTATAAGGTGAATAGGCCTATAGGTCTGATTCACAACACTCTTTAATGCCCTTGGTAAAACATTCACTCTATTATAAGTAGGAACAATTATGGAAAACATTGATCTGGAGCTCATTCAATGATTGTTTTAAAGCTTTGGATTAGAGCTTTCTCTGTATTTGTTTTAGAATATCTTTCCAAAACATAGGAAGATCCCTCTTCTCTTAATTGATCCAATCTTTGACGGTTGCTACCATACTCTTCAATAATTTCTTCAACTTTAGAAGCATAAGATATAATATCGCCTTCTTCTATCTGATTGAAGTATTTGGTTCCAAAAAATTCATTCCCCCCATTACCAGAATAGCCTATGACTATACATCCTGATGCCATGGCTTCTAATGGTGGCAAGCCTAAACCTTCTCTATAAGAAAAACTGAGGAAGATTAACGTTTCTTTCAATATTTGAGCAACTTGATGATAGGTTTTACCAACTATTGGTACAAATTCATAATCCCAACACTTATTTCTTATTGCTAATGTATTGAGAAGAAATTTTGCATCGCTTTCCATTTTTTGCGGCATGTAAGCAATTATTCTTTTCTTGACTTTATGAAATTGAAAGCGCGACTCATCTATGAATATTGGAACATGTTCCACTAATTGATTGGGAAACAAGAAAGTCCTTGTTTTATACCCTAATTCAGACATCGAAATTCGCAGACTAATGGCATTGTCACGGTATGCATTACTAATATGTTTGAAATCATTCTCACCAGCAAAACTCAAATAAACATTCTGTGCTAAAGTAACCAGTTTTACACCTACCTTAAATGTTTCTAATTGTGTTATGCGAGTCTCAGGGATGACCAGAATATCATCCCCAGAAAGTTCTATTTTATTGTCATCCTTGCCTTGAAATTCTTCTTTAATAGCTAAAAGGAGAATTTTTAGTTTACCTAATAGACCTTTTTTGGCATACTTTCTAGTTTTAAACTGAGTAGTATAAGCAACAGATGTTTCATTTTTAAACCAAGTATATTTAAATCCCTTGCTTTGATGCAAAGCAAATGACTTTACATTATTGGCATTTAGAATATCAACCAATCCATAAATAATTTGTCTTCCTCCTGCAGGTTGATTATTATCTGTGCATAAAAAGTATAGGACTCCTGGCTTATTTGATTTCATTACTTTTAAACTGTAATTAATCTCTTCATTCTCTTTAAATAGGTATAAAACAGCAGTTTAGGATATTTTTTTCTTATGCTGTTTTTTTCTTCATGAAGTTTTTTTCTTCTAACTGAACTAATTCCTCCAAGCTCTATAGTGCAGATGACAAGCTCTATTTTCTTAAAAGGAACTGAAGACTTGATAAATTCCAATATCATTTTATAATCAGCACATATGCTGTAGCTGGTATCGTATAATACTTGCTTATGAATCTTGGTATTGAAAAATATTGCTTGATGACAAATCATATCACCAGACATCGTTCTGTAGTTAATTGTTGGAGCACTTCCAATGATCACTCCATTGCGTTTTACATCACCGTATATATGACCATTAAACTGCAAGGCTGACTTATATACCTTGTTGAGTACATTCTGGTTACAAAAAACGTCGCCTGAATTTAGAAAGTGGATAAAGGTACTATGATCTGAAGCTAGCCCTAGTCCAATATTCATGGCGTCATAAATACCCTCGTCTTCATCTACGACTATCTGATCAATATGCTGATTGTATTCTTTAATCACTTCTAAACTTCCGTCTGTAGAACCACCATCAACTATTATTAACTCCTTCTCTACATAATCCTGACTGATAAAGCTATTTATGCTGCGCTCTAAGCCTTCCTTGTTATTGAAATTCACCGTGATTATAGTAAACATCCTATTCCTTTAGCAAACTCTGATACAGGTTAATGTATTTATACGTTTGACCACTAATTGTATAGTGCTCCAATACTCTCTTTCTTGCATTGGACCCCATTTCTACACATAAATCTGGCTGCTCAATAAGTTTTATAACCTGACTGGCCAATTGTTGCACATTCTTGGTTTCAATGAGATATCCAGATTTTTCATTTTCTACTAGGTCTGGTACTCCGCCAACTTCAAATCCTACCACAGGTGTTCCGCAAGACATAGCCTCCAAAACGGTATTGGGTAAATTATCCTGTAATGAAGTAATTACGTAGACATCCGCAGCTGAATAGCAAGCACTTAGTTCTTCCGCGCTACTCACATCTTTCTTTTCATTGATTTTCACCCCATCTATTGGACCAAAACCATCAGCACCAACAGCAAGCACAGTAATGTTTGCAATTTGTCTACCTACCACTTCCATGGCTTCTTTGAAATAAGCAGCTCCCTTTCTTGGGTTTCCCAATGATTGAGCAATGAACATAATGACTTTTTCATCTTCTGCTATCCCTAGGCTTTTTCTTGACTGCATTCTATCTAAAGGTTTAAACTCAGATTCATCTATGCCATTTGCAATGTGGGTTACTTCAATCCCGTTGAAAACTTGACTAGATTTGATTTCTTCTGCTATCCATTTGCTCTGAGCAACTATATGTAAGAAACCTTTAGGCAAACTTTCTATTACACTCCGTTTTAAGCCTATAGATGCTCGAGACAAATCCTTTTCCTTTTTTGAATCAAGGCATGGACAAGAACCACAACCAGTTTTGTACTTTCCACATGAGGCATCATAGAAGCAACCGCCTGTAAAGGGATGCATATCAGACAATCTCCATATTATCTTCTTGCATTTATTTGGCATTGCATTCAATAGACGATAGTCCCAAAAGCCTGCTACCCAATTCAAAGTTATGATATCGGCTGAAGGCAATTGATTATATGGTGATTTTCCCAGTGGAGATGTGGCTGGAGCGAATCCATTGTAAATGGTGTTCTGTCTAGAAATGTACCCCTGCCCCCTGGTCTCCAACCTCTTTCTAATTCTTTGTTTGAACTTGCTCAATGGTGAACTGAAATGTTCATACTTGATAACCTTATCATCTGAAGAATACTTATTTCTTACATACATTTTGGAATCAACATTTTTCTTATTGAGTTCCTCGTGTAATCTATAGGCAGATCTTGCTCCTCCTCCCTTATTATCTGCCGAGCTCAAATGAATTACTTTCATGCTTGCAATGAAAAGGTTTTATACCACAGCTGAAACATTAACAAAGTCCAAACCATTTCGGTATTGTTCTTTTGACCTTTTAAATGAGGCTGAACTATTTGCTCATAAGTTAACTCGCTGAGGATGCCTTGATTTTTAAGGAAGTTTGGTGATAAATAAGTTTCAACAATATCTCTCAATTCTCCTCTAGTCCATTCTTTAAGCGGCAAAACGAATCCTCTTTTCTTAGCCTTAAATACATCTTGAGGAATCAAATCTTCCACTATATCTTTTAAGAACTGTTTGGGATTTGGATTTCCTATTCTAATGTCTGCTGGGACCTGCATAACCAATTCAATCAACTCGTGATCCAAAAAAGGAACCCTAGCTTCAATACTGTGTGCCATGGAGAAACGGTCTGTTACATACAGAAACTCTTCTGCCAATTGATTTGGAAAGTCGAGCATGGGAATCAAATCTCTTACATCTTTTTGAGAATTATTCTTCCAGAGATCCTCTATAATCCATTCTGACGCCTTAATACCGTTGAATTGACTCACACCCTTAAACAACGTGTCTTTCTTATGGTGTTCTCTCAGGAACATCCATGCACATGATGCATTTGGAAATCTTAAAACATCTCTTGCTTCATTTATAGATCTATTTTTAAGAAGAGCTTTTGCCATCCTTCTCAATTTCAATTTCTTGGCTTCATTGAATTTATATGCCTTCCCATAGTTTCCAAAAAGCTCATCCCCTCCTGTACCGGTCATTCCAACTTTTACATGATCGGCCATGGTACTGTATACATACCAAGAAGGCAAGCCTCCTCCATAAGGCTCATCTAAATGGCCAACCATCTTATCCAAATCTTTAAGTACACGAGACGAATTGAGTTGAACTTCTAAATGCTTTGTTCCCCAATGATCCGATACCTTCCGAGCTAGATCCAGCTCATCATATTTCTTTAAGTTTTCGTCATCAAATCCTATAGAAAAGGTTCTGATATCGCTAAATCCAGATTTTGCGAGAAAACCAACTAATGCAGATGAATCAATTCCACCTGAAAGCGAGACACCGATTGGAACATCACTTAATGTCCACCGCATCATTGCTTTTTGCATTTCATTTCTAACGGATTCTCTCCACTCCTCTGCTGATTTAACTACAGGCATAGGATTTACTTCCCAATATGACTGCACCTCCAGGTTTTTGCTGTTGAGATCGTAGGTAAAATAATGGCCAGCAGGAATTTTTTGTATATGCTCAAATGCGGTTTGAGGAGAGGGAACATATTGAAAACTGAAATAATTGGAAATACTTTGAGGATTCAGGTCTCGTTTAACCCAATCCAGGGCTAATAAGGACCTCAACTCTGAACTAAAAGCAAAATGCTTATTGCTAAGGCTGTAGTAAAGAGGTTTTATACCTACTCTATCCCGCACACCAAAAAGTCTCTTCAATTTGCTATCATATATTACAAATCCATACATCCCATTCAGTTTATGAATCATGTCTAGCCCATAATCTTCATACAAATGCAATAAGACTTCCACATCTGAATTCTTAGTTTTAAACTGATGACCCCGGGATTCTAATTCTTTACGCAATTCCGGTGAATTATAAATCTCTCCATTGCACACTACTTGTAAACTCTCATCTTCATTAGAAATGGGTTGATGTCCGTGTTCAAGATCTATAATACTAAGTCGGCGCATTCCAATTGCAACTCCAGTTTCAGAGTCGTGGTAATAACCTTCATCATCTGGTCCTCTATGAATGATAGTGTTATTCATGGCATTTAAGGCCTGAATATCACTAACTTCAGTTATACCAACAATTCCACACATTAGTTGAGAAGGGTCTTGGAATCTCTAAGTTTTCTATACAGTTTATATGATTTCCAACTGAGCATAGGGTTAAGGACCATGGTTAAATAGGTTTTAAATTTTAATTTTTTTCCGCTTGTGTTGAGTTCTCCTTTTTTATAGAATTTATTTAAATCTCCTTGATCCAAGTCTAGATTATAAGTTGCATTTATACAATTGATAAAATTAGTAGAATGCTCTATGACATCTTCCATCTCTACTAATATCGCATTGTTATGTTGTAGATAGTTATCAATTGCTTTATTGTATACGTACCAGCTTAACAAGCCTATTCTAGGATTTTTATTTATTGCTCTATCCGTTTTTCTTCTTATTAAAGAATCCAATACATATCCTGGCTTTCGGAATATAACAATGAAATGACCATCATTTTTTAATAAACCCGTCCAAAACTCAAGAAACAAACTAGCCCTAGGATCTTTCCATCCAACTACTTTATCATCTTTGTTATGGTCCATGCTTTGAACAAGTTGCAATGCGGCTATACGATGTTCTTCACTAACAACCAGAGGCTTAGGATGCTTGTTAAAAAAGTATTTAAGACCATTGCGTTTTAAAACAGCGTTGTGTAACTTAACTAAAGTTATATCTTCAAAATAACCTCTGGGATTTCCTTTGTCGGGTGGAAAGAGGTTTGAGCCCAAATTGACACCGGCGCTTTCTATAAAACTTGCAATTAGAGAAGTTCCACTTCTGTGCATTCCAGTGATTATGATGAACTTATTATTCAAATTTTGATTCAAATAGGTTTTAAATCTGATTCAATCATTTCTTGAATCATTGATTTCAAATCAGTCTTAGCTTCCCAATTCAATTTCTCCTTGGCTTTGCTCGCATCTCCTATCAACAGATCCACTTCGGTTGGTCTGAAATAATTAGGGTCAATTCTAATAACAACTGAACCCACAGCTGGAGGGTTTGTTGACTTGGTCATCTGTTCAAATACATGAGTATCTACTGAACTCACTTTTCCAATTTCGTTAACCCCTTCACCTTCAAAGCTGAGTTGAATTCCTAAAACTTCAAATGCCGATTGCGCAAAGTCTCTTACCTTGGAGGTTATTCCCGTAGCAATAACGAAGTCTTCAGCTTGTTCTTGTTGAAGCATCAACCACATTGCCTCTACATAATCACGAGCGTGCCCCCAGTCTCTCTTGGCATCTAAATTTCCCAAGAAAAGCTCACTTTGATTGCCCAAGGCAATATTCACAGCAGCCCTTGTAATCTTTCGGGTTACAAAGGTCTCACCTCTTATAGGCGACTCATGATTAAATAGAATACCATTACAGGCATAGATATCATAAGCTTCCCTATAGTTCACAATAATCCAATACGCATATAGCTTAGCAACAGCATATGGCGATCTCGGATAAAAAGGAGTACTTTCAGATTGTGGAACTGCTTGAACCAAACCGTATAATTCAGATGTGGACGCTTGATAGATTTTGGTCTTCTTTTCCAGGCCTAATAACCTTACTGCTTCTAATATTCTAAGAGCTCCAATTCCATCTGCATTTGCCGTATACTCTGGCATATCAAAGCTCACTCTTACATGACTCATGGCAGCCAAGTTGTATATTTCATCTGGTTGAGTTTCCTGAATAATCTTAGTGATATTCATGGAATCTGTCATATCTCCATAGTGTAAAACCATTTTTGGATTAGAAACATGAGGATCTTCATATAAGTGATCTATTCTCTGAGTGTTAATAAGCGATGAGCGCCTTTTTAATCCGTGCACCGTATAGCCCTTTTCCAACAATAATTCCGCTAGATAGGCTCCATCTTGTCCTGTAATTCCTGTAATGAGTGCTACTTTGCTATTCATGTTTTAACCGTATTATAATTTCAGCTCCTTAATTTCATTTACATGTGTTAGGAACCAATTGTAAGTTCTTGTAATTCCTTCCTCCAACCCAATGGAATAGTTCCAACCTTCATTCGCCAATTTGCTCACATCCATCAGTTTTCTTGGAGTACCATCCGGTTTTTCCTTGTCCCATAGAATTTCTCCTGTATGACCAACAATTTTTTGAATCAATTGTGCTAACTCCATAATGCTCAAATCTTTTCCACTGCCCACATTGTATAAATGATCTGACAATTTGTTGTTTAGTGTAAACAAGACAGCCGATGCCACATCATCTACATGTAGAAACTCACGTTTAGGAGTTCCAGATCCCCAGAGTTCAACAGGACTGTTATTATTGATTTTGGCATCATGAAATTTGCGAATCATGGCTGGCAGTACATGGGATGTTTTTAAGTCAAAGTTGTCGTTATCGCCATACAGATTAGTTGGCATTAAGCTAATGAAATCCCTGTTGTATTTTGTTCTAATTGCTTCACAGGCTTTTACTCCAGCAATTTTGGCAAGAGCATACCACTGATTTGTTGGTTCTAATGGTCCTGTAAGCAAGCTATCTTCACGCAGTGGTTGTTCAGCAAGCTTAGGATAGATACATGAGCTACCCAAGAAAACAAATTTTTCAACCCCCTGATTAAATGCACAGTCAATCAGATTATTCTGAATCTGAAGGTTTTCCATTAAGAATTTATAAGGATACTCGTGATTGGCCAGTATTCCACCAACCCTTGCCGCGGCGTCAATAACAATATCAGGTTGCTCCTTTTCAAAGAATCGTTTAACCTCTGACTGATCCCTCAAGTCTAATTCTGCACTTGTCTTACCCAACAGATTAGCAAAACCCTCCTTCTCCAATTCTTTCCAAATAGCTCGGCCTACCATTCCTCGGTGACCAGCTATATATATTTTACTGTTTTTAGGCATTACCTCATTTAAACAATTTCTTGACTCTCTTTCTTATTGCTCTGCTATAGCTCCAAATTAAATAATCCCAACGCTTTAATTTTAGTAGAAGACCGGCTGAAGTCACATTGATTTTATATCTGTTTAAGAATTCATATCTTCTTTTGCTTAGAAATTGTTCAATAAGTTTTAAATCAGATTTACTGAGTTCAATCTTCCACTTGTCAACATTTCTAGTACTTAGTTTTTGATTGAATATCTCTTCGTTATACCACGATTTATTATTATTGGCTTGTACCACCTTATTGGTGAATGTTTCTTGATCAGTTTTGAGCATTTTTGGTTCAAAATCTATGCTGATAAATGAACAGATTTCCTTAAGCAATGTTTCTGGACTTGAGACCAAATCTTCATAATACACAACCTTTAAGTTTTCTGACCTCATTTGCAAACATTTATTCATAACTTTCCAATAGCGATCTAAAAATAGCAAGTCAGTATACATTCGTTGTCCGTATCTTATATCCCTGTTTTCCTTTAGAGCTCTTCCCTGAACTTTCCTTAATGATGCCAGTATAGCGCGAGGATCTCGAATAATAAGTATGTACTTGAAATCATTCCAATTTTCAAGCATTCGATCAAAAAACAAGGTATTTTTAGGAGTCTTTTCACTTATAACTTCAATCCCCTCGTCAAGGTGTAGTTGGAAAATTGAGTTGTAAAATTGTTTGACGGTATCATCTAGAACTTCTTTATTGAAAACTAAAGATTGTTTCCCAGCTTTGACCCTTTTATACATATGGTCATACATATTATAGAAATTTGGAGTTACGCCAAATTCAGGGCCTGCATAAACAACTTTGTTAAAACTTAACATCTTCTGCAGCATGGACGTACCTGATCTCGGTATCCCGCCAACAAATAAAATCTTACGTTCCTTTTTATTGTTTAAGTTTTGTTCTCCCATGGGAAATCTTCAAATGGTGATTCAACCTGTATGAACTTACAGAATTTCTTATATGAGTCTTTATTTGACAAATTAATTACGAGCAAATCCTCAGGCCTATCTTTAAAATAAGCTTTTACCTCTTGATTGTGAGCTTCATAATGTGGGATCAACTTATCCCTGTCATATGGGTCAAGCTCATCGGTACCATACAATCCACTTACCGACTCCCAAATCCAGCCTTCCCAAACATTCCTACCCGCGGTTTTTAATTGTGTTGCCGTTGGAATTGATCCTTCGCCATATAGTTTCGAATGAAATCTAACCACAGAATTATACCATTGCTCCGAACTATCCCTAACTGTCAAAATGAATTTAGAATTTGGAAAAGCTTCGTCTAATATTTTGTATGTGTTCGGATAACTGAAAGGTATATCCTGAAAAACTTGAGCTGTCTTACAAAATTCAATAATTGGGTCAAAATTTGAAGAGAAATAATCTCTTAATAATAAGGCTGCTTGATGATGATTTCCCGCTTTAAAATTAAGATCCTGAAATGCTTTGTCTAAAGATGAGGTACCCGTTTTATTTCTTCCAACACAAAAGTATTTGGTTTTATGACCGTGTTCCTTCTGCCACTTTTTCAATAGGTAAGCACGACGAAGAGGTTTAAAGTATGATCGCAATGACACTATAATATGAATCAGAAGTTTTGTATATCTACCATTTTCTGAAATCTTTCGCTTGTTTGCATCAGTTCTGTAAAACTCCCAATAGCTTGAATTGTTCCGTTGTCTAACAAAACTATCTTATCTGCATTCTTTATAGTGCTCAGTCGATGAGCAATAATAATCATGGTATATTTTCCTTTAAGCAAATCAATGTTGCTTTGAATCATTTTTTCAGTTTCAGTATCCAAAGCTGAAGTGGCTTCATCCATTATGAGTAATTCCACGTCCTTGTACAATTCTCTAGCAATAGATATTCTCTGTTTTTGACCACCACTAACCATCACTCCATTATTACCCAACGGCGATTGTTCTTTGAGAGCCAAAGTCTGTACAAACTCATAAATGGCTGCTTTGCGCATAGCCTTATTAAGCTTGTTTTCTATTTCTACTTTAGGACGATCATCCCAAAAACTGATGTTATTAGCAATAGTATCATTAAAAATTACAGGTTCCTGAGTGATATAGCCTATTCTAGACCGCCATGAGCCTTTTTTCAAATCTGCTAAAGGCCGTCCATTAATATCCAAACTTCCTTGGTAGTTGTCCATTATTCCTGCTAACAAATTGACCAGGGTGGTCTTTCCGCTTCCACTCTCCCCGATAATCGCCACAGTTTCAAGTGCTTTTATTTCCAGATCAATAGAATTAAGTGTTAGTGTATGGCCATATGAAAA
Organism: Bacteroidia bacterium; assembly: GCA_049115575.1. Classification (GTDB taxonomy): domain Bacteria; phylum Bacteroidota; class Bacteroidia; order NS11-12g; family UBA9320; genus JAHEKB01. Next base: position 217,187 of record JAGDZU010000001.1, on the reverse strand, counting down.
ACTCAAATCCTTTAACTTTATGGATTTTAGCTTTTCATTCATTTTTATTGTGCCTGGTTGCTCCTTCTCCTGATAAAGCTCTTTTACATAGGATTGTACATTATCCAAAGCTCCAGACGCAGCAAGAAAAGCATTCCATGATGTTTGAATGGTCATTAAATTGCCAAGAGATCTGTAGAAGAATAATAGACTTAATATCAAACTAGAAATAGCTCCACCAAATAAATTTACCTGTATTACTATTACCACAATTACAATGAGTATAGTTAAAGCCTCCCTAGATCCAACTAAAATGGCACCAACTTTACCCATTTGCAAATTAGCATGCTCAATGTTGTCTATTTTTTCCTTTATTTTTTTTGAGTAATTGCCAAAACCATTGGTTGCCTTCAAATATTTAAAGTAATGAACGCTTTGTATTAAAAAGCCTTGAAGGTGGTGTCCTTCTCTAGTTATATTTTTGGACCATCGTTTGGTAATACGATAAAAATATTTGAATATGAAATTCAACAGTAAAGCTGCAACTACTACTAAAATAGCAAATCGGGCATTTGCTAAAAATGCCAGTGAAATATATACCAAGACCATGACCAAGCCTTGAGCAGTGATAAAATACTGATTATAAGATACCATTACTCGCTGAACTTCTGTAGTTACAGTATTTTGAATTTTTCCAGAGTCAGAGGTGGTATAATGGATATACCGCATTTTTGATATACCATCTATCAATTGATATCTAATTTTTCTAAGAAACACGTTTCTTGTTAAGACATTATAATATTTCTCCCAATACTTAAGTACTCCTTTGAAAACAAACAATACGGCCATTATTGCCAAGACGGTATTCATGGTCAGTTCTACGCCCATTCCTTCAAGCCAATTTACAAGAACCTGCAAATTGCCCATATCCGAAGAATTACCAGAGCCCACAGACTCGGTACTTTGCAATAGAGGAATAAACAAGGCTAAGCCTATGCCATCCAAAACTCCAACGGCCAAACTATTCATTAATATCCAGACAGACCGATATCTTATGTATCTAAAAAAAAACGCTAAAGTTTGAAAATATCTCTTTACTATGGATTTTATCATTTTAATAGCAGATAAAATATGGATTTAACAAATCTTCTTTATTATACTCCAGTTCTGTACCATCCTGCTTTTCCACTCTATAACCAAGACTTGCAATCACACCGTGTGCAGCAGCCGTATCCCATTCCATAGTGGGTGCGAACCTTGGGTATATATCAGCTTCTTTATTTGCAAGTGCCATAAACTTTAAGGAGCTACCCATGGATACTATTTCCGGTTGATCTAAAGAATCTAGGAATTCTTGAGTTTCATCATTCAAATGTGAGCGGGATGCTACAATTTTTAAACCTGAGTGCGCAGTTAAAGCGTGAAATTCTTCTTTTCTAGATCTATTGAGTTCCACTGTTTTGCCATTTGATGTACAAGTGGCAACTCTGTTGCTTCCCCCAATATACAGTTCATCCTTCACGGGCACATAAACTGCACCAAACACTGGCTTCTGCTTGTGAATTAAAGCTATGTTTACTGTGAACTCTCCATTTCGCTTTATAAATTCTTTAGTCCCATCGAGCGGGTCTACCATCCAGAAAAAGTCCCAATTTGCCCTTTCTTCATATGGAATCCCTCTACCTTCTTCACTTAAAATTGGGTATGGCGTTGACACTAGATATTTAACTATCGCTTCATGACCTGCTTGATCAGCTAAGGTTAGGGGAGAATTATTGGATTTCATTTCGACTCCAAAATCCGCCGTATTGTAAATATTCATAATAGCTTCTCCTGCACTGTAACAAGCATCCACCACTATATCTATCATTTTCTGATCTATCATTTATTCACTATTCTTTTCAAATATTTTCCATAGCCACTTTTTTCTATACTAGAAGCTACATCCATTAATTGTTCTCTGGAAATGAATCCTTTTCTATAGGCGACTTCTTCTATGCATCCAATTTTCCAGCCTTGTCTTTTTTCAATCACTCTCACAAATTCAGCCGCATCGTGAAGAGATTCAAATGTTCCTGTATCTAACCAAGCCGTCCCTCTGGTAAACACTTTGACTTTGAGTTGTTTCTTTTCGAGATAGTGCTTATTAATATCCGTAATCTCATATTCTCCTCTTATTGAAGGTTTTAGATTTTCCGCTATTGAAACTACATCATTATTATAGAAATAAAGTCCTGGTACCGCATAATCTGACTTGGGATTTTGGGGCTTTTCTTCTATGCTAACTGCATTAAAATGGTCATCGAATTCAACAACGCCATAACGTTCAGGATCTTGAACCTGATATGCAAACACTATTCCTCCTTCGGGATCCACACATTCTTCAAAGAAGGTAGACATGTTCTCTTTATAGAAAATATTATCACCTAAAACTAAGGCAACTGAGTCCTTAGCTATAAAACTTTTTCCTATAACAAATGCTTGAGCTAATCCGTTTGGTTCTTCCTGAATAGCGTATTGAATCTGGCAACCAATTTGGGAGCCGTCTCCCAATAAACGTTTAAACTGCCCATTGTCGTGAGGTGTTGTAATGATGAGGATTTCCTTAATTCCCGCCTGCATTAAAATTGAAAGCGGATAGTATATCATCGGCTTATCATATATGGGCATTAATTGCTTAGAAATTCCCTTTGTAATTGGATACAGTCGAGTTCCTGATCCACCGGCAAGTATTATTCCTTTCATTTGCTTGTTAAGCTAATAATTTATAAGTCAACTGTAGCACCATATCCTAAATTATCTGCACTCACATCTTCTTCTGGATATGTTTCAGCATACCATTTAGTACAATAACCGCCGTATCTAATTGACAATGTCTCCATCATGTCTTTGTATTTCATTTTTAGATGATTTCTTACAATATCTGGCATTTGATAATTAGGTGATACATTAGCCCTTGCATTTAAGTTGCAATGACTATCAATATGTTTTGAATCAGCGCCAATGAAATTGGTTACTTCTGCTAACAGCTTCTTTGGATGGTCAGTGATAGAATCATAGAAGCAAACTAAAATTTGTTTCTTAGGATATATTTTAGCAAATTCATCTATAGTACGTATATAATTATTTCTTAAATGTTGACGATTTGAATCCATAAATTTAATCACATTTTGAACTGGCTCATCCTTAAACTTGAACTTGCGATTAGTTTTGTTCACATGCCGGTAATGCGACCATGCTCTATCTATAGGATTGCGCAATATGAAAATGATTCTTGCATGAGGAGCTAAGGTAAACATCCGCCTAATATCTTCGGGTTTAAGAATAGAATATGCCGGTGTGATTTCCCCCCTAATACCTCTTAAAGTTTTAAATAAGCCTAGATACCATTTGTCATTTACTTTACAAAAATACCAGCGTCTAAGAAACAGTGCTTTTCTTAAAGTAAGCCCTTTCAATCTATTAATTACACGATCTAAAGCTCTACTTCTTCTTAAAAGTCCACGCATACGTTTTGTCGGATTTTTTTCTGCTAACGCATTGATAGAAGGATAGCTCTCATCACGGTCAAAATAATGTAACTCCTTGATAGGCGGGGTAGAAACCCCTGGCAATTCACTTAGTCTTTCAGACAGCCAGGTAGTGCCCGATTTCTGTGCACCAATGCCAATAAACGAAATAACATGCTTGTCTTTTTCACTCATTTTCATGATGTGCAGTATCTACTTATAATGCTCATTGTAATAATCCTGATAACTGCCAGATGTGACATGATCTAACCACTCTTTGTTCTCTAAAAACCAATCCACTGTATATCTCAAGCCTTCTTCAAATTGCAGAGATGGAACCCATCCCAACTCATTTTGAAGCTTTGAAGAATCTATGGCATATCTCAAGTCGTGCCCTGCCCTATCTTGGACATAAGTAATTAACGACCGAGAAGTACCTATTTCTCTATCTAGTTTCTCATCCATGATGTCGCACAATAGATTTACTAAGTCAATATTGGTCCATTCATTATGCCCTCCAACATTATAGGTTTCTCCAACTTTTCCCTTATTAAATATGGTAAAAATGGCTTCAGCATGATCTTTAACATACAACCAATCACGCACATTTAACCCCTCACCATAAACCGGTAGAGGTTTATTATGTATGATGTTATTAATCATTAGAGGAATAAGCTTTTCTGGAAAGTGATTCGGTCCATAATTATTGGAACAGTTTGAAATCACTATTGGCATTCCATATGTATGATAATAGGCCCGCACAAAATGATCACTGCTCGCTTTTGATGCCGAATATGGGCTTCTAGGGTCATAGGCCGTATCTTCTCGAAACAAACCTTCTTTACCCAATGAACCGTAAACTTCATCTGTTGAGACATGGTAGAATCTGTGATTGCTGAAATTGTCCCAATGTTCTTTGGCTGTTTGCAATAAATTGGCAGTGCCCAGAACATTAGTGCGTATGAAAATCAGAGGGTCGGTTATGGAACGGTCTACATGAGATTCAGCTGCAAGGTGTATTACATCAGTAATACCTTGTTCCCTAAACAGAGACCTTAAAAATTCTAAATCTTGAATGTCACCGTGAACAAAGCTGTAATTGTCTGCTTGTTCAATATCCCTGAGATTTTCAAGATTGCCGGCATAAGTCAAGGCATCTAAATTTATAATTTGGGTATCTTTAAGTTGATTTACGAATAAACGAACTACGTGAGACCCTATAAAGCCTGCCCCGCCAGTGATTAGAATTTTTCTCCCCGTTTGCATTACAAAATCATTCCTGCAGCTACCGTGTTATTGGTTGCTTCATCTACCAAAATAATGGAGCCAGTAGATTTGTTCTTCATATAAGGATCAACCAAGAGTGGCTTGGTAGTTCTTATTTTCATCCTGGCGATGTCATTCATTCTAATGGTAGTGTCTTCCTCATTTCTGTGTAAGGTATTGATATCCACCTTATAACGCACTTCTTTAATCATGCATCTAACAGAGTTCGTAGTCTGCATTACAGCAAATTTCTTAGAAGGAACAAAGTCTTCATTTGCCATCCAGCAAATCATAACCTCAATATCTTGAGTACTCTCAGGTTGATTGTTAGGACGCACTATCATGTCTCCACGACTGACATCTATATCATCTTCTAATGTTATGGTTACGGACATGGGCGGGTAAGCTTCTTCCACCTCTTTTTCGTTCTCGATGACCGCTTTAATTTTAGAATTGAATCCCGAAGGCAAGACCACCACGTCATCCCCTTTTTTGAAAATGCCGCTTTCAATTCTTCCAGCGTAACCTCTGAAATCATGATACTCATCTTTATGAGGTCTTAAAACTGTTTGCACGGGGAATCTGCAATCAATCAAGTTTCTATCTCCGGAAATGTGAATGGTTTCCAAGGTGTGTAATAATGTAGCCCCATGAAACCAGTCAAAATTGTCTCCTTTGTCAACTACATTATCTCCATGTAGCGCAGATATTGGAAGATATCTGATGTCTTCTACATCTAATTTGGTGGCAAAATCATCATACTCTTCCACGATTTCATCAAATCGTTGTTCGCTATAATCTACCAAGTCCATTTTGTTCACACAAACAATGATGTGCTTAATCTGCAATAAGCTAGCAATAAAAGAATGTCTTCTCGTTTGCTCAATTACTCCATTCCTAGCATCTACCAGTATCAAAGCTAAATTAGCTGTTGATGCACCAGTAATCATATTTCTAGTATACTGTATATGACCTGGAGTGTCTGCAATTATGAATTTTCTTTTGGGAGTGGAGAAGTATCGGTATGCCACATCTATGGTAATGCCCTGCTCTCTTTCATCTTTTAATCCATCTGTTAACAGAGAAAAATCTATGTGCTCTAAACCCTTACGTTTACTGGTGCTTTCCACCGAAGTTAGCTGATCTTCAAAGATGCTTTTGGAGTCGTACAAAAGTCTCCCAATTAATGTACTCTTTCCATCATCAACACTACCTGCAGTGGTAAATCTTAAAAGATCTCTATCTAAATAATTATCTATACTCATGTTTTTAATTGTTAATGGTTAATGGTTAGTTTTTAGAAATAACCTTGTTTCTTTCTGTCTTCCATTGCAGTTTCTGAACGCTGATCGTCTGCTCTTCCTCCTCTTTCCGTATTTCTAGCAGCAGCTACTTCTCCAATGATGTCCTCAAGTGTACTTGCATCTGATTCTACAGCCCCCGTTATGGTAATATCACCCATTGTACGGAATCTGATAGTCATCACTTGACTCTTCTCATTTTCTTTCAATGGCTGAAAATCATTTACCGAAAGGATGGTTCCATTTCTAATAAAGCATTCTCTTTGGTGAGAAAAGTACAGATTGGGCAATTCAATTTCTTCCAAGAGTATGTACTGCCAGATATCCATTTCAGTCCAGTTACTGATTGGAAAAACTCTGAAATTTTCACCGTACTGTTTGTGGCCATTAAATAGATTCCAAAGTTCAGGTCTTTGGTTCTTAGGATCCCATTGACCAAATTCATCACGGTGTGAAAAGAATCGTTCTTTAGCTCGTGCTTTTTCTTCATCTCTTCTAGCTCCACCCATGCAAGCATCAAATTGATTAGCTTCAATGGTGTCTAAAAGTGTTGTAGTTTGGAGTGCGTTTCTAGTGGCATTCATTCCTTGTTCTTCAGCAACTCTACCTTCGTCAATAGATTGTTGCACGGAACCAACTATGAGTCTACACCCTAGTTCCTCTACCAATTTGTCTCTAAATTCCATGGTCTCAGGAAAATTATGACCTGTATCTACATGAACTAATGGGAAAGGAATTTTAGCTGGCCAGAACGCCTTTTTAGCTAGATGAGTTAAGACAATAGAGTCTTTTCCTCCAGAAAACAGTATGGCTGGATTATTGAACTGAGCAAATGTCTCCCTAATAACAAAGATGCTCTCTGCCTCTAATTCTTTTAAGTGGGATAATGTGTGTTTCATGTTCGCTTTCGCTATTTAATATGCTTGATTAATTCTTTGAATATTTTAACAGTGCATTCCTCTAGATCATCTGTATCTGAATGCACTACTATATCTGGATTTTGTGGCTCCTCATAAGGAGAATCAATACCAGTAAAATGCTTTATCTCTCCAGCTCTAGCTCTGGCGTATAAACCCTTCACATCTCGTTGTTCACAAACTTCCAAAGGGCAGTCAACAAAGACTTCTACAAAATCAGCTTCTCCAATAATGTCTTTGGCATTGCTTCTATCTTCTCTGAAAGGAGAAATAAAGGATGTAAGAACTACCACGCCCGCATCTGCAAAAAGCTTGGCTATCTCTGATATTCTTCGAATATTCTCTTTTCTTCCTAGATCCGTAAAATCCAAATCATTGTTTATACCGAGTCTTATATTGTCACCATCTAGCATATAGCTATGAATTCCTTCACTGTTTAGCCTATTGTGCAGATGTGATGCAATAGTAGATTTACCTGAACCAGATAGTCCAGTAAACCAAAGTACTTTTGATTTATGACCATTTAATTCTTCTCTATGCTTGCGCTGAACTATTGTATCTTGTTTATATACATTTTTGCTCATTGTTTCAGTCTTTAATCTCTACTTCAGTGCTTTCATTAATTGGCTCTAGTCCGTACGTATAGTTATGCCAAACTCTCTCATGTACATAATACATAATCATTTTGGTAACGGCTTCTACACCGCCAATTTGAAAACCTGTCATTGGATCGCCTGAAATTACCCAGGCTATAATCATAGTATCTATGGTACCAACAACCCTCCACGTAACGGTTTTGGCCACATGTCTTTTTTGACTATTTGGGAAATCGATATTGAACCATACTCTTTCATGCAAATAATAAAGTAGAGTCTTAGTTACCAATTCCACTGCGCCAATCTCAAGACCAACCATGGGGTCTCCAATGATAATCCAAGCAACCGCAATGGTTCCTATAGTTCCAAAGAACCGCCATGATATAGCTTTTGCTATATGCCTTTTTTGCGCTTTAAACTTTTTTAATCTACTCACAGCTTCGCCACTTCAGTCCCATTTAGTGACTGACATTTTTTCTATTAATACAAACTACTTACTCCAAAGAAGTAAGTGATGATCGTACATTTCCTCCATAGCTTCTTCAGATAATTCAGAAGAAGCATACAGTACGTACTTAATTTTTTTATCCAACTTACTCTCTGCTATTTCTATCAGATCAAATAAGTATTGTCTATCTATATCTCCAACAAACACTAAATCCACAACTTCACTATCCAGACCTTTCGCAAGTCTCCCTATCACATATACTCGTTCTAAATCACCCAATTTATTCACCACTTTGTCTATGATTTTATCTAGACCAGTAAATTTCAAAAGGATATTGTGGATGTCTCTGAAGAGAGGATGTTTAGTATTGGCTTTGAAGTATTTCTTATTTCCTTTTAAGGTTGAAGTTAAAAGGCTTGCATTCTCAAACTTGTTTAACTCTAACCTAATGGCATTGCTAGATTCACCAAACTCTGACTCTAATCCACGTAGATAAGAACTATTGCTACTGTTCAGAAAGAACTTAAGCAAAAGCTTGATTCGGGTCTTTGAAGAAATTAGTGTTTCAATCATATTTGAGTAGCAAAATTACTCAATATTGTAATATTCTTTATACCAATCTATAAATTTCCCTACCCCTTCTTTCACAGAAGTTGAAGGTTTAAAATCAATCATTTCGTAGAGATCATCAACATTGGCGTAAGTCTCACGAACATCGCCTGCTTGCATCCCCATGTAGTTCTTCTTGGCTTCCATTCCTAAGCTATCCTCTACTGCTTTAATGTAGTCCATTAAACCTACCGGTGAGTTGTTGCCAATATTGTATATAGCATATGGCGCTGAACTCGTATTCGGTTTGGGATCTTTAGGATTAAATGAATCAGCTTGAGGTTCTTTAGGTATCAATCTGCGAATGGCTTCAACTATATCGCCTACATAAGTAAAGTCTCTGCTCATTTTCCCTTCACCAAATACATTTATAGCTTCTCCTTTGATCATAGCATCCGTAAATAGGAATAATGCCATATCCGGCCTACCTAAAGGACCATAAACTGTAAAAAACCGCAAACCTGTGGTGGGAATATCAAACAAATGGGAATAGGAATGCGCCATGAGCTCATTTGACTTCTTAGTTGCTGCGTATAAGGCCACTGGATGGTCTGTACAAGATTCTGTTGAAAACGGAATCTGTTTGTTCAGGCCATAAACTGAACTGGTTGAGGCATAAATTAAATGCTCAACTGGATACTTTCTACATGCCTCTAATAAACTAAGGAATCCGTGAATGTTACTGTCTACGTAAGCTCTTGGATTTTCCAAAGAATACCTAACTCCCGCTTGAGCTGCTAGGTTCACTACATAATTGAATTTCTCTTCTTCAAAGAGCTTAAAGATACCCAGCTCATCTTCTAAGTTCAGTTGTATAAAATCTATCTCTCCGCTTACCTTTTCTCCATACTCTATCTTAGATACATCTACACCTTGAAGTTCTAGTCTATGATGCTTGATTTTTACATCATAGTAGTCATTGATTTGATCCAAGCCTACCACTTTGTAACCGTTGTCTCTTAAAAGACATGCTAAATGGTGACCTATGAATCCTGCTGTTCCAGTAATTAGTACTTTCTTCATTACAATCTTATTGCACTCAACTCTTTAGGTAAGAAAGATTTAATATCATAAATCACAGGGTGACCAGATAGGATGCTTCCCAAGTCCATACCTTTGAATTTTTCATGAGCCACTGCCAATATCACAGCTTGATAGCGCCCCTTTAACTCTGTAGTTAATGTAATTCCATACTCGCTCTCTACCTCTTCAGCGTTAGCCCAAGGGTCATAGACATCTGTTTGTATTCCATAGTCCGTAATCTCATTGTATACATCTACTGCTTTAGAGTTTCGTATGTCTGGGCAGTTTTCCTTGAAAGTAATCCCCAATAACAGAACCTTAGAATCTTTTAGAGTATGCCCATAGCTAATCATGGTCTTGATTACTTTTTTGGCAACATGTGCACCCATGGAATCATTGATTCGTCTTCCACTTAAAATAACCTCTGGATTGTAACCCATTTCTTGTGCTTTATATGTCAAGTAATATGGATCGACTCCAATACAATGGCCGCCCACCAAACCAGGCTTGAACGGCAGAAAGTTCCATTTAGTTCCAGCGGCTTCCAATACCTCAGAAGTATCTATCTCCAACTTTTCAAAAATCAAAGCCAGTTCATTCACAAAGGCTATGTTAATGTCCCTTTGGCAATTCTCAATGACTTTAGCCGCCTCAGCAACCTTGATTGATTTTGCTTTAAAAGTACCAGCCTCTATAATGGAAGCATAAAGGTTGTTCACCTGCTCCGCTATTTCCGGAGTTGACCCAGAGGTAACTTTTAATATCTTAGATACAGTATGTTCCTTATCACCTGGATTAATTCTTTCAGGAGAATAGCCACAATAGAAATCCTCATTGTAAGTAAGACCGCTGGCTGATTCTAGTATTGGAACACATACTTCTTCGGTACATCCCGGAAAAACAGTCGATTCATATATTACTACATCTCCTTTTTTCAAAATTGTTCCGATTGCCTGACTGGAAGATTTCAGTGGACTTAAATCAGGCTTGTTATTGCTGTCAATAGGAGTGGGTACGGTTATGATATAAGTGGCACAATCCCTTATATCATCTAGTTCAGAAGTAAATGACAACTTAGCACTTTCTGCCAGTTGTTCACTAGTGATTTCCAGTGTAGAATCGGTCCCTTTTCTTAGTTCATCAATTCTCCCTTGGTTAATATCAAATCCAATAGTCTCGTATTTTTTGCCAAATTCAACTGCCAGTGGTAAACCGACATAGCCAAGACCTATAATAGCTAGTTTTGATTGCATATTCATTGAGTAGCAATTTGTTGCAAAGTTTAGGCTTTAAACATATGTTAGGCTCTTTTGGATATGAACATACTAACATTTTATTAATGAACGCTCTATAGTCTTGGACATGCAATTTCCCGCCTCAATTGCATATAATTGAAGCCTCAATCTAAAGCTTATGAATCTCTACGACCTTAAAGTCGAAATCAAATTCAGATTGTATGGCTTATTTGGCATTCCAATCTACCATACGGTGAGTTCAAAGAAACATGCCTATACTTGGTTTGAGGTTGCCAAGAATGGGTCTCGAACCATCCACAGTATACTAAATGAGCAGGCGCCTTCTGATTACAAAAAAAGAGACCACCCCTATTTCAAATCAAAGCATAAAGACCGTTTCAAGTTTGCCATAATTAGAAACCCATGGGACAGGTTTGTGTCTTGCTATACCGACAAAGTTTTAAAAAAGAAATTATACCCCAGTTGTTGGGACAAAGATTTGGATTACTTCATTGACTTTGTTGCTAAACACGATTTGAGATATTGCAATGAGCACTTTAGGCTACAGACAAGTCTTTTCCCAAAAGATGATCTCGATTTTGTAGGTCGCATGGAAAACTATGATGAAGATCTAAAGCACATAATGGCATGTCTAAATATAGAAAGTGAGATTCCCCATAGAAATAAATCTACAAGGACACACTATTCTGAATATTACAATGAAGAGAGAATTCAAAGAGTAGCACTACTCTACGCCGACGACATAGAGTTCGGTGAATATGAATTTGAAGCTAACAAATAGTTATTCCATTAAAGATACACGCTTAAAGAAGTTAGCTTTAAAGTCTTATCGTTGAGAAGTATCCTTGTTTTGGGGAGGGGGAGGCTTGTCCTCTTTTTTCTGATAAAATCGTTTGGAAAAATTGCTTATAAGTAGACTACTTTGTTGGCTTGAGAATTTGATAAGGTAAGTTAATCTTAATGCTTTGACCAAGCGTTTCAAAACTCACTAAGATATGATCTTCATTATTCCTGCGGAGCACTTCTACACGATACCCTTTTAGAGGGCCATCCATTACTATGGCTTCTGATCCTTCTACAAAATCTGATGGAGTGCTCATAGATTCTATGGTATAGCCTGATTTAAGTAATTGCTCTATTATAGAAATCTCTTTGCTTGTAACGGTAGCATCTTCGCCTGAGAATCTCAAATACGCTATTGCACCATGCTGCTGTAATACCTGGTCTCTTTGCATTTCTGTGGGTCGCACAAATAGATAACCACTAAAAAGGGGCCAATCTACCCACTTCTTGCGATCACTCCATTGACTGAGCTTTCTGTAAATAGGCAGATAAACTTCGATGCCCAGATCTGTTAATCTTTGAGCCAACTTTTTTTCTTGTCTACTTGCCGTATATATAACTTTCCAGCTCATGCTAAAAAAAAGTCCGGACCAAGGCCCGGACTTCAATATAAATCAATACCTATTATTCGACGCCGTGCATCAATTTCTTAAGAGGTTTATTAAATATGGCAATCAATAAAGCAATCCCAAGCAAGACAAATCCTATTTTGGTAAAGACATCAACATATTTCTCCAGTCTGCTTTTTTGAACAACATCTGTCTGCTTATCAATTCCTTCAGCCAAGCTCAATTCTTCAATATTTTGTAGTTTGTCAATGCCATTTCGAATGTACATCCAGTCTGACATACCCAAGCCTGCATTGTCCTTATCTTTCAAATCTGACTCAACAAAACTCTTGTAGCTACTTTTAAGCTGTGTCCAGGCATCTGCATTCAGCCATTCTTTAGCTGAGTGAAGTGTATCTCCAATTGATCTCTGGTCTAACCATTCGTTCATGGAGTTCCCAGCTGCAATCCCAGTCCTCACTTCAACCCAATCTTTTACGTCAAACCACTTCTGGTAATTAATATTCTTAGATATCTCAACTGTTTTTTTGACTTTCGCTTTCACATCCATGTCTTCTGGAACTTCATAGAATGATTCCCAATCTTCAAAACCTACTTCATTATTATTCATAATAAAAGCTTCTTGAACCGTAGTGGATAGAGTAAAGTCATCTTTGTTATGCTTGTCACCTCCGCCATGACCTCCTCCAGTTAGTGCTGCAATTTGACCTCCTAATAAATTTGCTATCGCGAAACTTAAAAACCAGGCTCCCATTGCAGTTCCAGCCATCTTTTTTGGAGAAAGTTTAGTCACCATGGAAAGTCCAATAGGTGACAAGAACAACTCTCCAGTTGTGTGTAACATGTACAGGAACACTAGGATAATTAACGGTACAAGGTTATTGTCTGCCAACTTATAACCAACATATGTAAGTAAAAAGCCTAGTCCGAGTTGTAGAATTCCTAAAGCAAACTTTAGAGGTATGTTTGGATTCTTTCCTAACTTAGAAAGTTTAACCCACATCATTGAAAACAACGAACCAAATACGATGATAAAAAATGGATTAAAAAACTGAGTCATTGAAGCTGGCATCTCCCATCCAAAAATCATGCGGTCCACATTTCTATCTGCGAACAAGGTGAGTGAAGTACCCGCTTGTTCAAAGCAAGCCCAGAAAACAACATTAATGATCATGAAAATAACCAGAGAAATCATCCTGTCTTTCCATATTGTGGTCCCTTCTTGCCTGTCTTCCTTAATCCCTGCTGAAATTAAAGAATAGGCTATCAATATAAATAGTCCTAGGAAAATTAAATTAAGCCATTGGTTATTCATGATGAGCACATAGCACAGTGGTATTAATGCTAATGAACCAACTGTAATTAATTGCGTCATATTCAATGGTCCTACAACTTTCTTTTTACCTGCTTCGGTTATTTCCAATCCAGGAGCAGCAGCGTACTGCTTTCTTCCAGACCAGAAGATGAAGAAACCAGCCAACATTCCAAGACCCGCTAAACCGAACCCTTTATCGAAACCGTAAGTTTCACCAACAAAGGCAACAACTGTTGTAGCCAACAGAGCACCAATGTTAATCCCAATATAGAATATAGTAAAACCAGAATCTCTCCTTGGATCATTGTCTTTATATAGTTTACCAACTATGGTAGAAATATTGGCTTTAAAATATCCGTTACCAATAATTAAAGCTCCCATACCAATTAGCAAGAAATGTTCTGTTCCTCCAAGAATTAAAAATTCACCAATTGCCATTAAAACAGCTCCAAGCATGACCGCATAGCGGTAACCCAAGAAACGATCGGCTAAGCGTCCTCCCAAAATCGGTGCAGCATAAACCAGTCCGGTATATGCACCATAGATTAAAGCTGCCTCTGCGTCTCCTTTCATTAATGATTTAACAAGAAACAAAGTCAATAATGTTCTCATTCCATAGTAACAAAACCTTTCCCACATTTCTGAGAAAAAGAGAGTCATTAAACCTTTGGGATGACCTTTAAAACCTTGTTCTGGAAAAGGATCGTCCTTGTGTTCCTCTAGTATTACTTCTTCTGTCATATTTAAAAATTAGAACGGTAAAAATATACTTTTTGAACGGAAATCAAATCTTAGAGTTCTTCCAAGACAAAATTGGTCATTCTGTTAAAGAGGTGATATCTAGTATAGCCACCATAGATACCGTGATTCTTATTGGGATAAAATTCTGAGTCGAACTCAATGTTGTATTTGATGAGCTCATTTACCATTTCAACTGTATTCTGAAAATGCACATTGTCATCGCCTGTTCCATGAACAATGAGATAAGCTCCTTTGATGTCTTTTACAAAATTTATTGGAGAGTTTTGATCATAACCTTCGGCATTTTCTTGTGGTCTCTGCATATAACGTTCTGTGTAGATGTTATCGTAGTACCTCCAATTGCTAACCGGAGCAACTGCTATTGCCATTTTGAAAACTTCATTTCCTTTTGCAAGCGCCAAGCTACTCATATAACCTCCATAACTCCATCCCCAAATACCAATCCTATCTTCATCTATGTCTTCCATTTGGCCTAGTACTTTGGCCGCACTTATTTGATCTTCGGTTTCATATTTCCCCAATTGCTTATAGGTCATTTTCTTAAACTCTTCTCCTCTTGCGCCTGTACCTCTATTATCAACCGATGCAATGATTACACCGTGTTTATTGGCTAACATTTGGAACCAGAAGTAATTGCTATACATAAACTGATCCTTTACAGTTTGAGAACCAGGACCACCGTAGACATACATAAGCATAGGATACTTTTTACCACTATCCATATTGGACGGTTTTATCATCCAATAGTTCAATTCATCTCCATTTTCAGTAGTTAAAGTGCTGAATGTTAGAGGACTCAAATTGAATTCTGAAAGGCGGTCTTTGAATTCTTGATTGTCTTCAACCACTCTCACGGTACTCCAGGCATTATCTCTTATGGTATAGACCATTCCCGTCTCTGCTCTATTGTGAGTATGTAAAGCCAAACTAAAGTCTTTACTGAATTTGGCAGTATGGAATCCTGAACCACTGCTTAATTGAGTTTTGTTTTTTCCTTCAAAACTGATAGAATAAATCTGTCTTTCAATTGCTGAATTCTCGGTTGAAGTATAATAGATGATTTCGTTCTTTTCATCAATTCCCAAAACATGATCAACTCCCCATTTTCCTTTGGTGATTTGAAATACTTGTGGACCATCTAGCTTGTGAAAGTAAAGATGATTGTAACCATTCTTTTCACTTTTGACTATCATATGTTTTCCATCATTCAGGAAAAAGATATCATCTGTAATGTCCACATAATACTTATTGGTTTCTTCCAGCGATACATTTACTTCTCCATTGGTGACCATTAACAATTCCCATTTATTTTGAAGCCTGTTCAGTCTTTGTACACTCAGTACATCGGCATTGTTAGTCCATTTTATTCTAGGTAGGTACTGATCGTTTTCCGAACCCAATTCTATTTTCTTGTCTTTGCCTTTTAGCACATCACAGATATAAACATCTACAATGCTATTTGCTTCTCCTGCTTTAGGGTACTTAAAAGTATATTGTTCGGGATACAAATCACCATACATTGGCATTACCCACTGTTTAACGGCACTTTCATCAAATCGGTAATAGGCGATTTTGCTTCCATCTACATTCCACTCAAATCCTCTACTCATTCCAAATTCCTCCTCATATACCCAATCAACAGCTCCGTTTATTATTTGATTATGCGCACCATCTTTAGTAACTCTTCTCAACTTTCCTTTCACTAAATCATAGATGTATAGATCATTGTCTTTCACATAAGCAACTCTGCTAGCAGTGGGGTCCAATGTGGGATATCTCACCTTGCCTCCTTTAATTTCCACTATGCTGTAGTCGCTAAGATTTACCACTATAGCCATCGCTCTTGTGCTATGCCTATATATTGCCTCTGAGTCATACTCCAATAGAGCAACACTTTCATCAGAAGCAAGTTGAAAGTTCCCAAAATTGAATTTTTCAAGACCTAGATTTTTTGCAATTCTGGCCCCATCAATTAAAACTCCCTTTTTATCTCCACTTTGATAATCGTAGCTCTCTACCGTGCTATTCCCTGCTTCATCCTGACTTTGAATACAGTAACTGCTACCGTCGCTTAAATTAACAAAACCCGATATGCTCTTTGGAAAAAACACACCGCTGGCCCATATGTCGCTTAATTCTACATCTCTTTTTTGCGCAAACGCACTGATTATCAGTAAGTTTAAGCATAGAACAATAATCTTTCGCATTACATTTAACTTTGCTTCAATAATACAGCATAATGGAAATGGATTGGATAGAAGAACTTGAAAAATTGATAGGCAGCAACAAACTTTCTATAAAGAAAGAAGTGCTTGAGTCATTTTCTTCTGATCACACCGAAGATCTTCGCTATTTACCTGAGCTTGTAGTTTTTGCTGAAAGCACTGATGATGTTTCAACTGTTCTTGCTTTTTGCGATAAAAGAAAAATCGCAGTTACCCCTAGGGGAGCAGGAACCGGATTAAGTGGAGCTAGTCTTCCTATTGAGGGTGGCATCTCTTTGAGTTTAGAACGAATGAATCAGATACTGGAAATTGACGAACAAAATTTCCAAGCCACCGTAGAACCAGGTGTAATCAATGAAGCATTTCAACAAGCGGTTAAAGAAAAGGGGCTTTTCTATCCACCAGATCCTGCTAGCAAAGGAAGTTGCTTTTTAGGAGGAAATATTGCCCATTCTTCTGGTGGCCCCAAAGCCTTGAAATATGGCACTACTAAAGATTATGTGTTAAACCTTGAAGTTGTGCTACCTAATGGCGAAGTACTCTGGACCGGATCAAATACATTAAAGAATTCCACGGGTTACAACCTCACTCAATTAATGATTGGCTCTGAAGGCACATTGGCTGTTGTTACCAAAATCGTTTTCAAGTTGATTGCATTGCCCAAGTTAGACATGCTAATGCTAGCATCTTTTCAAGATGCCACTTTGGCAACTAAAGCAGTTGCAGATGTATTTAAGCAAGGACTACAACCTTCTGCTCTGGAGCTTATGGAGAGAAGCGCTGTGGATTTGGTTTGTAAACATTTTGATCATCTTCAAATGAAAACAGACCCTGCCATTGATGCCTACTTGCTAATTGAAGTGGATGGTGATGAGGTAGATTCTTTGTACAAAAGCTGTGAAGGAATCAATGAAGTATTGGAGCAGCATGGTGTGAAAGAAGTACTGTTAGCCGAGTCATCTGATCAAAAAGAGCAATTATGGTCTGTGCGTAGAAATATCAGCGAGGCGGTAAAGCTTCATTCTGTATATAAAGAGGAAGACACAGTAGTCAAACGAGCTTTGCTTCCAGAATTGCTGAAAGGTGTGAAAGATATTGGAGTAGAACACGGCTTTACAAGCATCTGTTATGGACATGCCGGCGATGGCAACTTACATGTGAACATAATCAAAGGAGAGATGTCTGATCAAGATTGGAATGGATCGCATTTAGAGGAAGGAATTCGCAAAATATTTAGATTGTGCAAGAAGTTAGGTGGAACCATTAGTGGAGAACACGGTATTGGCTTGGTTCAAAAGAAATACTTAAATGAAGTAATGCCACTTTCTCAAATCGCACTTATGAAATCTATAAAGCAAGTATTTGATCCTAATGGGATACTCAATCCCGGCAAGATATTCGATTAGCGAATCACAGATACTTTAAAGTAACCTCTGCTTATTTCATCTCCCAGAATATGAATAAGATATACCCCTGGAACCAGTTCACTCATATCCCATGAATGCGTTCCAGTTTGCGATACATTACACTGATCACCTAGGCTATTGAATACCTCAATTGAGTAATCTCGCACAACATCAGCCCCACTTTGGAGGTGTAAAATGCCGTGGCTTGGATTAGGGTAAAGTATTAATCCAGTACTGATATTCAAGCATTTTACCTCTGTGAGCTGCTCTTGAGCATCATAATCATAAGCTCTAATTCTATAACAGATGTTGCCAAACAGTCCTGCTATATTATCAGTGAAAGTATAATCATTCAAGGAGGTGCTGTTTCCACTGGCTTGTACTATTGCCATTTGCTCAAAAGCACCATCTCCTACTGAACGTTCTATAGCAAAATGGGATACATTGAATTCTGAGGCCGTTGACCATTGTAGCAAGGCCGTTTCCGAGCTTTGTTGCTCCACATTAAAGTACACAATCTCCACAGGCAACACACCTACTGTGAGATATGGAACATCTGGCACATAACGCCAAGGACTGTACACTTGCCCTGTTAACATATTTGCTCCTTCGTATTTAATTCTAGCTCTAACTTTGGTTCTCATTCCTAAGCTTGATTTACCGGCTACAAGCTTTAATTCCTTTCCCAACCTGCCCAAGTCCGCTCCAATTGTATCCATTACAGTATAAGAAACGCTATTAGCAAGAGTAGTTCCAGAACTAAAAGGATTACCCTCATAGGTAGTTTCAACTACTAAATAAGCATGCTGTCTGCCAATAAAGGAACTGCTGAACAAACCAACACCAACACCAGGGTCTTGAACACTATTGTACGTGAATAAATTAGTTGTATCCTCATCATACAAACGAGGGTTATTGTGTCTGTTATCATCTTGAGCTCCATAATATATAAATGCAATCCCCTCATCGGATTCACCATTGTCATATCCAGGAGCGCCTATCCCAAAATCACCAAACCCATCGCCATTTACATCGCCTAGCATCGCTACCCGCGTACCCATATAAGCATTATCTTGTTCAGCCTCATAGCTATAAACAGAGTTTGTATTCAAACCAGTGCTAGAACCCAAATAGACAAAAGCCACTCCTTCATTTGTATTGCCATTATCATAATTGTACGCACCTACTATAACATCGCTATAACCATCGCTATTAATATCTCCCCCTCCTGAAACTGAACATCCCAAGAAAGCAGCACCTTGTGCTTTGACTAGCTTTTCTCGGCCTGCTGTAGTAATCCCCGTTGTCCCTCCATAATAAACAAAGGCAGCACCCTCATCCGCCAGTCCGTTATTGTATCTATAAGCACCTACAATCACGTCTCCATAACCATCGCCATCTACATCACCCGCCAGGGAAACATCATATCCAAAGTAAGCGGATGCCACATTTTCCTCTAGTAGTGTAGAATAACCTGTGTCAAACCCAAAGGTATCACCTTGAAACACCATAGCAACTCCTTCATCAGATGAACCATTATTGTAGTATGGAGCTCCTACTATAAAATCAGCAAATCCGTCTCCATTTACATCTCCTGCTGGAGACACAAATGCCAATAAACCAGAAGATTGTTTACCTGAATAGAACCAATCTGCAGTGCTAGAGATACCACTACTACTCCCTAGATAACCAAATAATGCCCCTTCTTGATTAACACCACTATCATATTGCATGGCGACTACCACGAAATCATCAAAACCATCTGAATTAACATCTCCAACGCCTGCCACATCATGTCCAAACCAACTAGCTGCTTGATTAGCTTCTAAGCTCAAGCTTGGAGTCGTAGAAATTCCTGTACTTGAACCATCATAAATAAAAACCATTCCTTCATCTGTTTGTCCATTGTTGTACTTCAAAGCCCCAACAGCTAGCTCAGAATAACCATCGCTGTTTAAATCTCCTGCCGAAGCTATAGAGCGACCAAAATAGGCATCTCCTTGATTGCGTTCCAACATTACGTCATATGAAACACTGGGCCCATTTACAGAACCGTAATAAACAAATACAGCACCTTCATCAGTTTGTCCATTGTCATACAAAAAAGCGCCAATAGCTATATCCATATAACCATCTCCATTTAAATCACCTGCTGACGAGAGGTCAATGGAGTAGTTCGAAGAATCTTGATCTTCTTGCATGAGTAAGCTATAGATGGTATTCAAACTATCTGGAGACCCCAAATAGACAAAGGCAGCACCTTCATCAGAGTTTCCATTATCGTATTCTGGTGAACCTATAATCACATCACTGTATCCATCGCCATTCACATCTCCTGCGGGTGCCACTTTATAACCAAAGTGTGCGCTGTCCTGATGTATTTCCAAACTCATTTTGAACAGAGTGTCGATACCAAGAAGAGAGCCTTGATAAATAAGCACTATGCCCTCATCTAAATCTCCATTGTCAAAATTTGGTGCTCCAACCATAATGTCGCTGTAACCATCTCCGTTCACATCTCCAGCACAGGCTACGCTAGTACCGAGATTGGCGTTGCTTTGGTGTACCTCTAGCCTTAATACTAAGGTAGAACTTAAACCAGATGATGAACCGTTGTAGATAAATACACCGCCCTCATCAATGCTGCCATTATCCCAATTTTCTGCTCCAACTAAAACATCACTATAACCATCACCATTTATATCTCCTGCAAAGCTCACTGCAGAACCAAAATGCGCAACACCTTGATTAGCCTCTAAGCGTGTTGCCAATGCGGTATTGAGACCTCCTGAAGCTCCTAAATATATGAAGGCATTTCCTTCGTCAGTTTCACCATTGTCGTACAGACTCGCTCCAACAACAACATCGCTATATCCATCGGCATCCACATCACCAGCCGATGATACGGATATACCAAAATTTGAACTGTCTTGATTCTGTTCTAACAGACTTGCATAGGTGGTATCCAAGCCTGTGGCTGATCCTTCAAAAACAAACACCACCCCTTCATCTGTATTTCCGTTATCGAATAGTGGTGCTCCCACGAGAACATCGCTGTAGCCATCTCCATTAATATCTCCTGCACTTGCTACTGAAGTTCCAAAGCTTGCATTAGCCTGATTCTGTTCCATCACATCAAATGTGGAGTTGCTCAATCCTGTTGAACTGCCATAGTAGATATAGGCTCTACCCTCGTCGGTTTGGCCATTATCAAATAATGGTACACCAACAACTAAATCTCCATATCCATCTGCATTTACATCGCCTGCAAGAGCAACGCTTGAACCAAATAAATCGTTGGCATTGTTAACTTCTAACAACAAATCGGCGGTATTGCTTAATCCACTTGCGGATCCATGATATACGAATACCACACCTTCATCGGTTTGTCCATTGTCATAATATGGAGCTCCAATTGCAACATCGCTATACCCATCTCCATTCACATCTCCGGCCCCATAAACACTTGCCCCTAAAGCTGCTGAATTTTGGTTACTATCTAATAACACGTGATAGCTGCTCAACAAAGGATCTACAAGCAAAGGAGCCTTTGCATTATCCAGTTGGATACGCAATTCAATCTTATTCTCAACCAGCTGCATTTGGCTTTTTTGTTCATTTCCATTGGCATCCCAAACTACTAAATCAGTATACCAAAGTAATCTGCTTTTATTTCTCTCATTATTCTGAAACAGAAGTATGCTATCAGCACTCCATTGTTCAGCCTCCAGACCATCAACTTCATAAGTGAGAATGAGCTCTGTTGAGCCTTGCGGAACATGATGTATGATTACATTCTGTTTCAGTCCATCTTGGCTATTGGTGTATTGTTGAGTATAAGCTTCATTTCTAAATTCAATAGAATTGGCTTTCAGCTCAGTTTCATTTGAGGCAAAAGTTAATGGCTCATCACCCATTACTACAGAAGAAAGGCTTAATGACAAAGTCCAGTTGTTATCTGATTGTACTCTATTGCTAATGCTGAGCCCCGATGGCTTATAGAAAGCTCTGAAATAGTGTTGTCTATTCGGGCTTTGATAACCATATTCTTCTGATTCCAAAACAGAATACTCCTCTTGTTGAATATGATTTATTGCCTGACTAAACCAAGGGCTATTTGGTGATTTTGAATCTAATAATTGACCATAGGCGCTTTGAGCGCTAATTAGTGTAAATAGAATAACACTAAAGAAACTGTATTGAAGCCGTCTCATCACTAACAAGGTCTGTGCCCAAAGATAAGCGACTTTTTGCGCTACACAACAGTCCTACAGCTAAAAATCTGAAAGACGTTTTGCACTGAAAAGAATTAAAATTCTAAGAAATTCCTAAATATAGGCGTCGTAGTCTTCTGCTTTGAAAGCAGCAACAAACTTCTTGAGTTTACCCTTATGTTCTACTCTATTTCTAGGATTAGAAACGTAATCTCCAAAGTACCTAACAGCATCGCCTTCTGGATCATCGCTGCCATTTAGCGCTGCTTTAGAAAGAGCGCTCATATAAAGAATTAAAAGAACACTGTTCTTTTTACAGATTTTCATCATGTTTTCATTTAACACAAATGAACGTGGTGTTTGGGTCATCCAATTAACCACCATAACAGCAACCTCTCCCCATTCTTCATCTACCTTAGTTAGAGGTGTCTTTAATATATAGTTTGCACCGTCTAGCACACATGGTTCCATTGCATTTAATTCCTCTTCGGTCTCAAACTCTTCTGGGATACAATCTACAGGTGCTTGTGCGAAAGAAGACCACACAATGAGCAAAAGGCTCAAGCTTAATATTATTTTCTTCATAAAACGAAAGTATGCTTTTCGCCTTTAATTAATTCAAAATTGGATCAAAATCATTGCTAAAAACAAATTGCTTGTTTTCATCCAAATCCAAAATGATACTGCTATTTATTGAAACTGTTCCTGCTAGAATTTGCTTGGAAAGTGGGTTCAATACTTCCCTTTGCAAAGCTCTTTTTAAAGGGCGTGCACCAAATGATGGATCATATCCTATTTCAGAAAGCCAACCTAAAGCTTTATCTGATGCTGAAATCTTTATACCTTGTTCTGCCAGTCTTTTGGCAATTAATTCAAACTGAATACCAACAATGCCTTTAACATCTTCTCTACTCAAAGGCTTAAACATTATAAGCTCATCTATTCTATTCAAGAATTCAGGTCTAATTGTTGCCCTGAGCAAGTCAAACACTTCAACCTTGGTTTTGGCCTCAATTTCATCTGCATTACCTGTATCTAGTTGTGAAAATCTCTCTTGTATTAAATGAGCACCAATATTAGATGTCATTATTACAATGGCATTTTTGAAGTTAGCTACACGTCCTTTATTGTCAGTGAGTCTACCATCATCCAAGACTTGAAGAAGAATATTGAACACATCAGGATGCGCTTTTTCTATTTCATCAAGTAAAATTACTGAATAGGGTTTTCTTCTCACAGCTTCTGTCAATTGCCCACCTTCATCATAGCCTACATATCCTGGAGGAGCTCCTATGAGTCTAGAGACTGTGTGCTTCTCTTGATATTCACTCATGTCTATCCTAACCATGGCATCATCTTTATCGAATAGAAATGATGCAAGGGCTTTGGCCAATTCGGTTTTCCCAACTCCGGTAGAACCTAAAAATATAAAAGAACCTATAGGCTTATCAGGGTCTGCTAATCCTGCACGACTTCTGCGAATAGCATCAGATACAGCATTGATTGCTTCATCTTGCCCAACAACTCGTTTATGTAATTCATCCTCTAAATTAAGCAGTTTTTCACGCTCACTCTGAAGCATGTTCTGCACTGGAATACCAGTCCATTTGCTAATAACTTCAGCAATATCTTCACTGGTTACTTCTTCCTTAACAAGACTGCTATGTTCCTGCTTTTTATGGAGTTCCTTTTTCTTATTTTCCAATAGCTCTTCAACCTCTTTCACCTTTCCGTATCGGATTTCTGCAACTTTTCCAAACTCTCCCTGCCTTTCCGCTTGATCCGCTTGTAAACGCAAGTTTTCAATTTCTTCTTTATGAGCTTGAATTTGATCAACTATTTCTTTCTCCTCTTGCCAAGTGGCTTTCAATTGATTTCTATCTTCTGATAGATTGGCGATTTCTTTACTTAGTGCCTCTAGTTTTTTCTCATCATTTTCTCTTTTAATTGCCTCTCGCTCAATTTCTAACTGCATGATTTTTCTTTCGATTTCATCCAATTCTTCGGGCACCGAGTCTATTTCTAACCTCAGTTTAGCCGCGGCTTCATCTATAAGGTCAATGGCTTTATCCGGTAAAAACCGATCGGATATATAACGTTGAGATAATTCTACTGATGAAATAATAGCCTCATCTTTGATTCTCACTTTGTGGTGAACTTCATATCTTTCTTTAAGACCCCTAAGAATGGAAATGGCATCCTGAGTATCTGGTTCATCTACTAAAACGGTTTGGAACCTTCTTTCTAGGGCTTTGTCTTTCTCAATATACTTTTGATATTCTGCTAAGGTGGTTGCACCAACCGCTTTAAGCTCTCCCCTAGCTAAGGCAGGCTTAAGGATATTGGCAGCATCCATTGCTCCCTCACCACTAGCTCCTGCTCCTACAAGGGTGTGAATCTCATCTATAAATAATATGGTTTCTCCCGCTGCTCCACTTACTTCTTTCACCACCGACTTAAGTCTCTCTTCAAACTCTCCCTTATACTTTGCACCAGCGATTAATGAACCCATATCCAAACCAAAGATTTGCTTACTTTTCAAGTTTTCTGGTACATCTCCTGAGACAATTCTATGAGCCAGTCCTTCGGCAATGGCTGTTTTACCTACTCCAGGTTCACCTATTAGTATGGGATTGTTTTTTGTTCTCCTAGACAAAATCTGAAGCACTCTTCTTATTTCATCATCTCTACCTATAACCGGATCCAATTTTCCTTCTTTGGCAAGTTGATTTAGATTTCTTGCATATTTATTCAAGGCATTGTACTGCCCTTCTGCACTTTGTGAACTCGCTGTAGATCCACCTCTAATAGATTTAAATGCTTTCTCTAATTCAGAAGAAGATATTCCAGCATCTTTAAGCATATTAGACACTTGATCCTTCGCATCTAAGAGTGCCAAGAATAAATGTTCTATAGTTACAAATTCATCTCCAAATTTCTTAAGATAATTTGATGCTTTAGCCAGTACTTTCTGCATATCACTGCTCAAGAATTGCTGGTCGCTTCCACTCACCTTCACGTAAGATTTCACTATGCTTTCCAAGGCTTGATCAATACGCGCCCTATTGCCATTCACTTTCTTGATAGCAAATGAAATGACATCTTCATCCACAGTAAGCAGAGCTTTTAGTAGGTGCCCAGTCTCTATAGCTTGATGATCCATAGCCAAAGCCATCTCCTGAGCTTTTTGAACTGCTTCTTGTGCCTTAATTGTAAAATGACTCAAATTCATATGTAATTCATAATCAAAAGCAGGACCAAGACCTACAGAAGGCCAAAATGGCGGAAATCAAGAAGTAACACTTAGAATATCAGGACATTATGGCATTTTTCTAAGAGCAAAACTCAAATGCCTGTGCGCTTCATGTGTCAAAAAGACCATTTCATAAGTGTACTCATTACAGAATTTATGAACGGCAGGTATCACCCCATATGCCCTAATGCTGGCACCAGATATATGTACATAGTCGTGTCCGCAAATCAGACCTTCATCTTTAACCACTCTTGAAGATTCCACCAGCTCCTTAAAAGTGGTGGAGTACCCATGATCCGTGTCTATATAAATCCAGTCCAATGAGTTTTCTTTTTGATTTTTCAAGAAATCAACGGAGTCTTCCAAACAGAATTCTACCTGCTTGCTAGTAGACATAGCAGCTTTACACGCTTTAAAAATTTGTTGGTTCTTCCATAGATCCACAAGAAATAGTTTAGAAGGATTCACATACTGAAGAATGGATTTGCTGAAATGCCCGTATTCCACACCCAATTCTGCACCAACACTGGCAGCAGGAAGTTTTTTAAGCAACTCATCTCTATTTGCCAAAACTTCCAAATTAGCAATAGACTTCGATTGCATTTCAACCGAGTCAATTTTAGGATACCACCAATTCCACAGGTTTATAAACATTCGGTGGGCTAAGTTTTTTAAAATTCTTGTCATTGGAGACTGCAAGCAAATGTAATTATTCTACTTTCGCTTTGTAAATGAATTTCACCGATAGGATTAAGAGGGTTAAGGTGTCCTTGACTATAGGCATGGCCAAGAAAGCTAGGGAGTTACGTGCCGAAGGAAAGGATGTAATCAGTCTGAGTCTAGGAGAACCAGACTTTGACACTCCAGCGCATATTAAGGAGGCAGCTAAAAAGGCCATAGATCAGGGTAAAACAAAATACCCACCTGTGGGAGGAATAGCTGAACTCAAACAAGCAATATGTGACAAGTTTAAAAGAGACAACAATCTTTCTTTTGAAACAAATCAGGTGATGGTCTCTACAGGTGCTAAGCAGTGCATTATGAATGTAATGCTCAGCTTATGTCAAGAAGGTGATGAAGTTCTAATTCCTTTGCCTTATTGGGTAAGTTATTCGGAAATGGTTCGATTTACTGGGGCAACACCAGTTTTTGTTCCCGCTAAATTTGAAGAAGGTTTTAAAATTGATATAGAGCAACTAAAAGCACTTACCAATGAAAGAACCAAACTCATTATCTTCTCTTCTCCAAGCAATCCCGCTGGTAGTGTTATTGCCAAAGAAGAGTTAAAAGCCATTGCTGAAGTAGTGCGAAACAATCCGCAAATTACAGTGATTTCAGATGAGATTTACGAACATATCGTATTTGACCATCCACATGAGAGCATTAGTCAATTCCCAGAGATATTGGATCAACTTATCATAGTAAATGGCGTTTCTAAAGCATTTGCCATGACTGGTTGGAGAATAGGTTATATGGCAGGGCCTAAGGAAATAATTGCAGCTTGTGATAAGCTCCAAGGTCAATTCACTTCAGGGGCCAACTCAATAGCGCAATGGGCTGCAGTTACCGCTTTGAATGAAGATCTCAAACCCAGTTTAGATATGGTGGCCACTTTTAAAAAACGGCGTGATATAATGGTTGAGCTGTTGTCCGAAGTGGAAGGTTTTGAAGTGGACACACCAATGGGAGCATTCTATTTGTTTCCAAGAGTATCAAATTTATACGGACAAACATTCCAGGGAGTCCATATAGAAAATAGCATGGACCTTGCAGCATACATATTGGACAAAGCACTGGTAAGCGTAGTACCAGGTGTGGCATTTGGAATGGAAGAACATATTAGAATTAGCTATGCTTCAAGCGAAGCCGAGTTAAGAGAAGCAGTAAAAAGAATTAAAGAAGTATTGACCCCATGAATTTTAACCAACTCTTTGACGAATTTGAGAAGCTAAAAGTGCTTATACTAGGTGATAGTATGCTAGACGCCTACTTCTATGGGAAAGTGTCTAGAATCAGTCCTGAGGCACCGGTACCTATTGTTAATCTAGTGCATAAAGAGCACAGGCTTGGTGGAGCAGCTAATGTGGCATTGAATATAAAAGCCCTTGGGGCAGAACCTATATTATGTACTCTTAAAGGCAATGACCGAGATGGAGAGACCATTAAACAATTGCTAAGGGAGAACAAAATGTCTATAGACGGTCTCATTAATGATTACAATAGAGGTACCACGGTTAAAACCCGAATCATCGGTAACAATCACCAGATGTTGCGAATTGATGAAGAAGAAACTCAAGAAATAGATAGCAATGTTGAGAGCCTCATTTTTGAAGCTGTAAAACACTTTATAAACAAGGTAGATGTGGTGATTATGCAGGATTATAACAAAGGACTTCTAACTGCCAGTTTAATAAAGAACGTAGTTGAACTTTGTAATAAGAAAGGAGTCAAAACTGTAGTTGACCCAAAATTCAAGAACTTCTTTGAGTACAAGAACGTAAGCTTGTTTAAGCCAAATCGCAAGGAAATGGCACAAGCCTACAATAAAGCGAGATTGGATAAAACTTCAGAGGTTAGAAAATTGGCTAGCGATCTTAGAGAAAGTTTGAATGCAGATTCAGTCCTCACCACTTTGTCAGAAGATGGTGCTCTTATTGTGAATAGATCCGAATCAATCCATTTTCCCGCTCACCCACGTAAAGTGGTGGATGTTAGTGGAGCAGGAGACTCGGCATTAAGTGCTGCTGCACTTTGTGTGGCATTAGACACACCATCAAGAGTTACAGCCGAAATTGCAAATTTGGCTGGAGGCTTAGTTTGCGAGCAAGTAGGTGTAGTACCAGTAGATAGAGATTCTTTGTTGGATCAAGTTCTTGAACTTGGAATTAACGAAGGGTTATATCGCACAGACAATCGTTAATCATCATCAAGTAAATCTGGCCTTCTTTCTTTGGTTAGCTTAAGAGCTTGTTCCATACGCCATTCATCAATCTTCTTGAAATTGCCACTCAACAGCACTTCAGGTACTTTTAATCCTTTATAATCCGCAGGTCTAGTATAGACCGGAGGAGCCAACATTCGATCTTGGAAACTATCCGTTAAAGCAGATTCTTCATCTGAAATCACACCTGGAACTAATCTGCATATGGAATCCACAAGAACGCATGCAGCCAGCTCTCCTCCACTTAGCACATAATCTCCAATTGAAATTTCTTTAGTAATTATCTCATCTCTAATGCGCTGGTCTATGCCTTTATAATGCCCGCACAAAATGATGATGTTTTTCTGCAAGGATAGGATATTAGCCTCCTTCTGCTGGAACAATGCCCCGTCTGGGCACATATAAATAACTTCGTCGTAGTTTCTCTCGGATTTTAAGGAATCGATACACCTAAACACGGGTTCTGCCATGAGAACCATTCCCGCACCCCCACCATACACATAATCGTCTACCTGTTTGTGCTTGCCTTGTCCAAAATCCTTTAAATCATGTATACATATTTCAACCAAACCTTTTTGTTGGGCTCTCTGAACTATGCTGTGCCCTAAAGGACTTTCAAGCAATGAAGGTTGAACGGATATGATGTCTATGCGAATCATTATAACTCTAAAAGACCTTCTGGCAAGGTACAATATATCTCCTTGTTCTCATCTGAAATACTGTGAACAATTCCCTCAGTCATTGGCACTAAGCATTCTTTACCCATATAATCAATCAATATCATTTGTTGATGTGGGTATTGTAAAATGTCTTTTACTTGTCCTAAATCACCAAGTTTATCGTCAATCAAACGATAGGTTACAACTGCTAGAGGCTGTGTGTTTTCAGAACTGTTCTTGAAATAAACAGATGTACCCGATAGCTCTTTGATGCTATCAACCTCCTGAAGAAAACCTAAACGAACTATAGCTTGACCAGATGATTCGCTTATGTCTAATATGGGGTAAGGAATATATTGGCCTTCTAATTCTAAAAAAAGAAAATCGCCCTTATTCAGAGCGATTTCCTCTTCCAAACCTAATTGGATATTTCCTTTAATTCCATGAGGACGCTTAATGAAACCAATTAAGCTCAACTCCTCCTTTGGAATCATTTATTCTGCTTTTTCTGCTTCTTCTGGAGCTTCCTCTGCTGGAGTCACTTCTGCTTTTGCTTCTGGAGCTTCCTCTGCTGGAGTCTCTTCTGCTTTGGCTTCTGGAGCTTCCTCTGCTGGAGTCTCTTCTGCTTTTGCTTCTGGAGCTTCCTCTGCTGGAGTCTCTTCTGCTTTCGCTTCTGGAGCTTCTTCTGCTACTGCTTCTGGAGCTTCCTCTGCTGATGCCTCTTCAGCAACAGTTTCAGATACCTCTTCCACAACCTCTTCAGCTAGGGGTGAGTTTTTCTCAAGAATTGCTTTTTCTCTAGCAACCTTAACTTCCTCTTCGCGTTTGTGAGCTTCAGCTGCACGTTTGGCCGCTGCCTCTTGAATACTAGACTGCTTTGATTCAATTTGAGCATTCTTTTGCTCTAACCAAGCATCAAATTTCTTGTTTGCTTCTTCTTCACTCAAAGCTCCTTTTTTCACCCCTTTTAACAAGTGGTTTTTGTAAATAGCTCCTCTGTAAGATAAAATTGCCTTGCAAGTGTCAGTTGGTACTGCACCTTGTTGTAACCAGCGCACTGATGCATCTAGATCAAGATCAATTGTTGCAGGATTGGTGTTTGGATTGTATGAACCAATTCTTTCAATAAATCGACCGTCTCTAGGAGCACGTTGATCCGCCGCCACAATGTAGTAGAAAGGTCTTTTCTTTCTACCATGTCGTTGTAATCTAATTCTAACCATAACTTTTTGTTATATCCGTTGAATCTCCTATGCTCAACGGGGGCGCAAAAGTCGTAAAAAGTAAATGAAATACCAATACTTTAATTAATCAAAATATTAAGCTTGAAAAACGCTGCTTTCTGAATAATTCGTATACTCGTAAATTCAAGTCTATGGTTAGCAAAATTGGGCAAAAATTCACCGATATTTTTCAAAGGTATATGCCTAATGCTTTTGTATTTGCAATAGTACTCACGCTCATTGTTGCCTTTACCGCATTGGGATGGACAACAGCCTCTCCACTAGATATTATTAAAGCTTGGTACAACGGATTTTGGACCCTCCTTGAATTTGGAATGCAAATCGTGCTAATAATCATTACAGGCTACAGCATAGCGCTTTCTCCATTAATTGGAAGGGGAATTGATTCATTGGCAAGCTATATCAATAGTCCAAAACAAGTCTACTTTTTTGTTGTACTTCTTGGGATTATACTGAGTATGGTAAGTTTTGGTTGGGTTATCATCACTTGTGTGTTGGCAAGAGAACTAGCAGAAAGAGTGAAGGGAGTGCATTATCCATTTTTAATGGCTTGCGTATATTTTAGCATTAATAGTTGGGTTACCGGTTTTTCAAGCTCCATTCCACTGCTTCTAAACACCAAGAATAATTACCTTATTGAAGCTGGAGTTTTAGCCGAAACTATTCCAACTTCATATACACTAGGCTCTAGCTTGAATATAGCCATGATAGGGCTGTTTCTACTTTTTGCACC
This sequence comes from Bacteroidia bacterium, assembly GCA_049115575.1. Classification (GTDB taxonomy): domain Bacteria; phylum Bacteroidota; class Bacteroidia; order NS11-12g; family UBA9320; genus JAHEKB01. Next base: position 186,119 of record JAGDZU010000001.1, on the reverse strand, counting down.
TATTATGATTCTAATCCTTATTCCTAAGACCCAGGAAAATCAGCAAATTGAAGATCTTAAAGTAAATGTTGAAAACACTCTAGAACCCAGCATAGCAGAAGAAGCCAATGGCTTAAAACTGCCTTCGAAATCAGTTTCAGATTTCCTTAACAACAATCCAATACTGCAACTTCTTATAGTTGCTATGGGACTCGCCTATATTATCTATCATTTCTCAAGCCAGGGATTTGATTTGAATTTCAATATCATGATTTTCATCTTTTTAATGGTAGGCATGCTTTTACATAAAACACCTATGCGATATGCTATATCCATGAAGAGATCTAGCAGTAATATCTCTGGAATACTTTTTCAATATCCCTTTTATGCTGGTATAATGGGAATTATGCTTTATACCGGTCTGGGCGAGCAATTAGCAAACTTACTTGCCTCATTTGCCACCAGAGAGAATTACGCATTTTTTGCATATCTAACGGGAGGATTTGTGAATTTCGCCATACCTTCTGCAGGAGGAGAATTTGCCGTAGTTGGTCCCAGCATTCTCAACACTATCAAAGAGATATCTGTTTGTTTGCCTCAATCAGAAGTAACAGCTATGTTCTCAAGAGCCTCTATGTCTATAGCTTATGGTGAAAGCTTGAGCAATCTATTACAGCCTTTCTTCTTATTGTTGGTTCTACCGGTAATGGGAAAGGGTATTAAAATACAAGCAAGAGACGTTATGGGTTATTTAATTATCCCTTTTATCCTCTTCTTCATTTTGCAATCCTTATTGGTTGTATTCTGGCCTTTATAGGTTCCAATGGCCAGTTCTACAATCATCCTTAACTTTGCAGCCTAACAAACCGTTATGAGAAGAAGACAATTATTTATTACCATAAGTCTTGTAGCCTTTGCTTTGATTGCGTTTGAATTGAATTCATGTAGCAAAGATGCAGTCAAGCCCAGTACTGCTCAAGTATCATTCCGACTAACCGATGCACCCTGTGATTATGATCATCTTTACATAGATATAGAGGGTATGGAGATTCATTCGGATTCAAACGGATGGGAGTCCATTTTGCCATTCAATGCTGGTGTATATGACTTACTTACATTAACAAATGGCTTGGATACACTATTGTGCACCACAGAATTGCCAGAAGGTACAATATCTCAGATTCGATTATTGTTAGGAGACAATAATGAAATTGTTGTAAATGGCACTAATCACGACATTAAAATACCTTCCGGTAGTCAAAGCGGTTTGAAGTTGAATTTACACCAGCATTTAGATGCAGGAACCTCTTACAATATCTGGCTTGACTTTGATGCGTGTAAATCTGTAGTAGAAAAAGGAAATGGACAATACAGCCTAAAGCCTGTAATTAGAACATTTGCAGACTCGACAAACGGAAAACTCAAAGGTTATGTTCAACCAGATAGTTTACCTTCATATGTTTATGTGATTAACAATAATGATTCTATCTTATCCATAACAAATCCCGATGGTTTTTTCATGATTTGTGGTCTTGATGGCACATATGATGTTTGGATAAACCCTACAGACACAACTGTTTCAGATAGCTTGATTAGTAGTGTAAATGTGGATTTTGGAGAGATAGTAGATTTAGATACAGTTAACTTAAAATAACCATATTCCTTAGCAATACAGTGTGCTAATGATGATGCATTGGCCTCTTCGAATTTTCAGTTTCGTCGGGAATTTTACCCTCTCGGAACTTTCGCAGATTGTAACTAAATGTGAGCATGGTGTAACTAGTTAAGACATTACTCGTGCTTTCTTGGTAATAGGTTGAATAGAAATTCTGACTTATTCGATTGTTCTGACCTAGTATATCAAATACACTCAATTGAATTTCACCACGTTTGTCTTTGAACAATTGTTTACCCAAACCTGCAGTCCACAGTAAAACTGTATTGTCTAATCCTTCTGTTAAACCAAAATACTGTTGATGTTCTAATTGAGATCTAAAAGTGATTCCCCATGGCATGACCCAATCTAGTTTTATCCTTGAACGCTGAATGAAGTAATTGTTTGATAAATTGTCATTGATATCGCTCTTTACTAAGCTATATCCAGAATTAGAACTTATGGTGAAATCCAATTTTTCACTGATATTACTGCTGAGGACTACTCCAAATTCATAAAGTGAACTCAAGGTATTATTGAGTTCATTATTAATCATGGATGGGATGTTACTAGCTGTATTTGAAAGATCAATATTCAAATTGCTTTTCAAGGCTTTAACTGGAAATCCGAAATTCACCATACTGCTAATGCTGTAGTATCCCGCTAAGTTTAAAGGTGAGCTCAATTGAGCACCAGACTGAACATCTATACCAGATAAGACTGTATCTGAAAGTGCTATTAAACTTTGATTTCCTATATAGTTTTCTTTAAAATTAGCTCGAATACCTGCAAAAAAGACTTTTGATTTGGTCTTATCAGAGTTCTTGTATCTCAATCTTAGGTAATGTGTAAATTGCTGCTTGAGACTGGCATTGCCTGTTGAAAGCAATAAAGGGTTAGAATTATCAACGGTCAATTGCAATTGACTTGCGCTTGGAGCGCTTACATAAGTCCTATACATTAAGAACGCACTTCCTCCATTATCTCCTCTGGTTCTAATCAAAGCAAAAGGCATTATGTTGTTAAATTGCCTATTAACGTTTACTTCTTCTGGTAAGCTTTGCTCATTTATAAGGCTGGATATTTGATACTTGAATCTCAATACAAAGCCAAATGATTTATTGAATTTGCGAATTCCCGCTCCAACCATATGAGTTGTCCAATCATTGTTATATCTATTTGATAAAGTGGAATCCAAAACGCTTTCAGAACCCAATAGGTCTTCAGTTAGTTGATCTGAATTATTCTGGCTGTTTGTAATATCATAGGTATAAAACATATTCATACCCTGGTCACCTATAGGTTCTGAATACATAATACTACCCACCAAATCAAAGCCATCTTTGGAGAGGTCAGCTTGTTGATTTATCAAAATTGGGCCAACCCAATTTGGGCCAGAAATCATATCTGATGTGCCGCTGGTATTTTGCTGTCCCACTTTACCTCTTACAAACAAGCTTCTTCCAGCCTTGGCAAATTTCTGTCGGAACATAATGTCATTACTCCAGTTGAATGCTTCATAGTCACTATTAAACAAACTATTTACACTAGACAGCATTACCCCTTCTCTTGAGGTTAAAGATTCCGTGACTTCATCTCCTTCATTGGTTTGAACACTAAGTGAAGGTAGTATGAAAAAGGAGGCGTTTTCTGATAATTTATAGGTTAGCTTAGCATTGAACCTGTGATTGGTATTAATAGAGGTTGACTCGTTGTTCTCAGTGTACTCTTGGCCATCTAATTCAGACAGGAAATACAATTGATACAGATCTGAGATTGCTGTAGTATTTGATCTGTTGTAGAAATAACTCGAAGACACTTCCCATTTTTTTGACCACTGGTCTTGATAGTTTATCCCTCCTGCTAATGTTTGAATTATCCCATTTTGAGGATTGACCATAAAATCAGAAGCATCTGAGCCCACGGAAAATCCGCGCATAAAAGCAGGACCTCTTCTGTGGTGCCTTCCTCCAGAATTATCCGCCACTACACCCAAAAGGTCAGAGGTAGAAAAATTCTGCATATTGATGTTGTTAACCTGACCCAGAATGCTGAATCTCTGGTCGCCTCTAAATACATTAATATTTGTACCTGCGGCATAACGCTCATCCGTTCCCCCTCCGGCATAAACCTTGCCGAACTCGCCGTTTCTCATGTTAATCTTAGTGACTATGTTCACCGTTTTAATTCTGGTGCCATCATCAACTCCACTGGCCTTGGATTGCTCACTTTGATCGTCAAAAATTTGAATCTTGTCTACGACCTCCGCCGGAAGTACTCCTAGAGCAGTATTTACATCCTGCCCAAAAAAGGGCTTGCCGTCTACCAATACCTGCTGCACATTTTCACCTTCTGCTTTTATAGTTCCATTGTCATTCCTAACGCCGGGCATTTTCTCAAGTAGATCTTGTGCGCTTGCATTCTGATGAGTTTTAAATGCTCTTGAATTATACTCTGAAGTATCTCCTCTATTTTCACCTATAGCTATTTGGCCTTGTACTTCAATTCCATCTATTTCAGATGTGGACTGCACCAAAAACAAGGTTCCTAAAACCATGTCATTTTGAAGATTAACCTCAAGGCTCAAAGTCCTATACCCGATCATTTTAACTTTAAGGGTATACTCTCCTACTTCAACATCTTTAAAATGATAAGCTCCCAAAGATTCTGCTATAGTACCTGCTACTAGCACATCACCTTTAAGCAGCGTTACACTTGCCCCTGGCAATGCATTTCCACTTGCACTATCCGCTACACCACCTGAAAGCTTGGCAGTGCCAGTGTTTTGACTGAAACCAACAATTGAAATCAGCAAAAAACCGATCGTATAAAAATACTTCATTTGCTATTAGACCGCATAAGCGCTCTTATTATTCCTTTTTTTATTTGAGACGTTCCTTAATGTCTAAACGATGCGCTCTCGCAGTATCTTTTGCTATATCATAACCCGCATCCATATGTCTCAATACACCCATGGCCGGATCGTTGTGCAAAACTCGTTTTATTCTTGCATGTGCATCATCGGTTCCGTCTGCGACTATTACCATGCCTGCATGTATGCTATAGCCAATTCCGACTCCTCCACCGTGGTGAAGACTCACCCAACTTGCACCTCCAGCCGTATTAATTAAGGCATTCAACAATGGCCAGTCTGCAATGGCGTCACTTCCGTCTTTCATAGCTTCCGTTTCCCTGTTTGGAGAAGCCACCGAACCCGTATCTAGATGATCCCTACCAATGACGATAGGTGCTTTAACTTTTCCTTCAGCCACCAATCTATTAAATGCCAAACCAGCTTTCTCTCTCTCACCCTGCCCCAGCCAACAAATTCTTGAAGGTAATCCTTGAAATTCAATGCGTTCCTGAGCCATTTCAATCCATCTTCTAAGACCCTCATCTTCAGGAAACAACTCAAGTATTAAGCGATCAGTTTCATATATATCTTCAGGATCACCACTTAAAGCAGCCCACCTGAATGGTCCTCTTCCCTCGCAGAATTGTGGTCTAATAAATGCTGGAACAAAACCGGGAAAGTCAAATGCATTTTTAACTCCATGCTCTAAGGCTCTTCCTCTTAAATTATTTCCATAATCAAATGTGATAGAACCAAGCTTTTGAAAATCTAGCATGAGTTCAACATGTTTAGCCATGGTAGCATAGCTCAATTCTATATATCGGTCTGGATTATTGTCTCTTAATTCTTTTGCCTCACTAACACTTAAGTTTTCTGGAAAATAACCAACCAAAGGATCGTGTGCAGATGTTTGATCTGTTAAGAGTTCAGGGATAATGTTTCTCTCCTTTAGACGTGCTAATAAGTCAACAGCATTTCCTGGCCAAGCGATTGATATCCCTTCTTCATTTGATTTGGCTTCCAGTGCTCTATCAATGGCTTCATCTAAATCTGATATCATCAAGTCGCAGTAACGCGTTTCTAGTCTTTTCTCAATTCTCCACACCTCCATCTCGGCAGCTAAACACACTCCCTCATTCATGGTAACTGCCAATGGTTGAGCGCCACCCATTCCTCCTAACCCAGCAGTAACAGATAAGGTGCCTTTTAGACTTCCTCCGAAATGTTGACGTGCGGCCTCTGCAAAAGTTTCATAAGTACCTTGAACTATTCCTTGAGAGCCGATGTATATCCAGCTACCTGCAGTCATTTGCCCATACATAATGAGGCCTTTATCTTCTAAATCTTTGAAGTTTTCATAAGTTGCCCAATGTGGAACCAAATGTGAATTTGCTATTATAACTCTTGGGGCATCCTTATGAGTTGGTAGTATACCAATAGGTTTTCCGCTTTGAACAAGTAGAGTCTCCTCTTCATGAATATCTTTTAGAGCTTTAACAATCAGATCGTATGATTCCCAATTTCTTGCAGCCTTTCCAGTGCCACCGTAAACTATAAGATCTTCAGGTCTTTCCGCAACTTCAGGATCCAAATTATTCATAAGCATTCTCAATGCTCCTTCTTGAACCCATCCTTTCGTGTTTAGTTCCGTACCATGCGGAGCTCTTATCACCCTTTTATTCGATTCCGTACTCATAAGGGTGCAAATCTAATGAGGTGTTGCTAAATCGCCTACTACGGTGGAGAAATGCTTATTTAATTTTTAGAACCTGGTTGAACAGTCCAATATATTGAACCTCATCTGTGATTTCATTGCGCATAAGCCCTACCACATAATAGTTCTCATAGTTGTATTTAGTCTCTATTAGCGCATACTTGGCTTTAGAGAACCATTCATCGCCCATGTTCATTTCTGCTCGAAGGGCTTTTTGATAAAACTGATCAATACTGGGGTTGGTTGCAAATAATGCTACCACTAGTACAACTAAAATTAGTATAAACTTTTTCATTTTACGCTCGGATAAGTCTTACTAACTTATCAAGCTCCAAAGATAATTGTATGTCTTCATCTGTTGTGTTGCAAGTTTCCTCAACTTGTCTTTTAATGGACTCAATAATGGACGAAGATTTAAGTGGTCTTCTAAACTCAAGCCCTTTGGTTGCAGCTAACAATTCAACGGCTAAAATCTTTTCTACGTTCTCTATCACTTTTAAGCATTTGACAGCTGCATTGGCGCCCATACTTACATGATCTTCTTGACCATTACTGCTTTCAATAGTATCTACACTAGATGGAGTGCAAAATTGTTTGTTCTGGCTTACTATGCTTGCGGCGGAATATTGGGCAATCATGAGTCCACTTTGGAGCCCAGCATTGGCTGTAAGGAAATGGGGCAACTCCCTCTTACCTTCTAGCAATCTATACACTCTTCTTTCAGATATGCTACCTATTTCAGCCATAGCTATCGCTAAGAAGTCAAGTTGCAATGCCAATGGTTGTCCGTGAAAATTCCCAGCACTGAGAATCAGATCCTCATCAGGAAAAACATTAGGGTTATCTGTTACACTATTAATCTCCGTTTCAAATGTTTGAACCACATGATCTAAGGCGTCTTTAGAAGCACCATGCACTTGTGGAACACATCTAAACGAATAAGGATCCTGCACATGTTGTTTTTCTTGAACGATTATTTCGCTCCCTTCTAAAATCTCACTGATGTTGAGTGCTGTTTCAACCTGACCTTTATGCGCTCTAATTCTGTGACTATGAGTCATAAATGGCTCTATTCTACCATTATATGCATCAAGGCTCATTGCTGCGAGCTTATCTGCCCAATCAAGGAGCTTTTGTGCTTTAATTATACAATGAACTCCGTAGGCTTGCATGAACTGAGTACCATTAATGAGCGCTAGACCTTCTTTAGGCCCCAGCGAAACAGGCTCTCTTACTACATGAGAAGCACCCTTTTTAACACCATCATCCCACACTTCTCCTTCTCCAATTAAAGGCAAAGCCAGATGAGCTAGAGGAGCTAGATCGCCAGAGGCGCCTAAACTTCCCTGTTCGAATACTACTGGTAATACGTTGCTATTGTACAACTCCAATAGCTTTTCTACGGTACTCAACTGTACTCCAGAGTGACCATAAGATAGAGATTGGGCTTTGAGCAGTAGCATTATCCTAACAATCTCCTTGGGTACTTCATCACCCATACCACAAGCATGAGAACGCAATAAATTTATCTGAAGTTGAATGAGATCATCTTTGTTTATCTCTTTATTATACAAAGAACCAAATCCAGTATTGATGCCATAAATTGCTTTGTCGTGCTTATTAATCTTACCCATAAGATAGGAATGACAATCTTCTATTGACTTCCTAGCTTTTGAAGATAAAATTACATTTTCTCCGCTCCTCAAAATCTCGGCTAAACGATCTATACTGTGATGGTCTGCTAATTCCATTTGGCAAATAAACTTAAACTTTGGTTAGAGATGTTAAATTCAGGATTCTTTAGTAGAAAGCATTATTCTAGTAATGACCCTTTTGGTATTTTCAGCAAAATCCCCTTTCATCATCCAGTGGTAGTAACCGCTATCTAGTTTAAATATTTCAGCCACATTCTGCCCTTTGAATTTTCCAAAATTAAAGATGGGTTCATTATTTGGTCCTCTTTTAATTCTAGTTGCAAAATCCATGAACTCGCTATTTCCAGAAAACTCATTTAGGTAATCAATGTTGGGTTCCAATTCGTCATAGTGATCTACTTGAGACTTAATTATCTCCCAAGTTGCAACTGTATCTGCTTTGGCCGAATGTGCATCTATCAATTGCTTATTGCAGTAAAACTTATAGGCAGCGGTTAAGTTTCGAGGTTCCATGCGATGAAAGATGCGTTGTGCATCAATAAATTTTCGATTCTCAATTTCAAAATCTACTCCTGCTCTGTAAAACTCTTCCACTAATAGGGGAAAGTCAAAACGGTTACTATTAAAACCACCAAAATCACAATTGATCATGAACTGATCAAGCTCCTTGGCTTTTTGAGCAAATGTGGGTTTATCTGCTACATCTTTATCGTAGATACCATGAATTTCAGAAGCCTGAATGGGAATTGGAATGGTTGGATTAAAGTATTGATGTATATGCTCTTCACTACCGTCTGGTTGAATTTTTATGGCGTATAGTTCCACAATTCTGTCTTGAGAAACATTAATTCCTGTAGTTTCTAAATCAAACACCAATAAAGGACGATTCAAGGTCAATTTCATTGCGAGCAAAGTTATGTGTTTTTAAGAGCCCATAGTTTCAAAAAGTTTGAGAATCCTTACATTTAACATCTCTATGGAAAATCACGGCACGAAAGACAAGCCAATCATCAAGAGATTAGGTGGATACTTGCATAAGGTTACTCCATTGTATGACCAGGCTGGTAAGTTTGTGCATTACATTACTCATCCGCTTTCAGTAGAATTTAAAGCGAGAGATTTTCTTCAGGTGATTGTTGGTTCCACCATCTTAGCAATTCCAATTGCATATACAGAAGAATCTTGGGCTTTAGGTGAGGAACTCCCTTTTATAAATGTTTTACTCCTAGGACTTCTCTCATTCACTTTTGTTGCACTTTTTGTGTACTATAACTTTTATAGATATCATTTCAAAGGGCATGAGTTTAACTACATCAAGCGTGTGATAATAACCTACGGAACAGCATTTCTGTTGGTGGCGCTGTTACTGAGTATTCTTGAAAGATGCCCATGGCAAACGGACCCCATGTTAGCTCTTAAAAGAATTACTATTGTCACATTCCCTGCATCTATGAGTGCAACAATTAGCGACACTGTAAAGTAGAGAATAAAGTTTATTCCAAAATATCAGCTAGAATTTTATTTACCCGGTCTTCTATTCTTTCGTTGCTTAAACCCTCTCTAAGTCTATCTACCATAATTGGAAAAGCAAATGGACTAATCTCCTCAAGCTCTTCTAACATAATTTTTTGAGACTGGATTCTATCCAGTGCATGTTTAAGTCTTTCTGAATCAAGCTCTTGATAAAGCACCTCTTCATAGGCCTGTTGTAATAAGAGATTGTCACGGTCATAGTCATTAAAAACATCGTAAAAAAGTGAAGCAGAAGACTGTAAATGCCTTTCCTTTTGCAGTTTCCCAGGATACCCCCTGAAAGTTAAGCCTGAAATCACTGCTATATCTCTGAATTTCCTCCTGCCCATTTCACTTAAATTGCAGCTAGCTTGCACATCTGACAGCAAATTCTCATTGGTAAAAACATCCTGTTCTAAAGCTTCCTCAAGAGGTATTTCTTGATCACTCAATAATTCAAAACCGTAATCATTCATGGCTACTGATAGGGTAATTCTCTTATGTTGACTAATTCTATATGCCATTAGAAGCGCTAAACCCTCATTCACCATTCTTCCTTCGAATGGGTAAACAAAAACATGATGGCCTTCCTCATCCTTGAAACTTTCGATGAGAAGTTCATCGGATTTAGGTATACGCGAAAGCTGAGTTTGTATACTTAATAAAGGTTTTAAACTGATGTGCTCAGGACTTGTGCCTTCATTCAACTTACCAATTTCCAATCTAATTACTTCTGAAATTTCAGAACTCAAGCTCATGCGCCCTCCCTGCCAACTTGGAATAGCAACTTTTTTAGCTCGCGCAGGTTTAACATAAGCTGTAAATCCTTTAACCTGAATCAATTCCAGTGTTTGCCCAGCAAAGGAAAAACAGTCTCCAATATTCATTCTGGAAATGAAATACTCCTCAATAGTTCCAATGCGTCGTCCATTTTGATAACTCACTTTCATAGCTGTATCGCCAACTATAGTTCCCATGGAAAGACGATGCCTTCGTGCTATTCTTCTATCTAAAACCCGGTATAAGCCATCCACCACTTCCACCTTATTGAATTCTTCATATGCTTGAAGACTCTCTCCTCCTTGAGTTATGAACTGGCACAAATTCATCCATTCATCTTTTGATAAGGTAGAATAGCAATGAGTAGATCTCACCTCTTCATAGAGTTCCTTTTCTTTAAAACCATCTGAAACAGCAAGACTCACCATATACTGTATGAGTAAATCAAATGCTCTAATCACAGGTATTCTACTTTCAACAAAATGGTTTTCAACCGCACTTTTTAGAGCTAAAGACTCAATAATTTCCATTGAATTGGTAGGCAAGAAATACACCTTGCTTTTTTCATAAGGAGAATGACCACTTCTTCCAGCCCTTTGAACAAATCTGGCTATACCCTTGGGGCTTCCAATTTGAATAACCGCAGATACAGGTCTAAAGTCTACTCCCAAATCTAAACTGCTCGTTGATACCACTGCCTTCAGTCTGCCTGCATGCAGAGCCTCTTCTACCCATTTTCTCAATTCTTTATCAAGGCTACCGTGATGCATTGCAATTTCTCCAATCAATTCAGGGCATTCGTCTATAAGCCTGCTATACCAAATCTCAGCCTGCGAGCGTGTATTTGTAAACAATATGGTAGAGCTATTTGCTTCTATAATGGGGAGGGTGTCTTTTAGCATACGTATGCCTAAATGCCCAGACCATGGAAACCGATCAATTTCTTTGGGAATCATGGTATGAAATTCCAATTCCTTCTTGCGTTCAGAGATTACATGTTTAGCATTCTTAGCTTGATCTGAACCCAATAAAACTTTCATTGCCTCTTCCATATTGCCAATGGTAGCGGAGATGCCCCATATCTTAAGGTCAGGTCTAATAGATTTTAGTCTACTTAAAGCCAGTTCCACTTGTACTCCTCTTTTTGATGAAAGCAATTCATGCCATTCATCTACAATAACCACTTCCAAATTTTTAAAGAAACGCTCATAACCCTTGGTAGCCAATAAGAGATGAACGCTTTCTGGTGTTGTTATGAGGCAGTCTGGAGCGTGAACCAATTGTGCTTTTTTAGTTGATGCAGATACGTCTCCGCTTCTCCTTTCTATTCTCCAACCTACATTTAACTCATCTGAAGCTTCCTGAATGGCATTTCTAATATCTACAGACAAGGCCCTTAGAGGTGTAATCCATAATGCCTTGAGTCCTTTTTTAGGTTTCGCTGCCAGTTTATGCTCCAGTAAGAATGGAATAGAAAGTGCAAATGTTTTACCCATTCCGGTTGGGGCATTGAGCATTCCACTTTCACCCATCATATAATGCTCAAGACATTTTTTCTGGAATTCAAACATTTCCCAATGCCTATTCTCATACCACTGCAAAGCCTCTTGCATGGCCTTTTCTGCTTTTGAAATGTTAAGAAGTTTGGGAGTACTCAATCTCTTCGCAATTTATACTTGCAAAACAAATTGTCCTATCACAGCATCCATATAAAATGCAATGATCAAGAAGCGGAATTGGCCTCTGCTGTACTATTGGACAAGGGCTACGCCGGCACTTCTTATGAGGATGGAATATTGGTTGCTTATGTAGACTCAAGGCAGTATGCAGCTGAAGATTCTAAATCTCTAATCCAATCCATTGGACTGACCATAGATAAAGAATACCAAAGCGAGGATCAAAACTGGAATGAATTATGGGAATCAAACTTTCATGAAACTATCATAGACGACCGTATACAAATCAGAGCTCCATTCCATAAATCAAAAGGCTTAGAATACGAATTGATTATCCACCCAAAAATGGCATTTGGTACGGGACATCACGGAACAACACAACTAATGCTGAGAGCAATGCTGAGGCAAGACTTTAAAGGAGCAACAGTGTTAGATATGGGTTGTGGCAGTGGAATTTTAGCCATTATGGCCATGCAGTTGGGAGCAAAATCGGTAGATGCTATAGATTATGATATCAATTCAATTGTAAACTGTAAGGAAAACGTGCAATTAAATGTAACACCTAACGTTAATATTCTTCAGGCTGAAAATCTAGAACAAGTGACCAAAACATTTGACATTATTCTCAGTAATATTGTTAAGAACATCAACCTCTCACTTTTACCTCAATTTGCTGCTAAATTGAGTACTAGCGGGACTTTGATTCTGTGTGGTCTTCTTGAAAACGACCTGAAAGAAGCGCAAACTGTAGCTGAGGCATTGAATTTGAAATTAATTAACCATACCTCAAATGGGGAATGGTTACAGTTGGCCTTTATAAAACCAATATGAGAAAAAGAGCAGTTTTCATTTTTGCCTTTATGTGTCTTGCCATTATGGCTTGGACCCAGCCCAGGAGTTTTTCTAAAAAACCTGAGGTATTCATTGTAGAACTCAACGAATATCTCAACACCTCAGCCCTTCCTTTGAATGAAGATGTTAGAAAACGCTTTACTGAAAAATGGTCTAACGGAACTTATCCAGAAGAAGAGCAAAGAGTGGTAATTAAGGTATGTAACACTATGTTGATTAACCAACATGATGTTGCTGACTTTGTGCTTTTGGAAGAGACCGTTATGGCAGGAAAAGATTCAGTTGATGTAGAAAAATATGATAACTGGATGAAGGCTATTGGACCAGCTGCAAAGTCTGGAAATCAAACCTTACTCACCTTACTAAAAGCATCGAATAACCTGTTTATGTATAACAGGATTTACCAATCTGAAACTAAATCTTGGTATAGTAGCAATAGCAATTACCTCTTCACTTTTAAAGGAAACAGAGTTCGAATATCATTTGAAAACATTGATCTTATTTGCCAAGCGCAAGTAGATCAAATTGTAATTTACAATACTTCAGGAAGCTACTATTTAGATGTGGATCAATGGGAAGGTGAGAAAGGTAGAGTTACTTGGGAAAGAGTAGGATTTGGCAAAGACAACATTTACGCCGACATACAGGGAAGCTACCAATTGCAGTTCAATAGAGCTGAATTGAATGTTGATAGTGTGCTTTATACCAACAAAGACTTTCTTACAGAAGAATTACTGGGAACATTGAGAGATAGGGCATCTAGTGCCGATGAAATAGAGCCTGAAAATCTTAAAAAATCTCCTTTTCCTCAGTTCACGTCATATAAACAAGACATGGTTCTTGGAAGATATTTAGAAGATCAAGTTCAGTTTAGAGGTGGATTTGCTATGAAGGGTAGAGAAATAATATCTAGAGGTTCGGCAGACGTCCCTTCAGTTATAGATATCTATTATCAGGGTATTCTCAGAGTTCAAGCTAGGTCTACTCACTTCAGCCTAAAAGAAAATAAAATCACTTCTCTAGCTACAGAGCTCACAATACTAACAGACAGTGGAAGCATTTTTCATCCAAAAGTTATTTTCAATCTCAATTTAGAAAACAAATTATTACTCATTACTAGAGGAGATGAAGGTTTGATGAAAGCACCTTTCTTTGATAACGATCATCAGGTAGAAATTTTTGTTGATCGGGTCTTATGGGATCTAGAGCAACCCAAGATAGACTTTGATATGTCCGTAAATGAAAGTGCCGCTATTATTGAATCTAGGGACTTTTATAAAGAGGTGCGTTATGAGCGAATTTCTAGAGGTATGTTGGCTTATCATCCTTTGTCAAAGATGAGAGATTATGTTATTCAAATGCGAGCAAGGGAATTCACATTCTCGGAATATGCGTATTGGATGGGCAGCAAAGAGACTTATCTCAAACCTCAAATTATTGAGTTAGCTGATTTAGGATATATATTTTTCAATCCTCAAACAGATTCAATTAAGGTAAGAAGAAAACTAGACCACGCTGTTCTTTCTCATATGGAGTTGGCAGATTATGATGTGATCCGATTGAGATCTGTGATTGCGGCTCGGTCTAACAGTTTCTTGAATCTCATCAATAACAATTTAGTGGTAGAAGGTGTTCGCGCCTTTAGATTTAGCGATAGTCAAAGTGTTTATGCATTCCCTCATGACCAAAAAGTGGTCTTGAAAAGCAAAAGAAGAATGGAGTTTGGTGGAAGAGTTACTGCAGGTAAATTTGATTTCTATTCGAGAGCTTTTGAGTTTGACTATTATGATTTCGATATAAACTCTGACCATATAGACTCTATGAGAATCTATACCCCAGATTTTACAGGTAAGAACCAGTTAGTAGCGGTTAAATCTGTATTGAGAGATATAAACGGAACACTTGAAATTGATAATAAGAACAACAAAAGCGGATTGCAGGATTATCCTGAATACCCAATTTTCACCAGTAGAAAAGGTGCCAAAATTGCTTATGACAAACCGGATCTCTTTAATGGTGCCTACCATAAGGATGAATTCCATTTTGCAGTGGATCCTTTCCGAATAGACAGTTTAGATAATTTCACTACTGACGGATTAACATTCCCAGGATCTTTTGTGTCTGCAGGAATTATACCAGAATTCAGGTTTGAAGCCAAGATTATGGATGACTATTCCCTTGGTTTTGAGAGAGCGAGCCCTCCTGAAGGTTATCCAATGTACGGAGGTTTGGGCCATGGAGATATTGATATTAAACTTAGTGAAGAAGGATTTAAAGCCAAAGGTGAAATTCAGTTTGCTGGAGCCGAGATTTCCTCTCAAGATATAATATTACTCCCTGATAGCACCATGGCTCTTGCCGAGAGCTATAGTATAAGAGAGAACGCCATATTCCCCAACGTACAAGCTCAAGATGTTTATACAAGATGGCATCCAAAAAGCGACAGCATGTTCATAAATACAAATGGCCATGATGTAGCTGTATTAAGAGACAATCAGAGATTTACGGGTAATTTAATTCAGACCTCAAAACAATTGGCTGGCAATGGTGTCTTGGCCTTTGAAGATGCCACTTTGAAATCTAAAGACATAAAGTATAAACCTAATGAGGTAGATGCGGAAGAGTCTGAAATTCAAATTGGAAGTATAGACAATGAGAAGATTGCATTTGCATCTTATAATGTGGAATCTCATGTGAACTTCAACACCAGAATTGGTGAATTTAAAGCAAATGAAAAAGGACAATTGACCCATTTCCCATTCAATGCATATGCATCTAGCATGGATGAATATACATGGGATATGGACGCCAAAACAATCACGCTAGACAAGGGCCCATTGCTTGCGAGCAGTCAATCTTATTTCAAGAGTGGTAAAGGCAGTCAAGACGGTCTCATGTTCTTGAGTGATAAAGCTGTATTCGACATGGTTGAAGGGGTTATACATGCTGAAAATGTGCCTTATATAGATGTAGCAGACAGCCGTGCATTTCCTCATGATGGAAAGGTGAGCATAGAAGAAGATGCGGATATGCGTCCATTAGAGCAGGCTAGATTAATCGCTTCTAGAGAGAATAATTTCCATGAAATATATGATGCCAGACTTAAGATAAGAGGGCGCTATGATATAGGTGGAAAAGGATCTTATGTGTTTAAAGATAAGCATGCTACAGGTCAATCAATAGAGTTCAAAGAAATTTGGGTAAAAGAGGATTCCACTGTTTTTGCCAAAGGTTATGTGAAAGATAGCTTAGGCTTTACCGTAAGTCCTAAAATCGCATATAAAGGATACGCTCATTTAAAGAGTACTGAAGAATTCTTAAGGTTTGAGGGTTATGTAAAACCATTGCATTCCTTTACTCAATACCCAAGTGATTGGTTTAGGTACAGAGATCAACCAGACCCTGCAAGGGTGATTGTACCGGCCTATGATTTGAGAAACCCGGATAGAAGAAAAACCTTTGCATCTGTAAGTATAGCCAATGACTCTACTCATGTGTATCCCGCTTTCTTTAATTATAAGAGAAGCTATGCAGATGCGGATTTAACCAAGGATACAGGAGTGTTTTATTACAACGAGGCTGAACAAACCTTCTATGTAGGAGACTCGCTTAAATTGTTTGATGGTTCTCCCAGAGGTAGCTACTTATCTTTTAATGATGCCACAGGTTTAGTGTATTCAGAAGGTATGATTGACTTTGGACTTAAGGTTGATGATCACTTTAGCGGTCTATCTGCCGGTCAGGTATATAAGAGCCCTTCTGACACAAGCTTTATCATTGACATGCTAATTGCTCTAAATATTGAGTTGCCAGATGGTTGCTGGGATAGAATGGTGGCTGTATTGGAGGCCAATGCAGAAGGCAATCCCGATGCTGAACACGATAATACATTTACTACTCATGCGGTAGCGGAATTAGTAGGTGATAGAAAACTAGACAATGCATTAGGCAAGCAAGCTCTTGGGGAGATTAATCCTATTGGTGATCTTAATTCAAACCTGTTGATTTCCAAAGCTAGCTTGCACTATTCTCCGTATAGAAGGTCATTTGTATCTTTCGAGCCCATACAAATAGCTACGGTTAACGGTAAGCAAATCAACAAACAGATCGATGCTAGAATACAGGTCATAAAAAGAAGAAGTGGCACCAGATATACCATGTTCATTGAAATCTCCAAATACGATTGGTTCTATATAGATTACTATTTGGGCTCTTTGAATGTCTATTCAACTGACAAGGAATTTAATGACATCATATTAGAACAGGGGCCTAAATTGTCAAAAGGTAGATTTAGAATCAGAACCGCAAGCCCAAGAACGGTAACCAGATTCCTAGACAAGCTAGAACCTGAGAACTAAATACTTATGTGCTAAGCTTGGGGATAAACTCAAATGGCTTTTTATAACTTTGCAACAAATACAACCCTATGAAACGAATAATACTAATAGCCTTAATGGCTGCATTTTGTGGACTGAGCAATCATGTATTGGCGCAAGAAACAGATTCTAGCAAAACCTACCTCGTAATTAAAAATGACGGCACAGAATACGTTGGAACTATAGTCTCCAAAGATGCTAGAGAAATTTTGCTAAGAACTGAAGAAGTGGGTGATATTTATATACCTATGCATGAGGTGAAATCAATAAAAGAAGTTAAATCATCTGATATTGCTCCCAATGGTGACATTATTAAATCTGAAAGTTATCCAACCGTATATTCATTTACTAGCAATGCCTTTCCTATTAAAAAAGGCAATTCATATGCCCAATGGAATTATCTACTTCCAGAATTTAATTTTGGAGTAAATGACAACATTAGCCTCAGTTTTATGACCTCCATAATAGGTATTCCGATTATTGGAAAATTTAAATATTCTATTCCCTTAACCGAGAAGGAAAACGTATATGCCTCGGTTGGAGCATGGGCAGGAACCTTGTCTTGGGCCGCACCAGATATCTATATGGTGTATCCAAATGCCGCATTGACATTTGGCAATCCAAATGCTAACATCAACATAGGAGGTGGATTCGCTGCTTTTGGTGCTGATGGGGAATCACATTCACGTGGAATTGTAAATTTTGGTGGCATGGCAAAAGTATCTAATCGTCTTAGTATAATTGTTGAAACCACTTTAGCCCCTCCTTCTGAGGCTGATGAACAATTAGCAGGTTTCATTATACCAAGTTTAAGATTTGATTTAAAAAAGAACAGAGCCTTACAATTTGGGTTCCCAGCCTTCTTCTATGATGGTTCAACTACACCTATACCTGTACCCGCCTTTCAATACTATCATAGAATCTAAGTGAACAAAAGTTTCATTCTAGCTGTATTCTCTTCAGTTAAAATTCAATCCTTAGGATTGGATTTACTCTTGGCCATACCTAGAATTACTGCGGGCCTTGTGCTGTCTTTTGGAATAGGCTTAAACAAATTCGGCATGCCTTGGTCACCAAAAGAAAAAGACTTGAGTCTTTTTCAAGTCTCTGATGGTTTTGTAGACTATATAGCCGAAAGTGATTTAATTTTTAGTGCAGCTCCGCTTCTGTTTGCATGGCTTGCTGGATTTGCAGAAGCAGTAAGTGGAATACTTATGGCTATTGGATTTAAAACACGACTCAACGCATTCTTAATCTTCTTTACTATGCTGGTTGCTTTGTCTGTGCATTGGGCAGACCCTCTACACGATAAATTGGGATCACTGGCTTTCCTTTGGATTAGCATTTATGTGATGATACTTGGCTCCGGCAGATTTGGATTAGATTATCTAATTCACAATTGGTTAAATAAAAAAGCATAAAAAAGTCCCGACCATATGGCCGGGACTTTTAAGTATTTGTTTAGATTCTATTTTACTTTCTTCACCACTTCAGCAAATGCTTGAGGATGGTTCATGGCTAAGTCTGCTAATACTTTACGGTTCAATTCGATTCCGTTCTTATTAACAGCTCCCATGAATTGAGAATAGCTCATACCGTGCTCTCTTGAAGCGGCGTTAATTCTCATAATCCAAAGTGCTCTAAAGTTTCTTTTCTTTACTTTTCTGTCTCTGTAAGCGTATTGCCATCCTTTTTCTACGGCATTCTTTGCTACTGTCCAGACATTCTTTCTGCGGCCAAAGTACCCTTTGGCGTGCTTCATCATTTTCTTTCTTCGCCTTCTTGAGGCTACTGCGTTTACTGATCTTGGCATTTTCTTTTTTCTTTAAACAAGGCGTTAGTCTTATGACTAATCTTAAGCCCGAATAATTAAACTTATTCGCATGCTAGCGACATTACTTTCTGAGGTGCAACATTTGTTTAACATTGTTCAAATCAGCATCATGTACTAAACCGTCATGGCGAAGCGCTAATTTCTGCTTCTTTGACTTCTTAGTAAGAATGTGATTCTTAAATGCATGCTTCCTCTTAATCTTTCCAGAACCCGTTACTTTAAAACGTTTTTTGGCACTGGATTTAGTTTTTACTTTTGGCATCTCTATTTTACTTTGGTGCTAAAACAATAATCATTTTCTTGCCTTCCATTTTAGGTAGCTGCTCTAACTTGGCAGCATCCTGTAATCTCTCAGCAAACTTGAGCAATAACAGCTCTCCTCTTTCTTTAAAAACTATGCTTCTTCCTCTGAAGAATACATATGCCCTTACTTTATGTCCTTCCGACAAGAATTTTTCAGCGTGTTTTAGCTTAAAATTCACATCGTGCTCGTCTGTATTCGGACCAAAACGGATTTCTTTAATATCTGTTTTGGCTGAATTAGCCTTCATCTCTTTGGCCTTCTTTTTCTGATCATAAAGAAACTTTCTGTAGTCTATGATCTTACATACCGGAGGCTGTGCTTTTGGAGAAATCTCAACGAGGTCTAGTTCCTGTTCCTTAGCCATAGCTAAAGCTTTTGACAAGTCAAATATGCCTTGCTCTACATTTTCGCCAACTAATCTAATCGGATCAGCTTTAATGTACTGGTTAATTTTGTGCGGATCTCTTACCCGACCTCTAAACTTTCTTTTCTTTTTCTTCAAAAACGCTATTCGTTTAACAAATCATTAAAATAGTCTACAAACCCTTGCAGACTATACTTGCCAACATCTCCTTTTCCATGTACTCTTACGGAAACCTCTTGATTTTCAGCCTCTTGCTCTCCAATAATTAGCATTAATGGAATTTTAGAAACCTCTGCATCTCGAATTTTACGACCGATTTTCTCAGCCCTTTCGTCAACAAGGCCGCGAATATCGTTATTATTTAGATATTTTAAAAGCTGGTCAGCATAATCGTGGTACTTTTCACTTATAGGCAATATAGCTATCTGATCGGGGCTTAACCACAACGGAAAATTACCTGCAGTATGTTCAATTAAAATACCAATAAATCGCTCCATAGAACCGAATGGTGCTCTATGTATCATTACGGGTCTGTGTTTTTCATTATCCGCACCAACATATTCCAACTCAAATCGATCTGGTAAGTTGTAATCCACTTGTATGGTACCCAACTGCCAAGCTCTGCCCAATGCATCTTTCACCATGAAGTCTAACTTTGGTCCGTAGAAAGCTGCTTCTCCATATTCGGTCACAGTTTCTAAGTCTCTGCCAGCTACGGCATCAACAATTGCTTTCTCTGCTTTTTCCCAATTCTCATCAGAGCCTATATACTTGTCTCTATTCTCTTTATCTCTAAGTGAAATTTGTGCTGTGAACTTTTCAAAGCCAAGCTTTTGAAACACGTGCATTACCAAATCAATCACATCTACAAATTCATCCTTCAACTGATCTGGAGTACAAAAGATATGAGCATCGTCCTGAGTAAAGCCTCTAACTCTTGTTAAGCCGTTCAACTCTCCGCTTTGTTCATAACGATAAACCGTGCCGAATTCAGCAATCCTAAGAGGCAATTCTCTATAAGATTTTGGTTTAAACTTATATACTTCACAATGATGTGGGCAGTTCATAGGTTTCAACAGAAACTCTTCATCTTCATGAGGAGTTTTGATGGGTTGAAAGGAATCCTGTCCATACTTCTCATAATGACCGGAAGTCACATATAGTTCTTTCTTGCCAATATGTGGAGTAACAACTTGCTGATATCCTCTTTCAATCTGAGCCTGTCTCATGAAACGCTCTAATCTTTCTCTAATTGCTGTTCCTTTTGGCAACCACAATGGCAAACCCGCTCCTACTTTTTCAGAGAATGTAAATAACTCAAGCTCTTTACCCAGTTTTCTATGATCTCTCTTTTTAGCTTCCTCTAAGAGATGCAAATGCTCTTTTAATAGACCAGCTTTGGGAAATGAAACTCCATAAATTCTTGTTAGGGAAGTGTTGTTCTCATTCCCTCTCCAATAGGCTGCGGCTACGTTCAATAGCTTAACAGCTTTAATCTTTGAAGTGTCTGGGATATGAGGCCCTCTACATAAATCTGTGAAGTTCCCCTGATGATAGAATGTAATGGTTCCATCTTCCAAATCTTCAAGCAATTCCAATTTATACGGATCTTCTTTCTCTTTGAAATAGGATATTGCCTTTTCTTTACTCACCTCTTCTCTAACATAGGTGTTTGCCTGTTTGGCAAGCTCATTCATCTTCTGTTCTACCTTGGCAAACTCATCCGAAGAAAAATGATGGTCTCCAAAGTCAATGTCATAGTAAAATCCGTTCTCTATTGGAGGCCCAATCCCAAGTTTAATTCCTGGGTAGAGAGATTCAAGTGCTTCGGCCAATAAATGCGCCGAACTATGCCAAAATGCATACTTCCCTCCTTCATCATCCCATTTGAGCAAGCTCAAATTCGCATCTTCATTTATGGGTCTATTGAGATCCCAAACTTCTCCATTGATCTCAGCACTTAGGACTACTCTGGCCAATCCTTCTGAAATGCTCAGAGCAACATCCATGGCTGAACTGCCTTTAGGGTATTCTCTCTGGCTTCCATCTGGGAGGGTAATAATTATATTCTGACTCATTCTTATTTTATTACTGAATAGAAGACAATCTATCTATTCCTTCTTTTGCTAATTGGTGATTAGGTTCTATTTGTAAGCATCGCTCATAATTTCGCAAGGCAAGATCGAGATTGCCTTGGAGTTCTAAGCACTGAGCAATTCGGTTATATGCTTTGGCGAAATTTTCATTGAACTTCAATGCCAACTTAAAGTGTTCAATCGCGCGATCGTAGCTGCCTTCTTCGGCAATTATATTTCCTGCATTATAATAAGCTAAGTAATGTTGAGGATTCAAATCAACAGTGAGTTGATAATCTAGAATGGCTTTGTCTTTCTCACCTGCTTTTTGATAATACAAACCTCTGGCATAATAGGCTTCATCGCTATTCTTATCAATAGAAATGGCATTATTATAATAATCTAAGGCTCTTTCATCATTCTGTGCTTCATACATAGCGGCTAGCTGCATGGCACTATTGTAATCGCTTCCCAGCAAGCTTATGGTCTTTTTAAAGTATGCCATTGCGGCTGCCGTATCCGCTTCTTCTTTGGCCATCATGCCCAAATGAAAACTGGCATCTGCATGAGAAGGATTTTCTGTGATGAGTTTTTTGAATACAGCTTTGCTTTTATCGAATTGTCTAACGAAAAAGTGAAACTGAGCAAGTTTAAACAAGGCTTCTTCATTAAGAGGACTTAGTTCAACAGACTTTTCGTAATATTCAAGAGCTTTTACTGTATGATCATTCGCAAATTGCAAATCAGCCGTGTACATGTGATATTCCAAACTGGGGTTCAATTCAATAGCTCTTAGCATATCTTCCAAAGCTAAATCAAGCTTTTGATCTGAAACCAATGCTTCAGCCCTATGGAATAAATACTCGTGATTTTCTGGATGCTTATTTATTTTTTTACTCCACTCAATTACCTCCAAACTCATAGTGGTATCCTCAGCAAGATTATTGTGCTTCATTTCGCTTTCTCTACAAGATTGAGTAAAGCTTGCAGAAAGCACCAAAAGGATTAATGAGATATGTATTAATTGCTTCAAAGGGTGCAAATTTCTCAAATATTCACTTAAAGCGAAATCATATCTAAATTAAATAGTGGAATAGATAAATTTGTCTAAAAGTAACCACATGCCACATTACCATAAATTGGGGCAAATTCCGCCCAAAAGACACACACAATTTAGAAGACCAGATGGTGAACTATATAAAGAAGAACTATTCTCAACTGAGGGCTTTTCCAATGTCTATTCGTTGCTTTATCACCACTACCCTCCAACAGCTATTTTAAGAGTTGGCAAACCTATCGATCTAAAACCAGAAATAGTTTCAGATGTAGAAATGCTACATAGAAGTTTCCAATCATTTGAGGTAGAACCAGCAGACGATTTTTTGGAAAGCAGGGTTATCATGATGACCAACAATGATTTACAAATTGCGGTTGCTGCTCCTAGAAAATCAATGACTGACTATTTCTATAAAAACGGAGATAGTGATGAAGTGATATTTATTCATAGAGGAAGTGGAACATTCAAGTCTACTTATGGACAACTGAAATTCAAATACGGAGATTATTTGGTGATCCCTAGGGGTACGGTTTATCATATGGAATTTAATGATGAAGACAATAAACTACTCATAGTTGAATCACATAGTCCGGTTGTTTATCCCAAAAGATATTGCGGGAATTTTGATCAACTGCTTGAGCATTCTCCCTTTTGCGAAAGAGACATTAAGCAACCAGAAAAGCTTGAAACCATTATTGAAGAGGGCGAATTCTTAATCAAAATAAAAAAGGAAGACAAACTCTATCCTTATACCTATAAATTTCATCCTTACTGTTTAATAGGTTGGGATGGATGTCACTATCCCTTTATTTTTAGCATCCACGACTTTGAACCAATTACCGGAAGAGTGCACATGCCACCTCCTATCCATCAGACTTTTGAAGGATTCAATTTTGTGATCTGCTCGTTCGTTCCAAGAATCTACGACTATCACCCAGATTCCATTCCTGCACCATACTTCCACAGCAATATAGACAGCGACGAGGTTATGTATTATGTAGATGGCCAATTCATGAGTAAGACACATGTAGACAAAGGTCAAATGAGTCTACACCCCGGTGGAATTCCTCACGGACCCACCCCTGGTGCAGCAGAAAAAAGCATAGGTAAAAAAGGAACAGAAGAGTTAGCAGTTATGATAGATACTTTCAAACCTTTAAGAGTGACAAAAGCAGCCTTAAAAACAGAGATTAAGGACTATCATCTACACTGGTTAGATGGATTAAAATAATGAGCAATGGATAAAACAAATATGAAACCTGAAAGTCTTATGATGACATACGGCTACAAGCCAGAGTTGTCCGAAGGAGCCGTAAAATGCCCGATTTTTCAGACTTCCACTTTCGTATTTAAAACTGCTGAAGAAGGCAAGGCATTCTTTGAATTGGCATATGGCTTAAGAGAAAAAGAACCCAAAGAAGAATTAGGTCTTATTTATAGTCGCATTAATAATCCAAATCTTGAAATACTTGAAAACAGGCTTTGTTTATGGGATAAAGCAGATGACTGCGCCGTTTTTGAAAGTGGCATGAGTGCCATTAGCACAGTTCTTCTTGAATTCCTAAACCCAGGAGATTTGTTGGTTTACAGCAATCCAATATATGGAGGTACTGATCATTTCATACACCACTTCTTAAAGAAGATAGGAGTCCATACTCTAGGATTTATGCCTAACCAAAGTGCAGATCAGATTAAACAATTAATAGTTGATTCGGGCTATGCCGATAAATTGGCAATGATCTTTTTGGAAACCCCTGCAAATCCTACTAATGATTTGGAAGATATTCAAATGATTGTTGATGATGTCGTTAGTGAATTCTCAAACCCAGATAAGAAAATTATAGTTGCTGTAGACAATACTTATATGGGACCGCTTTGGCAACACCCATTGCAATTAGGAGCTGATTTAGCATTGTATTCTGCTACCAAATATATTGGAGGACACAGCGACCTTATTGCCGGAGCTGTATTGGGAAACTCAGAAGTAATTGGCAGGGTAAAAACACTGAGAACTTTCTTGGGGAATATGGTAAGTCCACATACGGCCTGGCTCATGTTGAGGAGTCTTGAAACTCTTAAAGTGAGAATGGACAAGCAATGCGAGAATGCTCAAAAAGTGGCTCTATACCTCAAAAATCATCCAGCCGTGGTAAAAGTTAATTACTTAGGGCTTCTAGACCAAAACAGTGAATACTATCATATTTATTCAAAACAATGCTCTGCTCCTGGTGCAATGATTTCATTCTATACTATAGGGGATGAACAAGAAGCATTTCAGTTCTTAAATGAATTAAAATTAATAAAGCTGGCTGTGAGTTTAGGAAGTACAGAAAGTCTCGCTGAACATCCAAGAAGCATGACCCATGCAGGGGTGGATCCTGAAGAATTGGAACTCATGAGCATTACGCCATCACTTATTAGAATTTCGATTGGAGTTGAGGCTGCAGAAGATCTAATAACAGACCTGGAGCAAGCTTTAGCTAAGATAACTCTTCCAGAGTTGCACTAAGACCTTTGCGGCAAAGAGCATCACAAATAGGTTGCAACTCTTCAGAAGAACCGTTTTTCACCTGACATTTTCCTTTGTAGTGTACAATCATAGCGCATTGCTCAGCTTGCGGCTCTTCGTGCTTACAGTATTTCACCAAGCAATTGATTACATGATCAAAGGTGTTTACATCATCATTGTATAAAACAATTCCAAATGCTCCAGTTAAAGCAATGTCAACTGCAACTTCCTCTTCTACCTCAGTATGGTTGAATTCAATCATGATTTAGCCTTAAAAAGACGAGCCTTGCTTTCTTCCCCATTTAACAAACGGACAATGTTCTTTTGGTGAGTGAGCACAACCAAAATAGCTGCGGCTATCCCAAATGCAATGAAAAGCGGTTCATCTCTTTTGAATACAAAAATAGAAAGAATTGGAAAAGATACGGCTGCTAGTATAGAGCTCAATGAAACATATTTGGTTGCTAAAAGCACCACCACAAACAAAGCAAGACACGCCAGAGCCAAAACATAATGAATGGCAATCAACATGCCAAATAGTGTAGCAATTCCTTTTCCCCCTTTAAAGCTCTCATAGATAGGAAAAATGTGACCAACTACCGCAAGTAAGCCAAACATCAACTGTAGATTTATGAATTGTTCACTTCCCGGAACTACACCTCCAACAAAGTGAATCAAGCTTCCTGCGGTTACTCCTTTAACAACATCTAGAAATAGCACTACAATACCTAACTCGGTTCCCAGCACTCTGAATGAATTGGTTGCACCAGCATTTCCACTTCCATGATCTCTAACATCAATGCCATAGAAAGCTCTTCCTACCCATACACTAGATGGTAAAGAACCAATCAAATAGGCAGCTATGGCCAGAACTATGACAGCAATTGCAAAAGACATTTTTACTTTATAAGTAAGGCATCCCCATAGCAGAGGAATTTATAACCTTCTTTCTTGGCAGTTTTATAGATTTCCATAGTAAAATCATGGTCATCTAAGTATGCCGAAGTCAGCATCATTAATGTAGACTGTGGCTGATGAAAATTCGTTAAGAAGCAATTTGGAATTCTTGGCTCGTATGGAGGGAAAATAAATTTATCAGTCCAACTATCACCAGGATTGAGTTTACCAAATGCAGACACCGAACTTTCAAGAGCTCTCATCACACTTGACCCAACAGCGCAAACACGTTTTTTGTTTGCTTTGGCTTGGTTTACCATATCAGCAGCTTCTGCACTAATCATATAGTGCTCGGAGTCCATTTTATGCTTGGTAAGATCTTCTACTTCTACAGCTCTGGAAGCTCCAAGGCCAATATTTAAATTAATCTTGGCAAAATCAACACCTTTAATTTCAAGGCGCATCATTAATGCCTTAGTGAAATGAAGTCCTGCGGAGGGAGGTGCTATAGCACCATCTATTTCTGCAAATATGGTTTGATACATCTCCTCATCTTCTGGAAGAGCATCTCTATCTAGGTATTTAGGAATTGGAGTCTGACCAAGTTTGTTAATAGCATCATGAAATTCCTCGTCTGTTCCGTCAAACAGGAACCTAATAGTTCTTCCTCTGGAAGTTGTGTTATCAATAACCTCAGCTACTAACTCGTCTTCACCAAAGAACAGTTTATTTCCTACCCTAATCTTTCTAGCCGGATCAACCAAAACATCCCAAAGACGCAATTCTTTATTGAGCTCTCTCAAAAGGAAAACTTCAATTCTAGCTCCCGTCTTTTCTTTATTTCCATAAAGTCTTGCCGGAAAGACTTTGGCATTATTTAAAACCATCACATCACCTTCGTCAAACTCATCTAAGATGTCTTTGAACATTTTGTGTTCTATGGTTTTAGTTGCCTTATCTACCACCATAAGCTTGCTTTCATCGCGGTTGTATGGAGGGTTTACAGCTATGCGTTTCTGAGGTAATTCGTATAGGAATTCAGATAATTTCATGTAGTGATTGAAAATCGTTTAAACAGCCTGCAAAAGTAGATTTTCTGCATGGATAATCAAAAACGGATTCTAAGTGCTCTTATTAGCTCCCAAATGCGCATTTAAACTGCTGGAATTTAGACAGTCATAAGCTTGCACAACATTGAATAATGGGAGTTCATCGAATATTAGTCTCAATAGATTTTGAGTGCGTTTTCTTTGTGAGGTGTCTAAATTTATCTTGTGGTTTAAAGAAGCGGGAATACTCACTTGGAGTTTCTTAAAAGGAAATAAGCTGAGAAGCTTATTGTCCATGCTTGGAGTAACCATTGGAATTTTTGCCATAGTAACCGTGCTAACGGCCACGCATTCATTAGAACGCAATATCAGATCTTCCATAGACAAACTTGGCGACAACATTGTCTACGTACAGAAATGGCCATGGATTTTTGGAGGTGGAGGCTATCAATGGTGGGAATACATTAATAGACCAGAGGCACAAGTCAAAGAATACAGAAGATTTGTAAAGGAATCCAATCCAGAGTTAGTTCAGTTTGCCTCCTATTATTTTGAATTCAGAGTTAATAAAGTCAAATCCAGTGTTGAAGAAATTCCCTCTGCCAGTACCGCTGGAATTGAAGGAGATTTCTTTGAAATTAACCAATGGCCCATCTTGCTCGGTAGAGAATTCACTGGCTTTGAAATGGATAAGGGTAGAAATGTGGCAATCATTGGTTATGACCTTGCTATTAACCTATATCCCAGCACTCAGCCTATTGGGCAAAAAATGAAAATCAATGGGATTAATACGGAAATTATTGGCGTATTAGAAAAGCAAGGACAAAGCTTGGGTTCTAACAACTACGATGAAAAGATTTTACTACCAGCCAAGTTTGCTAGCCGCTTTGCCAGGCCAGGTAGCAATGGATCAGGATCGGCCATAATTATCAAAGGATTTGACCATATTAGTTTGTCCGCCTTGGATTTTGAGGTTAATCGAATTATGAGATCTGCCAGAAAACTCAGGCCCAAAGACAAGAATGACTTTGCAATAAATAAACTAACCATGTTCTCAGATGGCCTCAATCAGACTTTCATGGTCATTAATCTGGTAGGTTGGCTTATTGGTGGATTCTCATTGCTAGTTGGCGGATTTGGAATAGCAAACATCATGTTTGTTTCAGTTAAAGAGCGCACTAGCATCATTGGTCTTCAAAAAGCCTTGGGTGCTAAAAGAATCTTTATCATTGGTCAATTCCTAATTGAATCTATTCTCTTATGCATAATCGGGGCCATTATTGGTATTATTGGAGTTGCCATACTTGGAGTTTTAGTTACACGATTTAGTGATTTTACCATTTTCTTAAGCCCGTCTATTTTATTGCAGGGATCATTGGTGGCTATTGTAATTGGACTACTAGCAGGATTTATACCAGCAATGTCTGCTGCAAAACTTGATCCAGTAGAGGCTTTGAGAAAATAGCTACTTTCTTTTAAACCAGACATTCAGCATTACTCCGCTCACCACCATTGCAACACCTAATGATGCTTGCCAATTATAGCTTTCATTGAAAATGAAATATCCAAAAACAATGGCATAAACTATTCCAAGGTATGAAACAATGGAGACTTTATTCACTTGACCATCTTGATACGATCTAGTGAGGAAGTATTGAGCTGCATAAGTAAGCACTCCAATGGTTATCAGCAATAACCAATCCTTATAACCCACCCAAGACCAATCACCTGTAATGGCTATGTAGATGAGAACAAGCGGAATAGTTACCAATGGAAAATAAAACATAATAACCAAGTGGTGCTCGCTGTCTTTGAGCATGCTTATAATATTATAAGCAGAAGCTGCGCCTATGGTACCCAGCACTCCAATGCTTAGAACTAGTCCATCAACACGGGCGTCAAATCCTTTGATTACCAATATTCCGGCAAAACAGAGAGCAAAAAAGACCAATTGAATTGGCTTCAATCGCTCTTTAACCAAAAGGAAAGCGAGCAATGCTGTAAAAATTGGCGTGAGGTAATGTACCACAACTGCAGAGGCCAGTGGCATATGATGCAACGTATAAAAAAAGAAAGCTATACCCACCGTACCAAACAAGCCTCTCAACACAAGTAATCTACGCTTAGTTCCAAGAGGTTTAATACGCTTCTTAATTAATAAGCTGGCAACCATCACCATCATCACAGATGACCTCATGAATACAATTTGCGCTACGGGAACATGGTCGAGGTATTTTACTATTACGTTCATAATTGCAAAAAGCAAAGACGCAACCACCATATATTTTACAGACCTGTCAGTCAATGCGGCAAACTAATCATGAAAAATCAATTGGTAAAAATAAATAACATCAACACATCTATTTGAGCACACAGTATTCCTGCTAATATGCATTTATACTCTGTGGTTCATAATTGTTTAATTTGTAAAGCATGTCTTTAGACCTCAGCATCATAATCACATCAATAGGTGCAACATCTTTGAATTTGTCTCTGATAGACGAAATTCACGATGTTTTAACTGAGAACGACAAGACTCACGAAATCCTACTGCTCTGTTCTAGCTACTCAGAATCTGAATGGAAAGGACTGATATCAAAGATGGAATCCAAGACCTTTGTCAAATGTTACTTGATAAAGCACAACAATGAACTAAGTGGCCTTAGCTTATGCGGATTACATCTAGCTCAAGGAAGATACCTTATTACCTTAAATTCTGATTTTGCCTATTCAACCAAATCCATAATTGCTATGCATGCTGCAATTGAAAAGAGCAATTGCCAAATTATTTATGGTACCTATAAAGCAACTGGAAGTGTATTCATGAGAAAATTAAAAGACCGTATTCTTCGTCTACTCTTTTTTGTATTGAGCGGAATGCCGTCCTACATATCAAATTACCGTATCATGGACAAGAAGGTTCAAACTGGATTAAAACTTAAAACTCCTTACTATTTCCTGCTCGACCATTTGATTAAACCGCAAATCGAAAATCATGCTCATTTGAATTTTGAAGGCGTCAAAGCGGTTAGATCAAAATGGAATATCGTTGATCGGATTTTTCGTCCATTGGCTTGGACTATCATCCTTGAAATAGTGATTGTTGGTCTATTGCTTTTAAATATTTGGGTATTACTTAAAGGCAGGTTGATGTACGCCTTATTAATAGCACTTATTGCCGTATTATTTGTCTTCCTCGCATATTTATTGAAATGGAGAAGAAGGATAGCCTATAAAATATTGGCCAAGCACCCTTGAGTTATTAAATCAATTTGGCTTGTATGCCAAATTGCAATTAATCTAGCAAGCTGTTTGTTTTCTTCACTCCTTCAGCGCTTTCAGCCAATTTAGCTTTTTCTGCATCTGATAAAGAAACCTCAACAATTCTTTCAATTCCGTTTTTCCCCAAGATACATGGAACACCAATTGATAAACCATCTAGTCCATACTCGCCTACTAGAAGAGCAGAGCAAGGGAACATTTTCTTAGAATCCAAGGCAATTGCTTTGGCCAGCTCCGAAACAGCTGCTCCCGGCGCATACCAAGCGCTAGTTCCCAACAAACCTGTAAGTGTAGCTCCTCCAACTTTAGTGTCTTCCACTATTTGTTGCATTCTATCTTCAGATAGAAACTCAGATACTTTCACACTGTTTCTTGCGGCTTTCTCAATAAGCGGAACCATTCCTTTATCGCTGTGACCTCCAATCACCATACCATCCACATCTGAAGTTGGGCATTCCAATGCTTCGGCCAAACGGTATTTAAAACGGGCACTATCAAGTGCACCACCCATTCCTATAATTCTGTTCTTTGGAATATTTGTTGATTGGTGAACCAAATAAGCCATAGTGTCCATAGGGTTACTAACCACTATAATAATTGCGTTTGGAGAATGCTCTAAAATGGAGTTGGTTACTGTTTTGACTATACCTGCATTAATGCTTAACAGCTCTTCACGAGTCATTCCTGGTTTTCTTGCTATTCCACTCGTAATAACCGCTATATCACTTCCCGCTGTTTTTGAGTAATCATTTGTGGCGCCAATAATTTCAGTATCAAAACCATTCAGCGACGAGGTTTGCATCAAATCCATGGCTTTACCTTCGGCATAACCTTCTTTGATATCTATTAAAACAACTTGATCTGCAAAGTCTTTGATTGCAATGTACTCAGCACAGCTAGCTCCAACTGCTCCTGCTCCTATAACGCTAATTTTCATGATTTTTTATTGAGGTTTTTAATAGGCGCAAAACTAAATTTTTAATTAGTAATTATGAGCCAATGTCAAGGAAAAATATTTAGAAAATTTATGAGAAATTTTGGGCTCACTAAAGCTCCATTTGAATGATGTCTCCCTCTACAACCAATCTGCCTTCTGTTGCGTTTTGAACATCTTCTATACTCACGCCAGGTGCTAATTCCTTAAGCTCAAATCCTCTTTCAGTAATGTCAAAAACGCCAAGGTTGCTTACCACCTTTTTCACACAGCCCAATCCAGTTATAGGAAGAGAACATTCCTTTAATAATTTGGACTGCCCAGCTCTATTTGTATGCATCATAGCAACTATGATATTCTTTGCTGAAGCAACTAAGTCCATAGCTCCTCCCATTCCTTTTACCATCTTGCCTGGAATTTTCCAATTGGATATATCGCCTTGGTCATTAACTTCCATTGCACCTAATACGGTCAAATCCACTCTACCACTCCTTATCATAGCAAAACTGGTAGCTGAATCAAAAAAAACAGAACCCGGTAAAGTAGTTACAGTTTGTTTACCTGCATTTATTAAATCTGCATCTACCTCCTCTTTGGTTGGAAAAGGTCCCATTCCCAATAGTCCATTTTCTGATTGAAGCGTCACACTTATTCCTTCTGGAATATAGTTTGCCACTAAGGTTGGTATTCCAATTCCCAAATTTACATAGTAACCATCTTGAAGCTCCTTTGCAATTCGTTTTGCTATTCCGTATTTATCAAGCATTTCTTTTAATTATTTGTATTGGTGGTAATTG
This sequence comes from Bacteroidia bacterium, assembly GCA_049115575.1. Taxonomy (GTDB): domain Bacteria; phylum Bacteroidota; class Bacteroidia; order NS11-12g; family UBA9320; genus JAHEKB01. The sequence goes on along the minus strand of JAGDZU010000001.1, from coordinate 153,965 downwards.
TTCTATTTTCTCTTGTAAAGAACTGTATACACGATTAGATACCTTTTTATACAATTCATCCTTTTTTGTTCTTCTCTTTTTCTGTTTGAATTCCTTTTTCACCAGTTCAGGAGACAAATTGGCAAATTTGGCCAGTTCGTCCAAGTGATTCCAAATATGTTCATATTTCACAATTAACACATCATATTGCCAAGACCCTTTCAACCACAGATCTAATTGCTGTTCAAGGAGGAAAACATCAGCACCTTCATCCAAGAACTCGCTTATATCTCTAGGTACTTTGGCGTTTTTATCTTGGCTGATATCCAGCACAAAATCTGTTGCAAGGCCCCTGTTATAGAGAGAGACTACAGTTAATGCCGGGTCTCCAATAATATATATAGCGCCCTTTATTTTAGAAACATCCACATGTGATGACTGCAAGTCATTCTGAAAAACTTGAGGAAATTCTCCTAAAGTATATGTATCAAGAGGTCTCACCAAATGTTTGAGTTTTGCATCTGTTAAGCGCTTGTTCAAGCTACAATTCACAACAGGATTAATAAGCCAAGGAGAATAGGTATTGAAGACTTGGTACATAGCTGAGCTTGCCACACCACCCATTGAGCAAACTAAGAAATACTCACTATATGGATTGCTCAAATAGTATTGTTTTAGGTTCTTTTTCTCCAAACGCCTCAACCTGCCAAGCAACATAGCAAACTGGTCTTGAATAGACCATCTAAACTGTATGTCTTTTAGTCCCTTTTTAATCATCTGACTTTAAAGTCAATTGCTCTATTCTTTTCTCGTAATTCTCACCTTTAAATATTCGATTTACAAAAATGCTGGGAGTGTGAATTTGATTTGGATCTAGCTCCCCTGGTTCTACCAGTTCTTCCACTTCGGCAATGGTTATCTTTCCGGCCATGGCCATCATAGGATTGAAATTCCTAGCTGTTGCTTTATAAATCAGATTTCCATCTGTATCCCCTTTCCAAGCTTTAACAATGGCAAAATCAGCTTCAAAAGCTTTCTCCAATAAGTACATTTTTCCATGGAATTCTCTAGTTTCCTTACCCTCCGCAACTTCAGTTCCGAAACCTGCTGGAGTATAAAAAGCTGGGATTCCAGCGCCAGCTGCTCTACATCTTTCCGCTAAAGTTCCTTGAGGAATAAGCTCAACTTCTAACTCTCCACTCAATAACTGCCTTTCAAATTCCTGATTTTCACCTACATATGAGGAAATCATCTTCTTAACTTGTTTCTGCTGAAGCATTAATCCAATTCCAAAATCGTCTACTCCTGCATTATTTGAAATGCAAGTCAAACTATTTACTCCAGCCCTTACTAAAGCAGCAATGCTGTTTTCAGGAATGCCACAAAGGCCAAAGCCTCCAAGCATTAAGGTGTGATTATTTTGAATGCCGCGGATTGCTTCATCCGCATTTGCCACCACTTTGTTCATATTCAAAAGCGAAGTTAGATAAACAGCTGCAAGAAAAAAACATCCATTTTATAAGACATAAGATTGTAATATTCAACCTATTCCAAGTCTTCTAGCCGTTGAATTTGCTATATTTGAAAAGCTTTTTTAAGATGAGACTACTGCGAACACTAGGATTTACTATCCTACTAATCTGTGCCACCGTTTTATCCAGCTTTGCTCAATACGGCAACGATTGGATAAATTTTAGCCAGAAATACTTCAAGATAAAAATTGGTGAAGAAGGAATTTATAGATTAGATCACCAATCTTTGGCGAATGCTGGACTACCAATATCTACCATAGATCCTCACAGCTTTTCCCTTTTTAGACATGGAATTGAAATTCCAATTTATATAGATGGAGAAGCAGACAATAGTTTTGATGCGGGAGATTTTATTGAATTCTACGGTTATATGAATACCGGTGAATTAGACAATGCCCTATACAGGTCTCCAGGTGAACAACCCCATCAACAAATTAGCCTAATGACAGACACGGCTATTTACTTTCTCACGTGGAATAGCTCAACTAGCAATCAAAGAATAAGCACACAAACAAACCAGAATTACAATGGTAAGACCAGCGATGACTGGATTTGGTACAGATCTGCACATTGGTTTAGGCACGATTTTTATGACGGTAGCCCTTATGCTTCTCCTGGTTATTTTTCAGAGTTTACCGAGGGAGAAGGATGGTTCAGTGCAAATATTAAAGGAAATGGTAGAACCTTTGGTTTAAATACCCCACATTACAACAGCAATGGACCTCAGCCTATGTATGAGTTTTTGTTGTTTGGGAAGTCTGACCCTCAGAATACTGGAGATATTGACGGTAATGGTCAAAACCATGAGACTGAATCTACTATTGATGGTGTTCTAATACACAGGGAAAAATTTAGGGGCTATAAGAAAATCTTTTACCGAGACACTCTGAATCCCACTCTGCTAGATCCAGTTAGGACTTCAGTAAAATTTAAATCTACATATTTATCAAAATCTAGACATGCGGTTTCTTATCATTTAATAGATTACCCTAGGTTCTTAACGATGGACAATCTTTCAGAGTTCAGTTGGGATTATAAAGGAGGAAATGATTACTTCTCTTTTGACGACTATGATCCTGCAAAAACTCAACCCATTGTATATGATTTAATCAATGATTCAAGAATTATTGCTACTCTTAGTTCTCAAACTGTTGAATTCAAAAGAGCAAATGGAGTACAAGGAAAAATATACATCTCAGATATTGCAGACATAGACACCATAAGCAAAATTGAAGAAGTTGACATGTTTCCTTTTGACCCTTCAACTACAGATTATAGCTACCTAATGGTAACACACCCCATATTGGATTCAGCTGCACAGATTTATAAGCAGTATAGAGAAAGTCCAGCCGGTGGTAGTTATAAGGTTCAAATCGTTTATACTACTGATTTATACAATACATATTACTATGGGTATCATCACCCAATGGCAATCAGAAATTATATAAGACATATCTATCATCAACAACCTAACACTCCTGAGTACATTCTTATGCTTGGCAAGGGGCAGGTTTATAATTTGATATATGGAAATGTGATTAAACGAGATTTTGTGGATTTAGTACCCACTTGGGGAACTCCTCCATCTGACTATCCATTTGTAACAGATTTAGGATTTACTCAATTGTCACCAGCCATTGCTATTGGAAGGGTGCCCGCCATTAATAATCAGAATATCATTGATTATTTAGACAAACTGAAACTACATGAACAGGGCGGAAATGTTTCTAAAAAACTAATACAACTTACAGGGGGATCTGATGCTCAAGAAAGTTATACTTTGAGATCTTATCAAGATCAATATTATGAAATAGCACGCAAAGAGTATTTTGGCGCAAACCGTGTGATTAAATACAAAGACGAAGCTGTGAGCGTAACTACCTCACTTGTTGAAGAAATTCAAGATGAGATTAATGACGGGTCTCACGTAGTGGGTTATTTCGGTCATGGTGCAGCACAAGTGCTGGAGGTAGACATAGGAAGTCCTAAGCAACTCAACAATAAGGGACTTTATCCTTTGTTTCTATTTGAAGGTTGTGCTCTGGGAAATAGTTTCGGTTCATCTTCATTGCCTGAACAATACTTATTTGAGCCAGACAATGGTGCAGTAGCTTGGATTGCAAGTAGTGCTTATGGTTTTATTAACGAATTACACAACTGGACTACTCATTTTTACACGAATCTTTATCACGATAATTACGGTGAATCTATTGGTCATCTCATTCAACAGACCTTGCTTGATTATCAAAACCCAGTAAATAATTACAATAGGTCTCAGTGTAGACAAATGACCTATCACGGTGATCCAGCAATTAAACTTTTTGCTCCAGACAAGCCAGACTATGAGATAGTTGGACCAGTTAACGTAACGCCAAGTGATGTGACTGCAGAGTCTGATTCGTTTGCACTAAACTTTTCAATATTTAATCACGGCAAATCATTTAAATCTGATACTCCGAATGTATATGTTGAAGTGAAATACAATAACGACAGTATTAGAAGGTTTGGTCCTAGATCTTTTGAGCACGTTCACAATTCACTGGATGTTCAATTCTATATTAAAAACAACGAATGGAGTGCAGGTCAAAATCAATTCACCATAATCATAGATTCAGGAAACTATATTGATGAGCTTGCACCACTAGGAGAATTCAACAACACACGATTGGTTGATTTCTTTATGCCGTCAAATAGCATTTACCCGGTATACCCACCAAAAGATGGAATAATTAATGAAACCGAAGTATTGCTACAAGCGCAGAACAACAATCTGTTAGGGTCATTCACAGATTATATTTTTGAAATTGATACTACGCCTTTATTCAACAGCCCTTTAAAGCTGAATTCTGGGCCGGTATCCGGTGCCAACCTCATAGAACATAGATTCAATTTGCTACCGTTCGACAGCCTAGATTATTTCTGGAGAGTCCGATTAGATGAAGATGACACCAAATGGGTAGGTTCTACATTCTCATTTATATATGGCAGCGAAAACGGATGGTCTCAAGGTTATTTTGATAAGTTCAGTGAAAGCACGAAATCATATATAGAACTTGACCATAACAGAAGAGAATTTCTGTTCAGCAGAGGAAACTCAATAACACATAACATTTTGGTTAGTGGGGGTCAAGAACCTGTTACCACTCGTAGAATGAAATTTGGTGGCAAGGACCACTACCCTGGCTTCTTATATAGTGGTGCTGCGGCTGTTGCAATAAATCCTAATTCTATGGAACGTTTCATGGATAGTAGCAAGTACAACAAATACGTGCCAAAAAACAATTGGAATATAGATAAGAAGTACTACTGGCCATTTTCAAGAAGCGGTGCATACTGGTTCGATACTAGAAAGCAAGAAGATAGAGACAGTTTTGTGCATTACTTAAATAATATTCCTGAAGGATACCACATCTTTCTATACTTGTCTGGAGAGACTGGTATTGGAAGTTGGGAAGATACGGTGTTCCAGTCCATGGAATTATTTGGAGCTCAGAAGATTAGAGACATTGGAGATGGACATCCATATGGCTTGTTTGGTACCAAAGGTTTAAATATTGGTGAAGCATCCGAAGTAACTGCTAATTATGGTTCCCCAGTTGATCCGAAGAATCAGCGAAACAACTTCGCCACTTTGCTTTATCCGTTATCGCCTAGTGGATCTTTATTATCTCAACGAGTGGGACCTGCGAAAAGTTGGAGTAGCTTCTACCGTATCATAGATCCATTAGACAATCCAACGGAAGAGCTCTTGATAGATATTTATGGAGTTGAAGAAGATGAAACTGAGAGTCTATTATTTACAGACATTTCAAGTAAAGAGTTTAACCTGAATACTGTTAATGCAGATAGCTTTCCCTATCTAAGAATATATGCCTCTTATTACGATGAAGAAGAACTGACTCCGGCCCAAATAGGGAGGTGGTCTTTATTGTATGAAGGTGTGCCAGAAGGAGCGCTTGACCCACAAATAAGTCTCTATCAGAATAAAGACACCTTACAAGAAGGAGATACATTCCAGGTAGAAATCGCTTACCGAAACATATCGGATTTGCCTATGGATAGCGTGTTGGTTCTCTCTTATTTGCTTAATGAACTCAATGAAAGAGATACTCTGGAATTAAAAAGATATGCCGCACTGCAAACCGATGACTATCTCGAGGTTGGATTTAAAGTAAGTACAGAAGGAATGGCAGGTGACAATAGAATTGTAGTTAGTGTAAATCCTGATATGGATCAGTTGGAACAAACACTAGCAAACAACATTCACAACTTTAAGTTTTATGTTTCTAATGATGAGAAAAACCCATTGCTAGATGTAATATTCGATGGCAATCATATAATGGATGAAGATATAGTATCTCACAATACCGTGATTACAATGTCGGTGTTAGATGAAAATGAATTTCTATTTATTGATGAATCCACATCATTTAATGCTCTTCTTACTTTCCCAGATAACTCTGAGGTGCAGCTTGAAGAAAGTTTGAATGAAATCTCATTTACACCAGCTTCTGCACCGGGAGAAAAAGCCATACTTGAATATACAGGGCAAGATCTACCAACTGGTGATTATCATTTAAGCGTTCAAGTAGCAGATAAAAGTGGAAACCTATCTAGTCAGCTCGCATATGAAATCAACTTTAAAGTGGTTCGCGAGTCTAGCATTTCAAATTTCTACCCCTACCCTAACCCATTTACCAATAGTATGAGGTTTGTATTTACGCTAACTGGAGAAGAAATGCCAGATCAGTTGAACATACAAATCATGACCATTTCAGGTAAGGTAGTTAGAGAAGTTGGGCTTGCCGAATTAGGCGCGTTGAAAGTGGGACATAATATATCTGACTTTACTTGGGACGGTACTGATCAATTTGGAGATAAATTGGCGAACGGAGTCTATTTGTACAAGGTAAATGCGAGTCTAAATGGCGAAGAAATTAAACATTTTGAAACTTCTGCTGACGCCTTATTCAACCAAGGTTTTGGGAAGATTTATTTGATGAGATAGTTACTTTCTCGACCTAATTTCTTTCCACTTCATCTTAATTAAGTCCATGAACTTTGTATCTGGAAAGTAGTACAAGAAATCCTCTTCTTTCTTCTGTTCTTTATTCATGTCTTTTACGCTTGTTGTTTTAGCCAATGAAAAGAACGTTCCTTTTTGATTCAACAACACATTGGAGATTGCCGGCTTTAATGCCCTAGCCCATTGCATTTCACTTGAATCACATTCTTTAGAGGTAAGCATGTATTCCTTGAGATGAGAATCGCTTTGCTTATAGCCGTGAAGGTCAACTTCAAAATCGTAGTTCTGTAAATCGGTAACATGAGTTTTTATTACAGATGGTATGAGCTCATAAAAGGAGTCATATATGTTAACACTTGTTCTAAGCGAACCCACCTTAAATTCTTTGTCTAAATACAATGAAGAATGATGGATTATTCTGTGTTCGGAACGTTTCATGTGTTCTCCGGTATCGCCAAAATCAGTAGTTAGGCTATACCTTGGAAAGGCTAAATAACCATCTACCTCTTGCAAGAAGCAATAAGCTCCTTTTAACCAGCTGCTCGTTCCATTCCATTTTCTCACTTTTGAGGGCAAGAAGTAATCTTCATAGTTTCCATTGAATTCACGAAAGAAATCTATCATCTCTTTTGCCATTCGACTATCATAAAAGCAACCTTTACTACAAGGTCGTTGTTGGAAATAGACAAATTCACTATTGGGAATTAATTCAAATGGGAAATGATCCTCCTCCATAAAACTATATCTGTAAAGTGATATAGCTTTAACTTGAGTATCTTCAGCTATTATTGGATATACATCTCTAATGTATTTGGTAAAATATGGAGCTACATATAGGTCGTCTTCCAAAATCAAGGTATTTCCCATTTCCGCAGCTAACTCAAAAGCCTTTAGGTTATGCGCCTTAACACCTAAATGATTTTCCTGCTCAATAAGCCTATAGCTGCCATGAGTCCAATCCAAATTGCTCAGGTAATCCAATATGCTTTCTGACACTCCGTGATCACAGCTCACATATAAATTCACTTCACTCAAATCATGGGCATTCGAGATGCTGTTCACCAAGCGTTTAAGAGAATCAATTCTATTATAGGTCAGTATCAGGATGTTTATCTCCATGAATTCAGTAAAATTGTCGCTAAGTTGCCAAAAAAGCCCGAGATATCAGTAATAATATGTACTCATAATAGAGCTGAGCAATTAAATCAAAGCTTAAGCCACTATACTGAGCTGGAAGATGCAATGGATTATGAGCTGATTATTGTACTTAATGATTGTACGGATCACAGTGTTAAAGTTGTAAAAGATTGGATTCATAAAGGTTTAATTATCAAGCAATTGATAGAGCCAGATAAGGGTCTAAGCAAAGCTAGAAATAGCGGTTGGAAGGCGGCCGAAGCGGACTGGGTATTCTATATAGATGACGATGCATACCCCGCACCCGATTTACTGATAAAACTACGTGGGGCTATACATAATAATAACGATGCAATTGGAGGCAGAACCATTCACTGGAGAGACAATGCCTCAGCTTGGATTCTAGATGAGTTTGTAGAAACACCAGTTTTTATAACTTCTGCTGCATTTCTTCCAGAAAATGCTTATTTAAGCGGTTGTGCTATGGGTTTTAAGAAGGCTACCTTAAAAGAGCTTGGTGGATTTAGGGAAACCTTTGGCATGGTAGGTGGAAAGCTCGCATATGCTGAAGAAATTGATGTACAGGACAGATTGCTTAAAAACAATCACAAAATCTGGTATGATCCAAACATTGAAGTCTACCACAAATCGCATTTACAGAATGTCAGATCTTTTCTCCAGGCTAATTATCAGAAAGGGGCTTACCTTTCTAAATTGAGAACTCGGAATATCAAATTCAATATATTGATGCTAATAAAAAGCGCTATTATGGCGCCTATTGTAGGTATTACATATAGCGCTCAGCATCATTACAAATCAGGAGTTGTAAAAGCACTAAAGCCCTTTATGTATCACCTCGGTAGAATAATAGGATAATGAAACATTTAGTTGCCATACTTGCCCATAAAGCAAAATCACAGCTGAACTATCTTATTGATGCATTAGTAGAGCAAGGTTTTGAGGTAATCATTCATCTCGATCAAAAAAACAGTGCCGAATTAAAGACTTTGCTCGGTAACCGAGTTAAATATTGCATTCCACAAGAACTCAATGTTAAAAGAGGGCATTATAGTCTGCTTTTAGCTAGTCTTCACTTATTGGAGCATAGCATGAATTTTGATTTCGATTATTACCACCTAATATCTGGAGAAGATTTGCCTGTGAAAAGTGCTCATGGTATGAACGAGTTATTGTCCATAACTAAAGGAGCCAGTTTTATCAATCATAACAAACTACCCATAAACTCTAAGCAAGAAAAGAAAGAGAAACATACCATATTCAAAGACTACTCAGAGTTTAAAGATCAAATTCCATTGAGTAATTATGAACATTTCGCTTTTAAAAATGGAATTGGGCTTGTTAACTCCAGGCAGTTTCAGGAAAATTCGCTATTTACACAATTAACCAAGAAACTTCATGGATTTAGAAGCTACTGGAAACTTTATCATACAATATTCAAGAGGAAATCACCTCCAATGGACTACTATGCTGGAAGTGCTTGGTACAGTCTGCACCGAGATTTGGTTAAAGCTCTCATTTCTAAGTACAAAACTGAACCGCATTTATTAGAATACTTTAAATATGTTGGCTTTCCAGATGAAATATTCATACAAAGTATCAGCCAAAATTTGAACTATAATTTCCCCATTATCAACTCAGATCTGAGGTATATCAGTTGGGATAGCCGAACAAATCAAGGACCCTCTTACCTTAATAAAGAAATCGGCGACGTTCTCAAAAATTCCAATGCATTTTTTGCGAGAAAATGGGATATTGCGAGTAAAGAGGAATTTCATCAAATCTACCATTACTTATGTTCCAAAGAAGCCAAATAAATCAAATTTACGCAGCCCTGAAAGAAGTGGGCGATTTTCAAAAGCGTAAACACAGGACTTTGAGCATCAGCGACATAGAAGAGAAAAGTTTAAATCAGCTGGTGAGCAGTGTTGATATAGAAAGTGAAAATCAACTCGTGCGCACCTTGAGTAAAATTACCCCTTCTGCCTCTTTTATAACTGAAGAGGACACTGTAGACCAAATAAGTTCGGAAAATCGTTGGATAATAGACCCCTTAGATGGCACAACCAACTATTTGTTCGGACATCAACAATATTCGATTTCAATAGCATATCAAAAAGGCGAGCAAACTGTTTTTGGATGTGTCTATATTCCCTGGGAAAAAGAATTGTTTATGGCCGATGAAAGCGGAGCATATCTAAATGATCATGAATACAAGATTAGCGGCAAAACGCATTTGGCGGACTCACTTCTTGCAACAGGATTTCCATACCATGATTTCGAGGAGATTGATTCATATTTAGCTGTACTTAAAGACTTGATGAAACAAACAAAGGGATTGAGAAGAATGGGCAGTGCTGCCATTGATTTAGTATATACCTCCGAATACAGATTCGACGCTTTTTTTGAAATGAATTTGAGCCCATGGGATGTAGCTGCAGGAAGCTATATAGTGCAACAAGCCGGAGGTACTGTTTGCGATTTCAAAGGCGGTGATGATTTCGTTTTTGGAAACAGTATACTGGCAGGCAATAAAGAAATTGTTCCAAGACTGCTAGACGTAATTCAATCGCATATAGCTTTATGAGAATTGTGGTTCTATATCTTGCACTAGCAGCTTCTTCCTTCTTGAATTGTTTTGGGCAGGTAAATGAATATTTCATAGCCGCACAAGAATCCTATGTAAAAGACACTATATATTTATCTACATCTTCACGCATTTTCTCAGATCAAAAAATAACAGCTGTCAAGATTAAAAGCTTGACTGTTCAAGAGACTGTGGTAAACGTTGCTTATGGTGGAATTGAAAAATCAGTGTTAGCCATGGAGGATGACCACTTAGAATTCCCTCAAAACTTTTTTATACTTCTAGAACCAAGCAATGCGCTAATGTTGAATTCCAACTGGAAAGGCTTGGTTCAAATTGAGCTTTTTTATGCAGGTATGCAATCTGTAGAGAACAGCAATCAAAAATATAAGGCAGAAGATTGTGTCAAACCCACAGTTATTCCCCCATCAACATGGAGAGAAGGGCTTGACAATCCAGTACCAGGGAGGAACACAGTTACCGTTAAGCATTGCATTATCCATCATGCGGCAAGTAATAATGCCCATACCGACTTTACATATGTAGTGAGGAATATTTACCTATTACATACTCAATCCAACGGTTGGGATGACATTGGCTACAACTACTTAGTGGCACCTAATGGAGATGTTTACATTGGTAGAGATCCTTTGGGTGTGGCGGATGAAGACAATATACAAGGAGCTCACTTCTGCTCTAAGAATGGCGGGACCATGGGAGTCTGTTTGATTGGGGATTACACTAAAACGCAAGCTAGTGACACCATGATTGGTTCCTTAATTGACTTGCTTGCCTGGAAGCTGTTTAAAGAACAAATCTCAGCTTACGACAAATTTCCTCATCCCCTTAACAGTTCACCAGATCTTAATAGCATAGCCATGCATAAGCAAGGATGCAGCACGGTTTGTCCTGGGGATTCCATTGCAGATAGAATAGAGGAAATCAGAACTAAAGTTCAATTTGAACTCAATAAATGTAACCGCGTTGGAGTAAACGAACTTAATCTCAAAAACAATAGGCTTTACCCCAACCCAACAAATGGTCATTTACATCTCAAAGGAGCAGCTGACAAGTCTACCTATCGCGTGCTCAATACTTATGGTCAATTGATAGATAACGGTCTAATCATGAATGAATTCTTAGATCTTAGCCATTTGCAAACTGGGCATTACTATTTAGAGATTTTTTCACAAGAAGGAATCCGCGCAATACATTCTATAATATTAAGTTTTTAGCTACTTGGCTAAGGTCTTTAATTAGCTACTTTTGCAGACCTTTTTGTCATGTGGGAAAAGTTAGCAGGAACAATACTTAGAAACCGTAGAACCCTAGTCTTATTGCTCATTCTAATGACCATTCTTATGGTCTATAAAGCAGCGCAGGTTCAGTTGGCTTATGACAACCCAAAATTCATTCCGGAAGACGACCCAGATTACATAGCCTACAACGAATTCAAGAGTTTATTTGGAGACGATGGCAGTGTTATGGTGGTTGGAATCAACAGCGGACAGATTAAAAATCTTGATTTCTTTAATGATTGGTACGATCTCACATATGAGCTCCAGAACTCAGAAGGCATAAACAGGATATTGTCTATTTCAAACATCAGAAATGTTGTTAAAAAGACTACGGAGTCCATTATAGAACAAGACACCTTTGAAACCGTCATTTTTAGCGATGACAATTACATAAAAGCCAAGCCCAGAACCCAGCATCAATTGGATTCTATTATGGCGGGAATAAAATCCTTAAAGTTTTACGAAGGCCTGCTTTTCAAGGAGGGATCTGATTTCACATTAATGGCGATTACGCTCGAAAAGTCAATACTTGATACCAAGCGTCGAATCAATTTTGTAAACAATATCAAGTCAAAGTTCCAAGATATTTGCGAGCCCTATGATGTACAACCTCATTTTTCGGGATTGCCATATATCAGAACGGAAATGTCTCAGAAAGTACAAGATGAACTCATTCGGTTCACTTTGATATCCATACTGATTACCTCCTTAATACTATGGTTCTTCTTTAGAAGTTTCCCAACTCTTATTATGTCTATTAGTGTGGTATTGGTAGGAGTGGCATGGTGTCTTGGTATACTTGTTCTTCTTGGATTTAAGATTTCCATGTTTGTGGCTTTGCTCCCACCCTTGATAGTGGTTATTGGCATAGCCAATTGTATCTACCTGCTCAATAAATACCACGAAGAATACAAAAGCCATAGAAATAAAATCAAGGCATTGCAAAGAGTTATTGCCAAGGTTGGATTGGCAGTTTTCTTTACCAACTTAACAACAGGTATAGGATTTGGAGTTTTTATACTTACTGGCAGCGACGTACTTCAAGAATTCGGCTTGGTTGCCTTCTTGAGTATCATGGCGGTGTTCCTGATTTCCATTATACTCATCCCTGTGCTATTTAGCTTTCTACCTCCACCTAAAAGCAAGCATGTAAAGCATTTGGACTATGTATTCTTAAACAACTTAGTTCAAGGAATATCTAATCTGGTTCTCAATAAAAGGAAACTCATATATATAGTAACTATAGTATTTGCTGCTCTCTCCATAGTTGGAATGACTCAGGTGAAGAACATAGGCTATATGCTAGACGATATTTCCGAAAAAGAACAGATGTATAAAGATCTAAAGTTCTTCGAAGGCAATATTAATGGAGTTATGCCATTTGAGTTGGTTATAGATACTAAGCAAGAACAAGGCGTACAAACGGTTCAAACACTGCTGAACATAGATTATCTGGAAAGGAGACTTATGGAATATCCTGAATTTTCTAAGCCCATATCTATTGCGCAGATGATGAAGTTCTTAAATCAGGCCTATTACGATGGTGATGTTAGAAGATTTAGACCACCTAGCCTCATTGATTTGGGGAACATAACTAGCGCCATTCCTCAAGATGCTAATCAAGACATGATTAGCAGCTTGGTAGATTCTACTAATTCAAAAGCCAGAATAAGCATTCAAATGAAAGATGTTGGATCTGTGAGAATCAAAGAATTGCGAGGAGAAGTTCAAGGTATTGCAGATTCCATATTTAATTTAGAAAGAGTTACTGAGGAGAATTTTACAGATTCCATTCTATATGTAGAAGTTTGGGACTCTGCTGAGAATATAGTGGATACTACTTATTACTCTTATACTACCACTACCTATGTTCCTGTGGATAGTGCCAACCGTACCAATATAGATGTAACGGGTACCAGTGTTATATTTTTAAAAGGAAATGACTATTTAATCTCTAATCTGCTTGTTAGCCTTCTTGTGGCTTTTATTATTATTTCATTGCTAATGGCTGGAATCTTTACTTCTGGTAGAATGATTTTGATCTCGCTTTTACCCAATATGATACCATTATTATTTACAGCTGGAATCATGGGGTATAGCGGAGTGAGTTTTAAGCCGAGTACAGTATTGGTGTTTAGTGTTGCTTTTGGAATTGCCGTAGATTTTAGTATTCATTTCCTCACCAAATACAAGATGGAACTCAAATACACGAAAGACATTAGTTTGGCGGTTAAAAAAGTACAGAAAGAGATTAGCACAAGTATGATATATACTGCGGTTATTCTGTTCTTTGGTTTTATCATATTTACTGGTTCAAGTGTTGGAGGAACCATTGCACTAGGTTTATTTACGGCTATCACTTTGTTCATTGCCTTACTTTCCAATCTATTGTTGCTACCTAGTTTGCTTATATCTTACGATATTGCTAAAGCCAAACGAGCCAAACCATTAATTGAGCTCAAGAACATCTAACATGAGTTCTGAGGATCAAAATAATCAAGCTACCATTAGCAAATGGGTTGCCGAATACAGCGATGAGATGTATTCATGGGCTTATTACAAAACCTCAAATAAAGAAGTAGCAGAAGACTTGGTACAAGAGTCCTTTCTATCTGCTTTAAAATATTTTGATTCTTTCAGGAAAGAAAGCAATGCAAAGACTTGGTTATTTACCATACTGAATAACAAAATAGTAGACCATTACCGTTCCGCGGCAAACAAGAGAATGGTTAATGAAAGCAGCTATATAAAAAACGAAGACTCAAATCTTTTTGACGAATCAGGCACTTGGATATCTCCTTCTTCATCTAATTGGGATCATGAACCACATTTGTTAGATAGACCCGAATTTCTAAAGGTGATGCAAGCATGCATTGAAAACCTTCCGGAAAGACATAAAGCAGTTACCATGGCTAAGTTCTTTTATCACAAAAAAGGTAGTGTCATCTGTAAGGAATTGGGGATAAGCGCGTCTAACTTATGGCAAATCGTGCACAGATCTAAACTGCAGTTAAGGGCCTGTTTAGATGAAAACTGGAAAAACGATGAATAAACTTATGCAAATAGCTATGCTTTCTTGTAAGAAAGCAACAGAACTAACTGAGAAAAAGACGGTTAGTAGACTCAGCTATATTGATCAAAAAAGATTGAATCTACATATCAAAATGTGTAAGATTTGCGCTAAATACCAAAATCAAAGTTTGTTTATTGATGAAGCTATAGGACAGCTTCAGAACATGAATAACAATGAAATGATGAAGTTGACTTTCAATGGAAAAGAAAAAATTATTCATTCCTTAAAACAAAAAGGGGTGTAAGTTTTTTTATTATACACGTCAATTGAATTACAATACAAGACAATAGGGGCAATTTGTTTTGAATTAATGGCCGTTCTGCAAAGGGCGGCCATTTTAAGTTTTTAAAACTTCGTGTGAAATCCTTCTATAATTAGCAGCCTCCTCAGAAAAACTACTCCAGTAGGAACCGTAAATCTTACTAGCGCTAGAAAGCATAAGAAAATCCAATAATGCCTGTTCTATGCTTTGAGGATCGGATCTGTTTTCCCGATGTTGATTGAAATAGACCTGCTCACCATATTGATTATGCAATTGCTCTAAAACGTGGTTAGAGTCTGAAGCAACAAAAAGCTTATTGTTGTCTTTCAAAAGCTCCTCTATCTTGGATTGAAACAGTCCTAAAGGGCTTGCAGCTCTCGCCTTGATGTTATCTCCTTGCCTTATGTGCAATGCTACATAGTCCGGTCCCATTTCTTGCCTCCGCTTATTGGCCAATTGCGAAATCCAAGGAACAGGTTTTATTTCTGAAATTCGATTGGCATCTCCATAGAACCGTTCGCAGCTATAGATAAACACTTTCTTATTCGATTTGATGTTTTCTACAATGCTCTCATCTTTCATAAAATCGTTGTAGAAGTAATCACATCTTTTTTGCATCATCTGCCAATGCCTTCTTCTAACAAGTTTGCGAATTTTCTGAGTTGGTTGTAAAAAAGGATACTCCACTATCTCAACGCCCTGTATAGGCTGAAAGAGTCGGTTAAATGAACAATTTAAGTATTTGTTGTTCTCCCAATGGACTTGAATAGGAACACCAAATTCATGGTGCATATTAATGCAGGAAGAAAGAGCCCTCATTCTGTTGGCTAAGCCTCCTTTCACCCTGACCTTAATCTCCATACAACAATTATACATTCTAGCCATGAATTGACCCTCCTAGTGAGCTTCAATTTCCTTACCTTTGCCACCTTATTTCGAAATGAGCAACACTAGCATGGCTGAACACAAAGCATATAGGCAGTACAAGCAATTGAATCTTCCTGAAATAGAGCAAGAAATGCTCAAGCAGTGGAAAGAGGAGAAAGCTTTTGAGAAAAGTGTGGAGCAGCGAAAGGATAAAGATCACTTTGTATTTTATGAAGGTCCTCCATCTGCCAATGGTATGCCTGGCATACATCATGTAATAAGTAGAGCCATAAAGGATATTTTCTGTAGATACAAAACGCTTCAGGGTTTTAAGGTAGATAGAAAAGCGGGTTGGGACACGCATGGTTTACCTATAGAACTTCAGGTTGAAAAGAGTCTTGGGATTACCAAGGACGACATTGGAACTAAAATTAGCGTTGAAGACTATAATGCTGCTTGTAGACGAGATGTGCTCAAGTTTAAAGATCGATGGGACGAGCTCACAGAGAAAATCGGTTATTGGGTAGATCTAGATAATCCTTACGTCACCTACGAAACAGATTATATTGAATCGGTTTGGAATCTTTTACAACGCATCTACGACAAAGGATTGTTGTATAAAGGCTATACCATACAACCGTATTCCCCTGCCGCAGGAACAGGATTGAGTTCTCATGAATTGAATCAGCCGGGAACCTATAAAATGGTAAAGGATACCACGGTAATTGCACAATTTGAGTTGAACAGTTCTGAAGACCGATTTAAATATGACTGGGGTACCACTTATGCCTTGGCTTGGACAACCACACCTTGGACCCTTCCTAGCAATACTGCTTTAGGTATAGGTCCGAAAATTGATTATGTAGCCGTTAAGACTTTTAATCAATATACATATGAACCTATTGTTGTAATTTTAGCGGAAGCATTACTAAACAAATACTTCCCTGCTAAAAATGCAGATCTCATATTATCTGAATATTCCAAGGGTGATAAGGCCATTCCCTTTGAGGTAGCCGAAAGTTTCAAAGGATCTGAATTAGCGGGTTTGGGGTATCACCAGCTCATGCCTTATCAGCAACCAGAAGGTAAGGCTTTTGAAATAATCGCTGCTGATTTTGTTACCACGGAAGATGGTACGGGTATAGTACATCTAGCGCCTAGTTTTGGAGCTGATGACTTCAGAGCTGCTCAAAAACATGGAATTGGTTCTTTAACGCTCGTAGATAAGCAAGGTAAATTCATTGAAAACATGGGTGACCTCAGCGGGAAATATGTAAAGAACTACTTAGAGGAAGATGAAACAGCAGATGGATATATGTCTACTGATGTTTATATAGCCATTAAACTCAAGACCGAGAATAAGGCGTTTAAAGTAGAAAAGTACGAGCACTCCTACCCTCATTGTTGGAGAACCGATAAGCCTATACTTTATTATCCTCTCGAGAGTTGGTTTATTAAGACCACAGCTGTAAAGGATAGATTAATAGAGCTCAATAAGACCATCAATTGGAAACCAGCTTCAACAGGTGAAGGACGATTTGGAAATTGGCTTGAAAACTTAGTGGACTGGAATCTAAGCAGATCAAGGTATTGGGGAACCCCTCTTCCTATATGGAGAACTGAAGATGGTTCCGAAGAGAAATGTATTGGATCAGTAGAAGAGCTTAGAAATGAAGTAGAAAAGGCAGTGCAACAAGGAATCATGAGTCAAAATCCTGTGGATGCTGATTTTGATTTGCACAGACCATACATAGACGACATTTATCTAGTTTCTGAATCTGGTAAGAAGATGAAACGTGAATCTGACCTCATAGATGTTTGGTTTGATTCAGGTGCAATGCCTTATGCTCAATGGCACTATCCATTTGACAACAAAGAGGCTGTTGAAGAAGAGCATGTCTATCCCGCTGATTTCATAGCAGAGGGGGTTGACCAAACAAGAGGTTGGTTCTTTACTCTTCACGCAATCTCTGTGATGCTAAACGATAAGATCGCCTACAAAAACGTGATTGCAAATGGTCTGGTTTTAGACAAAAGTGGAAATAAGATGTCTAAACGACTTGGAAACACTATAGACCCGTTTGAAGCCGTTGACAAATACAGTGCAGATGCTTTGCGATGGTATATGATTAGCAATGCTTCTCCATGGGATAATCTCAAGTTCGACCTTGAGGGAGTTACAGAAACACAGCGAAAGTTCTTTGGAACTCTTTACAATACATATGCATTTTTTAGTTTATACGCCAATATTGATCAATTTGATCACAGGGACGAAACAATCCCTCTAGAGGAAAGAACAGAATTAGATCAATGGATTATTTCAAAGCTGCATAGTCTTATTCGAAACACGGAGAAAGAAATGGATAGTTTTGAACCTACTCGAGCGTCTAGAGCTATACAAGCTTTTGTAATAGATGATTTGAGTAATTGGTATGTCCGCTTGAATAGAAGACGTTTCTGGAAAGGTCAGAAATCCAAGGACAAATGGGCCGCTTACCAGACATTACACGAATGTTTGCTCGCTGTATCTCAACTCATGTCGAGCGTTAGTCCTTTTTACTCCGACAGGTTGTTTAGAGATTTATTAAAAGAGGATAAATCGGTTCACTGGTCTGACTTTCCTACCTGGGACAATGAAATAATAAATAGTGAGTTGGAACAACAGATTGAGATTTCTCAGAGAGTAACCTCACTTATTTTAAGAATTAGAAAACTTGAGAATATTAAAGTTAGGCAACCTCTTCATAAAGCATTGGTTCCAGCTTTGGACAACCAGTTCTCCGCCAGATTGAAAAAGGTAGAAGAACTGATCAAATCAGAAGTAAATATTAAAGAACTTCAAATCCTTGAAGAAAACAGCAACCTTATCAAGAAATCAGCTAAGCCAAACTTTAAAGTTCTAGGGCCTAAAGTGGGTGCAGATATGAAGGTCTTAAACCCTTTGATTCAAAATCTGAGCAGCGAAGATGTAAAGAAGCTCGAATCAGGTGAAACGATTCAATTGAAAGGCGCTTCTAAAAGCCATGAAATAGTCTTAGAAGATGTGGAAATACAGACAGCTGAAATTCCGGGCTGGCAAATAATGGGTGATGGCCAGTACACAGTTGCACTTGACCTTCACATAGATGATAAATTAAAAGTAGAAGGCATCGCTCGTGAAATGGTCAATCGCATCCAAAACCTTAGAAAAGAGAAAGACTTTGATGTAACAGATCACATTAAAGTAGAAATTGCTACACATTCACATACAAATGAAGCAGTCAGCGCGTTTAATCAATATATTTGCGGCGAAATACTAGCAAATAGTTTGGTTATACTTGGTGATCACACATTTGAAGATCAAATTGAAATCAACGAACAAACCATTGGAATTAACTTAATAAAATAGAAGACATGTCAGAACAACTACGATACAGTGATGCGGACTTAGCAGAATTCAAAGAAATCATCAGCACAAAGATGGAATCCGCCAAAAGAGAATTGGGCTACCTAATGGGCCAAATTAAATCTGAAAACGAAAATGGCACTGACGATACAGCCAGCGCTTATTTAGCTATCGATGATGGGGCAGCATCTCAGCAAAAAGAGAATGTGAGCCAATTAGCAGCTCGTCAACAAAAATTCATAGACAATTTAGAAGCAGCATTAATTCGAATAGAGAATAAGACTTACGGGATTTGTAGAGTCACGGGTAAACTTATTAGCAAAGACAGATTGAAAGCTGTACCTCACACTACTCAAAGCATAGAGGCTAAACTTAAACAATACAAGTAATTGTCTACTGCAATCAAGCCATACAGCACTGCCAAAGCCGTGCGATATATTGTCATTACCCTCTTGGTAGTCTTGATTGCCGACCAATGGCTTAAAATCCACATTAAGACCAACTACGCCCTTGGCGATGAAATAAACATCATTGGCAATTGGTTTAGGTTTCACTTCACAGAAAATCCAGGAATGGCATTCGGTTGGGATCTAGGAGGTTCCGCTGGTAAAATTCTGTTGACCTTATTTAGACTAGTAGCTTCCGGAATTATAGTCTATTATTTGAGAAGCCTCATTAAGGAGGGAGCTAAATTGTCTCTAATTTTTCTAGTATCTCTGGTTTTAGCCGGAGCGCTTGGGAATATTCTAGACAGCCTATTTTATGGTATAATATTCAATGCCAGCACATATCACTCCGTAGCCACTTTTATGCCTGAATCTGGAGGCTATGCACCAATTCTTATGGGCAAGGTGGTAGACATGCTCTATTTCCCTGTATTGGACACATTTTGGCCTGATTGGGTTCCATTCATTGGAGGAAACAGACTGCAGTTCTTCAGACCTGTTTTTAATATTGCAGATGCAGCTATTAGTATAGGTGTAGCTATTATTATCGCATTTAGAAAAGGTTTATTCGCTCATCTGGAGTTAGAAGAAGATACCACAGAACAAGACAATTAATTTATCTTTGACTCATGTCACTTGAGATGAGATCCATTTGTGAAGCATGCAATGCAGCACTAGACAAAATGGGGGTAGCTTTTATTTGCACTTTTGAATGCACTTATTGCGCTGAATGCGCACAAAAGATGGGACATGTCTGCCCAAGTTGTTCTGGAGAATTAGTGAGACGTCCAAGAAGTTTATCTAAATGAAACTTTTTGATTTTCTCTTCCCATTTAAAAGCAAAGGCAGCTCTAAATCATACAACTTTAAATCAAGGAAGGCGGTTATTATTGGCAGCAATCAAGCCAGCCTAGACCGTTTAGATGCAAATGGAAAATTGATAAAAAAAGGGAAAGCCACTGGTGTTCATGCTTCTGAATTAACCGAAGCATATTATCTAATGATGGACTCGGGAATAAAAGTAGATCTAGCCAGTATAAAAGGTGGTCTCATTCCTCTTGATCCTCTTTCTCTACTCCCTACGGTGAGAACTGAAGCAGATAAGCGAATGAGGAGAGATCCTGAACTTCTTAAATCATTAGAATCTTCACTCCCTATTGCTGAACTCAATGCAACTGATTATGATTTGATTTATATAGCAGGTGGGTGGGCTGCAGCTTATGACCTAGAGCAATCCTCAGATCTAGCCAAATTCATAGAAGATGCCGCTGCCAACAACAAAGTTCTAGTGGCAGTTTGCCATGGACCTTTGGGATTCTGCAGAGCTAAGAAATCAAATGGAGAGGCCTTGCTAAAGGATGTCAAAGTCACTGGGGTAACCAATAGTCAACTCAAGCAATTAGGTGTCTTTTTCACACCTAAACACCCTGAAACTAGCCTCATGAATGCAGGGGCAGATTACAGCAAGAGCAAGCACTGGCTCAGCGATTTGTTCTCACAATACGTAGTTATTGATGAAGATTTAAAAATGGTGACTGGTCAGAATCAGAAATGCACAATAGCAGCGGTTGAGAAAGCTTTTGAATTACTCTAGTCCTTCTTCTCAACTTCTTCATCTTTCTTTCCGAAAACAGGTTTAAAAATATAGTAAACCCCAATAAACACAATCAAAGGAATGAGTATCTCAGATGCTATAAACAGTATCCTAAAGGTATTAGATGGTTCTTCTCCCATTACAACGTTTTAATCTTTTCTAGGTATCTCTTTAATTCTGTTTTCACATTTGGAGCTAAAAAGAAGAGCCCTATAATGTTTGGAAATACCATTGCAAATATCATGGCATCTGAGAAATCTATCACTGCTCCGAGGCTAGAAGATGCTCCAATTACAATAAAAATCAGAAACATCACCTTATAAACCAAATCTGTAATCTTGCCTCTTCCAAACAGATACTTCCATGCCTGAAGGCCATAATAAGACCATGACAGCATGGTTGACAAAGCAAATAGCACAACAGCTATGGTCAAAATTATAGAGAAATGAGGTATAGAGGAATCAAATGCGGTTGCAGTTAATTCTACACCTTCTGCTATTTGAGATCCATACTCAAATAAAGAATCTTTAATGTTCGTTATAATAAGTACCAAAGCGGTCATAGTACATATAACCACAGTATCTATAAAAGGCTCCAAAAGCGCAACTATTCCCTCACTTGCAGGATACTTAGTTCTAACTGCAGAGTGAGCGATTGCAGCTGAACCAACACCCGCCTCACTTGAAAATGCAGCTCTTTGAACTCCAACTATTAAAACTCCTACTAATCCGCCCATTCCGGCTTTAGGAGAGAACGCACTGCTAAATATTTGGCTGAAGGCTTCAGGTACAAGGTTGATATTCATGATAATAATAACCAATGCAGCTCCAACATACACAATGGCCATAAACGGCACCACTTTCTCTGTAACCGAGCCTATGCGTTTAATTCCTCCTATAATAACTACCGCCACCAAGATGGCCATAACTATCCCAAATATGAATCCTGCTGAACCACTAGTTAGATTGAACAATCCAGTAAACTGCGCTGCAGCTTGATTGGCTTGAAACATATTACCACCACCAAATGAACCTCCTATGGCCATAATGGCGAAAAAGACAGCCAGAAACTTACCTAAACCAGGCATTTTCTTTTCACGGAACCCTTTGCTCAGGTAATACATAGGGCCTCCATAAACAGTCCCATCCTCTCCTATATCTCTATACTTTACACCTAAGGTACATTCCACAAATTTGGATGCCATTCCAAAGAAACCAGCCAATATCATCCAGAAGACCGCTCCAGGCCCTCCAAGCGATACCGCCACTGCTACCCCTGCGATATTCCCAAGACCTACTGTAGCAGATAAGGCTGCAGTTAATGCCTGAAAATGGGAAACTTCACCTTCTGCCCCTTCTACCTTTATGGTATCTGCAATGTCTCCATCAACAGATTGAACATTGTCTGCATCAGAGGTATGTGGATCAGATTCATCATATTTACCTTTTACCACCTTTAGTGCCGTATTAAAGTGCCTAAAATTTGGAAAGTTGAAGTAAACCGTAAAATACACAGCACCAATCACGAGTATTATTAATACAATTGGAACCGAATATGAACCAAATGAGATGCTATAGAACACAGCATTGACTATAGGCGTAGTATACCTTTCAAAGATTTCGTTAATCTTTTCATCTAAACCCTGTGCTGAAGCTGAAGAAATTGTACCGGCAACGGCAAACAATAACAGTAATAGTTTCTTAACCATATTCACTAACTTATCCGTGCAATATGTTCAAATCACTAGGAATAAACAAATTTATTATCTCACACGTCTCACCGAATGAAAATGGTGTGTAAGGGCTTCTGTATCACTATTTACAATGCCTTTTGAAAATAACTGATCAACCCTGACCTCTCCGTGTGCATGAATGATTTTGGAAGAACCAAGAGCAATACCTACATGAGCTATCTTAAAGTTGTGTTCGAAAAAAACTAAGTCGCCAAGTTGGATTTCATCAGTTCTTACCGCTTTTCCCTGTTTTTGTTGCTGAGAAGCATCTCGAGCTAAAGGAACACCGAGGCATTTAAAAACAATCTGTGTAAATCCTGAACAGTCTATGCCAGCAAAAGTTCTGCCTCCCCATAAATATGGAACCCCCAGAAATCTAAAAGCCAAATCCTTGATGTCTGACACCTCTTGTTCCGCTCCTTCGAGATAGGCTGGGAACAATTCAGAACCCATAGTAGTTACAACCGCTTTTCCTTCAATTGGATTGATTGCCATTAATTCATTTTGGATTCTTTTTTCATGATCCATAGAGCCTGTATACAGGCTGCTTTCACTCAGCCAGCCTTGGTATGAATCAAAATCCGTCTCAACCAAATACCATTCGCCTTCTTTTTTTAAAATGGTATAAGATTCACCATATATCAATTGCGTCACCATTTCAGCAGTACTCCTGGCTTCTGCTCTCAAAGGAATCTGTGTTAGGTGGCAATAGGCTTTTTTCATGAATTAGAGATGGAGACGCTCTTTGCGCTCTAGCAGTTGAGCTTCTGTTTCTACTCGGTCTGGATCTGGAACACAGCAGTCTACGGGGCAAACAGCTGCACATTGTGGCTCCTCGTGAAAACCAGTGCATTCCGTACATTTATCTGGAACAATATAGTAGACTTCATCAGAGACCGGCTGTTGTTTTGCTTCTGCATCTGCAACCACCCCACCTTCTAAAGTATAATCTCCTTTTATGCTAGTTCCATCGGCAATTGCCCATTCTGCCCCTGCTTCATAGATGGCATTATTTGGGCATTCGGGCTCACAAGCTCCGCAGTTTATACATTCATCAGTGATTATTATTGCCATGCCGCAAATAAAAACATTTTGAGGCTTTAAAAGTTCATTTTATGAGCCTATGTTTTACCTAAAACTGGAGCGTTGTCTCCTTATTAGGTCCTTATCAGGATGATTCGGATACTTCGTTAAAATTCTATCTGCCCAATAGGCCGTTTGAGCCTTGTCTTTGGTGACTAAAGCCATATTCAAATGGGTTTCCCATACTCCTAGATTAAGTGGCTGAAGATGAAGTGCCCTCTTTAATGCCTCCTCAGCCCTGTTTAGGTCTCCTAGTCTCAAGGAGGCGATGGCCAATGCATTTTGGAAATAACCACTCATTGGGAAATCATCCGACATTTGTTGAGCTAGAGTTTGAACTCTTAAAAATTGCTCCAATTTCAACAATCCGTATAGCAAACGCTCAGCAATTTCTGGATGATCGCGATTTAACCTTAAACTTAGTTGCAGATACTCTACGGCTTTAGCATTCTCATTTAATTTGAGATAAGACTCCCCTATCATATAAGCCTGCCAATAATCGAGTTCCTCTAGACCATCTGCCGTCTGAACGACTTTCTCATATTTAGCCTTAAGAAAGTTTAGCTTCAAATGGAATTCGGGCGGAGAACTTGGTGTTATTCTTAAAAATGCTTGATCCAGGAAATACGGATTCTTGTCAAACTTTTCCCAATACAGCATATAAGCCATGGTCATCTCCTCTTCTGAAGGTTGATTATTATTTACAGAATACAAACCAACCAACTTCATCACACTTTGCTCATCTTCCTGGCTAAGAGGTTTCTTAATTTGATGATCGTGCACTCGAACATGAAGTATATCAGAGGATTTGCTCAATGGCATGTGACAATCAACACAATTTGAAGTGGCAATATGCTCATCTTCTACATACGATAGGTCTGATATAGCATGGCAGCTGATACATTTTGCATTAAAGTATGTTGAATTGGTTTGAGTTACGCTTTGGTGAGGGTCATGACAAGTAATACAAGTGAGATGAACCTCATTTCTATTGCTTTGAATAAAACACTCACTTTTTTGAAGCTGAGCTGAGTGATTGGCCATATCAAAAACACTTGAAGTGCTTGATTCATATTTTGGCAGATAGACGTCAAAAACATCTGATAATAGCATTCCAGGTTTAAAATCTGTGAACTTCTTTCCTTCTTTAAGAATATTCAATCCCTGTAAATGACAACGCTGACAGAGGTCCATTTGAAGCTGAAAACTTAAATCAGCAGGATTTACAATTGTCCTGTCGATTTCTCCTTCTTCATATTCAATTCCTGCAGTTCTTCTTTCAAAATGAAGTTGCCCTGGTCCATGGCAGCGCTCACAATCAATGCCATGCCCTATAGTCTTAAACTGGCTCTGAGAATTGTTTTCCATAGTAGGCATTGAATTGTGGCAACTCATACACTCTACATCTACTATTCTACTAAATCTAGAGTTATTACCATTCTCAAAACCAGGAGCCAAATCCCATTTCTTCTCTTGAGTATAAAAGGTTATTGGCGCCTGATAGACATAGCCAAACCTATTGTATAAGTGAGAATTAGTATGCTGCCCAGATCCTACTATATAATCTATCCTAACATGGATTGCATGAATTGTATCCTCCTTATTTAGAAGATACTCCTGTACCCAGAGCTCTTCTCCCTTTCTGTAAGGCCTGTAGTAGAATCCAGTACTGGAATCATAAACTATATGTTGCTTGCTGAAATCCGCAGATGAGTTTCTGAAAGTAGCATCTGAGAAGGATTGACCCATTCCAGTATGAGCAAAACTTTCCGTTTTTTCAGGATGACAAGTTGCACAGGTTTTTATGCCCACATAAGACACAGAATCATGATGATTCAAATAAGTCTGCTCATTGGAAACTGAAGTACAATCACTTAAAAAAAAGATGGTGCTAAGCATAATTGCCAATAGCACCATCCATAAGATTTTGTTAAAAGGAATTTGATATTTCAAAAGCTTGATTGCCATGCCATCATTCCACCTAGAAGGTTTCTGACATTCGAGAATCCCTGTCTCGCCAAGAAATCTCTTGCGGCAGCACTTCTGCCACCAGATTTACAATGTACAATCACTTCTTGATTTCTCCAATCATCCATATCATATACTGCTGTTTGAAGCTGCCCTAAAGGAATGTGCTTACCTCCTATATTGAATTCTTGGTATTCCCAATCCTCGCGGACATCAATGATATTTAGACTCTCATTGTTATCCAATCTCTCTTTAAGTTCTTTTACAGTTATATCTTGCATGTGGTTTCTTTAAGGTGCAAAAATAATGAGTTTGCTTCTTAGAATTTGGTGACCAAAGTTACCTGCTATTATATAGTACATTCCGTTGGGTAAGTTACTTATATTCAGAACACTTACGTCTTCTTTTCTTAAGATTTTCCTGCCGTCATTGGCATATAATTCAACCCATGCTACCTCCTCTTCAAACTGAATTTTGTCTTGTGCAGGATTTGGATAAAACTTGAGTTGACGCTCGGGTTTTTTCATTTCCCTGTTACTGGCAAAAACACTTCTACTACTCCCAACATATGGTCTCATCATCAGACTCCCATTCGGTAAACCAGCGTTGCTCCATTGGTCGAATAATTTATAGTACAAATGAGGATTCACTTGATCCGCAATTTTGTGATTACCGGAGTTCCTATCCCATCCCACATTTAAGTTGAATAGGGTATTCTGATGCCACCCAATATAAAACTCACCTGCGGGCAGAACCAATGTTGTGTCTGGATAGTGTACCCAGTATCTATTAATCTGATCTGTATATTGAGGTGATAATACTTCTGACTCATAGATTAAAACATCTCCAGATCCGCTGTTGTTCTTATCTATGGATTGCCATACTCTTAGCGTAAAAGTAGTACGGCTTACATCAAATACGGCTTGGTTAAAGAATACACCAATTCCGTAAAGAGTGTCTTGCTGCTCCATCTTGAATCCATATGCAATTTCTCCTTCCACATTGCTTGGATTACTCAAATGATCAAATCCAAACCCTTGTTCTGCGGTGCCATCGTCATAGGCGAAGTAGTCATAGAACATCTGTTGGGTTTCTATTTTATCATTGGCCGTAAACTTATTAGCTATACCAGCCTCCCTTATCTCAAACTCCCTATTGATGACTATAGGTAAACCTCCACTCAATCCACTATAGAAATTGTATTTCTCTAGTCTTCGCCATGAGCTGCCCATAGGTGGCACATTGGCCCCGTTGCTCGCAAAAGTGGTATTCACCAATACTGTAGCTCCAAATGACTCTTTATGTTTCACCTGGATATTCAAGGTGTCCTTATCCAGACCAGAAGCCCTCACATATAACGAATCTGCTACATGAGCAGCTGGATTAATCATGAAGTGACTAAAGGGCATTTCGTAATACTCTTTTAGAAGCGGAGTTGGTGTAGTCTGAATGGCGTAATCATTATAGTAGGGAAAACCCAGACTTCTATTTTTATCTAAGGTGATATAGTCTATATGCCATTGGTTTGCATTTCCAACTTGTCTGCTAAAGGTGGTGAATAGAAACTGAAATCCTTCATGCAAAAAGTTGTTATTTTCAATGGGAATCATCACTTGCTTAAAATCCTCAGTAGTGCTAGAGCCACCTCTGCTCCAAACTTTCACCCAATTATTGAAAGAGTTCTTGAAGAAAAGAAGCAAGGAGTCTTCAGATTCAAGGTGGTAACCATATCCATTAGGTTGATAGAAGAAACTAAATATGATGGAATCAGCTAAAACATAAGGTGTTCCAGATGAATCTTTTAAGTTTATACATTGAGATAGCAAACTATCTCCAGGGCCAGAAAAATCTTTGTTGATAGTTTCATTGATAGGCTGACCCTTTTCATTCAGCATATCAAAAGTGGCAACCCCAAAAGAAGGAGGCCTATAGGGAAAATGATTGTTTATGTATACCTGATTGTTTAACCATTTAGAAGAGTCTGGATAAATACCTCCATGTGTGAAATCTTCAAAAAACGGCAGACCCAAAGTGTCTTTGGTGCCCCATTTAGATTTAAAGACATCCCTACCCCACTCATAATCAGGGTTTTCATTTAGAAAATGAACAATCTGAGGGTTGCTATTTAATGGTACGGTCTCTACTTGAGCAAAGCTTCCTAAAGACAATAACAGGTAGAGAAGTACTATAAAATTCTTCATTCGGTTTTCAAATAAACGCGCTCTTGGAAAATTAAGTGTAAGCTCATTCTAAGATTTTGCTTACTGCAGTTCAATAATATCATCTCCAGGTTCGCCACTCGTTATACTTAAGCTATCTGAGACGTTCATAGGTACACAGATTACTAAGTCAATAATTGAATTTCTTTCAATAAATCTTCCAGGACTCAAATCGGCGGAATCTCCATGGGCAAATTGAGCAATGACGGGTTCATCTGCTCTTGAACGAACAAAGTCACATGGCCTTTCTATAACCTTACCTAACTTAAGTCCTCTTCTGGAGAGTATATTCTTAGCTTGAACTAAAGAGGTCTTACCTGCCAAATCTGGAATTTCTACCATAGGAACCTTGTCTGAGTTTATAACTAAATAAACTCTACGACCCTTTTTAACGTTTAGGCCCGCATTTGGATTCTGGTTGATAACTGCTAGTTTCTTGGCTCCGTCTTTAAAAACCGTATCCACTATTTCTGAATTTAAACCTAGCTCTTCTAATCTATCTATGGCGTCCTGACTATATTCTCCCTCTAAATTGGGAAGCAAGATTAGCGGTTCATTATGCTTGGTATAAAACTTTAAAGTCCAAAGAGCGGCCAAGATGAAAAACAAACTCAACAATCCTATTAGCACTATATGTTTTATCAGCTTTTTCATTGATTATGCCGTCTGTGATTGTTTAGCTGTTCCATATTGCAGTATCTGATCAATAAACTCATATGGTTTGTAATGATTAATTGCCGCTTGATGATAAATGCATGTAGCTGGTGTCATTCCCGGTAAAGAGTTAATTTCAATAATAACTACTTCAATCTTATTATCTGGAAAGATTCGTACAAATGCGTCTATTCTGCAATAGCCTTCAACACCTAATATTTCTGCAACTTCACCTAGAATCTTCTTAACCTGAGATGAAATGGATTCTTGGTCTTCTCTGTTCCTGCTAAATCTAGCTGGAGTAATATTCTGACCCTCCCCTGCAAGGAATTTCTCTGCTAGAGTTAAAACGGTGCCGGTAGACAAAGCTTCAGATGGTTCAAACACTTCATAAACTATTTGCCCATCCTTATAATGTGTGAGCATACCCCCTGTAATTTCCAGAAAATGGCTAGCATCACCTTTTGAAGTAAAGGTCTCCACCATAAAGAAGGACTTGTTTGGAAATTCATCTTTAGGTCCCAAGCCAAGTAATTCCTCTAAGGCCTCATCTCTTGCAATTAAATCAAAGCACAGTTTAGCATAAGCTTCTAGCATTTCCCGATTGTCAATTTTAATTACAGCAGAACTACATCCCTCATCATGCGGTTTGCATATTAAGGGGTAACCAAAGCTTTCTATCTTAGATACAAGTGATGATTCATCAGAGAACCAATCCTCTTTTTGCACTAAAAAACTATCGGCAACTAAATAACCTTTCTCTCTGAGGAGTTGATTGGTCTTAAATTTATTAATAGTCCATTGAGAACTTTCAACTCCAGATCCATTGTAAGGTATAGACCTTTCATCTAACTCCTTTTGCACCTGACCATCCTCACCAGGTCTGCCATGCAAGGCAATGAAAACTTGGTCAAATTTGCTTGCCAAATCATCATAACTCATTGGAATTAAGTCGTATGCAGACGAGTTTGCATTATACTTTTCCTGAATAGATTTACAGGCTATTCGCAGTTTTTGCATCACCTCAGACACCTTATAGTTCATTACTTTGGCATGAATGTCATCTGCATTATCCTTTAACATAATGTTAATTGGAATTTGAAATAATTGGTGATTCTCGTCACTACCAGTTAGAAAAACTGGTGATGGTTCATAGTTCTTGGAAGATGCTAATTTCTCATAAATATTCCTTCCGCTTTCTACAGAGATATGCCTTTCAGAAGAGTATCCACCGAGAATAACGGCTACTTTCTTTTTATTGAGCTTTGCCTGATTCTGAGCTGAAATGATTTCATCTAAGTTCCTTAACAATTGCCTCCAAGTTTGTTGCCCACTATTCTTTCTGAGTCTTTCAGCAATAGAGTTTCTAATAATGAAAGTGATAAAGCTCTTAGGGTCTAATCCAATTTCTGCGGCTTGATGAAAGAAGAAGGAAGAAGGCATCATTCCCGAGGTAGTGTTGGGATCATTGAGATGGATTTCATCTCCGCTTATAAAGCCATCAATGCGAGCATAAACTTCAAATTCAAAATGAAGAAATAGCTTCTTACATGCCTCTTGAATGGCAATTAGCTTATGCTCTTCAATCTGAATAGGAGTCTGCTTGTGAGATAAACCTGGAAGGTATTTGGAACGATAATCAAATATTTCTTTCCCTTTAATCACTTCTGTTGGCGGAAGAGCCACAGGTAATCCCTGATCATCTACTACAACAATGCATGAAAATTCTCTTCCTTCAATAAAAGGTTCGAATATCACATGGGACTCGCCCTGAGCGGCTTTTAACCTAATCTCGTTCTTATTGGCAAACAGCTCTTCCATTTTTTGTTTTAAGTGATCTGGTCTTTTAACCAATTCACCTTCACACCAAATGGGTAGGCCTAATCCCGCTCTTAAATCAATAATATCTTGAACTTGCTCATATTGATTACTTGCATTCCATTGCTCCTTGCTCAGCACTCTTTCGAAAAAGCACAAGTCCACCATCTCAACAAATGAATCAAGACTGTCTTCTTTAATAAGCTGAACTCCAATTGAAGAACCTTGATTAGATGCTTTGGCAACAAATGGCATACTCATACTTGACTTCAATGAGTTAAATAGTTCTGCTTTGCTAGTTGATTCCCACTCTTCTTTTTTTAGAATGGTCCAATTATTAATTGGCAGTTCTTGAGACCACCATTTCTTCTGAACGTGTTTAGATACTCCAAGTGCCGATGGCAAGATGCCCGACCCACTATATGGTATACCATACCACTCCAGCATGCCTTGTATGGTTCCGTCCTCTCCCATATTTCCATGAAGAGCTAAAAACGCAAAATCTATTTCTTTAGCAATTCTTTCTATGCTCCATTTCTCCCCTACCTGTTCAATCATTGAACTATAGTCTTCATCACTCAAATCAAGAGATTCACTATAGACTTGGTATGGTTCTTCAAAATCAGGTAAGAATTTAGAACTCGGGAAAAAATCACGTATGGTTCCTCTATAGATATATTCCCAATTCAGATGTATGAAATTACCGAGTGCATCAATAAAAATAGGAACAGCTTGGAACAGATCTTTGTCCAAGTTATCGTACACTGTGCGTCCTCCAGCGAAGGAAACTTCACGTTCTCTAGATGCACCTCCAAAAAATACTCCTACTTTTATCATTGATTCATTCAAAAATGGTTGTAGTTCAACGTTCTGGCAAATTTTGATTTACCCCCCATGTGCAAAATTTACTTCATTTTAAGCCGAAATCTACTTTGGTATGAATTTTGACTTTATTATCGCAGCACAAACGTTATACAATGAAGAACATATTTACTTTTTTACTTATAGCTATTACTACTGTAACATTTGCACAGGATAATCCTGAACAAACTACCGATAGCACGGAAGTTACTGAACAGTCTACCAACCTTCCAACTATTACACTTAAAGATATCGACGGAAACGATGTGAATATTGCCGATTACGGTGTAAACGGGAAAATAACCGTTATATCATTTTGGGCTACTTGGTGTAAACCTTGCATAAAAGAGCTTAAGAACATGAACGAATTGCTTGATGATTGGGCTGATGACTATAATGTTGAAATAGTGGCAATCAGTGTTGATGATTCAAGAAATATGAATAAGGTAAAACCTTTTGCCAGCGGCATGGGTTGGAATTTCGATGTATTGATGGATCCTAATGGAGAACTACAAAGAGCTATGAATGTGGCCAACCCTCCAGTAACTTTCCTAATTGATCAAGATGGTAATATTGTTTATACTCATACTGGCTACGTTGAAGGGGACGAATACGAGCTGGAAGAGCACATCATAGAGGCGAGTCACTAATCCAATTCTATTTTTAGTCCATCATAGGACAAATACACACCTTCTGGAAGTTCAGCCTGAACATCTTCATGCAATCCCATTTGGTGACTCATATGCGTTAAGTATGTGGTTGGAATTTCTAATTCTTTTGCCAATTCTATAGCTTCACTAAGGCTAAAATGTGAAATATGCGAGCTTTTCTTCAATGCGTTAATCACTAAAACCTTACTCCCTCTTACTTTATTTTTTTCCTCTTCAGATATGTAATTGGCATCTGTTATATAAGTGAAATCTCCAATCCTATATCCGAAGACAGGGAGTTTGTAATGCATAAGGGAAATTGGTATTATGCTTGTTCCTCCAATTTGAAATTCTTGCTCATCAATAATGTGTAAATTTAGCTCCGGTACTCCTGGATACTTAAAATCGGTGAAGCAGTAATAGAAATCTCGCCTTAAAACTTCTTCTACTTGATGGTCTACATACACATCCATTGCTCTCTTCTGCTTGTAGTTGAAGCCCCTTATGTCATCAAAACCTGCAGTATGGTCTTTATGTCCGTGAGTAAACACAACTGCATCTAAATTCTCTACTTGATTCATCAACATTTGCTGCCGAAAATCTGGTCCAGTATCTATGACTATTGTTTGGTTTTCAAGCTCAATAAGTACACTGGCTCTCAGTCTTTGATCTTTGCTATTATCAGATTTACACACTTCGCAAGTGCATGCAATTACTGGCACACCTTGAGAAGTTCCCGTTCCTAAGAATGTTACTTTCAATTCAGGACAAAACTACACCCTATTGATTTATTTAAGCACTAGGGTTCCAGATTTTCTTTGGCATAGGCTGTCTGCTCATACAACTGATACTGCATATTTAGTATGGCTTCTTTTGAAAGAAACCATCCCAGAGGAATGAGTTGATCATCTCTTCTATCCAAACTAACAAAAAGCGCCCTATCTTCCTTGGCTATCTTGCTGAGTTCATGACTGTTTTCTGCATAATAACCACTGTTAATCCAAACTTTGGAAAAGGTATTAAGAGGAGCAATGATTTCATGCATTCCTTTAATAGGTGAACTATACTCCTCTTTAGTATTTTTAATAAACAGTAATGTAAACTTGGTCTTCAGATTATTTTCCTTGCTATACTTTTTTAAGTAGTCATAAAGTTCAAGCATTGAGCTTGCTCCCATGTTTTCTACATAGCCACCATCTACTAAATGACCCCACAAATCTCCATTGGGCTTACATACTAAGGCTGGTGGTGTGAGAAATGGGAATCTAGAACTTACAGAAATTGCCGTTGTTAAGGGTACATCTCTTTCAACGGCATCAAAAAAATCCTCTTTGCGATGAAAAATGTCTGAACTCACTCTGGCGTTTGAGACCAAAGTTGTGAGACCATTTTCCGCATGTGTACTGTGGTACAAATACAATTTGTGATCGTCTACCGTTCTTTCCAAAAATCCACCTTTTAAAAGTTCCCGTTCATCAACTTTTGCTGCCTTTTCCCAAGAATACTCAAGTGCTTTAGCCCTATCTAAGGATGCTAATGGAAACGGAATAAACTTTTGAATTAGATCTGGCACCACAAGCCATGAAGTAACTGGAGATAAAAAGTCCTGACTAAATATATCCTCCAGTACGCTTTGCTTATGAAGGAGATTATTATCCTCTAGACTTCTGTAAGTCGCCACCCCTAAAGTTCCACCGGAAACGGATGAATAGGCATAGACTGATGAATCAAATCCTGAAATATCAGATAAATCATTCAGCACCATAGAAGTCCAATAGGAAGACCTTACGCCCCCACCTTGTACTGCCACAAGGGTTACTTGCACGGTATCTTCATTTCCCCCTTGTGCTTGGTACCATCTATCAAAGTGTTCAGATACGGTCAACCTTTGTGGCAAAGGCCCTTCTATAGTCCTGATCTCATGATTGTTATTGAAAAAGCTAAATCCTACTAAAAAAACAATTAGTGTGAATGTAAAAGGAAATTTATAATGCTTCTCGGCATAGTCGAGCAAGGTCCCTATCACTAACCATGACCCCAGAGCGAATAAGACAATAGCTGTTGACCCCACTGCTTGTGAAAAGCTCACAGGATAAGCAATAATCAGAGCAAAGACCAAAGTGATACAAATCAATCTAAAGACGATCCACTTGGATTGTTTCGCCCAGATAAATGATGCAGGATAAGCGTCATTTTTAATAAGGACATAATCCGGGAAACGAAACAATGTATTCCACCTTCTGCTGTGTAGGTATACGATAATGTCTTTTCTCAAGTGAAAAAATACATATAACCATGCTGCAAGACATATATAGACATAAATCATTGGATTGCTCCAGTCGCTGCATTTAACCAACCCTAGAGCAAATATTAAGGGAGGCATAATGCCCAACAATCTAGGAACTAAGACTTGTGCCCTTAAGGCGTATTTGCTGTGAAAGTGGGCAAAATCATAACTGTTGAAGTGAATTTGAACGCGAGCCGAACGCCAGCTTTGCCAACTCCACCAAAGTACTGCAATCAAGCTCGCCCAACTGTGATGCCTCAGCAGACCTTCGTCGCCAAAACTCAAAGACCTCAAGATATCGCTGCCTTGTTCAAAGACAACAAGCGCTAAATAACCAATCAGCTGGAATAAGAGAATAATCCAGCTGGACTTCAAAACCATATAGAAATTGAAGAATTGTTTCAGCATCTCCTTAAGATAGCGAAAATTTCTGAGAGTAACATGGTCATTAAGAGCATTTTACAAGCCCATGACCATTAATAAAATTCATAGATATCTTTTGCGAATTTGCTTTTAAAGAGTTTAGCAGATTTAAACAAACTACTATTAATAAAGACCTTGAATACTGGAGAATTGTCTACGCCACCATCTAATTGTTGACTGTAGCTCAATCCAAAGAAACTTCTTTTGTAATGCATGGCAAGACTTGCAGTTAGATCACTTTGGGTTTTATCTGCAGTATACATCCCCGCCACATTGAAATGCTTAGTGTGCAAATTCAAACTTAATCTGCTTAAAAAATCATCCTTTTGATAAACGCCAATGTAACTTGGAAATAATGTGGTGTTCTCTCCTAGGTTCAAGAAACCACCAACAGTCATATTCACTTGCAATGGAAGCTCCCTTTCCTCTCCTTGCAACAAAGAAACATCTGGACTAAAAGCATTATTAATAGCAGCCGACACCAATAGATTTTTCCAATTCACACTTGCCCCAAAATTGATGTTCACATAGCTGAGGTCCCCTGTGATTTGGGATAAGGATTGAAACTCTGTGAGCTGACCATTCAAATCAACAAAACTAAAAGCGACGCTATCACCATCCGTTTTTAGATTAGACCTGCTGCGCATTTGTAAACTTCCACCATATCTAAATGTCCAAGCCTTGTCTGATTTAATTGTTCTCCCGTAGGTTAAATTAAACATATTGTCTTTTATGTAATCATTGGTTTCAGCTTGTACTCCAAGCATATAATTACCCAATTTCAGTGGTAGCCTACCTTCTACCAACAAGCTGTAATTATTCAAATCTGTATTAGTCAGTATCCTAAATACATCTTCTTTGAGGCCTGCTAGTGCTGGATTTACTGTACCGGGTTGTTGTAAATCTGTACTATATCTTAATTCCTGATTTTGGGCGAATGCCAACGAACCGATAAAAATGAAAAAAATGCTGAACGTTAAAGACTTCATAGCTTAATATCTTCAAACTTAATACCAGAATAAATCAATTCAGAACAAAAAGAATCACATCTAACCGACCATGTAATTATTGCTCATTCCATTAGTAAGGATATATTGTGTTAAATTGCCCTTACATGAATTCTGTTCTTAATAAATTAACTATAAGTATACTCCTATTGTTTGCAAACGTTGGAGTAAGTTTTAGCCAAGAATTGGAATGGGTGCAAGCATCAAATGCATTCACAGCAGGAACCGAAGCAATTGTTGAGATTGCCAATAATGGTGACATAATTTCAACAGGGGGTATAAGGGACTCAATTGTTTTTACATCATCTTATGGAGATACTTCATACAAGGCTATAGGAATTCTGGATAGTTATATTACTAGCACAGATTCAAATGGCAATTTTAAATGGGTAAGGTTCATAGGTGGAACAGAACACATAACCATCATGGATTTAGCAATTGATTATCTTGGAAATATATATTGTTTCACAGAGTTCACAGACAGTATTGATGGAGACCTAACAGGTGGCAGAAATATGCATTATAGTGTAGGAGATAGAGATTTTATTTTAATAAAGTTAAATAAAGAAGGCAAGTACATCTGGTCCAAGTCTTGGGGTGGAATTGGATTTGATTTTCCTGGGGGCATTACAGTTGATAAAAGCCTCAATGTGCTATTATGCGGCAGTTTTGAATTCACAGTTGATTTTGACCTATCCAGCTCAATAGACACAATTCGGTCAGAAGGGAGCTCAGACATTTTTATTCTGAAACTGGATAGTGGCTCAAACTTAATTAATTATTGGCGCGTTGGAGGCGTAGGGCGTGATCATGCAAGTGATATAGAAATTGACAAAAATGAAAACCTTATACTAACGGGAATTTTTAGTGGCACTGTGGATTTTGACCCATCTACAAATATCAACACATTAAGTGCCTTATGGGGTATCAACATGTACGTTCTAAAACTTGATAGTTCTGCAAATTATGTTTGGGCAAAAGCCTTTGGGGGACCTGAAATAAATAAAGCACAACGAATTGAGACTGATAATATGGGTAACATTCTATTTACCGGTACTTTTAAATCGTATTTTGACTCAGACCCAGATACTACCCAGAAAATTCTTTCTACTGGAAATTATTATAACCCATTTCTTATTAAGCTAAATTCCAATGGTTCGCTTGTGTGGTCTTTTTCTCTTAATTCTTCATATCACGCTAGCTGTTCTGGTCTTGCTATTGATAAAGAAAACTTTGTTTATTTATCAGGTAAATTTACAAGAGAGATAGATTTTAATCCCGGCATAGGTATAGCAAAGAATGTTGCATTTCAAGACAAGGGCACAGATGGCTATCTTGTAAAGCTAGACCCAAGTGGTAATTATCTTTGGCATAACACTCTTGGTGTTGGAGGTGGAGATGACATTACGGATATTGAAATAGACTCCTTAGGGAACATTTTTACTGTTGGCTACTATACGGCTAGAGTAGATTTTGATTTTGGTAGTGATATTTATAATATGACATCTGTTTCTGGGGCAGACCCATTTCTAGCTCGTTACAGTCAGAAAATGTGTTCAAGTTTTGGAATTAAACTAATCACTGAAAAACAAGCTTTTTGTAATGATACAGGTTTTGTTAAAGGAATTGCACTAAGAGGAAAAGGTCCAATAAGATATAGCTGGAATTCAATGCCTAACATATTGGATTCTATACAGTTATTTCCTAAACCTGGAATCAATAGCTTAACAATTACAGATTCAATAGGCTGTAAGAGTAATGTCAACTATTTAATTGAAGGCCCTACTTATCAAAATGGAGTTGATTTTGTCGTTGATTTGACCCCTGGTAGATTTAGGAGGGGGTTTACATCTGTTCTGAAACTAGTCTATTACAATGGTGGATGTGACACATCGGATGGCTTGATAATATTTGAAATTGACTCACTGCTCACAGTAGATTCAACCAATATAACTTACGATTCTATCGTTGATAATTTGATATATTGGAACGTTTCAAATCTTAGTTATGATTCTGGAATCAAGAATATAGATATCTATTACAGAACTAAACTTGATGCTTCAATAGGCGATTCGATAACTGTAAAAGTAAATGCTTATACTGTAGTATCTGATAGCAATCTTCTCAACAACGAGGTCAGTTACCGAATGCCAGTAATAAACTCTTTTGATCCAAATGATTTGCTTTCCAGTCCAAAGGGACAATGTGGTAATAATTTAATATTGCAAGATCAAATAATCTCATATAAAATCAGATTTCAAAATACAGGCAATGCATCAGCAATCAATGTAAAAATCCGTGATACAATTAGCAGTCATCTTGATCCATCAACAATCAATATCATTTCAAGTAGTCATGAAAATTATACAGTTACCTTAAATGAATCAGAAGTCATTGAGTTTGATTTCAATGATATTAATTTGGTAGATAGCGGGACAAACCAAGAAGGAAGTAAAGGTTATATAACTTATCAAATTAGCATGCTAGATAACACACCAGATAATTCTAAACTAAAAAATACAGCTTACATATATTTTGACTACAATGATCCAATTTCTACCAATACAATTCATCACACCAAAGTGTCAGCTATTCCTATAGATACTGTGTACATGCAGATTAGTGCATGTGATAGTTTTACATGGCTGAATGATAGCACCTACTACATTTCAACTCAAAGTCCTGAAGTAACGTATTCTAATAAATATGGATGTGATAGTATAATTAAACTTAGTTTAACCATTAACCAAAGTACATCTAACCTCATTGACACTACCTCTTGTGATTTCCTTGTTTATAAAAGTAAAAGCTATTTTACTGACACCACAATCTTTGACACTCTAGCAACTAGAAATGGATGTGATTCGGTCATACAATTAAACATTTCAATTCAAAAAGAACAGAGTTCAACTTTAGACACATTTTCCTGTGGTTTCATAGTCTATCTAGATAGCTTTTACTACTCCGACACCATTGTTACAGATACGTTTGAGTCTAAATTTGGGTGTGACAGTATTGTTTCAATGGAAATTAATATTGGAATAACATCTTATGACACATCAATTGTAAAAACTTGTTTTGGATTTACTTGGATAAATGGTAAACAGTATGAACAAAGTTCTTTTGGGGATACTGTGATTCTACAAAATGTTTTGGGATGCGATAGCATCTTAGTTCTTGATCTCGAAATTGTAGAAATTGACACATCGATTTCTCAAAATGGAGATTCTCTAATTTCAAATGAACAATTTGGTACTTATCAATGGTTAAATTGTGATGAAGGTTACAAACCCATTATTGGACGCAATAAAAGATTCATTGACATGGTCAATGACGGAAATTATTCCGTAGAGATTTCTAAAGATATATGTATTGATACATCAGAATGTATAGAGCTAGCTACGATGTCAATAACAGATTTAGAAACATCACTCTTCACAGTAGTTCCAAATCCTACAAAGACTCAAATAACCATTAGGTTTTTCGCAAAAAATCCTGAAACAGAAGTAGAGATTATTAACTCCCAAGGCAAGGTCTTGGATTCTCAAAGCATAATCGGCTCGTTTGTAACAATCCCTATAATGGAATACCCACCTGGGATTTATTTTATTAGAACACGATACGGCTTGAAAAAAATTATTATTTCAGGACGTTGAAAACTGCAATTAATTATTTTCTTATACAATTCAGAACAATTCTTTTTCGCATTCAATCTCAACATTAATTACTTCCTTTGCCCTTCATTTTGAAAAAAGCCTTAACACATCCTATTTTCAAATTAGTCAACCAAGTTTCCAAGGAATTAAACTCCCCTTCTTATGTGGTTGGCGGTTATGTGCGAGACTATTATTTGAAGCGAGATTCTAAAGATGTAGACTTTGTAACCATGGGCAACGGAATTGCACTGGCGAAAAGAGTTCATCAATTGCTTGGTAACTCACACCTCAGTATTTTCAAAAACTTTGGAACCGCTCAGATTAAAACAGATGAATGGGAATTTGAATTTGTTGGGGCTCGCAAGGAATCTTATAGAAGAGAAAGCAGAAAACCCATAGTAGAAGACGGTACCTTCTTAGAAGATATTAGTAGAAGAGATTTTACGGTGAATTCCATGGCCATTAGTTTAGAAGATGAAAGCTATGGTGAACTTATTGATCCATTTAATGGGCTTAAAGATCTCAAAGCAAAACTTCTCAAAACTCCTCTAGATGCAGACACAACCTTTAGCGACGACCCTTTGAGAATGCTGAGGGCTGCGCGCTTTGCCTGCCAATTGAACTTCACTATAGATGAGGCCACATTCCAGGCTATGAAGAAAAATGCCAAAAGGCTCTCTATAGTTTCACAAGAGCGAATCACCGACGAGTTTCAAGGGATAATGAGAGCCCCGAAACCAAGCATAGGAATAGACATCCTTTTTAGAACCTCCTTGCTCAAAGAATTCTTTGCAGATTTAGATGCCATGTATGGTATTGAAACAATAGATGGCTTAAGCCACAAAGACAATTTTTACCACACTCTAGAAGTGTTAGACAAGCTGTGCCTCATGTCTGATAATGTTTGGTTGAGATGGGCTGCCTTAATGCACGACATAGCTAAACCCAAAACCAAACGCTTTGTTCCAAATGAAGGTTGGACTTTCCACGGACATGAAGACAAAGGCGGGAGAATGGTTAAAGGAATATTCAAACGCCTTAAATTACCTCTTAACTACAAAATGAAATATGTGGCCAAGTTGGTACGACTCCATCTGAGACCCATTGCACTGACCAAAGAAAACATCACAGACTCTGCCATACGCCGACTCATTTTTGAAGCAGGTGACGATTTAGAAGATCTAATGACCTTGTGCAAATGTGATATTACCACCAAAAACAAGAAGAAGGAAGAGCGTTTCCTCAATAATCTCAAACTCGTAGAAAAGAATATTCAAGAAGTTGAAGAGAGAGATAAAATAAGAAATTGGCAACCTCCAATAGATGGAAATGAAATCATGAGTATTTTTGGCATCGGAGCTGGCAAAGAAATTGGATTAATCAAGTCTGCTTTAAAAGAAGCAATACTTGATGGAGAAATTAAGAACGAATATGATGCCGCCAAGAAATTCGTTATTGAAAAAGGAACAGAATTAGGATTAAGTTATAGTATAAATGAGTAAGATAGTTTTTAGATTTAGATTGACTTTCGAAGACGTGGACGACGTTGAACGCATATTCGATGTGAGTGGGCGCAATACTTTTAGCCAATTTCACTTTGCCATACAAGATGCCATTAATTTTGACAGAATTAAAGTGGCTTCGTTTTACAAAGCCAATGACCTCTGGAGACAAGGTGAAGAATTCTGTACTGAGGCAAAGGCTAATACAAGATCTGCTGAAGTGGCTGTTTTGGCTAAAAACATTGACGATCCTTACCAAAAATTCTTATACCGTTATGATGAATCAGGCGGTGATTGGCATATGCGATTGGAAGTTATTAAACTTTCCAAAGAGCAAGAGGGACTTGAATATCCTCTATTGGTTAAATCCATTGGAGCATCCCCAAAACAATATGTAGATCCTAAATCCCTACTCACGGATCCAGCAGCAAAATTGTTCAGCGAAGCTGATCATCTAATTAAAGATCTAGGAGAGTTGCTGGCCAAAGATGAAGAGCTTGCTGAAGAAGATGAGGACGATGAAGAGGAGGATGAAAAGGATGATTTCAATCTCTACGGCGACGAGGTTGACGAATCCGAAATCAAATGAATAAGAAAGTCTTAGTTGTTATTGCTGGCCCCACCGCTGTTGGCAAAACCGATATCGGGATTAGCTTGGCTAAGCTCTACAATACAGACATCATTTCCAGCGATTCAAGGCAAATTTTCAAAGAGATGAAAATTGGTGTTGCTAGGCCAAATGCTAACCAGCTCGCAAGTGTAAAGCACCATTTCATTGCAAGCAGAAGCATAGAAGATGAGTATAATGCCGGTTTGTACGAAGAAGATTCCAATGCTTGTTTACAGGAATTGTTCCAAAGCAAGAATGTGGTTGTAATGGTGGGTGGCACAGGATTGTATATAAAATCCAGTATAGAAGGATTAGACCATCTTCCTAAGGCGAATCCAGCGCTTCGAGAGGAACTTAAAATGCAATTGAATAAAGAAGGAATTGAAAGTCTTCAGCAAAGGCTAGACAATCCTGAATTCAAAGACCAAAATAATCCGCAGCGTCTCATCAGAGCTATTGAAATAAAGGAATCGGAATTTGCCCCAGATGCTAAGAATGTGGTAAGAAACTATCACTGCATTAAAATTTATCTTCAAATGGATAGAGATGCGCTCTATTCACGAATTAATCAAAGGGTAGATCTCATGATGAAAGGTGGCCTACTTGATGAGGCAGAAGCATTATACCCCAAGAGATCTTTAAACGCCCTACAAACTGTGGGCTATAAAGAATTGTTCGATTATTTAGATGGAAACTCCACTTTGGAACAAGCCGTAGAAAAGATAAAACAGCACAGTAGAAATTATGCCAAAAGGCAAATAACATGGTTTAAGAATCAAGGTTTTACGGGAGTAGAAGCTAAAGAAGACCGTGTTGTAAAATATATTGCAGAAGCCCTAAAGAATCTCAATTAACTCTACATCAAAAATGAGCACTTCATCTACCCCTATACCACTGAACGGCGGCGGGTTATTACCATAGCCTAATTCTGAAGGTATAAACAACTTTCCTTTACCTCCTTCTTTAAATAGTGGGATTCCCAATTGCCAACCTTCTATAACGCGGTCCAATGGAAAGCTAGAAGGTTCTCCCCTGTCATAGCTTGAATCAAAAACATCATCCTTTAAAGTGTATCCTCGGTAGTGGACTTTAACCTCATCAGTGATTTTGGGATGATCTCCAGCCCCAATAACATCTATGATATAATATATTCCATCATCTGTTTTTTCGGCTGTTAGATCATTCTTTTTGAGGTATTTCTCAATTTTATTGGTGTCTTTTTCTAATTGCTCTTTTGAACAGGAGCTTAAAACAACACCACTTAACAGCAAGATGAGTATTGGAAGAGATTTTAATGCATTCATGGACAGCAGCTATTTGCGTCCAAAAGTAAAATTAAAACCTGTTCTTATGCTAATATTTTTAATCTGGGAGGCAGTATTTCCAATCAAATTATCACTGACCAAATAGTATTGAAAGCTTCCTCCATTAATGCTCAATCCAAGGCCTGCATTAAAATAGTTATCTCGCATAGCACTATAACTCACACTGACTCCTAATAATTTGCCAAATCTACTATTCCAAGACAAGGTAACTGCAGGGTAGAATTTTCTATTGTAGAAACTTCCATATAGCAAGACACCAGCGGTGTGATTGTGATTTAATGAATAAGTACCACCAAGGTAAAACTCACTCATTAAGCCGGTATTGAAAGACTCTGCGGTGCTATCTAGACCAAATACT
This sequence comes from Bacteroidia bacterium, assembly GCA_049115575.1. Taxonomy (GTDB): domain Bacteria; phylum Bacteroidota; class Bacteroidia; order NS11-12g; family UBA9320; genus JAHEKB01. The sequence goes on along the minus strand of JAGDZU010000001.1, from coordinate 110,608 downwards.
TCTACCAAACTATCTGTTAAGTTTTCAAGAACTTCGGTAAAACTCAAAGAATCCTTGATTACTGATTTGAGGTCAAATCCTTTGAACTCAAAAGATGCATTTGGATTTTCAGAGCTGTGATTTCGCACATTTTCTTTCCAACTTATCATGCCTAAATCAACTATACTAGCACTTAGGGTAATTCTCTTATTCAATTTATACTCTATTCCCAAATCCAACCCCCAACCGTGGTTCTTGGCGCCATAGAACATCTTTGACATATCCGGATTGCTAAAGCTATCTAATGAGAATATGGAAGATGCCATATTGAATTTTACATCTGAATTAAGCAGATAGCTGAAATCGTCTTCATCTGTAGTAAAATTCAAATCACTTCTCTCGGTTTCAATAATGTTCAAACCATATAGATATTTGGCTCGTGCGCCGATATGTAAGTCATCATCTAAAAAAGATCGGTTAATTCCCAATGCATATTCTCTGCTGTGAATAATATCTAATCCAGGATTAAAGTTAAACGTTCTTCCTAGGTTTTCTCCACCGTTTCCTTCTAGAACAAGTTCGAATAATTCCACAGGAACATCTACTCTAGATTTGATCTTCTCTGTTACATTGAAAGTAAAGAAGTTCTTACCCTTCTTAAACCCAAAATGAATCAGATCTATGTTCACTTTTGAATTGACATACAAGTTATTCTTAAATACTTGAAACAATTCTTCCAGCTGAAGGTCAAATGAGTCTGTTCCTTGGATAGGAACAAATGCATTGTTGATTTTCCGTAGTGCCAGTCCATTAGAACTGACACCCATATCCATAGAAGAGATACCGGGCACTCCAATAAAGAGGTTTGATTCCGGTGTAAATGCCGGATTTGCATACATATTTTGAGGCAAAGTCTTCATATGATACAAAGTCAAATTTGATTGAGTCCAGGCGTTCAAGCCAAAGAACATCAATATGCTAAAGATCCATAATTTTTTCATCTTACAAAGGCTCATTAATGTTAAACTTAGCTTGGATTCCAAACTGTATCAATAATTCATATTCTTCAAAGAACTTCACATCGGATTGTGATCCATTCTCCTCCAAGGTATTAAAACGCGCTACATAACTTATTTTATTGGCATTCTTGAGCACATCCAACCTATCTCTATCAAATGGGATATCCATAGTCTTAGGATAAACCTGTTCTGTTTTACCATTCTGGTCTACTGATGAAGATGCCAGTACAAGCAAATCATCATGAAATAATGAATCCAGAATCAAACCGCTCACGCTGTCTTCCAAATAGACTTGGAGATTGAGATCTACAGGAAAAGCATTTTCTGTATGAAGTCTCATAAGAACTTCTTCAACATATTCGTCAATTTCTGAATCTATCTCAAAAGCAGCTGAAGATTCTAAGCTATAGTTTTGTGCAGTTCCGTATAGTGGAAAATCCAGTTCAACATCACATTGTAAAACTGAAGTATCGAGCATCCAAACTCTATCGTTTTGATTAAGAGGATTGGTAAAAATGCCATATTCGTAAATATTAGAATAGGGTTTATTATTTATATAATCATCTAAATTAGAATTACTCTTATCCAATGAGAGACTGTCTATATAAATGCCACCTGTTGAAGATGCTGCTAAGAAATCAAATTGAGCTGGATAGCCATTTAAATTGATTTGATTTCCATTTTGATGAATTCCCGCAAATTGGAGCAAGCTAGCTCTCAATGGAGTACCAAAGCTATTCTTAAAATGCAAACTGATCTTAGGATCTACCAATGTGAAGCTACCAGATTCATTGTGCTTAAATACATCTATAAACATAGAATCATTGCCATTAGACAAATTCGCATTGGGCAAGTATCCTTTTAAATATCTAAAGGCCAAGTTTTGCATTCCCATGCCAAAATTGACATACTCACCTGGCGCAACTGGGTTGCCATTAATCTTTTGAATATTCACATCAAATAACAAGCTTAGCTGAGAGTGGCCTTGGTTGCCCAAAGTCAAATCTAGAATTACTCGATTCAGTATTTGAGATTCATTGGCTGAAGTTGGTGTATTACCACCGTAGCTGGCTTGGATTTGACTAGTCAATTCATTTCCATTGAGATCACTTCCAATAACAGTGACTGTTACGTCAACATTGTGCTGTAAATTAGTATTGAGAGACAGATCCCAAGTTCCACCTTTTAAAATGATAGAATCCAGTTCATTACTACCCAACGCAAAATCAAAATCTTTGGTTACTTGAAAACTCAAGTTCCCAGTTGCATCTAAAACTGCAGCTTGTGCTGGCGTTAAAGTGTTAAAATCAGAATAGGATTGATTGGGTAATTGAAAAGCATCTTCTGCCCTAAGGCTAAATAGCTGTCCTTGATATATTAAGGTAATGGATTTATCATCCTCAACTCTGTGTTGAGCATACTTATCTGTCACCTCCACTATATCCTGCATATTCAAGCTAGAATATACCAAGGGTACAGCAATGTTCGGATTCCAATTTAGGGATTGCGTCTTGGATGCTTTGTCTATGGTCTCTTTTAAATTTCCGAGACAAGAAGACATTACAAGAGCTATTACGAATAATGGCCAAGTTTTCATAGTAAGTAGTAGATTTGAACAAAGATACAGTGAAAAAAGGAGAAAACATCAACTGGATAGCCGCTGGAGCCTTCATCTGCGGCCTTTACGTATTGCTTGGAGCTTTCGGTGCTCACGGCTTAAAAGAGCATTTAAAACAAGCCGATCTCAATACTTATCACACAGCCCTCAGATATCTCTCATTCCACGGTATTGCTCTAATTGCGGTTAATATCACCGCCATAGTCTTAAGTTTAAAATTGAGGTATGTAAACTATTTATTTACAGCTGGTATTCTGCTATTTAGCGGAAGTTTACTTCTCCATTCAACTAAATCTTTACTGGGTTTTGACATGGACTTTTTCGCCATGTTGGCACCAATAGGAGGTTTGTCTTTTGTTATTGCATGGATAATGCTAGCTATCAAGCTTTTAAGAAAGAAATGAAGAGACTTTTTCTAATGAGACACGCCAAATCAAGCTGGGATCAGCCCTATGCTGATGATCATTCGAGATCCCTAAACAAGCGCGGGAGAAGAGATGCTCCCATTATGGCTTCTAAAATCAAAGAAAGCGGTCTTATCCCAGACTTAATACTCAGTTCGGATTCAAGGCGCACCATAGAGACAAGCAAGCCTTTATTAAACGTATTGGGGCCTATAGATATATCCTATACGCCTGAATTGTATCTAGCGAGCATGCAGGAGATTGTTCATCTGGTGCAAAAGCAAGATAACAATTTAGATTCCTTAATGATACTCGCTCATAATCCTGGAATCACATATGCATTCAATGCATTGAGCAATAGTAAAATTGACAATATGCCAACTTCAGCCGTTGCTTGTATTAAATATGATGATGAAGATTTTGCTGAGATTTCGATAGACACCCCAAGCACTTTAGAATTCCTTTACTACCCCAAAATGTTTAATCAATAGCGTGGATGGATGACTTACCATTAATGGTAATTTCTACCAGGTTATCACAGGCTTGGTCTCCATAAACATCGAAATCCACTGAAATAGTTGACACTGAATTACTGGAGTTGAGATCAATGATACCCGCTACAATATTTTTATAACAACCGTTGGTATAATTCTTCTTTAAACTTTCAGAAATGTCTGCTTCAAAAGTACTCCCGCCACCATCTGAGACTGCAAAATGCCCATCTATGGTTAGCTTGTCATTGATAATACCAACTCCATTATCCTCTGTTTTTATTAGAGTGTTTTCACAACTGAACTTCACATATTCATCCAAATGATCTGTTACCTGTAAATCAACTGCTTTTACCTCAACACTGCTCGTACCTTCTTTGTGCATGCTAATACTACCCTCAAATGTGTTCATTTCGCTTCCATTACCTGTATAGAAAGGTGCCCAGCTATCAAACATAATTTGGATTTCGCATTCTTCAGAGCTATACCTTTTGTCCATAAGAATGCGAACATTGCCCGCTCTGTACTTATTATCCTTGCAGAGGATGCCGTATGGTTCTTCAGTTCCCAATTCTCCAAAATTGAGTACTACTTCCACACCATCGCCATCAGTATATGAAGTGTCTATTAAATAAACACCCACCCCAACCGGAACAATGCGCTCATCTTTTTTACCAAGAAGATTGCTTCTTGAGATATAATCGTCTAACATATCATAGGTGGAGTAAATCTCAGATATAGATTTAACAAGCAGTTCTGCCGGTTCAGTAGTTTGCTTCACTTCTATCATCTCAGCATTCTGACAAGCAGACAAGCCCACTGCAATTAAAAGTAATATGACGATAACCTTCTTCATTCCGTTAGAATGTCTGCAAATTTAAGTTCAATTGGCCTATTTGATTTAGATTTGGATGTCTGTAAGCAGATATTTACACTAATTGGACAGACATGACACAAGACAAACATTGTTCTCAGAGGTTTTATTGCCGCTGAGACTCCCAAAAGTCTTTACTTACAGAATTCCTTTTGATTTAAACGAAGAAGCTATCGTTGGAAAACGAGTTATTGTTCCTTTTGGAAAGAATAAAACCTTAGCAGGCATCATAATCAAACTTTCAGAGCGACCGCCAAAACACTACGAAGCCAAATACATTTTCGACATCATAGATGATCAAGCTATCATTGACGATGTGCAGCTTAAGCTTTGGTGGTGGATTGCCTCCTATTATATGTGTACCACCGGTGAAGTAATGAATGCAGCATTGCCCGCAGGTTTAAAACTAGAAGGAAGCTCTAAACTTATACTTAATCCCGATTTTAATTGGTCTAATAATGAGCATGGAGAAATAGAAACTCAGATTCTCACAATTCTGGAGAACCATGTAGAAATGCCTCTTTCTACTTTGGTAAAACTCTTAAAACCCAAAAGCATCTACAAATACATCCGATCATTATATATGAAAGGTGATTTACTCATTCAAGAAAACCTTGAACAGCGCTATAAACCCAAATTTGAAAAGCACTTAAGTTTAAACAAGGATTTTCAGGCAGAGGAACAACTTCATGAGCTTTTTAACAAATTAGAGCGCAGAGCTCCTAAGCAATTGCAAGTGCTCATGACTATGCTTAATCAAAGAGAACAAGAAATGTTCTCTTTAAAAGAGCTAGTAGAAAAAGGTGCTAGTAAAGCAGCAATAAATGCCCTGCTTGGAAAATCGGTCTTAGATCTACACATGGTAGAAACATCTAGGTTAATTCAACAAAAATCTTCCCAAGATGAAATTAGTTTAAGTCCGAGCCAAGAAAAGGTTCGCAAAGCTATTCAGAACTCATTTGAGGCAAATAAAGCAGCATTATTACACGGCGTAACCTCTAGTGGAAAGACCCTAATCTATATTGATTTTATTAAGGAAATGCTTAAAAAAGGAAAACAGGTATTATACCTTTTACCTGAAATAGCATTGACTTCTCAACTGGTAACCAGATTGGCCGCACACTTTGGTGAACAAATGGTGGTGAGCCATTCTAAATTCAGTACAAATGAAAGAGTAGAGGTATACTATAAAATCAGAAATGCAGAACCATTGCTTATCGTAGGTACGAGATCTGCCATTTTTCTTCCATTTAAAGAGCTTAGTCTGATAATAGTAGATGAAGAGCATGAATCCAGCTTTAAGCAACATGAACCCGCTCCGCGTTTTCATGCAAGGGACACAGCCTTATACCTCGCTCAATTGCATAAATCGCATGTCTTGCTGGGCAGCGCTACTCCATCTATAGAGAGTTATCACAATGCATTAAGTGGAAAATATGAACTCATTGAACTTCATGAACGTTATGATGAGTCTTCTATGCCTGAAGTGGAGTTGGTTGACATGCTTACTCAGAAAAAACAGAAAAGAAATAGTGGAGTATTTAGCGATACTTTACTAAATGCCCTATTACAAACTAAGAAAGATGGTAAACAGAGCATCCTCTTTCAAAACAAAAAAGGCTATGTACCTATTTTAGAATGTACTCAATGTGGATGGACTCCTCATTGCATCAACTGCGACATCTCTCTTACCTATTATAAATATCAAAACAATTTAAGGTGCCATTACTGTGCTTACACAAGACCTCCTGTTTCTCAATGCGGTGCTTGTGGTAACAATGCATTGGAAATGATTGGCTATGGAACAGAGCGTATAGAAGATGAGCTCAACCTATACGCCCCCGAACTAAAAACTCAAAGGTTGGATTACAATACCACCCGAAGAAAAACCTCTCATGAAAAGATTATCAAAGCATTTGCTCAAGGGGATATAGATGTGCTCATTGGCACTCAAATGGTAGCAAAAGGTCTAGATTTTCAGAATGTCAGAACTGTTGGTGTTGTTAATGCAGATCACCTATTAAATTTTCCTGATTTCCGAGCACATGAAAGGGCATTCCAACTCATGACACAAGTAGCAGGGCGGGCTGGTAGAAGACAAGAGGTGGGCAAAGTGTATATACAATCTGGCAAAGCGGACCATGCTGTTCTAGCCTCTGTTAAAAACCACGACTACAAACAACTTTTTGATACAGAGTTGGCCGAAAGGGAACAATTTAATTACCCCCCATTTAGCAGACTTGTAAAAATCACTTTAAAACATCGTGATGCCTTACAACTTCATAAAGCTACACAGCAAGCTACTTACAGTTTGAAACGCTCTTTTGCTGATCTTTTACTAGGACCTGAAAAACCTTATGTGGGAAAAGTTCGCAATTGGTATCTAATGAACTACCTGCTTAAAATGGGTAATAATCCAAGCAGCATCAATCAAAACAAGCACATACTGTTTCAGCAGTTAAATATACTGGAACAGCAGCCCGAATTTAAAGGGATCAGAGTTAGCCTAGATATTGACCCTATTTAAACTAAATTTGAAATACATGACCAAGCAACCATTTTGGCATGAAATTGGTTACTAATAATATATGAGATTCCTTATCCTAACATTTATTGCAAGCCTGAGTTTAACTTTACTTTCTGCAGGTGGTCCAAAACCGGTCTTTGAAAAGAAAGGTTTAGTTTTTGAAGACGTAAAAGAAGGTGACATACTCACGTTCTATTACCACTTTACAAATGAAGGAGATGCAGATTTTAAAATAGAACACGTTCACCCCACATGTGGATGTACCACTCCTGAATGGCCTAAGCACCCAATCAAACCAGGGGAATCTTCTAAAATCAAAGTGAGTTTCGACAGCAAAGACAGGCTTGGATATAACGCTAAAGGTGTGAACATTCACAGTAATGCTGGAGAAATAAATCTAGTATTTGAAGTTTACGTGGTTGAATGAAGGAACTCAGTGAATATGCACTGACCCTACAACCAATGCCAATCCTAAACCAATAGCTATTGCAATTAATTTCAAATAGCTGAATTTGTGACTTTCTGAATTTTCAAACAAAATAGTAGTGGAAATATGTAAGAATACTCCAATGACTATTGCCATTACGGCATGAATTATTTCTTCGTAGTCTTTGAGGTAAGAACCTATAAACAGACCAATAGGAACCATTAGAGCATAGATTACAACCCACAGCATGTTTACAGATTTTGCTCGTTTAACTGCACTTTTCAATACAACAGCCAGAGCAAAAGCTGCGGGAATCTCATGCATACCAATGGCAAAACTCAGGTTCCGCTGAGCTTCTTTGCTAAACACCTCACCTCCTACACCTACGCCTTCTAGCAATGCATGCAGACCTAAAGCTATAAACACACTCATTGGGAATTTCTTTTCAAATTCATGTAAATGAATATGCCCGTGTTCTATGCCTTTAGAAAAATAGTCTGTGACAATCTGCAAGAAAAATCCACCTAGAACAAAGTATCCAGCTCGAGGCCCCATATGCTCATATACTTCAGGAATTAGATTGAGTATAGTAATGGAAATAAGGAAGGCTCCACCAAATGCCAGAAAGAGTTTGAGCTCCTTAATTCGCGCCTTGTCTACATTCAAGCCTATAATTCCACCTGTTAAAGGAAGAATAAAAAGGAGTATCATCCACCACCATTGCATAGCCGACAAATTTAAGTTTTCGCAACAGACCATCAAGCACTCATTTTGAGTCTCTTCTAATAAATACCAACGCCATTTTTATATCTTCATAAAGCAACTGCTTTTTTAAATTATTATAGATGGCAGATAGTTTTATTTTACCGTCTGGAGTCTTGTCATTTTTGTTGTCTTTCTCTTCTAACAATTCAAGACTACTTTCTACGGCACTTATTATATGGTCAGGGGGTCTATATGCGCTAATATCTAATTCTGGTTGTTGCTCTGCTAGACTGCCAATATGATTTTTTATAGTTGCGGAGCTATAACCTCTCTCTACTACCATCTCTGAAAGGCTTTTACCTTCTTTAATAAGATCTGCGGTTAAATCAAGAGTAGACTTTTTCTCCCGTTTAGCTTTTCGTTTTTGTTTGTTCTTAGCAATCTCTATTGGATCAAACGTGCCACCTGAATCCAGAATATGGTCTTTAAACAAAGATGTCAATTCATCCTCTTTTAATTGATCATCAGCCTCCATGCTCAACTCAATAAACCTGGCATCTGCTTTGGCAGCCAGGGGATCCACTTCTAATGCCATTTTATTTAATCCCAGTAGTCTTAATCCATCCATGTCTTTAAGACGCGATAGAGCTACATATCCCTGCCCCAATTCAAAAGACCTGGATAAATCCATTTCAGCACATTCCAAAGTCATTCCTTGACTTTTATGTACCGTAATCGCCCATGCTAGCCTCAGAGGAACCTGTTCAAACTGTACCAACATCTTTCCTCCCTCATCATGTATGGACCAAACTTCAGGCTCTGCTTTAATTTTTCTTTTATCGCTTAATTGAACAATGGGCCAGTTGTCATCTGAATCAAAATCCACTACTATGCCAAGTGATCCATTCATATAACCCAAGTCGTGGTTGTTTTTCAAGAACATCACTTTTGCTCCCTTCTTCAAAACCAACTTGTCTTGCACTATGAGCGATTTCACAAAGCCTTCCATCATTTTTTGGTTGCCACTTTTTTCTGCGAAATAGACCTCTTTATCGCCTTCTAAAGCTTCCAATTCCTTGGCATTGATTTCATCGACATTAGCGTTATGAGTATAGAGTCTAGTAGGTTCTATAGGTAACTCTTGATATTTAGCCTCTTGTAATAAATCAATGGAGAAGGAACTCACTTCTTGCCCTCGCATTTCGTTTAATAGATCGTTGAGACTGTTTTTACTTTGTCTGTATTGTTCTGTGAGATAACAAATGGTCACATTAGCCGCCAACCAGGCTTCAGACATAAAAGCGAATTTCTCTCTGTTGCTTTCTTGATTTTTACTAACGGGAGGCAATTGAAAAAAATCTCCCGAGAATACCACTTGCATTCCACCAAATGCTTCTCCACTGCTTCTCACATACTTCAATACTTTGTTAATCATATCGAGTTGATTTCTATGAAGCATGGAAATCTCATCTATGATAAGAACATGTGTTTTTTTAATTGATTTAGTTAGGTATTTCTTGGTGCTTAAACTTTTGAAGTCATTTTGCGTGAGTTTGTCCTTAATGCCAATTCCACTCCAAGAATGTATAGTAGTACCACTCATATGAGTCGCAGCTATACCTGTACTTGCGGTTATAGCCACAGGCACATTGTGCTCACGCAAGTATTCAATATACTTATTCAGTGTATAGGTCTTCCCAGTTCCTGCAGAACCAGTGAGAAAAACATTCTTCCCTGACTTGAGTATGGCTAATGCTTTTTCCTGATACACCTAGTTTTTAGCTTTTAGAACTAGTTTAGAAAGGTACAACATTAAATGACCAATTAGAACACCTGCAATGCCTCCTACAATTACATCCAGCGGAAAATGTACACCTACATAAACCTGAGCAAAACTGATGAGTGCCGCCCATAGATAAAATACTAAATGAAATCCTTTCCAGCTGTTGATGCTGCTAAAAAACCAACTGAAGTAAACGGCTAATGCAAAGTGATTTGTAGCATGAGCAGAAATAAAACTATATCCTCCACCACAAGGAACTACAGGTCTAACCCAAGCGGCCAATGATAGGTCATTGCACGGTCTTACCCTTTGCACCCAATCCTTTATTAAACCGGCACTAAATTGGTCTGCTAATATTACTGTTAATACCACACCCAAAATAATTGGGATAGAACGCATTTTATACTTGGTGATAGCGAAAAAAACAAAGACCGCATATAATGGAATCCAATTCCATTTATTCCTAATCATGGGCATTAATCTATCCATAAAAGTATTTGCTAGATCGTGATGAATCCATTTAAATACGCTTACATCTATGTCTATGATTTGTTCTATCATTTACGAGCTATCAAAATTAATCTCTCCGAGTTCAAAGTATCAAATTGTTCTAACTGATAGGAACCGAATAATGCAGCAATGTTAAGCTTAACTTTAGACAGCATATCATGGAGATCTTCTTTGCTGTAGGCCCTAATCCGTTCTTGAAACTGATAGTGCTTTCCATCGGCATTAAAACTTATACTTTTATGTAGATATCCGTTCTGCAATTTCTTTTCTATTATAAAACTGATTCCGTCTTGTTCTTTTACTTCTTTCTGATTTGCGTTGTTGCGCACATATTCAATATTCAAGAAATCCATTACAAACACACCTCCTTCTTCTAAAGCACTACAACAGTTTTCCAAAGTAGCTAGGTGTTCATTTTCATTTTTGAAATATCCAAAGCTTGTGAACAGATTAAATATAACGCGATATGGTCCAGAAGGAAAAGGCTTACGCATATCGTGCCTAACAAATTTCAAGTTGGAATTACTTAATCCTTGAGCAAACTCAATCTTTCGTTGACTTAAATCCAAGCCTACCACTTCTTGAACATGTTCAGACAAAATTTTACTGTGTCTACCTTTACCACAGGCTAAATCAAGCACCTTAATGTTTGACCCTAGTTTTAGGTATTTCAGCAAATTATCTAAAAATACGCGAGCTTCATTCTCGTCCCTGTTTTTATACAGCAGATCATAATAAGGACTATCAAACCAATCTATAAACCAATCTTGAGACCTAGTCACTCAACAAACATACATCTGTTTAATAGAGAATTGCATTACTTCTATACACTAAAAAGGAAGAAATTTAACTCATCTTGTAACTTTATCTACTTTTTAACGTAGCACAATAGAACGGACCAATGAACACCCAAGAATACAATGAATGCGTAGAAGCATATTCTGATGGGATTTTCAGATTCATAGTTAAGAATTTGGGGGATCATTTCGAGTCTGAGAACATAGTTCAAAACACATTTGAGAAACTATGGATTAAAAAAGACAATGTGCAAATGGAAACAGCTAAATCATATTTATTCAAAGTAGCATATAATAATATGATAGATGTCATTAGAAAAAATAAGCGAAACACTTCTTTAGAAGCTGCACATCATTTAGCCGCGGACACAGAAGAGTACAGCGACCTAACCGCTTGGGTACAAAAAGCGGTAAGTCAATTGCCAGAAAAGCAGAAGACAGCAATTACCCTTCGAGATTTTGAAGGATATGATTATAAAAGCATTGGAGATATTACAGGAATGAGCGAATCCCAAGTTAAAGTGAACATTTTTAGGGCTCGCAAATTCATAAAGTCATATATAGTAAAATTAGAACCATCCTTATTATGAGACTGACGAAAGATAATTATGAATTGATCATGTTTGATTTGCTTGAGGGCAATATCCCTGAAGGCAATAAGGCGTCTATTGAGATGCAAATTGAGCAAGACCCTTTCTTTAAAGAGGAATGGGAATTATTCCAGTCTACAGTGCTTATACCTGAACTCAACACCGTTTTTGAAAAGAAAGCCGATCTCATCAAGAAAGAAACCAAGGTCCTGGCCATTCCAACATGGTGGAGCGTTGGAATTGCGGCCTGCGTCTTATTTGGCCTGCTATATATGTTACCCAGATTAACGGATTCAGGAGATATCTCAGATGGCATTCAGCCCATAGCAAGTGAAACTGTTGTTGAACCGACGGACATTTTACCTATTGAAGATGCTGAATCTGAAAATTCAAATGAAATGGAAGTTCAAACTCTACCTCCTGTAAACAGTCCAATTAATCCAGTTTTTGTATCGCAATCTACTCCTGAAGAGGAGCCAGAAAACATTGAGATGGATTATGATGACTTTAGAATAGAATCAGAGCTCAGAGGGAGAAACACCAATAACATAGTATATAACACCAACACATTGCAGTTAAACGATATAAATCAGCCTTTAATCCTAATTTCAGCTACAGATGTAACTATAGGTAGTGTTGAGCGTATCACAGGAAAAGCAATGGTAACTATAAACAAACTCAGAAACCCATCACTGAATGTTAAACCAGATTGGAAGCAACGTCAGTTGGATTTTGAATTAGAAACACAAGGTTACCACGCTATGGCAAGTTTAACCCCATTTAATAAGTAATTATGAAAACCACATTTACCTCCCTACTCTTACTTTTAACTTTTGTATTTAGCACTTCAGCTTTTGGTTTAACCGAAAAGGATACAGAGCCAGTAAAAAAGAAGTACATCACCATAAAATTGGATAATGGTGTTAAAATCAAAGTTGAAATAAGTCATTGCATTGAAACGGACTCTCCAGAACATTACAAGCTGTGGTCTGACGATACTCCCGAAATCTTGGAAGATCCAGAATTGGATTTAGAATTAGAGCTTATAGCAGAGGAGCGATTGATGAATACTGAAGATGAAATGGTTTATGATTTGCAGGATGAACAAATGGATATGGAGTTAGAGGAATATGCAGAGCAAAAACATATGCTCCTTTTTGATGACTCTGATGAAGTACTTGAAGACCTTGAACTAGATAAACAATTAGAAACAATGGCAGAGCAAAGGTTAGATGCTCAGCTTTAAAATAACATTTAATGAACTATAATATGAAACACTTAATACCAATTACACTCATTCTAGCATTTGTGTTTGCTGGACCAACCCTGTATGCTCAAAACGATTCCTTGGAAATTGTAGAGGAAGTTATAGAAGAGATTGAAGAAAATGAGGATGACGAAGAGATTGAAGTCACTGATGAAAGAATCATCATTAGCGGTGACGAAGGTGAAGAAGTAATCATTGATAATGAAAATCGTAAAATCATAATAGTTGATGGCGAAGAACACATTATCATAGATGGCAAGTTGGGGAAAATCATTTTTAAAGAGAAACATGGAGATGTCATGCATGAACTTGATAGTGGCATTTCTATGCATGAATTACATGACAGCATAATTGAAGAACGTATCATTATGATGAACCATGGAGATCATGAACCATTTGAAAGAAAGAGAGAAATAGTTACCACGGATTGGTTTAATTTCCAAATAGGCTTAAATAATACTTTGAATGTTAACGATGAATTGGAGATGCCTTTGGGTTTTGAGAACATGGAAATCTCAACTGGTAAATCTATTAACTTCCATATCCATTTTGTTCAGCAAGCTCTTAATATTTACAAAGAGAATGTGCGCTTGGTATATGGAATAGGTCTAGATATTAACAACTATAGATTTAGCAGAGATGTGAATTTTGGCTATGATACTCTGGGTGCACTTATGCCTTCAATCAATCAAGATATAGAGTACAAGAAGAATAAATTGGTTACACAATATCTCACTGTTCCATTAATGCTAAATATTCAGCTGGGACATGGAGATGATATGTTCAAACTGTCTTTTGGACCCACATTTGGTTATTTGATAAACAGTCACCAAAAATTGAAATGGTCTGAAAATGGCAAACAAAAATCAAAAATTAAGGATGACTTTAATTTGGAGAAATTCCGAATGGGTTATGAAGTTCAATTTGGTTATGGAAGCTTTGTGCTCTTTGGGAAGTACTATCCAAACTCCATGTTTAAACAAGATCTAGGACCAGAGATAAGAACAGTTTCTGCTGGAATCCTTTTAGGATCTATATAAGAATTTAACTTAGCTTTTAGTATGCGTTTTTAGTTAGGGCTCCGGAAGGGGCCCTTTTTTTTAATACTCGTCCATTCTACGTAGAATGTATTTATTCCTATCGTAAATATCATAACAGAAAGTGGCTTCTCCCTCTGAATTAAAGAAGATAGTTCTATAATCCATATAGATTGGGATAGGTTTATGCAAGCGAATTTGAAAAGTGGTGTCCACTGGTTGAATAGCTGCAGTAGTATCTTCAGGGTCGTAATCTTCAAGTCTATCCTCGTCTAATGGCTCATAGCCCATCATAATCCTAAAATCATCAGAATCATACTTTCTAGAAGCTTGCATTACATATTCTCCAAATAAGAGTGGATCTTCTAATCTAACGCATCCGTGACTTACTGCTCTTTGAGGCAATTTAAACTTAGACTTCTGTGGTGTATCGTGCATAAAGATGTCAAAGGCATTCCAGAAAATATACTTCACGTGGCCTAGAGCATTAAAATCTCCGGGAACCTGAACTATTCTATAAGGCACCGTATTTGGCTTGAATCTAGACCAATCAATACTTTCACTGTCAAGAAGAGAATCACCGTCATACACCACATAATTATTTCTGCTCAAATAAGTAGGGTCTCTCCTCATTTGCCAGTACATCTCATTCTTTATAATACTTTTAGGTACTGTCCAGGTTGGGTTAATAACCACTATGCTCACTTTAGCAGAGATTTGAGGAGTCTCCATATCTTTTGGCAATTTCCCTAACCATCCCGAATCAGAATACTGAACTACCATTTCGTCATAGTTATCAGGTAGGTTTTTACCAATGCAGACTGCCATATCCTTTACACTGTCCTCATAGTAGAGGTAAACCCGATAATTCGGCAGATTAACATATATAAAAGGAGCATCCTTTGGGTCTGGTCTGCTAAACCATCTTTCTCGTTCTAAATTGGCCTTAATCTGATTGATCCGCTCATTAGCGGTAGAATTGATAACTCTATAAGTTTTGAAACCCATGATACCATCTGCGGCCAAATTGTATTTTTCTTGAAGCGTTTTTATTGCGCTTGCTAAATCTTCGTTATAGATGTTAGATTTTTGAACATTTAGTATTGAGCTATCTGGCTCAAGATTGCTCTTTAGCTTTTCAATGATTAATGGAATAACTTCTGCTGTATCTCCTGGCTCAATTTTAGGGTATTCATTGAAATCAATAGGATGATCTTGCTCTTGAGCCAATTCACCTTCATATACCGCCAAAAGGTCTCTGAGGTAATTGTAGACTGTATCATTGGCATGAATCTTATCCAGGATTTTTTTCTTTTTCTTTTTCCCCAAATAGCTCTCCCAATCGAGCTTATCTTGCTTTTTCTTGGGAAGCATATAAGTATATCCATACAATTCCTTCGGTGAGGTTCTGCCCGTGGCGATGTCGTTATACATATGTACATATGCATGGGAAATTAAGATATCAAGCTCTGCAATTAGATTGTAAATGCTATCTGCATTTTTCAAGGTCTTTAACTCATTTCTATAGTAGTCTATAACTGAATAGTAATAGAATCGCTCGTCTAAGCCATGAGATTTACTATACAGTATATCGCTTTGAATATCTGCCCATGATGCAGAATCGCCAGTGATGGCCTTCCACCAGATAGTCTCAAATGCTCTGTCTTGATAATAGCTTCCAAGAGTATCTAAATACTTCAAATTGTGTTTGCACAGAAGCTGGGTTTCCGTATTTAGGATATTCTTTACATAGGTTGAAACTGTATCTGGATGTAATACGAGTTCTGATTCTGTAACTACCTTCTTATTCTTACCGCAAGAGCTGAGAAGAAAGATGAATACTACAGCCGATATATGAAGAAGCATCTTTCGCATGAAATATGCCTTGTGCTTTATTTTAATTCTTCAGCAGGAATATATAAGTCTGCATTAACCAAATAGGATTGAGCATTGTAATAGGGTGAGCTGTGATAAACAAACAAGCAGCTCCCTCCTTTTAGAATACTTACCAATTCCCTATTTACCTTGGCATCAACTGCCGGGCAGCCAAAACTCCTTCCAATTCTTTCGTTGTTGTCTACGAAACGATTATTTACATAATTCGCTCCATGAATCACTATTCCTCTAGAAAATGCATTGCTATTAAAGCGCTTTTCTATACCATTCAATTTAAGCGAAAGTCCATTTCTGCCTTGATATGTTCCACCCGTTATATAGAATCCCAATGAGCTTTTATTGGATCGATGCTGATTGCTAAAGGTGTTTGCAAAAGAACTTCCAGACCTCCTTCCATGAGCAACCAACTCATTAAAGATGACTTTCTTTTCTTGAAGGTCAATTACCCATAGCCTTTTATCGTTACAGTATTGGGTGAAATCAATAACCGTTAAATAGCGGTCATTCTCTAATTGATCTGTTGCTTTCAAGTATGTATATCCCTTTAAAGCCTTGTGCAACACCTCATAGTCTAAGGTATCTTTATCAAAACTTAAGTGGTGGTATACCAAAGAAGTATATCTCGAAAACTCGTCTGATGTTAAGGTGATTAATCTTTTTGGGCTAGAGCTTTCGTCATCTACCACGCTGGTAAATGCTGAGTTCGCTAGCAAAAAGAAGCTGATCATGCATACTTTGGCAAAGTTTTGAAGATTGAACTTTGAAGTAGTAGATCTCACCTTTATTTGGTCAATATGTTTACTTGTTCTAAGAATCTTAGAGCGCTTTAATGTCTTCCATCATTCCCTTGTCTGCACAGCAAGAAGGTGTTTCTGACTGGCTAACGGGTTCTACGAAGATAATATTATTCTCACTTCCGTTATTAACAGTCAATTTGCTCTCCATAGCCTTTTGGTGCAATATTGGAGCAATCACTAGTCCAACAAGACATGTTAATTTGATTAAAATGTTCATTGACGGTCCTGAAGTATCCTTAAAAGGATCTCCAACAGTGTCACCAGTAACGGCTGCTTTATGAGCTTCTGAACCTTTGAACGTCATTTCACCATCTATTTCAACACCCGCCTCAAAAGACTTCTTGGCGTTGTCCCAAGCTCCACCAGCATTATTCTGGAAAATAGCCCAAAGAACTCCACTCACACATACACCAGCCATATAACCACCTAATACTTCGGCAGCTAATAGCCAGTCTCCTGTAAAGAATCCGGTTAAGAAAGCTACCAATAAAGGGCTGAGGATTGTTAGAGCACCAGGGAGCATCATTTCTTTTAATGCGGCTTTGGTAGAAATATCTACACATTTACCATATTCTGGCTCTCCAGTTCCTTCCATAATTCCTGGAATTTCCTTGAATTGTCTTCTTACCTCTTTCACCATCTCCATGGCTGCTTTACCAACACTCTGCATAGCTAATGCCGAAAAGACCACAGGCACCATTCCCCCTACAAAGAGAGCAGATAGCACAGGTGCTTTAAATATATTAATACCATCTATGCCCGTAAAGGTTACGTATGCGGCGAACAAGGCCAGAGCCGTAAGTGCAGCAGATGCAATTGCAAATCCTTTACCAACAGCAGCTGTTGTATTTCCTACAGAGTCTAAAATATCAGTTCTTCCTCTTACCTCTTCTGGAAGCTCACTCATTTCAGCTATACCGCCAGCGTTATCGGCAATTGGTCCAAATGCGTCTATTGCTAATTGCATAGCTGTTGTTGCCATCATTGCACTAGCTGCAATAGCTACACCATAAAAACCAGCAAAAGCATAAGAAGCCCAAATAGCAGCTGCGAATAACAGAACTGATGAAAAAGTAGAAATCATCCCAGTAGCCAAACCAGCAATTATGTTAGTGGCTGCTCCAGTGGATGAATTTTTTACAATATTTAAAACTGGCTTTTTACCCAGTCCAGTGTAGTATTCTGTAAAGAATGAAATTAAACCTCCAACTGCAAGACCTATAAGTGTTGCGTAGAAAATATTAATTCTTGGAACAACTCTAGCTCCATCTTCTCCAAAGAATTTCATTTGAAGTACTTCTGGTAACATCATATCTATCACGAAATAACCCGCAAAAGCTGTAAGACCTAAAGCAACCCAATTACCAATGTTCAATGCTCTTTGAACATCCGCTTCTTTGGCCTCGTTAGACTTAATTTTTATGAAGAAGGTACCTACAATAGAAAAAATGATTCCTATTGCGGCAATTACTATTGGAAGTAAAATTGGACCTGTACCCGTAAAATTATCCAGCACCTGACCGTTTTCAGCCATGTCTTTTACTATATAGTTTCCTAACACCATAGATGCAAGAACTGTAGCCACATATGAACCGAAAAGATCGGCACCCATACCTGCAACGTCACCTACGTTGTCACCAACATTATCTGCTATGGTAGCAGGGTTTCTTGGATCATCTTCTGGAATACCAGCTTCTACTTTACCAACAAGATCCGCTCCAACATCAGCTGCTTTAGTATAAATTCCTCCACCTACTCTAGCAAAAAGTGCAATAGACTCCGCACCTAGAGAAAATCCAGCTAGGGTTTCAAGAACGATGGTCATTTCATCATAGAAATTTCCACCGGTTACAAAATGCCCAAAAAGCATTGCAAAAATGGCACTTAGACCAAATACTGCAAGTCCTGCAACACCTAAACCCATTACTGTTCCTCCGTTAAAAGAAACTTTGAGTGCTTGAGGTAAACTAGTTCGAGCTGCCTGAGTAGTTCGAACATTGGCAGAAGTTGCAATTCTCATTCCAATATTTCCGGCAACAGCAGAAAACACGGCTCCAACTACAAATGCAATTACAATAAACCAATGTGTAGTTTCAACATAAGTAGAAAGTAGTGCTAATAATGCACCCGCTATCACAACAAATATTGCTAAGATTCTGTATTCCGCTTTAAGAAATGCCAATGCTCCCTCTTTAACGTAGTTTGCAAGGGTTTGCATTTTCTCCTCTCCAGCGTCTTGTTTGTTCACCCATCTGGCTTTTAAAGCCATGACTATCAGTCCAATAACTCCGAAGATTGGCAAGATGTAAATCAAATTCTCTTTCATAGTAATTTTAAAGGGCGCAAAAATAGGACTTATCTGTAAAAAACAGCCTTGCTACAACTTATTAATCAACATGAAATGAGTCTAAATTCTATTTTAATAGATACACGCCACCTTTATAGCTGTGAACATTGTCTTCAAAGTCGATGGCTCTGATGTTATAAAGGTAATAACCTTGGATAGCGTCTTGACCATCCCAGGCATCATTTGGGCCCAATGAGCGGAAGATTAATTCACCCCATCTGTTATAAATTTCAAGCTCATAGGACTTCAAGCCGATTCCTACTGGTTTAAAGCTTTCATTCAGTCCATCTTGATTTGGAGTGAACACATTTGGAATGTGCAATCTGTAAGCGTATCTGATATAAACTTCTTTGGTTATACTATCTGAGCAACCAAATTGAGTGTTCACCCATTGCTTAACACTATAACTCCCGCTATCTAGGAATTCATGGCTAAAGTCCGGAATCTGATAGCTACCACCATCACTTATTAAATACCACAATTGATCGGCCCCTTGGCTTTCGTCTGTAAAAACAATCACTGAGTTGAATATATCGGCTTCTACAGGGCTAAAACTAAAACCTGCTGTAGGTAAAGGATGTACTACAAGCTGCTGAGAAGTGTCATAATCACAACCTGTGCTAGTAGTTACTGTTAATTTCACATCATATGTTCCAGCTGTATTATATGCATATTCAAAGGAATCAAAAGATTGAATTAAGTCTCCGTTACCCATATCAAATTCCGCCTTTGACAATGGTACGCCCTGACCAGATGTTAAATTAACTACCCACTGCTTCTCGTCTTCACAAAGGTTTTCAATACTGAATTCAGGAATCACTATGTTAGATATAACCACCAATTGAGTTGCAGTGTCTTTACAACCAAATTGGTTAGTAACTATGAGTTCAACAGGGTAGCTCCCAACAGATGCATAATCGTGAACAAAGTTGGCTAAACTAGATACATTGCCATCACCTAAAGACCATTGGTTATTGGTAGAATTGCTCGAGAATCTCACCTGATTGTCATTGCAAAACAGTTCTGTTCCTAAAACTGCCGTTGGAGCAGGATCTACAGTAATGTTAAAATTATTGGAACTTGTACAACCTCTATTGGTGGTGACTATTTGATTTACATTATATACTCCACTAGATGGAAATAGATAGTTCACATTCAATCCCGAGAGGTCAAACCCATCTACAGTCCAAGAAACGGAACTTACAGAGTCAGCACTATATGGGTTTGCTCTAAGGTTGATCAACTCATTTACACAATTACCACTTGTAATCAAATCTGCCCTTTCTCTAAAATGAACATTAAAGTTTTGATAACTAGAATCTAAACATCCATTATCAGATATTACTTTCTGACCCAAGTTTATCAACCCTTGACTAATTGGAATATAGAAAGAACTGTCTGCTCCCAATACAAATCCAGAACCAAGATCCCAATACACTTGACTTATTGATCCATTTGAAATTGTTGATCTATCTGCATAAAAGAAGGTGTCTTGAAGGCATAAATCATTTCCAACAAAATTGCTTATTGGCAATTCATTGGTCTTCACTTGTAGACCGGCGGTATCTCTACAAGAATTTGCCGTTTCTGCCATGAATAAGATGTTGTGAATTCCTGTATCCAACATAAGATGATTGAACTGCTGACTTTGAGACACTGCTACACCATTTACTAGCCATTGGTAGGAAACCAAAGCATCATTAGCCAGTTGCGCGCCGCTAATTGTAATACTGTCTCCAAAGCAATGATTCCCCGCCGAGATATCTAGTAATGGCTTCTCAAATAGCACAATGGTATCTTTCAGCTGATCATAACAACCTTTATCTGACCATACTTTTAATAGCACTTCTTGTGCATTTCCAAGAGGCAAGGTATATAACAGCTGATTTGAGTTAAAGTTATCTCCATTTATTAACCACTCATGATTAAGACTGCCATATTCTATAGTAGAAAGTGCTTTAAACAGGCTAGTATCCCCTTCACAATCATCTCTAATTTCCATTGCCGCATTTGGCAGTGGGTATAGTTCTAAAGTTTTAGTAGTGGTATCCCAACATCCTTGGCTATTGCCTATATAGAGCTCTATTTGCATAAACTGGCTACTATCTATAAAGACTGATGGGGAATACAATTGGCTTGAACTTAATGAACCAAAAGTCCATAAAACACTGTCAACGGGTTCACTGTAAAAATCAGATGTGTTCTTAAAGCTCACCAATGAATTGGCACAGGTGTCGCGAAGCTCAAAATCTGCAAGTGGTGTTTCAATGACTTCAACGTAAGTTGAATCTGAGATAACGCATGCAGAATCATCCGTGATTTGAACTTTGTACATAGTACTCACAGTAGGATTGGCATAAGTTCTAACTCCAGTAGGTCTACTTAAGCTATCAATTGGGGACCAAACGTAATCTTTTAAAGTACCCACTCCTCCAATTACAGGATCTCCTATTAATACTCTACTTCCTTTACACATTTTCACAGAATCTACCAGGTTCAATTGCATACCTGGATTTAGAGTGACATACATAGTGTCTGAAGAAGAACACTTGCCCTTATCTGAGAGTAAAACCATTTCAATACTCAATTGAGAAGTTGTAGTATTCACACCTGTAAATACGGTTCTACTCAGGTTGGAATCACTTAAGAATGAGCCATTGTTCCAACTGTAATTTACAAAGGCGTTACCGGCTTGACCTATGCTGAAACTCACGCCAGGACATGCCAAAGTATCTGGCCCAGCATTGAGCAATTGTATAAATGGTATTCTAATGACTGTTGTTTCACAAGCACAATTTGTACTATCTATAGACAATAACAAATCACAGGTTTTGTTAGACAAGACATCAAAATTCAATACTCTGTTTATGGAAGAATTAGAAGATATTGCACTCCAAACACTATCTGATAACAATAGGCTATCTCCAGGATCTACCAAACCATTTCCATTTTGATCCAATATGAGATCAACTACTAGTAAATCATTTATACGTTTACTTAGGCCAACATTGCTAATGTCATAATTCAAGCTCACAGTTTCATTATTGCCTGTGGCTATAGATGTAGCTGAGCCGAATGCAAGCGCATATTCTGCCTTTTTAACTGTATCGGTAATAACAACTGAACTGGTAGCTACATTTATATCACAATAAGAGCTGTCTTTAACACACAACACAGATTGTTCGATAACTGCTTGCACAAAAATCTGTTGCGTTTCACAAGACAATTCTGTATTTGATAATTGCGTCTTTAAATAGAATACTGAACTGTCTCCAACTGTTATTCCTGAAGGCAGCTTATAACTAAAGACATTCTCGCCGTTCTTAAACTCGTATTTGTAGGATGTTGGACCTTGGTTAATCACACTTAAGAAGTTAGTGTCTATGGTTATACCTTCTGGCAAGCTAATAATAATCTGATCTGTATGACCGGTAGTATCTGGGCCTAAGTTAATAAAGGACACATAAGTGCTGTCTATAAACTCACAGACTTCCAATGGATTCATTTTATAAGCCAAGGAAGAAAAATAAGGTTTGGTCACTCCTATTATATCAATAGGGTCTCCTATGCTGAATCCAGCATTCACTGGAGTGCCACATTTTAAATACCCGCCAGGTTTAATCAAGAAAGAAGTAGAGCTGGTAAAATCACAATCCGTGCTGATCACCACTCTTAATGTGAGCACATAACCATCTGAGCTTTTCACACCATTCATACCCAAGTTGAGCAACAGACTGTCTTGACTAGAAATATTCCATCGTTTTGTATTGCCATTTATCCAAACCGGATTGGTGATCATGGTGGAATCTGCCCTGCCATCCACAAATAACCATGCAGTATCTTTTAAAATCATACCGGGCCTTAGCAACATATCTAAATAGACATCAAACACTTTTGGAGCTCCAGTATTTCTGATTTGAATATTGTAGAATTGATCTTCACATAAATGAGCTTGAGATGTGGAGTCTAGAATATTGGCTTCAAGCCTTGTGTTAATAGGCTCATAATAGAGATTTATGCTTGTAGTATTACAAGGAAAATCTGCTATTGAGTCTGTATAGCCTCTGCAATCAAAACCAAGCTCGAGTTTAACACTGTCTGTTGCACAGGATTTATATACTGCTCTCAATCTATAGTCCTTCTGTTCAAGTATGCCATATGGCCCTATTAAGAACAGATCATTCTGTTTAACTAAAGGAGTATTAGTTTTAAGATCAATCACTTCTACCAACTCCACATTGGGGCTAACTTGAGCACCAATCCAAACGTTTTCTGCAGCCGAATTTGCAGTAATGTTTATCACTCTTACATCCCATTCAACCGTGTCACTTTCTGCATAAATGTATGGATCTTTAGGAATAATGTTGAATTCCGGTTTTGCGTAATTCACTTGGTCATCTTGGGCATTGCTATAAAGTGTATCCAAGCCCCCTCCAAGCACAGCCAATTTTTCAAATACAAACCCATATTCCAATGAATGAGCTCCAGATTGAGCTAGACAATTGGCTTCAAGAGTGGCCGTGAATGTACCGTGAAAACCATCATCACTTATGAGTATTGGACCCCCCAAATCTTCATATAGAGAATCAGTTCTATAATTAATAGAGGTAGGACTAACCGTGGATGGTGAAATAGTATCTATTCGCTGCGTTCCCACAGCACCGGTTCCCGCTGTTCTATATTGAATAAATCTGCCATTTTTTACATCGAATCCAGCGGGTTTATTGAAAATTATTTCATTGAGTTTTGCCCAAGGTCTGTATTCATATGGAAAGATATTTCCTCCGCCGTAATTTGTACAACATCTACCAACGCTTAAATAAAAATTCTGATTGGCATAGAAGTCGGAACATCCACTGGCATTGATGAGGTTACGTCCATAGTTGGTGAAGTAATAACCAATCAAGCTCATTTTGGCAGAAAAACTATCACATTGATATTTCTGGCTGCTTGTTGGGCTGGCAACAGAAGACAAATAGAAATCATTGTCGAAATACATTTGCCTTTCTGCATTCCCAGGATTCTGATCCACTACATAGGTTACTTCAAGCTCTATACTATCTACACTCAAATATGAGAAGGTAGAATATGTTACACAACCTGAATTGGTTAAATTGGTATACCCAATATCGAATGTAAATGTCTGTGTGGTGCCAACCGTTGTGGAGCTATAGATAATGTTATTGCAATTGAATAGCAATCCTGAATTACGGTATATTTTAATTCTAACATCTTCTACTTTCAGATAGCTACCAAAAGTAACTTTTGATGTTGCCTTTCCGTGGTACCAGTTTGTAATTGAACCCGCATTTCCCACATCTGCTCTAAAGGTGGTCACAAGCGTATCGCCCACCATTACTTTATGCGTTTTTATTTTGTCTAAATCAATATTCCCTGATGCATCTGCTATACCATCATTATTGGCATCTGGTAAACCATAATTCACACGCTTTGCTTCAAAATCGTTGAAATGTAGTCCTGCAGAACAACTCGTAGCACAATGGACTTTGATTTTGTCCGTAGTGCAATAAACCTTATAAGCGCAATTACTACTACAGGTAGTATCGGGATTGTATTTCAGAGTGAAATCATAAGTCACATCTTTATTGCCTGATCCACTTCCGCAATCTCCTTTGATATCAATAAGCAATTCTCCTCTGGTAAGTGTGACTTTAGGTACGCCATTAAAAAAAGCTCTTACGGTATCACCATTTGAACTAAAATAGTCAGGTTGCCAATTGCTTCCATTCGGATGTCTGAACTCTATGTCTGACTTCAGCAAACTGTGACTAAGTCCACTGGGCAAAACCAACTCAACTGTTAATTGAGATGAAGCACGTGGTCTTAACAAATATCCATTGCTAAAAGAGTATTCTAACCTTTTTGTTTGGCCATCTAAAATATCGGTTGGAGTGAACTTACTTATAACTACACTCTGTGTGAGCCCATAACTTCCCCAGCCTTCCGGTGTTGAATTCAGCTTATCACATTGATCTTTAAAGTTTGATTCAAATTTCCATCTATGGCTTATGAAGACGCTGGCATTGCATATGGTAGGACAACATGAAATGGAATTCCAAGACATGATTACAGAATCTCCAGGAGCTATATTACCCAAATTGAAAAATGCTTCTCCCACTGAATTGCTGTTCAAGCAGGCATATATTCCTGTAGCAGCCCCATTAGAAGCCTTATAGGGAATAATATTGCTTGTTGCTCCATTCAGACTTGTTCTTGTTCTAAAACTGTTGTAATCCATCTCGGACAAAACATATATGCTAAATCCTGTTCCCCGAGATTGAAATAAATGTAGATCGAATTGTCTGGCGGTATCATCTCCTTTATTATAAATAATGAGCTCTTGTAGATGATTGGTAGATTTGTCCAAGCAATTGCTGGTATAAGAACGCGGAGTAAATACAATGTCTGGATTCTTATTGGATATACTCACATTGGCCGAAGCCTTTTTCACATCACAAAACACCCCATAACACCCCCAAGCAACACTGTAATCTGTGCCTAGGTTGTTACAGCCATCTACCCGCATTGTATCTGAAATAACAACTTCTTCATTCAGGTCTAGGAACTTATCATAATTCCCTTGAAGTACTATATCACTACTGTCTAAGAACGTCCAGAAAGTATCTAATGAGCTTTGATTTGTTTTACCACTGGTTCCAACATGAATCAAACCATTTTCATATATCCTTCTCAATTCAAATTGGGCAATTTTTCCAGTTCCGCTGTTCTTGAGTTTGATTTCCCTTACAAATACCTCTCCTACATCTGCGGTATACAGTTGTTTGCTTATGCTTTGAATTTGCAATGAAGGTTGCTTTATATTAAGCGCAGTAGAGTTCTCGTTAACAGAACCACCAGTATAGTTGGTGATGGATTTAATTT
Organism: Bacteroidia bacterium; assembly: GCA_049115575.1. Taxonomy (GTDB): domain Bacteria; phylum Bacteroidota; class Bacteroidia; order NS11-12g; family UBA9320; genus JAHEKB01. The sequence continues at coordinate 84,637 of JAGDZU010000001.1, read as the reverse complement.
GAGCAATTCCTCCTCCATTGAGAAAGGCGGAAACAGAACAATCAATTTTTAATTTGAATGACAAAGTGCGAGAAGATGCAAAAGCCAAGTCATCCACACTAAAAATAGGTTTGGAAAGGTTGCTTACGTTCTTTTCAGATATTCCTACTCCTAAAACAGAGTTAGAGTCATACTGCACGCCTGTAGGTAGGTCTAATTGCACTTCTAACCCTGTAACGGTTCCTGTTGTAATATTTCTAACTTCAATATCTACTAAATCAGAAACTATACAAAGATGAAATTCTGAGGGCTTGGTAATAGTAACGGATACCTTACTTTGACCCCAAACAGAAATCTGGGCCATTAATGCAACGGCTAGTAAAGTAATAAAACGCATTTAAGTCTCCCCTCACATACAAAGATAAGGAATCACAGGCATCTGGTCTTTTTTAAGCGATTTCAAAATCAAAGAGCATTTAAATACATAATTTCAGCAAATTTCTATGTAACAATTGTTACTACAAAAAACGGAGCAAATCACAGCTATCCTTTGGCACCACTTAATCACAGCTCATACTTGCACCAAAATCGAATGATATAAATCAGATTTCTATGTGAGAATGCAAAATCGCTTTGTGGAATGGGCTCCCATCGCTCACTTTGCAGTAGAAATTAAAACAAATGAAAGAACTACTCATACTTGGAGCGGGAACATCAGGAACCATGATGGCTAATCATCTGAGAAATACTTTAAATAAAGATGAATGGAATATTGGAATTGTAGATCAACGTGAAACCCATTACTATCAGCCGGGGTTCTTATTTCTACCTTTTGACATATACAAGCCAAAGCAACTGAAAAAATCCATAGATAAATTCATTCCCAAAGGCGTGAATTTAATTAAAGGCGCTATTGAACGAATTGATAAAGATAATGATCAGGTAATACTTAAGAACGGTGATGTTCTCAATTACAATATTTTAATAATCGCCACTGGTACAGACATTGCTCCAGAAGAAATTGAAGGTATGTTGAGTGAAGAATGGCAGAAAAGCATTTTTGACTTCTACACTTTTAATGGCGCTAAGAATCTGCGCAACAAGCTGCGCAATTGGGAAGGCGGAAAACTGGTAGTTCATATTACCGAAATGCCAATCAAATGCCCAGTAGCCCCACTTGAATTTGCCTTTTTAGCCGACTCCTACTTTTTGAATAAGGGAATGAGAGACAAAGTGGATATCACCTATGTTACGCCAATGTCTGGTGCATTCACCAAGCCAACTGCGTCCAAAGAACTCTCATATCTTTTAGAGCAGAAGAACATTAAAATTGTTCCCGACTTTGCTATAGAAAGAGTAGATTACGAAAACAAAAAAATCATTGATTACGGAGAAGATGAAGTAGAATACGATCTTCTGGTTACAGTACCAACCAATATGGGAGATTCAATGATAGAACGTTCTGGATTTGGGGATGAGTTAAATTTTGTTCCTACGGATAAAGCAACTCTACAGAGCAAGGTGAAAGACAACATTTTCGCTATAGGAGATGCTACTAATATCCCAGCATCTAAAGCAGGTTCAGTAGCACATTTTGAAGCTGAGATTCTAACAGAGAATATACAGCGTTATATAGATGGCAAAGAGCTTAAGAAAGAATTCGACGGCCATGCTAACTGTTTTATAGAGACCGGTCATGGCAAGGCATTACTGATAGACTTTAACTACACGCAAGAACCGGTAGCAGGAACCTTCCCGTTTTCCAAGATTGGGCCCTTGAGTCTTCTAAAAGAATCTCATATGAACCATGTTGGAAAACTGGCTTTCAGATGGATCTATTGGAATATGTTAATTAAAGGCAAACATATTCCGTTCGTCTCGGCTAAAATGAGCGAAGCAGGAAAAGAAATAAAACATAAAGAAACCATAACACAATAATATCATGAGTAACACACAACAAATTGGAAACACAACGGTAGATCTTAACGAAGAAGGCTACATGACAGACTTAACACAATGGTCTAGACAAGTTGGTGAGCATATGGCTCAAAATGAAGGAATAAACATGACCGATAAGCATTGGGATGTAGTTGAATTTCTTCAAGATCAAGAAAGAAAAGAAATTCCTTTAACTATTAGAAAGGTAGGAAAAAGCGGAGTAGTATCTATTAAAGAATTCTATTCTCTATTCCCAAAAGGTCCTTTGAAAATATCTAGCAAGATTGCTGGTATACCTAAACCTAAAAGCTGTATTTAAAAAAACCTGATTATGGACAACACAGATATATTGGAAAACTCACAGACTGAACTTACAACAGAGAAACCAGTTAAGAAAATGATGCTCATCTTGAGTAAAGCAACTTTGGACAATGTTTACGCATGTTTCATCTTGGCCAATGGTGCTAGAATGGAAGGGATAGAGTCTGAGATATTTTTCACCTTTTTTGGTCTTGAAGCTATAAATAAATCTAAACTGGAAAAAATAAAAGTGGCAACCGTGGGTAATCCAGGAATGCACATACCTACAATGTTAGGTGGACTTCCAGGGATGGAAGCATTGGCAACCAAAATGATGAAATCTGAAATGGAAAAACTAGACATTCCTCCTGTAGACGAATTTTTAGAAATCCTTTCAGCTTCTGGTGCTAAGCTTTGGGCTTGTAAGCTCGCTATGGATATGTTCCACTTAAAAGAAGAGGATTTATACGATGATTTTGATGGAGTACTCACCGTTGGAGATTTCTATGAAAGAGCAAAAGGTGATGGAACTCATTTACTGTTTATTTAATCATAATAACACCTAAGTAAACCCGCTTCAATTTTGAGGCGGGTTTTTTGTTTGGGCAACCTATTTACAATCTATGTGTCTAATTTAGATATAAACTCTTTTGTTAATTTTACAAACAATCCATATGCGGTTTGCCTTACTAGCCCTATTTGGTCTTTCTGCTCTACTAAGTCAAGCGCAATTCTCCATTTCCCTTCCGCCGGATTTTGATGTCTGTGCAAACGATTCTTTTACCCTTATGGTAAATACTAACAACGGGCCTGCAGATTCATTGAAGTGGTATATTCAGACCTATTCTAAAAGAGACTCGCTAAAGGAAACTGATTCAACACTATCTATTAATGCTTTTACTTATGCTGCTTCTTTTGTGAATAGAGTAACCTTTGTTATTCAAGCTTTTAAAAATGGCATAATGAAATCTGACAGCATGTACGTAACTGTCAATCCACTACCTCAAATTGAATTTAAAGACAAAATCTTTTGTCAAGACATTAATGAAATACATTTATCAAGTGAATTACTTAAAAGACCTTCTCCTGCAGGAATTAATCTCGGCACACCTTCTTGGGAATGCGTAGAATGCAATGGGAACAACTTCAACAATATGCTTGAAGATCGTTCACCTACCTCTATACCCAATTATTGGTTGAATGTAGATAAAGCTCATTATACTTTAAAAAACTTGACTAGAGATACTGTTGTATTGGAGTTTACATTTATAAACCAATATGGCTGTAAAAATGTAGATACCGTCAGTTTTGAAATATGGCATGCACCGGAAATATGGTTTAGTGCTGGAAGAGATTTGTGTTGGAGTGAAGGAGAAATTGACTTAAATGATTTATTCGATGTGAATTGGGTTGATGGATTCTGGACAACCCGCGATGGATGGAACCTAAGAGATGCGAAGGAACTGGGTGGCATCAATGATAGCTCACTTATCAATACACGAAATTCTACACCTTCAACAGTTCAATACCCAAAAGCATTTGGATTAAGATTTAATCATCGTGCAACTGGTTGTTGGAGCTATAGAGATACTACATTAGTTATTCAAAATGGTCAACAATCCATTATTAACCCTATTGACCCTTTTTATTGTAGTAGTGACCCAGACATTACTCTCTTAGCTTCTCCAAATTGGTCAAATTCATTTTGGTCATGCAACGACACTCCAGCAGTTGAAAATGGTATATTTAAGCCAAATAAAGCTAGCAAATTCAATGAAGATATTTTGATTACTTACCATAGCGGTGTAGATCCTAGTACAGGCTGCATAGGTGAGTTTAATATCAAAACTAAAGTTGAACCTGCACCCTTTGTAGATATCTTAGGGCAAGAAAGACACTATTACGTTTCTAAATCACTTGACACATTGAACGTTCAGCTAAGATATTCTGCAGCACATTTACTATATCCTTTAACATGGAATATTGTATCTTTAACTGGAGGAGCAGCTACGTTCAATTCCATAGACCAAGACAGTGTGATCATCTCAATTCCTATCAACAGTATAGATAGTTTCGGACGATTTCTTGTCTCCGTTTCAACGGGAGTTGGAGCATTTTGTCCTGCAGCTGACGACATATTATTTATTAATATATATGTCCACCCATTGTCTGCTAAAGGAATAGTCGAGAGCAATCTAGAATTGTTCCCTAATCCCACTCATGACCTTCTTCATCTTAGAAGAGATAATCCATTAATTATTGATAGATGGGCTATTCTTAATCTTCAAGGACAAACCGTTATTCAGCAAGAGTTTCGAGGCACACTCAACACTATTGATGTTTCTATGCTAGAGCCCGGGCAGTATATACTTAACTTAGAGTCTGGTCCTGAGATTAGACGTGGTAAATTTCAAGTGAGATAGTCATAGAATTTTAGCTATTTCAAATCAGCTATTCTCTTACTTTTGCAGCTCAATGGAGAACATCCGAAATTTCTGCATCATAGCGCATATAGATCATGGTAAATCTACCCTAGCCGATCGTTTATTACAGCAAACAGGGACGGTGAGTGATCGCGATATAAAAGAGCAGACTTTGGATGATATGGATTTGGAGCGAGAGCGAGGAATCACTATCAAATCGCACGCCATCCAAATGAATTATACCCATGAGGGTGAAGACTACGTACTCAACCTTATAGACACTCCAGGTCATGTGGATTTTAGCTATGAAGTTTCTAGGTCTATTGCCGCATGTGAGGGTGCCTTACTTATAGTTGATGCAGCTCAAGGTATTCAGGCTCAAACCATCTCCAATCTCTATTTAGCTCTGGAACATGAATTAACCATTATTCCAATTCTAAATAAAATGGACCTTCCTGGCGCTATGCCTGAGGAGGTAAAAGATCAAATCGAAGAACTCATTCTCTGCGAAAGAGATGACATTATCCCTGCCAGTGGTAAGACTGGTCTAGGTGTAGACTTAATATTGGATGCCATTATTAATAAAGTCCCCGCTCCTTCTGGCAACCCAACTTCACCTTTAAAAGCCTTGATTTTTGATTCTGTCTTTAATCCTTTCAGAGGAATCATTGCCTACTTCAGAATTATGGATGGGGAATTGAACAAAGGTGACCACGTTAAATTCATTAATACTGGCAAGGAATATCACGCCGATGAAATTGGGGTATTGAGGTTGAATCAAGAACCCAAAGACAGTATAAAAACTGGTGATGTTGGCTATATTATTTCTGGTATAAAAGAAGCCAGAGAAGTGAAAGTTGGAGATACCATTACATTGGTAGACAATCCAACTCAAGATGCCATACAAGGATTTGAAGATGTGAAACCCATGGTATTTGCAGGGATTTATCCGGTAGATACCGAAGATTTTGAAGAACTCAGAGATTCAATGGGAAAGCTTCAATTAAATGACGCCAGTCTTGTTTTTGAACCCGAATCGTCTTCAGCATTAGGTTTTGGATTTCGTTGCGGATTCCTAGGGATGCTCCATATGGAGATTATCCAAGAACGATTGGAAAGAGAGTTCAATATGACGGTAATTACTACCGTTCCCAATGTGAGTTACCACGCCTTTACCAAAGATGGCACCATGAATGTGGTTAATAACCCTTCAGATTTGCCAGATCCAAATCATATGGATCGAGTGGAAGAACCATACATTAATGCTCAAATCATTACTTCTTCTGATTATGTGGGTGCAATTATGACTTTGTGCATTGAGAAACGCGGGATTCTAAAGAATCAAGTCTACCTCACAAGCAGCAGAGTTGAGTTAACTTTTGACATGCCTTTGGCAGAGGTTGTATTTGATTTCTATGATAAGTTAAAAACTGTATCCAGAGGATATGCTTCCTTTGATTATCACCCTATAGAATACCGCACCTCAACTCTGGTTAAACTGGATATTTTGATTCATCACAATACAGTGGATGCATTATCCGCTGTTATTCACAGAGACAAGGCCTATTACTATGGCAAGCGCATATGTGAAAAGCTGAAAGATCTCATTCCTAAGCAACAGTTTGAAATTCCAATACAAGCTGCAATTGGAGCTAAGGTTATTTCTCGTGAAACTATTCGTGCACTAAGAAAGGATGTAACAGCCAAATGTTATGGTGGAGACATCACTCGTAAAAGGAAACTCCTAGAAAAGCAGAAAAAGGGAAAGAAAAGAATGAGGCAAGTAGGTAATGTTGAAATTCCTCAAAGTGCCTTTATGGCCGTTCTTAAGATTAACGACTAGGGTCCATAATACCTTGGGCCAACCAATTGGCAATGGCCTGTCTGTTATTTACAATTAGCAACCTCTTCTGATCAAAATCGTTGGTAATATTACCCAACTCTATATAAACCGCTGGCGCTCTGGACTCTCTTAAAGTATGAAGGTTACGGCTTTTCACTACTCCCCTATAACCTCTATTTTTTTGATGTTCTTCATACTCTGATTTAATAGTTGCAAGCATCTCGTTGGCCATTATTTGACCTTGAGTACTTCCTGGGTAGTGATAAAAGAAGATGTCTACCTTCTGATTCTCGTATCTACTATCAATATGAATTTCTACAACTCTTTGAACAGTTGCTCCGCTGTTTTTGTGCTTTGCATAAAGCTCATTGATTTTTGCTGTTCTCTGTCTTAATCTTCTCACGTGGTTCAGAGGAATTTTCTGATTATACCAAACGGTTTCATCTTTATCACTAGCCAAATACTCTTCATCTCTAATACCATCTGTATCTCTGGTTATCATATAAACCGTGGCACCGTGTTGTAGTAAATTCCTTGCCAATCGCAGTGTAACATCATAGGCATACTCATCCTCACAGAGCTGATGTCCATCTTTATGTCCTATGGCTCCGGGATCAGGCCCACCATGCCCGCTGATTAAATAGTAAACGTGATTATTTAATTTATTGGAGAGAATAGGTGTCTTTTCATAATCGGGACCCATAATTGGGAAATTCTCATATCTAAGCACGTTCTCAACTACTTCTACTTCATCTACCTCTTCTTCTACTTCTATAGTTTCAGAAGAACTAATTCTCACTATATCAGCCTCGCAGTATAATTCGTGAAATGGAACCCACAAATCTTTATCCTCTCTGAAATCTTTTTCTCGCAAACCCAGCTCGAGCATACGTTCGTTGTATTTCTGTATGCGAAGGGCTTTTTGATAATCGTTTATACCCAGTGTGGTTCTAATACTCGTGCCATTATAACTCCTCTTATATATGGGTAATTTATATTTCTTGTCTAGGATGAGGTAACTTTTGGATTGAAGCCCGTTTAAACTTAAAAAACTATCGACATTACATTTATAGCTGGCAAGCTCATATCTATTGAGTACCACGCTTATGCCATCACCTGATTTGGCTTGAATTTGAACATAGTTTTCAGCACTAGCATATATGCCAGATGAAAGAATTAAGAGATTGATTATTAGTATTTTAAAGAATTTAAATCTTCCAGCCATATGTTCCTGTGAGAGGAACAAAGGTAAATGTGCCGTGTTCGCTTTTGTCGTACTCATTTTCACCAGTTCTTTTGATCAGTATCATTTTTTGGACATCCATATTGCCTACTGGAGCAACAAGTTTGCCGTTTACTTTTAACTGTTCGGTGAGTAGTTTACTAATGGTAGGAGCTGCAGCTGTAAGTATAATCTTGTCAAAAGGCGCCTGCGACGCTAAACCTTCAGACCCATCTTTGCAATAAGTATGAATTTTTAGACCCAGCTTGCTAAACAGCGCTTTGGATTGTTCATGCAATAGCTGTACCGTTTCTACACTGTGTACTTCGGCACCTAGAATATGAAGTACCGCTGCTTGATATCCTGAACCCGTTCCTATTTCCAAGACCTTATCTCCTTGTTCTATATCTAGCAGCTGGGTTTGGAATGCCACAGTATAAGGTTGAGAGATAGTCTGGCCGCCATCTATAGGAAAGGCTATGTTCTCATATGCCTTGTCTTCAAAGTCTGCTGGAAAGAAGAAATGTCTGGGCAAATGAGCTATAGCTTTTAGCACTTTTTCGGAGTGAATCCCTTGAGATTTTAACTCTCTAACTAATTGATTCCGTTGACCTTTGTGTTTGTAGCTATCTTGAAGCAATGTGTTTACAATTTGATACGCCCGTTTTTTAATTGTTTTTAGAGCGACTAAAAAACAACATTATTTCGTATTCAAGAAATCTATCATTTGAAAACAGGAATTATAGGTACTGGAAACTTTTCACCAAAGGTGTTAAACTTGCTCTCAGGGATTGATAATGTGCAAGTTATAGGCGGATACGATTCATCTTCTATTGAAGAATTTAGTGCCTTCAATTCTCTAGAAGATATGTTGGACCAGGTAGATCTCTGCATAGTATTGGACCCTATTGCGACAGGAGTAGATGAAATGGCCTCTATAATTAGAAGTGGAAAGCACCTTTATATAGAAAGTCCAAGTTTATGCTCTAGACAAGATTTAAGAAAGCTTGAAATGTTGGCCTATGAAGCGGATGTTATATTGCAAATAGGCTTAAAACAGCGCTTTTACAATTTCTACAATGATCTTGAGAAATACGCACTGGTTCCAAGAATTATAGATAGTAATAGATTTATAAAGTTCAATAAAAACTCAACTCAACTTTCTGTAATTGATGATTTAATGGCTCACGATATAGATGTAAGTTTAAAATTATCTAATTCGGAAGTAAAATCGGTATATGCAACTGCAGTGGGTGTTTATTATAAAGATCCAGATGTAGTTAATGCCCGTATTGAGTTTTACAATGGTTGTGTGGCCAATCTATCTGCAAGTAAAATTGCCGATAAGAATAAACATATGACCAAGTTTTTCCAGAATAACACTTATTGTTCTATAGACTACTTAGACCAAATGCTTAAGGTTCAAAACAACCAAGCCGATAAAAAAAACCACTCTGAAGAACACTGGGGTGTCAAAACTACCTACAATCAATCAAAAGATTCCGACGGTTATATATCTATACTGGAAAAAGAACTGAATTCGTTTTACCATTGCATAAGAACAAACTCTGATACAGATGCGGGCATAAGTCAATACTTACAACTCAAATCAGTAGCGGAACAAATTAAAGAGCAATTAGAACGAAACTTCATCACCAACGTATAACACTTCTACTTTTCTTAGTAGGTGTACTTAGCTTTTCATCTTGCGATAAAGATGAGAAAATCCCTTCTTACCTATATATTGAAAGCATAGACCTGAATGTAAAAGGTGATAACAGCGAAGGCAGTTCTGCACACGATATTATTGATGCATGGGTTTATGTTGGAGGTACATTTATTGGAGCCTTTGAAATGCCTGCTCAAATTCCTGTTCTAAAAGAGGGCGAACAAGACATCACCATAATTGCTGGGGTTAAAAAGAATGGCTCCTTTTCTTCTAGAGTGATTTATCCTTTCTATGAAAGCGTTGAGTTCACCAGAGAAATGATTCCAGGGGTTGTAGACACACTAAAACCTATAACCTCCTATAGAGACCAAGTTCAGTTTGTATGGCTCGAAGATTTTGAAGACCAGACCATCTCATTAGTAAAAAGTGGCGCTAATAGTACAGTAGACACATTGCACATTGAATCTGATCCATCCAAAGTCATTGATTATGATGGTACAATTAATAAATACTCTTCTCGAGGCACTTTAGATACAGGTTACCAATTGTTTGAGTTTAGCAGCAATAAAATCTTTGACCTGCCAAGGCAAGGGCAAGAAATCTATCTCGAATTCAATTACCGCAGTGATTTGGAGTTGGTTACTGGCATATACCCAATAACGGGCAGTATAGTATCCGGCGTTCCAATTGTAAATTTCTTCTCTAACTCTGAATGGAAGAAAGCATATGTGAGTCTTAAAGAAGATGTGAACAGCTCGGAATATATAGGAGTTGACTTCAAAGTTTTTTTTGGAGCACTAAAAAGTAGTGGAGATACAATGGCAAACGTATATTTGGACAATATTAAGTTGATTCATTTTTGAACCGCCGGCTTCTCACTTTAAAATATATTCTTCTTGATTTCCTGGCCGCTTCCTTAGCCTGGGGACTATTTTATATTTATAGAAAATGTTTCATTGAGGGTGAATTTGCTATAGACCATTTTGAGTTGGTCTTAACAGACCCTAAGTTCTTTTGGGGAATTGCACTCATACCCATCTTCTGGATAGGATTGTACACCACCTCAGGTTTATATAATTCAGTATACAGGAAATCACGATTGAAGGAAGTGTTACAGGTTCTTTCTGTTTCTATAGTTGGAGTCATCATTCTCTTCTTCCTAATACTATTAGATGATGTTATAGGGGATTACAGTTCTTATTACCGTTCAATTGCCTCACTATTCTTGCTTCATTTCAGTTTAACCAGTTTGTTTCGCATCTTACTGTCTTCCAACATTGCCAATAAGATTCAACATAGGCGAATAGGTTTTAATACGCTTATTATTGGTGGTGGGCCGAAAGCAAAGAAAATATATGAAGAACTTTCATCGGCTAGAAAGTCTGAAGGACATTTCTTTAAGGGAAGGCTATTGGTTGCTGAAGACAATGTTGAGGTAGAAAACCTACCTAATTTAGGTACATTAGAAGAGTTGTCTGAGGCAATACAGCAGCATGAAATTAAGGAAGTAATAATTGCAACCGAAAACGAAGATAAAGAGTTCATAGCGCGAATATTAAACTTACTCAACAGCGAAAGAGTAGTTATTAAAATCATTCCTGACCTCTATCAACATCTTGCTGGAATGGTAAAAATGGGCAATGTATTTGGTGCCATTCTCATTCAAATTGAGACTGATATACTGCCGCCATGGCAAAAGTTTATTAAACGAAGTTTCGATGTGGTTTTTGCCGGTCTGGTTCTTTTAATAGGTCTTCCATTTTTTATGATTGTTGGATTATTTGTAAAGCTTGGATCCAAAGGACCGATATTCTTTAGGCAAGAACGCATTGGAATTCACGGAAAACCTTTTCAGATTATCAAGTTCAGAAGCATGAAAAATGATGCTGAACTAGCTGGCCCTCAGCTATCTAGTGAAGACGACCCTAGAATTACCCCAACAGGCAAATTTTTACGTAAAACCCGCCTAGATGAGCTTCCTCAGTTCTGGAATGTGCTTGTAGGAGATATGAGTCTAGTAGGTCCTAGACCCGAAAGGCAATTCTATATAGATAAAATCGTACAAAGGGCTCCTCATTATAGGAGACTTCATAAAGTTAAACCGGGAATCACCTCTTGGGGGCAGGTGAAGTTCGGCTATGCCGAAAATGTGGATGAAATGCTTGAGAGGTTGCAGTATGACCTTCTATATTTAGAAAATATTTCTCTACAGTTAGACCTCAAAATATTAATCTATACAGCATTGATCATGGTGCAAGGGAGGGGCAAGTAAATAAGGAAGAATGCGTTTAAAAACTACCATACTAAGCTTATTAGCCGTTGCAGTCACAGCATTGGCCCAAGAAATAAAGACTTATGACTTGGTCAAATTGACCGATGGAAGAGTTATAAAAGGAGAAATCATTCTTTTTGACGGAACTGATGGTGACTTAACAATTGTAGACCCTGCCGGTAGGAAGTTTTTCTTAACTGCTCAGGACTATGAATACTTTGTAGAAGATCAGGCATACCGCGTTAGAAATCGTGATACAGTCATAGTCAAGGAAAGAAGAACAGAAGGATGGCAAGTTTCAGTGGGAACGAGCATAGCTATGTTCAATTGGAGACCAAACCTCATTGAAGATGATTATTTCCTGAACGCTCCGGATGTTGTCAACGATATCCCAGTCTCTTTGAAGGCAGGCTTTGGACAATACAGAGGCCGTGAGCATTATCTCGGCGCACAAGTTGAAATTGGCCTGCTATTGGAGTCTGTGAATTATTTGAATGCAGGATTTAGATACCAGCATCAATATGACGGTTATAAACGAAATCTAGCGCTGTATGTACCTATTGACCTCTATTTTAATCGGTGGTCTGGTTATACCAATTATAGCGTGAATGATTCAAACCCTCCTGCACCCTTCCCATTTGAAACTGGAGATGAGAACATAAAAAATGTGGTAAGCAGTTTGGGCATTGGAATAGGTCAGGGTTTTGCCTTTGTTCTGGAAAACAAGAAGACTATTTCATTAGAACTTGGAATATTTAAAAATTTCGTTCTCAATCAAAGCTATCCTGAATGGAATGCTGCAGAACCCAATGAGGACATTCAAATAGACGGATTCAAGTTTGCATTGACCTATAATCTGTGATGCGAAATCCCTAGATTCGCATCATGTCTTATGAATTCATTAAAGTGGATGCTCAATATCAAGAGCATGTTGCACTCATACAGCTGAATAGACCCAAAGAGCTCAATGCTCTAAACCTTCAATTGATGCTAGACATCAAAAAAGCCTTGATGGAATTGGACAATGATCCACAGGTAAGAGCCATTGTAATCACGGGAAACGAACGCGCATTTGCAGCTGGAGCTGACATCAAGCAAATGGCTGGTAAAACCGCTGTAGATATGCTTAAGATAGACCAGTTTAGCACATGGGATCAGATAAGAAAAACCAAGAAACCATTGATCGCAGCGGTGAGCGGTTTTGCCCTAGGTGGCGGTTGTGAACTGGTTATGCAATGCGATATGGTTATAGCCAGTGAAACAGCACAATTTGGACAACCAGAGATAAAAATAGGTGTAATGCCAGGAGCTGGTGGAACGCAAAGACTCCCTAGAGCTGTGGGCAAAGTAAAAGCCATGGAAATGGTGCTCACCGGAGAGTTCATAGATGCAAATGAAGCCTTGCGTATAGGATTGATTAATAAAGTGGTTCCAATTGAACTCTATTTGAGTGAAGCTGTGAAAATGGCCCAAAAAGTAGCGAGCATGTCACCTATTGCCGTTCAAATGGCCAAGGAGTCTGTGCTCAAAGCTTTTGAGCAACCCTTGCAAGAGGCACTTTACTTTGAACGGAAAAACTTCTATATGTTGTTTGCCACTGAAGACCAAAAAGAAGGTATGGCTGCCTTTGTAGAAAAACGTAAAGCAGACTTTAAAGGAGAATAATGAGAAGATTCATCGCAATATTATTGATTGTTGCCTCATTGATGGCATGTAACAATACAGCAAATAAAGAAGAAACAGATATCAAGGCTTTTGATGTCAATTATATAGACCCTTCAGTTGATCCATGCGAAGATTTCTACAATTATGCTATAGGTAATTGGCGTAAGGATAATCCTATCCCTGAAACCGAGAGCAGATGGATGGCTTTCAATATACTCTATGAAGAGAATCGACAAAAGTTGATGAAAATCATTGATGAATTGGTGTCATCTGAAGAATTTAGCCAAGGTTCGGAAGAACAGATGATCCGAGACCTGTATTTGGCAGGTATGGATTCGGTTCAAAGGGATCAAGCAGGTCTTGAACCCATCAAGCCTTTTCTGCAAAGCATAGAAAGTGCACAAAGCCATGCAGACATCTTGCAACTCTTTGGCCAGCTGCGTTCAATTGGAATATCCAACCCAATAGGAATTAGTATAGGCGCTGATAAGATAGACAGCAGGATAAACGCTGTTTATGCCAGTCAATCTGGTTTAAATCTTCCTGATAGAGATTACTACCTATCTGATAAAAAGAAATTCGTAGATATTAGAACAGCATATGTTAAACATATCAATGAAATGTTTGCCATATCGGGTTTATCCGAAGAAGCAGGAAGCCGCATTTTAGAATTGGAAACCGAATTGGCCCAAATTAGCTGGAATAGAGAAGACCGCAGAGATCCAGTGCTTACACACAATAGAATGGCATTGACAGATTGGTCGGAACAACTTGATCAACTTGATGTATTGCATATTCTAAAAGAGCGTGGATTTGGAAGTTTTGACAGTTTAATAGTTTCTCACCCTTCTTATTTCACAGCCTTGAACAGCTGGTTTAAAGAGCGCAGTGTTAGCGATTGGAAGCTCTACATGAAATGGAACACTATAGGATCATTTGCTTCTCATCTCAGCTCAAAAATGGAACAAAAACGCTTTGAATTTTACAGTGGTACATTGAAAGGTGTTGAGAAAATGAAACCTAGAAATGAACGTGTCTTTAATGTTGTAAACCGTTTATTAGGTGAACCTCTGGGAAAATTATATGTAAAAGAGAATTTTTCAGAAGAAGGCAAGGCCTACGTTATTGAGATGATTGAAAACTTGCGTTTGGCTTATAAGGAGAGCATTGAAGCCTTGGATTGGATGAGTGACGAAACCAAAGAAAAGGCCAAAAAGAAGTTATCTTCTTTCACTTATAAAGTGGCATATCCAGACAAATGGAAAGACTATAGTGCTCTAAATATTGCGCCTCAAGATTATGCCGTAAATATTATTCAAATTAGAACCTTTGAATACAATAGAATGCTCGATAAATTGGGGCAAAAAGTAGATCGAAGCGAGTGGCATATGACTCCACAAATGGTGAACGCGTATTACAGTTCAAGCAATAATGAAATAGTGTTCCCAGCAGGAATATTACAGCCTCCTTTTTTTCATAAAGACTTTGATTACGCCATAAATTATGGTGGAATTGGAGCTGTAATTGGTCATGAATTTTCACATGGATTCGATGATAAGGGAAGCATGTATGATTGGAATGGCAACTTGAAGAACTGGTGGTCTAAAGAAGATCGTGAAAAATTTGAAGCTTTGGCTGCCAAATTAGGAGCTCAATATAATGAATACTCACCTGTAGACAGCATGTATGTGAATGGTAAAATGACCATGGGAGAAAACATCGCAGATCTTGGAGGTGTTACTCTCGCGTATGACGCTTTACTAAAACAATACGACAATAATTTTCCTGACGATATTGATGGATTTAGCTGGCAGCAGCGTTTTTTCTTAGGCTGGGCAAACATTTGGAAAGGCAACATCACAGATGAAGATCTTATTTATCGACTGAAATCCGATAACCATTCTCCCGCTCAATTCAGAGTATTGGGCCCATTGGTTAACTTAAAACCCTATGAAGAAGCTTTTGGAGCTTGCGAGAATAAGGCCATGCATAAACCCGATTCCTTAAAAATCAAGATCTGGTAGATTTCCAATGTATTTACTAAACTCGGAGTTTACGGTTGACCAAAATTGGCAAAACTCACATTCACCGGTCCAAGGTTCACATTTTGATTGGATCCATTGTAGAAAATAACCCGTACTTGCCCATTTTGTCTCACATAGGCGGTCAAGGTCAGTCCTTCTAGGTCTGTGTCCAAAGTTGCTAGAATTATGTCACCAATTTCCACACCTGAAGATGGAAAGTTACGTTCAACCTGATCACCTGGACTTAAATTTGGAACGGATACAGAACCTGTCCCTGTATTTGGACCACCGCTTTGGTCTATAGCTGAAATCTCTATGGTCTTATTCACTGTGTCAATATTCAAGAAAGTACGAAGACCTGCTGTTACTTTATAAAGCTCAGTTGTACCCGAAATATTAGTAATCACCATAATCGAATCATTAACCGGAAGAGTTCCAAGAGGAGCTGTGCCGTTGCCTACAACTAAGCTTCCAGAGCTTACATCAGAACGACCAGTACCTCCAATAGAAACGGGAACAACACCATTAAGTTTGCTCGAAGCATCAATTGTTCCATCGGCAATATCATCATTCACTATAGTTCCGTTAAGAATCTCTGAAGACGTAACAGCACCCGTAGCGATATCTCCGGCCATAATGGTCTCATCCAATATCTCAGAAGTCTCCACTGCTCCAGTAGCAATGTCTTCCGCTAGAATGGTCTCATTCAATATCTCAGAGGTCTCTACTGCACCTGTAGCGATATCTTCTGCCAAGATCGTCTCATCTAAGATTTCAGAAGTTTCTACTGCTCCTGTAGCGATGTCTTCCGCCAAAACGGTCTCATCTAAGATTTCAGAAGTCTCCACTGCACCAGTAGCGATATCTTCCGCTAAAATGGTCTCATCCAATATCTCAGAGGTCTCTACTGCACCAGTAGCAATGTCTTCCGCCAAGATGGTCTCATCCAAAATCTCTGAGGTCTCTACTGCACCAGTAGCGATATCTTCCGCTAGAATGGTCTCATCCAAAATCTCTGAGGTCTCTACTGCTCCAGTAGCAATGTCTTCTGCTAAAATGGTCTCATCTAAAATCTCCGAAGTTTCTACTGCTCCAGTAGCGATATCTTCCGCCAAGATGGTCTCATCTAAAATCTCCGAAGTTTCTACTGCTCCTGTAGCGATGTCTTCCGCCAAGATGGTCTCATCCAAAATCTCTGAGGTCTCTACAGCACCAGTAGCGATATCTTCCGCTAGAATGGTCTCATCCAATATCTCTGAAGTTTCTACGGAACCCGTTCCAATATCTTCTGCTAGTATAGTTTCGTTCAAGATTTCAGAAGTTGTGACAGCACCCGTATCTATATCTTCAGCTTGAATTGTTTCATCTAAGATCTCATCTGTAGTCACCGCTCCACTTGCAATATCCTCAGCTAAAATAGTTTCATCCAAGATTTCTGAGGTTGTTACTGCGCCTGTATCTATATCTTCAGCTTGTATGGTTTCATTTAAGATCTCCGAAGTCTCAACCGCTCCAGTCGCGATGTCTTCTGCCAAGATTGTCTCATTCAAGATCTCTGAAGTCTCTACCGCACCTGTGGCAATGTCTTCTGCCAAGATGGTCTCATTCAAGATCTCCGAAGTCTCTACTGCTCCTGTGGCAATATCTTCCGCTAAAATGGTTTCATTCAAAATCTCTGAAGTCTCTACCGCACCTGTGGCAATGTCTTCTGCCAAGATGGTCTCGTCCAAGATCTCATCTGTAGTTACAGCGCCAGTGGCGATATCTTCAGCCAAAATGGTTTCGTTTAAGATTTCGGATGTTGTTACGGCTCCTGTGTCTATGTCGTCCGCAGTAATTGACTCGTCTAAAATTTCATCACCTGTAACAGCACCAGGACCAATATCATCAGCCGTAATGGTTTCGTCCAAAATCTCATCTGTAGTTACCGCTCCAGTGGCGATATCTTCAGCCAAGATGGTTTCGTTCAGAATCTCATCTGTAGTTACTGCGCCAGTGGCGATATCTTCAGCCAAGATGGTTTCATTCAAAATCTCATCTGTAGTTACCGCTCCAGTGGCAATATCTTCAGCCAAGATGGTTTCGTTCAATATCTCATCTGTAGTTACCGCTCCAGTGGCGATATCTTCAGCCAAGATGGTTTCGTTCAGAATCTCATCTGTAGTTACCGCTCCAGTGGCAATGTCTTCTGCTAAGATGGTTTCGTTCAGAATCTCATCTGTAGTTACCGCTCCAGTAGCAATATCTTCAGCCAAGATGGTTTCGTTCAAAATCTCATCTGAGGATACTGCTCCAGTGGCAATGTCTTCTGCTAAGATGGTTTCGTCCAAAATCTCAGAAGTGGTTACCGCTCCCGTATCTATGTCGTTAGCAGTTATTGACTCATCTAGTATTTGTTCAGATCCAATAGAATTATCAGAAATTCTATCTGCATAATAAGCGAAAGGTACAGCCATGAATTTTTGATTACTCAATACTGAGAAAACTCCATCGTTGTTAACATCTACCCCTACTATCAACCATTGATCCACCAAATTCCAAGGCAAATCCATTAAATCTGTAAACTGGCCCTGACCCGATAAGTTGCCCTTACCAATTACAACAGAAACAAGCCCATAAGGATCTGTTGCAGTGGAATGAGTTTCCTCATAATAGACAGGCCCATTGTTTCCACTTGTAATTGTGAACTTTAAAGTTATTGTTCGTTTGTGCAAAGGCAGTCCAGTGGCATCTACACCAACTAGGTCCTGACCTTCAGTATCAAGAATCACCGCTTGATAGCTTATTCCTTCTAAAGGAGGTCTAGTTTGTCCATGGGCTATAAAACTGAACCCAAGCACTAAGGATAGTACAGTAAATTTAAATACAATCTTTTTCATTTCTTAATCAATTTTAAATGCTAATCCCAAGTCAAATCCCATAGATTGACTATTTGTTATTTGCCCATTATCTTCAAGTTCAAGGTTTGTGAATCCTCTAAGGAATGAAACCCCAACATTCAAATCGAGTTGCTCAGATAGATCAATGAGCAATCCTCCTCGTGCAGTCACTCCAATCTCATTTACATTAAAGTTATCTGAATTAACCAGATTATAGTTGATTCCGCTTAACCTCTGATTTCCTCTAGTTAAATGAGCATAATATGGAGATACGGCTATATAAACTCCAATTGATTCCATATACTTCATATAACCAAGTCCCAACTGGAATTCAACATATTGTAAATCCCAATCATTATTAATTCCATTAAATTCATAAGTGGCGCCAGCTTTACGAATCCCAATAGAATTCCTAAAATAAATTCCACTATTCCATTTTACTTGGTAACCAACTCTATAAGCTCCGGTTAGCTTAGCCGTATAGTTGTTATCCCGTTCTCCATCACTATCTGTGAAAAGGAAATTTGAGCTAAACTGGGAAGCTTCCACTGTTAATCTCAATTGCGCTTTTGATTCATTTGCTCCTATTAGAAGCAAAAGGACAATGCTTAAATATGATAAATATTGTTTCATTTTATTGGTGTGCTATAACAAGCTTTGAAGCTTGTATTTGGTGATCGTTCTTAAAAAAAAGTACAAAATATGTTCCTGCCGACCAGTTCTTACAGTCTACATTATGAATTTGGTTTTCAGCAAGTTCTGCATGGTAAACGGATCTTCCATGAAGATCCATAATAGACATTCTTACATCTGCTACATCTACTTCTATATTTAAAGTGGCATTTGCTGGATTGGGATAAATGAGGGTATTGATTTCTAATTCAAGAGGTGCTGTTTGCACTAGAGCACTTTGTTCGAATCCAGGATTTACATAATATGAATCAAAGGAAGATGGAGTCAAGGAATAGGGCTGCCCAACTATCGATTGAACAAACAATCCTTGAGTAAAATCGGTGGATCCACCTATAAAACCAATCGATTGTCTTTGCAAAGCTTGCGCACGAGCTGAAACTGTGCTTAAAATAACCAGAGCTCCTATCAGGAGTGTTGATTTAATTAGTCGTCTCTTCATAATACTAAGGTCAGTCACATTACACTGTAAGTGTGATAATCTAGCTCCAAAGTTAGGCATTATTGTTAATAACCTGTGTGTAACTCAAGATACACAAAGCTAAATCAATGCCATAGCACTTCCTAGACTTTTTGAGATATCACTAGCCATTAAGGTTGCACTTTTATTGTTTTTCAGGAAGATTTCAGCTGCAAATCCATGCAAATAAACTCCTGCCAATGCAGCACTAAGTGGTTTATATGATTGAGCTAATAAGGAGGTTAATATTCCCAAAAGCACATCGCCACTACCAGCCGTGGCCATTGCTGGATGCCCAGAGGAATTAAAGAAGATATTGTTTCCGTCACAAATAAGAGTGTAGGCTCCTTTGAGAATGGTAACCACATTGTACTGATTACTAAAATTCATCAACTTTCCAAGCTTTTCGCTTTCATCCTGCCATGGTCCTACCATTGCTTTGAATTCACCTTCGTGTGGAGTAAGTATGCAACCATTTGGTAGTTCATGGAACAAACTGTGCTCTGACAATAAACGCAATGCATCTGCATCCATTACCAATGGAATATCTGCATTCATGGCACTATTCAGCACCACGGTCAATTCTTTTTCTAAACCCAGTCCTGGTCCTATTCCTATAGCACTGACTTTGTTAACATCAGACGGGAATGACAAGAGAATGTTTTCTCCAGATACGCTATACATTACTTCAGGTAAATACTGCTGCAAACCGCTTAAAACACAAGAAGGCACATGAGCATTTACCAATCCTGCTCCTGCCCTGAAAGCCGCTTCAGAAGCCAACACTATAGAGCCTGTTTTTCCTTTGCTTCCACCTACAAGTAATGCAGATCCCTCCTTATACTTATGCGTGAAACGTTTTCTGTGTTTCAACAAGCTTGATATGTCTGAACTTTCAACAAATTGAAAATTAGATTGGCCTTCAAATTCCTTCAACCCAATATCCAGTATTTCTATGCTTTCTGCAAAACCATCACAATACGGTAGAAGCAAGCTCAGCTTAGGAAATTGTAGAGTTAATACTTTTTCAGCGCTAATGCAATTTTCAATAGCCAAAGCCCATTGAGGTGTATCTGGCATTCCACTTGGCATGTCTACTGCCACCACCTTGCAAGCCTGAGTGTTAATCCAGCTAATCCAATCCTTGTAGATCCCATCAACTTCACGACTCAAGCCAGTTCCAAAAATGGCGTCTATGATTAATTCTCCTTCAGGTACTATTGAGTTAAAATCTACTCGCTCAACTGTTGAAGGCAGTCGGTCTAAATTTGCTTGAAAATCTTTTGAAGAATTAGAAGTTGGAATGCAAACCCTTATAGTTTTACCTGCCTCGCTGAGCATCCTTGCCATTGCCAGTCCATCTCCTCCATTGTTTCCTGGTCCGCAAAATATTAATGCAGTATCGAAGCTCATATAGCTCGTTAGAGCATCGGAAAGCACTCTAGCAGCCCTTTCCATTAAATCCAAACTGCTAATAGGCTCACTCTCTATGGTAAGTTGATCTTGTAGTCTGATTTGCTCGCTAGTAAGTACCGGAATCATTCCGAACAAAGTTAGCGGTTTGTCTTTCTTTTACATTGATCTTATTCCGTTGTATCCCAGCCATAAGACTGTACCAAGAATTAGCACAGTCACAAGGAACGAGTAACTGTAAAGCAGAGCTAAATAGACTGGTTTTTTCCAATTGGTGTAAGTCTTTGCCAAGTCCTTAATCTTGAGATGTTCTTTACCAAAAGGCCGAAAATCAATTAAATCGATCCATTCTAATTTATCCTCAAGAACAAGCACCAATATTTTGATCCCCTTGAGAATGGCAACAATTTTAAGAATTGCAATAATGAAATACAGCACCATCATAAGAGCTCAGCACCTTTGCCTTCTCTTAGTAACACCATCTCATCTCCACTTGCATCTATGACCGTGGAACCAACATTTCCACCAGTGCCTCCATCAACTATATAATCTACTTTGCTGCCCCAAGCTTCATAGATTTCCTCAATCTCTGTGAGATAAGTTTGAATCTCGTTTTCTGAATGTATGGATGTTGATACCAATGGATTGCCCAATTCTTCAATTATTGCCTGAACTATGGCATTGTCTGGAACACGTATCCCAATAGTCTTTTTGTTCTGCCTAAATATCTTAGGCACATTATTACTTGCCTTTAAAACAAATGTAAATGGCCCAGGCAGTAGCCTATTCATTAACTTATATGTGTCATTGTCTATCTGATGAGTATAGTAAGACAGATTGCTCAAGTCTTTACATAGAATAGATAGCTTGATCTTATTGGCTTTTTTATCTGTTAGCCTACTGATTTTATCTAATACGCTACGGTGATTTAAATCTCCAGCAATGGCATAGATACTGTCTGTTGGAACTATTATTATCTTGCCTTTTTTCAAGGCCGCTACTAGCTCCGCTATTTTGCGCTGATCAATATTATGAGGAAGTATGCCTATTAATTCACTCAAGACTCTATGAAAGTACTTCCTTGATTTTATCTGCTGCCTCTTGGAGAATAATGGCTGACTGTACTTTTAAGCCACTATCATCTATGATCTTCTTGGCTTCTTCTGCATTGGTCCCTTGCAGTCTAACAATAATAGGCACTGGTATCTCACCAAAGTTTTTATAAGCTTCTACTACTCCATTTGCTACTCTATCACAACGAACAATACCACCAAAAATATTGATTAGTATGGCCTTTACATTAGGGTCCTGCAAAATTATCTTGAATCCAGCTTCTACTGTTGTTGGGTTTGCCCCCCCTCCAACATCCAAAAAGTTGGCAGGTTCTCCTCCACTCAATTTGATAATATCCATGGTTGCCATGGCAAGGCCTGCGCCATTAACCATACATCCCACATTGCCATCTAGTTTAATGAAGTTTAATCCAGATTTTTTTGCTTCTACTTCTGTTGGATCTTCTTCTCCCTCATCTCTTAACTCTGCATAATCTTTGTGACGATATAGAGCGTTGTCATCTAAAGTCACTTTAGAATCTACCGCAATAATTTTATCATCTGAAGTTTTCAGCACAGGATTAATTTCAAATAATGTGGCATCTATGCTTGTATATGCTTTGTACAATGAATTCACAAACTTTACCATCCCTTTGAATGCATCTCCACTCAAACCCAAATTGAAAGCAATCTTTCTAGCTTGAAATGGAAGTAAACCCAATGCCGGATCTACCCATTCTCTATGAATTTTCTCTGGATGAGTTTCAGCAACTTCTTCTATATCCATACCTCCTTCGGTGGTATAGATAATCACATTTTTTTGCTTTGCTCTATCTAAAAGCACACTCATATAGTATTCGTCAGGTTCATTTGCTCCAGGATAATAAACATCTTGAGCTAGCAATACTTTGCGAACCAACTTACCTTCAGCACTGGTCTGAGGAGTAATTAACTGCATCCCGAGTATGTCATTTACCACTTGTTGAAGCTCTTCGTCATTTTTTGCCAACTTCACTCCTCCACCCTTTCCTCTACCACCAGCGTGAATTTGTGCTTTAACAACTACCCAATCAGTTCCTGTTTGTTCTTTTAAACGCTTTCCAGCACTAATTGCATCTTCTCTCTTATCTATTACTACCCCTTCTTGAATTGCTACTCCGTAGCTTTTCAAAATCTCTTTGGCTTGGTATTCGTGAATGTTCATTTCGGCGGCAAAAATACATTTTGATTTGGTAGTTAAAGGGCAATCAGATTGTATATATTCACATTTTTCCAGCTGCTTAAAATCGTCTACTCTGTTTTACTATAATCATTAACAAAAATGACCCTTGTCAGTATTGCTAGCTCCCTAATGAATTTACCTTTGCTCAGTTGAAATTGCTGACAGCCATATTCCTAACATTGGTAATCTCCTCCGGGTTTATTATTAATCTATCTACTTTAGTTTGGTATGGAGTAGAACGTTCTTATATAGTTCAAGAACTATGTGAGAACAGAGAGAAGAAAGAATTGGAGTGTAATGGAAATTGCGTGCTACAAAAGACCATGAAATTGGATCAAAACAATCAGAATGCTGAAAATCCAGAATTATTGGTAATGAAGCTACTCCAATTTGTAATGACCACTGACCAGCCAAATTTTCAACAAGAAATATTGAAACCTATGGCCCCATGGGTTGACTATAAGATTCTTTCTAAAGATCCTCAAGGAATCTTTCACCCCCCTCGAACATTGGTTTAAGTAATTTCTGTCTTAAACTAATAAATCGAACAATGAAAAAACACATATTTACAATAGCCTTTGCGCTATTGGCCGTACCTATACTCGCCTGCGATGTATGTGGTGGATCAGGCATGAACATGGGCTTTGGTTACATACCTCTCCAAAAAAGACATATCATAGGTATTAACTACAGCATCAGCAGCTTTAGAACAGATCACCCACCTATGCCAGGCATGGATGCTCAATACAGCAAGGATCATTTCCAAACTGTCGACCTATGGATGAGATACTTCTTGAAAGATCGCTGGATGATTACTGCATCGGTACCTTATAAGGCCAACAGTATCAACATGAGCCCAGGTGCTAGCTATTCCTCTAAATCTATCAACGGTTTAGGAGATGCTTCCATTCAAACCTATTACGGACTTTGGCGAAGAGGCACGAGCAATAGTAAGACACAATTGTTCTGGCTCGTTGGTGCCGGGCTTAAAATGCCAACCGGTGCCACCAACAACAATCTTGATGGTCAACAAATACAGAATATGATGCTGGGCAGTGGATCTTGGGACGCTCAACTCGCTTCGAACTTCTCATTGAGAAGCAAGCAATTCGGTCTCAATCATGAACTTTATTATAGCTTGAATGGAGCTAACAGCAATGAATTTAAGTTCGGAAACAGATTCAACAGTAAAATTATTGGATTTACTCAAAAGAGGTTTATGAAACAGACATTGATACCTCAAGTGGGTCTATCATATCAACACTTTAATAAAGACATTGCTTACACTTCCTTGAATATAGAGAAGCAATACAGTGGCAAAGAACAGTGGAGTGGAATCCTGGGCCTAGATTTATATATCAAATCATTTGGTTTTAGGTTCAATACTGAAATTCCTTTTGCCTACGAAATATCAGAAGGCTATGTAACACCTAAACTCAGTTCAAGAATTCAATTACTATACTTCATCAATAAAAAATCTAAAAAATGAATAAAACACTTATATCAATATTGGCTTTAACTTTTCTTATGTTGTCGTCCTGTAAAGAAGATGAGAGCATGAATCCTCAAAATGATATCACTATAAACTTTGCAGAACCTGTTGCTAGTACCATGTATGGTCAAGGTGATACCGTATATATTAACGGTATGATCTCCGCAGATATGGAGATGCACGGTTACGAAATAAGTTTAGTGAACACCTCAAATAACAACACGGAGGTTTTTAACAAACATGCACATGAAGATGGTTTAATGTTCCACATTCATGAAATGTGGGTCAATGATGTAAACAGTCACAGTGATATGGTACTTACAATTACCATAGACAAAAATCATGAGGGCGACAAAGAGACTAAAACTATACTTTTCCATTGTCATCCCATGTAAGACATTTTAACTACTGTTATGGGTTTAAAGGGGGGTTATGTGTTATGGCCTCCCTTTTTCATACTTATCAGTTAAAAAACTGCCTTTTTTCATATTCTGCCTTTATGATACTCCTATCTTGCAGCGGTGCAATTGCAAAAGGAAATTCAAACTATTCAAAATGAGGTCATAGCAATGAAATCTGAAGGGAAATCCATGTTCCTCAGCTCCTCATTTCAAACGCACAGTATTCCTCTTCTGCACTTAATAAGCACAATTGACAATTCTATTCCCGTTTACTTCCTGAATACAGGATTCCATTTTCCTGAAACCCTAGCTTTCAGAAATCAATTAACAGATCGGTTTGATCTAAATCTGATTAACCTGCAGCCGGATATTGAAAAAATTCATCAGAAAGACTCAAAAGGCAGGTTTTTCTACAGCAGTGACACAGATTATTGCTGTCACTTAAATAAAATATTACCTATGGAAGTAGTCATGCATAAGCACGACGTTTGGATTGCGGGAGTCCGAGCAGAGCAAAACCAGAATAGGCAAGGAATGAAACGGTTTCAAGAAGGAAGGCACAACACTATGAGATATCACCCCATTTTAGATTGGTCATCCAAAGATATTTACGACTATAGGGTGAAATTTGATTTACCAGCACACCCTTTAGAAGAACAGGGTTATTTAAGTGTAGGTTGTGAACCTTGCACAGCTAAATTTCTGGATGAAGGAAGAGCTGGAAGATGGGATGGAACTAAAAAAGATGAATGCGGGCTTCACATTGAACTATTAGAAAAATGAAAGTATTAATTACAGGTGGTTGCGGTTATATAGGTTCTCAACTAGTTCCGTTTTTAGCAAAGCATTTGAAGGGCGAGGATCAGATTGTTATTTACGATAATCTATCAAATTCTGACCCCTCCTTACTTTTTAGACAACAGCTAAAAAACAAGAACATACAGTTTATTAAAGGAGATATCCTAGACAGTAGAAGCCTGAGCAAAGCGCTAAGAGGTGTTGATGTGGTTGTTCACCTGGCAGCCAAAATAACACAACCTTTCACAGATGTACAGCTAGATATTTTTGATCAAGCCAACCATTGGGGAACAGCCTCTGTGGTAGATGCCATTGATGATAGCGATGTAAAACTGCTTATTAATATGAGTACTATAGTAGTCTATGGTACTTCTGAAAATGACTTGAAGGAAAGCAGCATACCAGAACCCATTACCTATTACGGTGTATCTAAATTAAAAGCGGAGCAACAGGTGCAACGTATACGTAAATGTAAAGCCATAAACTTGAGAACAGCAAATGTTTATGGATATGCACCGGCAATGAGAATAGACTCAGTTATTAATCGATTTATGTTTGAGGCTCATTACTTTGGTCAAGTTAATAGAGTTGGAGATGGAAATCAATCACGAGCATTTTTACATATTGACAAACTCTGTCAAGCCATATTTCAAATGCTGCACAATGAGATTCCGTCAGGAAATTACAATTTAGCTGAACTTAATCTGAGTGTAAATGAGGTTTTGGATAAGGTCATGAGCATTTATCCTAATCTCGACGTAATCACGCTCAATCAGGATGCTAAGCTCGCTCACTTAAATATTGCTCTTCCATCTGAGATTATGAAGTATATCCAATTCGAGGAAAGAAGTTTTATAGATGAGCTTAAAGAAATGAATCAAACTTTTTCTTTCTAGATTACTTCCTTAAAGCCGCTTTAGTAAAGAGGTAATCCGGAATATCTTTATCGAATTCAATCTTGTCGATTACAAAGTCGGTTCCTTTTCCATTCTTTAACATATCCCTATAGTTCATTTTTTTAGGAAACCATCGATTACCTGATTTTACTACATTGCTTAGAGTCGTTTTCTTTAGCAATTGACCGCTTTTAGCAAATAACTCTTCTTTAAGAGGTACATATCGCTCTTGGTCAATCCACATTTTGCGTTTGTGATAAGAGACATCGGTTACTTTAGCATTAAGCTCTAGAATCCAGCATTTTCTTCCGTCTATCACTTCTTCACCTGTAACTTTAGCTGAATAAAGGTCTATGAGCTTATCGTCTTCCATCATGTCTTCATAAGACAAATCAGAGCCCATTACAGATTGCTTAAGCATATGACCTGAAAGCTGTATCACTCTATCTGTAGAAGGTGAATAAATCCACAATCTATCGTCTAGCTTGAGCATTTTAGTGCCCTTTTCTCTTGCTGGGGCAAGGTATTCTGTAAAAGATTTATCATCGCCTTCTGTATAAGACTTTGAACTAATTTGCCTATCTCCTCTTCTACCATGGATAATCATAGTTGATTCTATGATTTTAGTTTTGGAGGCCATGTTAGCATCTACTTTGTCAATAATTTCAGTAGGTGAAGGGTGGTCAGCCTTAAACGACCAAATTCCTATTAAAACTATAAATGATATTAAATATTTCATGTTGTTAAACTTCTAATTCTTTAAATAATCGTGCAGTTTCTCTTTTATAAATTCCATAACCCGAAAGCATGTTTCCTAACACCATTGCAAACAAACCTGGTATGAATCCGATCCAAAACAATTGGGGTGTAATCTTCGCTCTTATAACGTTTGGAAATAGCATAGAACTGTTTGGTAAGTATTGTCCAATATCTATGCCATAAACTTGAAGTAAATAGGTGAAAAACAAACCTATGATGGTACCTACTATAGATCCAATGATTCCAATTAGAACAGCCTCCATAATCAAGGTTCTATAAATATTGCCTTTGGCCTCCCCTAGAGCAAGGCGGATACCAAATTCCTGATACCTTCTCAGCCCTCCTAGCAATCCTGTATTCCAAAGTACCATAGACATGGCTATAACAAAAATTAATACATATATACCAGACATTACGTTCACTAAATCTAACATTACGCCCAAATTATTCTGCTGTTTAAGACTGAACATCTGAGGAGAAAACTCATCTTTCTCATCAAAGTAATTCTCATTGAAGCTCTGTGCTACCGCTAATGCTTGTTCATCGTAGTAGGTTTCATTGGGTAGATATCCCAGGATTTCTCCAGCTCCATCCTCCATATCAAGCATATCTTGTGCATCTGCTACATCAATAACAACCGCCCCTTTGTCTAGTACAGGTGTTCCAAAACGTATAGTTCCTACGATAACAAAGTTCTTAAAGGTCATACTTCCATTCATGGTTGAACCAAAATATGTAATCGTATCTCCCAACTTAACTTTTAGTTTTCCCGCAAACTGATCGCCTAACAACACTTCTCCAGCACTGTTAGGTAATACACCACTCACCAAAGAATTTACTAGATTTAATCTCTGCACTTCACCTCCACCATTCTCCATTATTTCAAATGCCATCCCTACTGCTGGTCCTTGACCTTTTGAACTTCCATCTGCTTCAAATGCATCTATTAAACCTCCGAACTTTACTCTTTTAACCCATGTCAATTCAGGGTAGTCTTCATTTAGCTGACTTACAAGCTCATCCACCCCCAACAGGGCTAAATCATTAGGCAGTTGATCTTTGTTCTCGGCATATGCCTTAGTCATGACTTTAACATGCCCTGTTTCAAAGCGCGCATTTTGGTCTGTGACATCTCCCATTGCTCCTTCTATATACCCTATTAGAAATACGGTTAAAGCAACACCTATACTCACTATGATTATAGGAAGTATGCTTCTACTCCTATCTCTCAACAATCCTTTTAATAAAAATCTGATCATTGTAGTTTTCCTTTAAGTGCCAACACTGGATCCATTTTAGAAATCTTTCTAGCAGGAATAAAACTCACTATGGTGGCCGATATCACCACCAAGATGATGGTTACCAGCACTAGCTGCAATCCGAATACAGGAAATATCCGTTGTGCTATGGCTATACCGAAGTCGCTATAATCCATAGGCAGGGGGATTCCTGTTCGAGATAGTATGTAAAATAGTGGAAAGCCATAAAGAGCTCCCAGTGCAACACCGGCTATACTATACACACTACCTTCAACTGTAAATAAACCCACCACTTGGGGTCTCGTCATTCCCAAAGCTATATAGGTGCCTATTTCTCTTTGTCTTCTGAATATTGAAAAGACTTGAGTGTCAAAAATGGCTAGTAATGCAATAGCCATTAGAAGTATGTACATAATCCCTGCGCTGTACTTTTTCATTTCAATCATTTCTGATATTTCTTCTAATAGAGCATCTTGATCTTGATACACCCATTTATCCGCATCCTGATGCACATAATGTTCATTAGCGATATAATAGGTAGCATGTGAATCTAATGCGGTCATTTCCCAAAGTCTCTCAATAGGTATCCAGATTTGACCAGCATCCGTTGAGGGAACATTGGTCTCAAATATTTGAACTACTTCTGCCATACCAGCATCAAATGATCCATAGGCATCTCTCCAGCGCAGCATCAATTGATCTCCTACATTAAGTTTGTTTGATTCAGCCATATTCTTACCTATTAACATTGGTATTTCAGGGCCATCATTCTTTAAATATTTGGTAGGGATATCCAGTATTTGCTGATCCTGGGATATGCCTTTTACCATGACGCCAACCATCCTGTTGTCTGGGTAAATGGTAGCTTGTCTTATAAGCAGAGGTTCCAAATTCTCAGAATGCTCATATACTCCATGAGCATCAAGAATAGTGAAGGGGTCAAAAATGTCATAATCTTCATGTGTTACATGACCATAACCATACTGCCACGCTATACTGTCTCTTTTAGCTTGTTCATTCCAGCCATCCATTAATCCATTAAAAAAGATAATAATGACAAAGGCAAATGATAAAGCCCCAGCATTGAGCAGCGTTCTCAATCCAGCACCTTTTAAATTCCTAAATGCGAGTTGAAATGCGAGTTTCATAAGGCTTTACTTTTAATGATTTCATCTTCTACTACTCTACCGTCTTCCAAATGAATAATTCTATCCATATAGCTCATCACTTTCTCATCATGGGTAGAGAATAAGAAAGTGGTATCCAATTCATCGTTCAGCTTTTTAAGAATCCGCATGATGGAATGAGCATTGTCTGCATCAAGGTTTGCAGTAGGCTCATCTGCTATTAACAAGGCAGGCCTTTTAACAATGGCTCTGGCTATGGCAACTCTTTGCCCTTCGCCACCTGAGAGTTTAGCTGGTTTCTTATTTGCTAAATCTGCCAAACCAACCCATTCCAGAGCTTCCATGACAGCTTTATGCCTTTCCGCTTTGGATTTCTTCTGTAGCAATAAGGCAAATTCCACATTTTCATAGACCGTGTACACCGGTAACAGATTGTATACTTGAAAAATAAATCCAAGATGAAAATTCCTTAAGAGAGCAGATTCTGGATGGCTCAAAGTTGCAATGTCCTTATTCAGTACTATAGCCTGCCCCTCCGTAGGTGTATCTAGTGAACCAACAATATTTAATAAGGTGGTTTTTCCCGAACCACTTGGCCCCACAAATCCTGCAAATTCTCCTTTTTCAAATTTTAAATTGATGTCTTTTAACGCTGTGAACTCACCATCTCCCACTTTGAAGCGTTTGGTCACATTCTTTAATTCAACTACGATTTCTTTGTTCATTGTTTTAATGGTTATAAACTAGCATTATTCTAATTCCAGGACCTTGAAAAGAATTGACTAAATCATTCTCTTGAATTCCCTGGGTTGATTCTGGATTATAGTAGGCTAAAACATAGCCTGAAATATGTTTAAATTGATGTTGATAGTTAAGCAATAATATTGGACTTTCAGTAGACCAATTGTAATAGGTCAATAGCATAATTTGGTCGAACAAAGCCAATGGGTAATTGGCCATTAATGCCGTAACATGAGCAGTTTGTTCAAAAGCGAAAGCTGTGCTATCAAAAGAAACTGCCAAATGTTCAACCATCATATTTAAACCATTACCAACACTAAAAGTATAGTCGGCGCCCAGATTTAACATGGCTTGTTCGGTGAAATTCAAGATGCTCTCATGCTTGTGAACATAACTCGATTCGAACCACAAGCCTACACCAACATCCCACTTCCCATCAATTCCTATTCTATCTTCTGGAATCTTAGAAATCTCAGGAAGAAACATTTGCCCTCTGCTATCCGCTACACGATGGTGATAACTCATAGCAATCTCCCCTTGCTGTAGTGGCAATTGAACTCTCCCACCATATTCGGGAATTTGTTCATTCGTGTTCACAACATCAAAGCCTCTCGTTTTTTCATTTCCATACAAAGCCCAAAGCCAGATATTAGCATTGTTTTTTAAATAGTGCCTATAAAGAGCTGCGTATACTCCATTGGTTAATTGCAACGGATCTCTGGGGTCTATTTGATTGAACCATTGAATTGGTCTGAGAAGACTCGCAGATCCAAAATCAATTTTTTGAAGACCAATTCTAAACTCAGAACGCCTGGTGCTATATCTAGCCCACAAGCGATAAGGGTTTAATGTACTCGTGTTTGAGCTTGAATCAAATGAGCGTAGAAATGCTGAAGCAGACATATTAGCAGAGGCTTCAAAATCAAGCAAGTTTGCGCTGTCAATACGATAGCTGTACTCAAGTTGAGGAATATACCTTCCACCAATAAACAAATCCATTTCATTGTCTGGACTATAGTTTGCAGCCGTTGAAAACTGGCCCTTAAACCCAATTCGGTTTTGAGCATCTAACTCAGCCCATAAGCCTTGAACTATTAAGATCGCTATGAATCCCAAATACCTCATTCCTCTTTCAGTATGCCATAAAACAATAGTTTGGTAATATTATCAGATGCTTCTTGTACACTTTTGAACTGACTTAACAACTCCTCATCTTGGAGCATGAGTTGTATTCTATTGAACATGTAGATAATGAAATCAATCTTGATGTCTTTGCGGATAAACCCTTCTTTCCTAGCTTTTTTTAAGTCATCAATGAATAGCTTAATGGACTCCGACCTAAAACTATCCAACTCACTCATTATATCCGGATAGTTAGAATATAAATCCTTTAAGAATTCAAGGCTCACCGCTTTGGCATTCTCATGTTTTTGAGCAACAACTTGCTTCATTTTATCAGCGAAAGAAATCTCTTGATTCATGATAGCATTGTAACTCTCTCGCCCTTCCAAGGCAATTTCAGTAAGGACTACTTTTGCTATATCTGCCTTGTTTTTGAAAAGACGATAGAAACTCATTTTACTGCAACCAGCTTCTAAACATATTTCTTCAACACTTACTTTCTTAATACCAAAAGCCAAGAATAATTTCCTGGCACTCTGAATCAATTTTTCATTTGTAGAAAGCTTCTTCATGTTACTCTTGTGCTACAAAGTTACGTTTTTTGTATATTTTTACCTATTTTGTAACATACTTTATTATGATATTTATCAGCTGACCAATAAATGATTGAACTAAATGATGCTATTTCGCATGAATGGCAAGCTTTCT
Source organism: Bacteroidia bacterium (assembly GCA_049115575.1). Lineage (GTDB taxonomy): Bacteria > Bacteroidota > Bacteroidia > NS11-12g > UBA9320 > JAHEKB01. The sequence goes on along the minus strand of JAGDZU010000001.1, from coordinate 52,283 downwards.
ATTGCAAGAGAATCATATAGCACTAATGAGCAATAAAGTTGGAACTACCACTTTTGCTAAAGGATATAGCTTAGAAGAAATAGACAAGAACAGCTTGAATAAGCTTTTGCTAAACCCCTTTAAAAGAATAAATCTTCATCACTTGGTGAGAAACCCATTAGACAGAGTGCTGTCCGTATTTGAAAGTAAGACCAAGAAAGATGTTGAGAATGGGAGTTGGAATCAAGACTGTCAACACTTATTGTATAATCACTATAAAGGACCTAAAGACATCCAAGCTTTCTTATTAGAGCTTAATTTTCGAGACTTTGTTTTGAACTATCTGCCAAAGGTATATCGTGAAGATCATCACTACTTGCCTCAAATAGATTACTTCCGAGAAAGAATCCCTTGGGCATGTAGATCTCATCCAACCAAAGCCCGAAGTGTTTTTGGAAATCATTTTTCACTAATCAAACTAGACAGCGAGGAATTTGCGCCATGGGCCACTTCATTTGGACTTGATCCTACTATTATTCTCAATCCATCTTCTCCTGTAAAAACAGTAGATGAGGAAACACTATGGTGGTTAGAGCATGAGCTCTATGATGAGGATTTTGAAATTTTAGGATACACCACTAACTCATGAGTTGATCTATACTTTATCTTTGAAGAAGATGTCAAAGAGTCTCTCATTTCTGCTTCTACTACTTATAAGCATACAATTTTCTTGTTCCAGTCAACGCAGTGGCTTGGTATACAATAATGTTGAATATCCCAAAAAAGGCACGAAGTTGAAGGTACATAGATCTGCAGAATCAGACCTGGTCCAAGTTTCTAAAGCATTTAAATTCAAGCAGACCACATACACGTCTGAGTACACTGGATGCGTAAAGGTTCGACTAAAGAACGGAGGAAAGAAAGAATTTGATGTGAAGTGGGTTTCCTGGATTCGTCCAGAGCGCATAGATCTTTATATTACCCCAAGATTTGACGCTGAGTTTCAATACAACGCCATGCCTAAGGGGCATAATATTATTTACCTTAAAGACGATAAGACGGCTGTTAGATTAAATAGGCACCCAGCTAGGCATTGGGCCTTGGTAATTGAAGAGGATGGCCATCACAAATTAGTTGGAGCAGAGGACAACTTAAATCTCAGCAAAGAAATGGATGAATACCCCATACTCTATCTCACTTATGTCTTTGCGACCCAAGTCTATGAGTATTTCTAAATCAATTTAATTAATCCCGAGAAAGCTTTAAGAACAGCTGCTCTTACATATTTCTTCTATACTGCCCACCAACTTCAAATAGAGATGAAGTAATCTGGCCTAGAGAACAATACTTTGCTGCTTCCATTAAGGCCTCAAACACATTGGCATTGCTCAATGCCACTTTCTGAACATCTTTTAGGTGTTCTGATGTCTCACTAGAATTCCTCGAATGAAGCTCGTTCAATGTATTAATTTGGAATTTCTTTTCATCTTCGGTTGCGCGAATTACCTCTTTGGGAAGTATTGTAGGGGACCCTTTAGAGCTCAAGAAAGTATTCACCCCAATTATTGGGTACTCACCTGTATGCTTCAAAGTTTCGTAATACAAACTTTCCTCTTGGATTTTACTTCTTTGATACATGGTTTCCATAGCACCAAGCACCCCTCCTCTTTCTGTTATCCTATCAAACTCAGTTAATACTGCTGCCTCAACTAGATCTGTCAGTTCTTCGATAATAAAAGAGCCCTGTAATGGATTCTCATTTTTAGCCAATCCCAGTTCTCTATTAATAATAAGTTGAATAGCAACTGCTCGCCTTACCGACTCTTCCGTTGGAGTGGTAATAGCCTCATCATATGCATTGGTATGTAGCGAATTGCAGTTGTCATATATAGCGTACAATGCTTGGAGAGTAGTTCTTATATCATTGAAATCAATTTCTTGAGCATGCAAACTTCTACCCGATGTCTGTATGTGGTATTTCAGCATCTGAGCTCTTGGATCGGCTCCATATTTTAATTTCATGGCTTTTGCCCATATTCGTCTTGCCACCCTTCCAATAACCGCGTATTCAGGATCAATTCCATTTGAAAAGAAGAAACTCAGGTTCGGACCAAATTGATTTATGTCCATACCTCTACTTAGGTAGTACTCTACATAAGTAAAACCATTGGCTAAAGTGAACGCCAATTGGGTAATTGGATTTGCTCCGGCTTCTGCTATATGGTAACCCGATATTGAAACTGAATAAAAATTCCTTACCCCATTATCTATGAAATAGTGCTGTACATCACCCATCAACCTCAGTGCAAATTCGGTTGAGAATATGCATGTATTTTGAGCCTGATCCTCTTTTAAAATATCTGCCTGAACCGTTCCTCTAACCTGCTTTAAAGTTTCTGCTTTTATATTAGCGTAGGTTTCTGCATCTAACACTTTGTCTCCGGTCAGGCCTAGTAGCATTAAACCAAGACCGTCATTCCCTTCAGGAAGATCTCCATTGTATTGGGGCTGTTTACTTCCCTTATTTGCAAAATACTTCTCAATTTTTGCAGCAACTTCCTTTTCAAGTCCTTGTTCTTTAATGTAAAGCTCACATTGTTGGTCTATAGCTGCATTCATGAAATACGCCAGCAACATAGGGGCTGGTCCATTTATTGTCATGGACACGGAAGTTTTTGGGTCTGCTAGATTAAATCCACTGTAAAGCTTTTTAGCATCGTCAAGACAGCAAATTGAAACACCTGCATTACCTATTTTCCCATATATATCTGGCCTGTAGTCAGGATCGTTGCCATAAAGAGTTACGGAATCAAATGCAGTTGACAATCTTTTGGCTGGCATTTCTAAACTCAAGTAATGGAATCGCTTATTGGTTCTTTCTGGACCACCTTCACCTGCAAACATTCGAGTAGGATCCTCCCCTTCTCTTTTGAAAGGGTAGATTCCTGCGGTATATGGAAACTTGCCTGGCACATTCTCTTGCAAATTCCATTTCAACACGTCTCCCCACGCCTCGTATTTTGGCAAGGAGACCTTTGGAATTTTTTGATGAGAAAGAGAAAGTGATTTGGTTTCCACTTTAATCTCTCTGTTTCTAACTAAATAAGTATAGATGTCGTTATTATAATCTTCTTTTACCTGACCCCATTCATCTAACAGTATCTGCAGTTTAGGATCAAAATCAAGTGATAACTTCTTATAGCTGGTTTGCAGCTGCTCTATAACCACTTGGTGATCTCCATCTTTTTCTTCTTCTAGAGTAGTTATGGTTGTTCTAATCCCGTAGAGCTTTTGGGCTATTTTGGCTTGTTTTTCAACCCACTCATCATACGCTCTATTATTTTCAGCAATCTCTGATAAGTACCTAATCCTTTTGGGAGGAATTATATAGATCTTCTCTGATAAATCAGTTTCCTCCTTAGCACCAGAAGGCAATCCTGCATCTTTCTTCTGATTAATGGTTTCTATGAGTCTTGAGTACAAAGAATTCACTCCAGGATCATTGAATTGGGAAGCTATTGTACCATAAACTGGCATGCTTTCAACATCAGCATCAAACAGTTTATTGTTTCGTTGAAACTGTTTTTTTACATCTCTTAAAGCGTCTAGAGCACCTCTTTTATCAAACTTGTTAATTGCAATTAGGTCTGCAAAGTCAAGCATATCAATCTTCTCGAGTTGAGTAGCAGCTCCATATTCAGGAGTCATAACGTACAGGCTCACATCAGAATGGTCGGTAATCTCTGTATCACTCTGGCCAATACCAGATGTTTCTAAAATGATTAAATCATAGCCCGCAACTTTAAGAATATCAATGGCTGTATCTATATGTTTAGACAGTGCCAAATTTGCTTGTCTTGTTGCCAACGATCGCATATAAACGCGCTCGTTCCTGATACTGTTCATGCGAATTCGATCACCCAAAAGTGCACCTCCTGTTTTTCTTTTAGATGGATCTACTGAGATGATGGCAATGGTTTTATCTTCGAAATCTAGCAAGAATCTTCTAACTAGTTCGTCAACTAGACTTGACTTACCAGCTCCTCCAGTGCCGGTAATACCTAATATCGGTGTATGAATTTGATCAGCTTCCTTTTCTATAATCTTTAGGCTTCCAACATGCTCATCAGGGTAATTTTCAGCAGCTGAGATCACCTTGGCAATAGACATCTTATCTCCTGTTTTAAACGATTCTAGTTCTCCATTCAATGAGTAACCGGTAGGAAAATCAGCCTTTTCTACTAAATCATTAATCATACCTTGTAGGCCCATTTCTCTGCCATCATCAGGATGATATATCCGAGCAATTCCATACTCCTGTAATTCTTTGATCTCCGAAGGCAGAATAGTTCCACCACCTCCTCCAAAGATTTTAATATGGCTGGCCCCTTTTTCTTTAAGGAGGTCATACATATATTTAAAATATTCCATATGCCCACCTTGATAGGAGGTCATGGCGATGGCATTTGCATCTTCTTGAATAGCCGTATCAACAACTTCTTCAGCACTTCTGTCGTGCCCAAGATGGATAACTTCACACCCTGTAGATTGAATAATACGACGCATCACATTGATTGCCGCATCGTGACCATCGAACAAAGAAGCTGCTGTAACAATTCTTACCTTGTTCTTAGGAATATATACTTCGGTACTGATCATGAACTTGATTGTGGCTGCAAAGATAATCTTATGCAAAAAGAAACCCAGACATTGGTTAGATGCCTGGGCTTGAAACGTAAAACCTTTAAAGGTTGAATAGTTAGTACTAATGGTTAATAAATAATAGTAGTTAAGCGTATTTATATAATCTACTGATTATGGCTTTATGCATTGATCAGTCGGTTTATTCAAATAACATAACTGAATAAATGAGTTCAAGTCTTATGCCAATGAGCATCCAAATTCATAACAATCATTTGTATCTAACTGGTTTTGTGATAGATATAAAGATTTATTGGATGCATATTTGCCACGAACACTAATTTCCGAATATGGCCTATTGTCTCCTTTATAGATTTTAGTCCAATTATAGGAACTATAGTTTCAATAAACTGAAAAATATTTTTGTATGTTAGCGGCTGAACTAATCCTAATATGAAATCGACAAGACGCAGCCTGTTTCTAAGCTTTTTTCTGTGTAGTACTTTATTATTTATTTCTGAAGCCAAAGGCCAGAGCAATGAGCAACTTCTCAAAGACTGGAATAACATTGAACTGGGTGATGATGACAGATTGGAAGCAGCTGAAGAGCTAGCAAGAAACTTGCTTTATAGCCATCCGGACTCAAGTAGAAATATAGCAACAGCAGTCCTAGGCATGGCCATTGAGCACAACTTAATTAACCACCAAATAGAAGCCCATACTATAATAGGAGGCACTTACTATGTAGAGACCGCTTACATCAAAGCCCTGAATCATTACATGGCTAGTCTTGACATCGCCCGAGAATCTAAGGTTAAAGCAAGCATCGCAAGCTCACATAATAATGTAGGAACTGTATACGACAACTTAGGAGATTATCCGAAAGCCCTAGAGCATTACCTAGAAAGCTTAACCATCAAATTGGAAATAGATGATCAGGCCGGCTTGGCAGTTACCTACTCCAATATTGGTTCTGTATACTCATTGCAGAATAAGAACGAAGAAGCGTTAGATTACTTCAGCAAGAGCCTTGCAATAGACGAAAAAATGGATAACAAATCTGGCATAGCCTCGTCTAACAACAATATGGGTATGGTTTATAGCAAACTTGGCAATGGTGCTAAAGCTATGGAGTACTACAATAAAAGCTTAAGCCTTTACCAAGGGCTAGGGGACCAAATTGGAGAAGCAACTGCGCTCAATAACCTAGGAAACCTTTTTAATAGAGCTGAAGAATACAGCAAGGCAGAAGATTACTTCAAGCGATGTTTAAAGTTACAGGAGGCCAATAATGACAAAAAAGGAATGAGTATATCTCAAACCAACATTGGTGATGTAAATATTAAATTCAAGAAGTACGACAAAGCCATAGAATGGTGCGAAAAAAGTTACTTAATCAGCGAACAACAACAACTTACCCTACAGCAATTCAATGCCTGCGAATGTCTTTATTTGTCTCATAAACGCAAAGGCAACGAAGACTATGCATTAGCCTATATGGAAAGAATGATGATGCTAAACGATCAGCTTTCCTCTGACCAGACCGAAGACATGCTCAAGAAGTTAGAGCACACCAAGGAGCTTCAAATGCAAAAAGTGAAGTTCAGAAATGACAGCCTTCAAAAAGAAGAAGAACGCCTAAGAACGGAACTTGAACACAAAGCAGAAGTTGAAAAAACCACTAAGATTAGAAACTATATGATGATAGGCGGTCTAATCGTCTTTATTATCGCTGGTGGTCTATTTGCACAACTAAGGGTAGTAAGAAAGTCAAGAAAAATCATTAGAAAGGAAAGAGATCGATCGGATGAATTATTACTGAACATTCTTCCCGAAGAGATAGCGAAGGAACTAAAAGAAAAAGGATTTGCCGCAGCAAAGAACCACGACAAGGTGACGATTCTATTTACAGACTTCAAAGAGTTTACACAAACATCTGAAAAACTATCAGCGACTGAATTAGTAATGGAAATAAATGCTTGTTTTGAAGCATTTGACCGCATTATGGAGAAGTATAATGTAGAAAAAATTAAAACCATTGGAGACGCATACATGGCAGCTGGTGGGCTACCTGTTCCAGAAAGCGGATCTGTAAGCCATACCGTACAGGCAGCGCTTGAAATGCAGCTATTTATCACGGAAAGAAAAGCAGCCATGGATGCTGATGACAAAATTGCATTTGAAATGAGGGTTGGCATACACACGGGATCAGCAGTTGCTGGAATCGTAGGTGTCAAGAAATTCCAATATGACATTTGGGGAGATACTGTGAATACAGCCGCTAGAATGGAATCTTCAGGTAAGGTAGGACACGTAAACATATCCAGCGATACTTACAACATCATTAAAGACGACCCTATGTTTGAGTTTGAACATAGAGGAAAGATTGAAGCTAAGCACAAAGGCGCAATTGATATGTACTTTGTGACTTTTGCACCTGGCTATGAACCCGAAATCGACATAACAGAATCTAAGACTGAGCTAAATCCAGCTTAAAAAAGAATGGCCCGCCGATTGGCGAGCCGATTCTAAAGTTAGTAATTAAAACGTTAATGGTTAAATAGTAAAAAACGTAATGGTTAAATAATCAAATAAGTAGTTAGTAGTTTATCAAAGCGTTTATATGTTCTCTGCAGCGCAGAGTATTAGGTTTATTTCACTTTGTGTTAAAGAACGTGTGATTATACTTATTCAATCCAGGTGCCAAAAAATCTTTAAGCATGCCAAAATTTAAAAATAAAAGCCTATCTAATTGCTTATCAATACATTACAACAACACAAACGACCCTACAACATTACATCTTCGTGTTCCATAAATCAGATTATAATCCCCTTTTTAGAATATATTCTCTTTTCTAGACTTTTCTCATATATAAAAACCCTCTTATCAATGCAGTTTATTTAATTCGCATTAATGAATAGAGGTTTTAAGTATGGAGACGGTTTTTTTGAATCTATAAGGACTATCAAAGGGCATATTCCATTGCTTGATCAACACCTACTTAGGATAAAAGATGGAATAAGCATATTTGAATTTGAGATTGATTTCGAGCCAACACCTGAATGGTTAAGTCAAATAATAAATCCAGAAAAACATCCAGACCATGTTGTTAGAATTAGCTTTTACCGAGAGGGAGAAGGGAAATACGCCCCTATTAATAATAGCTTCGCAACCGAAATAGAGACAGCAACGTCAAACTCAGAGTTTTGGCTTCCTGCCAAACTTGATTTGTTTGCTGAATTGCAGAAAGCCCCCAAACAGGCAGGCAGCATTGGCATCTACGAACTCGCTAAACCATCACATCCCATATTTACTGTTAAAACATTGTCTTCTGCCTTCTATGTTTTGGCTGCAAAACATAAAGTTGAAGAAAAACTGGATTATCTGCTTCTAACAAATTCAAATGGGGAAATTATAGAAGAATTAAGCAGTAATATCATCTGTATAAAAGGTGATGAAATGATTGTTCCACCAGCGAATTCAGGATATGTGAACGGTACCTGTCTGAGATATATGATGCCCTTATATGGCTTTCAACTCACTAAACGACCGATTCTAGCAAGCGAAATTGAAAGCTTTGATGCCATTTACCTATCTCAAGGGACAACGGGTGTTAAAAGAATCAAATAAAAAAGGCCTGCCAAATGGCAAGCCTTTCTATAATTAGCTAATATATACTAGTATCTGTAGTGTTCTGGTTTGTAAGGACCTTCAGGTTTTACTCCTATATATGTAGATTGCTCTTCCGTTAAGGTTTCTAACTCAACACCTATTTTGGCCAAATGCAATCTAGCAACTTTCTCATCTAAATGCTTCGGTAGTACATAAACTTGATTATCGTACTTATCAGCGTTAGTCCAAAGTTCAAGTTGAGCTAAAGTTTGATTGGTGAAAGAGTTGCTCATCACAAAACTCGGATGGCCTGTAGCACATCCTAAGTTAACCAATCTACCCTCAGCCAATACAATGATTTCATTTCCATCTACATTATAGACATCAACCTGTGGTTTAACAGTATATTTAGAATCACCATGATTGCTTTCTATCCAAGCCATGTCTATTTCATTGTCAAAATGGCCAATGTTACAAACTATGGTTTTGTCTTTCATACTCTTAAAATGAGTAGAAGTTATAATGTCTTTGTTACCAGTTGCGGTAACTACAATCTGAGCTCTCGGTATCGCTTTCTCCATTGGCTTTACTTCAAAGCCGTCCATGGCAGCTTGTAACGCGCATATAGGATCAATTTCAGTAACAATTACTCTAGCTCCTGCACCTCTTAATGAAGCAGCAGTTCCTTTTCCTACATCTCCATATCCAGCAACAACTGCAACTTTACCAGCTATCATAATATCTGTAGCACGTCTAATAGCATCTACAGCGCTTTCTTTACATCCGTATTTGTTATCAAATTTTGACTTGGTTACTGAATCATTCACATTAATTGCTGGCAAAGGCAATTTCCCAGCCTTGGTTCTATCATATAGTCTCAACACACCCGTTGTGGTCTCTTCAGAGATCCCTCGGATATCTTTTACTAATTCTGGATATCTATCTAACACCATATTGGTAAGATCACCTCCGTCATCTAAAATCATGTTCAAAGGCTTTCCACCCTCAAATGCGAAAAGAGTTTGCTCTATACACCAGTCAAATTCCTCTTCGTTCATTCCTTTCCAAGCATAAACTGGAACTCCAGTTTCAGCAATTGCCGCAGCGGCATGATCTTGAGTAGAAAAGATATTACATGAACTCCATGTAACCTCCGCGCCCAGCTCAGTTAAGGTTTCAATAAGAACTGCTGTTTGGATTGTCATGTGCAGACATCCTGCAATACGGGCCCCAGCAAGAGGTTTGCTGTTTCCATACTCTTCTCTCAAAGACATTAGACCTGGCATTTCAGCTTCTGCTAACGCTATTTCTTTCCTTCCCCAATTAGCTAAGGAAATGTCTTTAACTTTATAATTCATAGTTTGTGCTTCCATTGTAGAATTTTCAGTTTGCAAAATTAGTATTTACTAAACATTAATAGGTTCTATATTGTTGCATATTTGCAATAAATATTTATTAAGATGTATCCAGAAGAATTAGTAAGCCCTATGAGGGCTGAATTAACCAACAATGGTTTCAGTGAATTGAAAGACCAAGAATCGGTTTCAAAAGCTTTTGACAATATGAGCGGAACTGCTGTTCTTGTTGTAAATAGTGTCTGTGGCTGTGCCGCAGGTAGCGCTAGACCTGGTGTCTTATCTTCATTAACAGGAGAAAGTAAACCAGATCATTTATATACTGTATTTGCAGGTCAAGATTCAGACGCAACAGCTAAAGCTAGAGAGTATCTCTTACCTTACCCTCCTTCATCTCCTAGCATTGCTATTTTTAAGGATGGTGATTTAGTTCATTTTGTTGAACGTCATCATATTGAAGGAAGATCTGCTGAAATGATTAGCAATCACCTTAAAGAAGCTTACAAAACTTTCTGTTAAGAATTCAGAAATACACACAAAAAAAGCCAGCTTTAAGCTGGCTTTTTTTTTTAAATCTTTGTTTATCAAGGTGCTCCCACGCGGTGCATGGCGCATCTAAATCCTAAAGTAGAAAGAGCTTGCTCTTCATCCAACCATCTTCTAGTTCCTGGTGAAGCCCAATAGATTCTGTCATTCCAAGAACCCCCTTTATAAACTCTAGCTTGATTATCTATTAATGTAGTAACTCCATACTCATAACCCTGTTCCCCGTCCATATAGTCAACCTCATCTAAGTACCCTACATTATCAGCTTTTTTGTAATTTCTTCTTCCAATGTTTTCCTCTTCGGTAACTGGAACATAAACCAATCTACCCAAGCTATCTTTTAAATCTACAACACCATCTTCGTCTAATTTCTTTTTAACAAAGTAGTTGCCACGGAAAGCGTTGAAATCGGACTCATCTTCATAAGATAAAGGACGATAAACATCCATCACCCACTCAGCAACGTTTCCACTCATATTGTATAGACCGTGATCATTTGGCCAGTAAGAACCAACTGGTACAGTAATAAAGCCTTTATCGTTCAAACGACTAGCAATACCACCTTGGTCACCTTTTCCTCTTTTAACATTGGCATTAATCAAACCTCTGTTCTTTTCTTTTCCTCCAGTGTGACGAACAGTCAAACCTTCCCAAGAATAAATCTTTTTATTGTTAATGTTCTCATGAGTTGAAGCTCCAATATTAGCTTGTGCAGCGTATTCCCACTCAGCTTCAGTTGGCAGCCTGTAATCTGGAAGCATAATACCGTCTTCCATGCGAACTCTTCTAGATCCCTTTTTTGTACGGTAGTTCTTCATTTGCTTATTACCTTGTCTCAATCCATCGTCTTGAGCAACGTAATAAGCTCCTGTGTTGAAGTTAGCTTCGTTCATTTGGTTTGGATCTGGCTCCAAGATACCTTCCCTAATCATGATCATTTCGTTTACACGATCTGTTCTCCAGGCAGCGTATTGGGTAGCTTGTCTCCAGTTCACACCAACAACAGGATAATCCTGATAAGCTGGATGTCTGTAGTAATATTCTACATAAGGCTCATTATAAGCCAAACGATCTCTCCATACCAATGTATCTGGCAAAGCATTTATGGCTACCTCAGGGTAATCCACATAAACTCTTTGCAACCAGTATACATATTCTCTGTAGTGATTATTAGTAACCTCCGTTTGATCCATATAGAATGAAGGAACTGTTACTTTTCTCTCGATGTTATCGTGTTCGTAAAGGACGTCGTTTTCAGAAGAACCCATTGTGAATGTTCCACCTTTGACTAGCACTAGACCAGGACCAGTTTCCTGACCTGCATATTCGTGCTTTTCAAATCCTCCCCATTTAGAGTCGTTGTAATTCCACCCCGTAGTAGACGATTGTTCTTTCTTACAAGAAGTGGGAACCACGAATAAAAGGGCCATCACTCCTACAGTTAGTTTGTTCAATCTCATAATTTCTAAGCTAATTGATATAACTTTATTTTATCTTTTATATTGTGCAATAATAGTGAAAAAGCAGGGCATTTAAAAATCTGGACAGCTGAGTTTACGGTACCTCATGGGTCTTTTCCTTGCGCACCACTCAATGCCCGCAGAGACTTCATGAGACCCTGGAGCAGCTGATTTAGCCCCCGAAACAGTTAAATCGTAACTATAACCAAATTTGAATTTATCTTTTCTGAAACCTACCAAAGCTATTAAAGCGTCAGAGTTTCCATACTCCCCAAACGTTTGTCTAAACCACAATCCAGTAACCAAAGGTCCTTTGTTCATGTAGAATCCAATATTCATTTGAGTGAATTTGTTTTGCATCATAAAGAGCACATTTGGAGATATAGTGCTTTCCGGAATCCTTTTTCCGTCTAGTGGCACAACAATCCCACCATGCCCAGTAAATCTCATAGGTATGGTTGCCTCTTTATTTCCATAAAATGATTGATTTGGCTCAATAATATTGTGAACCGCTACACCCCCATAGAAATTAGAAGTATATGCCAACATCCCTGCTGAGAAATTCGCAAAACTCACCTGGTCTGTTTCCCAAGTTTCACCAGTTTGTTGAGTGAAACCTGAAGTCGGATCAATCTGATCTTCAAACCTCAACCTAGACCAGTCAATGCTTCTCTGCCCGTATGAGCCTTCAATTCCAAAGCGCATTGCAAAATTCTTAGTAACTCTCCATTGGTAAGAGTAGATAGCTGAAATGCTAGTTGAAGTTAAAAGTCCTTCACCGGCTCTATCATCTAAAAATACCAAACCAATACCACCGCCAATTTTGTCAAAATGCTGATCGTAGCTAGCTGCCGTGGTAACAAAAGTACCTGGAAGACTAGGCCATTGCTGGCGATAGTTGACAACAGCTCTTCCTCCACCATCACAAGCACCAGTACCCGCAAATGCAGGGTTAGTGTACAACGGTATAGCAAAAAACTGCGTAAACTCAGGATCTTGTGCCTTCAACTCACTTACTCCAAGCAGTGCGATTACAACAAAAGATATTGCTTTAAGCTTAATTCTCATTCTTCAAAAAATTTAATTCACAAAAATAGGATTATTGTAAAGATACGTTAATTTTTAGTAATTATTGTTTCATCTTTTAGCCCAAAGCAATAAAATTGACACAACAATTGTTGTATTTGCAGTTAAGTAATGCCGAATGCCATATAAAAGCTATTTAGTACTTCTTTTAACCCTGATTCAGGGGAATATTTTCGCTCAAAACACACAAAAACTTGCGGTTCAGCTAGATTGGAGTGAATATGGGGAAAATTCCATAGAAGAGACTGGTTATCTGCATTTTGAGAGGCCAATTTGGTGTTCAACTTGTCAAGAATCCATTCAAAACGGATTTTACATCCCTATCTATAGCACTCAAGTTGAATTGGGTACGCAATCCATAAAGTCGGTAAGAATCATACCCAAAGGAACGCAGAGTTTCAATTCGATTGAATTGAGTTCCATACTAAATACTGAATATGAGATTGAATTTCACGAGCTCACCATAGAACGAAAAAGACGAGGAATTATAAACGTTAAACCATTGCGAAAATTAAATGGTGAAGTTCAGGTTTTAGATCAATTCGAAATACTGATAGAATTCAAACCTAGAACTCAAACAGGTTATAAGAACAAAAAGGACCAGACCTATACCTCCATCCTAGATGCTGGCAATACGTACAAGATAAGTGTAACTCAATCAGGTGTCTACCGAATAGATAAAGATTTCTTCAGTATTAATAGTATTAACATCACAGATCTAAGGCTCTCAACATTTAATATTTATGGCAATGGAGGCGTTATGTTACCTGAGGTAATAGCCGATCCAAGAGCAGAAGATTTGGTTCAAAATGCTCTTTATATAGTAGATCAAAACTCAAATGACATCTTAGATAATGACGATTATGTACTATGGTATGCTCAAGGTCCTCATGCATTGAACTATAATACCACCTCTGGTGATTTCAATTACAGCAAGAATGATTACGAGGACAAAGCATATTATTTCATACAATGGGGAAATGAGAATACCTTAAACATTAGCAGCAGGAGCGCAAACCAAGCTACAGTTCCAGATATAACAGTAGACCGCTACAACTACTTCTTTCATCATGAAGAGGATGATATCAATCACATACATTCAGGAAGAGTGTGGTGGGGCAATGAAATGTCTGGTAGTCAAACAATTAAGAATTTTTCATATAATGTCCCTGGATTAGTCACTTCTGAAAATCTCAAATTCAAATCTGTCACTTCTGCAAGGTCCCTAGCAACTAGTGTAATTGCCATCACTGTAAACGGCGTTCAAGCAAATTCTGTGCATGGCCAAGTATCCGGTGAATTCGACGCCAACTACACAGCGGGAAGTAAAACCAGCATTATCAATGCCAATGTAAGTTCCCCAACCCTCAGTGTGAAATTCGATTATTCTAACAAGCCATTGAATGACTCTAAAGCTTGGATAGACTATTTCAACATTACAGCGTGGAGGAACCTAGAAGTCTTCGGCGATCAACAGTCCATGAGATCAACGGATGGCCTGTTTACAGGAAATGTTAAATACTCCATAAAAAATTTAGGATCACATATGGTTTGGGATGTAAGCAATCCAACCAGACCAGTACTACAGGAAACTTTTACAGATGGAAGTCCCGAATCATTCGTTGTGAACAGCACGGACCAAGAGCTGCTCAATTTTCATTTGTTCGATCCAAATAAGAGTTTTAGTCCCCAATTTGTAGAAGAAGTGGAAGCTCAAAATCTACACGGCTTGAGCGATGTGGAATATATCATAATCACTCATCCCAATTTCAAGGATGATGCTGAACGATTGGCACAGTTCCACAGAACATATTCTGGTTTGGTGGTTGAAGTTGTGAATATATTTGATGTATACAATGAGTTTTCTTCTGGCTCCCAAGACGTTACAGCAATAAGAGACTTCACCAAACTCATTTATGACCGCGGCATGAGTGGTGTCCCACTTAAATACCTCTTACTCTTTGGAGACGCTAGCTACGATCCTAAAAATAGAATAGAGAACAATACCAATTATGTTCCCATCTATCAGAGTTTCAATTCTTATGTTCCGGCTGCCTCGCATTGCTCAGATGACTACTACGCTATACTAGATGATGACGAAGGATATTGGGGACTGGCTCCTCGATTTGAAGGCTTAGATATAGGGGTAGGAAGACTACCCGTATCATCAACATCTGAGGCTAAACTTATAGTAGACAAGATTATTCATTACCACCAAGGAAGTTTTGGCAATTGGGTGAACAAGCTCAGTTTCTTAGGAGATGATGAAGATAACAACATTCATTTCTTATGCTCGGAACAATTGACCAATACCATAGGTAATCAGAATCCGAGGTATAACATTAACAAAATTTGGATGGATGCCTTTGAGCAGGTGTCTTTTGGAAGTGGTAATAAATATCCAAATGTAAATACGGCGGTAGACCAGGCCATTAACCAAGGAACTTTGGTTTTCAATTATGTAGGACACGGTGGCACAAATGGAATGTCTCATGAAAGAGTTGTTACCAGGCCTCAAATCACAGAATGGACCAATGAAGACCAACTGTCTTTCTATATCACTGCTAGTTGTGAATTAGCAGCTGTGGACAATCCAGCCGTTAAATCCCCTGGGGAACTCATGTTATTCAATCCCAATGGTGGAGCAATTGGAATGGTAGCTACCACTAGGGTTGTATATATAGGAGCCAACTGCGATTTAAATGAGGATATTATGAACAATAACATCTTCAATATTATTGACAACCAATCCAAACCTTTGGGAGATGTATACAAAGACACAAGAAACAGAGCCAATACTGGGCAGGTTATAAACAAGAGAAGCTTCATGTTATTCGCAGACCCAGCTATGGGACTGCTCACCCCGCCTCACAAGGTGGTTCCTACTCAAATAAATGGCCAAAACTTTAGCACTTTCACCGATACCATAACAGCATTATCCAAGGTGACAATACAAGGTGAAATAAGAGATTATGATGATAATCTAATGAACGGATTCAATGGTATACTCTACCCCACCATCTATGACAAACCTGCTACTTTTCAAACTAGAGGTAACGATCCAAAAAGCTATGTGGCTGATTTTGATGCTCAAGTGAGTATTATTTACAAAGGAAAAATAACTGTAAGTAATGGTTTATTTAGCTTCAGCTTTGTGGTACCCAAAGACATTGCATATCAGTTTGGCGAAGGCAAATTATCCTTTTATGCAGACGACGGCGTTGATCACGCAGGTGGGTTCGATACGGATCTTATCATAGGTGGTACATCTGATAGTTTAAAAAACGATCAACAGTTTGATTCTTTAGAACTCTATATAGATGACCGTAGCTGGATATTTGGTGGCATGACCTCAAATACTCCACTTCTATTGGTAGATCTTTACGATGAAAACGGAATTAATACTGTGGGTTCTGGAATAGGACGTGAAATGGAAGGAATACTTGATGAGGGAACGGAGAATGAGCAATTAATTGTGCTCAATGATTTCTTCCAACCAGAGTTGAATTCTTATCAATCAGGAACGATTAATTACAACTTTAGCGAACTTTCACCTGGTAGACATACCATAAGAGTGAAAGTATGGGATGTTTATAATAACTCTTCTGAAGGCTATACAGAATTTGTAGTAGGTGAAGGAGAAGGAATTCAAATTGAACATTTATTGAACTACCCCAATCCATTCAATGAATTCACAACATTTCACTTCGACCACAATAAATCTGGACAGAATCTCGATTTACATCTAACTATCTTAAGTATAACCGGAGAAGTAATTCAACAAATTTCAACTTCTGTAACAAATGCAGAGGCTCATTCTACTGACATCAGTTGGGATGGTAGAGATCAGTTTGGAGACCCTATTGGAAGAGGTGTTTACCTCTATCAACTCCAAGTTAGAGCTGAAGATGGTAGTACAGAAAAGCAAACACAGAAACTCTATATCATCAAATAGACTATCATAAAAAATGATACTTTTGTCACCAAAGAACCGAGAATTGAAAAAGCTAATATTTGTTATTGTAAGTGCACTGTTAATGAACCATTTAAGCTTTGCACAAAACTCCATTAACACCAATCAAGATCTTTTAGGACAGCGGAATGTAATTACTACCGCAGCTCCTTTTTTACTCATTAGCCCAGACTCAAGAGCTGCGGGAATGGGAGATATAGGTGTAGCCACGTCACCAGATGCCAACTCTATTCACTGGAATCCAGCTAAACTGGCATTCATGGAAAAGCAAGCAGGTATTTCATTGTCCGCAGCACCATGGTTGCGTACATTGGTTCCCGATGTGTGGTTTTACTATTTAAGCGGATACGCTAAAATTGGCGACAATAAACGAAGTGCAATTGCAGGTTCATTGAGATACTTCACCTTAGGTGACATACAGTTCACCGATGAACAAGGTAATCCATTAGGTAATTATGAGCCCAAAGAATTCGCTGTAGATGGTTCCTACTCTACACAACTATCTGATCATTTATCTCTAGGGGTAGCACTGAGGTTTATTTTCTCTGACTTGGCTAGAGGTCAAGTGGGTGTTTCAGGAGCTGAAATAAAGGCAGGTATTGCTGGAGCAGGAGATTTAGGAGCTTTTTATACCAATGATGCAGAAATTGGTGGAAGAAAATTCGATTATAATATTGGAGTAAACTTGAGCAATATGGGTAATAAGATATCTTATACCAATAATGCAGAAAGAGATTTCATACCTGTTAACTTTAGAATAGGAACATTCTGGAATACAGAAATTGATGAGCACAACGAGATTGGTTTTGGAATAGAGTTCAACAAATTGATGGTTCCTACACCAGAGTACATTTACTCATATGATACAGCTGGAGATGGCTCGGTAACTAAAACTATCACTGGACGTGTGTTGAGTACAGATCCTACTATTAAGGGAATGCTTAGCTCATGGGGTGATGCTCCTGGAGGATTTCAAGAAGAACTTAACGAGTTCACCATTTCGGTTGGTGCTGAATATTGGTACGACAAGCAATTTGCTCTCAGAGCTGGATATTTCCATGAAGCTGAAACTAAAGGTGCAAGAGAATATGTCACATTTGGTGCGGGGCTCAAGTTTGAAGTTTTCCAGATTGATGCAGCTTATCTGCAACCTTTCACAAGAAGGCATCCATTGCAGAACACCATACGTTTCTCTCTGCTGTTCGATATAGACGCATTCAGTAATCAAAATAATTAAGAAAGTTTAGTCCTGTAAAAAAGGATTAGAGATTCGTTCTTGTCCAATGGTAGTCATTGGACCATGCCCGCTGTAAACCCTATAATCATCTGACAGAGGCATTAGTTTCGTTTTTATCGCATCTATTAGGGTTTGATAGTTTCCACCTGGAAGATCTGTTCTTCCAATACTACCTTGAAAAAGCACGTCTCCGCCAATAACAAACTTATCTTCATGAGAAATAAAACACAGGCTGCCTGGAGAATGACCAGGAGTGTGGATTATTTGGAGATCACTACCATGAAAGTCAAATGTATCTCCTTCGTGCAAATCGTACTCAGCTTGCGGCAAAGCTTCCATAAACAAACCGTACTGATTTGCAGTAGCCTGAGCATTCTCATAAATGAAATCATCTTCTTTATGCAGACGAGGTGTAAGTTCATAACATTCGTTCACCCACTTAACTCCAAAAACATGATCTAAATGAGCATGGGTTAGTAGTAGATGTACCACCTCCAGATTTTGGCCGTCAATGTACTTTTTGAATTGGACGTTCTCTTCTGGGGTATACATCCCTGGATCTATAACTATCACTTGTGAATCCTTCTCTAGCAGATAAGTGTTTTCTGCAAATGGATTGAATGTTAGTTGATGAACTCGTATCATTTTTTATGAAAATACAGATTGTAGGTCTTCGCCCCTACTTGCGTCAAATTTTAATGCTGTGAAGATAAGCAGACTAAAGGCTAAAAATGAAGATCCTCCATAACTGATTAAAGGAAGCGGAATTCCAATTACTGGCATTAGACCAATAGTCATTCCAACATTAATGGTGAGATGGAAGAACAGAATTGATGCCACACTAAAAATAAACACCCTTTTATACTTTTTCTTCGCTCTTTGTGCGAGCCAATAGAATCGCAGTATTAGCAATGTAAATAAAAGTATGGTGGCCGAACTCCAAACCCAGCCACCTTCTTCTCCTATAGTGCAAAAGATGAAATCTGTGGTTTGTTCTGGAATGAAATCACCTTTGGTATGGGATCCATTTAAAAAACCTTTTCCACTCAATCCCCCTGAACCTATGGCTATTTTTGATTGGTTCACATTATAGCCAGCACCCTGAGGATCTTCCAGTAAATTAAGGGTTACAAGTATTCTTTTTTGCTGGTGTTCTTGCAGAACATCGTTAAAAAGGAATTCAACACTAAAACTAAAAGCTACACAGATAGCAGTTATAATAATAGCTGGCAAAATGGTTTTTCGATTGGTAAAAGTGAAGGCCAGAAATACAGCGAGCATCACTATCAAGCCAATAGACAACCATAGAATTCCAAGAACCATTGTCAAGACAAAAATGATTATGGCTACTATACCAATAATGAGATAAACAGGAGTCAAACCTTCTCTATACATGACTAATAGAAAGCTGGAGAAAACCAAAGCTGAACCGGCATCACCTTGCAGTATGATTAATATTGCAGGTAATGCTATAATAGCTCCTGCTATTATCAGATGCTTTCTTTTAGAAAGTGAAACATCAATCCCGCTTAAGAACGCCGATAAGGCAAAACAAGTTCCATACTTTGCAAACTCTGCCGGTTGTATGCTAAAAGAACCAATCTTTAGCCATGATTTAGAACCCGCAATCTCTGCCCCAAATAAAAGAACTGCTACTAATAATAGCATAAGACTTAGATAGAAATACCATGAAAACACCTCAAAGAAATTAGCATTTAATAAAAAGATAACTAATGCCAAAAATGCAGAGACTCCAAACCACATCATTTGCTTTCCACTTCTACCTTCCAGCAAGGTGAATGCACCTTGTTCAGAAGTAGCTGAATACACACTTGCAATACCTATGGCTGCAATTAGCATATACAGCAATAAGCCCATCCAATCTATGTTAGTTTTGGATTCCATTAGTTCTTATACTTGGCTGGAATTAAATCACTTTCAACCAATCTCTCTACTACCCATGGGAGGGTTGTAGCACTGTCTGGCAACAAATACTTCTCTATCATTAAATGAGCCATGGGTGCTGCCCAAGTTGCTCCATAACCAGATTCTTCAACAACCACGGCTATTGCTATTTGTGGATCATCTACAGGCGCAAATGCAACATAAGCCGAATGGTTCTTCCCATGTGGATTCTGAACTGTTCCTGTCTTTCCTCCAATCTCAATCCCTTCTATGGCCACCGCGGATCCTGTTCCGCTCAACGTCACCATATGCATGCCTTCTTTCACTGTTTTAAAATGCATAGGATCTATTTTAGTGTAATTAGGTGTGCTAAATCTTGAAGGAATTGTATCTATGCCTGCAATGCTTTTAATAACATGCGGAGTATAGTAAAACCCATCATTAGCTATGCTAGCTACCACATTTGCCATCTGCATAGGGGTTAAGCCAAGTTCCCCTTGACCAAAAGACAATGAGATTATAGTTGCATACTTCCAATGACCTTTTCCATAGATCCGATTGTAATAATCTGCTGGTTTTAACCATCCTCCAAATTCTCCTGATACATCTATTCCAAGCTTGTGT
Organism: Bacteroidia bacterium; assembly: GCA_049115575.1. Taxonomy (GTDB): domain Bacteria; phylum Bacteroidota; class Bacteroidia; order NS11-12g; family UBA9320; genus JAHEKB01. Next base: position 31,864 of record JAGDZU010000001.1, on the reverse strand, counting down.
CCCAAGCCAAAGCTGTGCAAATACGCATACCAGCTGTTATATGCCTCTTCGGTACTGGCGTATTTTTTGTCTTGCATCATTCGTTTGAATGTATGGCAGTAGAAAGTATTGCATGAGGTAGCTATAGACCTTTGTACGCTTGTTGAAGAAGCATGAGCATGACAATGGATTAATCTGGAACCCAATCTATAACCTCCATTACAATTGAAATGGGTATGTTTATTAATAGCTCCATCTTGCAAACCAACTAAGGCCATCAAAGGTTTAAAAGTTGAACCAGGAGGATAAGGAGCGGACACGGCTCTATTAAATAGAGGTTTAGTTTTGTCTTGAGCTGCATCTGCATAATGCTCACCTCTGTTCTGAATATTAAAATCCTTTGGATTATAGAATGGACTTGAGATTAGTGCCAGTATTTCTCCTGTTTTAGGCTCGATAGCCACCATGCTTCCCATCTTATTTTGGAGTAAGTACTCTCCGTATTCCTGTAGATTAATATCAATGCTGAGTGTCAAATCTTGGCCGTCAATTGGGTCTACATCAAACTCACCTTCTTTGTAAGTCCCTTTGTTCACTCCATGAATATCTACATAGTAATATTTCTCACCCTTAATTCCTCTGAGGTACTTTTCATAGAACTTCTCAACTCCCTTTTTGCCTAGGAAGTCACCCTGCTCATAATAGCTTTCTTCCTGCACATCTAGTTCTTGTTGGCTGACTTCTCCTAAGAATCCAAGTACATGCGCAGAGCTCACATATTTATAATTTCTGTCTTGCCTAATCTCAAAGAAGAATCCTTTAAAATCGAATAGTCTTTCATGCACTCTTGCATATACGGTATTGTTTACATTTTTCATAAACACCGCCTTCCTTTGATATGCCCGGCTTGCTGCCTTTTCTAACCTCTGGTCAAACTCCTCTCTCTCTATTTTCAATAATTCACAAAAAAGGCTTGTATCAATTCCATCCAATTTAAAAGGAACTGAAACCATTAAATCCCGCACTGGCTCATTATACACTATGAGCTTGTTGTTCCTATCAAAAATGAGACCCCTCTGGGGGTATATGGTCTTTTTTCTCAGTGATATTTTTTCTGCAATCTGTGTATAGGTGTCGTCATAAACCTGAAGTTGCAACAACCTGAACATATAGGTTAAGGCAACCAAGATTACTGCTAAATAGATGACATAGGTTCGTCTGCTAAACACTTTTTCTGCTGAATAAGAACTGGAATAGCAAAATTAGCAGGAATGCCAATAAGGAACTCAACACAACTGTTAGCAAATAGTTAAGACTGTTCAATGCACCAATCAGTTCCAAACCAATGGCATACATGTGATAGAAAAGGGTTAAGACGGCTGCAATGAACCCATATTTTTCTAATGAAAGATTTCCGAGATTTAACCATGTCCTATTTGCAACTATCTCTTCTAAATCATAGCGCTGTAAAATCATTAATCTCAGCATTACTGTGAACATAGCAGCTGAAGCATGAAGACCTGGAGAATGATTAAAGAAATCCATAAACAAACCCAAGGCAAAACCTATTAGAACTTGATACGATCTCTTAATATATGGAGGTAAACCAATCAGTATCATCACAAATACTTGAGGCATCAGATATGAACTAAATTCTAAATGATTGAGAACTATTATCTGCAGACCCAAAAGCAATATGATTCCAACAGCTCTATTCATCTTGCATCACCTCCTCAATTTCTGCTCTTTTGCTATTGTTCACTACAAATACATAATGGAGATTTCTAAAATTACTTGCAGTTTCTATTTCAGTATCGAAGTATTGACTTCCCTCTACCTCATTCAGCTTAGTAACTTTACCTATAGGGATTCCAGCCGGGAAGATTAATGAGGATTTGCCTGTAGTTACCATATCACCCACATTCACATTTTCTAGACGATTGATTTTGTTAATCTTCAAAGTATATGGATTCTGATTATTCCAGATAAGCTCAGTAAAGAATTCCTGCCCGTTGATTTGCGGTACTATATGGAAATTGGTGTTTAGCACAGACATAGCCGTACTAAAATGTTCTCCTACTGCAATTACCACACCAGCAATGCCCTCAGATGATATCAGACCAGCTCCCTTCTCTATTCCATCTGCACGTCCTTTATTAATAACTATCACGTTCTCCGCCTTGTGAACGCTGTTGAAAACCACCTCCGCTGCAACAACCTCATACAATAGGTTAAAAGAACTGTCCTTCACCTTGAAAGTATCTGTGAGCAAATGCAATTGATAAATATCTTTTATCTTACTTACACTGTCTGTATAGACATGCTGTAACTGCCTATTGCCTTCTCTCAGATTAATGAAATTTCTAACCTCTTCGCTCACATTATTTACATAAGAGGTTATGCCAGAAGCAGAATTAGAAAAATAGGCCCTTTGATAGGGATTCAACTTAAAAACTAAAGTCAAGCTGAAAACTTGTAAAACCAGAAATAAAATAAAATGTAAGTTGTTTTCTATAAATGCTAAAAGACGCTGCATTTAAGAACTACTGCAAAATGGTTTTATAACTTTTAATATTCTTAAGAGCTATGGAAGTTCCTCTAACCACTGCTCTAAGCGGGTCTTCCGCCACATATACCGGCAATTTGGTCTTGCTGGAAATTCTTCTATCCAGACCTCTTAACAAAGCTCCTCCGCCTGTTAGGTATAAACCAGTTTGGTAAATATCCGCAGAAAGTTCTGGTGGTGTAAGCTCTAAAGCTTTAAGAACTGCTTCTTCAATTTTGGATATTGATTTATCTAGTGCCAAGGCTATTTCAGAATAAGAAACCATAATCTGTTTAGGGATACCGGTCATCAAATCACGCCCGTTAACGGCATAATCTTCGGGTGGATTTTCCAACTCGGGTAATGCGGCCCCAACTTCCATCTTGATTAATTCAGCGGTTCTTTCACCAATCATTAGGTTGTGTTGTCTACGCATATACTCAATAATGTCTTCTGTGAATTCATTACCTGCAACTCTGATAGATTCATCGGATACGATACCTGCAAGAGCAATTACAGCAATCTCAGTTGTACCGCCTCCAATGTCAATAATCATATTTCCCATGGGTTCTGCAACATCAATACCAATACCAATTGCCGCTGCCATTGGTTCGGGAATCATATATACTTCTTTTCCTCCCGCTCTTTCAGCAGACTCTTTTACGGCCCGTTTTTCAACTTCTGTTATACCGCTAGGTATGCAAATGACCATTCTCAGTTGAGGGTTTCCCCAACGTTTTTTATTATTGATAAGCTTTATAAAGCCGCGAATCATATGTTCAGCAGCCTGAAAATCAGCAATCACACCATCTTTCAAGGGTTTAATTGTTTTGATTTCCTCATGAGTTTTACCATGCATTTTCTGAGCTTCGCTCCCAATGGCAAGAACCTCTTTTGAAGTTCTATTGATGGCAATGATTGAAGGTTCATCTACCACCAATTTATCTTTATGAATAATCAAGGTATTGGCTGTACCAAGATCAATGGCTAATTCTTGTGTTAGAAAACCTAATAGTCCCATTCTTTGTCTCTTCTCTGGCTAATATTTTGCAATGGGCAAAAGTACGAATTTTGAATGAAGAAAAGAGGGTAATTAATTCAATGTTTATTATTGAGCATTCGCAATAATCAAGAGGAATTTGAGCCTTACATTTGTCTGAATTCCAAATGAATAATCAGCAAATCATAGAATGGTTAAATGCAGGGGATATCTCTATTCAATATCAAGTGCACCGCGATTTGTTAGGAGTAGAAAGAAAAGATTTACAGTATCGAATAGACAAAGAAGGTTGGGGAAGTCAACTACTATCGTGTAGAAATTCTAATGGTCATTGGGGTCAACGTTTCTATCAACCTAAATGGACTTCTACGCATTACACCCTCTTAGATCTTCGCAATCTCAACATTCCACCTCAGAATGAAAAAGTGCGAGAAACAATCAAGCAAGTAATTACAACAGGCAAATCAGATGATGGCGGAATTAGATTAGGACCATCAACTCAAGTTCATGGAGATCTATGTGTAAACGGGATGTTTTTGAATTACGCTTCTTATTTTGGCAGTAAGGAGCAAGATCTATCTTCAGTTGTAGATAGTATATTAACTGAAATCATGCCTGATGGGGGTTTTAATTGCAGAACAACTAGGAGTGGCGCTACTCATAGTTCATTGCATACCACCCTATCTGTTTTAGAAGGGCTGCTGGAATTTCTAAATGCAGGCTATAGTTACAGGTCTAAAGAAATTCTAAATGCCAAGACTAGTGCTGAAGAATTCATTCTTAAACATCAGTTATTTATTTCAGATAGAACAGGAGAAGTCATAAATCAAGAGTTTCTCAGACTTCCCTACCCCGCCAGATGGAAGTACAACATACTTAGGGCCTTGGATTATTTCCGTAATGCAGAAGCGAAATGGGACTCTAGAATGGGGCCTGCAATTAATGTATTACTAAACAAGAGGAAAAAAAATGGAACTTGGAACTTACAGGCTAAACACCCTGGTCAAGTTCATGTAGAAATGGAAAAAGCTGGTAAAGCAAGCAGATGGAATACTCTTATTTCTCTTCGAGTTTTAAAACACTTCAATATTGAGAGCTCAAAGTAAGGATCACATGAAGAAATCTAATAATGGTTGTAGGATTTGTAACAATTCGCAAGACAATCAGACCTATACGGCAAAAGAGATGATGTATGGTCTGCGAAAAGAATTCGATTATTTTCAGTGTTCCAATTGCAACTGTCTGCAAATAGCTGATTTTCCAGCAGACATGTCTTTGTATTACCCAGACAATTACTACAGTTTTGAAAAGTATGATGGAAAGAAATTCAAGGGATTCATAGGGAGATTTAAGCGGATACAATATGCTTCAATGCTGAAAGAAAAATCTCCATTGAAAGGATTGATGGCATCTCTTTCAGGTAGCAATGATTACAACATTTTTAATGGCCTTGGAATTCATTCCAAAAGTAAAATTCTTGACGTTGGATGCGGAAATGGCAAGAGTTTCTTAAATCCTTTAGCTGAAATTGGTTTTAATAATGTGAAAGGTTGCGACCCTTTTATAAATGAATCCATTGAGTATGATAACGGCTTATCAATTGCCAAGTCCAACATTTTTGAAATTGAAGGCAAATGGGATGTAATCACCTATCACCATTCTTTTGAGCACATACCTAATCCTTTGGAACATATGAAAAAGGTATCTGAGTTATTGAACCCAGCAGGTGTTTGCATCATTCGAATCCCTACTGTTTCCTCATATGCATGGGAACATTACGGTGTAAACTGGGTGCAGTTAGATGCTCCACGACATTTCTTCTTGCACTCGGCGCAAAGCATGAAAGTATTAGCAAATCATGCAGCTCTAGAGCTCTATAAATCCATCTATGATTCAACTCATTTCCAATTTACAGGAAGTGAAAAATATCTTAAAGGAATTCCATTGTCAGCACCCAGACCCAGAGGACTAAAAAACATGCTGTTGAGAAAAATCAAAAAACAAGGATTTAAGAAAAAAGCTAAATTGCTAAATCATGAAAACAGAGGAGACCAAGCAGCCTTCTTCTTTAGAAAAACAATTGACTAGCATATGGAATTTACAATCAAAGCACATATAAACGCCAGCCCAAAAGATGTATATGAAGCCTGGCTGAGTAGTGATAAACACAGCAAAATGACCGGCGGTCTAGCTCAAATTTCGAGCAATGTAGGTGAATCTTATACTGCATGGGATGGCTACATAGAGGGAAGGAACATATTACTTCAAACCAATGAGAGAATAGTGCAAAGCTGGAGGACGTCAGAATTTCATGTGGAAGAAGAAGACTCTCAACTCGAGATTATACTTGAAGACCACAATGGTGAAACAGAATTAACTTTAATTCACACCAATGTTCCAGAACATGGCGAGCAATATATTCAAGGCTGGGAAGACAACTATTTTCTACCCATGAATGAATTTTTTTCAAAAAAATAAATTTGGAAATACATGGCAGATATTGATCACATCATAAACTGTTTGGAGTGTACTCCGGTTATCCTTAATACCTTATTGGAATCTATTCCTCAAGAGCTCTATAAAGTTCAAAGAGTAAACAACAAATGGAGCATTCATGAGCAGGTTTGTCATCTTGTTGACGCACAGGAAATATTGATAAATAGGTTTAAGCAATTTGAACTGGAAGAATCTCCAACAATCAAGACTTATGATCCTCCTGCTGATAGAAGTTCCAATCATTATTTGAACCTCAATATGGAAAATGAACTTCAACGTTTTCCAGCTTTGCGAAAATCAATGACAAGTATGCTCAAGGGCTTTGCACCATCTTATTGGGATAAAACTGGTAAACATGTCGCCTTTACTCCGTATAGCAGTAAAATCTTATTGATACACAGCTTAAATGTGGATTACGCTCATTTGTTCAGCATTGAACAATTGGGTTTAACAAAAGAAGGATTGGAAGAGGAAATATTAACTATTCCTTAAAAACACATAAATTTAAAGTTCCTATGAAATCAATGACATGCAAACAATTAGGTGGAGCTTGCGATATGGTATTTCAAGCAGACACTTTTGAAGAAATGGCAGAAATGAGCAAACAGCACGGAATGCAAATGTTTAAAAATGGCGACCAGGCTCATTTAAAAGCCATGCAATCCATGAGCGAACTCATGAGTTCTCCCGAAAAAATGACAGACTGGTTTAATGGCAAAAGGAAAGAATTTAACGATTTACCCAATGACTAATACTAAGCAAATGGAACTAGAAGATTTAAGATTTCCTGTAGGCAGGTACCAAGCAGTGAAATTGCCTAATAAGGATCAAATTCAAGAATGGATTAGTGTTTTGGAAGACTTTCCAGCGCATGTAATAGCATCTACTGAGAATTTATCATCTACAGAACTCAATTGGAAGTACAGGCCAGATGGGTGGAATATAAAACAAGTGGTACACCATTGTGCAGACAGTCACTTAAATAGTATGATGAGATTTAAACTGGCCTTAACAGAAGATACTCCTACTATAAAGACTTATATGGAAGCAAAATGGGCCAATTTACCAGACTCTCAGGTAGACGAGATAGATGCCTCTATCTCAATTCTTGTTGGGCTGCATGAAAAACTCGGTATTCTTCTAAGAAACCTTTCTGACGAACAACTTAAAAGAGAATATATGCATCCTGAACATGGAAGAACCCTAACTGTTGAAGAAACTATTGGGCTCTATGCATGGCACAGCAATCATCATTTGGCGCATATTAAAAATGCCATTGAGTTCAAAGGAAAGTATAACTGAGAATGAAATCTCATTACTACAAGACCAAAGAAACCGTTGATGAATACATTAAATTATCAAAAGGGATTGATAGTCTAAAGCTAATAGAAAAGCTGAAGCAATTCCTCCCTGATAAATCCAAACTCCTTGAAATTGGTTCAGGTCCTGGATCGGACTGGAGAATTCTAAGTCAAAACTTCATTACCACAGGCTCAGATTACTCAAATGAATTCATAAAGCGATTGAACATTAAATTTCCTGATGGTCAGTTTTTGATGATGGATGCCGTTACTTTAGAATCTGAAGAAAGCTTTGATGGCATTTATTCCAACAAGGTCTTACATCACCTGAACAATGATGAATTGCTTAAATCTATTGAAAGACAATGTGATATCTTAGATTCAAAAGGAATCATATGCCATTCATTTTGGAAAGGCGAAGGTTCAGAATTCTTCAAAGGTCTTTATGTGAAGTATCACAGCAAATCCAGCTTAACAGATTACTTTGGCGTCAATTTCGATATCCTTCTACTAGAAGAATATCAAGAGTTTGAACCCAATGATTCACTAGTTTTAATCGCAAGAAAAAAATAAGCTGATGTACCAAGAAAAATTAAAAATTTACGATGACCTAGTGGGCCGCTGCCCACGTTTTGAGAGAAAAGGTAAAACCATGCCATATACTTCGGCTAATGGCTATATGTTCTCTCTATTGAACAAAGCTAGTGAACTAGGTATTCGATTCTCCAGTGACAAGCAAAAACAGTATTTAAAGGAGTTTGATACCACCAATTTTATCTCTTATGGTGCTACGATGAGAGGTTATGTACTCATTCCTGATAGCATGCTCGCTGATTTAGATCTTCTTGCAGAATATTTAAATGAAAGCTATGATTATGTAATGTCACTAGAACCAAAATAGCTAGTTTTACACCATACAAATGAAAACTTTTATCACTCTTCTAACGGCTGCCATGATAATGGCCTGTAATACCAATCACAACCATGATCATTTGGGAATAGATCTCAATGATGGTGAAAAATGGGTCATCAACTCTGAAATGACACCTCATATCCAAGAAGCACATCAAATTTTCAAGGACTATGTTTCATCTGGAAATGAAGACTACAAAACTTTAGCCAACAATCTTAAGCAGCAAAACAAAAGACTGATAAAGAGTTGTACTATGAAAGGCAAAAGCCATGATGAGCTCCACAAATGGCTTCACCCTCATATTGGACTTATAGATCAATTAGCAGATGCTGAAAACCTTGAGAGTGCTAATGAAATTATTGAAAAACTGGAGGATTCTTTCAATGCTTTTCATGTCTATTTCAATTGAGATTTAAGGTTCTTGTACCAGTTTTTCATAGGGAAGTTTCTCCATGAAATCTGTCTCCAAGCTCATATGTCCGTAGTCTGAACTTACCTTTCCTTTGAGCAGATAACAACCCTTACCCTTGAATCTGTATTTGCGTAAACTCAAAGGAAAGTGCACCGAATCCAGGAAGTTCCCCGAGCGGTCCATAAAGGTTCCAAAACTCATTTCCTGTTCTACCCTACCCTTAGTTTTAGTTCGTTTTACGTGAACCAAATAGGCCACCAAACTCACCCTTTTACCCAAAAAAGAAGAGAATTCTCGCTGGTCAATAGTTCCCTCGAAATGAGCTTGATCAATTAGTTCAAAGGGGGAACAAAGCGGAAAACCCAAGTATTCCAACTCATCATAAGCATCTTCGTATGCAACAGTTTCCAGATGTGGAATTTTAAGCTTTTTGATGTGTTGATTTTTGAATAACTCGGGTACCGCATTGCTATTAGGTTTATCGCTTAGAAGAAAGTGGGCTTGCCACAACAAACTTCCCTTGCTCTTATTGGTAAAACGCAGTGCATTAGCTCTAATCAGTATGGTTGCCATCTCCAAGCTAACTGCTACTCTTTGAGTCAAATCTTCCAAACTTTTGTACTGACCAGCGCGTTGGCGTTCCTCCAATATGGCCCTAACCACATTTACCTCCAGGCTTTTTACATGCTGAAAGCCCAACCAAATGGTTTTACCTCTTATAATGCTGATATTATTGGATCTATTTACACAAGGAGCTTCTATAAGTCCTCCGTGCAAACGCGCCTCCTGTATGTAGTGTTCTGTATGATAGAACCCTCCAAAATTATTGATGGTGGCAACCATATACTCCAAAGGGTAGTAGGCCTTTAAGAAAAGACTTTGATAACTTTCCACTGCATAGCTCGCAGAATGCCCCTTTGCAAAAGCATAATTGGCAAAAGACTCTATTTGTCTCCAAATTTCCGTGGTGAGTTTATGCTCGTAGCCCTTCTCCTTACAATTCTCAAAAAAGCGTGTTTTCACCTCCATAAACTCAGGTCGTTCCCGAAACTTCCAGCTCATCCCCCGTCTTAATTTATCTGATTCTTCCAGGCTGAGACCAGCAAAATAGTGAGCCACCTTTAGCACATCCTCTTGATAGACCATAATCCCATAGGTCTCCTGCAGTATTTGGCCCAATACGGGATGAATAGCCGCCCTCAAGTTTGGGTCTCTATGCCTTTTAATATATTCCTGCATCATACCACTTTGAGACACTCCCGGTCTGATAATGGAACTGGCTGCAACCAAGCCCGTGTAGTCATCTACCTCCAGCTTTTTCATTAAAGCGCGCATAGCAGGGCTTTCCACATAAAAACAACCTATTGCCCTACCCGTTCTCAGCAAATCCTTGACCTTCTTATCATGTTTGAATCGAGCTATATCATCTATGTCTATAGGTTCCGCTTCAGGCTGGTTTTTCTGAACAATGGCTAAAGCATCCTTTATTTTACCTAAACCCCTCTGCCCTAATATGTCATATTTATAAATCCCCGCATCTTCAGCTATATGCATATCAAAATGTGTGGTTGGAAAGCCCTTGGGTGGAAGGCTGGTAGCTGAAAAATGAGTGATAGGTTTCTCTGTGATTACTATGCCGCTGGAGTGTATACTCAAGTGGTTGGGCAGACCGTGTATATAGTGACTATACATAAGGCATAGCTTAGCTACATGATCTAGCTCTGCGTAATTCCTCGAGCGCTGAATCACCTTAATTTCATCTGAAGGAATACCTAAAACCTTGCCCAACTCTCTTATCACAGATCTCTGTTGAAAGGTGACGAAAGAGCCGAGCAAGGCGGTGTTAGGGAAAGTTTTAAAGATGAAGTCTGTTACATCGTTTCTGTCTCGCCAAGAAAAATCAACATCAAAATCTGGTGGCGATTTTCTGGATGGGTTAATAAAACGTTCGAAATAGAGATCCAACTCTATGGGATCTACATTGGTGATTTTTAGCAGGTAAGCTACCAAACTATTGGCTCCACTGCCTCTGCCAACATAGAAATACCCTTTCTGTCTAGCGTAATTGACTATGGAGTGGTTAATAAGAAAATAGGGCACAAAGTTGCATTCCCGTATCACCTTTAACTCCTTTTCCAGCCTCTGCTTTACTTCCTTACTCACTCGTTTTCCAAAGCGATAGTTTAGTCCATCTTCTGCCAGAGTTCTCAAGAGGTGATAGTCCAGCTGAGCACTTTGAGTAAATACTTTCTTGTTCTCAGTATGCGCGGGATCATTGAAATAGAAATTTAAACTGCATTGAGAAAGTAGTTTTTGAGCTTGATCTAAAAGGTATTCCGCTCCTCTATAGAGATGATTCATCTTTTCCAATGGGTGAAAACTCTGTGCTATCATTCCTTGCTCATGAGTTTGAAGCTTGCTGAGTAGAGTGTTCTTGTCTATAGCCCGCAATAACCTGTGGGCATTGAAGTCCTTTTTACTTCTAAAACTAACTGTATTCAAGGCCACATACTGACTGGTCCTTTTCTCTTTTTTGAGCTGATGAGAAAATAAATCCGGTGGACTAATACCAACATACTCATAGGTGGCCAAGCTGCGCTTAGGAGTATTACTCAGGGGGTAGACCACAAATACTTCTGACCACTCTGGGGCTTCTCTGCTCAATTCTTGCTCCCTGGCCAAAACTGCACTGAGCGTGCGGTTGATTTGCTCAAAACCTGCATTGCTTTGAGCTATGGCTACATAATACAACTCATCTCCTTTTCTAAACTCCACGCCCATGACTACATTCACACCCATTTGCTGAGCATACCTGGCGTAATACAAACAACCCGAAGTGCTATTGATATCTGTTAAAGCCAGTGAACGACACTGATGCGCTAAGGCCTCTTCTAAAAGCTCCTTCGGGCTCATTACTCCGTATTTGAAGCTATAGTAGGTATGTGTGTTTAAATACATTTTAGTTGTTAGTTGTTAATTATTAATGGTTAGTGGGAAACCGAGAGCCGGAACCGGAAACCGGGCTTGCCTACCGAGGTAGGAACCAGATACCCCATTAACAATTAATCTCTAATAATTAACCATTGATAATTAGCTATCGTCCCTTTAAACATTATTCGCTCACTATCCTATTCTTCATCTTCATAGTTTATAGCAGTAGCATTATCTTGAAATCCGGGGAGGGGTTGACGTAGTCCCAGTTTTGCGGAAAACGTGGAACCGAAAACCGGCTTGCCTACCGAGGTAGGAACCAGATACCCCATTAACAATTAATCACTAATAATTAACCATTGATTATTAGCTATCGAGCTCCGAACCCCATCAATCACTGGTTCCTATGTGCCGGCACTACATTGGGTTCTCCATTAAATGGATTCCCTCTTCCCAATCCTTTTATCTGCATAGCCATACTCCTTCTCACGGCGTTCTGACCATAGCGATTCTTTACCGCATCCATAGCCTGATAAAGGTTAAGCACCTTATCGTTGTCTTGAAACAGATCTATTTGATGTCCTCCTCCAGCAAGATCACTTAGCCGAACCCCTATGAGTCTTACTCTAACTCTGCGATTGTAAAGTGCCTTGAATATTTCCTTGGCGTGCTCTATAAGTATATGATCACAGGCAGTATATGGAATGCGCTTTTGCTTGCTCACCGTCTGAAAATCTGAATAGCGAACCTTCAGGCTTATACAAGAACTCACCTTGCCTCCTCTTCTCAAGTCATAAGCCAACTGTTCTACCATGGCAATAACCATACAGCCCAGCTTGTGAACATCTATAGTGTCTTTTTCAAAGGTTCTCTCCGTACTAATAGATTTTCGTTCGTGAAAAGGAATAACAGGACTGTTATCTATACCATTAGCCTTCTTCCAAACCTGCTCCCCATTCTTTCCAAAAGCCTTTTGCATGAGCTCAATGGGCATTTCCTGAAGTGTGTGGATTCGCTGCACTCCCATGCGATTGAGCAAAAAGGACATTTTCTTTCCTACCATGGGGATTTTACCCACTTTGAGAGGAGCTAGAAAAGGGCGCTCTTCTCCATAATCTATCTGAATTTGATTATTGGGTTTAGCTTCTCCTGTGGCTACTTTGGACACCGTCTTATTTCCAGACATTCCAAATGAAATAGGAAGGCCTGTTTCGGTAATCACCTTCTTTCTCAAATGACTCGCCAGCGTGTAGCAACCAAAAAAGCGATCCATGCCGGTGAGGTCTAGGTAGAATTCATCTATACTAGACTTCTCCAGCACGGGCACTTCTTCGCGTAAAATTTCAGTGATGGTTTTGGAATACTTGCTATATACTCCTGCTTCTCCCCTAATAACTATACCCTCAGGGCATAGTGCTCTGGCCATCTTCATAGACATGCCCGAATGCACACCAAATGTTCTGGCCTCATAGCTACAAGAGGCAACAACTCCTCTATCTCCTGTTCCTCCCAGCAAGATGGGTTTATTGTTCAGCCTATCATCTAATAAGCGCTCTACAGAAACATAAAAGGTGTCCAAGTCCATATGAACTATGGTGCGTTGGAGCGGAGTCCAAAGACCGGAATCTTCATTCTCCGCTCCTTGTTTCTCACCCCCTAAATCTCGCTCCTCGTTTTCTATTTCTCTTTTGATAATTTTTTTATCCATCTTCTCGGTAATAATATAATCACTTATTCTATATTTGTAAAAGAATAATTTAAGAACATGCACTTTTCTACCAACGTCAAACTACTGCGAACTCAAAAGCAACAGTCTCAGCAAGACCTCGCAGATATATTGGAAATCTCAAGATCAAAGCTCAACAGTTACGAGAGAGGGGTTCAACCTCCATTTAATACTCAAATAGCTTTGGCAGACTACTTTAATGTTACCCTAGACGGATTGGTTAGACATGATCTCTCCAAACTGTCTCAATACAAACTCTCCCAAATATTAAAAGGAAGTGAAGCCGATATAAGTGGAAAAAGATTGAGATTGCTCACCGTAAGTGTAGATGATCGAAATGAGGAAAACATAGAAATAGTGCCTATGAAAGCGCAAGCTGGCTATGCCGGCAGTCATTCAGACCCAGAATACATTGCAGCTCTTCCCAAATTCAAATTACCCTTTTTAAGTAAGCAAAAAACGCATCGCTGCTTTCAAATCAAAGGCGACTCCATGCCACCTATCTCTGAAGGTTCATGGGTAACTGCATCCTATGTGCAAGATTGGAATAACATTAAAGATGGAGAATCCTATGTGGTAGTTACCAAAGATGAAGGCATTATGTTTAAAAGGATATATAAACATATAGAAGAAAGAAAAGCCTTGACATTGGTATCTACCAACAGTCTCTATGCTCCATTTGATATGGACATATCCCAAATTTTAGAAATCTGGAAATTCGAAACATGGAATGGTTTTGAATTCTAGATCATAAGAGCAGGTTAAACGGTACAATCTTAGTTTCTTTGCACCAAAATCTAGAGGTGAAAGACTATATCAAAGAATATATACTAGAGAAGAAATGGGACTTTATGGATGCCGACCTTTTGGCCGTTATCATACATGCTCTCACCCTGATTGTCATTTGTTTTCTGGTCTATTGGTTAGCCAAGAAGCTGATAATATCAAGAGTTCACAAAATAGCTTCTAAAACAAAAGGAAAATGGGATGACCATTTAATGAATGCTCATTTCTTCAGAAGAATCATTCTCCTACTGCCACTTTTCATTTTTCGGTATTCCGTAGATGCTGTAATGGCAGATTATCACACGAGCATTCCTTTAATTACCAAGCTGTTTGAGGTTTTAATTGCCATTGCAAGCATGCGCATAGTCATAGCATTCATTAATGCTCTGCAAACCATAGTGAGCAGTTCTGATAGTTATAAAGACAAACCTATTCAAAGCTATGCTCAAGTACTTAAGATTATAGTTTGGTTATTCTTTGGCATTACTCTGTTTTCCGTGATTACAGGAAAAACGCCGATGTTCTTCCTAACTGCAATGGGAGCCATGTCGGCCATCATTCTATTAATATTTAGAGATACACTACTTGGATTTATTGGAAGCATTCAATTGGCAACCAATGATATGGTAAGATTGGGTGATTGGATTAGCATGGAGAAATACGGTGCGGATGGCAATGTGATTGAGATTAATTTAACCACCATCAAAGTGCGAAACTTTGACCTGACCATAACTACCATACCTACTTATGCTTTAATTTCTGATTCTTTTAAAAATTGGAGGGGAATGGAAGAGTCTGCTGGTAGAAGAATGAAAAGGGCACTTAAGATTAAAATGGATAGTGTGCGGTTCTTAGGCAAGGAGCAAATAGAACATTTTGGTTCTATGAGACTTCTTAAATCACATATAGAGACCAAAGAAAAGGAAATTGCAGAATTCAATAGCACATTAGAACGTGCCGATGGAATAAATGGACGCAACCTAACTAATCTTGGGGTTTTTAGAGCATATATAGAAAACTACCTCCATGACCATCCAGAAGTCAATGATAATTTAACTTGCATGGTTAGACAGCTAGAGCCTGGACCAGAAGGTATACCCATTGAAATATATGCCTTTTCCAAAGACAAAAGATGGGTTCATTATGAAGGAATTATGGCAGACATCTTTGATCACATCATAGCCATCGTTCCTGAATTTGACTTGGAGATATTCCAGAGTCCAACAGGTTCTGACATAAAAAAACTGGCTCAATAAGTTTAATTATTTAATTCGCGCATTATTTAAAAAAATATGAGGAAACTCAATATACTATTTATACTTATTTCTGCATCTATTCACGCTCAAGTGCAACAGATAGATTCTATTAAGGTTACTGCTAATAGGTTGGCACAATCAACTTTTGAAAGTGGTAAATCAATTGAACTCATCACCTCTGCGGACATTGCAAAAATGCCTGTTAATACCGTTGAGGGTTTATTGCGATATGTAGCAGGGGTAAACTTAAACAGCCGTGGACCTTTTGGAGTTCAGACAGACTTAGGTCTTAGAGGGAGTACGTTTTCTCAAGTTCTCGTATTAGTGGATAATGTGAGGCTAAACGATCCTTTGACCGGACATTTCAATAACAATATACCTATTGCTATATCTGAAATAGATCGCATTGAAGTGATTAGAGGTGCTGCTTCCGCTGCATATGGTGCTGATGCGGTAGGAGGTGTGATACATATAAAATCCAAAATATATACGGCCAATAATGGGAGTTCATTCGTAAGCAGCAATGGAACTGTTTCACTTGGCCAAAATGACTTGCTATTAAGCGATTTCGCTATTCGTGCAGGTAAGGAGAACTGGTTGTTCTCAGCAGGTGTAAAAACATCTGAATCTATTGGCAATGAATTAGTCAACCCCAATTTCCCTTCAGTTTCTCAAGATAGTTTATACAACAACTTTTTTGATCTTAATACTTTCTCAGCATCAGTTGCATATTTCCCAAATGCACATTGGAAAGTGCAATTAAGAAGTGGATTTGATCAAAGAAAGTTCAAAGCCAAATATTTCTATACCGCTAGTGCGTTTGATGAATCTGAAGAAGAAATTGAATCTGCTTGGCACCAGATTAATATTGAAAGGAAAAGAGGTGCACATCAAAGCAATATTACAGCGGGTTATAAAACCACTAACGATCTATTTACATTTAATCCCCTATTCCCAGCAAACTCTCATGAGCTGAAAAAGACTTTTTACAACATTCAGCATCTAATTCATGTAAATACCAACCAAACTGTGGTCTTAGGAGCTCAAGGTGAGAATCAAGAGATAGAGAGTTCAGACAGAGGTAATCATAAAAAACAAAATGTAGGTCTATACTTTCTATATCATTTGCAATGGAAAGGTTTGCATACCAATTGGAGCACCAGGTTTGAATTCGATGATAATTTTGGTTTTGAATTTGTTCCTCAATTGTCTGTCTCCTACCTACTTAACGGATGGAACATCCACTCTTCCATTGGAAAAGCGATAAGAGGGGGAGACTTCACAGAGCGATTTATCTCACATCAAATTCCAAATTTATCTGCAGGTAGAAACATTGGTAATCCAGATTTACTGGCTGAACGTTCTTACACCGCGGACTTAGGTTTAATCAAACGCATAAAAGCATATGAATTATCTGCTACTGTATTTCACAGATGGTCTTCCAATCTAATAGACTATGTTTTGACCAATTCGAATGAAATAAACAATGCCAGCAATTTAATTCCTGACGAAAACTATTTGTATACCATGAATCTGTCGGAGAGTTATACCAATGGATTAGAGCTAAAAGCTTCTAAATCATTTAAAACTAAGTCAATCTTAATTAAGCCAGAAATCAATTATTCATACTTAATTACAGGCAACCCAGATTCAGTGGTTTCCAAATACTTGGCAAACCATCCCATTCATATATTCAATGCAATATTGCATCTGAGCACAAAACAATTATACGCCAATGCAGTTCTCAACATGGTTCAACGCAATGAAGAATCCATAGAAGAGATTTCAGCCTTTATTCCTTCTTCATATAGTCTGCTAAACGTAGATGCCGGAATTAAGCTCAATAATGATCAAGTTAGATTGTTTGTTCGAGTATATAATGCCCTTGATGTTTCTTATCAAGAAATTCTAGGAGCTCAAATGCCTGGCAGATGGCTTTCTTATGGTTTAAAGTGGAACATTAACTAAAAAAGCTCAGTGCTATCTGAGCTTTTTTTAGAGACCACTAGATTGTTTTAGTCCAATCTAATAGCAAAAGCTTCTTTATTTCCAGATTTGTCAACACCCTCTATGAGTACGGCGCCTGCTTTACCTTCTAGGGCTTTCTTCACATCATTGGTTGTGAAAACTGGTGATTTGTCTATTTGAACTATTACAAAACCATCTTCTATGCCTCCTTTTCCAAAAACTCCATTACCCACTTTGGCAATTCTAACTCCGTTTCTCACCTTGAGTTTCATTTTCTCATCCCTACTGAGATTCTCTAGCTTGGCATCTAGAATCTTGGCTTCTTCTCGTTTGATATCTGTATTGATTTCATCTTTTCCTTCTCTAGACAAAAGGGTTACAGTCAAATCTTTCTCTTTTCCATCTCTATTTACCGTCACCTTTACTTTGTCTCCAGGATAGTATTTACTGATTTGCTCCTGCAGTTCAGAGGATTTATTTACTTCTTCTTCATTGATGCTCAAAATCACATCACCATCCTTTATTCCCCCTTTATCTCCTGCTCCTCCTTCAATCACCTCCGGTATATAGACTCCTTCCAGTTCTTTTAATTCCTTCTCATCTGCCAATTCTTGAGTGATATCTTGAATTCGCACTCCTAGTATGGCTCTTTTAACCTCTCCATATTTGAGCAAATCATCTAATATCTTTTTAGCCAAGTTCATGGGTATAGCGAATGAATATCCGCTATATGAACCTGTTCTTGAAGCTATAGCTGTATTAATTCCAATAAGCTGACCACTGGTGTTTACCAATGCGCCTCCACTATTTCCAGGATTCACTGCAGCATCTGTCTGTATGAAGTTTTCAATAGCATATTCTCCTCCATTCTGCCTCAATAAATTAATGTTTCTTCCTTTGGCACTGACTATTCCAGCCGTTACTGTAGAGGTTAAGTTAAATGGATTGCCAACTGCAACTACCCACTCTCCTACCTTTAAATCATCACTGTTACCAAATTTCAAGAAATCAAGCCCTCCTTCTTCAATCTTCAGCAAAGCCAGATCAGTCTCTGGATCTGTTCCTACGACTTCTGCTATATAACTTCTTTTGTCATCTAATACCACTTCTACTTTTTCAGCATTGGCAACTACATGATTGTTGGTTGCTATATATCCATCTGCTGTAATTATGACACCGGAACCTGTGGCCTGCTGAGGTTGTTGAGGCATTAATGGTCCATCAAAAAATCCAAATGGATCAAAAAATTGTTGGTTTGTTCGTTGAGGCGCCATAGTGGTGGTAATATGAACCACAGCTGGCGTTGCCAATTCGGCAACAGAAACAAAATCTGTTGATGGCACATCTGTTAATGCTTCTGCCTTTGTAAACTGAGCTGCTTGGTGCTCCTGAATTGTTTGAGGTTCATTAGACTTTGATACCAGTGCATTCACGCCTAGAGCTACCAAACCCCCTATAATAGCAATGGCAAATATTCCGAGTATTTTTTTCATTCTTTAGGTCTTTTTTGAGTTCTATTCAATTATTGTTCCACTTTGCTTTTACGTTAGCCCTTGTCTTTAAGATTCTGCCAAGCTGACAAAATTGCTTAAATTTGAAAGGAGGAAGCTAAAGTTTTTCAGTGATAGTAACGCTTGAGGGCAACTTTTTTTTACTGACCGTTTACCTTTCTCGATTAATCAATATTAACTATCTACTAAATGTTAGGTCTTAATCGATTATCAGACCACAAGGTTATAGAACGAATTAAACAAGGAGATGAGCGTATGCTCAATCACTTGTATAAAGACCACTATACGATGATCAGAAATTTTGTACTTAAAAACAATGGAGACGAGGAGGTAGTTGAAGATATCCTACAAGAAAGCGTTATTGCTGTTTGGAGAAATGTTCATAAAAGTGAATTCCTACTGCAAGCAAAGCTTAGCACTTATGTAATGGCAATTGCCAAAAATCTATGGTTCAAGGAGTTAAAAAAGAAAACTCGCTTTAAATACGTAGATGAATCTGATAAAATTCCCGAAATGAGTGAACCGATCCAAATGGATCTAGATGCTCATATCATAGTACAAATGGTAAAAGAAATGGATGAAACCTGTAGAAGGCTTTTATCCTATTTCTACTTTGATGGTTACGACAACAAACTGATTGCTGAGAAGCTGGGTTTTGCAAACACAGACAGTGTAAAATCCAAGAAATATCAGTGCTTTAAGAAATTACAGTCTACGGTATTGTCGAGATATAATAAAGAGGACCTATTGTAATGAATAATTTAGATGAAAAGACATATCATTTAATTAATCAATACCTCAAAGGGGAGTTGAAAGGCCGGGCTATGGATGAATTTAAAGTTCGGCTGAAGGATGAGGCGTTTGCAAGACAAGTTGCAGAGCAATCAGCTATTATCGATGCTTTAAAACAGGTTAGAAAAGAGGAGCTCAAAGCTCTTTTTAAACAAGAAACAAAAACGCGATATATACAGAATCAATGGGGAAATAAGTGGACCTATGCTTCTGCAGCTATAGTGATTCTATTTGTTTCAACCTTCTTTATTATGAAATTCTTTGTTCCTAATAAAGACAGGCATCTAGCTACAGAAGAATTACAGGACTCTGCCGATTCAACTATTGCCAATGAGCTGCCTGAGACTGAAATTGACACACAATTACTTGCTATAGAAGATGCAACGCCTCCCAACCCAATGGCCTTGGAAGAAACCACTGAAACTATAGACACACTTCTTGTACCGTCAATTGAGATTGTGGAAGATGAAATGGATGAAGATATGGATGGCGTTATTAGCACAGTTGAAGAAGAAGTGACTGAAGCTAACGAGCCCGAGCAAGTAGATGAGATAGTGGTTAAGTCAGATAAAAAGATAGCTAGCAAACGATACAAAGTGCCACAGTACTCTCCCACTTTTGCAGAACAAACACAGGCCACTCGCTCTAAAGACACCGCTGGTGAACTTTTAGATTCACAAGTAGTGAATGCCGGAGCCAGTGATGCCGTTGAGGAAATCAAAACTGTAAATCTAAATGTTGAGTTCTGGAGCTCTCCAGTGAATTTCAAAGGATACAAATACTCCAAAGACGGACTGCAATTATTCGAAATTGCTCCAACTCAAACTCTTACTTTTAAGTTTTTAGACCAACGACTCTATTTAAAACTTGGTAATTCATTTTACTTTTTAGAAAAGAACAATGAGTTCAATAAATTTGTTGCCGTGAGCAATCAGACATTGCTCAATGTTCTCAATGAGTAGGATAGCATTCAAAAAGTATCAAGGCACAGGAAATGACTTTGTCATTTTCCAGGGCGTAAGGTCTCTTAGCAAGGAGCAAATCATTCAGATTTGCAATCGAAAATTCGGTATAGGAGCTGATGGAGTCATACTCATGAACAAAGACTCCGATTACGATTTCGACATGATGTATTATAACTCAGATGGTTCTGAAAGCTTTTGTGGTAATGGAAGTCGTTGCAGTGTTTTGTACGCCAGCCACCACGGTTGGATTACCAATGAGTGCCAGTTTAAATCTAATGACGGAGTTCATTCTGCCAAAATTGAGGATGCAATAGTGAGGTTAAAGATGCATGATGTCCCTTCATATGAATACCACGGACACGATCTGGTATTGCATACGGGCTCTCCACATTATATCAAGTTTATAGATAAACTTGAGGATTATCCAGTATGTGAGTCGGCAAGGAATATTAGGTATTCAGATATTTATGCTCAAGAAGGAATTAATGTGAACTTCATTGCCAAACAGGAGAATCATCTTGCGATAAGGACTTATGAAAGAGGTGTAGAAGATGAAACTTTGAGTTGTGGCACTGGTGTTACAGCTGCAGCTCTAGCAAATCATATTGATGCTGGCAATGCCAATGGATCTTTTGAAACTGCGCTCATGACCCTTGGTGGTGAATTAAGTGTTGAGTTTGAAAAAACTGATCACGGATTTGAAAATATTTATTTATGCGGGCCAGCTAAATATGTCTTTCAAGGGGAAATTGATGTCTAAATAAAGTTCTATTTGAGATTGACATCGTAATAATCTCTGAGCCCATTTCCCAAAAAATTAAAGCTCATAACCAACAGCATAATGCAGAGTCCCGGAATAATCGCCAAATGGGCTGCATCAAATACAATATAGCTATAGTGCTCCTTAATCATGGTACCCCAACTAGGGGTAGGTGGTTGTACACCCAATCCAAGAAA
Organism: Bacteroidia bacterium; assembly: GCA_049115575.1. GTDB lineage: Bacteria > Bacteroidota > Bacteroidia > NS11-12g > UBA9320 > JAHEKB01. The sequence goes on along the minus strand of JAGDZU010000001.1, from coordinate 10,326 downwards.
ACTCAGGCCTGCCTCAAGCAAAATGGCTGATGCAAAATTTGCTGCACAAACCACTATAATTGGCGCCCTGATATTGGGTAATATATGTTTGAAAAGTATTCTAAAAGAGCCAAATCCGAACACTTTCGCCGCTTGTATATACTCCATTTCTTTCACCTGAAGCACTTGCCCTCTAACAATACGAGCGAGCTCAACCCACATGCTTAGGCCAATTGCTAAGAATACTTGATATAAGCCCTTTTCTTGAAAAGCAAAGCTTATGGATATAGCTATAAGTAAAGATGGCAAACTCCAGACTACATTGATTAGCCACATTATTACACGGTCTACCCATCCACCAAAATAGCCCGAACACAATCCTAAAGTAGTACCTATTATCAAAGTAATAAAGACAGAAATAAATCCAACTAATAATGAAACTCTTGCTCCTAAAATAATTCTGCTTAATACATCCCTTCCATACCTATCAGTTCCCAACCAAAAGGTTTTGGTTTTTAAATGAGTTCTACGCCATTCATCTTCCAACATGGAGGTTGTGGCGTCTAACTCAACTGGTACAATCTGTCCATTCTTGGTAAAAGGAGTATAGTCTGTTGGGTAATTTAAAGATGAAATGGACACCCATGTATTTGGGTCTTCTTTTCCCTTAAACATGGTTTTAATCAAAGACTGAGATTCCTCTGCTAGTTCTGTTGTGCGAATAAAGTCGACTTGAAATCCTGGAGATTGGAGAGCCAGCTCTAAGTCTATTCTGTTGGCATCTGGAGACTTGTCTGGACTTACCAAATATCCCAGCAGTGATACAACTATTAAAAGACCAATAAAAATAGCACTGATTAGTGCTAGTCTATTTCTTCTGAATCTCTTCCAATCCATCCTTCTTATTCCTGAGATTGAGTTGTTGAGCAGTTAGAACCGCCATGCATGCATACAATGGTACAGCAATTTTATCAAACTCAGAATAATTGTTAAGCACGGCATGTGAGAAGTAGGTTACCAAAGCCATAAGTGCTGCTAAACTCAAATATTTTCCTTGCCCATCCAAGTTTTTAAATTGATAGAAACCCATATAGCAACAAACAATAACTATGCTCAAAAACAGAATGAATGCTGGCATACCACCTTCTACCAGTGGCCTTAAATACTCACTGTGAACATTGCCAAGGCTTCCAGTATTACTGCTAATTATGGTCATTTCATGTGGCAATTGATAAACCCCATATTGAAAAGTATAAGTCCCTGGTCCAAAACCTAACACTGGCTTATCTTCAAACATTCTATAAGCACAACTCCACCTATTTAAACGCTCTAGGTTTGAGGGATCAGAACTTACATTGGAGACCGATTGCAGGTGTTCCTCTATATTATCGTCACTCTCACTTTTGTTGCGCGATAGCTCAGTAACTATATCATCAAAGTTTACAGATAAATAAGCTAAGGCTCCTAATCCAATGAAAAGTAGATACCTAAATTTTATCTTAAGAAGTAATGCTATATATATTCCAAATGAAATCACTAGACTCAGCCAAGAAGCTCTAGTAAATGAAAGAGCCACAGCTAAAACTATAAAGGCGCATAAACCCAAAGCAAAAAGCCGGGTGAAACTACTATAGTTCAACTTGTTCCCATATCTGGCAAACACAAATAAAATGGGCACAGCAAAGGATATCATAGCAGCATACATGCCGTGATCCGGTAAAAACGGCCTCATTGCTGTATATGCATAAGATCTACTAAAACCACCTGCACTGTGATTATATAATGTGTACATCGCTAGTAATACTACAGCTATTATAAAAGACCACATAAAGGTTTTAACCACTTTATGCTTTCTAAAAAGCGGTGTAAGCAGAAAATAAAAGACGGCTAGATACCAGCTCTTGGAAACCAAATATTTAAGTGATATCAGCGGCATGGTACTACTCAAACTTGTAATAGCCATCCATGTCAAATCAGTTAAAAGCAATATGGCAAGGGTGGTCTTAAGTATTCTTAAATCAATTGCTTTAGCCTTGATGCTCTTTAATAGCAATCCAAAGAACAACAGTATGATTAGTGGCTCTGTTGGCAGGCTTAAGGATAAGCCCTCACCCATTTCACTTAATTGTATGGAAAGCGGGGTGGCAAAAGCCAAGAAGTAAACTATGTAAACTGGCTTCTTAATAAAGACATAGATAAGTAGGATTAAAGGGGGCAGTAATAAAAGGTAATAAAACTCCTGACTAAACAGGATAATATTGGCTATGATAAAACCAATAACTAAAACATAATTACTTTTTATGTTGAGATTGAGCAACACCTACTTTTTCACTAGCTTCACTTGCTGAAGAATTAGCAAAAGCACAATGGCAAATAACCCTGCACCTAAGGTTGTGAGAATAACTATCATAGACCTAATTGGAAATGATTTCTTCTCTGGAACACTTGCAGAGGTTAATATAAATTTCTGAGGCAGTGTTTTTTCTACATCCACCTTAGCTTTTTCATAGCGTTTGCGCAGTTGACTCAGACTCTCCAATTCAAGAATCAAAGTCTCATTGAGGTATGTAAATTCACCAGCATGTCTGGCTAACATTGCCAGCTCAGCTCTCAATTTTTGAGCCTTTCCGCTGTTTACCCCCGCTTTATAGATTTCCTCGTTTATAGCTCTGGACTGCTCCTCAAAATTTGTAACCCCACTGTCTGCCAAGGCTTTAAGACCTTTTCTCAAATTCCAAACTTCTTCTTCCTTTTCCTTATATTGATCTTCAACAATTTGTAAAGCCTCTAAGGCGACTTGATGCTGAATTTCGGTCTTTACCGTATCATAGATATTGGCAATTCCATTGGCAATCTCCGCAGCTTTTTCAGGGTTTTCGTCTTTTACTGTAATCTCAACTGCCAAATGTTTTGTTCTCCTAAAACTGATATTACTGCTCATTTTGTCAAAGAGGTCCGTTCTTGGACTTTTACCATCTGCATTGATTTCATAATGATTCATCAAATCAAAATTGCTTATGATTCTCTCTTGCAAGGCCGATGAATTGAGTAACTGCAGGGCATTTTCTGCTTCCTCTTCTTCACCAAAAGCCAATGGGTCAGCTTCTCTTTTATTGAGATCTGTGAACATCGCGTTTCCTATAGAATTGATGGTGGTTGGATAAAAAACAACTTGAGCCTTGTATTTAGGGGTGATGAAAGTTGGACCAGAAAATACAGCTGAAGCTATTGCCGCAATAGCACAGATAATAATGAGATGTTTACGATAGTTCCAGACAAACTGGATTATATCTACAAAATTGAAGTCAAATTCCTTCTTTTCGTTCATTCGATAAAATTAGTTGGCAAAGTTAAGGAATAGCGCTTGAAATAAATTTTATGAACCAGAATTCAAACTCTTAGCATCGAAGAGCTTATAAAGGTATGCTGTAATAAGGATTGTTAAAGTAATCATCACTAAATGAACGGTGGTGTTTTCTATATATTGTTTGGATACTACAATTCCTAAAAATAAAATTATCATTCCTGACGCTAAGATGATTACATTCTTTGTTTGAGTAATAAACCCAAGCAATTTATAGCTAATTAACCAACAACAAATACCAAAAACCAACTGGCTACACATGGTAGCTATTGCCGCTCCTGCAGGACCATGTTTAGGAATTAGAGTATAGTTCAAACTCACATTGAGTACAAGGGTTATGGCTGCAGCCCAATTCAGTTGTTTAAGTTTTTCTTTAGAAGTTAAAAGTGTACCATAAACTAAAATAAGTGATGATCCAATAAACCCTATCATCAAGAGTGAAAGAGCTGAACTGGCTTCTACACTGAATTTCTCCGGGTAGAGTATTTGAATTATTTCAGTTTGGTATACCCAGGTGAACAAAGCAATAGAGACTGAAACAATGAGAAGCAATTTTGCGCTAAAGGAACTTAACAAGCGAATAGATGCTCTACTTTTTTCATGCTTGCCATACATGGCCAGCAAGACAGTGCTAAATACCTGAGCAAACATGAAAAGTGCAAAATACAGTCGATAACCCATGGCATAGACAGCTGCGTCTTCCGCTCTTCCAAGAGAGAGTTGCTCTATCATTACTCCATCTAAATAGTTGTACAAGCCCATGAGTGTAATAAGTAAACCATAAGGCCATGTTTTCTTTAACAACGGAAAAACCTTTTTTAAATTAAATGAAAGTCTAACACGTTCCACTTTTATAAAAATGAATAAAAGCAACAAGAGACTTACCGTGAACAACCCAATAATCTGAGCCCAGATGAATCGCTCAATAGTCATAGACCAACCAGCAATTCCTCCCCAGAGAAGAACCGCACATAAACCAATAATGATTAAACGGTCTAAGACCATAAATACCCCATCGGATTTAAACATCTGAAAGGCTGAAATACTGCTTCTGAAATATTGATTAAATGATGTAAGTATCTGAACAACAGACACTAATAGTAAAAGTCCAAAAGCTGATGAATTGTAGCCCATTACGCTGCCAAAGGAGATAACCAAGAAGAGGTAAAGAAGGGTCAACAATAACTTCAGCCCAAACAAATTGCCAAACATTTGTTTCAATTTCTTAGGCCGTTTTGAAATTTGTGTTGCATTGAAACTTGTGATTCCAAGATCTAAAACTATGAAGAATAACAAACTGAAATTAAAAAGAGCGAAGTACTCTCCATAAGCCTGTTGGCTGAGTTGATTCTGCACCGCCCTATCAATAATCAATATCCAAACAGGCTTCACCAAAAGATTGAGCATTTGGATAAAGGCAATGTCTGCTATGAATTTCCTCAGCATTGCTCAAAAATAGGGAATAGAAAGTCTAGGACAGTCCAGATATTTCTTTGGAACGATCTATTTTCATAATCATTCCTTGCAAAGCCCTTCCCGGGCCAACCTCTGTGAATGAACTAGCTCCGGCAGATATCATATTCTGAACGCTTTGAGTCCATTTTACAGAAGAGGTTAACTGAGCAATCAGATTTTCCTTTATCACTGAAGGATCTGTTTCACCTTGAGTTGATACATTTTGGTAAACCGGACAAGTTGGAGCAGAAAACTCTGTATTAGCTATGGCCGCTGCTAATTCCTCACGAGCTGGCTCCATTAAAGGTGAATGAAATGCTCCTCCAACCGGTAATACCAAAGCTCGTCTTGCTCCTCGTTCGGTTAGAGCCTCACATGCTTTGTTTACACCATCAATGGATCCAGAAATAACCAATTGTCCTGGACAATTGTAGTTTGCTGCAACCACAATTTCATCATTTATAGAGTCACAAACTTCTTCAACAACATTATCGTCTAATCCAATAATAGCCGCCATTGTACTCGGATTGATTTCACAAGCTTTTTGCATAGCCTGAGCTCGTATAGAGACCAATTTGAGGGCATCTTCAAACTCTAAACTACCACTGGCAACAAGGGCTGAGAATTCTCCCAAGCTGTGACCTGCTACCATATCTGGCTTAACCTCTTCATTAGTTAAAGCAAGAACCACAGAATGTAAAAACACAGCTGGTTGGGTTATTTTGGTTTCTTTAAGCCCCTCTGCTGTTCCTTCAAACATTTCATCTGTAATTCTAAATCCTAGAATTTCATTAGCCCTTTCAAATAAATCTTTGGCTTTGGGGTTACTGTCATAAAGATCTTTACCCATACCTACAAATTGGGCTCCTTGCCCTGGAAATACAAAAGCTTTCATCTGTTTTATCTGGTTATTGTTTGTGTTCTACCTGGCCCAACTGAAATAACATTGATTTTTGTTTCCAGTTCTTTTTCAAGAAAGTCAATATAGCTTTTTACCTCGCCTGGCAAAACATCATATTCAGTTACTGCTGTGATATCTTCGCTCCATCCTGCCTGAGGTACATAATGTGCGTCTAGATTATTGCTATACTCAAATCCAACTTCGTCTACTCTAGTGCCATTATCATCATATGCTACACCTGCTTGTATCTCAGCAAATCCGGAAAGCACATCCCCTTTCATCATACATAGCTTGTTTACACCGCTAAGCATTATAGCATATTTAAGAGCAACTAAATCAATCCAACCACACCTTCTCGGTCTTCCTGTAGTTGCGCCATACTCATGACCTTTATCTCTTAACTCTTGACCAACATCATCTAACAACTCAGTCGGAAAAGGACCCGAACCCACTCTAGTGCAATATGCTTTGAATATGCCTATGACATCATTGATATGCTTAGGAGCTATCCCCAATCCGGTGCATACACCACCTGCTGTTGTATTGCTGCTGGTTACAAAAGGATAAGAACCAAAATCAATATCAAGCATAGATCCCTGTGCACCTTCTGCTAGTATCTTTTTACCTTCTTTTATATATTGATTCACCAAATACTCGCTATTAACGAATTGGTATTCTCTCATTCTGTCTATGGCCTCAAAGAATTCTTTGTCCAAAGCATCCAAATCAAAATCTTCATAACCAAAATGCTCTATTAGAGCAAGAGATCTCTTCTTACTCTGCTCATATTTCTCATTAAAGTTTTCAGAAAATATTTCTCCTGCTCTTAGACCTCCCCTACCTATTTTATCTCTGTATGTTGGGCCTATACCACGGAGGGTGCTACCAATTTTTTTCTTCCCCTTAGCTGCCTCAGAAGCCGCGTCTAATACTTTATGGGTTGGCAGTATTAAGTGTGCCTTATGAGAAATTCTCAAATTCTCTTTTACATAACCACCCGCCTCAGTAGTTCGGTCAATTTCTTCCATGAAACGCACAGGGTCTATGACCACTCCATTACCAATAATATTAATGCAATTCTTGTGGAATATTCCAGATGGAAGCGTATTCAAGACGTGCTTCATTCCGTTCATTTCCAATGAATGCCCAGCATTTGGGCCTCCTTGAAATCTTGCCACTACATCATAATTGGGTGTTAGGAAGTCGGCAATTTTACCCTTTCCTTCGTCTCCCCATTGTAAGCCTAATAGTACATCTACCATTTATTCAGTTGTTGATACCTGATTATCACAATTTTTACATAAACCTCTTTCGTCTACTAGCGGATCTCCATAAAGATTTAGAGAATGCCTGCTCACTTCGAAGTTTAAAAGTTCTGCCATTTTAGTTGTGATCTGTTGTATGCGTGGATCGCAGAATTCCATCACTTTACTACATGTATTACAGATCATATGATCATGTTGCCTATATCCATAGGCTTGCTCAAATTGAGCCATATTCTGACCAAACTGATGTTTGATCACTAGATTACACTCTTGCAGTAGGTCTAGGGTATTATATACCGTAGCTCTACTTACATGGTAATTTCTATTCTTCATTTGCACATAAAGCGTATCAACATCAAAGTGAACTTTATGGCTATATATCTCATCCAAAATTGCATAGCGCTCAGGAGTCTTTCTCTGGCCTTTCTTTTCCAGATAAGTGGTGAAAATATTTCTTACCTCTTCTTTAAGTACTTCTCTCTGTTGGCTATCCATTGTCACTTGCTTTATCAAGATCCTTTATTGGAACTCTCTTTACATTCATATGCTCATCAATTCCCTTTATTTCGCTCATTAATTGGTCTAAATGGTCGGTATCACTCACTTCAATTAACAATCTACCTAAAAAGGTTCCATCCAAGCTTTCAAAGCTGATGGATTTCATATTGACTTTCAACTGTTTGGAAATAATGTCAGTAACTTTACCAACAAGACCCAAAGAATCCACTCCTGTAATTTGAACACCTGCCACAAATGACTCTTGTGCATTTGACTCATTCGCCCATCTCGCTTTGATTATTCTATAACCGTATTTAGACATGAGATTCACGGCATTTTTACAATTTGTACGGTGAACTTTGATTTCACCACCAACAGTAATAAAACCAACCACTTTGTCTCCAGGTATTGCACTACAACATTTGGCAAAGGAATATTCAAGTTCTACAGAATCATCACCAAGTATAATCTCATCAGTAGATCTTTTCTTACTTGGGTCGTACCCTTGGCTACTAGATGAAGATCTAGTTGTAGGGGCCTCATCCTTGAGAATCTCTTTTAACTTTATTCGCTCTCGGTCTATCTTGTCTATACCAATTAAATAGGTTAGCTCTAGCTCATCAGGAACATCAAAATATGCTACCAATTTATTTAAGTGTTCTTGACTGTAATCCAAGCCTGCAGACCTGAACTTTCTTTCTAAAGATTCTTTACCCAGAGATGCAACAGATCTTTTTTCATCTTTCAGACTCTGCTTTATTTTAGTGCGGGCTTTGGTTGTTACTACAAAATCAAGCCAATCCTTATTTGGAGTTTGTTTGTTTGAAGTCAGTATCTCTACCTGGTCGCCATTTTTAAGTTCATAGCTTAAAGGAACTAACTTCCCGTTAATCTTGACTCCCAGACACTTAGCGCCGATTTCTGTATGTATTTCAAATGCAAAATCAAGAGCTGTAGCTCCTTTGGGTAGCTTTCGCAAATCGCCCTTTGGAGTAAAGACAAATACCTCTTCTGCGAAAAGATTCATCTTGAATTCTTCCACAAAATCAACAGCATTGCTCTCCTGTTGGTCTAGAATCTCACGTATCCTTCCAACCCAATCATCTAGATTCGTATTCCCTTCTGCTGATTCTTTATACTTCCAATGTGCAGCATAACCTTTTTCAGCTACCTCATCCATTCGTCTTGTTCTAATTTGAACTTCCACCCACTGACCTTTTGGCCCCATTACCGTGGCGTGAAGGCTTTCATATCCATTGCTTTTGGGAATAGAAATCCAATCGCGCATTCTGTCTGGATTGGGTTTAAAAATGCTTGTTACTATAGAGTAAACATTCCAGCAATCCATTTTCTCTTCATCTGGTTTACTATCTAGTATTATTCTAATAGCGAAGAGATCATATACATCTTCAAATTCCAGATGCTTTTTTCGCATCTTATTTAATATGCTATGAATGGACTTGGAGCGACCTTTAATTTCAAATGGAACGCCTAAGCTCTCCAATTCCATCTTGATCGGCTTAATAAAAGATCGTATATATCTACTTCTTTGCTCCTTGGTCGCGCTAAGTTTCTGCTTTATATCTTGATAAACAGCAGGCTCCATATACTTAAGGGAAAGGTCTTCTAACTCCGTTTTGATGGCGTAAAGCCCTAATCTATGAGCTAAAGGAGCGTATAGAAAGCTGGTTTCAGATGCTATCTTGAGCTGCCCTTTGTCAGACATATAGTCCAAGGTTCGCATATTGTGCAACCTATCGCAAAGTTTAATCAGAATCACTCTAACATCATTGGCCAATGTCAGCAACATCTTGCGATAGTTCTCTGCTTGAGGTGAACTGGTTTCGAAAACACCAGCAATCTTGGTTAAACCATCTATTATATCTGCTACTTTTTCTCCAAATTGAGCCTTGATGTCTTCTAGAGTAATGTCTGTATCTTCAACTACGTCATGCAGTAATGCACAGATGATAGAAGTTGTTCCGAGACCAATTTCTTCAGCGGCTATTCGAGCTACGGCCAGGGGGTGATAAATATATGGTTCCCCAGATTTTCGACGCATCCCTTCATGAGCCTTCATTGCCAAGTCAAAGGCTTGACGAATTTGAGCGCCATCTCCTTTCTTTCTTGACCATTTAGAAACCCTAAGTAACTGACGGTATCTGTTGACTATTCCCTGATTCTCCGAGCTTTCTTTCATTCAAAGAAATTGAAGCCACGAAGTTATATAATTTAGCATTCTAGCGCATGCCGTTCTAGGATATAAAATCAATTAATACCCAATAAAAAAGGGAGACCATTGGCCTCCCTTTTTTTATAGTTGATTTATAATTATCTAATCAATGTAATTGTACCTGTATAGGTGTACACTTCGTCGTTCAATGCTGTTACCTTTAATTGGTAAGCATATACATCTTGCTGACAAGGTGCTCCTTGGAAGGTGCCATCCCACTCGATGTCTTTATCTGTGGTTTGGAACATGATTTCACCCCAACGGTTGAAGATTAACATTTCCATGGTTTTCTCACCGGAGATGATGGCTTTAAAGTCATCATTTGGTTGAGGTCCAAAGCCGTTAGGAGTAAATGCATTTGGTACATAGACTATTAAGTCTGGCCCAACAACAACTGGATGAGTTATTGAATCCTTACAACCATAATTGGTTTCTACTACCAGCTTCACATTATAGGTAGCTGTATCTGTATTGTAGAATGTAGTTGGATTCTGATCCGTAGATGTTGGTGGTACAGCAAATGGACTTCTAAAATCCCAATTCCAACTCACTATAGAACTACCCAATACTGGATTAACAGTACTCTCATCTGAGAAGCTAAACCTTGGTAAGGCAGCTGTAGTGAAGTTAT